>NZ_CP193792.1:0-3834119 GCF_050847365.1 Cupriavidus sp. TMH.W2 | reverse complement strand
TGTTTGTTTTTTGGTAATCGTACCCGGCCGCCATTCAGCGGTTCCCCCGGCACGCCACAAGCGGCGTTTACGCCGCGCGATCCGGGCCATCCTTACCGTATTAGGAATCAATTCCGTTCGGTGAGGCCTCCGCGGCATGCCAATGCAGCAGCCAGCGAACCTTCAGGTTCGCCGCACTGGCGTGCGTTCAGTCATGCGTTGCCGCGGTGGGGGCCCGGGTTGCGCCTGCGCCACGCAGCCCGTGTAGTGTTTGGACCCGGATTGTACCCCCGCCCCTGAGTTATCCACAAAGGATAAGTCTGTGGACAACTTGTGCAAATGCAGTGGATTTGTGTGCACAACCCTTGCTGTGATGCGGCTTTCCGGGGTGTGAAAACGGGGAAAATTTCAGGTAAAACAGGGACTTCACCTGTGGATGACTGCACTGGCGGTGGCCCGGAGGGCACATACAGTTACCCACCGGGCGTTGTGGACAATGACGCACCAGGGGCCACAGAGCGGTGTAGCAATTGTGTCCTTGCACACAGACCGGCCGCTTGACAGCGTCGGAGAAAATCGGTTAAATGCCGGGTTCTGCGATGCGGCAGGGGATCACGTATGCGCATCGCCGGGTCTGGCCTGTTCGTGCCGTCCTTGCTAACAGGTTATCGACCTGCACATGCATAAACACGGCCGGCAGCAAGACAGAACCAGAATCGTCGGCAATCCCGCTGCAGTGTCTTGCCAGCGGCAGCCCCATGCGAACCATACGCGGCGGCCACGGCACCCCGGCACCGGCCGGTGTCAGGCGCGCCCAGATCAACCAGAGAGTGCAACATGAAACGTACCTACCAACCTTCCGTTACCCGCCGCAAGCGTACCCACGGCTTCCGTGTCCGCATGAAGACCCGCGGCGGCCGTGCCGTCATCAACGCACGCCGCGCCAAGGGCCGCAAGCGCCTGGCCATCTGAGGCCGGGGCGACCGGTATGACGGCGCGCACTGCGTTGCCGTCATGGCCTGACGCCTTACCTCAGGGACGGCCGGCAGCTTGCCGCAGGGCTCAGCTAGTTAGTCAGCAGTATCTCTCGCCAGCATTGCCCAGCGTGTCTGCCCATGCCTTCCCCAAAGCCGCAAGACTGACAAAGACGGATGAGTTTTCATCCGTTTTTGCTTTGCGGCCCCGGCGTCGCAGCCCGCATTTCGTGCTCTATGTACGCGCCAATGACCGGCCGGAAGGCCGCCTTGGCGTGGTGGTGGGCAAGAAGTTCGCGCCGCGCGCCGCTGAGCGCAACCTGGTGAAGCGCATGGCGCGCGAGCTGTTCCGCCAGCGCCGTGAAGCGCTGGCGGGGCGCGACGTGCTGCTGCGCCTGCAAGCCAAGTTTCCGCGCGCGGAATTTGCGACGCGTGCTGCGGTCAGACAGGCGTGCCTGGCGGAAATCACCAGCTTGCTGGAAATTGCCGCCAGGCCGCTGCCGCCACCACCGCCGACGGCAAACCCCGCACCGCCTGCGCCACCCAGCCAGGCACCGGGCCTCCCAGCCTGACCACCCCGCCATGAAGCCGATCCTGCTAGCCCTGCTGCGTATCTACAAGATCGCCCTGAGTCCTTACCTGGGCTCGCAGTGCCGCTTCGTGCCGACCTGTTCCGAGTACGCCCGCGACGCCGTCGTCCATTACGGCGCCGCGCGCGGCAGCTGGATGGCCGCCTGCCGGCTGTGCCGTTGCCATCCTTTCACACAAGGCGGGTATGATCCCGTGCCGGGCACGGAAGCTGACGACACTGCCAGGCCGGACACCCACGCGGGCCGTTCCGTCCATGCCGCCGCAGGCCATGCGCCTGTGGCGATCCGTCTGCCCAGACCCTGATTTCTCCGACCACAGCCAGACATGGATATCAAACGCACCATCCTCTGGGTCATCTTCTCGATGTCCCTCGTGCTGCTCTACGACAACTGGCAGCGCTCCCAAGGCCATGCGTCGATGTTCTTCCCGAGCACGACGCAACAGCAGGGCGCTTCGGCGCCGGGCGCCAGCGGCGCTGCCGCGCAGGGCGACGTGCCCAAGGCCAACGTGCCGGCAGGCGCAGCGGGTACCGCTGCCCCGGCCGCGCCGCAGGCCGCGGCCCAGCCCACCGGCGAGAAGATCGTGGTGACCACCGACGAGGTGCGCGCCGAGATCGACACCGCCGGCGGCATCCTGTCGCGCCTGGAGCTGCTCAACGAGCACGAGAAGGACGGCAAGCCGGTGGTGCTGTTCGAACGCGACACCACCCGCACGTATATGGCCCGATCGGGCCTGATCGGCGGCGACCTGCCCAACCACACCACGGTGTTCACCGCGGCCCCGGGCCCGCGCTCGCTGGACGGCGCCGACAAGCTGGAAGTCACGCTGACCGCCGACAAGAACGGCGTGAAGTTTGTGAAGACCTACATCTTCCACAAGGGCAGCTATGTGGTGGACACGCGCTTTGCCGTGACCAACGAAGGTGCCGCGCCGGTCTCGCCGACGCTGTACCTGGAACTGGCGCGTGACGGCAGCAAGGTCGAGCAGTCGCAGTTCTACAGCACCTTCACCGGCCCGGCCATCTACACCGACGCCGACAAGTACCACAAGATCACCTTCGACGACATCGGCAAGGGCAAGGCCAGCGTGCCGGCCGCAAGCAGCAGCGGCTGGGTGGCCATGGTGCAGCACTACTTTGCCTCGGCCTGGATTCCCCAGTCCGGCAAGGAGCACAGCTTCTACGTCGAGAAGATCGATGCCAACCTGTTCCGCGTGGGCATTCAGCAACCGCTGGGCCAGATCGCCCCGGGCGCGACCGTGACGACCGACGCACGCCTGTTTGCCGGTCCGCAGGAAGAGCGCATGCTCGAGAAGATCACCCCGGGCCTGGAACTGGTGAAGGACTACGGCTGGCTGACCATCCTGGCCAAGCCGCTGTTCTGGCTGCTGGAAAAACTGCACGGCTTCCTGAACAACTGGGGCTGGTCGATCATCGCGCTGACGGTGCTGATCAAGCTGGTGTTCTTCCCGCTGTCGGCGGCAAGCTACAAGTCCATGGGCAAGATGAAGGACCTGCAGCCGCGCATGACGTCGATCCGCGAGCGCCACAAGGGCGATCCGCAGAAGATGAACCAGGAGATGATGGCGCTGTACAAGACCGAGAAGGTCAACCCGCTCGGCGGCTGCCTGCCCATCGTGATCCAGATCCCGGTGTTCATTGCGCTGTACTGGGTGCTGCTGTCGTCGGTGGAAATGCGCGGCGCGCCGTGGCTGGGCTGGATCCATGACCTGTCGGTGCCGGATCCGTTCTACATCCTGCCGGTCGTGATGGCCGCATCGATGTTCGTGCAGACCAGGCTGAACCCGACCCCGCCGGACCCGGTCCAGGCCAAGGTCATGATGATCATGCCGCTGGTGTTCTCGTTCATGTTCTTCTTCTTCCCGGCCGGCCTGGTGCTGTACTGGGTGGTGAACAACATCCTGTCGATCGCCCAGCAATGGCAGATCAACCGCATGCTCGGCAAGGGCAAGGCGGGAGCGGTGGCGAAGAGCTGAAGCTGTTGCAGGATGCGGTAAGTGAAAAGCCCGGCAGAGATGCCGGGCTTTTTGTTTGGTGCGCGCTGATGGTTTTCTCTCCTACCCCAGTAGCCGTTTGCCAAGAAAATAGACCCCACTCCGTCATTCCCGCGCAGGCGGGAATCCAGCGACTTTGAGAAGCGCTAGTGCTTCAAAGACACTGGGTCCCCGCCTTCGCGGGGACGACGTGTCGGTTCTTGGGAGCAAGTCAGCATGGCCAGCGTGCATCGGTCTCACCCGCAAGCGGGCGAGGAGTGCCTCGTTCACGCGGCATTGCCTGCGGCAGGCGTATCCTACTGGCCTGTCCCAAAAGTCAGGAGATCCCCATGAGCTGGTCTTCCCGCCAATACGTCGCCTTTGAAGACGAACGCACCCGCCCGGTCCGCGACCTGGTGGCTGCCATCCCCAATGAGATCGTGCGCAGCGCGGTGGATATCGGCTGCGGGCCGGGCAACTCGACCGAGGTGCTGCTGGCGCGCTATGCGGGGGCGTCGGTGACCGGGATGGACAGCTCGCAGGACATGATCGACGCGGCGCGCAAGCGCCTGCCCGACGTGCAGTTCCGCGTGGCCGACATCGGCGCCTGGGACGAGGCCGGTCCCTATGACGTGATCCTGGCCAATGCCGTGCTGCAGTGGCTGCCTGATCATGCCAACCTGTTCCCGGCACTGGTGTCGAAGCTCTCCACTGGCGGCACGCTGGCCGTGCAGATGCCGGACAACCTGGAAGAACCCGCGCACCGGCTGATGCGCCAGGTGGCGGCGGAAGGCCCGTGGGCCGGCAAGCTCGCGGGTGCCAGCAAGGCCCGCGCCGAGCGTGCCCCGGCGCGCTGGTACTACGAGCTGCTGCGCCCGCTGTGCCAGCGCGTGGACGTTTGGCTGACCACGTACCACCATCCGCTGGCCGGCGGCCCGGCCGCAGTGGTGGAGTGGTTCAAGGGCAGCGGCCTGCGCCCTTTCCTGCAGCCGCTGGATGACGCCGAGCGCGCCGCCTACCTGACCTGCTACGAGGCCGGGATTGCCAGGGCGTACCCGGCGCTGCCGGACGGATCGGTGCTGCTGCCGTTCCCGCGCCTGTTCATCGTGGCGACGCGCTAAACGCGCCGCCGGTCAAGCGGGCATGTGGCAGACCGCCTCGATGTTGTGCCTGTCATGGGTGGGCGCCTTTAGCGAGTGGCTTGCGCGTCGCCTGGCCGCGCAAGCGCGTGCCGTCACCTACACTGAAAGCATCCGCGTCCCGCCTACGCGCCTGACCGCATGCAGCCCGCCATGACCGTCGACGCCCATCCCCCCACACTGCACCGCAAGACGCGGCCGGCTGCTGCCTTTGCCGCGCTGATACAGGCCAGCCTGGCGCGCATCGAAGCATGCCTGGACCAGTTGCTGCACCGCGACGAGCCCGAAGACCTGCACGCGCTGCGCGTGGCGGTGCGCCATGCGCGCGCGGTGCTCTGGGCCCTGGGGCCGTCGTTGCCGCGGCAGGAGCGCGACCGCTGGCAGCAAGACCTGCGCATGCTGGCGCGCGCCACCAGCGCGGTCCGCGACTGGGACGTATTCCTGGCCGAAACCATCGCCCCGGCATGCAAGCTGGAACCGGACGACACCGTGCTGGCGGCCATCGGCGACACGGCGCGTGAGCGCCGCACTGCGGCCCGTGACGCCATGCTCGCGGCCCTGGCCCGCTACCGCGACTGGCCGCTGCCCGCGCTGCATCGGGACCTGGCGCACCTGGCCCATCTTGCCACCCGCGCCCGCAAGGACGGCGGCCGCCTCGGACCCTTTGCCCGCAAGCGCGTGCGCCGTGGCCGCAAGCAGCTGCGCGCGCTGACCAAGGTTGCGCGCCATGGCGATGCCCGCGCGGTGCACAAGCAACGCATCGCCGGCAAGCGGCTGCGCTATGTGATTGAAGCATTCGAGCCGGTGCTGCCGTCGCGCTATACCAGGCGCCTGCATCGCAAGCTGGTCAAAGGCCAGACCAAGCTCGGAAGCTTTGTCGACGGCATCGTCGCGCGCCGGCTGATGGCCGATTGCCTGGACGCGCAGGCAATGCCGGATGAAGCGCCGCCGCCGCTGCCCGGCGCCACCTGACCACCCGCCCGCCATGGCGGCCTGCCCACCGTGTGCCACGCCAACTGCACCCGATCTGCGACAATACCGCCATGACTGCACCCCAGGTTCCCATTGCCGCCATCGCCACCGCGCCCGGACGCGGCGGCATTGGCGTGGTGCGCGTGTCGGGCCCCGATGTCGGCCCCGTGATGCGCGCCGTCTGCGGCCAGGCACTGAAGCCGCGCCACGCGACTTACCTGCCGTTCCTCGATGGCCATGGCAAGGTCATCGACCACGGCCTGGCGCTGTATTTCCCGGCGCCCAATTCCTATACCGGCGAGGAAGTGCTGGAGTTGCAGGGCCACGGCGGCCCGGTGGTGATGCAGATGCTGCTGACGCGCTGCCTGCAGGCCGGCGACGGCCTCGGCCTGCGCCTGGCCGAGCCCGGCGAGTTCACGCGGCGCGCCTTCCTTAACGACAAGCTCGACCTGGCCCAGGCCGAGGCCGTGGCCGACCTGATCGAAGCCAGCACCGAAGCCGCGGCGCGCTCGGCCGCGCGCTCGATGGAAGGCGAGTTCTCCAACGCCATCCGCAAGCTTGTGGATAAAGTTATCCACCTGCGCATGCTGGTGGAAGCCACGCTCGACTTCCCCGAGGAAGAGATCGACTTCCTGGAGCAGTCCGACGCGCGCGGCCAACTCGCCACCATCCGCAACGAACTGGGCGCGGTACTGGCGCAGGCGCGCCAGGGCGCCCTGCTGCGCGAGGGCCTGTCGGTAGTACTGGCGGGCCAGCCCAACGTGGGCAAGTCATCGCTGCTGAACGCACTGGCCGGCGCTGAGCTGGCCATCGTCACGCCGATTGCCGGCACCACGCGCGACCGCGTGCGCGAGACCATCCAGATCGACGGCATCCCGCTGCATATCATCGACACCGCCGGCCTGCGCGAGCACGCCGCCGACGAAGTCGAGCGCATCGGCATCGAACGCACCTGGGACGCCATCCGCCGCGCCGACATCGTGCTGCACCTGGTCGACGCCACCGACTACCTGCGCCACGGCCTGTCCGAGACCGACGACGCCATCGACGACCAGCTCAGCGGCCAGCTGCCGCCGGGCTCGCCGATCGTGCGCATCGTCAACAAGATCGACAAGGCGCCGGCGGTGGGGGATGTCGTGTTCGGCGGCAACCGGCCGCACGTGGTCGCGGCCAATGGGCCAAATCCGACAGAGATCTGGATCTCGGCACGCACCGGTGCCGGCATCGAACTGCTGCGCCGCGAACTGCTGCGCCTGGTCGGCTGGCAGTCTGGCAACGAGGGCACCTTCCTGGCCCGCGAGCGCCACCTCACGGCGCTGCGCCAGGCGCAATCGCATCTCGACGTTGCCGCCGAGCAGGCCGCGCAACAGGCACAGGCACTGGATCTCTTTGCCGAGGAGCTGCGGCTGGCGCAGGAACACCTGAACAGCATCACCGGCGACTTCACCAGTGATGATTTGCTGGGGACGATTTTTACGCGGTTTTGTATTGGGAAGTAGCAGTTCCCGCGCCTCTGCAAGAGATGCCTAGGGGGCCTGCGTGTCGCGCCCCGGTGCAGCGTGGTCGCCCGCGCGAACGAGCTTTGCCACTGTATATTCATACAGTAGAATGACCCTGGAACACTGAGGGACACCCAACATTTCCGGGGAGATCACATGGCTGATGATCGAGTGGCGGCACAGCACCACCAGACCTTCGAAAGCATTCGGCACGAAGATGAGCTCGGCCGCGAATTCTGGCTTGCAAGACAGCTGGCTGGAGTGCTCGAATATTCACAATATCGCCACTTTGTTCCTGTCATAGACCGCGCAAGGGAGGCTTGCCGCAACAGTGGCCAGGCGGCAGACAACCATTTTGAGGACGTCCTCACAATGGTCGAGATCGGTTCCGGCGCGCGCCGCGAAATTGAGGATTGCCGACTCTCCCGCTACGCCTGCTACCTGATCGTGCAGAACGGGGACCCATCCAAGCCCGTGATCGCCAACGGTCAAACGTACTTCGCGCTCCAGACAAGGCGGCAAGAGCTAGCCGATGAAGCCCGCTTCAGAACCCTCACCGAGGATGAGCGTCGCTTGATGCTGCGGGGGGAAATGACTGAACACAACAAAGCCCTGACAGCAGCGGCAAAGAACGCAGGCGTCGAGACCACATTGGACTATACGGTTTTTCAGGACCACGGCTACAAAGGGCTCTATGGCGGGCTGGGTGCAAAGGACATCCACGCTACCAAAGGCCTGAAGAAGAGCCAGAAGATCCTGGACCATATGGGCAGCACCGAGCTGGCTGCCAACTTGTTCCGTGCGACGCAGACGGAAGAGAAGCTGCGACGGGAAAGCGTTCAGGGCAAGAAGCAGGCAAACCAGACCCACTATGAGGTTGGTGCGAAGGTACGGCAAACTATCGCCGACCTTGGCGGCACCATGCCAGAGAAGCTTCCCACGCCGCAAAAAAGCATCAAGCAGATCGAGCGTGAACAGCGTCAGCTGCAAAACGATGCAGACAAGTCCACACCTGACGACTTCTGACCCAAGGGAAGCCGGCGCTTTGCAGCCGGCCACGCGCGAACGGGCCGCCACGCTGGGCCGCGCGATCGCCGCCGAGCGCGGCGTGGACAATGCCGTGGCCGCGATTGAGCGCTTTTGCGGCAGGCAGGGGGCATAATCCGGTTCCGCCTTCCGCTTTCACAGACGCAGGACCTCCTGATGATGAACCGTACCCAGCAAATCCTGATTGCCATCGTCGCCGTGGCTGTCCTTGGCATGTTGTGGTTTGCCGGCAATGACCGCCGCGACGATGTCGGCGGTGCCACGCCCGACGCACAGGCTGAAGCACAGGCCGCGGCCAGCGCGGTGCCTGCCAGCGACGTGCGCGGCGTGCCGCGCAACGGCACGCTGGACCCGGTCAGTATCGACCCGGAGCGCCCCGCGGACCGCCTGCCGCAACTCCAGGCCGACGCGCTGCTGAATGAATACCGCGACAACCCCAGGGGAGCCAACACCCGCTACCTGGGCCAGTACCTGATCGTCGAAGGCGTCGCCAGCGGCATCCGGCGCGAAGGTGACCAGGTCTATGTCGATATCCGCACCAACGATCCCGGCGTAAGCGTGCGCGCGCTGCTGCTGCAACGCCAGATCTGCGGCCCGGCAGGGCGGGTGTGTGAAGTGGAAGCCCGCGCCACCATGGTGCGCCGCGGCCAGAAGGTGGCGGTGGAATGCAATGGGGCAGGGCTGGCGGATGGCTCGCCGCTGCTGCGCGACTGCCTGCTGCGCGGCGGCGCCAACTGATCGCGCTGGTCCAGGAATCCGGAGTCTTTCCATGCAATCCGTACTGTCCGTCCTTGCCATCCTGATCATGGTGGGCACCATCGTCGGCCTGGTCTCGCCGGCCTGGCTCAGCCAGACGCTGTTTGGCGGCAAACCCGTTACGCGCGTGCAGGTGGCAGTGATCGGGGTCTGCCTTGCCGGGCTGTGCCTGGTCCTGGTGGGCCGGCTGGCGCAGGGCGGCTGAGGCGCCACCCCTTCATGCAGAAGCGGCGGATTTGCGCTTCTGTTTGGACGATTGGATCGGCGTGCCGGCACCTACAGTGTGAAGGTATGCGGTAACCACTGCGCCTTGCATGGCACGCCGCCCCAGCCATCCAGGACATCCCATGAACAAAGCTCTGCTGGCCGCCGGCCTTGGCCTGCTGCTCACCGGCTGCTCGACCTACCAGGCCGTGACGCCGGTCGACCGGCCTGACCGCAACGATCCCCTTGTCGCGTTCCAGGTGCCGGCCGGCGGCGGTCCGCTGGGCAACTACGGCGCCAATGGCACGCTGCTGTGCGTGGTGGTGAACCCGGTCACCGGCAATGACTTTGTCGAGAGCTTCCTCGCGTCGCTGCGGCGGCGCAATTTCGAGGTGAAGGTGCTGCAGGCGCAGGCCTCCCCCGGGGCGTGCCCGATGGTGGCGCTGTACACGGCGCGCGGCGCCTGGTACTGGACCTCTTACCTGAACAGCGCGGACATCACCGTGTTCCGCAACGGCGACCGTGTCGGCAAGGCGATCTACGACGCCAACCGCAGTGCGGGCGGGCTGAACCTGAGTAACTTCGTGCAGCCGTCGTCCAAGCTGGATGAACTGGTCGAACAGCTGTTCCCCGGCATGCTGCCGCCGCCTCCGCCGCCGGCGGGGACGCAGGCTAGTCCGGCGGCGCAAGGCGCGACACCTGCGGCCTGAGCGGGGGCGTGGCAACTTTTCTGAACCCTGCGGTTTGCTCCCCTGCCGCTTGCGGGAGCGGGGCAGGGGGTGAGGGCAGGCACTGGCAGACCGACACGCCATACTTCGTCGATACCCCCGCCCTCACCCCAACCCTCTCCCGCAAGCGGGAGAGGGAGCACACACGCGGTAGATCGGAGCGCCTCGCCGGGTCAGCGTTCCAGCCGGCCCAGGCGCACCACGGTCACGCCCGGGCGCAACTGGCGCAGCGACGGCATCACCAGCACGCAATCCGGATACGGCGTCACCACTGGCTCGCCGTCGCGCCAGCCGATTACGGTCCCGGCCTCGGTAAAGGTCTCCAGCCCGGTGTAGGGACCGGCAAAGCGGAAGTCCATGCTGGTGGCCACCACCGGCTCGGTCACGCGTACCACGCGCTGCGTGGCGGGCAGCGGCTGCAGCCAGCCGGCGGGCAGGTCGGCTTCATCCACGATGCCGGCATGCAGCAGGAAGCGCGCGGTGCTGTCCTGCGCCACAGTCACGGCGCTGGGCTCCCAGTGCTGGCCGCACTCGATCAGCAGCGCGTTGCGCGGGCTGGCGGCATCGCCAAAGCCATCGTAGTCGCGCATGCGGCGGCCTTCGGGGTGGCCTTCGTCGACGATCACATCGGCCGGCGCGCCCAGCGCGCGTGACAGTGCAATGCCCTTGTCCAGCGGGCCGGAGACGATCAGCGGCCGGCTTTTCTCATGCATGGAATGCAGGTCCAGCAGCAGGTCGACGGTGTCGATCACCGGGCGCATGGCGCGCGCGCGGCGCAACTCCGATGAATCCAGGCTGGTGTCGTCCAGCACCCTGGCGGTCCATACGCGGTTGAAGTCCTGGTCGACGAAGCGCGAGGCGTCGGGCCTGGCGGCATCGAAGCGGTGATAAGCATCGACGTTGGCAAAGGCCAGCGTCAGGCGGCCACGGCGCGGGCGCAGGCCATGATCCAGCAGCGCCTTGACGGCGATGGCGCCGCAGACCTCGTTGCCGTGGGTCAGCGCGTTGACCATCACGTGCGGGCCGGGCTGGCCGCTGTCGAAGGTGAACAGGTAGGGGATGCCGGTGTTGCCGGCGGCGTAGGGGCGGATGTCGGGGAAGGCGACATCGACCGGGTAGGCGTCGATCGGTGCGGTGGGCTGGGTCATGGGAATCGGTGCGTTCAGGGTGCCTGGCGGGTCGAGTGCCTGCCGGGTCAAGGTTTGAGATTGGCATTATTGAGGGCAGCGGTACTGCCAGCGCCCGCCCTCACCCCCGCCCCTCTCCCGCAGGCGGGACGGGCGCAAACCGGCAGATTAAGGAAGGCTTCAGCCTTTGCCATTGCCGATTGCGGTCTCCCCTCTCCCGCGCGCGGGAGAGGGGCGGGGGTGAGGGTGAGGGTATGCAAGAGCGATATCGCCCGCCACCTCACTTACTCATGAATCCCAGCCGTCTGCACGATGGTGCGATAGCGCCCCGTCTCGCGCTTGATAAAGCTGCCGAACTGCGCCGGGTTGGCAGGCGCCACTTCCACGCCGGCTTCTGCCAGCTTCTTCTTCACATCCGGCATCGCCAGCACGGCCTGCATCTCGGTGTTCAGGCGATCCACCACCGGTTGCGGCAACCTGGCCGGGCCCATCAGGCCGAACCACACGCCCATGTCGACGCCCTTGAGCGCCGGGGTCTCGGCCAGCGCGGGCACGTTCGGCGCTACCGGCGAGCGCTTGGCATTGGTCACGCCGTATGCCTGCACGCGGCCGGCCTGGATATGCGGCAGCGCCGACGACAGCACCATCACCGCCAGGTCGATCTGGCCGCCGAGCAGGTCGGTGGCCATGGCCGAGGCGCCCTTGTACGGCACGTGCGTGATATTGACCTTGCCCTGCTGCTTGATCAGCTCGCCGGCCAGGTTCAGCGGCGTGCCCACGCCCGACGAGGCATAGGCCAGCTTGCCCGGCTGGGCCTTGGCCAACGTAATCAGCTCGGCCGCATTTTTGGCCGGCAGGCCGGTCTTGCCGACCAGCACCATCGGCTGGGTGCCGACGAAGGTCACCGGGGCCAGGTCCTTCTCGCCGTCGTAGCGCACGGCGGGGTTGGTCAGGCGGGCGATCGACACTTCACTGCCGGAACCCATCAGCAGGGTGTAGCCGTCCGCGTCTGCCTTGACCACCTTGGACGCGCCGATGGTGCCGCCGGCGCCGCCCAGGTTTTCGATCACCACGCTCTGGCCCAGGCGCTTGCCCAGTTCCGGGGCGATGGTGCGGGCCACCAGGTCGACGCTGCCGCCGGCGGTGTAGCCCACCACCAGCGTGATCGGCTTGGTGGGCCAGGTGGAAGCGAGGGCGCCGGCGGAAGCGGCAAGGAAGAGTGCGGCAGCGGCCGCGCGCAGGGTGGTCTTCATGGTCTTGGCTCTGGGGGTCCCGGAATCATGGTTGTGGACCGATGGTAGAGAGCGCGGAGCCGGCCCGGCGTGCAGCTTTGGCAAGGGGGGTTGCCGATTCGGCAATGGTGCGGCCGAAGGCGAATCAGCGCGGTGCCTGCACCGCCGCCTGCCAGAATGCCTCGGCCAGCGGCCGCATCGGCGCGCGCGGGCGGTACAGCCGGATATCGAGCGCCAGGTCGCCGCCATCGTCGCCCCGTGCGGCGCTGATGGCACGCACCAGCCGGCCCGCGTGCAGGTCATCGGCAATCAGCCGCGCCGGCAGCCAGGCCAGGCCCATGCGCTGGCGCACCATCTCGTGCACCGACTCGGCAAAGTCGCTGACCGCGATCACGTCCAGCCGCGCTGCCAGCTTGCGGCGCGCGATCTCCTGGTTGACCATGCGGCCCAGCGTCAGGGTCTCGGCGTAGGCGATCATCGGCACGGGCTTTGCAGCCGCCCTGGCAGTGGCCAGCCGGTGCAGCGGCGCGCCGCGCGCATCGGCGGCGCTGACGCACACCAGCCGCTCCACGCCGGCCAGGTGGAACTGGTAGCGCGCGTCGTCCAGCATCACCGGCAGGTCCGGCGGGCTGTAGCAGAGCAGGAAATCGGCATCGCCCTCGGCGAACATCGCCAGTGCATCGTGCATCGGGAAGGTCGACAGGCGCGTGCGGAAGCTGGCCGCGGCGGGGTCGTGCCGCAGTGCCTCGCGCAGGCCCGCCAGCCAGGCCGGCACCATCGAGCGCGCCAGGGTCTTGCCGGTGGCGATGGTGACCGTGCTGGCGTCGGCGCGGTGCGCGGCGCGCAGCGCCAGGCGGGTTTCATCCAGCGTGCGCAGGGCGCTCTGCGCGGCTTCCAGGAACTGGCGGCCTTCGGCGGTCAGCCGCACCGGGAAGGCGCTGCGGTCGATCAGCGGGGCGCCGGCCCAGACCTCCAGCGCCTGCATGCGCCGGCCAAAGGCGGGCGGGGTCACGTTGCGCAGCTCGGCGGCGCGCGCCAGGCTGCCGGCCTGGGCCAGGCAGACGAAGTCTTCGAGCCAGCGGATATGCATGGAGGTGGACAATTGAGGGTAGGGCGGCAATGCCCTCATTATCGGCAAAACCAGGCGCCACCTTTGCCTGCCGCATTCCTCGGTTAGAATTTTTCGCATGACACTGACCCGGCGCCGCCACCCCTCGTCCCCGACCAGCCAGGCATCGGACACCACGCCGCCCAGCCCGGAATACACCATCGACGAGCTGGCGCGCGTGGCCGGCACCACGGTGCGCAACGTGCGCTCCTACCAGGACCGCGGCCTGATCGACCCGCCGCAGCGGCGCGGGCGCGTGGGCATCTACACGCAGGCGCACCTGGGCCGGCTCAAGCTGATCCACCACCTGCTGGCGCGCGGCTATACGCTGGCCAATATCACCGAGCTGCTCAAGGCGATTGTCGAAGGGCACGACCTGCGCTCGATCCTGGGGCTGGAGACAGCCATCAGCAGCCCGTGGACCAATGAGACGCCGCGGCACTATTCCTACCTGGCGCTGGCACGGCTGTTCGGCCGCGCGATCTCGCGCCCGGCGCTGGCCAAGGCGATCTCATTAGGGCTGCTGGAACCGGACGGCCTGGGCTATCTTGCGCGCAGCCCGCGCGCGCTGGCCGCGGGCGCGGAGATCGCCCAGGCGGGCTTTGCGCTGGAAGACGTGCTGGAGATCATCGCGCAGTCGCGCGGGCATTTCCAGGCGGTATCGGACCATATCGTCGCCACCGTGGTGCGCGAGCTGGACCGCTTTGGCGAGGGCAAGCTGCCGCCGCCGCAGGACGTGCCGCGGCTGGTGGACATCCTGTGGCGCATCCGCCCGCTGGCGCTGGTGATGGCGGAAACAGAGATGATGCGGGCGCTGGAGATCTCGGCCAACAAGTACCTGGGGGACCGGGTGGCGGCGATCATCGAGCATTTGCATGATGAGGAGGGTGGGGGCGCCAAGCCGTAACGGCCGGCGCCTCAGCCCTTTTCCAGCACCACCGCCCGCCTATAGCGCAACCATGTCGAAATCCGCTTTCGCCATGCCGCAGTCCGGGCAGTTCCACTCCGGCGGGACCGCGCCCCACGGTGTGCCGGGCGCGATGCCGTGCTCGGGCATGCCGAGCGCTTCTTCATAAACGAATCCACAGATACGGCACTGCCAGATGGTCATGCCGCCCCCCGCAGCGAAGGCGCACGGGTGGAGACGCCGGCGGCGCGCGCGGTGTCCTCGATCTCCTGGACCAGCGGCGCGATGCGCGCCAGCTCGGCGCGGTTGTCGTCGTCCCATGGATGGAAGCCGGGGCGGAAGTAGCTGAGCCACTCCGGGATCATCTTGGGCAGCACGCCGGGCGAAGCCCACAGGAAGCGCAGCACGCCGCCAAACCCGGTCAGCTTGTTGCGGCAGCCCTTGTCGCCCATCACCAGCGCGATGTGGAACACGAACACCATGGCCCAGAACGTCACCGTGGTGGTCAGCATGGTGAAAGTGCGCAGGAAGTAGCGGTACGGGCCGGGCTTCATCACCGTGTTCCAGACATCGTAGGCCACGGCCTTGTGCTCGGTTTCCTCCAGCGCGTGCCAGGTCCACACCTGCCGGTAGCCGGTCTCCGAGGCCGCGCCCATGTGGCGCTGATCCCGCAGCAGACCGTCGGCCAGCATCGCCGTGTAGTGCTCCAGCGCGATGGTGTGGGCCAGCTGCCACGACTTGGGCAGGATCTTGCGCAGCACGTCCAGCAGCTTCCACACCGCGCGGTCCAGCGCCGCGGCGGGCAGGCCGGCGTCTTCCATCAGCCGGTTGTAGAGGATGTGCTCGCGCGTGTGCATCGCTTCCTGGCCGATAAAGCCGGCGATGGCACGGCTCAGCTCCGGGTCCTTCACCTGGTCGCGGTAGTTGCGCACGCTGTCCATGAAGAAGCGCTCCCCGCCCGGGAAGAAGATCGACAGCGCGTTGATGAAATGGGTGACGTGACGGCCCCGTTCGTGCCAGTCGCTGATGCGTTCTGGCGGCAGGTGGGGATGCACGTCGCGGCGGACTGGCATCATGGCGGTCTCCTTGGGTGGCAGGCTCATTGAGCTAAAAAGGGCAGCAGGTCTGCGGCCACGCGTTGCGGGTCTTCTTCCATCGGCACGTGGCCAAGCCCCGCGTAGCGGCGCAGCTGCGCGCCGGGGATACGCTCGGCGAAGGCCTGTGCGTGCGCGGGCGGGATCCAGCGGTCGCGCTCGCCCCACAGCACCAGCGTGGGCGCGCGCACGCTGCCGAGCAGGTGGGTGCCCAGCTGGGCAAAGTCGAGCCTGGGCACCATCTTGCCGACGGCCTCGCGGCTGCCTTCGGCATAGAAGAAGTCCACATAGCGGCGGAAGGTGGATTCCGGCACGCGCGAGGCATCGCCATAGACGTCGCGCGTGGCGGCGCGGATGATGAACTCGGGCAGCATCCACGGCGCCGACCAGCGCACCGGCGCATGGCGGAACAGGTCGATATAGATCGGCAGCCGCATCGGAAAGCCGGCGGCGTCGATCAGCACCAGCTTGTCGACCGCATTGGGCCGGCGCACCGCCAGGTCCCATGCAATCAGCCCGCCCAGCGAATTGCCGATGATGCTGGCGCGGCGCACGTTCACCGCGGCCAGGAAGGCGTCGATGAAATCGCGGTAGCGGTGCACGTCCATGGTCTCGATGCGCCCGCGCGCATCGCGCAGCGGGCCGGTCAGCCCGAACGGGGCGATGTCCAGCCGCAGCACGCGATAGCGCTGCGCCAGCGCCGGCACGATCCCTTCCCATGTATGCAGCGACGCGCCGAAGCCGTGGATCAGCACCAGCGTTTCGCCGTCAGGGGGACCTTCGTCGGTGTAGTGCACCATCGCACCGAGCACGCGCACCCAGCGCGAGGCCGGCAGCGCGTGGCGCTGCGCCAGCGTGGCGCGCGACAGGCTGAACAGCCCCACGCGGCCCTGCCCGAACCAGCGCGTGAGCGCGCCCGGTGGCGCCAGCAGCGCCGCATCGTGTTCGATCGCCAGCCGGTTCACGGGCGCTCTCCCTGGCCCACCGGGGCCGGTGCCGCGGCGGGGCCGAGATCGCGCTTGCGGCGCGTCTCGCGCACCACCAGCGACTGATAGGCGGCGGGCAGGAGCCGCGCCATGGCATCGGCGGCGTAGGCATCCGGCCCGATCAGCACGCGCCGGCGGTTGCGGCGCACGCCTTCCAGGATCACGCGCGCGGCCTTGTCGGGCGAGGTGATGAAGAATTTCTCGAACTCATCCTTGCCGTGCTGCGCGTCGCGTACCAGGAAGCCGTTGACGCTGGCCGACACGCGGCTGGCCTGCGCGATATTGGTCTTGATGCCGCCGGGGTGCACGGTGGTGGCCGACACGCCGCAGTCCATCAGGTCCAGCTCCTGCCGCAGCGATTCGGTGAAGCCGCGCACCGCGTACTTGCTGGCGTTGTAGGCGCCCATGCCGGGCTGGGCGAAGATGCCGAAGATGCTCGACGTATTGACCACGTGACCGTCGCCGCTGGCCTTCAGGTACGGCAGGAAGGCCTTGGTGCCATACACCACGCCCCAGAAGTTGATGCCGATGATCCATTCCAGGTCGTCGTAGCTCATGCCCTCGACGGTGCTGGACAGCGCCACGCCGGCGTTGTTGAAGATCAGGTTGACGCGGCCATGCGCCTCGGCGGACGCGGCAGCCCACGCATGGACCGCGGCGCGGTCGGCCACATCCACGGTGTGCTGCGTGATGCGGGCATGCGGCGCCGCGGCCATGGCCTGGGCCACGGTCTGCGCCAGCCCGGCCTCGTTGCGGTCAGACAGCGCCAGGTGGCAGCCTTCGCGGGCCAGCGCCACCGCCAGCGCGCGGCCGATGCCCGAGCCGGCGCCGGTGATCGCGGCAACCTTGTTGCGGAAGTCCTTCATGTCCGGTCTCCTTCCGGTGTGGTGTCGTTCTTTTGGTTGGGAATCGGGGGAAATGCGCGTGCGTCAGGCACCGGCGGCCGTGGCGATGTCCGGCGACGGCTGCATCGCGGCCTCCTCGGGCAACGCGTGCCGCACCGGGTACAGGTCGTAGTCGGTCATGCGGAAGCTCGCGGTGGCGCGGCGGAACTGCCAGGTGAAGCCCGGCCACAGTGTGGTGTTGCGGCCGCTGCGCGGGTCGATGTACCAGCTGGCGCAGCCGCCGGCGGACCAGATGGCATGGCCCAGGCGGGCCTGCAGTTGTTCATTGAAACGGCGCTGCACCGGCTCGCGCACGTCCACCGCCTGCACGCCTTCGCGGCGCATCTGCTGCAGGGCGTCGACGATGTAGGCCACCTGCGATTCGATCATGAACACCATCGAGCTGTGGCCCAGGCCGGTGTTGGGGCCGACCACGAAGAACAGGTTGGGAAAGCCCGCTACCGTGGTGCCCAGGTAGGCCTGCGCGCCGTCGCGCCAGGCATCGACCAGGTCCACGCCGTCGATGCCCGAGATCACGCCGCGCGGCAGCGGGTCGGTGGCATGGAAGCCGGTGCCCAGGATGATGCAGTCCGCCGGCCGGCGCGTGCCGTCGCGCAGCACCACCGCGTCGCGCTCCACGCGGGCGATGCCGCTGGTGACCACGTCCACGTTGTCGCGCGTGAGCGCCGGGTAGTAGTCGTTGGAGATCAGCACGCGCTTGCAGCCGATGGTGTAGTCCGGCGTCAGCGTTGCGCGCAGCGCGGGGTCGCGTACCTGTCTGGCCAGATGGCGGCGCGCGACGCGTTCCACCACCTTCATGATCTTCGGATGCAGCACGAAGCCCAGCACGCGCGATTCCAGCATCCAGTAGATGCCGGTGCGCACCAGTGTCTGCGTGAACGGCAGGCGGCGGAACAGCCAGCGCTCGGTCGCGCTGACCTCGCGGTCCGGCTTGGGCATGATCCACGGCGGGGTGCGCTGGTACAGGTCCAGTTGCGCCACCTGGGGCGCGATCTGCGGCACGAACTGGATCGCGCTGGCGCCGGTGCCGATCACGGCGACGCGCTTGCCGGCGAGCGCATACCCGTGGTTCCAGTGCTGCGAGTGGAAGCACTCGCCTTCGAACGAATCCAGCCCGGGGATATTGGGGTAGGAAGGCCGGCTCAGCCCGCCCATGCCGGATACCAGCACGCGCGCCCGCACCACCTTGCCGTCGGCCATCTCCAGCCGCCACACCTGAGCGGCCTCGTCCCAGGCGGCATGGCGCAGTTCATGGTGCAGCCGCAGGTGCGGGCGCAGGCCGAAGCGGTCGGTGCAGCCTTCCAGGTAGGCGCGGATCTCCGGCTGGGTCGAGAACATGCGCGACCAGTCCGGGTTCGGGGCGAACGAAAAGGAATACAGGTGCGACTGCACATCGCAGGCGCAGCCCGGGTAGTGATTGTCGCGCCAGGTGCCGCCGACCGAGCCGGCCTTCTCGAAGATCAGGAAATTGCGCTCGCCGCGCTCGCGCAGCCGAATCGCCATGCCAAGGCCGGCAAAGCCACTGCCGATGATGGCAATGTCGGTGTGCTCAGGGGCAGGGGATGCCTGTTGCGGCAGCTCCGCGGGTGCATTCATGGGCGCTCCTCACCGTTATTACAGTGTTTATTGTGACATTGATGGATGTCATCGTAGGAAGCGCGGCGCGGGTGGTCAATGCCGTGAGTTGAAGGATGATTCTAATTTTTGGGATTTTCCAGCGGCGCCTGGCGCACATAAAACGAGGCGAAGCCACCCTATAGGCGCTTGTGCCGTGGGATTCAGTTGTGCGTTTGAAACCGGGAAGTTTTTTTCAGGCTTCGCGGATCACGAAGGCGTGGAAACACCACCGTCATTCCCGCGCAGGCGGGAATCCAGCGTCCTTTGAAGTGCCAGCGACGTTTGAAGTCACTGGGTTCCCGCCTGCGCGGGAACGACGATGGTTAGCCAAGGGACATAGGCGCTACGCCGTCCGCCCCCTGCGCCGCCAGCCATGCGGCGTTTCACCGGTCCAGCGCTTGAAGGCGTGGGTGAAGGCGCTCTGCTCGGAATAGCCCAGCCGCATCGCGCACTGCGCGAGACTGATGCCGGGATCGGCAAGGTACTGCTCCGCCAGTGCGCGCCGCACGTTATCCACAAGCTGTGAATAACTGATGCCCTGCGCCTGCAGCCGCCGCTGCAGGGTGCGCACCGGCAGGCTCAGGTGCGTGGCGACGTCGGCAATGGGCAATTCGCCCTGCTGCAGCCGCCCGCTGATATAGGCACGCGCCTGCGCCAGCGCGTCGGCGCCCACCGGCACGATCTGCTGCAGCTGGGTGTCGGCAATGCGCGTCATCTGCGCCTGCATGCCCGCGTCGGCCTGCAGCGACGGCAGGTCCAGCAAGGCCCGCTCGATATGCATGGCATGGCGCCCGGCGTTGAACACCACGGGGCAGCCAAACACCTCGGCATGCAGTCGGGTGTCCGCTGGCGCGGAGTGCGGGAATTCCACCTGCGTGGCCACGTGCTGCGCACCGATCAGCCAGCGCGCGAATACCACCCAGGTCGCCATATGCAGTTCATGCGCGTGGCGCGTCAGCGGGCCATGCCGCGCTTCCCAGGTCATGCAGGCGGCCTGCGGCGTTTCGATCAGGCGGGTGCCGCCGATATCGTTGGCCAGGACTTCATAGCGGATGCCTTGCAGGATGGCGTCGCGCACGGTGGGCGTGGTCAGCACCACGTAGCCCATCTCGGCATAGTGGCGCGGCGCGAAGGCGGCGCCGGCGCGCAGGCCGACGTTGGGATCGCCGGTGACCTGTTCCAGCCAGTCGAGCAGGGCCAGGTAGGCAGCACCGGGAAGGCGCGTGGCGGTCTGCGCGCCGGTGACGTGCAGCAGCTCGGGCGGCACGCCGACGGCGCGCAGCTGTTCGGCCGGGGCAATGCCCTGGCGCGCGCCGTGGTCGAGCACGGCGCCGAGGTAGGCAAGCGAGACGGTGCCCGCTTGCGTACCACTGGCACCGCCATCAGGCAGGTTGGCGCGTGGCATCAAATCACCTGTCATGCGGGATCAAGACCGGGCCCCGATCTTTATCCAAACTCCGGGTAGCGTCAATGCGGGCCAGCCCCGCCTGAAACCAAGAGACCGACGCATGGAGACAATATGCCCCCCGATCATCCACACCGCCTTGCGGGTGCAGATGCTGATGCCGATGCGCTGCACGCGCTGACGCGGCGCGGCTTCCTCAAAGTCGGCATCGGCTTCTCGGCCGCGCTGGCCTGTACCGCGCTGGTGCCGTCGCTGGCCGGCTGCTCGCCGGCCGATCCCGCGCCGCAGGCCGGCATGAAGTGGCTGCGCCCCGAAGACGTGGCGATGTTCCGCGCGCTGCTGCCGGCCATCGTCACCGAGCTGGCCGAGGCCCCGCCGCCACGGCGCGCATCGCTGGAGCAGGACGCGCTGCGCAATATCGACACCACCTGCGCCGCGATGGGCGCGGGCGCGCAGGCCGAGGTGCGCAAGCTGTTCGGCCTGCTTGCCAGCATGCCGCTGCGCTGGGCGCTGACCGGCATCCGCCACGACTGGAGCGCAGCCACGCCGGCGCAGGTGCAGGCCTTCCTGGCGCGCTGGCGCGCCAGCCGCGTGGCCACGCTCAATGCCGGCGCGCTGGTACTGGTCAAGCTCACCAGCGTGGGCTACTACGTGCTGCCGGCCGCGTGGGCCGGCAGCGGTTATCCCGGCCCCAACGCGGCCGTCTACCAGGCGCTGCACGCCTGATCCCCGACATGGCCATCGACAATCTCTACGACGCCGGCATCGCCGCCGGCTGGAAGATACTGGACGCCGCCGCCTTCACCACCACGCGCACGCTGGATGCCGACGTGGTCATCGTCGGCAGCGGCGCGGGCGGCGGCATCAGCGCCGAGGCGCTCAGCCGCGCGGGCCTGCGCGTGGTGCTGCTGGAAGAAGGGGCGCTGCGCACCTCGGACAGCTTCCGCGACATGGACGAGCAGCGCGCCTATCGCGAGCTGTATCAGGAGGCCGCGGCGCGCACCACGGCCGACGGCGCCATCGCCATCCTGCAGGGGCGCTCGGTCGGCGGCAGCACCACGGTCAACTGGTCGTCGAGCTTCCGCACGCCGCCGCAGACGCTGGCGCACTGGGCCACGCATCATGCCGTCACCGGCCACAGCGAGGCCGACATGGCCCCATGGTTCCAGAAAGTGGAAGAACGCCTGGGCATCGCGCCATGGGCGATGGCGCCCAATCCCAACAACGACGTGCTCAGGCGCGGCTGCACAACGCTGGGCTGGGAATGGCACGTGATCCCGCGCAACGTGAAGGGCTGCTGGAACTCGGGCTATTGCGGGCTGGGCTGCCCGGTCAATGCCAAGCAGTCGATGCTGGTATCGACCATCCCCGCCGCGCTGGCCAGCGGCGCGACGCTGGTGCACCGCGTGCGCGTGCGCACGCTGGACCATGACGGCAAGCAAGTGCGGTCGGTCACCGGCGAGGCACTGGGCGCGGACGGCTATACGCCCACGGGCGTCGGCGTGATCGTGCGCGCCAAACACGTGATCGCCGCCGGCGGTGCCATCAACACACCGGCGCTGCTGCTGCGCTCGCGCGTGCCGGACCCGCATGAGCGGCTGGGATTGCGCACATTTATCCATCCGGTGAATATCAGCATCGCAAAAATGCAGAACCGCATTGATCCCTATTATGGCGCGCCGCAGTCGATCGCCTCCGACCACTTCCAGTGGAAGGACGGCGCGACCGGGCCGATGGGGTACAAGCTGGAGGTGCCGCCGCTGTTCCCCGGCATCAGCGCGGGCGTGGTCAACGGCGTGGGCGAGGCGCTACGCCGCGACATGGCGCAGCTGCCGCACACCAATGCCATGCTGGCGCTGCTGCGCGATGGCTTCGTGCCGGAAAGCGTGGGCGGGCGCGTGCGGCTGGCGGCCGACGGCAGCCCGTTGCTGGACTATGCGATGACGGACTACGCCTGGGACGGCGTGCGCCGCGCGTGGCTGAGCATGGCGCAGGCGCAGTTCGCCGCCGGCGCCGAGCGCGTGCGGCCCGCGCACCTGGATGCCGCCGAGTACCGCAGCTGGCCGCAGGCGCGCGACGCCATCGCGCAACTGCCGCTCAAGCCGTTCCGCACCGCGCTGTTCACCGCGCACCTGATGGGCGGCAGCGGCATGAGCGACGATCCGCGCGGCGGCGTGGTGGACAGCCACGGCGCTCACCACCAGCTGGCCAACCTGTCGGTGTTCGATGGCTCGGTGTTCCCGACCAGCATAGGGGCGAACCCCCAATTGTCGGTGTTTGCGCTGACGGCGCAGAATGCGGATGCGCTGGCCCGGCGCCTCACGTCATGATGGATTGGCCGCGCAAGCCCGCAATGTCCGCCATTGCAGGCATTCGGCGAAGCGCCTCAATGCAGGACGCGGCCGACATTGTTGCGCGATTCCCCACATCACTGGCGCAATTAGAATATCCACTCCAATTCAGGTCTTGTGAAACGCTCGAAGCACTGGATAGGCTTCGTACAGTTGTTTCAAGCATCCGTATGCCGTCAGAGCAGGGAGCGGAACAGCGTAGCAAATTGCTAAGGGGTTTACGGCAGCAAAGAAGAGAGACGCCCCCATGAAGACCGGCAAGAGCTCGGCAGGAGACACCAAGGCCCGGATTCTCGACGCCACGGAAAAGCTGTTCACCGAGGTCGGCTACGAAGCCACCTCGCTCAGGCAGGTCACGTCGCGCGCCATCGTCAATCTGGCCGCCGTGAACTACCACTTCCGCAGCAAAGACATCATGATGCACGCCGTGCTGAGCCGGCGGCTGGATCCGCTCAACGCGCGGCGCCTGGCGCTGCTCGATGCGTGCGAAGCCCGCTGGCCCGGCAACAGCATCCGCTGCGAGCACGTGATGGGCGCGCTGTTCGTGCCCGCGCTGCAGATGGCACGCGACCCCTCGGTGGGCGGGCCATCGTTCCTGCGGCTGCTCGGGCGCGTGTATTCGGATACCTCGCCCTTTATCCAGCAATATCTGCTGGAACACTACGCGCCGATGTACGGCCGCTTCTTCGATGCCTTTTCGCGCGCCATTCCGGCGCTGCCGCGGCATGAGCTCGGCTGGCGCCTGCAGTTTGCGCTCAAGGCGCTGGCCGGCGTGCTGGCCGGCGAAGAACTCGCCAGCCTGCTGCCCGTGTTCACGCAAGGCCGGCAGATGAGCGATGCGCACGTGCTGGCCCAGCTCACCGCCATGGTAGAAGCCGTGCTGAACGTGGCGCAACCCGGCGCGGACGAGTTCTCGGCCCTGCAGTCGGTGTTCGACCTCGGCGAGCAGCAGCAGGCCGAGCAACGCGCCAGCGGGCTGGCCGCGGTGCAAACCGCCGACGACCTGAGTGCCAGTTGCGCCGCGATGGCGGCAACGCGGGGCGACCCGGCCAGCCATACCGCCGCCACGCTCGACAAGGCCCGCATCAGCGCGCGTACCGTGCGCAATGCGGGCACCAAACGCGCCGCCGTGACCAGCGTACCGGTCCGCGCGCGCGAGCACACCGTGAGCTTCCCCAGCAATCCGCTGGATGACTGGATGCGAATGCGCACCAGGACATAGCGGCGCGCGCCGCGCCCGGCTACCGCCGGACGGCGCCACCGCCCTCACGCAAACCTGAACTGACGATCCACCCAGCGAGGCCACGCACAGGCCCCGCGGACCCCGTGCGCCCGGTCGGAATTCCCGCGGGCGCGGCGGTGGCCCCGTTCGTCCCTGCGCTGCCGCGCTCCGCCGCTGGCGGACACCTTGAGGAGGAAGCTGCCATGTCGATCCAACCGCTGTATCTCGCCGCCGTCACCGGCGCCGTCATCGGCCTGCTGGCCGCGCCACTGGCCATGCCACCCGTGGCCATCGCCCAGCCGGCCACAACCACTGCCGCCGCGGGCACGGGCTATGACGGCCTCCCATCGGCACAACAATCCGCGCTGTTCTCGCGCCAGGTCGCCAGCGGCGAACTCGCGCGACTGTCCGACGAGCAGGTGCTGGCCGTGTTCCAGGCGCTGCAGCCCGATGCACTGCTGAAATGGGCACGCGCCGAGATGAACCGCTATCCCGAGTACGAGTACTGGATGTCGCGCCAGGAACGGCTCAACAACCAGTGGCAGGACCAGCCCGCGAAGATGCAGATCCGCTACCGCCATCAACCGCGCCAGCTCTATGCGAAATGGCTGTCCGGCGGTGCGCAGTCGGGACAGGAAATCCTCTATGACGAGACCCGCCGCAAGGACGAGATGTACGGCCACCTGGGCGGCGTGCTGGGGTTCACCTCGATGTGGATCGCACTGGACGGCACGCTGGCGCGTTCGCAGTCCAACCACACCGTGCGCGACCTGGGCTTCCAGTTCGTGCTGTCGATGCTGGAGCGCGATGCCAGGTCCCTGCGCGCCGCCGGGCTGTCCGAGAAATACAGCAAGGCCGAGATCGTGCAGGAGCAGGGCGTGCGCATGGTGGCGCTGACCTGGGACCTGCCGGCCGGCGCGCCGCAGTACTACGCCAAGAAGGTGCAGCTGATGCTGGACCTGAAGCATCCATATATCCGCGTGGAAACCGCATGGGATGCCGACGGCAACATGGTCGAGAAGATCGTGTTCGACAAGCTGGTGCGCAAGACCTTCGAGGCCTCTGCGTTTGATCCGGCCAACCCTGACTATCGCTTCTGAAATACGGCAAAGCGGCGCGCACCGTGCGTTTGAATCGCTGGCCGCGCCGCTTGCCGCGCAGTCCGAGCCAGGCCCGCAATCCACGGCCACACGCGGCACGCACGGCAGGTTCGTCTGTTTGGAACGGCCGCTCTATTGACGCAAAAACACGCGAGCGGCGAGAGTCGCCGCACCCGGGAGGGATCCGGACACAGAGCCGGACGACAGATCCGGAACCAGGGGTCGCCAGAAAAGTCAGGAGACAGGCCATGACCATGTCGATGCTTCGACGCAGCACTTTCGTTTTGACAGGGGTGAGTCTTGCCGCGGCGCTGACCGGCTGCGGTGGCGGCGGCGATGCAGAGGCGCCGCGCGCCAGCACGCAGGCACCGCCGCAATGCGCGGACACCGGCACCTGCCCCGCGCAGGGGCCGGTGACCATCGGCGGCCCGCCCGGATCCTTGTGCCCGGCGGCGCTGGACTACAGCACCACCTTCACCGGCGGCTCCGGCGCGGGCGAGCTGGTGAAGCTGCGCTTCGACACCGCGGCCCGCACCTACCAGCTGGAGATCATCGAGTCGCCGGTGCCCAAGCAACCCGGCAGCGTCAGCCCGACGCGCGCGGGCGTGACCTTCACCGGCACCTTCGCCAACCTGACCTCGCTGCCCACCGCCGAGCAGAACCGCTGCGCGGTCGCGCTGCAGACGGCCACGGCCTCGGACGGCACTTCGCAGGCCAATATCGACAAGGCAAAGCCGCCGGTGATCTTCCTGGGCAACGGCGTCGCCGGCGGCGGCATCCCGGGTGCCACCATCTCCTATCCGGGCGTGCTCGGACTGGGCGCGATCCCGGCCACCACGTTCCCGTTCTACCCGGTGCTGGCCTTCGCGCAGACCGAGACCGACTTCACCAAAGTGGCCGGCAGCTACAACCTGCTGGGCTACCACCAGGTGCCGTCCGGCGGCTCGCTGACTGCGTCGAGCCACTTCACGCCCGCCACTGCGCAGACCACCGAGACACTGAATGCCGATGGCAGCTGCACGGCAGCCGCCGGCAGCTGCCTCAGCACCGGCAACAGCTGGAAGCTGCGCAGTGCCGACGGCGCCTTCGAAAGCAGCAATGCCGACGGCAGCCGCCGCTACCCGTCGTTCCAGAGCCAGGCCATCACCAGCAACAACGCCAGCCGCGCCAAGGGACTGATGGTGGTGGGCAAGCTCAATGGCGCGCTGGTGCCGTTGCTGGTGCGCACCGGCTACGCGCAGATCTCGCTGCTGCCGCTGACGGTCAATGTCGACGATGAATCGGGGCTGGCATTGATGGCGCCGGCCAGGGCGGTGGCCAGCGGCCAGCTTGACGGCGGCTATATCGGCTCGGGCAGCGACTTTGCCTACACGGCATCGCTGATCAAGGGCGCGCGCGTGGACCTGCTCGATCCGATGACGATGCACCAGACCGGCGGCTTCCAGCTCGACTTCACGCAGACCGCGCCGGGCATGGTGGCCACCACCGACAACAGCGGCACCACCGGCGCGCTGATCGCGAGCGGCCGCGTGTTCAGCCACCTGTCCGGCACCGGCGGCGCCAGCCCGACCTTCCGCGTCGGCGTGCTGGCGGCACCCTGAACACACCACAGACAAATAACACCGAGGAGACAACGCCATGCAACCCCATCGAATGATCCCGCCGCGGGCTTCGCGCCCCGCCACTGTGCCGGCGCGCGCGCTGGCCGTGGCCGCCACCGCCATGCTTGCCGCCTGCGGCGGCGGAGGCGGCGGCAGCGATGCGCCATCCACGCCGGCGGCCGTGCAGACGCGGCTGTGCCCGGCATCGCTGGACTACACCACCACCTTCACCGGCGGCACCGGCTCCGGCGAGCTGGTGAAGGTGCAGATCGACACCACCAAGAACACCTGGCAGGTGACCTTCCTGGATTCCTCGGTGCCGCGCCAGACCGGCACCGTGCAGCCCACGCGCAGCGACCCGACCAACGGGCAGAACGTGATGCGCGGCACGCTGAAGGCGGAGACGGGGTTGCCCACCGAAAAGCTTAACCAGTGCGCGTTCGAACTGGTCGGGGCGAGCCTCGATCCGAACCGCCCGGCCAAGCTCTTCGTCGGCGAAGGCGTGATGGGCGGCACCATCCCCGGCGCGCGCATCCAGTTCAACGGCGTGCTCGGTGCCGGCGCGGTGCCCGATACCACCTTCCCGTACTTCCAGTTCATCGGCTTCGCGCAGACCGAGACCGATCTGTCGAAGATTGCCGGGCAGTACAACGGCACGGGCTTCCACGAAGTGCCGTCCAAGCAGTTCAAGACGGTGGCGCAGGACTACCGCATGGCGCTGGCCGCGGATGGTTCATTCACGGTTTGCGACAACGCCACCAACACCTGCGAGCGCAAGGGCAACAACTTCGTGCCGCAGGCCAACGGCGCGCTGCTGTCGACCAACTACAAGGCCGAGAGCCAGCCGCCTACGCTGGGCAGCACGCTGGGCAAGGCCTACCTGATCGTGGGCAAGCTGCGCGGCCAGCTGGTGCCGGTCATGATTCGCGTGGGCTATGCCAATGACTCGCTCGCCAACGGCCCGCTCGGCGCCGACGACGAGATCGGCATCGGCATGATGGCGCCGGCGGTGGCGATCACCGAGGGCACGGTCAACGGCGAATACGTCGGCGTCGACAGCAACTTCAACTACCGCGTGACCGCGCTGGTCGGCGCCGCGGCGACCATGATGGATCCGTTCCGGCCGTCCGATGCGTCGCTGGCGATTCCCTACCAGCTGGACTACTCGCAGCAGGTGCCGGGTGTGGTCCGCACGTCGCGGCGCGATGCGCCCGCGGGTTCGGCGCCGACCGGCAAGCTGATGTTCACCGGCGGCGTGTTCGGCTTCCTGGAACAGCGCGACAGCGGCCCGTACTTCACCGTCGGCGCATTCGTGCAGTAAGCACGCGACAGGCCCGGGCCATCGCCGCCCGGGCCGCCATGACTCGACCAACAGAGACATCCACTGCCGGGGGACACAAGATGAAGACCATACGCCTCACTCTCACACTGATGCTGGCCGCGCTGGCCAGCTTCGCCCTGCCTGCCCATGCCCAGAAGAAGGGCGACAACGTGGTATCCGCCGGCTGGTTCTATATCCAGACCCACGGCCAGAGCGACCCGCTGACCACCACGCTGCTGGACGTGCCGATCAACTACCCGCTCGGGCTGCCGTCCAGCTTCACCGCACCGGGCAGCAGCCTCTCCTCATCCAATGCCAATACGCTGGGGCTGACCTTCAGCCACTTCGTCACCGACCATATCGCGATCACCGCGGTGGGCGGCATCCCGCCGGAGTTCAAGCTCTATGGCCACGGCGAGCTGATCCCGCCCGGTCCGGCCGGCGCGCTCGGCCGCCAGAGCCTGGGCGATCCGTCGCTGAACCCCATCATCACCAAGGCACGCCAATGGAGCCCGGCAACGATGGTGCAATACCACTTCCTGGATCCGGGCACGCGCTTCCGGCCGTTCCTGGGTCTGGGGCTGTCGTACAACTTCTTTACCAACATCGAGGTCAACCCGGCGTTTGCGAGTTCGGTCAACAACAACCTCGGCGCGATCCTGGCGGCCGGGGCGGGGATTCCGGGCCCGACGTCGGTGAGCGCGGATGCGTCGTCGTCATGGGCACCGGTGTTCAATGTCGGCGGCACCTACAACTTTGACGAGCATTGGGGCGTGACGGCGGCGGTGACTTATATTCCGCTGAAGACGACCTCGACGATGACGATCAAGGCGGCCAATGGCACGGTGCTGTCGACGTCGAAGACCAAGCTGGAGCCGGATCCGCTGGTGTTCTTTCTGGCGGCTTCGTATAAGTTCTGACGGCAGAACGAAGAAGAGCCAGCGGCAATACCGCTGGCTCTTGATTGACCGATTGTGGTCTCCCTCTCCCGCTTGCGGGAGAGGGTTGGGGTGAGGGTGGGCGTGTCGACGAAGTAATGCGTGTCGGTATGCGAGTGCCTGCCCTCACCCCCTGCCCCTCTCCCGCAAGCGGGAGAGGGGAGCAAACCAGCAGCGCGGAAAGCGCCGCGGGTGACCTTACTGCGTCGCGGTGCCCGATGTCGCAGGCGTCGCCTGCTGCGCCACCGCACCGCTCTCCTGCAACCCGCCACCCAGCGACCGGTACAAATCGATCGCATTGTTCAGCCGCAGCTGCCGCGCCTGGATCAGCGCCTGCTCCGCGGTGAACAGCTGGCGCTGTGCATCGAGCTCGTCCAGGTAGCTGGCCACGCCGCTGCGGAAACGCAGGCGCGCCAGGTCGTAGCGCGCGGCTTCGGCATTGCGCACGTCTTCCTGGCCGGCCACCTGGTCTTCCAGCGTGCCGCGTGCCACCAGCGCGTCCGCCACTTCCGCGAAGGCCGTCTGGATGGTCTTCTCGTAGTTGGCGATCTGGATGTTCTTGCGCACGTTGGCCAGGTCCAGGTTGGACAGGTTGCGGCCATAGTCGAAGATCGGCAGCACCAATTGCGGCGCGAACGACCACGCGTGCGTGCCCGCATCGAACAGCCCGGAGAAGCTCGGGCTGATGGTGCCGGCGCTGCTGGTCAGCGTGATGCGCGGGAAGAACGCCGCGCGCGCGGCGCCGATATTGGCGTTGGCCGACAGCAGCAGCTGCTCGGCCTGGCGGATATCGGGGCGCTGCTCGAGCAGGTCCGACGGCAGGCCGGCCGGGATATCGCTGATGATGCGCTCATCCGACAGGCGCATCGGCTCGGGCAGGTTCTCGATGGTGCCCAGCGGCTTGCCCACCAGCACTTCGAGCGCGTTCTGCGCCTGCGCGCGCTGGCGCGCCAGCTGCGCGGCGGCCACGCGGGCCTGGGCCACCAGCGACTCGTTGTCGCGCAGGTCCAGCGCCGAGGTGGCGCCAGCGTCGAAACGCTGCCTGGCCAGGCCGTAGGTGCTTTCACGCGCCTTCAGCGTGTCCCGGGCAATGTCGTACTGCTCGGCGAAGGAGCGCTCGGCCAGGTAGGCCTTGGCCACTTCCGACACCAGCGAGATCTGCGCCGAGCGGCGTGCCTCTTCGGTGGCGAAGTACTGCGCCAGCGCCGCGTTGGACAGGCTGCGCACGCGGCCGAAGAAGTCCAGCTCGTACGAACTGATGCCCACGCCCACCTGGTAGGTGCTGCCGGTGAAGTCCCGGCCGGCCGGCGACTGCGAAGCCGGCGTGCGGCCGCGGGTGAAGGCGGCGGTGCCGTTCACCGTGGGCAGCAGGTCGGCGCGCTGCACCTGGTACAGCGCGCGCGCTTCCTCGATGCGCAGCGCGGCGGTGCGCAGGTCGCGGTTGTTTTCCAGCGAGGTCGCGATCAGCGACTGCAGGCGCGGGTCGCGGAAGAACTCGCGCCAGCCGATGTCGACGGCGCGGCGGGTCTCGCCGCTCTTCGCCTCGGCGGTGGCGTAGCCCTCGGGCGCCACCGGGAAGCTGCCGGCCACCGGCGGGGCAGGGCGGTCATAGTGGGGCGCCAGGGTGCACCCCGTCAGAACGCCGGCCACCAGCAGCAGCGTGGTCAGAGTCTTGGTCATGTTCAGATTTCCTCTTTCGGCTCGTGCCACTTCTGGTCCAGCATTTGCTGGCGGGCATTGCCCTTGAAGCGCTTGCGCACCACGACGAAGAAGACCGGCACCAGGAAGATCGCCAGCACCGTGGCCGTGATCATCCCGCCCATCACGCCGGTACCGATGGCGCGCTGGCTGCCCGAGCCCGCGCCGCTGGCGATCGCCAGCGGCAGCACGCCCAGGATGAACGCCATCGACGTCATCAGGATCGGGCGGAAGCGCAGGTGCACCGCTTCCAGCGTGGCTTCGACCAGGCCCTTGCCTTGTGCCTGCAGGTCCTTGGCGAATTCCACGATCAGGATGGCGTTCTTCGCCGACAGGCCGATGGTGGCGATCAGGCCCACCTTGAAGTACACGTCGTTGGGCATGCCGCGCAGCGTCACGCCGAGCAGTGCGCCCAGCACGCCCAGCGGCACCACCAGCAGCACCGAGAACGGGATCGACCAGCTTTCATACAGCGCGGCCAGGCACAGGAACACGATGATCAGCGACAGCGTGTACAGGATCGGCTCCTGCGAGCCGGCCAGGCGCTCTTCATACGACTGGCCGGACCACTCGAAGCCGAAGCCCGGCGGCAGCTTGGCGAAGTTTTCTTCCATTGCGCGCATGGCTTCACCGGTGCTGCGGCCCGGCGCGGCCTGGCCCGCCAGCTTCACCGCCGGCATGCCGTTGTAGCGCTCCAGGCGCGGCGAGCCCATCACCCACTTGGACGTCGCGAACGCGGCAAAGGCCACCATGTCGCCGTTGCTGTTGCGCACGCGCAGCTTGGTCAGGTCGTCCGGCAGGCGGCGGTCCGAGCCGTCGGCCTGCACGATCACCTTGCGCACGCGGCCTTCATAGATGAAGTCGTTGACGTAGTTCGAGCCGAAGGCGATCGACAGCGTCGAGTTGATGCTCGCCACCGTGACGCCGAGCGCCTTGGCCTTCTCGCGGTCGATGTCGATCTGCAGCTGCGCCGCGTCCTCCTGGCCTTCCGGGCGCACGCCCATCAGCACCGGGGTCTTGGCCGCCATGCCCAGCATCATGTTGCGCGCTTCCATCAGCTTGGCGTGGCCCTGGCCGGTGCGGTCCTGCAGGCGGAAGTCAAAGCCCGAGGAATTGCCCAGCTCGGAAATCGCCGGCGGGTTGAGCGGGAAGATGATCGCGTCCTTGATGAACGACAGCGCGCCGAAGGCGCGGCCGACCAGCGCCTGCGCGGTTTCGCCGGCGCCGGTGCGCTCCTTCCAGTCCTTCAGGCGCACGAACGCGATACCGCCGTTCTGGCCGCGGCCGAAGAAGGAGAAGCCCGCCACCGTGATCATCTGGTCCACCACCTTGCTTTCTTTCTGCAGGTAGTAGTCCTCGATCTGCTTGAGCACGCCGATGGTACGGTCCTGGGTGGCGCCGTTGGGCAGCTGCACCACGGTGATCATGTAGCCCTGGTCTTCGTCGGGCAGGAACGAGGACGGCAGGCGCTTGAACAGCACCACCACGCCGACGATGATGACCGCGTAGATGATCAGGTAGCGGCCGGTGCGCTTGAGGATGCGCGCCACCACGCCCTGGTAGCTGGTCGAGGCGCGCGCGAAGGTGCGGTTGAACCAGCCGAAGAAGCCGGTCTTCTCATGGTGATGGCCTGCCTCCACCGGCTTGAGCAGCGTCGCGCAAAGCGCCGGGGTCAGCGTCAGCGCCAGCAGCGCCGAGAACGCCATCGAGGCGATCAGCGACAGCGAGAACTGGCGGTAGATGTTGCCCACCGAGCCCGAGAAGAATGCCATCGGGATGAACACCGCGGTCAGCACCAGCGTGATGCCGACGATGGCGCCGGTGATCTGGCCCATGGCCTTGCGCGTGGCTTCACGTGGCGAGAGACCTTCCTCGCTCATGATCCGCTCGACGTTCTCGACCACCACGATGGCATCGTCCACCAGGATACCGATGGCCAGCACCATGCCGAACATGGTCAGCACGTTGATCGAGAAGCCGAAGGCCAGCAGCGCGCCGAAGGTGCCCAGCAGCGCGATCGGCACCACCAGCGTCGGGATGATGGTGGCGCGGAAGTTCTGCAGGAACAGGAACATCACCAGGAACACCAGCACCACGGCTTCGAGCAGGGTCTTGATCACTTCCTCGATCGAGATCTTGACAAAGGCCGAGGTGTCGTACGGCACCGAGTACTGGTAGTCCGCCGGGAAGGTCTTGGACAGCTCTTCCATCTTGGCGCGCACCGCGGTGGCCGTGGCCAGCGCATTGCCGGTCGGGGCCAGCTTGATGGCGATGGCCGCCGACGGGCGGCCGTTGGTGCGGGCCAGCGTCGAGTAGTCGGCACCGCCCAGTTCCACCCGGCCCACGTCCTTGATGCGCACCGACGACCCGTCCGGGTTGGTGCGCAGCAGGATGTTGCCGAACTGCTCCGGCGTGGTCAGGCGGCTTTCGGTGGTGACAGTGGCGTTCAGCTCCGTGCCCCTGGGCGAGGGCGTGCCGCCCAGTTCGCCCACGGCGACCTGGATGTTCTGCTCGCCCACCGCGGCGGTGACGTCCAGCGGGGTCAGGTTGTAGCCCGTCAGCCTGGCCGGGTCCAGCCAGATCCGCATGGCGTACTCGGTGCCGAACAGGTCGGCCTGGCCCACGCCCGGCACGCGGCGGATCGAGTCGATCACCTGCGCCGAGACATAGTTGCCGAGTTGGATGGCATCGGCCGTGCCGGACTTGGACGACACGGTCAGGAACATCATGTAGTTGTTCCCGGCCTTGTCCACGCGCACACCCTGCTGGCGCACTTCCGCCGGCAGGCGCGCTTCCACGCGCTTGAGGCGGTTCTGCACTTCGACCGAGTTCAGGTCGACATTCGAACCCGGCGCGAAGGCGATGGTGATGCTCGCCAGGCCGGACGACTCGCTGGTGGAGTTGTAGTAGAGCAGGTTGGGGGCGCCGTTAAGCTCCTGCTCGATCACCGAGGTGACGGAATCCTCCAGCGTCTTGGCCGACGCACCCGGATAGGTGGCGGTGACCGAGATCGTCGGCGGGGCAATGTTCGGGTACTGCGCGATCGGCAACTGCAGGATCGACAGCACGCCGCCCAGCACGATGATCAGCGCGAGCACCCACGCGAACACCGGCCGGTCGATAAAAAACTTGGCCATAAGACTGGCTCCCTTTGGTCTGGCGGTCTAGCCGTATTTGCCGGTTTGCCGGGTTCAGCCTTTCCTGGCGCCAGACTTGGCTTCGGACTGGGCCTCGGTCTTCGGGGCCGAGGCCGGGGCTGCTGCCGAGGCCGGCGCCGCAGCCGGCGCCGAGGCCCCGGCCGCGACAAACGGCACCGCCCTGGCGGGCGCGCCCACCTTGATCTTCTGCAGGCCCTCGACGATCACCTTCTCGCCGCCCTTCAGGCCCTCGGTCACCACCCAGCTGTCGCCGATGGCTTGCGGCGCCTTGACGGGCACCGCCGCGACATTGCCGTCCGTGCCCACCACCATCACGCTGGCACCCTGCGCGCCGCGGATCAGCGCCCGCTGCGGCACGGTCAGCGCGTTCTCGTCCACGCCCTGCTCGATCTTCACCCGCACGAAGGTGCCCGAGAGCAGTTCGCGCTTCGGGTTCGGGAACTGCGCGCGCAGCGTGATCGCGCCGGTGGTCGGGTCCACGGTCATGTCAGAGAACAGCAGCTTGCCGGTTTGCTCGTATTCCCGGCCGTCTTCGACGTACAGGTGCACCCTGGCGCCGCCGTTCATGCCCTTGACCGCGCCGGACTCGATGGCGCGGCGCAGGCGCGTGACTTCCGAAGCCGGCTGGGTGAAGGTGACCCACATCGGGTCGACCTGCTCCACCAGCGCCAGCTTGGTCGCCTCGCCCTTGCCCACCAGTGCGCCCTCGGTCACCAGCGCGCGGCCGGCGCGGCCGTTGATCGGCGCTGTCACGGTGGTGTAGCCGAGGTTGATCTGGGCGGTGCGCACCGCCGCCTTGGCCGAGGCCACGTCGGCGTTGGCCTGGCCGGCAGCGGCCACGGCGTCGTCGTACTCCTGCTTGCTGACCGCGTTGACGGCCACCAGCGGCTTGTAGCGCTCAGCCTTCAGGCGCGCCGACACGGCGTTGGCCTCGGCGCGCTGCAGCGCGGCCTGGGCCGAAGCCAGCGTGGCCTGGTAGGGCGCCGGATCAATGCGGAACATCACCTGGCCGGCCTTCACTTCACCGCCTTCGGTGTAGTTGCGCGACAGCACGATGCCTTCGACGCGAGCGCGCACTTCGGCCGTGCGCACGCCTTCCAGGCGGCCCGGCAGTTCATTGACGACGGCGACGGGCGACGGCGTCACGGTCACGACGCCCACTTCCGGCGGGGGCGGGGCGCCGCCCGCGGCCTTCTTGTCGCCGCAGGCAACAAGCGCCACGGCTGACAGCGCCGCTAGTGCATAGGCAGCAACGCAACTGATACGTTGGGACTTCCTCATCGATAACCCCATGATGGCAATTTGAGATCTGCCGCATTGCCCCGAACTGTCATCAGACAAACGGAAACGACACAGCGCGCCGCACGGTTTGCGGCGGACAAAAGCGTGATGCTAGCCACAAATCGCTGCGTCGCGGTGACGATTGCGACGAACGGCGGCTTTTATGTAACGACTGGATTAATGACCGGATGGCCTGCGGCAGGGATTGCCAGCTGTGCTGGGTAGGGCACAGAAGGCGGCTGGCCGAATGCCGGGCAAGCGCGTATTATATATACATCCAAGCATGTATGTTAAGTTGATGTTTTGGAAGGGACTTTCGGCGCACAACCCTGCAAGCGAAGGCCCCCGGCAATACGGATCCCGGCGCCAGTCAATCCATTGGATCGGTCCGAAATGCTCCCAATCCGCCCGGAATCACGGCGCAAACCGCCGGCTCGGGTTAGGATGCGCGCCTGCCGGGTGAGGCAGTGGCGCCTGGGAAGGCGGCAGCGCCCAGCGACGCCGACGCGCTCCAAAGAACCGACACGTCGTCCCCGCGCAGGCGGGAATGACGGAGTGGGATCAACGTTTCAGGAAGCCCAACAAGCCGGCCATGACTGCCCACTATCGGCGTTATGCAACCGGCACCAGAGACAAAAATGGTCAGACGCACCAAGGAAGAGGCGCTTGAAACGCGCCACCGGATTCTCGACGCGGCCGAAGCCGTGTTCCACGCCCGCGGCGTGGCGCGCCCGTCGCTGGCCGACATCGCCGAGGCCGCGGGTGTCACCCGCGGCGCGATCTACTGGCACTTCAAGAACAAGAGCGATGTGTTCGCCGCCATGTGCGACCGCGTCCACCTGCCGGTGGAGGCCCTGTGCGACCCCGAGCGGCTGGCGCGCCAGGAAGACCCGCTCGGCGGCATCCGCGACATCTGCGCCTATGTGATGCGCCAGACCGTGGTCAACCCGCGCTGGCGCCGGGTCTTCGAGATCATCTTCCACAAGTGCGAAATGGTGCAGGACAACGGCGCCATCTTCGAGCGCCAGCGCCAGTCGCACCAGGAGGGCCTGGTCAAGATGCGCGAACACCTGCGCCTGGCCCTGGAGCGCGGCCAGCTGCCCGCCGACCTGGACCTGGACCTGGCCGTCAACGCCTTCCATGCCGCCATCGGCGGGGTGCTTGCGCACTGGCTGTTCTCACCCCCTGACTTCGACCTCGACGCCAACGCCGAGCGCCTGTCCGACGCCCTCATCGACACCCTGAAATTCTCCCCGGCGCTGCGCCACGGCTATGTGCCGCGCCCGATGGCGGAGCTGGACCAGGAACTGTCCACGCTGTGCCAGCAGGCCTGCCCCGGCGTCCAGAAGGTCGGCCTCGATACGGGCGACCTGGTGCCCTGAGCCCGCCAGCGCTGTCGTTCTATCCGCGTATGGCCTCGCGCCAGCGTGCCAGGAACGCGCGCTTGCGCATCGCGTCCTGCGCCGCCAGCAGGCCCGGACCGACGCTGATCGGCCTGAGCGCGTAGCCCAGCCGCTCCGACAGCGCCGCCGCGGTGTGCACGCTGTCGGTATCGGTGCGGATGGTGTAGAGCTGTGAGGTCGACCTGGCCAGCAGCGCCTGGCCTTCGCGCGACAGCAGGTAGTCCAGCCACAGCCGCGCCGCATTGGGCCGCGGCGCGCGCCGGGCGATAAAGGCCACCCGCGACATCACCAGCGTGTAGTCGCGCGGGGCGATCACATCGATGGCCGCGCCGCGCTCCATCAGCGACAGCGCATACGGGCCCAGCAGGTTGTAGCCCATCACCAGCTCGCCGCTGGCAATGCGCTCGATCATCTCGGCGGTGGACGCCGACAGTTGCACGCCGGCGCGCCCCAGCGCCTGCGCCAGGTACCAGAACTCGCTGCCCATGCGCGCGTCCTGCTGCGCCAGCAGATAGCCCACGCCCGAACGCTCCACGTCATAAGTCACCACCTTGCCATGCCAGCGCGGCGTATTTTCCTGCAGCAGCCGTGCCAGCCCGCTGCGGCTGCGCGGCGGGCGCATGCCGGCCAGGTGGCGGCGGTTGTAGACGATCACCGCGGGCTCGAAGGTGGTGCCCCACGCCTCGTCGCGCCACACCGCCCAGCCGGGCAGGCCGTCACGCTCGGGCGAGGGGTAGCGCTGCGCATGGCCGTCATTGACCAGCTTGATCTGCAGGTCCATGGCCGTGCTCCACAGCACATCGGCAAAGGCCGCGTTGGGCGCGGGGGGCTTGCCGGCCAGCGCCGCGGTTTCGGCCAGGAAGCGCTGGTTGAGTTCGACCGTGTTGAGATCCTGGTAGTGCACGCGGATGCCGGGGTAACGCGCCTCGAACGCCGCGATCAGCGGCCGCGCCACTTCCAGGTCGGTCGATGCGTACACCGTGACCATGCCTTCGCGCAGGGCGCCGGCAATGGTGGCGTCATACCCGGACGGATACCCCGGCGGCGCTGCCGGCGGCCTAGACTGGGCATGAAGGGGCCACGCGGCCGGCAACGCGGCGCCGGCCAGCAGCGATGCGCCCAGCAGGCGGCGGCGCTGGGTCGAGGCGGGCGGCTCGTATATGAACGGCAGGGGCGGACGCGTGGGCACGGTGATCGGGAAGGAGCGGCTGCCTGTGGCATGACGCTGGCGCGCCGGGACCGGCGGGGCGGAGGTATTATAGGCGCCCGCGGCGGGCACGCTCCATCGGTGCAGCCCCCTGTTGTCCGGACGCTTTCCGCGCGTCTTCCCGCCGCCGCAACCGCAACATGAACTCAACCGGCAGAGGAGGAGACCGGCATGCGCATCCTGCTGGTGGAGGATGAAGTCGAACTGGCGCGCTGGGTCGCCCGCGCGCTGGAGCAGGGCGGCTTTGTGATCGAGCACGTCGCCGACGGGCTGCAGGCCGACGCCCGCCTGCAGGCCGAGGAATACGACGCGGTGCTGCTCGACCTGCGCCTGCCCGGCAAGGACGGGCTGGCCGTGCTCAAGTCCATGCGCGCGCGCGACGACCGCACCCCGGTGCTGATCCTGACCGCGCAGGACACGCTGGATGAACGCGTGCGCGGCCTGAACCTGGGCGCCGACGACTACCTGCCCAAGCCCTTTGCCATCGCCGAGCTGGAAGCCCGGCTGCTGGCACTGATCCGCCGCAGCCGCGGGCGCGCGCATCCGCGCCTGCAGTGCGGCACGCTGGTGTTCGATGGCGAGACCCGCAGCTTCACGCTGGACGGCGCGCCGCTGGCGCTGACCCCGCGCGAATCGACCCTGCTGGGCGCGCTGCTGGCACGCAGCGGCCAGCCGCTGACCAAGGCGCAGCTGCTCGACAAGGTGTTCTCGCTCGACGCCGACGTCTCCCCCGACGCGATCGAGGTGTTGGTCTACCGGCTGCGCAAGAAGCTGGCCGGGCATGGCGTCACCATCGTCACCCTGCGCGGCTTCGGCTACCTGCTGGAGCCCGAGGCCGGGCGTTGACATGCGCTGGCGGCTGAGCCCCCGCCATCCCGTGCTGCTGTGGCGCCGCGGCAGCCTGCGACGGCAGTTGCTGTTGCTGCTGGTGCCGGCGCTGGCCGCGATGATGGCGATCGACACCTGGCTCACCTACGGCACCCTGCGCGACGCCGCCAACACGGCGTATGACCGCTCGCTCTATGGCTCGATCCGCGCCATCGACAACGCCATCGGCATGGCCGGCGACAGCGTCCAGCTGACCCTGCCCGATGCCGCCATGGAGATGTTCGAGACCGCGGCGCAGACCCATGTGTTCTACCGCGTGTCGACCGAGCGCGCCGGCCAGATCGAAACCGTCACCGGCTACGACGACCTGCCGCTGCCCGCCGGCAACCTCGTCAGCAACCAGCCGCGCTTCTACGACGCCGAATACCGGGGCGACGCCGTGCGCATCGCCGCGATGGCGCGGCCGGTGTACCGGCCCGATGCGCACATGCGCGTGATCATCCAGGTGGCCGAGACCGCCGAGCCGCGCACCGCGCTGATCGGCACGGTCTGGCGCAGCGCGCTGGCGCGCGACCTCCTGCTGATCCTGCTGAGCGCTGCCATCCTGGTGGGCGGCGTCACCTACGTGCTGCGCCCGCTGGCGCGCGTGCGCGACGATGTCGAAGCGCGCTCGCCGGACGACCTGACGCCGCTGGCGTTCGAGCGCGTGCCCGCCGAGGTGCGCCCGCTGGTGGACGCGGTCAACCTGCACGTGTCGCGCTCGGCCGCGATGGCGCAGGCGCAGGCCCAGTTCATCGCCGACGCCGCGCACCAGCTGCGCACGCCGCTGGCCATTCTGAAGACCCAGGCCGAATACGCCCAGCGCCAGCTGCACACGCCCGACCCCGAGGCCGCGCGCCAGGCCGCCGGCGAGGCCGTGGGCGGCATCGTCACCCAGCTGGAGCAGGCCGCGCGCCTGACCAACCAGCTGCTGGCGCTGGCGCGGGTACGCCAGCACCCCGGCGACACCGCGCAGCCGGGCGAGGCCAGCGACGGCATCGACATCATCGACGCCGTCACCGTGGCCGAGCAGGTCGCGCTGGACTACCTGCCGCTGGCGCGCGGCAAGCAGCAGGACTTCGGCTGGGAGCCGGTGCCGGGGCTGAAGCTGCCGGTGCGCGCCGATGCCGCGCTGCTGCGCGAGGCGCTGGCCAACCTGGTCCATAACGCGATCCAGTACTCGCCGCGCGGCAGCCGCATCACGCTGTCGGCCACGCGTGCCGACCAGAGCGCCTGCCTGGTGGTGGAAGACGACGGCCCCGGCATTCCGGCCGAAGAGCGCGAGAAGGTCTTCGCGCGCTTCTACCGGCGCGTGGGCAATGCGGAGCCGGGCTCGGGGCTGGGCCTGGCGATCTCGCGCGAGATGGCGGCGCGGTTCGGCGGCACGGTGGAACTGGGCGAGGGCCTGCAGGGCACCGGCGTGCGCGCGGTGCTGAAGCTGCCGGTCGGCGAATAACCGCTAGCCGAACAATTCCTCCGCCACGGTCGGATGCAGCTGCACCGTCGTCTGCAGATGCGATTCGCGCACCCCCAGCCGCAACGCCACCGCCAGCGTCTGCACGATCTCGGGTGCGGCGTCGTCCATCAGGTGCGCACCCAGCACGCGCCCGCTGCGCGCGTTCAGCACCAGCTTGAACATCGACTGGTGCGGCGTGCCGGCAAAGCGGTGCTCCAGCGAGACAAAGCGCTTGACCACCGTGCGCACGCGCCCGGGCTTGCCGGCGGCCTCGATCGCCTGGGCCTCGGTCAGGCCCACGGCGCCAATGGCCGGCTCGCAGAACACGGCGGTGGGAACAAAGTCGAAATCGGCGCGTTCGCCGCGCCGGCCGTACAGGCGGTCGGCCAGCCAGCGGCCCTGCGCAGTGGCCACCGGGGTCAGGTGCAGGCCGTCGATGGCATCGCCCAGCGCGTAGATGCCGCGCACACTGCTGCGGAACTGGCGGTCCACGCGGATGCCGCCCTTGTCGGCAAACTCCACGCCCAGCGCTTCCAGCCCAAGGCCCTGCACATTGGAGATGCGCCCGATCGCCGCCAGCACGGCCTGGGCGCGCACCGTCTCGGTCTGGCCGGGCCGGCCGGTGGGGCGGTAGCAGACTTCCACCGCGCCGTTGGCCTGGCTCAGCAGGTGCGCGCGGGCGTTCAGGTGCAGCCGCACGCCGCGCGCCACCAGCGCATCGGCAAGCGCCGCGGAGATGTCGTGGTCGAAGTGCGGCAGCACCCGGTCGCTGGCGACCAGCAGGTCGACCTTGACGCCATAGCGCGACAGGATCGAGGCCTGCTCCACGCCGATATAGCCACCGCCGATGACCGCGATCGACCCCGGCAGGCTCTGCCAGGTGAAGACATCGTCGGAGCTGGCGGCGAGGTCGCCGCCGGGCACGTCCAGCGTGCGCGGACGCGCGCCGGTGGCAATCAGGATGCGGCGCGCGTGGATGGTCTCGTCGCCGACGCGTACTTCGCCGGGGCCGGTGACCAGCGCGTCGCCGTGCAGCACCTCGACGCCGGCCTCGGTCAGGCGCTGGGTGTAGCCGACGTTCAGCCGCGCGACTTCGGCGTTGACGCGCACGATGGCGTCGCGCCAGTCCTCATGCCCGCCGGTGTGCGACAGGCAGCCCGACAGGATGGCCGACCAGGATGCGCCGTAGGACAGCATCTTCTTGGGCACGCAGCCGCGGTTGACGCAGGTGCCGCCGATGGCGTCGCGCTCGACCAGGATCACGCGCGCGCCGTGCGCGGCCGCGCGCCGCGCGCAGGCCACGCCGCCCGAGCCGCCGCCGATCACCACCAGGTCTGCCTTGCGTACCTTGTCGTTGCGGCGCGCGCGGCCATTGCGCGCGCGCGGCACCTGCTCCACCGGCGGCGCCGCGCTGACTTCGCGGGCGCGCCGCGGTTCCCTGGCCCCGGCGGGGGTTGTCTGGCGCTTAGTCATCCATGCCTCCTGTCGCGGCACGCGGGCCGCATCGACAACAATCAGGCCAGCGCCAGAAACGGAAACCAGGCGGCCGGCCGCAGTTCGGTATTCAGGATCGACGGCCGCTCGCGCAGGAAAGTTTCCCCGTCGCGGCGGGCTTGAATCAGAGCAGGGCGTAGGTGGTGGTGGCCTGCACCGCCAGCTTGCCGTCGGCGCCGGTCAGCTCGATCTCGCCAAACACCACGGTCTTGCCCAGGCGCAGCACGTTGGCGCGCACCATCACGTCGCCGTCGATCACAGGGCGCATGAAGTTGGTGGTAAGCGTGACCGTGGTCATCGGGCGGAAGGCGCCCAGCGCACTGGCCACGGCGACGATCATGGCGGTATCGGCGGCGGACATCAGCACCTGGCCGCAGACCACGCCGCCCGCATGGCGGAACGATTCGCTGAACGGCAGGCGCAGCGTGACGCCCTGGGCATCGACGGCTTCGGCGCGCAGGCCAAGCTGGCGCACCCATGGCGCCAGCACGCGTTCGAGCGTGGCGTCGATATCGGCGAGGGTCAGGGCTTCGGGCATGGTGCTCCTGGTTCTGGCTGGCCGCGCCGCAGCCGTCCTGTGGCGGACCGCTACGCTGTCTCCTGCGGCGCGACGCGATGTTTGAGGCAATGATACAGGGGCCCGGTGGCAAGCACCACGAAGGCCATCCGGATCACATGGAAGGCCGTCACCAGCGGCACCCCCACCTCCAGCACCTTGGCGGTGATGCACATCTCGGCAATGCCGCCCGGCGTGGTGCCCAGGATCACGGTGGCCGGGTGCGCGCCCGACAGCGCCGACAGCCCCCAGCCCAACAGCGCCGACACCACCAGCGCCAGCACCGTGTACAGCGCCACGCCCGACAGGAAGCGCGGCGCGGTATGCAGGAATTCGCGCGAGAAACGCACCCCCAGCGACACCCCGATCAGAAGCTGGCCGGCGCGGCTCATCCAGATGGGAATGGCCGACAACTCAATGCCGGAAGCGGTCAGCACCGCCGCGGCCAGCAGCGTGCCGATCACGAACGGGTTGGGCATGTTCAGCCGCTTCACCAGCAGCGCCACGGTCAGTGTGATGGCGATCAGCGCCAGCAGCCCCGGCGCGCTGATCACGCGCGGGCCGGGAATATAGGGATCGAGCCCGTGGATGCCGCCGTACTGGAAGATCGCCGGTACGGTCACCACCACCATCAGCACCCGCAGTGAATGCGCGGCCGCCACCTGGTCGATGCGCGCGCCGTTGCGCTCGGCCAGGTTGGCCATCTCCGAGGCACCGCCGATGGCGGTGGAAAAGAACGCGGTCTTGAAGGCCACGCCGGTGGTCCGCTGCAGCAGGATGGCGCCGCCCGCGCCCAGCAGCAGCGCGAACAGCGAGCCGGCGACGATGTAGGGCAGGAACTCCACCAGCCGCGCCACCACGTCCGGGGTGAAGTAGAGTCCGAGCGACGCGCCGATCACCCACTGGCCCGCATTGCGCGCCTGCGTCGGCGCCCGCAGGTCGGTCCCGGCCATGCGCGCGGTGGCCACGGACAGCAGCGGGCCGATCATCCACGGCAGCGGGGTATGCAACGCGGTACAGAGCAGGGCGGCGGCGAGCCCGAGCGCCAGCGTGGGCAGCGCGGACAGCCAGCGGTTGGAGAAGAGACGCATGGTGCGGCGGCCTGGCGCGGGGGGCCGGCGGCTTGTTGTTGTTCGGGTATGAAAATGCAAACGCCCGGCAAGGGTTGCGCCAGGCGTTTGCATTCTACGGCGGATATTTCGTCATCCCCGCGCAGGCGGGGATCCAGCGTCTTTTAACGTCGCTGGGTTCCCGCCTGCGCGGGAACGACCGGCAAAGAGCGACGGCGGAACATATGCCTCGCGCTCGCGCATCATGCTGCATTGTCGGCCTGCACATGCGCCGAGGTGCGGCTCGCGTGCCAGCGCAGCAGGCGCGGGATCACCACCACGGCCACGGTCAGCGCCAGGATGGTGGCCGAGATCGGCTGGCGCAGGAACAGGGTCCAGTCGCCCTGGCCGATCGAGAGCGCGTTGCGCAGCTGCTTCTCGGCCATCGGCCCCAGGATCATGCCGACGATCACCGGCGCGGTGGGGAAGTCGAAGCGGCGCATCACCATGCCCAGCAGGCCGACCACGAACAGCAGCAGCAGGTCGAACCACGACTGGCGGATGCCGTAGGCGCCCAGGCCCGCGAAGATCAGGATGCCGCCGTACAGCAGCGGCGTGGGCACGCGCAGCATGCGCACCCACAGCCCGATCGCCGGCAGGTTCAGCACCAGCAGCATGACGTTGCCGATGTACAGCGATGCCAGCAGGCCCCACACCAGGTCGCCCGAGGTCTGGAACAGCATCGGGCCCGGCTGCAGATTGTAGTTCTGGAACGCGGCCAGCAGGATCGCGGTGGTGTTCGAAGTCGGGATGCCCAGCGTCAGCAGCGGGGCCAGCGTGGCGGTCACGGCGGCGTTGTTGGCCGCTTCCGGGCCGGCCACGCCTTCGATGGCGCCGACCCTGCCGAATTCATCCTTGTGGTTCGACAGCTTCTTCTCGGTCGCATACGACAGGAAGGTCGGGATCTCGGCGCCGCCGGCGGGAATCAGCCCGAACGGGAAGCCGATCACGGTACCGCGCAGCCACGCCGGAACCGAGCGCTTCCAGTCCGACTTGTTCATGTGGACCGAGCCAAGCTTGTTGAAGGTGCCCTCCGGCTGCGGGAAGAACGCGTTGAACAGCGCCTCGCCCACGGCAAACAGGCCCACCGCCACCACCACGATATCGATGCCGTCGTACAGCTCCTGCACGTTCATCGAGTAGCGCGTCTGGCCCGACAGCGAATCCATGCCGATCAGGCCGATGCCCAGGCCGAGGAACAGGGCGGTCATGCCGCGCAGCAGCGACGAGCCCAGCACCGCCGAGACCGTGGTGAACGCGAGCAGCATGATCATGAAATACTCGCCCGGGCCAAACTGCAGCGCCACGTCGGCGGCCACCGGCGCGAACATCGACAGCAGCACGGTGGCGATGGTGCCCGCCACGAACGAGCCGATCGCCGCGGTGGCCAGCGCCGGGCCGGCACGCCCGTTCTTGGCCATCAGGTTGCCTTCCATGGCCGTGACCATGGTGGACGACTCACCCGGGGTGTTCATCAGGATCGAGGTGGTCGAGCCGCCATACATGGCGCCGTAGTAGATGCCGGCGAACATGATCAGTGCGGCGGTGGGTTCCACCTTGGCGGTCAGCGGCAGCAGCATCGCCACCGTCAGCGCGGGGCCGATGCCGGGCAGCACGCCGATGGCGGTGCCGAGGAAGCAGCCCACCAGGGCCCACATCAGGTTGACGGGCGTGATGGCGACGGCAAAGCCGTGCATCAACAGGTTCAGGGTATCCATTCGATGACTCCTTGCTGGACGGGCGGGGCTCAGAAGCCGGCGATGGGCAACAGCGGCAGGTTGATGCCGAGCAGGAATTCAAACAGCGCCCACATCGGCACTGTGATGCACAGGCCGATCAGCGCATCGCGCACGATGCGGCGGCTGCCGTAGCCGCGCGCCACGCACACCATCAGCAGCGTGGAAGCCAGCACGAAGCCAAGCGTGCCGATCAGCGCCATGTTCAGCACCAGGCCAGCGGCCACCCACAGGAAGCCGCCGAAGTTGTGCGGCGCGTCGGGCAGCTCGGCGTCTTCCTCCGGCATGTTGCGAAAGCCGCCGCGCACGCCCTGCCAGGTCAGCAGCGCGCCGCACACGGCCAGGCCGACGGCCACCAGCGTGGGCACGAAGCGCGGCGACAGGCCGGCATAGCCCTCCTCGCCGGAGATGCCGGACAGTCCGAGGAAGAAGAACAGCGAGATCGCCAGCACGGCGATGCCGATGGCGAGGTGCGAGGGTTTCATGGAGACTCCTTGGCCTTTGCCGCCAGCGTGGGGACACTGGCGTTGCACGGCGCTGGCTGGATTGCCCGCGCGGCGGCGGGGCCCGGTGACATATGGTTGTAGTCGTCGGTATCGCAGGTGGACACCGGGCCCCGCGCCGTGTTTCCCACCGCCGGGGTCACCGGCGGTTTGGCAGGCACGACAGGTAAGGCGGGTTGATGCGGTATTGCGAAGCTGCGGGCAGCCCTTACCTGGCCACGCCCAGTTCACGTAGCGAGCCGCCCAGGCGGGCCGATTCGCTGTCGACGAACTTGCCGAACTCGTCGCCGGTCAGCAGGAACGGGGTCCAGTCGTTCTTCTCCAGCGTGTCCTTCCACGACTTGCTCTCGGTGGCCTTGACCACCGCGTCGATCATGGCCTTGCGCTGCTCGGCGCTGATGCCAGGCGCGCCGTACACGCCGCGCCAGTTGTAGATCTCGACGTTCACGCCTTGCTCCTTGAGCGTCGGGATATCGGCGGTGCGGTCCTTGGAGGTCACCGCCAGCGCACGCATCTTGCCGCTCTTGATGAAGGGCAGGAACTCCGACACGCCGGCAATGCCCACCGTCACGTGGCCGCCCATGATCGAGGCCGAGGCTTCGCCGCCGCCCTGGAACGGCACGTAGTTGATCTTCTTGGGGTCAACGCCCGATTCCTTGGCGATCAGGCCGGCCAGGATATGGTCGATCGAACCCTTGGAGCCGCCGCCCCAGCTGACGCTGCCGGGGTTGGCCTTGAGCTGCGTGGTCAGGTCCTTGACCGACTTGATCGGCGAGCTGGCCGGCACGGTGATGACCATGGTGTCGGCGAACAGGCGCGCGATCGGGGTGGCGTTCTTCAGCGTGACCGGCGGATGGTTGGTCTCGATCGCACCCACCATCACCGCGCCCACCACCATCAGCGCACTGGGGTTGCCCTTGTCGGTGTTGACGAACTGCGTCAGCGCGATGGTGCCGCCGGCGCCGCCCTTGTTGTCGTACGAGGCGGTCCTGGCCGTGCCCGATGCGATCATCGCGGCGCCCAGCGAGCGGCCGGTCTGGTCAAAGCCGCCGCCCGGGTTGGCGCCGATCATGACCTTGACGCTGTCCAGCGCAAAGGCCGGTGCGGCGGCAAAGGTGGCGGCAACGGCGGCCGATGCCATCACGGCATGGGCCAGGCGGGAATAGGTACGGCGCATAGCGGTCTCCTGGTTGTACCGGGGACGCGCCATGCCAGCCTGCTGGCAACCGCGATCGGACCCGGGCGTTCCGGCAGCCACTGCGTTGCGGGGGGACGGGAAGAGTGTCCGGAGGCTGCGCGCAAAAGCGCAGTGCCGGTGCTGGTCTCCTGTCCGGCTTGGCGGGGCGTGGCCGGGACTGTTCTTGGATTCTTGGAAAACGTCAGACCGGAACGACTGGTCATGGGCCGGATTCTAGGCGGCGGAAACTGTCAAAAGGCTGTCAAATGCGGGGAGAAAGGATCGGGGTTTACGTGGATGGCGGGAGATGGGCATGTGGGCTGGCGGTACTTCGTGGAGGCTCTGGCCCTCACCCCCACCCCTCTCCCGCGCGCGGGAGAGGGGAGCGATTGCGAGCGCTGGCAGCAAGCACCAACGCTTCCAAATACCGGCGGTTTGCTCTCCCGCTTGCGGGAGAGGGGCAGGGGGTGAGGGCAGGCGCGTCCATAACGACCGGCTCTGAAGACCACCTCACCCCACTGGCTTTGCCTGCAGGCACGGATCCTTGCGCTCGACCGCCGGCACCACCACCGCCATATCGAACTCGCCATCCGCCGGCGGCGTTTCCACATAACCGATGCTGACCACCTGCCCCGCGTCCACCCCCAGCCAGCGCGGCACGCCGATATCGCGCCGCACGTGGCCGTTACCGGCGATCAGCACCGCGCCGCGTTGCGCATACGCGCCCAGCGTCTGCGCCATCACCGCATCGCGCGCGGCCTGCGCCGCCAGCATGCCGGGCAGCATGGCCCTGGGGAAATTGCCGCAGTGGCCCTGGTCGAGCACTGCTGTCTGCGCGGCGACGAGGTCGTCGGGCAACGCACCGGACAGTCCCAGCTGCCGGCGCTCGCCGGGCGGGAACAGGCTGTCCAGCCCGCCGCGCACGATCTTGCCGGCATCGGCACGCGACAGGTTGGCGGCCACCAGCGGCAGGTCGTACTGCAGCGCCAGCGCCACCACCGGCCGGTACAGCGGCCACTGCCAGGCACCGCCGCCGGCCTGCGCGATCAGGTAGTCGGCATCGCGCGGGCGCTCGCGGCGGGCGCGCTCGATATCGGCCTGGCGCTCGCGGTCGAACTGCTCCATGGCGATGGCGGGGCGCCAGCCTTGCTCGAGCGCGCGCGTCAGCGCGGCCAGGCGCTGCTGCTGCGCGGCGGCGTTGTCATGGACCTCGCCCAGCAGCACGTAGGACTTGCCGGCGAAGGCGGCGCTGACGGCCTCGGGCGCCGGGCGCGTCGCGGCGCAGCCGGTGGCCAGCATGGCGGCAGCCACGGCGAGCATGCCGGCAATACGCAAACGCAATGACATCACGCAGATCCTTTCTTATCTCGTTGCGGTCGTGGGATTGGCGGCCTGCTGTTCCGCTGGCTGCCCGGCCTGCTCCGGCACATACACCATCGACCCGTCCTTCATCCGATAGGCTACGCCAGCCTTGATGCCGTCGCCCGAACCCGCCTGTCCGCTGGCCTGGTAGCGCACCACCTTCTCGCCCTGGCGCGACACGATCTCCATATTGGGCTTGCCCGGGTTGGTAATGACGGTCACGTCGTCATGCGTGAACGGGTTGGCCGGATTCTGCGCGATCGCCACCAGCAGCGCGGCGATCACCACCAGGAACACGTCGATCAGGTTGACCACCGACAAGATCGGATCGTCGGCTTCGCTTTCTTCCAGGAACCTCATTCGTCGACCTCCCATTGCGGCAGCGACTGCCCCAGCCACACCAGCTCCTCGGCCAGCCAGCGGCGGCGCACGTTGACCACCCAGAACGTGATACTGGCCGCGATCAGCGCCAGGATCACCGCGGAGAAGGCGATGGTCAGATTCTCGCCCACATTGGCGAGGTTGCTGCCGGACAGGCCCTTGAGCGCCGGGCCCATCGGGATCATGGTGGCCACCAGCCCCAGCATCGGCGCCACGCGCGTGGCAATGCGCGGGCGCTCCAGCAGGCGGTGCGCGGCGACGTCGAGCGCATCCGCATTGGCCACCTTGTGCCGGCGCGCCCACGCCACCAGCACATAGCCGCGTCCGCTTGCGACCGGATGGCGCGCGCGCAGCCAGGCCTGCATGGCGAACTCGCCCAGCGCCCAAAAGGCATAGAGGAACAGCAGCGCGATCAGCGCCAGCGTCGGGATCAGGAACAGCTGGCCGACGTCATACATCAGGGTTTCAAGCAGGGTAGGGGTCATGGTGTTTCAGTTGTTGTGCATTACAAGGCCAAGATCTTCTCGCCCGTCGTCCCCGCGCAGGCGAGGACCCAGCGGCTGTTGAAGACACTGGATTCCCGCCTGCGCGGGAATGACGGTAGCTTTTGTGCTGTCATCGGTCAGCGCGGTCCCGGTATCCAGCTGCCGCCGGCAGCCGCCTGGCGCCGCCGCGCGCTGACGGCGCCGCCGAAGATGGCCGCGGCGAGCGCGATGCCGCCGGCCAGCCACGACAGCACCGGCACGATGGCGGCCGCGGGCGGCTGGCGCTCGACCAGCTGCATGCCCTGCACGGGCTGGGGTTGGGACGGGTCCGGCGCGGGCGGCGGCACGGGTGCGGGTTCGGCAGCGGCAAAGCTGGAAGCGCGGGGCGGCGCGGCCGCCGGCGCCTGCATGCCGAAGCCCTCGGTTGCCGCCTGCACCTGCTGCTTGCGGTACTGGTTGAATGCGCGGTTGTTGCTGACGATGTCGTGGCGTTGCGCGAGATCTTTGTAGCGCTGCGCCAGCGTTTGCAGCAGCTTGCTGTCGGCCTTCCAGTAGCCCTTGCGCGCGGCTTCCAGCATGCGCTCGATCACCTGCGCCTGGGCCTGCGGCGCGTTCTTCTCGAACCACGCGTTCAGCCCCAGCTTGTGCTTGTCGTTGACATAGACCTCGGCAAACTCGGTCCACTGATCGTCGCGCACGATCTCGGGCGAGACCGCGGTCCAGCCCCAGAAATTGTTGACGGTGTCGAGCACGTTCAGCGCGCCGCTGTAGCCCTCGGCCTTCATGCCCTCGATCCAGCCGGGGTGGAAGTAGCGCGTGCGCAGTTCGCTGGCAAGAAAGCCGGCCGCGGTCTCGGTGCGCGCGTTGTTCGCATCGCGCAGATTGGAGATCAGCAGTTCCGGCGCCTTGCCGGTCAGGTGCCGCACCGCCAGGCCGATGCCGCCGAGGTACTGGAACGGATCGTCGGTGGTCAGCATGCCGTACAGGTTGGAGCTGCGCGCCAGCAGCGCGCCGTCCACGCCCTTCAGGTTCTCGGCATACAGGTTGACCTGCGGCAGCGCCTCGCCCCAGTGCCGCTCGTCGGGGCCGTAGGCGTACTGCATGCGGGCGAGGTAGAGCCTGGCCAGCTTTGCATCGGCTTCGCGGCCACTGCCGAAGGTGTCGGTTGCCATCGCGGCATCGTTCAGGCCGGTGCCGTAGTTGCCCGATTCACTGGCGAAGATGCGCGTCACCGCCAGCGCGTCGAGCCGGTCGGCAGGGACGTTGAGCCTGGCCAGCCGTTCGCGCAGCGCGCGCGTGTTGGCGCCAACGACGTTGCCGGCCTCCGGCTGCGCGGCAGCCAGCTTCACCGCCTCGGCCAGCCACTTCATCAGGTTGGGGAAATGGTCGCGATACAGGCCCGTGGCCGACAGCACCACATCCACGCGCGGGCGCCCCAATTCCGCCGTGGAAATCGCTTCCACACCGACCACGCGGCCGCCATCGTCCCACCTGGGCCGCACGCCCAGCACCGCCATGGCTTGCGCTTCCAGCATGCCCTGGTGGCGCATGGTCTCCACGCTCCATAGCGAGAACGCCAGCTTATCCGGATAGCGGCCATGGCGCTTGCGCCAGTCGGCAATCATGGCTTCAGCCGCGGCTTGACCGGCGTTCCACGCCTCACGGCTGGGCACCTTGGACGGATCGAAGCCATACAGGTTGCGCCCGGTCGGCAGCGTATCGGGATTGCGCACCGGGTCGCCACCGGTGCCTGGCAGCAGGTGCCGTCCGGCCAGCGCGATCAGCAGGCCGGCAGTCTCCGGCGCCGCATCGAGACTGGTGTAGAGTTGCCGCGCGCGCTCCATGTCTTCGCGCTGGCGCGCGTTGCGCAGTTCGTCCGGCGGCGCGCCTTCGGCCACGTAGCGGCGCACCATCGCGTAGGGCGCGGTCTGCGACAGTTGTGCGTAGTCGACCGCGAACAGCTCTTCGGGCTCGTCCGGGAACACGCGCTTGAGCCAGTCCTTGCCAAGCATCGCCATGGTCGTATAGAGCCGCAGTCCGTCGTCCTGCGACTGGCCGAAGGTGTGCAGGCCATACGGCTGCAGCGTGCCGCCAAGTTCATGCAGGTGAATATGCAGCGCATCGAGATAGCCGGTGAAATCGGCACGCGCTCGCGCCGCAGTCCAGCCCATGTCCTCGAACAGATGCATCGACGCGCTGCGCGCCAGGATCTGCTGCCTGATCGTGTCCTTCACCGCGCCTTCGTCCTGCTGCAGGAACTGGTGCAACTGGTCGTGCAGCGACACCAGTTCGGTATGCAGCCCCGCCGGGCGGAACGGCGGCGTCTGGTGGCTGACGATCACCGCGCGGCCGCGGCGCTTGGCCTGAATGGCCTCGCCCACATCGTCGACGATATACGGATAGATCACTGGAACGCTGCCCAGCACCAGGTAGGGCTGGTCGGTGACGGACAGCCCGCGCTCCTTGCCCGGCGTCCATTCCTGCGTGCCGTGCGTGCCGTAGTGCACCAGTGCCTCGCGTCCTTCGCGTGCCCAGAGGTAGGCGGCCATGTAGAAGTGGTTCAGCGGCGTGGTGGTGGAGTGGTACAGCGCCTTCTCGTCCGGTTCATTGCGCTCGCCGCGCGGCGGCACCGGCATCAGCGCCACGTTGCCGAGCTGCAGGCGCGGGATCACGAAGCCGGCCTCGCCGTTGCGCGTGGCGGCCATCGCCGATTGCTCGGGGTTGCCCCAGCGCTGCGCCACCGAGGCGCGGAATGCGGCTGGCTGCGCGTCGTACCAGCGCCGGTATTGCGCCATCGGCATCCATGCCGCCAGCCCGGCATCGAGCAGCGGCTCCAGCTTGCCGCCGCGGTAGAACGGAGCCAGCAGCGCGCCCAGGTCGCGCTGCAGCCGGGCTTCGTCGGCGGCTTCGGTGGTGTAGCCCGCGGCGCGCAGCGCGGCCAGCGTGCCGGCCAGGCTTTTTGGCAGATTCAGGAACGAGGCCGACAGGTTCTTTTCGCCGGCCGGGTAGTTGTAGTACAGGATCGCGACGCGCTTGTCGGCATTGGGCAGGTGCCGCAGCCGCGCCAGTGCCAGCGCCTTGTCCGCCACGGTATCGAGCTGCGCCGGCAGGCCGACGATGGCGCCGTCCCCCTTGGCCGTCGCGGCGGCGACGATGGGATCAATCGCGCCGGCCAGTTCGGGCTGGACGAGGTAGAACGGCGTATCGGTCAGGCTGATGCCGTGCGGATCGTCCTGCCACGCCTGGGCATCGCCCTTGCGGTAGGGCATCACCTGCAGTACAGGCACGTCGAGCTTCTCAAACTCGGCCTTGCGCCCCTGCGGGTTCAGCATGATCTGGCCGTTGATCAGCACATCGACCACGCGCCTGCCTTCGGGCATGGCCATGCGCAGGATGCCGTCGGCATCCATTACCGGGCTGTAGAAGGCCAGCACGCGCGCATGGCGGGCTTCCAGGCGGCGGATCAGATCGTCGATAAAGCCGCTGTCCAGCCCCGACACGTAGGCCTGGTGGATGGCGATGCCCACCACCGGACCGCTGCTGCCGGACGCGGCCAGCGCTTCGTCGGGCGAGGTGGTGATGACGCTGGCCAGCCTTGGGTGGTAGTAGGCCGCCTTGGGGAACGCCACCGGTGCCGGGATATTGCTGTCGGCGCTCAGGCGGAACTGCTGCGCGGCTAGGGTGCGCATCATCGCGCTGAAGTTGGCACGGCCACCGTTGACGTAGTACGCGTGCAGCTGCGCGGCAAGCCTGTCGTCAACGCCGTGGGTCTCGTAGCGGTCCGTAGCGATCAGCACGCGCGGCACGCGCGCCTGCGTCCACAGTGAACCCAACTGCTGCAGCATCGCAGTAACGATATGGTCGCGCGGCGCATCGAGGATCAGCAGGTCGGCGTCGTTGATAAAGGGCGCGATCTCCTGCACTGGCGTGCGCTCGAGGTAGCGCGCCTCCAGCGTCATGCCCTGCGCCTGCGCCATCTCGCGCAGCGGTGCGAACTTGCCGGCGGGCACCGGCGAGCTGGTCAGGATGGCGATGCGCGGCACCGCGCCCGCGTGCGCAACACCGGCCAGCATCAGCAGCCATAGGAGCACCCGCAGGAAGCGGCTTCCCATTATGTTTTGTGGGGACATGGCAAACCTCCCGCGGCTCAGAACGACAGCTTCAGGCTGGCGGCGAAGGTGCGGCCAGCCTGCGTGTAGAAGTCCACGCCGGGCTCGCTGGCGGCCACGCCGGTCTGGCGCACATCGCCCCACAGCCAGTATTTCTTGTCGAACAGGTTGTTCACCGACAGCGCCAGGCTCGCATAGCGGTTAAAGCGCCACCACGCCTGCAGGTCGACCACGCCGTAGCCGGCGGGCCTGAAGTAGGTGAACGAGGTGTCGTCGGTGCGCGTGACCGGGCGCGCGCCGCGCCAGCGCACGCCCGCACCCTGGCCGGGCGCGCGCTCCCAGCTCAGGCCGGCACTGGCGCGCAGCGGCGACACGCTGTTCAGCGGCTGCCCGGTCTGCTCGTTGTTGCCATGCGCATAGGCCACCGCGCCGTCGACGCGCCATTGCGGCAGGAAGCGCCACGCGCCGCGCCACTCGGCGCCGTAGATGCGCACGCTGGTCTGGTTGCGGTACTGGTAGGTCGCGCGCAGGCCGGGGAGGCAGGCCGGGTCGGACGGGCAGCTCAGCTGCACCTGCTCGATAAAGTCGCGGTAGCGGTTGTCGAACACGGCCACGCTGGTCTGCACGTTGTCGTCGGTATAGCGCGCGCCGATCTCGAACGAGCGGCTCTTCTCCGGGTTCAGGCTGGCATTGGGCGCCGCGCCATAGCCCTGGATGGTGTTGCGGAAGCTGCCGTTGACCTCCTGATAGTTGGGCGCGCGATAGCCAAAGACGTATTGCGCCCACAGGTTGATGTGGTCCGTCGCCTGCCACAGTGCCGACAGCTTGGGCGACAGGTGCGAATCGCTCTTGCTGACGGCGGGGCCGCCCGCGGCCTTGTTGTAGACCGCGTCGCCGCCGTCGGGCGACAGCGCGTAGTGGTCATAGCGCAGGCCCGGCGTCAGCGTGAAGCGGCCATCGAAGAAGCGCAGCTCGTCCTGCACGAACAGGCCCGTCTGGCGCGTCTCGCCGGTGGGGAAGTCGTGCATCGGGAAGTTGTCGCCGGCCAGCGCCTTGCTGGTGGTGCCGGTGGTCAGGTTGCGCACGGTGCCGTCGCGCGACTCCGCGGTGCGCGTGCGCAGGAAGTCCACCCCGCCGATCAGCCGGTGCCCGACGCTGCCAGTGGCGAAGGACTTGTCGGCCTGCAGGTTGAAGCCGGTCTGCGCCTGCCGGAAGGCAAAGCCGAGCTCGACCTGGCACCGGCTGGTGCCGCGTGTGGAGGCCGAGCAGCCGGTGCTGGTATTGCTGCGCACCTGGTTGGTCAGGGTCCTGGTATCGGACTCCTGGTAGTACACCTGGGCGGTCAGCTGGTCGAGCACGCCGCTGGCCGGCTTCCACGCATAGTCCAGGCTGACGCGGTCGCGGTTCAGGTCTTCGGTGCCGTTGGCCGAGGTCACGCGCGGCAGCGCGGTCGACAGGCGCAGGAGGTTGGTGTCGGTATTGCCTTCGCGGTGTTCGTAGGTGAGCTTGAACTGGTGCTCGGGGCTGGCGTTCAGCAGGATCTTGCCCAGCCAGGCCTGGGTGCGCGCGTCCTGCGGGTTGGGCCTGGTGCGGCTGACCGAGTTGGAATCGTCGCTGCCCATGTTCTTCATTTCATGCGCGTTGCGGTTCGCAACCATGAACAGGCCCTGGATGGTGTCGTTGCCGCCCGCCACGCCGGCCGTCTGGCCGAAGCCGTTGTCGATGCCGTTCCAGTTCAGGCCGATTTCACCGCCAGCCTTGCGGCCCTGCATCAGGTCGGACGGGTCCTTGGTGGCATAGGCCACCACGCCGCCGATGGCGTCCGAGCCGTACAGGCTCGACGCCGGCCCGCGCAGCACTTCCACGCGCTTGAGGAACGAAAACTCAGGCGCATCGCGCGTGGCGCTGGAAATATTCGATGGCCCGCCGCCATTGAAGAAGTCCGGCAGCCGCACGCCATCGACCATCTGCAGCACGCGGTTGTCTTCGATGCCGCGGATATTGATGCTGCCGGCGCCAAAGCGGCGGCGGTCGCGCGGCACGTCGATATCGGGCTCGTCGGCAAAGAGACCGGTCTCGTCCACCGGCTGCGCGCGTTCGATCTGGCGCGCATCGCGGGTGGTGATGGTCGAGGCCACCGAATCGGCCCGCTCCTCGGTGCGGGTGGCGGTCACCACCACTTCATTGAGGGCGGCGAGCGCGATGGACTTGTTGTCGCCTTCGGCGGCCATGGCTGGCGCGCCCAGGGCGGCACAGACGGCAGCGACAGGCGTGACCTGGACGGTGGCGCGCAAGCGCGCCAGGCAGCGGCGTTTCATGGATTCTCCCCATAAGAAAGCGGACGCTGGCTGGCAAGGACCGTGACAGGATGGCTGGCTCGCGTTTGGGCGCGGCATGCGGCAACAGGTGTCGCGGCAGCTTGCGCCGTATTTAGTTAACGAGAATTATTATCATTTAAGGCTGATAGGTAAAGAGCTTAGATCAAAGCCGGCCGGGATGTGGCTGAGATGCCACATGTACGCCAATGTCTGGGGGGATCAGCGTGGAAGAGGGGCGCGGTTTTAAGTGCCCCCAAACCGCCCGAACTAGCCTAAGCAAGGTGTTCTCCCTCTCCCCTCATGGGGAGAGGGCCGGGGTGAGGGGTGGTTCAGCTAGGAGCCACAACAAGCGGAGCCAACGGTTTTCACCCACGGGCCTCAGCCCTTGACGCCCCAGCCCTCACCCCCTGCCCCGCTTGCGGGAGAGCGGGAGAAAACCAGTGGCAGAAGCAGGGCCTCAGTGCTGGTGCACCGTCTCGCCCGGCACCTTGTCCGGCAGCCTGTTGCCCTCGGCATCGATCTGCAGCGGACCGGTGCCGGAGAAGCGGTCCAGCGCCAGGTAGATCACCGGCGTGATGAACAGCGTGATCACCTGCGAGAACAGCAGGCCGCCGACCACGGCCAGGCCCAGCGGCTGGCGCAGCTCGGCGCCGGCACCCAGGCCCAGCGCCAGCGGCAGCGCGCCCATCACCGCGGCGAAGGTCGTCATCATGATCGGCCGGAAACGCAGCAGGCACGCCTGCCGGATCGCCCTGGCGGGGGTCATGCCCTGTTCGCGCTGCGCCGCCAGCGCGAAGTCGATCATCATGATCGCGTTCTTCTTGACGATGCCGATCAGCATCAGCACGCCGATCACCGCGATCAGCGACAGCTCGACATTGAAGAGGAACAGCGTCAGCAGCGCGCCCACCGCGGCCGAGGGCAAGCCCGCCAGGATGGTCAGCGGGTGGATGTAGCTTTCATACAGCACGCCCAGCAGCGTGTAGATCACCGCGATGGCCGCCACCAGCAGCACGATCTGCGTGGCCTGCGACGACTGGAACACTGCCGCGTCGCCGCCCCAGCTGGTAAAGATCGAGGTCGGCATGGCGATCTCCTGCCGGTAGCGGTCGATGCGCGCGGAAGCATCGCCCAGCGCCGCGCCCGGTGCCAGGTTGAACGACACCGTCACCGAAGGCAGCTGCCCCTGGTGGTTGACGGCGATCGGCCCGACCCGGCGCTCGGTGGTGGCGAAGGCCGAGACCGGCACCATCTGGCCGGTCTTGCTGCGCACATAGAGCTTGGAGAACGCGCTTTCGTCGGTGCGGTCGGCATCGGCCGCCTGCAGGATCACGTAGTAGTTGTCGATCGGCGTATAGATGGTCGACACCTGCCGCTCGCCGAAGGCCGAGTACAGCGCGGTGCGCACGTCCTGCATCTGCACGCCCAGCGCATTGGCCTTGTCGCGGTCGATCGACAGCTGCGCTTCCAGGCCCGACTGCTGCGAATCGCTGGTGACGTCGCGGAACACGGCATCGGCGCGCATCTTCGCCATCAGCCGGTCGGAGAATTCCTGCAGCTGGCCCGCCTTCACGCTCTGCAGCGTGTACTGGTAGCGGCTCTTGCTCTGGCGCCCGCCCAGGCGCAGGTTCTGCACCGGCGAGAAATACACCGCCAGCCCCGCAATGCCTGCCACGTCCTTGCGCAGCGACTCCACCACCTTCGCCATCCTGGGCCGTTCGCCCAGCGGCTGGAGTTCGATGAACATGCGGCCGGTGTTGATGGCGGGCGAGGGGCCGCCGCCGATGGAAACCACCACGCTCTTCACCGCGGGATTGGCGCGCATGCGCTCGGCCGCATCGCGCAGCCGCGCGGCCATGGCATCGAAGGAAATATCCTGCGGGCCTTCCGCGTTGACCTGGATCTGGCCGATGTCCTCTTCGGGGAAGAAGCCCTTGGGGATGGTCACGAACAGCACCGCGGTCAGCACGAAGGTCAGGCCCGCGGCCACCAGCACGGTGCGGCGGTGCGCCAGGCACCAGTCCAGTCCGCGCGCATAGCGGTGCAGCGTGAACTCGAACAGGTTCTCGAACCACTGCGTGGAGCGCATGCCCAGGGTCTGCTTCTGCGCTGCGGCAGCCGGCGCCGGATGACCCGGCGCGTGGTCGCCATAGGCGTGATGCGATTCGTCCACCGGCACGTTCTCGGCCGACAGGAAGCGCGCGCACAGCATCGGGATCAGCGTCAGCGACACCAGCGCCGACACCAGGATCGCCAGCGACACCACCGCGGCAAATTCATGGAACAGCAGGCCGATCACGCCCGGCATGAAGAAGATCGGGATAAACACCGCCACCAGCGAGATCGAGATCGACAGGATGGTGAAGCCCATCTCGCGCGAGCCCACCAGCGCGGCCTTCAGCGGTGCCACGCCTTCCTCGATATGGCGCACGATGTTCTCGAGCATGACGATGGCGTCGTCCACCACCAGGCCCACCGCCAGCGTGATGGCCAGCAGCGAGACGTTGTCCAGGCTGTAGCCGAAGGCCTTCATCAGCGCCACCGTGCCGATCAGCGAGATCGGCAGCGACACCGTCGGGATCAGCGTGGCGGCGGCGCGGCGCAGGAACAGGAAGATCACCATCACCACCAGCGCCACCGTCAGCGCCAGCGTGAACTGCACGTCGTGGATCGATTCGCGGATCGAGCTGGAGCGGTCGTTGACCACCGCCACATTGACCGAGCCCGGCATCTGTGCGGTCAGGCGGGGCAGGGCGGCCTTGATGGCATCGACCACCGCCACGGTGTTGGCATCGGGCTGGCGCAGCACCGCCAGCACGATCGAGCGCTCGTTGTTGAGCCAGCTGCCGGTCTTGATGGTCTCGACGCTGTCCTCGACCTCGGCCACGTCGGACAGCCGCACCAGCGCGCCGTTGGGCTGGCTGGCGACGATGATATTGCGGAAGGCATCGGCGCTGGTCAGCTGCCGGTTGGCCTGGATGGTCAGGGTCTGGCGCGCGCTGTCCAGCGTGCCCACTGGCGTGTTGGCGTTGGCGCGGTTCAGCGCCGTGGCCAGCTCGTCCAGCGTCAGCCCGCGCGCGGCCAGCGCATCCGGGTGCGCGCGCACGCGCACGGCAAAGCGCTTCTGCCCGAACACCTGCACCTGCGCCACGCCCGGCAGCGTGGCCAGCGTGGGCGAGATCAGGTTGTCGCCGAAGGCGTTCAGGTCCGCCAGGCTCATCGCCGGCGAGTTGATCGCCAGCAGCAGCACCGGCGCATCGGCCGGATTGACCTTGCGGTATGACGGCGGCACCGTCATCTCGATCGGCAGCGAACGCTGCGCGCGGAACAGCGCCGCCTGCACGTCCACGGCGGCGGCGTCGATATCGCGGTCGTTGTTGAATTCAATGGTGATGCTGGAATTGCCGAGCGTGTTCGACGAACTGATCACCGACACGCCGGGGATCGTCGCAAACTGCTTCTCCAGCTGCGTCGCCACCGATGCCGCCATGGTCTCGGGGCTGGCCCCGGGCAGGGTGGCGGTGACCTGGATCACCGGCGAGTTGAAGCTGGGCAGCGCGGCGATGGGGATGGTCGGGTACAGCACGATGCCGGTGACCACCACCGCCAGGCACAGCAGCACCGTCATCACCGGACGGCGGATGCAGAGTTCGGACAGCGTCATGGCTCAGTGCCCCGCGGTGGCCGGGCGGGCGGCGGCTGCGCCGGAGGCACCGGCAGCCGGGGCTTCGCGCACGAGCGCGCCGGGGCGCAGGTTCTGCGTGCCTTCCACCACCACGCGGGCGCCGGGCTGCACGCCCTCGACCACGGCCGCGGCGGCGGTGGTGGTCACCACCTGCACCGGCACGCGCGCGACCTTGCTGTCGGGCTGGACCACGTAGACGAAGCGGCCTTCGGGGCCGGTCACCACCGCCTGCGGCGGCACCGACAGCGCCCCCTTCAGGGTCTGCACCACGGCGCTGACGTTGGCGTAGGTGCCCGGCCACAGGCGCTGCTCGTCATTGTTGAACTGCGCCTTGACGCGGATGGTGCCGTACTGCGGATCGACCGTGTTATCCACAAAACTGATCTTGCCGGTCACCGGGGTCTTGCTGCCGTCGTTGGGCAGCGCAGTGACCTGCACCGGGCCGGCGCGCAGCGCCTCGCGCAGCGCGCCCAGCTGCCGCTCGGGCAGGCTGAAGGTCACGGCGATCGGCTGCACCTGGGCAATGATGACCATCGGCTGGGTGCTGTTGGGCAGCACCAGCGAGCCCGGGAAGGCGTTGATCACGCCGGTGCGGCCGCTGATGGTGGCGCGGATGGCACCGTAGCTGACCGCCACGCGGCTGGCTTCGATGGCGGCCTGGTCGGCGCGCACGGTGGCGGCAAAGCCGTCTACCTTGGCCTGCGCGGTATCGACCGCGCTCTTGGAAATGAAGTTGCGCTGCAGCAGCTCCTGGCTGCGCGCGAGCGTGCGGCGGGCATCGGCCAGGTCGGCCTGGTCGCGCAGCAGCTGGGCCTGCGCCTTGGCCAGGTTGGCCTCGTCCATGCGGGTATCGAGCGAGAACAGCAGGTCGCCTGGCTTGACGGTCTGGCCTTCCTTGATGTGGACGGTGCGCACGGTGCTGGACACCTGCGGGCGCACCTCGACCGTGGACAGCGCCGTGACATTGCCGTTGGCCGAGACCTGCAGCGGCACGTCGCCCTGCTGCACGGCCACGGTGGACACCACCGCCACCGCCGGCGGCCTGGGCGCCGGCCTGGGGGCCAGCCAGGTGCGCCAGGCAAGCCAGCCCAGGCCGGCAAGCACCAGCGCCACGGCCACCATGACCCAAGGCGATACGCGGCCGCGCCCCGTTCCGGTGGCCGACCTCCAGTTGCTGTCGACGAAGCCCTTGGGCTGGTCGATCCTGTCAGATTTCATGTTGTGTGGACCCTCTGCGCCGCGTCTTCGCGCCACTCCCCGTGATCCGCCCGGCCTGTTGTGCCCAGATGTTGCCGGTGCGTGTCGCGCAAAGCCTCTACTAGTACCGCGCTTCGCCCGCCGGAGCCAGCGCCGCGTATTACAGTCCGTTACAGGGGTGCAAAGGTCTGGCAATGCCCGGCGCCGGCAAACGCCGTCCGGGCCACAGGGGAGGCCGGGGATGTGTGTAGCGGGACGCTTGTATGATTAGACAAACATTATCAGAAAAGCTGCCGCCGGCCATCGCGGCGCCACTGATTAACGCTGTCGACCGACAGTTCGCGTGGCCCGGCCTGCACAATCACGGCATCGCCGGCGCGCACTTCCCCCTTGAGCACCACGCTGAGATAGACGCCGGAGTAGCCGCTCTCGACCATGTCGCGCACCGCGTGGCGGTAGCCCAGCGCGGCGTTGAACTTGTAGCAGGGCTGGCGCGGCGACTCCACCCGCAGCAGGGCCGTCCCCACGCGTACGAGGTCGCCGATCCACAACTCGGATTCGAGCAGGCCTTCCAGGGTCAGGTTCTCGCCCATGGCGCCGTAGGGCAGCGGCGGGCCCGATTCAGGCTGCGCGCAGGCGCGGCGGCGCGCGTTCCACCAGGCGTAATGCTCGGACGGGTAGGCGTAGACCGCCTTGTCCAGGCCGCCGTGCACGGTCAGGTCGCCCTGCTCGTCGCCGGCCAGGCCCAGCGGCTGCACCTGGACCCGCAGCGGATGCAGCAGCGTGCTGACAGGGTGCTTGCGGATGCCAGACAGCACCACCGCCTCGGTGCCCGCCCCGGCCACCACCAGCGGGATGGCCTTGCCCAGGCTGATCGCCAGCACACGCGCAAGGCCCGGCCAAGGTCTGGAATCGCTCACGTGCGCCCCCGCTTGGTGGTTGTGGAAAGAGATGTGGATAAGCTGCGGATATCCCTGAGGATAACGGGGCGGATAACGCTGTGGACAAGTGCTTGGTGCGCTTCCTCACAAGGCGCCCGGCGGCAGGGGACGGTGCCGGTTTCAGCCCTGCATCACACCTGGCGGGCCGCCTGCGGCCGCTGCCACTGGCAGCCCAGCATGCGGGCGCGCTGCGACACCGCCAGCGCCGCCAGCATCAGCGCCGCCGCGCCCCAGTGCAGGGCATCGGGACCGGCCAGCGTATAGATGGCCGCGCCGGCCATGGCGCCGGCTGCCTGGCCCAGGTAGATCGACGAAGAATTCAGCGAGATCGAGACCGAGGCCCGCTCCGGCGCCAGCAGCACCAGCCGCGCCTGCTGCGCGCTGTTGGTGGCAAACCCGCCCAGGCCCCACAGCATGAACAGCAGCACCAGCGCCACGCCGCCCAGTCCGGCCAGCGGCCACAGCACCATGGCCGTGATCGAGGTCAGCAGCGCAACCTGCACGATCCGGCCGGGCGTGACCCGGTCCATGCGCGACGCCGCCATGGCATTGCCGAACACCCCGCAGGCGCCGTAGGCCAGGAACATCAGGCTGAGCGCGCCGCCGCTGATGCCGTAGACATCGCGCATCAGCGGGGCGATATAGGTAAACAGCGTGAACATGCCGGCCGAAGAGATCATGGTGGTCAGCACCACCAGCATGACCGGTTTGTGGCGCAGCACCGCGCCCCAGGCCTCGCGCCCGGCCGGCGGCACCATCAGCCCGCGCGGCAGCGCGCGCCAGACCGCCGCCGACACCAGCAGCGCCATCACGCCGACCAGCGCCATGCTGACGCGCCACCCCATCGTGCTGGAAATCCATGTGCCCAGCGGCACGCCCACCACGCTGGCGACGCTCCAGCCCAGGAACACAAAGCTGATGGCGCGCCCGCGGGTCTGCGCATTGACCAGCAGCGGCAGTGTGGCCGCGGTCTGGGGCGTATAGATGGCCGCGCCGATCGCGGTCAGGAAGCGGATCGCCATCAGCGCGGCAAAGCTGGGCGCGCAGGCCGCGGCCACGTGCATCACCCCATAGACCAGCAGCGAACCCGTCAGCAGCAGCCGGCGGTCGATGCGCGAGCCCAGCGTGGCGAATAGCGGGGCGCCGATGCAGGTGGCCAGCGCGAACACCGAGATCAGCTGGCCGGCGCTGGCCACACCCAGCCCGAAATCGCCGGCAATATCGTTCAACATGCCGGTTACGATCATCGCGCCGGTGCCGATGACAAAATTGCCGACGCAGAGCGTCACAAGCCTGGGGTCCATGCCGGCCTTGGGAGAGGAATCGGCGCGCGGGGGCGCCTTGTTGTTGTCCGGGGGTGCCGCGGGCCATGGCGGCCGGGCGGTTGGGGAAGTCCCGAGTGTAGCGGGTTCGGGGAATTCGCGTTCGCGGGGGGGGGGGCGGCAGGCGCCAGCCGCAGCCACCACCGTGCAAACGAGGCTCCCCTCGCCCGCTTGCGGGGGAGGGGAGAAAACCGGCGGGAGCCGAAGCGTATCAGCGCGTCAACACCGGCGCCAGCGCCTTCGGATTGACGATGCAGTCATGCTTGCCGTCCAGCACGTCCAGGATGTTCTGGAACGCCGTGCGGAAATACAGCTCGTAGCTGTCGCGCTCCACATAGCCCAGGTGCGGCGTGCAGATGCAGTTTTCCATGCGCAGCAGCGCATGGCCCTGCAGGATCGGCTCGGACTCGAACACGTCCACCGCCGCCATGCCCGGACGGCCCCGGTTCAGCGCGGCGACCAGGGCGTTCTCTTCCAGCAACTCGGCGCGGCTGGTATTGACGAACAGCGCAGTGGGCTTCATCCGGGTCAGGTCGGCCTGCTTGACGATGCCGCGCGTGTCGTCGTTCAGGCGCAGGTGCAGCGACAGCACATCGCTGTCCGCAAACAGTTGTTCCTTCGACTCCGCCACGTCCAGGCCATCGGCGCGCGCGCCTTCCAGCGACGTTTCGCGGCCCCAGACCAGCACCTTCATGCCGAAGGCGCGGCCGAAGCCGGCCAGCAGCCGGCCGATCTTGCCGTAGCCCCAGATCCCGAGGGTCTGGCCGCGCAGCACCTGGCCCAGGCCGAAGTTGGGCGGCATCGTCGTCGATTTCAGCCCCGACTGCTGCCAGGCGCCGTGCTTCAGGCTGGCCACGTACTGCGGGATGCGGCGCTGGGCGGCCATGATCAGCGCCCAGGTCAGTTCGGCCGGAGCCACCGGCGAGCCCACCCCTTCGAGCACGGCCACGCCGCGGTCGGTGCAGGCCTCCAGGTCGATATGGCTGCCGGGACCGGCGCCGACCCGGCCGGTCTGGCTGATCAGCTTGAGCTTGGGCAGTTTTTCCAGCAGTTGCCGGGTGATGCGGGTGCGTTCGCGGATCAGCACCACGGCTTCCACGTCTGACAGGCGCGCGGCCAACTGGCCAACGCCCTTGACGGTATTGTTGAACACCTTGACGTCGTGACCTTCCAGCAGGCTGAAGCAAGACAGCTTGCGCACGGAATCCTGGTAATCGTCGAGTACAGCGATCTTCATCGGCAACCCTGGTTATCTTCGGGACGTTGTGCCGGTTGGTGCGCGCGCCCACCGAGCCGCGCGCCGGCCAACAGTATTGTTGTGAAACGTTGCGAACCCCGCCGGCACCCCGCGACACTGCCGCCGGGCGGCGCCAATGTCGCGCCAGCCGGCGCCCGCGATTGTTGCGCAGCAAAAAACAGGGGGGTGCGCCAGTGGTATCCTTGCCCGCTCCGGTGCCGCCGCGGATTGTCGGTCGAGCCTTGCTCCCGTTACGCGGACGCCTCCGGACAAAGCCCGGCCGGCACGTGCAGGCACCCCTGCGCTGGCGAAGCGCAACTGTAGCGCAGCCGCAGGGACCGCCGCGACCTTTTGCATAAACGGGGCCGCCGCGTAGTTGTAACGGGATGTGACGACCCGGGGATGACACACCGGAAGTGACGATTCCATCCCGGGACGTACGGCGGACCATGGGCCCACTGGCCAGGCTTTGAAAGGATTCCTTCCCTTCCTTCCCTTTACGAACCTGGAGTTTGCAGTATGAACCACCCCACGATGCAAGGCACGGTCGCCGTCAATGCGCCGGCCTGGGTCAAGCACCCCAAGCTGATTGCCTGGGTTGCGGAAATCGCCGCGCTGGCCAAGCCCGACAATATCTACTGGTGCGACGGCTCCCAGGAAGAATATGACCGCCTGTGCGAGCAGATGGTCGCCGCCGGCACCATGCAGCGGCTGAACCCGGCCAAGCGCAAGAATTCCTTCCTGGCCCTGTCGGACCCGTCGGACGTGGCGCGCGTGGAAGACCGTACCTTCATCTGCTCCGAGAAGCAGGAAGATGCCGGCCCGACCAACAACTGGACCGCCCCCGCCGAGATGCGCCAGACGCTCTCCGGCCTGTTCGACGGCTGCATGCGCGGCCGCACGCTGTATGTCGTGCCGTTCTCGATGGGCCCGCTGGGCTCGCCGATCGCCCATATCGGCGTGGAACTGTCGGATTCGCCATACGTGGCGGTCAATATGCGCATCATGACGCGCATGGGCCGCGCCGTGTACGACGTACTCGGCGCTGACGGCGCCTTCGTGCCGTGCGTGCACACCGTCGGCAAGCCGCTCGCCGCGGGCGAACAGGACGTGGCCTGGCCGTGCAACCCGACCAAGTACATCGTCCATTTCCCGGAAACGCGCGAGATCTGGTCGTTCGGCTCCGGCTACGGCGGCAACGCGCTGCTGGGCAAGAAGTGCTTTGCACTGCGCATCGCATCGACCATGGGCCGCGATGAAGGCTGGCTCGCCGAGCACATGCTGATCCTGGGCGTGACCTCGCCCGAGGGCAAGAAGTACCACGTGGCCGCCGCCTTCCCGTCGGCCTGCGGCAAGACCAACTTTGCCATGCTGATCCCGCCCAAGGGCTTCGAGGGCTGGCAGGTCACCACCATCGGCGACGACATCGCCTGGATCAAGCCGGGCCAGGACGGCCGCCTCTACGCCATCAACCCGGAAGCCGGCTATTTCGGCGTGGCCCCGGGCACCAGCGAGAAGACCAACTTCAACGCGATGGCGACGCTCAAGGAAAACGTCATCTTCACCAACGTGGCGCTGACCGACGACGGCGACGTGTGGTGGGAAGGCATGACCAAGGAAGCGCCCGCGCACCTGGTCGACTGGCAGGGCAAGGACTGGACCCCGGAAATCGCCCGCGCCACCGGCGCCAAGGCCGCGCACCCGAACGCCCGCTTCACCGCGCCGGCGTCGCAGTGCCCGTCGATCGACCAGAACTGGGACAACCCCGCCGGCGTACCCATTGATGCGTTCATCTTCGGCGGCCGCCGCTCGACCACCGTGCCGCTGGTGACCGAGGCCCGCAACTGGACCGAAGGCGTCTACATGGCCGCCACCATGGGCTCGGAAACCACCGCCGCGGCCGCCGGCCAGCAGGGCGTGGTGCGCCGCGACCCGTTCGCCATGCTGCCGTTCTGCGGCTACAACATGAGCGACTACTTCGGCCACTGGCTGGAACTCGGCCAGAAGCTGGAAGCCGCGGGCGCAAAGCTGCCCAGGATCTACTGCGTCAACTGGTTCCGCAAGGACGCCGACGGCAACTTCGTGTGGCCGGGCTTCGGCGAGAACATGCGCGTGCTGTCGTGGATGATCGACCGCGTGGAAGGCAAGGGGCAGGGCGCCGAGCATGTGTTCGGCACCACCCCGCGCTACGAGGACCTGAACTGGAACGGCGTGGACTTCAGCCCGGCGCAGTTCACGCAGGTGACCTCGATCGATCGCGATGCGTGGCAGCAGGAGCTGGCGCTGCATGACGAGCTGTTTACCAAGCTGCAGCATCGGCTGCCGCAGGCGCTGGCGCAAGCGCGGGCGGCGCTGGGCAAGCGGCTGGAGGGGTGATCTTCGGCGTCAGCGCCTGATGAAGAAGCCCGCTTCGCGCCGGTTTGCTCCCCGCTTGCGGGAGAGGAACAGTGGGTGAGGGTAGGAGGGTCAAAGGCTGACGCCTGTGGGTTTCAACCGTTGGCACCGCTTGATGTGGTTCCTTGCTAGACCACCCCTCACCCCGGCCCTCTCCCCATGAGGCTTGCCTTTACCCACAACTTCCGGCGGCTTACTCGTTTTTCTGGAAGATCCGATACATTTCGGTGATTTCGTGCAAAACGAGGAAGCCGCGCCAGAGGACAGTAGCACCGGGGGGATCGTCGTTTTTGCGACCCAGGTAGCCACCGAGCTTGGCGATCCAAAGGACCGTTTCGCTGAGTTTGGGTGCCTGCTCCGGTGGCTTGGTTGTGCCGTGCGTGCGGCAGTACAAGGCCTGCCATTCGAGCGACTGCAATAGCACCGAGCAAGGGATATCGGCTTCAAGCCGGCCGAGCATGGTCGCGTACATGATGCGCCAGCCGATCACGGCGAACAGCGCCGTGGCGCGCAGGAACCGCTCCAGCGTCCCGAACTGCCGAGCCTCGATCTGGCAGCCACTTTTCAGGACACGATGCCAGGATTCAATGGTCCAGCGCCGGGCATACCAGCTCAGCCGTTCCAGCACATCTTCCAGCGTTTGGGTGGGCATCGAACTGAGCAACATCCATTCGAGCGGCTCAACACCTTCGGGCGGATCGATTTCCAGTGCGTGAATGGCAAACACTTCGAGGCTTGGTAGGGCCTCTGCACCGCGGCTGCGCGGCGGTCGCAGTTGGACGGGCACACAGCGCAAAGCCAGTCGGGCGCTACGCGCTTGCCTGGCGCCACTCCTGGGCACGTGCAGGACGGTCTCCCCGAGTACGGGGGCCGCAGCAACCGTCTCCCACAGATACTTCTCTGGGTGATCCACGCCCCGATTCCAGGCGGCCCGCACCAACCAGTCCACCCCCGCTGGGCGCTGCGCCAGGAACACGTCGTACACATCGCCCTCGCGATCGCTGACGGCAACAAGGTGCGTGTCCGGACACTGCATCTTGAGCGGCTCAAGGCATTCCAGCCCCTCCAGCCACTTCACGCTTTCCTTGTCACGAATGGACAGCGCCCGGCGCTGCCTGGCCTTGCCCGATGCTTGCGGCGCACGCACCCACGTCTTCATGCTCAACACGCCCAGTGGCAGGCCCTCAGGCGTCACCGCCAGCACGCTGTGCAACATGAATCCGCGCAAATTGCCGCCCGTGCCGTGACCAAGTCCCTCAGTCGCGGGCAAATTTGCCAGATTGAATTCCGTGGTGTCCTGCACCGCCAATACGACAGGTACCTGCTGCATGCGACCCACGGTTTGAACGACGTGGCTCGCCAGTATTCCGTCCGGGTCGACCGCCTCATTATCAAAGAAGCGATATGCCGCCTTGAGTTGGGCACCACTCAAGGCCTGCGGGAACGAAACATGGGCTTTTTGCGCTAGTCCGCGCGCCAATGCCACAAGGCGCTGCGTGCGACGTGCATCGCCCAACTGAGCGCCACCGAATTCGTCGCTGGCCCAGTCTTCCAGATCTTCCGTATCAGACAAAATTGCCACCACTGATTGTCAACTTCCCCGAAGTTAACACCGTCCAATCCCGTTTACAACCTTTCCTATCGAGATGTGGGTAAAGACAAGCCATGAGGGGAGAGGGAGAACACCTTGCTTAGGCAAGCTCGGGCGGCTTGGGGCACCCCAAACCGCTCTCCTCGTTGGTATCGCGGGGCGTCCATCACCCCCCCTCGCTATCCCCCAGCGTCTGCACCGCATACTTCACCAGCCCGGCGCGCCCCTCGATCCCCAGCTTGCGCTTCAGGTTCAGCCGGTGCGTCTCCACTGTGCGCACCGACACCCCCAGCTGCGCCGCGATCTCCTTGTTGGCCAGGCCCCGCCCGATGCCGCGCAGGATGTCGCGCTCGCGCGGGGTCAGCGCATCCAGCGGGCCGGCCGCAGGGCTCTGCTCGGCCATGCCGCGGGCGATGCGGGCGCTGTAGAACACGCGCCCGGCCAGCACCGACTGGATCGCCGCCATCAGTTCGTCGGCTGGCGCGTCCTTGAGCACATAGCCGCGCGCGCCCGCTCGCACCGCCTGGCGCACGTATTCCAGGTTGTCGTGCATCGACACGATCAGCACGGCCAGCTCCGGATAGCGGTCATGCAGCGCCGCCGCCAGGGCAATGCCGCCCATGCCGCGCATGCCGATATCGGTAATGACCAGGTCGGGCAGCTCGTCGCTGCCGGCGCGGTCCAGCCACGCCAGCGCGGCTTCGCCGTCGTCGGCCTCGCCCACCACGCGCAGGCCGGGCTGCAGCGCCAGGTGCATGCGCATGCCGTCGCGCACCAGCGCGTGGTCGTCGATCAGCAATACGCGGGCGGGCACGTCGGTGGCGTCGGAAACAGACTGGGTCATGATTGCGAAGGTCCTGCCGATACGGCATCGTGCGCGATGGCCGCGGGCCTGGCCAGCGGCAGCGACGCGACGATCCGGGTGCCGCCCGTGCCGGAAATGATGTCGAACTGCCCGCACTGCGCAGCGATGCGCTCGCGCAGGTTGCGCAGGCCGATGCCGCGCTGTGGGTCCGCCTGCATGCGCGCCACGTCGAAGCCATGGCCATCGTCGCTCACGGTCAGGCGCGTGGCATCGGCATCAAAGGCCAGCGACACCGCGACGCGCCGCGCGCCGGCATGGCGCTCCACGTTGGTCAGCGCTTCCTGCGCGATGCGGAACAGCGCCGTGGCCTGCTCGTCGGGCAGCTCGCGCGGGGGGCCGCCCTGGGTCACCGTGATCGCCAATCCGCTGCCGCCCTGCATCTCGCGCGCCAGGTGCTGGAGCGCGGCGAACAGGCCCAGGTCGTCGAGCAGGGCCGGGCGCAGGTTGCGCGCCACGCGGCGCACTTCATTGAAGACGGCGTCGAGCCGGTTCAGCGCCATGCCCAGCACCGGCGCCACCGCGGCGCCTTCGGCCGGGGCCAGGCGCAGGCGGTTGGCGGCGGTTTCCAGCACCAGCTTGACCGATACCAGCAGCTGGCTGATGCCGTCGTGCAACTCGCGCGAAAGCCGGGCGCGCTCGTCTTCCTGCGACTGCACCACGCGTTGCGCCAGCTGGCGCAGCTTGGCGTCGGCCTCGCGATGCTCGCTGACATTCAGTGCCAACCCGCTGGCGGCCACCAGCAAGATGCTGATGCCGGCAATCACGCCGATCCAGGCCATGGTTTCGCGGATATCGGTCTCGGCGCGGGCGTCGAGCTGGCGCAGCGTGCTTTCCACGTCATCCAGGTAGATGCCGGTGCCCAGCATCCAGCCCCATTCGGGCACCGCCACCACATAGCCGAGCTTGGGCGCCAGCTGCTGTGACGACGGCTTTTTCCACAAGTAGCGCACCGCGCCGCCGCCGCCCTTGGCCGCGGCGATCAGCTGCTGGATGGTCAGCGCGCCCTGCGGGTCGCGCAGCGTCCACAGGTCCTGGCCGACCAGCTCGGGCTGGCGCGGGTGCATCAGGTTGCGGCCCTGCAGGTCGTACAGGAAGAAGTAGCCGTCGGGGCCGTAGTCCAGCCGCGCGAGGGCGTCCATTGCCGCCTGGCGGGTGGCGAGGTCGGTGCGGCCTGAGCGCACCAGCGGCGCGATCGCGCTCTGCGCCAGTTCCACGTAGTGGCGCAGCTCGGTTTCCTTGCTCTGGAGATAGGCCGCCTCGACCAGCGCGCGCTCGTGCCGGGCGAGCTGGGTGGCCTGGAAACGCACGGCGAATGCAATGCCGAGCATGGCCACCGCAAGGGGCGCCACGGCAAGCAACAGGATCTTCTGGCGGAGTTTCATCTGGACCGGGGGTAAACACCGACGCCGCGCAGGCGGCATGCCACCGTCGGCTTGCGTAGTACTACGCAGAAGTGCTGCGTAGTTACGCGCTTGTGCCGGGTTCGGCGGGTGTCAATACTACACGCCGGATGCGCAAGCCGCCCCAACATGGCACGCGCATCGACGCAGCTGGTGCACCGCCTACCCGGATGGCGCACCGCCTGCCTGCAAGACGAGATCCGGAAACGACGACACAACCGGGCGCGCAGCAGCATCCCCAGGAGACACCCTCACCGCCGGATTGCCCCGCTGCCTGCCCTCGGCGCACCTCCGCTGCCGATCCTGCCAGTTGCCTGTTACCAGTCCTTCGCCGCCGCAGGCTATCGATATCCCGGTCTGAGGAGACCCTTACTATGAATCGCATCGGAGAACACCTGGTGTGGCTGGCCGTCGCCGTCCTTGGCGCGTTTGCCTTCGGCACCGTCGCGCTGGCGCGCGGCGAGGCCGTCAGCGCGCTGTGGATCGTGGTTGCCGCGCTCTGCATCTACCTGATCGCCTACCGCTACTACAGCCGCTTTATCGCCGACAAGGTGATGCAGCTCGATCCCAAGCGGATGACGCCTGCCTGGCGCCACAACGACGGCCTGGACTACGTGCCGACCAACAAGGCGGTGCTGTTCGGCCACCACTTCGCCGCCATTGCCGGCGCCGGCCCGCTGGTCGGCCCCGTGCTGGCCGCGCAGATGGGCTATATGCCGGGCATGCTGTGGATCCTGGCGGGCGTGGTATTCGCCGGCGCGGTGCAGGACTTCATGGTGCTGTTCATCTCCACGCGCCGCGACGGCCGCTCGCTGGGCGACCTGGTCAAGTCCGAGATGGGCACGGTGCCGGGCATGATCGCGCTGTTCGGCTGCTTCATGATCATGATCATCATCCTGGCGGTGCTGGCGCTGATCGTGGTGAAGGCGCTGGCCGGCTCGCCGTGGGGCACCTTCACAGTGGCGGTGACGATTCCGATCGCGCTGTTCATGGGCATCTACACCCGCTACATCCGCCCGGGCCGCATCGGCGAGGTGTCGGTGATCGGCTTCGTGCTGCTGATGCTGGCCATCATCGGCGGCCAGCACGTGCATGAGAGCGCCGTGCTGGCGCCGCTGTTCACTTACGACGGCAAGGCCCTGACCTGGATGCTGATCATCTACGGCTTTATCGCCGCCGTGCTGCCGGTGTGGCTGCTGCTGGCGCCGCGCGACTACCTGTCGACCTTCCTGAAGATCGGCACCATCATCGCGCTGGCCATCGGCATCCTGATCGTCGCGCCGGAACTGAAGATGCCGGCCTTCACCCAGTTCGCCAAGGGCGGCGGCCCGGTGTGGTCGGGCAACCTGTTCCCGTTCCTCTTTATCACCATCGCCTGCGGCGCGGTGTCGGGCTTCCACGCGCTGATCTCGTCGGGCACCACGCCCAAGCTGCTGGAAAATGAATCGCACGCGCGCTTCATCGGCTACGGCGCGATGCTGGCCGAATCCTTTGTTGCCATTATGGCGCTGGTGGCCGCTTCGGTGATCGAGCCGGGCGTGTACTTCGCCATGAACAGCCCGTCCGCCGTGATCGGCACCACGCCGGACGCGGTGGCGCACGTGGTATCGACCTGGGGCTTCGTGATCACGCCCGACGTGCTGATCCAGACCGCAAAAGACGTCGGCGAGAACACCATCATCTCGCGCGCCGGCGGCGCGCCGACGCTGGCCGTGGGCATCGCCCACATCCTGCACCAGGTGGTGGGCGGCCAGGCCATGATGGCCTTCTGGTACCACTTCGCCATCCTGTTCGAGGCGCTCTTCATCCTGACCGCCGTCGACGCGGGCACCCGCGCCGGCCGCTTCATGCTGCAGGACCTGCTGGGCAGCTTCGTGCCATCGCTCAAGCGCACCGACTCGCTGCCCGCCAACCTGATCGCCACCGCACTGACCGTGGCGGCCTGGGGCTACTTCCTGTACCAGGGCGTGGTCGACCCGCTGGGCGGCATCAATACGCTGTGGCCGCTGTTCGGCATCTCCAACCAGATGCTGGCTGCCGTGGCGCTGGTGCTGGGCACCTGCGTGCTGGTCAAGATGAAGCGCGGCCAGTACGCCTGGGTCACGCTGCTGCCGACCCTCTGGCTGCTGGTCTGCACGCTGACCGCCGGCTGGCAGAAGCTGTTCGACGCCGATCCCAAGGTCAGCTTCCTGACCCATGCCGCGAAGTTCAGTGCCGCCATTGCCGAAGGCAAGGTGCTGGCCCCGGCCAAGTCGATCGCGCAGATGCAACGCATCGTCTTCAACGACTACCTGGACGCCGGCCTGTGCGCGCTGTTCATGTTCGTGGTGCTGTCGATCGTGTTCTACGGCTTCAAGACCGCGCTGCAGGCCCGCACGGCCAGCCGCCGCACCGACAGCGAAACGCCGTTCGAGCCGCTGCCGGCGGCCGCCTCGGCACAGTCCTGAAGCAGGAGCCGCCATGCTGGAACAACTGGGAACGATGGGACGCTACCTCGGGCAGTCGCTGCGGCTGATGGTCGGGCTGCCCGACTACCAGACCTATGTGGCGCACATGGAAAGCACCCACCCGGACCGCGCGCCGATGAGCTACGAGGAATTCTTCCGCGAGCGCCAGGAGGCGCGCTACGGCGGCGGGCAGGGCAAGTGCTGCTGAGCAGACTCTGATCCCAGCGTCCGCTAGCCGGATGCCGATACAAAACAGACAGGTGGCCTTAAGGTCGCCTGTCTTTTTTTTGCGATGTTGTTTTCTCACCGCGCTTTTGTTACGGCTTCCCGACCTTTCTGGGGAGGGTTACAGCGCCTTACAGGTGGTTACAGCAAGGCTGCGGCTCGTTATCTACACTTGCGACACTGTGGCAATTAAAGGAACAACTATATGTCTCGCCATTCCGTTCGCAATATGACCCTGGCCATCGCCCTGGCGGCTTCCGCGCTGCCGGCGTTCGCGAGCGATATGAACAATGCCCTGGGCGGTGCGCTCGGTGGCGTAGCCGGTGCGGCCGTTGGCGGCGCGCTGGGCGGCAGCACCGGCGCAGTAATCGGTGGCGCGGTTGGCGGCGGCGCCGGCGGCGCGGTGACGTCAAATCGCCGTGAGCGCACCGGCGCCATCATCGGCGGCGCACTGGGCGGCGGCGCGGGCACTGCGGCCGGCAACGCCATGGGCGGCCGTGCCGGCGGCCTGATCGGCGCAGGCCTCGGCGGTGGCGCCGGCGCCGCGCTGGGCGGCAATGTCTCGCGCAGCAACTCGTACGATAACGATCGCCGCTATTACGGGGGCGGTGGCTACCGGCACAAGAAGCACAAGCATCATCATCACGACTACGACGACTGAGTCGTTGCAGCGAAGCAGAAGAAACGGGCCAGTCGGCCCGTTTTTTTATTTGCTTGCTCTGGCATAATGACTCGCAAGCGGGCTATCTTCTGTCGACGCCAGAAACAAAGAAGCCCGCAACCAGTGCGGGCTTCTTCTCCAATAAAGTCGGAGAGGGCTGTGAGGCGCTCTCCCAAGGACCTGTGGAGACCAGGTTAAAGCAGGCGGGACGCCCAAGGGGAGGATACGGCCCCGGGACCGCGCGCTGCCAGGCCACTCGGGGAGGGCAGGCCCGGGCTGGCCTCAGAGGGGCGCGCGATCGGTGGTGGTGTCGTACTTGGCGCCTTCCGAGAAGGTGTCGAACTTGCCGGCGCGGGCACCGTCGGTGAAGGCATCGAACTTGCCGGCCTTGGCACCATCAGTGTACGGGTCAAACTTGCCCACCTTGGCGCCGTCGGAATACACGTCGAACTTGCCGTTCTTGGCAAAGGCCGGCGCGGCCGACAGGGCGGCGGCGAGCGTGGCGACAGCGATCAGGGCGTAACGATTGGATTTCATGATTCAGACCTTCTTTTGTTGCGTGGATGCCTGATTCGTCACTCCGAGGACGGACTATGTTGCGTTGCGGCATCCAATGGCTAGATATTAGGCATTTCCCTCATATCAATAAATATCAAGATCCACAATGATTAGTTCTGATTCGAACAATAAAATAGGCTGATTACGTAAGAATTCAGCGCAGAACCGGGAGACTGTGTCATGGATCGCCTGCAATCGATGCGTGTGTTTTCCAAGGTTGTGGAACTGGGAAGCTTCGCGCGTGCAGCGCAGCAGCTGGAAATGTCCAACGCGGTGGTGACGCGCTACGTGGCCGACCTGGAAAGCCATCTCGGCACGCGGCTGCTCAACCGCACCACCCGCAGCCTGTCGCTGACCGACGCCGGCGAGACCTACCTGCAGCGCTGCCAGCAAATCCTGGAAGACGTGGAGGAGGCTGAAAGCGTGGTCACCGCGCGCAGCCAGTCGCTGTCCGGCACGCTGCGCCTGGTGACCCCGGTGATGTTCGGCCTGCACCTGCTGCCAGAATTGCTGGCGCGCTTCCAGCAGCTGTACCCGGACGTGGTCTTCGACGTGATCCTGTCCGACCGCAACGTCGATATCGTCGAAGAAGGCCGCGACGTGGCCGTGATGCTGTCCGACCTGGGCCTGGGCTCGCACCTGGTGGCGCGCCCGCTGCTGTCGGCCGAGGTGATCCTGTGCGCCTCGCCCGGCTACGTGGCGGCGCACGCGCCGATCCGCCATGCGCACGAACTGAGCCACCACCGCTGCATCGCCATGCGCCTGCCCAGCGCCGAGCACGAATGGACGCTGCTGGGCCCGGAAGGCGAGGTGACCGTGCCGATCCGCCCCGGCCTGATGTGCAGCAATGCCGAGCTGGCGCACCAGGCGGCGCTGGCCGACATGGGCGTGGCCATGCTGTCGTCGTACCTGGCGCGGCCCAATATCGAATCGGGCAAGCTGGTGCACGTGCTGCCGCAGTACCAGCTGCCGCGGCGCGATGTCAGCGTGGTCTACCCGAGCCGCAAGTTCCTGCCGACCAAGGTGCGCGCCTTTATCGACTTCCTGCTCGAAGAAGGGCAGGTACGGGGCAAGGAAGTGCAGCCGGCGCCAGCCGCCAGCCACGGCGCGCAAACCGTGCGCACCTGAATTGCCCGCCTGAAGCCGCCTGCATGAGGGGCCGACCCAAAGCAAAACGCCCGGCGATGCCGGGCGTTTTGCCGTGAGACGCGCCGGCGCTTACTCGCCGGCGGCGGCCGCGCGCGACTTCTTGGCCGCCGTGGTCTTGGCAGGGGCCTTCTTGGCCGCCGCCTTCTTTGCCGGGGCCTTGGTGGCTGGCGCCTTGGCCGCGGTTTTGGTTGCGGTCTTGGCCGCGGTCTTGCTTGCCGGAGCCGCCTCGGACTCGGCCGCGCCGCGCGATGCCGCCGCCTTGGCCGGGGCCTTGGCTGCAGTCTTGGCGCCCGCCTTGGGTTCGCGCACCTCGAACTCGAAGCCGATCTTGCCGTCCGGCTGCTTGACCAGGAAGGCCTTGAAGTTGCGGCCGGTGCGTGACGACTTGAAGCCGGTCAGCAGGTCGGTCTTGCCTTCGTTGAGCAGCTTGCCGATCTGCTCGCGGCTGATTTCCTGCTGCAGGATGATCTTGCCCGTGGTGAAGTCGCAGCTCTTGGGGCTGGTCGTGCTGTTCTCGCAGACGTACTTCATGCCGTGCTCGAACACCGAGCCGCCGCACTTCGGGCAGGTGCCCACCGGCTCCTGGCCGCTGAAGTCGACCGGCTCGCCGTCGTTGTCGTCGTCGTTCTGGCCAAAGTCGAATTCCATCTTGAAATGGCCTTCGTCGTCCTTGCCCAGCTTCAGGATGGCGGCGAACGGACGGCCCATCTTGCTGCGGAAGCCCTGCAGCGGTCCGATTTCCTTCTTGAGCAGCAGCTCTTCGACCTCTTCGATCTCGAACTGGCGTCCGCCCGGGATCTTGCTGATCGAGAACTCGCACGCGGTGCAGGCAAAGCGGCGGTAGTTCTCCTTGACCTGCCCGCCGCACTGCGGGCAGGGCGTGTCCAGCGTGGCGTAGTCGCCCGGGATGGTGTCGCTGTCGTATTCCTTGGCGCGCTTGACGATCTGCTGCGTCATCTGCGCGATCTCGAGCATGAACTCGTCGCGCTTCAGGCGCCCGCGTTCGATCTGCGAGAGCTTGTGCTCCCACTCGCCGGTCAGCTCGGCCTGCGTCAGTTCCTGCACGCCCAGGCCGCGCAGCAGCGTCATCAGCTGGAACGCCTTGGCGGTGGGGATCAGCTCGCGGCCTTCGCGCACCAGGTACTTCTCGGTCAGCAGCCCTTCGATGATGGCCGCGCGCGTGGCCGGCGTGCCCAGGCCCTTGCCGGCCATGGCTTCACGCAGCGCATCGTCGTCCACCAGCTTGCCGGCGCCTTCCATGGCGGACAGCAGCGTGGCTTCGTTGTAGCGCGCGGGCGGCTTGGTGGTCAGGCCAACACCCTCGACCTTGTCGGTCTTGACCTTCTCGTCCTTCGCCACCGGCACCAGGTTGGCGGCATCCTTGTCGCCCTGCGCCTCGCGGCCGTAGATCACCAGCCAGCCCGGGTTGACCAGCACCTTGCCTTCGGTCTTGAAGTGGTGGCCGGCGACTTCCGTGATGCGGGTGGTGACCTGGAACTCCGCCGCCGGGAAGAACACCGCCAGGAAGCGGCGCACCACCAGGTCGTACAGCTTCTGTTCCGGCTCGGACAGGTTCTTGGGCGCCTGCAGCGTCGGGATGATGGCGAAGTGATCGCTGATCTTGCTGTTGTCGAAGATCTTCTTGTTCGGCTTGACCCAGCCCTGCGCCAGGATCTTCTTGGCGTGCGGCAGGTAGTTGGGCGAACTGTCGGCCAGCATGTCCATGGTCTGCTTGACCGTGTCCAGGTAGTCCTCGGGCAGCGCGCGCGCGTCGGTACGCGGGTAGGTCAGGACCTTGTGCTTTTCATACAGCGCCTGCGCCAGGCCCAGCGTGTTCTTGGCCGAGAAGCCGAAGCGCGAGTTGGCCTCGCGCTGCAGCGTGGTCAGGTCGAACAGCGCCGGCGACTGCTGCGTCGACGGCTTGGACTCTTCCGTGACGGTGCCCGGCTTGTCGCGGCAGGCCGCCACGATGCTCTTGGCCTCGGCCTCGCTCCACAGGCGCGACTCGCGCGCCTCGGGATCGAACTCGTTCTTCTTGAACTTGGGGTCGAACCAGCGGCCTTCATACAGGCCGGCGGCGGCGATGAACTCGGCGTGCACTTCCCAGTAGTCGCGCGGCACGAAGTGCTTGATCTTCTCTTCGCGCTCCACCACGATCGACAGCGTCGGTGTCTGCACGCGGCCCACGGTGGTCAGGAAGAAGCCGCCGCCCTTGCTGTTGAAGGCGGTCATGGCGCGCGTGCCGTTGATGCCGACCAGCCAGTCGGCCTCGGAGCGGCAGCGCGCGGCGTCGGCCAGCGGCAGCATGTCCTGGTCTTCGCGCAGGCTGGCAAAGCCGTCGCGGATGGCCTGCTGCGTCATCGACTGCAGCCACAGCCGGCGCACCGGCTGCCTGGCCTTGGCCTGTTGCGCGATCAGGCGGAAGATCAGTTCCCCCTCGCGCCCCGCGTCGCAGGCGTTGATCAGGGCGGTGACGTCCTTGCGCTTGATCAGGCGGTTCAGCACCTTCAGGCGCGACTCGGTCTTGGCGATCGGGCGCAGGTCGAAGTGCGGCGGGATCACCGGCAGGTTGGCGAAGCTCCACTTGCCGCGCTTGACCTCGTATTCGTCCGGCGCGGCGATCTCGACCAGGTGGCCAACGGCGGAGGACAGCACGAAGTCATCGCTCTCGAAATACTCGTCGTGCTTGGTAAACCCCCCGAGGGCACGGGCGATATCCGCCGCGACCGACGGTTTTTCCGCGATGATGAGGGCTTTTGACATGGGAAGGGTCCTTGCGAGCTGCATCCGGCAACCCGCTAATTGCACTGCAAACGAAGTAATCAGAACGCCGGGGGGCTATGAGGCGCCAATAATAAGCGCGGTTTCAACGGCGGTGCAAGAGAAGCCCCGCCGCCGCACGAGACGGCGCCTAGGCGCCGTCGCTCCCCCCGGCAAGCAACCAGTCCAGCACCTGCGGTATGTCTTCGGCGCTCGCCGGCATCGCCGCGCCGCGGCTCAGCATGCGTTCCAGCACCTCGATATGCGGCAGCAGGGTGCCATAGAACTGGGGAGAGCCACCCGAGGCTGGCTGCACCAGCAGCGTCGGGAAATTCTCGATATCGACATCGCCCAGCGCATCTGCATGCGTCTCGATATCGATCCAGACAAAGCAATCGTCCGGATGGCGCGCGGCCAGCGCCGTCAGCGCCACCAGGTAGTCCCGGCACGTGCCGCACCACTGCGCGCACAGGCAGGCCACCAGGCGGCCTTGCGGCCGCGCCGCCAGGCACCGGGCTATGGCGCCGGCATCACGTTCAGGAAAGTAAACGGTCATGGGTTCGGAAACATGAGGCGCCCGCGACACGCGGCTCGCGGACAGCCGGCGATTGTATAGGTATTGCGCTGCGCCCCTGCCCAGGATCAGCCAAGGCGCCGGAACAGGTTTCCCGGCAGACGCTCGGCGTGCCCGGCCAGTTCCAGTTCCAGCAGGCGCGCCGCGGCGGCTTCCGGAGGCTGGCCGCAGCGCTCGCATAACGCATCCAGCGTAACCGGATCGTAGCCGAGAGCGGCCAGCAGGGGGTCGGCGTGGCCGGCAAAGTCAGAAAGATCCGGTTGTTCCGGCGTGGCCGCGGGAACTCGCCGGGCAGCAGGGCGGGCAGGTGCCGGCAGCAGATTGATCTCTTCCAGTACATCCTCCACGCTCTCCACCAGCTTCGCGCCCTGGCTGATCAGCAGGTGGCAGCCCTTTGACAATGGCGCGTGGATCGAGCCTGGGACGGCAAACACCTCGCGCCCGAGTTCGGCCGCCAGCCTTGCCGTAATCAGCGAGCCCGAGCGCGCTGCGGCCTCCACCACCAGCACCCCGCGCGCCAGCGCCGCGATAATGCGGTTGCGGCGCGGGAAGTTGGCCGGCATGCCCGGCATGCCGAGCGGGAATTCGGTGACGATGGCGCCGCGCGCGGCCACTTCGTGCGCCAGCGCCAGGTTCTCGGCCGGGTAGACCCGGTCAGGCCCCGTACCCGTCACAGCGACCGTGCCGCCGCAACCGAGCAGGCCGCCGGCATGGGCGGCGGCATCGACGCCCAGCGCCAGGCCCGAGATCACCGCCAGGCCCGACTCGGACAGTTCGCGGCCGAACGCCTGCGCATCGCGCTTGCCCTGCTCGGTGGCGCCGCGCGCGCCGACGATGGCCACCGAAGGGCGTGACAGCAGCGCGGGATCGCCTTTGATATATAGCAGCGGCGGCGGATCGGGCAGGTCGAACAGGCGGGCGGGGTAGGCGTCGTCGGCCAGCGTGACCACATGGTTGCCGGGCGTGCCGAGCCAGGCGAGGGTGCGTTCGACCAGTGCCGGCAGCCCGGCAGCGGGCCTGGCCAGCACCGCGCGGGCGTGCTTCTTGGGCACCACCGAGGACAGCGCGGCCACGCTCTGCGCCAGGACCTGCTGCGGCAGCCCGAACGCGGCCAGCAGCAGGCGCGCCGTGGCAGGGCCGACCCCGGGCGCACAGGCGAGTTGCAGCCAGGCCTTCAGGTCGTCGGGATCGCGCATGGCGGCCTGCCGGGCAGCACCGGCACGGCAAACGGAGGCGGCGGTCGCCAAGACCGGCTCAGCGCGGCGAGGTCGCGCGGTCCCCGACGGCGATCACGTTGGAGGCGTCGGTGACCAGCGCATACGACACCCCCGGGAACACGCGGAAGACGAAGGCCAGGCCGTAGCGCTCGTCGGGCAGCCGGATGGCGCGGTTGCTGTCGGTCTTGTCCGGCACGGTCTCGCCGGTGCGCGACAGTGCCAGCACGTGGCCGGGTTCCACCCCGGCCTGGCTGCCCAGGTTGAGCACCACCACCTGCCTGGCGCCGCCGAACTCGACCCCGCCGTAGACCTTGGCGATGCGGCCGTCAAGCTGCGCATCGGGCGCGTGCGGCACGTAGCGCAGCGCTTCTCGCGCAGGTTGCGGCATCAGCAGCGTGCCCACGCCCATCTCCTGCCTGGCCCGCGTGACCTGCATCGTGGAGACCGCGTCCGGGCCCTGCGCGCCGCGCGCCAGGCGCACGTTGCCTTCATATTCGGCCTCGTAGCCGAGCACGGCATTGGTGACCGGATCGCGCACCGGGGTGACCGGCCGGTAAGCCTGCCAGTCGCCGCCCGGCGGCGCGTCGGCGGGAATGCCGCGCGCGTAGCCGGTGTCGTCGCGGCCCAGGATGACACGCGACTCGGACACGGCGACGATGCGCGCGGAGGTCGCCAGCGTGTCCTGGTCGACCACCAGCGGGCGGATCAGGAAGGGCTCGATATCAGAGGCCGCGATGCTCAGGATGGCGGCGCCGTCGGCGTCGCCGCCGCGCATCTGCGGCGACAGGCGCACCGTGCCGCTGCCGCCCGGCGTGGTCGACAGCCAGGCACGGCCGTCGCGCTGGATCAGGTACAGGATCTGTCCCGGATAGATCAGGTGCGGGTTGTGGATCTGTTGCCGGTTCATGCCCCACAGCTCGGGCCAGCGCCAGGGCTGGCGCAGGAAACTGCCCGAGATTCCCCACAGCGTGTCGCCCCTGCGCACCGTGTACTGCGACGGCGCATTGGGAGACAGGTCTGAAACGGGGATGCCCTGCTGGGCAACGCGCTGGGCTTCGGCCTGCTGTGCCGGCGTGACCGTCAGGTCCGCGGCCAGGGCCGGAAGCGTGGCCGCGGCGGTGAAGCCAGCGGCACTCAACAACGCATAGGCAAGCTTGGGGATGAACGCGTGCAGCCTGCGGCCCGACGCCGCCTGGTGTTCTTTGGTAAGATCGCGCATTTTCCTGACCAGCCGGTGGTGCGGCCGGATTGACCCGGGAGAGCGTGCCTGTTGCGGCGCGCCTTGAATTTTTGTACTTGCGCCCCGATTCTGCATGTAAACACCCGCCGCCGCAACGCGGCCCGGTTGCCGGCTGCCGCCGGCGTTGCGCCCTAGCATCATGGCAAAACTCGACATCCTGACCTACCCCGATCCCCGCCTGCACACCGTCGCCAAACCCGTTGCGGCCGTGGACGACCGCATCCGCCAGCTGGTCAAGGACATGGCTGAGACCATGTACGAAGCGCCCGGCATCGGGCTGGCCGCGACGCAGGTCAATGTGCACGAGCAGGTGGTGGTGATCGACGTCTCGGAAACGCGCGACCAGCTCCAGGTCTTTATCAACCCGGAGATCGTCTGGGCCAGCGACAACCGCAAGGTGTGGGAAGAGGGCTGCCTGTCGGTGCCCGAGGTCTACGACCGGGTCGAGCGCCCCGACCGCGTGCGCGTGCGCGCGCTCAACGAGAAGGGCGAGAGCTTCGAGCTCGACGCCGACGACCTGCTGGCGGTCTGCATCCAGCATGAGATCGATCACCTGCGCGGCAAGGTCTTTGTCGAGTACCTGTCGCCGCTCAAGCTCAACCGCATCAAGAGCAGGCTGCAGAAGCGCGAACGCACCCGCATGTAAGCGGCGTCCTGCCACAAAGATGTAACAGCCCGCCCGGAATCCCGCCGCCAGCGCGCGGCACCCGCGCGGGGTCTGTTATCTTTATGACTCCCGAAGAACAAAGGTACCGGCCGCTATAGCGGCCGGTCCTGTTTCAGGCCACGGAACCTGCCATGTCCCAAGCCAGCCCCTTGCGTGTCGCCTTTGCCGGCACGCCCGAATTTGCGCGCGTCGCACTGGAAGCCATTCACGCCGCCGGTTTTCCGGTGGTGGCCGTGCTGACCCAGCCCGACCGTCCTGCCGGCCGCGGCATGCAGCTTCAGGCCAGCCCGGTGAAGCAGTTCGCCGTCGCCAGCGGCCTTGCGCCGGTGCTGCAGCCGCGCTCGCTGCGCCGCCAGGGCAAGTACCCGGAAGAGGCCGCCGCCGCCGTTGAATCGCTTGCCGGCATCGCCCCCGATGTGATGGTGGTCGCCGCCTACGGCCTGATCCTGCCGGCCGAAGTGCTGACCCTGCCGCGCCTGGGCTGCCTGAATATCCACGGCTCGCTGCTGCCGCGCTGGCGCGGCGCGGCGCCGATCCACCGCGCCATTGAAGCGGGCGATGCCGAGACCGGCATCACGCTGATGCAGATGGACGAGGGCCTGGACACCGGCGACATGCTCACGCGCGAAGCTGTGCCGATCGGCCCGGAAGACACCACCGGCACGCTGCACGACACCCTGGCCGCGCTGGGCGCGCGCATGATCGTGGCAGCACTGCAGGAACTGGCTGCCGGCCGCGCGCTGGCCGCCACGCCGCAGCCGGCCGAAGGCGTCACCTACGCCGAGAAGATCGCCAAGGACGAGGCCCCGCTGGACCTGCGCCGCCCGGCCGCGGCGCTGGCCAGCCAGGTGCGCGCGTTCAACCCCTTCCCCGGTGCCACAGTGCAGGTCGGCGATACCGTGATCAAGTGCTGGCAGGCCGCGCCGCTGGCCGCCGCCGGCAGCCTGCCGCATCCGCCCGGCACGGTGCTGGCGGCCGACGCCGCCGGCATCCTCATCGCCTGCGGCGAGGGCAGCGCGCTGCGGGTCACCGAGCTGCAGAAGCCGGGTGGGCGCCGCCAGCCGGCGCAGCAGTTCCTGCAGGGACTGCCGCTGCCGCCGGGCACGCGCTGTGCGGTGCCTGGCAACGGCGCCAAGCAGGCATAATCGGGCAGGCCTATGCAGCACATGACGGCATAAGTGCCGGCGGAACCGCGCGGCCGGCGCGAGGCGCCGGGACACCACCCTGAAACCGTTGAACAACCGTTGAATTTTCGGGTATCCCCCCCTATCTAACGGTCAACGCGTCCGCTTTCCGCGGGGACGCTGCTCACGATTACACGGAGATCACCGCAATGTTCAACTGGGTCAAGACCTTCATGCTGATGGCGGCCATCACGGCGCTGTTCATCGTCATCGGCGGCATGATCGGCGGGCGCAGCGGCATGATGTTCGCGCTGCTGATGGCGCTGGGCATGAACTTCTTCTCCTACTGGTTCTCGGACAAGATGGTCCTGCGCATGTACAACGCGCAGGAAGTCGACGCCGGCAGCGCGCCGCAGTTCTACGGCATGGTGCAGGAACTGGCGCAGCGCGCCGGCCTGCCGATGCCGCGCGTCTACCTGATCAACGAAGACGCGCCCAACGCGTTTGCCACCGGCCGCAATCCCGAGCACGCCGCGGTGGCGGCCACCACCGGCATCCTGCGGGTGCTCTCCGAGCGCGAGCTGCGCGGCGTGATGGCGCATGAACTGGCGCATGTGCGCCACCGCGACATCCTGACCTCGACCATCGCCGCCACCATGGCCGGCGCGATCTCGGCGCTGGCCAATATGGCGATGTTCTTCGGCGGGCGCGACGAGAACGGCAACCGCACCAACCCGATCGCCAGCATCGCCGTGGCGATCCTGGCGCCGCTGGCGGCGTCGCTGATCCAGATGGCGATCTCGCGCGCGCGCGAGTTCGAAGCCGACCGCGGCGGCGCCGAGATCAGCGGCGACCCGCAGGCGCTGGCCAGCGCGCTGGACAAGATCCACCGCTACGCCCAGGGCATCCCGTTCCAGGCGGCCGAGGAACACCCGGCCACGGCGCAGATGATGATCATGAACCCGCTCTCGGGCGGCGCCATCGCCAACCTGTTTTCGACCCACCCGGCCACCGACGAGCGCATCGCGCGCCTGATGCAGATGGCCCAGACCGGCACCTATCCGGCCTGAACGGCTGGAAATCCGGGGCCAGGCCCCGGCACAAGGTAAACTGCCCGCTGTTCCGCACGGACCGGCGGGCTTTTTCTTATGAGCTTGCCAGGACCCCCTGCCGTTTCTCACGCCGATTCACCATTTTTCCGCTGCCTGATCCGCCGCCTGACCGATATGCGCCTGCCTCCCGATTCGCTTGCCTTCCAGATGCTTGGCGCCGCCACCGCGGTGCGCGCCGTCAGCGAAGGCACGGCCTTGCCCCAGGCGATCGAGGACGCCGCCGCCCAACTGCGGCTGGACCGCGTGCGCGATGCCGCCACGCGCGGCGCGCTGCAGGACATCGCCTATCGCACCATGCGCCAGTTCGGCACCGCGCGCGCGCTGGTGACCAGGCTGGTCACGCGCCCGCCGGGCGCGCAGGTCGATTCCCTGCTGGCCGTGGCGCTGGCGCTGTTGCTGGAACACGCACCGGGCCCGCGCGACCGGCAGGACCAGGACGCCGACGCCGGCCGCCCGGGCTACAGCACCTTCACGGTGGTCGACCAGGCCGTCAGCGCCGCCGCCTCCGAACCCAAGACTGCGCACGCGCGCGGGCTGGTCAACGCGGTGCTGCGCCGGTTCCTGCGCGAACGCAAGGCACTGCTGGCCGACGTCAACCGCGACGAGCAGGCACGCTGGAACCTGCCGCCATGGTGGCTGCAGATGCTGCGCGAGGCCTACCCTGACCAATGGACGGCGCTGGCCGCGAGCGCCAACGTGCGCCCGCCGATGACCGTGCGCGTGAACACCGCGCGCGTGTCGGTGCAGCAGTACCGGACCGACCTCGCCAACGCCGGCCTGGCCGGCCACGTGGTCGGCCCGCAGGCCGTGCGCCTGGTGCGCGCGGTGCCGGTGACGCAGCTGCCGGGCTTTGCCGAAGGCGTGGTGTCAGTGCAGGACGCCGGCGCGCAACTGGCCGCGCCGCTGCTCGAGGTGGCCGACGGCATGCGCGTGCTCGATGCCTGCGCCGCGCCCGGCGGCAAGACCGGGCACCTGCTGGAGCTGGCCGATATCGACGTCACCGCGGTGGAAAGCGACCCGCAGCGCGCCACCCGCATCGGCGAAAACCTGGCGCGCCTGGGCAAGCAAGCAAAGATCGTGGTCGGCGATGCCAGCCGGCCCGCCGACTGGTGGGACGGCCAGCCCTTCGACCGCATCCTGGCCGACGTGCCGTGCTCGGCCTCGGGCATCGTGCGGCGCCACCCTGATATCCGCTGGCTGCGCCGTGAGACCGATATCGCCAAGCTCATCACCGAGCAGCGCCGCATCGTCTCGCAGCTGTGGCCGCTGCTCAAGCCGGGCGGCATCCTGGTCTATGTCACCTGTTCTATTTTCCCAACGGAAGGGGAGGAGCAGGCGCGCTGGTTTGGTGCCCAGCTGGCAGATGCGATACGATTGCAGGCGCCGGGGCAGCTGCTGCCCGGCACCCATGCAATGCAAGCCGCCGGCGCAGATGGTGACAGGGACGCCCTTGCCGGCACCAGCGGCACCAGCGGCACCAGCCTGCCATCGGATCACGATGGCTTCTTCTACGCCCGCTTCCAGAAACGCGCCTGATCTGATCCGATGCTGAGCACGCCGCGCCTGTCAGACTTCCGCGTGAATGGGGATACCAGCGTAGGCACCATCGCGGACACGCGCAGCCTGCTGGCGCGCTGGTCGCTCGTGCTGGTGCTGGCGCTCGCAGCGGTGCTGTGGCTGCCCCCCGCGGCGCGCGCGCAGGTCATCGAGGCCACCGAAGCCCGCATCGAGTACCAGGACGGCGGCTTCGAGCTTGCCGCCAGCTTTGACTTCGACCTGCCGCCCGCGCTGGAAGACGCGTTGCACAAGGGCATCTCCCTCTATTTCGCGGTCGACTTCCAGCTCTCGCGCTCGCGCTGGTACTGGTTCGACGACAAGCCGGTCAACACCAGCCGCAGCGTGCGCCTGTCGTACCAGCCGCTGACGCGCCAGTACCGCGTCTCCACCGGCGGCCTGCAACTGCCGTTCACGCGCCTGAAGGGCGCGCTGCAGTTTATCCAGCACGTGCGCGGCTGGCGCATATTCGAGCGCAATGCAGTCAAGCCGGGCGAGAGCTACAACGCGGAAGTGCGCATGCGGCTGGACCTGTCGCAACTGCCCAAGCCGTTCCAGATCAACGCCGTCAACACCCGCGAATGGAACCTGGCCTCTGACTGGCGGCGCTTTGTCTATACGGTGCCGACGGACCTGAACGCGCCGCCACCACCCCCGCCGCCCGCACCGCCGCCGCCATCCGCGCCGGTTCCGGCGCCCGCATCGCCGGCGCTGCCGGCCTCGCCGGCCGTACCCGCACCTGCGTCGGCGCCTGCCGCGGCCGTTGACGGACGCGGCCTGACCATGCAGACGGTGTCGTACGGGCTGTCGCCCGCACTGCTGGTGCAGCCCGCATCGAGCCAGCCATGAACAACTCGCTGTGGGACAGCCGGTTCCGGCGCGTGCTGTACCGCGTCGTGGCCGGGATCATCGTCTTCCTGGCACTGGTGCTGGTGGGCCTGCTGGCCGGCGCCTCGGCCAACACCGAATTCTTCGATCGCTATTTCACGCTGCTGTTCAAGGTGAACCTGGTGATCGGCGCCCTGCTGGTGCTGATCGTGGGCGCGCTGGCGCTGACGCTGTGGCTGCGCTACCGCCGCGGCAAGTTCGGCACGCGGCTGATGACCAAGCTCGCCGTGTTCTTCGGCGTGGTGGGCGTGCTGCCCGGCGTGCTGATCTACCTGGTGTCGCTGCAGTTCGTTTCGCGCAGCATCGAGTCCTGGTTCGACGTGCGCGTGGAAACCGCGCTCGAGGCCGGCCTGAACCTGGGCCGCTCCACCATCGACAGCTCGCTCGCCGACCTGCAGACCAAGGCGCGCCTGATGTCCGAGCAGCTTGCCGGCGCCTCCGGCGTGGCCACCTCGCTGCAGCTGAACCGGCTGCGCGAGCAATATGGCGTTGAGGAAGCCGCCATCTTTACCGGCAGCGGCCGCGTGCTGGCCACGGCGTCCAGCAACTATGCGTCGCTGGTGCCGGACCTGCCTTCCGGCGTGCTGGCCGAACAGGCACGCCTGGCCGGCGGCTACGCGGCCGTGGAGGGCGGCACGGATCCGTCGGGCGACGGCAGCCCGGGCCCCGAGCGCGTCGACAGCAGCCACCTGTACCGGCTGCGCGTGATCATTCCGCTGGGCTCGACACCGGCCTCGGCGCGGGATGGGGCGGCCGGCACCAGCGCAGCGCGCGCACTGGCCAAGCCGCCGCGCTGGGCCGGCTCCGGCCTGTCCGTGGAACGGCGCCCGGAAGACTCGCCGTCAAGCGGCTTCGGCCTGGTCGGCGAGACCATGCGCGAAGAGCGCTACCTGCAGGTGCTGAACCCGGTGCCGGCCGTGCTGGCGCGCAACGCCGACGAGGTCCAGCGCGCATACCAGGAATACCAGGAAAAGGCGCTGGGCCGCACCGGCCTGCGCAAGATGTATATCGGCACGCTGACGCTGACACTGTTCCTGGCCGTGTTCATCGCGGTGATGCTGGCGCTCCTGCTCGGCGGACAGCTGGCGCGGCCGCTGCTGATGCTGCTGCAGGGAACCAAGGAAGTGGCCGAGGGCGACCTCTCGCCCAAGCGCGAGCTGAAAAGCCGCGACGAGCTCGGCATGCTCACGCAGCAATTCAACCAGATGACGCGCCAGCTGGCCGAGGCGCGCCTGGCGGTGGAAGAGAACCGCACCGCGCTGGAGCAATCGAAGGCCTACCTGGAAAGCGTGCTGCAGAACCTGACCGCCGGCGTGCTGGTGTTCGACCGGCGCTTCGTGCTGATCACCGCCAACCCCGGCGCGGAGCGTATCTTCCGCCAGCCGTTCGGCGCGGTGATGGGCCTGCCGGTGGAGCATATCCCCGGCATGGGGCCGTTCGGCGAGATCGTGCGCCAGGCCTTCTCGGACCAGAACACCAGCGAGGTGCTGGGCGGCGCCGAGCACTGGCAGAAGCAGATCGAACTGCCGCAGGGCGAGGAACAGCCGCTCACGCTGCTGGTGCGCGGCGCGCGCCTGCCCGGCGGCGAGCGCGACGAACCCGGCTATGTGATCGTCTTCGACGATATCTCCGATGTGATTTCCGCTCAACGCTCGGTCGCGTGGGGCGAGGTGGCACGGCGCCTTGCGCACGAGATCAAGAACCCGCTCACGCCGATCCAGCTCTCGGCCGAGCGCCTGCAGATGAAGCTCTCGCCCAAGCTTGAAGGCACCGATGCCGATGTGCTCAAGCGCGGCGCCGCCACCATCGTCAACCAGGTGGCCGCGATGAAGCGCATGGTCGATGACTTCCGCGACTACGCGCGCACGCCGCCCGCGGTGCTGCAATCGCTGCAGCTCAACAGCCTGGTGGCGGAGGTGCTGCACCTGTACGGCATCGACGACCCCGCGGTGCACGAACACCCGGTGATCCATCCGGCGCTGGGCACCGCGCTGCCCGAGATCAAGGGCGACCCCACGCAACTGCGCCAGGTCATCCACAACCTGTTGCAGAACGCGCAGGACGCCGCCGCCGAGAACGTCGCGGCCGGTAGGGCCGCGCCCCATATCACTCTGCACACCGAGACTGTAGAATACAAAGATTCTGCCGGCGAGAACCGGCAGGCCGTCAAGCTCACCATTGCGGACAATGGTCCCGGTTTTGCACCGCGAATCCTGAGCCGTGCGTTCGAGCCTTACGTGACCACGAAAGCCAAAGGCACGGGTCTGGGGCTCGCGATGGTAAAGAAGATCATTGACGAACACGGCGCGCGTATCGAGTTGCGCAATCGCATGGAAGGTGCGGAGATCGTCGGTGCACAGATCTCGATCCTGTTCGTTAAACTGACATAGTCAACATTGGCGTCCGGTCCCGGAACGCTGCGGTGGGGTTAAGAGGGGAAGTATGGCAACCATCCTCGTAGTCGATGACGAAATGGGAATCCGGGAGCTGCTCTCGGAGATTCTCAGCGACGAAGGCCACGTGGTCGAACTCGCGGAAAACGCGCATCAGGCGCGCGAATACCGCGCGGCGGGCACGCCCGACCTCGTGCTGCTCGATATCTGGATGCCCGATACCGATGGCGTGACCCTGCTCAAGGAGTGGTCCGCACAGGGACAGCTGACGATGCCCGTCATCATGATGTCGGGCCACGCCACCATCGACACCGCGGTCGAGGCGACCAAGATCGGCGCGCTCAATTTCCTGGAAAAGCCGATCGCGCTGCAGAAGCTGCTGTCCGCGGTGGAGCAGGGCCTGGCCCGCGGCATCGAACGTCCGCGCAGCAGCGCGGCCGCAGCGCCGGCAACAGCCCCTTCGGCCGAACCCGGCACCGCCGCCGCGCCCGAGTCCGCCGCCGAGGCCGCGCCCAACGGCAGCCCCGCGCGCGTGCCCGAGGCCGAGATGCAGTTCTCCTTCGACATGCCGCTGCGCGAAGCGCGCGACCTGTTCGAGCGCGCCTATTTCGAATATCACCTGCTGCGCGAGCACGGCAGCATGACCCGCGTGGCCGAGAAGACCGGGCTGGAGCGTACCCACCTGTACCGCAAGCTCAAGCAGCTCGGCGTCGAACTGGGCCGCAACAAGCCCGAGCCGGCCGAACAATGAAGCAGTGACGCACATGACGCTTGACTGGCCAAAAAAGTCCAGCTATAGTTTCGCTTCTTTGGCCCGGTAGCTCAGTCGGTAGAGCAGAGGATTGAAAATCCTTGTGTCGGCGGTTCGATTCCGTCCCAGGCCACCAGAACAGGAAAAGCCCGGCTCTTGCAGCCGGGCTTTTTGCATTGGGGCGCAGATTCCCACGCGCGCGCCATGCTTCCCTTGCTGTTGCCGCACCGGCGACACACTTCCATCCCGCTTCCGTCGTACTTCCCTGAACGTCCCGACACGAGTGATCGAGATCAAGATTCTCCGACGCGTGCGGGCACATTTTCAGGCCTTGCCCCGCCAGTAGCCGGACGTTGCCTGCTCCGACCGGCTCGAGGGAATTTTCGTATAGACAAATATTCCTTGCCTTGCCTATTTAACGCCAATACAATAAATAGATGCCGCTTGAGTTCGATCCCGTCAAGGATCTGGCCAACCAGATCAAGCATGGCGTACCGCTGGCATTGGCCGAAGCATTCGAAATGGATGGTGCGCTGATCCGGGACGATCTGCGCTTTGCATACGGTGAAGGGCGCATGGTCGCCACCGGGCTGATCGGCAACCGTGTGTTTGTGATGGTCTACATCATGCGAGGCGAGACGATGCGCGTCATCAGCCTGCGCAAAGCCAACCGCCGCGAGGTATTGAAGTATGTCGACGAAACGCAGGATCCATATCCCGACTGATGCCGAGGACAAGGCGCTGACGCGCGCTGCCCAGGCAGACCCGGACAACCCACCGCTGACCGATGCCGAACTGGCGCGCATGCGGCCCGCGCGGGACGCGCTGCCCAGGCTGGTTGGCGAGAAAGCAGCGCAGGCACTACTGCGGCCCCGCGGCCGCCCGGCACTGCCGGAAGACCAGCGCAAGGTCACGCTGAACATGCGCTGCGACCGCGACGTCGTAGAGGCCTTCAAGGCTACCGGCGACGGATGGCAGACGCGCATCAACGATGTGCTGCGTGCCTATGTGAAGTCGCATCGCATGCTGCCCGGTCGCTGACTGTCCTGGACTGATATTTTGCGCAACGCGCAACACCCAACCCAGAAGTAAATATCTTCTACTTGGCAGCCGGTCCATGTATCTCTACGATGCCCTGACGTGCTGCCGCCAGGCAGGGCGGGCCGAGCCGGCCAAGCCGCACCCACAACGCGGACATCCGGCCCGGGGCTGACACTTTCTTACCGGGGGGTCTTCTGATGGATACGTTGATCGGGACGGACGAGCGCTGGCCGCCGCAGACGGCGGGCGGCGAGCGCGGCTTGTGGAAGAGCACCGTGGCCGCGGCCAGCCAGGCGGCGGGGCGGATGCAGCAGGCGGTGTCGCAGACGCTGAAGCTGCAGAACAAGATCCGCGCGCTGCGCGACGAGCTGCACCAGATGGAAGCCGAGCGCGACGTCTACCGCGAACTGCATGCGCGCACGGTGGAAGAACTGCACCAGTCCATCGACCGCAGCCCGGCCGAGATCAAGCGGCTGCGCGCCGAGACCGAGGCCATGCAGGTGCGCCACCGCGCCTACAAGCTGCTGGTGCAGCACTATATGCGGCTGGGCACGCCGATCGATCCGGCGGTATTTGCCGAGCAGCGCAGCCGCGTGCAGCAGCACATCCTGTTCCAGCGCCGCAAGGGCATCCCGGTGACACAGATCAGCGTCGAGGACATCGCGTTCCTGCTGCGCTGAGACCCGGCGTCACGACGCGGGCACGGCCTCGCTGGCGTGCAGGCGGTCGTCGCTGACGACGCGGTTGCGGCCGTGCTGCTTGGCGTCATAGAGGCGCCGGTCCGCGACCGCCAGCAAGGCGTCGAGCGCCAGCGGCGCGCCAGCCGCGGATTCCGCCACGCCAACCGAGATCCTGAAGCGGATCAGCCGGTCCGATGGCGCCGCGGTGGTGTCGGCATCAGCCTCGACCACGCAGCCTTCAATGGCCACGCGCAGGCGTTCGGCAGTCTGCGCCGCCTCCGCCAGGTTCGTCTGCGGCAACGCCACGGCAAATTCCTCGCCGCCCAGGCGGCCCGGCAGGTCTGCCGCGCGCAGGGTGCCGCGCAGGGTCTGCGCGACCGTCGTCAGCACGCGGTCGCCCAGCGCAAGGTAGTGGTCGAACAGTTGCGTCACCACGCGCAGCGTGACCCAGAGCAGCAGCGGCAGCAGCAGCCAGACCAGCAGCAGCGGGCCGCTCATGCGCGCGGCCATTGCCATGGCCAGCGTGGACAGCGGCAGTACGTCCACCAGCAACCAGGGGCTCTGCCCGGCACGCTGGAAAAACAGGACGTCGCCGCTAATGCCGTTCAGTTAGCGACTGTCGTTCCCGCGCAGGCGGGAACCCAGTGACTTCATCCCCGAAGGGGACGTGAAAGACGCTGGATTCCCGCCTGCGCGGGAATGACGGTAGCGTTTGATACCTTAACTGAACGGCATTAGGACGTCGCCGCGGCTTTCCAGCATGCCCGCACCGCGCGCAAAGAATTGCGCCGGCGTATGGCCGGACCAGTTGCCGGGCACGGCCTGCGGCCACTTGAGCACACCACTGAAACCGCTCCCGGCCGCGGCAATGACATCGCCCTGCATATCGACCATGTAGCGCACCGTGTCCGGCGACGTCGCCGCCGCCAGCAGGTCATGCAGGCGTTTTTGCGCCACGTCCACGGCCACGACGCCGCGGAACTGGTTGCCGGCGTACACGGGCATGCTGATGGTGGTCAGCACCCGCGCACTGTCGAACTCGGTATAGAGCGGGGCCCAGTGGATGGCGCGCGCCGGCCGCGGCAATTCGATACCCATCGTCAGCACACAACAAAGCCGCCGCGCATTGACGCGCGCGGGGCCGGACGGAACACTGTCGCGACCGCGCGGCCCCTCGCGCGCCGGTCTTGCCACCCCAATGGCACGGTCCTGCCACTGTTCGAGGCGTCGTCTCAGGCGACGTTGTCCATCTTGCCGCTGCACGCTGTCCCCTCAGTCCTTCCCGCCGCTGCCCTGCGCGCGCGGCCGACCCCTTGCCGAATCCACGCGCCGCTGCGCGCCAGCAGCAGAGCGCAGCGATGAGTACGCTGGCGCGCCGCCTGGTGGCGGAAGGACTCGGCACGGCGCTGCTGGTGGCGATCGTGGTCGGCTCAGGCATCCGTGCCGAGCGCCTGGCCGCCGGCGACACCGCGCTGGCGCTGCTGGCCAATTCGCTGGCCACGGGGGCCGGGCTGGTGGCCTTGCTGGTGTCGCTGGGCCCGGTCTCGGGCGGGCATTTCAACCCGGTGGTAAGCCTGTCGGCGCTGGTGCAGGGCGCGTTGTCGCCGCGCGATGCGCTGCGCTATGTACTGGTGCAGGTGGCGGGCGGGGTCTGCGGCGTGCTGGCCGCGCATGCAATGTTCGGCGAGCCGGCGCTGGCCTGGTCGGCGCAGAGCCGCACCGGCGCGGCGATGTGGTGGAGCGAGTGCGTGGCCACCTTCGGCCTGATCGGGGTGGGCATCGGCACGCTGCGCAGCCGCCCGCAACTGGTGCCGTTCGTGGTGGCGGGCTATATCACCGCGGGGTACTGGTTCACGTCGTCGACCTCGTTTGCCAACCCGGCGCTGACCATCGCCTGCGCGCTGACCGATACCTTTACCGGGATCCGGCCGCAGGACGTGCCGGGCTTCGTGCTGGCCCAGATCGGCGGCGGCCTGGCGGCCACGCTGCTGTTCCACTGGCTGTGCCGCAAGCCGGCACCTGCGGCGGCTGCCGTGCCCGCGCAACCCGACTGGCGCGCCGCCCCCGCCAGCGTTCCTGCCAGCGCAACTACCAGCGCCGATTAAGCTGCACGCCGAAGACCGAGCCGCTCGCCTGCGAGGCCCACGCATCGGCCGGCGCAATGTAGCCGATGCCGTCCACGTCGCTGGCGCGGCTGTAGGTATAGAAGGCGCGCAGGTTGGCGTTGCCGGCAGACTTGCCCAGCGTCAGCGTGGGGGCCACGGTCAGCGCGGTGCGCTGGCCTCCGACGCCGAAGCCCGATGAGATCTGGTCGTGCGAGACCTCGAAGTTCAGGCGGAACTGGTCGCTCGCAATATAGGCGGGGCGCACGCGCGTGGTGGTCCACTGCAGCGTGCCGACCGGCGAACGGTCGAACTGCAGGCTTTGCTCCACCGCGCCGCCCAGCCCTGATCGGCCCTTCCATTCGATCGACTCCGCCACGCGCGTGCGCGACAGCCCCGGCCCCATGCCGGTATAGCCGGTCATGGCACTGCGCGAACCCGAGCCGAACTGCACGCCCAGCCGGTTGGTGCCGAACAGCACGCCTTTCTGCTCATGCAAGGCGGACGCCCACCAGGCGCCGCCGGTATCCTGCACCATCGGCTGCGCTTCCACGCGCGTGAAGCCGAGCTGGACCGAGCCCTGCTGGTTGGTGTGGATCGGCGCGGTGCGCAGCGAGTGATAGCTGGGCAGGTTCTGGCCGTTCTGGTCGGCGCGCGCCGTGTACTGGTAGTTCAGGCCGATATCGCCGATCACCCTGGCATTGTCGACGCCGAAGCGCATCGCCGTGGAATTCGGCGGCAGCAGGCCGGACGACATCAGGAAGGGCGCATTGTCGCGCCGGCCGGCCCACATGGTGGCGCCGTCCAGCACGGCCAGGCCGCTGACCGCGGTATAGAACTGCGGCACCAGCGCGTAAGGATCGATCGCCGCGGGGCGGCCATTGACGGTGGTGGCGTCGGTGCCGCGCGCCTGAGCGATCAGCATCACCTGCGCGCCGCCGTCCAGGTCGAGCACCGATTCGCGGATCTTGACCTCGCCAGCGCTGCGGCATGCCAGGCCGCCGCCGATGCCGGTGGACAGCGCGCCGCCGGGGCACGCGCGCATGGTGGCGGGACGCTCTTCGGCCGCGGCGCGGCCGCTGTAGCTGAGGCGCCAGACCGACTCCCCGGCGGGGTCGTCGGCGGGCAGCTGCGAGCGCAGCACCGGGGGCGCCTCTGGCGGCGTATCGGCATTGGCCGAAGCGCCGTCCGCGGGCGGGGTGGACGCCTGGGCCTGGAATTCGCCAAGCCGCGGCGGGAACAGCACCAGGGGCGGCGGCGGCGGGGCGGCGGGCGGTTCGGGTGGACCGACGAAATTCGGGTCGGCCGCAGTCGCCGCCGCGGCAACGCTTGCCGCCTCGGCCGGCGCTGGCGCGGTCACGCTGGCCGCGGGCGCGGCATCGCCCGCGATCAGGGCAGCGAGCGGATCGTCCGGGGCCGCGCTTGCCTCGGTGGCCGGCCGGGCCGGGGCCGGCGCTACCGCCGAGACCGTCGCCGGCACCGCCGGCAGCGGCCCGATACGGGGAGGCTGCAGGGTGGCGCTGGCCTGACCGGCGGGCAAAGCACCGCTCTGCGCGCACGCCGCCAGCCCCCACGTGGCCAGCACGGCAAAGCCGAGGCGGCGCAGGGGCAGACCGCGTCCGGCGCAAGCGCTGGGGCCGGGCGGCATCGGGGGGATTCGGCGGGAGGCGGGTGGCAAGTCGTACAACAATTCAGGCAAGCAACAACAATGGCCGGAGCAGGCAAGGGCTCCGGAGGCGGGACTGTTTTTTATCAGCCGACCCATTGGACCGCAAGCCGGGTTACAAAATCCATCACACCGTGCGCCGTCTCACGATGCGAAAAAACCCCGGATATGGCGTAATGCCGTTCAGTTAGCGACTGTCGTTTCCGCGCAGGCGGCAACCCAGTGACTTCATCCCCTAAGGGGACGTGAAAGACGCTGGATTCCCGCCTGCGCGGGAATGACGGTAGGGCTTGAGACCTTAACTGAACGGCATTACCGGATGTGGCGCAATTGATTAGCGAAAACCCGCACTTGCACAGGACCCCGTGGCGAAAGGGTCACCGCTATAATCGGCTGGCTTGTCTTTCGGGTAAGACAGCCCTTCGCCGTGGCCCGCGTCCGGCGCCCGGCATGCAGGGCCCGCCGCCGTGCCCGGTCGCAACAGGCACAGCGCTGCGCAGGCTGCCGTACCACGGCGGCCGGTGCGTCACGGTCCGGCGCGCGGCATCATGCAAGCCGCGGGCCCGCATCCGAATCAAAATCTATAAGAGGAGAAGTGGAGATGGAACGTCGTTCCTTTCTGTTGAAAGCGTCGGCCGTGGCTGCCACCGGGGCCCTGGCCGCATGCGGCAAGGGTGAAGAAAAGGCAGCGCCTGCCGCCGCCAGCGGCCCGGCCGCACCGGCTGTGGTCGGCAGCAATCCCGCCGTGGAATGGCGCCTGGCCTCGAGCTTCCCCAAGTCGCTCGACACCATCTTCGGCGGCGCTGAAATGCTGTCCGCCCGCGTCAAGGAACTGACCGACGGCAAGTTCAATATCAAGGTCTTTGCCGCCGGTGAAATCGTGCCGGGCCTGCAGGTGCTGGACGCGGTGCAGAACAACACCGTGCAGATCGGCCACACCGCCGGCTACTACTACTTCGGCAAGAACCCGACGCTGTGCTTCGACACCACCATCCCGTTCGGCCTGACCGCACGCCAGCAGAACGCCTGGATGCTGCAGGGCAACGGCATGAAGCTGATGCGCGAGTTCTTCAAGGAATACAACGTCGTCAACTTCCTGGGCGGAAACACCAACGCGCAGATGGGCGGCTGGTTCCGCAAGGAAATCAAGACCGTGGCCGACCTGCAGGGCCTGAAGTACCGTATCGCCGGGTTTGCCGGCGTGGTGCTGTCGCGCCTGGGCGTGGTGCCGCAGCAGATTGCCGGCGGCGACATCTACCCTGCGCTGGAAAAAGGCACCATCGATGCGGCCGAGTGGGTGGGCCCGTACGATGACGAGAAGCTGGGCTTCTACAAGGTGGCACCGTACTACTACTACCCGGGCTGGTGGGAAGGCAGCGCGCAGCTGTCGTTCTACGCCTCGGCCACCGAGTACGAGAAGCTGCCGGCGCTGTACAAGCGCGTGCTGGAAACCGCCACCATCGAGGCGCACACCAACATGATGGCAAAGTACGACACGGTCAACCCCCAGGCACTGGCGCGCCTGCTGGAAAACGGCGTCAAGCTGCGCCCGTTCTCGAAAGAGATCATGGAAGCCTGCTTCAAGGCGACCCAGGAAGCCTACGCCGACGAAACCGCCAAGAACCCGTCGTTCAAGAAGATCTATGACGACTGGCGCGTGTTCCGCAATAACGAGGCCGCCTGGTTCAACGTGGCCGAGCAGGCCTTCGCCCAGTTCAGCTACGCGCGCAAGCTGTAAGCCGGGGCCGGCCCTGGCGCTGCCGCAAACCCCATGTTCCTTCGGGACCATGGGGTTTTTTTCTGGCGGCGGCGCCAGCGCCCGCGCCGGGCGGGGATCGCGCGGCACCGGTAGAATCGCCGGCATCTACCGGAAAACCCTATGCAACTCGGCATCTTCTACGCCCTCATGGCCTACGTCATCTGGGGGCTGCTCCCGCTCTACATCAAATCGCTGCCCGGCATCGCGCCGGTGGAAATCCTGCTGCACCGGATGGTGTGGTCGCTGGTATTCCTGGGCCTGATCCTGGCGTGGCGGCGCCAGTGGGCGTGGCTGGGCAAGGTGCTCAAGGACCGGCGCCTGCTGCTGTCGTTCGGCGCCAGCGCGGCGCTGCTGTGCGCGAACTGGTTCCTCTATATCTGGGCGGTGTCGGCCAACCGCGTGGTCGACGCCAGCCTGGGCTACTTCATCAACCCGCTGTTCAGCGTGCTGCTGGGCGTGGTGTTCCTGCATGAGCGGCTGCGCCCGCTGCAATGGCTGTCGATCGCGGTGGCCGCGGCCGGCGTGGCCTGGCTGACGGTGGCGGCGGGCCAGTTGCCGTGGATCGCGCTGGGGCTGGCGGCCAGCTTCGGCGGCTATGGCCTGCTGCGCAAGACTGGGGCCCTGGGCGCGCTGGAAGGGCTGTCGCTGGAGACGCTGCTGCTGTTCCCGCTGGCCGCCGCGGCGCTGGCCTGGCTGTTCGGCACCGGCCACGACAGCTTCACCCACGCAGCACCGGGTACGCAGTGGCTGCTGCTGCTGGCGGGGCCGGTGACGGCGGTGCCGCTGCTGTTCTTCGCGGCCGGCGCGCGGCGCATTCCGCTGTCGCTGCTGGGCCTGCTGCAGTACACCGGGCCGACGCTGCAGCTGCTGCTGGGCGTGTGGCTGTGGAATGAGCCGTTCCCGGCGCAGAAGCAGGCCGGCTACGCGCTGATCTGGCTGTCGCTGGCCTTGTATGCAGCAGAAGGCTTGTGGATGAATACGCGGCAAAAACCGGCGAGCATCCAGGCGATTAATGAATCAACAAAATAATCAAACCCGTCCATTCATCGCGACGATAATTAACGGATAGCCGATCCGGTGCCTCGCCGCCATGTCCGCCCCGCCTGAAGCCACGCCCGCGGTCCAGCGCAAGATCATCCATTGCGACTGCGACTGCTTCTACGCCTCGGTCGAGATGCGCGACGACCCGTCGCTGCGCGGCCGCCCGATGGCCGTGGGCGGCGCGCCCGACCGGCGCGGGGTCATTGCCACCTGCAACTACGAGGCACGCGCCTTCGGCGTAAGGTCGGCAATGGCGTCGGCGCAGGCGCTCAAGCGCTGCCCGGAACTGCTGATCGTGCGCCCGTCGATGGACAAGTACCGCGAGGTCTCGCGCCGGATCTTTGCGATCTACCGCGAATACACCGGGCTGGTCGAGCCGCTTTCGCTGGACGAGGCCTACCTGGACGTGAGCCTGTGCACGCGCCACGCCGGCAGCGCCACCCGCATTGCCGAGGAGATTCGCCAGCGCGTGCGCGAGGAAGTGGGCGTGACGGTGTCGGCCGGCGTGGGCCCCAGCAAGTTCGTCGCCAAGATCGCCAGCGACTGGAACAAGCCCGACGGGCTGTTCGTGGTCAGGCCGGCGGCGGTCGATGCCTTTGTCGCCGCGCTGCCGGTGGAGCGCATCCACGGCGTGGGCAAGGTCACCGCGGCCAGGCTGCGCCGGCTGGGGGCCGAGACCTGCGGCGACCTGCGGCCATGGTCGCCCGACCGCCTGCACCGCGAGTTCGGCGTTTTCGGGGCGCGCCTCTACAAGCTGTGCCGCGGCGTGGACGAACGCGCGGTCACGCCCGAGCGCGAGCGCAAGTCGATCAGCGTGGAAGAGACCTATGCCGACGACCTGCCCGACCTGCAGGCCTGCCTGGCGGAGCTGGAACCGCTGGTCGCCATGCTCGAGGCCCGCATCGACCGCGCGCAGGCGCACGACACCATCGACAAGCTGACCGTGAAGCTGCGCTTTGCGGACTTCCGCCAGACCACGGTGGAATGCCGCGGCCATGCACCGGACCGCGCCGTCTACGCGCGCCTGCTGGCCGAGGGCCATGCGCGCCGGGGCTTGCCGGTACGGCTGCTGGGGGTGGGGGTAGGGACGAGCGACCGGGATACGTCGCAGCTGGAGCTGTTCGACTGAGCAGAAGATTATTCGGGCGAATTATCGATGCGCCTAAAATCACAACCACTCGATAAATAGCATCGATAACTCGTTACTGCAGCTCGTTCCGCATCACCAGCAACCACGGCATATGCGAATTGGTGACGCCGTCGAGCTGGCCAGAATCGCCCAGCTCGATTTCCTCCATCGAGACCGACTGCTGGACATTGCCGCCGATGGCGCGCACCAGGCGGGCGGCGGGGTCCACGGCCACCACGATGTCGCAATGCATGGGCGTCGTGCCGAAGCCGATTTCGGCGATGTCCTCGAGATAGCGGTCGCGCCCGCGGCCGGCGCAGATGATGTCGCCGGGACGAGGCATGGCGGGGACTGGCTCGATGCGGAAGGCGGGCCTGGGCAGGATGCCGTCGCGGGCGTCGACCACGTACATCGAATGCGACTGTCCGGTCAGGAACTGGCGCTCGTCCAGGCCCGCCTTGCGCAACACCCATGAAATGAACACCGCCGACCACGCCCAGGACCCCTGCGTGACCTGCCGGCAGCTCGGCGTTTCGCCGACGATGCCCCAGTAGCGGCGCGCCAGCGTGCAGCCCAGCGCGGTGGCCTCCATGCCTGTGCCATCCGGGAACGACAGGCAACTGGCCGCGGGCGGGGGATTGCCGTTGGATTTGGACTCGGTGTCGGTGGTGGCTGCCCTGGGCGCTCCCGTTTCCGCGGGCGCCGCTGGTTCGGGCCCTGGCGTCTCGGCCAGTGCCGGCGGCAACTCCGGCGCGGGCGCCGGGCTGTAGGTCACACAGGACGAGTCGTCCCGGCCCAGCCGCACCACCTGCCCGCCCCAGCGGCTCCATTCCTGGGTGGCGATCTCGACGATGCGCTCGCGCGGCGTGGCGCCCGGGCGCGTCACCGGCCGCTCCGTGTCGGGCAGCGCGCGCGCCTGCGGGCGCACCGGCTCGCTGACCGTGGCGCAGGCGCTCAGCAGGGCCAGCGCCGCCGCCACGCAGGCGGCACGCAGGGTGCCTGCCGCCGGTGGAGAAAGCTGTGGAACCGGCTGTGGAAAGCGCTGTGCATAACGCTGTGGAGATCTGCGGCGCGGCGGACGGGCAAGCATGTTGGCCCCACATGGCACGGCGCCCGGTGCGGCCTGTCGCGGCCACGGCTGGACGCCTGTTGGAAGACTTCGCGCGCCATCGCCAGGGTGTGGATTTGGCGATGCGGCGGGTACTGCAGAATATTCAGATCACGACTGTGGATAACGTCCCCCGCCTGGCGCACGCCCGCGCCCTCGGGCACCGGGGCGGCGGCATGGCGGGGTCAGGCTACTCCGGGCCCGTCAGGCTCACTGGTTGACAGCGTCCTTGAACTTCTGACCAGCCTTGAACTTCACGGTCTTGGCGGCTTCGACCTTGATTTCTTCGCCGGTGCGCGGGTTGCGCGCCATGCGCTCGCCACGCTCGCCCTTGCTGAACGTGCCAAAGCCGATGAGGCTGAGCGTATCGCCCTTGGCCACGGCGTCCATGATGGCCGACAGGGTCACGTTCAGTGCCTGTTCCGCCTTGGCCTTGGTCAGACCGTCCACGCCGGCTGCGATAGCGTCGATCAGTTCGGTTTTCGTCATGCTTCACTCCGTATCGAGTTGATAAAACACAGGCGTCCGCATGCCGGGCGGCCAGGCTGGCACGGCTCCGGCAAAGACGCCGCGGGCCACATGATACCGTGTCGGACAAGGCGCACCGGGAACAGATTGTTACCAGGCAGTTTCCGCAAGCCCGCGCCAGGCCGGGCTTCGCGGCAAATCGACGCAGTCAGGCAGCGCCGGAACGAAGGCCCGCAGGTGACGAAAACGCGCTATGGCCGCATGAGAACCATCAGGGTGTCGTAGCGCGCCGTTAGGCATGCAGATCGCGACAGGCCTCGCCAGAGGCCCTCACAGGGCTCCTGAGCGCCCGCAGGCACGCGGACAGGGCAGCAGAGCCAGCGCCCGCCAAAACTGCGGGAAGGCTCCTTGCAAGCCTCCCCATCGATAACTGCACTATGGTGCATGTTTTCCGGATCAACGCCCCGGATCATCCTGCATGGTTATTCGGCTCATGCATGACGCGGGTTCAAGCCGGTTAGCGGCTCTCTCTCGCAAGCCGCGGGGAGGCGCGTATACGCTGGCCCTTCCAGTTTCGCTGCTTTGCCGCATACGCCTGCCGGGGTATACGCGCTCCCAGCCAGGTCAAATCGAAAAGTTTCGCGCAATCCTGCCGTTTACGCCTGCCGCCATTCGGATGGGCCGCTGCGCGGGTGTCGTTCTTTCGGTTTACCTTTTTCTTTCATGTATACAAATAGTAGTAGTAGGTAAACGCCGGCCTCCTCTGTGGAAAACCCTGTAAACGTCTTTCCGTTCAAAGGTTTACGTAAACGAGAAGTGGTCGTATCCAGTGTTGGTCGAGGTGGATGACTCAGCCCGATGGATGAGGCTGGTCCCGGCCCCCCTCCGACTTATGCCTGAGGCATCCCCATGCCAGCCCCAGGCAGCCCACATCCAATCCGCGTGCTTTTCCACAGATCGGGGCCGGGTTATCCACATGCGGGGAGGTAAACGGACGCGGCGGGGCTGGTCGGGTAAACGGAAGTAGAGGGTGGGTGGGGCTGCGTATACCGGTGTGGCGACGTATACCGTCCGGTTTGCGGCTGGCTCGTGTCGATGCGGTTGCCGCCGGAGGTGGTTGCCACGTATACGTGCAGCAGCCGCCCCGGTATCATCCCCGATCGCGCCGGGGCGCCCGGCACCGGCCACCCAGGCACAACAGGCGACGAGCACGGAAAGGCAAATGGCGGACAAGGCAAAGCGCAAGGAAGCAGGCGAGGGCGGGAGGAAGACGGCGAGCGACCGGATCGAGGTGCGCCAGTCAGGCGTGCACGGCAAGGGCGTCTATGCCATCGCCCCGATCGCCGAAGGCGAGCGCGTGATCGAATACAAGGGCGAGCACATTTCGTGGAAGAAGGCGCTGGAACGCCATCCGCACGATCCCAGCGATCCCAACCACACCTTCTATTTCAGCCTGGACGACGGCAGCGTGATCGACGCCAAGTACGGCGGCAACCGCGCGCGCTGGATCAACCACGCCTGCGAGCCCAACTGCGAGGCGCGCGAGAAGAAGGGGCGCGTCTTTATCCACGCGCTGCGCGATATCGCCCTGGGCGAGGAATTGTTCTACGACTACGGCCTGGTCATCGATGCGCGCTATACCGCCAAGCTGAAGAAGGAATTCGAGTGCCGCTGCGGCAGCCCGAAATGCCGCGGCACCATGCTGGCGCCAAAGGAAAAGAAGAAGAAGGACAAGTAAGGCGATCGGAAGCAGGTTGTCGTTCCCCCGCAGGCGAGAGCCCAGTGATTTTTTCCCGGAGGGGACGTGAAAGACGCTGGATTCCCGCCTGCGCGGGAATGACGGATCGGTTAATTGAGTGCCATTGGTACTACGAGTGGCTTCATTTCGCCGATCCCGCCGGTTCGCATGGGACCCGGATCACGAAGCGCATGGTCGGCCGCCGCTCGGGCGCGCCGTCCGTGGCTGGCGCAACGCCGGCCGCAGCCGGTACCTGCGGCACATCCTCGATGCGGATGGTGCCCTGGTGCAGGGTGATGATCTCATGCACGATGGCCAGACCCAGGCCAGCGCCGGCCGGCTGGTCCGCGCGGCCGCCGCCCGGCTCGGGCGCACGGTCGCCGCCCGGCTCGGGCGCACGGTCGCCGCGGAAGAAGCGCTTGAACACTTCTTCGCGCCGCTGCGGCGCGATGCCGGGGCCGTTGTCTTCCACCATCACCACCGCCATGCCGCGGTGGCCCATGGCCTCGCCGCCGGCGCGCACCGTGATGCGCCCGCCCGCGGGCACGTACTTCACCGCATTGTCGATCAGGTTGGACAGGGCTTCGCGCATCAGCAGCCGGTTGCCGCGCACCACCGCGGGCGCGCCGCCGGTGAAGGTGGGGCCGGGCAGGATCTCGAAGCCCAGGTCGATGCGGCGCGCCAGCGCCTGCGGCACCCACTCGGCCCCGGTCTCGAAGGCCAGCTCGGCGAGGTCGAAGTGCTCCACCGGCCCGAGACGCTCCAGCGACAGCCCCGGCTCGGCGCGTGCCAGCGACAGCAGCTGGTTGGACAGGCGCACCGCGCGGTCGGCGGCGGTCTGGACCTCGCGCAGCGCGTGCCGGGCGACTTCCAGCGAATCGGCTTCCTGGGCCCGGTCGGCATGCAGCTTGACCGCGGTCAGCGGCGTGCGCAGCTGGTGCGCCGCGTCGGCAATGAACTTGCGCTGGGCGTCGAGCGCGTCGCGCAGCCGCGCCAGCAGCGCATTCAGGCCGCGGATCAGCGGTGCCACCTCGGCCGGCACCTGGGTTTCATCCAGGGCGGCAAGCGAGCGCGCAGTCTGCCGGTTGAGCTTGTCGGCCAGGATCTGCAGCGGCACCAGCTCTTCCTTGAGCACATGCGACAGGATCAGGCTGCCGACCAGCAGCAGCAGGATCAGCGGCACCGATACCGACAACAGGATCTCGTTGGCGGCGGTCTCGCGCCGGTCCAGCAGTTCGGCCACCTCCACCACGATGGGTCCGCGCGCCGGCTTGCCGGCTTCGCTGGTGCCGAGTTCATCCACCGCGATGCTGGGCAGCATCACCGGCAGCCGCACCGCGCGCACCTGGCGGCCGCTGAACCAGGCGTAGAACAGGCGCGCGTCGTGCAGCGTGGTCTGGCCGGTGCCGTAGCCCAGCCAGGTGTCCATGCCGCCGATCAGCCCGTCGGGACCGTGGATGCGCCAGTAGATGCGGTCGTTGCCCTCGGCCTCGACCAGCGTCTGCGCGATCATCGGGATGTCGTGCTCCAGGCGCGGGCCCGCGATGCGGATCTGCTGGGCGATGCTGTTGGCCACGCCATACAGCGCGCGGTCGAACACCTGCGTGGTGTAGTGCGCCGCCAGCCAGTACGACAGCGAGCCGCTGGTCAGCACCAGCGCAAACAGCGGCGTGGCCAGCGCGCGCAGCAGGTGCACGCGCAGGCTGAGGTTGAGGCCGGGCCGGGTGGCCTGGCGCGGGGCGGGCGCGGCAGCTTCGCTGCCGGGCGCAGCCTTGCCGCCGCCGGGGGGATCAGCCGTGGCTGAATCGGAGCGGGCGTTGCGGGATCTGGGCCACATGGCCTAGGCCGGGAGTCGCGAGGGCAGCGGGGGCTTCATTTGCCGGCGCGCATCTGCAGCAGGTAGCCGAAGCCGCGCACGGTGACGATCTCGACATCGCTGTCTTCCAGCTTCTTGCGCACGCGGTGCACGTAGACCTCGATCGCGGTGTCGCCGACGGTGTCGCCGCCCTCGCCGGCGGGGTGGGCAAAGGTAGCCAGGTGGTCCTGCAGCTGCGCCTTGCTGACCACGCGGCCCTGGCGCTGCAGCAGCAGCTCCAGCACCGCGAACTCGCGCGGCGACAGTTCCAGCGGGCGGGCGTCGATAAACATGCGGCGGTCGTTGCCCGACAGCCGCAGGCGCCCCAGGCGCACGTCGCGCTCGGGCGCGGCCTCGCCATGCTGGCTGCGGCGCAGCAGCACGCGCACGCGCGCCTCCAGCTCGGGCAGGGCGAAGGGCTTGATCAGGTAGTCGTCGGCGCCGGCGTTCAGGCCGGAGAGCTTGTCTTCGAGCTCGTCGCGCGCGGTCAGGATGATGACCGGGGTGGTGCGGTTGCGGGCGCGGTAGCGCGCCAGCAGGGTCATGCCGTCGATGCCGGGCAGGCCCAGGTCGAGGATGACCAGGTCGTGCTGCTCGCGCAGCAGGTGTTCGGTGGCATAGACGCCGTCATGGACGACGCGCACCTGGTGGCCGGCGCGGGACAGGCCGGCTTCGACGCCGCTGGCAATCTGGCGGTCGTCCTCGATCAGCAGGATACGCATGGCGGCAGCTCGGGTAGGACGTTGGGCATGACTGGAGGGAAGGCCTTGTGGCGCACACGGGAGGTGCGGGCCTGCGGCAGATTGTACTAGGCGCAGGCCGCGGGTTCCTTACGGATTGCCTACAGCTGCAATGCCTTGCCGCCCGATTCAGCCGCCAGGCTCAGTCCGTCACCGCGTCGGCGGCGCGCTCGATGAAGCGGGCCAGGTCGATGTCGCGCTGCGTCAGGCCGTTGGCATCGTGCGTGGACAGCGTGATGTCGACCCGGTTGTAGACGTTGAACCATTCCGGGTGGTGGTCGGCCTTCTCGGCCTGGATCGCCACGCGCGTCATGAAGCCGAAGGCGGCGTTGAAGTCGTGGAAGGTGAAGCGCTTGAAGATCGCGTCGCGGTCCGGGACGGTGGTCCAGCCGGGCAGGTCGGCGAGGAGCGTGGCACGGGCTTGCGGGGAAAGAGGCGTCATGATGGGCTCGATCTGAATCTTGGGGAAAAACGTGGGTCGCAAAATGCGGACAGCCGGCCCGCCCGCGCCGAGGCGGCGGGCATGCCGGCATTGTTTCATAAAGCGGGAAGCGGGGCAGGACGCCCCGGGTTTGCGGTCGGGTGCCGGATCAGATGTCGTCGGTATCGGCCCAGCCTTCGCGGTTGCCGGCGTTGAGCACCTGGTCGCCCGGGGCCACGTCGCCCGCGCCCAGCGTGGGCTGCGCGCGCAGTGCTTCGTACAGCGGCGCAAAGTCGGGCCGGGTGGCGTCAAACAGCTGTTCGAAGCTGTCGATCACGAAGTAGGTCTTCTGGAAGGTGTCGATGCGGTAGCGCGTACGCATGATGCGGCGCACATCGAAGCCGATCCGGTTGGGGCTGGCCGAATCCAGGCTGTAGATCGACTCGCCCTGGCTCGACAGAATGCCCGCGCCGTAGATGCGCAGCCCTTGCGGGGTGCGGATCAGGCCGAATTCAACCGTGTACCAGTACAGCCGCGACAGCATCTCCAGTGCGCCGAGGCCGGCCGCCTTCAGGCCGCCCTTGCCGTAGGCTTCCATATAGTCGGCGAAGACCGGGTTGATCAGCAGCGGCACGTGGCCGAACACATCGTGGAAGCAGTCCGGTTCCTGCAGGTAGTCCAGCTGCTCGGGCTTGCGCATCCACCAGCTGGCCGGGAAGCGGCGGTTGGCCAGATGCTCGAAGAACACCTGGTCCGGCACCAGGCCGGGCACGGCCACGACTTGCCAGCCGGTGGCGCGCATCAGGGTCTCGTTGAGCTGGTCGAAATCGGGGACGCGGTCCTTTTCCATGCCCAGCGTGGCCAGGCCTTGCAGGAACTCGTCGCTGACGCGGCCCTGCAGCATTGAGGCCTGGCGCTCGTACAGCTTGCGCCAGATGGCGTGGTCGGTGCTGGTGTAGCGGTGCACCGGCTGGGCGATGGTGAAGTCCGGGCGCAGTGCCTGGCCGGACAGCAGGCCGGCGTCGAACTGTTCCTTGAGCTTGTCGGTCAGGGTGCCCTGGAAGGCGCCGGGGGCTTCGGTGGCCGTTGCGATGGACATGGGTGCGCGTCTCCTGAATGCGTGCTTGCTGCATCGGCGGCAGCGTGAATGCGGATTTACTGCGTAGTTTAGGCGTCGGATGGCGCAATCTGGCCGCATAATCCGCCTGTTTCCAATGGATCGTGCATATAATTTGCAGCATCCGATCAAGAAATGCGGGATTTGTGTATGGCTGCCCAAAGCGTCTCCCTTGACCCTTATGACCTGGCCCTGCTGGCCGCGCTGCAAGCCGATGGCCGCACCACCCACCAGCAGCTGGCCGAGCGCGTGCACCTGTCGCCCAGCCAGGTCGGGCGCCGGCTGGCGCGGCTGGAAGCCGACGGCGTCATCACCGGCTACCGCGTCAACCTGTCCTCGCAGGCGCTGGGCCTGGGGGTGATGGTGTTTATCAGCGTCAAGCTGGCCCACCATGCCGACACCATCATCGAGCGCTTCCGCGAAGAAATTCTGCTGCTGGAAGAGGTGCAGGAGTGCTATTCGGTGGCCGGCGAGGCCGACTACCTGATCCGCGTGGTGGTGCCCGACCTGCCCACGCTGGCCGAATTCACCATGAAGCGGCTGATGCGCGTGCCCGGCGTGGAAAGCGTGCGCTCGAATATCGTGCTGACTGCGATTAAATGCGACGGCCCGCTGCCGCTGTCGCACCTGCGCTAAAACTTTTCCGGCGGCGCGCTGCAGGTTTGCGTGCCGGTCTTGCGCTCCTGTGGCGTGCGTGTCACCCTCGCCGGGTGCCGCAAACGCGGCGGGAACGGAGATGGCAGGATGAAGGCAATCGTCGCCCGAGCCGGTCGGGGCCTTGGCAGGTCGCCAACGCAATCGCAATCGCATGCGCTGCGCGCAGCCCTGGCCCTGGCGGCCGCGCTGGGAATCCTGGCCGCCGGCAGCGCCCAGGCCGCACAGGTGACGCGCTTTTCCCCCGAAGGCACGGTCGGGCAGGTGCGGCAGGTGGCGATCCGCTTCGACGAGGCCATGGTGCCGATGGGCGACGTCCAGGCCACCGCGCCCGCGGCGGTTTCCTGCACCGGCGCCGGCACTGGCGGCCAGGCCCGCTGGATCGATGCGAAGAACTGGGTCTACGACTTCGCCAGCGACCTGCCGCCGGGCGTGCGCTGCACCGTGCGCATGCGCACCGGCCTGCGCAGCGAGGCCGGCGCCGCCTATGCCGGCAAGCCGGAATACCGGTTCGAGACTGGCGGCCCGACGGTCGTCTCCAGCCGCCCGTCTGGCGGCGAGATCGAGGAGGACCAGGTCTTTGCGCTGCGCTTCAACGGCGCCGCCACGGCGGCCTCGGTGCGCGAGCACGCCTGGTGCCAGGCACAGGGGCTGGGCGAACGCATCCCGGTACGGCTGCTGACCGGCAAGGAGCGCGATGCCGTGCTCGACGCCATCCATTGGGACCGCATCGCCAGGCAGGCGCCTGATGCCGTGCACCTGCTCGCCTGCCAGCAGCGGCTGCCGGCGGCGGCGCGTGTCCAGCTGGTGCTGGGCGCGGGCATTGCCACGCCGTCTGGCGTCGCCACGCGCGACGAGCGCCGCTTTGACTACACCGTGCGCGAGCCCTTTACCGCCAGCTTCAGCTGCGAACGCGAGCACGCGCAGTCGCCGTGCACGCCGCTGCGGCCGATGTCGGTGTCCTTTTCTTCGCCGGTGCCGCGCAAGCTGGCCGAGAGCGTGGTGTTGAAGACCCCGTCTGGGCCCCGCGCGCCGCAGTTCGATCCCGACCAGGCGCCTGACGCCAGCGTCAGCAGGCTGACCTTTGCCGCGCCGTTCGCCGAGAAGGCGCAGTTCACCATCGAAGTGCCGCGCAACCTGCAGGACGACAGTGGCCGCGCGCTGGCCAATGCCGACCTGTTCCCGCTCAAGGTGGCCACCGCGTCGATGCCGCCGCTGGCCAAGTTTGCCGCGGCGCCGTTCGGCGTGGTGGAGCGCTTTGGCGAGCTGCCGCGCGGCAAGTCGCCGGCCGACTACCCGCCGTTGCTGCCGGTGACGCTGCGCAATGTTGAAGCCGACCTCGCTGTGCGTGGGCTGCAGGCCAGGGCGGGCACCGTGATGAAGCTGCGCGTGGACGAGGACGCCGCCGTGATGCAGTGGTTTGGCCTGGTGCGCCGCATGCATGAGGCCAGCTACACCCGGGCCGAGCTCGACGCCATGCTGGCGGGCCGCTCGCCATATCGCGTCAGCAACCCGCGCAATGCGGTGTCGATCGAGACCCGCTCGGTGTCGCTGCTCGAGCGCGCTGCCGGGGTGCAGAAGCTGGCCGTGCCCAAGACTTCGGGCGATGCGCCACGGCCGTTCGAGGTGGTCGGCATCCCGCTGCCGGAGCCGGGCTTCCACGTGGTGGAGATCGCCTCGCCGATGCTGGGCGAGGCGCTGCTGGGCAAGCGCGCGCCCATGTACGTGCGCACCGCGGCGCTGGTCACCAACCTGGGCGTGCATTTCAAGCTGGGCCGCAGCGCCGGCAATGAAGACGACGGCAGCCGCAGCGGGCTGGCCTGGGTCACCGCGCTGGACGACGGCAAGCCGGTCGCCGAGGCCGCCGTGGCGGTGCGCGACTGCAGCGGCCGCCTGCTCGGCGAAGGCCGTACCGACGGCAGCGGCGTGGTGCGCTTCGCCAGGCTGGCTGCGGCGCCCGAGGGCGCCTGCGACCAGAACGGGCTGTCCGGCTATTTCGTCTCGGCACGCATCGCCGCCACGCACCCGCAGGCACGCGGCAAGGCCGACATGGCCTTCGTGATGTCGGACTGGAACCGCGGCATCGAGACCTGGCGCTTCAATGTGCCGACCGACACCAGCCCCACGCCCACGGTGCGCGCGCACACCATCTTCGACCGCACGCTGCTGCGCGTCGGCGAGACCGTGTCGATGAAGCACCTGATCCGCGCCGAGACCGCGCAGGGCTTTGCCCTGCCGCCGGCCGGCCGCCCGCTGCCCACGCGCGTGGTGATCCGCCATGAGGGCAGCGGCCAGACCTACGAGCTGCCGCTGCAATGGCGCCAGACCGCGACCGGCGGGCGCAGCGCCGAAAGCACCTTCCAGGTGCCGCCGGCGGCCAAGCTTGGTGTCTATACCGTCGGGCTGGAAACGCAGAAGGGCGATGGCGCGCACGACGATGGCGGCGCCCGCGGCTACACCAGCGGCAGTTTCCGCGTCGAGGCCTTCCGCTTGCCGGTGCTGGCCGGCACGCTGCAGGTGGCGGGCAAGGCGGGGCCAGTGGTCGCGCCTGCCGAGCTGGCGGTCGGCGTCGAGATCCACTATCTCTCCGGCGGCGGCGCGGCCGGGCTGCCCGTGCGCGTGTCCGCGCTGCTGCGCGACAAGTACGTCAGCTTCCCCGGCTATGACGAGTTCTCGTTCAACCCGCCGCGCGCGCAGCGCGAAAGCGCCAGCGGCGACGAGGAGATGGATGAGGACCAGCAGGGCGACGCCAGTGCCGACGGCCAGAAGCTGGTCGCCGACAAGCTGCCGGTGACGCTCGACAAGAACGGCAACGGCACCGTCACGCTGCGCAAGCTGCCCAAGACTGACGCACCGCGCGACCTGCTGCTCGAAGCCGGCTTTGCCGACCCCAACGGCGAGATCCAGACGCTGCGCCAGACCGTGCCGGTATGGCCGGCGGCGGTGGTGGCCGGCATCCGCACCGATGGCTGGGTCTCGGTCAAACAGAAGCTGGCCGTGCATGGCGTGGTGCTGGACGTCAACGGCAAGCCGGTGGCGGATGCGCCGGTCAAGATCAATGCGCGGGCACGCATCACCACCTCGGCGCGCAAGCGCGTGGTGGGCGGCTTCTACCGCTATGACAACCGCACCGAGACGCGCGACCTGGGCACCGTGTGCGAGACCCGCACCGATGCGCAGGGCCGCGCGCGTTGCGACGTGGCGCTGGAGCAGGCCGGCCAGATCGAACTGGTGGCCAGCGCGCGCGACAAGGACGGGCGCACCGCGCAGGCGGCGTCGACGGTCTGGGTCACGCGCCAGGGCGAACTCTGGTTTGGCGGCGAGAACCACGACCGCATCGACCTGCTGCCGGAGAAGAAGTCCTATGAACCGGGCGACACCGCGGTGTTCCAGGTGCGCATGCCGTTCCGCCACGCCACCGCGCTGGTGGCGGTGGAGCGCGAAGGCATCTACCAGACCCAGGTGGTCGAACTGCATGGCAGCGATCCCACCGTGCGCGTGCAGGTGAAGCCGGAGTGGGGCCCCAACGTCTACGTGTCGGTGCTGGCCCTGCGCGGGCGCCTGCATGAGGTGCCCTGGTATTCGTTCTTCACGTGGGGCTGGCGCCAGCCGGGCGAGTGGTGGCGCGCATTCCGCAGCGAAGGCCGCGAGTACGCCGCGCCGAACGCGCTGGTCGACCTGTCCAAGCCGGCCTTCCGGCTGGGACTGGCCGAGATCCGCGTCGGCAATGCCGGCCACCGGCTGGATGTCACCGTGACCCCGGACAAGGCCAGCTATCCGGTGCGCGGCAAGGCACGCGTGGCGATCCAGGTGAAGCTGCCCGACGGCAAGCCCGCCGCCAACGGCGAAGTGGCGCTGGCCGCGGTGGACCAGGCGCTGCTGGAGCTGATGCCCAACACCAGCTGGGACCTGCTCGATGCGATGCTGCAGCGGCGCGGCTACGGCGTGGAAACGTCCACTGCGCAGATGGAGATCATCGGGCGCCGCCACTACGGGCGCAAGGCGGTGCCGGCCGGCGGCGGCGGCGGCAAGAGCCCCACGCGCGAGCTGTTCGACACGCTGTTGCTATGGAACCCGCGCGTGCAGCTCGATGCCGAGGGCCGCGCCAGCATCGAGGTCCCGCTCAACGATTCGCTGACCAGCTTCCGCATCGTCGCGGTGGCGGACCTGGGCCTGGGACGCTTCGGCACGGGCAGCGCCACCATCGCCGCCACGCAGGACCTGCAGGTGATTTCCGGCCTGCCGCTGCTGGTGCGCGAGGACGATCGCTACCGCGCCATGTTCACGCTGCGCAATACCACCAGGCGCGCCATGACGGTGCAGGCCACAGCGCGCGGCACGCTGCTCGGCAACGAGGCCGGCCTGCCCGCGCAGACCGTGCAGATCCCTGCGGGCGAAGCGCGCGAGATCGGCTGGGACGTGACCGCGCCCGCGCTGCTGGCGTACTCGCGCAGCGGCACGGTGATGTGGGAAGTGCAGGCGAGCGAGCAGGGCACTGGCGGCGCTTCCGACCGCATCAAGGTGTCGCAGCAGATCGTGCCGGCGGAGCCGGTCACGGTGCAGCAGGCCACGCTGGCGCAGGTGTCGCCGTCGCTGTCGGTGCCGGTCAAGGCGCCGCCGGGCGCGCTGGCCGATCCGGCGGGCAAGGTGCGCGGCGGGCTGCAGGTGAACTTCCAGTCGTCGCTGGCGGGCGGCATGCCGGGCGTGCGCGAGTGGTTCCGCAACTACCCGTTCACCTGCCTGGAGCAGCGCGCATCGAAAGCCATCGGCCTGAATGACACCGCCGCGTGGGACGCGCTGATGACGCAGCTGCCGTCCTACCTCGATGGCAACGGCCTGGCCTCGTACTTCCCGCTGAATGCTGACAGGGACTACGGCAGCGAAGTGCTGACGGCCTATCTGCTGGCGGTGACCGATGAGGCTGCGCGCGCCGGACTGGCGCTGCGCATCCCCGACGCGCAGCGCGCGCAGATGGAGCGCGGCCTGACCGACTTTGTCGAAGGCCGCATCCGCCGCGACAGCTGGTCGCCGGCAGACAGCACGCAATACCTGGAAGTGCGCAAGCTGGGCGCGCTCGAGGCGTTGTCGCGCACCGGCCATGCGCAGGCGCGCATGCTGGGATCGATCCAGATCCTGCCGGCGCAATGGCCGACCTCGGCCCTGCTGGACTGGACCCTGCTGCTCACGCGCCTGCAGGACATCCCGCAGCGCGAGCAACGCCTGGCCGAGGCCCAGCAGCTGCTGCGCTCGCGCCTGACGGTGCAGGGCACGCGCCTGGCGTTCTCCACCGAGCGCAACGACAACTGGTGGTGGATGATGGCCGGCGGCGACACCAACGCCGCGCGCCTGCTGGCGCTGGCGTCGGAGCTGCCGGGCTGGAAGGAAGACGCGCCGCAACTGGCCACCGGACTGCTGGGCCGGCAGGTGCATGGCGCCTGGGGCACCACCACTGCCAACACATGGGGCATGCTGGCGGTGACGCGCTTTGCGCAGGCGTTCGAGAAGACGCCGGTGGCGGGCACCACGCGCGTCAGCGTGAGCCATGCGGCCGACGCTTCGCGCAGCTTCGACTGGGCGCGCGCGCAGCGCACCGAGGGCGTGGCCCAGGGCAGTGTCGACCTGCCGTGGCCGACCGGCGCCGAGGGTGGCACGCTGCAGGTGGATCACGCCGGCGCCGGCCATCCGTGGGCCACGGTGCGCGCCATGGCGGCGGTGCCGGTGACCGCGCCGCTGGCCGCTGGCTACCGCATCAAGCGCACCGTGACGCCGCAGGAGCAGGCGGTGAAGGACAAGTGGTCGCGTGGCGACGTGTACCGCGTCAAGCTGGAGATCGATGCCCAGGCCGACATGACCTGGGTGGTGGTCAGCGATCCGATCCCTGCCGGCGCCACCATCCTGGGCAGCGGCCTGGGCCGCGACTCGGCCATCGCCACGCGCGGCGAGCAGCGCAAGGGCGCGGTGTGGCCGGCTTATATCGAGCGCACGCCGCAGGCCTACCGCGAGTACTTCGGCTACGTGCCCAAGGGCACGGTCTCGGTCGAATACACGGTGCGGCTCAACAACGCCGGCGACTTCGCGCTGCCGCCCACGCGCGTCGAAGCGATGTACGCGCCCGACGTGTTCGGCGTGGCGCCCAACCCGCGGCTGGCGGTAGGAGCACGCCCATGAGCTGGCTGGCAATGATGATGCCGGCGCGCGTGCGCGAGTGGTGGCTGGCGGGCGCGATGGCCGGCATCGTCTACGGCGCGCTGCTGGTGCAGGTGGCGATCGAGCTGCCTGATGGCGCGCCGCTGACCGGGCAAATCGCCATGCAGCCCATGTGGAAGACCGCGATGGCGCTGCTGCTGGCACGCGCGGCGTGGTTCCACCGGCCGCTCGGCGAGCGCCGCTGGCTGGTCACGGCGCTGCTGTTCTCGGCGCTCGGAGACTTCCTGCTGGCGCTGCCGGCGCTGTCGTTTTCGTTCGTGGGCGGGCTCGGCGCCTTCCTGCTGGCGCACCTGGCCTACCTGCGCGTGCTGGTGCCGCTGGCGGGCGATACCCGCCCGCACCGCCTGGTTGCGTGCGGCGCCCTGCTGGGCGTGGCGGGCACCATGCTGGGCCGCTTCTGGCCCAACATGGGTGCGCTGACGGTGCCGGTGGTGCTCTATGTGGGCGTGCTTGCCGCCATGGCCTGCAGCGCGCTGGTGGCGCGCCTGCCGACGCCGCTGGCGGCGCTGGGGGCGCTGTGCTTTGCCGCATCGGACATGATGATCGGCATCGCGCGCTTCCTGGTGCCGTTTGATTCCTTCCAGCTTGGCATCTGGTGGACCTACGCCGCGGCGCAGGTGCTGCTGGTGGCGGGCATCGTGGCAGGACGCAAGCAGGAATGACGTCGCGCGGGCCTCTGGTGGCACTGGTGATGGCGCTGGCCTGGTCCGCGCCGGCTGCGGCCTTGCCCGCGTTCGAGCAGGTCCGCGCCGATTGGCGCAGTGCGGACGTGGTGGTGCTGGACCGCCACGGCGACACCGTGGGCCGCGTGCGCGATGATTTCCGCGCGCGCCGCGGCGACTGGGTGGCGCTGGCCGATACCTCGCCCGCGCTGCGCACGGCCATCGTGCTGTCGGAGGACCGGCGCTTCTATGCGCACAGCGGGGTCGACTGGCAGGGCGTGGCCGCCGCCGCCTGGGCCAACCTGTGGAATACGCGCACGCGCGGCGCCTCGACCCTGACCATGCAGCTGGCAGGCCTGCTCGACGAGGACCTGCGCCGCCCGGGCGCGGCGGGGCAGGGGCGCAGCCTCACGCAGAAGCTGGGGCAGGCTGCGGGTGCGGCATCGCTGGAACGCAGCTGGAGCAAGGACCAGATCCTGGAGGCCTACCTGAACCTGGTGCCGTTCCGCGGCGAACTGGTGGGCCTGTCGGCGATGTCGCAGGTGCTGTTCGGCAAGTATCCGGAAGGACTCAACGCGCGCGAATCGGCACTGGCGGTAGCGCTGGTGCGCGCGCCCAACGCCAGGGCCGGGCAGGTGGCCAGCCGCGCCTGCGGCATCCTGCGCGAGATGCGCCTGCCGCGCGAGTGCGATGGCCTGGAGGGCTTTGCGCAACTGGCGCTGCTGCGCACGGGGCCGGTCGCGCAGCGTGCCGCGGCGGCCACGCCGTCGGCGGCGTTGGCGGCGTCTCAGCAGCTTGCGCCGCACCTGGCACGGCGCCTGGTCAGCGAGACGCGCGCGCGACTGGCAGCGGGCGTACCCATGCCTGCGCGCATCGCCTCCACGCTCGACGCGCGCACGCAGCGCGTGGCCGCGGCCAGTCTCGACCGGCACCTGCGCGAACTGGCCGGGCGCAATGTCGAGGACGGCGCGGTGGTGGTGATCGACAATGCCAGCGGCGACGTGCTGGCCTACGTGGGCTCGTCGGGCGCGCTTTCCGGCGCCGCGCAGGTGGACCACGCGGCGGCGCTGCGCCAGGCGGGCTCGACGCTCAAACCCTTCCTGTACGAGCAGGCGCTGGAAGAAAGGCGGCTGACGGCGGCCTCGCTGCTGGATGACCGGCCGGTGAACCTGGCGGTCGGCGGCGGGCTCTACGTGCCGCAGAACTACGACCACCGCTATGCCGGCTGGGTCAGCCTGCGCGCGGCGCTGGCCGCGTCGCTGAACGTGCCGGCGGTGCGCACGCTGGTGATGGTGACCCCGCACCGCTTCCACAAGCGGCTGGTGGCGCTGGGACTGCCGCTGACCGAGGCGGGCGACTATTACGGCTACAGCCTGGCGCTGGGCAGCGCCGACGTGTCGCTGCTGGCGCTGACCAATGCATACCGCGCGCTGGCCAACGGCGGCAGCTATGCGGCGCCGCGGCTATGGGAAGGCGCACCGGCGGCAGCGGCAAAGACCGTGATGCAAGCGGGCGCCAGCTACGTGATCGCAGACATCCTGTCGGACCGCCATGCGCGCGCGCGCACCTTCGGGCTGGACAGCCCCCTCACCACGCGCTTCTGGACCGCGGTGAAGACCGGCACCAGCAAGGACATGCGCGATAACTGGTGCATCGGCTGGTCGCAGCACTACACCGTGGGCGTGTGGGTCGGCAATGCCAGCGGCGCCAGCATGCACGAGGTCTCGGGCGTGTCGGGCGCGGCGCCGGTCTGGCACGACGTCATGGAGGCGCTCCATCGCACGCTTGCCAGCCAGGCACCCGCCATGCCCGCGGGGGTGCAGCGCGTGGCGCTGAGCTTCGACGACGGGCTGGAGCCGGCGCGAGATGAGGTCTTCCTTGCCGGCACCGCGATCCGGCGCGTCAGCGTGGGCGCGCCGGCCGCGCGCCCGAGCGCACCCGCGATCGCCAATCCGGCCGACGGCACCGTGTTTGCCCTCGATCCCGACATGCCCCCCGCAGCGCAGCGCGTGTGGTTCCAGGCGGAGGGCGTGGCCGGGCAGGGTGCGCGCATGGTCAGCTGGCGCATGGACGGCAAGCCGCTGGGGCGCGGCGGCGAGGTGCCCTGGCTGCCCTGGCCGGGGCGGCACCAGGTGGAACTGCTCGATGCCGCGGGCAAGGTGGTGGACCGCATCGGCATTGAGGTGCGTGGCGCGTCGGTGCGCGCACCGGCGGCCTCGGCTAAGCGCTGAGGCCTGCGCGGGCTTTCAGGAAATCGACGAACACGCGCAGCTTGGGCGGCATCAACACGCGGCTCGGGTAATACAGGTAGAGGCCGTCGAATGGCGGGAGCCAGCCATCGAGCACGGTGACCAGCCGGCCGCTGTCGAGGGAGGGCTGGATATGCACCGGGAATTCGTGGATCAGACCGATGCCGTCGAGCGCCGCCTGGTGCAGCAGGGTCCGGTCGTTGGCAATCAGCGCGGCGCGCGTGTCCACGGTGAAGGTGTGGCCGTCTTCGACGAACTCCCAGCGATAGACGCTGCCGTGTGGCCCGAAGCGGTACTGCAGGCAGGCGTGCGCGTGCAGGTCGCGCGGGTGGGCGGGTGTGCCGTGGCGCGCGAGGTAATCGGGCGAGGCGGCCACCACCATGCGCAGCGGGCCGGTGACCGGGATGGCGACCATGTCGCGCTGCAGCGCCTCGCCCAGGCGCAGGCCGGCGTCAAAGCCTTCGGCCACCAGGTCGGCGAAGCGGTCGTCGGTGATCACGTCGACGGTGATGCCGGGGCAGGCGCGCAGGAAGTCGGCCAGCAGGGGCCGCAGCACCAGCGCGCCGGCGGTGGTCGGCGTGGTCAGGCGCAGCGTGCCGGCGGGCATGTCGCGCTGCTGGCGGATATCGTCGGTGGCGGCGCCGATCTCTGCCAGCGCGGGTTCCACGCGCGCCAGCAAGGCAGCCCCGGCCTCGGTCAGGCCGACGCTGCGGGTGGTCCGCTGCAGCAGCCGCACGCCCAGGCGCGCTTCCAGCTGGCGAATGGTCTGCGACACCGCCGAAGGGCTGACGGCCAGCGCCATGGCCGCGGCGGTAAAGCTGCCCAGCCGGGCCACGCGTGCGAAGGCGGCGAGCGCGGGCAATGAATCGATATCGATTGTGAAGTCTGGCTTCATGATGTATGCAGCGTAGCACGCTGTTTCCTGGCGGGTCGAGTGCCCATACTTGCCTGATCCGATGCACCGCCGGTGTCCAATCGGCCAACAGGAGGCTTCGATGACCGCCAATGCCATTTCCACCCCATTCCGCCAGCTGGGCAAGACCGGCCCCAGCGTGTTCCCGCTCGGCCTCGGCTGCATGGGCATGAGCGACTTCTACGGCGCGCACGACGACGCCGAGTCGGTCAGCACCATTCACCATGCGCTGGACCGGGGCATCAACCTGCTCGACACCGCCGATGTCTATGGCCCGCACACCAATGAGGCGCTGGTGGGCCGTGCCATCGCCGGGCGGCGCGGCCAGGTGGTGCTGGCGACCAAGTTCGGCCTGGTGCGCGATCCGGCCAACCCGGCCACGCGCGGCGTCAACGGCCGCCCCGACTATGTGCGCGCCAGCTGCGAGGCCAGCCTGAAGCGGCTGGGCACGGACCATATCGACTTGTACTACCTGCATCGCGTGGATCCGGCGGTGCCCATCGAAGAGACCGTGGGCGCCATGGCGGAACTGGTGCAGGCCGGCAAGGTGCGCTGGCTGGGATTGTCCGAAGCCAGCGCCGCCACGCTCGAACGCGCACACCGGGTGCATCCGGTCACGGCGCTGCAGAGCGAATATTCGCTGTGGACCCGCGACGCGGACGAGGACGGCATCCTCGCGGCCTGCGAGCGCCTGGGCGTCGGCTTTGTGCCCTACAGCCCGCTCGGGCGCGGCTTCCTGACCGGCGCGATCCGCAGTCCGGAGGATTTCGACGAAGACGATTTCCGCCGCACCAACCCGCGCTTCATGGGCGAAAACTTTGCGCGCAACCTGGCGCTGGTCGACAAGGTGCGCGCGCTGGCGGCGGACAAGGGCTGCACGCCGGCGCAGCTGGCGCTGGCGTGGGTGCTGGCGCGCGGGCCGCGGGTGGTGCCGATTCCGGGTACGCGCCGCATCGCCAACCTGGACGACAACCTCGGCGCGCTCGCGGTGCGGCTGGATGCGCAGGACCTGGCCGACATCGACGCGGTGTTCCCCGCCGGCGCAGCGGCGGGTACGCGCTATGCCGCGCAGGTGATGGCATTGCTGGCGCGCTGAAGCGCGTGCCGGGGCATGCGCAATAATGGCGCTTCGCAACGTCTTGCCGGAGCCAGCGCATGTCCCTCGTCCCCCTCGATGCCGCCAGCACCGCGGCGCGCCTGCCTTATCCCGAACTGGCGCAAGCCATCGCCGGCATGCTGGCCGAACTGCGCGACGGCACCGCCATGGCGCCGCCGCGTATCGCGCTGCCCGTGGGCGATGCGCAGGACGGCGAGGGCACGCTGCTGGTGATGCCGGCGCGCAACCGCAAGCTGGTGATGACCAAGAACATCACCGTCCATCCCGGCAACCCGCAGCGCGGGCTGCCCAATATCCTCGGGGAAGTGGTGGTGGCCGATGCGCATACCGGCGAGCGTATCGCTATGCTCGATGGTCCCACCGTCACGGGACGGCGCACCGCGGCCGTGTCCCTGCTGGCGGCGCAGTGCTTCGCTGCGCGCCAGGACGGCGAGCTGCTGATCGTCGGCGCCGGGGTGCAGGCGCTGACCCACCTGGAGGCCTTCGTCGCCGGGCTGGGCGTGCGCAAGGTGTGGCTGCATTCGCGCACGCGCGACAAGGCCGAGGCACTGGCCGCGCATGCGCGCGCGCTGGGGGTGGAAGCGCAGGTGGCTGATTCGGTCGCGGCGGCATTGCCGCGCGTATCGATGGTGGTGACGGTGACGTCCAGCCGCAGCCCGGTGCTGCCGGACCTGGACAGCGGCCTCTGGCGCGACGATCACTTCATTGCCGCGGTCGGCGCGTTCCGGCCGGACATGTGCGAACTGCCGCCGACGCTGTGCCATGCCGCCGCGGATAGCGGCCGGCTGCTGGCCGATACGCTGTTCGGGATCGAGGACGAAGCGGGGGACCTGCTGCAGGCCGGCATCGACTGGGCCGACGTGCAGCCGTTCGAGACCGCGATCCTGCGGGCCGACGTCATCCGCGCGCGGGCCGGCAGCCCGCTGGTGTTCAAGAGCGTGGGCTATGCGCTGTGGGACCTGGCCGCCTGCGTGCTGGCCAGCCGCTAGGCCGCACCGTCGCGGGCGCGCAGCCAGTCGCCGAAGAGCTCGCGCGCTGGCGCCAGGAAGCCGGCGATCGGCTCGCTGCGGTCGCTGGCGTACCAGTGGCAGTAGCAGCCGTGGATGGTCGCCACCATCAGCCGCGCCATGTTTGCGGGGAGAGGGCGCCCGGGTGCTGACAGCGCATCGACCAGGTCCAGCACGTGCGCGTCCCAACTGCGGCGGATTTCCTCGCGCACGCTGGGCGGCACGCTGCCCGAGAACAACAACGCCAGCACCACACCCTTGGCTTCCGGATTGGCCGTGAAATAGTCGGCCACCCGGTCGAAGGCGTTTTCGAGCCGCCGCGCCGCGGTCCTGCCCCGGTGCGGCTCTGTGCCGAGCCCCTCGCCGATATCCCGGAACAGGCTGGTGGCGGCCTCCGCCAGCAGCATTTCCTTGCTGCCGAAATGCCATAGCAGGCTGCTCTTGGCCACGCCGGCCTCGGCGGAAATCTGGTCGAGCGTCACCTCGGCGTAGCCGTGCGCGCTGATCAGGCCGCGCGTCACGGCAATCACGCGCTCCCGGGTTTCAAGTCCTCGGCGGTTCTTGGTGACGGAGGCTGATGGCATTTGCGCGGCAGGGCGGGTCGGTGGCATGGGCGGGGGCAGAAGACAGTGGGGGCCGGCGGCAATTCTGGATTATTCAGGCCGGATGCCAATTTGACAGCGGGCGGGGTCTGCCAGCAAACTCCGGTATTGTACTGAACGTTCAGCACAATTACAGCAGCGTTGCAGGCCGGGCACCGACGTCCGGCCCAGGATTTCCAGGAGACCAAGATGCCGTACCCGACTGCCATTGCCGCAGCCGCCGCCGTGCTGGCCGCAGCCGCCATCAGCCTTGCCGGCACCGCCGGCGCCGCACCTGCCCCGGCCACCGCGGGCAATCCCGCCACCGATGCCACCGCCCGCGCCAATGCGGCGGTGCTGCAACAACTGCCGTTCAATGACCGGCGTGACTTCGAGGCTGCGCGCCGTGGCTTTATCGGCACGCTGGACAACACCGAAATCCGCGACGCCAAGGGCAATGTGGTGTGGGCGCTGGACCCCTACGGTTTCCTCAAGCAGGACAGGGCGCCGGCCACGGTGAACCCCAGCCTGTGGCGCCAGGCCCAGCTCAACATGCACAACGGGCTGTTCCAGGTGACGGACCGGATCTACCAGATCCGCGGCTTCGATGTCGCCAACATGACGATCATCGAGGGTGATACCGGCCTGATCGTGATCGATCCGCTGACCGCGATGGAAACCTCGCGAGCCGGCCTGGACCTGTACTTCAGGCACCGGCCCAAAAAGCCGGTGGTCGCGGTGATCTATACGCACAGCCATGGCGACCACTTCGGCGGGGTCAAGGGCGTCGTCAGCGAAGACGACGTCAAGTCCGGGCGCGTCAGGGTGCTGGCGCCGGAAGGCTTCATGGAAGAGGCCGTCAGCGAGAACGTCTTCGCCGGCAACGCCATGAGCCGCCGCGCGCAGTACATGTATGGCTTCAACCTGCCGCGTTCGGCAACGGGCCAGGTGGACGTGGGGCTCGGCAAGAGCGTTGCGCAGGGCACCATCACGCTGATCGCACCGACGGACCTGATCCAAAAGACCGGCGAGACTCGCACCATTGATGGCGTGCAAATCGAGTTCCTGATGGCGCCGGGCACCGAGGCCCCGGCCGAGATGCTGATGTACTTCCCGCAGTGGAAGGCGCTGTGCGCGGCCGAGGACGCCACCCACAACCTGCACAACCTCTACACCATCCGCGGCGCCCAGGTGCGCGACGCCAACCAGTGGTGGCGCGCGCTGGACGAGACCATCGACCGCTTCGGTGGCCGCACCGACGTCCTGTTCGCCCAGCACCACTGGCCCACCTGGGGCCGCCAGGACATCGTCACCTACCTGGGCAAGCAACGCGACGGCTACAAGTACATCCACGACCAGTCGCTGCGGCTGGCCAACATGGGCTACGTGCCGGCCGAGATCGCCGAGCGCGTGAAGCTGCCGCCGTCGCTGGCCGCCGAATGGCACCTGCGCGACTACTACGGCACCGTCAGCCACAACGCCAAGGCGGTGTACCAGCGCTACCTGGGCTGGTATGACGCCAACCCGGCCAACCTGAATCCGCTGCCGCCGGAAGAGGCAGGCAAGCGCTACGTTGAATTCATGGGCGGCGCGGCGCGCGTGCTGGAGCAGGCGCGCGCGGCCTACGCGCGCGGCGAATACCGCTGGGTGGCCGAGGTGGTCAAGCACGTGGTGTTTGCCGATCCGTCCAACCAGGCCGCCCGTCAGCTGGAGGCCGAAGCGCTGGAGCAACTGGGCTACCAGGCCGAATCCTCGACCTGGCGCAATGCTTACCTGACCGGTGCCGCCGAACTGCGCAGTGGCCCGCCCAAGGCCGGCCGGCGCGCCGGCAGCCCGGACGTGCTGCGCGCCATGACCGACACCATGTTCCTCGATTACCTGGCGATCAGCCTGAACGGCGAGCGCGCCGCGGGCAAGACGCTGGCGCTGAACTGGGTACAGCCTGACACTGGCAAGCGCTTTGCGCTGACCGTGGAGAACGGCGTGTTCCGCTACAAGCCCGATGCACAGCACGCCTCGCCGCAGGCCACGCTGACCATGCCACGCGCCGTCCTGACGGGCGTGCTGGCCGGCCAGACCACGCTGCAGGCCGAGACCCAGGCAGGCCGCGCCCGCGTGGACGGCGACCCGCAGGCGGTGGCGGCGTGGACGGCGCTGCTGGACAAGTCCGAGCCGAACTTCGCCATCGTGACGCCCTGACGGCACCAGGATGGGGCAGGTGGGCGACCTCTGTTGCGCGCCTGGCCCATAAAACCTTGTCAATTTGAGGGTTTTTTTCCTGCTCACGGCATAAACCGTTGCGCGAATGCCTCGGCAATGGGCCCTGAAGGCTACTCTTCCCTTGAACTCTTAGTGGTTAACCCTCCTTTTAGGGGGCGTCCTCTACGAATCAGTGTCATCGGTGAAACAGTCGCGCTCCCGCTAGCCGGATAATGCACGCCGCAGTAACCGAAAGAGGAGTAAGAGGATTATGAAATCGACCTATAAGAAGATGCTGGCGGCAGGCGCTGTCATGGCGCTGGCTGGAGCCGCACACGCGCAGTCGGCAGGCAGCAATATCGTCAGCATGGGCTGGTTCCGCGTGATGCCGAACAGCTCCGCGGATCCGCTGACCGTGGACAGCTTTGGCGGCCGCCCGGTGAACCAGGTCAAGCCGAACACCGGCGCGGACATTGAATCCGCCGATACGCTCGGCCTGGCGTTCACGCATTACTTTACCGACAACATTTCGGGCGAACTGGTCGCCGGGGTTCCGCCCAAGCATGAGGTAAAGGGCACCGGCAGCTTTGCCCAGTACGGCAAGCTGGGCACGGTCAGGCAGTGGAGCCCGGCTGTGCTGGTCAAGTACCACTTCTTCGACGCCAAGACCAAATTCCGTCCCTACGTCGGCATCGGCGTGAACTACACCTGGTTCACCGAGGAAACCATCACCAACCAGAACTTCGTCAACCGCGAGTTCGCTCCGGGCGCGCGCATGACCGCCAGCGCGGCACCGTCGTGGAACCCGGTGTTCAATATCGGCGCCAACTACGCGATCAACGACAACTGGTTTGTTGGTCTGTCGGTCTCGTACCTGCCGCTGTCGACGCGCGCTACCTTCACCACGCAGGCCGGTCCGGTGACGATCGTGTCGCATACCAAGATCAAGATCGATCCGGTGGTGACCTTCCTGAACGTGGGCTACCGCTTCTGAGCCTGCCGCGCGGATAGCAGAAGGGCACCCTGAGGGTGTCATGCCGTTTGGTTAACCACCGTCGTCCCCGCGAAAGCGGGGACCCAGTGACTTCATCCCCAAAGGGGACGTGAGAGACGCTGGATTCCCGCGCGCGCGGGAATGACAGTGGCACTTGAGACCTTAACCGAACGCTATTACACCCGGGGGGTGCCCTTTTCTTGTTGACGGTGGCGGCTTATGCCAGCGACTTGACCGGGTAGCCAGCCTCTTCGATGGCATGGCGCAGCGCCTGTGTGTCGGCGCTGCTCTCGACGCGCACGGCCTGGGTGGGCACATCCGCGCTGACGCGCGCGGCGGGGTCGACAGCCTGCACGGCACGCGTGATGGCGCCGACGCAGTGATTGCACGACATGCCTTCGACCTGGAACTGGATCATGGTGGAACGCTCCTGAACGGGATGAAAAGGCGGCAGGGTGCCGCGACAGACATAGTTTGAACCTTCCCATGGTGGGAAGCGCAAGCGGTAATTTGCTGGTGCCGGCGTGACGGCGGCGGCATCCCGATCCGGCATTGACCTTCCAATGATGGTAAGGTCCATGATGCTGACATCGACACTGTGGATGACTCAGAACCATGCCGGATTCCAGCGCTGTGCTTGCTTCCCAACCCGTCCGGACGGACGTCCGCCCGCCAGCCGACGGCATGCCCGAGTGGCGCCTGCCGGTCGACGGCATGACCTGCGCTTCGTGCGTGCGCCGCGTGGAGAAAGCGCTGGCCCAGGTGCCGGGCGTGCGCGATGTCGCCGTCAACCTGGCCACTGAAGCCGCCACGCTGCGCGCGGACTCGGGCGCCGTGCTGCCGGCCGCCGCGCGTGCCGTGGCCGATGCCGGCTACGCCGTGCCGCAGGACACCATCGAACTGAATATCGCCGACATGACCTGCGCCTCGTGCGTGGGCCGGGTGGAAAAGGCGCTGCGCGCGGTGCCGGGCGTGATGGAGGCGCAGGTCAACCTGGCCACCGAGCGCGCCAGCGTCACGCTGCTGCGCGGCGCCGCCGATACGGCGGCGCTGGTGGCCGCGGTGGCACGCGCCGGCTATGGCGCGGCGCCGGTCGCCGATGCCGCGTCGCAGGGGCCACAAGCCGGGCAGGCCGCGGCTCTCTGGGACGGCCCCTGGCCGGTAGCGATCTCGGCGGCGCTGTCGCTGCCGCTGGTGGCGCCGATGGTGCTGGAATGGTTCGGCGTGCACTGGATGCTGCCCGCCTGGGTGCAGTGGCTGCTGGCCACGCCGGTGCAGTTCGTGTTCGGCTGGCGCTTCTACAAGGCGGGCTGGAAGGCGGTGCGCGCCGGCGCCGGCAATATGGACCTGCTGGTGGCGCTTGGCACCTCGGCGGCCTACGGGCTGTCGCTGTGGCTGATGTGGCGCAGCGCCGACGCCATGCCGCACCTGTATTTCGAAAGCGCGGCGGTGGTGATCACGCTGGTGCGCCTGGGCAAGTGGCTGGAAACGCGCGCCAAGCGCCAGACCGCCGATGCCATCCGCGCGCTCGCGGCGCTGCGCCCCGATACGGCCCGTGTGCGCCGCGGCGGCGTGGAGCAGAGCGTGCCGCTGGCGGCGGTGCGCGTGGGCGACGAGGTGGTGGTGCGCCCGGGCGAGCGCATCCCGGTGGATGGCGAGGTGATCGAAGGCATCAGCCATGCCGATGAATCGATGCTGACCGGCGAAAGCCTGCCGGTACCGAAACAGCCCGGCGACCGCATCACCGGCGGCGCCATCAATTTCGAAGGCCTGCTGGTCGCGCGCACCCAGGCGGTGGGCGCCGAGACCGTGCTGGCGCGCATCATCCGCATGGTCGAGCACGCGCAGGCGGCCAAGGCGCCGATCCAGCGCCTGGTCGACCAGGTCAGCGCGGTGTTCGTGCCGGTGGTGCTGGGCATTGCGCTGGTGACGGTGCTGGGCTGGGGCCTCTTTGCCGGCGACTGGGAGGCGGCGCTCCTCAATGCCGTGGCGGTGTTGGTGATCGCCTGCCCATGCGCGCTGGGTCTGGCCACGCCCACGGCGATCATGGCCGGCACCGGCGCCGGCGCGCGTGCCGGCATCCTGATCAAGGACGCCGAGGCGCTTGAGATTGCGCACCGGGTCAGCGTGGTGGCGTTCGACAAGACTGGCACGCTGACGGTCGGCAAGCCGGAAGTGGTGGCGCTGCATGCGGCCGACCCCGCCGACGCTGACGCCAGCGTGCTGCTGGCCCGGCTGGCCGCGCTGCAGGCCGGCAGCGAACATCCGCTGGCCCGCGCCGTGCTGGCTGCGGCGCAGGCGCGCGGCATTGCCGTGCCGCAGGCCAGCGGCGTGCAGGCCCTGCCGGGCCGCGGCATTGCCGGCGTGGTGGACGGCCACGCGCTGCAGCTGGGCAGCGAGCGCCTGCGCGAGTCCCTGGGCGCGGCAGCCGGCACGCTGGCCGCGTTGGCGGACCAGCTGCGCGCGGAAGGCCGCACCGTGTCGTGGCTGCTGGAAACCACGCCGCCGCGCGTGGCCGGGCTGGTTGCGTTCGGCGATGCCATCAAGCCGGGCGCGCCCGCGGCGATCGCAAGGCTGCGCGCCGCCGGCGTGCGCACGGTAATGCTGACCGGCGACAACGCCGGCGCGGCGGCGCGCGTGGCGCAGGCGCTGGGGCTGGATGACGTGCAGGCCGAAGTCCTGCCCGAAGACAAGGCCGCGCGCGTGCAGGCGCTGGGGCGCGATGGCGCGGTGGTGGCCATGGTGGGCGACGGCATCAACGATGCGCCGGCACTGGCGGCGGCCGGCGTCGGCATCGCCATGTCGACCGGCACCGACGTCGCCATGCACGCCGCCGGCATCACGCTGATGCGCGGCGATCCGTCACTGGTGGCTGATGCGCTGGCGGTGTCGCACCGCACCGTGCGCAAGATCAGGCAGAACCTGTTCTGGGCCTTTTTCTACAACGTGGTGGGCATTCCGCTGGCCGCGGCGGGGTTGCTGAACCCGGTGGTGGCGGGCGCGGCAATGGCGTTCTCGAGCGTGAGCGTGGTCAGCAATGCGCTGCTGCTGCGCCGCTGGCGCGCGCAAGCCGGTACGGCATCCACCGCGCACGGAGGCGAGTCATGAATATCGGCGAAGCGGCGCAAGCCTCGGGGGTGTCGGCCAAGATGATCCGGCACTATGAAGCGATCGGGCTGGTGTCGGCGCCACCGCGCACCGAAGGCGGCTACCGCCGCTATGACGAACGCGCCGTGCATAACTTGCGCTTCGTGCGGCGCGCCCGTAATCTGGGATTCTCGCTCGACGAGATCCGCAACCTGCTGTCGCTGTGGCATGACCGGGGCCGTGCCAGCGCCGACGTCAAGGCGCTGACGCTGCGGCATGTGGCCGAGCTGGAGCAGCGCATCGCCGAGCTGGCCGCCATGCGCGACACGCTGCGGGAGCTGGCGCAGCACTGCAACGGCGACGACCGGCCGGACTGCCCGATCCTGGCCGACATAGCGCAGCCGGAAGAGCAGGGCAGGCCAGCCTGCCACAGTTGAGCAGGACAAGCAGTGCCGGAGCACCAAGAAGAACAACGACAGCCGGCGCAAACGCCTTGTGAGCGCTCCGTGCCGGCAGCAGACCTGTGCGAATGGAACCACCGATGACGGACGATCCTGCTGTGGCCGGCATTGCCGGCATGCCTGCCGATACCCCTGCCGTCGCGCATGCGCCGGTGCAGAGCCGCCAGCGCATGCGCGACGGCACCGAGCTGCTGCTGCGCACCTGGCAGCCCGATCCCGCGCGCTTCGCCGAGCCGCTCGGCTCGGTGTTGCTGGTGCACGGGCTTGCCGAACACGCCGGGCGCTACCAGCACGTGGCCGATGTGCTGTGCGGGCTGGGGTTGCGCGTGCGCGCGCACGACCTGCGCGGCCATGGCGCCAGCGGCGGCGCGCGCATGGTGGCGGACCATCCGGATGTCTACCTGAACGACCTTGCCGAGATCTACGACGCCGCGATGCCTGGCTGGCATGAGCTGCCGATCCTGCTTGGCCACAGCATGGGCGGGCTGATCGCAGCGCGCTTTGCCACCGCGCGCGTGCGCCCGGTGCGCGCGCTGGTGCTGTCCTCGCCCGCGCTGGCGCTGCGGCTGTCGGGGCCGATGCTGGCGCTGCAGCGCGTGCTGCTGGCGCTGGCGCCGCGGCTGCGCGTGCCCAATCCGATCGATGCGCGGCACTTGTCGCACGATCCCGCCGTGGTCGCCGCCTACCGCGCCGATCCGCTGGTGCAGACCACCATCACCGCCGGCGTGCTGGAGGGCTTTATCCGCGGCATGGCGCAGGCACAGGCAGATGCCGCGCTGCTGGAGGCGCCCTCGCTGATGCTGGTCGGCGGCGCCGACCGCGTGGTGGACCCGGCCGGCAGCCGCACCTTCTTCGACAACGCGCCGCCCGAGCTGCGCGAAGCGGTGTGGTTCGAGCAGGGCTACCACGAGATCTTCAATGAAGCGCAGCCGCTGCGCGGCGAAGTGTTCGCGGCGCTGACCGGCTGGCTGCAGCGTCGCCTGGAGAACCCGCAGCGCTAGGTTCGGAATACGGATTCGGCGACGCCGAAGACCGCCGCGACGACCGGGTCGTCGCGGCGCGTGGCCAGGCAAACCAGCGTCAGCTCGGTCTGTACCGAGACCCCTTCCACGATCACCAGCCCGTGCGCATGCGACTCGCGCAGCGCAATCGAGTCGCGCACCAGCGACAGCCCCACGCCGGAGCGCACCAGGTCCAGCATCGATGCCTCCTGGTCGACATGCGCCACCTTGGGCACGCCGGCGGGGTCGACGCCCGCCTGCGCGAAACGCGCGGACAAGAGCCGGTGGTGCGCCGATTCGGGCGGCGTCCAGATCCAGGGCAGCGTGGCCAGTTGCGCCCATGAGCGCAGCGCGGTGCGCTCCTTCCAGCCCTTGGGTGCCACCACGTAATACGAGAACGGCGTTAGCGTCAGCGCATGGAAGCCGGCATCGGGCGGCTGGCCCAGATAGAAGCCCACGTCGAGCGCGCCGCTGCGTACCTGTTGCAGCACCCAGCCCGACATGCCGTGGCGCAGCTCGGTGCCGATCTGCGGGTGGCGTTCCACCAGCGTGCGCAGCATCGGGCCCAGGCGCGTGAATTCCGGGTCGAGGATGGTGCCGATCGCCAGCCGGCCGCGCACGGTGTGATGCATCGCGCTGACGGTGTGCTGCAGGTCGCCCACGCCATCCAGAATGCGCTCGGCCAGCGGCAGCAGCGCGGCGCCGTCGGCGGTCAGCGTCAGGCCCGCGGCAGTGCGCTCGAACAGCCGGATGCGCCATGCCGATTGCAGCGCCTTCAGCTGCAGGCTGACCGCCGGCTGCGTCAGGTGCAACTGCTGCGCGGCGCGGGTCAGGTTGCCTTCGCGCGCGACGGCAACGAAGGCGCGCAGGTGGTGGAGGTCCAAGACGAATTTCGGGGTGAGAGTTGGCGCGGCAACGGTGGTGTGGTGCGGCGCAATATTTTGCGTCGCTTATATTGCGATTGACGATAAATCATTGGACGGGGCCGCGCAACTGCACCAAGCTTGCGCTCATCACGGCCCGGCACGCCTTGTGCAGCGAGGCATCGATACCAGTGCAGGACTGGAGGATGCCGGCACCAGCGTCTTCACCAGACGCAAAGATCGGGCAAGCCGCATGCCGTCAGCGAACCAGCATTCAGGAGCGGAAGTGGAAGACATCCTTGCAGAAGCCAGCGCGGTGCAGACCATCATCGGACATGCCATCGCAGGCCGGCAGACACGCGGCGCATCGCAGCGTCTGGCCGATATCTACAACCCCGCCACCGGCGAAGTTGCCGCGCGCGTGGCCATGGGCACCACGCAGGACGTGGCCGACGCCGTCGCCGCCGCCAAGGCTGCCTTCCCGGCCTGGGCCGATACCCCGCCGCTGCGCCGCGCGCGCATCCTGTTCAAGTTCAAGGAGCTGCTTGACCAGCACCACGACGACCTGGCCGCGCTGATCACGCGCGAGCACGGCAAGGTGTTCTCGGATGCCAGGGGCGAAGTCACGCGCGGCATCGAGGTGGTGGAGTTTGCCTGCGGCATTCCCAACCTGCTCAAGACCGATTTCACCGACAACATCGGCGGCGGCATCGACAACTGGAACCTGCGCCAGCCGCTGGGCGTGGTGGCCGGCATCACGCCGTTCAACTTCCCGGTGATGGTGCCGATGTGGATGTTCCCGGTGGCGCTGGCGTGCGGCAATACCTTTGTGCTGAAGCCGTCGGAGCGCGATCCGTCGCCGAGCCTGCTGATTGCCGACCTGCTGCGCCAGGCTGGTTTGCCCGATGGCGTGTTCAACGTCGTGCAGGGCGACAAGGAAGCAGTGGACGCGCTGCTCGCGCATCCGGACGTACAGGCACTGTCCTTCGTCGGCTCGACGCCGATTGCCGAGTACATCTACACGGAAGGCACGAAGCACGGCAAGCGCGTGCAGGCACTGGGCGGCGCCAAGAACCACCTGGTGGTGATGCCCGATGCGGATCTCGATCAAGCCGTGGATGCGCTGATTGGTGCGGCGTATGGTTCCGCTGGTGAACGCTGCATGGCGATCTCGGTCGCTGTGGCCGTCGGCGATATTGCCGACAAGCTGGTGCCGCGCCTGGCCGAGCGCGCGCGTTCGCTGAAGATCCGCAGCGGCATGGAGTCGGACGCAGAGATGGGTCCGCTGGTGACCGGTGCGCACAAGGCCAAGGTCGAAGGCTATATCGCCAAGGGCGTGGCGGAGGGCGCAACGCTGGTGACGGACGGGCGCGGCCACAAGGTCGAAGGCCATGAGCACGGCTTCTATGTCGGCGGCACGCTGTTTGACAACGTCAAGCCCGACATGACGATCTACAAGGAAGAGATCTTCGGCCCGGTGCTGTCCGTCGTGCGCGTGCATGACTTTGCCGAAGCGGTGGCGCTGATCAACGCGCACGAATACGGCAACGGCGTGTCGTGCTACACCAGCGACGGCGGCATCGCGCGCGCGTTTGCGCGGCAGATCCAGATAGGCATGGTCGGCATCAACGTGCCGATCCCGGTGCCGATGGCGTGGCATTCGTTTGGCGGCTGGAAGCGTTCGCTGTTCGGCGACCACCATGCCTATGGCGAAGAGGGCGTGCGCTTCTACACGCGCTACAAGAGCGTGATGCAGCGCTGGCCGGATTCGATTGCCAAGGGCGCCGAGTTCACCATGCCGGTAGCGAAGTAAGCTCCAACGACCATAACGACAATATCGAAAAGAAGCCATGGAGACATTCGACTACATCATCGTTGGCGCCGGCTCGGCCGGCTGTGTCCTGGCGAACCGCCTGACGCAGGATCCGGACGTCAACGTGCTGCTGCTTGAGGCCGGCGGCAAGGACGACTACCACTGGATCCATATCCCGGTCGGCTACCTGTACTGCATCGGCAACCCGCGCACCGACTGGCTCTATCGCACCGAGGCGGAAGCGGGGCTGAACGGCCGCTCGCTGGGCTATCCGCGCGGGCGCGTGCTGGGCGGCTGTTCGTCGATCAACGGCATGATCTACATGCGCGGCCAGCGCGAGGACTATGACGAATGGGCACGGCTCACCGGCGATGATGGCTGGCGCTGGGACTATGTGCTGCCGCTGTTCAAGCGCAGCGAGGACCATCACCGCGGCCCCAGTGAATTCCACGGCGCCGGCGGCGAATGGCGCGTGGAGGGCCAGCGCCTGCGCTGGGACATCCTGGAGCGCTTTGCCGATGCCGCCGAAGAGGCGGGAATCCCGCGCACCGAGGATTTCAACCGCGGCGACAACTTCGGCGTGGGCTATTTTGAAGTGAACCAGCGCCGCGGCATCCGCTGGAACACGGCCAAGGCCTTCCTGCGGCGCGCGTCGGATCGTTCCAACCTGACCATCGTCACGGGCGCTCAGGTGAGCGCGCTGACCTTCGACGGGCGCCGCTGCACCGGCGTGAACTATATCGGCGGCGGGCGGCCGCATACGGCGGCGGCCGCGCAGGAAGTGATCCTGGCCGCGGGCGCGGTCAATACGCCGCAACTGCTGGAGCTGTCGGGCATCGGCCAGGCCGAACGGCTGCAGGCGCTGGGCATTCCAGTGCGCCACGCGCTGCCCGGCGTGGGCGAGAACCTGCAGGACCACTTGCAGCTGCGCTCGGTGGTGAAAGTCAGCGGCGTGCGCACACTGAACACACGCGCCGCGAGCCTGTGGGGCAAGTTCTGCATCGGCCTGGAGTATGCCTTCAACCAGAGCGGGCCCATGAGCATGGCGCCGTCGCAGCTGGGCGCCTTTGCACGCTCGGATCCGTCGCAGGCACGCCCGAACATTGAGTACCACGTGCAGCCGTTGTCGCTGGACAAGTTCGGCGATCCGCTGCATGCGTTCAATGCGTTTACCGCGAGCGCCTGCAACCTGCGCCCGACCTCGCGCGGCAGCGTGCACATCGGCAGCGCGGATTTCCGCCAGGCGCCGGTGATCGCGCCCAACTACCTGTCGACCGACGAAGACCGCCGGGTCGCTGCCGATTCGATCCGGCTCACGCGCCGCATTGTGGCATCGCCGGCGCTGGCCCCGTACCAGCCCGAGGAATGGCTGCCGGGCCCGGCGTTCCAGACCGACGAGCAGCTGGCCGAGGCCGCCGGCAATATCGGCACCACCATCTTCCATCCGGTGGGCACCTGCAAGATGGGCCGCGCCGACGATCCCATGGCCGTGGTCGACCAGCGCCTGCGCGTGCTGGGCATCGACGGCCTGCGCGTGGTCGATGCCTCGGTGATGCCGCTGATCACGTCGGGCAACACCAATTCGCCGACCATCATGATCGCCGAGCGCGCCAGCGACATGATCCGCGAGGACCGCCGGCAGCGCGCCGTCGCGACAGCAGTGGCGGCGCATGCGGAACCCAGGGCAGCGTCTGTGGCCGCTCCGGCAAGTGCTTGAAGCGCCGCGCCGCCTGGCCACGGACGGGGCCGTAGACAAGTGGCGTAGCCTGCGCATGTGCGCTTGCAAAAAAACTGACACTTGGTTCATGTTTCATAGTGCAAACCCCGATGTTTTGCGATGCAACAGGCGCACACAATAGACGCCTTACAGGGTGCGCCGGCAGCACATCAAGGCCGTCGCCGAGCCTGCGCGGGAGCCGCCCCGCAATGAACAGAAAGCCGCAGGCAGGGCCGCCACCACGGCCCAGCCTGACGGTACAAGCGGCAGCAAGGGCCTACGAGGCCGGTTCGGACCATTGTCAGTGCCGGGCATCACCCCGGCAGTTCAGCAAGAGGGCGGGCAGGAGACATGAACCAGCAGGAAACCATCCTGGAAACGCGGAACCTCACCAAGGAGTTCAAGGGGTTCACGGCGGTGAGCGACGTCAACCTGCGGGTGCGCCGCGGGTCGATCCATGCCTTGATCGGCCCCAACGGCGCCGGCAAGACGACCTGCTTCAACCTGCTCACCAAGTTCCTGGAGCCGACCACCGGCACCATCCTTTTCAACGGCATCGATATCACCCGCGACAAGCCCGCCCAGATCGCGCGGCGCGGCGTGATCCGCTCGTTCCAGATCTCGGCGGTGTTCCCGCACATGACGGTGATGGAGAACGTGCGCATCGGGCTGCAGCGGCAACTGGGCACGGCGTACCAGTTCTGGCGCAGCGAGCGCTCGCTCGATGTGCTCAACGACCGGGCCATGGAGCTGCTCGACCAGGTCGGCCTGACCGAGTTCGCGCACACGCTGACGGTGAACCTGCCGTACGGCCGCAAGCGCGCGCTGGAGATCGCCACCACGCTGGCGATGGAGCCCGAACTGATGCTGCTCGACGAACCCACCCAGGGCATGGGCCACGAGGACGTGGACCGCGTCACGCAGCTGATCAGGAAGGTCTCGGCGGGCCGCACCATCCTGATGGTGGAGCACAACATGAGTGTGGTGTCGTCAATTGCCGACAAGATCACGGTGCTGCAGCGTGGCGCGATCCTGGCCGAAGGCCCGTATGCGGAAGTGTCCCGGGACCCGCGCGTGATGGAGGCCTACATGGGCACCGCCGACGCGGAACTGCAGGGCGCGCACTGAGCCAGGGACGACACGATGAGCACATCCAATACTCCCGCACTGGAAATCAAGGACCTGCACGCCTGGTACGGCGAATCGCACATCCTGCACGGCGTAGACCTGACCGTGAACCGCGGCGAAGTGGTCACGCTGCTGGGCCGCAACGGTGCCGGGCGCACCACTACGCTGCGCGCGATCATGGGCCTGACCGGGGCGCGCAAGGGCTCGATCAAGGTCAATGGGCAGGAGACCATCAGCCTGCCGACGCACAAGATCGCGCACTACGGCATCGGCTATTGCCCCGAAGAGCGGGCCATCTTCTCCAGCCTCTCATGCGAAGAGAACCTGATGCTGCCGCCGGTGCTCAAGGGCGCCGACACCAGCCAGGGCATGAGCGAGGCCGACATCTACGAGATGTTCCCCAACCTGAAGGAGCGCCGCCAGAGCCAGGGCACGCGCCTGTCGGGCGGCGAGCAGCAGATGCTGGCGGTCGGGCGCATCCTGCGCACCGGCGCCAACCTGCTGCTGCTCGATGAAATCTCGGAAGGATTGGCACCGGTGATCGTGCAGGCGCTGGCGCGCATGATCCTGATGCTCAAGCAGAAGGGGTACACGGTGGTGATGGTGGAGCAGAACTTCCGCTTCGCCGCGCCGCTGGCGGACCGCTTCTACGTGATGGAGCACGGCAGCATCGTTGAGCGCTTCGCGGCCAGTGAGCTGCAGGCCAAGATGCCGGTATTGCATGAACTGCTAGGGGTCTGATCCGTACCCCGGATCAACGGTTGCTTGTTTGGCAGGAACGGGTGGCGCACACGCCGCCGCAAATCAGGAGACTAAGAGATGAAGAAGACTCGGCTCGCGGCCGCGATGGCGGCCATCGCCATGGGTGCGGTTTCGTTCGGTGCGGCTGCCCAGGTTTCGGGCGACACCGTGAAGATCGGCTACATCACGGACATGTCGGGCCTGTACGCCGACATCGATGGCCCCGGCGGCCTCGAAGCCATCAAGATGGCGGTCGAGGACCACGGCGGCAAGGTGCTGGGCAAGCCCATCGAGATCCTCTCCGCCGACCACCAGAACAAGGCCGACATCGCCGCCTCGAAGGCGCGCGAATGGATGGACCAGCAGGGCCTGGACATGCTGCTGGGCGGCACCAACTCCGGCACGGCGCTGGCCATGAACAAGGTGGCCTCGGAGAAGAAGCGCGTCTATATCAACATCGGCGCCGGCACGGCGCGCCTGACCAACGAAGAGTGCTCGCCGTACACGGTGCACTACGCCTATGACACGGTGGCGCTGGCCAAGGGCACCGGCAGCGCGGTGGTCAAGCAGGGCGGCAAGTCGTGGTTCTTCCTGACCGCCGACTACGCCTTCGGCCATTCGCTGGAAAACGACACCGCGGCCGTGGTCAAGGCCAACGGCGGCACGGTGGCGGGGCAGGTGCGCCATCCGCTGTCGGCATCGGACTTCTCGTCGTTCCTGCTGCAGGCGCAGGCGTCCAAGGCGCAGATCCTGGGCCTGGCCAACGCCGGCGGCGACACCATCAATGCGATCAAGGCGGCCAAGGAATTCGGCATCACCAAGACGATGAAGATCGCCGGCCTGCTGATGTTCATCAACGATGTGCACAGCCTCGGGCTGAAGAACACCGAAGGCCTGCTGATGACCGACAGCTGGTACTGGGACATGAACGACGACACCCGCAAGTTCGCCAACCGCTTCTTCGGCAAGATGAAGAAGATGCCGAGCAGCTTGCAGGCAGCGGACTACTCGGCGGTCAACACCTACCTGAAGGCGGTGGAAGCAGCCAAGACCGACGATCCGGACAAGGTCATGGCCGAGCTGAAGAAGATGAAGATCAACGACTTCTACACCAAGGGCTATATCCGCCAGGACGGCCGTGGCATCCACGACATGTACCTGATGCAGGTGAAGACCCCGGCCGAGTCGAAGAAGCCGTGGGATTACCTGAAGGTGGTCGCGACCATCCCGGGCGACCAGGCCTTCACCACGGTGGCCGAGTCGAAGTGCGCATTGCTGAAGAAGTAAGAATCAGCAGGCCCGCGACGTTTGCTCCCCTCTCCCGCGCACGGGGGAGGGGAGACACCACCAGCAACTGACGCTCATGGACATCTTCGGAATCCCCTTGCCGGCCATGCTTTCCCAGCTCTTGCTGGGGCTGGTCAACGGCGCCTTCTATGCGATGCTGAGCCTGGGCCTGGCGGTGATCTTCGGCCTGCTCAACGTCATCAATTTCGCGCACGGCGCGCTCTTCATGCTGGGCGCGGTGCTGGCCTGGATGGGCATGGAGTACGCCGGGCTGAACTACTGGATCATGCTGCTGCTGTCGCCGCTGGTGGTCGCCGCGCTGGGTGTGGTGATCGAGAAGACCATGCTGCGCTGGATCTATAAGCTCGACCATATCTACGGCCTGCTGCTGACGCTGGGCATCACGCTGGTGGTCGAGGGCATCTTCCGCTCCGTCTACGGCGTGTCCGGGCTGCCGTACTCGACGCCGGACGCGCTGCAGGGCGCGACCGACCTGGGCTTCATGATCCTGCCCAACTACCGCGCGTGGGTCGTGGTGGCGTCGCTGACGGTGTGCTTTGCCACCTGGTACGTGATCGAGAAGACCAAGCTGGGCGCCTACCTGCGCGCCGGCACCGAGAACCCCAAGATGGTCGAGGCCTTCGGCGTCAACGTGCCGCTGATGGTGACGCTGACCTACGGCTTCGGCGTGGCGCTGGCCGCGTTTGCCGGGGTGCTGGCCGCGCCGGTGATCCAGATCTCGCCGCTGATGGGGCAGAACCTGATCATTATCGTGTTCGCGGTGGTGGTGATCGGCGGCATGGGCTCGATCATGGGTTCGATCCTGACCGGCCTGGGGCTGGGGGTGATCGAGGGCCTGACCAAGGTGTTCTATCCTGAAGCATCGTCGACCGTGGTGTTCTTCATCATGGTGATCGTGCTGCTGCTGCGCCCGGCCGGGCTGTTCGGGAAGGAGAAGTGATGGGCGCACCGACCACATCATCGACGCCATCCACGGCGGCGGCCAACGCAGGCAAGGCAGGAAAGGGACAAGGCGTGCAGAAGAAACTGTTGTACGGATTGCTGCTGCTGGCACTGGTGGCCGCACCGCTGGCCGGGGCGTATCCGGTGTTCGTGCTCAAGGTGCTGTGCTTCGCGCTGTTTGCGTGCGCCTTCAACCTGCTGATCGGCTACACCGGGCTGCTCTCGTTCGGCCATGCGGCCTTCTTCGGCGGTGCCGGCTACGCGGCCGGCCATGCGATGAAGGTCTGGGGCGTGACGCCCGAGATCGGCCTGGTCCTGGGCACCGGCACGGGCGCGCTGATCGGCTACGTGGTGGGCTCGCTGGCCATCCGCCGCCAGGGCATCTACTTCTCGATGATCACGCTGGCGCTGGCGCAGATGCTGTTCTTCATCTGCCTGCAGGCGCCCTTTACCGGCGGCGAGGACGGCCTGCAGGGCATCCCGCGCGGCAAGCTCTTTGGCGTGCTGCCGCTGTCGGACGACCTGACGCTCTACTACGTGGCGCTGGTGATCATCGTGGCCGCCTTCGCGCTGATCGTGCGCACGGTGCATTCGCCGTTCGGCCAGATCCTGAAGGCGATCAAGGAGAACGAGCCGCGCGCGGTGTCGCTGGGCTATGACGTCGACCGCTTCAAGCTGACCGCCTTCGTGCTGTCGGCGGCGCTGTCGGGGCTGGCGGGTTCGATCAAGGCGCTGGTGCTGGGCTTCGAGACGCTGACCGACGTGCACTGGTCGATGTCGGGCTCGGTCATCCTGATGACGCTGGTCGGCGGCCTGGGCACCTTGTCGGGCCCGATCGTCGGCGCCTTCGTGGTGGTTGCGCTGGAAAACAAGCTGGGCGACATCGGCAACTTCCTGGCGTCGGTGACCGGCATGTCCTGGTTCGGCACGCTGGGCGAGTCGGTGACGATGGTGACGGGCGTGATCTTCGTCATCTGTGTGCTGACTTTCCGTCGTGGCATCATGGGCGAGTTGCTGGCGCGCTTCGGAGGCGACGGCGGGCGCAAGCAGCAGTGACTGTGGGGCGACATGCCCGATTCCAGGGCTAGGGTTTTTTCTAGCTTGTCCTCGATGCACTGCTTCGGTACATTCCATATACGGTTTTCGCAGGTTAAATGGAGGCGGAAGCGAGGAGACGACAGGCGCGCACCCGGTGTCGGGTAGCAGCGTTATAAATAAAGGGCGTTGCCGGGTGATCCTCGGCAACGCTTTTTTCATTTGGGCTTCCCGATCCTTCCTGTGGCGCTTTCGCCTTATTTCGGGGCATTCATGCCGCATCGGCATTACCTGCCCTGACGCCACATGCGACAATGCTGGCGCTCTCGTTGCCCGCCATGCCTGCCGTTCCTGATTCCCCCGACTCCCCAGACGCACCGGATTGTCCCGGCGCACCCGCGCCGCAGGGCTTGGTACGCCCTGGGCTGGGCGCCGACGCCGCCGTGCTCGAGGCCTGGCTGGACGCGGTGCAGCCGTTGCCGGTGCCCGCTGCCCGGGCGCGCCGGCAGATGCTGGACGACCTGCTGGCCCAGTCCGGGCGCGGCATCTGCCTGCTGGCATACGACGCGCAGGCACCGCACGGCCTGCTGGCCTGCCTGCCGGTGGCGCTGCTGCCGAGCCTGGAGCTTGCCGGCCTGGCCGCCTGTGCCACCGAATGGTGGGTACGGCCCGGGCTGGACGCCGGCGCCAGCCGCACCTGCCTGGCATCCTGCTGCGCCACGCTGGCCGACTGGGGCCGCGCGCACGGTATCCGCCATGCGCTGCTGGCGCCCGCGCTGGTGGCGGGGCACGGCGGCGCACCGCCGGGCTTCAGCCTGCACGGCAACGGCATGTGGCACCGCAGCCTGGTGCCGGCGGCGAAGGTGCTGGGCTGACCCGGCGCCGACTGGCTGCGCGCCCTTGTCCTGTTCCGATCCTTCCTGATTTTTCCCTTTTCGCTTTCCTGCAATGACGGAATTTGCATTCCTGGCGGCTGCCGCCTTTCTCGCCGGCCTGATCGACGCGGTCGCCGGCGGCGGCGGCCTGGTCCAGATCCCGGCGCTGTTCTCGGCCTATCCCAATATCGCCCCGGCCACGCTGCTGGGCACCAACAAGGTGGGCTCGATCGCGGGCACCGCCAATGCAGCGCTGCGCTACGGCCGCAGCGTGCGTATCTACTGGGGCGCGACCGCGCCCGCGGTGGTGGCGGCCTTTGTCTTCTCGATGGCCGGTGCCTGGGCGCTGACCATGATCCCCGCCGAGCCGCTGCGCAAGGCGCTGCCCTTCGTGCTGGTGGCGCTGCTGGTCTATACCGTGGCCAAGAAAGACCTGGGCGCCGAGCACGCCCCCACGCTGACCGGCTGGGGCGAGCGCAGCGCCGCCTTGCTGGCCGGCGCTGCGCTGGGCTTCTATGACGGGGTGTTCGGGCCCGGCACCGGCAGCTTCCTGATGATCGTGTTCGTGCGCGTGTTCGGCTATGACTTCCTGCATGCGGCGGCGTCGACCAAGCTGGTCAACCTTGCCACCAACCTGGCGGCGCTGCTGCTGCTGGCCAGCAAGGGCCATATCTGGTGGCAGCTGGGCCTGGTGATGGCGGTGGCCAACGCCGCCGGCAGCCAGGTGGGCAGCAAGCTGGCGCTGCGCCACGGCAGCGCCTTCGTGCGCAAGGTGTTCATCGTGGTGGTGAGCGCGCTGATCCTGAAGACCGCCTGGGACGCGTTCCTGCGCTGACCGCAAAGCCAGGCGGGGCGCGCGATGCGGGTTAATCCTCCCTTTTCGCGCCAAAGCGCTGTGATAGACTCGATCCGCATTCCCGACCGCGCGGTCGGTGAATGCCCGAAGCGCCTTTCCGGGGGAGTGGTGCGGGCGGGAAATGGGGAGCGGCCTTGCGCTGTTCCTGGCTGTAGCGCAGGTGCCGGCGATGTGCCTGCGTTGACCCGAGGGGTCGGTACAAAATAGAAGGGGCATCCGCCGGCGGACGCCGGACGGATGCCTTTCCGTTTCAGGAACCGAAGGAGACAAGATGGATTTCAAGCGCGCCAGCCTGCTGGCAATCGCTGCGGCCAGCCTGGCTGCCGGGGCAGCCCATGCACAGGTCAAGGTCGGGGTGACGGTGTCGGCCACGGGTCCGGCGGCGTCGCTGGGCATTCCGGAAAAGAACACCTTCACGCTGATGCCCAAGGAGATCGCGGGCAAGAAGATCGAGTACATCGTGCTGGACGATGCCTCGGACACCACCACCGCGGTCAAGAACACGCGCAAGCTGATTAGCGAAGACAAGGTCGATGTCGTGGTGGGCTCCACGGTCACGCCGAACTCCCTGGCGATGGTGGACGTGGTGGCCGAGAACGAGACGCCGATGATCACCATGGCCGCGTCGGCCCGCATCATCGAGCCGATGGATGCCAAGCGCGCCTGGGTCTTCAAGACGCCGCAGAATGACTCGCACATGGCGACCGCCATTGCCGAGCACATGACCAATAACAACGTGAAGACGGTGGCCTTCATCGGCTTCGCGGATGCCTATGGCGACAGCTGGGCGCAGGAGTTCGCCAAGGTGGCCGAGCTGCGCAAGATCAAGGTCGTCGCCAACGAGCGCTTTGCCCGCACCGATACGTCGGTGACCGGCCAGGTGCTGAAGATGATGGGCGCCAATGCCGACGCCGTGCTGATCGCAGGCTCGGGTACGCCCGCGGCGCTGCCGGCCAGGACGCTCAAGGAGCGCGGCTACAAGGGCAAGATCTACCAGACCCATGGCGTCGCCAACCCTGACTTCCTGCGCGTGTGCGGCAAGGACTGCGAGGGGACCTTCCTGCCGGCCGGGCCGTTGCTGGTGGCCGAGCAGTTGCCTGACAGCAATCCGGTGAAGAAGCCGGCCATGGCCTACAAGACGGCTTACGAGAAGGCGTTCGGTGGCCAGGTCTCGACCTTTGGCGGCCATGCGTGGGATGCGGGGCTGATCCTGCAGCATGCCATCCCTGAGGCGCTGAAGAAGGGGCAACCGGGGACCAAGGAATTCCGCAAGGCGTTGCGGGATGCGATGGAGCAGACCAGGAATCTGCCGGTGTCGCATGGGATTATGAACATGAGTGCTACTGACCATCTGGGCTTTGATCAGCGGGCGCGGGTGATGGTGGAGGTTGTTGAGGGGAAGTGGAGGTTGTTGGGGAAGTGAGGGTGGGGGTGTTTTGGTGGTTGGCTTGGTTATGTCGGTCGGGTTCGATGTTGTCGTAGGTTTTACCGCCTGGTTCCGCCCTGCTGGGCGGGTCACTTTTTGTCCGAGCGACAAAAAGTAACCAAAAAACGCGTCGCCTCAGGCGGCTGGCCACCCATTCCTCGGTGTTGGTGGTTCGGGCGGTGGTGATTTCCGTTCCATGGGGTAGGTGGTTCGACCCTGCTACGCTCCCGGGATGTGCCTTGCGTCCAGGGACTATTGGACGAACCCGACTTTAGGCCGTTGGCAGCCTGCTAACGAGGTTATCGGTAGGACGCCTACGGCTGCGCTGCGCGCACTCAGTATCGTAGGTCGGGGGCTCGGGCACGGAGTGCGTCGCTGCGCTCGCACGGCGTTGTCGCGGATGATGCCGGGCCAAAGGAAGAAATCAGGACGTGGCCGCTGGTTCTGCCACGTTAGGATGTGCGCGCAGCGCAGCCGAAGGCGTCCGACCGACGACTTGGTTAGTAGGCTGCCAACAGCCTAAAGTCGGGTTCGTCCAATAGTCCGTGGAAGCAGGCACAGACAGGGTGCGTAGCAGGGTCGAACCACCAACCTCATGGACTGGAAATCACCGCCGCTGGAACCACCCCCGCCGAGGAATTGGTGGCCAGCCGCCAGAGGCGACGCGTTTTTGGTTACTTATATGAACGCGCCCCGGTTTGCAAGGTAAAGCCAACATCAGGCTTGGACAGGATTGGCTGCAGACTTATATCCGGCCTTGCGGTGCAGGCCTGGCCTGCAGGCCCTGATGGATTTCGCCGGGAGTGTCCCTATCTTTTGGCCGTGCTTTGAGCACCAGTAACCAATTGGGCTTGCACTCCCGCGGTCCAACCTGTTTTGCCATCACGTGGACATTACCCTCGCAACCTGTGGACGGGTTCCTTGCTTGCTAGCTCAGGCCTGCCCGCTAGGCAGGCCTGACCGAGACGTAGTCTCGGTCATAGGTGCGGTCGTGGACCAACAGGGCCCAGATGGTACGCACCGTCTTGTTAGCCAGGGCAACAGCCGCGACGTTTTTCGGCCGTCGCTGGGCGAGCATCAGGCTCCAGCCGGGCTGGTTCTTTCTGCGCAGATGACTCAGCACGACCCGAGCGCCGTGAATCAGCAAGGTGCGCAGATAGGGGTCGCCGCGTTTGCTGATGCCGCTCAGCCAGACCTTGCCGCCGGTGCCGGTCTGTTTGGGCACTAGGCCAAGATAAGCCGCCAGTTGGCGCCCGGACTTGAAGGTGTGCGCGTCGCCAATGGTGGCAACCATGGCCGTGGCGGTAAGCATGCCGATGCCGGGAATGGCCAAAATCGTTTTGCAGGCCTGACTTTGCCGACCCCAGGTATCAATGCGTTGATCCAGGCGAGCTATCTCTTGATCGAGCCGTTCGATGCTTTGCAATTGTTCGCGCACGAACTCGAACAGCAAGGGCGGCACGTCCTGTTCGATTTCGTCCATTCGTTGCACGATTTCCTGCAGGCCAATCCGTAGCCCGGGACGGATCCGGATTCCGAACTCAAACAACGTGCCGCGCAATTGGTTGACCAGCATGGTGCGCATCTTCACGCGCAGCTGGCGCATGGCGTGCAGGCTGAGCACGCACTGTTGCGGCTCGGTCTTCGGGGCCACGAACGGCATCCCGGGCTGCTGCGCCGCGGTCCAGATAGCCTTGGCATCGGCCGCATCGGTTTTGTTCGTCTGCACGAACGGTCGCACGTACCTGGCGTGCAGCAGCACTGGCTCATGACCCAAGGCTTGCAGTTGGCGGGCCCACCAGTGCGCGCTGCCACATGCTTCGAGCGCGATACGTCCGGGCTCGCGATTCGCGAGAAACTCCAGCAGCTTGGGCCGGCTGAAGCGGCGGTTGGAACACTTGCCGGAAGGCTCGACCCAATAGAGCTGGAAGACAGTCTTTGCAATATCCAGGCCGTAAGTCGTAGTATTCATCTCGGGTCCCTCCATCCTCGCGTGGTTGGTGACACTCCCACTCTGGCACATCGATGCCGTTTCGTGATGGGGGACCCGCCTATCCTGTCACGTTTCCCCGGATGCACAACTGAACTACCGGCGCCTTTGATCGGAGGGCCGGGGCGCGTTCATTCCATCTTTTGTCGCTCGGACAAAAGTGACCCGCCCAGCAGGGCGGAACCAGGCGGTCCAACCTACGACAACATTGAACCCGACCTACATAACCAAAGCAGTCAATCCGCTTACCATCCAGTAATCCCAAAGCACACAGACCCCCTGTCAGCTCCCCCTATAAAGCAGGCAGGCATCCACAAAAGACGGGGAGACAATGGACTTATCAATCGCCGCCATCCTGGCCCAGGACGGCATCACCTCAGGCGCGATCTACGCGCTGCTGGCACTGGCCCTGGTGCTGGTGTTTTCGGTGACCCGCGTCATCTTCATCCCGCAAGGGGAATTCGTCGCCTACGGCGCGCTGACGCTGGCGGCGATGCAGGCCGGGCACGCGCCGCAGACCAGCTGGCTGCTGCTGGCGATGGGGGCGCTGACCTTCCTCTATGAGACCGTCACCGTGCTGCGCAGCGCCGAATTGCGGCGCACGCTGGGCCAGCGGCTGGCGGTGCTGGCCGGCAAGTACCTGGTGTTCCCGTTCGCGGTGCACTGGCTGGCGCAGCAGTACGGCGCGCAGCCGCTGCCGATGCTGGCGCAGATCGCGCTGACGCTGCTGATCATCATCCCGCTGGGTCCGATGCTCTACCGGCTGGCCTACCAGCCGCTGGCCGAAGCCAGCACGCTGGTGCTGCTGATCGTCTCGGTGGGCGTGCACTTTGCGCTGGTGGGGCTGGGGCTGGTGATGTTCGGCGCGGAGGGCTCGCGTACCAATGCGTTCTCGGACGCGCGCTTTGAGGTGGGCGCGCTCAGCATCTCGGGCCAGAGCCTGTGGATCGTGGGCGTGTCGGCGCTGCTGATCGGCGCGCTGTACTTCTATTTCGAGCGCACGCTGCAGGGCAAGGCGCTGCGCGCGACCGCGGTGAACCGGCTGGGTGCGCGCCTGGTCGGCATCGGCACCACGCAGGCGGGGCGGCTGTCGTTCACGCTGGCCGCGGCGATGGGCGCGCTGTGCGGCATCCTGATCGCGCCGCTGACCACGGTCTACTACGAGTCGGGTTTCCTGGTGGGCCTGAAGGGCTTTGTCGGCGCCATCGTCGGCGGGCTGGTGAGCTATCCGGTGGCGGCGCTGGGCGCGCTGCTGGTGGGGCTGCTCGAATCCTATTCGTCCTTCTGGGCCAGCGCGTTCAAGGAGGTCATCGTCTTCACACTGATCATTCCGGTGCTGCTGTGGCGCTCGCTGACGAGCAAGCATGTCGAGGAGGAGGAATAAGCCATGACCATGCTGACCGACAAGCAGGCGGGCGTTGCCGGTGCCGAGGCCGGCAGCCGTGCGCGGGTCAACCGCAACCGGCTGCTGGTGCTGGCTTTCATCGTGGTGCTGGCGCTCTTGCCGGTGCTGCCGACACCGGAGTTCTGGATCACGTTGGGCAATTACATCGGCCTGTACAGCATCGTCGCGATCGGGCTGGTGCTGCTGACCGGGGTGGGCGGCATGACCTCGTTCGGGCAGGCCGCGTTCGTGGGGCTGGGCGCGTACAGCACTGCGTACCTGACCACGCAGTTCGGGCTGTCGCCGTGGTTCGGGCTGATGGTGGGGCTGGTGATCACGATGGCATCGGCCTATGTGATCGGCCTGATCACGATGCGCATGTCCGGCCACTACCTGCCGCTGGCGACCATTGCCTGGGGCCTGTCGCTGTTCTTCCTGTTCGGCAACCTGGAGTTCCTGGGCAAGTATGACGGCCTGAACGGCATCCCGGTGCTGTCGTTCTTCGGCATCGAGCTGCAGTCCGGGCGCTCGATGTTCTACCTGATCTGGGCCGTGGTGCTGCTGGCCGTGCTGGCGATGCAGAACCTGCTGAACTCGCGCCCGGGCCGCGCCATTCGCGCGCTCAAGGGCGGCGGCGTGATGGCCGAGGCCATGGGCGTGAACACCGCCTGGATGAAGGTGGTGATCTTTGTGGTCGCGGCGATCCTGGCCTGCGTGTCGGGCTTTCTGTACGCGCACCTGCAGCGCGCGGTGAACCCGACGCCGTTCGGTCTGAACTACGGCATCGAATACCTGTTCATGGCCGTGGTCGGCGGCGTGGGCCATGTGTGGGGCGCGGTGCTGGGCGCGGGCGTCCTGACCATCCTGAAGGATGTGCTGCAGGGCGTGCTGCCCAAGCTGCTCGGTGCCAATGGCAACTTCGAGATCATCGTCTTCGGTGTGCTGCTGGTGCTGCTGCTGCAATACGCGCGCGATGGCATCTGGCCGTTTCTGCGGCGTCTGGTTCCGTCGGGTCCGCCGGTACTGGCGCCGGCGCAGGCCGAGGCACTGGCCGTGCGCCAGAAGCCCGAGGCCGGCGAGCTGATCCTGGACGTGCGCGCGGCGCGCAAGGAGTTCGGCGGGCTGGTGGCGGTCAACGATGTCAGCTTCGAGGTGCGCGCGGGCGAGATCATCGGGCTGATCGGCCCCAATGGTGCGGGCAAGTCCACCACCTTCAACCTGGTGACTGGCGTGCTGCCGGTCACGCGCGGTGAAGTCCGTTATCGCGGCGAGGTGATCTCGGGCCTGCCGTCGCGCGAGATCGTCAAGCGCGGCATCGGCCGCACCTTCCAGCACGTGCATTTGCTGCCGACCATGACGGTGCTGGAGAACGTGGCCATCGGCGCGCACCTGCGCGGCGACTTCCGTGCCCAGGGCGGCGTCTCGGCGGCGATCCTGCGCATGAACAAGGCCGAGGAAGAGAAGCTGCTGTTTGAAGCGAAGCGCCAGCTTGAGCGCGTGGGCCTGGCCGACTGCATGTACATGGAAGCCGGCAGCCTCGCGCTGGGTCAGCAGCGCATCCTGGAAATCGCGCGCGCACTGTGCTGTGACCCGGCGCTGCTGTTGCTCGACGAGCCGGCAGCGGGCCTGCGCTACAAGGAGAAGCAGGCGCTGGCCGAGCTGCTGCGCAAGCTCAAGGGCGAGGGCATGAGCGTGCTGCTGGTCGAGCACGACATGGACTTCGTGATGAACCTGACCGACCGGCTGGTGGTGATGGAATTCGGCACGCGCATTGCCGAGGGCGTGCCCGAGGAAGTGCAGAAGAACCCGGCGGTGCTGGAAGCCTACCTCGGTGGCGTGGAATAAGGACCGGACATGAGCCTGATTCTCGAAGTGAAGGACCTCCACGTCCGCTACGGCAAGGTGGAAGCGGTGCACGGGGCCAACCTGAAGGTGGAGGCCGGCCAGATCGTCACGGTGATCGGCCCCAATGGTGCCGGCAAGTCGACCATGCTCAATGCGGTGATGGGTGCGCTCCCGGTGACGGGGTCGTCGACCGGCGCGGTCAGCTACCTTGGCCACGACATGGCCGGCATCCCGGTGGAGGGCCGTATCGCGCGCGGCATGTGCCTGGTGCCGGAGAAGCGCGAGCTGTTTGCATCGATGACGGTGGAGGACAACCTGCAGCTTGGCGCCTTCCGCCGCAAGCGCGCCGGCGAGAAGAACTACCTGGACCAGATGGACGTGGTCTACGGCCTGTTCCCGCGCCTGCGTGAGCGCGCCCGCCAGGACGCCGGCACGCTCTCTGGCGGCGAACGCCAGATGCTGGCGGTGGGCCGCGCACTGATGGCCAAGCCGCAACTGCTGATGCTGGACGAGCCCAGCCTTGGCCTGGCGCCGCTGATCGTCAAGGAGATCTTCCACATCATCAGCAACCTGCGCCAGACCGGTGTGGCCACGCTGCTGATCGAGCAGAACGCGCGCGCCGCGCTGCAGGTGGCTGACTACGGCTATGTGATCGAAACCGGGGACATGGCGATGCAAGGGCCGGCGGACGAGCTGGCGGCGAACCCGAAGGTGATCGAAACCTACCTTGGGCTGGCAAAAAAGGCGGCATAAGCTGTAATGCTGTTCAGTTAACCACCGTCGTTCCCGCGCAGGCGGGAACCCAGTGACTTCATCCCCGAAGGGGACGTGAAAGACGCTGGATTCCCGCCTGCGCGGGAATGACAGTAGCGTTTGATACCTTAACTGAACAGCATTACGGCATAAGCTGCCTGGTTTTCGCCAGGGGAATGAGGGCCTGCAAATGCAGGCCCTCTGCTATTGGTGGTGTGAATAACTTTGGGGATAACCCAATTCGAAGAGGCTTTGGCGCGATGTCGCGGCTGGCGCACTGATGTAGGTACGCAGATATCCGCTGGATGAATTTTTGCCTGCCTACTCTGCGAAAAAGCATCCATACAGATGATAGATTAGTAAATATTATTCCCGGGATGGATGTATATCCGCCTTGATGCGAAGATGAAACTCATGCGGAGAATAAAGTGTTGGTGTCGCTGCCTGTGTCTTTCGCTGCGGTCTCCAGCAGCCAATCCCGGAAGCAGTTCAGCGCCGGATGATCGCGCCGTTCCTTCGGCGCACACAGGAAATAGCCGCGTTGCAGCGAAATTGGCAGGTCAAACGGCGCCGTGACGCGTCCGGCGGCAATTTCGTCGCGCACCAGGCAGCGCTGCAGCACGGCGACGCCGATGTCGGCGCGCACTGCCTGGATCAGGATCGAAACCTGGTCGAACGCTGTGGATAACCTTGGCGCAGCGTTGGGTACGCCGGCGGCCAGGAGCCAGTTTTGCCAGTTCGCCGGCGCGGTGGTGTGGTAGAGCAGGGGCTCGTCCAGCAACTCCGCGGGCGACTGCCAGCGGCCGGCCTCGCGGCGCGCACGGGCGCGGTCCGGATGGCAGACCGGCACCATTTCACGTCCCACGACGTAGTCGACCTGCAGGCCGGGCCACTTGCCGGCTTCACCGGCCAGGATGGCGGCGTCCGGTGACGGGCCGCAGAGATCCTCGTCGCGCTGGTACGGGACGAAGTTCAGCCGGATTTCCGGATGGCGGCGATGGAAGTCCGGCAGTCGCGGCACCAGCCAGACACTGGCCAGCGTGGGCACGACCGACAGTGTCAGGTGGTGCCGGCGGTCGCCGGCGCGCAGGGCGGCGCTGGCGTGCTCGATCGTGGCCAGCGGCTCGGCGACGGCATCGAGCAATTGCTGGCCGGCATCGGTCAGCATCAGCCGGTGCGCATTGCGTTGCAGTAGCGGCTGGCCGAAATGCGCTTCCAGCCGTGCGATGGCGCGGCTGATAGCGCCTTGCGTCACGCACAGTTCGTCGGCTGCGCGCGTGAAGCTGCCCAGCCGTGCCGCGGTGGCAAAGGCGTGCAGTTCGGACATCGATGGGGAATGCAGCCGCATGGCGGGGAAGGGCGAGGCCGGGGGGAAGTCAACTTCCGGAGCGGTCGCCGCAACAATGATCTTTGGTAATGCAAACGTGCAATATAGTCGTTTGTGCACAGCCGGTAAACGGCTGACACTCGCCCGGTTCATGCACAAAGCCAACAGGAGAAACCCCATGATCCGAGCCCGGATATCCCGCCGCCAGCTGCTGCTGTCCGGCACCGCTGCCGCCGCCACGCTGGCCCTTGCCGGCAGCGCCCTCGCGCAAGGCGACTACCCGACGCGCCCGATCCGCCTGATCGTGCCGTTCGCGGCCGGCGGCTCCACTGACCTGTCGGCGCGCCTGGTGGCTCAGTTTGCCGGCCGCGAGCTGGGCCAGACCATCGTGGTCGAGAACAAGGGCGGCGCCGGCGGCTCGGTGGGCATGGAGCAGGTGGCCAACGCCGCGCCGGATGGCTACACCATCGGCATGGCCACGGTCAGCACGCACGGTTCCAACCCCGCCGTATACCCGAAGCTCAAGTACGACCCGATCAAGGACTTTGCCCCGGTCACCAACGTGGTGTCGATGCCGAGCGTATTTACAGTGCACCCAAGCGTGCCGGCGAAAACCATGCAGGAATTCATTGCCCTGGCCAGGGCCAATCCCGGCAAGTATTCGGTGGCCTCGCCGGGCACGGGGACCCTCGGTCACGTAAACCTTGAGAACTTCCAGATGCTGGCGAAGATCGACCTGCTGCATGTGCCGTACAAGGGCGCCGGCCTGGGGCTCAATGATGCGGTGGCAGGGCAGGTCAATGCCATCTCGGACAACCTGGCCTCCGCGCTGCCTCACGTGAAGTCGGGCCGCCTGCGCGCGCTGGCGGTGCTTGGTGCCACGCGCTCGCCGCAGTTGCCAAATGTGCCTACCTATGCGGAGCTGGGCTACAAGGAAATGGGCGACGGCGGCTGGTTCGGCATCGTTGCGCCCGCGGGCACGCCGCCTGCCATCGTAGCAAGGCTGAACCAGGCCATCCACAAGGCCATGCAGAACCCCGAGTTCAAGCGCAAGGTGGAAGACTCCGGCGGCACGTTGGTGCCGACCACGCCGGAGCAGTTCAAGGCCCAGATCCAGCAGGCCATTGCACGCTACGCCCGCGTCGCCAAGGCCGCCAACATCCAACTGGACTGACGCATGGCTGAAGCGAATCACCTGGCCGCCGCCCTGCCGCCGGTCATTGTGCGCCTGCCGGAAGGGGAGGCGCTGCCGCTAGTGTGCGACTCGCCGCATAGCGGCACGGCGTACCCGGCCGACTTCGGCGCGGCAATTCCTGCCGCGCGCCTGCGCGGGGGCGAGGACACGCACGTCGATGCCTTGTGGGAGGCCGTGCCCGCAGCAGGCGGTACGCTGCTGGCGGCGACCTTCCCGCGCGTTTATATCGACCCGAACCGGATGGCCGACGACATCGACCCGGTGCAGATCGACGGCGCCTGGCCGACGGCGCTGGCCCCGGGGCCGAAGACGCAGCTGGGCTATGGCCTGATCTGGAGCCGGATTGATGCCAGCACGCCGATCTATGACCGGCGCCTGTCCGTGGCGGAAGTGCAGAGCCGGATCGACCGCTACTACTGGCCGTACCATGCGGCGCTGGCCGAGGCGGTGGAGGGCGCCTACCAGCGCTTTGGCGCGCTCTGGCATCTGAACCTGCACTCCATGCCCAACAACGCCTACGAGCGGCTCAAGATCGACAGCCCGCACCCGCTGGCGGACTTTGTGCTGGGCGACCGGGACGGTACCACCTGCGAGCCGGGGCTGGTCGACCTGGTCGAACGGGAGTTGCGCGGCATGGGCTACACGGTGGCTTGTAACGATCCATACAAGGGCGTGCAGCTGATCGCCCAGATCGGTCGGCCGGCTGAGCGGCGCAACAGCCTGCAGATCGAGATTCGGCGGCCGCTGTATATGGATGAGGTGACGCGGGAGCGCAATGCCGGATTCGTCACGCTGCAGCGTGACCTTGCCAAGCTGACGGAGCGGGTGGCGGGTTATATCCGCTCGCAACTCTGAGGCGCTTGTTCCACGTGAAACATCCGGCCGGGCCATGTGCCCGGCCTTTTTGTTTCACGTGGAACATAACGTCGCTTTCGAGCGACTTGGCGGGTATCGTCAACGCCATGTTTCACGTGAAACATGTTGTCGGTCGGAAGGCGGCCAGTCGAATGCCGCTATAATTTCGCATTCCCGTATTTTCCCGCCAGCCTCCCGGAGGAGGTGTCCCATGCTTTACCCAAAAGAATTCGATGTCATCGTCGTCGGCGGTGGCCATGCCGGCACTGAAGCTGCACTCGCCGCGGCCCGTATGGGCTGCCAGACGCTGCTGCTGACCCACAACATCGAGACGTTGGGCCAGATGAGCTGCAACCCGTCCATCGGCGGCATCGGCAAGGGACACCTGGTCAAGGAAGTGGACGCGATGGGCGGTGCCATGGCCGCCGCCACGGACGAGGCCGGTATCCAGTTCCGCATCCTGAACTCCAGCAAGGGCCCGGCGGTGCGCGCCACGCGCGCCCAGGCCGACCGCGTGCTGTACCGCAAGGCGATCCGTACCAGGCTGGAGAACCAGCCGAACCTGATGCTGTTCCAGCAGGCCGTGGACGACCTGATGGTGGAGGGCGACCGCGTGGTCGGCGCCATGACGCAGGTTGGCATCGCCTTCCGCGGCCGCGCGGTCGTGCTGACAGCCGGCACCTTCCTGGATGGCAAGATCCATGTCGGGCTGGATAACTACACCGGCGGCCGCGCCGGCGACCCGGCGGCGGTGTCGCTGTCGGCGCGCCTGAAGGACCTGAAGCTGCCGCAAGGGCGCCTGAAGACCGGCACGCCGCCGCGCATCGATGGCCGCACCATCGACTTCTCGGTGATGGAAGAGCAGCCCGGCGACCTGGATCCGGTGCCCGTGTTCTCGTTCCTGGGCCGCCCGGAGCAGCACCCGCAACAGTTGCCTTGCTGGATCACCCATACCAACGGCCGGACCCACGACATCATTCGCGGCGGGCTGGACCGCTCGCCGATGTACACCGGCGTGATCGAAGGGGTAGGGCCGCGCTACTGCCCTAGCATCGAGGACAAGATCCATCGCTTTGCCAGCAAGGAGAGCCATCAGATCTTCCTGGAGCCCGAAGGCCTTACCACCAACGAGTTCTATCCCAACGGGATCTCGACCAGCCTGCCGTTCGACGTGCAGCTGGAGTTGGTGCACTCGATCCGCGGCCTGGAGAACGCGCATATCCTGCGCCCCGGCTACGCGATCGAGTACGACTACTTCGATCCGCGCGGGCTGAAAGCGTCGCTGGAAAGCAAGGCCATCCGTGGCCTGTTCTTCGCCGGTCAGATCAACGGCACCACCGGCTATGAAGAAGCCGCCGCTCAGGGCCTGCTGGCCGGCATCAACGCGGGCTGCTATGTGCGCGAACGCGATGCATGGACGCCGCGCCGCGACCAGGCCTACCTGGGCGTGTTGGTCGACGACCTGATCACGCGTGGCGTGACCGAGCCGTACCGTATGTTCACCAGCCGCGCGGAGTTCCGCCTGAGCCTGCGTGAAGACAATGCCGATATGCGCCTGACCGAGGTCGGCCGCGAACTGGGCGTGGTCGATGACGCGCGCTGGGATGCTTTCAACCGCAAACGCGACGCTGTTTCACGTGAAACAGAGCGCCTGAAGAGCACATGGGTGAACCCGGCCATGCTGCCGGCCGAAGAGGCCGTGCCGCTGCTGGGCAAGCCGATCGAGCGCGAGTACAGCCTGGCCGACCTGCTGCGCCGGCCGGAAGTCCGCTACGAAGCACTGATGGCACTGCAGGGCGGTCGCCATGCCCCGGAAACCCCGCTGGACGCGGAGCCGATGCTGGCGGAACAGATCCGCGAGCAGATCGAGATCGGCATCAAGTACCACGGCTATATCGCCCGCCAGGCCGCCGAGGTCGACAAGCTGGAAGCCAACGAGGCGACGCGCCTGCCGGAAGGGCTGGATTACACCGAAGTGCGTGGCCTCGGTTTCGAGGTCAGCCAGAAGCTGAACCAGCACCGTCCCGAAACGCTGGGCCAGGCCTCGCGCATCTCCGGCGTGACGCCGGCTGCGATCTCGCTGCTGCTGGTGCACCTGAAGAAGAAGGGGCTGGGCCGCACGCGCGCAGAGTCGGGCTCACCGTCCGCCAACTCTGAAGAGGCAGCCTGAGTGGCCGGTCCGCGACACACCATGACCGACGACGCCACGCAGCGCCGTCGCCTTGAAGCCGGTCTCGAGGCGATCGGCCTGGCGCTCGCGCCGGCGCAGATCGACACGTTGTTCGCCTACCTGGCGCTGCTGCGCAAGTGGAACGGCGTCTATAACCTGACCGCGATCCGCCACCCCGACGAGATGCTAACGCATCACATGCTGGATTCGCTCGCTGCAGTGCCGGCGCTGGCCGAAGCCGCGCGTGCTGCAGAGGTAGGTACGCCGGCGCGGGGCAGAGTGCTCGACGTGGGTTCGGGTGGCGGCATGCCGGGCCTGCCATTGGCGATCGCCTGTCCCGATGTGTCGGTGCTGATGGTGGACATCGTGCAGAAGAAGACCGCGTTCCTGACGCAGTGCCGCGCGCAGCTCGGGCTGGCCAATGCCGCGGCGCACTGGGGACCGGTGGAGAAGCTGGACGACGACGTCGGCTTTGCCGTGATCACCTCGCGCGCGTTTGCCGAGCTGACGGACTTCGTGAACCTGTCGGGCCAGCTGCTGGCGCCGCGCGGCAAGCTGATCGCAATGAAGGGTGTTTATCCTCAGGCCGAGCTGGACCGCATGGAAGCTGCCGGGCTGATGGCGCAGTGGCAGGTCGATGCGGTGCCCCGCATCACGGTGCCGGGGCTGGATGCCGAGCGCCACCTGGTGGTGATGTCGCGGCGCGCAAGCGCCCACGCATGATGTACGCCGCGGCGCTGCACCCGGCGCCGCGAACTGCCAGCCCCGCGCTGGCCGGATGAATTGAAGCAGGAGCCTCAGTAGCTTATGGCCAAGGTATTCGTGATCGCCAACCAGAAGGGCGGGGTAGGCAAGACCACCACCACGGTGAACCTCGCCGCCGGCCTGGCCGCGCAGGACCAGCGCGTGCTGCTGGTCGACCTGGATCCGCAGGGCAATGCCTCGATGGGTTCGGGCATCGACAAGCAGGCGCTGGAGCACAGCGTGTACCAGGTGCTGGTCGGCCTCTCCAGCATCGCGCAGGCGCGCCAGCGTTCCGAGACCGGCAGGTACGACGTGCTGCCCGCCAACCGGGAACTGGCCGGCGCCGAAGTGGAGCTGGTCGACCTGGACCAGCGCGAGCGCCGGCTGCGCCAGGCTATCGCGGAAGTCGATGGCGAGTATGACTTCGTGCTGATCGACTGTCCGCCGTCGCTGTCGCTGCTGACGCTGAACGGGCTGTGCGCCGCGCATGGCGTGATCGTGCCGATGCAGTGCGAGTACTTTGCGCTGGAAGGGCTGTCGGACCTGGTCAACACCATCAAGCAGGTGCACGCCAACCTGAACCGCGACCTGCAGGTGATCGGCCTGCTGCGCGTCATGTTCGATCCGCGCGTCACGCTGCAACAGCAGGTGTCGGCGCAACTAGAATCGCACTTCGGCGAGAAGGTCTTCAAGACCCTGATCCCGCGCAATGTGCGGCTGGCCGAGGCACCGTCCTATGGCATGCCGGGCGTGGCGTTCGATCCGTCATCGAAGGGTGCCAAGGCGTACCTGGATTTCGGCGCCGAGATGATCGCGCGGGTCCGGCAGCTGGGCTGAAGGAGAGGGCAAGCATGAGCACTGCAAAGAAGAAGGGCCTCGGCCGCGGCCTGGAAGCGCTGTTGGGCGGGCCGGCTGAAATCGTTGAATCGGTGAAGCAGGAGGGCGCGCCCACGGTGCTGCACCTGAACCAGCTGCAGCCCGGCAAGTACCAGCCGCGCACGCGCATGGATGAAGGCGCGCTGCAGGAGCTGGCTGCCAGCATCCGCGCACAGGGACTGATGCAGCCGATCCTGGTGCGCCGCGTGGCCGAGCCCGACCGCTACGAGATCATCGCGGGCGAGCGGCGCTTCCGCGCGTCCAGGCTGGCCGGCCTGGACAAGGTGCCGGTGCTGGTGAAGGACGTGGCCGACGAAGCCGCGGCCGCGATGGCGCTGATCGAGAATATCCAGCGCGAAGACCTGAACCCGCTGGAAGAGGCGCAGGGCATCATGCGCCTGATCCGCGAATTCAGTTTCACGCACGAGCAGGCGGCCGAGTCGGTCGGCCGCTCGCGCAGCGCGGTGTCGAACCTGCTGCGCCTGCTGAACCTGGCCGCGCCGGTGCAGACCATGCTGATGGCGGGCGATCTCGACATGGGCCACGCGCGCGCGCTGCTGGCAGTGGATGGCGCCAGCCAGATCACGCTGGCCAACCAGATCGTCAACAAGCGGCTGTCGGTGCGCGAGACCGAGAAGCTGGTGGCATCGACGCTCAAGCCGTTCGACCTGAAGTCGCTCAAGCAGAAGGGCGTCAATAATGTGCGCGACGTGGCGCGGCTGGAAGAAGAGCTGTCGGATGCGCTGGGGCTGGCGGTGCAGATCAAGCTGGGCGCACGCGGCAAGGGCCAGCTCACCATTCACTTCAGCAACAACGATGCGCTCGAAGGCGTGCTTGTGCGCCTGCGCGAATCCACGGAAGGGCAGAAGGTCGCCTGAGGCTGCGGGCGAGGGCGCAAGCGAAGCCGCGCACGCAATTCGGTGCGATTAACGGCCGTCGCGACGATGACTGTTGCGTGCACGCTGCACTGGCCGTTCCAATTGCCGGTATACACACTGCGTACCCGGTAATCCCTCATCATGCGCGGGGTTCCCTGCGCAATCCAATTACGTCAAACATCATTGCCGCGCAATTATTGCGCGGCCATCATGCAATCGTGATGGCAACCGTTGTGCGCAACGCACTGCAAGGCAAATGTAAGCAGATTGACGCGAATCAGTAGTTCCCCTTAAAATCGTGCGGTTTGAATTCTGGTCGGGCCGAAAAGTTCCGGCCTGGAATAAGGCAGGCAGGTGGTGGTTCGAGACCGTCAGCAACGAGGCGCCGGCTCCCGTCAGGAAGATGACTGGGACGACTGGAAAGAAGGCGCAGACCGTGAGGAAGAAGCTGTCGATCCGCTGTCGCACGCCGAGGCGGTAACGCTGTTTGGCGAGCGCGCACTGCGCCCTTCGCGCATGACCCCGGGCAAGGTTGTCCTGGCGCAGGTGTTGGTTTCCCTGCTGTCGGCACTGTGCTGGGCGCTGTTTGCGAAAGAGCCGGCGCCATATGGGTGGTCGGCACTGTTCGGCGGCATGGTGTGCTTCGTGCCGAGCGGATTGTTCGCACTGCGCCTGTGGCTGGCGCGCGACCGGGCTTCGGTCGGCGGCCTGGTGCTGGGCGAGGCGATCAAGGTCTTTGCCACGGTGGCACTGCTGGTGCTGGTCGTGGTGCTGTACCGGGATCTGCGCTGGGTGCCGATGCTGGTCACGTTCCTGCTCGCACTCAAGACATATTGGGTGGTGGCCCTGCTGATGCGCTAGGCCAGCCGCTCGAAAACGGTGCTTCATCCGGAAGTGGGGCACCGAAACGGAATATCAAGAGTTTTCCGTGACGGTTTCAAAGCGGCTTTCATCGCCGTGACACCGGGCACGGCCAAGGTTGGACCCCGCTTGCATTGCGGTGACCGGCGCATCCGCCGAAGGCAATGCAAGACGCGTACCGGGCGTTTGCCAGACAGTGGCGGCGCGCGGCCTGAAGATTTCGCAATATACCGTTCGTATCGACATGTCTGATGCTACCCAAGGCGCCGAACACGCGCTGACACCCTCCGGCTATATCGCCGAACACTTGCAGAACTTGAACTCGGTCGGCGGCAAGCAAGCGTCGGTGGTCGATTTCTCCGTGCTCAACTACGACACGGTGTTCTGGTCCGTGCTGTGCGGCGCCATCGCCGTGCTGTTCCTGTACGCTGCCGCGCGCCGCGTTACCCCCGGCGTGCCGGGCCGCTTCCAGGCCTTCGTCGAGATGATCGTCGAGATGGTCGACGACCAGGCCAAGGGCATCATCCACGGCGACCGTTCCTGGATTGCGCCGCTGGCGCTGATGGTGTTCTGCTGGATCACCATGATGAACGCGATCGACCTGATTCCGGTCGACTGGGTCACCGGCCTGAACAACCTGCTGGGCATCTTCCACATCCATCTCCCGCACCACCGCGCGGTAGCCACGGCCGACCTGAACGGCACGCTGGGCATGTCGTGCTCGGTGCTGGTGCTGATGATCTACTACAGCTTCAAGATCAAGGGCACGGGCGGCTTCATGCACGAGCTGTTCTCGGCCCCGTTCGGCGCCAAGTGGTACCTGGCCCCGTTCAACCTGATCCTGAACCTGATCGAATTCCTGGCCAAGGCCGTTTCGCTCGGCATGCGGTTGTTCGGCAACATGTACGCCGGCGAACTCGTGTTCCTGCTGATCGCGCTGCTGGGTTCGATCTGGACGTTCGGCGCCGACCTGTCCGCGCTGGGTTTTGTCGGCCACGTGGTGGCCGGCACGGTATGGGCGATCTTCCACATCCTGATCGTCCTGCTCCAGGCCTTCATTTTCATGATGCTGACGCTGGTGTACATCGGCCAGGCTCACGATCACCACTGATTTCCGGTTTTTGGTTTTTTGGTTTTTTGGTTCTAAGTCTCTCTAAATTAAAGGAGTCATCATGCAAGCATTTCTCGCCAACATCCAGGGTCTGACCGCCATCGGTATCGGCATCATCATCGGCCTGGGCGCTATCGGCGCCTGCCTGGGCATCGCCCTGATGGGTGGCAAGTACATCGAAGCCTGCGCACGTCAGCCCGAGCTGATGAACCCGCTGCAAACCAAGATGTTCCTGCTGGCTGGCCTGATCGACGCTGCATTCCTGATCGGCGTGGGTGTTGCAATGCTGTTCGCCTTCGCCAACCCGCTGCTGGCTGTCATCAAGTAATTCTTTTCGGTCTGCATGATGCTGACGGGCGGCGCGGGCCACCAGCCCAGCCGCCTTTTGTGCATTTATCTGTAGTTTGATTACCGAAAGGAACACACCATGAATCTGAACGCAACGTTTTTTGCGCAGATGGTCGTGTTCTTCATCCTGTGGTGGGTTGTTGCCAAATTCATTTGGCCGCCGCTGGTGAAGGCGCTCGACGAACGCGCAAAGAAGATCGCCGATGGCCTCGCCGCTGCCGAGAAAGGCAAGGCCGAGCTCGAACTCGCCAACAAGCGTGTGGACCAGGCTATGGCCGAAGCCCGCACCGAGGGTGCACAACGCGTCGCTGACGCCGAGAAGCGCGCCCAGCTGACGGCAGACGAGATCAAGCAAAACGCCCAGGCAGAAGCCGCACGCATCATTGCCCAGGCCAAGGCCGAAGCAGAGCAGCAGGTTACCCGCGCACGCGAAACACTGCGTGACCAGGTTGCCGTGCTGGCCGTCAAGGGTGCCGAGCAGATCCTCAAGCGTGAAGTGAACGCGCAGGTCCACTCCGACCTGCTCAATCAACTCAAGGCTGAGCTCTAATCATGGCTGAAACCGCAACCATTGCCCGTCCCTACGCTGAGGCGCTGTTCCGCGTCGCCAGTGAATCGAGCGCAGGCAATCTGGGTGCATGGTCCGAGCTGGTGTCGGAGATGGGGCAGGTTGCTGCCAATCCCGACATGAAGGCGGTCGCCGACGATCCGAACGTTCCCGGCGATAAGCTGGCCGAACTGTTCCTGTCGGTGCTGAAGTCCCCGCTGAATGACGAAGCGCGCCGCTTCGTCAGGCTGCTGGTGGAGAACGGCCGCCTCACGGTGATGCCTGACATCGCCGAACAGTTCCATGCGCTCAAGAACGCCCGCGAAGGGTCGTCCGACGTCGAGATCACCAGCGCATTCCCGCTGGAAGATGGGCAGCTGAACGACCTGGTCGCCGCACTCGAACGCAAGTTCGGCCGCAAGCTGTACGCGCAGGTGGCGGTGGACCCGTCCCTGATCGGCGGCGTCAGCGTCAAGGTTGGCGACGAAGTGCTCGACACCTCCGTGCGCGCGCGCCTGGCAGCCATGCAAGTCGCGCTGACCGCCTGAACGCACCGGCCGACGGATTGAAGAATTAGGAGCATTGTGATGCAACTGAACCCCTCAGAAATCAGCGAGCTGATCAAGACCCGCATCTCGGGCCTTGGCGCTGAAGCTGAAGTGCGCAATACCGGCACGGTGATCTCCGTGACCGATGGCATCTGCCGCGTGCACGGCCTGTCCGGCGTGATGCAGGGCGAGATGCTGGAATTCCCCGGCAACACCTTCGGCCTCGCGCTGAACCTCGAGCGCGACTCGGTCGGCGCCGTGGTGCTGGGTGAGTACGAACACATTTCCGAAGGCGACACGGTCAAGTGCACCGGCCGCATTCTGGAAGTGCCGGTCGGCAAGGAACTGCTGGGCCGCGTGGTGAACACGCTGGGCCAGCCGATCGACGGCAAGGGCCCGATCAACGCCAAGGAAACGGACGTGATCGAGAAGGTCGCCCCGGGCGTGATCGCGCGTCAGTCGGTGAGCCAGCCGGTGCAGACCGGCCTGAAGTCGATCGACGCGATGGTGCCGATCGGCCGTGGCCAGCGCGAGCTGATCATTGGCGACCGCCAGACCGGCAAGACCGCCGTGGCTGTCGACGCCATCATCAACCAGAAGGGCAAGGGCGTCTTCTGCGTGTACGTGGCAATCGGCCAGAAGGCTTCGACCATCGCCAACGTGGTGCGCAAGCTGGAAGAGCACGGCGCGATGGAATACACCGTCGTCGTGGCCGCCGCCGCTTCGGACTCGGCTGCCATGCAGTACCTGGCTGCCTACGCCGGCTGCACCATGGGCGAGTACTTCCGCGACCGCGGCGAAGACGCGCTGATCGTCTATGACGACCTGACCAAGCAAGCCTGGGCCTACCGCCAGGTGTCGCTGCTGCTGCGCCGCCCGCCGGGCCGCGAAGCCTACCCGGGCGACGTGTTCTATCTGCACTCGCGCCTGCTGGAGCGTGCTGCCCGCGTGAACGCCGACTACGTCGAGAAGTTCACCAACGGCGCCGTCAAGGGCAAGACCGGTTCGCTGACCGCGCTGCCGGTGATCGAAACGCAGGCCGGCGACGTGTCCGCGTTCGTTCCGACCAACGTGATCTCGATCACGGACGGCCAGATCTTCCTGGAAACCGACCTGTTCAACGCCGGTATCCGCCCCGCCATCAACGCCGGTATCTCGGTGTCGCGCGTCGGTGGTGCTGCACAGACCAAGGTGGTGAAGAACCTGTCCGGCGGTATCCGTACCGACCTGGCCCAGTACCGTGAACTGGCTGCGTTCGCGCAGTTCGCTTCGGACCTGGACGACGCCACCCGCAAGCAGCTCGAGCGCGGCCGCCGCGTGACCGAACTGCTCAAGCAGCCGCAATACCAGCCGCTGCAAGTGTGGCAGCTGGCCGCGTCGCTGTTCGCCGCCAACAACGGCTTCCTCGACAACGTGGAAGTGAAGGACATTCTGCCGTTCGAGAAGGGCCTGCACGACCATCTGAAGACCAAGTACGCCGATCTCATCAATCGCATCGAAGAGACCAAGCAGCTCTCGAAGGAAGATGAGCCCGCCCTGCGTGCCGCTGTCGAGGATTTCAAGAAGTCCGCCGCGTTCTAACCGCGTGATTCCACGACACCGCCGCCGCGCCTGGCTCACGCCGGCGCGGCGATGGTTCGGATGGAGAGGAAGATATGGCCGGAACGAAAGAGATTCGAACCAAGATCAAGAGCGTGCAGAACACGCGCAAGATCACCAAGGCGATGGAGATGGTCGCCGCGTCCAAGATGCGCAAGGCGCAGGAGCGGATGCGCAACGCCCGTCCCTATGCCGAGAAAGTGCGCAACATCGCGGCGCACCTGGCTACGGCCAACCCCGAGTTCAAGCACCCGTTCATGCAGGAGCGCGAAGTCAAGCGCGTCGGCATGATCGTGGTCACGACCGACAAGGGGCTGTGCGGCGGCCTGAACACGAACGTGTTGCGCGCGGTCACCAATGAGCTGAAGAGCCTGCAAGGCCGTGGCGTGGACGTGCGAGCGACCGCCATCGGCACCAAGGGCATGCAGTTCCTCGGTCGTATCGGCGCCAAGGTGGTTTCGCACGTGGTGCACCTCGGTGACACCCCGCATCTGGAAAAGCTGATCGGCGCGATCAAGGTCCAGCTCGACGCTTTCACCAATGGTGAAGTCGATGCGGTGTACCTGGCGTACACCAAATTCATCAACACGATGAAGCAGGAACCGATGGTTGAGCAGCTGCTGCCGCTCGCCGCCGACAAGCTGGTCCAGACCGAAGATGAAAAGCGCGCCTACTCGTGGGATTACATCTACGAGCCCGACGCCCAGACCGTAGTGGAGGAGCTGCTCGTCCGCTACGTCGAGGCACTGGTGTACCAGGCCGTGGCCGAGAACATGGCGTCCGAGCAATCGGCGCGCATGGTGGCCATGAAGGCTGCGTCCGACAACGCCAAGAACGTGATCGGCGAACTGCAACTGGTCTACAACAAGACCCGTCAGGCCGCGATTACCAAGGAACTGTCGGAAATCGTCAGCGGTGCAGCTGCGGTCTAAGGCGTCACGAATTCAAGCTATCGGAGATACGAAATGAGTATCGGAAATATTGTGCAGTGTATTGGCGCCGTGGTGGACATCGAGTTCCCCCGCGACGCAATGCCGAAGGTGTATGAAGCGCTCGTGCTGGAAGACAGCAGCGACGGCTCGTTCGCCGAAAAGGGTCTGACCTTCGAAGTCCAGCAACAGCTCGGTGACGGCGTGGTGCGTACCATTGCCCTGGGTTCTTCGGACGGTCTGCGCCGCGGCATGGCAGTGAAGGGCACCGGCGCCCCGATTTCGGTGCCGGTTGGCCACGGCACCCTGGGCCGCATCATGGACGTGCTGGGCCGCCCCATCGACGAAGCTGGCCCGATCGCTTGTGACGAACTGCGCGCGATTCACCAGAAGGCACCGAAGTTCGACGAACTGTCGCCTTCCGTTGACCTGCTCGAAACCGGCATCAAGGTGATCGACCTGGTCTGCCCGTTCGCAAAGGGCGGCAAGGTGGGTCTGTTCGGTGGCGCCGGCGTGGGCAAGACCGTCAACATGATGGAGCTCATCAACAACATCGCCAAGCAGCACAGCGGTCTGTCGGTGTTTGCCGGCGTGGGCGAGCGTACCCGTGAAGGGAACGACTTCTACCACGAAATGAAGGACTCGAACGTGCTCGACAAGGTGGCCATGGTGTTCGGCCAGATGAACGAGCCGCCGGGCAACCGCCTGCGCGTGGCGCTGACCGGCCTGACCATGGCCGAGCGCTTCCGTGACGAAGGCCGTGACATCCTGTTCTTCGTGGACAACATCTACCGCTACACGCTGGCCGGTACCGAAGTGTCCGCACTGCTGGGCCGTATGCCTTCGGCCGTGGGCTACCAGCCGACGCTGGCTGAAGAAATGGGCAAGCTGCAGGAACGTATTACGTCGACCAAGACCGGCTCGATCACGTCGATCCAGGCCGTGTACGTGCCTGCGGATGACTTGACCGACCCGTCGCCGGCAACGACCTTCCTGCACCTGGACTCGACCGTGGTGCTGTCGCGTGACATCGCTGCACTGGGTATCTACCCCGCAGTGGATCCGCTGGATTCGACCTCGCGCCAGCTGGACCCGCAGGTCGTCGGCACGGAACACTACGAAGTGGCCCGCCGCGTTCAGCAGACCCTGCAGCGCTACAAGGAACTGCGCGACATCATCGCGATTCTGGGCATGGACGAACTGTCGCCGGAAGACAAGCTGGCCGTGAACCGCGCCCGCAAGATCCAGCGTTTCCTGTCGCAGCCGTTCCACGTGGCCGAAGTGTTCACGGGTTCGCCGGGCAAGTACGTGCCGCTGAAGGAAACCATCCGCGGCTTCAAGATGCTGGTCGATGGCGAGTGCGATCACCTGCCCGAGCAGGCGTTCTACATGGTCGGCTCGATCGACGAAGCCTTCGAAAAGGCCAAGAAGCTCCAGTAAGCCTTGCTCGTCGTTCCCGCGAAGGCGGGAACCCAGTGTCTTTCGCCACGCTGCAAAAGTCACTGGACCCCCGCCTGCGCGGGGGTGACGGTGAATCCGTGCTTTGCGGGTCCGCCGTCTGAGCGAAGTGAGTGGAGAAAGGATCTGATATGGCAACCATTCTTGTAGACGTCGTCAGCGCGGAAGCGTCGATCTTCTCCGGCCAGGCGAAGTTCGTGGCGCTGCCGGGCGAGTCGGGTGAACTGGGCATCCTGCCGGGTCACACGCCGCTGATCACGCGCATCCAGCCGGGTGCGGTGCGCATCGAGAAGGAAGACGGCAGCGAAGAGTTCGTGTTCGTTGCCGGCGGCATTCTCGAAGTGCAGCCCAAGCACGTCACCGTGCTGGCCGACACCGCGATCCGCGGTGGCGACCTGGACGAGGCCAAGGCGCAGGAAGCCAAGCGCGCTGCCGAGGAGCTGATGCAGAACCAGAGCAGCGATCTGGATCTGGCACGTGCTCAGAGCGAGCTCGCCGTAGCGGCTGCCCAACTGGCTGCCATCGCCCGACTGCGACGTAAGAAGTAAGCAATTAGTGGGTTGTCGCGCTGTTGTTTTTTTGGCGCGACAATTAAAAAAGGCAGCCCCATGGCTGCCTTTTTTATTCGGCTGGCGATATTCTTTTTGCGTGCCTGGACCAAAAAAAAGCGCGCGGGCCGGGGAGGCTCCGCGCGGACGGGAAAATCCCTTCGAGGGGTCAATTCGAAGGAACGGGTTCGGTCCAGGTGACAATCAAGGCGCAACGGATACCCAACTATCCGCCTACAGGCCGCAAAGGCCACGCGCTGCAACGGTCTTCCTGGTGTTCCGGCCCAGCAGCATTCTGCTGGATCGGAAAATCGGGTTACTGCCGGAAACACTTCAAAAGGCTTTCTTCACCACCCCCCTTTTAATCTGCATTGCCATTTTCACCGGGGGGGCCACGCCCTGGACAGCGGGTATGTCAATGCATTGTGGGGGAAACTCCCCGGCATGGCAGTAACAAAATGTATCGTTTTGAAAGAAGTTGAAAGCCCGAACCCTCAAAAACAGGCGTGATCGGCATATTTTTGCACGTTGACGTCACGTTCGCTGCAAATACGTGCCGATGGATTATCTTTTCGCGCGCGTTTTCCGTGTTCGTTCCCGCACCAATCGCTGCGTGACAATTACGGTTACGATTCAGTACGCGCGCGGCCGCTGTGTCACGTTTTTGGCCTGGCCGCGAGTCGCCCATGCCTGCCCACGGAGATGCGATGCCGCCTGAGATGCAGCAAGCCATACAAGCCATGCTGGCCATGAAGACAGTAGCCGTGGTCGGCCTGTCCGACCGTCCGGAGCGGCCCAGCCACGAGGTGGCCGAGTTCCTGCAAGGCCAGGGCTTCCGCATTGTGCCGGTCAATCCGCGCCATGCCGGCGAATGCATCCTGGGCGAGACCTGCCATGCCACCCTGCGCGAAGCCGCAGAGGCTGCGTCCGCGGCGGGCGCCCCCATCGAATGGGTCGACATCTTTCGACGCGCCGAGGAAACGCCAGCGGCGGTCGACGAGGCCATCGCCATTGGTGCGCGCGGGGTCTGGCTGCAGCTTGGCATCGTCAGCGACCAGGCCGTGCGCCGCGCCGCCGGGGCAGGGCTGCTGGCGGTGCAGGACTGCTGCAGCAAGATCGAGCTGACGCGCCGGCTTGGCCTGGACTGATACCCGGCATTTTCTTACCATTCCCGCATTCCGACTTGCCGCCGACCATGGCCATCGATCCGCAACTGCTTGCCTATTACCGCCGCCTGGCCGAGCGCTATGCCGCTGAACCGGCGCCGGCCGATATTCCCGCCCAGCGGGCGCGCTTTGCCGAGATCGCGGCCGCGTCGCTGATACCGGACCCGGAGGGCATCGCCGTGCAGGACCTGGAACTAGTGCTCGCCGGCCGCACACTGGGCGCGCGGCTGTTCCGCCCGGCCGGTGTGGCCGCGCCGCGGCTGGTTGTCTACTTCCATGGCGGCGGTTGGGTGATTGGTTCGCCGCAGACGCACCATACGGTCGCGGCCTTGCTGGCGGCCGATACCGGCTGCGCCGTGGCCAGCGTCGACTACCGCCTGGCACCCGAGCACGCCTTCCCGGCGCCCTGCGACGATGCCGCCGAGGCCGTCCTGTGGCTTGCCGGCCAACGCCAGGCCCTGGGGCTGGCGCCGGGCTTCCTGGCGGTGGCCGGCGACAGCGCCGGCGGTCACCTGGCGGCCCAGGCCGCGCAGCAGCTCAATGCCGGCGACGCCGTGCGGGTCGATGCCCAGTTGCTGGTCTATCCGGTCACCGTGCCCGTGCTCAGCACCGAGAGCTACCGTGCCTTCGCCGACGGCCCCGGTCTCACGCGTGACGAGATGGCCTGGTTCTGGACCCAGTTCATCGGCGCCGAGGGCCTGGCGCAGGGTGCCGCCCATGGCGATCCGCGCGTGCACCTGATGGCCGCGCCGCCGGTGCGTCCGCCCGCCACCGTGCTGATGGTGGCCGCGCACGATGTGCTGCGCGACGACGGCCTGGCCTATGCCGACTTCCTGGTGCGCCACGACGCCCCTGTCATCACCATCGAGGCCAGCGGCATGACCCACGGTTTCGCGCGACTGCAGCCCGATGCCGAGCGCGCGCGTGAGTGGATGCGGCGCGCCGCGTCGGCCTTCGCCGGGATGATCGACGACGTCTGAGCGGCATCCTCCCGCGGCCATCCCTTAGAATGGCGGTCTTACGAGGATGACCATGACCGCACTGCAGAACGATACCTTCCTGCGCGCGCTGCGCCGCCAGCCGACTGAATACACGCCGCTGTGGCTGATGCGCCAGGCGGGCCGCTACCTGCCCGAGTACAACGCCACGCGCGCCCGCGCCGGCAGCTTCCTCGGGCTGGCCAAGAATCCGGCCTACGCCACCGAAGTGACACTGCAGCCGCTGGACCGCTATCCGCTGGACGCGGCCATCCTGTTTTCCGACATCCTGACGGTGCCGGATGCGATGGGCCTGGGCCTCTCGTTCGCGCAGGGCGAGGGTCCGCGCTTCGCCCATCCGCTGCGCACCGAGGCCGACGTGCAGAAGCTGGCCGTGCCCGACATGGCGTCGCTGCAGTATGTCTTTGACGCCGTGCGCGAGATTCGCCGCGCGCTGGTCCAGGACGGCAGCCAGCGCGTGCCGCTGATCGGCTTCTCGGGCAGCCCCTGGACGCTGGCCTGCTACATGGTCGAGGGCGGTGGCTCGGACGACTTCCGCACGGTCAAAGCGATGATGTACGGCCGCCCGGACCTGATGCACCGCATCCTCGAGATCAACGCCCAGGCGGTGACGGCGTACCTGAACGCCCAGATCGAAGCCGGCGCGCAGGCCGTGATGATTTTCGACACCTGGGGCGGGGCGCTGGCCGATGGCATGTACCAGGCGTTCTCGCTGGCCTATATGCGCCGCGTGCTGGCCGGCCTGAAGCGCGAGCACGAGGGCCAGCAAGTGCCGGCGATCGTGTTCACCAAGGGCGGCGGCCTGTGGCTGGAGGCGCTGGCCGACACCGGCGCCGATGCCATCGGGCTGGACTGGACCGTCAACCTGGCCGAGGCGCGCCGACGCACCGGTGGCCGCGTGGCCCTGCAGGGCAATATCGACCCGACCGTGCTCTTTGCCCCCGAGGCTGCGATCCGCGAGCAGGTGCGCGGCGTGCTGGACAGCTATGCCGCCGGTGGCGGCAGCGATGGCCATGTCTTCAACCTCGGCCATGGCATTTCGCAGTTCACGCCGCCCGAGAGCGTCTCGGTCCTGGTCGACGAAGTGCATCGACACAGCCGTCAGCTGCGCGCCGCGCAGAAGTGGCGGTGACCGTATGCGGGCGGCCTGGCGGCTGCTGCGGTGCCGTGCGCCGCAGCGCGATGGCTGCCAGCGTACCCAGTGCTGCGGGAGCCGCGCCGCCGGACCCTGTCAAGTTAACTTTTTCGCCAGCATTCGCCAAAAAGGTGCTTGGACTTGACTGACGGCCCTTGACTTATGCACACCGATAGGTTTGCCGCAGTGCAGGACAGGGTTAGTCCCTAACCTATCCGGGGGATGTTGGCAAGCCTTTGATTTTTAAGGATTTGGAAGATTTGCAAAGTCAGGCTTGATGCCGGTGGATCCCTTGTTTCGCGGGGCTTTCCGGCCAGCCGAAGCGACTTTTCAACAAAGTTATCCACAGGGGCGGTGGAATTAGTGGAAAACCAGTCATCTATCATCGACTTAGGGCCACATTTGAAGTTTTACTTTAAGTTGATGTTGCGCCGCACACTAACTTTCCGCCGTCCGCAGACCTGCCGCCCGTTGCACAACGGTTGCGCAAAGGCGGTGCACCAGGAAGGGCCAAATGGCGTCGGCTAGCGGTGCGCTGCCCCTCCCGGAGGCCGACGCGGCAACCGCTGGCGCCTTGACGCCGTCGGCCCGGTCGGTCATCCGGGTAGCGTTGGACACCCCTGCCGACGACTGCTTCGACTACCTCGCCACCCCCGACGTGGCCCAGGGCGACCTGGTCGTGGTGCCGTTCGGCCGCCGCAGCATGGTCGGGGTGGCGGTGGAATACGCGGAAGGATCCGGCGTACCCGCGGACAAGCTGCGGCCCGTTGCGCAGCGGCTGGACTGGATGCCGCCGCTGCAGCCTGACTGGATCGAACTGGCCGCGTTTGCCGCCCGCTACTACCAGCGCCGTCTCGGCGAAGTGATGCTGCCGGCCTTGCCGCCAGCCTTGCGTGAAGCCGAGAGCTGGCCGGGACTGGCCCAGCGTGCCCGCACCGACGAATACCGCCTGTTGCCCGGCCATGCCGAGGCCTTGCTGGCTGCCGTGCCGCCCCGCGCACGCAGCGTGCGCGCGCTGGCACACGCGCTGGCCGAGCGCGCCGCCGCAGGCGAGCCGCTGGCCCTGGCCGACGCCCGCGTGCTTTGTGCTGCGGCCCCGTCACGGCTGGCCGAGTGGCACGCCGCCGGCTGGGTCGAGGCCAGCCGCACCGCGCGCACCTTGCTGCCAATCGACCCCACGCAGCCGCCATCTTCCGCGCCGCCGCTGCACGACGAGCAGCGTGCCGCGGTGCAGGCCATTGCAGAGGCCGAAGGCTTCGCCCCGTTCCTGCTGCACGGGGTCACCGGCAGCGGCAAAACCGAAGTCTACCTGCATGCGATGCAGGCGGTGCTGGAACGCGACCCCCAGGCCCAGGTGCTGATGCTGGTGCCTGAAATCAACCTGACGCCGCAGTTGCAGGCCCGCATCGCCGCACGCTTTCCGCACCTGCCGCTGGCGGTGCTGCACAGCGGCCTGGCCGACCAGGAGCGCAGCCTGCAGTGGCTGGCCGCCCACCGCGGCGAGGCCCGCATCGTGCTGGGCACGCGCATGGCGGTGATGGCGTCGCTGCCGGCGCTGGCGCTGATCGTGGTCGACGAGGAGCACGACACGTCATACAAGCAGCAGGAAGGGCTGCGCTACTCCGCGCGCGACCTGGCGGTATGGCGCGCCAAGCAGCGCGGCGTCGCGGTGGTGCTGGGCTCGGCCACGCCGTCGATGGAAACCTGGTGGCGGGCCGGGCAGGGCACTTACCGCAAGCTGGTGCTGCGCGAGCGCGCCCAGGCCGACGCGACCTTGCCGGCGGTGCGGCTGGTCGACCTGAACCACGAGCGCCAGCGCCAGCGCGCGCTGTTCGAGGGGCTGTCGGTGCCGCTGCTGGAAGCCATCGACGCCCGCCTGGCGCGCGGCGAGCAGAGCCTTTTGTTCCTGAACCGCCGCGGCTACGCGCCGGTGATCGCCTGCGACAGTTGCGGCTGGCTGTCGGGATGCCCGCGCTGCTCGGCGTACCTGGTATTGCACCGCCCGGAGCGGCGCCTGCGCTGTCACCACTGCGGCCTGGAGGCGCCGGTGCCGCACCACTGCCCGGACTGCGGCAATGTCGATATCGCGCCGCTGGGGCGCGGCACGCAGCGCATTGAAGAGGCGCTGGCGGCGCGCTTCCCGCAGGCCCGCATCGCCCGCATCGACGCCGATTCCACGCGGCGCAAGGGCAGCGCGCAGGCCATGTTCGACGAGGTCCACGCGGGCGAAGTCGACATCCTGGTGGGCACGCAGATGGTGGCCAAGGGCCATGACTTCCAGCGCGTGACCCTGGTCGGCATCGTCCATCCCGATGCCGCCATGTTCAGCCACGATTTCCGCGCCGCCGAACACCTGTTTGCCTCGCTGATGCAGGTGGCCGGGCGGGCAGGGCGGGCCGGCCTGCCGGGCGAGGTGCTGATCCAGACCCGCTATCCGGACACCCCGGCATTGCAGGCGCTGACGCGCCACGACTATGATGGATTCGCGGCCAGCCAGTTGCGCGAGCGGCGCCAGGCCGGGTTGCCCCCGTTCTGCTACCAGGTGCTGGTGACCGCCGAGCACGGGCAGCTGGAGCGGGCGCTGCAGTTCCTGGAAGCGGCGCGCCGGCATGCCGAAACCTGCGAACTGGCGGCCGAGGTGCAACTGCACGACCCGGTGCCGATGTCGATGGTGCGCATCTTCAACCGGGAGCGTGCCCAGATGCTGGTGGAGGCCACCTCGCGCCCTGTATTACAACGCTTTGTGGCTGAGTGGGTGCAGACTTTCGCAGAGGTGGGGACGGAAGCAAAGGGAGTGCGCTGGCAGCTTGAGATCGATCCGTTGCGGATCTGAGCTGGCCGGTGCGACGGTGCGAGGTGCAACCCTATCATTAGGGTTTTCTATAGGGTTGCACTAGGTTGCACCGTGGTGATTTTCGGGAGTAAGATCGCGCCAGCTCACAGGCTGCGGCCGGTCGCGCGCCCCTGCCTGTCGGCATGGACGAGGTAGCACCGGCGGCGGCTCCAGTCTTTCGGAGAATTGCCCGCATGGCCACCACCACACTCGGCGTCAAGCTCGACGACGCCTCGCGCGACCGCCTCAAGCGCGTTGCCCAATCCATCGACCGCACGCCGCACTGGCTGATCAAGCAGGCCATCTTCAGCTACCTCGAGCAGATCGAGCGCGGCCACCTGCCGTACGAGACCGGCGCCGCCGGCAGCGCCGACGCGGACGGCGCCGATGGTGCCGAACTGGCCCATGGCGATGCCGCGCCGCAGCCGTTCCTGGAATTCGCACAGAGCATCCAGCCGCAGTCGGTACTGCGCGCTGCCATTACCTCTGCCTATCGCCGTCCTGAAACCGATTGCGTTCCGGTGCTGCTGGAGCAGGCGCGCCTGCCGCAGCAGCAGGCCGAGGCCGCCATCAAGATGGCCAAGACGCTGGCCACGCGGCTGCGCGAGCAGAAGGTGGGCACGGGCCGTGAAGGCCTGGTGCAGGGGCTGATTCAGGAGTTCTCGCTGTCGTCGCAGGAAGGCGTGGCGCTGATGTGCCTGGCCGAGGCCCTGCTGCGCATCCCCGACAAGGCCACCCGCGACGCGCTGATCCGCGACAAGATCAGCGGCGCCAACTGGCAGTCGCACCTGGGCCAGAGCCCGTCGCTGTTCGTCAACGCCGCCACCTGGGGCCTGCTGCTGACCGGCAAGCTGGTCGCCACCCATACCGAGTCGGGCCTGACCACGGCGCTCACGCGCATCATCGGCAAGGGTGGCGAGCCGCTGATCCGCAAGGGCGTGGACATGGCCATGCGCCTGATGGGCGAGCAGTTCGTCACCGGCGAGACCATCTCCGAGGCGCTGGCCAACGCGCGCAAGTACGAGGCCGAAGGCTTCCGCTACTCCTACGACATGCTGGGCGAGGCGGCCATGACTGAGGCCGATGCCGCCCGCTACCTGGCGTCGTACGAGCAGGCCATCCACGCCATCGGCCAGGCCTCGCGCGGGCGCGGCATCTATGAAGGCCCGGGCATCTCGATCAAGCTGTCGGCGCTGCACCCGCGCTACAGCCGCGCGCAGCATGAGCGCGTGGTGGGCGAGCTGTACGAGCGCCTGAAGTCGCTGACGCTGCTGGCGCGCCAGTACGACATCGGCATCAATATCGACGCCGAGGAAGCCGACCGCCTGGAGATCTCGCTGGACCTGCTCGAGCGCCTGTGCTTCGAGCCCGAGCTGGCCGGATGGAACGGCATCGGCTTCGTGGTGCAGGGCTACCAGAAGCGCTGCCCGTTCGTGATCGACTACCTGATCGACCTGGCCCGCCGCAGCCGCCACCGCCTGATGATCCGCCTGGTCAAGGGCGCCTACTGGGACAGCGAGATCAAGCGCGCCCAGGTCGATGGCCTGGAGGGCTACCCGGTCTACACGCGCAAGGTCTACACCGATGTGTCGTATATCGCCTGCGCGCGCAAGCTGCTGTCGGTGCCGGACGCGATCTACCCGCAGTTCGCCACGCACAACGCACATACACTGTCGGCCATCTACCAGATCGCCGGCCACAGCTACTACCCCGGCCAGTATGAGTTCCAGTGCCTGCACGGCATGGGCGAGCCGCTGTACGACCAGGTGGTGGGGCCCACGGCCGACGGCAAGTTCAACCGCCCGTGCCGCATCTACGCGCCGGTCGGCACCCATGAGACGCTGCTGGCCTACCTGGTGCGCCGCCTGCTGGAGAACGGCGCCAACACCTCGTTCGTGAACCGCATCGCCGACGACACCATCTCGCTGGACGAGCTGGTGGCCGACCCCGTCGCCGTGGTCGAGGCCATGCACCGCGACGAAGGCGGGCTGGGCCTGCCGCACCCGCGCATCCCGTCGCCGCGCACGCTCTACGGCAAGAGCCGACCCAATTCGGCCGGCATCGACCTGGCCAACGAGCACCGCCTGGCGTCGCTGTCGTCGGCGCTGCTGGCCGGCACCAGCGAACGCGCCGTGGCCGAGCCGCTGCTTGGCGCCGCGCTGGTCGCCGATTCGCCGCGCGCGGCCGACGCCGTGGCGGCCCCGGTGCTGAACCCGGCCGACCATCGCGACGTGGTGGGCCACGTGACCGAGGCCAGCCAGGCCGAGGTCGAAGCCGCGCTGCAGGCCGCCGTCAACGCCGCGCCGATCTGGCAGGCGACGCCGCCGGACGTGCGCGCGGCCGCGCTGGAGCGCGCCGCCGACCTGATGGAAGCCCAGATGCAGTCGCTGATGGGCATCATCATGCGCGAGGCCGGCAAGACCTTTTCCAATGCCATCGCCGAAGTGCGCGAAGCCGTGGACTTCCTGCGCTACTACGCCGCCGAGATCCGCCGCAGCTTCGACAACGAGACCCACCGCCCGCTGGGCCCGGTGGTCTGCATCAGCCCGTGGAACTTCCCGCTGGCGATCTTCACCGGCCAGGTGGCAGCGGCGCTGGCCGCCGGCAACCCGGTGCTGGCCAAGCCCGCCGAGCAGACCCCGCTGATCGCCGCCGCCGCCGTGCGCCTGCTGCGCGAAGCGGGCGTGCCGGCCGGCGCGGTGCAGCTGCTGCCGGGCCGCGGCGAGACCGTCGGCGCCGCGCTGGTGGGAGACGCCCGCGTCAAGGGCGTGATGTTCACCGGCTCGACCGAAGTCGCGCGCATCCTGCAGCGCAACGTGGCCGGGCGCCTGGACGCCGCCGGCCGCCCGATCCCGCTGATCGCCGAGACCGGCGGCCAGAACGCGATGATCGTGGATTCGTCGGCGCTGGCCGAGCAGGTGGTCGGCGACGTGGTCAACTCCGCCTTCGACTCGGCCGGCCAGCGCTGCTCGGCGCTGCGCGTGCTGTGCCTGCAGGAAGACGTGGCCGACCGCGTGCTGGAAATGCTCAAGGGCGCCATGCAGGAACTGAACATGGCCAACCCGGACCGCCTGTCGACCGACGTCGGCCCGGTGATCGACGACGAGGCGCGTGCCAACATCGTGCGCCATATCGACGCCATGCGCGCCAAGGGCCGCCGTGTCCACCAGGCCGATCCCAACGCCGCGCAGGGCGCGAGCTGCCGCAACGGCACCTTCGTGCCGCCGACGCTGATCGAGCTGGACAGCATTGAAGAACTGAAGCGCGAAGTGTTCGGCCCGGTGCTGCACGTGGTGCGCTACCCGCGCGCGGCGCTGGACACCATGGTCAGCCAGATCAACGGCACCGGCTACGGCCTGACGCTGGGTATCCATACCCGCATCGACGAGACCATCTCGCACATCGTCAGCCGCGCCCATGTGGGCAACCTGTACGTGAACCGCAATATTGTCGGGGCCGTGGTCGGGGTGCAGCCGTTCGGCGGCGAGTCGCTGTCGGGCACCGGCCCCAAGGCGGGCGGCCCGCTCTACCTGCACCGGCTGCTGTCGGTCTGCCCGCAGGACGCGGTGGCGCGCAGCGTGCGCGCGGCCGACGCCACGGGTGGTGCCGAACCCGTGGGCCCGGACGGCGAGGCCGCGCGTGCCACGGAAGCCTTCCGCACCTGGGCGCGCGCCGAGCTGCCGGAAGTGGCCGCCGCCTGCGAGCGCTTTGCCGAGGCCTCGGCCTCCGGCCTGGCGGTGACGCTGGCGGGCCCCACCGGCGAGCGCAACACCTACACCCTGCTGCCGCGCGAGCGCGTGCTGTGCCTGGCCGCGCAGGAGGCCGACCTGGCCCTGCAGCTGGGCGCCGTGCTGACTGTCGGCGCCGAGGCGGTATGGCTGGAAAACCCTGTCAGCCGGGGGCTGTTTTCGCGCCTGCCTGAGGGCGTACAATCGCGCGTCCGCATGGTGGCCGACTGGACCGCGGCGGACACGGCCATCGATGCCGTGCTGCACCACGGCGATTCCGACCAGCTGCGCACGGTGTGCGAACAGGTGGCCGCGCGCCCCGGTCCGATCATCGGCGTGCAGGGCCTGGCGCAAGGTGAACCGAATATCGCGCTCGACCGTTTGCTGATCGAGCGCTCGCTCTCGGTCAATACCGCGGCCGCGGGCGGCAATGCCAGTTTGATGACGATCGGCTGAGGCAACCCTCGGACGTCGTCATGTCGAAGCGCGCGGCGGCGGCGGCGATCCCGCCCCGTTGCGCACAGGAAGCAAGGCGCGGCACTGCCAGGCTGCGCCGCTACAACTGCCGGCAACGGCACCACATCGGCACCATTTGGGACCCAAGGAGATCTGATGAGCTCGACATTCCACAAGACGGCAATGACCGTTGCCCTGACCCTGGCCGGCCTGACCGCGGCCTCCGCCGCGTTCGCGCAGGCGCAGGAAATCAAGCTGGGCTTTGCCGGCCCGATGACCGGCGGCCAGGCACAGTACGGCAAGGACATGCAGAACGGCATCGTCCTCGCGATCGAGGACATGAACGCCACCAAGCCCAAGATCGGCGGCAAGGAAGTCAAGTTCGTGCTGGTCTCCGAAGACGACCAGGCCGACCCGAAGACCGGTTCGGTAGTCGCACAGAAGCTGGTCGACAACGGCATCCAGGGCATGCTGGGCCATTTCAACTCGGGCACCACCATCCCGGCGTCGATGGTCTACAGCCGCGCCGGCATTCCGCAGATCGCCATGGCGACCGCGCCGGAATACACCAGGCAGGGCTTCAAGACCACGTTCCGCATGATGACCTCCGACACCCAGCAGGGTTCGGTGATCGGCGCCTTCGTGGTGAAGAAGCTGGGCGCGAAGAACATCGCCATCGTCGATGACCGCACCGCCTATGGCCAGGGCCTGGCGGACGAGTTCGAAAAGGCCGCCAAGGCCGCCGGTGGCAAGATCGTGCGCCGCGAGTTCACCAACGACAAGGCGGTGGACTTCAAGGCCGTGCTGACCAACATCAAGCGCAGCAACCCGGACATCATCTTCTACGGCGGTGCCGAGACCCAGTCCGCGCCGATGGCCAAGCAGGTCAAGGAACTGGGCATGAAGGCCCCGCTGGTGTCGGGCGAAATGTCCAAGACCGACAACTTCCTGAAGCTCGCCGGCCCGGCCGCCGAAGGCACGGTGGTGTCGCTGGCCGGCCTGCCGCTGGACCAGATGCCTGGCGGCGCCAACTACGAGAAGAGGTACGAGAAGCGCTTCGGCTCGAAGGTGCAGACCTACTCGCCGTACGCCTATGACGGCGCCACCGCGATGATGACGGCGATGGTCAAGGCCGGCTCGACGGATCCGGTGCGCTACTTGCCGGTACTGGCCGCTACCAATATGCAGGGCGTGACCACCAAGACGCTGGCGTATGACGCGCGTGGCGACCTGAAGGATGGTGGTATCACTGTCTATAAGGTGGTGGGGGGCAAGTGGACGGTGCTGGAGACGGTGGGCGGGAAGTAAGCTGCCTGCTGTTGCCGGTGATGGGAGACGCCGCCTTTTGGGTGGCGTTTTTCCTTTTGGGGCTTGGGCGCCATAGCGCCCACGCACCCAAACAAATCCGACGCCCCACCATTGGCGCATAATCCCGCACTCGCACATTTTTTCATTCCATAGGAGCAGTACGTGTCCGAGCAGGAAGCCAGCTACGACCACGCCATCGGGCTAGCCAACCAGGGGCGCTTCGCCGAAGCCCTGCAGATTGCCGACCAGCTCTCGCAGGGCCGCCCCGAGGTGGTTGATTTCGTCACGCTGCGGGCGCGGCTGCACTTTGACAACGGTGACGCCAATGCCGCGCTGGCGGTGCTGGACGAGGCCCTGGCTCGGCTTGACACCCTGCCGCTGCAGCCGCCGCACCGCTGGGTCTCGCGCGGGGTGATCGCGCACCGCTACGGCGCCATGCTGATGAGCCTGAGCCGCGATGCCGAGGCGCGCCCGTGGCTGCATGAGGCCGCGCAGCGCAGCGGCCTGCTGACCGGCGAATGGGCCGCGCATTTCCACGCCGGCCTGGCGGCCCTGCGCATGGGCGACATGGCCGCCGCGGGGCGTTACTGGTATGACCTGATGGTCCGCAACCCGGACCTGGGCGCGGATGACATTGCCCCGCTGGTGACGGATTACATTGCCCGGGCCGAGGCTGCCGGCGTGCCGGTGGAACCGCTGATGCGCATCTGCCTGGGCCGCGTGGCGCTGGACAACCCGCACCTGCTGGAGCTCGATGCCGCGGCCGGCGATACCGTGGCAGCCGACCAGGCCGCCCGCGTGCTGGCCGAGCACCCTGACCATCCCGAGGCGCGCCGCCTGCGCGCGCCGCTGCGCCATGGTGTGGGCGACGCGCAAGGGGCACTGGACGACCTCGCGGTTTTCCTGCGCCAGGTGCCCGACCCGCACACCCAGGTACGCGAACTGGCCTGGCGCCACCAGCTGGCACAGCGCGCCGACAACGCGCAAGCCGCCCAGCCAGCCGACCGCGAGCCGTGGCTGCGCTTCACGCTGACCGACCAGTCCGACGACGGCGCCGGCTACTACCGCACCGCGATGGCGCTGGGCGAGTTCATCGACGAGGTGCCGGCCGCCGAGGCCGCGCTGCGGCCAGTGCTGGTGCAGGCCGGCCGCGCCGGCGTGGCGCGCTTCGACCAGTACTTTGCCACCGGCCAGGGCGATGCCGCCGGCCATGGCGGCAATGCCGACCCGCATGTCTATTCACTGCTGTGCCGGCTGCTGTCGCGCAGCCTGCCGGCCGGCGCCGCGCATGCGGACGAGCGCATCGCGCTGCACCGCCAGGGCATGGCCGCCAGCGAGTTCATCGACCACTGGATCGACCTGCTCGATTGCCACGCCGACGCCGGCCAGCACCAGGAGGTGGCGGAACTGGCCGGCGAAGTGCTCAACCGCTATCCGCTCGAGCGCAACCCGGCCGACGTGACCTGGGCCTTCAGCCGCATGATCGCGGCCTGGAAGGCCATGGGCGGGGCCGAGCCGACCGAGGCCGCGCGGGCCGCGATGATGCACATGGATGCCCGCCTGGATGCGTTGCCGGTGGAGGCGCGCAGCGAGGCCGCGCATCCGATGGCGCACGCGCGCGCGCACTATGCCGCGCTGCTGCAGGCGCGGCTGGCCGGCATGGACGAGCACGACCGTACCGATACGCTGGCCGAGATCGAGGGCCAGCAACGCCGCGCGCTGTTGGTGGAAGACGCCTGGCTGTACAACCGCTTCGGCCAGGTCTGGCGCGACGTAGGTGACTCGGCGCGCGCGCTGCCGCTGTTCGAGCAGGCGGTGGCGCTGACCGAGGGCGATCCGCTGGACCAGGCTGGCCCGCGCGTGCAGCGCGGGCTGGTGCACAATGCCGCGCGCCGCCACGACGCGGCGCTGGCCGACTTCGTTGCCGCGTTCGCCGTGCGTGACGACTGGGACGCCGAGGTGTACCTGCGCGCGGTGCAGTCCGCGCTCGGCCAGGAGCAGCGCGACACCGCGCTCGGTTATTTCGACAAGGCTCGCGCCCGTGGTGCGGCACAGGGCGCGACGCGCACTTTGTACACAGAGGTGGAAACCGCGCTCAAGGCCACCAGGCCGATGTGGAAAGTCTGGGGCGTCTGAAACTTCGTTCCGCTCCCCCGGAACGGTCTGGAAATGTAAGGGTTGTAAAAAACGCCATCCGAAGATGGCGTTTTTTACGTGAAGATGGCAGAAGTAAGATATAGGTTTGGTGCGGTGTCGGACAATCACTGACATGGATTGTGATGTGCTTACATTACCATGTCGCCATGAACGGACTGAGCCAACTATTTCCAAGCCTCCCGCTCGCCCCAGGCGGCCTGTTCTGGGTCGGGCTGGCGCTGGTCGGCGCCGGCCTGGCTGGCGAACTGAGCCGGCGCTGGCTGCGCTGCCCGCGCATTGTCGGGTACGCGGCGGCGGGGCTTTGCGCCGGCATGCTGGGCCGCGGCATCGTCGACGAGAACATGATCAACCAGACCCGTATCCTGATCGACATGGCGCTGGCGCTGGCCTTGTTCGAACTCGGGCATCGGCTCTCGCTGACCTGGCTGCGCGCCAACCGCTGGCTGCTGCTGACCAGCGCCTTTGAAAGCGTGCTGACCTGGGGCCTGGTGGCCGCGGTGCTGCAGTGGATCGGGGCCTCGCCCGGCGTGGCCATCCTGGCTGGCGGCATCGCGGTCAGCACTTCGCCCACCATCGTGCTGCAGCTCAAGAACGAACTGCGCGCCGAAGGGCAGGTCACCGAGCGGCTGATGGCAATGGCCGCGCTCAACAGCATCTACGCCGCCGCCATCGTGCAGGTCGCCACCGGCTGGCTGCATTCGGAATACGGCAATCTCGGCGCCGCGCTGCTGCATCCGCTATACCTGCTGGCGGGTTCCTGCCTGCTGGCCTGGGTGGTGGGCAAGGCCGGCCATGCCATCTATGACCGCATGTCGGCCGACGACCACTACAGCTTCCTGGTGCTGGTGGGCCTGGTGCTGTTCACGCTGGCGCTGACCCGGGTACTAAAATTGTCGATGCCGCTGACGCTGATGCTGGCCGGCGTGGTCTTCAAGCACCAGGACAACCAGCCGCATGTGTGGCCGCCGCACTTCGGCAGCGCCGGCAGCCTGCTGATCATCGTGATGGTGGTGTCGCTGGGCTTGCCGCTGACGGCACAGGACTGGGCCGTGGGTGGCGCCTACGCCATCGTGCTGGTGCTGCTGCGCCATGCCGCCAAGCTGGCCGGCGTGGTGTCGCTGGGCTCGTTCTCGGGCCTGAGCATGCGCCAGTGCATGGCGTTGGGACTGGCGCTGGCGCCGATGTCGGGCCTGGCCTACCTGCTGATGCACGATGTTGCGCGGCTTTACCCGGGGACCGGCCAGCCGCTGACGGCCATCATCCTGTGCGCGCTGGCCATCGAACAACTTTTCGGTCCGGTGATCGCGGCCTGGGCGCTGCGCTACGCAGGCGAAGTCCGCGTCGATATCCGGGCCAATGGAGGAGGGCGCTGATGTCGCTCGAACCGTTCAAGCACTCAGAGGCACTGACCTTCGGCGTGGAGCTGGAGCTGCAACTGGTCAACCGGCATGACTACGACCTGGCCCCGTTCGCGCCCGACCTGCTGCGCGCGCTCAAGGGTGCGGAGCATGCCGGCGACATCAAGCCCGAGATCAGCCCGTCGATGATCGAGATCAGCACCGGCATCTGCCACAGCTACCAGCAGGCGCTGGAAGAGCTGACCGTGATGCGCGACCTGATGGTGGCGGCCTCGCATTCGCTGAACCTGGGCATCGCCGGCGGCGGCACGCACCCGTTCCAGCAATGGGCCGACCGCACCATCTCGGATTCGCCGCGCTACCAGTACATCTCTGAGCTGTATGGCTACCTGGCCAAGCAGTTCACGGTGTTCGGCCAGCACGTGCATATCGGTTGCCCCAGCGCCGACGAATCCCTGTTCCTGCTGCACGCCATCGGCCGCTATGTGCCGCACTTCGTGGCGCTGGCGGCGTCCTCGCCCTATGTGCAGGGCGTGGATACCGGCTTTGCCTCGGCCCGGCTGAATTCGGTCGCGGCCTTCCCGATGAGCGGGCGCGCGCCGTTCCTGCTGACGTGGGAAGCCTTCACCGCGTACTTCGAGAAGATGCGCAATACCGGCGTGATCGAAAGCATGAAGGACTTTTACTGGGATATCCGGCCCAAGCCGGAGTTCGGCACCATCGAGGTCCGCGTGATGGATACGCCGCTGACGGTGCAGCGCGCCTGCGATATCGCCGCCTATATCCAGATGCTGGCGCGCTACCTGCTGCTGTCGCGCCCATTCATGCCGCAGGAAGACGATTACCTGGTGTACACCTTCAACCGCTTCCAGGCCTGCCGCTTCGGGCTTGAGGGCGAGTACGTGCATCCCAACGAGCTGACGCGCATGCCGATCGCCGAACATATCCTGTCGATCTGCGATGCGCTGGTGCCGCACGCCGAGGCGCTCGGTTCGCTGGAGGCGCTCGCCAATATCCGCGCGCTGGCCGAGCGCCGCGACGGCGACGCCGAGTGGCTGCGCCAGGTCGATGCCGATGCGCGCAGCCAGCGCGAAACAGTGCGCAAGGCGTGTGACCGGTGGGCTGCCTGAGCCCACCGTTGCGCTGGTCCCGGACTTACTTGACGCTGTAGCCGCGCCCCTGCATGCAGGCGGTCCAGGCCTGGTAGTACGAGCCCATTGCCTGGCTGGTATTGGCCGCCGCCTGCTGGTTGGCCGCATTTGCCTGGCGGCGCGACTGGCGGTGCTCCACGCCGCCCGCCACCGTACCCGCTGCAGCGCCGATCGCCGCCCCCTTGCCGGCGTCACCCCCAATCGCCCCCGCCACGGCGCCCGCGGCGGCACCGCCCGCGGCACCGCGCACGCGCTGGCCGCTCTGCGCATGGGCCGGCGGCGGCGCGTTGGCGGCCTGGGCGGGATCCACGCCAGTCTGCTGCTTGGCCCAGCTGTAGCAAGCGCCGTCGTCGCTGGCCTGCTGTTGCTGGCTCTGGCCCTTGGCCGGGTAGGCCATGGGCTTGCTCTGCGCCATGGCCTGGGCCGGGATCAGCGCAACGGCCGCGGCCAGTGCGCCGAGGCCGCGGTACAGCTTGCGATGCTGGCTGTGCTTCATGATGGTGTTCCCCACGAGTGTCGGTTATGCAACGCCTGACGCGCCGCCCGGTGCCCGGGGCAGCGCGTCATTCTGTGGGGACCAGTATTTGCAGTGCCGGGGTGGCAAGTCAAATCAGCGTTTTGATGGCGAGATATAAATTGTTTGTTGTTCGTCGCCAGTTGCCAGTTGCCAGTTGCCAGTCGCCAGTGCACGCGGCCGCGCCGGTGCGGGGCCTGGCTAGACCCCGGCGTACACCGGGTCGCAGCGCACCTCGGTCCTGACCGAGTTGGCGATAAAGCAGGCGTCATGCGCGGCGTGGTGCAGGGCGTCGAGTTCTTCGCGCGTGGGCTCGCGCTGGCCGCCAAAGGTGACCTGCGGGCGCAGCGTGACCACCGTCATGGCCATCCGCCCGTCGGCGTTCTTTTCCATCACACCGGTGGCCGCGTCCAGGTAGCGGTCGACGACAAAGCGCTGCTTCGCCGCCAGCGACAGGAACCACAGCATGTGGCAGCTGGACAGCGAGGCGATGAACATCTCTTCCGGATCGACCGCGCTGGCATCCGACATCGGCAGCGGCACCACATGGGGCGACGATGAACCCGGGACCTCGGCGCCGCCGTCAAAGCGCAGCACATGCCTGCGGCTGTAGCGGTTGCCGGCGAAATCCTGCCCGTCGCGTTGCCAGAGGACCTCGGCGGTGTAGGTGGACATGCAAAGACTCCTGACGTTGGGAAAATCTCAGGCGCCGTGCGGCACGCTTTCGCCGTCGCGCAGCCCCAGGCGCTGGTTGGCCGGCACGGCGACATCGATCAGCTTCGGGCGCGGCAGGTTGAGGTTGCGCATCATCTCGATGAACTCCTCGCGCGTGCGGCCGGCAACGCGGCTGTTGTGGGCGCGTTCCTGGCCGATGGTGGATGAGGTGCGGCCCTTGTAGTCATGGGCCGGATAGACCTGCGTATCGTCGGGCAGCGCAAAGAGCTTCCGGGTCAGGCTGTCGTAGAGCGTGCCGGCGTCGCCGGACTGGAAATCGGTGCGGCCACAGCCGTCGATCAGCAGCGCGTCGCCGGTGAAGACGCGGCGCACGACGCCGCCGGCGGTGGGCTCCTCCCACAGGTAGCTCATGCTGCCGGCGGTGTGCCCGGGCGTGTGTATCGCGCGCAGCACCTGCTTGCCGAAGGCGACCGTATCGCCGTCGATCAGCTGCTTCTGGGCGGGCTTGATATCGCAGCCGGACGGCGCGGCGGTATGCGCGCCGGTCTGCAGCGCGAGGTGGCCGGCCGAGGTGATGTGGTCGGCATGGGCATGGGTCTCGATCACCCACGCCAGCCGCGCGCCGGTTGCCTTCAGCAGCGCCAGGTCGCGCTCCAGCTCGTGGTCGACCGGATCGATCAGCAGCGCCTCCCCGGTGGCGGCATCGATCAGCAGGTAGGTGAAGGTGGACGAGGTCTCGTCGAACAGCTGGTGGAAGGTCTGCATGGCTGTCCTCTTGTTTTTTGTACGCGGAACGCCGCCATGATACGCCGCACCACCATGGCTAGCACTCCACGATATTCACCGCCAGCCCGCCACGCGCCGTTTCCTTGTATTTGGTCTTCATGTCGGCGCCGGTTTCGCGCATGGTCTTGATCACCGAGTCGAGCGATACGTAGTGCGTGCCGTCGCCGCGCAGCGCCATGCGCGCGGCGTTGACTGCCTTGACCGAGGCCATCGCGTTGCGCTCGATGCACGGGATCTGCACCAGTCCGCCGACCGGGTCGCAGGTGAGGCCCAGGTTGTGCTCCATGCCGATCTCGGCGGCGTTCTCCACCTGCGCCGGGCTGCCGCCCTGCACCGCGGCCAGTGCGCCGGCAGCCATCGAACATGCCACGCCGACTTCGCCCTGGCAGCCGACTTCGGCGCCGGAGATCGACGCATTGAGCTTGTACAGCAGCCCGATCGCGCCCGCGGTCAGCAGGAAGTCGACCACGCCCTGCGGGTTCGCGCCCGGCACGAAGCGGTCGTAGTAGTGCAGCACTGCCGGGATGATGCCCGCGGCGCCGTTGGTCGGCGCGGTGACCACGCGCCCGCCGGCGGCATTTTCTTCATTGACGGCGATGGCGTACAGGTTGACCCAGTCCATCACCGAGAGCGGGTCGGACAGGGTGCGCTCGGCACGTTCGGTCAGGCTGCGGAACAGTTCGGGCGCGCGCCGCTTGACCTTGAACGGCCCCGGCAGCTCGCCGTCGGTGCGGCAGCCGCGCGCGACGCACGCCTGCATCACCTCCCAGATATGCAGCAGGCCGCTGGTGACTTCCGCCTCGCTGCGCCAGGTCAGCTCGTTTTCCATCATCAGGCGCGCGATGCTCTTGCCGCTGGCGGTGGCCATCTCCAGCATGTCCTTGCCGCTGCGGAACGGGTGCGGCAGCTGCTGCGCCGCCTTGAGCAACTGCGTATTGGGTGCGCCCGCGGTCACCACGAAGCCGCCGCCGACCGACAGGTAGCGCGCCTCGCGCAGCGTCGCGCCGCTGGCATCGAAGGCGTGGAACTTCATGCCGTTGGGATGCTCGGCCATGGCCTCGCGCCGGTAGAAGGCGATATGCTCTTTCTCGACGAAGGGCACGATATGCCGGCCCAGCAACGACAGCTCGCGGCTGGCGCGCAGCGCGGCCAGGCGCGTTTCGATCGAATCGGGATCGATGGTGTCGGGCGCTTCGCCCATCAGGCCGAGGATCACGCCCTTGTCGGTGCCGTGGCCCTTGCCGGTGGCGCCGAGCGACCCGTACAGCTCCGCGCGCACGCTGGCCACCTGCGGCAGCAGGCCGTCGCGCTCCAGCCCCTGCGCAAACATCAGGGCCGCGCGCATCGGGCCCACGGTATGTGAGCTCGACGGACCGATGCCCACCTTGAACAGATCGAAAACGCTGACTGCCACGAAGGTCTCCAGGGGTTCAATGGCCCACGCAGGGCTCTTGTCGTTGTATGAGGGACGACCACTGGCTCTGGTGGTCCGATTGTTCGCTCCCTCTCCCGCGTGCGGGAGAGGGTTGGGGTGAGGGCGGGTGTCTCCACGAAGTACGGCCGGTGGTTTGCCACCGCCTGCCCTCACCCCCTGCTCCTCGCCCGCAAGCGGGAGGGGAGCAAACCAGCAGCATGCGGCGTCCTCTGTATTGAGCATAGCGCAGCGCCCGGCAGCCCGCCCGGGCCGCTGCCTCAGTCGACCACGTAGTCGCTGACCGGCACGCAGGCGCAGAACAGGTTGCGGTCGCCGTACACGTTGTCGGCACGGCCGACCGGCGGCCAGTACTTCTGCGTGCGCAGCGATGCCACCGGGTAGGCGGCTTCCTCGCGCGTATACTGGCGGGTCCACTCGTTGGCGGTCACCACCGCGGCGGTGTGCGGCGCGTGCTTGAGCGGGTTGTCCTCGCGGTCGAAGGTGCCGTCGGCGACGCGGCCGATTTCCTGGCGGATCGCGATCATCGCGTCGATAAAGCGGTCCAGCTCGTGCAGGGCCTCGCTCTCGGTCGGCTCGATCATCAGCGTGCCCGGCACCGGGAAGCTCATGGTCGGCGCGTGGAAGCCGTAGTCCATCAGGCGCTTGGCCACGTCCTCGTTGCTGATGCCGGCGTCCTTCTGCAGCGGGCGCAGGTCCAGGATGCATTCATGCGCCACCAGGTCGTGCTGGCCCGTGTACAGCACCGGGTAGTACGGCGCCAGGCGCTTGGCCACGTAGTTGGCCGCGAGGATTGCGTTCTCGGTGGCGGCGGTCAGGCCGGCCGAACCCATCATCGCGATATACATCCACGAGATCGGCAGGATGCTGGCCGAGCCGAACGGTGCCGCCGACACGCCGCCGATGCCGCGCTCGTCGCGGCGGTAGCCCACGCTGTCCTGGTTGGGCAGGAAGTCAGCCAGGTGCGCGCCGACCGCGACCGGGCCCACGCCCGGGCCGCCGCCGCCGTGCGGGATGCAGAAGGTCTTGTGCAGGTTCAGGTGCGACACGTCGCCGCCGAACTGGCCCGGCGCGGCGGTGCCGACCATCGCGTTCATATTGGCGCCGTCGACGTAGACCTGGCCGCCGTGCTGGTGCACGATCTCGCAGATCTGCTGCACGCCCTGCTCGAACACGCCGTGCGTGGACGGGTAGGTGATCATGATCGCCGCCAGGTTCTTGCTGTGCTGCTCGGCCTTCTTCGCCAGGTCCTGCAGGTCGACGTTGCCGTTCTCGTCGCAGGCCACCACCACCACCTTCATGCCGGCCATCTGCGCCGACGCCGGGTTGGTGCCGTGCGCCGACGACGGGATCAGGCAGATGTCGCGATGGCTCTCGCCGCGGCTGGCGTGGTATGCGTGGATGATCAGGAGGCCCGCGTACTCGCCCTGCGAGCCGGCGTTGGGCTGCAGGCTGACCGCGGCGTAGCCGGTGGCGGCGCACAGCATGGCCTCCAACTGGTCGATCATCTCGCGGTAGCCCACGGTCTGGTCCAGCGGCGCGAACGGGTGGATCTGGCTGAACTCGGGCCAGGTCACCGGGATCATCTCGCTGGTGGCGTTCAGCTTCATCGTGCACGAACCCAGCGGGATCATGGTGCGGTCCAGCGCCAGGTCCTTGTCGGCCAGCATGCGCAGGTAGCGCAGCATCTCGTGCTCGGCGTGGTGCGTGTTGAAGACCGGGTGGGTCAGGTATGCGCTGGTGCGCGCCAGTGCCGGCGGGAAGGCATCCTGCGCGGCGGCCTCGAGCCTGTCGAAGTCCAGTTCGGCCGGCAGCGGCTTGCCTTGTGTGAAGACTTCCCACAGCGCGACCACGTCGGCGCGGCTGGCGGTCTCGTCCAGCGAGATGCCGACGCGCGTGGCGCTGATATGGCGCAGGTTGATGCCGCGCGCGGTGGCCGCGGCATGGATGGCATCGGTATTGAAGCCGGTTTCCAGCGTCAGCGTGTCGAAGAAGCTGGCGTTGGCGCGCGCGAAGCCCAGCGCCTGCAGGCCGGCGGCCAGCGTCGCGGTCAGGCGATGCACGCGCTGCGCGATGCGCTTGAGGCCTTGCGGGCCGTGGTAGACGGCATACATCGAGGCCATCACGGCCAGCAGCACCTGTGCGGTACAGATGTTCGACGTCGCCTTCTCGCGGCGGATATGCTGCTCGCGCGTCTGCAGCGCCAGGCGGTAGGCCTTGTTGCCCTGCGCATCGATGGTGACGCCCACCAGGCGGCCCGGCATCGAGCGCTTGAACGCGTCCTTCACCGCCATGTAACCGGCGTGCGGGCCGCCGAAGCCCAGCGGCACGCCGAAGCGCTGCGAGTTGCCCACGGCCACGTCGGCTCCCCATTCGCCCGGCGCGGCGATCAGCGTCAGCGCCAAGAGGTCGGCGGCGGCCACCACCAGGCCGCCGGCGGCGTGCACGGCGTCGGCAATGGCGCGGTAGTCATTGACGTCGCCGTTCACGCCCGGGTACTGCAGCAGCACGCCGAAGGCGTTGGCTGCTGCGGCTTCGGCGGCGGGGCCAACCTTGACTTCGATGCCCAGCGGCAGCGCGCGCGTGCGTACCACTTCCAGCGTCTGCGGCAGCACGTCATCGGCCACGTAGAAGGTGTCCGAGTCGTGCTTGTTCACGCGCTGCAGCAGCGTCATCGCCTCGGCCGCGGCGGTGCCTTCGTCCAGCATCGACGCGTTGGCGATATCCAGCCCGGTCAGGTCGGTGACCATCTGCTGGAAGTTCAGCATCGCTTCCAGGCGGCCTTGCGAGATTTCGGGCTGGTAGGGCGTGTAGGCGGTGTACCAGGCCGGGTTCTCGAAGATATTGCGCAGGATGACGCCGGGCGTGACGGTGTTGTAGTAGCCCTGGCCGATAAAGCTCTTCAGGACCTTGTTCTTGCCCGCCAGCCCGCGCAGCTTCGCCAGCGCGGCTTCTTCGCTCAGCGGCTCGGTGAACTCGCCCATCGGCATGCCGTCGCGGCGGCGGATGGCGGCGGGAATGACGGCATCGATCAGCGCGGCGCGGCTGTCATAGCCCAGCACCTTCAGCATGTGCTGCTGTTCGGGGGTATCGGGGCCGATATGGCGGGCGGCGAAGGCGTCGCGCGCCTCCAGTTCGGCCAGCGTGGGCCGGTTCACTTGGGCGGCGTTCATGGGAAGCGGGGCGTTCATGGGCAAGAACCTCGTTCAGTGCGCTCGGCAGGTGGTCAGCCATGCCGGCGCGCTTCAAATGTTGCTTGTCATTCCCGCCTGCGCGGGAATGACAAAAATCAGGCGCCGACGCTGGCCTTGTAGGCGTCGGCCGACATCAGGCCGTTGACGTCGTCGCCGTTGGCCGGCTTGAGCTTGAACAGCCACGCGTCGAAGGCGTTGGCGTTGACGCTTTCCGGCGCGGCCGTGGCGGCCTCGTTGACGGCGATCACTTCGCCGGCCACCGGGGCGTAGATGTCGGAAGCGGCCTTCACCGATTCCACCACTGCCAGCGCGTCGCCGGCACCGACCGACTTGCCCACTTCGGGCAGCTCCAGGAAGACGATATCGCCCAGCGCGTCCTGGGCGTGGTCGGTGATGCCGATGGTGAGCGTGCCGTCGGCTTCGACGCGTACCCACTCATGCGACTCGGTGTACTTGAGGTCAGCGGGGAAATTCATGGAGGTTCTCCGGATGCAGATTTGTTTCTTGTTGGGTGATGCCTGCCCGGCAAGCGCCGGCAGGCGAGGGCGACCGTTGGTATGAGCTTCAGCTCACGAGTGCCTTGCCATTGCGCACAAACGGCAGTTTAACCACAGTCGCGTTGAGTTTGCGGTCGCGGATCTCCACCTGCACCGTATCGCCCACGGCGACCTCCTTCGGCAGGCGGGCAAAGGCGATCGACTGGGACAGCGACGGGCTGAAGGTGCCGCTGGTGATTTCGCCGTCACCGGCCGGGGTGACCACCTTTTGGTGGGCGCGCAGCACGCCCCCCTTGTCACGCAGGATCAGGCCAAGGAATTGCTGGCGCGATCCGGCCGCGGCCAGCGCCGCCTTGCCGGTGAAGTCGCGCTCGCTCTGCAGGTCCACCGTCCAGGCCAGGCCCGCGTCCAGCGGCGAGGTGTTGATATCCATGTCCTGGCCGTACAGGTTCATGCCGGCTTCCAGGCGCAGCGTGTCGCGCGCGCCCAGGCCGGCCGGGCGCACGCCGGCCGCGTTCAGCTTTTCCCAGACGGCGGCCACGTTTTCCGCCGGCACCACCAGTTCGAAGCCGTCTTCGCCGGTGTAGCCGGTGCGCGCGACCATGATCTCGCCGATGGCGGGGTCCTGGACCACGGCGGCGTTGAAGGGCTTGAGCGCGTCCGAAGGCTGGGTCGAGGGGAAGGTGCTCCACACTTTGGCGCGGGCGTTGGGGCCCTGCACGGCGACGATGGCCAGCGGCTGCACGCCTGCGGGCGCAACGTCTTCACGGCGCGGGGTGATGGTCACGCCGCTGCCGGTGGCTTCGTTGCGCGCGCGGATCCATGCGATGTCGCCCAGCGCGGTGCTGGCGTTGACGACCAGGCGGAAGCGGTCTTCGGCAAAGAAGTAGACGATCAGGTCGTCGATCACGCCGCCTTTTTCATCCAGCATGCAGGCGTAGAGCGCCTTGCCCGGCGTCTGCAGCTTGTCGACATTGTTGGCCAGCAGGCCGCGCAGGAAACTGCGGGTATTGGCGCCGTTGAGATCGACCACGCACATGTGCGACACGTCGAACATGCCGGCGTCGCTGCGCACGGCATTGTGCTCTTCGATCTGGGAGCCGTAGTTGACCGGCATGTCCCAGCCGCCGAAGTCGACCATGCGGGCGCCGAGGGCGCGGTGGATAGCGTTGAGGGGCGTGGCCTGGAGCGTCATGGGATCCTCGGGGGCAATCTCGGTTTGCGAAAACGAAAAAGGGCCATCCGCCGCAACGCTCGCCACGCCCGTGGCGTGGCAATCCGCTGCGGCGGATGACCCCTCTGTCCTCGATACCTGAGAGATTACAAGGCGGATCCTGGCGGAACCGGTCCTCGTGCGCCCCTTCGGTGGGCACGCTCGCCACGAATGGCGGGTGCCGCTCTCCAGAGTGCGGCATGCATTGTGTGCATGTTGCATGCCGATCCGACCGGTCCGTGGTGCCTGAGAGTTTTCGGGTGATACCCCTTCGGCGGCGCAGTCGATGCGCGCTCTCCCGGTCGGATGCGCGCAATGTACGGGAGGCCCCGGGCTTTGTCAAACCGGCCGCGCCGGCCGGGCGCCGGTGCCCGGCGGCACGCGCTGCTTACTTGTGGTGACGGTTGTCGTCGGTCACCACATTGCCGATCACACCGCCGACGGCCGCACCGCCGAGCGTGCCCAGCGCACTGCCATTGGTCAGCACGGCGCCGCCAACGGCACCCGCGCCCGCGCCGATCGCCGTGTTGCGCTGCTTGGGCGTCATGTCCGCACAGCCCGCGAAGGCCGCGACCGTCACGCCGACCAGTGTCACCTTGGTCAAAGTCTGCAGGGTTTTCATTATTGGCTCCGATGTGATGATATGTGCATGTCCGCGCGGCCTCGGAGGCCAGGGGGACACGTTAGTTAGAACCTTGCATTGCGCGATCGGCTCCGGGCTTTACGAAGTGTTACGCCGGTGACACAAGCAGTTGCGTCAATGCGGTTTGCGCTGACTGACCTGCCGCGGCCAGCGTGTTAACATCAATAGCTTTGCCGCCGTTCCCGTCTCAGTGGTGCCGGCGTATCCCGCCTGGCGTTCCCGCTTTTCTGCTGATTTCCCTGCTTCCTACCGCATTCCACGCATGACCCACGGCCTCAATTCCGCCCAATCCGAAGCCGTCCGCTACCTGGACGGCCCTTGCCTGGTGCTGGCCGGGGCGGGCTCGGGCAAGACCCGGGTGATCACGCAGAAGATCGCGCATCTGATCGAGGACAAGGGCTTCGAGCCGCGTCATATCGCCGCCGTCACCTTTACCAACAAGGCCGCCAAGGAGATGCAGGAGCGCATCGGCAAGCTGATGGAGGGCAAGACCACGCGCGAGGGCAAGCGCATCCCGCTCAGGCAGCTGACGGTCTGTACCTTCCACTCGCTCGGGGTGCAGATCCTGCGCATGGAGGCCGAGCACGTGGGCCTGAAGCCGCAGTTCTCGATCATGGATTCGGACGACTGCTTTGGCCTGATCCAGGAGCAGCTGGGCACCACCGACAAGAAGCTGATCCGCGGCGTGCAGGGCACGATCTCGCTGTGGAAGAACGGCATGGTCGATCCCGAGGCGGCGATCGCCCAGGCCGCCAATGCCGACGAGCACCAGGCCGCGCTGGTCTACCGCAACTACGTGGCCACGCTGCACGCCTACCAGGCGGTGGATTTCGACGACCTGATCCGCCTGCCGGCCGAACTGTTCGCGCGCAATGAAACCGTGCAGCTCAAGTGGCAGAATCGCCTGCGCTATTTTCTGGTTGACGAATACCAGGACACCAACGCCTGCCAGTACCAGCTGCTCAAGCTGCTGGCGGGCGGCTCGCACCTGCGCGCGCCGGCGTTTACCGCGGTGGGCGACGACGACCAGGCCATCTACGGCTGGCGCGGCGCCACGCTGGACAACCTGCGCGGGCTGCAGACCGACTTCCCGGACCTGAAGGTGATCAAGCTGGAGCAGAACTACCGCTCCACCGTGCGCATCCTGGAAGCGGCCAATGCCGTCATCGCCAACAATCCCAAGCTGTTCGACAAGAAGCTGTGGAGCGAGCACGGCATGGGCGACCCCATCGCCATCCACCCGATGAACGACGAGGAACACGAGGCCGAGTCGGTGGTGTTCCGCCTGTCCGCGCACAAGTTCGAGCGCCGCGCGCAGTTCCGCGACTACGCCATCCTGTACCGCGGCAACCACCAGGCGCGGCTGTTCGAGCAGATTCTGCGGCGCGAGCGCATTCCCTATGTGCTGTCGGGCGGCCAGAGCTTCTTCGACAAGGCCGAGATCAAGGACATCTGCGCCTACCTGCGCCTGATCGCCAACCCTGACGACGATCCCGCCTTTATCCGCGCCATCACCACGCCGCGCCGGGGCGTGGGCAATACCACGCTGGAAGTGCTGGGCACCTTCGCGGGCCAGGCCAAGGTGTCGCTGTTCGAGGCGGCGATGATGGGCGGCATCGAAGGCAAGCTGCAGCCGCGCCAGCTGGAGCCGCTGCGCGTGTTCTGCGAATCGATGGTGCGCCTGGCCGACCGCGCGGCCAGGGACCCCGCCACCGTGGTGCTCGACGACCTGATGGCAGGCATCCACTACGAGGCCTACCTGTACGACAGCTTCGACGAACGGCAGGCACAGTCGCGCTGGACCAACACACTGGAATTTCTGGACTGGCTCAAGCGTAAAGGCACCAAGCCCGAGGGCGCCGAGGGCGAGGAAGCCACCGGCTTTGACAATGCCGACGGCTTCGGCAGCGAAGGCAAGAACCTGCTGGAACTGACCCAGACCGTGGCGCTCATGAGCATGCTCGAAGGCCGCGAGGAAGATCCCGACGCGGTGCGCCTGTCCACGCTGCACGCGTCCAAAGGGCTAGAGTACCCGCACGTGTTCCTGGTCGGCGTGGAGGAGGGCATCCTGCCCCACTGCCGCGAGGACGAGGACATGAGCGACGAGAAGATCGAGGAAGAACGGCGGCTGATGTATGTCGGCATCACCCGCGCCCAGCGCAGCCTGCATGTCAGCTGGTGCAAGAAGCGCAAGCGCGCGCGCGACACCTACTCGTGCCAGCCGTCGCGCTTTATCGGCGAGATGAAGCTGGAAGAGGCGCCCGCGCCGGTGGACCAGACCCCGGCAATGAGCCCCAAGGACCGGCTCGGCGCGCTCAAGGCGCTGCTGGGCACCGGCGGCAAGACCGCCGCCGGCTGAGGCAAGTGCGTCAGCGCGCGCCTGACACCGCCAGCGTGACGTACTGCGAGCCGCGCTGGCCGTGGGTGAAGTCGAGCGTGAAGTCACCCACGTCGACACGCCCCTGCAGCGCGCGCCGCAGCTCGGCCGGGCCGCTTGCGTGCGCGCCGGCAAGTGCCCGCGCCAGCCACGCAGCGCCGATATAGCCGGCCAGCGTCGCCGCCGACGGCGGCTCGTCCAGGTACTGCTTCATGCGGGCCACATGCTCCTTCACCACCCGCAAGGTAGCCTGCTGCGGCCCCGGCGCGACCTGGGTCAGCACCATGCCGCCGTTGTAGCCGCTGCCCAGGATCTCGCGCGCCACGGCGGCGCTGACCGACGACAGGCCGACCAGGAAGCCGTACCACCCCTGCGCGGCCAGCGCCCGGCCCAGGCCGGCATAGGCGAGGGTGTCGCCGGCCACGATCACCGCGCCCGGACGGGTCGCGGCGATGCGCCGGGCGGCGGCCTCGCCATTGCCCTCCAGGGGCACCGCGCGCGTGCCGGTCTGCGCCTCCAGCCGGGCCAGCGAGGGGACCGCGAAGTCCGGCGCCAGTGCCAGCGCAATGCTCGTCAGCCCATAGCTGCGCAGCTGTTGCACCGCCGCGTCCAGTTCAGTCTGGTAGTCGGCACGGGTGAACCAGACGTTCTCGGCCGCCAGCGCCAGCCCCGACCAAGGTGCCACGATCTGCACGCCGCGCCGCGAGAGTTCGGTGGATGCCGCCAGCCCCGGCAGCAGCCGGTCGCCCGGGCCGAACAGCAGCTCGGCGTGTTCGGTATCGGCCAGTGACACCGCCTGCGCCACCGCGCGGCGCGGATCGGGGTCGGCATCGCGCACCACGTGCAGGACGCGCACCGGGCCGTTGGCGGCATTGACGGCATCGAACATGACCTTGGCCCCGGCCAGGTAGTCGCGCGCCAGGTCGGCCTGCGCGCCGGAGCGGTCGAGCAGATGCCCGACCACCACCGTGCGGCGCGCCTGCGCAAGGGCCGGCCAGCCGGGGAGGGTTAGTGCCATGCCGGCGGCGGCAAGCACGCGGCGCCGCTGCCGGGCTGGTGCGGGCAGGCTGGCGCGCAGCGGTGGGTACGGTGCAGGGACGGGAGTCTGTTCGGAAGTTGGCATCGCAGAGGCAGGAACGGAGGGCGCGCGGGCCGCGGTGGCGCGCAGCTTAACCGCCGCACATGACACCAATGTGACGTCCGCGAGCGCGCGGTTCCGGCGTGGCCGGCAGCGCCAATGTCCGCGGTTGACGATGGTCAACGCGCCAGAGCCAGCGCGGTTCTACGATGGGGCGTCCTACATCCGTTCCCCTGCGCCCCCCATGACTGCGTCCGCGATGACTTCCCCTGCGCTCGACCGCCGCGCCCTGTCCGACTTCCGTGCGCTGGCCGGGCGCATCGACGGCAACGGCCCGCGCTACACCTCGTACCCGACCGCCGACCGCTTCCGCAACGGCCCCGACCTGTCGCTGTACCACGACGCCCTGGCCGCCTGCCGCGCCGACGCGCCGGCACCGCTGTCGCTATACCTGCATATCCCGTTCTGCGAGAACATCTGCTACTACTGCGGCTGCAACAAGATCATCACGCGCGACCACGGCCGCAGCGCCCGCTACGTCAGCTACCTGGGCCGCGAGATGGCCATGGTGGCCGACCGGCTCGGCACGCGCCGCGAGGTGATCCAGTCGCACTGGGGCGGCGGCACGCCCACCTTCCTCGACCCTGACGAAATGCGCCGCGTGATGGCGCTGCTGAACGAGCATTTCGCGCTGGCGGCCGACGGCGAGCACTCGATCGAGATCGACCCGCGCCGCGTCGGCCATGCCCGCATGGCGCTGCTGGCCGAGCTCGGCTTCAACCGCGTCAGCCTGGGCGTGCAGGATTTCGATGCCGAAGTCCAGCAGGCCATCCACCGCATCCAGCCTTTCGAAGCGACCCGCGCCGTGGTCGATGCCGCGCGCACGCTGGGCTTCCGGTCGGTCAGCCTGGACCTGATCTACGGCCTGCCGCACCAGACCGCGGCGCGCTTTGGCCGCACCATCGGGCAGGTGCTGGGGCTGCGCCCAGACCGGCTTTCGGTCTACAGCTATGCCCACCTCCCGCATGTGTTCAAGCCGCAGCGCCGCATCGACGAAAGCGCCTTGCCGCCGGCGGGCGAAAAGCTCGACATCCTGGTCTCCACGATCGAGCGGCTGACCGCCGAGGGCTATGTCTATATCGGCATGGATCATTTCGCGCTGCCCGACGACGACCTCGCCGTGGCCCAGCGCGAAGGCCGGCTGCAGCGCAATTTCCAGGGCTACTCGACGCACGCCGGCTACGACCAGGTCGGGCTCGGCATCTCCGCGATCGGCGCGATCGCCGGGCGCTATGTGCAGAACGCGCGCACGCTCGACGCATACTACGGCGCGCTCGACCAGGGCCGCCTGCCGCTGGCGCGCGGCGTGGCGATGAACGCCGACGACCACCTGCGGCGCGAGATCATCGGCGACCTGATGTGCAACGGCGTACTTGACCTGCCCGCGATCGAGGCGCGCCACGGCATCGATTTCAACTGGGTGTTTTCGGCGGAACTGGCCGATCTGGGCCGCTTGGCCGAGGATGGGCTGGTGCGGTGCGAACCCGGCCGCATCACCGTGACGCCGCTGGGCCGGCTGCTGGTGCGGCGCGTGGCGATGGTGTTCGACTCCTACCTGCGCGAGGATGCCGCCCGCCGCGCGGACAACGACGCCCATGCCGCCAGCGATGGCGCGCGGGCGATCCGCATCGTGCCGCGCTACTCGCGCGTGGTGTAGCGCCCGCGCAGTCCGCAGGGACGAACCCGGGACGAAAAAAACCCGCGCACATTGCGCGGGTTTTTTTGATTGCAGCGATTCGGCTTACTTGGCGGCGCTGGCCATGTAGTCGGCGGCGGCAAGCACATCCGCGTCCGGGCCGGCGTAGCCACCCTTGGGCGGCATCACGCCCTTGCCCTTGAGCGCGAAGTTGTGGACCGCATCCATCCCTTCCTTCAGGCGCGGCGCCCACGCGGCCTTGTCGCCGAACTTGGGCGCACCGGCCACGCCGGCCGCGTGGCAGGCGGCGCAGACTTGCTCGTAGACCTTCTTGCCGACATCCGCCGAGGCAGCTGCCGGTGCCGCGGCAGGTGCCGGTGCTGCGGCGGCGGCCGGAGCAGCCGGGGCCGGCGCGGCAGTAGCAGCCGGAGCGGCGGCTTCAGAAGCGGCGGCAGCCGTTGGCGCCGCAGCGGCCGGGGCAGCTGGCTCGGGGAACTTGGCGCCACCGGCATCGGCCATGTAGACCACGGCGCGGGACAGTTCGTAATCGGTGTAGTCGTCCGGGGTGCTGCCGGCGCGCGGCGGCATGGCGCCCTTGCCATTGAGCAGCGACTTCACCAGGCCCTCGAAGCCCTGGCCGATACGCGCGCTCCAGTCGCCGGCATTGCCGTACTTGGGCGCACCCGCCGCGCCGGTCGCGTGGCAGGCGGCGCAGATTTCCTTGTAGACCTGTTCGCCCGTCTTGAACACGCGCGGCGCGTTGGCATCCTTGATTTCGAGCGAGGCGACCGGCTTGATGCGGTCGTTGACGGCTTCCGCCGTGGTGACTGCACCGGCGCTTTCCGTAGAGCCGTGTCCGACAAAGTTGACCAGCAGGATGATCACGATGATCGGCACCAGGAACGCCGCGATCACGACTGCGATCAATTGCTTCGGGGTTTTGATGGGAGACTCGTGTTCGGGGTGTTCGTTGTGGACGTCGCTCATACAGAACTCTCAGTTTTGCAGGAAACCTTCTGGCCGCTTACGCTCGGCTTGCTTTTTCTGGCCCTGGCGTGGCCCTTCGCTGACCACTATCCGGCCCCATCCGGACCGCCCGCGCTCCCCTGCGGCCCTTGCCTGACTTGGGTCTGTTGCCATTTGCGCGCTTCGGACTGTCTCCCGGACCGGGCCCGATTGTCACCCACAACCAGCCGCGCGGACTTGATCCCGGTCGACTCGTTGCGTCGGCGGCGCGACGGGCACGATTTGACGCAAATAGCTGGCGATTATAGCGCCAAAGCCCCCTGGCCAGTGCCAAAAAGCGGCGGTTGCGAGACGTTCCCCGACGCCCGTGGAGGCCCCGCATGGACGGCGCCGGGCAAAAGCGGTATCCTATGCGACTTCTCTGCGGCGGCACTCGCCCGCCGCAACCGCTGTACCCGCAAAACCGGTTGCAAAACCGTCCTGTGCGCCCGTAGCTCAATGGATAGAGTACTGCCCTCCGAAGGACGGGAAGGCTGCAACGATAACCGTTGACCGGCTTGGGTTTGCGGCGGATCAGAGTCCCGTAAGTCACTCCCGTAGGACGCCTACAGGACTCGACTCATCATGGGCGTCATCACCAAGCGCATCGCCAAAAACGGCACAACGACCTTCCAGGCGAAGTGTCGCAGGGCTTCGTTCCCGACCGTCTCCAAAACCTTCACCAACCTCCAAGACGCCAAGGCTTTCGTCCGCCGCGTTGAACGCGCGTTCGACTTGGGCGAGCTACCGCCCGACCTCCTCCCGAAGTCCGCCGCAGGGCAGCGCGCGGCCAGCGACTCGGGGAACCTCGCGACCGTGGCCGACCTGCTCCGGAAGTACCGGGAGGATGTTGCGCCGAAGCATCGCGGCGCGGACCTCGAACAGATGAGGCTCGACTACTGGCTGCGGGGCGAACTGCCGTTTGCGGAGGTGGCCGTTGGTCTACTTACCCCGGCCCATCTCGCCTCCTACCGGGATGCGCGGCTGAAGGTCGTGTCCGCAGGGACGGTGCTCCGGGAGTTCAACCTACTGCGGGCCGTGCTCAACGTCGCGAAGATGGAGTGGGGCGTGGCCGTACCAGACTTGAAGATCACACGGCCCAAGGCTCCACCCCCTCGGGAGCGCGTCCTATCCGCCGCAGAGGAGACCGCGTTGCTGGCCGCAGCAGCGAAGGGCAGCCGCAACAAGTACCTCGCCCCAGCGATCATCTTCGCGGTGGAGACCGCCTGCCGGCAGGGCGAGATTCTGGCCGTGCTCTGGGAAGACGTGGACTATGAGAGGAGGGTGGCGCGGCTGCGCACCACCAAGAACGGGCTACCCCGAGACGTGCCGCTGTCCTCGCGCGCGATTGAAGTTCTCCGGGCGCTGCCGCAAGACACGCGCGACGGTCGTGTGTTCTGTACTTATGAACTCAAGCAGGCGTTCGCCCGCCTCGTGAAGCGAGCGAAGCTGCCGCACATCGTGTTCCATGACCTCAGACATACGGCCCTGACCCGATATGCGGAGCGCGGACTGGACCAGATACGTCTGTCGGTCATCTCCGGCCACAAAACGCTCCAGATGTTGAAGCGGTACGTCCACTTGAAGGCTGAGGACGTGGCGGAACTGATGGGATAAGTACCCGCAGACCCTTCCAGAACGCTTGTACGCCATGATGGGCGGCCCAATGTGGCCGCCCTTTTTGTTAGTATTCTCCTAATATTTAGACCGCAACTAGTTGATTCATAACGATATCGCAAAGGCGAAACGTACCCGCACTAGAAGTTACGTATGCGCTAACGAATAAGCTAACGTAAAGAAATACGGATTTCTGGCGTTTAGGGCTGGCACGACGCAAAACTTGCTGATACACTCCGGTCATTGTGAGATGGAGGTGACCGATGAGTGACGTGCGCAAGAAGAGCCCAAGGGCTCCGACGATGGCCTTGCCGGATGCGCTCGACCGCGTGGAGAAGATTTACGCGCAAGACGGCCGTCACGCCACGCCCGTCGAAATCATTGCGCAAGCTCTCGGCTACAAGAGCGCCACCAACGGTTCCGCCGCGCAGGCGATTGCGTCGCTGCGGTACTACGGCCTGCTGGAGCGCCCGAAGGAAGGGCACCTGGCCGTGGCCAAGGACTACGAGAGCTACAAGTACAGCCCGGACGAAGAGCAGAAGCAGTCCCTCCTGATCGGCTGGCTGCGCACGCCGCCGATCTTTTCCACCCTGCTCGAAAAGTACGATGGCCGTCTGCCGTCCGACGCGAACATTCGGTACGACCTCATCAGCATGGGCTTCATCCCTGCGGGCGCTGACGCGTATGTGAGCGTGTTCCGGCGTTCGGTCGAGTTCGCCCGGTTCTATGAGCAGGTCGCCGCACAGCCGGAAGATGACGAGCAGCAGTCCGCGTTCGTCAGCGGTGCTGAGCCGACTCCCGTCCAAGGCCAAATGTTGCTGCAGATGGCTGCGCCTCAACTGCACGCGACGGGTCATGTAGCGCAACCGGCTCCCGCCGCGCATAGCGCGGTACAGGCGGGCGTGTCCATTGCCCATGCGCAGACGCATAACCCGGACGTAATCCGAGTGCCGGTACGTCTGTCGAAGGGGCGTTGTGCGTATTTGGAGTTGCCGATTCCCTTCTATGAAGCCGATAAGAAGCGGCTGAAGGCGTATATCGACATGCAGCTTGCGGATGATGCCGATGAGGCGGATGACGATGCGGATGACGAGTAAACCGCACGCGCAAAGAAAAAGCCTTACGCAGCGCCAACTGCGTAAGGCCATTCATCTCCCTGTGACAAAGGTTCCGTCCAAAAGGGAGGCCGGGAACAATCCCCGAGGTAGAAACCCATTATTGGGTCGAGGGTTGCCGGTGTCAAGCGGAGCCGCAGGTAAGGAGTTCCAGATATGGAAAACCCCCACCGCCCCGCCCCGCCGGGGTTTCGCTGGGTCTACTGCAAGTGCTTCAAGCACTGGCGTACCGGCAAGCTCGTCTATCCGAAGACGGCGGACTGCTTCATGTTCCTTGTCCGGGCACGGTAAGTAGAGCGCCCAGGCAAAGAAGATGACCCCGTAACCCTCTACACCCCGGCAGCCGATGGAGCCTGCCGGGGGTTTTGCTTTTGGTTCGCTACGTCCTTGTCGCGTCCTTTCATCCCGCCGCAGCCAGCGCGACGTCTTATGCCGTAAGTAAGCGAGACCGCCTAGAACGGGCGGGGTGCGTTGGGCTTACAGCTTCCGGCTCTCCACGATAGAGAAGTGGTAAGCGGACCCTTCTGGATCGACATACACCTTGTGCCCCTCCGCTACCAATGCCGTGCGGAACCGGATACACGCGTTGGTCTTGACGCCTTGTTCGAAGATACCAAAGACATTAAAGGCTTCCGGAACGCTTTTGAACTCAAATGTCCGACCAGCAATGGTGACGGACACGCGATGACGCATCTGGCGTGCTCGCCGCACCTCCTTGTTGTTCCAGCTATCTGAGGTCGCTGCGGCCTGCTTCGCTTGGTAAGCCTCACACTCCCAAGTCTTCTTGCCTACCGCCGCCAACTTGGCGCGTGCTTCTGGCTTGCTGAACGTAGCCTTTGATGCTGCCGAGATTTTCGCCTTGACCTCTGGGCTGCTGAGCGCGGCACGGACGGATGCGGAGTGCTTCGCCTTGACCCCTGGGCGGCTCATGACTTCCTTGGCGATTGCGGAGAGTTTGGCCTTGGCTTCTGGCGTGCTATGGGCCGCGCTGATCTTTGCCGCTCTCGCTTCCTTGTGGCCGTCTCGCTCCCATACCGCTTTTGATGCTGCGGACTTTCGCGCTTTGGATTCTGGCCGTGCCCAAGCCTGTTTCAGCAACTTTGTCGCAATCTCCCCCATCGGAGGCTTACCGGCCTGCGGCACAAGGTTCATACAGATGTGCTTGCCCCAGATGGAGTCGATGTACTGCTGCTCGACTTCGATGAGGCGCTGATAGTCATCGACTCGCTCCTCAACGCGAAACCGCATATTCTCCACGCCATACTTGTCTGCCGTGCGCTGGAGAACCTTGTTGCCATGACGTCCCGCCGCGAGGGCTTGGCGATGCGCGTCCCACCTCTCCGGAATATCGACTGAACTGCCGTAGTACATGCGTCCACTCGGACTGGTGATGGAATAGATGCCCATCTCGCCAACCTTCCCAATCGTTTCCATCTTCTGTCTTACACCCACCAAAATTGCGATAGGTCGGACGCTACGCCAGCGACAATTGGGACGATGAACAAAGTGGTGTCGAATCTGCTGATGTATCGGGAGGCATGAAGCCAAGGCCAAAAACGGCCCGCCGCAAGCACGCGCGGCGACATGTAGCGAGTGAGCGCAAGGGCGTAGCGCCCTGGCAGTCGAGCAGGCAATCCGTCCCGTCTACGTCCTAAGATGGCGCTGGATCGGCTGCAAAGGCTTGCCCGGTAAGGAGGCGAGACCGCCTGCGAGGGGCAGGGTGCGCTAGACCCGGAAATTCCCGACCCACGAGAACGCGCTAGGAGCCCAGCGGGCGGTCGTGGGCCCATAGGTACGTCCCGAGCCGTCCGTGGGCGCGGCGGACGGAATCCGTGGGCGGGCGGGGCTAATGCAGGGTCCGGGCTTCCGGAGGCCGCGCGGGTTCGACCGCCGCAGGGGGCGCTTCATGTTTCTTCCCCACCGGCACACCCTCATACAGCGCCAAATAGCCGCCCGGATCGAACCTGTGAACCAAATCCGAGCGGCTGCGCTCGTGTTCGGGGAGTGTCGCCTCGCTTCCGTACTGCGCATAGAAGTCGGTCAGCGTGAGGCCTGTGTAGTGCCCTGCCGCAACAAGGTAGCGATTGGCGATGCGCCTTCCATGCTGAGCGAGGATGCGCATGTACTCCTGTGCTATGTCGCGTACATCGGACGACATGGCCGAAGTGCTCCGAGTCAATGTTGGGTGGCCGCGCCGCTCTCCGCGTCAGCCTGGCGCTGCGCAGCCTCCATCGCGTAGAACTCGTCCAGCGTCTTGCGCGAGCGCGTGTTGCCCTTCTCGTCAATGACTGTGATGCCTGTGAGCACGTTTAATTCTTTAATGGCCGCGAGGCACGTGCTGTCCTTGGTCTCGGGATCGTTGATGATGTTGAGCAGTCGATTCGCCGCAACGCGCTCGTTCCAGAGGCTGCTGACCGCGAGGGATTCGATGAAGTATTTGAATTGCCTAATGTAGAGCGGGGCACATTCGATGCGGTCGATGTAGGCTTGGGCGCGGGCGTGATCGGCGTACTTGTCGCCCCAGAGCATGCGCAGTGCCGCACGCGAAGTCCGGCCATACGCACGCAGGGCTGCGTACTGACCAATCGCAGTCTTGTACGCTTCCTCAAAGCCCTTGCCTTGAAATACGCTCGGCGGAATCATGTCGCGGAATTCGGGGTCGAGTGGGTTATACATGGCGGTTGGCTCTTGATGTGGAAAGTCTCCAATTTATTCTAATTGCGATTTGGGATCGTGGTTAAGCGGTATTTGCTGGGTGGTGCGTCCTCATGTGAAATTCGCCAGTTCGCCGCAGCAGAGTGTCCGGTCGGCCTGTCCGCCGCGCCCATTGCGTCGGTCAAGCGCGGTGGTGAACTCGCGCACCCGGAGTGCTTTCAAGCATCGCGACACGCGTGAATTCGCGCCCTGCGAGCGCGATTGGATTCGCATGAATCCAAGCGCAAGACGGTGTTTCAACCAAACCAAAAGTGAATCCGCCGCAAGGTGCTGTGGTCGAGTGCCACAAGCTTCATGAACGATTTCGGTTATTCAGAGCCAAGGCACACAAACACACACAGCTGCGGTGGGATGGTGGTGGAGAATTACGAATTTCTTGCGTAATTGCAATCGTAATTCCCCGCAAAGCCTTACCCCGCTTCGGTTTCAGTGGTTGCAAATTACGAATTACGTAATTAATACGATATAGGGATAAAAATAAACGCGCCCGCCCGCGCCAGAGGGGTGTGGGTTTGGTCGCACACATCGTAATTCCGCCGAACGTAATCCTCCGACCCCAAAACCCGCGCCCCTATTAGCTCTCCGGGCGAATTACGTCGTAATTTGAGGCCCAAGTCTCTAACGTCTGCATCCGAAAAACCACGGTGCAGCGACATAAATCTCCACTTCAAGGGCTGCAAGCCCATAACTCCAACATCCATCGCCAGTAGCGTGAGGCGAATCGCGTCACTTGCAGCCCTCGTAAGGCTCAAAAACCACCGTCCTCCCGCTTATCCATACCGGCAGTGTCCTCTCCAAGCACAGCCTTCTTGACCAACTCTTGCACCTCCTCTGTGGTGATTACGAGCCGAATCTCCCCCGTTTTCTGCGATTTCACCAACCGACTAGGCACCGTCTCGGCAACCTTCGTGCCAATCTCCCCAGACTTCCACAGCCGCGCAAACGCATCGCTCAACCGCCTATCACCAATCTCCGCCGCGCCACCACTCCCTGCGGCGGACTCGGCAGCCTTCCGGACCCACTCCGATTCCCGCAGCGCCTCCATAACGCCGGGCAAACTGGTCAGCACGCGCGGCGAGAGCTTCAGCAAGACATTAGGCAGTTCATAGCAGCCCTTCGCCACGGCAGCCCCAATCCCAAACACCAGTGCGCGCTTCTTGTCCGTGAATGTGCCTTCCAGCGATTCGTGTTTCATCCCGAAAGCACTCAGATTCTTAAGCGCAGTTTTGACGATGGTCTTGTTGTCGTTGCCGGACTTCTCGATGAACTTGCGCTTGAAGTCAGGGAAGTACACCATCACACAGTCGGGGTGATTTCCCCTGGCCGGCTTGTGCGGCGGTTTCACATTGTTCGCGATACCGCCAGACTTGTAAACGAACTGGGTCGCCGTAAGTGACTCGCCAAAATGATCCCTCACCGACCCATCATCAATCAGCCCGACACCCGCCTGCTGCTGATCGTTGTTGTACTTCAACACCATGTCGATGCTCTCGCCAACGTGCTTGCGATATGCGTCTTCACCTTCTCGCTCAATCCACTCATGCACTTCGGCAAAGAGTTGCCACAAGACTCTTTCAAGCAGTTCTACATCGACCGAAAATGACGTATCGGTCGGGTCATCTCGCCCGGACCAATTCAGCCCATTCTCATCGTCCGGAAGCTGGCCGACAATAACTGGAACGATGCGCCGCTCTCCGCTCTCGTCCCGATACATGCCCTCAATCCCATTCCCGTCCATCACTGGGGTCCAGCGGCGCTGCTGGGTGAACTGATGCCCATACTTCCAGTGCATCACATCGGAATTCTTATTCAGAAACTCCTTCAGCTTGTTCGTATCGGCGCGCGTCTGTCCTGCCCTTTCGTTGAACAGCAGAAAGATGCTGCGTGAAGTCACATCGCGCAAAAGATCATTCTTCTGTCCATCCAGCGATCCTGAAACGGCGATCAAATCCTTGTCGCCCATTACGGTGCCGTTGATCGTGTCCAAGAAAAGGTTCTTGCCTCCGCCTTGGCGCCCGACAAAGAACAGCATGTGCTGCGCGTTCGCACCCGGCTTAATAATGCGCATATAGATCGACGCGAAGAAGTATCGCGAGATGTGCCGCATCAGCGGCGTGTTCTGTGTGCCGAGAATTGCCACGAACGCATCATCAACCCGCTCCACGCCATCCCACGGCTGCTCTTCGGTGACCATCCGCAACATCCGCGTCTTCACACTGTCATAACTGGCCCGTCTTGCCCAGGTCATAAATGCCTTACCAACCGGCGCGAAGTTCTGGTCATTCATCCCAGCAGCAACCAAGGCATCCGCGAGAACAGTGGACACCTGTTCGAGGTCTTCCAGCGGTTTTCCGTCAATCCAATTGATCGTCATTCCGAACAGGTCCAGATATGGACGATTCGTATTGACCTCCAGCGACTCCCCGAACAATTGGTCAAACACCGCCATCCGGTTTACATCTCCGGCTCCGGTGCTGATGTACTTTCCGCCATTCTTGCCCGTCTTCACCTTAATGTCCGGGAAGTCGATCTGCCCGCGAAGCGACTTCGCCCGCCGCACAATGTCCGGGTATTTCTCGATGAGCTCTGCGAGGTCCGCTTTCCGGTCGCGCTTGATTGCCGCCACGCTGGCTGCGGCGGCTTCGCGTTCGATGCGCTCTCTGAGAGATTTCTCGACGTGGTGCGACCACGATTGCCATGCTTGCTGATGCCACTTGTGCTTTTGATCGATGAATGCGGCCCAAATTGCACGAGCCACCGTCTCGTCCGTGATCTCCTTGTCGAACCACTCCTCAGGCGCATCTTTCGGGTCGCAGAAATAGGCCCGTATTTCGACGTCTGGGTCTGAGAAGAGGTGGATGGTCTCCCCGCCCGCCGCAGGCTCGCCCTGTGTTGGCGCGGCGGACTTCGAATCCATGAAGGCAAAAAACTCCTCATCCGTCTTGCGCCGCTTTTCTTGTTGTGCCGCATCATCTAGCGCGGCGGGAGACTCGCCCCCTAACTCAAGATCATTCCGGTCTTCAGACGGACCACTTTGATTTTTCATTGCCGAATTCTCCATGAATATTCATTTCGCACCTCCCCTTCGGAAATAAGATTTCCGCTTTTTCATGAATAAATTCGTCGCTTCGTGGCACGGCGCTCTATGTCGCGTGCTCATTATCGAGGGGATGCAATTCCCCTTTTCTATCTTAATCGGCGTATACTAAATAGGCTGATCGGCGTTTCTCCGTGCGCCGGTTAGCAGCCATTTTATGGTTGTGTCCATAACTCACTTTTAAGGCCGCACAAGACTCCTTCCTTGCGCGGCTTTTCTTTTGCGAGAATCCCGCCGCGCCATAGTTGCGCTATGCACAGTCCTGTGGCTCGCGGACTCTCCGCCAGAATTCACCCCGCTCCCGCCGCGACCCGTAACACGCGCGCAATTCCCTCAAAGGCCAACAGGCACACACGGGTTAGAGATAGAGAGGGCATCACGCGCGCCCGCCCCTCGGGTGGGTCGCGGCGGGTGGGGTGATCGGTCGCGAGCCTTACCGCGCGCCGCGCATCCGCACACGCTCGCCGCGCTCTAGGGATGCGGCTACATCGTCCGCGTTCCATGGTTGTTGACGAACGCGCTCATCCACAACTCCCTGGCAATAGGCGTAGTTCGCGATAGCCCGCCGCGAGTTGCGCACGGAGGCATCGGCGGAATACGCCGGGTTTTCCGGGTCGGCCGCGTGGCGCTCCGGGAACGGATCATCGGCCACGGGCGGAGGGGTCGGGTTAGCGGGGGTGGTGCTGCCGCTGAGTTCGGCCTCGTTCTCCCCGGTACTTGCGCCGGGGCGGGCCGCGCTCAGCCCGGTGTCCCGCTTGAACTCCGCTTCGGAAGGCTTATGCGCTCCGGCGTGGCTGCCGGTACGCTCGCCTTGTGCTTGCGGCGGGGCGTCCTGCCGGGAGGCTTTGCTGCGCTCGTATGCCTCGACCACCATATTGATGCGCGTGATGACCTCGCGGATTGATTCACGCAGACTCTCATCCGCCTGAAGCCCACGCAGCCCCTTGACCTCCGGTTTTACTGCGTCTCCGATTCGCATTATCTGATCGCCGCGAACATTGGCGCGAAATGGAATCGCTGCGTCATAAACGCAAGCGTGCTTGAGTAGTGCCATCACGTGTCTCCTAGGACATATTGATGCCGGTCTTTTTCATTGTTGCCTTGCTTCGAAATCGAGCGGCATCGGGGTAAACGAGAGAAAAGGTGCGCAAAATAAAATCGAGCAACTTCTGTTTTGAAAGTTACCGGCAATCCCTGATTGACCTTTCATTTACTGCCTTCCGCGACACGTCTAAGAGTTTCATCCGTGTAACCCTTGAACATTGCGCGGCATTTAGCGCACGCGAAGCCTTCATAACTGGCAAGCGCCTCAAGTAGCAGCAAGTCAGCTATCAAGCACTCAGCACAGACGCTCGCCTCCGCGCCGCAAATGACGCACTCGATGACCAGGGCGCGAGGCATCACGCCGCAGCACGCGCACAGTTCGGTCGCGTCGGGCATAGCGACTTACGCGGCATCCCGCTCATGGCCAGTTTCTCCGACTGGCGCATGGTGTAACCGCTTCGCTTCCATACCCCGCGCCAACGCCTCCCGGTAGCCACCGTAAGCGACACTCGGGCGGCCCGGACGGATGCCGAGGACGCGCATTTGGAATGGCGCCTCTCCGGTTTCTATTAAATGGAAAATGGCGCAGCGGACAAAATCATTCAGGCTGACGCCTCGTTCATAGAGAAGTTTCTCTGCGGCTTGCCTCGTCCCGGTAGGCACGAGAGTTTGAATCTTCTCGTTCATTTTCTTGCTGCTCATACGTAACTCCGATATCAGGTGAGTTAATGTTGCGGCGTGAACATCGGGGATGTTAGTTGGTTATTTAGATTCCCCGCGATTCGATTATACTAATTCTATCGGTCGATTATTAGGACGAAATATCACCGATTTTCCATTCCCCGAATAATCTCGCCGCGCACACATTAAATCGGAGAAAGTAAATGGCCATTTCCACTAGTTCTGACGAAATGTTCCCGCGAATCTTGTTGAAGGAGGGTGAGCACGCGGGATTGGCGCTGCTGCCGGAGGACTTCGCGGCGGAGAGTGGCGCGCTGCTGTGCTCGTTGTTCGGGCGCGATACCGCCCTTTACTCGCATCTGCGCATCTGTGGCTTCGGCCCGCTCGATTCCTTCGTCACCGTGTTCGGGCATCGCTTTATCGCCCACCCCGACACGCTCGCTTGCGCTGCTGCGGCGTGGGAAACGTCCCAAGAGTACAAGCGCCAAGTCTCCGAGATCAGCGACACAGTCGCGTACAGCGACATGGCCGAGGAATGGGCCACGCGTTGCGGCGAGATTTCCTCCATCACCCGCAGCCATCTCATGGGCCTTCGGGTCTCGATGGCGAAACTGGCTGACTCGGGGATTGAACCGGTGGTGTTTGACGAGTACTGGGCGGATAGTCGGGCGCGCGGCGCGGCGGCTGTCTTCGATGCGCGCCGGGAAGCGTGCGAGAGGGAGAAGCGAACCGCCATATCTATGGGCAACAACTATCGCGGCGAGCCGTCGGCCGCAACAGCAGTGCAACCGTCTGGGCGCATGTACCTCACGCCGGACGGTCGCGTGACGGATGACCCCGGTGATCCGCGCACCCAGCCGCAGAGCATCGGGTACTGATCGCGGAGGGCGCGACACCATGAGCGCAGTCGAATTCGATGAACTCGGTCGCGGCGCTGAACTCGTCAACCACGTGCGCGGCGGCCCCGGCTTCACGGTCCACCTTGTCGCTGAGGACACCTATTCGAAGGGCATCCGGCTGACGGAGTTTTCTGCGGACGGCCCGCCGCGCACAGAACGGATTGTTGCGCTCGATGGGCTTTCCGTAACGGAGACGGGCGTGCGCATGGCGAAGGGTGCGTATGTGGCCCTGTCGCTCGTGCCGGACGGGGAGGACGCGCGGCGCGTGAAGCGTATTCAGGCCGCGCCCTATGCGGTGCGCCCGGACGGCCGCAGCCGTATCGACGCGAGCGCGGCGGAAAAGGTCACGCTCACGGTGAAGGGGCCGGTCTCCGCACAACGATTCAAGGATGGCGCGCTGGTCGGGTACTCGCCCAAGGGCCAGTTCATTTTCTATTTCTCGACCGTGAAGGAGGAGGCCGATGCCTAATCAATCTCGCTCGGAGCGTGCTGCGGCGGACCTCGCCAAATCAGCCGCGCCCGAAGCGGTCGCAAACGCAGTCACGATCCACACGAACAGCGGCACCCCTCATCAAGTCCTCCTCTCGCGCTTCCCCGCCCTAGAGGGATACGACCTCTCGCGCGGCTATCGGGACTATGTGACCTCGAAAGATCCAACGTTCCGGCGTGCGTTCGTGCTGAAGGTGCTTGGGTATTGCTCGATTGAAGGCGAACGCCTGGACACGCCCGAGACGGTCAATCGGAGGCTGGAGAACTGGCGCAACGTGGACACAGTGTTTCTCGCCGCGCTCACGAGCAACGATATTGACCCCGAGTTGGAAGTCACGCGGAACGGGTACTGGCTCGCGGCGGGCGAATCGCTCGCGGCCTCGTTTATCGCAGGCTCCGCGCGGCTGATCCTGCCGCTGATGGCTTCGATGCAGGACGCGCAAGCGGAGGAAGCGGAGGAAGCCGCCGCACCACCCGATAGCGCCCCGCCGCAAGCGGGCGCGGCGGAATAGGAGGAGCGAATCATGGCCGACGAGCTAGACAAATTTGTCCTTCAATACACGGTCGATCTGAAGGACAGCATCTCCCGACTGGAGCAACTTCAGAAGAAGGTCGAAACCACGGGCAAGAAGGGAGCGCAGAGCGGGAAGACGCTGAAGGAGTCGTTTGAGGAGGCTGTGCCCGCGTTCGGGCGGGCTTCCTCCGCGTTGGGGAAGATGGGGACGGTAGCGGGCGCTGCCGCTGCGACCTTCGCGCTGCTGGCCGCTTCGGTGAAGGCAGTGAACAAGGCGCTGAGCGAGTACAACGCGCGTGCGGAATTGGCGTACCGGACGGGCGTGGGCACGATCGCCATTACGCAGTTCGAGCGCAACATGCGCGCGGCCTCGGGCGGTCGCGTGAACCGGGCCGGAGCGCGCACCGCACTCGGCACGGTGTCCGATCTGGTCTACGAGGCGTACACCGACCCCACCCGGCAGGGCACCGCCGCACGCAAGCTCCAACGCCTCGGCGTGAATCCTGTGGGCGCGGGAGGAGCGATTGCGGGGACGGATGACGTGATGGCGCAGCTCTCCAAGCAGTTCGCCGCAGTCACCAAGGAGCAAGCCGCAGCCCTCGGCCAGATTATCGGTCTCACGCCGCAAGCCACCGAAGCCCTCCGCAACCTCGCCACTCAGACCTACGAAAACGCCAAGCTCACAGACGAGGAGGCGATGCGCAAGGAGCGCGCGAGTGAGGCATCGCTCAGGCTCCAAGGCGCATACAACGACATTTCCGAGTCGTTCAACGACATGGTCACGACGATTGGCGAATCGCTGATGCCTTCGTTTGCCGACATGATGGAGGGGCTGTCGAAGTTGATGAAGTGGATGGCGGACGCTACCCGCTCCATCACGGACTTTGGCGATTACACGGCCCGCTTCTTCGCTTCCCTCGCGGATCACTGGAAGGACATCTTCAAGGGCAAGTCCATCTCCGAAATCCTCGACACGATTAAGTCGGAAGCCGCGCCAAAGAGCGCAGCCAAGGTCGCATCCGCAGAGACCGAACGGTACAAGAAAATCCGGGAGATCACCGCGCAAGAAACGCTCAACATCAACACGTTCGCCTCTGCCGTCAATAAGTTCGCGGGAACCGTGGACATTCAACGCGCATGGGCCGCATGGGCCGGAGAGGTTGGGCGTGCGGGCGGGATCGGTGGAGCGCCGCCCGGAGGCGTTCCGGGGGCGCGGCTCGCGCCCGGAGAGATTCGCGGCAGCGCGACGTACAACGCCGCAGCGGCACAGGGCGCATTCACCGGGACGGGCAGCGGGGCATCACGCGGCATCCGCAACAACAACCCCGGCAATATCGAGTACGGGCCGTTTGCGCGGTCGATGGGCGCGACCGGATCGGATGGGCGCTTCGCGGTCTTCCCCACGATGCAGGCCGGAGAGGCCGCGATGCGTGCGCTGCTCGGCGGGAAGGGCTACATGGGCGGAGGCCGCAACACAATCGCCTCCATCCTCGGCAAGTACGCCCCCTCCAACGAGAACAACACGAAGGCATATGTTGCGGCGGTCGCGAAGCAAACGGGCATCGATCCGAACGCGACACTGTCCGCCGCGCAGATTCCGGCTGTGGCAGCGGCGATGATGGTGCATGAGAGTGGGTATCGGGGCGGAGGGGGCGCGGGGATTCCCGGAGGCGTGCCGGGGATGCCTGCGCCACTCGTGGACGCCAACAACCCCTACGCCACGCCCACCTACGGTTTCTCCGGCCCTGTTCTTTCCTTCGGAGGGCGCGGCGAGAGCCGGGAGAGTGTGCGGTATGCGAGCACGCAGCAGCGTATCGCGGCACGCCTCCCCAATATTCCCCTCGCGCAACTCCAGCAGGGCCAAGCGACCCGTGGTGATGTTGCGTGGGCCGGTTCGCAGGAGTACGCCTCCCTCGTAACAGACCGTGCGAATCTGATTCAGCAGTTGAAGAACCCCTCGCTGCCGCAGTATTCAAAGGAGTTGATCGGGAACGAGTTGCGGGATGTGGACATGGCGATCTCAAACTTGATGAACTTCATGCCCACGCTGCTTTCGCAAGCAAAGGCAGGCGGACGCTCCGCCACCCTCGGAGACATTCGCATCCAGGTCAACGCGGGCGCAGTTTCCGACCCGCACGAACTGGCGCGGCTAATCCGGATAGAGCTACAGCAGAGCCTGAGAGAAACCGTGAACCAGTACTCGCAACCGACGCAGAGTTGAGGTGGCGCGTCCCGTCCGAGTCCCGCCGCAACATGCCGACCACCGAAGCCGCAGAACGGGTAGCGCAGAAGACCGCCCTATTAAGGCGGTATCGCACAAGAACAAAGGAGGAGAACAACATGAACAAGCACACGTACAGCAATCTGGGACTCGCACCCGGAGAACATCCCGGAAGAGCAGTCCTCATCCATATCCGCCGCAGAGGGTTGACCATCGCCACTGCTGCGGCGGAAATCGGGATGTCCTCCTCTGTGCTGCGCAATGTTGTTAACGGCTTGGTGTCGATGTATCCCGGCACGGCACTGCTGATTGAACAGTGGGCGCCGCACCTCAAGGCGCACGACCTTGTGCACATCCAAGCCGATCACTACCTTCACTTGGCGAGGCGGCGCGCGGATGATCCGAACTGGCCTGCGGCGGGCATGCCCATCATGCATCGGGTGCGCCATGAGGAGGAGGCCGCAGCATGACCCCCTCCTACTATGTCAGCTACAAGGACCATGCGATTGCGGCACCTCCTTCGTTCTTCGCGAGCGAGGAGGCTGCGGCCGTACTGCGCCCCAACTTCGACCATTACATCACGCTCCGCCTTCGGGGCGACAGCCGCGACCGCGCGCAGCGGCGGGCGTTCCCTTTGGCGCTTGGGCGTAACGTCTATGGGCAGACGTTCACGCTCCTACCGCCTCACTGGGCCAACGAGTTGGACCGGCTCCGCGATAGCCCAAAGTGGGCGGAGCGCGTGATAGGCGAGACCATCGAGGCCATCGAACTCAACGCCTACTTCCAGGAGACATGGGACAGGCGACTCCGGGCCGCACGCACCGAAGACATCCTGCCGCTGCGGGAGATGATTGTGAAGTTGCACGGCGATTTGACCGACGGCCTGTTCCGCGACAAGCCGCGTTTGCGGAAGGAAGCGGAGGAGATACTGAAGCGCCTACAAGCCCATCGGCGTGAGGGCTTGCCGATGCGACAGTATTGATGCCCGCCGCAACAGACCCGGACGAGGAGAAGCGGCGCGCGTTCGACAAGTTGCGCGATGCCTCCATGCGTTGGCCGCATCCGAAAAGGGATGACCTGATACCGGAGGAGTGCGAGCGCACGGGATGGGTGTTGTTCAAAGCGTGCCTGATCGCGAGGCCCGGTCTTGTACCCGCCGCCTACCGGGAGGACGGCGAATTAGTTCACCACTTTGACCACGGCTTCTATCCGACCGACGCGAGGGGAACGGCTGCTGGCGCACCGGTGGTGATTGGCCATGACAACATCGGAAATTGGGAGCGCTGCTACGGGTTCGTTGATGGCCCGGCGAGGTGCTTGCCGAATGGTGATCTGGTCGTGGACATCGTCCTTACGCATAAATGGGCGAAGGATTTGGTCAAGGATGGCGGCCACTGCATATCGGTGTGTGCGAGATGGATCGAACATCCTGTTGAGAACAAGTACGTCGAACTCAGGGAAATCAACCATGTCGCGCTGCTTCCTCGCTGGGACAAGGGCGCTGTCCACGGCGCGTGCTTAACCGGGGCGGAACTGTGGTGTGCCGGTGACCATTGGATTCGGTGAAGGCCCGCCGCAAGCACGCGATGTACAGGCCGCTTATCGGCCCATGTCGCCTCGCGCTACGGGCCGGAAGTCTTCCGCCGCGCGGGCTCGGGGCGCGGCTTTCCGCGCGAGAGCGCGAGTACATAAAACCGGGAGGGTCAACCACGCCATGGCACGCCACACGCACGAGTTTCCCGCCTTCGGCTCTACGTACCGGGTCACGGACCTGAGCGCCGCAGAGGCGTTCCGATTGTTCCTGAGCGAAGGCGCGGCGGCTGAGGTTGATCCGTTGGCGGTCCTGCGCGCCGCACATGCGGAGGTCATCGCCCCTGCCGCCACAGCACCCTCCGCAGGGGAGACGGGCGAATGGTTGCGGCTGGACTCGCGCGCGGCGGTGAACCGGCTCGTGCGTGACCCGGCGTGCGGCGTGGCGAACCACATCGTGCTCGCGGGGCTGCTGCGGCTGATCCGTGAGCGCAACATCGGCTTCCTGCTCGATGGAAGTTGGCTGCCTGTGCCGATCCCCTCCCGGTTGCGGAGCGGGGTGGAGCCGGTGCGGCTGGCGCACGTCGATCCGATCCTCAGCACGCTCGTGGCCAACAGCCTCGCCTCCCTCCGGGAGCTTCAGGAGTTCTACTCCCTTCGCGATGCGTTCGACATGTTCGACATCTTCTCTGCGGACTCGCTGAACAAGGCTCTCGCCTCGGAGGCTGCGGTGGCGGACGCGAAGAAGTCTGGCGCGGCGGGGAGACGGTAGAGGGCTGAGGCTGGGGCGCGCGGGATGGGGCGCGCGGGATGGGCGAAGCGGTCCGCCGCAGGGCGGTCTGACCGGAGAGGCGGATTGTTCGCTTGGGTGCCTGGGCCTAGGGGCCGCGCGGACGGGCGGACGGCTCCTTGGATCGGCTCCCGGCGAACTGGGCGCGGCGGGCCACCTCGTGGGTCGGGGCGGTTGCTCGGAGCGTCCGAGAGGAGGGCGGCAACGCAACCGGGCAAGCCGCTCTCCGGAGCCCCGCCGCGCGGCCCGATTCTGACCGTGTGGAAGGCGGTATGCGTTCGCGGCCACAGCGAGCCGGAAATGCCGTAAAATAGCGGGTTCGCGGGCCGACCGGCTCGTGACTAACCCGCGTCCCTCGTAGGACTGACGCGGGACTCGAAGTGTCGTAAATGCGCGGAGTCTGGTATTCTCCCGGCTTCCCGTAGATGCGCTAAGTGCTTGATTTAGCGCAGCTTTCCTCCCGCGCGCCCGTAGCTCAATGGATAGAGTACTGCCCTCCGAAGGCAGGGGTTGCTGGTTCGATCCCAGCCGGGCGCGCCAATCCCCACAAGGGTTTCCCGCTTTTCCCACCACCGCCGCGAAGGGCGACTGTAGCTGAGCTGCAGCCAGCTTCGGTGCCGGCACCTCCGTCAGCGGCGCATCGCCAGGCGCTCGCGCTACGGCTTCCAGCCTGACACCCGCTGTAGTTCCCGACTCGGACTTGCAGATGGCGCCAGGTGCCATGCGCGCACCCAGGCTGGAGTCTACGCGGCAGGCGATAGCCTGCGAAAGACGACGCGGCGCATGGCATACCCCGCCTCTGTCAATGCGCCTCCGAAGCGGCCTTCGCTTTCGCGAAGCACGAAAGTAGGACGCATCCTGACACCGGGATTTTTGTCAACGAACTAGAACCAACACATGAACCACTCCACCGAAGGTGTGCACATGTCCATCAGTACCGTCCAGGTAGTGCCGACCGAGGAATCCCGCTGGGTTGTGGAAACTGATGACCCCAGCATGACGCGTCTTTCCTATGCCACCCGGCGCGCGGCAATTGCTGCTGGTGTGCACATGGCGATGGAGCAGGATGCCGTCCTTATGATTCAGGGCACAGGGGAGCCATGCGGCCTCGATTTCAGGGGTTGTGATGCCAGCTTGCTTAGCTGATAGCCATAAGTCAGCCAGGCCAATCCACATGTGAGCGGGAGCGCGCGTACCAAGTCGAGCAGCCAAAGAAGCAAGTTCCCATAGGCCGGATGACTCCTTCCGGTCTTTTCAAGAGCCCGCCGAAATGCTAATGCCGTTCAGTTAGCGACTGTCGTTTCCGCGCAGGCGGCAACCCAGTGACTTCATCCCCAAAGGGGACGTGAAAGACGCTGGATTCCCGCCTGCGCGGGAATGACGGTAGGGCTTGAGACCTTAACTGAACGGCATTACCGCCGAAATGCGGGTTTTTTTTGGGTTTTTATATGAGCGCGCCTCGTCTTGCTAGGTGAACGCCAGGGTCAGGCTCGACAGAGGGTTGGTTGCAGACTTATATCCGGCCTCATCGTGCAGGCCATGCCTGCGGGCGGCGGGCGAAGCCTTCAAGGCCCGCCAGCGTGCGTGGGCCGACACCCAGCAATACGGCATCGCCGTCTGCTGCCGGCAGTTCCCATACATCGTCGTTGCGGTGCTGGTAGGCGGCTCGGAGCTGCGGATCCGCCGGCATGGCGTGCGGCCCGGTTTGCAGCCTGAGCAGATGTTCGGCAAAGTTGCGCGCGCTTGTCAGGCGCTCGGCCTCCACGTCCAGCACCGAGCCGATGCTGGCGACCTGCACTTGCCGGGTTTGCTGCAGCGATTGGATTTCGTAGTCTCGCAGCAGCCTCAGGCCGTGCACGGAAATCATCAGCAGCAATATCGAGGCAACCGCAAACGACAGCACCACAAAGCGCTGTGGCGTGCGTACGGCTTGTTCCCAGAGACGGTCGAGCAGAGCGGAAAGGCGGGGGCGCATATGAGAGGGTCCAATAGGCCCGCGGGCACCTGCCGGACACTGCGCATAGTCATGGGCAGCGCCGCGCAGCCAGTGCGGTTCGCGAAGCTGGCGCCATGATGCGTCAGCGGTAATAAAAGGCAAACCGGGACGACTCCGCATTGCTTGATTCGGAATAATCTGACCTGCAAAGTATCGTTGTGAATACAATGTGCATTAATGGCCCGGCGCCGCGGTCACCGCTTAAATCGCTTGCTGAAAACTTTCAGCACGCATTGCGCCGTAGCGGACACTGGTGCTGATAAATTCACACGATCCACGCAATCTGATGCAGCGGGTCGTGTGCTGCGCTGCCGCAATCCAACATGGCAATTTCGACGTCCCTGCGCAAGCTGCGCGGCGCGCTGGCAACGCTGTCCCTCGCTGGCGCGACAGCCGCCGCCACTGCCACGCCACTGAGCCTGCCCGGTTCACTCCCGAACATGGCCGGGCTCGGCGTCGGCTCCACCACCGAGTTCGCGGGCGGCAAGGACCGCATGGTCGGGGTGGTGCCTGGCCTGCGCTATGTCACGCCGGGTGGCCGGCTGCTGGAATGGTACGGGCCCTATGCGCAATTCAACTTCGGCGGGCTGACCGGGTTCCAGTGGGGGCCGGCGGTGGGATTGCGGCTGGGCCGCAATAACGTGGACGATCCCGTGGTGTCGCGCGTGCATGAGATCGACACCACCGTCGAGGCCGGCGGTTTTATCGGCTACGAATACCTGAACGAAGGCCGCATCCCCTGGCGGCTGCGTGGCGGCGTCAACGTGATGACCAATGCGGGCATCGTCTATGGCGGCACGCATATCGCTGCAACGGGTTCGCTGTGGGTGCCGCTGCACCCGCGGGTCTACGCGGGAGTCGGGCTGGGCGCGACGTGGGTCAGCGGCAGTTTCAACCGCACCTATTTCGGCGTCACCCCGTCGGATTCGGCGGCCAGCGGGCTGCCGGTCTACAACCCGGGCGGCGGCCTGGAGCAGTTCACCGGCTGGCTGGCGCTGATCTACCAGTTCGACAAGCACTGGTACGGCGGGGCGATGGTGTACGGCCAGCGCCTGGCCGGCGATGCCGCCGACAGTCCCATTGTGACCCAGCGCGGCACACGCAACCAGATCACGTATGGCGTCGGCATCGGCTACGCGTGGCGTTAGCGCGCACCGGGGCGCTTGCTATGATGCGGCCATGACCGACGACCTTGTCATCCCCCACCACGAATACCTGATCACCGCGATCCGGGCGCAGGGTGCGGGCGGCCAGAACATCAACAAGGTGTCCAATGCCGTGCATCTGCGCTATGACGTGCGCGCGTCCTCGCTCGCGCCCGACCACCAGGAGCGCCTGCTGGCGCTGCATGACCACCGCATTACGCGCGATGGCGTGGTGGTGATCAAGGCGCAGCAGTTCCGCAGCCTCGACCAGAACCGCGACGAAGCAGTGCGGCGGCTGCACGAACTGGTGCGCAGCGTGGCCGTGCCGCCGCGCGTGCGCCGGCCCACGCGGCCGACGCGGGCGTCGCGCCTGCGCCGGCTGGAAAGCAAGAGCCAGCGCAGCCAGGTCAAGTCGCTGCGCGGCCGGGTGTCCGACTGACCCCTGGCATCAGCGCGCCGACTGCAGCGCGGCAATGCGCTGCTCGATCGGCGGGTGGCTCGAGAACAGCGCCATCCACGACCTGCCGCCGGCGATGCCCATTGCCTGCATGTTCTGCGGCAGTCCATCCGGCTCCAGGCCGCCGAGGCGGCGCAGCGCCGCCACCATGGGCGTAGGCGTGCCCATCATGCCGGCTGCGCCCGCATCGGCGCGGAACTCGCGGCGGCGCGAGAACCAGGCCACGATGATGCTGGCCAGGATGCCGAACACGATCTCGCAGACGATCACCGTGACCATGTAGGCGATGCCCGGGCCGCTCGATTCCTCGTCGTTCTTGCGCAGCATCGAATCGACGAAGTAGCCGACCACGCGCGCCAGGAAAATGACGAAGGTATTGACCACGCCCTGGATCAGCGTCAGCGTGACCATGTCGCCGTTGGCCACGTGCGCGACCTCGTGCGCCAGCACGGCTTCCACTTCCTCGTGGGACATCGATTGCAGCAGGCCGGTGGATACCGCCACCAGCGAGCTGTTCCTGGTTGCGCCGGTGGCGAAGGCGTTGGGTTCGCCCTCGTAGATGGCGACTTCCGGCATCGGCAGGCCGGCGCGCTGCGCCAGCTTCCCGACGGTCTGCACGAGCCATAGCTCGGTGCTGGTGCCGGGATGGGTGATGACCTGCGCGCCGGTCGACCACTTGGCGATGGTCTTGGACATCAGCAGCGAGATAAAGGCGCCGCCGAAGCCCATCAGGGCGGCGAATGCCAGCAGCATGCCCAGGTTCAGCCCGTTGGCGGTCAGGTAGCGGTTCACCCCCAGCACGCTGGCGGTGATGCTGAGGACAAGCATGACGGCGAGATTGGTCGCCAGGAAAAGCAGTACGCGTTTCATGTGTGTGTGTGGAGCAGTGGTGTGTCGAGCGGATACAGCAAGGATGCGGACCAGCCGCTGGCGCGCGCAGCACGGTGAGGCGCGGCGCGCAGGAACAGGCGGGCGCGGGAGGGCCGCGCCGGTGGGAATCAGGCGCGGGGCGGGCGCGGCAGCCTTGGCAGGTCGGGTTCGGGCAGCGGGGCGCCGGCATAGTGCGGCGGCCCCGCGCGGCCGGCCCAGGCCGCCAGGCGCAGGGGGGATGGCGGCAGAAGTTGCTCGGCCAGGTCGGCGCCGGGCTGCCACTGCGGCTCCGCGGACTCGGGTGCCGGCGACGGGTTGCCCGTTGCGGCGGTTTCGACAGCCTCGTCGTCGACGATGGCGGCTGCGGGCACGGATGGGACTTCACCGGTGCTAGCCGCGGCGTGCGCGAACGCGGCCGCCCAGCCCGGCAGGGGCAGGAAGGCCAGCATCATGACCAGCAGGAGTAGCCGGAGGGAGCGCACGACGGGGGACGGTCTATCGGTAGGAGTGGAAGGAATTCTACAGGATGCAGCCTGGCGCAGGCGCCGTCCGCAACGGCATCGCGCAGGGTATGCGTGCTGCGTCCGACACCTCTGCCAGAAGCGGACGACTGGCCTACACTATCGATAACCCTGTAGCGATTACAGGGTGTAACGTGAAGGACCAATCACCATGCGCATCGGCGAACTCTCCCGTACCAGCGGCTGCGACGTCGAGACCATCCGCTATTACGAACGCGAAGGGCTGCTCGACGCGCCCCGGCGCGAGGCCAACGGCTATCGCCGCTACGACGACGGCCACCTGGTGCAGCTGAATTTCGTGCGCCACTGCCGTTCGCTCGGCATGGGCCTGTCGGACGTGCGGCGGCTGCGCGAGTTCGAGCGCAACCCGTCGCAGGATTGTGGCGACATCAACAGTTTGCTCGATCGCCAGATCGCCCAGATCCACGCCCAGCGCGTGGCGCTGGAGGCGCTGGAAGGGCAGTTGCGCGCGCTGCGCGAGACCTGTCGCCACCACCAGCCCGCCAGTGGGTGCGGCATCCTGCAGAACCTGCAGCAGGCCGCCGCCGGTGCCGCGTGCGAATGCCATGCCGCCACACATGAAGCCGGCAATGCCGCCAACGGGTGACGCCAGGGTGCGCGCCGCTATGCTACGATGATTGTTCCCGGATCCGCACCAGCGCGGTGCACAGACCCGGCGGCAGCGAAGCTGGTGAGCGATGACTTACCTGTCTTGCCAGTGCAGAGAACCTTCCGCCGCCTTGATTTTATTTTCCGCATGACCATGACTGATCGCCTGACGCCGATGCCCGACGCGCCTGCCCGCCTGATGCGGACCGGCCGCACGCACGCGTTCGCGGTCGCCACGGCCAGCAGCCTGCCCCAGCGCGCGATGTCTCCCGGCCGGATCAGCGCACCGCCTGATTCCGCCCGGTTCCCAGCCTGATTCGTCTCCCAAAGCGGGGCCCGGGCCGAACCGGGCCCGAGCCAGCGTTTCCGCTGTTGCCGGCGATCGCCGCAAGGCTTTCGCCGATCCGTTGATGCCCGCGCTGCTGCGCGGCATGCCAAACCTGCAAGACCTGACCGCCGCCGCCTGCCATGCTGGCCGGGCCGCGCCAACCCATGACTGCCGGAGGACCCGCCATGACGGCCACCACGACCAATACCAATACCGTTACCCTGTACCTGACCGAACTCGACGTCACCCGTCTGGAGCGCATCGCCAGCCGCGCCGGCTCGGCGCAGCTCGACGACATGCTTGACAGCCTGCTGGCGCGCGCCACCATCGTCGCGCCGGAGGAGATCCCCACCGATGTGGTCACCATGAATACCCGCGTGGTGTGCGCCCTGCCGGGCGAGCAGGCCCCGCGCAACTGGACGCTGGCGTACCCGGACGCGGCGGACTTCGATGCCGGCCGGCTGTCGGTGCTGTCGCCGGTGGGGCAGGCGCTGTTGGGCGCGCGCGCCGGGCAGACCGTCAGCTACCGCCTGCCGGATGGCCGCGAGCAGCAGGTAAGTGTTGTCGAGATCGCCTTCCAGCCGGAAGCCAGCGGCCAGTACACCCTTTGAACTGGCGCTGAACCCGCCCTGGCGCATGCCGCCAGGGCCACGCGCGCGCGCCGCGCGGCTTGTTCCCGGCGATCCGTGGACACCATTCATCGGCAAGCCTGTCGTTTCACGACTCGCAACGCACCATTCGTCGCAGCGGTATTTCTGCTTGCGCGGACTGTGACTAATCTTCAGTCCGTGCTCGTATCGCAACATAGATTGCAGAGCGGCCGGAGTCTCTTCCCGGTCCTTACAAAAAAGCAAGACGAAATCAGTTGAAGGAGTCCCAAATGATCGCCAGACGTATCCTCGGCGGCGCGCTCGTGTTCGCGGCGGTAGCCGCGTCCGCTGCAGCGTTGGCTGCCCCCGCTACTGCCAGCAAGGTTGGCAAGTTTGATGTGTATGCCGACGCGCTGCGGGTCGGCAAGTACGACGTGTATACGGACGGCGCCAAGCAAGGCAAGTTCGATACGTACACCGACGGGGCCCGCGCCGGCCGCTTCGACCCGTACTCGGAAGGTTCGCGCCGCGACGGCAAGTTCGACAGCTTCAGCGAAGGCGCGCATAGCTTCACCGGTGAAATTGCCGACCGCGCGCTCGACAACTCGCGTACGGGCGACGGTTCGCTGTACGGCTATCGCGTCTGATCCCCAACGGTCTTCCTGAAGACCCCAGGCGGCCACTACGGTGGCCGCAAGTTTTCTCTCCCGCCTGCCCGGCCGACCTCCTCCTCCTTCTCTCTTCGCCTGGCAGGCGCTTTTCTATTCCGTGATCCCGTTGCCGCATCGGCATAGCGAGCCCGCCTGCGCGTGCGCCATGTTGATGGCGGCTGCGTGGCCGAAGCCTCTTGTGCGGGTTACGCCCGCGACTACAGGTCGCGCGACGCGAAGGTGTCGCACTTGCGGAGATCGCCGGACTCGATGCCGCGGCGCAGCCAGCGCACGCGCTGTTCGCTGGAGCCATGGGTAAAGGCTTCCGGCACGACATAACCCTGCGCCTGGCGTTGCAGCCGGTCGTCGCCGATCGCGGCGGCGGCCTTCAGGCCTTCCTCGACATCGCCCGGTTCCAGCAGCTGCTGGTTGGCACGCTGCGCGGTGGTGGCCCAGACGCCGGCCAGGCAGTCAGCCTGCAGCTCCATGCGCACTGACAGCTGGTTGGCCTGCGCCTCGCCCATGCGGCGGCGCGCGCTGTCGACCTTGTCCGATACGCCCAGCAGCTTCTGCACATGGTGGCCGATCTCGTGCGCGATCACATAGGCCTGGGCGAAGTCGCCGCCCGCGCCGAAGCGCTGGCGCAATTCGTCATAGAAGGCCAGGTCGAGATAGACCTTCTGGTCACCGGGGCAGTAGAACGGGCCCATCGCCGACTGGCCGGTGCCGCAGGCCGTGGGCGTCGCACCCGAGAACAGCACCAGCGTGGGCGGCGCATAGCGGCGGTTCAGCTGGGTTTCAAAGATGTGCTGCCAGGTACGCTCGGTATTGCCCAGCACCTTGCGCGTGAACACGGTCATGTGATCTGTCGCCGGCGGGCGGCTCACCTGCTGATGTTGCTGCTGCGGGCCGGAGCCCTGCAGCACCGAGGCGCCCTGCATGATCAGCCTCGGATCGATGCCGAAGAAATACGACGCCGCCAGCGCAATGACGATGGTGCCGATGCCGATGGTCTTCGGCCCGGCGCCGAACCCGCCGCCGAATCCGCCGCGGCGGTCTTCAACGTTCTGGCTTTCGGCTTCGTCATCTAGGCGCATGGGGGCTCCGGGATAGGGGGGGTGTTTGACTTGGGGAGGTGGCAATCAGTATAGCAATCCGGGGATTGGTGCTGCCTCCGCCATCAGCCGGGCACATCCAGGCGCACAATAAAAAAGACACCACCCACTTACCCTGGAGACGGGCAACGCAGGCGGTGTGCGGCAAAAAGAAAGAAACCGGGTTTGCACCCGGTTCCGTCAAGACCTGAACGTTCCGGGACGGGAACGCAAGCAGCGTTGTCAGGCCAGGGCAGCCTCACGCGCAGCCGGTGCGGCTGCCGCCGCGCTGGCACCCACTTCGGCCACGCGCAGCAGGTTGGTGGTTCCACCCTGTCCGAACGGCATGCCCGCGGCAATGGTGATCTGGTCGCCCGGTGCGGCATAGCCTTCGGCCACCGCCGCGCGCGTGGCGGCTTCGACCATTTCGTCCACGCTCTGCACATCCGGGCTCACGGTGGAGTGGATGCCCCACGCAATCGCCAGGCGGCGCGCGATCTCCAGGTGGGGCGTGATGCTGACGATCGGCGCGCACGGCCGCTCGCGCGCCGCGCGCAGCGCGGTGGCGCCCGAGGACGTATAGGTTACCGTCGCGGCCGCGCCGATGATCTGCGTGACTTCGCGCAGCGCCGCGCAGATCGCATCCTGGCGCGTGTTCAGCGGGGTCTCGTGCTGGGCGTCGAGCAGGTTGCGGTAGAGCGGATCGCGCTCCACCTCGGTGACGATGCGGTTCATCATCGACACCGCCGGCACCGGGTAGCGGCCGTTGGCCGACTCGGCCGACAGCATCACCGCATCGGCGCCTTCATAGATGGCGCTGGCCACGTCCGACGCTTCGGCGCGGGTCGGCACCGGCGAGTCGATCATCGATTCCAGCATCTGCGTGGCGATCACCACCGGCTTGCCCAGCTGGCGGCACACGCGCAGGATGCGCTTCTGCACGCCGGGCACGCGCTCGGGCGGCAATTCAACGCCGAGGTCGCCGCGCGCCACCATCACGGAATCGGACACGCGCACGATCTCTTCCAGCTGCTGCAGCGCGGCCGGCTTTTCGATCTTCGACAGGATGCCGGCGCGGGTGCCGACGATCTCGCGCGCCTCGACGATGTCCGACGGGCGCTGCACGAACGACAGGCCGATCCAGTCGGCGCCCAGCGACAGCGCGAAGTCCAGGTCCTTGCGGTCCTTCGCGGTCAGCGCGGGGATGGGGATCACGGCGTCGGGCACGTTCACGCCCTTGCGGTCGGACAGCGTGCCGTTGTTGGCCACGCGCGTGGTGATGGTGCCGGTGGTCACGGCTTCGATCGACAGGCGTACCTTGCCGTCGTCGATCAGCAGCGACTGGCCCGGCTGCGCGGCGGCGAACAGCTCGGGGTGCGGCAGGTGGACGCGGGTGCCGTCGCCCGGCGTGGGATCGCTGTCAAGCACGAACACGTCGCCGGTACGCACCGCGACCTTGCCCGCGGCAAAGGTGCCGATGCGCAGCTTCGGGCCCTGCAGGTCGGCCAGGATGGCGATCGGGCGGCCGGTCTCGGCCTCGACCTTGCGCACGGCGTCATAGCGCGCGCGGTGGTCTTCGTGCGTGCCGTGGCTGAAGTTGAGCCGGAACACGTCGGCGCCCGCCTCGAACAGTTCGCGGATCACCGCGATGTCGGTGCTTGCGGGTCCAAGCGTGGCTACGATCTTCGCTTTGCGCTGGCGTCTCATGATGTCTCCTCTTCCATTCTCGGACGGCGCGCCACGTGGCGCGCCGGGTAATGCTGTTCAGGTGAACTACAGCTTCGCTACGACGGTACTGCGCTGGCTGCCGCGGGCTTACACGATCAGGATCGCGCGGAAGTCATTCACGTTGGTACGCGTCGGGCCGGTGACGATCAGGTCGTCGACGCCGGCAAAGAAGCCATAGCCGTCGTTGTTGTCCAGGTGCGCGCGCGCCGACAGGCCGCGCGCGCCGGCGCGCGTCAGCGTGTCCGGCGACAGCATCGCGCCGGCGTTGTCCTCGGAGCCGTCGATGCCGTCGGTGTCGCAGGCGATCGCGTGGACGCCGGGCAGGCCGTCGAGCGCTACCGCCAGCGACAGCAGGAACTCCGCATTGCGCCCGCCGCGGCCCTTGCCGCGCACGGTCACGGTGGTCTCGCCGCCGGACAGGATCACGCAGGGCTTGCTGAAGGGCTGGCCGCGCTGCGCAACCTGGCGCGCAATGGCGGCATGCACTTCGGCCACTTCACGCGCTTCGCCTTCGATGCAGTCGGACAGGATGTGGGCCTCGTAGCCCAGTTCACGCGCGCGCGCGGCTGCCGCTTCCAGCGATTGCTGCGCGGTGGCCAGTGTCACGTGACGGTGGCCGTCGAAGCGGGCATCGCCGGGCTTGGGCGTTTCGCCAGCGCCGCTTTCCAGGTGGGCGCGCACGTTGGCGGGGACTTCAATGCCGTACTTGGCGATGACGGCCAGCGCGTCGGCGCAGGTGGTCGCATCGGGCAGCGTCGGGCCGCTTGCGATCAGGGTCGGGTCATCGCCGGGAATATCGGAAATCAGCAGCGTCTCGACGCGTGCCGGGGCGCAGTGCAGCGCCAGGCGGCCGCCCTTGAGGGCCGACAGGTGCTTGCGCACGCAGTTCATTTCGCCGATGCTGGCGCCGCTCTTGAGCAGCGCCTTGTTGATCGCCTGCTTGTCGGCCAGCGTCAGGCCGGGCGCGGGTGCGGCCAGCAGGGCCGAGCCGCCGCCGGAGATCAGGCACAGCACCAGGTCGTCGGCGCTCAGGCCCTGCACCAGTTCCACCATGCGTTGCGCGGCGCGCTGGCCGGCTTCGTCGGGAACGGGGTGGGCGGCTTCCACCACTTCGATGCGCTTGCAGTCGGCACCGTGGCCGTAGCGCGTCACCACCAGGCCCGACAGCTCGCCTTGCCAGTTGGCCTCCACAGCCTGCGCCATCGCGGCAGCGGCCTTGCCGGCACCGATCACCACGGTGCGGCCCTTGGGCGGCGCGGGCAGGTGCGGCGGCAGGCAGTGGCTGGCGCTGACGGAAGCGACCGCGGTATCGAACAGGTCGCGCAGCAGCGCGCGGGGACTGATCTGTTCGGGATGGCCTGCCGGGCGCTGGGGCGACAGCAGGGCGGCTTGGGGTTCGGTGGCGAGCATGAGGAATCCTGGTACTGACTGGGTACAGACTGACAGCGAAAGCGTGTCGTCCCCGCGGGGCGGGGACGACGGAGTTACTGCTTACTTGGCGATCTGGTGGTTGGACATGATCTCGATCGCGCGGCACAGAGCCGAGTGGTCCTGCTTGCCCAGGCCGTTGGCCGAACAGGTGTTGAACAACTCCTGCGCGGTGGCGGTGTTGGGCAGGGCCACGCCCAGCGCCTTGGCACCCTGCAGCGCCAGGTTCAGGTCCTTCTGGTGCAGTTCGATGCGGAAGCCCGGGTCGAAGGTGCGCTTGACCATGCGCTCGCCGTGCACTTCCAGGATGCGCGAGGCGGCGAAGCCGCCCATCAGCGCCTGGCGCACCTTGGCCGGATCGGCACCGGCCTTGGAGGCGAACAGCAGGGCTTCGGACACGGCCTGGATATTCAGCGCGACGATGATCTGGTTGGCCACCTTGGTGGTCTGGCCGTCGCCGTTGCCACCGACCAGCGTGACGTTCTTGCCCATCAGGTCGAACAGCGGCTTGACCTGGTCATAGGCTTCCTGCGGGCCGCCGACCATGATCGTCAGCGATGCAGCCTTGGCACCCACTTCACCGCCCGACACCGGCGCGTCCAGGTACGAAGCACCCAGCTTGTTGATGCGCGCGGCGAAGTCCTTGGTGGCGATCGGCGAGATCGAGCTCATGTCGACCACGATCTTGCTGTGGCTGGCTTCCTTGCCGGCAGCCTTGAACGCGGCGGCCACGCCCTTTTCGCTGAACAGCACGGCTTCGACGTGCGGGGTGTCCGGCACCATGATGACGATGATGTCGGCACGCTTGGCGACTTCCTCGGCGCTGGTGCAGACGGTCACGCCTGCATCGACCAGCGCTTGCGGGGCCGGGTTGACGTCATGCACGAACAGCGTGTGGCCGGCGGCGCGCAGGTGGCCCGCCATCGGTGCGCCCATGATGCCCAGGCCGATGAAGCCGACGTTGCGATTGGTTGCCATTGTGATGTCTCCTCAGATTGAAAAACTAAAACGAAGCCAGCGGTTTTGGGTGCGCCAAAGCCGCCCGAGCTAGCCTAAGCAAGGTGTTCTCCCTCTCCCCTCATGGGGAGAGGGTTGGGGTGAGGGGTGGGCTAGCTAGGAGCCACATCAAGCGGAGCCAACGGTTTTGGAAGCCCCGTGGCTCCGGCAAGCCCCCGCCCTCACCCCTCTCCCGCGAGCGGGAGAGGGGCGCAAACAAACGGGATTTGAAAGGCGACGAGCAGTTACTGCACGCCGTGCGCAGCCCGCCAGCCCAGCCCCGCTTCCGTCGTGGTCTTGGGCTTGTACTCGCAGCCGATCCAGCCGGTGTAGCCGATCTCGTCCAGGAACTTGAACAGGAAGTGGTAGTTCAGCTCGCCGGTTCCCGGTTCGTTGCGGCCGGGGTTGTCGGCCAGTTGCACGTGCTTGATCTTGGGCAGGTTGGCCTTGATGGTGTTGGCGATTTCGCCTTCCATCCGCTGCATGTGATAGATGTCGTACTGCACGTACAGGTTGGGCGCGTTGACCTGGTTGATCAGGTCCAGCGCCTGCTGCGTGCGCGACAGGAAGAAGCCGGGGATGTCGAAGGTATTGATCGGCTCGATGAGCAAATCGATGTGCTCGGCGGCCAGCGCGCTGGCGGCGAAGCGCAGGTTTTCCACCAGCGTTTCCTGCGCCTGCTCGCGCTTGACGTTCTGGGGCTGGATGCCGACCAGGCAGTTCAGCTGGCGCACGCCCAGCACCTTGGCGTACTTGATGGCCTCGCCCACGCCGTCCTGGAATTCGCCGACGCGGTCCGGGTGGCAGGCAATGCCGCGCTCGCCCGCGTCCCACTTGCCGGCGGGCAGGTTGTGCAGCACCAGGTCCAGCTGGAAGCGGTTCAGGCGGTCAGCAATCTGGTCCGCGTGGAACGCATACGGGAAGAGGAATTCCACGCCACGGAAGCCCGCGCGCGCGGCGGCTTCGAAGCGGTCGAGAAAACCCACTTCGTTGAACAGCATGGTGAGGTTGGCCGCAAGTTTAGTCATTTGTCATCTCCTGTGACTTGGTCTTTGTTCGTCGTTCCCGCGCAGGCGGGAACCCAGTGACTTTTGAAGACGCTGGATTCCCGCCCACGTGCCCTTTGGGTATGCGCGGGAATGACGTATCGGTCTGCAAGGGGCGGTAAGGTCTTACGCCGTTTCCACTTCTTCCTTCAGGATCGCTTCCTCGATGTCCTCGAGGTCTTCGATCGGCTCGAACTCGTTGACGTTGTCGATCTCGGTGCCCATCGCGATATTGGTCACGCGCTCCAGGATCACCTCGACCACCACCGGCACCGAGAACTCGGCCATCAGGTCGCGCGCTTCGGCGAAGGCCGGGGCGATGTCTTCCGGCTTGAACACGCGGATCGCCTTGCAACCCAGGCCCTCGACCACCTTGACGTGGTCCACGCCGTAGCCGTTCAGCTCAGGGGCGTTGACGTTGTCGAAGGCCAGCTGCACGCAGTAGTCCATCTCGAAGTTGCGCTGCGCCTGGCGGATCAGGCCGAGGTAGGAGTTGTTCACCACCACGTGGATGTACGGCACCTTGAACTGCGCGGCCACGGCCAGTTCTTCGATCATGAACTGGAAGTCGTAGTCGCCCGAGATCGCCACCACGTCCGAATCCGGCGAGGCGGTCTTCACGCCGATCGCGGCCGGGATGGTCCAGCCCAGCGGGCCGGCCTGGCCGCAGTTGATCCAGTGGCGCGGCTCGTTGACCGACAGGAACTGCGCGGCGGCGATCTGCGACAGGCCGATGGTGCTGACATAACGCACGTCGCGCGGGAAGTACTGGTTCATCTCGCGGTACACGCGCTGCGGCTTGACCGGCACGTTGTCGAAGTCGCTCTTGCGCTGCATGGTGCGGCGGCGCTTCTGCACGTCGGCCACCCACGACTTGCGGCACGGCAGGCGGCCGGCCATCTTCATTTCGCGGGCGACTTCGACGAACAGCTCCAGCGCGGCCTTGGCGTCGGAGACGATGCCCAGGTCCGGACCGAACACGCGGCCGATCTGGGTGGGCTCGATATCGACGTGCACGAACTTGCGGCCCTTGGTGTAGACGTCGACGCTGCCGGTGTGGCGGTTGGCCCAGCGGTTGCCGATGCCCATCACGAAGTCCGAAGCCAGCAGGGTGGCGTTGCCGTAGCGGTGCGAGGTCTGCAGGCCGACCATGCCGGCTTGCAGCGGGTGGTCGTCGGCCAGCACGCCCCAGCCCATCAGGGTCGGCACCACCGGCACGTTGACCAGCTCGGCGAACTCCACCAGCAGTTCCGACGCGTCAGCGTTGATCACGCCGCCACCGCACACGATCAGCGGGCGCTCGGCCGCGTTCAGCATCGAGATGGCCTTCTCGATCTGGGCACGCGAGGCCGCCGGCTTGTACGGCTGCAGCGACTGGTAGGTGTCCACGTCGAATTCGATCTCGGCCACCTGCACGTCGAACGGCAGGTCGATCAGCACCGGACCCGGACGGCCCGAACGCATGATGTGGAACGCCTGCTGGAACACCTGCGGCACCAGGGCCGGCTCGCGCACGGTCACGGCCCACTTGGTCACGGGCTTGGCGATCGATTCGATATCGACGGCCTGGAAGTCTTCCTTGTACAGGCGGGCGCGCGGGGCCTGGCCGGTGATGCAGAGGATGGGGATCGAATCCGCCCAGGCCGAGTACAGGCCGGTGATCATGTCGGTGCCGGCGGGGCCCGAGGTACCGACGCAGACGCCGATATTGCCGGGTTCGGCGCGGGTGTAGCCTTCGGCCATGTGCGAGGCGCCCTCGACGTGGCGGGCCAGCACGTGATTGATGTTGCCCGACTTGCGCATCGCCGAGTAGAACGGGTTGATGGCAGCGCCCGGCACGCCGAATGCCGTGGTCACGCCTTCCTTCTCCAGCACGGCGATTGCCGCGTCGATTGCTCTCATCTTTGCCATGATCTTGTCTCCGGTAATGGTGGGAATTTCGCTGGAGTCGATCCTATTCCCGCAAGCGGGGTGGGATAAACAGAAGGGAGATCAGTTGATTCGATACCTGGGGTACGCAATTTCGCCTTGGAAGCCTGATCGGACGGTCGGCGGGCGTACGCCGGGGTACGCAATTGGATATATGGTGTGACGGTGCGGGCACGAAGCGCAGCGGTGGGTACGGGCCGGCGCACTTGCAGCGGCCGTGATCCGCCGTTGCGCGGTGCGGCAAAATGGCGGGATTCCTCGCCATCCGGGCCGACCATGTATTCCAGGCTGCCATCTACCTACGAACTGCTTGAAGCGCTCAACGCGCCCACGCCGCGCGCGCCGGCTGCCGATCCGGCGCGCGCCAGCCGCCCCGGGCGCGTGCTGTGGGCAGCCTTTATCGCCGCGCTGCTGGCGACCCTGCTGAGCGGCGCGGCCCTGGCTTTCTGGCGGCTGTGGCTGAAACACCCGCTGCCGCTGTGGTCGCTGCGCACCTTCGAGGCGCTGCTGGCCTTGTCGGCCGCCTGCTATGTGGGTACGGGGCTGGCGCACTCCGGCACGGTACTGGCCAGGCTGCGCAACCCGCTGCGCTGGCAGGCGGCGGAGATGGACCGCCAGCGCGCGGCCGAAGACGCGCTGCTGCGGCAACTTGCGCGCATCCCGCCGGCGCAGCTGGCAGCGCGGCAGCGGCGCGTGGCCCTGCAACTGCGGCTATGGGAGGGGGCGGCGCGCACGGTGGGGCTGCTGCTGGCACTGGCGCCCGCCGCCGCGGTGCTGGCCAGCGCCTGGCGCACGCTGCCGCTTGCGCAGCAGATGGTGCCGATGCTGCTGTGGGGCTATGGGGTGATGCTGATCGCCGGCGGCGCCAGCTACCTGTACCTGCACGTGCAGTGCAGTCGGCCGTTGCGGCGGCTGGCTTATGTGCTGGGCGAGGCCGCGCAGATGAATGCCGAGCTCGACACCCGTCGGGGCGCAGGGCCCCGGCAAGCGTGATCAGCCGTGATCACGCCGCAAGATAGGTCTGCACCAGCCGCACCCAGGCCGCCGCGCCCAGTGGCAGCACCGCGTCGTTGAAGTCGTAGCCAGGGTTGTGCACCATGCAGCCGCCGAATTCGCCTTCGCCGTTGCCCAGGATCAGGTAGCAGCCGGGCACGGCGTTCAGCATCCACGCAAAGTCCTCGCTGCCGTTGAGTCCCTTCGGCGCCTGCGTGACCACGTTGGCGGCGCCGACCAGCTCGGTGCAGACGCGCTGCGCCAGCAGCGTTTCGGCCTCGGCGTTGACCATCGGCGGCGTCAGCTGGCGGTAGTCGATCTGGGCTTCCACGCCATGCGCCTGCGCGGTCAGCGCGACGATCTCGCGGATGCGCTGCTCGACCAGTGCGCGCGTGTCGGGCCGCGCGGCGCGCACGTTCAGGCCCAGCGTCACGGTTTCCGGGATCACGTTGTGCGTGGCGCCGCCGCGGATAAAGCCGACCGATACCACCGCGGTGTCGTCCGGCGCGACATTGCGCGCGACCACGGTCTGCAGCGCGGTGACGATGGCGGCCGCCGCCGCGATCGGGTCGCGCGCGCGATGCGGCATCGCGCCGTGCCCGCCCACGCCGCGCACGGTCACGTCGGCCACGTCCGACGACAGGCTTACCGGTCCCGGCAGCACGCGGAAGGAGCCCGCGGGCACGCCCGGCATGTTGTGCAGCGCAAAGATCGCGTCGCACGGGAAGCGCTCGAACAAGCCGTCCTCGATCATCGCGCGCGCGCCGCACAGGTTCTCTTCGTCGGGCTGGAAGATCAGGTTGAGCGTGCCGTCGAAGTCAGGCTTGTCGGCGATCGCCCTGGCGGCGGCCAGAAGGATCGCGGTATGGCCGTCGTGGCCGCATGCGTGCATCTTGCCGGGCACGCGGCTGGCGTAGGGCAGGCCGGTGGCTTCGGCGATCGGCAGCGCATCCATGTCGGCGCGGATGCCGAGGCGGCGCGTGCCGCTGCCGCGCCTGAGCTGCCCCACCACACCGCTCTTGCCGACGCCGGTGTGCACCTCGTATCCCCATTCGGCCAGCAGTGTCGCCACCAGCTTGCTGGTTGCGCCCACTTCGAAGCCCAGCTCCGGCTGCGCGTGGATCTGGCGGCGGATGCCGACGAAGGTGTCGGCGTCGATGCCGATGGCGGGCAGCAGGTGCGGCAGGTACTGGAACGGCTTGAGTGTCGGGGCGCGGGTCATGGGTCGGTTCTCCGGAAGGGTTGATTTCAATGGGCGCGGGTTTCGCGGATGCGCGATACGGCCAGCAGCGTGATCACGCCGCACACCAGCATGTAGAGGGCGGGCGACATCGGATTGCCGGTACGCGCCAGCATCCAGGTCACGATGAACTGCGACGAGCCGCCGAACACGGTAACACCCACGCTGTAGATCACCGACAGGCCGCTGGCCCGCACGCCGGCGGGCAGCATTTCAAGCATCATCAGGAACATCGGCGTGGTGCCCAGGTTGACCAGCGCGGTCAACAGCGCCGACACGCACAGCACCAGCGGCACGCTCGGATAGGCATTGATCAGCCAGAAGGCCGGATACACCGCCAGCATGCTGAGCACCAGCGAGGCCACCACCAGCGGCTTGCGCGCGGTGAGCCGGTCGGCCAGGCGGCCGGCAAACAGTGACACCGCAGTCAGCGTCAGCCCGGTGACGCAGCCGGACAGGAACGACAGCGATGCCGGCATATGCAACACGCGGATCATGTAGGTGGGCATGAAGAACACCACCAGGTACATGGTGGCCGTGCCTGCGGTGGTCGCCAGGATGCCCTTGAGCACGGTGGCCCAGTGGTTGCGGAACAGCTCGCCGAGCGGGCTGGGCGCGTCGGCGTCGGCCTGGTGAGTTTCATCGAGATGTGCGCGGATATACAGCCCCACGGGCGCGATCAGCAGGCCAACCAGGAACGGCAGGCGCCAGCCCCAGCTTTCCAGCGACGCGGTGGGCAGCACGGCATACAGCGTGGCGCCGGTCAGCGCACCCAGCATCGCCGAGATGCCCTGGCTGCCGAGCTGCCAGCTCACGCGCCAGCCGCGGCCCCTGACGCCGCCTGCCTCCATCAGCATCGCGGTGGAGGCGCCGATCTCGCCGCCGAGCGAGAAGCCCTGCAGCAGCCGGCCGGCCAGGATCATCAGCGAGCCGAAGATGCCGGCCGACGCATACGGCGGCGCCAGCGCGATGCACAGCGTGCCCGCCACCATCAGGCCGATGGTCAGCGTCATCGCCGCCTTGCGTCCGCGCCGGTCAGCGTAGCTGCCGATCAGCACGCCGCCGAGCGGGCGCATGATAAAGCCGATGCCGAAGGTGGCCACCGCCAGCAGCAGCGAGCCATAGGCGCTGTCCGAGGGAAAGAACAGCTTGCCGATCAGCAGCGAGAAGAAGCTGTAGACGGTGAAGTCGAACATCTCCAGCGCATTGCCCAGCGAGCACGCCGCGATCAGGCGGAACTGGCTTTGCGTGCGGGGGGCGCTGGCGGCGGCGGGAGCGGCGGCGACGGTGGCGGGTGTCGCGAGGGTGGCGTCGTTCATGCAGGGTCTCCACGAACTGGTGGGGGCGGCACGCGCGGCGGGCTGGTGTATTTGGGTCCCGACGGGAAAATGCGCGTGGCAGTCAGGTTGGCAACCTGTGGCGCTGAGTATTCAGGCAAACGGGCCGGGACAAAAAATCATATATTTTCATCCTGATAACCAGATCGAATCACCGTCATAACTGGTGTTGTCCCGGTATCGGGAAAACTACTGAAGGCGCGCGGCAACCTGGAACAAGAGGCGGAAACCATGAAACTGCATCAACTGCGGGTCCTGCTGGCCGTCGCCGAGCACGGCAGCATCCACGAAGCGGCGCGCGCGCTGCATATCTCGCAGCCGGCGCTGTCCAAGGCGATCGCCGAGCTGGAGCGCGAACTGGGCGTCACGCTGCTGTCGCGCTCGGTGCGCGGCGTCAGCCTGACCGCATACGGGCTGGCGCTGGTCAAGCGCGCCAGCGTGGTCGAGCAGGAGCTGCGGCATGCGCTGGAAGACATCGAATCGATCCGCGGCCATGCCGAGGCCGAGCTGAACATAGGCTTCACCGCGGTGGCCTCGAGCGGCCCGCTGCCCGCGGCCATGGCGGCATTCCGGCAACGCTTCCCGAACGTGGCGCTGCGCGCCTTCGAACTGCGCCCGCAGCAGATCCAGGAAGGCCTGCGCGAAGGGCGGCTGGACCTGGGGCTGATTTCCACCAACAGCGGCCCGGGCTCGGCCTCGCTGCAATGGGAGCCGCTGTTCTCGGTCGGCATGAAGCTGGCGGTGCGCGCCGGGCACCCGCTGCGGCGCGCGCGACGGCTGCGGCCGCTGCACGACGCCGACTGGCTGGTGCTGGATCCGGTCGACGATGCCGGCAGCCCGCTGGCCAGCCTGATGCGGCTGCACAGGATGGAAATGCCGCGCCGGGTGGTGCAGAGCGCGTCGAACCTGCTCGGGCTGCAACTCGCCACCCGTACCGACCTGATCAGCATGTGGTCGGACTTCGTCTTCCATGGCACTGGCGGCCCGCTGCAGCTTGCCAGCGACCAGTTGGTACCGCTGCCGATCCAGGACGAGCTGCCGGATTTCCACGTATTCCTGGTCTATCGCTCAGTCGACCTGATGACGCACGTCTGTGCGGAATTCAGCCGGGAAGTGCGGCATTGTGCCTTCGAACGCCGCGCCGCACCGCTCGCCATGCGCCGGGCCCGATCCGCGTCATAAGCGCCGCCGGGATGCCAAGGCGGCGCCGATGCCGCACAATGGCGCCCGGGAGACGAATATCCGATGGACAAACTCAAGCAAATCGAAGCCTTTATCGCCGTGGTGGAGCACGGCAGCATGGCGGCCGCGGCGCTCACGCAGAACGTGACGCCGGTGATGATCGGCCGCCGCATCAACGCGCTCGAAGCCCGCATCGGCGTCAAGCTGCTGCACCGGTCCACGCGCCGCATTGCCGTGACCGAGCAGGGCGCGGTGTTCATGGAGCAGTGCAAGAAGGCGCTGGCCGACCTGGACCGCGCCGAGATGCTGATCGCCGAAGGCAAGCACAAGGCCACCGGCCACCTGATCGTGTCGGCACCGGCGGCGTTCGGGCGCAAGCACGTGGCGCCGCACGCGCCGGCGTTCCTGGCGGCCAACCCGGAAGTGCAGATTTCCTTCAACCTGACCGACCGCGTGGTCGACCTGGTGCGCGAAGGCTATGACGTGGGCATCCGCATCGGCGGCGCCATCGACCCGAACTTTGTCGCGATCAAGCTGGCGTCGAACAAGCGCGTGGTGTGCGGCACGCCGGCCTACTTTGCGAAGCATGGGGTGCCGCAGACGCTGGACGACCTGGCCCAGCACAACTGCCTGGCGTTCAACCTGCAGGGCGGCCAGCAGCGCGGCTGGTACTTCAGCCAGAACGGCAAGGCCGTGACCGTGCGCGTCAACGGCAACCTCGACTGCAACGACGGCGAATTGCTGCACCGCTGGACCGGCGAGGGCCTGGGCCTGGGCTGGCGCTCGACCTGGGAGATCCTGCCGCAGCTGGAGAGCGGCGAGCTGATCACGGTGCTGGACGAATACGCGCTGCCCGCCTACGACATCCTTGCCGTGTACCCGCAGCAGCGCCCGGTGCCGGCCAAGATCCGCTTCTTCATCGAGCACCTGAAGGCGCAGTTCGCGCGTCCGGGCTACTGGATGGACACGGCGGGCGGCAACTGAGGCCGCTGCCGGGCGCGATGCCGATCACAGCCTGGCTGGCCGACCTGGTGGTCATCGTGCACGGGCTGTTTATCGTGTTCGTGGTGGCGGGCGGCCTGCTGGTGTTGCGCTGGCCGCGCGTCGCATGGCTGCACCTGCCCGCGGCGGCGTGGGGCGTGCTGATCGAATGGTCCGGCTGGATCTGCCCGCTGACGCCGCTGGAAAACACGCTGCGCCAGGCCGCGGGACAGGCCGGCTACAGCGGTGGTTTTGTCGAGCGCTACCTGTTGCCGCTGATCTATCCGGCGGGGCTCACGCCCGCGGTGCAGCTGTGGCTGGGCCTGGTGGTGCTGGCGGTCAACGTGGCGGTCTATGCGCTGTGGTGGCGCCGCCGGCGCCACCACTGAGGGCGCTGCTTCAGCCCGCGGGCTCGAAGCGCGGCGCGCGCTTCTGCATATTGGCCAGCACCGCCTCGCGCTGGTTGGGCGAGCCGACCAGCCGGTCCTGCTCGTCGGACTCGGCCTGCAGGATGGCGGCGTTGTCGCCGCGCTCCACCACCGCCATCAGGCGCTTGGCCGCGCGGATCGCATGCGGGTTCTTCTGCGCCGCCTGGCGCGCGGCTTGCAGCGCCGCGGCGCGCGGGTCGTCGGCCAGGTAGGTGCCCAGGCCCAGTTCGCAGGCTTCCGTGCCGTTCAGCACGCGCGCGCTGTAGATCAGCTCGCGCAGCACGTCGGGGCGCACCAGCCCGCGCGTAAGCACCATGCCGGCCATGTCGGGCACCAGCCCCCACTTCATTTCCATCACCGACAGCCTGGTATCGGGCGCGACATAGCGCACGTCCGCGCCCAGCGCCACCTGCAGCCCGCCGCCAAAGGCCACGCCGTGGACCGCGGCAAACACCGGCACCGGCAGTTCGCGCCAGACCATGCAGGCGTATTGCGGCCGGTTGGAGATGCCATTGGTGCGCTTGCCGAGGCGGCCGGCGCCGATGCTGTCGTTGTGGGATTCGCCGCCACCGTCCGACAACATGCCGGCCATGCGGTCCATGTCCAGCCCCGCGCAGAAGGCGCGGCCTTCGCCGGACAGCACCACCGCGCGCAGGTCGGGCATGCGCGCGAGTTGCTCGCCGGTCTCGATCAGGGCATCGAACATGGCCTGGTCGAGCGCGTTCATCTTGTCGGGGCGGTTCAGGCGGACATCGGCGACGCCGCCTTCGATCGTGACGAGGATACGTTCGTTGCTGCTGGCGCTCATGCGCTGGCTCCTTGGGATGCGGGTTCTATGTTGGATGGCGATGCGCCGGCGGGTCGACAAAGACCACGTCGTCCGGCGCCGCCAGCGCACCGTACGCTCAGCGGCCCTTGAACTGCGGCTTGCGCTTCTCCATGAAGGCGGCCACGCCTTCCTTGCAGTCTTCGCTGCGGCTGGCGCGCGACTGCAGCGTGGCTTCCACTTCGAGCTGCGCGCCCAGGTCGTTGTCGAAGCTCTGGTTCAGGGCTTCCTTGATCATGCCGTAGGCCATGGTCGGCATGGTGGCCAGGTGGCGGGCCAGCTTGCCGGCCTCGTCCTGCAGCGCATCGTCGGCGTGGACCTTCCACACCAGGCCGATGCGCTGGGCTTCCTCGGCATCGATCTTCTCGGCCAGGATGGCCAGCGCGCGGGCGCGCATCTCGCCGGCATAGCGCGGCACGAAGTAGGTGCTGCCGGCGTCCGGGATCAGGCCGATCTTGGAGAATGCCTGGAGGAAGCTGGCCGAGCGGGCCGCCAGCACCACGTCGCCCGCCAGCGCCAGGCTCATGCCGGCACCGGCGGCCACGCCATTGACCGCGGTGACGACCGGCTTGGGCATCTGGCGCAGCGCCATGATGATCGGGTGGTAGCGTTCGCGCAGCAGCGTGCCGGAGTCGGTGATGCCATCCTTGCCGCGCGCGGCCAGGTCGGCGCCGGCGCAGAAGCCGCGGCCCGCGCCGGTCAGCAGCACGGCGCGCACGCTGGCGTCGCCGGCGGCGCGCTCCACGCCCTCGCGCAGTTCGCGCATCAGGTCGCCGTTCATCGCGTTGAGCACGTCCGGGCGGTTCAGGGTCAGCGTGGCCACGCCTTCGCTGGCTTGATAGAGGACGGATGCGGTCATGGTGGTTCTCCTTGTTGCTTGGTCGTGGTTCGGTGCGGGTGCGGAAATCTACTGCGGCGTCTTCAGCGCGTCGGCCGAGGCGTCGCCCAGCTTGCTGCCGCCGTCGCAGTCGAGGATGGTGCCGGTGACGTAGCGGGCGTTGTCGCTGCTCAGGTACATCGCGGCATCGGCGATATTGTCCTTGGTGCCGTAGTCGCGCAGCGCCAGGCGGGCCTTGTAGCGGGCCTCGATCTCGGCCGTGGGCGCGAGGCGCGCCATGCCTTCGGTGTCGGCGATCGGGCCGGGCGAGATGCCGTTCACGCGCACCCCGGCCGGGCCCCATTCCATGGCCAGGCATTTGATCAGCATGTTGATGCCGGCCTTGGCGGCGCAGGCATGGGCCTGGAACATCATGGCGTTGACCGCCTGCGGCGCGGTGATCGCGATCAGCGACGCGCCCGGCTTGCTCAGGTGGTCGAAGCTGGCGCGGAATACGTTGAAGGTGCCGAGCAGGTCGATATCGACCACGGTCTTGAAGGCATTGGCCGACATGCCCACCACCGGCGCCAGGAAGTTGCCTGCGGCGCCGGAGATCACCACGTCGATCGGCCCCAGTTCATCCCGGGCGCGCGCAAAGGCCGCTTCCACGGCAGCATAGTCGCGCACGTCGGCGGCCATGCCGATGGCGGTGCCGCCGGCCGCGGTGATGGTGCCGGCGGCGGCCTGGATGCGCTCGGCGGTGCGGCTGATCAGGGCCAGCCTGGCGCCGGCGCGCGCGAAGCCGTGCGCGATGCCGAGGTTGATGCCGGACGAGGCGCCGGCGACGAATACGGTCTTGCCGGCAAAGGCGTCGGGGCGGAAGGCACTGGGCATGGGAAGTCCTCTCGATCGATGGTCAGGGCGAAATCCAGGGCAACGCGCTAGCGCTAATGCCGTTCGTCAACGTATCAAACGCTACGTCATTCCCGCGCAGGCGGGAATCCAGCGTCCTTTAAAGTCACTGGGTTGCCGCCTTCGCGGGAACGACGGTGCTAATTCAACGGCGTCAGGTGCCAGCGCCGGCGGCGCTGCTGCACGGCAGGGATGGCGCGATGGCGCATCACGGTCTCCATGTTTCTGTTCTGGTGCGCGTCCGCCCGGATGCTGCGGCGCCGGCCTCTGGCTTGGGCCCCTGGCATCCTAACCCGAAGCCGGGATTCGATTTTGCCTGCTGGCGGCAACGCCGGGCGACGCGGGCGCAACAACAGGCTGCGCCGTGAGCGCCGCCGGGCGCTGCAAATGGCTGGCGGGAACGGGAAAACGGATGCCGGACGGCGTTGCGGCCAAGGCGGGGCAGGGCGCTATTCCGCGGCGCAAAACCCAGTCCTCGGAAAAAAGAAAGCCCGCACACCGTTGCAGCGTGCGGGCAGCCTTCCGTCGATGAGGTGCCGGAAGGCGGAGTGCTCATGAAGTGCGCCCCCGCGTCTTCATGGCGGGGTCAAGTGTGCGCGTGAACGGCGGGCGCCGCTTTGACCCACGTCAAGCGCCGGCTTATGCCAGCAGCGCGGTCACCAGGTCCTTGCCGCGCGCCACCGGCGGAGTTTCCTCGAAATGCAGTGCGCCTTCCACGTGGCCCAGGTGGTCCACCATCAGCCTGACGGCGCGCTCGACATCGCCGGCCCGGGCGGCCTCGATGAATTCGCGGTGTTCGTCCGACGAGCAGGCCGCGTCGCGCCGCGACTGGTACAGCATGGTGATGACCGCGCTGCGCGCCGACAGCTCGCGCATCATCTCGGTCAGCACGCCGTTGCCGACCACCTCGGCCAGCACGATATGGAAGTCGCCCAGCAGCCGCGTGCGCACCTGGGCGTCGCTGCCTGCCAGTGACTTGCGCTCGGCCGCCAGGTGGCGGTCGATGCGCTTGTAGTCGGCGGCGGTCGCCTTGGCGACGAACTCGCGCGCCAGCGCCGCCTCCAGGATGCGGCGCACCGCGAAGACCTCGCGCGCCTCTTCGGCGCCGGGCTTGGCCACGAAGGCGCCCTTGTCCGGCACGATCTGGATGACCTTGTCCTTGGACAGCATCAGCAGCGCCGCGCGCACCTTGGTGCGGCTGACGCGGTAGACACTGGCCAGGGCCTCCTCGCGCAGCTTGGTGCCGGGCGGCAGGCGGTGCGAAACGATGGCCGCGACTATGTCTTCGGCGATCGCTTCGGCGGTCATGGCAGGATCAATATGCTCAGGCATGGCAGCGCACTTGCGCAGAGGCTGCGCGGTTGATGAGATGCGTGATTCTATCGCCCCGGCACGGCGACGGGAGAACCGGCGTCCGTGCTGTCTTCCGCCATCGCGGCCAGGCCGGCATCGAGGTCGGTCGCCTCGATGGTGCCGTTGAGCACGCCATGCGCCCGTTCACGGTCGATATCCTTCTCCCAGGCGGCCACCACCACAGTGGCCACGCAGTTGCCGATCAGGTTGCCCAGCGCGCGGGCGATGCCGATGAACCAGTCCACCGACAGCACCAGCACCAGCCCGATCGCGGGAATGGCCGGGTGTGCGGACAGCGTCGCGGCCAGGATCACGATGGCCGAACCGGGAATGCCGTGCGCGCCCTTGGAGGTGACCAGCGCCACCGCCAGGATGCCGAGGAGGTCCGGCAGCGACAGCGGGGTGTTGGTTGCCTGGGCAATGAACACGGCCGCGAGCGTCAGGTAGATCGAGAAGGCGTCAAGGTTGAATGAGTAGCCGGTCGGGATTACCAGGCCCACCACAGATTTCTTGATGCCCATGAACTCGAGCTTCTTCATCACCTGTGGCAGCACGCTATCGGAAGATGCCGTGCCCAGCACCACCAGCAGCTCGGCGCGCAGGTAGCGGATCAGCTTGATCACCGAGAAGCCGCACAGCCGCATGATGGTGCCGAGGACCACCAGCACGAACAGGGCCACCGCGCCATAGAACAGCATGACCAGGAAGCCGAGCTGCTTGAGCGAACCGATGCCGTACTTGCCCACCGTGAACGCCACCGCGCCCAGCACGCCGAGCGGCGCGAGCTTGATGATGAAGCCCATCATCTTGAACATGGTGTGCGAGAAGTTGTCGATCAGCCTGACCAGCGGCCGCGCCGGCTCGCCCACCAGCGACAGCGCGCAGCCGAACAGGACCGAGACCAGCAGCACCTGGAGCACGTCGCCGCTGGCGAATGCGCCCATGATCGTGTTGGGGATCAGCTTGAGCAGGAAGTCGGCCGTGCCCGAGCTCTTCACCTTGGTGGCGTTCTCGATATAGCCGGCGATGGCCGAGGCATCGAGCGAGCGCGGGTCCACATTCATGCCGGTGCCCGGATGGAACACGTATGCGAGCAGGATGCCCAGCGCCAGCGCGATGGTGGTGACGATCTCGAAGTACACCACCGCCTTGATGCCGACGCGGCCGACCTTCTTCAGTTCGCCGGCGCCGCAGATGCCGGCAACCACCACGCAGAAGACGATGGGCCCGATCAGCATCTTGACCAGCTTGATAAAGGCGTCGCCCAGCGGCTTGAGCTTGGCGGCGAATTCGGGGAAGAACAGGCCAAGTAGCGTGCCGATCACCAGGGCGATCAGCACCTGACCGAACAGGGAGCGGGTGAAGCGGGTGTGCAGGCGAGCGCCGGGGCCGGGCTGCGAGGGAACTGCGTGCTGCATGGTTGTCTCCGTACCGGGCCGGTCCGGCGCCTGTGCATTGGCTGGCGCTGGCTGGCCCATCTGATCCAGGAATCACCGGCGGCCCCGTACTGCTCTGCTGGCGGGTGGCTGCCGGCCTTACGTTCCGTGCGGGGCTTCCCGGTCGGGAGCACGCCACTTCGTGGACAGCCCCCCTGTTGAGGCGGAATCCACGCAATCGACTGTCCGGACCGGATTGTCCGCAGCAGATTGTCTGAACATGGAAGCGAATATAGTGCATATCATTTTTGTATGCAATTTTTGAATTCACTGTGCTAACATAAATCGCACAGAATAGAGCTTCGGCCCGGGCGCCCCGCCCGCGCCGGCAGGCCTCCGGCAGACGCCGGCGGGCCTTGCCGGACCACCCGCCGCGGCGTTCACGCACTTCCAGCAGGAGACAACGCATGGCAGCAAAACCGTCGCCGTCCGCCGCAGAGACTGGCACGCGCATCATGGCCTGGGCCGACGCCCTGGCCGTCCACACCGAGCAGCCTGGCATGCTCACCCGTACCTACCTGACCGAGGCCCACCACGGCGCCGCCGCGCAACTGACCGAATGGATGCAGCAGGCCGGCATGACGGTGCGGCGCGACGCAGCCGGCAACGTGATCGGCCGCTACGAGGGCGCCGTGCCGGACGCGCCGGCGCTGCTGACGGGTTCGCACTTCGACACCGTGCGCGACGGCGGCCGCTATGACGGCAACCTGGGCGTGATCCTGCCGACCGCTTGCGTGGCCGAGTGGAACCGCCAGGGCAAGCGTTTCCCGTTTGCGATCGAGGTGGTCGGCTTTGCCGAGGAAGAGGGCGTGCGCTTCAAGGCCACGCTGCTGGGCAGCCGCGCCATCGCCGGCACCTTCGACAACAACGTGCTGGACAACGTCGACGACAGCGGCAAGACCATGCGCCAGGTGATGCGCGAGGCTGGCTTTGACGCCGCCGCCTTGCCCGCCGCCAAGCATGACCGCAGCAAGGTCGCGGCCTTCATCGAAGTCCATATCGAACAAGGCCCGGTGCTGCTCAACGAAAACCTGCCGGTAGGCGTGGTGACCGCCATCTCCGGCGCCACCCGCTTTATCGTCGAGCTCGAAGGCCTGGCCGGCCACGCCGGCACCGTGCCGATGGACATGCGCCGTGATGCGGCCATGGCCGGCGCCGAGATCGGCCTGTATATCGAGAAGCGCTGCGGTGGCAAGCCGGGCCTGGTCGGCACTGTCGGCCAGTTCAACGTGCCCAACGGCGCCACCAACGTGGTGCCTGGCCGTGCCGTGTTCTCCATCGACATCCGCGCCGGCGTCGACGCCGAGCGCGAGGCCGCCGTCAACGACGTGCTGGCCGAGATCGAGCGCGTCTGCGCGCGCCGCAACGTGCGCTCGCAGATCCGCAAGACCCACGAGGCGAACAGCGTGCCGTGCGCCCCGTGGCTGCAAGAGCAATGGGCCGCCGCCATTGCCCGCCAGGGCGTGCCGGTGCGCCACCTGCCGTCTGGCGCCGGCCACGACGCCATGGCCATTGCTGCCATCGCCGACGTCGCCATGCTGTTTGTGCGCTGCGGCAACGGCGGCATCAGCCACCATCCCACCGAAACCATGACCGCCGAGGATGCAGCCTTGTCCGCGCGCGTATTCAGCGATTTCGTCGAGCACTTCCGGCTGCCGCAATAAGTCCGCGCCCGGAAGCCCCACCCGAACCCTCCTCAGTAGTTACGAGAACAAGTCATGACCGCACGAGACAATATGAACCCCACTGAAACCACGCTGACGCAGTTCATCGACCAGCACCGTCCGCAACAGGAAGCCTTCCTGGCCGAACTGGTCAAGGTGCCCTCGGACAACCCCGCTGGCGACTGCGACGCCCATGGCAAGCGCGCCAAGGAACTGCTGGAGGGCCTGGGCTTTACGGTGGAAGCGCACAAGGTGTCGGACGAGCTGGTGAAGGCCGCCGGCATGATCAGCGCCACCAACCTGATCGTGCGCAAGCAGTTCGGCACGGGCGGCCCGACCATCGCCATGAACGCCCACGGCGACGTGGTGCCCCCCGGCCTGGGCTGGACCAAGGACCCGTACGGCGGCGAAGTGGCTGACAGCGAGCACGGCCCCGTCATGTACGGCCGCGGCGTGGCGGTGTCCAAGTCGGACTTCGCCACCTACACATACGCGGTGCTGGCGCTGATGGAAGCCGAGAAGCAGGGCGCCAGGATCAACGGCGCGGTCGAACTGCAGTTCACCTATGACGAAGAAACCGGCGGCGACATCGGTCCCAAGTTCCTGCTCGACAACAACCTGAGCAAGGCCGACTACGCCATCTCGGCCGGCTTCTCGTACGGCATCACCTCGTCGCACAACGGCTGCCTGCACGTCGAAGTGACGGTCAAGGGCAAGCAGGGCCACGCCGCCATGCCGCACACGGGCGTGGACGCGATCGAAGCCGCCACCCACATCCTGCAAGCCATCTATGGCCTGCGTGCCGAGCTGGCCACGCGCAAGTCCAAGGTGCCGGGCATCGACACCGCCACGCTGAACGTCGGCCTGATCAAGGGCGGCATCAACACCAACGTGGTGCCTGACCTGGTGACGTTCCGCGTCGACCGCCGCATGATCCCCGAGGAAATCGGCTTCGACGCAGAAGGCGAGCTCCGCGCCGTGGTGGAAAAGGCCGCCAAGGACCGTCCGGGCATCGAGGTGAAGGTCGAGCGCATCATCCTGGCCGAGCCGCTGTCGGAACTGCCGGGCGTGGAGAAGCTGATCGGCGCCCTGAAGAGCCGTGCCGAGTCCGTGTTCGGCGTGGAAATCCCGGTGCAAGGCGTGCCGCTGTACACCGACGCCCGCCACTACACCAAGCGCGGCATCCCGACGGTGCTGTACGGCGCCGGCCCGCGCACGCTGATGGAAGCCCGCGGCCACAACTCGGATGAGAACCTGCGCCTGAACGACCTGAACCGTGCGACCAAGGTGGTGGCACTGGCGCTGTCGGACCTGATGAAGTAAGTCCTTGGCGCCGGCAGGCGCCGGGCTTTGCCGGGCAAGACGCCACGGAGGACTCCGTGGCGTCTTTGTTTTGGCGGGCTGCTGTTCCGCTACTCCGGATGCTCGACCGGCGGCCAACAGCGCGACGTATGTACCAACGCGAGCACCAGCACTGTATCGCCTTCGATCTCGTAGATCAGGCGATAGTGTTCGTGGACCACGAATTCGCGAGTGCCTTGCACGCTGCCAGCTGGCGCCAAGACGGGGAACGCGCACAAGCGCTCCGCAGCTTGGAGAAATCGTTCATCCAGGCGAGCAGCCGCTTCGAGGTCATCCTGGGCGATGAACTCGAAGATGAGTGTGCGATCGCGCCGTGCCAGTGCTGTCCAGACAGCCCTCAAGCGCGCCGTCGGGCCGCAGCGCGCCAGGCTGCAAACTCGGCTTCGACCTGTTCCCCGGGAATGCCGCCCGCCTCGCGCATCGACGCGCGGGAAGCTTCAACCTTGCTGTGCAGGAATGCCTCGTAGTCGCGCGTCTTGCCGCTGCGATCGAGGTACTCGCGCACCAGGTCCTGGAAGGCTTCTGACGCAGTACGCCCCTGCGCCGTTGCTTTGGCGATGAACGCGTCACGCAGCTGGGCATCCAGCGTGACCGTGAGTTTGGCTTCTTCCGACACAAGCATGTCCAAGGTCCTTGTAATGACGAAGTATAGGCATTGTCGATACCAGGACACCTGCGTGCCTATGGGACACGTCTGAACTTGCCGCAGCCGATTCCGCCTACTCCGGCAGCGTCGCCGCCCCCGTCCCCAGCACACGCTGCATCATCACCGTATCGATCCACTGCCCGTGCTTGAACCCCACCGCCTCGAGCCGGCCGACGGTGCGGAAGCCCAGCCGTTCATGCACGGCCAGGGAGCCCGCGCCTTCGCCGCCGGCGGTGCAGGCGACCACGGCGACCATCTGGCGCCAGGGACCGGTCTCGCAGCGGGCGACCAGCTCGGCCAGCAGGGCCTGGCCCAGGCCTTCGCCGACGCGGCGGTGGTCGATATAGATCGAATCCTCGATGGCAAAGCGGTAGGCGCTGCGCGCACGGTAGGCCGACGCATAGGCGTAGCCCAGCACCTCGCCGTCGCGCTCGGCGACAAGATAGGGCAGGCGCTTGCGGTGCACCTCGGCAAGGCGCAGCTGCATCTCGTCGACGCTCGGCGGCACTTCCTCGAACGAGGCACGGCCGTGCAGCACGTGGTGCGCGTAGATGGCGTGGATGGCGGGGACGTCGGCGGCGGTGGCGTCGCGCAGGGTGAAGGGTTTGCGCGTGGCGGTAAGGGTCGTGGAGGTCATCGGGAATGGTGCCCTATGCAAGGACTTGGGGCAACGCAGGATGCGTGCCGGGCACTTGCACCAGCGTGATGCTGCGCGAGGCCCGGTGTCTTGTATATAGTGCGGATTGATTTGCACCGCATTAGTGCCAACGCCCCGGGGCGGGGCACGGCAACGACAAGAAAGGACCTGCCATGATCACCATCTACCACAACCCCCGCTGCTCCAAGTCGCGCGAGACGCTCGCCCTGGTCCAGGCCGCCGCCGGGCGGCTGGGCGAACCGGTGGAAATCGTGGAATACCTGAAGCAGCCTCCGTCACTGTCGACGCTGCGCCAGCTGCACACCCTGCTGGGCGTGCCGGTGCGCGAGATGCTGCGCGCAAACGAAGCGCCGTATGCCGAGCTGGGCCTGGACGATCCCGGCCTGACCGAGGCCGAACTGCTGGCAGCCGTGGCTGACAACCCGATCCTGCTGCAGCGCCCGGTGGTAGTGCGCAACCGCCGTGCCGCAATCGGCCGCCCGCCCGAGAACGTGGCGCCGCTGCTGGCCTGAGCCAGCCTGGCCCGGCCCGAAATAGAACCGGCCCCCACGGTGAGTGGGGGCCGGCCGGTGCTTGAGGCAAACAGCTTCAGGCGGGTCGTCTAATGAACACCCAGCCAGTGCATGGCCTCCTGACCGAAAGCGATGGCCGCCAGCACCACCAGCAGCACCACCAGCGTCACGGTGCTGATGTACAGCGTCGCCTTGGCGACTTCGGCGTCCTCATCCGAGGTGTGGCGATGGGTAATAGGTGTGTCGCCCCGCGTGGCATGCGGCCAATGGATCCGGCCGGCCAGGTCTCTCAAGTGCAGGTCGGTGGGAAAACGCATGATCGACACCTCCTCGGCAGGCGCCGCGCGGTCCGGGCAATATGGATCAAGCGGTATATGGCGTGGTTGCGCAAGTGCGCCGGATAGTCATGGCTCATTTCGCCCGGTACGCCATATCGCTGTCTCTACTATAGACGCGCTGGTGCCAGTTGCGAGCGCCGGTCTGCAAGGGACGTGCCGCCGCCGCTGATGCGCCGCAGCAAGGGTTCAAGCCTGATCGGGCGAAGGTGAGGACTCGCTAGCATCGGCAGCAACGCCAGGCGCCATGGCGGCCAGCGCGGCTTCGCGCTCGCGCAGCGCGCCCAGCATGTTGCAGAACAGCGCACCCTGTTCGAGCGCGTCGTCCAGTGCCACGTGGGTGTGCGGCAGCGGATCCATCCATTCGGCCGGGAGCGCCGCCTTGACGGTCTTGCGATAGGGGCGCCCGGTCAGTGCAAAGCCCAGCGTCTTGATGTCGAGCGCGGCCCAGCCAAAGGGCGAGCGCCCGGCAAAGCGCATCATGTACCAGAACATCCAGGTGAAATCGAAGCCCGCCGGAAAGGCGACGAAGACCGGCTTGCCGGGCAGGTTCTCGACCCATTCGACATAGCGCACCATGGCGTCCTCGGGCCGCTGCAGGTCGCGCCGGCAGGCGCTCCAGGCTTCGGGCTGGGTTTGCCACCATTGCATCTGCACCGGGTGGCCGGCGGCGCCGGGCAGGGTCTCGAGGTTGGCCGAGAAGGTGTCGACCACGGTCTTGTCCGCCAGCATCGCCGCCGACGCGAACGACAGCATCGAGTGCGGGCCCGGGATCGGGCCGTCGGCCTCCACGTCGGTGCTGACGTAGATTTCCGGACGGGTGTCGGGCGCCTGTCGCTTGGCCATGGCCTCAGCCCGCGTCGATCAGGTGGTCGGCCACGAACGGGTTGTTGCGGCGTTCCTCGCCGAAGGTCGAGACCGGGCCGTGCCCCGGAATAAAGGTCACATCGTCGCCCAGCGGCCACAGCCGCGTGCGGATCGAGCGGATCAGGTCGGCATGGTTGCCGCGTGGGAAGTCGGTGCGGCCGATCGAGCCGGCGAACAGCACGTCGCCCACCACCGCCAGGCGGTTGGCGCGCGAGAAGAACACCACGTGGCCGGGCGTATGGCCGGGGCAGTGGTAGACCTCCAGGGTCTCGTTGCCGAACTGCACCGTATCGCCGTTTTCCAGCCAGCGGTCCGGCTCGAAGCTCTCGGCCTGGCCAAAGCCGAAGCGGCGCGTCTGCTCGGGCAGTTGCTCGATCCAGAAGCGCTCGTCCTGTTGCGGGCCTTCGATCGGGATGCCCAGTTCGCGCGAGAGCGCCGCGGCGCCGGCGCAATGGTCGACGTGGCCATGTGTGAGAAAGATCTTCTCCAGCGTCACGCCTTGCTCCTTCACGGCCTCGCGGATGCGGTCGAGATCGCCGCCGGGATCGCAGACCGCGGCGCGGCCAGTGCTTTCATCGATCAGCAGCGAACAGTTCTGCTGGAAGGGCGTTACGGGAATGAGCAGGACTTTCATGGACGTGTTCTTGTGGTCCGGGCGAGGATCGTCAGGGTGCGCCAGACTGGTCCGCCGGTCGGCGGCGGGTGCCCAGCATTGTAGCGCCCGGCGCCGCCGCACTGCCCGGATGCGCACAGTGTGCTTTATGGGATACCCCATGCCAAGCAGCGACCCTGTGGGGGTAATCCCTTGCTACAAGCGGGATTCCGGCCAATTAGGCCATGTTGGTGCGAAATCGCACAGATTTCGTAACAAAATGAAAGAGATAGTCGTAAAGAGTCAATGTTAGACTGCCGCCCATGCTAAGGATCTCCGCTCTCACCAAGCGCTGGCAACAGCTGGCCAAGCTCGGCGCATGCACCGCATGCGCCGTGGTCCTGGCCGCATGCGCCACGCCGCCTGAAAGCGGTAATGCCGGCAACGATACCGCCGGCGCCGTGCCGACGCGCGCCGCAAAGAACAGCAAATCCGACAAATCCGCGCGTGCCCCGGATAGCGGCAGCGGCAGCTGGAACCTGTTCGGCTATGACCCGGATGCAGGCCGCAGCGGCAGTTCCCTTGATGGCCTGCGCGCCGACATCGGCACGTTCGAGCAGCGTGGCGTTGCTTCCTGGTACGGCAAGGGCTTCCATGGCCGCAAGACCGCCAACGGCGAACGCTTCGACATGCGCGCCATGACCGCCGCCCATCCGTCGCTGCCGCTCGACAGCTGGGTGCTGGTGCGCAATCTGCGCAACGACAAGGTGGCCGTGCTGCGCATCAATGACCGCGGGCCGTACCACGGCAACCGCGTGCTGGACGTGTCCTACGGCGCCGCGCGCCGCCTTGGCTTTGTCGATCGCGGCGCAACCAACGTGGAAATCCGCCGCCTGACGCGCACTGAAGTGGCTGCGCTGGGTCCGCAGGTTGATGCCGGCGGCACCGAAGCCGGCGACGGCAGCGGCGACGACGACGTGTCGGTGCCGGAACTGGCCAACTCGCTCGCGCCTGCCAAGGCGCGCAAGGCCAGCGGCAAGACGGTCAAGCGCAAGCGCCACTGACGCGAGCAGCGCCGCCGCATGCCGCCGCGCGCTGACACCTCTCCCTTACGTTTCTCTCCCCAGGCCCGCATCCCCGCGCGGGCCGCGTCAGTCCTCTGCCTGACCGGCGCGCTGCGCCAATGCCAGTTGATAGAGCGCATCGGTGCCCGCACCGGTGATCGCAGCCGCCAGCTTGGCGGCACGCTTGGCCGGCAACTCGGCCAGCAGCAGCGCCAGCACGCGCTGCGCTTCGGCATCCGGCAGGCCATCCGCGGCGGCCGCGCTGCCGGCGCCTTCCACCACCAGCACGAACTCGCCCTTGGCCCGGTTCGGGTCGGCCGCCAGCCAGGCCGGCGCCTGTGCCACCGGCAGCACCGCAATGTCCTCGAACAGCTTGGTCAGCTCGCGCCCGACCAGCAGCCGGCGCTCGCCCGGCAGGCCGGCGGCCAGCGCGGCCAGGGTGTCGGCGATGCGGTGCGGCGCCTCGTAGCAGACCCAGGCGTGGTCCAGCGCGGCCAGGCGGGCGATCGCCTCGGTGCGCGCCTTGGGTTTGCTGGGCAGGAATCCGACAAAGGTGAAGCGGCCCTCGCCGGCATCGAGCATGTCGCCCGCGACCGACAGCGCCGCCACTGCCGCGCTGGGGCCGGGCAGGGGCACCACCGGATGGCCGGCTGCGCGCACCGCCTCGACCAGCCGTGCGCCCGGGTCGGAGATGCCCGGCGTGCCGGCGTCGGAGACGTAGGCAATACGCTCGCCCGCGGCCAGGCGCGTGGCGATGCGGCCCGCGGCCTCGCGCTCGTTGTGCTCGTGCACGGCCACCAGCGGCCGCTGCAGGCCGACGCGCGACAGCAGCTGGCCGGTATTGCGGGTGTCCTCGCAGGCCACGGCGTCGGCCAGGCCGAGCACATGCAGCGCGCGCAGCGACAGGTCGGCGACATTGCCGATGGGCGTGGCCACGACGTAAAGGGTGCCGGCCGGGTAGGACTGGCTTGCCGCCAGGGAGATCCAGTCACTCATGCTTGAGAACTTCCGTTGATGCGATCATTCAAATCCACCACGCAGGTGCCAACCGGGCAGGTGCAAAGCCGGCAGGTACGCGGTGCGCAGGCAGAGGACCGGGCCCTGGCACACCTGCGGCGCCAGGGCCTGGAGCCCGTGGTACGCAATTATCGCTGCAAAGGCGGCGAGATCGACCTGGTCATGCGCGCGCCGGACGGCACGCTGGTGTTCGTCGAGGTGCGCCAGCGCAGCGGCCGGGGCTTCGGCGGCGCCGCGGCCAGCGTCACGCCGGCCAAGCAGCGGCGCGTGCTGCTGGCGGCGGCGCACTACCTGGCCACGCTGGCCAGGGTGCCGCCGTGCCGCTTCGACGTGGTGGCGCTGGAACCCGGCCGGCTGGACTGGCTGCAGCATGCGTTTGACCTGGATGCCGCCGGGGCTGGTTCATAATGCGCGGCAGACCCTTTACCGGCGATCCACGGATCGCCACGGCAACAACAAGGCCCCCAGAGCCATGAGTATCGACAGTATCCAGCAACAGTTTCTAGACAGCGCCGAGACCAAGCGACAGGCCGCCGCGGTGATGGCCCCCGATATCGACATCGCGGTGGAACGCATGGTCGGCGCGCTGACCAGCGGCAACAAGATCCTGGCCTGCGGCAACGGCGGGTCCGCGGCGGATGCGCAGCACTTTGCCGCCGAACTGGTCGGGCGCTTCGAGCGCGAGCGCCCGGGCCTGGCCGCGATCGCACTGACTACCGACAGCTCGATCCTGACGGCGATCGGCAACGACTACGACTTCAGCAAGGTGTTTTCCAAGCAGGTCGAGGCCCTCGGCCAGCCCGGCGACATCCTGCTGGCACTGTCCACCTCGGGCAACTCGGCCAACGTGATCGCCGCCATCGCGGCCGCGCGCCAGCGCGAGATGGCCGTGATTGCGCTGACCGGCAAGGGCGGCGGGGCCATCGCCGGCCTGCTCGACGAATTCGATATTCACCTGTGCGTCCCGAGCGAGCGCACCGCGCGCATCCAGGAGGTGCACCTGCTGACCCTGCACTGCCTGTGCGACGGCATCGACGAGGCACTGCTCGGGGAAGCCTGAGCCTGGCCACTTCCAATCCTCCACTCCTAACATCCAGCCACAGCAAGGACCGCATGACGAATCTGCCCCCTACGCAAGCCTCCCGGAACGGCGCCGGCGCGCGCCATCCTTCCCCGACGTCCACCACTTCCGCCGCCTTCGGCCTGGGCCGCGCCAGCCTGGCCGCGGCCGCCGTGCTGGTGTGCGCCACCCAGCTCGCCGGCTGCTTCCCCGTGCTTGCCGGCGCCATGGGGACCGGCGTGGCGATGGCCACCGACCGCCGCCCGACCGCGACCCAGACCGTTGACCGCGGCCTGCAACTCGAGGCCGAGAGCACCATCAACTCGCGCTACAACGGCCAGGCCCGCGTCAGCGTGACGGTGTTCAACCGCAAGGTGCTGCTGACCGGCGAAGCCAGCAACGACAACGTCAGGCAGCAGATCGAGCAGTATGTGCGCGGCCTGCAGAATGCGCGCGTGGTGATCAATGAGCTCGAGGTCGTCAACTCGCCCGGCTTCATGACCCAGAGCCAGGACGCCTACCTGACCAGCAAGGTCAAGACGCTGCTGGTGACCGCCGAGGGCGTGCCGTCCAATTCGATCAAGGTCACCACCGAGAAAAGCGTGGTCTACCTGCTGGGCGTGGTCACAAGCGCCGAGGGCGACCGGGCCACGGATGTGGCGCGCAATGCCTCGGGCGTGACCAAGGTGGTCAAGGCCTTCGACTACATCAACGACGCCGAGCGCGCGCGCCTGGATGCGGCCTCGACCTCGCAGAACCCGTCGTTAGACGGCAGCGTCGGCACGCCGGCGCCGGTGCAGTCGGTGCCGGGCGTGGGCGGTCCGGTCGATGCGCCGGCCAGCGCCACGCCGGGCGCCGCGGGGGCCGCAACCGCCCCGGTCGCGGCGCCGGTCACCTCGCCCGTGGCGCTGCCGCCGGGCCGCAACCTGCCCTGAGCGCGCGCCCCGTTTCGTTTACCGGGGCCTGTCTCGACGGCGTCCGCTCATGCGGACGCCGTTTGTCCTTCTGCGGATTTCACCGCACACCGCTGCCGACCGATGTGCTACGGTTGCCACGCCGGCCGCCCAGCGGCACCCCGCGCCGGCCCCACACGGAGCCAGACCATGACAACCATCTCCCGGGCCGCTGCTGGTTTGCGCAGACCGCTGAGGCTGGCGCTGCTGGCGGCGGCGCTGTGCGGCGCCCAGCCGGCGCTGTCGGCCGACCCTGCCAAGTCGCCCTCCTTGCCCTCCGCGACCGCTGCCCCTGCCACCGATGCCGCGCTGCGCGCGCGCAGCCAGGCCGCCGCCTGCACCAACTGCCACGGCCCGGCCGGGCGGGCGCCGGCAGGCAGCACGATCCCGCCATTGGCCGGCCGCCCGCAGGCGGAGCTGGCCGCGCAGATGCAGGCCTTCAAGGCCGGCACTCGGCCGGCCACGGTGATGCACCAGATCGCCAGGGGTTACAGCGACGACCAGATCGCCGCGATCACGGCATGGTTTGCCGCCGTGCGCTGACAGGGGAAAGCCATGCAAAGACGAAGCTTCCTGGGCGCCGCCGGCGCCGCAGTACTGGGTTCGGTCGGCGTCAGTGGGGCGCGCGCCGCGGCCCCGGCCAGGGTGGTGGTGGTGGGTGGGGGCTATGGCGGCGCCACCGCGGCGCGCTACCTGCGCGAGTGGAGCGGACAGGCCATCGAGGTGACGCTGGTCGAACCGAGCCCGGCCTTTGTTTCCTGCCCGCTGTCGAACCTGGTCATCGGCGGCAGCCGGCAGCTCGGCGACCTCACCGTGCCCTACGACGCGCTGGTGCGCCGCCACGGGGTGCGGCTGGTGCGTGACACCGCCGTCGCCATCGACCCGGCCACGCGGACCGTGCGCCTCGCGGGCGGCACCACGCTGCCTTACGACCGCCTGCTGCTGTCGCCCGGCGTCGAGATGATGAGCACCGCGCTCCCCGGCCTGAAGCAGCCCGGCGGCGACCAGATCCTGCACGCCTGGAAGGCAGGTCCCCAGACCGCCGCCCTGCGCCGCCAGCTTGAGGCCATGCCGGATGGCGGCACCTATGCCATCAGTGTGCCGCTGGCGCCGTACCGCTGCCCGCCGGGCCCGTACGAGCGCGCCTGCCAGGTCGCGCACTATTTCAAGCAGCACAAGCCGCGCAGCAAGGTGCTGATCCTGGACGCCAACCCGGACATCACCTCCAAGGCCGGGCTGTTCCGCCAGGCCTGGGCCGCGCAATACCCGGGCATGGTGGAATACCGGCCACAGCACGAAGCGGTCGATGTCGACCCGGCCACGCGCACGCTCAAGTTCGAGGTGCAGGACGATGTGCGCGCCGACGTGCTCAACGTGCTGCCGCCGCAGCGCGCCGGCGCCATTGCCGTGTCAGCCGGGCTGGCCACGGCCAACGCCAGGTGGTGCGAGGTGGACTTCCTCAGCTTCGAGTCGCGCGCCGCGGCCAATATCCATGTGATCGGCGACGCCATCCAGATCGCGCCGCTGATGCCCAAGTCCGGCCATATGGCCAACCAGCACGGCAAGGTGGCGGCGGCGGCCCTGGTGGCGCTGCTGTCGGGCCGCGCGCCGGACCCGGAGCCGCTGTACAACAATACCTGCTACAGCTTCACCTCCGACCGCGAGGCGGTGCACGTGGCCAGCGTGCATCGCTATGACGCGGCGCAGAAGACCATGGTCACGGTGCCGGGCTCGGGCGGGCTGTCGCCGGCGCCGACGGCGCTGGAAGGCGACTATGCGCTGGCGTGGGCTAAGGGGATCTGGGCGGAGATGCTGGGGTAGGCGGCAGCGTTGCGCGGGCGGCGCGGCGCTGCCTTCACAAAACCGCAAGAATGTGCAATGCCGCGCGGCCCGGCGCTGCTACCCTCGGTGTTCCCACTGACACGCAGCCCGCCCGGGCACCGCCGCCCCATGCAAGCCAGAGACCGTCTCCTCGCCCTCGCCATCGTCTGCGTCTGGGGCGTTAACTTCGTTGTCATCAAGGTCGGGCTTGCGGGTGTGCCGCCGATGCTGCTGGGGGCGCTGCGCTTCCTGCTGGTGGCGTTCCCGGCCATCTTCTTCGTGCCGCGCCCGCGCGTGCCATGGCGGCTGTTGCTGGCCTACGGCGCCACCATCAGCCTGGGCCAGTTCGCCTTCCTGTTCTATGCCATGGCGGTCGGCATGCCGGCCGGACTGGCCTCGCTGGTGCTGCAATCGCAGGCCTTCTTCACGCTGACCATTGCCGCGCTGTGGCTGGGCGAGCCGGTGCGCTGGCACAACATCGCGGGCATGGCGGTAGCGGCGGGCGGCCTGGCGCTGATCGGCGCCGGCGCTGGCGGCACCGGGGGCATGAGCGTGGCGGGCTTCGTGCTGACGCTGTGCGCCGCGTTCTGCTGGGCCAGCGGCAATATCGTCAGCAAGAAGATCGGCCCGGTGGATTTACTGGGGCTGGTGATCTGGGGGGCGCTGATCCCGATCGTGCCGTTCGCGCTGCTGTCGCTGTGGGTCGAGGGCCCGGCGCGTATCGTGCAGAGCGTCACTCATGTGTCGGGCATGGCGGTCTTCGCCGTGGCCTACCTGGCCTTCGCGGCGACGGTGTTCGGCTACACCATGTGGGGCCGGCTGCTGACGCGCTACCCGGCCAGCCAGGTGGCGCCGCTGACGCTGCTGGTGCCGGTGGTGGGGCTGGTGTCGGCGCATGTGCTGCTGGGCGAGGACCTGTCCGGCGCGCAGTGGGCAGGCGCCGCGGTGGTGATGGCCGGGCTGCTGCTCAACGTGTTTGGCCAGCGCGTGTGGGCGGGCAGGGCGCTGGCGCGCCGCTGATCCGGACGCACAGCATGATGCTGTGCCGCATCAGTGGGTAAACACTATATGCGCATTCACGCATATACGAATATATTGGACGGCATGGAAGAGCTGGATCGCGTATTCGAAAAGGTATCGGGCTACTTCAGCCTGTTGGCGGAGCCGACGCGGCTGAAGATCCTGCACGCCTTGTGCGATGGCGAGAAGCCGGTCAGCACGGTGGTCGAGACGGTGGGTTCGTCGCAGACCAATGTGTCGCGGCATCTCAACGCGATGTACCGCTCGGGCGTGCTGTCGCGCCGCAAGGAGGCGAACCTGGTGTTCTACGCCATTGCGGACGAAAGCGTGATCGAGTTGTGCCGCACGGTCTGCGTGCAGGTGGCAAGCCGGCTGGAGGACAGCGCCTTGCCCTCCGGCGTGGTCGACCGCTTCATGGCACAGCCGCCACCGGAGCCGCCGGCGCGCAAGCGCCGCACGGCAGGCTAGGACACTAACCGCGCCACCACTCTTCCGGCAGCAAGCGGATGGCCGCCGCACCCGTTGCGGCGCCCCGCACATCAGGCACGCCGACCGGTCAGACCGACCGTGGCGGGCGCGCCGGAGGAGACCGACTTGCAGGAACGGAACCGGCCCGGGCGCATCGTGTCCGCGCCCGAGCACTTCGTCAGCGCATCGCTGCAGCAAGACATCGGCCGGCACGGCCTGGACGCGCCGCGGCGCGACTTCCTGCGCAAGAGCTTCCTGGGCGCGGCGGCGGGGATTGCCGCCGTCACGGCAGGCCGCCGCGCGCTGGCGGCAGAGGGCGATCCCGCCATCCTGCAGCCGCAGCCCTGGGCCACCTCGCTGGGCCAGCCGGTGGCGGCGCGCCCCTACGGCCAGCCCTCCGAGCATGAGAAAAATCTGGTGCGGCGCGAGTCGCCGGGCCTGACGCGCGTGTCGGCGGCATCCGTGGCCTTTGCCCCGCTGCAGGGCTTCTTCGGCATCATCACTCCCAACGGCCTGCATTTCGAGCGCCACCACCAGGGCTGGCACGATATCGACCCGGCCCGCCACCGCCTGATGATCAACGGCCTGGTGCGCACGCCGCGCGTCTACACCATGGACGACCTGATGCGCCTGCCGGCGGTGTCGCGCATGCATTTCATCGAATGCGGCGCCAATACCGGCATGGAGTGGGGCAACGTAGCCGTGCCCACGGTGCAATACACCCACGGCATGCTGTCGTGCTGCGAGTTCACCGGGGTGCCGCTGCGGGTGCTGCTGGACGACGCCGGCGCCGACCTGCGCCGCGGCCGCTACCTGCTGGCCGAAGGCGGCGACGGCTCGTCGATGACGCGCACCATCCCGATGGAGCTGGCCGACGAGATCATCGTCGCCTGGGGCATGAACGGCGAGATGCTGCGCCCGGAGAACGGCTATCCGCTGCGGCTGGTGGTGCCGGGCGTGCAGGGGGTGTCGTGGGTCAAGTGGCTGCGCCGGCTTGAGCTGGGGGACCAGCCCTGGAACGCCAAGGACGAGACCATCCACTACGTGGACATGATGCCGGACGGCAGGCTGCGCCAGTACACCTCGATCCAGGAGTGCAAGTCGGTCATCACCACGCCCTCGGGCGGGCAGCAGCTGGTGGGCAAGGGCTTCTACAACATCAGCGGGCTGGCCTGGTCGGGGCGTGGGCGCATCCGGCGGGTCGATGTCTCGACCGACGGCGGGCGCAACTGGCGCACCGCGCGGCTGGAGGCGCCGGTGCTGTCCAAGTGCCTGACGCGCTTCAACCTGGACTGGGTCTGGGATGGCGCCCCGGCCATCCTGCAGAGCCGGGCCATTGACGAGACCGGCTACGTGCAGCCGATGCTGGCGCAGTTGCGCGCGGTGCGCGGCACGCGCTCGATCTACCACAACAACGCCATCCAGAGCTGGCAGGTGGCGGCAGGCGGCGAGGTGTCCAATGTCCATGTGGGCTGAGTTCAGGACCCCCGCCGCCCTGGTGCTGGCCGCCGGCTGCGCCATCCCCGCATGGGCCGGCACGGCCGACGCGCGTGCGGCACTTGGCCGCACGGCCACGCCCGCGGAAGTCGCCGCGTGGGACATCGACGTCCGTCCCGACTTCCAGGGCCTGCCCAGGGGCAGCGGCACGGTGGCGCAGGGGCAGAAGATCTGGGACGGCAAGTGCGCGTCGTGCCACGGCGACTTCGGCGAATCCAACGAGGTGTTCTCGCCGCTGGTCGGCGGCACCACGGCCGAGGACATCAAGCGCGGCCGCGTGGCCGGCATGACCGGCAACCAGCCGTACCGGACCACGCTGATGAAGGTCAGCACCGTCAGCACGCTGTGGGACTACATCCATCGCGCCATGCCGTGGAACGCCCCCAAGAGCCTGAGCGTGAACGATGTCTATGCGGTCACCGCCTACCTGCTCAACCTGGGCGAGATCGTGCCGGCGGACTTCACGCTGTCGGACGCCAATATTGCCGAGGTCCAGCGGCGCATGCCCAACCGCGCCGGCATGACCACCGACCACGGCATGTGGCCGGGGCGCGGCCGGCCGGACACGCACAACACGGCCTGCATGAAGGACTGCACGGACCGGGTCGCGGTGGTCTCGTCGATCCCGGACTACGCCCGCGATGCCCACGGCAACCTGGCGCAGCAGCAGCGCCCGTTCGGCCCGGTGCGCGGGGTTGGCGCAAGCGGCGTGGCAAACGAAAGTGCCGCATCGGGTGCCTCCGCGCCGGCGGCGCCGGGCGCGCGGCTGGCCAGCCAGTATCAGTGCGTGGCCTGCCATGCGATGGACCGCAAGCTGGTGGGGCCGTCGTTCGCCGACATCGCCGGCAAGTACAAGGGCCAGGATGCGCATGCCGCACTGGCGCGCAAGGTCAAGGCGGGCGGGCAGGGCGCATGGGGCAGCGTGCCGATGCCGCCGCAGCCGCAGATCCCGGATTCGGACGTGCAGGCCATGGTGGGCTGGATTCTTGAGGCAAAATAGCGGACTGGCCGTCGCAGTGCCCCCAGGCAGCGGCCAGAGTGTGCCGCGAAGCCACCGCAGCACGGCCCAGCGGCATTTGCCGTCCCCACGGCTTTACAGAGCTTGGAGAGCTTAACAATGAAGCAGTTTGTCATCGCAGCGCTGATGCTTGGCGCCGCCGCATCGGCCCACGCGGTCGATGCCGCCAAGGCACAGGAAATCGCCAACAAGAACGCCTGCATGGGTTGCCACCAGGTCGACAAGAAGCTGGTCGGCCCTGCCTTCAAGGACGTGGCCGCCAAGTACAAGGGCGACAAGAACGCCCTGGCGACCCTGACCAAGAAGGTCAAGGCCGGTGGCTCGGGCGTCTGGGGTCCGGTGCCGATGCCCGCCAACGCGGCGGTCAGCGACGCCGACCTGAAAACCGTGGTCGAGTGGGTGCTGGCAGGCGCCCCCGCCAAGTAAGACCGACTGCCATGGCGGGCAGTCCGCCGATGCACCGGACCGGGCGGTGAACGCCGCTCGGCCTGGGACAACCAGCGGCCGGCCATGTACCGGCCGCATGCAACACCCTGAAGCGGTCCACGACCGACTGGAACGGAGTAGCCGGAGAGCAAACAATGAATTCCAAACGACGAGAAGTGCTGCGGGTCACCGCTGTCCTGTCGCTGATGGCCGCCACCGGCCTGATCAGCGAAGCGCAGGCGGCCGAGTGGAACAAGACCGCCTTTGACGGCAAGAGCGTTGCCGACGCGATCAAGGCGCTCGGCGGCAACGGCACCGAAAAAAGCACCGCCATCACCTTCACCGCCCCCGATATCGCCGAGAACGGCGCCGTGGTGCCGGTGGCTGTGACCAGCAATATCCCGGATACCGAGCAGATCGCGATCCTGGTCGAAAAGAACCCCAACACCCTGGCCGCCGACTTCGTCATCCCGGCCGGCACCGAGCCGTTCGTCTCCACGCGCGTGAAGATGGGCCAGACCTCGGTGGTGCATGCCGCGGTCAAGGCCGGCGGCAAGTGGTACGTGGCATCGAAGGAAATCAAGGTCACGCTGGGCGGCTGCGGCGGCTGACGCCGCGCCCCGGACCAGGATTTCCGCCAAACTGCAACAGGAGAGACATATGGCAGACCCGATGCGCGTACGCGCCACCGAAAACGGCGGCGTGGTTGACGTCAAGATTCTGATGAAGCATGACATGGAGACCGGCCAGCGCAAGGACGCGTCCGGCAAGGTCGTCCCGGCCTGGCATATCCAGACCGTGACCGCCCAGTGCAAGGGCAAGGAAGTGTTCCGCGCCCAGTTCGGCCCGGCGGTGTCCAAGGACCCGTTCCTGAACTTCAAGTTCAAGGGCGGCGCCAAGGGCGACAAGGTCAGCGTGACCTGGATCGACAACAAGGGCGACAAGCGCACCGACGAAGCGACCATCGCCTGATGCCGCTTGAAGCCGTTTCGCGGCCGGCAGTGCACGCCGTCCTCTGCTAAGGTTCGGGACGGATGCCGGGACTGGCCCGGCGGGAAGGAACAACATGCGGCGAGCATTTATTCGAGCATCGGCGGCACTGGCCGCCATCGGCCTGAGCGCCAGGGCGGCGGCGCAGGCAGCCCCGTCTGCCGCGCCGGCTGGCAAGGGCGGGCGCGTGAAGGTGGTGTACCAACTGTCCGAAGGCATCGACCAGGCCGTGCGGGCCATGGGCAACCTGCGCAACCACCTGAACGCCGCGCCGGACACCAGGATCGTGGTGGTGGCGTTCGGTTACGGCGTCGATTTCCTGGTCGAAGGCGCCAGGGATGGGCGCGGCAACACCTTTGACGGGCCGGTCGGCGCGCTGGCCTCGGCCGGGATTGAGTTCCGCGCGTGCCGCAATACGCTGACCGCGCGCAAGATCCCGGAATCCAGCCTGTTGATGGAAGCCAGGGTAGTGCCGGCCGGCGTGGTTGAGATTGCGCGCCTGCAGGCCGAAGAAGGCTACGCCTATATCAAGCCCTGAGCCGGGCGGCGCAGCTTCCGGCAATACAAGAGAGAACGGCCCGCCATCGTGCGAGGCCGCGAGGAGAAGCCCCATGAACACCATCCGAAGCCTGGGCCGCCGCGCCGCGCTGGCCGCGGCCGCCACCGCGGCGGTGGCCGGTGCTGCCGCCGTGCATGCGCAGGGCAGCACCGCCGACGAAATCGCCAAGTACCGCCAGATGCTGGCCGAAGGCAATCCGGCCGAGCTGTGGGAGGCCGCCGGCGAAGAGCTGTGGAAGAAGCCCGCCGGCCCGAAGAACGCCTCACTGGAACAGTGCGACCTGGGCAAGGGCCCCGGCGTGACCAAGGGCGCCTACGCCGAGCTGCCGCGCTACTTCAAGGACGCCAACAAGGTGATGGACCTGGAGCAGCGGCTGGCGTATTGCCGCGTGACGCTGCAGGGGCTCACCAAGGAAGAGGCAACGAAGAACCCGTTCTCCTCGTCGGGCAAGCCTTCGGATATCGAACGACTGGTGGCCTACCTGACCGGCGAGTCGCGCGGCGTGAAGATGAACGTGCAGCTCAGCCATCCGGACGAAAAGCGCACCTATGCGCTGGGCGAGAAGATGTTCTTCTACCGCGGCGGTGCCTACGACTTTGCCTGCGCCACCTGCCATGCGGTGGACGGCCAGCGCATCCGCCTGCAGGACCTGCCCAACCTGCTGACCGACAAGGGCGCGCAGGCGGCCTACACCACCTGGCCCGCCTACCGCGTCTCGCAGGGCGAGGTCCGCACCATGCAGCACCGCCTGTACGACTGCCTGCGCCAGCAGCGCTTTCCCGAACCCGCGTATGGCTCGGACGTGATCACCGCGCTGACCATGTTCCTGGCGAAGAACGCCAACGGCGGGACCTACGATGGCCCGGCGATGAAGCGCTGACCGGTACGGGAGACACCACATGCAACGACACCATCAAGCGCTGGCCATCGCGGCCCTGGCCACCCTGCTGGCAACCGGCGCTCAGGCGCAGGACAGCACCAAGGCTCGCGCGCCCAAGGGCAAGCCCGCCGCCGTCAGCGACGCCGATATCAAGCACCTGATCGAGGACTCGTTCTCGTCCCGCGGCCCGGTCACGGTCGAGGGCGTGCTGCACCAGGACGGCATGCAGCAGGCCTGCAGCCAGTACCCCGACCGCACCAAGGTGCCGGCAAAGGTGGCCAGGAAGGTCGAGGCCGCCGAACTCAGGCAGATCAAGTACCCGGCCGACGGCAAATGGCTGGGCGACTGGAAGGAAGGCGAGAAGATCGCCCAGAACGGCCGCGGCATGCAGTTCACCGACCAGGTCGGCGGCACCAATGGCGGCAACTGCTACGCCTGCCACCAGATGACCAAGGCCGAGATCTCGTTCGGCAATATCGGCCCGTCGCTGTACCAGTACGGCAAGCTGCGCGGCAACTCGCAGGATGTCATCAAGTACACCTGGGGCAAGATCTGGGACTCCAGCGCCTATGCCGCCTGCTCCAACATGCCGCGCTTCGGCCACAAGGGCATCCTGACCGAGGCCCAGATCCGCGACGTGATGGCGCTGCTGCTCGACCCGGCTTCGCCGGTCAACGAGTAAGCCCGATGCGCGCGCCTGCCGTGCTGCCGCGCTGGCTGCTGGCCTTCAGCCTGGCCGCGAGTCTGGCCGGTGTAGCGTCGAGCGCCGCGGCGCTGGAGGTCGGCGACACCGTGCGCCTGCCCGACGTGCGCACGCTCGACGGCCGCACGCTCAGCGCCGCCTCGCTGGCCGGCAAGCCGCTGGTGGTCGAGTACTGGGCCTCGTGGTGCCCGTTCTGCGCGATGCAGAACCCGCGCCTGCAGAAGCTCCATGAACGCACGCGCGGCACGCCGCTGCAGGTGCTGGCCATCAGCATCGACCGCGACCCGCGCGAAGCCGCCGGGTACATGAAGAAGCACGGCTACACCTTCCCGGCGACGATGGATTCGCCCGCGCTGCAGGCCGTGTTCGGCAAGCGCAAGGGGCTGCCGGAACTGTACGTGATCGACGCGCGCGGCCGCGTGGTGCAGAAGGAAGTGGGCGAAATGCTCGAAGACGAGGTGGCGGCGCTGGAGCGGTACGCGCGGCCATAGCCAGGCGATGGCGGACGCCCCGCGCCACGGGCCGACCGCCGCGCCAATTCCAGGAAGAGACATGAACCGACGCGAGTTCCTGCAGGTGCTGGCCATCGCCGGCGCCGGCGGCATGACGTTCCCCCATCAAGACGCGCACGCCGCGCAGGCCGCCGAGGCCATGTATGACCTGCCGCGCTTCGGCAACGTCCACCTGCTGCATTTCACCGACTGCCATGCGCAGCTGCGGCCGGTGCATTTCCGCGAACCCAATGTCAACCTCGGCATCGGCGAATATGCCGGCAAGCCGCCGCACCTGGTCGGCGAGGCGCTGCTGCGCCACTACGGCATCCGCCCCGGCACGCCGCAGGCGCATGCGTTCACCTATCTCGATTTCAATGAAGCCGCGCGCCGCTACGGCAAGGTCGGCGGGTTCGCCCACCTGGCCACGCTGGTGCAGCGGCTGAAGGCGGGCCGGCCGGGCGCCTTGCTGCTCGATGGCGGCGACACCTGGCAGGGCTCGGCCACCGCGTTGTGGACCAAGGGGCAGGACATGGTCGATGCCGCGCTGGCGCTGGGCGTGGACGTGATGACCCCGCACTGGGAGATGACCCTGGGCGCGGAGCGCGTGAAAGAGATCGTCGACAAGGACTTCAAGGGCAAGGTCGCCTTCCTGGCACAGAACATCAAGACCAACGATTTCGGCGACCCGGTGTTCGATCCCTACGTGATCCGCGAGATCAACGGCGTGCCGGTGGCCATCATCGGCCAGGCGTTCCCGTACACGCCGATCGCCAACCCGCGCTACTTCGTGCCGGACTGGACCTTCGGCATCCAGGAAGAGAACCTGCAGCAGATCATCGACCAGGCGCGCGGCAAGGGTGCCCAGGCGGTGGTGCTGCTGTCGCACAACGGCATGGACGTCGACCTGAAACTGGCCTCGCGCGTGCGCGGGCTCGACGCCATCCTGGGCGGCCACACCCATGACGGCGTGCCCGCGCCGGTGCCGGTGAAGAACGCCGGCGGCACCACGCTGGTGACCAATGCCGGCTCCAATGGCAAGTTCCTCGGCGTGCTGGACTTTGACGTAAAGGGCGGCAAGGTCGCCGATTTCCGCTACCGGCTGCTGCCGGTGTTCGCCAACTACCTGCCGGCCGACCCGGCCATGGACGCGCTGATCACCAGGGTCCGCGCGCCCTATGAGCAAAAGCTGGGCGAAGTGCTGGCCGTCAACCGCGGCCTGCTTTACCGCCGCGGCAACTTCAACGGCACCTTCGACCAGCTGATCCTGGACGGCCTGATGCAGGCCCAGGGCGCGCAGATTGCGTTCTCGCCGGGATTCCGCTGGGGCACCACGCTGCTGCCGGGGCAGGCCATCACCATGGAGCACCTGATGGACCAGACCGCCATCACCTATCCCTACACCACGGTGACGCAGATGAGCGGCGAGACCATCAAGACCATCCTGGAGGACGTGGCCGACAACCTGTTCAACCCCGACCCGTACTACCAGCAAGGCGGCGACATGGTACGCGTGGGTGGCCTGCAGTACACCATCGATCCCACCGCCGGCATGGGCAAGCGCATCAGCGACATGCGCCTGGCCGGAAAGCCGCTGGAAGCCGGCAAGACCTACAAGGTGGCCGGCTGGGCCCCGGTCGCCGAAGAGGCGCGCCAGGCCGGCGGCGCGCCGATCTGGGACGTCATGGCGCAATGGCTGCGCAGCACCCGGGAAGTCAGCGCCCGCCCGCTGAACCTGCCTCGCGTGCGGGGCATGGACGGCAATTCAGGCATGGCGGCGTGATGTTGCAGAGGCCCCGCAAGGCACGGGCCGAGGATTGAAGGCCGCGGCCCAAGTAGGCTACAATCCTCCGCGATGGGCCGATAGCTCAGCTGGGAGAGCGCTGCGTTCGCAATGCAGAGGTCGGGAGTTCGATCCTCCTTCGGTCCACCAGAATATTTCAGGAAAGGCCGGGAAACCATTTAATGGCTTCCCGGCCTTTTTTGTTTCTGGAAAGCCGGCGTGCCAACTGAGCCGCAAGCGGCCAATGCGCCACGCGGCGTGGCAGGTGTCGCCTTGCATCCCGGCCAGATGCTGGGTTCCTAAACAAGAAAAAGCCCGCGCGGCGCAAACCGTGCGGGCCAAATCAGCTGTGCAAACGCTTCAGGAGCGCGGCGCGCAGTTTAACCGGCGCGCTTCGTACTCCCCCTGCGCTCAGGGTATATTGCTCTGGGTGAAGTTGAACGGCTTGCCGGCCACTGCATAAGCACCGCCAAACTCGAACAGATCATTACCCGTCTGACCGATACCGATATTGAGCGGCGTATTTCCGCCCTGCAGGGAAATCGGAGCATAGCGATAATTCATCACCTGCTTGCCTGCATAATCGGTCAGCGTAATCACGCTGGTCAGCAACGGGCTTTGCTGGGTTTCATCAACCGTGATCGGATCGACGATGCGCGAGTCCTGCAGCGTCTTTTCGATCGTCAAGTTCACCATATCCACAAGCTGGACCTTCTGCTCACCACGGGAAACCACCCAGAGTTTGGTGTTCGAGTTGCCGAAGGAGTCACGGTTCACGTTGTAGGCGAAACTGGTGGGGTTCTTGCCGACCTGGAGAGTGGTCACCTCTTTGATCAGGGCCGGATCCAGGTTGGTACCCGACTGAACACCTGCCACCGAGATCGCATGAATCACGCCGTCTTCGGTTGCAACCCAGGCCTGGCCGGGGTTTGCCAGGATCGACACCTTAACGGCCGTGGGCTTTTGAGCCAGGCTCATGGTCTTGATGACGGTTGGCGCGTAGTTGTCCGTGGCAAACGTCTGCGGCCACTGCGTGTCACCCAGGCCGGTGTTGGACAGGGCCGATTGCAGATCGGCAAAGCTGCCTTCGAAGTAGGTATTGTTGACCTTGTCAAAGAGCGGCTTCAGGTCGAGGAACACCACCTTCTTTTCGGACTTGGAAATCACTGCGGCAACGCCGGAACGCGAAATCAGATTGGCGTTCGTGCCACCCTTTGCAAAGCTCTTCTGATTAGCTTGGCTGGAGGCCGGATTCAGTTCGTTCTTGTTCTTGCTGGCACCGCCGCTACCGCTCGGGTCAAACAGCCAACCCTGGGTATTGTTGTCTTGCATGACGCCAAAATCGGTGACCGCGGAAATATCCGTCGGCGCCACCATGCCAGGCAGGTCAACATAGCCGAGGACCTTCATGAACACGAAATTGGAGATGTTTCGCAGGCCCGGGTAGAGGCCCGGCCACGACAGCGCGTCAGCCGCCGGGTTGGTATCGTACGGTCCGCCCACCTGGCTGCCGTTCGAAATACTGCCGAGTGCGATCACTGCTACCTGGCCCTTGAGATTCACCGTGTCCCAGATCGTGACAAGGGCGAACTCGGAATTGTTCGTGATGGCAATTGCCGTAGGCACCTTGCCAGCGGGCAGCTTCACTGAGGCGGAGTGCGAAGCGGTGTTGCTGCCGACCGACGCGATCAGGCCATTCTGAAATGCAACCAGCGCTTGTGCGCAGTCATGCTCACTGCATCGGCCCATGGCAATGGGTTGCGTGGGCAATGCACCGCCGTTGGCGGGAATGTGGTTTTGCAGTTGCGGATCGGTGGTGGCGTTGTCATAGAACCACGCGGTCTGAGGCTTCTCGGTTATCACGCCGGCGCTCAGATCCAGGGACAACAGGGGCGTGACGCCGGGGTCCGAAGCATTGTCGGAGCGGTAGACGACGTCACCCATATTGCTGCCGTAATCGTTTCGGCCGCAATCAATCCCGCCCAGCTGGTAAATGATGCTGGTGCTGGTATCCATCGGATTGCCGGGGAATTCCTGCTGGTAGCAGGTATTACCATGCGGATAAAAGGTATTGCTGCCGGGCTGCCAGTAAGTCTTGACCGCTGCGGCTGCCGAATTACTCGCACCGTACCGATAAGCAATGGCCTTGTCGCTGCTGTAGTCAGAAGCAATGGCGACATATTCAGCCGCATTCAGATTGCCGGAAGCGTCGAAGATTGCATCCGGACCCTGGGCAGTTGCCGTTGTCGTCGCCGTAGTCGTGCTCGTCGACGTCGTCGGAGATGTGGAATTGCGGCTCGACCAACGGCTGGCATCGGTCGCAGAAGAACTGCCCGAGGATGCGTCGTCTCCGCCGCCGCCGCATGCCGAAAGCACCACAGCGGCGCAGGTAGCGGCCAGGATGCTGACTGCGTAGGAATTACGCGCTTTGCGCGCTTGGGTTGAGGTATTCGCGAGTAATTTTGTCCCAGTCATTGATTTATGAGTAACTTGATAAATTGAAAGTGCACAAACATCCCCACACCCAGGCAAACGCCTGACGGCGGGGTGCGCGACGAATTGCAGTGGCAGAAAAAGCGAATCGGGTTAACCCGTCGGAGTAAACCCAGCAGCGGCGATACTAGGGGCACGTGTTGGACAGCGTACAGACAAGTAACAATGGGTTACGTGTGATTTTCCGGCACAGCACCTGTGCACTGATGCGGGGCATGTATGCGATCTAGCGATTACTCGCGCATGGATCACATGTAAGGAATTGTTCGGCTTGTGGACGGCATTCCGCGCGGGCTAATATCATCGCGCGCGATTTTCGGCATCAAAATATCCGGGGTTTTGGGTAAAAATGAACTGGCCCTGGCCGGGCCATTAATGACGGGCCAGGCCGAGTCGCGGCCGGGTTAATGCCATATGTATGCCATATGTATTGCCGGACGAATGCCAGCGGCCGGCGCCGTTAAGCGCCACGCCGACGCCGTGCATGCGGCCGTGCGCCGGGCATCTCCCCCCGCGGCAGAATAGATGTCGCCCCTATAGAATTTGAACCCTGGGGGCGATAAGAGAAAGAAGTGGCTCGTTACGGACAAGAATTCAAGGACCGGGCGGTAGCACGGTTGTTACCGCCGGAGAGTGCGGCGGTGGAAGTGGTTTCAAGGGAATTGGGTGTGGCAGTGGCCACGCTTGAGCGCTGGCGTGCGGACGCTATGTCCATGCCCGCTCGCGAGCGAGCATGGACAGCGGCGGCCAGGTTTGAGGCGGTGCTGGCGACGGCTGCGATGGACGAGGCCAGTAAGAACGCCTGGTGCCGTGAGAAAGGTGTGTATCCGCAGGAGTTGGAGCAGTGGCGCACCGCCGCCACGCAGGCGCTGGCTGAGCCCGAGGATGCGCGCGCCACCCATCGTGAGACCAAGGCCGATCGGCGCCGCATCAAGGAACTCGAGCGCGAGCTGCGCCGCAAGGAGAAGGCCCTGGCCGAAGCCGCCGCCCTGTTGATACTCTCAAAAAAGCTCGAGGGCATCTTCCCGAAGGACAAGGACGAGGACGCATGATCGGCCTGGAAGATCGCCACACGATGGTCCGCCATATCGAAACCGCTCACGCAGGCGGTGCTCGCCTGCGCCTGGCCTGCGAGGTAGCTGGCATAACCGTGCGGACGCTGCAACGCTGGAAGGCCCACGATGGCTTGGTGGTCGGCGACCGCCGCCCCGGGGCCGAGCGGCCCACGCCCGCGCATGCGCTGAGCATCGAGGAGCGCGAACGCATTCTGGCCGTTGCCAACGAGCCGCGCTTCGCCGACATGCCGCCGGCGCGCATTGTGCCCATGCTGGCCGATGAGGGTGTCTACCTGGCCAGCGAGTCGAGCTTCGGCCGGGTGCTGCGCGCCCATGGGCAGGCCCGGCACCGAGGACGCGCCAAGGCGCCGCGCCAAAGCCGTCCGCCCACCACGCACGTGGCCACCGGGCCACGCCAACTGTGGTGTTGGGACATGACCTATTTGCCGGCTGAGGTCGCCGGGCGCTGGTTCTATCTGTACCTCATCCTGGACGTGTACAGCCGCAAGATCGTGGGTTTCGAGGTTCACGACCGTGACGACGCCGACCACGCGGCGCATCTGGTCAAGCGCACGGCGCTGGCCGAAGGCATCCATGCCATGGCGGCCAAGCCGGTGCTGCATGGCGATAACGGCGCCACGCTCAAGGCCACCACGGTGCTGGCGATGCTGCACTGGCTGGGGGTCAAGCCTTCGTACTCGCGCCCGCGCGTGAGCGACGACAATGCCTTCGTCGAAAGCCTCTTCCGCACGGCCAAGTACCGGCCGGAGTTCCCGTCTACAGGCTTTGCCGATCTGGCCACGGCGCGTACGTGGGCGGCCCACTTCGTCCACTGGTACAACCATGAGCACCGGCACAGCGGCATCCGCTACGTGAGCCCGGCACAGCGCCACGCCGGTCAAGACGACAAGATTCTCGCCGCGCGCCACGCGCTGTACGTTCAGGCCCGTGAGCGCAACCCGCGTCGCTGGTCATGCAACACTCGAGATTGGTCGCCAATCGACACGGTCACGCTCAATCCGGAGCGCGAGATTGCCGTGCCCACCGGTATCAAGCCAGGCGCCGAAAACCAGCGTTTGGCTGCATGAATGAGGCGACATCTACCTTGACGCGCGCCGATCTCGCCCAGGCCGCCGCCATACGCTATCGTTGACCCCTTTGGCATCCCGGCATTGACATGAGCCATATCCTGCTGATCAACCCGAATACCTCGAGCGCCACCACGCAGATGATGGTTCAGATAGCGCGCGCCTGGCTTGCGCAGCACATGGCAGCGCCGCCGGCCGTGGTCGGCGCGACGGTCACGCGCGGCGCGCCGATGATCGTCGACGAAGACGAGCTGGCCGTGGCTGCCGGTGCGATCTGCGATGCGGAGATGCTGCGCCTGGCCGGCTGTGCCGACGGCGTCATCGTCGGCGCCTTCGGCGACCCCGGCATCGAGGCCCTGCGCGCGCGGCTGGCGGTGCCGGTGGTGGGCATCGGCGAGGCCTCGATGCATGCCGCGGCGGAGGGGCAGCGGCGCTTCGGTATTGCCACCACCACGCCGCGCCTGGCCGCGTCCATCGATGCCAGCGTGCGCCGGCAAGGCCTGGGCGGCCTGTTCACCGGCGCGCGCTTCGCCGAGGGCGATCCGCGCGAGCTGGGCAAGTCGCCGCCGCAGCAGGAAGAGCTGCTGGCGGGGGCTGTGCAGGCATGCATCGAGGATGGCGCGCAGGCCGTGATCATTGGCGGCGGCCCGCTGGGCGAGGCCGCGCGGGCGCTGGGTCAGCGCTTTCCGATTCCCGTCATCGGGCCCGTGCCGGCCGCGTGCGCAGTGCTGGCTCAGGCATTGCGCGATTGCCCGGCGGTGTAGACGGCGTCGGCAATCGGCGCGGCAGTCACTAGGCCACGCGCGTTGGCCGTCTAGCCTTCATCGCCGAGGGCCGTACCTGTTGCAGCGCGCGCAGCGACTGCAGTGCGTCCTCAACCGCCTCGATGCCGTCGCGCAGGCGGCCGGTAGCGTAGCCCAGGCGGCTTCGCGCGTCGGCATCGGGCGTGGAAAGACTTTCGAGTGCGTCAATTTCCGCCTGCATCTGTCCGACCAGGCGGCGTAGCTGAGATGTGCTGTGCGAGGCAAGTGACCGAATCGCCATCGTGTAGGCCCTCCTTGCAAAGACCGGCACGCGCGTTGCCGCTTGTCCGTACGGTCTTCCGTCCGGCGCCCGTCCTTGTCTACGGTAAAGGTGGCGCAAGCAGTTAGCCAGCGCTGTTACGAAATCGGCACGACGCCGCCGCCGCGGGCCGGATTCGCGCCTGGTGCAGGTTCGGCTATAGTCACCCGATGGAATCGCACACCCATCCCATGCGGGCCGATCCCGCCGGCCTGCCGGACGACGCCGACACCACCGCGGCCGAAGCCGACGCGCGCCACCGGGCCGGCCGGCGCAGCACGCTGGTCAGCGTGGTCGTCAATATCGGTCTGACCGCCGCGCAGGCGGTGGCGGGCGTCGTCGCGGGCTCGCAGGCGCTGATTGCCGACGCCGCGCATTCCCTGTCAGACCTGTTATCGGACTTCGTAGTGCTGGCGGCTGGCTGGCAAAGCCGCAAGGATCCGGACGCCGACCATCAGTACGGCCACCTGCGCTTCGAGACCGCGGCCTCGCTGGCCCTGGGCGCGCTGCTGCTCGCCGTGGGCGTTGGCATGCTGTGGGCGGCGGTGGGCAAGCTGCAGCACCCGGGCGGCTTGCAGCCGGTGCAGCCGGTGGCGCTGTGGGTGGCGCTGGCCGCGCTGGCTTCCAAGGAACTGCTGTTCCGCTACATGCTGGCCGTGGCGCGGCGCGTGCGCTCGGGCATGCTGGTGGCCAATGCCTGGCATGCGCGCTCGGATGCGGCGTCGTCGCTGGTGGTGGCGCTTGGCATCGGCGGCAACCTGCTGGGCTACCACATGCTCGATCCGGTCGCGGCCATCGTGGTCGGGCTGATGGTGTCGCGCATGGGCCTGCGCTTTGGCTGGGACGCGCTCAACGACCTGATGGACCGCGCCGCCGACGAGCAGACCGTCGAGGCCATCCGCGCGACCATGCTGGGCACGCCCGGCGTACTGGGCCTGCACGACCTGCGCACGCGCAAGATGGGCGACCAGGTGCTGGTGGACGTGCACCTGGAAATCGATGCCACGCTGACCGTGGCCCAGGGCCACGCCATCGCGGTGGAAGCGCGGCGCCGCACGCTGGAAGACCACCACGTGCTCAACGTGATGACGCACGCCGATCCGGTATACGCCGCTGGAAAAGCCCCGCCGGCATGAGCCCGGCTGTGGACATCTTTGCCGAAGGCTGGGGATAACCGGCCGGACAAGCTGTGCCCCGCCTGGGGGGACGTTGTGGGACGTATACGGATAACTCCGGTGCCCGCATCGGCGATGTATGCGCGAGCACGGTTCTATCCCGGCAAATCAGGGTTATCCCGGATAGGTTATCTTCCCCGCAAGTCATTGAGCCAAAAGGGAAAAAGTGACTTATCCACGGCCTGTAGCCCGGTTTACCTACTACTACTATGTTTACATACGTAAACAATATAAAAGAGACAGGCGGGACCATTGCGCCGGCTGGAGCATCGAGCGTATACGGCCGCCAGCGCGTATACGGTCCCTGCGCGTATGCCGCCTAGCGCGGCACTTTGAACGCCTTGCGCGCGGCCAGTACTTCGGCGCGCGTCGTGCAGCCTTCCTGGTGGTCGTTGACCAGGCCCATCGCCTGCATCAGCGCATACATGGTGGTGGGGCCGACAAAGCGCCAGCCGCGCTTCTTCAGGTCCTTCGACAGCGCGGTGGACTCGGGCGAGATCGCCATGGTGCGCAGGACCTCGGGCGTCAGCACCCTGGGCCGGCTTGCCGGATCTGGTTCGTAGCGCCAGAAATAGGCCGCCAGCGACGACTCTGTTTCCAGCAGTTCGTGCGCCCGCCGGGCGTTGTTGATGGCCGCCTCGATCTTGCCGCGGTGGCGCACGATGCCGGCATCGCCCAGCAGCCGCGCGATGTCGCGCTCGCTGAAGCGTGCCACCTTCTCGATGTCAAAGTTGGCGAAGGCCTTGCGGAAAGCCTCGCGCTTGCGCAGGATGGTCAGCCAGCTCAGGCCGGACTGGAAGCCTTCCAGGCACAGCTTCTCGAACAGCCGGCGGTCGTCGGCGACCGGAAAGCCCCACTCGGTATCGTGGTAGTGGCAATAGTCCTCCAGCGTGCCGCACCAGTCGCAGCGCACCGGCGCGGCCAGCGCTTCCTTCTTGCTCGTCATGCGTACCTTTCCCAGTGGATTGTGCCGGGCCCCGGCCTGCCTCTCGCCGGCCGGCGCATTTGCTGCGATCATGCCCGCACCTGAGAGATTGCGGAAGGCTGAAAATGGACATGCGACTGACAACCCTGGACGAGGACGGATGGGAGCTCGACGACGCCGAGCCCATCGCTGCCGCCCATCCCGACACCTTCTGGATGCCGCCGCAGGAGGAGCGCGACGCGCTGACCGCCGGCCAGCAGGTCAAATTGATCTTCCGCATCCTGGTGGCGGACGATGCCGGCAACGAAGAAGTCCATGTCGAGCGGATGTGGGTCAACGTCACCGGGCGCGAGGGCGGGCTCTATACCGGTGAGCTCGACAACCAGCCGTATTGCACCGACGAGATGAACCCGGGCATGCCGCTGTGCTTCGAGGCACGGCATGTGATCAATATTTACCGGGAAGGCGGCGAAGAGATGTAGCCCGCCCCCACGGGCAACAAAAAAGCCAGCCGCGAGGCTGTAATGCTGTTCAGTTAAGGTATCAAACGCTACTGTCATTCCCGCGCAGGCGGGAATCCAGCGTCTTTCACGTCCCCTTCGGGGATGAAGTCACTGGGTTCCCGCCTGCGCGGGAACGACGGTGGTTAACTGAACGCCATTAGCCGCGAGGCTGGCTTTTCTACTGGAACCGGCGCTGGCGGTTCAGTCCAGCTTCTTGCCCGTGCGGTCGTGCATGAACACCAGCGCGATGAAACTCACCACGGCGGCGGCGATCACGTAGTACGCCGGCGCCAGCTTGTTGTGCGTCGACTCGATCAGCCACGTCACGATCAGCGGGGCAAAGCCGCCGAAGATGGTCACGGCGAAGTTGTAGGCCAGCGACAGCCCGGTCGAGCGCACCTCGGTCGGGAACTGCTCGGCCAGCACCGCCGGGGCCGGGCCGGTGAAGGCGGCCAGCAGGATGCCCAGCACGATCTGCACCTGCAGCAGCGTCTGCGTGCTCGGCGACACATTGAGCCAGTGGAACAGCGGGTAGGCCAGCACGCCGATCAGCAGCGCCACGATGCCCAGCATGCGCTTGCGGCCCATGCGGTCCGACAGCATGCCCATCAGCGGGCACAGCACCAGGATGATGGCGCCGCACAGCGCGGTCGACTTGAAGGTCGCGCCCAGCGGCAGGCCCAGCTGCTGCTTGGCGTACGACGGCATGTAGAACACCAGCACGTAGGTGCAGACCGTCCACAGGATGGTCACGCCCAGGCCGGCCAGCACTTCGCGCGGGTGGTCGCGCAGCACCTGCGACAGCGGCGAGAACTTGACCCTGGCGGCCTTGCGGGCGGCCTGGCGCGCCTCGAACTCGGGCGGCTCGTGCAGGTGCGAGCGGATATACATGCCCACCGGGCCGATCAGCAGGCCGAACAGGAAGGGGATGCGCCAGCCCCAGGCGTCGATCTGTTCCGGCGACAGGCCGTTGGTGACCAGCGCGCCCATGGCCGCGCCCAGCATGAACGAGATGCCCTGGCTGGCCTGCTGCCAGCTGGCGTAGGCGCCGCGCTCGGCGTCGGGCGCGTGCTCGATCAGGAAGGCGGTGGCGCCGCCCACTTCGCCGCCGGCGGAAAAGCCCTGGATCAGGCGCGCCAGCACGATCAGCGCCGGCGCCCACAGGCCGATCTGTGCGTAGGTCGGGGCCAGCCCGATGATGGCAGTGCCCAGCGCCATCATCAGGATGGTCAGGGTCAGCGCCGCCTTGCGGCCGACGCGGTCGGCGTAGACGCCGAGCACGATGGCGCCGACCGGGCGCATGAAGAAGCCCACGCCGAAGGTGGCGACGGTCAGCAGGAACGAGGTCAGGTCATCGCCGGTCGGGAAAAACAGCTTGGCGATGATGACGGCAAAGAAGCTGTAGACGGTGAAGTCGAACCACTCCAGGCCGTTGCCGATGGTGGCGGCGATGATCGCCTTGCGTCGGGTGGCGGTGGTCAGCTCGGGGATGGGGGCGGTGGTCGCGGTCATGAAGCGTTGGCAATGCAGGGGAAATCGCCATATTAAGCGATTCCTTAATCTCGCATCCGCCCCCTGTGCGGCTCAGAAGCTTGCGGCCAGGCCCAGCGAGAACCCCGAGACGTTGTTCCCGAACACATAGCGCAGCACCGCACGGATGCGGGTGACGAAGACCTCGTGCGCACTGGTATCCAGCTCCAGCCCCGTGCCGAGGGTGGTCAGGTTGTTGAAGCCGAGGATGCCGGCTTCGCTGCCGAGGTAACGCGAGTGTGACAGCTCCAGCACGTACCGGACCGGCCGGTCGAACGCATGCATGCCGGTCGGCGCCCGCCAGCGCGCCCACAGGTTGGCGGTCTGGGCCGTGGCCGTGCCCGTCACCGAGCTGGTGGTGCCGCCGAAACTCTGCAAGTGGATGTTGGTGTAGCGCAACTCCAGGTCGACTTCGTAGTTCTCGCGATAGTGCTCCCAGTCCAGCATCACCGAGCCGCCGAGGCCGTAGGCGTTCAGGCTGCCGCCGTCGAGAAAGTTGATCTGGCGGTCGGTGACCTGTTCGACGACCACCTTGCCGACCTGCAGGTCGCTCGAGACATTGCCCAGCGAGGCGTTGAAGATCGGCCGGAACACCAGTTCCTTGTTCGCCGTCAGCGGAAAATCCCAGCCGATGCCGAGGGTGCCGGAGAAGGTGTTCCAGCGGGTCGGGATGGCGCGGGACTCAGCCCCATTGGTGGCGACGAAGGTGGGGTCGTAGCGGCTGTAGGCGATCGCGCCTTCCAGGTAGAGCGGGAACGACTTGCTGACGGTAAAGCCTCCGCCCAGTTGCGACATGACGATGCCGGGATCGTCGGTACTCGTGTTCTTGATGGAAAGCGAACTCGAGGTCAGGTCCGGCACCACCGAGTACGACATCAGCGACAGCACGGCGTTGGCGTGCTTCTGCACATTGGCCCCGGCCAGACGCAGCCCCGGCACGCCCTGTGCGCTGGCCGTGCCGGCCGCCAGCAGCGATGCGGTGGCGAAAGCGCCCGCGGCGGCTTGCAGGCGCTGCCGCGAGGAACGGCGCAGCGCAGGACTGGGAGGCGCGGGTTGGCTTGCAGACATGGGGATCTCGGTGCAGTCGGTGCCGGGGATGCGCCGCAGTGTGCGGCATGCGGCAGTCCCCCGCGCATTCTAATGACGCAGGGTGGCGCGGGCGCGCCGTGCGAAATCTTTCAGATCGGACTGCCGGGAGCTTAATTCAGCCGAGATGCAGCTCAGCCGGCAGGATGGCGGCGTGGTGCCGGGCTGGCCGACGGGGCGGGGGAAGCCGCCTGCGGGTTTGCCTGAGCGGGCGGCGCGGTTGCCGGACGGCGGCGTGTGAGCCACAGCATCAGGGCGCTGGCGGCCCAGCCGGTCACGAACACCGTGTCGCCGGCGTGGTTCAGCCAGGCCGCGGCGGCGGGCGTCCCGGCCAGCGACTGCAGCAGGCCACCCGGCAGACGGGCCAGGATCCATAGCGCGACCGCGGGCACGCTGCCGTAGACGCCCGGCTGCCACCAGAGGCTGAGAAAGGAAGTGCGCCGCCCGGGGCGGCGCGGGATGCGCGGTACCACCGAAGTCTCCGGCCAGGCACGGCGCGCGTGGCGTGCCGGTGGCATCAAAGCGTTGCAGGCGTCAGTCGGACGACACCGCCGGCGGACTCCCGCTTGCATCATAGGCCGATCGCCCCGGCCGTGTGGCAGGTGCCCGAGGCGCTGTGTGCGCCACGCAACGCTGCGTTCGGTCCTTCAACGTTTTTGCATGAGATATCCGCAAATGATGCCCGTGCCCGCTGTCGATCTTTGCCAAACTGGATGCAGGTACACAAACAGTTTGAAGGTGGTCCTGCCATGCTTCCCGCGCTTTACATTTCCCATGGTTCCCCGATGCTCGCCATCGATCCCGGCCCCACCGGCGCCGCCTTCGACGCGCTTGGCGAGCGTCTGCGCGCGCAGCGCCCGCGCGCTGTGCTGGTGATCTCGGCGCACTGGATCTACAGCGCGCTGGCCGTCTCCGGCCGCGAGCGCCAGGAAGCCTGGCACGACTTCGGCGGCTTCCCACGCGAACTGTACGCGTTGCGCTACGATGCCCCGGGCTCGCCGGCGCTGGCCGCACGGGTCAAGGCATTGGTCGAGGCAGTGGCGATCCCTGGCGCCGGGTTTGTCGGCCAGGACGACGAGCGCCCGCTGGACCACGGCGCGTGGATGCCGATGCGCCACTTCTTCCCGGACGCCGGCGTGCCGGTGGTGCAACTGGCGCTGAACCCCTATCTGTCGCCCGCCACGCAGATCGAGATCGGCCGCGCGCTGGCGCCGCTGCGCGACGAGGGCGTGCTGGTGCTTGCGTCCGGCAGCTTCACGCACAATCTGCAGGAGGTGTTCGGCGGCGGCCGGCGCGATCAGCACGGGCCGCAGGCCGAGCCGTATGTGGAAGCCTTCCGCAACTGGATGACCGAGGCGCTGGGCGAGGCCCTGGCCACCGGCGATACCCGCCGCATTGCCGACTACCGCGCCCAGGCGCCATATGCGCGCCGCGCGCACCCGACCGACGAGCACCTGCTGCCGTTCTATGTGGCGCTGGGTGCCGCATTGGGCGCGGAGGGCGCGAGTCCTTCGATGTCCAGCCCGGCCAGGGTGTCGCGGGTTGCCGACGAAGTGACCTATGGCGTGCTGGCGATGGACAGCTTCGTGTTCGAGGGCAAGGGCGCCGGGGCGCCCGCAGTGCAGTCAGGCGCGGCGGCCTGACACCCTGGCGCGCGGCCGCGGCAAGCCCTAGCGGCTGGCGGCATCCACGCGCAGCAGCCCGCGCCGGTGCAGCGCGTAGCCAAAGGCCAGCAGCGCGCCCAGCGCCAGCGCCACCATTACCCACAGCATCAGCCAGTTGCCGCCGGCCGCGCGCCACAGCAGCGCGCCCAGCCATGGGGCCGCGGCCTGCATCAGCAGCACCGGCGTCATCATCAGCCCGTTGAGCGTGGCGTAGTGGTGGCGCGAGATCAGCTCCGGCATGGCCATCGCGCGCAGCATGGTGTTGACGCCGTTGGCGCAGCCGTACAGCACCGCGGCCACCATTAGCCAGGCACCGTGCCCCAGCGCAAAGCACAGCAGCCCCGCGCACATCAGCACATAGACCGGCAGCGACAGCCGCACCGGGTGGCGCACGCCCGCGCGCATCATCAGCATGCGGCCCACCACCTGGGCCGGGCCGATCAGCGCGGCCACCACCAGTTGCTGCGCCACCGGCATGCCCTTTTCGGTCAGCATCGGGATCAGGTGCGCGCCCAGCAGCGAGGCCACCACCGCGGTCGCGGTAAAGGCCAGCACCACTGCCCAGAACACTGGCTGGCGCAGCGTGGCGCGGGCGATGCCGCGGCTGCCGGACTGGCCGTCGGCCGGGGTCATGCCGGTGTAGGTGGGATGCAGCGCGTAGCGCATGCGCGCGTGCAGCGGTGCGCAGACCAGCAGGTTCAGCGCGGCAAAGCCGATCAGCGTCGGGCGCCAGCCCAGATGGATCACCAGCCATTGCGCCAGCGGCACGAAGATCGTGCTGGCAAAGCCGGCCATCAGCGTGACCGCCACGATCGGCTTCTGGTACTGGTCGCCATAGGCCTGGCGCAGCACGACGAAGGCGGGCTCGTACAGCGTGGTTGCCATGGCCAGCCCGATCGGCACCCACATCAGCAGGAACACGGGCTGCGACGGTGTCCACGCCCACAGCAGCAGGCCCAGCCCGCCCAGCACCGAGCCCGCGCCCATCACCTTGCGCGCCGGCGCGCGGTCCAGCAGCCGGCCCACCGCGAACGAGCACAGCGCCCACACCAGCAGCCCCAGCGAATAGCCGCCCGCCAGGAAGGGCTTGGACCAGCCCAGGCTGCGGATCATGGGGTCAATGAAGACGGTGAAGGCGAAGAACAACGTGCCCCAGGAGATGGTCTCGGTCAGGCCGAGGATCCAGACCAGCCCGCGCGGCGGCGTGGCGAGATGCGGAGGGTGCGCGGGTCCGGCGCGGGCCGGGCTGGCGTCTGGGTCGGTGCTGGCGGCGTCCGGGCCGGGGCTGGCTTCTGCTGTAGTCATGGCGGGTCCGGCGGGGGTGGTCGCCATCGATGGCGGCGCGTGGGGCCAGTCGGAAATTGTAGCGATCCTGCACGCATCCCGCGCGCGCGGCGCCGTAGGGTATGCGCGTTACTGTGCGGTCACCGGCGGGGGCGGCCCCTTGAGCTCGACCACATTGCCGTCCGGATCCTGCACATAGAGCGACGGCCCCTTGCCTTCGGCCCCGAAGCGCTGCGCCACCTCGCCGGCCTCCACGCCATGCCGCGCCAGTTGCGCCCGCAGCGCGTCGGCGTCGAACGGGTCGATGCGCAGGCAGAAATGATCCAGGTTGCGGCCCTCCGCGCCCGGCCCCGCGCCGCCGGCGCGGCCCAGCGGGCCGTCGAGCGCGACCAGGTCGATCAGGCCGCTGCCCGCGCGCAGCTGCGTCAGGCCCAGGTCGGCTTGCTCGCGCTCCACGCTGCAGCCCAGTACGTCGACATAGAAGCGCCGCAGCGCCCCTACGTCGGCGCTGCGCAGCACCAGGTGGTCGATGCCGAGGATGCGGAACATGGCGTCAGTGATGCAGCCCGTCGTAGTCGATGACCTTCAGGCTATCGAGGTCGACATTGTCCAGGCAGCGCACATTGACCGCGGCCATCGGCCTGCCGTCCTTGTCCTGTCCGTCCGCGTACGGGCCGCAGCCGCACACCGGGCAGAAGCGGTGCGCGATCTTCATGGTGTTGAAGCGATAGGTGGAGGCATTGCTCTCCGGCGTCTCCAGCCTGAAGGCCGCGCGCGGCACGAACCACAGCAGGTGGCCGCGCCGGCGGCAGATCGAGCAGTTGCAGCGGATCACGCTGGGGATGCTGTCGACCTCCACTGCAAAGGCAACGGCGCCGCAGTGGCAGCTTCCGTGGAGCGTCATGTCGTCTCCTTGGGCTTGGGTACCGCCCGGTCGAATCACATCAACGGCTGCTGCGCTGCAATAAGCCGGCACATTGTTAGCTTTTTGACAGTGTAGCGCCGCTGCGGGTGCCACAATGTCTGCCAAACATGACGAGACGATGCGCGGCCATCGCGCACGCCCACCAAAGGAGACCCGCATGAGCGACATCCACGCGCCCGCACGCGCCAGCTTCAGCCATATGGAGCACGGCACCCGCGAAGACTGGGCCGCCATCTCCGCCGAGTTCATGCCGTTCGCGCGGGCGTTGCCGGAGCGCGTGCTGGCGCACCTGCGGCTGCTGGATGGCGATTGCGGCGGCTTTCCCGTGGACCGGCTCACGCATTCGCTGCAGACCGCGACGCTGGCGCACCGCGACGGCCAGGACGAGGAGTACGTGGTCTGCGCGCTGCTGCACGATATCGGCGATACACTCGGCAGCTTCAACCATCCCGATATCGCCGCCGCCATCCTCAGGCCCTTTGTCAGTCCCGAGAACCTGTGGATGGTGGAAAAGCACGGCGTGTTCCAGGGCTATTACTTCTTCCATCACCTTGGCCTGGACCGCAACCTGCGCGAGCAGTACCGCAGCCAGCCCGAGCTGTTCGAACGCACCGCGGAGTTCTGCCGCAAGTACGACGGCGCCGCGTTCATGACGGACTACGACACGCTGCCGCTGTCATTCTTCGAACCGATGGTGCGGCGCGTGCTGGCGCAGCCGCGCAACTCGATGTACGTGAAGCCGGGCGAGGCCACGCTGGCGCAGCCCTGAAATTACGACGGCCTCGCTGCATGCACGCGAGGCCGTCGTGTGTTGCCGTGGCCGTCAGGCCGCGCGCTGCGCCGTCTCCGGATGGCGGAACTGCTCCAGCAGCCTGGCCCAGCGCCCGCGAGCCGCCTTCAGGTTGTTTTCCTTCACGTGCCCGAAGCCGCGGATATCGTCCGGCAGGTTGGCCAACGCGACAGCGGTCTCGTAGTTCGCGGCATTGAGGCCCGCCACCAGTTCATCCAGCAGCGCACGGTACTCGCCGATCAGCGCGCGCTCGGTGCGGCGTTCCTCGCTCTTGCCAAAGATGTCGAAGGCACCGCCGCGCAGGCCCTTCAGCCTGGCCAGCACGCGGAACAGCTTCATCGTCGACGGACCGAACTTGCGCTTGACCAGGTGGCCCTTGTCGTCGCGCTTCGCGCTTACCGGCGGCGCCAGCCAGAAGTTGAGCTGGTAGTCGCGCCCCGGCTCGCCTTCAAACTGCGCGCGCAGCTTGTCGAGGAAGACCGGGTCGGTGTATAGCCGCGCCACCTCGTACTCGTCCTTGTACGCCATCAGCCTGGCCAGGTTGCGCGCCGCCGCTTCGGTCAGCGGCAGCGCCTTGCCGCTGCCCGCCAGCGTGCTCTCGGCCACGCGCACGCGGTCGATGGCTTCGCGGTAGGTGCGCGCATAGGCGGCGTCCTGGTACGCGGTCAGGTGTTCCATGCGGCGGGCCACCAGCTTTTCGAGCATGGCCCCGGTCGAGGCCGGCAGCTTGACCACTTCGGCGCCTTCGGCGGTGGTCTTCAGCTTGCCGGTCAGCGACAGCACGTGCTCGGGGTCGTGCGCCATGTGGCGGCCCCAGTCGAACGCGGCCTTGTTCTTCTCGACAGCCACGCCGTTCAGTTCGATGGCGCGCTCCAGCGCCTGCAGCGTCAGCGGGATCCAGCCTTTCTGCCAGGCATAGCCCAGCACCAGCGGGTTGGTGTAGATGGCATCGCCCAGCAGCGCCACGGCCAGGCCGCTGGCGTTGATGAAGTCGCACTTCTCGCCCACGGCGTTGCGCACGTCCTGCTCGGCCGACAGGCCCGGGAACTGCCACTTCGGGTTCTTGATGAAGTCGGCGGTCGGGGTCTGCGCGGTATTGACCACGGCGCGGGTGCGGCCGGCCTGGGTCTTGGAGATGACTTCGTCGGTGGCGGACACGATGGCATCGCAGCCGATCACCAGGTCAGCCTCGCCCATGGCGATGCGGGTAGCGTGCAGGTCGTCGGGGCGCGCGGCCAGCTGCACGTGCGACAGCACCGCGCCCCCTTTCTGCGCCAGGCCCGCCATGTCGAGCACGGTGACGCCCTTGTTCTCCAGGTGCGCGGCCATGCCGAGCAGGCCGCCGATGGTGACCACGCCGGTGCCGCCCACGCCGGTCACGAGGATGCCGTAGGCGCGCCGGATCGCCGGCAGCTCCGGCTCAGGCAGCGCGGGCAGGTTGCCCATCGACACGCCATGCTGCTCGGGCTTGCGCACCTGCGCGCCCTCGGCCGTGACAAAGCTGGGGCAGAAGCCGTTCACGCACGAGAAATCCTTGTTGCACGACGACTGGTTGATCTGCCGCTTGGTGCCGAAGTCCGTTTCCAGCGGTTCCACCGACAGGCAGTTCGACTTGACCGAGCAGTCGCCGCAGCCCTCGCACACCGCGTCGTTGATAAAGGCGCGGCGCTGCGGGTCTTCCATCGTGCCGCGCTTGCGGCGGCGGCGCTTCTCGGTGGCGCAGGTCTGGTCGTAGATCAGGATGGTGCAGCCCGGCACCTCGCGCAGTTCGCGCTGCACGCTGTCGAGCTGGTCGCGGTGATGGATGTCGATGCCTTGCGGCAGCTTGATCGCCGCGTTGTACTTCTCGGGCTGGTCGCTGACGATGACGATCTTCTTCGCGCCCTCGCTGTGCACCTGCCAGGCGATGTCCCGCACCGACAGTTCGCCGTCCACCGGCTGGCCGCCGGTCATGGCCACCGCATCGTTGTACAGGATCTTGTAGGTGATGTTGACGTTGGCCGCGATCGACGCCCGGATCGCCAGCAGGCCGGAGTGGAAGTAGGTGCCGTCGCCCAGGTTGGCGAACACATGCTTGTCGCCGGCGAACGGCGCCTGGCCGATCCACGCCACGCCTTCGCCGCCCATCTGGCTGAAGGTGCTGGTGCTGCGGTCCATCCACACCGTCATGTAGTGGCAGCCGATGCCGGCGAGCGCGCGCGAGCCTTCGGGCACGTTGGTCGAGGTGTTGTGCGGGCAGCCGGAGCAGAACCACGGCTTGCGTTCGGCCGTGACGCGCGGCGTGGCCAATGCCTTTTCCTTGGCTTCGATGATGGCCAGGCGCGCGGTGATGCGCGCGCGCACGTCGATCGGCAGCTCGAACTTGTCCAGGCGCGTGGCGATGGCCTTGGCGATGATCGCCGGCGACAGCTCATAGTGCGCCGGCAGCAGCCAGTTGCTCTGCGGGATCGACCATTCGCCGCCCGCGTTGTCCTTCTCGTCGAACTTGCCGTAGACCCTGGGGCGCACGTCGTCGCGCCAGTTGTACAGCTCTTCCTTGAGCGCGTACTCCATGATCTGGCGCTTCTCTTCCACCACCAGGATTTCCTGCAGGCCTTCGGCAAAGGCGCGCGCGCCCTGTGCCTCCAGCGGCCACACGCAGCCCACCTTGTACAGCCGGATGCCGATCTGCGCGCAGGTGGCGTCGTCCAGGCCCAGGTCGGCCAGCGCCTGGCGCGTGTCCAGGTAGGCCTTGCCGCCGGTCATGATGCCGAAGCGCGCGTGCGGCGAATCGATTTCGATGCGGTCGATCTTGTTGGCACGCACATAGGCCAGGCCCGCGTACCACTTGTAGTCGAGCAGGCGCGCTTCCTGTTCCAGCGGCGGGTCCGGCCAGCGGATATTCAGGCCGCCCGGCGGCATGATGAAGTCGCCCGGCAGCGCGATCTGCACGCGGTGCGGGTCCAGCTCCACCGAGGCCGACGATTCCACCACGTCGGTCACGCACTTCATCGCCACCCATAGCCCGGAGTAGCGGCTCATGGCCCAGCCGTGCAGGCCGTAGTCCAGGTATTCCTGCACATTGGACGGATACAGCACCGGCAGGCCGCAGGCCTTGAAGATGTGCTCGGACTGGTGCGCCAGGGTCGAGGACTTGGCCGAGTGGTCGTCGCCGGCCAGCACCAGCACGCCGCCGTGCCTGGAGGAGCCCGCCGAGTTGGCGTGCTTGAACACGTCGCCGGTGCGGTCCACGCCCGGCCCCTTGCCGTACCACATGCCGAAGACACCGTCGAACTTCGCGTCCGGGTACATGTTGACCTGCTGCGAGCCCCACACCGAGGTCGCGGCCAGGTCTTCGTTCAGGCCGGCCTGGAACACGATATTGTGGGCGGCGAGGTGCTTCTTGGCCTTCCACAGCGACAGGTCCAGCGCGCCCAGCGGCGAGCCCCGGTAGCCGGAGATGAAGCCGGCGGTGTTCAGCCCGGCGGCGCGGTCGCGTTCCTGCTGCAGCATTGGCAGGCGTACCAGGGCCTGCGTGCCGCTGATATAGATGCGGCCACGCTCCAGCGTGTATTTGTCTTCGAGGGAAACGTTTTCGAGCGCGCGGCGGATGGCGTCGCTGACCGGGGAGGTCAGGGGGGCATTCATAGGTGCTCCTCTATGGGCGTGCTGTCGGGATCACCGACACCTGCAGTTGTGGGCAACCGCCTCATGGCCTCTTGTGAAGGCGCCGGACGGTTGTGTTTCTGCGCGGCATGGTAGCACCGCCACTGGCATGGCGGCACCTTGCAATGCAGCACAATGCGTGCCCGTTGCGCCCGTGATTTCCCGTATGGACAGGGGTTCGCGTGTACACTGCGTTGCATCGAGATCACCGGCGTGTGTGCCCCGGCGGTCTGCGATGGGCCACATTCCGGCCACCTTTGCCGCGCCAGCCTGGTGCAACCCGTTTTCCGATTGCGCGTCCCGATGAGATAAAGCGAGACGGGCAAACCAGTGACCACCTGAACATGACCAATTCCCCCCGCCAGGGCACCGCGACCCTGGCCGTGCTGATCGACGCCGACAACGCGGCGCCCGCCATCGTCGAAGGCCTGCTGGCCGAAGTCGCCAAGTACGGCGTGGCCGCCGTCAAGCGTATCTACGGCGACTGGACCCGGCCCAACCTGGCCGGCTGGAAGGAGCGCCTGCTGTCGCACTCGATCCAGCCGATCCAGCAGTTCCGCTACACCGTGGGCAAGAACGCCACCGACAGCGCCATGATCATCGACGCCATGGACCTGCTGTACACCGGGCGCTTCGACGGCTTCTGCATCGTTTCCAGCGACAGCGACTTCACCCGCCTGGCCTCGCGCATCCGCGAGCAGGGCCTGACCGTGTACGGCTTTGGCGAGCGCAAGACGCCCAAGCCCTTTGTCACCGCCTGCGACAAGTTCATCTACTCCGACGTGCTGCGCGCCGATGCGGATACGGAAGGTGCCGAGGGGGCTGACGGGGCCGCCGCCCCCACGCGCAAGCGCAGCACCGGCGAACTGCGCCAGGACTCGCGCCTGGTGCGCCTGCTGCAGAACGCGGCGCAGGCCGTGTCGGACGAAGACGGGTGGCTCGCGCTGGGCAGCATGGGCAACCATATCGCCAAGCAGGCGCCGGAATTCGACTCGCGCAACTACGGCTACGGCAAGCTGTCGGAACTGGTGCTGGCCACCGGCCTGTTCGAGGTCGAGACCCGCAACGGCGGCAACAACAAGACCATCTGGGTGCGGCTGAAGAAGCGCGCCAAGGGCGGCGGCGAGGGGGATGGCCGGGGCCAGCAGCAGCAACCGCAACAGCAGCCGCCGCGCCCGGCGCAGCCTGAAGCGCGCCGCCAGCCGGCACCGGCGCCCGTGCCCGCGGATCCGCCCGCGCCCGTCGTGTCCCAGCCGGAGGTGGCACCTGAGCCAGTGCCAGTCCGCGAACCCGAGGTCGAGCTGGCGGTTGTCGCCGCCGATGTAGTCGAGTCGGAGCCGGCTGCAGAGCCGGTGGCCGAGGCTGCGCTGCAGGCCGAATCCAAGAGCCGCCCCGCACGCAAGCGTGCCACCCGCCGCCCCGACGTGACGCTTAGCGAAACGCCGTGGCCGATTGATCAGTCGGTGTTTGCTGCGCCCGGCACGACCGTGCTGACGGCACAGGTCGAAGTCGAACCCCGGCCGCAGCCTGAGCCGGCCGCCGAGCCGGCCCCGGCACCTGCGCGGAAGACGCGCAAGCGCCCGAGCAAGAAGTCCGAATGACAGGGAAGCCGGCGCGATGCCGGCTACTCGCACCAAAAAGAACGCCGGCATCGCGCCGGCGTTTTTTTCGTTGCCGCGGTCCTTACCGCACCAGCTGATTGATCTCGATAATCGGCATCAACACCGCCAGCACGATCAGCAGCACCACCACGCCCATGGTCAGGATCAGCAGCGGCTCCAGCAAGCTGGTCAGGAACAGCGTGCGGCGTTCCAGCTCCTGTGCTTCGCTCTGCGCGGCGCGGTCGAGCATGATCGGCAGGTTGCCGGTGGCTTCGCCCGAGCGGATCAGGTGCACCAGCACCGGCGGGAACTGGTTCTGCGCCGCCAGCGCGCGCGCCAGCGAGGCGCCTTCGCGCACGCGCGTGTTGGCGTCTTCCACATTGGCGCGCAGCGCCTCGTTGGTCAGGGTCTCGCCGGCGGCCTGCAGGCTGCGCAGGATCGGCACGCCCGCCGACACCAGGATCGCCAGCGTGCCGGCGAAGCGCGCGGTGTTGTAGCCGCGCACCAGCTTGCCCACCAGCGGCGCGGTCAGCAGCCAGCGGTGCCATTCGAGCCGCACCGCGGGCTGGCGCAGCAGCCGGCGGATGCCGAAAGCAACCACCACGATCACCGCCAGCGCGGCCCACCACCAGTTGCGCACGAAGTCCGACAGCCACAGCATGACGATGGTCAGCGTCGGCAGCTTCTGCTTGGTATTGGCAAACACGCTCACCACCTGCGGCACCACGTACGACAGCAGGAAGATTACGATCGCGAACGCCACTACCGTAACGATGGCCGGGTAGGTAAAGGCCAGCCGGATCTTGGCAGTCAGCGTGTTGCGCGATTCGATATAGCCCGCCAGCCGCTCCAGCACCACTCCCAGGTGGCCGGAATGCTCGCCGGCCGAGACCAGCGCGCGGTAGATATCGGGGAAGTCGCGCGGGTGCTGCGCCAGTGCCACTGACAGCGAGCTGCCGCCCATCACCTCGGCGCGGATGCCGGCCAGCAGTTCATGCACGTAGGCGCGCTCGGCCTGGTCGGCCAGTGCCCCCAGCGCCTCGTCCAGCGGCAGGCCGGCCACGATCAGGCTGGCCAGCTGTCGCGTGAACAGCGCCTGCTCCTGCGTCGACAGCCTGCGCGCGAACAGCTGGCGGCCACTGCGCGGGGCCAGGCCGGCGCCGGCCAGCGGGTCGACCGTCAGCGGCGTCAGCCCGCGCGCGCGCAGCTGCGTGCGCGCCTGGCGCGGGCTGTCGGCCTCGATCACGCCGCGGTCGGTCTTGCCGGCGGCGTCGGCGGCTTCATAGCGAAAAGCTGGCATCGGGGCGGCTCCGCCTTAGTCGCGCGTCACGCGCAGCACTTCCTCGAGCGAGGTCGCGCCGCTGTCGACCCAGCGCTGCGCGTCGCCGCGCATGGTGTGCATGCCCTGCGCGAGCGCCACCTGCTTGATTTCCGACTCCGGCGCCTGCCGGTGGATCATGGTGCGGATCTCGTCATCGACCGTGAGCAGCTCATACACGCCCATGCGGCCCTGGTAGCCCGACTGGGCGCACTTGTCGCAGCCCACCGGATGCCACACGGCCTGCAGCGGTTTGCCCTGCGCGAGCAGCACGTCGGACTCGGCGGGCGTGACCTCGATCACTTCCTCGCGCTTGCAATGCGGGCACAGGCGCCGTACCAGCCGCTGCGCCAGCACCCCCAGCAGAGACGACGACAGCAGGAACGGCTCGATGCCCATGTCGACCAGCCGCGTCACCGCCGAGGCCGAGTCGTTGGTGTGCAGCGTGGCCAGCACCAGGTGGCCGGTCAGCGAGGCCTGCACCGCGATCTGCGCCGTTTCCAGGTCGCGGATTTCGCCGATCATGACCACGTCCGGGTCCTGGCGCAGGATCGCGCGCAGGGCCTTGCCGAAGGTCATGTCGATGCGCGCATTGACCTGGGTCTGGCCGATGCCGTCCAGGTCATATTCGATCGGATCTTCCACCGTCATGATGTTGGTGGAGCGCGAATCCAGCCGCGACAGCGCGGCATACAGCGTGGTGGTCTTGCCCGAGCCGGTCGGCCCGGTCACCAGCACGATGCCGTGCGGCTGGCGGATCAGGTGGTCGAAGCCGCGCAGCGTGCCGGGCGCCATGCCCAGCCTGGCCAGGTCCAGGCGGCCGGCTTCCTTGTCCAGCAGGCGCAGCACCGCGCGCTCGCCGTGGCCGGTGGGCAGGGTCGAGACCCGCACGTCCACCGGGCGCCCGCCCACGCGCAGCGTGATGCGGCCGTCCTGCGGCAGGCGTTTCTCGGCAATGTCGAGCTGCGCCATGATCTTGATGCGCGAGATCAGCGCGCCGTGCAGTGCCTTCTTGGGCCGCACCACGTCGCGCAGCGTGCCGTCCACGCGGAAGCGCACCACCGACGACGATTCGAACGGCTCGATATGGATATCCGATGCGCCTTCGCGCGCCGCCTGCGTCAGCAGCGCATTGATCATGCGGATGATCGGCGCGTCGTCTTCGGATTCCAGCAGGTCTTCCACCGCAGGGATGTCCTGCATCAGGCGCGACAGGTCGACCTCGCCCTCGACTTCGCCCACCACCTGCGCGGCGCTGCCGTCCTGGCGGTGGTAGGCGTCGGACATGGCGCGCTCCAGCGCCTCGGGTTCCAGCACGCGCAGGCGCAGCGCGCCGTGCACGCGCGCGACTTCGGCCAGCGCCGTCGGCGAGGTGGCGCGGCTTACCCACACTTCCAGCCCGTCGGGGCGCTGGTGCGCGATCAGCAGCGGCGCCTCGCGCGCAAAGCCGTATGAGACCAGCCGAGCCGCCATCGGCGAGGGCGGCTCCAGAGTCTCGGCCTGCGCATTGGCGCCGGCGGGAAGGGCGGTTTGGACTTCGCTGGCCATGTCGGGGCTCAGTTCGGGAGCGCGGATTCACCGCGCTGGTTCAGCGGCTGCGGCGCTGGCTGAGGCACCTGCTGCTCGGGCTGTGGCTGGCCCGGCTGCGGGGCACTCTGCGGCAGGGGCAACGGGCCGGCAACCGGGCCGTTCGAGCGCGGATCGACGAACGGCGTGGTCGGCGCGTCGGCCGGTGGCAGCAACGGCGTATTGGTGTCGCGCACCATGACGTTAGGCGAAACAAACTCCTGCTGCTGCCCGCGCATATAGTCGTAGCGGTCCTGCGTCAGGCGCTCGGCGGCGCCTGCCGTGCGCATCACATAGGGGCGCAGGAACACCAGCAGGTTGGTCTTGGAGCGGTTCTTGTTCTCGTAGCGGAACAGGCCGCCGATCCACGGGATATCGCCCAGCAGCGGCACCTTCTGCACGCCGTCGCCATAGGAGTCCTCGATCAGGCCCCCCAGCACGATGATCTGGCCGTCGTCGACCAGCACATTGGTCTCGATCGAGCGCACGTTGGTGGTCGGGCCCTGGATCAGGTTGGCGGTCGACTGCACCACCGATGACGATTCCTGGAAGATCTGCATCTTCACCAGCCCGCCGTCGGTGATCTGCGGCTTCACGCGCAGCGTGATGCCCACGTCCTTGCGGTCGAAGGTCTGGAACGGCGTGACCGAGGCAGCGGCACCGGTCTGGGCATAGGAGCCGGTGGTGATCGGGATGTTCTGGCCGATCAGGATCTTGGCTTCCTCGTTCTCCAGCGTGATCAGGTTCGGCGTGGACAGCAGGTTGACGCTGCCGTTGGTGCCCAGCGCGCGCAGCAGCGCGCCCAGGCCCAGCGCCTTGTTGACGATGCCCAGGTTCAGTCCGCCCACGTCCTGCACCAGCCCCTGCGCCGCGGCGATGCCGGCGGTGTGGTTGCTGTTGTACAGCGCGCCGGCCAGCGACAGGTTCAGGATGTTCTGCCCGCCGGTGCCGAAGTTGGTGCCGGCAAAGACGTTGGTGTTGTGGCCCGGCGAGGTGAGCAGGCCCTGCCACTGGATGCCGAGCTGGCTCGCCTGGGTGGCCGTGACCTCAACGATCATCGATTCGATATAGACTTGCGCGCGGCGCGCGTCGAGGTCGTCGATCACGCCGCGCAGGTTGCGGTAGACCGGCTCGCTGGCGGTGATGATCAGCGAGTTGGTGGAGGCATCGGCCTGGATGATGCCGCCGGTGGTCGGCTGGGTATTGGTGCCGAACGACGCGGCAAAGGCCGAGTTGCCATAGGCCCCGCCCGAGCCGCTGCTGCCGGTGCCGCCGCGCATGCTGGTCTGGGTGGCGGTGGCGCCGCCGGTGAACTGCCCTCCCGTGGGCGTCGAGACATTGGTCAGGCCTGCCGCGCCGCCAACGCCGCCGGCCTGTCCGCCAGGCTGGGTGGTGCTGGCAAAGCTGCTGTCGGCGGCGACGATGGCGCGCAGCGTGGCTGCCAGCTTGACCGCATCGGCATTCTTCAGCGGCACCACCCAGATATTGCCCGGGCGCGCATAGGGCTGGTCGAGCTTCTCGATCAGATGGCGCGCCTGCTGCAGGCGCGCGCGGCTGGTGGCGCGGATCATCAGCGAATTGCTGCGCGGCTCCGCCACCACCGAGGTGCGCAGGCTGGCGTCCACGCCCGGCGCGCCGCCGCCGGCGGCGCCCGCGGCGCCGGGGTCGAGCAGCTTCTGCAGCACGGCCGCGGTATCGCTGGCCAGGGCGTACTTGAGCGGCACCAGTTCGACCTCGCCCGAGGCCGGCGCATCGACCGCGGCGATGATGCGCGCGATCCGGCGCAGGTTGTCGGCGTAGTCGGTGATGACCAGCGTGTTGTTGGCCGGGTAGGCGGTGATGGTGTTGTTGGGCGCGATCATCGGCCGCAGCACCGGCACCAGGTTGTTGGCCGATTCATAGTTCAGCCGGAACACCTGCGTCACCACCTGGTCGCCGCGGCTGGCGCTGCCGCCGATCACGGTGGGCGAGCCCTGCAGCTTGGCATCGGCTTCGGGCACCACCTTGGTGAAGCCGTTGCTCTCGACCATGGCATAGCCCTGCATGCGCAGCACCGAACCCAGCGTCTGCAGCGCCTGCGCGCGCGACACCGGCTGCTCGGTGACCAGGTTGACCGTGCCCTTCACGCGCGGGTCGATCACGAAGTTCTTGCCGGTGGCCTGGCCGACCGCCTTGATCACCGATTCGAGATCGGCGTTGACGAAGTTCAGCACCACCTGGTCGCGGTTGGCCGGGGTCACGTCCGGCGGCGCGGGCGGCGTGCCGGTGCGCGCCCCGGGCTGAGCCCACAGCGGTGCGGGCGCCAGCAGGGAGAGCCCGCACAGCAGGGCCACGGCGCGGGCGCAGGCGGTCTGGAAAACAGGTCGGTTGGCGTGGGTTTTCATAGTCATTTCCGTGGGCTGTGCGATCTGCGTGGCATCAGAACTGCAGCCTGGTCACATTGTTGTCTCGTCGTCCCAGCAGGCTCAGCAGGCTGGTCAGCTGCGTCGCCGCTTCGGGTTCGGCGTGGGCGGTGCCTTCGAAGCGCGCCTGCCGCCCGAGCGTGCCGCTGCCCTCCAGGTACAGCGGGCCCGCGATGGTGCTCAGTTGCAGCTTGCCGCCGCCTTCGCCGGTCCAGTCGATCTCCGCGCGGTAGCTGCCCAGCGGGCGCAGCCGGCTGACCGCGGCCGACACCTGCTCGATGCGCAGCGTCATATGGCCGCTCATGCCCGTGCCCGAAAACCGTCCCTGCAGCGTGGACCAGTCCACGCGCATCAGCCCGTCCGGGCGCAGCGTGTTGAACGGCGCGCCAACGCCTTCCAGCAGCGACGCGGGCAGCCGGATGGCGCCGGACTGCGCGGTCCAGCCCAGCGGCGTCGCGGTGACGGCCACCGGCGCGGCCATGGCCTCGGAGTGGCTCAGCACCACCCGTGCCCGGCCAGTCAGCAGCGGCCAGAACGCCAGCGTCCATTGCAGCCTGCCAGGCAGCACGGTGGCAGTCTGGCTGCCGGCGCCGGCAGACAGTGCCAGCGTGGCGCTGCCATGCCACAGCGAGCCGCTGGCATCGGCCAGCAGCACCCGCCCCTGCGTCTGCGCGGCCACGCGCGCGGCGATCCAGGTCGCCGGCAGCATTGCCACCGTGGTCACCGCGGCGCTCGCCAGGCCCAGGCCGAGCCAGCGCAGGCGCCGCCACGTGGCCGGCTGGCGCAGCGCGCGGCGCGGCAGGCGCAGGGTTTCCAGCCGTACCATCAGCTGCGTCCGCCCGGACCCTGCAGGGTCGCGGTGACGTTCACCAGCGCCGTGGCGCCGACATAGACGATGCGGGCATCGACCACCTTCATGCGCTGCTGCTGGCGCACGTCCTGCAGCCAGCTGCTGACCGCGCCGAAGGGCACCTTGTCCAGCTGCACCTGCACGCTGTTGTCGGCGCCGGCGGCCAGCCGCGTTGCCTTCAGGCCGTACTGGCCCAGGCTGTCCTGCAGCGCCTGCGTCAGCGCGTCGCCGCGCAGGGACGGCGCGGGCGAGGCCTTCATGCCGCGGGCTTCCTGCGCCAGCGTTTCCATTTCGGCCAGGTCGGCACGCAGCTTGGGCAGGTTGCGCGCCACCCGCTCGCGGCCGTCGGCGGCCGGCTCCCACAGCAGCAGGTAGCCGACCACCAGCGCCAGCACCGCGCCGCCGCCGGCCAGGATGGCCTGCTCGCGCGGGTTGCGCGCCGACCAGAAGGCGTTGAAGTGTTCCTGCCACGCCTGCGGCACGGACGGGCGCAGCCGCGCCAGGCGCGCGCGCAGGCTGGAGGCTGCCGAGGTCGCGCCGGGCCTGCTGGCGCGTGGCGTCTGGCTGCGGGCAGAGTCTTTCAATGGGTTCATGTTGCGCGTGCGCCGGTTACAGGCCGGGCTTGATGGTCCAGCGCGAGCCGGGTGTCACAGGCGTCCCGGCACTGGTGCCAGTGCTGCCTGACGCGTTGCCGGCCTTGTCTTCTTCCATCTGCAGTCCTGCCTGGCTTGCCGCATTGCGCAGGCCGGCCGTGTCCGTGCCGGGCTTGAGCGTCACCACCAGCACGCGGCCGCGGTACTCCAGCGCCTGCAGCCCGTCGGGCGGCAGCCGGCGCGCGGCCTGGGCGAAGCGGTCGGCCAGCGGCAGGAAATCTTCCGGGGTGCTGCGGCCGCTGGCGATGCGCAGCTGCTCCACCTGCCGGCGCATCTGCAGCGGTGCATCGAGCACCGTCTGGATCTGCGGGAAGGCGCCACGCAGCGTCTGCAGCTGCGCGGCTTCCAGCCGCTGCTGCTCGTTGCGCAGCAGCAGCCAGTGTGTGTTCATGCCGATGATCTGGACCAGCACGATGCCGGCCAGCAGCGCCAGCGGCAGGCGCCATGCCACCAGGTTCCAGCGGTCGGCGCGGCCCTGCGCGAACTCAAACTGTGCCAGGTCCAGCGCCGGCTCGCGCAGGCAGTCCTGCGCACCGTCGATCCACAGGCGCCAGCCGGCACGGGCGGCCTGGCGCAGACCGGGCACCGGCGCCATCGCGGCGGCGTCGGCATCGGCATACCAGGTGCCGTCCGGGGCAAGCGCCTGCCAGGCGGCCAGGGCGTCGTCGCCCAGCAGCAGGCCGTAGCCGGCATGCGCACTGGTGCGCACGGTCAGCTGCCACTGGCGCGCGGTGCTGGCTGCGGTGGCCGGCAACTCGCCGCCTATGGCATCGCTCAGCTCGCCATTTCGGGCCAGCTCGCTGGCGGCGGCTTCGACCACCAGGGTGGCGGGCTGGGCCGGTGCCGGCAGATCGTCGGCCGGCGCGAGCGTCGGCTCGGCGCCGGCTTCTGCTTCGGCAACCGCGGCCAGCGGCACGCACAGCTGCGCGGCCAGCACATGGCGGCGGCGATGCTGGTGTTCGGCGAAGGCATCCAGCACCGCGCGCAGCCAGGCGCGGTCGGCCACCATCAGCAGGCGCTGGCGAGGCCCGCGCGGCCCACGGGCAGGGGTGCTGCCGTCGAGCGCGGGACCAATGCCGATATGGCATGGCTGCGCGTCGGTGGCAAGCGCATCCTCGACCAGGTTGGGCAGCGCCAGTTTCAAACGCGCGGGCGGCAGCGGCGGCACGCTGGCGCTGGTCAGCAGCACGTCGCTGGCGGCCAGGATCAGCACCAGGCGCTCGGCCGCCGGCAAGTCGGCGATACGGGCGTGGCCTTCTCGCAACACTTCTGGCGCAGCACGAGCCTGGCCGCGCCGTGCGGGGTCGGCCAGGGCCGTGCGCACCAGCGCGAACGGCAGGGCGCCGAACTGCCACGGTTGCGGCTGGTCGTGCGGCCGGTGCGGCAGGCGGACGTACAGGGTGGTGCTCAAGATGTCCTTGCTCAGGCTTCAGTAGAACGGCTCGATAAGGCGCATGGCCCGTGGGGTTGCGCCCCGGATCGCCCCGGCGCTGGCAGCCTGCCGGGGTGCGGGGATGCCGTCGGGCGGCCTGTGAGGCCGTGCCGCGGCGGGTGGGCTGGTGCCACGCTCGCGCCAGCGCCGCAGCATACCTTGCCTGCGTGACTAAATCGCGTCAATACCATTCTCCCCGGCTGCCCGGACGTGCGGCTTTCATATGTGCGCCAGACCGCGTTGCCATGGTTCAGCGCAGGTCCGGCAGCCGGTCCGCATCCTGGATCCAGATCACGCGGGTGGTGTTGGCCGCACCGAGCGGTTCGCCGCGAAAGATCAGCGACACCTGCAGCCGGCTGGCGCGCTCATGCCGCACCAGCCCGTAGACCAGGAAGTAATGCGTGCGCACATCGAACAGGTTGCCGAGGTTGGCGGTGCTGGCCTGCGGCGCCACGGCGGCCAGCTGGTTCTGCAGGTTGCCGATGTTGTTGAAGTAGGCGCGGTCGCGCTGGCGCACCAGCTCGCGCGCGCGCTCCAGCGGCAGCTTGTCGATCACGGCTGCCAGCACTTCGGCGTCAGCGGTATTGGCGTTGACCAGGGTGCGCTCGGGCAGCACGATGACAAAGGGTTCGAGCACGGCCACCATTTCAGGCGTGTAGCCAGGCAGCGCCAGCAGGCCCTGCACGCTGTCGAGCGGGCGCGGCGCCGGCCGGCCGGATGAATCGCCCGCTTGCGCGGCCTGCAGCATGAAGCGCGCGGTGGTCTCGGCCAGCGACGGGTTCAGGCCCACGGTCTGCAGCAGGCGGCCGTAGGCGGCCAGCGCCGTCTGGTCGATGATTGCCACGCGCCCGACCTGGCCGCCGTCGCCGCTGGTGGCGGACCACGTCACCAGGTTGGCAAGGTTCAGGCGCGCCTGCGCATCCAGGATGCGCCCGGACAGGAACGAGGTCTCGCCCGCGACGTCGGTGCGCAGCGACGCGCCCAGGAAGTCCGACAGCCGGGTCTCGGCGATCGGCACCGCCCACGGCTCGCCCAGCTCATCGACATTGCTGCGGCGCTGGTCGTCGCGCAGGATCAGCCGCGCCCAGTCCACCGCGGCGCGCTCGATCCAGGTGGCCTGGGCCTGCAGCCGCTGGTTCTCGATGGCGCGGATCTGCACCTGCTGCCGCCACAGCATGCCGGACACCACCACCACGGCCAGCGTCACCATCAGCAGCGCGGTGACCACGGCCGCGCCGCGCTGGCGGCGCAAGGGCAGGGGACGGGGCTGGCGGCAGGCGTGCGTCATAGCCCGGTCACGCAGATCTTCTGGAACTGCCGCGGCGCGTCGCCGTCGCCCATGCGGGCGAAGATGGTCAGCTCCACTGCGCGCACCGCGGCGGTGGGCAGCGCCGCGCCGGCGGCCGAAGCCGCCACTGCGCTGGCGGCGTTGCCGCTGAACAGCGCGTTGCGGATCCGGTTGCTGTCGACCTGCCAGCCGCCGGGCTCCACCCACGCACGCGTGCTCATGCTATCGACGTCGGCCAGCACGCGCCGCACCTGCGCGCCGTTGGCCCCGCCCTGGCGCAGCGCCAGCAGGGATGATTGCAGCGCCGCGCGGCTGTCCACCGGGGGTGCGGCCACGCGCACCAGCGTGTTGCCGTCTAGCTGGTAGGACAGTGCCTGCCAGGTCGGCGGCTGGCCTTCGTCGCGGCGGTCGCGCACCAGCAGCACCCGGTTCTGGCCGATCTCGACCGGACTGGCCTGCAGCAGCACGGGGCTGGCCAGGTGCTCGCAATCGGCCTGCCACTGGCCGTAGAGGACCTTCAGCGCATCCAGGCGCGCGTCGTGGTCGGTCAGCCGTTCGCGGCTGCGCGTGAGACTGTCCAGCGCGCGCCAGCCGATCACGGCCATCACCGCCAGCAGGGTGATGGCGACCAGCATCTCCAGCAGCGTGAAGCCGCCGGCGAATCTGCGCCCGCGCCGGCGCTCAGAGCACGTTGCGGGTTTCATTGGGGACAATGGTGACCAGCCACGCCAGCCGCACGGACTTGTCGGTGGCGGAGGGGTAGACCGCGATCTCGACGCGGCGGAAAACCGGGTTGGGCGTGGCCGACACGGACTGCTCGCAGTACAGCGGCGTGCCGCCCTGCGGGCAGGTATAGCCGCTGACGCCGGGTTCAGGCCAGGTCTTGGCCAGGCGCAGCGAGGCCAGGTGGTTCTCGGCGCTCCATTCGGCCAGCATGCGGGTCTGCAGCGAGGCGCTGGCATCGACCATCGAGCCCATCGCGCGCATCGCCGCGGTCAGCGCCACGGCCAGGATGGTCAGTGCCACCAGCACTTCGATCAGCGTGAAGCCGCGCGCGCGCCGGCGTCGGGGAAGGAGAGCGCGGTGCGTCATGGCGTGCTGGCGAAATAGCGGCCGCTGCCGTCGCCGGCAACGTCCACGCGGATATCGCCGCGCACCAGCACCAGCCGCTGCGGGGCATCGATCAGCTCGCGCCCGAAGATAAGCCGCGGGGGGCTGTTGGTGCCGGTGGCGCGCCCGCCTTCGGCGACGATGACCTGGTCCAGCGCCAGGCGCCAGTGGCCGGGGGCAAACACGTCGGTGCGCATGGGGATCCAGCCGTTGGGGCTTGACTCCAGGAAGCGCCAGCCGCTGGCATCGCCCTCCCACGCGATCGGACGGGCGCCCAGCTGCGCCTCTTCCTGCGCCAGTTCGAACAGCCGCGCGATGCGCTGGCCGTCGTCGAGCACGCGGCCGCGCTCGTTGGGCGAGGCATTGACCGCGACCAGCGAGATCACGATGCCGGCGATCACCATGACCACCAGCAGCTCCAGCAGCGTGAAGCCGCGGCGCCGCTGGCGGGGCGCGCGGCGGTGCGGCGCCGTGGTCATGATGGGTGCGGCAAGGGTGGCGGCGGGACTGGGCTTATTCCCAGTTGCCGATATCGGCGTCGTTGCCGGTGCCGCCAGCCTGGCCGTCGGCACCGTAGCTGAACACGTCGATCTCGCCGCGCACGCCGGGGTTCAGGTACTGGTACGGATGGCCCCAGGGATCCTTGGGCAGTTTTTCCAGGTAGCCGCCGCCCTTCCAGTTATTCGGGATCGGCTCGGTGGTGGGCTTGACTACCAGCGCGCCCAGGCCCTGCTCGGTGGTGGGGTAGCGGCTGTTGTCGAGGCGGTACAGCTTGAGCGCCTGCATGATCGACGAGATGTCCTGGCGCGCGGCCACGATGCGGGCCTCGTCCGGGCGGCTCATGATCTTGGGCACCACCAGTGCCGCCAGCACGCCGAGGATCACGATCACGACCATGATCTCGATCAGGGTGAAGCCGCGCGCGCGGCGGGCGCGCTCGGAACGGGCGGGGCGGGCGATCTGGGTAGTGAATCTGCGCATTGTTGGTGGACCTCTTTGCTTGAAAGGCGGGACCCGCGCCAGGGGGCTGGCGGGGCCGGGTTCGCCAATCAGTATAACCGGCGCCTTATGACTCTTTTATGGGCACGCCGGGCGGGACCCTGGGAAAGTCGGATCCGAATCACAAAGCGCGCGGGGCGTCATTCGGCCCGGAAAATAAACTTGCATCCTGTATGCATCTTTTTTAAGATGACGCCACGATGCAACTGACCCGCTTCTCCGACTATGCGCTGCGCCTGCTGATGTACGTCGCCCGTGGCGACGGCACCCGGCCGATCACCATTGCCGAGGTGGGCCAGCAGTTCGACATCTCGCACAACCACCTGGTCAAGGTGGCGGCGCGGCTGTCGAAGCTGGGCTGGATCAGCGCCACGCGCGGCCGCCACGGCGGCCTGCAGCTCGGCCCCGGCGCCGGGCGGCTGACCATCGGCACCATCCTGCGTGAGCTGGAAGGGCACAAGGCGGTGATCGACTGCGACAACCCGCCCTGTGCGCTGAGCGGCAACTGCCGCCTGAAGCGCGCGCTGGACGTGGCCGAGCAGGCTTTCTACCGCACGCTGGACGACGTCACGCTGGCCGATGTCACCGGCAGCCAGACGGCCGAGTCGATCATCCGCCTGCATCGAGATTTCCTGAACCGGCGTACGGCCTGAGCGGCCTGGTCCGCGCGGGCCGGCGTATGCCGGTTTTTTGTTGAGCTAAAACATGCATTTAATTTGCATGAAATAAAACGGAGTGATTCCTGATGCTGTCCGCTGCTTCCCGCCCCTTTATCGATGCAAGCGTGCCCGTGCTGCGCGAGCACGGCCTGGCCATCACCACGCATTTCTACCGCGAGATGTTCGCCGACCGGCCCGAACTGACCCAGTTGTTCAACATGGGCAACCAGGCCAACGGCAGCCAGCAGCAGTCGCTGGCCTCGGCCGTGTTTGCCTATGCGGCCAACATCGATAACGCGGCGGCACTGGGGCCGGTGGTCGAGCGCATCGTCCACAAGCACGCGGCCGTGGGCATCACGCCCGCGCATTACCCGATCGTCGGCCGCCACCTGCTGGGCGCGATCTCCGCGGTGCTGGGCGATGCCGCCACGCCGCCGCTGCTGGCTGCCTGGGACGAGGCCTACTGGCTGCTCGCCGGCGAACTGATCGCCGCCGAGGCGCGGCTGTACCAGCGCACCGGCGTGGCCGCCGGCGAGCTGACGCCGGTGCGGGTGGTGCGCCGCGAAGTGCAGGGCGACCAGGTGGTGGCGTTCACGCTGGCCGCCGCCGACGGCCAGCCGCTGCGCGACTTCCGCCCGGGCCAGTACATCAGCATCGAGGCGCGCCTGGACCACGGCACGCGCCAGCTGCGCCAGTATTCGCTGTCTGCCGAGAGCGGGCTGCCGACCTGGCGCATCTCGGTCAAGCGCGAGGACGGCGACCAGGCGACGCCGGCCGGCGCGGTCTCCAACTGGCTGCACGCCAATGCCCGCGAGGGCACCGGGCTCAAGGTGAGCGCGCCGTTCGGCGAGTTCACGCCGGTGCTGGAAAGCCGCCGCCCGCTGGTGCTGCTGTCGGGCGGCATCGGCATCACACCGATGCTGTCGGTGCTGCGCACGCTGGCCGCGCAGGGTTCGCAGCGCCCGGTGCTGTTCGCCCATGCCGCCCGCAACGGCCGCTACCATGCCCACCGTGCCGACCTGCAATGGGCGCGCGAACGCCTGCCGGAACTGGCGGTGCACATCAGCTACGAGAGCCCGGAAGCCGGCGATGTCACCGGCCGCGACTATGACCACGCCGGCACCATGCCGGTGGCCGAGCTGCTGCGCCAGCCGGACCTGCAGCGCTTTGTCGATGGCCGCTTCTACCTGTGCGGGCCGCTTGGCTTCATGCAGGCGCAGCGCCATGCGCTGGTCAGCGCGGGCGTGCCGGTGGCGCATATCGAGCGCGAGGTGTTCGGCCCCGACCTGCTGGACGACCTGCTTTAAGCAGCACCGCCGCGCTGGCGCGGCAGACAGCGTCATGGGGCTCTGGTACGCTTGGCGCGTCTGCGCTTGCGCGCCATGACCCGCCCGAGCGGGTATCCAGGGTACCGATCCCATGCAACTGTCCCTCCGGCCTTCGTTCCGCTTCGATGCCTCGGCGGCCTGGCTGCCGCGCCTGGCCAGCCTGGTGCTGTTTATCGCGCTGTGTGCGCTGGCGACGTACTGGGTGCTGGCCTTCAGTGCGATGCGGACCATCCCGGTGCCGCAGAGCGCGCGCGTGGCGCAGACCGAGGCAGTCGAGACCGGCGCGGTCGCCACGCTGTTCGGCGGCTCGGCCCAGGGCGGCCCGCGCGATGTGCAGCTGCTCGGCGTGGTGGCAGAAGTCGGCGGCGGCGCGGGCGCGGCGATTGTGTCGCTCGATGGCGGCCCGGCCAAGGCGGTGCGCATCGGCGCCGACCTGTCGCCGCAGATCCGGCTGGTGGAGGTGCGCCAGCGCGCGGTAGTGATCGAGCGCAACGGCGTGCGCCAGGAGATCGTGCTGCCGGTGCAGGCCGGCGCCACGCGAGGCGCGCCGCGCGGGGCCTCCGCATTGCCCACCCCGCCCTCTGGCGCCGCTGCGCCGATGGCAACACCCGTGCCACCCCCGGCGCCAGCCACAAGCCCGGCTGCGGCAGGGTCCCAGCAGCCCGCTCCGGAATCCCAGCCGCAGCCGCAACCGGTCGATCCGCGCCAATACCAGCCCGTGACGGCTCCGCAGGCAGCCGGCGAAGGCCAGCCGGCACCAAAAGACTAGCCCGAACACCCGATTATTCGTCCTGGCTTGCATTCGCTTACGCCCTGCAGGCCTTTCTGTGAGGCCGGTAACATCGTATTAAAAGCGCCAACTTTCGTTCATCGTCTGCGTTCTAATCCGTACATGCCCAACGTGATGAAAAGGAGCAAGACATGCAACGCAATCACAAGACGCAGATCCTGAAGCAGTTCCTGGCCGCATCGGCGGCCCTCCTGGCCGCCGGCGGTGCTTTTGCCCAGGCCAGCGCGCCAGCCGCGCCCGCCGGCAAGCCCGGCATGGAGCGCCACCACATGGGCCACGGCGGCGGCATGTGGATGAAGTCGATCGATACCGACGGCGATGGTTCGATCTCCAAGGCCGAACTCGACGCCTGGTTCAACAAGCTCGACGCCAACCACGACGGCAAGATCGACCAGGCCGAAATGGACGCTTACCGCAAGTCCATGATGGCTGAGCGCCACGCACGCATGCAGGCTGCCCTTGACGAGAAATTCAAGGCCGCCGACAAGAACGGCGATGGCGCGTTGACCAGGGCCGAGGTCGCGGCCGGCCTGCCGGGCCTGGCCAGGCACTTCGACCAGCTCGACACCAACCACGACGGCAAGCTGACCCGCGACGAAATCCGTGCCGGCATGGAGAAGATGCACCGCGAGCACGAGCAACGCGGCGACCGCGGCCCGCGCGGCCAGGCTCCGGGCAGCCAGCCGGCGCCCGCGACCCCGGGTGGCCCGTCCGCCAGCGGCGGCTGACCGGCCCCGGCAGGGCCGCGCCAGCGGGCCCTGCCAGCGATGCCAAAAAGCGCGCGAGCCTGATGGCGTGCGCGCTTTTTCTTTGCCCGTTGCCCGATGGCACGCGTCCGGGGCAGCAGGAAGTCTCTGACCTGATCGCCAAACGCCCGTAGAATGCCGCTTCCCTGTTTGCCGGGCTTGGCACCATCCTTGCCTGCTTCCGGCGGCGGGGCGCGTCCGCGATACGCGGCGGCGCCACCAGACAGGTATTGCCCAGCCCGACCGGCTGCCGCACATGTGACCGATAAGGCTGCCGATTCATCCGAATCGGGCCCGAATCGGGCGCAATTGCACAAAAAATTGCGTACATGTGCACGGCTTGCTAAATTTGCGCAAAAAAATTGCCAATAAACATATTGCGGAGCAACAATATCGTGAGCAAGGTGGAGTTGGACAAGATCGACCGGAAGATTCTGGAAGTGCTGCAGACCAACGGCCGGTTGACCAACCTGGAGGTGGCCGAGCGTGTGAATCTGTCGCCCAGCCCCTGCCTGCGCCGCATCCGGCGGCTGGAGGAGATCGGCGTGATCCGGCAGTACGCGGCGCTGCTGGAGCCCAACAAGATCGGGCTGGGTCTGCTGGCCTATATCAATGTCCGGCTGGAGAAGCATGGCGGCGCGGCCAAGGGCAAGGCGCCGCTGGACCTGTTCCGCGCCTCGATCGCGGTCTGGCCGGAGGTGGCCGCGTGCCACGCCATGACCGGCGAGATGGACCTGCTGCTCAAGGTCTACGTGGAAGACATGGAGCACTTTGCGCGCTTTATGCAGGAACAGCTGCTGGCACACCCGTCGGTGATCGACGTGCGCTCCAGCTTTGCCCTGGAAAGCATCAAGGACACCACGGCGCTGCCGGTGGGCGGCGCGGCCTGAAGCGGCAAACCTGAGTCCGGAAGCAGAAACGGCGCATCGTTGCGATGCGCCGTTTCTGTCGTTGCCGCGGGGCCAGCCAGGCCCGCGGGCTCAGGCAGTATGCTTCTGCGGCACCATGGTGCGCCAGAAACGCAGCCCGAAGCGGCGAGCGTCGCGCAGGTTGCGGCGCACCGCGTAGTCCAGGTCGGCGAGCTGCTCGTCCAGCGCCTCGGACAGGCGGCTGGCGGTGTCCGCCGGCGGCAGTTCCAGGTAGGCATCGGCTTCACCGTAGGCATATTGCACCTTCATGCCGGCCTTCTTGGCGATGTGCATCATCGCGGCGTTGCGCGACAGGCAGTGCATGTACAGTGTGCGCACATTGGTATTGCGGCCATGGATGGCGGCACGCTCGAACAGCGCGCTGCCGATGCCGCGGCCGCGGGCGCTGCCCGAGACCGACACGCCGAACTCCGCCACGCGCCCCTGGGCGTTGTCGCGCAGGTTGGCGAAGTGGCCCACCCCGATCAGCTCGAGCTTGTCGTCGTAGACGCCGAACACGCTGTCATGGTCGAAGTCGATGCTGTCGACATAGGCTTCGATCACGTGGTCGCCCACCGACTGGCCGAAACGGAGCAGGCGATCCTCCTCGCCCAGGGCGAGGAAATGCTTCAGCAGGCGCGAGCGGTGATGGGCCGCCAGCTCGCGCACCAGAACGGTGGCGCGCTGGGTGGCCTGTGCGGCTTCGGCTGCCTTGCGCAGATCTTCGTCGGTCAGTGCGCCGACGGCCTTGCTCAGTTCGAGCGGATTCACTTTTTTTCCTTTCTGGGTGCAGTCACAGATAAAAATAGGCACTGCCGCAGTGTTTTTCCAGGCACTTCTCTCTGGGTCGGTGCGGAACTCGGGGAAACACCAGCTTGATGCGACACGAAAAGTATTGTAGTGGAATTGTCAGTTTGACGTAAGCTTCCCGCGCCGCAGCAAGCCGTCATCTCGCCACTGTGTTGCTAAAAATCAAATAAAATCAATGGCTTGAAAAAATGTGATGAATTGTTGCACGGTGCTGGTTGTGGATTTGCTGCAACGCCGCAATTTCTCGCCTGACCCAGGATTTTTCCCGACTACTCGCCAGCCGATCGCCTTTTGATGACCGAGCCCCCAATCGTTGTGATCTACGCTCACCCTACGCCCAGCCGTTCACGCGTTAACCGGCCGCTGGCCGATGCGCTGGGTGCGCTGCCGCAGGTACAGGTACGCGATCTCTACCGCAGCTATGTCGATTACGACATCGACGTTGTCGCCGAGCAGCGCGTGCTGTCGGTTTCGGACACCATCGTGCTGCAGTTCCCGGTGCGCTGGTACAGCGTGCCGGCCTTGCTCAAGCTGTGGCTCGATGAGGTCCTGGAGCCGGGCTGGGCATACGGGCCCGGCGGTACCGCGCTGCGCGGCAAATCGCTGCTGGTGGTGGTCAGCACCGGCGGCACGGCAGACGCTTACGGCCCGGAGGGTACGCATGGCCACCCGATCGCGGACTTCCTGCTGCCGCTGGAGCAGAGCGCCTTGCTGTGCGGCATGAACTGGCTGCCGCCGGTGGTGCTGCACGACGCCAACAACGCCGACGCCCAGGCGCTGGCCGACCATATCGCCCACGTCTGCGGGCGGCTGGAGACCCATGCCGCACCGGCGGAGGTGCGGGCATGAACCAGCACGACTTCCTGATTGCGCTGCTGGTGTTCCTGGTGGCGGCGGTAGTAGCGGTGCCGCTGGCGCGGCGCAGCGGCCTGGGCGCGGTGCTGGGCTACCTGCTGGCGGGGGCGGCGATCGGGCCGTTCGCGCTGCGCCTGGTGACCAATGTCGAAGCGATCCTGGACTTCTCCGAGTTTGGCGTGGTGCTGATGATGTTCGTGATTGGCCTGGAGCTGGAGCCGCGCAAGCTGTGGGCGCTGCGGCGGAGCATCTTCGGCTATGGCGGCGCGCAACTGGCGGCCTGCGCGCTGGTGATCGGCACGGTGGCGGCGCTGGCGGGCGCGCCCTGGCAGGTGGCGCTGGTGGCGGGCCTGGGGCTGGCGCTGTCGTCCACCGCGATCGCGCTGGCGACGCTGACCGAGCGCAACCTGTTCGGCACGCCGGCGGGGGCCGCCAGCTTTGGCATCCTCCTGTTCCAGGACATCGCCGCGATCCCGATGATCGCACTGCTGCCGCTGCTGGCCACGCAGGGCGCCGAAGGCGCGGGCCCGGGCGCGGCCGGGTGGCTGGCGGCGGGCAAGGCGGTGGCGGTGATCGGCGCGGTGGTGGCCGGCGGCCGCTACCTGGTGCGCCCGGCGCTGCGGTTTATCGCCGGCACCGATATGCGCGAGATGTTCACCGCGTTTGCGCTGCTGCTGGTGGTGGGCATCGCGCTGATGATGGACGCGGTGGGTTTGTCGATGGCGCTGGGCACCTTCCTGGCCGGCGTGCTGCTGGCCGATTCGGAGTACCGCCACGCGCTCGAGGCCGACCTGGAGCCGTTCAAGGGCCTGCTGCTGGGGCTGTTCTTCATGGCGGTCGGCATGTCGATCGACTTTGCCGTGCTGGCGCGCTCGCCCTGGCTGGTGCTGGGGCTGGTGGCCGCCTTCGTGGTCGCCAAGACCACGGTGCTGGCGCTGCTGGCGCGGCATTTTGCCATTGCCCGCGGCCAGCGCCTGCTGTTCGCGCTGCTGATCTCGCAGGGCGGCGAATTCGCCTTCGTGGTGTTTGGCGTGGCCGGCACCGCCGGCCTGCTGCCCCGCGAGACCGAGGCGCTGCTGGTGCTGGTGGTGGCGCTGTCGATGGTGGCCACGCCCCTGCTGCTGCTGGCCTACGACCGGCTGGTGGCGCCGCGCCTGGGCGCGGGCAAGGCACGGCCCGACGACGCCATCACGCCGCAGCACAATCCGGTGCTGATCGCCGGCTTCGGGCGCTTCGGCCAGATCATCGGCCGCCTGCTGTACAGCCAGGGCGTGGGCGTGACGGTGCTGGACCACGACCCCGACCAGATCGAATTCCTGCGCCAGTACGGCTTCAAGATCTTCTATGGCGACGCCACCCGGCTGGACCTGCTGGAGGCCGCCGGCATTGCCGACGCGCGCATCCTGGTGGTGGCCATCGACGGCATGGACGAGAGCCTGGAACTGATCGACCGCGTGCGCGAGCGCTTTCCCGAACTGCAGATCTACGCCCGCGCGCGCCATGTGTCGCATGTCTATCAGCTCAAGGACCGCGGCGTGCACCTGTTCGAGCGCGAGATGTTCGAGGGCTCGCTGATGCTGGGCCGCCGCGTGCTGGAGGGGCTGGGCTTCGATCCGGCCGAGGCGCGCAACGTGGCGCTGCGGTTCCGGCGCCACAACATCCAGGCGATCGACCGCTTCTATCCGCACTACACCGACCAGAAGAAGCTGGTCTCGCTGGCACGCCAGGCGCGCGACGAACTGGAAGAGATGTTCCGCCAGGACCGCGAGCAGCGGCGCCAGCGCGAAGAGGCCGAGTGGATGTAAGAGCCGGCGCGCCCGGCCGCCTCAGCGCCCGGCCGCCGCCCGGCCGGGCAGGCCGCCTTCGAGCAGGTCGACCACCGTCTCGGCAAACTCGGCATAGGACAGCCGGCCACCCGGTTTGAGCCAGGTGAAGGTCCAGTTGATCATGCCGAAGATGGTCATGGTCAGCGCGGTCTGGTTGTCGCGCGTGACGCGCTCGGGATAGGCCCGGCGCAGCAGGCGCGAGAACGCCGCGACCACGTCGCGCTCGCGGCCCAGGATCAGGTCGCGCTGGGTCTCGGCCAGGAACTTGACGTCGTTGATCAGCGCGATATGGCGCGTCTGCGAGGTCTCGTACTCGGCCAGGAAGGCGCGGATCAGGTTGGCGAAGGCTTCCTTGTCGGTGCGGGCGTGGCGCTCGGCGTCGGCTTCGACTTCCGTGACCAGCAGCATCAGCCGGCGCGTGTAGCGGTCCAGCAGGTCGAACAGGATCGCTTCCTTGCTCTCGTAATAGTGGTACAGCCGCGCCTTGGAGGTGCCGCAGGCGGCGGCCAGGTCGGCCATCGAGGTGCTGGGGTAGCTGCTGTTGGCAAAGGCGGCGGCGGCCAGGTCCAGGATCTGCTCGCGCTGCGCCTCGAAATCGGGTGCCTTGGTACGGGCCATGTTCTTCTGTTTATTCGCCGCCGTTATTCGCCGCCGCTTCCGCTGCTACCGGTATGGCGGCGCAGTTCGCACGTGTCCAGCGAGTCGGCGTTGCCGCGCAGCACCAGCTGGCCCATGGCGATCAGCTCGCGGCAGCGCCAGAACACGAACCAGTCGCTGGCCAGCAGGCCCTCGATCGCGCCCATCACGCTGCCCACCACCTGCGCCGCCGGGGTCCAGTCGGACGGGGCGCGTTCCATGATGATGTCGTCGATGGTGTGGTACGCCGCCGGCACCAGCGTATTGCCCTTCCACAGCCGCACGTCGGCGTTTTCCTTGACGTTCTGCTGCCACTCGTAGCCGAGCCGGCCCAGCCGCAGCACCGAGACCGGGGCGATGGTGGAAAAGCGCCGCGCCAGCCGCGCCGGCGAGTACATGCCGATGGCCGCCAGATTGCCCTGCACGGGCATTTCCAGCTCGCGCAGGTCCATCGCGACTTCATTGATCCGCTGTGGCGCCTGGTAAAGGTGGAACACCACCCGGCGCAGCATCAGCTGGTCGGCCGCGCTCTGGCCGTGCCAGACCGCCACTTCCATGTCGTCCTGGCGCAGCGCCTGGAGCTGGTCCAGCGCCTGGCGCATCTCGGCGCCGAAATCGATGTCGGTATGCGGGGCGACCCGCTGCCAGAAGCCGGAGCGGATCAGCCCGGTGCTGTCGATGTCGGCCAGCGGACCCACGGCAAGGTCGTCGCGCAGCACCACGACAGGATCCGGCCGCGCGGCCTGGGCCAGTGCCTGGCGCAGGGTCGTGCCTGCTACATCACCGTTGACGACGTGGATATATTGCATGGCCGTGATTGTATATGGGTGGGGCGGTTCGCTGGCGCCGCCGCGGCGGCGATGCGACAGGCGCAAGCGCCGCCCGCACTGTCACGGTCCTGCAAGCATCGCGCCAGCAGGAAGCCGCTTGCCGCCATTGTAGCCACGGCCCGTGCCGGCCCATGCCGGCCATTGTCTGAATACGCACGCCCCCGGCGCGCCGGGATCAGCGTTCGTCGTAGCTGACCACCACCCGCGGCGTCAGCGCGCGCGCCTGGCAGGTGAGCACGAAACCCTTTTCCATTTCCCACGGCTCGAGCGTGTAATTCTTTTCCATTTCCACCTTGCCTTCCAGCACCTTGGCGCGGCAGGTGCAACAGACGCCGCCCTTGCAGGCGTAGGGCAGGTCCAGCCCGGCGGCCAGCGCGGTGTCGAGCACGTTGGCATCCTCCAGCGGCAGGCGCATGCTGTGCTGCTTGCCGTCCAGCACCACCACCAGCTCGGCCGTGCCGGCCAGGTCGGTGTGCACGGCAGCCGGCTTGCGCCTGGCCTGGGCCAGCGGCACGCCGAAGCGCTCGGCATGGATGCGGTGCGGGTCGAGGCCCGCGTCGCGCAGCGCCGCCTCGACCTCGTCGATCATCGAGGCCGGCCCGCACACAAAGGCCGCGTCGATGTCGTCCACCGGGATCAGGGTCTGCAGGAAGGCCGTCACGCGGGCGTGGTCGAGCCGGCCGTGCAGCAGCTCAACCTCCTGCGGCTGGCGCGACAGCACGTGGTAGAGCGTGAAGCGCGCCAGGTACTGGTTCTTCAGGTCTTCGAGCGCCTCGGAGAAGATGATGCTGTCGACGTTGCGGTTGCCATAGACCAGCGTGAAGCGGCTGAGCGGCTCGGCCTGCAGCGTGGTCCGCACCAGCGACAGCACCGGCGTGATGCCGCTGCCGGCGGCAAAGGCCACGTAGTGGCGCGCGGCGCCGGCATCGAGCGGCACGTGGAAGCGACCGTCGGGGGTCATCACGTCGATCATCTGGCCCGGGGCGATGACGTCATGCAGGTGCGTGGAAAAGAGCCCGTCCTCGACCAGCTTGACCGCCACGCGCAACTCGCCGCGTTCGTCGTAGTCCTGCACCGCCGAGCAGATCGAGTAAGAGCGGCGCAGGTCCTTGCCGTCGACCGGCGCCTTCAGCGTCAGGAACTGGCCCTGGGTGAAGCGGTAGGCGTCGCGCAGCGTGTCCGGCACCTCGAAGGCGATCGAGATGGTGTCGGCGGTCTCGGGGCGCACCTGCGCCACGCGCAGCGGGTGGAACTGTGGGGTCATGGCAGCCTGGCTTCGGCCCGGCGGGGCTCAGTAGGGTTTGAAATAGTCGAACGGCTCGCGGCAGTCCAGGCAGCGGTACAGCGCCTTGCAGGCGGTCGAGGCAAAGCGCGAGATCTCCTGCGTGTGCACGCTGCCGCAGCGCGGGCAGGCGACCGCATCGGGCGCACCGGCGCGGGCGGCGCGGGGCACGAAGCGAAGCGACTGCGCGGCGGCCGGCGCACCACACTGGCCCGGCGGCGCAATGCCGAAGGCGCGCAGGCGCTCGCGCGCGGCCGGGGTGATCCAGTCGGTGGTCCAGGCCGGCGCCAGCACGGTGCGGATGCGCCACGGCGCCAGCCCGGCGCGGTCCAGCGCCCGGCCGATGTCCTCGGCGATCTGTGACATCGCCGGGCAGCCGGAGTAGGTGGGCGTGATGACGATCTCGATCACGCCGCCGGCAGCGGGTACGACATCGCGCAGAATCCCCAGGTCGCGGATCGACACCACCGGGATTTCCGGATCCGGCACTGCCTCGAGCGCCGCCCATGTCCGTGCGATGCGCTCATCGCGGGCGCGGTCGTTGCGCAGGGGGAGGGTGGCGACGTTCATGTTGGTCAAGCCTTTGCGGCGAAGCGTGCGCTTACCATTGCGCGCCCGGATGGGACCGTGCCAGCCCCTGCATCTCGCCCAGCAGGTAGCCCATGTGTTCGGAATGCACGCCGTGCTTGCCGGTCGACACAAAGCCCGTGGCCTGTGGCAGGGTCAGCGTGGCGGCCTGCAGCGTCTCGGCAACGGTGGCGTCCCAGGCCGGGCGCAGTGTGGCCGTGACCACGCCGACGCCTTGCACGGCGGCCTCGGTCTCGACCGCGTCTTCGGCAAAGCACTCGTTCATATAGGGCAGCAGGTGTTCCAGCGCGCGCCGCATGCGCGCGTGCGACGCCTCGGTGCCGTCGCCCAGGCGCACCACCCAGCCGGCCGCGTGGTGCAGGTGGTAGCGCGCTTCCTTGACCGACTTGGCGGCGATCGCGGCCAGTTGCTGGTCGCGGCTGGCCAGTAGCGCCTCCCACAGTTCGACCATCAGTGCGCTGTACAGGAAGTTGCGCATGATGGTGACGGCGTAGTCGCGCTCGGCGGCGGCGTTGCCGGCCAGCGGGCCGCGGTGCGGCAGTTCCAGCAGCGTCCAGTTGCGGAACTCGCGCTCGGCGCGCCAGTATGCATAGTCGTCCTCGTGGCGGGGCAGGCCGGTCAGCTCGCCTTCGAGCTCGCCGGCGCGGCCGTACAGCAGCCGCGCCTGGCCGATCAGGTCCAGGCTGATGTTGGCCAGCGCGATGTCTTCTTCCAGCACCGGCCCGTGGCCGCACCATTCGGCGTTGCGCTGGCCCAGGATCAGGGCGTTGTCGGCCAGGCGCAGCACGTAGCGCAACGCGGCGGCGCGCGCCGGCCGCAAATGATCCAGCGAGGCAGGCACGGAGGGCTGTGGGGACGCGGTCATCGTGCGGGCCTTACATGTGGTTGACTTCGTCGGGCAGCTGGTAGAACGTCGGGTGCCGGTAGATCTTGTCGGCCATCGGGTCGAACAGCTCAGGCTTTTCCTCGGGCACGCTTGCGGTGATGGCTGCCGACGGCACTACCCAGATCGACACGCCCTCCTGGCGCCGCGTATAGACGTCGCGCGCCATGTGCAGCGCCTGCTGCGCGTCGGCGGCGTGCAGGCTGCCGCAATGCTTGTGTTCCAGGCCTTGCTTGCTGCGCACGAACACTTCCCACAGCGGCCATTCCTTGCGTTGCATGGTATCTCCTCCGTCCTCGGACGCTAGGTTCAGGCGGCGGCCCGGCTGGCGCGGGCTTCGCGTTCGGCCACCTTGGCGGCATGCGCCAGCGCGGCTTCGCGCACCCAGGCGCCGTCCTCGTGCGCTTTCACGCGGGTGGCCAGGCGCTCCTTGTTGCAGGGGCCGTCGCCGTTGATCACGCGCCAGAACTCATCCCAGTCCAGCGGGCTGTGGTCATAGTGGCCACGGTCGGCATTCCATTGCAGGCCGGGATCGGGCAGGGTCACGCCCAGCACGCGCGCCTGCTCGACGGTGGCATCGACGAATTTCTGGCGCAGGTCGTCGTTGGAGATGCGCTTGATGCCCCAGGCCATGGTCTGAGCGCTGTTGGTCGAGGCCGCGTCGGGCGGGCCGAACATCATCAGCACCGGGAACCACCAGCGGTCGACCGCGTCCTGCACCATCTCGCGCTGGGCATCGGTGCCGCGCATCATCGCCAGCAGCGCATCGAAGCCCTGGCGCTGGTGGAACGACTCTTCCTTGCAGATGCGGATCATGGCGCGCGCGTACGGGCCGTACGAGCAGCGGCACAGCGGGATCTGGTTCATAATCGCCGCGCCGTCGACCAGCCAGCCGATCACGCCCACGTCGGCCCAGGTCAGCGTCGGGTAATTGAAGATGGACGAATACTTGGCGTGGCCGCTGTGCAGCGCATCGACCAGGTCGTCGCGCGAGGCGTCCAGCGTCTCGGCGGCGGAATACAGATAGAGGCCGTGGCCGCCTTCGTCCTGCACCTTCGCCAGCAGGATGGCCTTGCGCTTGAGCGACGGCGCCCGGCTGATCCAGTTGCCCTCCGGCAGCATGCCGACGATTTCCGAGTGCGCGTGCTGCGAGATCTGGCGCACCAGCGTCTTGCGGTAGGCCTGCGGCATCCAGTCCTGCGGCTCGATCTTGCCGTCGGCGGCCATGCAGGCATCGAACGCTGCCTGGCGGGCGGCTTCGTCCTGGGGTGCGCTGGCCTGCGCCGCATCGGCGTGCTGGCCGGGCAGGTCAAGACTCTGCGTATACATGTCGTCTCCTCTGGCGGGGTCGCCGCACGACTGCCTCCGGGGCGGCTGGCCCTATTATATATAAGCCGACCGGTCGGTCAATTTAAGGGGAAAACCTGCTTTCCGGGCCGTGGCTTGATCCCGCCACATACGGGTGTCGCGGCGTGCGCTGGCTGGTGCCGGGCAGCGTGGCCGAGGTGGTGATGCGCTAGATAAGAAAAAGAAAACGCCCCCGGGGCTACGGGGGCGCCAGGACCTGGTGGCAGGATTCAGCCCGCGAAGCGAAAATGGCCGCTGCGCAGCACGATCTCGCGCGCCTCGGTCAGCTCGAACAGGCTTTCGGCCAGGCGCTCGATGCGCTGGCGGTTGCTGGTGAAGGCCGCCACCAGGTCTTCCTCACGCGGCGAACGCGCGCCGAAATGGGCCTCCAGGGCCTCGGCGGTGACGGAATACAAGGTGGGACTGCCGTTGACCGTGGCGGGGCAGGACAGCGTGAGGCTGGCTGCGCAGTAGGTCGGGAGGCTGCGAGGGAACGTGATGTCTGGCATGGCGTGCCTCGTGCTGGCGGCGGGTATTGGATAAATATAGGCCATTGCCGCGTTCCGTAAAGTCCGGCCGGAGCATGGACCAGGATCCTCGCGGGCATCCCAGGTTGGCTGCCCATCGCGAGGTCGCTCAACGACACTGTCTGCTGCGTTGCAACAAAATTAACTGTCGTCCGGATCGACGGGGTGGCCGCACTACGATGGGGTGGTGACTCCGCCTGGCGAAGATCTAAGCACAATTCCTGCGCATTGGCAGGCAGAGGAAGCACAGTGTTGTGGAAGTCTTTGCGTGCAGGCGAAAAAAAACCCACGCAGGTTGTGCGTGGGTTGGAATCCACCGAGGTGGTGGAGGAGACAGACTTCACTATACATGATTTGTTGCGACGCACCAAGCCGCAATGTGTCAATGTATGATGATGCGCACAATAGCGTTGCATCGATGCAACAAAATCGTATGTCCCGGCGCTGGCAGAAGCCTAGCGGAACAGATAAGCGGCGCCAACTGCACACACAAGCCCCGCGGCATCAGCCACCAGTGCACAGCCCAGGGCATGACGTGTATTGCGCACATTGACGCTGCCGAAGTAGACCGCCAGCACATAGAAGGTAGTCTCGGTCGATCCCTGGATGATCGCCGCCAGCCGGCCCTGGAACGAGTCCACGCCGTAGGTCGTCATGACATCCACCATCAGCCCGCGCGCGCCGGCGCCGGACAGGATCTTCATCAGCCCGACCGGCAGCGCCGGCACGAAGTCGGTATTGACGCCCAGGTGGGCAAAGCCCTGCGTCAGCCAGCCCATCAGCACGTCCATGCAGCCTGTGGCCCGGAACAGGCCGATGGCGACCAGGATCGCCACCAGGTAGGGAATGATCTGCACGGCGACGCCGAAGCCTTCCTTGGCGCCGTCGATAAAGGCTTCGTAAACATTCACACGCCGCAGTGCGCCGCAGACCAGGAACACCGTGATCAGCGACAGGATGAAGCCGGCGCCGGCCAGCGCCGTCACGTTGCTGACCTGCTCCGGCGGCGCGTGGTGCAGCCACGCGAACATCGCGCCCAGCAGCGCCACGACCAGCCCGAACGCCGCCAGCACGGCAGGGCGCAGCAGGTTCAGCCGCTGCACCCACGCTACCGCCAGCAGCCCGGCGAGGCAGGAGCCGCCGGTGGCCAACAGCGTCGGCAGGAAAATATCGGCGGCGTTGAAGCCCACCAGCCCCTGCTTGACCGCGATCGCCTGCCGGATTGCGATCACCGAGGTCGGGATCAGCGTCAGTCCGGCGGTATTCAGCACGATGAACATGATCTGCGCATCGGTGGCGACGTCGGGGCGCCGGTTCAGCGTCTGCAGCTCGCGCATGGCGTTCAGGCCGAGCGGCGTGGCGGCGTTGTCCAGCCCGAGCAGGTTGGCCGACACATTCATCATCATCGCGCCCTGCGCCGGGTGGCCCTGCGGCACGCCGGGGAAGAAATGGCGCAGCAGCGGGCTCACCAGCCGCGCGAAGGCATCGACCACGCCGGCGCGCTCGCCGATGCGCATGATGCCAAGCCAAAGGCTCATCACCCCGGCCAGGCCGAGCGCGATCTCGAAGGCCGTGCGCGCGCTGTCGAACAGGCTCGCCAGCATCGCCGGGAAGACGGTGAGGTCGCCGCTGGCCAGGCGGACGCAGGCAGCGACAAAGGAGACTAGGAAGAAACCGAGCCAGACAACGTTCAGGGCCATCGGAATGCGGGAAGCGGGGGAAATCAAAGCCGGGAGACGCCCCGGCACGGCGTGGAGCTCAGTCGATCACGGCTCCGCGCTCGGCCAGCAGCTCGCGCAGGATCGAACGGTGGCAGTGCGCCTCGTTCTCGCAATAACAGCCGACCGAGAAATTGGTCTGGTGCGACAGCGCCGCCAGCAGGTCGAGCGTGCGGCTGGCGTCCGGCTCGGCCATTTCCTTGCGGAAGTGCCGCACGAAGGCCCGCCATTGCTTGTCGTCGGTGGCCTGCAGCGCCTGTGCCACCAGTTCCGGCGACGGCGACAGCACCGGATACCAGACATCGTAGAAGTCGCGGCTGGCGAACTCGGATTTGGGTACGCCCCGTGGCGGGCGGCGTACGGTGCCGATGCGCAGGCCCTCATCGGCCGCCCGCGGTGTTCCCAGTCTTACGATCCTGATGGTCATGAAGGTTGCTCCCGCCGTTCTCTGTCTTCTCGGCCCAGGCGTTGGCGCCTGCCTGCGTGTCTTGGCTTAAGCCTCAGATCATGAATCATGGTGTCGCGCCTGACAAACTTCTGCACCGTCACTGTCACCAACGCGATGAATAAGACTTATACGCCGCTCGCGGGGCTGCTTCGAATTATTTCGCGAAATCGCTTGCCAAGCCCACGATGCTCCCTTACTATTCGCCCCCTCGCAACACAACGCAGCGCTGCAAAGCAGACGGGGCAAGGGTTGCGGGGTTGACCGGAAGGTTGGTGCAGCGAAGTTGGCGCGCCGGCCGCAGCAAAAAAAGATTGCTGAAACGGTTGACGAAACGAAGAAAGCTCTGCATAATCTCGTTTCTCTGCTGCAGCAAACGCAGCGACGCAAACGGCAAAGCCGGTAGCGCAGTTCTTTAACAAACAAACAACCGATAAGTGTGGGCGCTGGGTAGCGGACGCCGCTGTCTTCGGACAGTGTTGCTTCACAAGTTATACAGTGCTCGCACAGCAAAACGTGACTGGGTCTTTGGATCTGGTCAGTCAGTTTTCTGAGAGTGAGCGACCGCTCGAAAGAGCGAGGGAGCCGCGAGGCTTCCACACAGAGATTGAACTGAAGAGTTTGATCCTGGCTCAGATTGAACGCTGGCGGCATGCCTTACACATGCAAGTCGAACGGCAGCACGGGCTTCGGCCTGGTGGCGAGTGGCGAACGGGTGAGTAATACATCGGAACGTGCCCTGTAGTGGGGGATAACTAGTCGAAAGATTAGCTAATACCGCATACGACCTGAGGGTGAAAGCGGGGGACCGCAAGGCCTCGCGCTACAGGAGCGGCCGATGTCTGATTAGCTAGTTGGTGGGGTAAAAGCCTACCAAGGCGACGATCAGTAGCTGGTCTGAGAGGACGATCAGCCACACTGGGACTGAGACACGGCCCAGACTCCTACGGGAGGCAGCAGTGGGGAATTTTGGACAATGGGGGCAACCCTGATCCAGCAATGCCGCGTGTGTGAAGAAGGCCTTCGGGTTGTAAAGCACTTTTGTCCGGAAAGAAATGGCTCTGGTTAATACCCGGGGTCGATGACGGTACCGGAAGAATAAGCACCGGCTAACTACGTGCCAGCAGCCGCGGTAATACGTAGGGTGCGAGCGTTAATCGGAATTACTGGGCGTAAAGCGTGCGCAGGCGGTTTTGTAAGACAGGCGTGAAATCCCCGAGCTCAACTTGGGAATGGCGCTTGTGACTGCAAGGCTAGAGTATGTCAGAGGGGGGTAGAATTCCACGTGTAGCAGTGAAATGCGTAGAGATGTGGAGGAATACCGATGGCGAAGGCAGCCCCCTGGGACGTCACTGACGCTCATGCACGAAAGCGTGGGGAGCAAACAGGATTAGATACCCTGGTAGTCCACGCCCTAAACGATGTCAACTAGTTGTTGGGGATTCATTTCTTCAGTAACGTAGCTAACGCGTGAAGTTGACCGCCTGGGGAGTACGGTCGCAAGATTAAAACTCAAAGGAATTGACGGGGACCCGCACAAGCGGTGGATGATGTGGATTAATTCGATGCAACGCGAAAAACCTTACCTACCCTTGACATGCCACTAACGAAGCAGAGATGCATCAGGTGCCCGAAAGGGAAAGTGGACACAGGTGCTGCATGGCTGTCGTCAGCTCGTGTCGTGAGATGTTGGGTTAAGTCCCGCAACGAGCGCAACCCTTGTCTCTAGTTGCTACGAAAGGGCACTCTAGAGAGACTGCCGGTGACAAACCGGAGGAAGGTGGGGATGACGTCAAGTCCTCATGGCCCTTATGGGTAGGGCTTCACACGTCATACAATGGTGCGTACAGAGGGTTGCCAACCCGCGAGGGGGAGCTAATCCCAGAAAACGCATCGTAGTCCGGATCGTAGTCTGCAACTCGACTACGTGAAGCTGGAATCGCTAGTAATCGCGGATCAGCATGCCGCGGTGAATACGTTCCCGGGTCTTGTACACACCGCCCGTCACACCATGGGAGTGGGTTTTGCCAGAAGTAGTTAGCCTAACCGCAAGGAGGGCGATTACCACGGCAGGATTCATGACTGGGGTGAAGTCGTAACAAGGTAGCCGTATCGGAAGGTGCGGCTGGATCACCTCCTTTCTAGAGGCTTGTGTCTCAAGCCTAGCGTTCACACTTATCGGTTTGTTTGCTGTTACAGCCAAGGGTCTGTAGCTCAGGTGGTTAGAGCACCGTCTTGATAAGGCGGGGGTCGTAGGTTCAAGTCCTACCAGACCCACCAAGTTATCCGGAAGGGGGATTAGCTCAGCTGGGAGAGCACCTGCTTTGCAAGCAGGGGGTCGTCGGTTCGATCCCGTCATCCTCCACCATCACTTACGAGTGAGCCTGGTACCTTGGATTGGTGGTCAAATGCAAGCGCTTAGCCTTGAGCGTTTGCATTTGGCATTGCCAAGCGATCTGATGATCGGCTGTTCTTTAACAATATGGGATGTAGTAAAGGTGTCGCGAAGCGTTGATGAGACGCTGCAGTACAAAACGCGATACCGGGTTGTGATTGTATCAACCAAAATGTATTTAAGTGATCGAAAGATGACTTGGAATACGGCACAAATGCGAGAACTCATCCTGTAGCGACGTTTCGAGCAATCGAGACACACTCGTTATAGGGTCAAGCGAACAAGTGCATGTGGTGGATGCCTTGGCGATCACAGGCGATGAAGGACGCGGTAGCCTGCGAAAAGCTTCGGGGAGCTGGCAAACAAGCTTTGATCCGGAGATGTCCGAATGGGGAAACCCGGCCCGTATGGGTCATCCCACACTGAATCCATAGGTGTGGGAAGCGAACGCGGCGAACTGAAACATCTAAGTAGCTGCAGGAACAGAAATCAACCGAGATTCCCAAAGTAGTGGCGAACGAAATGGGAAGAGCCTTGTACTCTTTAGCAGTGGTGTTAGCAGAACGGGATGGAAAGCCCGGCCCTAGCAGGTGATAGCCCTGTATGCGAAAGCACGATTGTGGAACTAGGTGTACGACAAGTAGGGCGGGACACGTGAAATCCTGTCTGAAGATGGGGGGACCATCCTCCAAGGCTAAATACTCGTGATCGACCGATAGTGAACCAGTACCGTGAGGGAAAGGCGAAAAGAACCCCGGGAGGGGAGTGAAATAGATCCTGAAACCGCATGCATACAAACAGTCGGAGCCTGGAAACGGGTGACGGCGTACCTTTTGTATAATGGGTCAGCGACTTACATTCAGTGGCAAGCTTAACCGATTAGGGAAGGCGTAGCGAAAGCGAGTCCGAACAGGGCGTTGAGTCGCTGGGTGTAGACCCGAAACCAGATGATCTATCCATGGCCAGGTTGAAGGTGCGGTAACACGTACTGGAGGACCGAACCCACTAACGTTGAAAAGTTAGGGGATGAGCTGTGGATAGGGGTGAAAGGCTAAACAAATCTGGAAATAGCTGGTTCTCTCCGAAAACTATTTAGGTAGTGCCTCGTGTGTCACCTTCGGGGGTAGAGCACTGTCATGGTTGGGGGGTCTATTGCTGATTACCCCGCCATAGCAAACTCCGAATACCGAAGAGTGCAATCACGGGAGACAGACATCGGGTGCTAACGTCCGGTGTCAAGAGGGAAACAACCCAGACCGCCAGCTAAGGTCCCCAAGATTGGCTAAGTGGGAAACGAAGTGGGAAGGCTAAAACAGTCAGGAGGTTGGCTTAGAAGCAGCCACCCTTTAAAGAAAGCGTAATAGCTCACTGATCGAGTCGTCCTGCGCGGAAGATGTAACGGGGCTAAGCCAGTCACCGAAGCTGCGGACGCACAGCAATGTGCGTGGTAGGAGAGCGTTCTGTAAGCCTGTGAAGGTGTCTTGTAAAGGATGCTGGAGGTATCAGAAGTGCGAATGCTGACATGAGTAGCGATAAAGGGGGTGAAAGGCCCCCTCGCCGTAAGCCCAAGGTTTCCTACGCAACGTTCATCGGCGTAGGGTGAGTCGGCCCCTAAGGCGAGGCAGAGATGCGTAGCTGATGGGAAGCAGGTTAATATTCCTGCACCGTCGTATGATGCGATGGGGGGACGGATCGCGGAAGGTTGTCCGGGTGTTGGAAGTCCCGGTCCCTGCATTGGAGAAGGCGCTTTGGCAAATCCGGGCGCGGGATTCAAGGATGCGGGGCGAGCGGCCTAGTGCTGCGAAGCAATTGGAAGTGGTTCCAAGAAAAGCCTCTAAGCTTCAGTCATACGAGACCGTACCGCAAACCGACACAGGTGGGCGAGATGAGTATTCTAAGGCGCTTGAGAGAACTCGGGAGAAGGAACTCGGCAAATTGGTACCGTAACTTCGGGATAAGGTACGCCCTGGTAGCTTGACTGGCCTGCGCCAGAAGGGTGAAGGGGTTGCAATAAAATGGTGGCTGCGACTGTTTAATAAAAACACAGCACTCTGCAAACACGAAAGTGGACGTATAGGGTGTGACGCCTGCCCGGTGCCGGAAGATTAAATGATGGGGTGCAAGCTCTTGATTGAAGTCCCGGTAAACGGCGGCCGTAACTATAACGGTCCTAAGGTAGCGAAATTCCTTGTCGGGTAAGTTCCGACCTGCACGAATGGCGTAACGATGGCCACACTGTCTCCTCCCGAGACTCAGCGAAGTTGAAGTGTTTGTGATGATGCAATCTCCCCGCGGCTAGACGGAAAGACCCCATGAACCTTTACTGTAGCTTTGCATTGGACTTTGAACCGATCTGTGTAGGATAGGTGGGAGGCTTTGAAGCGTGGACGCTAGTTCACGTGGAGCCGTCCTTGAAATACCACCCTGGTTTGTTTGAGGTTCTAACCTTGACCCGTGAATCCGGGTCGGGGACAGTGCATGGTAGGCAGTTTGACTGGGGCGGTCTCCTCCCAAAGTGTAACGGAGGAGTTCGAAGGTACGCTTGGTACGGTCGGACATCGTACCTAAAGTGCAATGGCAAAAGCGTGCTTAACTGCGAGACCGACAAGTCGAGCAGGTGCGAAAGCAGGACATAGTGATCCGGTGGTTCTGAATGGAAGGGCCATCGCTCAACGGATAAAAGGTACTCTGGGGATAACAGGCTGATACCGCCCAAGAGTTCATATCGACGGCGGTGTTTGGCACCTCGATGTCGGCTCATCTCATCCTGGGGCTGTAGCCGGTCCCAAGGGTATGGCTGTTCGCCATTTAAAGAGGTACGTGAGCTGGGTTTAAAACGTCGTGAGACAGTTTGGTCCCTATCTGCCGTGGGCGTTGGAATCTTGACGGGGGCTGCTCCTAGTACGAGAGGACCGGAGTGGACGTACCGCTGGTGTACCTGTTGTCTCGCCAGAGGCATCGCAGGGTAGCTATGTACGGAAGAGATAACCGCTGAAAGCATCTAAGCGGGAAACTCGCCTGAAGATGAGGATTCCCTGGCGGCTTGACCGCCTTGAAGGGTCGTTCGAGACCAGGACGTTGATAGGCTGGGTGTGGAAGCGCAGTAATGCGTTAAGCTAACCAGTACTAATTGCCCGTAAGGCTTGATCCTATAACCAGTGTGTTTTGCCTGGTGAGCTGATCGCCTTGTGCCACCGATACGCACAACCAAGACTACATCCCTATTCGCAGCGTTGACCTCAACCTCAGCGCTGCACCCCCTTATGCCTGGTGACCATAGCGAGTTGGAACCACCCCTTCCCATCCCGAACAGGACCGTGAAACGACTTTGCGCCGATGATAGTGCGGATTACCCGTGTGAAAGTAGGTCATCGCCAGGCTCTTATTCCCAAAACCCCTCGACAGCGTGTGCTGCGAGGGGTTTTGTCCTTCCCGGAACACCGTGCGTGTGTGTCTCCGACCCCCGCCAGTGGCCTCGGAGCCGCTAGAAGCCGCGCCGGAAAGTCCCTATAGGGTGAGAACGCAGAAATCTAAACTGCGCTTGTGGGAGCGATCGGGCGGTTCAAGCGACACGCTGGCACGCCTTCCCTGGTCTGACCAAGTAACGCATCCGCAACGGAAAGTGCTTGACAGGCAAGGTGAATAGCCCCATAATTGATAGTTCTCTGCGGAGAGGTGCCCGAGTGGCTAAAGGGGGCAGACTGTAAATCTGTTGGCTTACGCCTACGCTGGTTCGAATCCAGCCCTCTCCACCAGAATGCAAGACAGCAGCCGGCAATGCCGGTGAAGAAGCAGGAAAGAACCGGGCGGGTGTAGCTCAATGGTAGAGCAGAAGCCTTCCAAGCTTACGACGAGGGTTCGATTCCCTTCACCCGCTCCAGTCGCGCGGTTGCTGTCAAAGTAGTACGTCAAGTTTCGCCCATGTGGCTCAGTGGTAGAGCACTCCCTTGGTAAGGGAGAGGTCGGCAGTTCGATCCTGCCCATGGGCACCAAATACCACGCACTGGCAATATCGCTACCGAGACAGGAGTCGCGAAATGGCAAAGGAAAAGTTCGAGCGGACCAAGCCGCACGTGAACGTTGGTACGATTGGTCACGTTGACCATGGCAAGACCACGCTGACCGCAGCGATCGCCACGGTGCTGGCCTCGAAGTTCGGCGGCGCCGCCAAGAAGTACGACGAAATCGACGCAGCGCCGGAAGAAAAGGCACGCGGTATTACCATCAATACCGCCCACGTCGAGTACGAGACGGCCAACCGCCACTACGCGCACGTTGACTGCCCGGGCCACGCTGACTATGTGAAGAACATGATCACGGGCGCAGCGCAGATGGACGGCGCGATCCTGGTTTGCTCGGCCGCTGACGGCCCGATGCCGCAAACGCGCGAGCACATCCTGCTGGCGCGCCAGGTTGGCGTGCCTTACATCATCGTGTTCCTGAACAAGTGCGACATGGTGGACGACGCTGAACTGCTCGAGCTGGTCGAGATGGAAGTTCGCGAGCTGCTGTCGAAGTACGAGTTCCCCGGTGACGACACCCCGATCATCAAGGGTTCGGCCAAGCTGGCGCTGGAAGGCGACAAGGGCGAGCTGGGCGAAGTGGCGATCATGAACCTGGCCGACGCCCTGGACAACTACATCCCGACGCCGGAGCGCGCGGTTGACGGTACGTTCCTGATGCCGGTGGAAGACGTGTTCTCGATCTCGGGTCGCGGCACGGTGGTGACCGGCCGTATCGAGCGCGGCGTGATCAAGGTCGGCGAGGAAATCGAAATCGTCGGTATCAAGCCGACGGTGAAGACCACCTGCACCGGCGTGGAAATGTTCCGCAAGCTGCTGGACCAGGGCCAGGCTGGCGACAACGTCGGTCTGCTGCTGCGCGGCACCAAGCGTGAAGACGTCGAGCGCGGCCAGGTGCTGTGCAAGCCGGGTTCGATCAAGCCGCACACCCACTTCACCGGTGAGGTGTACATCCTGTCGAAGGACGAAGGCGGCCGTCACACCCCGTTCTTCAACAACTACCGCCCGCAGTTCTACTTCCGTACCACCGACGTGACTGGCTCGATCGAGCTGCCGGCGGACAAGGAAATGGTCATGCCGGGTGACAACGTGTCGATCACCGTCAAGCTGATCGCCCCGATCGCCATGGAAGAAGGCCTGCGCTTCGCTATCCGCGAAGGTGGCCGTACCGTCGGCGCCGGCGTCGTGGCAAAGATCCTCGACTAAGTTGTTTGATGGCGAACGCGGCACCAACCGGCCGCGTTCGTTGCCAGAAGGGGTTGGCGGCAGCGCCGGCCCCACAGTTGTTTTAGGGGTATAGCTCAACTGGCAGAGCGTCGGTCTCCAAAACCGAAGGTTGGGGGTTCGATTCCCTCTGCCCCTGCCAAATCAATCAGCCGCGTCGCGAGGAGCAATCGTGACGCGGCTTAGTCTCGTTTGCGAAACATGGCCAATCCCAATGTTGAAACCGTGAACGCCAGCAGCGGCAAGTGGATGCTTGGCGTCGCGGTGCTGCTGGTGGTTGCGGGCGTCATCGGTTTCTATGCACTGGCACAGCAACCGTCTTATGTACGTGGCGCCGCACTGTTCGGTGGTATTGCACTGGGTATCGTCGTTGCACTGGTGTCGGCACCGGGCAAGGACTTTATCGGGTTCGCCAAGGAATCGTATCGGGAAGTTCGCAAGGTCGTCTGGCCGACGCGCAAGGAAGCCGGGCAGATGACGGGGCTGGTCTTCGTCTTTGTCGTCGTCATGGCAATGTTCCTGTGGTCGGCAGACAAGCTCATCGAGTGGGTTGTCTTCTCGCTCGTGCTGGGCTGGAAATAAGAGGTAGCACATGACGGATAACGCTCAGCAGGAAACCACCGCGCCGGAATCGCCTTCGTCGAAGAAGCGCTGGTATGTCGTGCATGCCTACTCCGGCATGGAGAAGAGCGTGCAGCGCGCGCTGCAGGAGCGCATCGACCGCGCCGAGATGCAGGACAAGTTTGGCCGCATCCTGGTGCCGTCCGAAGAAGTCGTGGAGATCAAGGGCGGCCACAAGTCGGTCACCGAGCGCCGTTTCTTCCCGGGCTACGTGCTGGTGGAAATGGAAATGACCGACGAGACCTGGCACCTGGTGAAGAACACCAGTAAGGTCACCGGTTTCGTGGGCGGTGCCCGCAACCGCCCGAGCCCGATTTCGCAGCGCGAAGTCGACAAGATCATGACCCAGATGCAGGAAGGGGTCGAGAAGCCGCGTCCCAAGACGCTGTTCGAAGTGGGCGAAATGGTGCGCGTCAAGGACGGCCCGTTCACCGATTTCAACGGCAACGTGGAAGAAGTGAACTACGAGAAGTCGCGCCTGCGCGTCTCGGTCACGATCTTCGGGCGCGCCACGCCGGTCGAACTCGAATTCGGCCAGGTCGAGAAGGTTTAAGGAATTTGCCGGCGGCTGCCTGAACGGGCGGCAACCGGCAACGGCGACGCCCCGGTGGCGGCGCCAAGAGGAGCGTGAGGCCGTGCCGGTGGTGCGGCGACAGCGCGTTACGACTCAACAGGATCGCATCCCGAAGGAGCGATCCGGATTGGAGTAGAGATGGCCAAGAAGATCATTGGCTTTATCAAGCTGCAGATTCCGGCTGGTAAGGCAAATCCCTCCCCGCCCGTTGGTCCTGCACTGGGTCAGCGTGGTCTGAACATCATGGAGTTCTGCAAGGCGTTCAACGCCCAGACCCAGGGTATGGAACCCGGTCTGCCGGTGCCGGTGGTGATTACCGCCTTCGCCGACAAGAGCTTCACGTTCGTGATGAAGTCGCCCCCCGCGACCGTGCTGATCAAGAAGGCAGCCGGCGTGGCCAAGGGTTCGCCGAAGCCCCACACCGACAAGGTTGGCAAGATCACCCGCGCCCAGGCTGAAGAAATCGCCAAGGCCAAGAACGCTGACCTGACCGCCGCCGACCTGGACGCCGCCGTGCGTACCATCGCCGGTTCGGCTCGTTCGATGGGCATCACCGTGGAGGGTCTGTAAATGGCTAAGGTTTCCAAGCGCGTCGCCGCCAACAAGGCGAAGATCGAGCGTACCAAGTTCTACCCGATCGACGAGGCCCTGGGCCTGGTGAAGGGCTGCGCCTCGGCGAAGTTCGACGAATCGATCGACGTGGCCGTGCAACTGGGCATCGACGCCAAGAAGTCGGACCAGGTGGTTCGCGGCTCCGTGGTGCTGCCGGCCGGTACCGGCAAGTCGGTGCGCGTGGCTGTGTTCGCCCAGGGCGAGAAGGCCGAAGCCGCCAAGGCCGCCGGCGCTGACATCGTCGGCATGGAAGACCTGGCTGAGCAAGTCAAGGCCGGCAACCTGAATTTCGACGTCGTGATCGCCTCGCCGGACACGATGCGTATCGTCGGTACGCTGGGCCAGATCCTGGGCCCGCGCGGCCTGATGCCGAACCCGAAGGTTGGCACGGTGACGCCCGACGTGGCCCAGGCTGTGAAGAACGCCAAGGCTGGTCAGGTGCAATACCGTGTCGACAAGGCCGGTATCATCCACGCCACCATCGGTCGCCGTTCGTTCGACGACGCCGCGCTGAAGAGCAACCTGTCCGCACTGCTGGAAGCCCTGGTCAAGTCCAAGCCGGCTACGAGCAAGGGCGTGTACCTGCGCAAGATCGCCGTCTCGTCCACCATGGGCGTTGGCGTGCGCGTGGAACAAGCTTCGCTGTCGGCCTGAGCTGACGGCATAGGCTGACCGGACCCGATAACACCGGTCGGCCGCGAATTGAAGGTCCTCGCCACGGCGGGGATCGTCTCCGGACCGAACAGGGAAGGAGCAAGGCTTTGGGCAGTGGTGCCGCCCGGTTGCGCAAGCAGCGACGGCACTGCTGGTTATCAAAGACCGCTGGTGTCCTGGTCCGCTGCAGTGTTGGCGGAGAGGGCTTAATCGGTCGGTGCGTGCGGGATGGCTTTCGGGCCTGACCGACGTCTTCCGGCCAGCCAGCGCAGATGGCGCACCCGAAGGGATTGAAGCAGCCGGGCACGACCCGGATGATTCGGGCCAATCGGACGCCGTTCGTTTGTGCTGACGTGAAGGCTCCGGTATTGCCGGAGAGCTAGCGTCATTTTGGAGCTTAACCGTGCCACTCAATATTGAAGATAAGAAGGCCGTCGTTGCTGAGGTCTCGGCGCAAGTCGCCAAGGCCCAGACCATCGTCGTGGCCGAATATCGCGGCATTGCGGTTGGCGATCTGACCAAGCTGCGTGCCACCGCTCGCCAGCAAGGCGTGTACCTGCGTGTTCTGAAGAACACGCTGGCCCGCCGTGCCGTCGAAGGTACGCCGTTTGCAGGCCTCGCAGAGCAGATGACCGGCCCGCTGATCTACGGTATTTCCGAAGATGCAGTGTCGTCGGCCAAGGTTCTGAACGACTTTGCCAAGACCAACGACAAGCTGGTCCTGCGCGCAGGGTCGTATGACGGCAAGGTTCTCGACGCTGCCGCCGTGAAGGCGCTGGCCTCGATCCCGAGCCGCGACGAACTGATTGCTCAGCTGCTGGGCGTGATGCAGGCACCGGTGTCGGGCTTCGCCCGTCTGCTGGCTGCACTGGCTGCCAAGAACGCAGAAGGCGCTCCCGCGGAAGCGGAAGCCGCCGGCGCCTAAGGCAATCCAGGCCGCGCATCGAAAGATCGCATTACCGATACCGAATCAAATCTAGTAGGAGTATTTCAAATGGCAATCACCAAAGACGACATCCTGGAAGCCGTTGGCGCCATGTCCGTGATGGAACTGAACGACCTGGTCAAGGCGTTCGAAGAGAAGTTTGGCGTGTCGGCCGCTGCCATGGCCGTGGCTGCTGCTCCGGGCGCTGGCGGTGCCGCCGCTGCTGAAGAGCAGACCGAGTTCAACGTGATCCTGGCCGAAGTCGGCGCCAACAAGGTTGGCGTGATTAAGGCTGTTCGCGAAATCACCGGCCTGGGCCTGAAGGAAGCCAAGGACCTGGTCGATGGCGCACCGAAGCCTGTCAAGGAAGGCGTGGACAAGGCCGCTGCTGCCGAAGCCAAGAAGAAGCTGGAAGACGCTGGCGCGAAGGTCGACGTCAAGTAAGGCTATGCTCGCGTGCCCTTGTGGCACGCGAATGGGGCTGGCAAAGGGAAATTCCCGGCGCCAGCCTTTTTGCGCTTGTGCGATTGTGTTTTAGTCGCCACTCCGCAGAGCGAGCGAGCAGTAGAAAGTGATGTTTGCGATTCGCGGCAGGCTTTGATTTGCCGGCGATTCAGCAGAGGCCAAACATCAGTGGCACACTAAGTGGTTGCTGCTGATGTTTGTCTTCTGAACCGACTGCAGAAGACAAGTTTGGTCGGGTGTCCCCCGGGCGAGTACAGGCGTTGCGCTGATGCGACGACCACACCGCCCGCAGCGTGCGGACACCGTCAGCCAGAGGTTGGTAGCGGCCAACCGCCAAATCCCCTCCCAGTCGCTGAACACCTCAGGCGCGGCCAGGTCCAGCCGTCCTGCGATGATTCGGAGATCCCATGGCGTACAGCTTCACCGAAAAGAAGCGCATTCGCAAAAGTTTTGCGAAGCGCGCGACGGTACATCAGGTTCCATTCCTGCTTGCCACTCAGATTGAATCCTACACCCAGTTCTTGCAAGCGGAAACGCCGACCGCGCGTCGCAAGACTGAAGGCCTCCAGGCCGCTTTCAACGCAATCTTCCCGATCTCCTCGCATAACGGGCTTGCCCGTATGGAGTTCGTCTCGTATCACCTGTCCAACCCGCCGTTCGACGTCAAGGAATGTCAGCAGCGTGGCCTGACCTTCCACTCGGCCCTGCGCGCCAAGGTTCGCCTGATCATCAACGATCGCGAGAACCCGGGCAAGGTCAAGGAAGTGAAGGAGCAGGAAGTCTACATGGGCGAAATCCCGCTGATGACTTCCACCGGTTCGTTCGTGATCAACGGCACCGAGCGTGTCATCGTCTCGCAGCTGCACCGCTCGCCGGGCGTGTTCTTCGAGCACGACAAGGGCAAGACCCACAGCTCGGGCAAGCTGCTGTTCTCGGCACGTATCATCCCCTACCGCGGTTCGTGGCTGGACTTCGAATTCGATCCGAAGGACATCCTGTACTTCCGCGTCGACCGCCGCCGCAAGATGCCGGTGACGATCCTGCTGAAGTCGATCGGCCTGACCCCGGAACAGATCCTCGCGCACTTCTTCGTGTTCGACAACTTCACGCTGCAGGCCGAAGGCGCGCAGCTGGAGTTCGTGCCCGAGCGCCTGCGCGGCGAAGTCGCGCGCTTCGACATCGCCGACAAGAACGGCCGTGTCGTGGTCGAGAAGGACAAGCGGATCAACGCCAAGCACATCCGTGACCTGGACTCGGCCGGCACCAAGCTGATCAGCGTGCCGGAAGACTACCTGCTGGGCCGCGTGCTGGCCAAGAACATCATCGACCCGGATACCGGCGAGGTGATTGCAAACGCCAACGACGAGCTGACCGAAACGCTGCTGGAAAACCTGCGCGAAGCCGGCGTCAAGCAGATCCAGACCCTGTACACCAACGACCTGGACCAGGGCCCGTACATGTCGCAGACCCTGCGCGTGGACGAGACCGCCGACCAGACCGCCGCGCGTATCGCGATCTACCGCATGATGCGCCCGGGCGAGCCGCCGACCGAGGAAGCCGTGGAAGCGCTGTTCCAGCGCCTGTTCTACAGCGAAGAATCTTACGACCTGTCGCGCGTTGGCCGCATGAAGGTCAACAGCCGCCTGGGCCGCCCGACCGGTGAAGGCGCCATGGTGCTGCAGGACGAGGACATCCTCGAGACCATCAAGATCCTGGTCAACCTGCGCAACGGCAAGGGCGAGGTCGATGACATCGATCACCTGGGCAACCGTCGCGTGCGTTGCGTCGGCGAACTGGCCGAGAACCAGTTCCGCGCCGGCCTGTCGCGCGTGGAGCGTGCCGTCAAGGAACGTCTGGGCCAGGCCGAGACCGAGAACCTGATGCCGCACGACCTGATCAACTCGAAGCCGATCTCGTCGGCGATCCGCGAGTTCTTCGGTTCGTCGCAGCTGTCGCAGTTCATGGACCAGACCAACCCGCTGTCCGAGATCACGCACAAGCGCCGTGTCTCCGCACTGGGCCCGGGCGGCCTGACGCGCGAGCGCGCCGGCTTTGAAGTCCGTGACGTGCACCCGACCCACTATGGCCGGGTGTGCCCGATCGAAACGCCGGAAGGTCCGAACATTGGCCTGATCAACTCGCTGGCACTGTATGCCCGCCTGAACGAGTACGGCTTCCTGGAAACGCCGTACCGCAAGGTGGTCGACAGCAAGCTGACCGACCAGGTCGACTACCTGTCCGCGATCGAGGAAGGCAAGTACGTGGTGGCGCAGGCCAACGCGACCGTTGACGCCGAAGGCAACCTGACCGACGAACTGGTGTCGGCGCGTGAAGGCTCCGAGCGTGAAACCCGCATGGTGACGCCGGACCGCGTGCAGTACATCGACGTGGCGCCGTCGCAGATCGTGTCGGCCGCTGCCTCGCTGGTGCCGTTCCTGGAACACGATGACGCGAACCGTGCACTGATGGGCGCCAACATGCAGCGCCAGGCCGTGCCTTGCCTGCGTCCGGACAAGCCGCTGGTCGGCACCGGCATCGAGCGCACCGTTGCGGTCGACTCGGGTACGGCCGTGCAGGCGATGCGTGGCGGCGTGGTCGACTACGTCGACGCGATGCGTATCGTGATCCGCGTGAACGACGACGAAGCCGTGGCCGGTGAAGTCGGCGTGGACATCTACAACCTGATCAAGTACACGCGCTCGAATCAGAACACCAACATCAACCAGCGTCCGATGGTGAAGGTTGGCGATATCGTTGCCCGCAACGATGTGATCGCCGACGGCGCCTCGACCGACCTGGGTGAACTGGCTCTCGGCCAGAACATGCTGGTGGCGTTCATGCCGTGGAACGGCTACAACTTCGAGGATTCGATCCTGATCTCGGAGCGTGTGGTGGCCGAAGACCGCTATACCTCGATCCACATCGAGGAACTGTCGGTCGTTGCCCGCGACACCAAGCTGGGACCGGAAGAAATCACGCGCGATATCTCGAACCTGGCCGAAGCCCAGCTGGCGCGCCTGGACGAGTCGGGCATCACCTACATCGGCGCCGAAGTCGAAGCCGGCGACGTGCTGGTGGGCAAGGTCACGCCGAAGGGCGAGACCCAGCTGACCCCGGAAGAGAAGCTGCTGCGCGCGATCTTCGGCGAGAAGGCTTCGGACGTGAAGGACACCTCGCTGCGCGTGCCGTCGGGCATGAGCGGCATCGTGATCGACGTCCAGGTCTTCACCCGCGAAGGCGTGACCCGCGACAAGCGTGCCCAGTCGATCATCGACGACGAACTGAAGCGCTACCGCCTGGACCTGAACGACCAGCTGCGTATTGTGGAAGGCGACGCGTTCCAGCGTCTGGAGCGCCTGCTCGTCGACAAGACCGTCAACGGCGGTCCGAAGAAGCTGGCCAAGGGTGCCAAGATCACCAAGGAGTACCTGGCGGACATCGACAGGTACCACTGGTTCGACATCCGTCCGGCCGACGAGGAACTGGCTGCCCAGCTGGAAGCCGTCAAGGAAGCCATCGAGCAGAAGCGCCACGAGTTCGACCTGGCCTTCGAAGAGAAGCGCAAGAAGCTCACGCAGGGCGACGAACTGCCGCCGGGCGTGATCAAGATGGTCAAGGTGTATCTGGCCGTCAAGCGCCGCCTGCAGCCTGGCGACAAGATGGCCGGCCGTCACGGCAACAAGGGCGTCGTGTCCAAGATCACCCCGATCGAAGACATGCCCTACATGGCCGACGGCACGCCTGCCGACATCGTGCTGAATCCGCTGGGCGTGCCTTCGCGGATGAACGTGGGCCAGATTCTCGAGACGCACCTGGGCTGGGCCGCGCGCGGCCTGGGCGAGCGCATCGGCAACATGCTGAAGGCGCAAGCCAAGGCAGCCGAAGTGCGCAAGCTGCTCACGCAGATCTACAACGAGAGCGGCAAGGTCGAAGACCTCGACAGCCTGTCGGATTCGGAAGTCCTGGAGCTGGCCGAGAACCTGAAGAAGGGCGTGCCGTTCGCGACGCCGGTGTTCGATGGTGCGCATGAGGATGAAATCCGCCGCATGCTGGACCTCGCCTATCCGGAAGAGATCGCGAAGGAGAAGGGCCTGACCGCTTCCAAGCAGCAGGTCACGCTGTTTGACGGCCGCACCGGCGAAGCGTTCGAGCGTCCGGTCACGCTGGGTGTGATGCACATGCTGAAGCTGCACCACCTGGTCGACGACAAGATGCACGCGCGTTCCACCGGCCCGTACTCGCTGGTGACGCAGCAGCCGCTGGGCGGCAAGGCCCAGTTCGGTGGCCAGCGTTTCGGTGAGATGGAAGTGTGGGCACTGGAAGCCTACGGCGCGTCGTACGTGCTGCAGGAAATGCTGACGGTCAAGTCCGATGACGTGAACGGCCGTACCAAAGTGTACGAGAACATCGTCAAGGGCGAGCACTCGATCGACGCCGGCATGCCGGAATCGTTCAACGTGCTGGTGAAGGAAATCCGCTCGCTGGGTATCGACATCGACCTCGATCGCTACTGATCGGGCAGGTGAGGGGAGCCGGCCACGGCCGGTTCCCCGTCGACACACAGCAGCGCAGGATTTCCCACAGGATGAATGCCATCGACCCGGAGCAACTCCGGGGCGGTGGCGAAACAAGGAGTTGCAATGAAAGCATTGCTCGATCTCTTTAAGCAGGTACAGCAGGAAGAGCAGTTCGACGCGATCAAGATCGGCCTGGCCTCGCCCGAAAAGATCCGTTCGTGGTCGTACGGCGAAGTGAAGAAGCCGGAAACGATCAACTACCGTACGTTCAAGCCGGAACGCGACGGCCTGTTCTGCGCCAAGATCTTTGGCCCGATCAAGGACTACGAGTGCTTGTGCGGCAAGTACAAGCGCCTGAAGCACCGTGGCGTGATCTGCGAGAAGTGCGGCGTTGAAGTGACGCTGGCCAAGGTGCGCCGCGAGCGCATGGGCCATATCGAACTGGCCGCGCCGACCGCGCACATCTGGTTCCTGAAGTCGCTGCCGTCGCGCCTGGGCATGGTCCTGGACATGACGCTGCGCGACATCGAGCGCGTGCTGTACTTTGAAGCATTCGTGGTGCTCGAACCCGGCATGACCCCGCTCAAGAAGAGCCAGATCATGTCCGAAGACGACTACCTCGCGAAGTGCGACGAGTACGGCGAGGGCGAGTTCGTCGCCATGATGGGTGCCGAGGGCATCCGTGAACTGCTGCGCGGCATCGACATCGAGAAGCAGATCGAACAGATCCGCGCCGAGCTGCAGGCCACCGGTTCCGAAGCCAAGATCAAGAAGTTCGCCAAGCGCCTGAAGGTGCTCGAGGCCTTCCAGCGTTCGGGCATCAAGCCCGAGTGGATGATCCTCGAAGTGCTGCCGGTGCTGCCGCCCGAGCTGCGTCCGCTGGTGCCGCTGGACGGCGGCCGCTTCGCGACCTCGGACCTGAACGACCTGTATCGCCGCGTCATCAACCGTAACAACCGCCTCAAGCGCCTGCTGGAGCTGAAGGCGCCTGAAATCATCGTGCGCAACGAAAAGCGCATGCTGCAGGAAGCGGTTGACTCGCTGCTGGACAACGGCCGTCGCGGCAAGGCGATGACCGGCGCCAACAAGCGTCCGCTGAAGTCCCTGGCCGAAATGATCAAGGGCAAGGGCGGCCGTTTCCGTCAGAACCTGCTGGGCAAGCGCGTCGACTACTCGGGCCGTTCGGTCATCGTGGTGGGCCCGACGCTCAAGCTGCACCAGTGCGGCCTGCCCAAGCTGATGGCGCTCGAGCTGTTCAAGCCCTTCATCTTCCACAAGCTGGAAACGATGGGCATCGCCACCACCATCAAGGCGGCGAAGAAGGAAGTCGAAAGCCAGACCCCGGTGGTGTGGGACATCCTCGAAGAGGTGATCCGCGAGCACCCGGTGATGCTGAACCGTGCGCCGACGCTGCACCGCCTGGGTATCCAGGCGTTCGAGCCGGTGCTGATCGAAGGCAAGGCCATCCAGCTGCACCCGCTGGTCTGCGCGGCGTTCAACGCCGACTTCGACGGTGACCAGATGGCTGTCCACGTCCCGCTGTCGCTGGAAGCGCAGATGGAAGCCCGCACCCTGATGCTGGCCTCCAACAACGTGCTGTTCCCGGCCAACGGCGACCCGTCGATCGTGCCGTCGCAAGACGTGGTGCTGGGTCTGTACTACACGACCCGCGACAAGATCAACGGCCGCGGCGAGGGCATGACCTTTGCCGACATCAGCGAAGTGATCCGCGCCTACGAGAACAAGGAAGTCGAACTGGCTTCGCGCGTGAACGTGCGTATCACCGAGTATGAGCTGGTCGACAAGGACGCCGAAGGCGACGCCCGTTTCGCACCCAAGATCACGCTGCAGGCCACCACGGTCGGCCGCGCGATCCTGTCCGAGATCCTGCCCAAGGGCCTGCCGTTCTCGGTGCTGAACAAGCCGCTGAAGAAGAAGGAAATCTCGCGCCTGATCAACACCGCGTTCCGCAAGTGCGGCCTGCGCGAGACCGTGATCTTCGCCGACAAGCTGCTGCAGTCGGGCTTCCGCCTGGCAACCCGCGCCGGTATCTCGATCGCCATCGACGACATGCTGGTGCCGCCGCAGAAGGAAAAGATCATCGCCGAGGCATCGGCCAAGGTGAAGGAATACGACAAGCAGTACATGTCGGGTCTGGTGACCGACCAGGAACGCTACAACAACGTCGTGGACATCTGGGGCGCCGCCGGCGACCAGGTGGGCAAGGCGATGATGGAGCAGCTCCAGCACGAAGACGTGGTCGACCGCGAAGGCAAGACCGTGAAGCAAGAGTCGTTCAACTCCATCTACATGATGGCCGACTCGGGCGCACGGGGTTCCGCCGCGCAGATCCGCCAGCTGGCCGGCATGCGTGGCCTGATGGCCAAGCCGGATGGCTCGATCATTGAAACGCCGATTACGGCGAACTTCCGTGAAGGCCTGAACGTTCTGCAGTACTTCATCTCGACCCACGGCGCCCGTAAGGGCCTGGCCGATACGGCGCTGAAGACCGCCAACTCGGGTTACCTGACCCGTCGTCTGGTCGACGTGACGCAGGATCTGGTCGTGGTGGAAGACGATTGCGGCACCTCCAACGGCGTGGCCATGAAGGCCCTGGTCGAAGGCGGTGAAGTGATCGAAGCCCTGCGCGACCGTATCCTTGGCCGCGTGACCGTGGCCGATGTGGTGAACCCGGAAACCCAGGAAACCGCGATCGAAGCCGGCACGCTGCTGGACGAAGACCTGGTCGAGATGATCGACGCGATCGGCGTGGACGAAGTCAAGGTCCGCACCCCGCTGTCGTGCGACACGCGCTATGGCCTGTGCGGCAAGTGCTACGGCCGCGACCTGGGCCGCGGCGTGCTGGTGAACTCCGGCGAAGCGGTGGGCGTGATTGCCGCGCAGTCGATCGGTGAGCCGGGCACGCAGCTGACCATGCGTACGTTCCACATCGGTGGTGCGGCATCGCGTGCGGCAGTGGCATCGAGCGTGGAAGCCAAGGCAACCGGCACCGTGCGTTTCACGGCGACCATGCGCTACGTCACCAATGCGAAGGGCGAACTGATCGTCATCTCGCGTTCGGGCGAGGCGCTGATCACCGACGACCACGGCCGCGAGCGCGAGCGCCACAAGATCCCGTACGGCGCCACGCTGCTGGTGCAGGACGGCCAGGCCATCAAGGCTGGCACGCAGCTGGCCACGTGGGATGCGCTGACGCGCCCGATCGTGTCGGAATACACCGGTACGACCAAGTTCGAGAACGTCGAAGAAGGCGTGACCGTCGCCAAGCAGATGGACGAAGTGACGGGCCTGTCGACCCTGGTGGTGATCGACGCCAAGCGCCGCACGGCTGCCACCAAGGGCATCCGCCCGCAGGTGAAGCTGCTCGACGCCGCCGGCCAGGAAGTGAAGATCCCGGGCACGGACCACTCCGTGACCATTGGCTTCCAGGTGGGCGCGCTGATCACGGTGAAGGACGGCCAGCAGGTGCACGTGGGTGAAGTGCTTGCGCGTATCCCGACCGAATCGCAGAAGACCCGCGACATTACCGGTGGTCTGCCGCGTGTGGCCGAGCTGTTCGAAGCGCGTTCGCCGAAGGACGCCGCCGTGCTGGCGGAAGTCACCGGCACGACCTCGTTCGGCAAGGACACCAAGGGCAAGCAGCGCCTGGTCATCACCGACCTGGACGGCAATGCCCACGAGTTCCTGATCGCGAAAGAAAAGCAGGTGCTGGTGCACGACGGCCAGGTGGTGAACAAGGGCGAAATGATCGTGGAAGGTCCGGCGGACCCGCACGACATCCTGCGCCTGAAGGGCATCGAAGAGCTGGCGCACTACATCGTCGACGAAGTCCAGGACGTGTACCGTCTGCAGGGCGTGAAGATCAACGACAAGCACATCGAGGTGATCGTTCGCCAGATGCTGCGCCGCGTCCAGATCGCCGACGTGGGCGACACCAAGTTCATCCCGGGTGAACAGGTGGAGCGTTCGGAACTGCTCGACGAGAACGACCGCGTGATCGCCGAAGGCAAGCGTCCGGCCACGTACGAGAACCTGCTGCTCGGTATCACCAAGGCGTCGCTGTCGACCGACAGCTTCATCTCGGCGGCATCGTTCCAGGAAACCACCCGCGTGCTGACCGAAGCCGCGATCATGGGCAAGACCGACGACCTGCGTGGTCTGAAGGAAAACGTGATCGTCGGCCGTCTGATCCCGGCCGGCACCGGCCTGGCCTACCATCGTGCCCGCAAGGCGCGCGAGGCCTCCGAGCGCGAACGCGCCCAGGCGATCGCCGAAGAAGAGCAGTCGCTCTTCATCGAGCCGACGCCGGTGGTGCAGGCGACCGAGGGTGAAGGCGACAACGCCTGACCGCAGTAGAGACAGATCCCGCCGCAAGGCGGGCCAAAGCCCGGCTGATCCAGCCGGGCTTTTTTTTGTCCGCTCGCCGGTGGCGCTGTCGTGAGAAAGATCGGACTGTTTGCCCGGCGAGCACGGAAGCGGGCCACCTTAGTGGTATGGTTACGGCTTTTCCGGCTTCAGCAATTCCGTTGTCTATGTCGCACGCGCTGGCGATCCTCAAAGATGTCTTCGGCTACCACGCCTTCCGCGGGCGCCAGGCCGAGATCATCGACCACGTCGCGACGGGCGGCGACTGCCTGGTGCTGATGCCGACCGGCGGCGGCAAGTCGCTGTGCTACCAGATCCCGGCGCTGCTGCGCCAGCGCGCCGGCGACGGCGTCGGCATCGTGGTGTCGCCGTTGATCGCGCTGATGCAGGACCAGGTCGCGGCGCTGACCGAGGCCGGCGTGCGTGCCGCGGTGCTCAATTCGACGCTGACCGGGGCCGAGGCCTCGGCCGTCGAGCGCGACCTGCTGGCCGGCCGCATCGAGATTCTCTACGTGGCGCCGGAACGGCTGATGACGCCGCGTTTCCTCGACCTGCTCGAGCGCACGCGCGTCGGGCTCTTCGCCATCGACGAAGCGCACTGCGTGTCGCAGTGGGGCCATGACTTCCGCCCTGAGTACATCCAGCTGTCGGTGCTGCACGAGCGCTTCCCGTACGTGCCGCGCATCGCGCTGACCGCGACCGCCGACGCGCTCACGCGCGACGAGATCATCGAGCGCCTGGCGCTGCACGATGCGCGTGTCTTCATCTCCAGCTTCGACCGGCCCAATATCCGCTACCGCATTGTCGAGAAGGACAATGCGCGCCAGCAGTTGCTGGCCTTTATCAAGGCGGAGCACACCGCGGCCGACGGCACCCATGACAGCGGTATCGTCTACTGCCTGTCGCGCAAGAAGGTGGAAGACACGGCGCAGTGGCTGAGCGGGCAGGGCATCAATGCGCTGGGCTACCACGCCGGCATGGACTCGCAGGTGCGCCAGCACCACCAGGCCCGCTTTCGCGAGGAAGAAGGGCTGGTGATGGTGGCCACGATCGCCTTCGGCATGGGCATCGACAAGCCCGACGTGCGCTTTGTCGCCCACCTGGATCTGCCCAAGAGCATGGAAGGCTATTACCAGGAAACCGGCCGCGCCGGCCGCGACGGGTTGCCGGCCAATGCCTGGATGGCCTATGGCCTGGGCGACGTGGTGCAGCAGAAGCGCATGATCGACGAGTCCGAGGCGGACGAGGCCTTCAAGCGGGTGTCGTCGTCCAAGCTCGACGCGCTGCTGGGTCTGTGCGAGACCGCCGGTTGCCGGCGCGTGCGCATCCTGGCGTATTTCAATGAAGCCAGCGAACCCTGCGGCAACTGCGATACCTGTCTGGAGCCGCCCGCCACCTGGGACGGCACGCGCGAGGCGCAGATGGCGCTGTCCTGCGTCTACCGCACCGCGCAGGCGAGCCGCGTGCACTTTGGCGCCACCCACCTGATCGACGTGCTGCGCGGCAATACTTCCGAGAAGATCCGCCAGTGGGGGCACGACAAGGTGTCCACCTTCGGCATCGGCAAGGACCGCTCGGTGCATGAGTGGCATACCGTATTCCGCCAGCTGATCGCCCAGGGCCTGCTGACCATCGACCATGGCGGCCACGGTGCGCTGCTGCTGGGCGAGGACGCCCGCGCGGTGCTCAAGGGCGAACGCCAGATCATCCTGCGCCGCCAGGCCACCAAGCCCGGCAAGTCGGGCGACCGTCCGGCGCGCGGCACCCGCACCGACCACACCGCCGACATGGATGCCGACACGTTGGCCAACTGGGAGGTGCTGCGCCGTTGGCGCACCGAGGCCGCGCGCGAGCATGGGGTGCCCGCCTATGTGATCTTCCACGATGCGACGCTGGCGGAGCTGGCCCGGACCGCACCTGGTTCCCTGTCGGCCATGCAGGGGATTCCCGGCATTGGTGCATCCAAGCTGGAGCGCTACGGGCAGTCCATCCTCGAAGCCCTGCGCGGGGTTTGAAAGGCGACATGCGCCACCCGGTTCCAGGTCGGGTATACGGCTTGACGGTATACGATTCCGCTGCTAGGATGCCAGATTCGAGTTTTTGGCTTTGGATTTCGCTCGCCCGTCGGAGAAGTGGCCTTGAGGCCGCTGCCGGCAAGCCTTCCGGACTGGGTTTCCATGGACGGGTGGCGGCAGACGCGGGATCCGGGTGCCGGCTCGCGCTCTTTGGCATGCTGTTACCGCACAGTCCCGTCTCCAGAGCGCGTCCGCTCACCTCTCCCGCCCAAAACCCGTAGTTGCCTTTCCATTTCGGTGTAGCTGCCGGTGCGAGGGGCGTTTTTCGTAAAAACCAAGCTGGATTGAACAATGCCAACTATCAACCAACTGGTTCGCAAGCCGCGCGTCTCTGAAGTCGTCAAGAGCAAGAGCCCGGCGCTTGAGAACTGCCCGCAGCGTCGCGGCGTGTGCACCCGCGTGTACACCACGACGCCGAAGAAGCCGAACTCGGCACTGCGTAAGGTCGCCAAGGTGCGCCTGACCAACGGTTTCGAAGTCATTTCGTACATCGGCGGTGAAGGCCACAACCTGCAGGAACACTCGGTCGTGCTGATCCGCGGCGGCCGTGTGAAGGATCTGCCGGGTGTGCGTTACCACATCGTCCGTGGCTCGCTCGACCTGCAAGGCGTGAAGGACCGCAAGCAGGCTCGTTCGAAGTACGGCGCGAAGCGTCCGAAGGCAGCCTAAGCTACGGTAGCCTGGGTCGGAAAGACCCGAAGCAACAAACGATAGCCTGTGGCGCGAGTCATGGTGCTGTCACCAGGCGGCGGTACAACGGAACGCCTTTTTTGGCACCGTGCCGTCGAGTAAGTGGTCACCCGGCGAATTTGCTGTCTTTTGCATGCAAGCTAGTTGGTGGCCGGAGAGCGGGAACTACTGACCGCGCTCTCAACTGAATCTAAAGGAAAGAAGATGCCACGTCGTCGTGAAGTCCCCAAGCGGGATGTTCTGCCTGATCCGAAGTTCGGTAACGTTGAAGTTGCCAAGTTCATGAACGTGCTGATGCTGGACGGCAAGAAGTCGGTTGCCGAACGTATCGTCTATGGCGCGTTCGACCAGATCGAAAAGAAGGCAGGCAAGGCCCCCATCGAAGTGTTCTCCGTTGCGATCAACAACGTGAAGCCGGTGGTGGAAGTGAAGAGCCGTCGCGTGGGCGGCGCCAACTATCAGGTTCCGGTCGAAGTCCGTCCGTCGCGTCGTCTGGCATTGGCGATGCGTTGGCTGCGCGAGGCCGCGAAGAAACGCAGCGAGAAGTCGATGGCGCTGCGCCTGGCAGGTGAGCTGCTGGAAGCATCGGAAGGCCGTGGCGGCGCAATGAAGAAGCGCGACGAAGTGCACCGCATGGCCGAAGCCAACAAGGCGTTCTCGCACTTCCGCTTCTAAGCGCGCGATAGCGTTTGTTGGTTGCCGGGCGGGCTGTGTTTTTACACATCTCGCCCGTTTGTGTTAGGGGCGCAGGCCATGAGATGCCGGCGCCTCACGGACAAATAGAGGATTAAAGTGGCTCGTAAGACTCCTATTGAGCGCTACCGTAACATCGGTATTTCGGCTCACATTGACGCGGGTAAAACCACCACGACCGAGCGGATCCTGTTCTACACCGGTGTGAACCACAAGATCGGTGAAGTGCATGATGGCGCCGCCACCATGGACTGGATGGAGCAGGAGCAGGAGCGCGGCATCACCATCACGTCTGCTGCGACCACTGCCTTCTGGAAGGGCATGGGCGGCAACTACCCCGAGCACCGCTTCAACATCATCGACACCCCGGGCCACGTGGACTTCACCATCGAGGTGGAGCGTTCCATGCGTGTGCTGGATGGCGCCTGCATGGTCTACTGCGCAGTGGGTGGCGTGCAGCCGCAGTCGGAAACCGTCTGGCGTCAGGCCAACAAGTACAAGGTGCCGCGTCTGGCGTTCGTCAACAAGATGGACCGTACCGGCGCGAACTTCTTCAAGGTCTACGACCAGCTGAAGACCCGCCTGAAGGCCAACCCGGTGCCCGTGGTGGTGCCGATCGGCGCTGAAGACGGCTTCCAGGGCGTCGTCGATCTGCTGGAAATGAAGGCGATCATTTGGGACGAAGCCAGCCAGGGCGTGAAGTTCGAATACCGGGACATCCCGGCCGAGCTGCAAGCCACTGCTGACGAATGGCGCGAGAAGATGGTCGAGTCCGCCGCCGAAGCCAGCGAAGAGCTGATGGAAAAGTACCTGGGCGGCGAAGAGCTGACCCGCGCCGAGATCGTCAAGGCGCTGCGTGACCGCACCATCGCCTGCGAAATCCAGCCGATGCTGTGCGGCACCGCGTTCAAGAACAAGGGCGTGCAGCGCATGCTCGACGCCGTGATCGACTTCCTGCCGTCGCCGGTCGACATTCCGCCGGTTACGGGCACGGACGAGGACGACAGCGAGAAGAAGCTCGAGCGCAAGGCTGACGACAGCGAAAAGTTCTCGGCACTGGCGTTCAAGATCATGACCGACCCGTTCGTTGGTCAGCTGATCTTCTTCCGCGTCTATTCGGGCAAGATCAATTCGGGCGACACCGTGTACAACCCGGTCAAGGGCAAGAAGGAACGCCTCGGCCGTATTCTGCAGATGCATGCCAACCAGCGCGAAGAAATCAAGGAAGTGCTGGCCGGCGACATCGCCGCTGCAGTGGGCCTGAAGGACGCCACCACGGGCGACACGCTGTGCGATCCGGCTGCACCGATCGTGCTCGAGCGCATGGTGTTCCCGGAGCCGGTGATCTCGCAGGCCGTCGAGCCGAAGACCAAGGCTGACCAGGAAAAGATGGGCATCGCCCTGAACCGCCTGGCCGCTGAAGATCCGTCGTTCCGCGTGCGTACCGATGAAGAATCGGGTCAGACCATCATTTCGGGCATGGGCGAGCTCCACCTCGAAATTCTGGTCGACCGCATGAAGCGCGAATTCGGCGTGGAAGCCAACATCGGCGCGCCGCAGGTGGCCTACCGCGAAACTATTCGCAAGACGGCCGAAGGTGTCGAGGGCAAGTTCGTCAAGCAGTCGGGCGGCCGCGGCCAGTACGGTCACGCCGTGATCACGCTGGAACCGCAAGAGCCGGGCAAGGGCTTCGAGTTCATCGACGCCATCAAGGGCGGTGTGATTCCTCGCGAATACATCCCGGCGGTCGAAAAGGGTATCGTCGACACGCTGCCGAACGGCATCCTGGCTGGCTTCCCGGTGGTGGACGTGAAGGTCACGCTGACGTTCGGTTCGTACCACGACGTGGACTCGAACGAAAACGCGTTCCGCATGGCCGGCTCGATGGCTTTCAAGGAAGCCATGCGCAAGGCCAGCCCGGTTCTGCTCGAGCCGATGATGGCCGTGGAAGTGGAAACGCCGGAAGACTACACGGGTACCGTGATGGGCGACTTGTCGTCCCGCCGCGGCATCGTGCAGGGCATGGACGACATGGTGGGCGGCGGCAAGATCATCAAGGCCGAAGTCCCGCTGTCGGAAATGTTCGGTTATTCCACGTCGCTGCGCTCGGCCACGCAAGGCCGTGCCACGTACACCATGGAATTCAAGCACTACGCAGAGGCACCGAAGAACATCGCCGAAGCCGTGATGTCGGCCAAGGGCAAGTAATAAACGCTGCGCCGCCACGCATGACCTGCGTGGCGGCGCAATGAATCGAATCAGACTGTATTCCATTAGGAGCTGAAACATGGCAAAGGAAAAGTTCGAGCGGACCAAGCCGCACGTGAACGTTGGTACGATTGGTCACGTTGACCATGGCAAGACCACGCTGACCGCAGCGATCGCCACGGTGCTGGCCTCGAAGTTCGGCGGCGCCGCCAAGAAGTACGACGAAATCGACGCAGCGCCGGAAGAAAAGGCACGCGGTATTACCATCAATACCGCCCACGTCGAGTACGAGACGGCCAACCGCCACTACGCGCACGTTGACTGCCCGGGCCACGCTGACTATGTGAAGAACATGATCACGGGCGCAGCGCAGATGGACGGCGCGATCCTGGTTTGCTCGGCCGCTGACGGCCCGATGCCGCAAACGCGCGAGCACATCCTGCTGGCGCGCCAGGTTGGCGTGCCTTACATCATCGTGTTCCTGAACAAGTGCGACATGGTGGACGACGCTGAACTGCTCGAGCTGGTCGAGATGGAAGTTCGCGAGCTGCTGTCGAAGTACGAGTTCCCCGGTGACGACACCCCGATCATCAAGGGTTCGGCCAAGCTGGCGCTGGAAGGCGACAAGGGCGAGCTGGGCGAAGTGGCGATCATGAACCTGGCCGACGCCCTGGACAACTACATCCCGACGCCGGAGCGCGCGGTTGACGGTACGTTCCTGATGCCGGTGGAAGACGTGTTCTCGATCTCGGGTCGCGGCACGGTGGTGACCGGCCGTATCGAGCGCGGCGTGATCAAGGTCGGCGAGGAAATCGAAATCGTCGGTATCAAGCCGACGGTGAAGACCACCTGCACCGGCGTGGAAATGTTCCGCAAGCTGCTGGACCAGGGCCAGGCTGGCGACAACGTCGGTCTGCTGCTGCGCGGCACCAAGCGTGAAGACGTCGAGCGCGGCCAGGTGCTGTGCAAGCCGGGTTCGATCAAGCCGCACACTCACTTCACCGGTGAGGTGTACATCCTGTCGAAGGACGAAGGCGGCCGTCACACCCCGTTCTTCAACAACTACCGCCCGCAGTTCTACTTCCGTACCACCGACGTGACTGGCTCGATCGAGCTGCCGGCGGACAAGGAAATGGTCATGCCGGGTGACAACGTGTCGATCACCGTCAAGCTGATCGCCCCGATCGCCATGGAAGAAGGCCTGCGCTTCGCTATCCGCGAAGGTGGCCGTACCGTCGGCGCCGGCGTCGTGGCAAAGATCCTCGACTAAGCACTTCCTGGGACATGCCCGCGGGCATGTCCCCATTCAACGGGCACGTTGCCCAATCGCTCTTTTAAGGAAATATCATGCAGAACCAGAAGATCCGTATCCGCCTGAAGGCTTTCGACTACCGCCTGATCGACCAGTCGGCCGCCGAAATCGTGGATACCGCCAAGCGTACCGGCGCGATCGTCAAGGGCCCGGTGCCCCTGCCGACCCGCATCCAGCGCTTCGACATCCTGCGTTCGCCGCACGTCAACAAGACCAGCCGCGATCAGTTCGAGATCCGCACGCACCAGCGCCTGATGGACATCGTCGACCCGACCGACAAGACGGTTGACGCGCTGATGAAGCTCGACCTGCCGGCAGGCGTGGACGTCGAGATCAAGGTGTAATCATGCTTTGGGCCGCATCGGCGGCCTGTTGCAGCAAAACGGCGAACCTCGGTTCGCCGTTTTTGTTTTCTGGCATGCGAAATGACGCCTAGCCCCGGCCGCGCCGGCGCAGCGTGTCAGCCGGGCATTCGCCGAAGGCGCGCCGATAGTCGGCACTGAAGCGTCCCAGGTGTGCAAAGCCCCAGCGCAGCGCGGCGCTGGTCACCGACGACAGTGCCGCATCGTTGAGCAGGTCGTGCCGTACCCGTTCCAGGCGGACGGTGCGCAGGTAGGCCATCGGGCTCAGGCCCCGGTGCTCGCGGAACCCCGCATACAGGCTGCGCAGGCTGACGCCCGCCGCCTCGGCCAGCAGCGCCGGCGTGAGCGCAGCGGCGGCATGGGCATGGATATATTCCTCGACCACCTTCACATGGCGCGGCGCCAGCGGCTTGCCGTGCTGCTGCAGCGCCTCAGACAGGCTGTGCGGCTGCAGCGTCAGCAGGGTCCCGATCACCAGTTGCTCAAGCTGGCACGCCGTCAGCGGATGGCGCGCGGCTTCCGGCGCGACCGACAGCATCTGCGCCAGGTATTCCACCAGCTGGTACCAGCCCGGGCTGCGCCAGGCCATGCCGAGCTGGAAGCGCAGCGGCTGATCCGGACGATGGCCGAGATAGGCGGCGCACACGCGCTCCAGCGCGCTGCGCTCGACGCGCACGATCAACTGGTCGTTGTCGGCGCTCCAGCGCATCAGCAGCGGGTCGCTGGGCGTCAGCACGGAAGCGCAGTCGGGCGTCGACAGCACCTGCTGGCTGCCGCAGCGGATCTCCGCCCGGCCGCTGAGCGGCATCTGCACCAGCAGGAAGTCTCCGAGCGGGCCCGGATCGATGGTGACATCGGCGCCGTAGGCCAGCCGGTTCAGCGACACCGCGCCCAGCGGCGCGTGGTGCATGCGGGCCGACAGGCTCGAGCCGCGGATATCGAGCCGGTGCGGCTTGAAGACCTTGCCGACCGCCGCGCGCGTCTGCCCGAGGTCGGCGGAGGCGAACACCAGCCGGCCGGCATCGTGTAGCAGGGCATTGGCCAGCGGCGCCGGGGCCCTGGCAGTGGGGGGCAGCTGCAGCATTGTCTCGCTCCTCGGGCGTGTCCGCGGCGCTGGCCGGCGCCCACGGCACCGGTGCCGGGGCACCATGCGCGCAGCATGGTCCACGGGTCAACTATAGCGGATAGGGTCCCCGGGCCCGGCGCCGCGTTGACCGAAGCCACAGTTTCCTGCACTAATTGGATAGCCGCTGCACCCCGCGGCTAGCTTGCTGCGGTGCGGAGCCACCATGATGGAATCCAGCACGGCAGCCCCACCCGGCACCAGGCAGTCACCGAACAGAGAACGACAAGGAGCGCAGGCCATGGGCCAGACCATCCAGATCCAGACCCCCGAAGGCAGTTTCAGCGGCTATCTCGCCACCCCGGCGGCAGGCAAGGGCCCGGGCATCGTGCTGTGCCAGGAGATCTTCGGCGTCAACGCGACCATGCGGCAGGTGGCCGACTACTACGCCGAGGAAGGCTATACGGTGCTGGTGCCCGACCTGTTCTGGCGCATCGCACCCGGGATCGAGCTGACCGACCGCGGCGAGGACTTCCAGCGCGCGCTGGGCCTGTACCAGCAGTTCGACGAGGCCAAAGGCGTGCAGGACGTGGGCGCCGCGCTGGAGGCGCTGCGGGCGCGGCCGGAATGCGCCGGCCAGACCGGCGTGCTGGGCTTCTGCCTGGGCGGCAAGCTCGCCTACCTGGCGGCGTGCCGGCTGCCCGACGTGGCCTGCGCGGTGGCGTACTACGGCGTGGGCATCGAGCACGCGCTGGGCGAGGCCGCCAACGTGCGCGGCCGCCTGGTGCTGCATATCGCGGAGCAGGACGGCTTTTGCCCGCCACAGGCGCAGGCAGCGATCCGCGAGGCGCTGGCCGGCCGGGACAACATCGACGTCTACGTCTACCCCGGCGTCGACCATGCCTTTGCCCGCACGGGCGGCGAGCACTTCGACAAGCCCTCGGCGCTGATGGCGCACCAGCGCTCGCTCGCCGCGCTGCGCGGCGAGATGGGGCCGCACTATGACTTCTCGGCGCTGTGGGACAAGCACTGCGAATATGAATTCGCCACCCGCGACGTCGACGCCACCATGGCGACGATGGTGCCGCAGCCCTACGTGAACCATATCCCGACCATGACCGGCGGCGTCGGCTACGCGCAGCTGCGGCGTTTCTACCAGCACCATTTCGTGCACAGCAACCCGCCCGACACCACGCTGATCCCGCTGTCGCGCACCGTCGGGGCCACGCAGATCGTCGACGAGATGCTGTTCTGCTTCACCCATACCTGCGAGATCGACTGGATGCTGCCCGGCGTGCCACCCACAGGCAGGCGCGTGGAGATCCCGCTGATCGCCATCGTCAAGTTCCGCGGCGACAAGCTGTACCACGAACATATCTACTGGGACCAGGCCAGCGTGCTGGTGCAGATCGGCAAGCTGGACCCGGCGGGTTTGCCCGTGGCGGGCGTGGAGACCGCGCGCAAGCTGCTGGACGAGACCCTGCCGTCGAACACGCTGATGGCGCGCTGGCAGCAGAGCGAAGGCAAGTAGGCCGCGTCGCGGCACTGATCCGGATCGGGTCCGCAGAGGCCCGCCCGCAACCATCGCCGGCTGTAGCCGGCACAGGAGACCAGCATGAAAGGACTGCAGGGCAAGGTGGCCATTGTCACCGGCGGCGCCACGCTGATCGGCGCCGGCGTGGCGCGGGCCTTTGTCGAGGCCGGCGCGCGCGTGGCGATCTTGGATATCGATGCGGCCAACGGCGAGCGCGTGGCCGCGCAGCTGGGGGCGAACGCGCGCTTCATCGCCACCGACATCACCCGCGACGAGCAGGTCCGCGACGCCGTGGCACAGGTGGTGCAGCATTTTGGCGGCATCGACTGCCTGGTCAACCTGGCCTGCACTTATCTCGATGACGGCTTCCGCTCGAACCGTGCCGACTGGCTGGCGGCGCTCGACGTCAATGTGGTGTCGGGCGTGATGCTGGCGCAGGCGGTGCATCCGCATATGCGGGCGCGCGGCGGCGGGGCCATCGTCAACTTCACCAGCATCTCGGCCAGGGTGGCGCAGACCGGGCGCTGGCTCTACCCGGTGTCGAAAGCCGCCATTGCGCAGCTGACGCGCAGCATGGCGATGGACCTGGCGCCCGACCGCATCCGCGTGAACGCGGTGTCGCCGGGCTGGACCTGGTGCCGGCTGATGGATGAAGTCAGCGGCGGCAACCGCGCGCGCACCGACGCGGTGGCCGCGCCGTTCCACCTGCTGGGCCGCGTCGGCGAGCCCGACGAAGTGGCACAGGTGGTGCTCTTCCTCTGTTCCGACCACGCCAGCTTCGTTACCGGTGCCGACTATGCCGTCGATGGCGGCTACTCCGCCATGGGCCCGGAGCAGAACGTGCCCGCCATTGGCAAGCTGGCCGGCTGAACGCCAGCAAACGATCCTTCAGGAGACAACGTCATGAGCCAACGCATCGCCATCGTCGGGGCCGGCCAGTCGGGCCTGCAAATGGCCCTCGGGCTGCAAGCCAAGGGCTACCGGATCACGCTGCTGTCCAACCGCACGCCCGAGCAGATCCGCGGCGGCAAAGTCATGTCCAGCCAGTGCATGTTCGACCGCGCGCTGCAGACCGAGCGCGCGCTTGGGCTGAACTGGTGGGACGATGCCTGCCCGCCGGTGGAAGGCATCGGCCTGGCCGTGCCGCATCCGGAACAGGCCGGCGCGCGCGCGATCGACTGGGCCGCGCCGCTGGACCGCCCGGCGCAGGCGGTGGACCAGCGCCTGAAGATGCCGGCATGGATGGAAGCCTTCGTTGCGCGCGGCGGCGACCTGCGCATTGTCGATGTGGGCGTGGACGAACTGGAGGACCTGACGCGTGAGCATGACCTGGTGCTGCTGGCCGCAGGCAAGGGCGAGATCGTCAGCCGCTTCGAGCGCGATGCGTCGCGCAGCCCCTTCGACAAGCCGCAGCGTGCGCTGGCGCTGACCTATGTGACCGGCATGGTGCCGCGCACGCCGTACTCGCGGGTTTGCTTCAACCTGATCCCGGGCGTGGGCGAATACTTTGTCTTCCCTGCGCTGACGCTGTCGGGGCCGTGCGAGATCATGGTGTTCGAAGGCATCCCGGGCGGTCCGATGGACCGCTGGGCCGACGCGCGCACGCCCGCGCAGCACCTCGCCGAAAGCCTGCGCATCCTGCAGACCTACCTGCCATGGGAGGCCGAGCGCTGCGAGCGCGTCGCGCTGACCGACGACCATGGCATCGTCGCGGGGCGCTTTGCGCCGACGGTGCGCAAGCCGGTGCTGACGCTGCCGTCCGGGCGGCTGGTGTTCGGCATGGCCGATGCCGTGGTGGTCAACGACCCGATCACGGGGCAGGGCTCGAACAATGCCGCGAAATGCTGCAAGGTCTATCTGGATGCGATCCTGGCGCGCGGCGACCGGCCCTACGACCAGGCCTGGATGGAGCACACCTTCGACCAGTACTGGCAATACGCCGGCGACGTGGTGGCGTGGACCAACACACTGCTGACGCCGCCGCCGCCGCACATCCTGGCGCTGCTGGGCGCGGCGGGCCAGGCCCCCGCGCTGGCCGCGCGCATCGCCAACGGCTTCGACAACCCGCCGGACTACTTCCCGTGGTGGTCGGATCCGCAGGCCTGCCACCAGCTGATCAACCAGTACGTTGCCGAGGCAGCGTGACATGGACACCGCCACGCCCGCCACCTCCGTCCATGATCCGCGCGAGCTGCGCCGGGTTTGCGGCCGCTATGCCACCGGCGTGGCGGTCATTGGCGCCTGCGGGCACCAGGGCCGCCCGGTTGGCCTGACCGTGAACTCGTTCGCCTCGCTGTCGCTGGCACCGCCGCTGATCCTGTGGAGCCTGGCGCTGCATTCGCCGAATGCGGGCCTCTTTGCGCCGGGCGCGCATTTCGGCGTCAGCATCCTGCGCGCGGGGCATGGTGAACTGGCCCGCCGCTTCGCCACGCCGGCGCCGGACAAGTTCGCCGGTGTCGCCCACCGGCGTTGCGAGCGCGGCGTGCCTTACCTGGACGAGGCGCTGGCGACGCTCGCCTGCCGCGTGGAACGTGCCGATCCGGTTGGCGATCACCTGCTGATCGTCGGCGCGGTCGAGGGGTTCGAGGCGGGGGAGGGCGAACCGCTGGTATTCTATGGCGGCGATTTCGTGCGCATCGCGGCCTGAGCAAGCCTCTTTTTGTGTCATCGGCGCCGCTTCGTTTCGCAGCCGTCGCCTCCGCACCACACTCCAAGCAACGCAAGCGCCACTGCCGTGGCCTCCCTGTCTACAACATTGCAGGGAAATCCGCAATTCATATTGCCCTTCCCAAGCTGCTGCGATATAGTGTAAGGCTACCCGTTTCCTCGGGTAGTGGGCTGGCCATTTTGGCCGCGCGCAGTCTTCTTTAGCGCAGGTCCACAGCAAACACAGTTTTCGTGTATCAATCAGCCCCGGCCAATCGCAGCTGGGAATGGAGCAAACCATGAGCCTTGGCCTTGTAGGTCGCAAGGTTGGCATGACCCGTATTTTCACGGACGACGGTGATTCGATTCCCGTTACCGTGGTCGAGGTCGGCGACAACCGCGTGACGCAAATCAAGACGGACGAGACCGACGGTTACACCGCCGTTCAAGTCACCTTCGGCGCGCGACGCGCAAGCCGCGTTACCAAGCCGCTGGCGGGTCACCTCGCCAAAGCCGGCGTGGAAGCCGGTGAAATCATCCGCGAATTCCGTATCGATGCAGCCAAGGCTGCCGAACTGCAAGCTGGCGGTTCGCTGTCGGTCGACCTGTTCGAAGTCGGTCAGAAGATCGACGTGCAGGGCGTGAGCATCGGTAAGGGCTACGCCGGTACCATCAAGCGCTATCACTTCGCCTCCGGCCGTGCCAGCCACGGTAACTCGCGCTCGCACAACGTGCCGGGCTCGATCGGTATGGCGCAGGATCCGGGCCGCGTGTTCCCGGGCAAGCGCATGACCGGTCACCTGGGCGATGTCACCCGCACCGTGCAGAACCTGGAGATCGCCAAGATCGACGCAGAGCGCAAGCTGCTGCTGGTCAAGGGCGCCATCCCCGGCTCCAAGGGCGGCAAGGTCATCGTCACCCCGGCCGTCAAGGCCAAAGCCAAAGCTTAAGGAGCGCATGTAATGGAACTCAAGCTCCTCCAGGACAATGGCCAGATCGGCGCAGGCGTTGCCGCTTCGCCCGAAGTCTTCGGCCGTGACTACAACGAAGCCCTCGTTCACCAGATCGTCGTCGCTTACCAGGCCAACGCGCGCAGCGGTAACCGTAAGCAGAAGGATCGTGAAGAGGTCAAGCACACGACCAAGAAGCCGTGGCGCCAGAAGGGTACGGGTCGCGCCCGTGCCGGTATGTCCTCGTCGCCGCTGTGGCGCGGGGGCGGCCGTATCTTCCCGAATTCGCCGGAAGAGAACTTCACCCAGAAGGTCAACAAGAAGATGTTCCGTGCCGGCATGCGCTCGATTTACTCGCAGCTCGCACGTGAAGGCCGTATCAACGTGGTGGACGGTTTCACTGTCGACGCGCCCAAGACCAAGCTCTTGGCCGACAAGTTCAAGGCCATGGGCCTGGACTCGGTGCTGATCATCACCGACAGCCTCGACGAAAACCTCTACCTGGCTTCGCGCAACCTGCCGCACGTGGCAGTCGTGGAGCCGCGCCAGGCTGATCCGCTGTCGCTCGTGCACTACAAGAAGGTGCTGGTGACCAAGGCGGCCGTCGCGCAGATCGAGGAGTTGCTGAAATGACGCAAGTAGCCAAGAACGATCATCGTTTGATGCAGGTGCTGCTCGCGCCGGTGGTTTCCGAAAAGGCAACCCTGGTCGCCGACAAGAATGAACAAGTCGTGTTCGAAGTGGCCCGCGATGCCAACAAGGCAGAAGTGAAGGCCGCCGTCGAACTGCTGTTCAAGGTCGAGGTGCAGTCCGTTCAGATCCTGAACCAGAAGGGCAAGCAGAAGCGTTTTGGCCGTTTCATGGGGCGTCGCAACCACGTGAAGAAGGCCTACGTTTCGCTGAAGCCGGGTCAGGAAATCAATTTTGAAGCGGAGGCCAAGTAATCATGGCACTCGTCAAGACCAAGCCGACTTCCCCGGGTCGTCGCTCGATGGTGAAGGTGGTCAACAAAGACCTTCACAAGGGCGCCCCGCACGCTCCGCTGCTGGAAAAGCAATTCCAGAAGTCGGGCCGTAACAACAATGGTCATATCACCACCCGCCACAAGGGCGGTGGTCATAAGCACCACTACCGCGTGGTCGACTTCAAGCGCAACGACAAGGACGGCATCCCCGCCAAGGTCGAGCGTCTGGAATACGACCCGAACCGCAGCGCCAATATCGCGCTGGTGCTGTTCGCCGACGGCGAGCGCCGCTACATCATCGCCACCAAGGGCATGGTTGCCGGCCAGCCGCTGATGAACGGCTCGGAAGCCCCGATCAAGGCCGGTAACAACCTGCCGATCCGCAACATTCCGGTCGGTACCACGATCAACAACGTGGAAATGCTGCCGGGCAAGGGTTCGCAGATCGCGCGTGCCGCTGGCGGTTCCGCCGTGCTGCTGGCGCGTGAAGGCCTGTACGCCCAGGTTCGCCTGCGCTCCGGTGAAGTGCGCCGCGTGCACATCGAGTGCCGCGCCACCATCGGTGAAGTGGGCAACGAAGAGCACAGCCTGCGCGTCATCGGCAAGGCCGGTGCGACCCGCTGGCGCGGTATCCGCCCGACGGTCCGTGGTGTCGTGATGAACCCGGTCGACCACCCGCACGGTGGTGGTGAAGGCAAGACCGCTGCTGGTCGCGATCCGGTTTCGCCGTGGGGTACCCCGGCCAAGGGTTACCGTACCCGCAGCAACAAGCGCACGGACAGCATGATCGTCCAGAAGCGCCACAAGCGTTAATCGGTAGGTAGGAGCTAAAGATATGACTCGTTCCGCTAAAAAGGGTCCGTTCTGCGACGCCCACCTGCTGAAGAAGGTGGAAGTCGCAACGAGCGGCAAGGACAAGAAGCCCATCAAGACTTGGTCGCGCCGCTCGACCATTCTGCCGGAGTTCATTGGCCTGACGATCGCCGTCCACAACGGCCGTCAACACGTGCCGGTGTACGTTACGGAAAACATGGTTGGCCACAAGCTCGGCGAATTTGCGATGACCCGCACGTTCAAGGGCCACGCGGCTGACAAGAAAGCGAAGAGGTAAGGTGCCATCATGGAAGTGAAAGCGATTCATCGCGGTGCCCGCATCTCCGCCCAGAAGACGCGCCTGGTCGCTGACCAGATCCGTGGTCTGCCGATCGAGCGCGCGCTCAATGTCCTGCAGTTCAGCCCGAAAAAGGCTGCCGGGATCGTGAAGAAGGTGGTCGAATCGGCCATCGCCAACGCCGAGCACAACGAAGGCGCCGACATCGACGAACTCAAGGTCAAATCGATCTTCGTCGACAAGGCAACCTCGCTCAAGCGCTTCACGGCACGGGCAAAGGGCCGCGGCAACCGCATCGAGAAACAAACCTGTCACATCACTGTGACGCTCGGCAACTAAGGAGTCACGATGGGACAGAAGATTCATCCGACTGGCTTCCGTCTGGCTGTCAGCCGCAACTGGGCTTCGCGCTGGTACGCCAGCAACACGAAGTTCGCCGGCATGCTGAAGGAAGACATCGAAGTTCGCGACTTCCTGAAGAAGAAGCTCAAGAACGCATCGGTTGGCCGCGTCGTGATCGAGCGCCCCGCCCGCAATGCACGCATCACCATTTACAGCTCGCGTCCGGGCGTGGTGATCGGCAAGAAGGGTGAGGACATCGAACTGCTCAAGGCTGAACTGCAGCGTCGCATGGGCGTGCCCGTGCACGTGAACATCGAGGAAATCCGCAAGCCGGAAACCGATGCTCAGCTGATCGCCGATTCGATCACCCAGCAGCTCGAGCGCCGCATCATGTTCCGCCGCGCCATGAAGCGCGCCATGCAGAACGCGATGCGCCTGGGCGCCCAGGGTATCAAGATCATGAGCGCCGGCCGTCTGAACGGTATCGAAATCGCACGTACCGAGTGGTACCGCGAAGGCCGTGTGCCCCTGCACACCCTGCGCGCCGACATCGACTACGGCTTCTCCGAAGCAGAAACCACCTACGGCATCATCGGTGTCAAGGTGTGGGTCTACAAGGGTGATCACCTCGGCCGCAACGACGCGCCGGTGGTGGAAGAGCCGCAGGACGACCGTCGTCGTCGCCCGGGTCGTCCGGAAGGCCGCCGCCGTGAAGGCGAAGGCCGCCCGGGTGGCAACCGTCGCGGTGGCGCCGGTGCAGGTGCCGGTCGCCGCGGTGCGCCTGGCGATGCGAAGAGTGGAGAATAACGATGCTGCAACCTAAGCGCAGAAAATACCGCAAGGAGCAGAAAGGCCGCAACACGGGTAAGGCTACCCGTGGCAACGCCGTGTCTTTCGGCGAATTCGGCCTGAAGGCCATGGGCCGTGGCCGCCTGACCGCTCGTCAGATCGAGTCGGCACGTCGTGCGATGACCCGCCACATCAAGCGTGGCGGCCGCATCTGGATCCGGATTTTCCCGGACAAGCCGATCTCGAAGAAGCCCGCCGAAGTCCGTATGGGTAACGGCAAGGGCAATCCGGAGTACTACGTGGCTGAAATCCAGCCGGGCAAGATGCTGTACGAAATGGATGGCGTGAGCGAAGACCTGGCACGTGAGGCGTTCCGCCTCGCGGCCGCCAAGCTGCCGATCGCCACCAATTTCGTGGTGCGCCAGGTCGGGACGTAAGGAGAGCAGGGATGAAAGCATCCGAACTTCGCGGCAAGGACGCCGCCGGGCTGAACCAGGAGCTCTCCGAGCTGCTGAAGGCCCAATTTAGCCTGCGCATGCAAAAGGCGACCCAACAGCTGCAGAACACCAGCCAGCTGAAGAAGGTTCGCAAGGACATCGCGCGTGTGCAAACCGTGCTGACTCAAAAGGCAAACGCGAAATGACTGAAGCTGCACAAACGGAAAAGTCGCTTCGCCGCACCCTGGTCGGCCGTGTCGTGAGCGACAAGATGGACAAGACCGTTACGGTCTTGGTGGAAAACCGCGTCAAGCATCCTCTGTACGGCAAGTACGTGCTGCGTTCCAAGAAGTACCATGCACACGACGAAGCCAACCAGTACAAGGAAGGCGACAAGGTCGAGATCCAGGAAGGCCGTCCGCTGTCGCGGACCAAGTCCTGGGTGGTTTCCCGGCTGGTAGAGGCTGCACGCGTCATCTAAGAACAACACGTTCTTAGCCTGACTTGCAAGTCCAGGATTATGTAGCTATAATCCTGGACTTCCGCTTTGTTGCGTTCGCCTTTGCAGTATCACCTGGGCGGGCCTGTGAAGCGAGCCAGGGCCGAGCGGCCTCAGCAAATTGTTGAGATCGCCTGGTTCCTACCGACTTCAAAGTTGATCAACCCATACGGAGCTGGCGCAATGCCGGAGCCGACGGGACCAAGACTGACCGACGGGCGCTTTTTGCACCTGACGGATTAAGTTGGGAAGACAAACACCATGATTCAGACAGAAAGCCGGCTCGAAGTGGCCGATAACACTGGTGCGCGCGAAGTGCTGTGCATCAAGGTGCTGGGTGGCTCCAAGCGCCGCTACGCAAGCGTTGGCGACATCATCAAGGTGACCGTCAAGGACGCAGCGCCGCGCGGTCGCGTGAAGAAGGGCGACATCTACAACGCCGTCGTCGTGCGTACCGCCAAGGGCGTGCGCCGCGCTGACGGTTCGCTGATCAAGTTCGACGGCAACGCCGCCGTCCTGCTGAACAACAAGCTCGAGCCGATCGGCACCCGTATCTTCGGGCCGGTGACTCGTGAACTCCGTACCGAGCGCTTCATGAAGATCGTGTCGCTCGCTCCGGAAGTGCTGTAAGGAGCCGCCATGAACAAGATTCGCAAAGGCGACGAAGTCATTGTGCTGACCGGCAAGGACAAGGGCAAGCGCGGTACCGTGCAAGCCGTCCTCGGCGACAAGGTTGCGGTGCAAGGCGTGAACATCGCCAAGAAGCATGCCCGCCCGAACCCGATGCTGGGCACTACCGGTGGTGTGGTCGACAAGGTCATGCCGCTGCATATTTCCAACGTTGCGCTCGTGGATGCCAATGGCAAGCCGTCGCGCGTCGGCATCAAGGTGGAAGACGGCAAGCGCGTGCGCGTGCTGAAGACCACCGGCGCCGTCGTGGCAGCTTGATTCTGGGCACGTATAGGAGTTGAGCATGGCAGCACGTCTGCAAGAGTTTTACAAAGCACAGGTTGTGCCGAAGCTGATCGAACAGTTCGGCTACAAGTCGGTCATGGAAGTGCCGCGCATCACCAAGATCACCCTGAACATGGGCCTTGGCGAAGCGATCAATGACAAGAAGATCATTGAGAACGCCGTGGGCGACCTGACCAAGATCGCCGGTCAGAAGCCGGTCGTGACGAAGGCCAAGAAGGCCATCGCCGGCTTCAAGATCCGCCAGGGCTACCCCATCGGTGCGATGGTGACCCTGCGTGGCGAGCGCATGTTCGAATTCCTCGATCGTTTCGTGACCGTGGCCCTGCCGCGCGTGCGTGACTTCCGTGGTGTGTCGGGCCGTTCGTTCGACGGTCGTGGCAACTACAACATCGGTGTGAAAGAGCAGATCATTTTCCCCGAAATCGAGTACGACAAGATCGACGCACTGCGTGGTCTGAACATCAGCATCACGACGACGGCAAAGAACGACGAGGAAGCCAAGGCCCTCCTCGGTGCGTTCAAGTTCCCGTTCCGCAATTAAGGGGTAACCGTGGCTAAACTGGCTCTGATTGAACGTGAGAAGAAGCGCGCCAAGCTGGTGGCGAAGTATGCCGCCAAGCGCGCCAACCTCAAGGCCATTATTGACGACCAAGAAAAGTCGGAAGAAGAGCGTTACAGCGCGCGTCTCGAGCTGCAGCAGCTCCCGCGCAACGCGAGCCCGACTCGCCAGCGTAACCGCTGCGCGATCACCGGTCGTCCCCGCGGTACCTTCCGCAAGTTTGGCCTGGCGCGTAACAAGATCCGCGAAATCGCCTTCAAGGGCGAAATTCCGGGTCTGACGAAAGCCAGCTGGTAATTACGCACAGGCTACAGGAGAAACAGTATGAGCATGAGCGATCCTATCGCCGATATGCTGACGCGCATCCGCAACGCCCAGGGCGTGCAGAAGGCGTCGGTTGTCATGCCGTCGTCGAAGCTGAAAGTGGCAATCGCCAAGGTCCTGAAGGACGAAGGCTATATCGACGACTACGCCGTCCAGGAAGATGGCGGCAAGGCACAACTGAGCATCGGTCTCAAGTACTACGCCGGCCGTCCGGTCATCGAGCGCATTGAGCGCGTCTCGAAGCCCGGCCTGCGCGTGTACAAGGGCCGCAGCGACATCCCCCAAGTGATGAACGGCCTGGGTGTGGCGATCATCTCGACCCCGCAGGGTCTGATGACCGACCGCAAGGCACGCGCCACCGGCGTGGGCGGCGAAGTTCTTTGCTACGTCGCTTAAGGAGTAACCATGTCCCGTGTAGGTAAGGCTCCCATCGCGCTGCCCAAAGGCGCGGAAGTGAACGTGGCGGCTGGCGTGCTCTCCGTAAAGGGCCCGCTCGGCACGCTGTCGCAGCCGATTCACAGCCTGGTCAAGGTCAATGTCGAAAACGACACGCTGACCTTCAGCCCGGCCGACGAATCGCGTGAAGCAAACGCTCTGCAGGGCACCATGCGTGCTCTGGTGGCCAACATGGTCAAGGGCGTGACCACCGGTTTCGAGCGCAAGCTGAACCTCGTCGGCGTGGGCTATCGTGCCCAGCTGCAAGGCGCTGCGCTGAAGCTCCAGCTTGGTTTCTCGCACGACGTGATCCATGAGATGCCGGAAGGCGTGAAGGCGGAAACGCCGACACAGACCGAGATCATCATCAAGGGTGCGGACAAGCAGAAAGTCGGTCAGGTTGCCGCGGAAGTCCGCGCGTACCGCCCGCCTGAGCCCTACAAGGGCAAGGGTGTGCGTTACTCGGACGAGCGCGTCATCCTGAAGGAAACCAAGAAGAAGTAAGGGGTGCAATGATGAACAAGAAAGACGCTCGTTTGCGCCGTGCACGTCAGACCCGCGCCAAGATCGCGGAGATGAAAGTCAATCGTCTGACCGTGTTCCGTACGAATTCGCATATTTACGCCCAGGTCTTCTCGGAGTGCGGCACCAAGGTGCTGGCTTCGGCTTCGACCGCAGAGGCAGACGTCCGCAAGGAACTGACTGGCACTGGTGCTACCACCGCTGCCGCGACCGCGGTCGGCAAGCGCATCGCCGAAAAGGCGAAGGCTGCCGGCGTGGAAACCGTCGCGTTCGATCGCGCCGGCTTCCGCTTCCACGGTCGCGTGAAGGCACTGGCTGACGCTGCCCGCGAAGCCGGCCTCAAGTTCTAAGCGCACAAAGAGAGATACGTCATGGCAAAGATGCAAGCAAAAGTCCAGCAGGACGAACGCGACGACGGCCTCCGCGAGAAGATGATCTCGGTCAACCGCGTCACCAAGGTGGTGAAGGGCGGCCGGATTCTCGGTTTCGCTGCGCTGACCGTGGTTGGTGACGGCGATGGCCGCATCGGCATGGGCAAGGGCAAGGCCAAGGAAGTGCCCGTCGCCGTTCAGAAGGCAATGGACGAAGCCCGTCGCAAGATGGTCAAGGTCTCGCTGAAGAACGGCACGCTGCAACACGAAGTCGTTGGCAAGCACGGCGCCGCCAAGGTGCTGATGATGCCCGCCAAGGAAGGTACCGGCGTCATCGCCGGCGGCCCGATGCGCGCGATTTTCGAAGTGATGGGCGTCACCAACGTGGTGACCAAGTCGCACGGCTCCACCAACCCGTACAACATGGTTCGCGCCACGCTGGACGGCCTTCAGAAGATGAGCACGCCGGGCGAAATCGCCGCCAAGCGTGGCAAGTCGGTCGAAGACATCCTGGGTTAAGGTGAACGCAATGTCGCAGAAAACCGTAAAAGTGCAACTCGTGCGCAGCCTGATCGGCACGCGCGAGGATCATCGCGCCACCGTTCGTGGCCTGGGCCTGCGCCGCATCAACTCGGTGTCGGAGCTGCAGGACACGCCCGCCGTGCGCGGCATGATCAACAAGGTCTCGTACCTGGTCAAGGTTCTGGCCTGATACCGGGAACTCGGAGAGCAAGATGCAACTGAACAACCTGAAACCGGCCGCCGGTTCGAAGCACGCCAAGCGTCGCGTCGGCCGCGGTATCGGCTCCGGCCTGGGCAAGACTGCCGGTCGCGGTCACAAGGGTCAGAAGTCGCGTTCGGGCGGCTTCCACAAGGTGGGCTTCGAAGGCGGCCAGATGCCGCTGTATCGTCGCCTGCCCAAGCGCGGCTTCACCTCGCTGACCAAGGCGTTCACCGCCGAAGTCACGCTGCGTGACATCGAGCGCCTGGAAGCGGCCGAAGTCGACCTGCTGGTCCTGAAGCAGGCTGGCCTGGTCGGCGACCTGGTCAAGAGCGCCAAGGTCATCAAGGCCGGCGAGCTGACCCGCAAGGTGACGATCAAGGGTCTGGGCGCCACCGCTGGCGCCAAGGCCGCGATCGAAGCCGCCGGCGGCCAGATCGCAGCCTGATACGGCATTTATCGCAGCATAGGCAGTCATAGTCGGAGCATCGTTTGGCCACGGCGAAACCCAATGCAAGCGCGCAAGCCAGGAACACGGCGAAGTACGGCGACCTCAAGCGCCGGCTGATGTTCCTGGTGCTGGCCCTGATCGTGTACCGCATCGGCGCTCATATTCCGGTGCCCGGTATCGATCCGGAGCAGCTTGCGAAGCTTTTCCAGAGTCAGTCGGGTGGCATCCTCGGGATGTTCAACCTGTTCTCGGGCGGGGCGCTGTCGCGCTTTACCGTCTTCGCGCTCGGCATCATGCCGTACATCTCGGCGTCGATCATCATGCAATTGCTGACGATCGTGCTGCCGCAGCTGGAGTCGCTGAAGAAGGAAGGGCAGGCAGGGCAACGCAAGATCACGCAGTACACGCGCTACGGCACCGTGGTCCTGGCCACGTTCCAGGCGCTGTCGATTGCGGTGGCGCTGGAGTCGCAGCCTGGGCTGGTGCTGGATCCGGGCCTGATGTTCCGGGCCACGGCGGTGATTACGCTGGTGACCGGCACGATGTTCCTGATGTGGCTGGGTGAGCAGATCACCGAGCGTGGTCTGGGCAACGGCATCTCGATCATCATCTTTGGCGGTATCGCGGCGGGCCTGCCCAACGCGATCGGCGGACTGTTCGAACTGGTCCGCACGGGTTCCATGAGCATCATCGCGGCGATCTTCATCGTGGCGATCGTTGCCGGTGTGACCTTCGCCGTGGTGTTTGTCGAGCGGGGCCAGCGCAAGATCCTGGTGAACTATGCCAAGCGTCAGGTCGGCAACAAGGTGTACGGCGGCCAGTCGTCGCACCTGCCGCTCAAGCTGAACATGGCAGGGGTGATTCCGCCGATCTTCGCATCGTCGATCATCCTGTTCCCGGCGACGATCGCGGGCTGGTTCACGTCCCAGTCGACGGGTGCGGTTGGCAGGTTCGTCAAGGACCTGGCTGCCACGCTGTCGCCGGGCCAGCCGGTCTACATCCTGCTGTACGCTGCTGCGATTGTATTTTTCTGCTTCTTCTATACGGCCCTGGTGTACAACAGCCGTGAAGTGGCAGACAACCTGAAGAAAAGCGGTGCCTTCATTCCGGGCATTCGTCCGGGCGAGCAGACGACGCGCTATATCGACAAGATTCTGGTGCGCCTGACGCTGGCTGGTGCGATCTACATCACACTGGTCTGCCTGTTGCCGGAATTCCTGGTGCTGCGGTGGAACGTTCCGTTCTACTTTGGCGGAACCTCGCTGCTGATCATCGTGGTCGTCACGATGGACTTCATGGCTCAGGTTCAGTCTTACGTGATGTCGCAGCAATATGAGTCGCTGCTGAAGAAGGCGAATTTCAAGGGCAATCTGACCTTGCGCTGACTTCGGATCGGTACAGGCTAGGTATGGCAAAAGACGACGTCATCCAGATGCACGGGGAGGTCCTGGAAAACCTGCCCAATGCGACGTTCCGGGTCAAGCTGGAAAATGGCCATGTAGTACTGGGCCATATCTCCGGCAAGATGCGAATGAACTACATCCGGATTCTTCCGGGTGACAAGGTGACGGTCGAGCTGACCCCATATGATCTGTCGCGCGCACGAATCGTCTTCCGGACGAAGTGAGCGAACAGGAATTGAAGGAAGAGGAAAATTATGAAAGTGCTGGCTTCTGTTAAGCGCATTTGCCGCAACTGCAAAATCATCAAGCGCAACGGTGTCGTGCGCGTGATCTGCTCGTCGGATCCCCGCCACAAGCAACGCCAAGGCTAATCGGAAAGAGGATTGACGAATGGCACGTATCGCAGGGGTTAACATCCCGAACCACAAGCACACCGAAATCGGTCTGACCGCCATTTACGGTGTTGGCCGCTCGCGCGCTCGCAAGATTTGCGAGGCCACCGGTGTACCGTTTGACAAGAAGGTCAAGGATCTGACCGACGCCGACCTGGAAAAGCTTCGTGACGAAGTGGGCAAGGTCACGGTCGAGGGTGACCTGCGTCGTGAAACCACGATGAACATCAAGCGTCTGATGGACCTTGGTTGCTATCGTGGCATGCGTCACCGCAAGGGCCTGCCGATGCGCGGCCAGCGTACGCGCACCAATGCCCGTACCCGCAAGGGTCCGCGCAAGGCCGGCGTGGCTCTGAAGAAGTAAAGCCGAAGGCAGAGGAAGAAACTAATGGCAAAAGGTCCGAATAACGCCGCTCGCGCGCGTAAAAAGGTCAAGAAGAACGTTGCCGACGGCATTGCGCACGTCCACGCCTCGTTCAACAACACCATCATCACGATCACCGACCGTCAGGGCAACGCCCTGTCGTGGGCGACCGCCGGTGGCCAGGGCTTCAAGGGTTCGCGCAAGTCGACCCCGTTCGCTGCCCAGGTTGCTGCCGAGAACGCCGGCCGCGTGGCGCAAGACCAGGGTATCAAGAACCTGGAAGTGCGCATCAAGGGCCCCGGCCCGGGTCGTGAATCGGCTGTCCGCGCACTGAACGCGCTGGGCATCAAGATCGCGATCATCGAAGACGTCACGCCGATTCCGCACAACGGCTGCCGTCCGCCGAAGCGCCGCCGCATCTGAGCGTTGGTGTGTCCGGACCCGGTAGGTTTACCTGCCGGTTTCGGATATGGTAGTATCGCGCGTTGACCTGCTGCATTTTAATGCGGCAGGTTTTCGTTTTGCGTCGAGGGAATGTCTCTTAAGGCACATTCCCATGCCGGCGCACTGGTAAATGCTTGCAGCGTCGTACCCGGCCATACGTGGCAAGGGGGCACGCTTAATAAGCCCACCGTCCGTCACGGTCTCCCGGGTGCAACATCGCACCGCGGAAGTACTGCGTTGACGGACTCGCGGCGCGTCCTGAAGGCGCCGCGATCGATCAAAGGAAGACAACGTGGCACGTTATACCGGCCCGAAGGCCAAACTTTCCCGCCGTGAAGGCACCGACCTGTTCCTGAAGAGCGCACGCCGCTCGCTGGCCGACAAGTGCAAGCTGGACAGCAAGCCCGGCCAGCACGGCCGTACCTCGGGTGCCCGCACCTCCGACTACGGCAACCAACTGCGTGAAAAGCAGAAGGTCAAGCGCATCTACGGTGTGCTCGAGCGCCAGTTCCGCCGCTACTTCGCCGAAGCCGACCGCCGCAAGGGCAACACCGGCGAAAACCTGCTGCAACTGCTGGAATCGCGCCTGGACAACGTCGTGTACCGCATGGGCTTTGGCTCGACCCGCGCTGAAGCGCGCCAGCTGGTGTCGCACAAGGCGATCCTGGTGAACGGCCAGACCCTGAACGTGCCGTCGGCCCAGATCAAGTCTGGCGACGTCGTCACCATCCGCGAGCAGTCGAAGAAGCAAGTCCGTATCGCTGAATCGCTGTCGCTGGCCGAGCAGTCGGGCTTCCCGGCCTGGGTGGCGGTGGATTCGAAGAAGTTCGAAGGCACCTTCAAGCAAGTGCCGGATCGCGCCGATATCTCGGGTGACATCAACGAAAGCCTGATCGTCGAACTGTACTCGCGTTAATCACGCGAGCGGAACGGCCAGAGCTTGCGTTCGCCGCAAAGCTTCTCTTCAGCCCGACGCGCTGTACGCGCGGTCGGGCTTCGCCCATCTCGCGATGGGATTTTCAGGTTCCAAACGTCAGCCTTATCGGTGTAACGAGCCGAGGGTATTGAAAAGGACAACCTAATGCAAACAGCACTCCTCAAGCCAAAAATCATTGCCGTCGAGCCTCTGGGCGACCATCACGCCAAAGTCGTGATGGAGCCGTTCGAGCGCGGCTACGGCCATACGCTCGGTAACGCCCTGCGTCGCGTGCTGCTGTCGTCGATGGTCGGCTATGCACCGACCGAAGTCACGATCGCTGGGGTGGTCCACGAGTATTCCACCATCGACGGCGTGCAGGAAGACGTCGTCAACCTGCTGCTCAACCTGAAGGGCGTCGTGTTCAAGCTGCACAACCGCGACGAAGTCACGGTGTCGCTGCGCAAGGATGGCGAAGGCGTGGTCACGGCTGCCGATATCGAGCTGCCGCACGACGTCGAGATCATCAACCCGAGCCACGTGATCGCCCACCTGTCTGCCGGCGGCAAGCTGGACATGCAGATCAAGGTTGAGCAAGGCCGCGGCTATGTGCCGGGCAACGTGCGCAAGTTCGGCGACGAGTCGGGCAAGGTCATCGGCCGCATCGTGCTGGACGCTTCGTTCTCGCCGGTGCGCCGCGTGTCGTATGCGGTTGAGTCCGCTCGCGTGGAACAGCGTACCGACCTGGACAAGCTGGTGATGAACATCGAAACCGACGGCGTGATCTCGCCCGAGGAAGCGATCCGCCAGTCGGCCCGCATCCTGGTCGACCAGCTGTCCGTGTTCGCCGCCCTGGAAGGCACCGAGTCGGCAGCGGAAGCTGCATCGAGCCGCACGCCGCAGATCGACCCGATCCTGCTGCGCCCGGTCGACGACCTGGAGCTGACGGTGCGCTCGGCCAACTGCCTGAAGGCCGAAAACATCTACTACATCGGCGACCTGATCCAGCGTACCGAGAACGAACTGCTCAAGACCCCGAACCTGGGTCGCAAGTCGCTCAACGAGATCAAGGAAGTCCTCGCCTCGCGTGGCCTGACCCTCGGCATGAAGCTCGAGAACTGGCCGCCCGCAGGTCTGGAGAAGTAATGGTGGCGCGGGATATCCGTCCCGCGCCGCGGTAACCGCCCTGGCTTCGGCCGGGGCTTGTATGACTACCGGCCCGCGTCCAGCCGCATCGGACGATAGAAGAGCTGGTCAAACACTTAACTGAAAGGAATCATCATGCGTCACCGTCATGGTCTGCGGAAACTGAACCGCACCTCGTCGCACCGTCTCGCGATGCTGCGCAACATGTCCAACTCGCTGTTCCAGCACGAGCTGATCAAGACCACCGTGCCCAAGGCCAAGGAACTGCGCAAGGTTGTCGAGCCGCTGATCACGCTGGCCAAGAAGGACACCGTTGCCAACCGCCGCCTGGCTTTCGCCCGCCTGCGCGACCGCGACATGGTCACCAAGCTGTTCACCGAACTGGGCCCGCGCTACGCCACCCGTCCGGGCGGCTACACCCGCATCCTCAAGTTCGGCTTCCGTCAGGGCGACAATGCGCCGATGGCGCTGGTCGAACTGGTGGATCGTCCGGAAATCACCGAAGCCCCGGCCGAAGAAGCCGCGGAATAAGGTAGTTTCCCGCCCGCCGCCGCGGCGACGGGTCCGGGCACACCGCTTACAATCGAGCCAGGCATCTGCCTGGCTCTTTTGTTTTTGCGGCCACGGCCGCTGCCTGGCGCAAGGAGAGTGTCGATGCAAAGCCATACAGACCCGGACGAGGTGATCGTCGTCATCACCAATGCGCCCGATGCGCAGACCGCGGCGCACTTGTCCCGGGCCGTGCTGCAGGCGCGCGCCGCCGCCTGCGTGAACCGATTGGCGCCGGTCGAATCCGAGTACTGGTGGCAGGGCAACCTCGAAAGGGCACAGGAGTGGCCGTTGCTGATCAAGACCACGCGCGCACGCTACGCTGCGCTGGAGGCCGTGATCCGGCAACATCACCCCTACGACGTACCGGAGCTCATTGCCTGGCCCGTGACGGCGGGTTACCCGCCTTACCTGGCGTGGGTCCGCAGCGAGGCCGCGAGCCCCACGGGGCCGGCAGAATAAGGCCGCGGCGTCCCCGGCGCAGCAGCAGGTACGGCGGCATCCCCAATTCAAGACAGACAGGAACCAGTTTCATGAACATCGGTTTGGCACTTCCGGAGCGCGCGCGCGGGCAGGTTTGGGCGCGGCATATTGCCGCAGTGCTGCTGGCGGCGCTGGCCTGGCTGTGCCTGGCGGGCGGCGCGCGCGCCGCCACCGAGGACGACTTCCTGCCGCCGGAGCAGGCCTACCGCTTTGCCGCCAGCCAGCTCGACGACAAGACCATCGAGGTGCGCTTCGAGGTTGCCCCCGGTTACTACATGTACCGCGAGCGCTTCCACTTTTCCGCACAACCCGCCGACGTGAAGCTGGGCACACCCGTGTATCCGCACGGCCAGGTCAAGTTCGACGAGACCTTCGGCAAGGAGATGGAGACCTACCGCGACAGCGTGGTCATCCGCGTGCCGGTGGAGGCGGCGCCGGCCGACGGCAAGTGGTCGCTGACGGTCACTTCGCAGGGCTGCGCCGACAAGGGCCTGTGCTATCCGCCGATGGAGAGCGTGTACAAGGTTGGCGGCAGCGGCCTGGCCGACCTGTTCGGCAAGCGCGCACGCACGGATGCGCCCACGGCGTCGCCGGCACCGGAGCCGGCCACGCCTGGCGCGGCGGTGGTGCTGCGCGGCGACGACAGCGACCGCATCGCCGGCGCGCTGGCCAGCCGCAACCTGGGCCTGATTGCCGCGCTGTTCTTCGGCCTGGGCCTGCTGCTGACCTTTACCCCATGCGTGCTGCCGATGGTGCCGATCCTGTCGTCGATCGTGGTGGGCGAGCACGTCACCCGCGGCCGCGCGCTGGTGGTGTCGCTGGCCTATGTGCTGGGCATGGCGGTGGTGTACACCGGGGTCGGCGTGGCCGCGGGGCTGCTGGGCGAGGGCCTGTCGGCCGCGCTGCAGACGCCGTGGGTGCTGGGCGCGTTTGCAGCGCTGATGGTGGCGCTGTCGCTGTCGATGTTCGGGCTGTACGAGCTGCAGCTGCCGCAGCGCTGGCAGATCCGCCTGACCGAAACGTCCAACCGCCGCCAGGGCGGCCAGGTGGCCGGCGCGGCGGCGATGGGCGCGATCTCGGCGCTGATTGTCGGACCGTGCGTCACCGCGCCGCTGGCCGGCGCGCTGGCCTATATCGCGCAGTCCCGCGATGCCGTGATCGGCGGCGCGGCGCTGTTCGCGATGGCGCTCGGCATGGGCGTGCCGCTGGTGCTGGTGGGGGTGGGGGCGGGCAACCTGCTGCCGCGCGCGGGGCGCTGGATGGAGGTTACCAAGCGCTTCTTCGGCTTCCTGCTGCTGGGCGTGGCGCTGTGGATGCTGGCGCCGGTGCTGCCGGCCTGGACCACGATGCTGGCGCTGGCGGCGCTGCTGCTGGTGGCGGCGGTGTTCCTGGGCGCCTTCGACGGGCTGGGCCCGGATCCGCGCAACCTGGCGCGTGTCGGCAAGGGCGTGGGCGTGCTGTTTGCGATCGCCGCGGCGATCGTGCTGATCGGCGTGGCCTCGGGCGGGCGCGATCCGCTGCAGCCGCTGTCGCACCTGAGCGTGGCGCGCGGTGGCGCGGAAGCCGCGGCCGGCGCGCAGGCGTTGCGCTTCGAGCGCGTGCGCAGCGTGGCGGAACTCGACGCCCGCGTGGCCCAGGCCGCGGCCGCGGGCAAGCCCGTGCTGCTGGATTTCTATGCCGACTGGTGCGTCAGCTGCAAGGAAATGGAGCACATGACCTTCGTCGATCCGCGCGTGAGTGCGCGGCTGTCGGAGATCGTGCTGCTGCAGGCGGACGTGACCGCCAACAATGCCGACGACAAGGCGCTGCTCAAGCGTTTCGGCCTGTTCGGGCCGCCCGGCATCATCCTGTTCGGCGCCGACGGACGCGAGCGCCCGGTGCGGGTGATCGGCTACCAGTCGGCCAACCGCTTCCTGGAAAGCCTGGAGCGCGCCTTCGGCACGCGCACGCGTACCTGAGGCGTACCCAGCCCTGCGCTAGCGCTCCAGCTGCCGTGCCAGCCCCCATAGCGCGGCCAACACCACCACCACGGCACCCATCAGGCCGATCGACCACCAGAACCCCTGTGGCTCGCGCAGCCAGGGCATGCGGTCGAAGTTCATGCCGAACACCCCGGTGATCAGCGTCAGCGGCATGAACAGCGCCGTGATCAGCGTCAGCGCGCGCATGGTGCGGTTGGTCCGGTGCGCCACCGCCGAGAAGTGGATCTGCACCGCGGATTCGATCGAATCCTCCAGTCGGCGCGCATGCGCGAGCACGCGCTGGATATGCTCCATCACGTCGTTGATGCGCACCAGCAGCAGCTCGTCGCGCCCCGGTGCATCGGCCGCGCCGTCGGGCTGGTCGCTGCTGTAGCGGTTGTCGAGCAGGCTGTCGCGGAATTCCTGCAGCGCGTCGCGTTGTTCCTCGCTCAGGTGTTCCAGCTTGCGCAGCTGGATGCGCGCATCGAGCAGGCCTTCCCAGCTTGAGAAGCTGCGGCGCGAATTGAGCAGCGCGCGCTGCCAGCGGTCGAGCTGGCGCGTCAACGGCGCGCGCAGCTCCAGGTAGCGGTCGACCATCGCATTGAGCAGGCGCAGCATCAGGTCCTCGGGCCGGCTTGGCGGGCGCACGCCGTGCAGCAGCGCCTGGCCGTTGCCGCGCGCGGGGGCGGCCTGCGGCCGTGGCCCCTGGCACAGCTCCAGCAGGCGCTGGCGTACCTGGTCGACCGTGCGCGACTGCCCGGAGCGCACCGTGACCAGCACGGTATCGAAGACGAAGAACGTGACCGGCTGCGTGTCGATCCTGGCCAGCGCCGGCAGGAAGCCGGGCGGATGGCGCTTGGGGCGGGCAGCAGGCGCTTTCATCGTGCCCGCCGTGGCCTCCTGCGGCTCGGCCTCGGCGATGGCGCGGCTGGTCTCGAAGGTCAGCTTGCGGAAAATCACCATGTCGTACGCATTGGTCGTATCGAAATACGACGGATGCGCGGCGTTGGTGGCGTCGGTCAGGTGCAGGTCCAGGACCGGCGCGCCGGCAAGCTGGCGCACGCTCTCGCGCCAGGCATCCGGCGCGGCGGTGACTTCCTCGGTGGAGAAGTCCGCCCAGACGAACAGCGATGCGGCATTGCCGCTGAGGAAGCTGCCCGCCTCGGTGAGCGAGGCAAGCGGGTGCACCTGGCTGGCCGAGAAGCCGAGCAGTTCCATAGGCCCTTGTCCGTTACCCGCTCAGGCCTTCAGCAGCCGCGCGGCGTCGCGTGCGAAATACGTCAGGATGCCGTCGGCGCCGGCGCGGCGGAAGGCCAGCAGCGATTCCATCATGACCTTGTCGTGGTCCAGCCAGCCATTCTGCGCGGCGGCCTTGAGCATCGCGTACTCGCCGCTGACCTGGTAGACGTAGGTCGGGAAGCGGAACTCGTCCTTGACGCGGCGCAGGATGTCCAGGTACGGCATGCCGGGCTTGACCATCACCATGTCGGCACCCTCCAGGATGTCCTGCGCCACTTCGCGCAGGGCCTCGTCGGTGTTGGCCGGGTCCATCTGGTAGGTCATCTTGTTGCCCTTGCCCAGGTTGGCGGCCGAGCCCACCGCGTCGCGGAAGGGGCCGTAGAACGCCGACGCGTACTTGGCCGAGTACGCCATGATGCGGGTATGGATATGGCCGTTGTCTTCCAGCGCGGTGCGCACTGCGCCGATGCGGCCATCCATCATGTCGGACGGGGCGACGATGTCGACACCGGCTTCGGCCTGTGCCAGCGCCTGGCGCACCAGGATTTCCACCGTCACATCGTTGATGACGTAGCCGTTGTCGTCGAGCACACCGTCCTGGCCGTGGCTGGTGTACGGGTCGAGCGCCACGTCGCACAGCACGCCAAGCTCGGGGAAGCGGTCCTTGAGCGCGCGCACGGCGCGCGGCACCAGGCCTTTGGGATTGGTGGCCTCAATGCCGTCCGGGGTCTTCAGCGACGGGTCGATCACCGGGAACAGCGCGAGCACGGGGATGCCCAGCTTGACGCAGTCTTCGGCCACCGGCATCAGCAGGTCGACCGATACACGCTCGACGCCCGGCATCGACGCCACCGCCTGGCGCTGGTTCTGGCCGTCGAGGATGAAGACGGGATAGATCAGGTTGTCCGGGGACAGGCGATGCTCGCGCATCATGCGACGGGAGAAATCATCGCGGCGCATGCGGCGCGGGCGGTATTCGGGGAAGGTGGACATGGCGGGCTTTTTGACTGAAGCACTGGACAGAAAGCAGACCGGCAAGCACGGCGCGCGCAGCGTCATGCGGCTGGCCGAAGAAAAACTAAACTTTTGAGCGTGCCCGCTATCATACTCGCGGACACATTGCGTTGCGCCCTGCGTGGCGCGGTGTCCCCCGCTACTCCTCCCTGAGCGGGTACCCGCCCCAGCGGCGGGAAAGTTTGTCCCCGCTGCTTGCAGCGGGGCTTTTTTTCTGTGCGCTGGGCAGAGGCTTACTCAGCCGGATCGGCAGCGGGCGGCTCCGCTTTTTCAGGGGCGCCCTTCTGTTCGGCCTTCTGCGCTTCCGGCAGGTTCAGCCAGCCGGCGATCACGCCCTGCGCCTCTTCGATGCCGCGGCGCTTCAGGCTGGAGAACAGCTGTGCCGTCATCGGTACCGGCGTTTCCATCTGCTCGGCGTAGCCCTGCAGCATCTTGCGCGTCTCGCGCAGCGCCTTGGCGTTGTCGCTGTTGGTGAGCTTGTCGGCCTTGGTCAGCAGCACGTGGATCGGCCGGCCCGTGGGCAGGAACCACTCCACCATCTGGCAATCGAGATCCGTGAACGGCCGGCGCGCATCCATCATCAGGATCAGGCCCGACAGCTGCTGTCGCGTCTGCACGTAGTCGCTCAGCAGGCCCTGCCAGTGGTACTTGGCCGAGCCCGAGACCTCGGCATAGCCGTAGCCGGGCAGGTCGACCAGGAAGGCGAGCGGGTCGGGTGCCTTGACCGGCGCCACCGAGAAATAGTTGATGTGCTGCGTGCGCCCGGGAGTGCGCGACGAGAACGCCAGCCGCTTCTGGTTGCACAGGATGTTGATGGCCGTGGACTTGCCGGCGTTGGAGCGCCCGGCGAACGCCACCTCAGGCACGGCCGTGGCGGGCAGGTCGCGCAGGTGGTTCACGGTGATGAAGAAGCGGGCCTGGTGAAGAAGGGACATGCGCAAGAGCGGTGGGGCGGGCCGCGGAGGCAGCGCGCAGTACGCATGCCGGGGCCGGGGTCTCGCCAGGGTGGGATGGCTGGCGGCCTGGGCCGCCCGCCGGGGTTGATCTGGCGCAGCCCGATGGGGGCATGACAAGGCGCAAGGCATCAATCCGGCACATAACTTATTGTACAATACGACGGTTTACGGTCTCCTGAACGGGTGACGCGTGGCATCCACGGCCACGCGCCTCGGCTGCCGTCGTCCGGGCGGGAAGCCTAGTGTGTCGTTCCATCGTGGGCAAGGCCTTGCCCCGCATTGCGCGTTGCGCCGAAGGGTGCTGCGGCGGCGGGAGCGGGCTGGCGGGGTCTGCCGCCACGGCCAGCACTATGCGGATCGGTCAGCCGCACGCGGGTCGCCACGATACCAGCCTTTTGCACCGGCGCGTCCTCACCGCCGGCAAAGCGCCGGGCCGGCACGCATCACGGTATCCAAAACAATTCAGAGAAGGTGTGCGAATGAACCGCATTGCGAAGATTCTGGGTGTCCTGGCTCTGGCCGTTCCTGCCGCCGCCCTTTCCGGACTGGCATCTGCCACAGAGCAGGCCGCCGCAAAGGCTGACCCGGCCAAGGGTGAAACGCTGTTCACGCAAGGTGCCCCCGATCGCAATGTGCCCGCCTGCCTGAGCTGCCACGGCGCCGCCGGCAACAGTGCCGCCGCCGCCAACCCGAAGCTGGCCGCACAGCATCCTGAATACATCCACAAGCAACTGGCCGACTTCAAGTCCAAGGCACGCGGCAACGCCATCATGATGCCGATGGCGTCGGTGCTGACCGACGAGGAAATGCGCAACGTCGGCGCCTACCTGGCCAAGCAGTCGCTCAAGCCGGCCACCGCCAAGAACAAGGACACCATCGAAGCCGGCCAGAAGATTTACCGCGGCGGCATTGCGGCCAAGGGCGTGCCGGCCTGTGCCGCCTGCCACGGTCCCACCGGTGCCGGCATTCCTGCCCAGTACCCGCGTATCGGCGGACAATGGGCGGACTATACCGAGGCACAACTGGTGGCATTCCGCCAGGGCACCCGCAAGAACAACCCGGTCATGACGACCATTGCCGCCAAGATGTCGGATGCCGAGATCAAGGCGGTGGCGGATTACGTCGCCGGCGTTCGTTAACGATTCCGCGACTCTGCCGGCGCCTGCGAGGCGCCGGCGCGTTGGTTTGGCGGCCCCCGTTCCAGCGGGTGTGCCGCGTCATGCAACCGAACGCGCTTGTCACAATCGAAAAGGGTGGCCTGCTTGCCAAAGCATGTCCACCCTTTATTCATTTCCAAGCTGCACGTTGTTTTAGGTTTCACTGCACATGTCGACCGCTTCCACTTCAGGGCTGCACCTGAAGACCTCTCACCGCGTGCTGCGCGACGCGGTCGAATTGTTGTCCTCGATGCGCTTCGCGATCACGCTGCTGACGGTGATCGCCATCGCCAGCGTGATCGGCACCGTGCTCAAGCAGAACGAGCCGTATCCCAACTACGTCAACCAGTTCGGGCCGTTCTGGGCCGACGTGTTCCACACGCTGTCGCTGCAGAAGGTCTATGGTTCCTGGTGGTTCCTGCTGATCCTGGCCTTCCTGGTGGTGTCGACCAGCCTGTGCCTGGTGCGCAACGCGCCCAAGATGGTGGCGGACATGCGCTCGTGGAAGGACCATGTGCGCGAGCGCAGCCTGCGCGCCTTCCATCATCGCGGGGAGTTCGACGGCGCGCGCCCGCGCACCGAGGCGGTGAGCCGCCTGTCGGCGCTGCTGCGCAACCGCGGCTACCGGCTCAAGGCAGTCGAGCATGACGGCGCCACGCTACTGGCCGCCAAGGCCGGCGCCGCCAACAAGGCCGGCTATATCCTGGCGCACACCGCCATCGTGGTGATCTGCATCGGCGGCCTGCTCGACGGCGACATGCTGATCCGCGCGCAGATGTGGCTGGGCGGCAAGACCCCGCTCAGCGGCAACGCGGTCATCAGCGAAATCCCGCCCCAGCACCGGCTCTCGACGAGCAACCCGGGCTTCCGCGGCAACGCCTACGTGCCCGAGGGCTCTACCGTTTCCACGGCCATCCTGAATATCGCCGATGGCGCGCTGGTGCAGGACCTGCCGTTCGCGCTCACGCTCAAGAAGTTCAAGGTCGATTTCTACGAGACCGGCATGCCCAAGCTGTTTGCCTCGGATGTGATCGTGACCGACCGCGCCACCGGCAAGCAGACCGAGGCCACCATCAAGGTGAACGAGCCGCTGATCGTCGACGGCATCGCCATCTACCAGTCCAGCTTCGAGGATGGCGGCTCGCGCCTGAAATTCGTCGGCTACCCGATGCAGGGCAGCGGCCACGGCACCTTCACCATCGACGGCGCGGTGGGCGGCAACAAGCCGCTGGCGGGCACCGGCACCGGCGCGGACGGCGAAGGGCTGACGGTCGAGTTCAGCGATTTCCGGCTGATGAATATCGAGAGCGTCACCGATGCCTCGGGCAAGCCCGACGCGCGCGGCGTGGCACGCAAGTCCTTCAACGAGACGCTGGAAAAGCACCTGGGCGCTGCGGCCAGCACCGACCGCGCCAAGACGCTGCGCAATGTCGGTCCGTCGGTGCAGTACAAGTTGCGCGACCGCACCGGCCAGGCGCGCGAGTACAACAACTACATGGTGCCGGTGCAGATGGATGGCCAGTCGGTGTTCCTGGCCGGCATGCGCGAGTCGCCCAGCGAGCCGTTCCGCTACCTGCGCATTCCCGCCGACGACCAGGGCAGCGTGGCCGACTGGATGCGCCTGCGCGCCGCGCTGCAGGACCACGCCCTGCGCGGCGAGGCCGCGCGCCGCTTTGCGCTGGCATCGATGCCCGGCGATGACAAGGCCGAGCTGCGCCGCCAGCTGGCGGAGAGCTCGCTGCGCGCGCTCGACCTCTTTGCCGGCGCCACCCGGCCCAGGCCGGATTCGCCGCCGGGCGGCTTCACCGCGATCGCAGCCTTCCTGGAAAAGTCCGTGCCTCCGGCCGAACAGCAGAAGGCCGCCGACGTGCTGCTGAAGATCCTGAACGGCTCGATGTGGGAGCTGTGGCAACTGGCGCGCGCGCAGGACAAGCTGCCGGTGGTGGCCAACAGTGCGCAGAGCGGCGCCTTCCTGCAGCAGGCCATCAACGCGCTGTCGGATAGTTTCTTTTACGGCGCACCGGTGTTCCTGCAGCTCGACGACTTCAAGGAAATCAAGGCCAGCGTGTTCCAGCTGACCCGTGCGCCGGGCAAGAACATCGTGTATCTTGGCTGTCTGCTGCTGGTGCTGGGCGTGTTCTCGATGTTCTATATTCGCGAGCGCCGGGTCTGGATCTGGGTGAAGGACAAGCTCGCCGTGGGCGACACCGGGCCAGGCAGCCATGTGCTGATGGCGATGTCGACCCAGCGTCGCACCATGGATTTCGAAAGGGAATTCACGGCGTTGCGCGACGATATCGGCCGCGCCGCAGGGGGCCGCGCCGAAGTGCCCGAATCCGCCGGCTCCTCCGGTCCCTCCGGCACCACACACTGAATTGAGCAGGTACGCTATGTCCTCAAATGTGAACCAGGCCAACCCCGCCATGCGCGGCGCCGCGCGCGCCGACACCGGTGGCGCTGACGAGGCCTATCTCGAACCCTCCTTCCTGCGCCGCCTGACCTGGGTGGACTGGCTGTTCGCACTGGCGCTGGCCGTCGGCGCGGGCGTGGCGCTGTCGCGGTACGGGCAGTGGATGAACGGCTACGACAAGGCGGTGCTGATCGCCGCCGTGCCCACCTTTGCACTGCTCGGCTGGCACTGGAAGGCGGTGCGCCTCCTGATGCCGGCGCTGGCGGTGCTGTCGCTGTTCGCGATCCAGCTCTACCACGGGCAACTGGCGCGCGCGGAACAGGCCTTTTTCCTCAAGTATTTCCTGTCGAGCCAGTCGGCCATCCTGTGGATGAGCGCGCTGGTGTACCTGTCCACGCTGTTCTACTGGGTCGGGCTGGCAACGCGCTCGGACACCGGCTACAGCATTGGCAGCAAGCTGTGCTGGGCCGCGGTGGTGCTGGGCTTCACCGGCCTGCTGGTGCGCTGGTACGAGTCGTACCTGATCGGGACCGACATCGGCCATATCCCCATCTCGAACCTGTATGAAGTGTTCGTGCTGTTTACGCTGATCACTTCGCTGTTCTACCTGTACTACCAGGGCCGCTACGCCACGCGCGCGCTGGGTCCGTTCGTGATGCTGGTGGTGTCGGCGGCGGTCGGCTTCCTGCTGTGGTACACGGTCAGCCGCAATGCGCAGGAGATCCAGCCGCTGGTGCCGGCGCTGCAAAGCTGGTGGATGAAGATCCATGTGCCGGCCAACTTCATCGGCTACGGTACCTTTTCACTGGCGGCGATGGTGTCGGTGGCCTACCTGCTCAAGCAGCACGGCATCCTGGCCGAGCGCCTGCCGTCGCTGGAGCTGCTCGACGACGTGATGTACAAGGCGATTGCGGTCGGCTTTGCCTTCTTCACCATCGCCACCATCCTGGGCGCGCTGTGGGCCGCCGAAGCCTGGGGCGGCTACTGGAGCTGGGACCCGAAGGAAACCTGGGCGCTGATCGTCTGGCTGAACTACGCGGCCTGGCTGCATATGCGCCTGATGAAGGGCCTGCGCGGCTCGGTGGCGGCCTGGTGGGCGCTGGTCGGCCTGCTGGTGACGACTTTCGCGTTCCTGGGCGTCAACATGTTCCTGTCGGGCCTGCACAGCTACGGCGAACTGTGACCGTTCCCATGTTGCGATGCAAAAACCTGCCTTCGGGCAGGTTTTTTTATCTTTTTTGCAACGTGACGGAATATAGGCATCACATCCGGTGTTTACTGGAGGAGCGGTGCCGGCTGGCGGCACCGGTACGCATGGAGAAAAAGATCATGGCAAGTCTGCGTCCTACTTCTGCTGCATCCCTCGTTCGTCCCGCCGTGCTTGCGCTCGGCTGTGCGGCGGTCCTGCTTGCCGGCTGCGCCGGCATGAGCGGTGGCACCGCCGGCAACATGCCGCCCACGGTGAAGGTGGCCGACGGCGTGCTGACCGATCCGCAGGGCCTGACGCTGTACACCTTCGACCGCGACACCGCCGGCAGCGGCAAGAGCGCGTGCAACGGAGCCTGCGCCAGCAACTGGCCGCCGCTGATGGCCGCGCCGGGGACCAGTGCCTCGGGCCAGTACACCATCATCACGCGTGACGACGGCGGCAAGCAGTGGGCGTACCGCGGCATGCCGCTGTACCGCTTCGGCAAGGACGCCAAGCCGGGCGACCGTGGCGGCGACAACATCAACAACGTCTGGCACGCCGCCAAGCCCTGACGCGCCAGTAGCACCCGCGCAGCCACAGCATGGAAGGGTTTGACGGCCAGCTCGTCGCGCTGGCGCCGCGGCTGCGGCGCCATGCGCGCGGCCTCACCGGCGACGCGGCGCTGGCCGACGACCTGGTGCAGGACACGCTCGAGCGCGCGCTGCGCTACCGCTGGCGCTTTCACCTGCGCCCCGGCGCGTGGTGGGGCGATGGCGCCGATGGCCTGCTGCCGTGGCTGCTGACGATGATGCACCGCCTGCGCCTGAATACCCTGCGCAGGAAGGATCTGGTGGTCACCACCGATACGCTGCCCGAGGTCAGCGGCCCCGCGGATGACCCGGGCCTGCGCCGCGACCTGGTGCAGGCGCTCGCGCAGTTGCCCGAGCCGCAGCGCGCGGTGCTGCTGCTGGTCAGCCTGGAACAACTGACGTATGCCGAGGCCGCGCGCGTGCTGGACGTGCCGCAGGGCACGGTGATGTCGCGCCTGGCGCGGGCGCGCGAGCAGATGCGCCGGCTGCTCGACGACACGGCGCCCGCTGCCGCGCCGGCAGCTGCGGGCAAGCCCTTGCAGCGGGTGAAATGATGTCCGCCATCCACGAAGCCGATCTCCACGCCTACGCCGATGGCCAGCTGTCCGGCGCGCGCCGCGCGGCCGTGGAGGCGTACCTGGCGCAGCACCCGGACGCGGCGGCGCAGGTGGCCGCCTGGCGCCGGCAGGCCGATGCCCTGCATGGCACGCTGGATCCCGTGCTGAATGAACCGGTGCCACTCGCGGCGCTGCCGCCCGGGCTGCACGGCGATGGCGGGCGCAATGCCGCGCGGCCCAGGCCGCGCTGGGCCATGGCGCTGGCGGCCACCTGCGCATCGGTCGCGCTGCTGGCCGTGGGCGGCGCGCTTGGCTGGCTGGCGCATGGCCGGCTTGGCAGCAGCACGCTGGTGCTGGCCCCGGGCGAGCGCTTTGCGCGCGAGGCGCTGGCCACGCACGCGGTCTACGCGCCGGAGATGCGCCACCCGGTGGAAGTCGCGGCGACCGAAGAGGCACACCTGATCGCCTGGCTGTCCAAGCGCCTGGGCACGGCACTGCAGGTGCCAGACCTGCGCCCGCAGGGCTTTCACCTGATCGGCGGCAGGCTGGGCGTGGCCGAAGGCGGCCCGTCGGCCATCCTGATGTATGAAGCGGACGACGGCACGCGCCTGTCGCTGCAACTGCGGCGCATGGCGCGGGGCACGCCCGATACGGGCTTCCGCGTCGAGCGCATGTCAGGCGAGGGGACCACGCGGCCAGCGCCGGGCCGCGACCCGATGATGGCCTTCTACTGGATCGACCGCGACCTGGGCTTTGCGCTGGCGGGAACGCTGGAGCGCGCGCGGCTGCTGACGCTGGCGCAGGTGGTGTACCAGCAATACCAGGGCGGATAGCCGGACGGAAATGCGGGCGCACGCAGCGCTTGCTGCACATGGCACGCGGTTGGCGCGTCATGACCTGCTTCGTTTCGAAGCATCCAAAAAAGCTGTCAGGACTGGCCCGCACTCCGCGACCAAGCCCCGAGTCCAATCCTGCAAGCGTGCAGGCGCAACCTGCGCAGGCACGGCCAGGCAACAAGGAAAACCATGCTGATTCCTTCCCCCAAATGGCTGCGCGGCGGCGATATCGCCGCCGGCGAAATCACGCCCCGTCACGTCTTCGAAAGCCGCCGCCGCGTGCTGGCATTGGCCGCCGCGGGGGCGGCGGGCAGCGCGCTGTCGCCCTGGCTTGCGCGCCAGGCGTTGGCGCAGGGCCAGCACGGCGCGAAGCTGGCCGCCACGCCCAACAACACCTACGTCGTCACCGAGAAGCGCACGCCCTACGCGGAAGTGACCACCTACAACAACTTCTACGAGTTCGGCACCGACAAGTCCGACCCGGCGCGCAACGCCGGCACGCTGCGGCCGCGTCCGTGGCAGGTGGCGGTGGAAGGGCTGGTGAAGAAGCCCAGGGTCTATGACCTGGACGAGCTGGTGAAGCTGGCGCCGATGGAAGAGCGCGTCTACCGCCTGCGCTGCGTGGAGGGCTGGTCGATGGTGATCCCGTGGATCGGCTACCCGCTGGCCGAGCTGATCCGCCGCGTCGAGCCGCAGCCCGGCGCGAAGTACGTCCAGTTCATCACGCTGGCCGACAAGAAGCAGATGCCCGGCGTCAGCAGCGGCGTGCTCGACTGGCCGTACAGCGAGGGCTTGCGCCTGGACGAAGCCATGCACCCGCTGGCGCTGCTGACCTTCGGCCTGTACGGCGAGGTCCTGCCCAACCAGAACGGCGCGCCGGTGCGCATGGTGGTGCCGTGGAAGTACGGCTTCAAGAGCGCCAAGTCGATCGTGAAGATCCGCTTTGTCGACAAGCAGCCGCCCACCAGCTGGAACCTGGCCGCGCCGCAGGAGTATGGTTTCTACTCGAACGTGAACCCGGACGTGGACCATCCGCGCTGGAGCCAGGCCACCGAGCGCCGCATCGGCGAAGAGCGCGGCAGCGGCTTTGGCGCGCTGTTCGCGCCCAAGCGCAAGACCCTGCCGTTCAACGGCTACGGCCAGCAGGTGGCGTCGCTGTACCAGGGCATGGACCTGAAGAAGTTCTTCTGATGCAAGGCGAGCGCATGGCCACCTCTTCCCCCAGCACCGCCGCCGTGTCGGCACGCAAGCCGGCCGGCCCGGCCACGCTGTCGCCGCAGCGCGTGCGCGCGCTCAAGTTCGCGCTCTGGCTGCTGGCGCTGCTGCCGTTCGCGCGGCTGCTGTACTTGGGCGCCACCGAACAGTTCGGCGCCAACCCGCTTGAGTTTGTCACCCGCTCCACCGGCACCTGGACGCTGGTGATGCTGTGCCTGACGCTGGCCATTACCCCGCTGCGCCGCCTGACCGGCTGGAACTGGCTGATCAAGATGCGGCGCATGCTGGGCCTGTTCGCGTTCTTCTACGGCCTGCAGCACTTCCTGCTGTGGATCGGCGTGGACCGCGGCTTTGATCTCCCCTACATGATCAAGGATGTGTACAAGCGGCCCTTTATCACGGTGGGCTTCACCGCCTTCATGCTGATGGTTCCGCTGGCGCTGACCTCGACCAACGGCATGGCGCGCCGCCTGGGCGGCAAGCGCTGGCAGGCGCTGCACAAGCTGGTCTACGCCATCGCCGTGGTGGCCATCCTGCACTACTGGTGGCACAAGGCAGGCAAGAACGACTTCAGCGAAGTGTCGATCTACGCGGCGGTGGTGTTCGTGCTGCTGGGGATGCGGCTGTGGTGGCGGCTGCGCCGGCCGGCCGCGGGGGCGCGCCAGCCGGCCGCGTAGAACGCATCGGCAGGCCGGGCTGTGGGATTCAGTCTTGCAGCAGGCGCTCGTCGCGGAACAGGTCCTCGACCAGTTCGCGCTCGCGCACCAGGTGCACCCTGGCGCCGTCGACCATCACTTCGGCGGCGCGCGGGCGGGTGTTGTAGTTGGAACTCATGGTGAAGCCGTAGGCACCCGCCGACATCACTGCGAGCAGGTCGCCCGGCTGCACCGCCAGCGCGCGGTCACGGCCCAGCCAGTCGCCCGATTCGCACACCGGGCCGACGATGTCGTAGGTCACGGCTTGCGCGTCGCGCAGCGCCACCGGCTCGATGCGGTGGTAGGCCTCGTACATGGCCGGGCGCGCCAGGTCGTTCATGGCCGCATCGACGATGCAGAAGTTCTTGGCCGCGCCGGGCTTCAGGAACTCCACCTGCGTCAGCAGCACGCCGGCGTTGCCCACCAGCGAGCGGCCCGGCTCGAACAGCACCTCGCGGTGGCCGTGGCCGCGCGCGGCCACGCGTTCCAGCAGCGTGGCGGCAAAGCCGGTGATGTCCGGCGGGGTCTCGTCGGTGTAGGTGATGCCCAGGCCGCCGCCCACGTCGATATGCGCCAGGCTGATGCCTTCGCGCTCGAGCGCCTCGACCACGTCCAGCACCTTGTCCAGCGCTTCCAGGTAGGGTTCGACCTCGGTGATCTGCGAACCGATATGGCAGTCGATGCCGGTCACTGCCAGGTGCGGCAGCGCGGCCGCGGCGCGATAGGTCGGCAGCACGTCCTCGAAGGCGATGCCGAACTTGTTGCCCTTCAGGCCGGTGGAAATATAGGGGTGGGTCTTGGCATCGACGTCCGGGTTGATGCGCAGCGACACGCGCGCACGCTTGCCCACGCTGCCGGCCACTTCGTTCAGGCGGTCCAGCTCGGGAATCGACTCGACATTGAAGCAGCGCACGTCGTGCGCCAGCGCCAGTTCCATCTCAGCCGCGCTCTTGCCCACGCCGGAGAACACCACCTTGCGCGGGTCGCCGCCGGCGGCCAGCACGCGCTTGAGCTCGCCGCCCGAGACGATGTCGAAGCCGGCACCAAGCCTGGCAAACACTTGCAGCACCGCCAGGTTGGAGTTCGCCTTCATGGCGTACTGGACCTGTGCCTTGCGGCCCTGGCAGGCGGCGGCATAGGCCTGGTAGGCAGCGGTAAGCGCCGCGCGCGAGTACACGTAGGTGGGCGTGCCGAACTCGGCGGCAATGCGCGCCAGCGGCACCTGCTCGACGGCAAGCGCGCCGTCCTGGCGATGGAAAAATGCGGTCATGGTTATCGGGTGGTGGGGGCTGCTGGGGACGATGCGGGCGTGGTTGCCGGTGTATTGGCCGGTGTATTGGCCGGCGCCGCAGGGGCGGCCGGCACGGCATCGGCATGGCCCAGGCCCGGATCTGTCACGGTCGGCGGGGTCGGCTCGGGCGGCACCCTGGGCATGGTCAGCGGCCCGCGGATACCGCATCCGCCCAGCAGGGGCATCGCAAGGGCGGCGGCAAACGCCGATACAATCGCAACACGACGCAGCATCGGGTCGTCCTTTAGGCTGTTGGCAAGGCGTTGGATGGCCGACGCGCAACGGCCGGGCATCCGAAGGATTCTTAACAAAAAAGCCGTTCGCGCCACGTACGCCCGGTCCGGGCAGCGGCGGCAACGGCGGTCTCGGAGTTTAGCATGCCCCCCTTGAGCGAAAGCGAGTTCCTGGCCCTGGCCACGCAGGAGCTGGACCGCATCGAAGCCGCGGTCGAGGCGGCCGCCGACGCGGCCGACGCCGACATTGAAATCAGCCGCACCGGCAACGTGATGGAGCTGGAATTCGAGAACGGTTCCAAGATCATCATCAACAGCCAGGCGCCGATGCAGGAGCTGTGGGTGGCCGCGCGCTCCGGCGGCTTCCACTTCCGCCGCGACGGCGAGCGCTGGATCGACACCCGCAACGGCGGCGAGCTGTACGCGGCGCTGTCGGGCTATGTCAGCGAGCAGGCGGGCGCGGCGCTCAAGCTGGGCTGACAGGTAGTCAGCTTTGGGCCTGCTTCGCGGGCAAAGAAAAAGCCGGCCTCGCGGCCGGCTTTCTGCTGTCTGGCGACCGCGCTCACGCGCCGCCGAACATCTCCAGGATCTTCTTCTTCTCGGCCTCGGTATCGGCCGGCGGCGTCGTCGACTCCTCCGCCTTGCCCGGCCACGGGTCGCCCAGGCCCACCGATGCCACGCCGGCGCCGCCGGCGTTCTCTTCGAAGGTCCAGTCGCCGCCCACCATCAGCACGCCTTCCGGCACCGGCCGCTCGGGCGCTTCCGGCACGCCCTTGAGCGCCTTGCTCATGTAGCCCACCCAGATCGGCAGCGCCAGGCCGCCACCGGTTTCGCGCACGCCCAGGCTCTTGGGCTGGTCGTAGCCCATCCAGGCAATCGCCACCAGGTTGGGCGTGTAGCCGGCGAACCAGGCATCGACCGCGTCGTTGGTGGTGCCGGTCTTGCCGGCCAGGTCGTTGCGGCCCAGGCGCTGCTTGGCGCTGGCGGCGGTGCCGATGCGCACCACGTCGCGCAGCATGGTGTCGGCGATAAAGGCGGTGCGCGCGTCAAGCACGCGCACGGCGTCGGTGCCGGCGCGCTGCGGACGGGTTTCGGAGATCACATTGCCGCGCGCGTCCACCACCTTCTGGATCAGGTACGGGTTGACGCGGTAGCCGCCGTTGGCGAACACCGAGTACGCGCCCGCCATCTGCAGCGGCGTCACCGCGCCCGAGCCCAGCGCCATCGGCAGGTAGGCAGGGTGCTTGTCGGCCTCGAAGCCGAAACGCGTAATGTAGTCCTGCGCATACTGCGTGCCGATCGCGCGCAGGATCCGCACCGAGACCAGGTTCTTGGACTTGGCCAGCGCGCGGCGCATGGTCATCGGGCCTTCGAAGCGACCGTCGTAGTTCTTCGGCTCCCACACCTGGCCGCCGGTATCGGGGCCGATCGTCAGCGGCGCGTCATTGATGACGGTGGCCGGCGAGAAGCCCTTTTCCAGCGCGGCCGAGTAGATGAACGGCTTGAAGCTGGAACCCGGCTGGCGCCAGGCCTGGGTCACATGGTTGAACTTGTTGCGGTTGAAGTCGAAGCCGCCCACCATCGAACGGATCTCGCCGTCCTGCGGGCTGATCGACACAAACGCCGCGGCCACTTCCGGCAGCTGCGTCACCGTCCAGTTGTCTTTCTCGTCCTGCGTCACGCGGATGATCGCGCCCGGGCGCATCTTCATCTTGGGCTGGGCGCTGGACGACAGTGAGGGCGAGATAAAGCGCAGCGCCGCGCCTTCGATGGTTGCCACTTCGCCGGACAATAGCGTTGCCTTCACCTGCCTGGTCGACACACTGGTGACCACGGCCGAGCGCAGGTCGCCGCTGCCGGGGTGCTCGACCAGGGCATCGTCGATGGCCTGCTCGCGCTCCGACGGGTCGGAAGGCAGGTCGATAAACGCCTCGGGACCGCGGTAGCCGTGCTTGCGCTCGTAGTTCATGATGCCCGCGCGCACGGACTCATAGGCTGCGTCCTGGTCCGGCTTGGTCAGCGTGGTGTAGACCGTCAGGCCGCGCGTGTAGGTCTCTTCACGGTATTGCGCATACATCAGCTGGCGCACGATCTCGGCAACATACTCGGCGTGCGTCGAGAACTCGTTGCCTTCGGTGCGCACCTTCAACTCGGCATGCACGGCCTGGTCGTACTGCTCGGGCGTGAGGTAGCGCAGGTCGCGCATGCGCTGCAGGATGTATTCCTGGCGCACCTTGGCGCGGCGCGGGTTGACCACCGGGTTGTACGCCGACGGCGCCTTCGGCAAGCCGGCCAGCATGGCGGCCTCGGCCGGCGTCACGTCGCGCACCGACTTGCCGAAGTACACGCGCGCGGCGCTGTCAAAGCCGTAGGCGCGCTGCCCCAGGTAGATCTGGTTCATGTACAGCTCGAGGATCTGGTCCTTGCTCAGGTTGGCCTCGATCTTGTACGCCAGCAGCATCTCGTAGATCTTGCGGGTGTAGGTCTTCTCGCTGGACAGGAAGAAGTTGCGCGCCACCTGCATGGTGATGGTGGAGGCGCCCTGCGACAGCCCGCCGCGCAGGTTGGCCAGCCCGGCACGCATCACGCCGACGAAGTCGACGCCGCCGTGCTCATAGAAGCGGTCGTCCTCGATCGCCAGGACCGCCTTTTTCATCACGTCCGGGATCTCGGCGATGGGCACGAAGTTGCGCCGCTCCTCGCCGAATTCGCCGATCAGCACATTGTCCGCCGTGTAGATGCGAAGCGGGATCTTGGGACGGTAGTCGGTGATGGTGTCCAGCGACGGCAGGTTGGGCGCGGCCACCAGCAATGCGTAGCCGAGCAGCAGCGCAAGCACGACGGCACCGGCGACAACCAGCCCGACCGCCCAGAACATGAGCCGCGTCCAGATCGGACGGCGGGCAGGGTGGGACGGCTTCTGTTGTGCTGTGGCCATAAGGGAAATACCTAGTCAGGGGTGCCCGGGATTATATCTTCCGGCATCGGCCCGCCCGGGCGTACAGTGGCGGGGGCGCCGCTATCGCGCTGTTACAAGATGTAAGGCGGCGAATGCCGGTGTGCAAGCGACGTTGGCGGCTGCTACGGTGGCATGGGCGGGCGCACAAGCCCGCACGGAAAGGAACCCGACGACCGTGGGGTTTTGGCAACGGATTGGCGAGGGCCTTCTGAAAAAGAAGTTTGGGCCAGTTCGGCACGTTGCCACCGATGCTGTATTTTGTGAGAATCGACCAACATAAAAAAGCACACGTTTCACTCAAGAAACTAGGCTCGCCCGATTAGAGCATGCAAGCCAGGGGCGAGTTCAAAAGTCAGGGGGTCACCTTGCGTCGGGGCATTTTGTCGGGGCTTCTACGCCGGACTACGGTCGGCGTGGACATCGGGTCGTCCAGTATCAAGGTAGTCGAACTGTCCGTTGGGGGCAGCAGGCAAGACTACCGGCTGGAAAAATGCGCCAGTGAACTGCTGGACCGCAACGCCGTTGCCGATGGCAACGTCATCAATATCGAGGCAGTCGGGATCGCGCTCAGGCGCGCGCTCGGCAAGGCCGGCATCCGCTCCAAGGACGTGGTGCTGGGCGTGCCGTCCATGCTGACCGAGTCACAGACCGTCAGCCTGCCGGACAACCTGTCCGAAGACGAACTCTATTCCCAGGTCGAATCCGAGGCGCATCGGCTCTATCCGCCGTCGCAGGCAGTCAATTTCGACTTTGCCGTGATCGGCCCCAGCGAGACCGAGGGCGGCATCGGCGTGCGCGTCACCGCCGCCAACAGCGACCGCGTGCAGGAACGCGTGACCGCGGCCGAAATGGCCGGGCTCAAGCCGCAGGTCATGGACGTAGAGGAATACGCGGTGCAGCGCTCAATCGTGCAGATGCTGGGCGTGCCGCAGGAGATATCCGAGGCCGACGCCCGCGCGCTGCCGGTGGTGGCGGTGGTCCACCTGGGCGGCAGCCGTTCCAAGGCCATCTTCTACCAGGGCTGGAAAGAACTGTACGAGCAGCCGCTGAACAGCTACGGGGACCAGCTCACGCAGAGCGCGGCGCGCATGTTCACGCTCGACGCGCTCAAGGCCGAGATCAAGAAGCGCAAGAACACGCTGCCTGAAGCCTGGCGCGCGCAACTGCTCAAGCCGTCGCTGGATGCCCTGGCAATGGAAGTGCAGTCCGCGATCGGCAACTTCATTGCCAGCTCCAGCCTGGGCCGGGTCGACGAGATCCTGCTCTCGGGCGGCCATGCGTCGCTGTTCGGCGTGCAGGCGGCGATCCAGCACCAGACCAAGATCACCACCACGCTGGCGAACCCGTTCGCCAACATGGCGACCAACGCCAAGGTCAATGAGCGCTACCTGCAGCGCGACCTGCCGGCATATATCGTCAGCGTCGGCCTGGCTCTGCGCGGCCTGCAATAACCCACCGGAGGCATCAGATGTCTACGAACACACTGCCTTCGGTCAACCTGCTGCCTTACCACGAAGCCCGCAAGGCAGCACGGCGCAAGAAGGTCTATACGATGCTGGCCGCCGCGGCGGCCGGCGGCGCGGCCATGGTGCTGCTGGGCGGTGTCTATATTGACGGGCGCATCGCTTCGGTGGTCGCGCTGAACCAGGTTTTGAGCACCGAGAATGCCAAGCTCGACGGGCAGATCCGCGAAGTCAACAACCTGAAGAAGGACATCGACGCGCTGCTGCAGCGCCAGAAGGCGGTCGAAGGCCTGCAGACCGAGCGCAACCGCCCGGTGCAGCTGCTTGAGGAACTGGTGCGGCAGGTGCCCGAGGGCGTCTACCTGACCAGCCTGAAGCAGACCGGCGAGGCCTTCACCATCTCCGGCGTGGCGCAGTCCAACGAGCGCATTTCCGAGCTCTTGCGCAACCTGGGCGGCGTGGCCTGGCTGGACAAGGCCGAGCTGGTCGAGTCCAAGGCGGTCACCATGACCAACAACCTGCGCGAACAACGCCGGCTGTTCGACTTCTCGATGCGCTTCGCGTACCGCGCGCCGGAGACGCCGGCCGACGGCAAGAAGGCCGCGCCGGGCGCTTCCGCGCCATCCGCCGCACCTGTTCCCGCACCTGCCCCCGCGGCCGGAAAGGCCTGACCATGGCGCTCAATACCGAAATCAACCTGGCCGACCTGACCAGCCAGTTCCGCGGGCTCAGCCTGAACGAGCCGGAGACCTGGCCGACCGCGCCGCGCGTGCTGTTCGCGGTCCTGGCCGCGGCGGTGGTGCTGGTGCTGGGCTGGCAGTTCTACTGGAGCGCCAGGTTCGACGAGCTCGACCGCCAGCGCCAGGAACAGGAAAGCCTGAAGCAGGCGTACCAGTCCAAGGTGGCCCAGGTGGCCAACCTGGACGCGCTGCGCGAGCAGAAGAAGCAGGTGGAGCAGCGCGTGGCGCTGCTGGAGCGGCAACTGCCCAACAAGACCGAGATGGATGCGCTGCTGGCCGACGTCAACCATGCCGGCGTGGCGCGCGGGCTGCAGTTCGAACTGTTCAAGCCGCAGGCCGCGGTGCTCAAGCCCTACTTTGCCGAGATTCCGGTGAACCTGCGCGTGACCGGCCGCTACCACGAGGTGGCGCAGTTCAATGCCGACGTCGCGGCGCTGTCGCGGATCGTTTCGATGCAGAACCTGCAACTGGCCAATACCAAGGACGGCGGGCTGTCGATGGAGGCGGTGGCAATGGCCTACCGCGCGCTCGATCCCGACGAGCAGGCGGCGCAGCGCAAGGCCGCCGCAGCCGCGGTGGCCGCCAAGGCGGGAGGTGCCAAATGAGCCGCACCATCCGTACCCGCAGCCTGGCATGGACCGCATCGCCGCGTGCGCTGGCGGCGGCAGCGCTGGCCGTCGGCTTGCTGGGCGCCTGCGGCGCCAGCGACGAAGACGCGCTGCGCCAGTGGATGAATGCCACCCGCAGCGCGCGCGCCAAGCCGCCGGAGCCGGTGCCCGATGCCAGGCCTTATGTGCCGCGCGAGTACGCCGCGGCCAATGCGCCCGAACCGTTCGCGCAGGAAAAGATCGGCGAGCTGAACCGGACGCTGGCGGATTCGCCCGAAGCCGGGCGGCGCCGCGAGCCGCTGGAGGACTACCCGCTCGAGAACTTCAAGATGCTTGGCATGATGAAGAAGAACGGAGAGACCTACGGCATCGTGCGGGTAGATAACAAGATCCACCATGTCAAGGTGGGTCAGTATCTCGGCCAGAGCTACGGCCGGGTGGTCCGCATCACCGATCAGGAGATCGTGTTGCGCGAATTGGTCCGGGAGGGGGTATCAGAGTGGAAAGAGAAAATGACCAGCCTGAAGCTGGAGGCGGCGGCATGACCCCCGCGCGCTGGTATCGTGCGCTCGCGGGCGCCGCAAAGACGGCGATGGCGCTGTTGCTGTTGATTGCCGCTCCGGCCGCGCTGGCACAAGGCAACCGGATCAAGTCGGTTGACGTCAGTAGCGTCGGGGAGCAGACCGTGTTCACGGTCGAGCTCGAACGGCCGCTGACGCAGAAGCCGGCGGACTTCACCACGCAGAACCCGGCACGGCTCGCGATCGATTTCTTCGATACCGGCTTTGACAAGCGGCGCGCGCAATATGAGTACGGCGGCAAGCTGCTCAAGGCCGCCAACGTGGTGCAGATCGGCGATCGTACCCGCGTGATCCTCGACCTCGCGCGCAACGCCACCTATCGCACCGACCTGCGTGGCAACTACTTCGTGGTGGCAATGGATAATGTGGCGCCTGCGCTCAAGAGTGCCGCTCCCACGTTCGCGCCGGCACCGTCGGCTGAGGCGGCCGCGGCGGCCGGGCGGCCATCGGTGCGCAATATCGACTTCCGCCGTGGCGCCGACGGTGCCGGCCGGGTGGTGGTGGACCTGTCCTCGCGCGACTCAGGCATCAATATCGCGCAGCAGGGCCAGAATGTGGTGGTCGATTTCCTCGCCACCACGCTGCCCGAAAACCTGCGCCGGCGCTTTGACGTGAGCGACTTCGGCTCGCCGGTGCAGGCCATGCGCGCTTCGGATGCCAACGGCAACGCGCGCCTGACCATCGAGCCGCGCGGCCACTGGGAGTACAGCTCGTACCAGACCGACACCCAGTTCGTGGTCGAGGTGCGGCCGGTCAAGGAAGACCCGACCAAGCTGATCAGCGGCCCGGGCTACCGCGGCGAGCGCCTGTCGCTGAACTTCCAGAACATCGACATCCGCTCGCTGCTGCAGGTGTTTGCCGATTTCACCAACCTGAACATCATCACCAGCGAAAGCGTGCAGGGCAACATCACGTTGCGCCTCAAGGACGTGCCGTGGGACCAGGCGCTGCAGATCGTGATGGATGCCAAGGGGCTGGCCTCGCGCCGCAACGGCAATGTGCTGTGGGTGGCGCCCAAGGCCGAGCTGCAGACCAAGGAAAAGCTGGAGCTTGAGTCGCAGCAGCAGATCAACGACCTCGAGCCGATCCGCAGCCAGGTGTTCCAGCTCAACTACCAGCGCGCGGAGGACGTGCGCAAGATGCTGCTGGGCTTGAGTACCGGCGCAGGCGCCGCGGCTGCGGCACCCGTGCCCATCGGGGTGCCGGGGGCGGCGGGTCTGAGCACGCGCATGCTGTCCAAGCGCGGCTCGCTGACGGCGGATGCGCGCACCAACCAGCTCTTTGTCTCGGATATCGCCACCAAGCTGGAAGAGGTGCAAAACTTTATCGGCAAGATCGACATCCCGGTGCGCCAGGTGATCATCGAGGCGCGCATTGTCGAGGCGACCGATACCTTCAGCCGCAACCTGGGCGTGAAGCTCGGGTTTGCAGGCCAATACAACAATGCGCGTCTGGGCAACACCTATAACAGCGTGTCCCCTGTGCCGGTCACCACACCGGGCAATCCGCCGACTCAATTGGGCTTTGCGCCGGACAACGGTTCGTTCCTGAGCCTTCCCGCCGCCGCGATCAATGGCGCGAATCCGGCCAACGTGGCGATAAGCCTGTTCAATAGTGCTGCCACCAAGTTCCTGTCTCTGGAGCTTTCAGCGCTGGAAGCGGACGGCAAGGGCAAGATCATCTCCAGCCCGCGCGTGGTCACGGCCAACAATATCAAGGCGCTGATCGAGCAGGGCACCGAACTGCCGTACCAGGCCGCCACCTCCAGCGGCGCCACCTCGGTGCAGTTCCGCAAGGCCAACCTGAAGCTGGAAGTCACCCCGCAGATCACGCCGGAAGGCAATGTGCTGCTGGACGTGGATGTGAACAAGGACAGCGTGGGCATCCAGACCACCTCGGGCTTTGCCATCGACACCAAGCACGTGCAGACTCAGGTGCTGGTGGAGAACGGCGGCACGGTGGTGATCGGCGGCATCTATACCCAGACCGAGTCCAACGACGTGGACAAGGTGCCGTTGCTGGGCGATATTCCGGTGCTGGGCCACCTGTTCAAGAGCAACGCCAAGGTGCGCAACCGCACTGAACTGCTGGTGTTCCTGACCCCGCGCATCCTGAACGAGAGCGTGTCGCTCAAATAAGGGCATGGCGCCCGGAGGCGCCGGATACAGTAGACTGGCAGGCCGCATCGAGGGATGCGGCCATTTTTTTGCGCGCCGCCGCAGCGGAGCCCGGCGACAGCCCCGGAACGGACCCGGAAATGCGGTCTATGCCGCATTCGGCACTTGCCGGCCGCGCCACAACATAAGAAGATGATGCAGTTCCCAACCGGGGAGGACGGCTCGCAAGCCGCGCTCCCGAACGACAGTCCAGTGACAGCCTCAGCGACAGGGCCGGCGGCACAGCGCCAGGCCCAGGATCGGCGCGACGCCGATCGATCCGACTCCGAGCGACCGGAATCGGATCGACCCAACCTCTTTTTCGTCGGCCTGATGGGCGCCGGCAAGACCACCGTGGGCCGCACGGTGGCGCGGCGACTGCACTATCCGTTCTTCGATTCCGACCATGAACTGGAGGCCCACTGCGGCGTGCGCATCCCGGTGATCTTCGAGGTCGAGGGCGAAGCCGGCTTCCGCGACCGCGAGGCCGCGATGATCCGCGAACTCGCCGCGCGCCAGGGCATCGTGCTGGCCACCGGCGGCGGTGCCGTGCTGCGCCCCGAGAACCGCGAGGTACTGAAGTCCCGCGGCACGGTGGTGTACCTGCGCGCCAGCCCGCATGACCTGTGGTTGCGTACCCGTCACGACCGCAACCGCCCGCTGCTGCAGACCGAGGACCCCAAGGGCAAGCTCGAGGCCCTGTATGCCGAGCGCGACCCGCTCTACCGCGAAGTCGCCGACTTCATCATCGAAACCGGCAAGCCCTCTGTGGCGCAGCTTGCTAATATGGTGTTGATGCAACTTGAAATGGCCGGTTTCCCGATCGATCCCCCGCAGCCGGCGTCGGCGCCCGCGGGCGAGTCCGGGCCGCCGGCGCAGGACCCCAATCCATGATTACGCTTGAAGTCGACCTGGGCGAGCGCAGCTACCCCATCCACATCGGTACCGGCCTGCTGGACAACGCCGACCTGCTGCGTCCCCACGTGCGCGGGCAGCACGCCGTCATCGTCACCAATGAAACCGTCGGCCCGCTTTATGCAGCGCGGGTGGAGGCCACCCTGGCCGCGCTCGGCAAGACCGTGCGCACGGTCACGCTGCCCGACGGCGAGGCCTTCAAGCACTGGGAAACGCTGAACCAGATCTTCGACGCGCTGCTGCAGGCCGGCGCCGACCGCAAGACCACGCTGGTCGCGCTGGGGGGCGGCGTGGTGGGCGACATGACCGGGTTTGCCGCCGCCTGCTACATGCGCGGCGTGCCTTTCATCCAGATGCCGACCACGCTGCTGGCGCAGGTGGATTCATCGGTGGGCGGCAAGACCGGCATCAACCACCCGCTGGGCAAGAACATGATCGGCGCGTTCCACCAGCCCAACGCGGTGATCGCCGATATCGACACGCTGCGCACGTTGCCCCCGCGCGAGCTGGCCGCCGGCATGGCTGAGGTCATCAAGCACGGCGCCATTGCCGACGCCGAGTACTTCGGCTGGATCGAACGCCATATCAAGGCGCTGAACGACTGCGACCCGGACCTGATGGCGCTCGCCGTGCAGCGCTCGTGCGAGATCAAGGCCGGCGTGGTGGCGCAGGACGAGCGCGAGGGCGGCCTGCGCGCCATCCTCAATTTCGGCCATACCTTCGGCCACGCGATCGAGGCCGGCATGGGCTATGGCGCCTGGCTGCACGGCGAGGCCGTCGGCTGCGGCATGGTGATGGCCGCCGACCTGTCGCACCGCCTGGGCTTTATCGATATCGAGACGCTGGCCCGCATCCGCACGCTGACGCAGGCGGCGATGCTGCCCGTGGTGGCCCCGGAACTCGGTGCCGACCGCTATATCGAACTGATGAAGGTCGACAAGAAGGCCGAGGCGGGCAGCATCAAGTTCATCCTGCTGAAGCGGCTCGGCGAGGCGTTCATCACCGCCGTGCCGGACGCCGACCTGCGCGCCACGCTTGCGCACGCCGTGCTCAAACCTCCCACCGAGGCCCCGGTCGCCTGACCGACCGGTTATGCCTCGCCACCCCGACCCAGCCACCGGACGCGCCGCATGACCGACTTTGAAAGCCATCTCGCCCCTTACGCCGCCCGCTCCGCGCACACGCGCGGGCGGGTGCATGCCGAACCCGCATCGCTGTCGCGCAGCGAATTCCAGCGCGACCGCGACCGGGTCATCCACAGCACGGCGTTCCGGCGGCTCGAGTACAAGACCCAGGTTTTCGTCAACCATGAGGGCGACCTGTTCCGCACCCGGCTGACCCACAGCCTGGAGGTGGCGCAGATTGCGCGCTCGATCGCGCGCAACCTGCGCCTCAATGAGGACCTGGTCGAGGCCATCTCGCTGGCGCACGACCTGGGCCACACGCCGTTCGGACACGCCGGGCAGGACGCGCTGAACAACTGCATGAAGAACCACGGCGGCTTCGAGCACAACCTGCAGAGCCTGCTGGTGGTGGACGAGCTGGAAGAGCGCTATGGCGGCTTCAACGGCCTGAACCTGACCTTCGAGACCCGCGAGGGCATTCTCAAGCATTGCTCGCGGGTCAATGCCTCGGCGCTGGGCGAGCTGGGCCGGCGTTTCCTGGAAGGCACGCAGCCGTCGCTGGAGGCGCAGCTGGCCAACCTGGCCGACGAGATCGCCTACAACAACCACGATATCGACGATGGCCTGCGCTCGGGGCTGCTGACGCTGGAGCAGCTCGACGAGGTGCCGATGTGGGCCCGCCACCGCGCCGAGGTGGCCGATGCCTTCCCTGGCATCAACGGCCGCCGTGCCATCAACGAGACGGTCCGGCGCATGATCAATACGCTGATCGTCGACCTGATCGAGACCACCAGCCGCAATATCGCCGCGGCCAGCCCGCGCACGATCGACGCGGTGCGCGCCGCCGGCCCGCTGGTCGGCTTCAGCCCGCAGATCCATGAGGAAGCCGCGGCGCTCAAGCGCTTCCTGTTCCGGCACCTGTACCGGCACTATCTGGTGATGCGCATGTCGGCCAAGGCGCAGCGCATTGTCGGCGACCTGTTCCAGGCCTTCATGTCCGATCCGCGCCTGCTGCCGCCGCAGTACCAGGCCGGCCACGGCGGCGACCAGTCGCGGCTGATCGCCCACTACATCGCAGGCATGACCGACCGCTACGCGATCCGCGAGCACCGCCGCATCTTCGCGGTCAGCGAAGGCAACTGAGCACTGGATTTCTTCGCAGTAACGCCAGGATCCCTGGCGCGCCCAAAACGGCCACTCCGTCATTCCCGCCTGCGCGGGAATGACGGGCAAGAGATATCGGCAAGGAAATAAGTAGGGACGGATCAGGCTATCATGCGGGCTCCGATGCTCGCATGACCTGCCATGGCACGCCTTCCCCGCTTCTCTCCCGCCGGCCTTCCCGCACTGGTGTTGCAGCGCGGCAACAACCGCCAGGATGTTTTCCTGGGGCCGGACGACTACCTGCACTACCTCGACTGCCTGCGCATGGCCGCGCGCGAGCATGATCTTGCCATCCATGCCTATACGCTGCGGCCCAACCACGTGCACCTGGTCGCCACGCCCAAGGGCACAGATTCGCTGAGCCTGACCATGCAGGCGGTCGGGCGCCGCTATGCGCGCTACTTCAACCGCGTGGCAGGCCGCACCGGCACCCTGTGGGAGGGGCGCTTCCGCTCCGCGGTGTTCGATCCGCTGCAGTGGATGCTGCCGGCGATGCTCTATGTCGAAGGCAACGCGCTGCGTGCCGGCGAAGTGACTACCCCCGAGGCCGACCGGTGGAGCAGCTACCGCCACCACGCCGGCATCGAAGCCAGCCCGTTTGTAAGTGACCACTCTGCGTACTGGGAACTCGGCAATACGCCGTTCGAGCGCCAGTCGAACTACCGCATGCTGACCGCCGAGGGCCTGTCCGGCAGGACCCTGCAAACACTGCGCAGCCATGCGCACAGCGGCTGGCCGCTTGGTGACGAAGCCTTCCTTGCGCAACTGGAACGGCACGCCACGCGGCGTGTTCAGCCCTTGCCGAAAGGCCGCCCCAAAAAGGTGCAAGCGGTTGCCGATCCAGTGCCCGACGCGGCAGGAAATTAATGTGTCCCCATTTAATCAAATCACAGAAACGGTGCGTTTATTAATGTGTTCTGACCCCATTTAAAAATTTTGCGAGGTCGGCGCGATTCCCATATAGTTGCTCCACCCACAGTCATTGTGCGGCGCGTCACGCTCGTGTACGCCGCTGCGGCCCGCAGACAGCTTCGTCCCCATTTTCCAACCCGCCGGATCCGGTCCTGGGTGGATCTGATAGAAAGCGCGCGGTCTCCGTTCCGGTATGTCCAGCAGTTCGCGCAGCCTTCACCGGAATTCAGCCCGTGGACCAAATGAAGAACCTTTCGGCCCAAGCGCAGACCAGCGAGCAAATCAGCGAGTCTTCCTCCGCCCTCGACCTGCGCCCGCAGGCGCAAGGCATGTACGACCCGACCAACGAGCACGACGCCTGCGGCGTCGGCATGGTCGCGCATATCAAGGGCAAGAAGTCGCACGAGATCATTTCCCAGGGCCTGAAGATCCTGGAGAACCTGGACCACCGGGGTGCGGTCGGCGCCGATGCGCTGATGGGCGACGGTGCCGGTATCCTGATCCAGATCCCGGACCAGTTCTACCGCGAGGAAATGGCCGCGCAGGGCGTGAGCCTGCCGCCCGCCGGCGAATACGGCGTGGGCATGATCTTCCTGCCCAAGGAACACGCCTCGCGCCTGGCCTGCGAGCAGGAGCTGGAGCGCACGGTCCGCCTGGAAGGCCAGGTCGTGCTGGGCTGGCGCGATGTGCCGGTCGACGCCAGCATGCCGATGTCGCCGACGGTGCGCACCACCGAGCCGGTGATCCGCCAGATCTTCATCGGGCGCGGCCGCGACATCATGACCACGGACGCGCTGGAACGTAAGCTCTACGTCATCCGCAAGACCGCCAGCCACGCCATCCAGGCGCTCAAGCTCAAGCACGGCAAGGAATACTTCGTGCCGTCGATGTCGGCACGCACCGTGGTGTACAAGGGCCTGCTGCTGGCCAATCAGGTCGGCGAGTACTACCTGGACCTGCTGGACCCGCGCGCCGTGTCGGCCCTGGCCCTGGTGCACCAGCGCTTCTCGACCAACACCTTCCCGGCCTGGGAACTGGCCCACCCGTACCGCATGGTCGCCCACAACGGCGAAATCAACACGGTCAAGGGCAACGTCAACTGGATCAACGCACGGACCGGCGCGATCTCGTCGCCGGTGCTGGGCGACGACCTGCCCAAGCTGTGGCCGCTGATCTACCCCGGCCAGTCCGACACCGCATCGTTCGACAACTGCCTCGAACTGCTGACGATGGCCGGCTACCCGCTCGTCCACGCGATGATGATGATGATCCCGGAAGCCTGGGAACAGCACACGCTGATGGACGACAACCGCCGCGCCTTCTACGAATACCACGCCGCCATGATGGAGCCGTGGGACGGCCCGGCCGCGATCTGCTTCACCGACGGCCGCCAGATCGGCGCCACGCTGGACCGCAACGGCCTGCGCCCGGCACGTTTCTACGTGACCGAGGACGACGTCGTGGTGCTGGCCTCGGAAGCCGGCGTGTTGCCGTTCCCCGAGTCGCGCATTGTTGAGAAGTGGCGCCTGCAGCCCGGCAAGATGTTCCTGATCGACATGGAGCAGGGCCGCATCATCGACGACAAGGAACTCAAGGACAATCTGGCCAACGCCAAGCCGTACAAGAGCTGGATCGACGCCGTGCGCATCAAGCTCGACGAGATCGACGCCAAGCCCGAAGACGTCGCCGCCGAGAAGAAGCCCGTGGCCAAGCTGCTGGACCGCCAGCAGGCCTACGGCTACACCCAGGAAGACGTCAAGTTCCTGATGGCGCCGATGGCGCTGTCCGGCGAGGAAGCCACCGGCTCGATGGGCAATGACAGCCCGCTGGCGGTGCTGTCGTCCAAGAACAAGACGCTGTACCACTACTTCAAGCAGCTGTTCGCCCAGGTGACCAACCCGCCGATCGACCCGATCCGCGAGAACATGGTGATGTCGCTGGTGTCGTTCATCGGCCCGAAGCCGAACCTGCTGGAGCTGAACAACATCAACCCGCCGATGCGCCTTGAAGTGTCCCAGCCGGTGCTGGACTTCAAGGACATCGCCAAGATCCGCAACATCGAGCACTACACCGGCGGCAAGTTCCGTTCGTACGAACTGAACATCTGCTATCCGACCGCCTGGGGCAAAGAAGGCATCGAAGCGCGCCTGGCCTCGCTGTGCGCCGAAGCCGTGGATGCGGTGCGTTCGGGCTACAACATCCTGATCGTGTCGGACCGCCGCGTGGACGCCGACCACGTCGCCATCCCCGCGCTGCTGGCTACGTCCGCCATCCACCATCACCTGGTGGAGAAGGGCCTGCGCACGTCCACCGGCCTGGTGGTCGAAACCGGCACCGCGCGTGAAGTGCACCACTTCGCGCTGCTGGCCGGCTACGGCGCCGAAGCCGTGCACCCGTACCTGGCGATGGAAACGCTGTCCGACATGGCCAGCGGCCTGTCCGGCGACCTGTCGCCCGAGAAGGCGGTCAAGAACTTCGTCAAGGCGATCGGCAAGGGCCTGTTCAAGGTGATGTCCAAGATGGGCATCTCCACGTACATGTCGTACACCGGCGCGCAGATCTTCGAAGCCATCGGCCTGTCGCGCGAACTGGTGCAGAAGTACTTCCACGGCACGCCGTCGAACGTCGAGGGCATCGGCATCTTCGAGGTGGCCGAGGAAGCGCTGCGCCTGCACAAGGACGCCTTCGGCGCGAACCCGGTGCTGGAAAACATGCTGGACGCCGGCGGCGAATACGCCTTCCGCATCCGCGGCGAAGAGCATATGTGGACCCCGGACTCGGTCGCGAAGCTGCAGCACTCGGTGCGCGCCGACGACGGCAAGGGCGCCTACCAGACGTACAAGGAATACGCCAACATCATCAACGACCAGAGCAAGCGCCACATGACGCTGCGCGGTCTGTTCGAGTTCAAGGTGGATCCGGCCAGGGCGATTCCGCTGGAAGAAGTGGAGTCGGCCAAGGAAATCGTCAAGCGCTTCGCCACCGGTGCGATGTCGCTCGGCTCGATCTCGACCGAAGCCCACACCACGCTGGCGCTGGCGATGAACCGCATCGGCGGCAAGTCCAACACCGGCGAAGGCGGCGAGGACGAGAAGCGCTACCGCAACGAGCTGCGCGGCATCCCCATCAAGCAGGGCGATACCCTCAAGGGCCTGCTGGGCGACAACGTGATCGAACGCGACCTGGAGCTGCAGGCCGGCGATTCGCTGCGCTCGAAGATCAAGCAGGTGGCGTCGGGCCGTTTCGGCGTGACCGCCGAATACCTGGCCTCGGCCGACCAGATCCAGATCAAGATGGCGCAGGGCGCCAAGCCCGGCGAAGGCGGCCAGCTGCCCGGCCACAAGGTCTCGGACTACATCGGCAAGCTGCGTTACTCGGTGCCGGGCGTGGGCCTGATCTCGCCGCCCCCGCACCACGACATCTACTCGATCGAGGATCTGGCACAGCTGATCCACGACCTGAAGAACGTCAACCCGGCGTCGGACATCTCGGTCAAGCTGGTGTCCGAAGTGGGCGTCGGCACCGTGGCCGCGGGCGTGGCCAAGGCCAAGGCCGACCACGTGGTGATCGCCGGCCATGACGGCGGCACCGGCGCTTCGCCGTGGTCGTCGATCAAGCACGCCGGCACGCCGTGGGAGCTGGGCCTGGCCGAAACGCAGCAGACCCTGCTGCTCAACGGCCTGCGCAACCGCATCCGCGTGCAGGCCGACGGTCAGATGAAGACCGGCCGCGACGTCGTCATCGGCGCGCTGCTGGGCGCCGACGAGTTCGGCTTCGCCACCGCGCCGCTGGTGGCCGAGGGCTGCATCATGATGCGCAAGTGCCACCTGAACACCTGCCCGGTGGGCGTGGCCACGCAGGATCCACAGCTGCGCAAGAAGTTCCAGGGCAAGCCTGAGCACGTGGTCAACTTCTTCTTCTTCGTTGCGGAAGAAGCCCGCGAGATCATGGCCCAGCTGGGCATCCGCAAGTTCGACGAGCTGATCGGCCGCGCCGACCTGCTCGACACCAAGCCCGGCATCGAGCACTGGAAGGCGCGCGGGCTGGACTTCGGCCGCATCTTCCACCAGGTGTCGCTGGGCGCGCAGGTGCCGCTGTTCCACACCGACGTGCAGGACCACGGCCTGTCGGCCGAGGCCGGCAAGGCGCTGGACCACGTGCTGATCGCCAAGGCCCGTCCGGCCATCGAGAAGGGCGAGCGGGTCTCGTTCATCCAGCCGGTGAAGAACGTCAACCGTACCGTCGGCGCGATGCTGTCGGGCGTGGTGGCGCGCCAGCATGGCCACGAAGGCCTGCCTGACGACACCATCCACATCCAGCTGCAGGGCACCGCCGGCCAGTCGTTCGGCGCATTCCTGGCGCACGGCGTCACGCTGGACCTGGTGGGCGACGGCAACGACTACGTCGGCAAGGGCCTGTCGGGCGGCCGCGTGATCGTGCGCGCCCCGCATGAGTTCCGCGGCGACCCGACCCGCAACATCATTGTCGGCAACACCGTGCTGTACGGTGCCATCGCCGGTGAAGCGTTCTTCAACGGCGTGGCCGGCGAACGCTTCGCGGTGCGCAACTCCGGCGCGGCCGCCGTGGTGGAAGGCACCGGCGACCACGGTTGCGAGTACATGACCGGCGGCACGGTGGTGGTGCTGGGCGGCACGGGCCGCAACTTCGCGGCCGGCATGTCGGGCGGCGTCGCCTACGTCTATGACGAGGACGGCCTGTTCGACAAGCGCTGCAACACCTCGATGGTGGCACTGGAGGCCGTGCTGGCCGCCGCCGACCAGGAGAAGGGCCAGGGCCCGGCTTCGTGGCACAAGGTCGACGGCAAGCGCGTGCTGGATGAAGTCATCCTGCGCAACCTGATCGAGCAGCATTTCCGCTACACCGGCTCCGAGCGCGCCAAGGCGCTGCTGGCTGACTGGGCCACGGCACGCCGCAAGTTCGTCAAGGTCTTCCCGACCGAGTACAAGCGCGCGCTGGGCGAGATGTACGCCAAGGAACAGGCCGCCCGCGACAGCGACCGCGAAGCCATCGCGGCCTGAGCGCAGGCAACGGCACAGCAACCAAGCAGCGATGGGCTGCGGCAGCCGCCGCGGCCCTGACAAGATACTGACCCCACCGCAGGGCCGGCGACGCCGCCGGTCCCGCGCAGCATGACCAAGGACGCAACATGGGTAAGGCGACTGGCTTTCTCGAATTTCCGCGCCAGAACGAAGGCTACGAAGCGGTAGTCAAGCGCGTGAAGCACTACAAGGAATTCGTGTTCGCGCTGTCCGACAGCGAAGCGAAGATCCAGGGTGCGCGCTGCATGGACTGCGGCATCCCGTTCTGCAACAACGGCTGCCCGGTCAACAACATCATTCCCGATTTCAACGACCTGGTGTACCGCCAGGACTGGAAGTCGGCGATCGAGGTGCTGCACCAGACCAACAACTTCCCCGAGTTCACCGGCCGCATCTGCCCCGCACCGTGCGAGGCCGCCTGCACGCTGGGCATCAATGAACTGCCGGTCGGCATCAAGTCGATCGAGCACGCCATCATCGACAAGGCCTGGGAAGAGGGCTGGGTCGCGCCGCAGCCGCCGCGCCACAAGACCGGCAAGACCGTGGCCGTGGTCGGCTCCGGCCCCGCCGGCATGGCCGTCGCGCAGCAGTTGGCGCGCGCCGGCCACGACGTGACCGTGTTCGAGAAGAACGACCGCATCGGCGGCCTGCTGCGCTATGGCATCCCCGACTTCAAGATGGAGAAGTCGCTGATCGACCGCCGCATGGAGCAGATGCAGGCCGAAGGCGTGACCTTCCGCGCCGGCGTGATGGTGACCGACGGCGAACTGCCGGCCGGCATCAAGAACTACGCGCGTGAAACCATCTCGGCCCAGGCCCTGATGGAACAGTTCGACGCCGTGGTGCTGGCGGGCGGCGCGGAAGTGCCGCGCGACCTGCCGGTGCCGGGCCGCGACCTGGCCGGCATCCACTACGCGCTGGAATTCCTGATTCCGCAGAACAAGGAAGTGGCCGGCGATGGCACCAACGAGATCCGCGCCGAAGGCAAGAACGTGATCGTGATCGGCGGCGGCGATACCGGCTCCGACTGCGTGGGCACGTCCAACCGCCACGGCGCCACCTCGGTGACGCAGTTCGAACTGCTGCCGCAGCCGCCCGAAGAAGAGAACAAGCCGCTGGTGTGGCCGTACTGGCCGATCAAGCTGCGCACCTCGTCGTCGCACGACGAAGGCTGCGAGCGCGACTGGTCGGTCGCCACCAAGGAATTCATCGGCGAGAACGGCAAGGTCACGGCGCTGAAGGCCTGCCGCGTCGAATGGAAGGATGGCCGCATGCAGGAAGTCGAAGGCAGCGAGTTCATCCTGCCGGCCGACCTGGTGCTGCTGGCGATGGGCTTCACCAACCCGGTGGGTTCGATGCTGGAAGCGTTTGGCGTGGACACCGATGCGCGCAAGAACGCCAAGGCCTCGACCGAGGGCGAGCGTGCCTACCACACCAACGTGCCCAAGGTGTTCGCCGCCGGCGACGTGCGCCGTGGCCAGTCGCTGGTGGTGTGGGCGATCCGCGAAGGCCGCCAGGCCGCGCGTTCGGTCGACGCCTTCCTGATGGGCCACACCGACCTGCCGCGCTGATCCGCTGCGGCCACAACAAAAAGCCCGCCTGGCGCAAGCCGGCGGGCTTTTTGTCTTTGGCGGCTGGGGCGCTCACTCGGCCAGGGACCGCTCCATCAGCACCGCGCTGGCGCCGTAGCCGGACAGCTTGGCCGCGTGCATGGCGGCCGTCTCCGCCGCCACCGGCGCGTACCCGAGCCTGCGCCACCAGGACGCGGCCGACTGCACCGCGATCAGCCGCGAGCGCCGCAGCCCGGCCGCGCGCGCGGCAGCCTGCGCCGCCGCGTACAGGCGCGGGGCCAGCCCGGCGCCGCGCCCGGCGGGCGCAACGGCCATGTCGTGCACGAACCAGGTGAGGGTGTCCGGCGGGGCGGGATGGCGGCAGCCATCGTCGAGCAGCCCGTCCAGCGGCGGCAGGGTGGCTTCGGGCCAGGCGTGGGTGAAGAGGTAGGCGGCGAGGCCGCCGCGCTGTCCGGGGTCGTCGGCGACCCAGCAGGTGGCGGGGGACAGCGCCAGCCGGGTGGCCAGCGCGGCCTGGCTTTCCAGCAGGACCTCGGTATAGCAGCTGGCCTGCACCGCCAGCACGGCCGGCAGGTCGGCGCAGACCATGGGCCGCACGGTGAAAATCGTCATCGGCAGATTATAGCCGGGGCTGTTCGCGCGTCCCCGCGAATGGCGCATTTGGCCAGGCGTGGCAAGGCCTTCAGGGTTCTCCCGGCTATGGTTTACGTGTCTGTGGAGGCCTGGGCATTGTCCTTACAATTTTCAAAAAACAACGAACGGAAACCGCCTCGCAAATCCTTTTTCCCCAGAACCAGTTTGCCGCCTCCTCAGGAGGCCGGCCGGAGGAAATTGATGTCCGAAGTGCGCAATTTGACGCGGCTTTGGCGAGGTAAAGCGAAGTTTGCGCCGCGCCCATCAGTGGGCGCCGCCCGGCGCTGGCTCCAGCCTTTCCTGTGCCTGTATGCCGTGGGGTGTGCCACGCTGGCGCTCGCTGTGCCAGCCATGCCAGCGCTTGCCGGGACCCAGCAGCTCGCGCGCAGCATGTCGTTCCCCGACCGTCCGATGCGCCTGATCGTGCCGTTCCCGGCCGGCGGCGTGGCCGATGCCGTGGCACGCCTGCTGGCCGAGCGGCTGTCCGCCCGCCTGGGCGTGCCGGTGGAGGTCGACAACCGCCCCGGCGGCGCCGGCACGATCGCCGGAGACGTGGTCGCCAAGGCCAGTTCCGACGGCCACACCCTGCTGCTGCACCAGGCCAATATGCTGATCCAGCCCGGACTGGAGCCGGTGCCGTACGACGTCGTGCGCGATTTCACGCCGGTGGCGCGCGTGGCCACCACGCCGCTGTTCCTGGTGATCGACGCGCGCCTGCCGATGCGCACGCCCGAGCAGTGGATGACCGCGGTGAAGTCGAACCCCGGCTCCTATAGCTATGGCTACGGCCAGCCGGGCAGCCCCTCCCACCTGTATGCCGAGTACGCTGTGCGCGGCCTGCGCAGCGGGGTGCCGCTGGTGACCGCCAAGGGCGAGGCCGCCGTGGTCCTGGAGATGCTGGCCGGGCGCGTCAGCGCCTGCTTCTGTTCGTTCGCCGCGGTCCAGGGCCAGGTCAGGAGCGGTGCACTGCGCATGGTCGCGGTTACCGGCGCGGCCCGCTCGCCCCTGGCGCCGCTGGTGCCGACGCTGCAGGAATCGGGGCTGGAAGGCTATGCCGCGGCGGCCTGGTTCGGCGTGATGGCGCCGGCCAAGACCCCGCGCGCGATCGTGGCGCGGCTGGCGGGCGAGCTCGACGGCGTGATGGGCGAGCGCGAGGTGCGCTCGCGGCTGCAGGCGGCGGGCCTCACGCCGGTGCGCGACTCGCCGGAGGCGTTTGCCACCGCGATCCGCTCGGAATCGATCCAATGGCAGGTGATCCTGAAGGATGTGGGGACCGTCCAGGAGCCTTAAGCCGCACTGCGCCGGATTGCCTGGGCCGCGTTCGGGACCCGCTAGGTCGATTCTGAGCCTTTTCGGGCAGGATTCATGTGGCGCGGGACACACGGGTGCCAGCAGGGCTAGGTAGTAGACCTTATAATGCGCCCCTGTCCCGACCGGTGCCAACGTGACCGATTCTGCTCAAAACCTCGTCGAACTGAATGCGGTGGATTTCGCTTACGCGGACCACGGCAAGCCGATCCTGTCCGGCCTGACCATGCAATTCCCGCGTGGCAAGGTGATCGCGGTGATGGGCGGCTCGGGTTGCGGCAAGACCACGGTGCTGCGGCTGATCGGCGGCCAGGTCCGGCCGCAGTCGGGCGCCGTCTGCTTCGCCGGCACGGATATCCACAAGCTGGATACTCGCGGCCTGTACGCCGTGCGCCGCCAGATGGGCATGCTGTTCCAGTTCGGCGCGCTGTTTACCGACCTGTCGGTGTTCGACAATGTCGCGTTCCCGCTGCGCGAGCATACCGACCTGCCCGAGTCGATGATCCGCGACCTGGTGCTGATGAAGCTCAACGCGGTCGGCCTGCGCGGCGCGCGCGACCTGATGCCGTCGCAGATCTCGGGCGGCATGGCGCGGCGCGTGGCGCTGGCGCGCGCGATCGCGCTGGACCCGGCGCTGCTGATGTATGACGAGCCTTTCGCCGGCCTGGACCCGATCTCGCTGGGCCTGACCGCGCGCCTGATCCGCAGCCTGAACGACGCGCTCGGCGCCACCACCATCATCGTCTCGCACGATGTGCACGAGACCTTCCAGATCGCCGACTACGTCTATTTCATTGCCGACGGCCGCATCGCCGCCGAGGGCGAGCCCGAGGCGCTGCGCGCTTCCACCGACCCGTTCGTGCACCAGTTTGTCCATGCCGAGGCCGACGGCCCGGTGCCGTTCCACTACGCCGGACCGTCGCTGGCCGAGGATTTCGCCGGAGGTGCGCGGTGACGGGCTTTTTGTCGGGCTTCCTGCGCGCCATCGGCGCGGCCGTGCGCGGCAGCGTGTCGGGGCTGGGCCACGCCACGCGCATGTTCCTGACGGTGCTGGGCCTGTCGCCGGCACTGCTGCGCCGCTTCCGGCTGGTGACCGACCAGGTCTTCTTTGTCGGCAACCTGTCGCTGGTGATCATCGCGGTGTCAGGCCTGTTTGTCGGGTTTGTGCTCGGCCTGCAGGGCTACTACACGCTTAACCGCTACGGCTCCGAGCAGGCGCTCGGGCTGCTGGTGGCGCTGTCGCTGGTGCGTGAACTGGGCCCGGTGGTGACCGCGCTGTTGTTCGCCGGCCGCGCCGGCACCTCGCTGACCGCCGAGATCGGCCTGATGAAGGCGGGCGAGCAGCTGACCGCAATGGAAATGATGGCGGTGAACCCGCTGCAGCGCGTGGTCGCGCCGCGCTTCTGGGCGGGCGTGATCGCCATGCCGGTGCTGGCCGCGATCTTCAGCGCGGTGGGCATCCTGGGCGGCTATGTGGTCGGGGTGCAGTTGATCGGCGTCGACGCTGGCGCCTTCTGGTCGCAGATGCAGGGCGGCGTGGATGTGCGGGCCGACGTGCTCAACGGCGTGATCAAGAGCTTTATCTTTGGCATTGCGGTGACGTTTATTGCCCTGTACCAGGGCTTTGAGGCCAAGCCCACGCCGGAAGGCGTCTCGCGCGCGACCACCCGCACCGTGGTGATCGCGTCGCTGGCCGTGCTGGGGCTGGATTTCCTGCTGACCGCGCTGATGTTCAGCACCTGATGCGGGCGCCACCGGCCACAATGCGAACCACACGACAACAAGACAGCGACAAGACACTACGGGGTTGAAGAAAGAGATCCGATGAAAAAGAACACACTCGATTTCTGGGTGGGGCTGTTCGTGGCGGCGGGGTTCGTCGCCGTGCTGTTCCTGGCCCTCAAGGCGGGGAACATGAGCGCCTTCAGCTTCCAGGACACCTATAGCGTGCAGGCCCGCTTCGACAATATCGGCGGGCTCAAGCCGCGCGCGCCGGTCAAGAGCGCGGGCGTGGTGGTCGGCCGCGTCGCGGCGATCCGCTTCGACGACAAGACCTACCAGGCCACCGTCGAGATGAGCCTGGAGAAGCGCTACCAATTTCCCAAGGACACCTCGGCCAAGATCCTGACCTCGGGCCTGCTGGGGGAGCAGTACATTGGCCTGGAAGCCGGCGGCGACACCGCCATGCTGGCCGAAGGCGGGCGCATCACCATGACGCAGTCGGCGGTGGTGCTGGAAAACCTGATCGGCCAGTTCCTGTACAACAAGGCGGCAGATGCCGGCGCCAGCGGCGGTGCGTCCGCGGGTGCCAGCGCGCCGGCACCGGCCGGGAATCTCAAATGAGTGCCGCCCCCTCCTTCCGCAAGGGCCTGGCCGCGACCGCGGCCGCCGCCGCGGTCCTTGCCGGTTGTGCCACCGGCCCGACCGCCAACCCGAAAGACCCGCTGGAGCCGTTCAACCGCGAGGTCTCGAGGATCAATGAAGACTTCGACAAGGGCGTTCTGCGACCGGTGGCCCAGCTGTACGCCGACTACACGCCAACGCCGGTGCAGCGTGCCGTGGAAAACTTCTTTTCCAATGTCAGCGACGTTTATTCGGCGGTGAACAACCTGCTGCAAGGCAAGCCAGGCCGCGCCGCCGAAGACACCATGCGGGTGGCGATCAACACCGTGCTGGGGCTGGGCGGCCTGATCGACATCGCCACGCCGGGTGGACTGCCCAAGTACAAGGAAGACTTCGGCCAGACACTGGGCGTGTGGGGCGTGCCGCCCGGCCCGTACCTGGTGCTGCCGCTGTTCGGGCCGAGCACGGTGCGCGACACCGCCGGCATGCTGGTGGACCGCCAGTTCGATCCGTCGGCCTATTTCTACCCGGTATCGCTGCGCAATTCGCTGATCGGGGTGCGCATTGTTGCCGGCCGGGCGCAGTTGCTGGGCGCGAGCAACCTGCTGGAGCAGGCAGCGCTGGACAAGTACTCGTTCATGCGCGACGCCTACCTGCAGCGGCGCCAGTACCTGATCTACGACGGCAACCCGCCGCCGGAAGCGGACGAGGATACGGAAAAGACCCCGGCCAGCCCCGCGGCCCCCGCCGGGACCGAAGGCGGAAAGCCAGCGGCACCCGCTGCGCCGGCTCAACCGGCTCAACCGCCACAAGCGGCTCCGGCAGCGCCGCCGGCCGACGCCTCCGCCCCTGCCGCCACGCCGGCACAGCCGACGCAGCCGCCTTCGGGCGATCTCCAGCCCGAGAGCCAGAGCCTGCCGGTGCCAGCGGTGGATCCGATGCAGCGGATCATGCCGGGGGTCATTCGCATTCGCTGAACCTCGTGTCGCGGGCGGCTCCAGGGCCCGCGACAGGCTGTGAATGCCCTGTGAGGGCTGAAACAATTTGTTTTTAAGTAGCGAAAAAGGCACCAGTGCATACAACCGCCGGTGCGCGCTTGTGTTCCAATCACCGCAAGGCCCACGCGCCGGCCATGGCGCCCAGGCCGGTTCGCCCCAGGCGAAAACGTCTTTGATAACGAAGGAAAATCCATGATAAAGCGACTGTTGGTCCCCTTCCTTACGGTAGTTGCCTTTGCCGGCGCGGCGCACGCCCAGGTGGCATCCCCGGACGCTGCCACCCCGGACGGCCTGGTCAAGGCCGTGGTCAGCGACGTGATGTCGACCGTGAAGGCCGACAAGGACATGCAGGCCGGCAATATCGGCAAGATCACCGCGCTGGTCGAGCAGAAGATCCTGCCCAACGCCAACTTCCAGAAGACCACCCAGATCGCCATGGGCCGCAACTGGTCCAAGGCCACGCCCGAGCAGCAGAAGCAGATCACCGAGGAGTTCAAGACCCTGCTGATCCGCACCTACGCCGGCGCCATCGCCCAGATCCGCGACCAGACCGTGCAGTACCGTCCGTACCGCGGCACCGCTGACGATACCGACGCCACCATCCGCACCCAGGTCGTCAACAAGGGCGAGCCGATCCAGATGGACTACCGCCTGGAGAAGACCGCGCAGGGCTGGAAGGTCTACGACATCAACGTGCTGGGCGCGTGGCTGACCGAGGCCTACAAGGGCAGCTTCAACACCATCGTCGGCCAGCAGGGCGTCGAAGGCGTGATCAAGACGCTGCAGGACCGCAACCGCCAGCTGGCCAACGCCAAGAGCTGACGCGTGCGTCCAACGGCGTGCCGCTGCAATGCAGCACGGCGCGCCGAAGTGCTCTACAATGGCCGTTCGCGGCGCAGGCTCCCGCCCCAGTGCGGGAGTCGTCGTTTTGTTGCCGCCGCGTTCAAGTCATCGCATTCAAGCCACTGATTCCAGGCCACGCATCCATGCTCTCGCTCGGTACCTCGCTGACCAACCAGAACGCCGCCGCTGTGCTGCGTGACGGGCTGGCGCGCGTGGCGCAGGGCGAGGTGCAGGTCGACTGCGCCGGCCTGGCGCAGGTGGATTCCTCCGCGGTCGCCGTGCTGCTGGCATGGAATCGCGCCGCCGCTGTGCGCAACCTGGCCCTGTCGCTGCGCGGCGTGCCGGCGCAGCTGTCGCAGCTGGCCAGCCTGTACGGCGTGGACAGCCTGCTGGGCCTGGCGCCCGAGGCCGCGCCCCAGGGACACCACCACCGACATTGATCCGGCATCGCCGGTCGCCAGCACGGTGGCCGCCCGCGATGCCGCGGCGACGGCCTGGTGCGGTCGCCGAGCCCCTGGGGGCGGATCCGGTGGGGATCAAGCGGGACTCACCCCGCATCCCCTATAATTCCGGGTTGTTCGCCCATCCCCCTGCCTGATACCGGTTCATGCCATGCCGGGCCAGGATATCCGGGCACGCAGTTGCTCCCAATTCCTGGCGGTCGGCCCCTCAAAGAGCCGGATCCGCCACAGACAATCGGCCATGAAAGCCATTGAAATCCACGACGTTCGCAAGCGCTACCGCAACCTGCAGGCGCTCAAGGGCGTCAGCTTCACCGTCGAACGCGGCGAATTCTTCGGCCTGCTCGGGCCCAACGGCGCCGGCAAGACCACGCTGATCTCGATCCTCGCCGGCCTGAACCGCGCCGATTCCGGCCGCGTCAGCGTGCTCGGGCACGATGTCGTCGGCGATTACCGGATGGCGCGGCGTATGCTGGGCGTGGTGCCGCAGGAGCTGGTGTTCGATCCGTTCTTCACGGTGCGCGAGACGCTGCGGCTGCAATCGGGCTATTTCGGCCTGACCCGCAACGACGACTGGATCGACGAGATCATGGCCAACCTGGACCTGACCGGGAAAGCCGATGCCAATATGCGCCAGCTCTCGGGCGGCATGAAGCGGCGCGTGCTGGTGGCGCAGGCGCTGGTGCACCGCCCGCCCGTGATCGTGCTCGACGAGCCCACCGCCGGCGTTGACGTGGAACTGCGCCAGACGCTGTGGAAGTTCATCTCGCGCCTGAACCGGGAAGGGCACACCATCATCCTGACCACGCACTACCTGGAAGAGGCCGAGGCCCTGTGCGACCGCATCGCCATGCTCAAGTTCGGCGAAGTGGTGGCGCTGGACCGCACCAGCAACCTGCTGACCCAGTTTGCCGGGCTGCAGCTGGTGCTGACCTTTGCGCGCGGCGGCCTGCCGACCGCGCTGGAGCCGCTGCGCATGCCGTCCAACCCCGGCGAGCGCGCGGTGCGCCTGCGCTTGTCGGGCTACCAGGCGGTGGAGCCGATCCTGTCCGCCTGCCGCGAAGCGGGCTGTGAGATCGAAGACATGGAAATCAACAAGGCCGACCTCGAGGACGTGTTTGTGCAGATCATGCGCCGCGAGGGGCATATGCCCGGCGCGCTGCCCGATCCGGCGATGGAGGCCGCGGCATGAAGCAGCCTGGCGAAATCGAAATCCTGGAAGACACCCGCCTCGGGCCGATGGCCGTGGGCAGCCTGGTGGGCTTCCGTACCCTGCTGTACAAGGAAGTGCTGCGCTTCTGGAAGGTCAGCTTCCAGACCGTGGCCGCGCCGGTGCTGACCGCGGTGCTGTACCTGCTGATCTTCGGCCATGTGCTGGAAGACCGGGTCAAGGTCTACGACCAGATCAGCTACACCGCCTTCCTGGTGCCGGGCCTGGTGATGATGAGCGTGCTGCAGAATGCGTTCGCCAACAGTTCGTCGTCGCTGATCCAGTCCAAGATCACCGGCAACCTGGTGTTCGTGCTGCTGCCGCCCCTGTCGCACTGGGAGATGTTCGGCGCCTACGTGGTGGCCTCGGTGATCCGCGGGCTGACCGTGGGCCTGGGCGTGCTGCTGGTGACGGCTTGGTTTGCCAACCTGCATTTCGCCAATGTGGGCTGGATCCTCGTCTTTGCCCTGCTGGGCGCGGGCATCCTCGGCACGCTGGGCCTGATCGCCGGCATCTGGGCCGAGAAGTTCGACCAGCTGGCCGCGTTCCAGAACTTCCTGATCATGCCGGCGACCTTCCTGTCCGGCGTGTTCTATTCGATCCATTCGCTGCCCGCCTTCTGGCAGGCGGTGTCCCATGCCAATCCGTTCTTCTACATGATCGACGGCTTCCGCTATGGCTTCTTCGGCGTCTCGGACGTGTCGCCGCTGTTCAGCCTGGCGGTGGTCGGATCGGCATTCGTGGTGCTGGCCGCGCTGGCGCTGCGCCTGCTGAAGTCCGGATTCAAGCTGCGCCACTGAGCGGCGGCCGGCCCTGTTGAATCAAGCTGAATCACGCTGAAGAGAACCCCATGCTGCCTACACCGGAACAAGTCAGGGAATATATTGCCCAAGGACTGCCCTGCGAACATTTGCAAGTCGAGGGCGATGGCCAGCATTTTTTTGCCACCATCGTCAGCAACGAATTCGAAGGCAAGCGGCTGATCCAGCGCCACCAGCGTGTCTACGCCGCGCTGGGCGACCGCATGCGCGCCGAGATCCACGCGCTGTCGATGAAGACGCTGACGCCTGCCGAGTGGCAGGCGGGCGAGGGCAAGTAAGCCTCGCCGACATGCGCCGCGCCAAGCGCGCGGCCCCAGAACCATGACGCCGGGCGCGTGCCCGGCTCCAGACGACAGAACATGGACAAATTCCAGATCCACGGCAACGGCCCGCTGCAAGGCGAAATCCGCGTGTCGGGCGCCAAGAACGCCGCCTTGCCGATCCTGTGCGCAGGCCTGCTGACGGCCGATACCGTCTCGCTGGACAACGTGCCGAACCTGCAGGACGTGCGCACCACGCTCAAGCTGCTGCGCCAGATGGGCATGCAGGCCGGGCTGGACGGCGCCCGCGTGACCCTTAACGGTGCTGGCGTCAATCTGCTCGAGGCCCCGTATGAGCTGGTCAAGACCATGCGTGCCTCGATCCTGGTGCTGGGTCCGCTGGTGGCGCGCTTTGGCGAGGCCCGCGTGTCGCTGCCCGGCGGCTGCGGCATCGGCGCGCGCCCGGTCGACCAGCACATCAAGGGCCTGCAGGCGATGGGCGCCGAGATCACCATCGAACACGGCTTTATCCATGCCCGCGCCAAACGCCTGAAGGGTGCGCGCGTGGTCACCGACATGATCACCGTGACCGGCACCGAGAACCTGCTGATGGCCGCCACGCTGGCCGAAGGCGAGACCGTGCTGGAAAACGCCGCGCGCGAGCCCGAGGTGACCGACCTGGCCCACCTGCTGGTCAAGATGGGCGCGAAGATCGAAGGCATCGGCACCGACCGCCTGGTGGTGCACGGCGTCGAGCGCCTGCATGGCGCCAGCCACAGCGTCATCGCCGACCGCATCGAGGCCGGCACCTTCCTGTGCGCCGCCGCCGCGACGCTGGGCGACCTGGTGCTGCGCGGCGTGCAGCCGGACATCCTCGACACCGTGCTCGACAAGCTGCGCGAAGCCGGCGCAAAAATCGAGACCGGCGCCGACTGGATCCGCCTGGCCATGCCGCAGCGTGCGAAGGCCGTGAGCTTCCGCACCTCGGAATACCCCGCCTTCCCGACCGACATGCAGGCGCAATTCATGGCGCTCAATGCCGTGGCCGAAGGCACCGCGCGCGTGACCGAGACCATCTTCGAGAACCGCTTCATGCACGTGCAGGAGCTGAACCGCCTGGGTGCCGATATCGTGGTCGAAGGCAACACCGCGGTGGTCAACGGCGTGCCGCGCCTGTCGGGCGCCAACGTGATGGCGACCGACCTGCGCGCCTCGGCCAGCCTGGTGATCGCCGGCCTGGTGGCCGATGGCGAGACCGTGATCGACCGCATCTACCACCTGGACCGTGGCTATGACCGCATGGAAGACAAGCTGTCGGCAGTGGGCGCCAAGATCCGCCGCATTGCCTGAGGACGTCCGATGAGCCCCACCTTCAACGCATCGCCCAACCAGCTGACGCTGGCGCTGTCCAAGGGCCGCATCTTCACCGAGACGCTGCCGCTGCTGGAAGCCGCCGGCATCCGCGTCACCGAGGACCCCGAGACCTCGCGCAAGCTGATCCTGCCGACCTCCGACCCCGCCGTGCGCGTGGTGATCGTGCGCGCCTCGGACGTGCCGACCTACGTGCAGTACGGCGCCGCCGACTTCGGCGTGGCCGGCAAGGACGTGCTGATGGAAAGCGGCATGGCCGGCCTGTATGCGCCGATCGACCTGAACATCGCCCGCTGCCGCATGTCGGTGGCGGTGCCGGCGGGGTTTGACTACGCCAACGCCGTGCGCCAGGGCGCGCGCCTGGCCGTGGCCACCAAGTACGTGCAGACCGCGCGCGAGCATTTTGCGAAAAAGGGCGTTCACGTCGACCTGATCAAGCTGTACGGTTCGATGGAGCTGGGCCCGCTGGTGGGCCTGTCCGACGCCATCGTCGACCTGGTCAGCACCGGCAGCACGCTGCGCGCCAACAACCTGGTCGAAGTGGAAGAGATCGTGCAGATCTCGTCGCGGCTGGTGGTGAACCAGGCCGCGCTCAAACTCAAGCGCGAACGGCTGGCGCCGATCCTCGACGCCTTTGAACGCGCTTCAGCGGCGCTGGCCTGAGGCCGGGCCGCCCGAGAGGAACAGAAGTCATGAATGCAACCGAAATGGAAAACCTGCCGGTCCGCCGGCTTGATTCCAGAGAACCGGGCTTTGCCGACGCGCTGCGCCAGGTGCTGGCCTTCGAGGCTGGCGAGGACGAGGCCATCGACAGCGCCGCGGGGCAGATCCTGGCCGACGTGAAGGCGCGCGGCGATGCCGCGGTGCTGGAATACACCAAGCGTTTCGACCACGTGGAAGCGTCGTCGATGGGCGCGCTGGAGATCTCGCAGCAGCAGCTCGAAGCCGCGCTCGAAGACCTTGAGCCCAAGCGCCGCGCCGCGCTGGAGGCCGCCGCCGCGCGCGTGCGTGCCTACCATGAGAAGCAGAAGATCGAATGCGGCAGCCACAGCTGGGAATACACCGAGTCCGACGGCACCATGCTGGGCCAGAAGGTGACGCCGCTGGACCGCGTCGGCATCTACGTGCCGGGCGGCAAGGCCGCGTACCCGTCGTCGGTGCTGATGAACGCGATCCCGGCGCGCGTGGCGGGCGTCAAGGAAATCATCATGGTCGTGCCCACGCCGGGCGGCGTGCGCAATGAACTGGTGCTGGCCGCGGCGCAGATCGCCGGCGTGGACCGTGTGTTCACCATCGGCGGCGCGCAGGCGGTTGGCGCGCTGGCCTACGGCACGGCGACGCTGCCGCAGGTGGACAAGATCGTCGGCCCCGGCAATGCCTATGTGGCCGCGGCCAAACGGCGCGTGTTCGGCACCGTCGGCATCGACATGATCGCCGGCCCGTCCGAGATCCTGGTGATCTGCGATGGCACCACCGACCCCGACTGGGTGGCGATGGACCTGTTCTCGCAGGCCGAGCACGACGAGCTGGCGCAGTCGATCCTGCTGTGCCCGGACGCTGGCTATATCGCCCGCGTCGAAGCCAGCATCCAGCGCCAGATCGGCACCATGCCGCGGCGCGAGGTGATTGCCGCGTCGATGTCCGGCCGCGGCGCGCTGATCAAGGTGCGCGACATGGAGGAAGCCTGCGAGATCGCCAACGCGATCGCGCCCGAGCACCTGGAGATCTCGGCCGAGAACCCGCGCCAGTGGAGCGAGAAGATCCGCCACGCCGGCGCCATCTTCCTGGGCCGCTACACCAGCGAGTCGCTGGGCGACTACTGCGCCGGCCCCAACCACGTGCTGCCGACCTCGCGCACCGCGCGCTTCTCGTCGCCGCTGGGCGTCTATGACTTCCAGAAGCGCTCGAGCCTGATCGAAGTGAGCGAGGGCGGGGCGCAGATGCTCGGCCAGATCGCCGCCGAGCTGGCCTACGGCGAAGGCCTGCAGGCCCACGCCCGCAGCGCGGAATACCGTTTCAAGCGCAGTTGACGACAAGGTGGACTATTGCGTAACCGCATTGCCGTGCCCTTAGTCGAACGTCGTCCCCGCGCAGGCGGGGACCCAGCGGCTTTATCCCCGCAGGGGATGTGAAAGACGCTGGATTCCCGCCTGCGCGGGAATGACGGTTGAAGGTGTCAGTAGCAAGAACGCCGTTAGCCGCCCCCATGACTTTAGAGGAAGCTCCATGTCAGCAGTAGACCCCTCCCTGATCGAACGCATCATCCGTGACGACGTGCGCGCCATGGGCGCCTACCACGTGCCGGATTCGCACGGTCTGGTCAAGCTCGACGCCATGGAGAACCCGTACCGGCTGCCGCCCGCGCTGCGCGAGCAACTGGCCGCACGCCTGGGCGAGGTGGCGCTGAACCGCTACCCCGTGCCCAGCAGCGAGGCGCTGCGCGCCAAGCTCAAGAGCGTGATGCAGGTGCCCGCCGGCATGGACGTGCTGCTGGGCAACGGCTCGGACGAGATCATCAGCATGCTGGCGCTGGCCGCGGCCAGGCCCGGTGCCAAGGTGATGGCGCCGGTGCCGGGCTTTGTCATGTACGCGATGTCGGCGCAGTTTGCCGGCCTGCAGTTCGTGGGCGTGCCGCTGCGCGCCGACTTCACGCTGGACCGCGCCGCCACGCTGGCCGCGATGGCCGCGCAGCAGCCCGCCATCATCTACCTGGCCTACCCGAACAACCCCACCGGCAACCTGTTCGACGCCGCCGACATGGAGGCCGTCATCCGCGCCGCCCAGGGCGAGGTCTGCAACAGCCTGGTGGTGGTGGACGAGGCCTACCAGCCGTTCGCCCAGCAAAGCTGGATGCCGCGCCTGGCGGAGTTCGGCAACCTGCTGGTGATGCGCACCGTGTCCAAGCTGGGCCTGGCCGGCATCCGCCTGGGCTACCTGGCCGGCGCGCCGGAATGGCTGTCGCAGCTGGACAAGGTGCGACCGCCCTACAACGTCAACGTGCTGACCGAGGCCGCCGCGCTGTTCGCGCTGGAACACGTGTCCGTGCTGGACGAACAGGCCGCGCAACTGCGTGCCGAACGCTCTCGCGTGGCCGATGGCATGGCCGCGCAGGCCGGGGTCACGGTGTTCCCCAGCGCCGCCAACTTCCTGCTGGCGCGCGTGCCGGATGCCGCACAGACGTTCGACCGGCTGCTGGCCCGCAAGGTATTGATCAAGAACGTGAGTAAAATGCACCCGTTGCTGGCCAATTGTCTGCGCGTCACGGTCAGCACCCCTGAAGAAAACGCGCAGTTCCTTGAGGCATTCGCAGCGTCGCTGCAGGATTAACACCATGCGTGTTGCAGAGGTCACCCGCAATACTTCGGAAACGCAAATTCGCGTTTCCCTGAATCTCGACGGCAGCGGCCGCCAGAAACTGGCGTCCGGCGTGCCGTTCCTTGACCACATGCTGGACCAGATCGCCCGGCATGGCATGTTCGACCTGGAGGTCGAAGCCACCGGCGACACGCATATCGACGACCACCATACGGTGGAAGACGTGGGCATCACGCTCGGCCAGGCCGTGGCGAAGGCCATCGGCGACAAGAAGGGCATCACCCGCTACGGCCACAGCTACGTGCCGCTGGATGAATGCCTGTCGCGCGTGGTGATCGATTTCTCCGGCCGCCCCGGCCTGGAGTTCCACGTGCCGTTCACGCGTGCGCGCGTGGGCAGCTTCGATGTGGACCTGACCATCGAGTTCTTCCGCGGCTTCGTCAACCATGCGGGCGTGACCCTGCATATCGACAACCTGCGCGGCATCAATGCCCATCATCAGTGCGAGACCGTGTTCAAGGCCTTTGGCCGGGCACTGCGCATGGCGGTGGAGCTGGATCCGCGCGCGGCCAACACGATCCCGTCGACCAAGGGTACGCTCTGACCTTGACACCACGGTAGGCGTGCCGGCTGGTTGCGGCGCCCGCTGACCTTCCAAGTCTGAACCTGGCCAGCGACGCTGGCGACCCGCAACCAATGGATACGCTCAAGTCGTTTATCTCGCTGCTGGCGCTGATCAACCCGATCGGGGCGATCCCGTTCTTCATCAGCCTGACGACGCAGCAGACCGAAGCGGAAAAGCGGCATACCATCAAGATTGCGTCGATTTCTGTGGCGATCGTGGTGGCGGTGTCGGCGTTGCTGGGGCAGCAGATCATCGAGTTCTTCAATATCTCGGTGGCCTCGCTGCAGGTGGGCGGCGGGCTCATCATGATCATGATGGCCATGAACATGCTGAACGCGCAGACCAGCCGCACCAAGGCCACGCCGGAAGAAGAGGACGAGGCCGAGGCGCGCTCGAGCATCGCGGTGGTGCCGCTGGCGCTGCCGCTGCTGACCGGGCCGGGCTCGATCAGTACGGTGATCGTCTATGCGGGCAAGACCCAGCACTGGTACCAGTTGCTGATCCTGGTCGGCATCGGCGTGCTGCTGGGCTCGGTGGTGTACCTGGTATTCCGCGCGGCCGACCCGATCGCGCGGGTGATCGGGCGCACCGGCATCAATATCGGCACGCGCCTGATGGGGCTGATCCTGTCGGCGCTGGCCGTGGAATTCATTGTGGACGGGCTGAAGACATTGTTGCCTGTTTTGAAATCATGACTACCATAGCAATTGTGGATTACGGCATGGGCAACCTGCGCTCGGTGGCGCAGGCGCTGCGTGCCGCGGCGCCGGAAGCGGACGTCCGGGTGGTGGATGCTCCCGAAGGCATCCGCTCGGCGGACCGCGTGGTGCTGCCCGGCCAGGGCGCGATGCCCGACTGCATGTCGGCGCTGGGCGCGTCCGGGCTGCAGGAGGCGGTGTGCCAGGCCGCCGCCAGCAAGCCGATGCTGGGCGTGTGCGTGGGCGAGCAGATGCTGTTCGAGTTCAGCACCGAAAGCCGCGCGGGCTCGGACCGCACGCCGGCGCTGGGCCTGATGCCCGGCCAGGTGGTGCGCTTTGCCCTGGACGGCATGACGCAGCCCGACGGCTCGCGCTACAAGGTGCCGCAGATGGGCTGGAACCGGGTGCGCCAGGCCCGGCCGCATCCGCTGTGGGACGGTATCCCGGACGACAGCTGGTTCTATTTCGTCCACAGCTACTATGTGCAGGCGCAGGATCCGGCCCATGTCGCCGGCGAAACGGAATACGGAGTCGTGTTTACCAGCGCCGTAGCGCGCGATAATATTTTCGCGACGCAGTTCCACCCCGAGAAAAGCGCGGCCCTGGGCCTGCAGCTGTACCGGAACTTCGTCCACTGGAATCCCTGAAGCGCCGGCTTGCCGATACGCGATTCGCTTTTTTACCGATGATCGACCGCTACCGACCCGTCACTTGACCCGTTTCCGATCGACTATCGACCCGACCTGACCGGCACGCGCCGGTCTCGCTCAATCTCTATCACTCAACCACGCTCGTCACGCATATGTTGCTCATTCCGGCCATCGACCTGAAGGACGGTCAGTGTGTACGCCTCAAACAAGGCGACATGGACCAGGCCACCGTCTTTTCCGAAGATCCCGCCGCCATGGCACGCCACTGGGTGGAGCAGGGCGCCCGCCGCCTGCACCTGGTGGACCTGAACGGCGCGTTCGTGGGCAAGCCCCGCAACGAGGAGGCCATCAAGGCCATCATCGCCGAGGTCGGCGACGAGATCCCGGTGCAGCTGGGGGGCGGCATCCGCGACCTGAACACCATCGAACGCTGGCTGGACGACGGCCTGTCGTACGTCATCATCGGCACCGCCGCGGTGAAGAACCCCGGCTTCCTGAAGGACGCCTGCTCGGCCTTCGGCGGCCATATCATCGTCGGCCTGGATGCCAGGGACGGCAAGGTGGCCACCGACGGCTGGAGCAAGCTGACCGGCCACGAGGTGGCGGACCTGGCGCGCAAGTATGAAGACTACGGCGTCGAGGCCATCATCTACACCGACATCGGCCGCGACGGCATGCTGCAGGGGATCAATATCGACGCCACCGTCAAGCTGGCGCAGTCGATGTCGATTCCGGTGATCGCCAGCGGCGGGTTGTCCAACCTCGCCGATATCGACAACCTGTGCGCGGTTGAGGGCGAAGGTGTCGAAGGCGTCATCTGCGGCCGCGCGATCTACTCCGGCGACCTCAATTTTGCCGCCGCGCAGGCGCTGGCGGACAAGCTGCGCGACGGGCAATAAGGCAACGGCGCCGCGGGGCGCAGCCGCCTGGCCGCTGCCCGCACGGCAGCGGTGGCGGACAAGGAATCTCATGCTAGCCAAACGTATCATTCCCTGCCTGGACGTGACCAACGGGCGGGTGGTCAAGGGCGTCAACTTTGTCGAGCTGCGCGACGCGGGCGATCCCGTGGAAATTGCGCGCCGCTACGATGAGCAGGGTGCCGATGAAATCACATTTCTGGACATCACCGCGACCAGCGACGGGCGTGACCTGATGCTCCACATCATCGAGGACGTCGCCTCGCAGGTCTTTATCCCGCTGACGGTGGGCGGCGGCGTGCGCACGGTCGAAGACGTGCGGCGCCTGCTCAATGCCGGCGCCGACAAGATCAGCGTCAACTCGTCCGCCATCGCCAATCCGCAGCTGGTCTCGGATGCCACAGCCCGCTATGGCTCGCAGTGCATCGTGGTGGCGATCGACGCCAAGCGCTGTTCCGCCCCGGGCGAAGCGCCGCGCTGGGAGGTCTTCACCCACGGCGGGCGCAAGGCGACCGGGCTCGATGCCGTCGAATGGGCGCGCGAGATGGCGACGCGCGGCGCCGGCGAGATCCTGCTGACCAGCATGGACCGCGACGGCACCAAGAGCGGCTTCGACCTGGAGCTGACCCGCGCGGTCAGCGACGCGGTGCCGGTGCCGGTGATCGCCTCGGGCGGCGTCGGCGGCCTGCAGGACCTGGCCGACGGCATCACCCAGGGCCGCGCCGATGCGGTACTGGCCGCCAGCATCTTCCACTACGGGCAACATACCGTGGGCGAAGCCAAGGCATTCATGGCCCGCGAGGGCATTCCCGTGCGGATCTGATCATGGCAAAGAAGTGGCTCAACAAGGTCAAGTGGGACGATAACGGCCTGGTGCCGGTGATCGTGCAGGAAGTCGGCTCGAACGACGTGCTGATGTTCGCGTTCATGAACCGCGAGGCGCTGCAGCGCACCGTGGAGCTGGGCGAGGCCGTGTTCTGGTCGCGCTCGCGCAAGCGCCTGTGGCACAAGGGCGAAGAGTCGGGCCACGTGCAGAAGGTGCACGAGCTGCGCCTGGACTGCGACGAAGACGTGGTGCTGCTGAAGGTGACGCAGGTGGACAGCATTGCCTGCCATACCGGGCGCCATTCCTGCTTCTTCCAGAAGTTCGAGGGCGACGTGGAATCCGGCGACTGGCAGACAGTCGAGCCGGTGCTGAAGGACCCTGCCCAGATCTACACCAAGCCATGAGCGACACCTCACTCAGCAGCAACGATGTCCTGGCGCGCCTGGCCGAAGTGCTGGAATCGCGCAAGCCCGCCAACGGCGGCGACCCCGACAAGTCCTATGTGGCGCGCCTGTTCAGCAAGGGCGACGACGCCATCCTGAAGAAGATCGGCGAGGAGGCCACCGAGACCGTGATGGCCGCCAAGGACGCGCGCGCCGCCGGGCAGACCGGCGCCGAGGCCGGCAAGGTGGTCTATGAAGTCGCCGACCTGTGGTTCCACAGCATGGTGTTGCTGGCCAACTTCGGCCTGACGCCGGCTGACGTGGTCAATGAACTGGCGCGGCGCGAAGGGCTGTCCGGCCTCGAGGAAAAGGCCCGGCGCAAGGACTAATTGGCCCAGGCGCCGGGCGGTCTTCCGCCTGCCGCAAGACAGGCATCCAACCAAGGGCGAATATGGCGAACGACTACACCGCGCAACTCACCACTCCCAGCGGCGAACAGCTGAGCAGCCTGCGCAAACTGCTGCACATCCTGTATGCCCTGTATGCGATCTTCTGGCTCACCGGCGGCATCACCGCGCTGATCGCCATCGTGATCGACTACGTCAAGCGCGACGACGCACGCGGCTCGCTGTATGCCTCGCACTTCACCTGGCAGATCCGCTCGTTCTGGTGGTCGGTGGTCTGGGGCGTGCTGGGCGGGGTGCTGTTTGCGACAGTCGTGCTGATGCCGCTGGCGTTTGCCGTCTGGGGCGTGCTGTCGCTATGGATGCTGTATCGTATCGTCAAGGGCTGGCTGTACCTGAATGACAGCAAGCCGATGTACCCGGATCAACAGTTCTGATGCGGGGCAGGCCGGGCGCGCGAAGTTGATGCCGGGTGCCGCGGCAGTCGCAATGAAAACTTCATGAACACTCAGGATAATTGCATCTTCTGCAAGATCGTGGCCGGCCAGCTACCGTCGCGCAAAGTCTATGAAGACGCCGACATGGTGGCTTTCCACGATATCCATCCCAAGGCCCCGGTACACTTGCTGGTCATTCCCCGGTCGCATGTCGACTCGCTGGCCGATTGCGGCGCCGGCGAAGGGGAGGTGCTTGCTAGAATGATGCTGAAGGTGCCTGAACTGGCGCGCGCGGCAGGCTGTTCCAACGGTTTCCGGACGGTGATCAACACTGGTCCGGACGGTGGACAGGAGGTCTACCACCTGCATCTCCATGTGCTCGGTGGACCGCGCCATGCGTGGAAGGGACCGCTGCCCTGACCGGGGCAGCCTTGGCATGGGAGCGCCCGTGGCGGCAACGCCCGGGCAGAAGCTGCGCCGGCAACCGTCGCCCGGCGCGGCCATAACGGGACGGAACAACGGGTCCGGGCATATATATGAGTGCGCCCGCGGCTTCATCAGGAGCAAGAAATGGGTTCGTTTAGCATTTGGCACTGGCTGATCGTGCTGGTGATCGTCATGCTCGTGTTCGGCACCAAGAAGCTGCGCAATATCGGCCAGGACCTGGGCGGCGCGGTCAAGGGCTTCAAGGACGGCATGAAAGAGGGCGAGGACAAGGCGGCCCAGCCGGCCCAGTCGAAGGAACTGCGCGACTCCACCACCATCGACGTCGACGCCAAGGAAAAGTCCCGCCAGCAGTGATCCGGCGGTGTGCCCTCCCAACGCAAACCTCGCTGCCTGCGTGTCGTCCCGCGCCTGCGCTTTTTTGGCATGTTGTCCGCATGATGTGTCCGCATGATTGATCTCGGCATTTCCAAGCTGGCGCTGATCGGCGCCGTGGCACTGATCGTGATCGGTCCCGAACGTCTGCCCAAGGTCGCGCGCACGGTCGGCGCGCTGGTGGGCCGGGCGCAGCGCTACATCAACGACGTCAAGGCCGAAGTCAGCCGCGAAGTGGAACTGGAAGAACTGCGCAAGATGCGCACGGAATTCGAGGACGCCGCGCGCGATGTCGAGCGCACCATCCACAAGGAAGTCAGCGAGCAGACCCAGGCGCTGAACGAAGCGCTGGGCGGTGCCGAGGCAACCGGCAGCGGCACTGGCGCAAGCGGCGGCTTCGTGCCCAGCTGGGACGCGGCCCACAAGGCGCACAACGGGCGCAAGAGCTGGCGCGTCAAGCAGGGTGCCCGCCCGCTCTGGTTCAAGCGCCAGCACAATGTCCGCGTCTGGGTGCAGTCGGGGGCGGCGCGCGTCAAGCGCCACCGTCCGGCCACGCGGCCGGCCCGATCCTTCTTCGAGTGAGCATGTTCTGCGGCAACACCTTGCCGGCCGTCGTTCCGGCCGCTGCCGTCGTGGTCGCAGTCCTTGCCGCACTCGCGCGCCGCCGCATTGCGGCTTCACCGATCCACCTTGCCAGCCCCCGCGGCTGAGCGGTTCACGCCATGAGCGACACCCGGTCCACAGATCCCCAAGACCCGCAAGACGAGTCGCAGCAGGAAACCTTTATTTCCCACCTGATCGAACTGCGCCAACGCCTGGTCAAGGCGGTGGCCGGCATCATCCTGGTGTTCGTCGGCCTGGTCTACTGGGCGCCGCTCATCTTCAACCTGTTTGCCGCGCCGCTGATGGCGTCGCTGCCCAAGGGCGGCAGGATGATCGTGACCGACGTGACCGGCTCGTTCTTCGTGCCGATGAAGGTCACCTTGCTGGTGGCCTTCCTGGTCGCGCTGCCGTGGGTGCTGTACCAGGTCTGGCAGTTTGTCGCGCCCGGCCTGTACCAGCATGAGAAGCGCCTGATCCTGCCGCTGGTATCGAGCAGCTACGTCCTGTTCCTGTGCGGGGTGGCGTTTGCGTATTTCCTGGTGTTCCCGACCGTCTTCCACTTCATGGCGCACTACAACGCGCCGCTGGGGGCGGACATGTCGACCGACATCGACAAGTACCTCAGCTTTGCCATGACCATGTTCCTGGCCTTCGGCATCACCTTCGAGGTGCCGGTGGTGGTCATCGTGCTGGTGCGCTTCGGCGTGGTGGAACTGGACAAGCTCAAGCAGATCCGCCCCTATGTGATCGTGGGCGCCTTCATCATCGCGGCCGTCGTGACGCCGCCCGATGTGCTGTCGCAGCTGCTGCTGGCCGTGCCGCTGGTGGCGCTTTACGAACTCGGGCTGATCATGGCGCGCTTTGTCGGCCGCCCGGCACCTGACGTGGCCGCTTCAGGGGAAACCCAGCCCGATTAAACCCGCTGAGGTAGGTCTTTCCTGTCCAGCTAACCCCTGTTTTTGCACCAAAATGGGGATTTTTTGGGGTATTCCTGTTGCTCCCCGACAACAAAAACCGCCAGTAAGCATGGTTTACGCCGAAAAAGCCTTCTGACGGCCGGGGGGGCTGGCCCATAATACGCAGCAGACGTGAACGTAAATGCGTCGCCCAAGCACTTGGGCAACCAAGATTTCCCAATCAGTTGACAAGGAAAGTGTCGATATGAAGATGAAACTGTTTGCTGCTGCCGTCGCCGCTCTGGCCGCTGGTGGCGCTTATGCCCAGTCGAGCGTAACCCTGTACGGCGTTGTTGACGCTGGTATCGAATTCCAAAACAACCAGCCTGGTGGTGATCACACTGTGACCCGCATGACGTCGGGCAACCAGTCGGGCAGCCGTTGGGGCCTGCGTGGCGTTGAAGACCTGGGCGGCGGCCTGAAGGGCGTCTTCGTGCTGGAAAGCGGTTTCAGCGTTGACGACGGCAAGATGGGTCAAGACAGCCGCCTGTTCGGCCGTCAAGCATACGTCGGCGTGAGCAGCCAGTGGGGTCAACTGACCCTGGGTCGTCAACAGACCCCGTTCTATGAATTCGGTCTGCAGTTCGATCCGATGGCCATTGCGTCGAAGTACTCGATCACCTCGCAGGACGCAGCCTTCGCTAGCCGTGCTGACAACTCGATCAAATATGTCGGTACGTTCGGTGGCCTGACCGCCAACGCCCTGTACAGCTTCGGCTCGAACACTGGTGGCGCAGCAAGCGCTTTCCAAGGTAACGCTGGTGAAGTTCCGGGTTCGGCAAAGATCGGTCGTGAATACAGCCTGAGCCTGACCTACGCTGGTGGCCCGTTCGCTATCGGTGCCGTCTACGACGAAACCAACCTGGGCATTCTGGCTACGCCGGACGCCAAGACCCGCCGCGCTTCGGTGGCAGGTTCGTATGCCTTCGGTCCGGCCAAGGCATTCGCTGGCTACCGCTGGGCTAAGGGTTACGATGTGGGCGGCGTGATCCCGGGCGTGATCGCTGGCAACAAGAACTCGTCGAACCTGTACTGGCTGGGTCTGGGCTACCAAATGACCCCCGCGTTCTCGCTGACCGGCGCGGCTTATTACCAAGACTTCCGTGGTTCGGGCGCCGATCCGTGGACCTTCGTCGCAACGGCTGACTACGCTCTCTCGAAGCGTACCGACGCTTACCTGTCGATGAGCTACGCCAAGAACAAGGAAAATTCGAATCTGGGCGTGGACGGCTTCGGCAAGACCAACGCTTCGGACAACCAGTTCGGCGCCGTGGTTGGTATCCGTCACAAGTTCTAAGCTGACGCGAGCGCCAGCTCGCATCAGATTGGCTTGAAAAACGCCGGCATCCGCAAGGATGCCGGCGTTTTCTTTTGTGCGACCGGGGTATGGAGGGAACGGCTGGCTGATTCCGGAAGTTGCTTTCGCCGCAAATGTGGACTTCGGCGTGCACGGGCGCGATGCCAGGGCCGACAGCCGATGAAACACCTGCTTGCGCAGCGTCGAAAACCACCTCGCCTTCACGTACCGCAAAATGCGAACCCATGCCGAAACACTGCGACTGGCGCGCCGGGCGTGGACGGGGAGATTGGCACGGGTGAAACGATCTTCGCCGAAGTGTAGGCCGTTGCCATCGCCATAGCGCGGCCCGTCATCTTGCGTGACTGAGGCGCCCGGCATCCGGATGCCAGCCACTACATCAGGCCATAAAAAACCCGCCATGTTTGGCAGGTTTTCGCATCGGCCTGGCAACGCGCCGGCGTTACTCTTCCTCTTCGAGCGGCAGCGCGCGGCGCGGCGGCGGAGGCCGTTTGCCGATCGTCACCGTCAGGTCCGTCGGCTTGCCGCGGCGGATCACGGTCATCTTGATGCCCACGCCCGGCTTGAGCTGGGCAATCGCATTGAGCAGCGCAGTCGTGTCCGTGATCGACGAGCCATCCACCTTGGTCAGCACATCGCCGGGCTTCACGCCTGCCTTGTCGGCCGGCCCGCCCTGGACCACGGCGGCGATCAGTGCGCCTTCCTTGGCATCGAGCCCGAAGGACTCGGCGATCTCCGGCGTCATGTCCTGCGGCTCGACCCCGATCCAGCCGCGCGTCACACTGCCGGTGGAGATGATCGATTCCATCACCTGCTTGGCGGTCGACACCGGAATCGCAAAGCCGATCCCCAGCGAGCCGCCCGAGCGCGAGTAGATCGCCGTATTGATGCCCAGCAGGTTGCCCTGTGCATCCACCAGTGCGCCGCCCGAGTTGCCAGGGTTGATGGCCGCATCGGTCTGGATGAAGTTCTCGAAGGTGTTGATGCCCAGGTGGCTGCGGCCAAGCGCCGAGACGATGCCCATCGTCACGGTCTGGCCGACGCCGAACGGGTTGCCGATGGCCAGCACCACGTCGCCGACCTTCACATTCTCGAGCCGGCCCAGGGTGATCGCGGGCAGGTCCTTGAGCGTCACCTTGAGCACGGCCAGGTCGGTTTCCGGGTCCGAGCCCACCACCTTGGCGTTGGCCTTGCGGCCGTCGGTCAGCGCGATCTCGATCTCGTCGGCACCGTCGACCACGTGGTGGTTGGTTAGAATGTAACCCTCGGAGCTGACAATGACGCCGGACCCCAGGCTGGAGACCGGCTCTTGCCGCTCAGGCAGGCGGTCGCCAAAGAAGAAGCGGAACCACGGATCCTCGGCCTGCGGGTTGGGCGAGCGCTTGTTGCCGTTCTTGCTCGTAAAGATGTTGACCACCGCCGGCATGGCCTGCTGGGCGGCTTGACTGTAAGACCCTTCGGCCGCGGGACCGGACACGTTGGGCACAACTTCCTTGAGCGCCACGATGGGCGAACCGGACTGGACCGCGACGCGCCCCCTCTGCAGCCATTCAGGCTTGAGCGTTGCCACGACGAACCAGACCGCCAGCACGACGGTGACAGCCTGGGCAAAGAACAGCCAAAAGCGCCGCAACATATTGGAGTTTGAGCAGAAAATGAAAACAAAAGAGCTTGAATTGTACTTGAACGACCTGTTGGAAGTTCCCCGCTACAAGGACTATTGTCCCAACGGGCTGCAAGTGCAAGGTCGCGCTGAAGTCACACACGTGGTGACCGGTGTGACGGCAAGCCTGGCGCTGGTCGACGCGGCGATCGAGGCGGGCGCCGACGCCATCCTCGTCCATCACGGCTACTTCTGGAAAAACGAAGATGCACGCGTGGTCGGGCAGAAGTACGCGCGCTTGAAGCGCCTGCTCGGTGCCGACGTCAATCTGTTTGCCTACCACCTGCCGCTGGACAACCACCCGGAGTTCGGCAACAACGCCCAGCTTGGCCTGCAGCTCGGCTTTACCCCCACTGGCCGCTTCAGCGACGACCAGCTTGGCTGGACCGGCACGCTGCCCGCGCCGATGCCGCTCTCTGCGCTGGCTGCGCACGTCGGTGGCGTGCTTGGTCGCGAACCGCTGGCCATCGGCGAGCCTGACCAGATGATCCGCACCGTGGGCTGGTGCACGGGCGGGGCGCAGGGCTATTTCGATGCCGCGATTGCCGCTGGTGTCGATGCCTACCTCAGCGGCGAAGTCTCGGAGCAGACCACGCATCTGGCGCGCGAGAGCGGCGTCGCGTATCTCGCCGCAGGACACCACGCCACCGAACGCTACGGCATCCGCTCACTGGGTGAGCATGTGGCCGAACGCTTTGGCCTGCGTCATACCTTTATTGATATTCCAAATCCTGTCTGATCTGACGCAAAACAAAACGGCCCCATCGGGGCCGTTTTATCTTTCGGGATCGGATCAGCGCGTCTTCAGGCTGTCGCGGATCTCACGCAGCAGCACCACTTCCTCGGGCGGGGCGGCCGGCGGCGCTGCCGGTTCCTTGGCGCGCATTCTGTTAAAGGCGCGCACCATCAGGAAGATGATGAACGCAAGAATCAGGAAGTTGACAACGATAGTCAGGAAATTGCCATAGGCAAATACGGGAACGCCGGCCTTCTTCAAGGCATCGAGCGTTGAAGGCGTGCCGGGCGGGGGATCGGCCAGCAAGATGAACATATTGGAAAAATCCAGCTTGCCGACGATACGGCCAATCACTGGCATGATCAGATCATTCACCACTGAATCCACGATTTTCCCAAACGCAGCGCCAATGATCACGCCGACCGCGAGGTCGACTACGTTGCCACGCATGGCGAAGGTTCTGAATTCCGAGATCATGCCCATGGGGGGTTCTCCTTCTTGTGGCTAGCGATGAACGGTTTCAAGCTCGAAGCCTGCCGCATGACTCTGCGGAAAGCAAGCACGCAGGCCGCTTTCCGGGTTGCATGTCCGATAATCGCGCATAGCCGTGGCATTTTCTGCCTATCTAGTGCGCAGGTGTCTAAGGTACACTTTATGGTTGACGCAAAATCTAAATTGACTTCCCCTGGGGTTTGGAATGAGTGACCAGCAAGACGTGAAGAGCGTGGATAAAGGTCGCCGCAATTGGTTGATCGCGACATCCGTCGCTGGCGGCGTCGGAGGCGTAGCGGTAGCGGTTCCTTTCGTCAGTACTTTTGCACCATCGGAGAAGGCCAAAGCCGCGGGTGCCCCGGTCGAAGCGGATATCGGCGCGCTGAAACCGGGCGAGATGATGACCGTCGAATGGCGCGGCAAGCCGGTCTGGATTCTGAAGCGGACCGAGGAAATGCTCGCCTCGCTGAAGAAGACGGACGGCGAAGTGGCCGACCCGAATTCCGACGTGCCATTCACGATGAAAACCCCTGAGTACTGCAAGAACGAAACCCGTTCCCGTGCAGACCACAAGGATCTCCTGGTCGTGGTGGGCATCTGTTCCCACCTTGGCTGCTCGCCTTCCGGCCCCTTCGCTTCCGGCGCCAATCCCCAGCTCGGCACCGATCCCGGTTTCCTCTGCCCCTGCCATGGCTCGACCTTCGACCTGGCCGGCCGCGTCTTCAAGAACAAGCCGGCTCCGCAAAATCTCGACGTACCCCCATACCAGTTCCTGACCGATACCAAGATCGTGATCGGCAAGGACGAGAAAGGAGAAGCTTGATCATGGCGGCCGAAAAACAAGTCAAGACGACCGGCCTGCTGGGCTGGATCGACGCCCGCTTCCCCGCAACCCAACTGTGGGAAGACCATCTCTCCAAGTACTACGCCCCGAAGAACTTCAATTTCTGGTACTTCTTTGGTTCGCTGGCGCTGCTGGTGCTGGTGATCCAGATCGTTACCGGCATCTTCCTGGTGATGAACTACAAGCCGGACGGCACGCTGAACGCCGCCGGCATTCCCGTGGCCTTCGCCAGCGTGGAATACATCATGCGCGAAGTCCCCTGGGGCTGGCTGGTGCGCTACATGCACTCGACCGGCGCCTCGGCCTTCTTCGTCGTGGTCTACCTGCATATGTTCCGGGGCCTGCTGTACGGTTCATACCGCAAGCCGCGCGAGCTGGTCTGGATCTTCGGCTGCCTGATCTTCCTGTGCCTGATGGCCGAAGCCTTCATGGGCTACCTGCTGCCATGGGGCCAGATGTCGTACTGGGGCGCCCAGGTGATCGTGAACCTGTTCTCGGCCATTCCCGTGATCGGCCAGGACCTGTCGCTGTTCATCCGCGGTGACTACGTGGTGAGCGATGCCACGCTGAACCGCTTCTTCTCGTTCCACGTCATCGCCGTGCCGCTGGTGCTGCTGGGCCTGGTCGTTGCCCACATCATCGCGCTGCACGAAGTGGGCTCGAACAACCCGGACGGCGTCGAGATCAAGGCCAAGAAGGACGAGAACGGCGTGCCCCTGGATGGCATTCCCTTCCATCCGTACTACTCGGTGCACGACACGCTGGGCGTGGCCGGCTTCCTGATGATCTTCTCGGCCGTGATCTTCTTCTTCCCGGAAGTGGGCGGCTATTTCCTGGAAGCCAACAACTTCTTCCCGGCTGATCCGCTGAAGACCCCGCCGCATATCGCGCCGGTCTGGTACTTCACGCCGTTCTACTCGATGCTGCGCGCCACCACGTCGAATTTCCTGCCGATCCTGTGGGTGTTCTTCGCGCTGGTGCTCGGCATGGTGTTCCTGCGCAGCAAGGATGCCCGCATCAAGGCTGGCGCCGTGGCCATCGCCGTGATCCTGGCCGTGGGCTTCTACTTCATCGACGCCAAGTTCTGGGGCGTGCTGGTGATGGGCGGCTCGGTCGTGATCCTGTTCTTCATGCCGTGGCTCGATTGCTCGCCGGTGAAGTCCATCCGCTATCGTCCCGCCTTCCACAAGACCATCCTGATCGTCTTCGTGGTGGTGTTCCTGGTCCTCGGCTACCTCGGCGTGCAACCGCCGTCGCCGGTTGGTGAAAAGGTGTCGCAGCTCGGCACGCTGCTGTACTTCGCCTTCTTCCTGACCATGCCGCTGTGGAGCCGTGCCGGCGAGTTCAAGCCGGTGCCGGAGCGCGTCACGTTCCATCCGCACTGAGCGAAGCGCGAACCCGACAAGAGGACAAGGACACAAGATGAAAAAGCTGCTTTCGATCTTCGCGCTGGCCGGCGCCTGCTTTGCCGCCGCGCCCGCCATGGCATCCGAGGGGGGCTACCCCCTTGAGCCGGCACCGGTAAACACTGCAGACCTGTCGTCGCTGCAGCGCGGCGCCAAGCTGTTCGTCAACTACTGCCTGAACTGCCACGGCGCATCGATGATGCGCTACAACCGGCTCAAGGACATCGGCCTGACCGACGACCAGATCCGCGAGAACCTGCTGTTCAGCGCGGACAAGGTTGGCGAGACCATGACCATCGCCATGCAGCCGAAGGAAGCCAAGGCCTTCTTCGGTGCGCAGCCGCCGGACCTGTCGGTGATCGCCCGCGCCCGCGGCGACGACTGGCTTTACACCTACCTGCGCACGTTCTACCGTGACGACAGCCGCGCCACAGGCTGGAATAACCTGGTGTTCCCGAGCGTCGGCATGCCGCACGTGCTGTGGGAACTGCAGGGCCAGCGCGCCGCCAAGTTCACGGAAGTGGAACAGCACGGCGAGAAGGTGCACAAGTTTGCCGGCTTCGAGCAACTGAGCCCGGGCAAGCTGAGCAAGGTCGAGTACGACCAGGCCGCGGCTGACCTGGTCGGCTTCCTGGACTGGATGGCCGAGCCCGCGCAGAACCACCGCAAGCGCCTGGGCGTCTGGGTGTTGATGTTCCTGGGCGTGTTCACCGTCTTTGCCTGGCGCCTGAACGCCGCGTACTGGAAAGACGTGAAGTAAGCCTCGCCAGCAGCCCGAACCCGGGCCCTGACAGGACAAAGGCCAGGAGTGGCCGCTGCGAAAGCAGCGCCGCTCCTGGCTTTTTTCACTTGGAAGCGAGCAGAGGGTCACCTTATAAGTGCATCATTTGCCACAAATTTGCTTTCTAGTGGCCGACTTTGGCAGAATGTCAGACCTTACTGTCCGACCCTGCTTCGGCTAAGCCCAAGGAATCCAACCATGATGGTGTTGTATTCGGGTACGACTTGCCCGTTCTCCCAACGTTGCCGCCTTGTCCTGTTTGAAAAGGGCATGGACTTTGAAATCCGCGACGTCGACCTGTTCAACAAGCCCGAAGATATTTCGGTGATGAACCCGTACGGCCAGGTGCCTATCCTGGTCGAGCGCGACCTCATCCTGTATGAGTCGAACATCATCAACGAATACATCGACGAGCGCTTCCCGCACCCGCAGCTGATGCCGGCCGACCCGGTGCAGCGCGCCCGTGCCCGCCTGTTCCTGTTCAATTTCGAAAAGGAACTGTTCACCCACGTCTACACGCTGGAGAACGAAAAGGGCAAGGCCGCGGAGAAGAACCATGAACGCGCCCGCGCCGCGATCCGCGACCGCCTGACGCAGCTCGCGCCGATCTTCGTCAAGAACAAGTACATGCTGGGCGAAGAGTTCTCGATGCTCGACGTCGCTATCGCGCCGCTGCTGTGGCGCCTGGACCACTACGGCATTGAGCTGTCGAAGAACGCCGCGCCGCTGCTGAAGTATGCTGAACGCATTTTCAGCCGCCCCGCGTACATCGAAGCGCTCACCCCGTCGGAAAAGGTGATGCGCCGCTAAGCGGCACCGGCCCGGGCGCATCCGCCCTCGGGCCATCGCGGCGCCATTGGAAGCACAATGTCTGAAACCTCCACCAAGCCCTACCTGATCCGCGCCATCTATGAATGGTGCACGGACAACGGCTTCACGCCGTACATCGCCGTCTTCGTCGACGCCAACACCAGCGTGCCGCGCGAGTTCGTCAAGAACAACGAGATCGTGCTCAACGTCAGCTTCGACGCCACCAGCGGCCTGGACATGGGCAACGAGTGGATCACCTTCAGCGCACGCTTCGGCGGCATCTCGCGCAAGATCGACGTCCCCGTCGAAAACGTGCTGGCCATCTACGCCCGCGAAAACGGGCAGGGCATGGCCTTCCCGGTCGAACGCAGCGTGCCGGAAACCCAGGCAGCCACCGAGCGCGAGAACAACCCGCCGCCCAAGCTGGCCCCGGTGGAAGCCGAGACCTCGGCCAGCACCGCCGACACCGGCCCCGGCGACGATGACACGCCGCCCCCGGTGCCCCGCATCGGCGGCAAGAAGCCCGCACTGAAAGTGGTGAAGTAAGCCGCTCCCAAAGCGGACCGCAATGCAGTAGAATCGCGGTCTGCACCAGACATGCCGGCTTAGCTCATCAGGTAGAGCAGTTGATTTGTAATCATCAGGTGGCGGGTTCGAGTCCTGCAGCCGGCACCAGAATATGAAAACGGGCTACGCAATCTTGCGTAGCCCGTTTTGCTTTTGTGGGCGAGAAAATGACCGCTTGGCACGGTCAACTCCCGACGCGGATGGGAGCCATCGCTCCATCCCAAGGGATCCGGTCAACTAAATCCGCCGCTTCTGCGTGTCACCGGGCAACTCATTGAAGCGTGCCGCGTAATAGGCGGCGAAGCGGCCAAGAGCAGCTTGACCAGTTTCGGATGGTGCCGCTGGCAGCGAATTTCTACACTCGGCCCTCCCAGGTCCCCGCCGTGAAATTAGTTGAAATATAAATAATCGTAATCTAAATTAACTCGTGAAGGGCCGTCCCTCGGGATAGCCCTTGTTCCGGCTGCCAGCGACGCGGCCGGAATCGCGCACGCCAACTAGAAAGAAACAGGGGAGCAACGAATGAAAATCAGTGGGAGCAGGGGAGTGCCGGGTTGGCTCGGACTTGTGGCCATCGTACTGCTGCTTGCAGGATGCGGGAGCTCATCCGAGCCTGTCGCCGACACGGTCTACACCAACGCGAAAGTCCTGACCGTCGATGCCGTCAATACCGTAGAGCAGGGCTTCGCCGTCAAGGATGGAAAATTCCTGGCGATTGGATCCGCAAGTGCATTGGGCAAGCATATCGGGCCGGCCACGCGTGTGGTCGACATGGGCGGGCGTACTATTGTCCCTGGCCTCAGTGACGGCCACCTGCATGGTGCTGGCGGCGGTCCCGGCATCGACCTGTCGCGCACGCGCAGGATTGACGATGTGCTGGCTGCAATTCGCGATGCCGTCGCCAGCCATGCACCGGGCGAACTGTTGCAAAGCAACTCCGACTGGCATGAGGCCCAACTGAAAGAGGTCCGCCTGCCTACCCGCGCCGAGCTCGATGCGGCGGCGCCGAACAACCCGCTGGTGCTGCACCGCGGCGGCCTGACGGCCATGCTCAACAGCGCGGCGTTGACAAAGTGGAATATCACCGAGAGCACGGTGTCGCCCGAGGGCGGCATCATCCAGAAGGACAGTAACGGCCAGTTGACCGGTGTCCTGATCAATAACGCGCGCTCGCTGATGACGCTGCCCCCGCCGCCCAAATTTGACACTGCGGCCCTGGAAGAAATGCAGCGCAAGCTCAATGCGCTGGGGCTGACCAGCGTGCGCGTGCCGGGCATGTTCACGGGCACCGACGTGCCGTCGGCCTATGCCGTCATCCGCCAACTTCAGGGTGAAGGCAAGCTTAGCCTGCGCTTTCAGCTGCTGCTCAACGCCATGGCGCCGGTGAGCACCGCCGCGCAGATCAAGTCGATCATTGGCTCGGCCCAGCTGCCGCCGGGCACTGGTGATGAATGGGTGCGCATCTGGGGCGCGAAGACCTCGGTCGATGGCGGGTTTGAGGGCGGCTATATGAGCCAGCCTTACAGCGAGCCCTACGGCAAGGGCGGGACGTTCTACGGGCTGCCGCTGGTTTCCGGCCAGGCGTACCAGGATGTGGTCGGCGAACTGGCCCGCAACAAGTACCGCGTGGCCGTGCACGTGGTTGGCGATGCGGCACTGGACCAGGTCCTGGCGGCGTGGGAGAGTCTTGACAAGGCCAGTCCGGGCGCCGTCAAAGGCTGGACCATCGAGCATGCATTCGTGGTCCGCAAGGAGCAGCTCGAACGTGTGCGCGCCCTGGGCGCCAGGCTGTCCGTGCAGGCTCACCTGTACGTTGCGGCGCCGGTGCTGTCGCGGTACTGGGGGCACGACCGCGCTGAACACGTGACCCCCGTGAAGACCTTCATGGATTACGGCTTCCAGCTCGTAGGCGGCACCGATTCCGCAAACATGCCGGTCAATCCGTTCTGGGGGATGTATCACTTCATTACCCGCGACACGATCACCGACGGCGTATATGGGCCGGACGAGCGCGTGGGACGCAACGACGTGCTGCGCATGTTCACCATCAACTATGCCGACCTGAACGGCGAGACCGATACCAAGGGCTCGATCGAGAAGGGCAAGCTGGCTGACTTCGTGGTCTTGTCGGGAGACTATCTGACGGTGCCTGAAGTGGACATCCAGAATCTTCATGCCGTTGCCACCTATGTCGGAGGCCGCCAGGTGTACCGCGACGCGGCCACTTCAGTTCCTGCCTTCTAAGCCGAAGCCGGGGCCAGGCGCCTGGATCAGAGCGGCCCGAGAGGGCCGCCATCGCCTAGGCGCCGGCCACGCGCACGATCGCTGGCGCTGGCGCCGGATTTTCCGCCCCTCCGCAAGCCCTGCTTGCCGGCCACGCACGATTGCAGAGCCTGGCGCAAAGCCAGGGTATCTAACCGGCCTGCGATTCAGCCGCCCGGAATTGGCCCTTCACTGGAATCAGGACGGCGACGCTCAAGCCTGTCTGATGCCCTTCGTCAGAGAAGTCCAGCCGAATATCCGCGCCGATGCGCTTCGCAATTGTCCTGACGATGGAAAGCCCCAGCCCCGAACCGATCTGCGCGCTGCCAAGCGTACGGTAGAAGGGGTCGAAGACCCGATCCCGTTCGGCCAAGGGGATGCCCGGCCCGGTGTCCTGGATGCGCAGCACGGTACACCCTTCGGCCGAGCTCACTGACAGATCCACGCGGCCACCCTGCGGGGTATAGCGGATGGCGTTGTCGACCAGGTTCCTGACCACGGCGATCATGTCCAGCTCACTCGCCCATACCCGAGCGTCTTGCGTTCCCTCGACGCCGATGTCGATATGCTTTGCCTCGGCCAGCGGCATCAGGTCCTCCAGAACACGGCGGTAAATGCCCTGGATGGATACCGGCGACGCCGGCGATTCGGCAGGCGATTGCACCCTGGCCAAGGTCAGGAGCTGATCCAGCAGGCTCCTGCCGCGTTCAATGCCCTGGCGCAGCACGGTCAATCGTTCACGCGCCGGGCCGGACATTTCCGCTTCAGCCAGTCGTTCCGCCTGCAGCGACAACGCCGTCAGTGGTGAGCGCAGCTCGTGCGCGGCATCCGCGACAAAACGGCGCTGGGTGTCCATCGACTGCGCAACGCGGGCGAGCAGGCGGTTGATCGCCACCACAAACGGACGCACCTCGGAGGGCAGGCGGCGGTCGTCGATGGGGTGCAGCTCCTGCTCGGCACGCTGGTCGATTTCCCTGGAGAGCGCGGCAATCGGCTGGAACATCTTGCGCACCAGGTCGGCGACGATCAGCAGCAGGAGCGGCACCAGGACCAGGAAGGGTGTCACGGTACGGAGGGCGCTTTCGCGCGCAATCTGGTCCCGGAAGCCGGACTCTTGTGCGACTGCAATCCGTTCGCCGGCGGTGGTTGTACTGACCAGGACACGGAAGGTTTCGCCATCGACGTCCAGCGTGTGCAGGCCATCAGTCAGCGTCTCGGGCAGGGGTAACAGTCCGCCGGCATCGACGCCTTTCTGTGACCCCTTGCCGTCGCCCAGTCGCTGGACGATCACACGCGATTCCTCGTTGCTTTCCTTGAGGCCGGTATCGGTGGGCGCAGGGGCAGGCGACAGGTGCTGCTCACGCATCAGCCACGCGACCTGGCGCAAGACATCGTCTTGCAGTTCGTGCGCTTCATCGAAGGCGGACATGAAGGAGAAGATGCCCGCCACGATGGCAACGACCGCAATCGCGGCCGCCAGGGTGAAGGACAGCTTGATCTGAACTGACGCGTTCAGCCGCCCTTTGAGACCATCCATCCCACCCCCCTGACGTTCTTGATGACCTCGCTGCCCAGCTTGCGTCGCAGCGCGTGGATCAGATATTCGACGGCATTGCTTTCGACCTCCTCTCCCCAGCCGTAGATGCGATCCTCCAGCTCGCTGCGCGACAGGATGGCCCCCGGTCGTATCAGCAAGGCCTGCAGGAGCGCAAACTCACGATTGGAAAGTTGTAAGGGGGCCTCACTGCCCACCGAGGCCTGCCGCGTGGCCGGATCAAGCGAGACCACGCCGTTGCTGAGCACAGGCGTGGCGCTGCCCCCCTTGCGTCGCAGCACGGCACGCATCCGCGCGAACAGTTCCGCAATCTCAAAGGGCTTGAGGACGTAATCATCGGCCCCGCCATCCAGGCCGCGCAAACGGTCATCCAGTTCGTCGCGAGCCGTGATGATCAGCAAGGGAACGGGGTTGCCCCTGGCCCGAATGCTGGTCAGGACGTCCAGGCCGTCCTTGCCTGGCAAGCCAAGGTCGAGCAGCACCAGGTCATAGTGCTGGCAGTCCAGGGTCGCAAGGGCGGCCTGGCCGTCGCTGACCCAGTCAGCCGCATAAGACGCATCCTTCAATGCGCCCTGGATCGCTTCACCAATCATGGGATCGTCTTCGACCAGCAAGACCCGCATGCCGCCCCCGTCCAATCGTCGTCGTTCAATGCGCCGTCCGCGCTGCGCGCTGCCTGAACAGCAGGATACCGGTCAGGATGAAGGCAAACAGCGCGGCCGACGCGGAATAGCGGCTCAACGCCAGACCTCCGGCGTTCAGCGGCTTGTCCAGGAAGTCGCCGACCACGGCACCCAGCGGGCGGGTCAGGATAAACGCCGCCCAGAACAGAAGGGTACGGGATACACGGGTCCAGTAGTAGGCCGCAACGATCAAGGCTAGCAGGCCACCAAAGACGATGGCTGCGCCGGTGTAGCCCAGGCCCGCCGTATCGGCGGTCCAGTCGCCGAGTGCCGTGCCCAAGGTCTGGGAGAACATGATCGTTACCCAATAGAACGCCTCCGCCGTGGGCGAGCTGACAGTGCTCACCGACACGGAGCCAAGGGTACGATGCCAGACAAGGAGCGAGCCGAGCAGCATTGCTAGCAGCAAGCCCGAGCCGCCGGCGTAGCCGATGCCGAGCGAGCGGTCGGCAAAGTCCGCCAGTGTCGTGCCCACCGTGGTGGTCGCGATAATCGTGGTCCAGTACAGGAAGGGATGGAAGCGCCTGGCTCTGATCTGCGCGATCACGGCGGCCAGGAAGATCGCTGCGAAGATGCCCGTGCCGACCAGATAGCCCAGGTTCATGGACATCGAGACGGCATCGCCGCCGGTTTCGCCGAGCGTGGTGGCGGCGATCTTGATCAGCCAGAACCCCAGCGTGACTTCGGGAACTTTGGCCAGGGCGTGTTCTGTGGAGGCTTTCATGGGAGCTCGCGCTAGTTGGTCAAGGATGGAGGCTACGCAGGCAGACTTAGCTGGTACTGAGCCAGACCGCCATGGGGGTCTGGCCCCTTGGACAACGTCTTGGTGTGCCATATCAGGCGCTTGTCGAGGGCCCGGCGCAGGGTTAGTCCATGTGATCTCGGGCCGGCGACGGGGACCGTCCAGTATCGGACTTCACCCTACAGCGCGATGAACCGAGCAGTCTGCGCCCGCTTACCCGCGATTCACGTCGCCAATCCGTCGGTTCCCGCCAGCGCGGTATCACGACCCGGAACGCGATGGTAACCTCCTGCCATCTCCCCGCTGCCACCCGCCCGTGCACGCCCCCGACTCCCGCATCTGGCGATCCGCCCCCGAACAACGCGCCTACGAAGACGCCCGCCGGCGCGTGCGCGCGCTGCGCTTCTTCTACATGCACGCCATGCTCTACGTGGCGGTCAACGCTTTGCTGATCGGCTTCCACCTGGTGGCATCGCCGCAGCGCCCGTGGTCCGGCGGGCCGCTCATTGGCTGGGGCATCGGCCTGGCCATGCACGGCGTCATGACCTGGGGCCGCGTCGGCATGCTCGGGCGGCAGTGGGAAGAACGCAAGATTGCCGAGTACATGGCGCAGGAGCAGGTGCGCACGCTGTCGACGGAGAAGCAGTTGGTGGAGGCCCGCATGCGCTTGCTGCAGGCCCAGATCGAACCGCACTTCCTGTTCAACACCCTGGCCAACGTCGTCAGCCTGATCGAGCCCGCGCCGCAGAAGGCCACACTGATGCTGGAACACTTCATCGCCTACCTGCGCGCATCGCTTGCGGCCAGCCGCGCCACGCAAGGCACGGTGGCGCAGGAAGCAAAGCTGCTGCGCGACTATCTGGCACTGATCCGCATCCGCATGGGTGACCGGCTGCATTACTCAGTCGATGTCGACCCGGAACTTGAGCCGATGCCGCTGGCGCCGATGCTGCTGCAGCCCGTGGTCGAGAATGCGATCAAGCACGGGCTGGAGCCGAAGATCGAAGGCGGGCGCCTGCAGGTCCGGCTGGAGTGGCGCGGCCCGCGCATGCTGGCGACCATCGAGGACGATGGCATGGGTTTCCGCCCCTCGGCTGGCGCCGGCGTCGGGCTCTCGAACCTGCGTGAGCGGCTGGCCGTGCTGTATGACGGGGACGCCCATGTACGGATTGAAGAACGCTCCCCCGGCACCGCCGTGCTGATCGAAATCCCGCTGCCGCGCGCATCCTGAAACGGAGACGCCCCATGACGCCCACCGCCCTGATTGCCGACGATGAAGAGCACCTGCGCGCGTATCTGCGCACCAAGCTGCAACGCCTCTGGCCGGAGCTGCAGATCGTTGCCGAGGCGACCAACGGCATCGAAGCCGCCGACGCCATCGCACGGTTGTCGCCGAGCGTAGCCTTCCTCGACATCAAGATGCCCGGCCTGTCCGGGCTGGAAGTGGCGCAAGGGATTGAAGCCGATACGCGGCTGGTGTTCGTCACGGCCTACGACGAATTCGCACTCGATGCGTTCGAGCGTGCGGCAGTCGACTACCTGGTCAAGCCGGTCAGCGAGGAACGGCTTGGCCGCACCATCGAACGGCTGCGCAAGGCGTTGCAGGAAGCCACGCCGCCGCCCGAACTGGCCCAGCTGCTGAACCAGCTCACACGCGCCCAGCCGCGCGCGGAAAGCGGCGGCCAGCTGCGCTGGGTGCGCGCCAGCCGCGGCAATACCACCAGCCATGTGCCGATCCAGGAGGTGATGTACTTCCAGAGCGATGACAAGTACGTGGTCGTGCACACCCGCGATGGCGAACACCTGATCCGCACGCCGCTGGCGGAGTTGATCGCCGGCCTGGATCCCGAAGTGTTCTGGCAGATCCACCGCTCATCCATCGTCAATATGGAATACGTGGCCGGCACGCGCCGCGATGAGGCGGGACGGCTCTTTGTAAGGATGCGCGACAGCGATGCCGAACTGCCGGTATCGCGCGCCTACATGCACCGCTTCCGGCAGATGTAAGGCAGCCGGCGGCGCAGTGCGCCGCCGGCTCAGGGATTCACTGGCGATCCATGAATTCCTGGATCTTGCGCTGTTCCCAGTCACGCCCACGGCGCGACAGCCGCGTCCAGACCAGCAGCCCGTGTATCGTCAGCGCCAGACCCCAGCCCAGCGTGGTGCTCAGCGGCCACGGCCAGCCCGTGGTGGAGTAATGCGACCACACCGGCGACGGAAAGTAGAAGAAGCGCAACCACAGCCAGGCATTGACGACAGCGTAGACCAGCAGGTGGATGTACCAGCCGCGCAGGGCACGCACCATGCGGCGCGCGCGCCAGTAGGCCATGGCGTTGGGGTCGTCGGGCGGGAAGGCGTGGTGCATGGGATACCTCGTGGTGAAGTTTGTTGGCATGCGTAAGGTAGGTCACCACGAAGGGCAGTACCAGGCCTATGGGGCGAATCGACGGATTTTGTTCGTGGATGGGCGGGCGGGGAGCGTGAATGTCATGACGCGCTTTCATATCGGGCCGGCCAGCCGCTATGCCGCAATGCCTTCGTCACTGCCTTGTGGCTCCATCTTAGATGCCCACCCGGATTTCGCAGTGCGTAGCACGATCTTCTGCTTTTCCGCGCGCTCGACTGCGTTGATGCGTTCAATCACTGAGGCGATAGGAGCACTGCCTTCTGCGCGCGCCAGGTAAAGCAGGCGTACCAGTTTGTCGGCCCACCTTGGCAACTTGCCGGTCTTCTCCCAACGAGCGACGGCCTGCTCATTGTTCCCAAGCAATTTCGCCAGACCGGCTTGCGATTGCATCAAGCCTGCGCTGCGGATGTAGCGGAACTCTGTACCTGTGAGGGGGGATGGCTTCTTGGCCAGGGCGAGACAGATGGCGACGCAAAGACCGTCCAGATCTTCGATCGATATGCCTTCGCCGTAGGGCGTGCTCTGGAATTTGTATCCATTGACCAGCCACACGTTTTTGAGACCGCCGTCTGTGTAGTGGTACATCTTCCATACCCCACCTATTACTTTGATGGGTTGAAGTGTACCGAGTTGGCTTGCTGCCACGCTTTGCGTCTGATGCATTTGCCACGAGGCAATACCAGGGGGAGAGAGGCTTCCCGACTTCGCAGTCAACGCCTTTGCCGGGAAGCCGTACCAATTAAGACGCAGGCAGTTCATCCGCCAACACACTCTCCAGCTGCGCCTTCACCAGCCCCAACAAACAGAACGCACTAAAGCATGCCTCCGACTGCTCACTATGCTGCTCCAGCAGCATAAGCACCCCTTCCATACCCGCTGCCACCGTCTCAATGCTGTACCGCGCCATGGATAGATCGATTTCCGACATAGGACCTCCTACCGTTGGATGAAGGTCCGCCGCTCGACGTTAGGGGAGGGCGGCGGGCCTGACGACGAGGGTGGAAAACCGGTGCTTCACCCAATCCCGGTCAGCCTTGCGGCTGCCTCGTCCGGCCCGCCATATGGAGAAATGGCGCGTACGCGGAAGAGGGCAATCGCAAAAGCGATCGCCCTGGATGAAGCTGTCGAGTTTCCACACTCGGTCACCGTTGTTCGATGACAGCCCCAGTCTCACGCTTTAAGGCGCTCGAATCGATAGGACACTTCGCATTCCCGTACGGACGCCGCATCGTGCCCGAGCCGCGCCCGCCAGCAAATAGCCAAACGCCTAATCCACCAGCGTCGCCAACGCCTCCCGCGCCTCCCGCCGCAGCTTCTCCAGGTCCAGCCCCACGACCGCTCCATCCCGCACCACCTGCCGCCCCCGCACCAGCACATCCCGCACCGGCGTAGGCTCGCCAGCCGCCACCGGTGCCGTGCCGATGTCATGGAAGCCATGGAACCGCAGCCCGCTGACGTCATAGATCGCCAGGTCGGCAGACTGCCCCGGCGCCAGCGTGCCGATCCCCGGCAGCCCCAGCACCTGCGCACCACCTGCGGTGCCCCAGTGGATGACTTCTTCCACGCGGGTTTGCGCAGCCCCGCCGAGTGCCCGGTGCACCAGCCACGCGAAATTGGCTTCATGCACCATGCTGCCCGATTCATTGGACGCCACGCCATCCACGCCCAGTGAAATCGGCACACCCGCATCGGCCATCGCCCGCACCGGTGCGATGCCGCTGCCCAGCCGCGCATTGCTGACGGGGCAGTGCGCCATGCCGGTGTTGGTCACCGCCAGCATGCGGATCTCTTCGGGATTCACTGTGACCAGGTGCGCGAACCAGACGTCAGGCCCCAGCCAGTCGTGGTCGGCGACGAACTGCACCGGTGTGCACTGGTACTTCTCGCGGCAGAACTTCACATAGTTGTCGGTCTCGGACAGGTGCGAATGCAGGCGCAGGTCCATGCCGCGCCCGAAGGCAGCCAGCTCGCGCAGCAGGGCGGGTGGCAGCGAGAAGGTTGGCGTCGTTGGTGCGACCACTACGCGGCGCAGGCCATCGGCAGAGGCATCGTGGTAGCGCGCCTTGAGCCGTTCGATATCGGCCAGCATCTCGTCCAGCGTCTCGGGCACCAGTGCAGTCGCGCGCATGCCGGGATGATCGGCGGCCGACTGGATGGCGCCGCCGCGGCACAGCACCAGGCGCATGCCGAGCTCTTCCGCCACCTCGAACAACACGTCGCCGGTCTCCGCGCCGTGGCCGTGGTGGTAGAGGTAGTGGTGATCGGCGCAGGTGGTGGTGCCGGACAGCAGCAACTCCGCCATCCCCAGCCGCACGGCGGTGCGGAAGATCTCGGGCGTAAAGCGCGCCAGGCGCGGGTAGGCGACGGAGGCCAGCCATGGCTCCAGCCCCACGTTCATGCCGCTGGGCACGGCCTTGAGCAGGTTCTGAAACAGGTGGTGGTGGGTGTTGACCCAGCCCGGGTAGACCACGCAGCCGCTGGCGTCGAGCACGGGCTCGCCGTCTTGGCGCGGCAGGCCTGCACCGATTTCGGCGATGCGGCCGTCGCGGATGCGGATGTCGGCGGCGCCGGCGCGGGCGGCGTTGCCGGTACGGCCGGTCATCACGGCGGCGGCGTTGCGGATCAGCAGGTCGCCGGCGGATGTGTTGCTGGTGGCGCTGGTGGCGTTGGTGTTCTGCACCATGTTTCAGACCCCTTGGACGTTGTCGGCGGTGGCGGGCAGCTCGTCGGCTTCACGCGCGGGCATGCCGTTGAGAATCAGGTTGAGGACCACGGAGACCACGCAGGCGATGATCACGCTGCTGTGGACAAAGGGCTGCAGGAAGCCGGGCAGCTTCTCCAGCATGCCGGGCAGCATCACCGGCATCATCGCGCAGCCGAGCGTGACGGCGACGATGGAGAGGTTGTTCGGGTTGCGGTCGTACTCGACCTCGCCCAGGGTCTTGATGCCGGCGGCGACGACCACGCCGAACATCACCATGGTGGCGCCACCCAGCGCGGCGGCCGGGATCGAGGCGAACAGGGCGCCGATCTTGGGCACCAGCGCCACGGCGCAGAGCATCGCGCCGCAGGTGGCAACCACCCAGCGGCTGCGCACGCCGGTGACGATGACCAGCCCCACGTTCTCCATGAAGGCGATATACGGGAACGCCGCGAACATGCCGCCGATGGCGCTGGCCAGGCCGTTGGCGCGCAGGCCGCGGGTGGCGTCGCGCTCGGTCAGCGGGCGCTTGACGATATCGCCGACGGCGATGAACAGGCCCATCGATTCCACCATCTGCACCACCATCACGATCACCATGGTGGTGATGGCGCCCACGTTGAAGGTGGGCATGCCGAAGGCGAACGGCGTCACCATCGTGAACCACGGTGCGCGCCCGACTTCATCGAAGTTGCCCATGCCCAGCATCCACGCCACCGTGCCGCCGACCAGCAGGCCGATCACCACGGACAGGTTGCGGATCAGCTCGCCGCCGTGCCGGTTGATAAACAGGATCAGTGCCACCACGCCGAAGGCGACGATGAAAAAGATGGGGGCGCCGAAATCAGGCGCCCCCCTTCCGCCTCCAAACCAGTGAAACGAAACCGGGAACAGCGACAGGCCCACCGCGGTGATGGTGCAACCGCTGACCACCGGTGGGAAGAAGCGCTTGAGCTTGCCGATGATGGGCGCAAGGAACATCGCGATCACGCCCGCGGCGATGATGGCGCCGCACACGCCGTTGAAGCCGAGCGCGGGATCGGTGCCGATGGCGATGACGGGCCCCACCGAGCTGAACGCCACGCCCTGCATCAGCGGCAGGCGCACGCCGAACTTCCAGAAGCCGACGGTCTGCAGCAGGGTGGCGATGCCGGAGGTGAACAGCGCGGTGCTGATCAGCATGGTGGTCTGCGCCGGCGTCATCTTGAGCGCGCCGGCGACGATCATCGGCACCGCGATGGCGCCGAGATAACTGACAAGCATGTGCTGGAAGCCGAGCGACGCCATGGCGCGTGCCGGCAGGATCTGGTCGACGGGGTGAACCGCTGGTTGCATGATGTTGTCTCCTGCCGCATTGGGGGAAAGTGCGCCATGCCGGCGGCGGCTGGCCCGGTCTGTGGTTGCCGGGCTCGGTCCGTCACGGTGCCATGCGCGGCGCATGGCCGACGCATGCCTTGCACAGTAGTGATGCAGGGCATGCCGTCATAGCGTTATTGCGAAGGCCGTGGCACCGGGCCGCAATTGCGCTTGCAAAATGCGAGCCCGGGGGATCAGGGGTTTCCCTTGGGTTGCGTGAGCGGGGTGGGGGTCCTAGGATGGATGGCGTACTTCGCGGCGAAGGCGTGCTGCTCGCCGCTTGTGTGCTCCCCTCCCGCTTGCGGGAGAGGGGCAGGGGGTGAGGGCGGGCGCTGGCATACCGACGGGCTGCACTTCGTCGACGCGCCCGCCCTCACCCCCACCCCTCTCCCACTTCGCGGGAGAGGGGAGCGTTCACAGCGGGCGTGAGCAAGATTTGGCGCAGTCGTGCACAGGTGCCCGGGGTACGTCGGCAGCCAGGCCTTTGTAGTCGCTCCTTTCAACTTCGCCGTCCACATCACATATGTCACCCAACGCAGGATGGTTTGCTGCAGCTTCCCGCTCGCCAGTCAGCCGCGGCGGTGACCTCGATCGCATCCAGTCGCTGTCCGGCCGCGTGTTCGGCCCCACGCGGCTGCGCGCGGCCGAAGCCGATGCGGCGCTCGATGCCCGTATCGACACCAGCACCATCGGCCGGCTGACACTGGTCACCATCGCCTACAACCAGGCAGTGCAGATCGAACCACAGCCGAACAAGGATGAGTTCGTGATCCAGACCGTGCTGGCGGGAACGTGCCACGTGGAGACGCCGCGCGGTGCGATGCTGATGCCGCCGGGGGCGACCTTTGTGTTCTCGCCGACCGTGCCGGCCACGCTGTCGCTGGACCCTGGTTGCGAGCGCTTCAGCGTGGTGATCCGCCGGCAGCTGATCGAAGAGGCGTTCCGCCAGCAGTTCAGCTTCGAGCCGCCGGCGCCGATTGAGTTCGACATGCAGCCGGTGGCGGACGATGGCCGTGCCGAGCGCTGGCAGGCGCTGGTGAGCTACCTGCGCGCGGAAACGCGGGTGCGGCGCGAAGGCAGCGGTGTGCCTGCGGTGGATGCCAGCATCGAACGCATCGTGCTGTCGACGCTGCTGCTCGACCGCTTCGCCGCGGACGGCAATATGCTGCCCCGCCGGTTCGACGCGGCACTGCCTGACTATGTGCGCAATGCTATCGCTTACCTGCGCGCCAATCTTGACCAGCCCTTGACGCTGGAGCAGATCGCGGCGCATTGCGGCGTATCGGCGCGCACCTTGCAGCTGGGTTTCCGCAAGAGCAAGAACACCACACCGATGGAGTACCTGCGGCTCCTGCGCCTGCATGGCGCGCGCGCCGACCTGCAGCGGGCGCGGCAAGAAAAGGGGATGGTCAGCGCGATCGCGCTGCGGCACGGATTTACCCACCTGAGCCTGTTCTCGCGCGAATACCGGCGCGAGTTTGGGGAACTGCCGTCGCAGACGCTGCGGGATCCAGGCGCTGGCCGGTAGTTCCGTTCGCTTAACCATCGTCGTTCCCGCGCAGGCGGGAACCCAGTGACTTCATCCCCGAAGGGGACGTGAAAGACGCTGGATCCCCGCCTGCGCGGGAATGACGGTAGCCTCGGATACATTACTGGGATCTAAGCCGCCTGTGCCAGCGGCAGGCACAGCTTGAGCAGCGTCTGCAGACGTTGCTTGTCCAGATTGCGGCCGATAAACACGAACTTGCTTTGCGCCGCTTCCGCGCCCCACGCATCGGCGGGATGGAAGTCCATCAGCCGGTGCACCGCCTGCAGCACGTAGCGGTGCGTGTCGCCGTCGATGGCCACGATCCCCTTCATCCGGAACACGTCGTCGCCCTGTGCGGCCAGCAGGGCCTTCAGGCCATGCTCAAGGCGCTGGCGGTCGAACGGCTGGTCGAACACCAGCGATACCGACGCGACCGACGGATCGTGGCGGTGGCCATGCGCGTCGTCATCGTGCACGTGATCGCAATGCTCGTCGCAGACGTGGTCGTGATCGTCATGGTCATGCACGTGATCGTGGTGGTCATCGTGCGCATCCGCCTGGATGGTGCCAGGCGTAAAGCCGCCGATGCCGAGGATCTTGCCCAGGTCCACCTGCGCGAAGTTGGAGCGCAGGATCTGCGCGCCTTCGTTCAGGCGGTGGATGCGTGCCTCCAGCCGGTCGAGCTGCGGGGCGTCGACCAGGTCGGTCTTGTTGAGGATCACGCGGTCGGCCGCGACGATCTGGTCGACGGCCTGGTTGTCGAAACCCGTCAGCTGGGGATCATCGAGGTGGCTTTCAATATGCACCGCGTCCACCAGTGTCAGGATGCCGTCCAGCGTGACCTGCCTGGCGACTTCGTGGTCCATGAAGAAGGTGGCGGCCACCGGCGTGGGATCGGCCAGGCCGCTGGTCTCGACCAGGATATGGTCGAAGCGCTCGGGACGCTCCAGCAGCTTCTGCAGGATGCGCACGAGGTCGGTGCGCACATCGACCACGCAGCAGATGCAGCCGTTGGTCATCTGGTAGATCTCTTCATCCGAGGTCATCACCAGGTCGGAATCGACATCGACCTCGCCGAACTCGTTCTCGATCACGGCGATGCGGTGGCCGTGCTTCTGCGTCAGGATGTGGTTGAGCAGCGTCGTCTTGCCCGAGCCGAGGAAGCCGGTAAGGATGGTGACCGGGACGGGGGGGTGTTGTGCGACGGCAGGTGCGTTCATGTTGTCTCCTGATTTATACCGAGTTGGGTACTGCGTTCCTCGCTACCGCGAGGCGAAATCTTCTTCTCACGCGGTGGCGACATTGGGGCGCAAGCCTTCCCAGCGTTCCACCAATCCGTCGTGCGGCACGTCGAACAGGTCCAGCACGCGCCCCACGGTGTGGTTGACGATGTCGTCCACCGATTGCGGATGTGCATAGAACGCCGGCATCGGCGGCAGCACGATGGCGCCCATCTCCGTCACCGTGGTCATGTTGCGCAGGTGCACCAGGTGGAAGGGCGTCTCGCGCGCCAGCAGCACCAGCCGGCGCCGCTCCTTCAGCATCACGTCGGCGGCGCGGGTGACGAGGTTGTCGGCAAGCCCGGTGGCGATGGCGGCCAGCGTGCGCATGGAGCACGGCGCCACCACCATGCCATCGCAGCGGAATGAACCGCTGGCGATGGTGGCGCCGATATCGCGCACGTTGTGCACCACGTCAGCCATGGCTTCGATCTGCGGGCGCTGCAGGCCCAGCTCATGGTGCGCGGTCAGCAGGCCGGACGGCGAGCAGACCAGGTGGGTCTCCCAGCCGTCCAGTGCCGACAGTGCCTGCAGGATGCGCACGCCGTACACCGCGCCGCTGGCGCCGGTGATGGCGACCACCAGGCGTTGCTTGCGGGTCATGAGGTGGCGCCTTCCTTCGCCGTCTTCTCCGCCAGTGCCTGCAGCACCTGCTCCGGCTTGATCGGGTAGTGCCGGAAGCGCACGCCGATGGCGTCGAATACGGCATTGGCGATCGCTGGCCCGATCGCGACGATCGGGTCCTCGCCCACGCCCTTGGCGCCGAAGGGGCCGCCGGGGTCGGGCGCCGCTTCCAGGATTACCGTGTGGATGGGCGGCATGTCCATCGCCAGCGGCATCTTGTAGTCGACGAAGTTGGCGTTAAGCGAGCGGCCGGTGCGCATGTCGATCTGGTAGTCCTCATACAGCGTGTGACCGATGCCTTGCTGGATGCCGCCTTCGATCTGGCCCGCGGCCGCCACCGGATGGATCACCTTGCCGACGTCATGCACCGGCACTACCTGCTGCACGGTGATGAAGCCGGTCTCGGTATCGACCGCCACCTCAACGAAATGCGCGGCGAACGAGTACGACTTGGTCGGGTGATAGGTCGCGGTGCCCACCAGCTGCGCGGCGGGAATGCCCTTGCGCGGCATCACGGCCTCGCGCACGGTCAGCGTGGGGCCGTCGCGGTCGCGCACGGCGATCACGCCGGCGGTGAGCGTCAGGGCATCGGGCTCGCATTCCATCAGCTTCGCGGCGCGCTCGAACAGCTGGCGCTTGATCTCGCCGGCGGCCATCTGCGCGGCCTTGCCGACCATATAGGTGGTGTGGCTGGCAAAGGCGCCGATGTCCCAGGGCACGACGTCGGTGTCGCCGTGCACGACCGATACCGATTCGAATGGCAGGGTCAGTTCTTCTGCAACGATCTGCGCGAGGGCGGTATGCGCACCCGTACCCAGCCCGGCCGCGCCGGTCAGCAGAACCACTGTCCCATCCTCATTCATCTTGATGATGGCGTTGCCCTGTTCCTTGATGCCGGGATAGGCGCTGCTGCCGTGCATCTCGCAACCCAGGCCCCAGCCGGTGCGGATCGGGCCGGTGGTGTCGCGCGGGCGGCGCCGCAGCGCGGGCCAGTCGACCAGCTCCATGCCTTTCTCGATGCAGGCCTCCAGGCCGTGCCCGATCAGCGGATGGTTGGACGGCGCGATATCGCCTTCGCGCACGGCGTTCTTCAGTTTCAGTTCGGCGGGGTCCAGGCCCAGGTGCTCGGCCGCTTCGTCCATCTGCACGTCGAGCGCATAGTAGGTCTGCACCACGCCATAGCCGCGGAACGCGCCCGCGATGGGGCTGTTGGTGTAGACGCAGCGGCCTTCCAGCAGCACGTTGTCGCAGCGGTACAGCGAGACCATGGCGGCGGTGCCGACATTGGTCACGCCGGGGCCATGCGAGCCATAGGCGCCGGAGTTGAACACCACCCTGGCCTGGCGCGCGGTGATGGTGCCGTCGTTGCGGAAGCCTTGCCTGAGCCAGATCTTCGCCGGATGGCGCGTGCGGCCGCCGAGGAAGGTTTCCTCGCGCGTGTACTCCATGCGCACCGGGCGGCGCGTCTCGCGCGCCAGTAGCGCGCACAGGAACTCATGCTGGAACAGGTCCTGCTTGGCGCCGAAGCCGCCGCCCATATGGTCGACCAGCACGCGCACCTTGTGCAGCGGCAGGCCCAGCACCTCGGCCATGATGCCGCGCACCATGAAGGCGGTCTGGGTGGAGATCCACACCGTCAGGTTGCCGTTGCCGTCCCAACTGGTGGTGCAGACGTTGGGCTCCATGTAGGCGGGGGTGGGGCGGCCGCCTTCGTAGATGCCCTCCAGGATGAAGTCCGCTTCGGCAAAGCCCGCTTCCACGTCGCCGCGCTTGATGATGACCGGCGGCAGCACCAGGTTGCCGCCGGGTTCGCGGTCGTGGATGCGCGGGGCGTCGGAGCGCTCGGCGTCTTCGGTGGTGAAGACCGCCGGCAGCGTTTCGTATTCGACTTCGATCAGCTCGATCGCGCGCTCGGCGATCTCTTCGCTGATGGCGGCCACCGCGGCCACGCCTTCGCCCCAGTAGCGCACCTTGTCGTCCAGGATGTACTGGTCGCAGGTCACCGAGGCGGAGCGCGGGTGGGGCGAGCCGGCGTGCAGCACGCGCGGCACGTTCTCATGGGTCAGCACGGCCTTGACGCCCGGCAACGCCAGGGCGCGCGAGGTGTCGATGCGGCGGATCCTTGCATGGGCGACATTGCAACGCTTCAGCTTGCCGAACAGCAGGCCGGCGAAGGGCATGTCGGCAACGTACTTCGCGTTGCCGGTGACCTTGTCGAGCAGGTCGGTGCGCTTGACGCTGTGTCCGATCACGGCGTGGGTCATCGTGCCTCCTCGCTGGCGCGGACGCGGTTTGCGGACCCGGCAGGGTCCATGGCCTCGGCGGTCTTCTCGATGGCCTCGATGATCTTGGTATAGCCGGTGCAGCGGCAGATATTGCCGGCAATGGCAAAGCGGATCTCGTCGCGCGTGGGGTGCGGGTTCTCGTCCAGCAGCGCCTTGGCCATCACCACGAAGCCCGGCGTGCAGAAGCCGCACTGCGCGGCGCCGCACTGCATGAACTGCTCCTGGATCGGGTGCACGGTGTCGGGCGCGGGCTGGATGCCTTCGATGGTGGTGATGTGGCAGCCGTGCGCTTCGGGCGCCAGCACCAGGCACGAGTTCATCGGCTGGCCGTCGATGATGACGGTGCATGAGCCGCATTCGCCCACGTCGCAGCCCTTCTTGGTGCCGGTCAGGCAGGCGTCGTTGCGCAGGGCGTCGAGCAGCGTGCTGTGTGGCGCCACCGCCAGTTCGCGCGGCTCGCCGTTGATGACGAGTTCGATCATTTTTCGCATGCTGCTGCCTCCACGGCTTGTTCCAGGGCGCGGCGGGTCAGTACGCTGACCATCTGCCGCCGGTACGCTTCGCTGGCGCGCACGTCGCTGATGGGGCGCGCATCGCCCATGGCGGCGTGCGCGGCCTGCAGGATCAGGGCGTCGGTCACGCGCTGGCCGCGCAGCACGTGCTCGGCGCGCACGGCGCGTACCGGGGTGGGGCCGACCGCTGCCAGCACGATGCCGACCTCGGCACAGTGGCCGTTCTCAATCGTCAGCGATACCGCCACGCCAACCGTGGCCAGTTCCATCTGCACGCGGCGGCCATGCTTGAGGTAGACCTTGCCGGTGTGGGGACGCGGCGCCGGCACGGTGATGCGGGTGACGATCTCGTCCGGCGCGATGGCGGTCTTGCCGACGCCGGTGACAAAGTCCTCCACGTGCAACTCGCGCGAGCCGGATAGTCCATACAGGTGCACCGAGGCACCGTCCGCCACCAGCGGCGCGATCGAATCGGCCGACGGCGATGCGCGGCAGACGTTGCCCACCACGGTGGCGCGATGGCGCACCTGGATCGAGGCGAAGTCCGTCACGGCCTTCGCCAGGCTGGCGTAATGGCGCTGCACGAAGCCCGACGTCTCCACCGCGCGCGTGGTCACCAGCGCGCCGATGCGCAGGCCGTTGACGGGATCGAAGGTCAGCACGTCCATGCCCGGGATCTTCTTGATGTTGATCACCTGCTCGGGCTTGCGCACGGACTCCTTGATCTGGACCAGCAGGTCCGTGCCGCCGGCCAGCACGCTGGCCTTGCCGCCGCACCGGTGCAGCATGGCCGAGGCTTCCGCCAGCGTTGCCGGTTCGAAGTATTCAAACGCTCTCATTGCTCCTCCTGGTCTGTGCCATCGGCGGCGTCTGCCTGTCGTGTGGGGCGCGCACCGTTGAAGTCATCATGGGCGGATGGCCGTCATCGGTAAAGACCCGGAAACGGATTAATTGATCGTGTTACCCTATGAATCAGACGCGCCCGCCAGACCTGGCGAAGCAAGCGCGCACCCCGATATACCGGAGGTAGACAACATGCCCAACATCAGCAACATGAACGTGTCGCTGCGCCAGTTGCGCGCGTTCATCGCCGTGGCGCAGGAGCGCCACTTCACCCGCGCGGCCGAGAAGCTGGACCTGTCGCAGTCGTCGGTCAGCGCGCTGATCCACGAGCTGGAAGGCAATCTCGGCCTGAAGCTGTTCGACCGCCACACGCGCCAGTTGCACATCACCCAGGCGGGCGCTGAGCTGTTGCCGCTGGTGAAGAAGGCGGTGGCCGATATCGACAGCGTGATCGAGAACTCCAGCGAGCTGCGCACGCTGGGGCGCGGGCGCGTGTCGATCTCGGCATCGTCGATCCAGGCGGCGCTGATGCTGCCGCGCGTGATCCGCGAGTTCTGCGTGAGCCATCCCGGCGTGAAGGTGGAATTGCACGATGTGTCCGAGCATGAGGTGACGAAGATGGTCAGCTCGGGCGAGGTGGACTTCGGCATCGGCACCATCCCCGAAGGCCAGCCCGACCTGAGCGCGCACCGGCTGATGTCCGATCCCTTCGTGATCGTGATGCCGGCTCACCATCCGCTGCGGCGGCGCAAGACACTGCGCTGGGAGGACGTGGCCGGCCTGCCCGTGATCGGGCCGCACAAGGGCAACCCGATCCGCGATTGCCTGGATACGGCGCTGGCCGCGCGCGGCATCTCGCTGCAGCGGGTGCACGAGGTGTTCCTGCCGCTGACCATGGTGGGCATGGTGGATGCCGGGCTGGGCATCGCGGTGATGAGCGCGGCGGTCACGCGGCTGACTTCCGCGCTGGGGCTGGCCACGGTGATGCCGACCGATCCGGTGATCCATCGCGAGATCTCGCTGCTGGTGCACGCGGACCGGTCGCTGTCGCCGCCGGCCCAGGCTTTCCGCGACCTGCTGATGCGCTATCGCGCCAAGCTGGCCGACGCAGGCTGACTACGTCATGCCGTCTCGTTGGCCAGCCCGTGGGCCTGGGGGGCCGGCGAGCGGGCGTTGAACAGCAGGTTCAGCAGCACCGCCGTCAGCGTGCCGAGCAGGATGCCGTTCTGGCAGAACTTGGCCAGCAGCTCGGGCATCTGCGCGAAGAACTTGTCCGACACCAGCGGGATCATGCCCAGCGCCACGCTGACGGCGACGATATAGGCGTTCTTCTTGTTCTCGACAAAGTCCACATGGCCGAGAATGCGCACGCCCGTGGCGGCCACCATGCCGAACATCACCAGCGCCGCGCCGCCCAGCACGTATTGCGGGATCGATGCGGCAAAGAAGGCCAGCTTGGGCAGGCAGCCCAGCACGATCAGGATGCCGCCGGCGGTGGCGCAGACCCAGCGGCTGCGCACGCCCGTTACCTGCACCAGCCCGACATTCTGCGCGTACGAGGTGTAGGTGAAGGTGTTGAACACCGCCCCCACCAGCGCGCCCACGCCGTCGGCACGCAGGCCGCGCGCGAGGTCGTCGCAGCCCACCGGGCGGCCCACGATCTCGCCCAGCGCCAGGAACTGGCCCACGCCCTCGATCATGATCACGATCATCACCACGCACAGGGTGACCGCGGTCATGGCGTCGAAAGTGGGCCAGCCGAAGTGGAAGGGCGTGATCAGCTCCACCCAGTGCGCGTTGTGCAGGCCTTCGAAGTTGACCTTGCCCAGTGACAGCGCGATCACGAAACCCACCGCAATGCCGATCAGCACCGCCACGTTGCACAGGAAGCCCCGGGCAAAGGCCACCAGCGCCAGCACCGTGCACAGCACCGCGGTGGCGATGGCGATGTTCACCGGCAGGCCGAAGTTGGGATTGGGCATGGGACCGGCCGCGGTGTTGATGGTCGGGTTGCCGCCCGCTGCCCAGTTGATGCCGACCCGCATCAGCGAGATGCCGATCACCAGCACCACGGTGCCGGTCACCACCGGCGGGAACCAGCGCACCATCTTGCCGACGTACGGTGCGGCAAAGTAGGTGAAGATGCCCGCCACCATCACCGCGCCGAACACTGCGGGCAGACCCAGCGAAGGATTGGAGCCGGTGGCGATGATCGGCGCGATGGCGGTGAAAGTGACGCCCATCATCACCGGCAGGCGGATGCCGATCTTCCAGATGCCGATGCTCTGGATCATCGTCACCAGGCCGCAGCAGAACAGGTCCGCGGCGATCAGGAAGGCCACCTGGTCCTTGGGCAGCTTGAGGGCGCCGCCGATGATCATCGGCACGGCAATGGCGCCGGCATACATCACCAGCACGTGCTGCAGGCCCAGGGCCAGCAGGCGGGGCGGGGGCAGGACCTCGTCAACGGGATGCACGGGGGCATTCCCTTGCGCAGGCAGGGTAGGGTTCATGCTGTCTCCTTTGGTCGGTATCACGCCGGTCGCGCTTAAAGCGCTCACGTGTCGCCAAGGTCGCCGGCGTTTCCTCTGCGGGATGGTGGTGCCATCCTCTCGTGCGATGCCCGCGCCTGTCCTGTCTTATGAATCCAGCATGACAGCGGCGGCGGGAGGGTACAACGTTTGCGGCGGATTTATCGATCGGGTGAAACGATGAATCCGCCGGTTTCAGCGGGTTATCCCTTACGGCACGTGGGAGCCCGCGCGTTCCAGCCGCTTCAGCAGTGCCGCTGCGCGCTCCATCGCGGCCGGGTCGATGCGCGCCCGGATGCCGTCGAAGGCAGGTCCGCGCGTGGCGTCCAGCCCCATGCGTGACGTGGTGCCTACACCTGACGCCGAGGGGTCAAGTGCGCTGCCAGGCAAGCCATCGACCATCACCACGTCCAGGTGCGGCTGCAGGTGCGTGGCCATCGCCCACAGCACGTCTTCATCGCGGGTGATGTCGACGTCCTCATCCACCGCGACCACCGTCTTCAGGTACGGGTCCCAGCCGAGCAGGCCCAGCATCACCTGGCGCGCCTCGCCGGGGCGGCTCTGGCGCAGCGCCACGTAGGCGTGGAAGTGCGTGCCGGAGCTGGGGTAGTGCACCGCGGTGACGCCCGGGAAACGCTCCCTGAGCTTCTCGACCATCTCCGATTCGCGCGGGATGCGGCCCAGGTTCAGGTGCTCGGCCGAGTTGCCGCCGACCACGTCGACCAGCCAGGCGTCCGTGCGGCGCATCACGCTTTGCACGCGCAGCAGGTTGTTGGTCGAGCGGTCCGACGAATAGCCGGTGAACTCACCGAAGGGGCCTTCCTCGACGCGCGCTTCGGGATCGATCACGCCTTCAAGCACGATCTCGGCATGCGCCGGCACCAGGATGCCGTGGCGCGGCGTGCGTATCACTTCCAGTGGCGCGCCGAACAGGCCGCCAGCCACATGGCGCTCATCCACGCCATAGGGCAGCCGCGCGGCGCCGGCCAGCATGAACAGCGGATGCGCGCCGATCACCATGGCCACCGGCAGCGGCCGGCCCAGCTCGGTGGCGCGCTGCTGCATGCGCCACAGGTGCCCGCGCGAATGCAGGCTGGTGGCGATCTCGGTCGGCGAGTGCAGCATCGAGCGGTGGTAGCTGGCGTTGCCGATGCCGGTGTCGGGGTCTTCCGCGATCAGGATCGCGTTGGTGATGTAGGGACCGCGGTCGGTGGCGAAGTGCCTGATCGCCGGGATCGTGCGCAGGTCGATGTGTTCCGTCTCGACATGGCCGGTCACGGCGCCGCTGTCCAGCACGCGCGGCGCCGCCATGCGGCGGCTGCGGGCCTGGTATTCGGCATGGATGCCGGCGGGCGGCACGCCGCCCAGCATGCGCCCCACGCGCTCGCGCGAGGCAAAGAGGTTGGTTGCCAGCGACGTGCCCAGGCCTTCGACATGGTCGAACAGCAAGGCCGGATGGCGGCCCTGCGCGGCCAGCGCCCACACCAGCGCGGTCGGATCCTGGTCGGCGCCGACCGGCTCGCGGATATGCAGGACGTCTTCGGGGAAGGCCTCGCGGTAGGCGGCCAGGAACTGGTGGAAATCCTGCGAGGTGTCGTGGAAGGGCTTGCGCGCCGATGCCGCCGGGGCAAAGGGCGCTGAGGGTGAGTTCATGGATCGGCTCCTGTGGTCAGGGTTGGCCAGGGCGAAGGCTGCCCCGGCGGCCGGGAATGCTCCCGGCCGCCGTGCCGTGCCTGCCTGCCGAACTACTAGCGGCTAGCGACTATCGGGTACTGGCATACGTATCCTTCAGCCGCGCCAGTGCCTCTTGCTGCGTCCTGGGCGGCGCCGTGGTCTCGATGCCGACCAGCCGGGCGATGTTGTTGCCCATGTAGTCCTCCAGCCCGTCCTCGTCCAGGTCCATGCCCTGCGGCGCGGGGCCGCACAGCATCTCCAGCTCGCGCAGCCACATGCCGGGCTCGTTGGGCGGGGTGTCGGTGCCGAACACGATCTTGTCGCGCGGCAGCTGGCGCGCGAACTCGACGATGCGCGACTGGAAGCACCAGCCCGATTCGCAATACACGTTGGGCGTGTCCATCGCCATCCAGAAGGCCTCGAACGAGTAGTTGCCGCCGGTCTGGATGCCGAAATGGCCGATGATGAAATTGACCATCGGGAATTCGCGGATGATCGGGTAGAACATCGTCGGGATCGTGTACGGGCCGTCGCCGGTGTGGATCAGCACTACCACGTTGTACTTGGCGCAGACCTTCATCGCCGGGCGCAGCCAGTCCAGCGCGCGGTCGGGGCGGTAGCCGTGCATGTTGGCATGCAGCTTGAGCATCTTGAAGCCGTATTCCCTGACGTGGAATTCCAGCTCCTGCGCGCCTTCTTCCGGGCCCCAGCGCGGGTTGAAGGTGAAGTTGCCAATAAAGCGGTCGGGGTACTTCTGGCAGAGCTCGGCGATGTAGGCCATGTAGTCGCGGATGCCTTCGCGTCCGCGGCGGTTGCCGTCGCGGTAGCCGGTGTTGCCCGGCGGCGGCTGGATAAAGCCCATGTCGATGCGGCGCGGCTTGCCGTTGATCATGTAGGGGCCGTCCATCATCTTGAGCATGCGCTCGCCGTTGAAGGGCTCGCCGGTGTGGCGCCAGGCTTCGTCGACGAGATTGGTCGGGTGCAGATGGGTATCGATAATCATGTTGTGTGCTCCGGAGTCCGTTGTCGGTGGCGCAGGCCGTTGTGCTTACGCGGCCAGGCGCGCTTTCGCTTCTTCGAGCGTGCGCGGGACCGGTGTCGGCGCGAGGCCGATCATCCGGGCGACGTTGTTGCCGAGGTAGTCCTCCAGCGTGTCTTCATCCAGGTTCAGGCCCTGCGGCGGCTCGAAGCACAGCACTTCCAGCAGGCGCAGCCACATGCCGGGCTCGTTGGGCGGGGTGTCGGAGCCGAACAGGATCTTGTGCTTCGGCAAGACCTTGGCGAACTCGACGATGCGCGACTGCAGGCACCAGCCCGATTCGCAGTACACGTTGGGCATGTCCATGGCCATCTGGAACGGCTCGAAGCAGTACACGCCGCCGGTCTGCACGCCGAAGTGGGCCATGATGAAGTTCACCGTCGGGAACTCCTTCATCATCGGCACCCATTCGGTCGGGATGCTGTAGGGGCCGTCGCCGGTATGCAGCTTGACCAGCACACCCAGCTCGGCGCACTTCTGCAGCGCGGGGCGCAGCCAGTCGAGCGCGCGGTCGGGGCGGTAGGCGTGCATATTGGCCTGGAACTGGACCATCTTGAAGCCCAGCTTCCTGACGTAGTGTTCCATGGCGTTGACACCGTTCTGCACGCCGCAGCGCGGGTTGTAGACGAAGCAGCCGATAAAGCGTTCCGGGTACTTCTTCACCATCTCGACGGTGTAGGCCATGTAGGCGTCGATGGACTCGCCGCCCGACTTCACGCCATCGGTGTAGGTGTAGATGGTGTTGCCCTGCGGGGGCTGGATAAAGGCTTTGTCGATGCGGCGCGGCTTGCCGTTGATGGTGAACGGGCCGTCCATCATCCGGATCAGGCGCTCGCCGGTGAACGGGTCGCCGTCGTGGCGCCAGGCCAGGTCCACCAGGTTCGTCGGATAACAGCTGGTGTCGATGATCATGGGAGATCCCCTAACAATGACTAGGTTGGACACGCATGCGGCAGGCGCGCGCGAACAACGCCGCGGGGCCGGCCTTGCATGCTGCTATCGGGAGTCCTTGTCAGGGGAGCTGTTGGACCACTGCGCCACCGACGAAACACTCCGTCAGTGAGCAATCTCCAGTTGAACCTCGCGGCATTGCACCGCTGCTGTCCAATCGACCGCTTCTACCCACGTGCTCTTTATACATAGCGCGCAAGCGCGGCGTCAAGAAAGTTATGTGTTGCGTTGCACGAACAGTCGGGCCATGCGCATTCCGGCCAGGGTACTAATCCGCTACATTGCATAAACCACAGCGGCAGGCCCGCCGCTGCAGGGCAGGGACAACATGGGCCGATTGCCTTTCAACGGGGTTTACGACAGGGAAGGGGGAAATCATGCACGGCAAATATGCAGTCATGGCGGGGGCCATGCTGTCTGTTGCGCTGTCAATGGCGCTGGGCGGCTGCGGCGGGGACGGGGGCGTGACGGAGATGGCGTCGCCGGCCGCGGCAACGGCAACGGAAGCCACAAAGTACGGCACCACGGCTACCACTGTCACCAGCACAACCACGCGCTGGATGCCCGCGATTACCGACACCTGGCAGATCCAGCTCACCGGCACGCTCAATACCAGCTACCCGGTCGCGATGTACGACTTCGACCTGTTCGACACGCCGCAGGCCACCATCGACGCGCTGCACGCCAAGGGTGAGCGCGTGGTCTGCTATTTCTCGGCCGGCAGCGCGGAAGACTGGCGTCCGGACTACAGCCGGTTCACCGCGAGCGACCTGGGCAGCCCGCTGTCGGGCTGGGCCGGCGAGCGCTGGGTGGATACGCGCTCGGCCAACGTGCGCAGCATCATGCAGGCGCGCATGGACCTGGCTGTGTCCAAGCGCTGCGATGGCGTGGATGCGGACAATGTCGACGGCTATACCAACAGCACGGGCCTGCCGCTGACGGCCGACACGCAGCTGGACTACAACCGCTTCCTGGCGGCCGAGGCGCATGCGCGCGGCCTTGCCATCGGCCTGAAAAACGATATCGACCAGGTCGGGCAACTGGCGGCGGACTTTGATTTCGCCGTCAACGAGCAGTGTTTCCAGTACCAGGAGTGCGGCGCCTATACGGCCTTCACCGGCCAGGGCAAGGCGGTCTTCAACATCGAGTACAAGTCGAGGTACAAGACCGTGTCCCAGCGCAATGCGCTGTGTGCCGCGGCCAGGGCAGCGAACCTGCGCACGCTGGTGATGCCGGCCTACCTGGACGGCAGCTCGCGCTACGCCTGCGACTGAGTCATTGCGGGGGCGGCGGCGGCCGCCGTCCCCGCCTTGTCCAGTTCGCGCCACGCCAGCCACAGGCGGGTGTCGAACTCCAGCTGGTGGTAGCGCGGCTCCATGTGTTCGCAGAGCCGGTAGAAGGCCTTGTCGTGCTCGCTCTCCTTCAGGTGGGCGAGCTCGTGCACGACAATCATGCGCAGGAATTCCGGCGGCGCCTCTTTGAACAATGAGGCCACGCGGATTTCCTTCTTGGCCTTGAGCTTGCCGCCCTGCACGCGCGAGATCGCGGTGTGCAGGCCCAGCGCACGCTGGGCCGAATCAAGGCGCGCATCGAAGCCGACCTTGTGCAGCGGCGGCGCGCTGCGCAGGGATTCCTGCTTGATGTCCGTGGTGTACTCGTACAGCGCGTGGTCGGTCTGCACGATATGGCGCCCGGGGTAGCGGCGCGCAATATGGTCGCCGAGCCGGCCGGCGGCGATCAGCTCGCGCACCTGCTCCAGCACGCCGGGCGGATAGCCGCCCAGGAAGCGCATCGGGTCCTTGCCGGCGGGGCGCCAGGTTTCAGTCACCGCAGCGGCCTGGTCAGTGGTGGTGGTGATGGTGGTGCATCCAGCTGTTGTCCAGCGAGTTGACGAAGGACTCGACCGCGTCCTTGTCGCCGGTGGCGTGGCGCATCATCTCGCCGCACTTGCAGAAGCCCTGGTACGGGGTGATGTGCGAGCAGGCCGACGTCTTCTGCAGGTACAGCGTGACGGGTTTGGTGCACTTCTTGCACTTGAACTTCAGGGTCAGGGCGGGTTTGCTCATGGCGATGGCTTGAAAGTTCAGCGGAAAGTCGAACCCGGCATTGTACCGTCGGGGGCGGGATCCGGCCGGCGCCGGCTCAGCGCGCCGCGCGTGCCTGATACACTGCCGCCATTCCCGCAATTCCCGCACAACCCACCAACACGCACCCATGGCACAGTACGTTTTCACCATGAACCGCGTGGGCAAGATCGTTCCGCCCAAGCGTCACATCCTGAAGGACATCTCGCTGTCGTTCTTCCCCGGCGCCAAGATCGGCGTGCTGGGCCTGAACGGCTCGGGCAAGTCCACGCTGCTCAAGATCATGGCCGGCCTCGACAAGGAAATCGAGGGCGAAGCCACGCCGATGCCCAACCTGAACATCGGCTACCTGCCGCAGGAGCCGCAGCTCAATCCCGAGCAGACCGTGCGCGAGTCGGTGGAAGAAGCCCTGGGCGGCGTATTCGAGGCGCGCAAGAAGCTCGACGAGATCTACGCCGCCTACGCCGAGCCGGACGCCGACTTCGACGCGCTCGCCGCCGACCAGGCCAAGTACGAAGCCATCCTGGCCGCCAGCGACGGCAACAACGTCGAACTGCAGCTGGAAATCGCCGCCGACGCCCTGCGCCTGCCGCCGTGGGACGCGAAGATCGGCAACCTGTCCGGTGGTGAAAAGCGCCGCGTGGCGCTGTGCCGCCTGCTGCTGTCGCGCCCCGACATGCTGCTGCTGGACGAGCCCACCAACCACCTGGATGCGGAATCGGTGGAATGGCTGGAGCAGTTCCTGACGCGCTTCCCGGGCACCGTGGTGGCCGTGACCCACGACCGCTACTTCCTCGACAACGCCGCCGAGTGGATCCTGGAACTGGACCGCGGCCAGGGCATTCCCTGGAAGGGCAACTACAGTTCGTGGCTGGACCAGAAGGAAGCCCGCCTGAAGCAGGAAGAGGCCAGCGAATCGGCCCGTCAGAAGGCGCTGCACAAGGAACTGGAGTGGGTGCGCCAGAACCCCAAGGGCCGCCAGGCCAAGTCCAAGGCGCGTCTGGCCCGCTTTGACGAGCTGAACAGCCAGGACTACCAGAAGCGCAACGAAACCCAGGAAATCTTCATCCCCGTGGGGGAGCGCCTGGGCAACGAGGTGATCGAGTTCGACGGCGTGAGCAAGGGCTACGGCGACCGCCTGCTGATCGACAATCTCAGCTTCAAGGTGCCGCCGGGCGCCATCGTCGGCATCATCGGCCCGAACGGCGCCGGTAAATCGACCTTCTTCCGCATGCTGACCGGCAAGGAACAGCCGGACAGCGGCGAGATCAAGATCGGGCCGACCGTGAAGATGGCCTTCGTCGACCAGAGCCGCGACGCGCTGGACGGCACCAAGACCGTGTTCGAAGAGATCTCGGGCGGTTCCGACATCCTGACGGTGGGCAGGTACGAGACGCCGTCGCGCGCCTATATCGGCCGCTTCAACTTCAAGGGCGGCGACCAGCAGAAGCAGGTCGGCACGCTGTCGGGCGGCGAACGCGGCCGCCTGCACATGGCCAAGACGCTGATCGCCGGCGGCAACGTGCTGCTGCTGGACGAACCGTCCAACGACCTTGACGTGGAAACGCTGCGGGCGCTGGAAGATGCGCTGCTGGAATTTGCCGGCTGCGTGATGGTGATTTCCCACGATCGCTGGTTCCTGGACCGGATTGCTACCCACATCCTGGCGTTCGAGGGGGACTCGCATGTGGAGTTCTTCCCGGGCAACTATCAAGAGTACGAGGCGGACAAGAAGCGACGGCTGGGTGAGGAAGGGGCCAAGCCGAAGCGGATTCGGTATAAGCCGATTGCGCGGTAATGGGTTGTTAAGTGCGATAGAGTGCCGGGCCTGCGGCCAGGCACGTTGCTGACAACCTTCACACGCCGCGGGTTTGCTCACCTCTCCCGCGTGCGGGAGAGGGAGCACACAAGTGGCGCTTCGAAACCTAGGCGCCCCAAAAACAAAGCCCCGACTCAGATGAGTGGGGCTTTTTGCTTCGCCTCAGCGGCAATCAGGCCTACGCCCGCACCAACCTCACCCGCGTAATCTCCGACGGCGCCCCGAACCGCTTTGGCGGTCCCCAATACCCGGTGCCACGGCTGACATAGATCCAGAGCGAACCATGCCGCTCCAGTCCGGCAGTGTATGGCTGCTGCATCGGCACGAACAGGTTCCACGGCCAGAACTGGCCGCCGTGGGTGTGGCCGGACAGCTGCAGGTCGAAGCCGGCTTCTGCCGCGGCCGGTGCCGTGCGTGGCTGGTGGGCCAGCAGCACGCGCGCGCCGGCGTGTGCCGGGGCGCCGGCGATGGCGCGGTGCGGGTCGCTGCGGTGGCTTTCGTGGAAGCGGCCGGCGGAGTAGTCGGTTACGCCGCCGAGCACCAGTGCGCCGCCGTCGTGCTGCAATACGACGTGTTCGTTCATCAGCACGCGCACGCCCAGGCGACGCAGTTCGCGGATCCAGGCTTCAGCGCCGGAGTAATACTCATGGTTGCCGGTGACGAAGTAGGTGCCGTGGCGCGCCTGCAGCCGCGCCAGCGGCGAGGTGTGGGCGGATAGCTCAGGCACGGTGCCGTCGACGAGGTCGCCGGTGATGGCGACGGCGTCGGCGTGCAGGCTGTTGACGCGGTCGACGATGCGGTCGAGGTAGGGGCGCTTGATGGTGGGCCCGACATGGATGTCGCTGATCTGCGCGATGCTGAAGCCGTGCAGGGCTTCGGGCAGGCCGGCCACCGGCACGTCGACTTCGACCACGCGCGCCAGCCGGCGCGCATTGATATAGCCGGCCAGCGTGACCAGCAACGCCAGCAGCGGCACCGCCACGGCGCTGTCCGCGGACAGGCCGGGTGCGTGCCAGCCGAGCAACCGCCCGGCCAGCCAGGCGGCGGCCAGCGTCACGTCGCGTACCAGCGTCAGCACCAGCAGCGAAGAGAAGAATCCCATCGCCAGCATGCCGATCCAGGAAACCAGGTCCGACCAGGGCTGGCTGACGCGCCGCGCCAGCAGCCCGGCCGGCAGCAGGGCGCAGGACAGCGCCAGCCAGGCGAAGGCCAGGGCCTTGACCGCCATCGGCACCGGCAGCGCCGGCAGCAGGCGCAGCCCGATATAGGCGTGCAGCATGGCTGTCACGAGGGCGGCTGTCAGAATGGTGGTGCGTGGAGGCATGGGGGCGGCCAGGGTGGAGTCTTTAAAGATGAGGCCGCAGGGAGGCGGCTTCAAGGGGCTTGGCGGTGGCTTCAGGTCACGCAAGATGCACACCTGGCGCGGCCGATCTGTCTTTTTTCTGCCGGATCCTGAATGTTTTCGAATCAGATTGTTCGCCTTGGCGGCCTAATTTAGATTCGCGGAATGGGCCGCCCCGTTGTGCAGCATCGTGCCCGCAGTGCCGATCAGCCGGCGCAGGCGGCTTCCTCCCGGAGAAACCCTCATGTCTTTTCGCCTGAAGCAGACCAGCGCCCTGATCGCCGCGGCGTGGTTTGCCCTCGCCCCGCTCAGCCTGCAGGCCGCCACGCCGCCCAAGCCAAGCGCGGCCGCCCTGAACTGGCCACGCAACTTTGACGCCGCCACCGACCATGTGGAGTTGTACCAGCCCCAGATCGAGACCTGGGAGGGCAACCGCTTGTCCGGACGCGCGGCGGTGGCGGTGGGAGAGAAGTCGGGTTCGCCGACCTACGGCGTGGTCCATTTCTCGGCCACCGGCGATATCGACAAGCCCTCCGGGCTGGTGCAACTGACCCGGATCACGGTAGACAGCGTCGACGTCCCGACCAGGCCCGACGCCGCCGACCGGGTGCGCCAGGCGCTGGTGTCGCGCCTGCCGGCCAACGGACTGACGGTGCCGCTGGAGCAACTGCAGGCCAGCTACGCGGTGTCCCAGCAACTGGCCAAGGCCGGCCGCGTGGCGGTGCGCAATGACGCGCCCCAGATTCTTTTTGCCACCACGCCGACGCTGCTGGTGCTGGTCGATGGCGAGCCGGCGTGGCGCACCGTGCCCGGCACACAATACGAGCGCGCGCTGAACAGCCGCGCGCTGCTGCTGCGCGAGCCGGGCGGCGAGCTGCACCTGCAGGCGGCCGGCTACTGGTATCGCTCCGAATCGGCCGGCGGCGCCTGGGAAGTGATGACAACCGTGCCCCAGGCGCTGCAGAGCGCGGCCACCAAGGCCGCGGCCAGCATGAAGCCCGACACGATGCTGCCGGCCGACGGCAAGCGGCCGGCCAGGGCGCCGGCAATCCTCTTCGCCACGCAGCCGACCGAGCTGGTCGTCACCAGCGGTGCGCCGCAGATGGCGCCGGTGAGCGGGGTCAGCCTGCTGACGATGTCCAACGCCGACCACGCGGTCTTTGTCGATCCGGCCGGCAACCAGTATTACGTGCTGGTCTCGGGCCGCTGGTTCCGGGCGCCGATGCTGACCGGGCCGTGGCAGTACGTGCCCGGCAGCCAGCTGCCGGCGGACTTCGCCAGGATCCCGCCGACCGACCCCAAGGCCAATGTGCTGGTCTCGGTGCCCGGCACGCCGCAGGCGCGCGAGGCCGAGATCGCCGCGACCATTCCGCAGACCGCCACGGTGTCGCGCAGCAAGGCCAGCCTGGCGGTGGCCTATGACGGCGCGCCGCGCTTCACGCCGATCACCGGCACCTCGCTCAGCTACGCGGTCAATTCCGGCACGGCAGTGATCGAGGTCGACAGCAGCCACTACTATGCGGTGGCCAACGGCGTCTGGTTCACCGCGCCGGCGCCGTCCGGCCCGTGGCACGTGGCCACCGAGGTGCCGTCGGCGATCTACACCATCCCGCCGACCTCGCCGGTGTACTACGTGACCTACGTGCGCATCTATTCGGTCACGCCGGAGACCGTGGTGGTGGGCTATACCCCCGGCTACATGGGCGTGGTGGTCAGCGCCGACGGCACGGTGGTGTATGGCACCGGCTACGTCTATCCGCCCTACGTGGGCGCAGTCTATTACGGCTACCCGGCCACCTATGGCTATGGCGCCGGCTTTGGCATCGGCATGGCCGAGGGCTTTGCCTTCGGCTTCGCTGCGGGCGCATTCTGGGGGGCGGCCTCGCCTTACTGGGGCCCGTACTGGTGGGGCGGCCCGTACAACTGGAACTACGTCAACGTGAACCAGGCGAATTTCTACGGCCGCTGGGGCCAGGGCACCGTGACCCATGCCCAGGGCTGGAACGCCTGGACCGGCACAGAATGGCGCGGCACCGCCGGCGCCGGCTACAACCCGGCCACCGGGGCGCGCTACCAGGGCAGCCGGGGCGCCGCGTTCAACCCCTATTCGGGCAACTATGCGGCGGGCCGCCAGGGTTCGTTCGCCAACCCGTCGACCGGGCGCGAAGGCGCGGCGCGCGGCGGCGTGGCCGGCAACACCTATACCGGCGACTATGCGGCCGGCCACCAGGCGGCGGGCTACAACGCGCAGACCGGCCGTGTCGGTGCTGCCGAGGCAGGCATCGCCGGCAACACGCAGACCGGGCAGCACACCGCCGGCAGCCGCGGCTTTGTCGCCAACCCGGACAAGAACAATGCGGTGGTGTGGAACAACGGCAACGTGTATGCCGGCCATGACGGCTCGGTCTACCAGCACACCGACAACGGCTGGCAGAAGCACACCCCCAGCGGCTGGGAGCCGGTGCAGCCCAACAACGACGCGACGGCCCGGCTGGAGCAGCAGCGCCAGGCGCGCGAGGTCGGGCAGCAGCGCTTCCAGGGCACGGCACAGCAGTGGCAGGGGCGCGGCTTCGGCGGCCGGGCCGGGCGCGGCGGTGGCTTCCATGGAGGCTTCCGGCGTTGACGCGGCGCCCTTGAAAGCAGTTAAGACGATCGCGAAAGAATTGACTTGGCGCCTCCCGGGCCGGGCCTTACCCTGCCGGAATAGACGCCAGCGCGCCCGCCGGTCCGGCGCCATGTCATTGCCTGCATCCGGCATGCGCGCGCAGCCGTCGCATGCATAACCATGGCGGGAGAAGGATCCGTGAACACTGCTTTCCACTGGCGCGGCGCGCTCTGGCTGGCCTGCGCAATGACGCTGGCAGCCTGCGGCAAGGACAAACCGGCAGCCCACGCGCCGCCTGCGGCCGAAGTCAGCGTGATGACCGTGGCACTGCGCGACGTGCCCATCGTCTACGACTTTGTCGGCCAGACGCAGAGCTCGCAGCAGGTGGAGATCCGCGCCCGGGTCAATGGCTTCCTTGACCAGCGCGTCTATACCGAGGGTGCGGTGGTCAAGGCCGGGCAGACCATGTTCATCATGGATCCCAAGCCGTTCGCCGCGGCGCTGGATGCGGCCAATGCCGAGCTGGCGCAGCAGGTGGCGCGGCTCAAGACCGCCAACGCCGACCTGGCGCGGGTGCGCCCGCTGGCCGAGCGCAACGCGCTGAGCCAGCGCGACCTGGATGACGCAACCGGCAAGCAGCAGGCCGCCGCGGCCGCGGTGGAGGCGGCCCGCGCCAACGTCACCAACGCCAGGCTGAACCTGGGCTACACCACCATCAAGTCTCCGGTCAACGGGGTGTCCAGCTTCGCCAAGAAGCAGGCAGGCAGCTATATCGATCCGTCGAACAGCCTGCTGACCTACGTCGCCAAGCTTGACCCGATGTGGGTCAATTTCAGCCTGTCCGAAAACGAGGTGCTGGCCGCGCGCACCGGGCAGGAGTCCGGCGCGCTCAAGTTCCCGGCCCAGGGCGCCTTCGACGTGGTGATCGTGCTGGCCGACGGCAGCCAGTTCCCGCATCACGGCAAGATCACCTTTGCCGATGCCGCCTTCAACGCGGAAACCGGCACCTACATGATCCGCGCCGAGGTCTCCAACCCCGCAGGCACGCTGCGCCCCGGCCAGTTCGTGCGCGTGAAGCTGCACGGCGCCGAACGCACCAGGGCCATCGCGGTGCCGCAGGAGGCCATCATCCAGGGCCCGCGCGGCCAGCAGGTGTGGGTGGTGGGCCCCGACAACAAGGCCCAGCAGCGCGTGGTGGAAGCCGGCCAGTGGACCGGTGACAACTGGATCGTAAGCTCCGGCCTGAAAGCGGGTGAGCGCGTGGTGGTCAGCGGCACGCTGCGGCTCGCGCCCGGCGCCCCGGTGCGGCCGGTGGAGGCTGTGGCCGGGCAGAAGGCGGCGGCGGCCTCCGTGCCGCAACCGCAGCCCCAGGCCGCGGCCGGCGCCGGGGGCAAGCCATGAAACTGTCCCACTTCTTTATCGACCGGCCGATCTTCGCATCGGTCCTGTCGATCATCATCGTGGTGGGCGGGCTGGTGGCGCTGACCAAGCTGCCGATCGCCCAGTTCCCCGATATCACCCCGCCGTCGATCACGGTCAGCACCAAGTACCCCGGCGCCAGCGCCGAGGTGGTGGCGCAGAACGTGGCCGCACCGATCGAGCAGCAGGTCAACGGCGCCGACCACATGATGTACATGAACTCGTCGAGCTCCTCCACCGGGGACATGACGCTGACCGTGTATTTCGACATCGGCACCGACCCGCAGCTGGCGCAGGTGGACGTGCAGAACCGCGTCAACCTGGCGCTGCCCACGCTGCCCGACGCGGTGACCTCGCAAGGCGTGTCGGTGCAGAAGCGCTCGTCGGCGTTCATGATGGTGATCGCGCTGTATTCGCCGGACAACAGCTACGACCAGACCTTCGTCGGCAACTACGCCAACATCTATGTGCTGGATGCGCTCAAGCGCATCCCCGGCGCCAACCAGTCGTCGATCTTCGGCAGCCCCGACTACGCCATGCGCATCTGGCTGCGGCCGGACCGGATGGCGTCGCTGGGCATCACGGTGGAAGACGTCAAGAACGCGGTCAGCGCGCAGAACCAGCAGTACTCCGCCGGCCGCATCGGCCAGTCGCCCACGGACGGCGAGGTCAAGCTGACTTTCCCGATCGCCACCAAGGGCCGCATGACCGAGCCCGCCGAGTTCGAGAACATGATCCTGCGCGCCCAGTCGGGGGATGCCGCGCTGGTGCGCCTGAAGGACGTGGGCCGGGTCGAGCTGGGGCAGAAGGACTACTCGCTGCGCAGCCGCTACAAGGGCAAGACCGCCACGCTGATGGCGGTCTACCAGCAGCCCGGCGCCAACGCGCTGGACGTGGCCAGGCAGGTGCGCAGCACGCTGGCCGAGATGAAGAAGTCGTTCCCGCCCGGCCTGGAATACGAGGTCGCGCTGGACACCACCGAGTTCGTGCAGGAGTCGATCGACGAGGTGGTCAAGACCCTGCGCGACGCGGTGATCCTTGTGATCCTGGTGGTCTTCCTGTTCCTGCAGAGTTTCCGCGCCACGCTGGTGCCGATCCTGGCGGTGCCGGTGTCGATCATCGGCGCCTTTATCGGCATGAGCATGTTCGGCTTCTCGGTGAACATGCTGACGTTGTTCGGCATGGTGCTGGCGATCGGGATCGTGGTGGACGATGCCATCGTGGTGATCGAGAACGTCGAACGCAACATGACCGAGTTCAACCTGCCGCCCAAGGAGGCCGCCAAGCGCGCCATGGACGAGGTCAGCGGGCCGGTGGTGGCGATCGTGCTGGTGCTGCTGGCGGTGTTTATCCCGGTGGCGTTCCTGTCGGGCATCACCGGGCAGTTGTACAAGCAGTTCGCGGTCACGATCGCGGTGTCGGTGGTGCTTTCCGGCGTGGTGGCATTGACGCTGTCGCCGGCGCTGGCGGCGATCCTGCTCAAGCCGGGCGAGCAGAAGAAGAACCGTTTTTTCCGCTGGTTCAACGCCAGATTCGACCAGCTCGTGGCACGCTATGACACCGCCAACCAGGCAGTGATACGGCGCACAGTGGTGTCGCTGGGCGTGATCGTGGCGATGCTGGCGGCGATCGGGCTGATGTTCGCGCGCATCCCGTCGTCGTTCCTGCCGGTGGAGGACCAGGGCTATCTGCTGGGCGCGGTGATCATGCCGGACGCGGCCAGCCTGGACCGTACCCAGGCGCTGTCCAGGCGCGCGGAGGAATGGTTCTCGAAGCAGCCGGGCGTGGCCGCGGTGGCGACGCCGACCGGCTTCAGCCTGATCGATTCGCAGAACAAATCCAATGCGGGCACCATCTTTGTTTCGCTCAAGGGCTTCCATGAGCGCGGCAAGGGCGAGAGCGCGGCCGACATCATCACAAACGCCAAGAAGGAGTTCTCCACCTACCAGGAGGGCGTGGTCATTCCAATCAACCCGCCGTCGATCCCGGGCCTGGGCAGCACCGGCGGCTTCGAGTTCTGGCTGCAGAGCACCGGCGACGGCACCTACCAGCAGCTCGAGGCGCGGGTGCGCGCCTTTATCGCCAAGGCGCACGAGCGGCCCGAGCTGACGGGGGTGAACTCCACCATCAACACGCGTTCGCGCCAGCTGATGGTGGAGGTCGACCGCGAGCGTTCGGAAACGCAGGGCGTGCCGGTCGAGCAGGTCTACTCGGCGCTGCAGACCATGTTCGGTTCGCTCTATGTCAGCCAGTTCCCGAAGAACAGCCGGCTGTTCCAGGTGATCCTGCAGGCCGAGCCCGATTACCGCTCGCGCCCGGAGGATATCGACAAGGTCTACGTGCGCAACCGCGCCGGCGACATGGTGCCGATCAAGGCGGTTACCACGGTCAAGTACGTGCCCGGCGCCGACATCGTCACGCGCTTCAACAACTTCCCGGCGGCCAAGATCATGGGCGACGCCGCGCCGGGCTACAGCTCGGGCCAGGCGCTGCGGGCGATGGAGCAGGTCGCGCACGAGGTGCTGGGCGAGGGCTACAGCTTCTCCTGGAGCGGCCAGGCGTTTGAAGAAAAGACCGCGGGCTCGACGGCGGTCTATGTGTTCGCCTTTGCCTTGCTGATGGTGTTCCTGATCCTGGCGGCGCAGTACGAGAAGTGGTCGTTGCCGATCGGGGTGCTGCTGGCGGTGCCGTTCGCGCTGTTCGGCGCGCTGCTGGCGATCTTGCTGCGCGGCATGCAGAACGATGTGTACTTCCAGATCGGCCTGACGGTGCTGATCGCGCTGGCGGCCAAGAACGCGATCCTGATCTTCGAGTTCGCGGTGGAGATGCGCCACAAGGAAGGGCTCAGTGCCTACGACGCGGCGCTGCACGCGGCCAGGCTGCGGCTGCGGCCCATCATCATGACCTCGCTTGCGTTTATCCTGGGCTGCGTGCCGCTGGCCATCGCCAGCGGGGCCTCGGCGGCCAGCCGCCAGTCGCTTGGCACCGGCGTGATCGGCGGGATGCTGGGGGCCACGGCCATCGCGCTGTTTTTTATCCCGCTGTTCTTCTGGGGGCTGGAGACGATGTCGGAGCGCAAGCCCAAGGCCAAGGCGGGCGCCACGCCGACCACACCGACTACACCGCCCACGCCCCCCGCAGGAGAACCGTCATGAACGCGGGCCGCGGCATTGCCGGCGCCTGCCTGGCCGCGCTGCTGGGCGGCTGCGCCATCGGCCCAAACTACCAGCGCCCCGAGACCCCCGACCCGGCGCAGTACCGCATCGACACCGGCGTGCTGGCGGTTGCCGCCGACAGCGCCTGGTGGGACAGCTTCAACGACCCGGTGCTCAATGCGCTGGTGGAAGCGGCGCTGCGCAACAACTACGACGTGCGCATCGCCGCGGCCCGCATCGACGAGTTCCGCGGCCAGCTGATGGTGGCGCGCAGCGGCTTCTTCCCGCAGCTGGGGCTGTCGGCATCGGCCGCGCGCCAGCGTGCGGGCACCTTCAACGGCACGCCGTTTGCCTCGCTCGACGGCCCGCGCGATTCGTACCAGCTGCTGGCCAATGCCAGCTGGGAGCTGGACCTGTGGGGCCGCATCCGGCGCCAGGCCGAGGCCGCCGAAGCCGGGGTGTGGAATGCCGAGTACGCGCGCCGCGGCGTGGTGTTGTCGCTGGCGGCATCGGTGGTGCAGGGCTATGCCACGCTGCGCGGGCTGGATGCGCAGCTGGAGATCGCGCAGCAGACGCTGCAGTCTCGCGCCAGGGGGCTGGATATCTTCCGCCAGCGCTACCAGGGCGGGGTGATCTCGCAGGTGGAGCTGTCGCAGGCGGAAAATGACTACTACTCGACCGAGGCCGCGATCCCGCCGCTGCGCGCATCCATCGCCCAGACCGAGAACGCGCTGTCGGTGCTGCTGGGGCGCGAGCCCGGCCCGATCGAGCGCGGCAAGGCCGTGCATGATCTGCTGCCGCCGCCGGCGGGCGCGGACCTGCCGGCGGCGCTGCTGTCGCGGCGCCCGGACCTGCTGCAGGCCGAGCAGTCGGCCATCGCCGCCAATGCGCAACTGGGCGCCGCGCAGGCGCTGTACCTGCCGGCGGTGAACCTGAGCGGGGTGTTCGGCGCCATCGCCAGCACGCCCGGCGCGCTGTGGCACAGCGCCTCGCAAGTGTGGAGCGTCGGCGCCGGGCTGACCCAGCCGATCTTCCAGGGCGGCGCCATCCGCGGCCAGGTGCAGACCGCGTCGGCACAGCGCCAGCAGGCGATGCTGGCCTACCAGGGCACGGTGCTGGCGGCGCTGGCCGACGTCAACAGCGCGCTCGCCAACAACATCGAGACCCGCAATCGGCTGGTCAGCCTGCGCCAGCAGGAGAAGAGCCTGGTGGTCTATGCCGACCAGTCCAGTGCGCGCTACGAAGGCGGCTATTCCAGCTACCTGGAAGTGACCACTGCGCAGGAGAAGCTGTTTGCCGCGCAACTGGCGGCGGTACAGGGGCAGGTTGATGTGCTGACCGGCGCCGCGGCGCTGTACAAGTCGCTCGGCGGTGGCTGGCCGTCGGTGCCGCAGGATGTTAGAGAGGCGGGGATGCAGGGGGATGCGAAGGTGTTGAGGCGGTAGGAAGAATCCTTGCCAGACGTTTACCTGTGCGCACCTGTGCCGTCGGAACTAGCCACCACCTCACGCGGACGCTCCCCTCTCCCGCGAAGTGGGAGAGGGGTGGGGGAGAGGGCCGGAGTGCCCACGAAGTGCAGGGCGGCGGTGTGCCAGCGCCTGCCCTCTCCCCCACCCCTACCTAGTACAACATCCCTTAAATAGGTTTAATAATTATCGGGCTGCAAATACGGCTGCAGAAGCGTGACGACCAGCTCGGCCATCTCGTCGAGCGAGCCTTCGCCTGGCAACGGCTCCCAACGCCCACTATGGGTGCGAAAGGCGGCGCCATAACGATTGCGGCCGAGCTCGGTCAGTCGAGCCACCACGGTCGGCTCCTCGTCATCCAGACGTTTGATCAGCAGGTGACGCCCATAAGCTTGCGTGATGATCTGCTTGTGGCCGAGCAGGCTGCGCAGTTGCCGCTGCAATTCGGCAGCGTAATGTTTGGCGGGTAAAGCTGGCATGTCGATCCTCGATTACGATGCGCCGGTTTGCAGCGGATAGCCCCGGAAACTCCATTTGAACGGGCGTGCCGCCTGATTGTGCGCGCGGACAAACTGCTCGGTGCGCTCGCGCAGGTGCGCGATGCTGGTGTGGCTCGCATGGCGCAGTACCCGGCGCGTGTAGCGGGCAAACCAGAGTTCGATCTGATTGACCCAACTTGCGTGCAACGGCGTGAAGTGGAAGTGAAACCGCCCATCGTGCCGCGCGTTGAACGCCTGCCAGACGGCCTGGGCGCAATGTGTGTTCAGGTTATCCCAGACGACGTGCACCTGTTTGCCCGGGTAAGCGGCCGCCACGCGCTCCATGAAGGCCACCAGATCGTCCTGGGTGCGCCGGTCGCGGCATTCTGCCAGCACCTGTCCGGTATGCACGTCGAGCGCGGCAATCAACGCCTGGGTGCCGTGACGAATATATTCAAACTCACGCCGACGCAGTCGCCCCGGCGCGGGGGCACGTCCCGGGTACTTACGCTCGATGGCCTGAATGCCGGTCTTCTCGTCGATACTGAGCACCACCGCGTTTCGCGGCGCCTTGCGGTACAGCTTGCAAATCCCGTTGACCTTCTCGCGAAAGGCCGGGTCTGGGCTATGTAGCCATTGCTGGACCCGGTGCGGACGCACGTCGCCGGCCTGCAGAATGCGCTGCACCTGGCTGCGGCTGATCTGCCCGACGACGCCGCGCTCCACGGCGCGCGCCACAATCTCATCGAGCGTGGGCGTGGCCCGCCCCTCAGGTTCCTGCGTTTCACAAGCCAGCGCGATCAACTGTAGTCGTGCTTCCTGGCTGATGCGTGGCGGACGACCACTGCGCTCGCCCTCGCGAATGCCTTGGGCACCTTGCTGGGCAATGCGCTTGCGCCACAGGCAGACCGTTTGCACCGATACCCCGAGCTCCCGCGCAATGGTCGTATTGGGGTGGCCCTCGTGGGCCCACAACGCGATTCGCGCCCGCATCACGTCTCGCTGCGGGGCCGTCTTGCGCTCGATCAGCGCTAGCAGTTCCTGTCTTTCTTTCTTCGCCAGCTTCACTGGCGTTGCATGGCGACCTCGACTCATCCCGCCATGATATCGGAGGCGGTTAATTATTCAAGATATTTACGGGATGTTGTACTAGGAACCTTCGCTAACCCATTGTTTTTACTGGCACGAGAGCCAGACCATGTTTCAGCGCGAGCTTGCGCAGTACGCACTGTTCGGACTGCGCGGCGCGGGCCTGGTAATGCCGCAGGCCTTTTTCGACGTAGTCTGCGCCCTTGACCATGGTCTGCCAGAACAAGGCAGCGAGCTTGCGGGCGAGCGCCTTGTTGGCGATGAGTCCGCCCCGGCGGGCCTTGAGGCGGCGATAGAAGCCGCCCAGGGCCTTGTCTACGCTGTTGGCCAGGCTGCGTGCCATGTGGCAGAACAGTTCACCGGTGCGGTTGCGGTGGCGGGACTGGTGGCCATGGCGCTTGCCACTCTGATGGGCGCCGGGGGCGAGCCCGGTCCACGCCGTGAAGTGTTTTTCGCTGGGCCAACGGCTCAAGTCGGTGCCGACCTCGCCGATGACCAGCAGCAGCGAGTAGTCGGCCAGCCCCGGCAGTTGGGTGGGATCATTGCCGCCGCACAGTTGCAGCAGCATGCGGTGCAGGCCGTCGATCTTGGGCGTATGCGTGCCACCCGGCTTGGCCGGCGAGGCCGCCGGATCGTCGTCACGGTGCGGGCCGCTGAGCTCGTGCAGCACCTGTTCAATCGCGCGATCGCATTCGGCGATCTGGTGTTGGTAGAACTGCCACCCCTCAAAGGCTTGGCGTAGGGCAAACAGATGTTCGTCCTTCCACATGCCGCGCAACGATTCCTTGACCCGATCGGCCTTGTGCTTGCGGATTTGCACGTCGCATAGCGTCAGCAGGCAGGCGGGATCGCGCTGACCGGCCAGGATGGCCTCGATGACCTTGAGCCCACTGACACCGGTGAGGTCGCTGATGACCGCATGGAACTTGATGTTCATGCGCTCGAGCGCCTTTTGCATGTGTTGCACGTGGCTAGCGGCCATCGTGATGTGATCCTGGCGCAGGCGCAAATAGTCCTGCAGCCGGCGGATGGCGGCCGGGGGCACGAAGCCGGAGTGCAGCAGACCGTGCGCATGCAGCGTGGCCAGCCACTGACAGTCGGCCATGTCGGTCTTGCGTCCGGGCAGATTGCGTACCTGCCGGCCATTGACCACCAGAACCGTGATGCCGGCGGCCTCGAGCGCGCCGTACAGGTATAGCCAGTACACCCCGGTCGCCTCCATGGCCACCGAGCGCACGCCTTCATCACGCAGCCAGTTGATCAGCATCGACACGTCTTGGGTCATGGTGCCAAAGACCCGTGGCGTGTCACCCGCGATGGACACGTGCAACTTCTGGCTGCCCACGTCGATGCCGGTGGCGCGTTCATCCAATATCGGTAGCGTTTTCATCTGCGGCCTCCTCTTGCTCGGAAGGCTCGGCGCCAACGTGCCCGGTAGACACAAAAATGGAAACAAACCTACCTAGCGGGAAGCTAACAACGCTCACCAAACAAGCCGAATGTCATCTGCCGGAGCCAGTCTCTCCCACGGGCGACAGAATGTGCACCAGAGGGGACGCGGCCACACTGCGCGTCATGCCGAGTATCAACCACTGTAGTACTGGTTCCTGGTACGGCAAGTCGGCATGGGCCGCATGCGGCGGTCTCTCCCGCAGGCGGGAGAGGGGAGAAAACCGCCAGTATTGGGCCGCGCGCTAGCGTGCCGACCATTCCCCCTGCCGCACCCCCAGCGCCGTGATCACGCCATAGGCCGTGATCCCCAGCGCCACGCCCAGGAAATGCCCGTCCAGGCCCATCCCGAACACATTGGCCAGCAGCCAGCCGCCGCCCACGGCCAGCGCGATCCGGCACAGCCCCGCGGCCGCCGGCCAGCGCATGCGGCCCGCGCCCATCGCGGCGAAGTACAGCGCCATCCCCAGCCCGAAGCCGCCGAACGCCGGCCCCACCCATGACAGGGCGCGCGCGGCGATGGCGATGACTTCGGCGTCATGGGTGAACAGGCTGGCAAAGCGCACCGGCGCCATGCCCACCGCGGCGCCTGCGCTGCCGGCGATGACCAGTGCCAGGAAGGCGCCCACCCACGCGGTGCGCCGCGCCGTGTGCCAGTCGCCCGCGCCCACGGCGCCGCCGACCAGCGCGGTCAGGGCCGAGCCCACGCCGAATGCGAGCGGGATCATCAGGAATTCCAGCCGCGCCGAGATGCCATAGGCCGCCACCGCCGCGGTGCCATGGTGGCGCAGTTGCGCGGTGACCAGGATGGTGGTGAGGTTGGCCACCGAGGCCAGCGCGCAAGCCACCAGCCCGACCGACAGGATGCGCGCGAACAGCGCCCACGACGGCCGCGCCCGCAGCACCGGCACGAAGCCCGCGCCGCCGCGCGCCACCACGAACGCCATGGCCAGCGCGGCGGCCCACGACACCGCCGCCAGCGCGGCGCCGATGCCGGCCAGGCCCATGCCGGCAGGCTCGGCCAGCAGCCACGCCAGCACCGGGAAGGCGATCCACATCAGCGCCAGCACGCGCGCGGCCAGCGCATGGCGGCCGCCGCCGCGCAGCACCGACGCGAGCGTGTTGGCCAGCCAGGCCGGGATGGCACCCGCGCCGAACAGCCAGATCGCATAGGTGGCGGCCGCTTCGGCCGCGGTGGCGCCGGCCACCGCGCCCAGCACGCCGCGCGGAAAGCCCGCAAGCACCACGGCAAAAGCCAGCCCGGCGGTCACAGCGATCAACAACGCGTGCACGACCAGCGAAGACGCTTCCTCACGCTTGTTGGCGCCGAGCGCGCGGGCGATGGCCGCGACCACGCCGCCGCCCATGGCCCCGGTCGACATCTGCTGCAGCAGCAGCGCAAACGGCAGCACCACGGCCCAGCCGGCCAGTGCCGCCGTGCCCTGGCGCGCGGCCAGCCAGGTTTCGATCAGCTGGGCCGTGGCCTGCAGCACGGCAATCAGCGCGGTCGGCCCGGCCAGCCTGCCGATGCGGCGGGCGAGCTCGGTGGCCGGTACCGCTTCGGCGGGCATGACGCCCGCGGGCAATGCGCGCGCGTCAGTCATGGCGGGTCTCCCCTTGCTCGCCAACGGTCTCGGCCTCGCCAAAGCGCCGCTGCAGGAAGCGGCCGGCGCCCGGGCCGGGCAGGACGCGCACATCGTCCAGCGTGATCGCGCTGCCGTCGGCGCGCGTCAGGGCGGGCTCGGTGATCTCCATGCCGGTGCAGCGGTCCTGCAGCAGCGTCAGCGGACCCTTTTCATCGGTCATCCAGCGGTCGGCCCAGGCCTTGAGCGCGACATAGGCCGGGAAGAAGTCTCGGCCCTTGTCGGTCAGCTGGTAGACGTGGCGGGCGCCGCCCTCGGGCGTGACGCGTGCCAGCAGCCCGTGCGCCACCAGCGTCTTCAGGCGCGCACTGAGGATGTTGGGAGCGATGCCGAGATTGCGCTCGAACTCGTCGAAGCGCGTGCTGCCGTAAAAGGCCTCGCGCAGCACAAGGATGGCCCAGCGTTCGCCCAGCACGGCCATCGAGCGGGCGACGGGGCAGGGCATCGAGGTGAAATCGGTAGGGGGCATGGTCTGCGCCGGTCTGGTTTTTTTACTTTCAAAATGCAAGTTTCCTGGAGAATAGCTTGCAAAGCGAAAGTACGCCGGATGGCATTCGACCCCACACGCCGAAAACGTTCGTTCACCGGCCAGCGGTGCCGGTTACGCCACTGCGTCGCGAAACACCTCGAGCTTGCCGAGTTCCTCGCGCAGGAACCCGATCAGCGCCCGCGTGGCCATCGACGGATGCAGGTTGGGCGTGGTGATGATGAAGAGCTTGTTGCCCAGCCCTTCGGGGCGCCAGTCCGGCAGCACCGGCACCAGCCCGCCGGTGCGCACTTCCTCCCAGCCGATATAGGCCGGCAACAGGCCGATGCCATGCCCCTCGCGCACGGCACGCGCCAGGAACAGGAAGTGTTCGGACTGCAGCGTGGGCGTCAGCGCCACGTCCACGCGCTGGCCCTCGCGGTAGAGCGACAGCGGGAATTGCCGCGGCGGGTAGGGCGGGCACAGGAAGTTGCAGCCGGTCAGGTCGGGCGGCACCCGCACCGGCGGGATGCGCTGCAGGTACTCCGGCGATGCGTACAGTTGCCAGCGGATATCGCAGATTTCACGCGCCACATGGTCCAGCGGCGGCGCCGAGGTGACCTTCAGCGCCACATCGATCTCGGCCGCGATCAGGTCGTTGACGCGGTTGGCAAAGAACACGCGCAGCGTGATGCCGGGGTGCTTCTGCGCGAACTGCAGCAGCAGCGGCGCGATATAGGCATCGCCCAGCCCGGTGGGCACGCTCACGCGCACATGGCCGCGCAGGGTCTGGCCCAGGCTGTCGATCTCGGCCTGCGCCGACGCCACTTCCTGCAGGATGCGCACGCCGTGCTGGTACAGCGCGTGGCCGGGCTCGGTCAGTTCCAGCCGGCGCGTGGTCCGGCGCAGCAGTTGGGCGCCGGCCTGGTGCTCGAGTTCGCGCAACTGGCGGCTGACCTGCGAGCGTGTCACGCCGCGGCGCCGTCCGGCTTCGGCCAGGTTGCCCGCATCGACGATGTCGACGAAGGCCTGGATCAGGTTCAGGTCCATCGGGGATTGCCTGCAGGATTGTCGCGTCTGGTGCAACATTGTGATTCCGATGCGCGTGATTGTCGATGCACGGCTACGCCGATACAGTGGTCGGCTGACAGAATGCATCGCATACAGGAGACAACGGATGGCCACGGACCTCTGGTTTGAAGACATGCACCGCAGCGGCGATGCACTGCTGGCGCGCGGCGCCCGGCTGGCCGGCGGGCTGCGCGCGCTGGGCGTGCAGGAGGGCGACGTGGTCGCGGTGCTGCTGCGCAACGACCCGGCGTATGCCGACGTGGTCCATGCCTGCCGCACCGCCGGCTGCTACTACTGCCCGATCAACTGGCACTTCACCGCCGACGAGGTGCGCTTCCTGCTGACCGACAGCGGCGCGAAGGTGCTGCTGGTGCAGGCCGACCTGCTGCCCGCCGTGCGCGAAGCCGTGCCGGCCGGCATCACCGTCCTGTCGGTGGGCGGCCCCGCCGACGGTGCGATCGAATATGAAAGCTGGCTGGCCCGGCAGCCCGCCTATGACGGCCCGCGCGTGGCGCCGCGCGGCCATATGGCCTACACCTCCGGCACCACCGGCCGGCCCAAGGGCGTGGTGCGCCGGGCGGTGCCGCTGGACCAGCTGGAGGCACAGCTGCCGCGCATTCGCTCCTTGATACGGCAGACCTACGGCATCGAGCCGGGCTGCCGCGCGCTGATGTCGGCGCCGCTGTACCACAGCGCGCCGGGCTCCTTTATCCAGAACGCCCTGCAGATGGCCGAGCGCCTGGTGCTCACGCCGCGCTTTGACGCCGAGCAGGTGCTGGCGCTGGTGGAGAAGCACCGCATCGACGTGCTCTACCTGGTGCCGATCATGTACGTGCGCCTGCTCAAGCTGGCGCCCGAGGTGCGCGCGAAGTACGACCTGTCTTCGATCCGCTTCGTTGCCTCGACCGGCTCGCCATGTTCGCCCGACGTGAAGCGCGCAATGCTGGAATGGCTGGGCCCGGTGATCCATGAAACCTACGCCTCCAGCGAAGCCGGCATGATCACCGTGGCCACCCCGGCCGACGCCGCCGCGCGCCCCGGCACCGCCGGCCGGCCGGTCGACGACGCGCAGCTGCGCATCCTTGACGAGAGCGGCCGCCAGTGCGCACCGGGCGAGATCGGCCTGGTCTACGTGCGCCAGCCGGCCTACCCCGACTTCAGCTACCGCAACAACGACGCCGCGCGCGCCGCCATCGACCGCGACGGGCTGGTGACGCTGGGCGACATGGGCTATGTCGATGCCGACGGCTACCTGTTCATCTGCGACCGCGCGTCCGACATGGTGATCTCCGGCGGCGTCAACATCTACCCGGCCGAGATCGAGCACGAGCTGGTGCGCTACCCTGGCGTGGCCGACTGTGTGGTGTTCGGCATTCCCGACGACGAATATGGCGAGCGCCTGCTGGCCATGGTGCAGCCGATGCCGGGCGTGGAGATCCGCGAGGCCGAGGTGATCGACTGGCTGCGCCAGCGGCTGTCGGGCTTCAAGGTGCCGCGCAGCATCGTGATCGAGGCGCAGCTGCCGCGCGATGAAACCGGCAAGCTCGCCAAGCGCCGGCTGCGCGACCGCTACTGGGAAGGCCGCCAGCGCCGCGTCTGAACGCCTGCCCGGCCTGGATGGATCACGACCGATAACAACAGGAGGAGACGCGATGCAGAACAAACCGACCGGACGGCGCGCCTGGCTCGCCGCGATGGCAGCCGGCGCAGGGTGCGCGCTGGCCTTGTGGGGCGGCGCCGCGCAGGCCGCCTATCCCGACCACCCGATCAAGCTGGTGGTGCCCTATACGCCCGGCGGCTCGACCGACCAGTTCGCCCGCGGGCTGGCCGACGGCATGTCGCGCCAGCTTGGCCAGACCGTGGTGGTGGAAAACCGCCCCGGCGCGGCCACCATGATCGGCACCGCCAGCGTGGCACGCGCGCCGGCGGACGGCTACACCATGGTGCTGGCCACCAACGGCAGCATGGTGCTCAACCCGATGCTGTACAAGAAGATCAACTACGATCCACCCAAGGATTTCAAGATCTTCAGCATTGGCGTCGAGGCACCGCTGGTGGTGGTGACCAACAGGGTGCCGGCCAGCAATATCCGGGAGTTCGCGGCGTACGCCAAGGCCGAGGGCGGCAAGCTCAACTATGCCTCCGTGGGCCTGGGCAACGCGCTGCAGCTGGCCACGGAAATGCTCAAGACCGAACTGGGCATCGGCATCACCCACGTGCCATACAACGGCAGCGCCCCGGCGCTGTCGGCGCTGCTGGCCAATGACGTGCAGCTGATGGTGGATGTGGTCAGCACTTCGCTGCCGCATATCAAGGCGGGCAAGCTCAAGGCCCTGGCCGTCACCGGGCGCAGCCGGCTGGAAGTGCTGCCCAACGTGCCGACCGTGGCCGAGAGCGGCTATCCCAACTTCCAGGCCGCCACCTGGTTCGGCCTGGCCGTGCCCGCGCAAACGCCGCCTGATGCCGTGGCCAGGCTGCAGGCGGCCGCTGCCCACGTGCTGAAGGATGCGCAGTTCCGCTCCACCTTCAGCGCGCTGGGACTGGTCGTGCAGGAGCCGCGCACGCAGGCCGAGATCGACCGCTATATCGAGGCTGACCGGGCGCATTGGGGCAAGGTGATCAAGGCCAATCACATCTCGCTGGATTGAGAGCGATGGCGATGGGCGTATAGTTCGAAGTCATCCCGGCGGACGCTGCGCCACGCGTCGCGCCGGATGCCTACGCCACGCCCAGTCATGACCGATCGCGATCCCAACGATCCCAAGCCTCCCGTTTCTTCTTCCGCCGCTCCGGGCGCCAGCCCGGACCCCCAGGCGCAGCCCGATGCCGGCGCGCCGCCTCCCGATCCTCGCCTGCTGAACCAGCTCAGCCGCCATGCGCGCCTGGCCGCGTGGCGCAAGTCGCGCCAGGCCGGGCGCATCTCGCGCACCACCATGCGCTATGCGGTGTTCATGTTCGGCGCGGGCTGCGTCGGGCTGTTCTCATTGGTGTTCGCCTGGATCGCCGAAGTGGCGCTGCGCTGGAACCATCACCTGACCCAGGCCACGCCGTGGCTGGCCTTTGTGATGCTGCCGTTCGGGCTGGCCGCGCTGCGCTGGCTGACGATCCGGCTCGCGCCGCAGGCGCGCGGCAGCGGCATCCCGCAGGTGATCGCGGCGGTCACGCTGCCGCCGTCGGGCCCGGCGCAGACCGTGCTGGTGTCGTTCCGCCAGTCGATGTGGAAGGTGGTGCTGACCGCCGCGGCGCTGCTGGCCGGTGCCTCGGTCGGGCGCGAGGGGCCGTCGGTGCAGGTGGGCGCGGCGGCCATGCTGGCCTGGGGCCGCTGGTGCCACGAGAAGCTGCGTTTTCGCATCGGCTTCCACCCCAATGCGCTGATTGCCGCGGGCGCTGCCGGCGGGCTGGCGGCGGCGTTCAACACGCCGCTGGCCGGGGTGGTGTTCGCCATTGAAGAACTGGGCCGGGGCACCGCGGTGCGCTGGGACCGGCTGGTGCTGTCGGGGGTGCTGACCGCCGGTTTCCTGTCGCTGGCGGTGCTGGGCAACAACCCGTACTTCGTGGTCAAGGTGCCGATGCTGGCGCTGCATGACGCCTGGGGCCCGGTGCTGCTGTGCGCGGTCGTCACCGGCGTGCTGGGCGGCCTCTTCGCCAAGGCGCTCAAGGGCGGCGTGCCGGCGCTGCTGCCCGCGCGATGGCGCGGCTGGCCGGTGCGGCATCCGGTGTGGGTGGCGTTCGGCTGCGGTCTGGTGGTGGCCATCATCGGCTGGGCCACCGCTGGCGCAACCTTCGGCACCGGCTATGAGCCGGCCGCGGCGCTGATCAACGGCGAATCGCATGCCACGCTGTGGTTCGGCATCGCCAAGCTGGTGGCGACGGTGGTCTCATATTTTGCCGGCATCCCGGGCGGCATCTTCACGCCGGCGCTGGCGATCGGCGCGGGCATCGGCGAAAACGTCGCGCACTTCGTCACCGGCATGGCCGAGCCGCGCGTGCTGGCGCTGGTGTCGATGGCGGCGTTCCTGGCCGCGGCCACGCAGGCGCCGATCACCGCCAGCGTGATCGTGATGGAGATGACGCGCACGCAGGACCTGACGGTCTTCCTGCTGGCCGCGTCGCTGCTGGCATCGTTCATCTCTCGGCAGTTCTCGCCGCACCCGTTCTACCACCAGGTCGGCCACGCGTTCCGGCGCGAGGCGCTGGCGCTGGTACGCAAGGCACCGGCTGGCTGACCAGGGCGAGGGCCGCAAGTGCCTGCGGCGCCGGGGCCATGGGGTAAGCTACCGCTCGCCCCATGCCGGCACGGCTGGTAGTGATCTTTCCGTCACGATCACGCGCTGCGCAGGAACAACCCGGCCGGGGCAGGCTCCAACCCGGAGCCTTTCACCAGGAGTCCGATTTGAAATTCCCCGTTGCCGGGCTGGCGCTTGCCGGCCTGCTGGGCGCCGCCGGCGCCATTGCTGCCCCTGCCTCCGCCCCTGCCGCCAGTCCGGCGGCCCCCGCACCGGCCAAGGCCCAGGCAGAAAACAGCGCGCTGTCGCCGTTGCTGGCCATGCTGCAAATCGGCAGCCCGCTGCCGGCCCTGCCTGACTGCGCCGACAAGCGCACGCCCGATGGCCGCGACGTCACCGGATTCTGTGTCGAACTGAAGGGCGATGGCCTGATGCGCCAGGTGGGTGTGCCGCGTGCCCAGCGGCCGGCTTTCATGGATGGCCCCTTTGTGCTGGCCTTTGTCGACCGCAATGCGCTGGTCGGCCTGGTGGTGCCGACCGCCGGCGCCAACTCGCAGCAGGCCGCGGCCGACAGCGTCAGCGCGCTGTACGGCAAGCCGTTCCGGCAGGAGCAGGTCGACATGCCCGACAAGGCTGGCAAGAGCGTCAAGACGCTGCACGCAGGCTGGATGCACAAGCCGCTGACGGTGGAGCTGTACGCGATGCCCGAAGACCCCAACACCGGCACCATCGAAATGCTGCTGCCGCAGGCGCGCACGCTGATGGCGGACAAGGATGCCGAGGTGGACAAGCAGCTCAACCCGGCATCGGCGCCCGCAGCCAGGGGCAGCAAGGCGGCAGCCGCCAAGCCAGCGCCGAAGCCCGCGACCAAGCCGGAGAAGCCCGGCAGCTGGTAACCCGCAGGCGGCTCAGCCGCCTGCTTTCGCCGCTCGCGGCTTCAGAGTCCTTCCATCACCTTGTCCAGCCCCCGCACCACGCCGCGCACGGTGTGGACCTTGCGGATCGCCAGCAGCGCGCCGGCGACATAGGGCTTGGAGCCGTCGCCGGCTTCGTGCTTCAGGTGCAGGCGCTGGCCGTCGGCGCCGAAGATCACCTCCACGCCAAGCTGGTAGCCCGGCAGCCGCACCGCATGCACCTGCGTGCCGGACATGGTGGCGCCGCGGGTTTCCTTCGGGCCGTTGACCTGGTCGACCGGCACCGCCTGCGCGGCGGCCTTGACCTGGCCAAGCCGGAAGGCCAGCTCGCGCACCGTGCCGGAGGGCACGTCGATCTTGCCGGCCTTGGCGTAGTCGATGATCTCCCAATGCTCCAGGTGGCGCGCGGCCATCTCGGCAAACTTCTGCAGCAGCACTACCGTGATGGCGAAATTGCCGCAGGCGAGCACGCCGCGGTCGGCCTTGCGCGCGGCCGCGTCGATCTCGGCATAGTCCTCGTCGGTCAGCCCCGAGGTGCCCACCACCACGTGCGCGCCGTGTGCCAGCGCCTGCAGGATGTTGTGTTTGGCGATGCCCGGCTTGGTGTATTCGACATAGACGTCGTAGGGCGTTGCCCCCAGCGCCTCGATGCTGGCGGCCGCCACGCCCGGGGTGTCGGCATGGCCGGTCAGCTGCGCCAGCGTCTGACCGGCGGCGCCGCGCGACAGGCCGGCCACCAGGGTCATGTCGGCCGCGTGGGCCACGCCGCGGGCCAGTTCGCCGCCGGCCCAGCCGGTCACGCCGCCCACGGCGACACGGATCGGATTGCTCATGTTCTGTTTCTCCGCAAAGGCTGATGGGTCTGGCAGCATACCGCGTCAGCCGGCGGCACGCCGGCGGTCGAGCTTGCGCGCCAGCACGATCGAGGTGGTGGTGTGGTTGACGCCGTCGAGCATGCCGATCTCGTCGAGCAGCCGGTCCAGCCGGTCATGCGTGTCGCAGCGGATCGCCACCAGGTAGTCGACCGGCCCGCTGACGGAATTGACCTCCTCGATCTCGGGCAGCCGCTGCAGCGCGCGCAGGATGGCGGGCGCGGCCTTGGGCTGCACCGACAAGCCGCAGTAGGCGAGGATGACGTTGCCTTCCATGCGCTGTCCCAGCCGCACGCCGTAGCCGGCAATCACCCCGGTGCGCTCCAGCCGCGCGATCCGCGCCACCACCGTGGTGCGGGCGATGCCCAGGTGCCGGGCGAGGTTGGCGGCGCTTTCGCGGGCATTGGCCTGCAGCAGCGACAGCAGGTGCCGGTCGGTGGTGTCGAGTTCGGTCATTACGTCGGCAGGCTTCGTCGTTTCGTTCGATTATGGCGGGTTTTCGTCGTTCTTGCGCCTTCATTGTGTCGCGCCGGCTATCCATACTCCAGTCAACGGGACAATCTTTTCTTGTGGACGGAGACACCATGCAAGCCTCGAACCTGGGCCGGCAGGCCCCGAGCGACCTGCCCAAGGCACCCCGCCCGCTGCACGTGACGGTACTGGGCGCGGGCAAGATCGGCCGCACCATGGCGGCGATGCTGCATGACAGCGGCGACTACCGCGTCAGCCTGGTCGACCACGACGCCCGCCGTCTCGACGGCCTGCCGCGCGGCGTGGTGGCGCGCGCCGGCGACCCCACCGAGCCCGGCACCTGCGCCGCGCTGCTGGCCGGTGCCGATGCCGTGCTCAACGCGCTGCCGTTCCATGCCGCCATCAGCGTGGCCTCGGTGGCGGCGCGCCTGGGCGTGCATTACTTCGACCTGACCGAGGACGTGGCCGCGACCCAGGCCATCCGCCAGCTGGCGCAGGGGGCGCGCTCGGTGCTGATGCCCCAGTGCGGGCTGGCGCCCGGCTTTATCGGCGTGGTCGGGCATGACCTGGCGCAGCGTTTCCTGCGCGGCGGCGGCGAGCTGCTGGACCTGCAGATGCGGGTCGGGGCGCTGCCGCGCTACCCCAGCAATGCGCTCAAGTACAACCTGACCTGGAGCACCGAGGGACTGATCAACGAGTACTGCAACCCGTGCGAGGCCATCGTCGACGGCCGGCGCGTGGCACTGACCGCGCTGGAGGGGCTGGAGAGCTTTGCGCTGGACGGCATCGAGTACGAAGCCTTTAATACATCTGGCGGACTTGGCACGTTGCCCGAGACGCTGGCCGGGCGCGCGCGCCATGTCGACTACAAGTCGATCCGCTATCCCGGCCACTGCGCGCTGATGAAGCTGCTGCTCAACGACCTGCGCCTGCGCGAACGCCGCGACTGGCTGCGCGATATCTTCGACCGCGCCATTCCGGTGACCGAGCAGGACGTGGTGATCGTGTTCGCCACCGCCACCGGCTACCCGGCCGGGGGCGAACGCGGGCGCGGGCCGCTGACGCAGGCTTCGTTCTCGTTGCGCATCGGCGGGGTGGACGGCAAAGGGGGCCATGTCAACGCGATCCAGCTGACCACCGCCGCGGGCATCTGCACCGCGCTGGACATGGTGGCCACCGGCGCGCTGCCGCAAGCCGGCTTCGTGCGGCAGGAGTCGATGCCGCTGGATGCCTTCCTTGCCAACCGCTTCGGCCGCCACTACACGCAGCATCCGCTCCAGGAGAGCCTCGTATGAAAGCGCAAGAGTTCGCCGCCTGCTGGGATTCGCTGGGCCTGCCGCGGCCGTGGCGCGAGGGCACGCCCGCCGGTACCGTGACGGTCCGCTCGCCGGTCGACGGCGAGGCCATCGGCCATGTCCCGGCCTGCACGCCGGCGCAAGCCGACGCATGGATCGCCCGTGCCCACGCGGCCCAGAGCACCTGGGCGCTGCTGCCAGCGCCCGCGCGCGGCGAGATCGTGCGGCGCTTCGGCGAGGTGCTGCGCGAACACAAGCCGGCGCTGGGGCGGCTGGTGTCGCTGGAGTCCGGCAAGATCCTGCAGGAAGGCCTGGGCGAGGTGCAGGAGATGATCGACATCTGCGACTTCGCGGTCGGGCTGTCGCGCCAGTTGCACGGGCTGACCATTGCTTCCGAGCGCCCGCAGCACGCCATGCGCGAGACCTGGCACCCGTACGGGCTGTGCGGCGTGATCTCGGCCTTCAACTTCCCGGTGGCGGTGTGGGCGTGGAATGCGGCGCTGGCGCTGGTGTGCGGCAACGGCGTGATCTGGAAACCGTCGGAAAAGGTCAGCCTGTGCGCGCTGGCCGCGCATGGCCTGCTGGAGCGGGTGCTGGCCGCGGCAGCGCCGCAGCATACCGGCATCTGCGCGGTGCTGCCGGGCGGGCGCATGCTGGGCGGGCACCTGGTGTCGCATCCGGCCGTGCGGCTGGTCAGCGCCACCGGCTCGACCCGCATGGGCCGCGAGGTCGGCATTGCCTGCGCCGGGCACTTCAAGCGCAGCATCCTGGAGCTGGGCGGCAACAATGCCGCCATCGTCGCACCCTCGGCCGATATCGAACTGGCGGTGCGGGCCATCACCTTTGCCGCGGCCGGCACCGCGGGCCAGCGCTGCACCACGCTGCGCCGCTGCCTTATCCACGCCGACCTGATGGACACCATGGCGAGCCGGCTGATCACCGTGTTCGACCGCCTGCCCGTGGGCGATCCGCTTGCGGACGGCACGATGATCGGCCCGCTGATCGACACCGCCGCCGGCGATGCCATGGCCAACGCGCTGGCCGCCTGCCGCGCGCAGGGCAATATCGTCACCGGCGGCGAACGGCTGCTGGCCGACCGCTATCCGCATGCGTACTACGTGCGGCCCGCGCTGGTGATGACCGACGCGCAGCACGACACCATGCTGACCGAGACCTTCGCGCCGATCCTTTACCTGATGCCATACACCACGCTGGACGAGGCCATCGCCCTGAATAATGCCGCAGCGCATGGGCTATCGTCGTGCATCTTCACGGAATCGATGCGCGAGGCCGAGCGCTTCCTGTCCTCGGCGGGCAGCGACTGCGGCATCGCCAACGTCAATATCGGCACCAGCGGCGCGGAAATCGGCGGCGCCTTCGGCGGGGAGAAGGCGACAGGCGGGGGGCGCGAGTCGGGATCGGATGCGTGGAAGGGCTATATGCGGCGCGCCACCAATACCATCAACTACGGCGATTCGCTGCCGCTTGCGCAGGGGATACGGTTCGAGATCTGACGCTATCCCCGGGGTGCGACGGGACGTGTGACAGGGCGCGTAGGGAACGGTAACAAGCCTTACACGGCTTTGACGCCGTATTACGCTTTGTGCACGTATAACGTCAGCAGGGCAGGCACATGCCCGTTCGGATCCCAAGGACAAATCATGAGAATGCTGACGATTGGACTGGCCGCCGCTGCGGCATCGGTCACCCTGCTGGGCGGCTGCGCCGTCTATCCCACGCCCGCCGGCCCCGCGATCGGTCCTGCGCCGGTGTACGTGGCGCCGGCACCGGTCGTGGTGGCACCGCGGCCGTACTACTACGGCGGCTATGGCTATGGCTACTACGGCCGGGGATACCGCCACTGGTATTGACCGCGGCAGGCAGGACAATGCAGGAGGATGCCGGCGCGCAGAGAGAGGCTGCGCGCCGGCGGCGTTTCAGTTGCCGGCCGCGTCGCCGGCCCGGGCATTCAGCCCGCCCCAACTGGGCGCCAGCGTCTGGGCCATCTCCGGCAAATCGACCAGGTCGAGCACGCGACCGACCGTATGGTCGACCAGTTCGGCAATGCTCTGCGGCTTCTGGTAGAAGCCCGGCACCGGCGGGAAGACGATCCCGCCCATTTCCGTCACCGCCGTCATGTTGCGCAGATGCGCGAGATTCAGCGGCGTTTCCCGCACCATCAGCACCAGCTTGCGCCGCTCTTTCAGGGTGACGTCGGCGGCACGCGTGATCAGGTTGTCGGACAGGCCGTGCGCAATCGCTGCCAGCGTGCGCATAGAACAGGGGGCCACCACCATCGCCTGCGCGCGGAACGAGCCGCTGGCGATGGTCGCGCCGATGTCGCGCACGTTGTGCACGACGCTGGCCAGCGCCTCCACCTCGGCACGGCTGATGTCCAGTTCGTGCTGCAGGTTCATCACGCCGGCCGGCGAAATCAGCAGATGGGTTTCCACCGAGGGCGCCGCGCGCAGCACCTGCAGCAGGCGCACGCCGTAGATGGCGCCGGTGGCGCCCGTGATGGCGACGATCAGCCGTCTGGGTGTGCCGCCGGTCACGGACATGGCCGAACGCACCCTTTGATCAGCCCTTGAGCAGGGTTTGCAGTTCGCCGTTCTGGTACATCTCCATCATGATGTCCGAGCCGCCGATGAACTCGCCGTTCACGTAGAGCTGCGGGATGGTCGGCCAGTTGGCGTATTCCTTGATGCCCTGGCGCACGCCTTCGTCGTCCAGCACGTTGACCGTGGTGGGCGCGTCCACGCCGCAGGCCTTCAGGATCTGGATGGCGCGGCCCGAGAAGCCGCACATCGGGAACTGCGCGGTGCCCTTCATGAACAGGACTACCGGGTTGCCCTTGACGATCTGGTCGATCTTTTGCTGCACGTCGCTCATGGTTTGCTTTTCAGTGGGGCGAGGCCGTGTCGCGGGCGCCGCCTGGGGAGAATGGGATGCCGCGCGGCCGGGCTGCGTGGCGGGGATCTGACAGCGATTTTACCGGAATCGCCGCCGCGCTTCAGGGGGCCGTACCGCGCCGCCCGACTATACGCCCGGCCAGCGTCCGCCGGTGCAGCGCTCCAGGCCGGCCAGGTCGCGGGCGGTGAAGACCTCGGTGAAGCCGGCCTGCTCCAGCAGCTTGCGGGTGGCCTGGGCCTGGTCGTAGCTATGTTCCATGAGCAGCCAGCCGCCTGGCAGCAGCCGCGCGCCGGCGCCGCCGACGATGGTCCGCAGGTCGGACAGGCCGTCGTCGTGGTCGGTCAGCGCGTCGATCGGTTCGAAGCGCAGGTCGCCCTCGGCCAGGTGCGGGTCGCCCGCGGCGATATAGGGCGGATTACTGACGATCAGGTGAAAGCGCAGGTCCGGCGGCAGCGCCGCGTACCAGTCCGACACCAGGAAGTGGATGCGGTCGGCGCCGAGCGCGCTGGCGTTGTCCTGCGCCACCATCAGCGCGCCGGGCGAGATATCGGTGGCCCAGACTTGTGCGTCGTGGCGCTCGCGCGCCAGCGTCACGGCCAGGATGCCCGAGCCCGTGCCCAGGTCCAGCACCCGTGGCTGCGGCACGTCGGCCAGCCGCGCCAGCGAGGCTTCGGCGGCGACCTCGGTATCGGGGCGCGGGATCAGCACATCGGGCGTGACCCGGAACCTGCGGCCGAAGAACTCGCGCTCGCCGATCAGGTAGGCCATCGGCTCGCCCGCCAGCCGCCGCGCCAGCAGCGTGGCAAAGGCATCGCGCTGGGCGATGGTGAGGGTGTCGGTGTCGCGCGTGATCAGCTGCGTGCGGCTCAGGCCGGTGACATGGGTCAGCAGCATGCGCACTTCCAGCGCAGGCAGGCCGGCCATGGCGGCCAGGGTCTGGGCTTCGCGCAGCGTGGGGGTCGCCGGCAGCGCGGCAGAGTTTGGGGAAGACATCGAAAGGGAGGAGACGGTTCTTTTGCCGGCTACAAAAAACCCCACCGGCGCAAAGGCCTGGCGGGGCTTTGGGGCGGGACTTCCAGCTTGGCGCCAGTGTACCGCTCATCGACAGCGGGCGGCGCAATGCCCCCGCCCGGACGATTACTTATTGACGGCGTCCTTGGCCTTGTCGGCACCGGCGTTGACGGCGTCCTTGGCGGCCTGCTTGGCGTTTGCCATGGCATTGCCGGCGTCTTCCTTGGCCTTGTCGGCGGCAGCCGCGACGTCGGCCGCAGCACCGCTGGCGGCGGACTTGGCGGCGTCCGCGGCGTTGCCGGCCGCCGCGGCGGCATCGCTGGCAGCAGCCTTGGCGGATTCAGCGGCGCTCTTCATGGCGCTCTCGGCGCTCGAGGCGGCAGGCGGGGCTTCTTCCTTCTTGCTGCAAGCGGCCATGGCCGCGGTGATCATCAACAGTGCGAGCAGTTTTTTCATGATTTCGTCCTAGGTATGTTCTCGGGGAGTGACTACCCGGCACCATTCTCCGTTTGCCGGTCGAAATCGATTATAGACAGCGGCCTTACCCCCACCAGTGCTGTTTCAAGCATTTACAACAAATACAAAGATATCGGCGACTTTACGCGGTGTTCGTGACGGAAGCTTGATCGCACGACACATAGTGGTGCTCAAGCCTCTTCGCCAAGCGCTGCCAGCTGATCGGCCTGGTGTTCCGAGGCAAGTGCCGACAGCAGCTCATCCATGTCGCCGTCCATGATCATGTCGATCTTGTACAGGGTCAGGTTGATGCGGTGGTCGGTCACGCGCCCCTGCGGGAAGTTGTAGGTGCGGATGCGGTCGCTGCGGTCGCCCGAGCCGATCAGGTTGCGCCGCGTGCTGGCCTCTTTTGCCTGGGCGGCGCGCGTCTGCATGTCCTTGATGCGGGCCGCCAGCACCTTCATCGCCTTGTCCTTGTTGCGGTGCTGGCTGCGGTCGTCCTGGCACTCGACCACGATGCCGGTCGGCAGGTGGGTCAGGCGCACCGCGGAATCGGTCTTGTTGACGTGCTGGCCGCCCGCGCCCGAGGCGCGGAAAGTGTCGATGCGCAGGTCGGACGGGTTGATCTCGACCTCGCCCACTTCATCGGCTTCGGGCATCACCGCGACCGTGCAGGCCGAGGTGTGGATGCGGCCCTGGGCCTCGGTGGCCGGCACGCGCTGCACGCGGTGACCGCCCGATTCGAACTTCAGCCTGGAAAATGCTGCATCGCCGGCGATCCGCACGATCACTTCCTTGTAGCCGCCGAGGTCCGATTCCGATTCGCTCATGACTTCGACCTGCCAGCGCTGGCGTTCGGCGTAGCGCGTGTACATCCGCAGCAGGTCGGCGGCGAACAGCGCGCTTTCCTCGCCGCCGGTGCCGGCGCGGATTTCCAGCAGCAGGTTGCGGTCGTCGTTGGGGTCCTTGGGCAGCAGCAGGCGCTGCAGGCTGGCCTCCAGCGCTTCGAGCCGCGCGCGCGCGCTGGCGATCTCGTCGGCGGCAAAGTCCTTCATCTCCGGATCGTCCAGCAGCGCCTGCGCGGTGGCCAGGTCGTCCTGGGCCTGGCGGTACTGCCCGTATTGCTCGGCTACCGGCGACAGCTCGGCATGCTCGCGGCTGAGCTTGCGGTATTGGTCGATCCTGGCGGTCGCGTCTTCGCGCGCGAGCAGGGCGTTGACTTCATCGAGTCGCTCGGCCAGTTGGTCGAGCTTGGCAAGCATGCTGGCTTTCATCGGGGGCGGACAGGAGTGGGGTGGGCCGGGCCGCGCGCACGACAGGGGCGGCGGCGTTGGCGTGCCCGGCGCGGCGCGCCGGCGGCTGGGCGAGCGCGGCTAGCGCTCGGAGTGGCTGCTGTGGCGGAACAGGCCAGGCACCAGGCGCAGCAGCGCCTCGCGGTCCTCGCCCTGGGTGTGGTTCAGCGCGTGCGTGGGGCCGTGCAGGAACTTGCGGGTCAGTGCGCCGGAGAGGGCCTCGAGCACGGCTTCGGGGTCGTCGCCGCGTGCCAGCATGCGGCGCGCGCGTTCCAGCTCGGCCTGGCGAATGGCCTCGCCGCTGGTCTGCAGCTCGCGGATGACGGGCACCACGCTGCGGGTTTCGAGCCAGTGCATGAAGTTCTGCACCCGGCTTTCGATAATGGCCTCGGCCTGCGCTACCGCGGCCTGGCGCATCGCGTTGCCTTCGCGCACGATCGCGCCGAGATCATCGACGGTGTACAGGAAGACGTCGTCCAGGCGCGCGACCTCGGGCTCAACGTCGCGCGGCACGGCCAGGTCGACCATCATGATCGGGCGGTGCTTGCGGCGTTTGACCGCGCGCTCCACCGCACCCAGGCCGATGATCGGCAGCGAGCTGGCGGTGCAGGACACCACGATGTCGAATTCATGCAGGCGCTCGCCCAGGTCCGTCAGGCGGATCGCGTTGGCGGTCAGGCCCTGGCCGGAGAGCTGCTCGGCGAGCTTTTCGCCGCGTTCCACGGTGCGGTTCGCCACCACGATCTGGCGTGGCTGCTGCGCGGCGAAGTGCGTGGCGCACAGTTCGATCATCTCGCCCGCGCCGATAAACAGCACGCGCTGGGTCGAGACGCTTTCAAAGATCCGCTGCGCCAGCCGTACCGCGGCCGCTGCCATCGACACCGAATGCGCGCCGATCTCGGTCTGGCCGCGCACTTCCTTGGCCACCGCGAAGGTGCGCTGGAACAGCTGGTTCAGGTACGTGCCCAGCGAGCCGGCTTCGCCGGCCGTGCGCACGGCGTCCTTGAGCTGGCCCAGGATCTGGGTTTCGCCCAGCACCATCGAATCCAGGCCGCTGGCCACGCGGAAGGCATGGCGCACGGCTTCGGACTGCGGCAGCGCGTAAAGGTGCGGGGCCAGTTCGCCGGCCGGCACGTTGTGGTGCTGCGACAGCCAGTGCAGGGTGTGCTCGAAACCATCCGTGCCCGGCGTCAGGACGTCGGTCGCGCAGTAGATCTCGGTGCGGTTGCAGGTGGACAGGATGGCGGCTTCGGTGCCGCTGCGCCCCGACAGGTGGGAGCGCAGCGCACCCAGCGCGGGTTTGATCTGCTCGAGCGGAAACGCCACCCGCTCGCGCAGCGAGACAGGTGCCGTGGTGTGATTGATGCCGATCGCGAGCAGTTGCATTTGTAGGGGACGGATACGGCCCGGAGCGTGGCCGGACCGAATGTCATTATACCGCCGGGATCGCTAATTGCAGGCGCAGGGCCGCGGCGGGTGGCAGCGGCCCCGGATTGCAGTATCGTTACGCCGCAGCCTTTTCGGTTGTGATGCTGACAACACAGGAGAAGCGGATGCTGGGCACCTTGATCGTGGGTTTGCTGGTGGGGCTGGCGGCGCGCCGGCTGCATCCGGCAGGGCGCGTGGTGACCCTGCCGGCCGCGCTGGTGCTGGGCGCGGCGGGTGCGGCGGGCGCATTCTACGGCGGCCGGGCGCTGCACTTGTTTGTCGACGGGCAGCTCGGCAGCTGGCTGGCAGTGATCGCCGGCCCGGCGCTGCTGGTGGGGTTCTGGGGCGCGGTGCGGCCGCGCGGACGGTAAAAACAGAACTGACGGCCCGGTCGGGAATCCGCACGCGGTTTGATCGCGGTCAGATGCGCTCCGGGCCCCGGCTCAGGCCCTGGCTGCCAGCAGGCGGCGCAGCACGCCGCTGGAATAGTGGCTGGCCACGTCGGTAAGGAATGCCGAAAAGTCCACATGCGCGGTATCGTCGGCGCGGTCCGAAATCGTCCGCATCACCGCGTACGGCACGCTGTACTCATGGCAGACCTGCGCCACCGCGGCGCCTTCCATTTCCACCGCCAGCAGCCCGGGCAGGCGCTCGCGCAACTCCGCCACCGCAGCGGGCGAGCCGATGAACTGGTCGCCGCTGGCGATCATGCCCTGGTGCAGCGCCGGAGAGGCGACCCCAAAACGATCGCGCACCTCGCGCGGTACCTCGGCGGCCAGGTCCTGCCGCAGGAAGTCCGCGGCGGCGGCATGCAGCTCGGCGGTCAGTGCCGGGTCAGCCGGGAACTCGGCGCGGTCCAGCAGCGGCACCTCATGGCGCCCGAAGAACGGGCGCGCGTCCAGATCATGCTGGATGGTGCGGTCGGCGATGACGATGTCGCCTACCTGTGTATCGGCCCCGACACCACCGGCCAGCCCGGTAAAGACAATCTGCTTCGCCCCGAACTCGCGGATCAGCGTGACCGTGGTGGCCGCCGCCGCCACCTTGCCCATGCGCGCCAGCACCAGCACGCATGGCTGCCCGTACAGATGGCCGGCGTAGTAGTCGCGCATGCCGATGGTATGCACGGTGGCGCGGCTGTCGTCATGGCGCATGGCGGCCACCAGGCCATCGACTTCATCATGGATGGCGGCAAGGATTCCGAGAGTCATGGAGCGGGGGAGGCGTGAAAAGCCACAGCATACCGGCCCGCGCAGGTCCGGCATAGATTTGAGCGCGACCGCACCGCCCCCTCCCACGCAACAGGTGCGGCCCCCGCTTCGCTTTGCTAAAGTCCCCGGCATCTCGGCACGTAAGGACACTTACATGCAAGGCACACCCACCGCAAGCGGCGAGCAAGGCGAACGACGGGCCATCCGCCGGGCACTGGCCCACTGGCGCGCACTCGGGCGCCTGGCGCCGGCCGGCGTCGCCGCGCCCTGGGCGCGCACCGAACCGGTCGCCACCGACTGGCGCCGCTGGCTGGACACGGCACTGATGGCGCTGGGCACCGCGCTGCTGTGCGCCGGCGTGATCGTGTTTTTCGCCTTCAACTGGCAGGATCTGCACAAGTTTTCCAAGTTCGCCGTGCTGGCCGGCGCACTCACGCTGCTTGCCGGTTTTGCCTGGCTGCGCCCGGCTGGCGACACCGCGGGCCGCGCCGCGCTCGGCGGCGCGCAGGTGCTCGCCGGCGTGCTGCTGGCCGTGATCGGGCAGACCTACCAGACCGGCGCCGATGCCTGGCAGCTGTTCGCGCTGTGGGCCCTGCTGGCGGTGCCCTGGGCGCTGGCGGCGCGCGCGGCGCCGCACTGGTGGCTGGCGATCGTGGTCGGCAACGTGGCGCTGCTGCGCTACTTCAGCATCCGCTTCGGCATGGAGGGCGTGTTCGCGTTGCTGTTCGACGCGCGCTATATGCGTACCGCCTCGCTGGCGCTGCTGGGCGCGGTCATGCTGCAGCTGGCGCTGTGGGAGCTGCTGTGCGCCCGGGCGCCGGCACTGGGCTTTCGCGGGCAGACCGGCAGCCGCATGCTGGCCGCGCTGGCCTGCGTGCACGCCGGCTCGCTGGGGCTGGCCAGCCTGCTGGGCAGCCATTTCGATGGCGCCGCCTTCACGCTGGCGGTGGTGGTGCTGGCCGCCCTGATCTGGTGGTTCCGTCAGCGCGCCTTCGACATCGTGGTGCTGAGCCTGGCCTGCCTGACCGGCATCGTGCTGGCGGTGGCCGCGATCGCCAAGGTGCTGTTCGAAGGCAAGGGCGATTTCGGCGCCTTCCTGCTGCTCGGGCTGGTGACCATCGGCCTGGCCGCCGGCGCGGCTGCCTGGCTGATGCGTGCCTGGCGCAGCCAACTGGAGCAGGCATGACCAACCTACTGCGCACCGAGCAACAACTCTGGCAGCAACTCGCCGCCCGCGGCGAGGTACAGGGCGAGCCGCCCGCGCACATCGATACCCCCTGGGCCGTGCGCTGCCTGATGGGCGCGGCGGGGTGGCTGGGTGCCTTGTTCTTCCAGTTCTTCCTGGTCGGCACGGTCTTCGTCGCCGCGCGCGAGAACGGCATCGCCATGGCCGTGACCGGCCTGGCCATGATCGCGCTGGCCGCGCTGCTGTACTGGCGCGGCGGCGGCATCGCCGCGGGGCAGTTCGCGCTGGCCGTGAGCCTGAGCGGACAGGGCATGGCCGTGTTCGGGCTGAGCGAGGCGCTGGGCTTCACGCGCGTCACCGAGAGCGCGGGCTTCTGGGCCGGACTGGCACTGTTCGAGGCCGCACTGGCGTTGCTCGTGCCCAACCGGCTGCACCGGCTGTTGTGCGGGCTGGGCGCATGGATCGGGCTGGCAGGCGCCGTGCATCTCGTCCTGGCCGGCAGTGAGCCAAAGGACTGGCTGCTGTTGACGTGGTCCCTCGGCTGGCTGGTGCCGCTCGGCTGCGCGCTGGTGACGGGCTTCACGCTGGCTGAATCCAGCCTGTGCGCGGCAGGCAGCCACACGCTGCTGGAACCACTGGCCGACGCGACCCTGCTGTTCACGCTGGCGGTCGCCCTGGTCGTCACCGGCATGAGCCATCCGCTGGCCTGGCTGGGCAGCCCGGCAGCCGCGCACATCCCGCTGGCGCACTGGGTCGCGGGCGCACTGGCCACGCTGGTGCTGGCCGGGTTTGCGCTGGCCGAATGCCGCCGCCTGGCGCTCAGCACCGCCATGCAGGGCGCCGTCCTTGCCGGCGTGGTGGCTTTCGGCGCGCTGATGGCGGCCGCGCCCGCCGTGGTGGCCGGCGTGCTCGTGCTGGGGCTGGCCCTGCGGCGCGCGTCGATGCCGTGGCTGGGCCTGGGAATCGCCAGCATCGCCATCGGCTTCATCTGGTATTACTCGGCGCTGCACTGGACCCTGCTGGCCAAGTCCGGCACGCTCGCCGCGGCCGGCGTGCTGCTGCTGGCCGGCCGCTACTGGCTGCTGGGCCGCACCGAGATGGAGGCCGCATGAAACGCTGGATCCTGATCGCCTGGGCCCTGACCCTGGCACTGGCCGCCGCCGGCATCGCCGGCAAGGAGCGCCTGCTGGCGCGCGGCGACACCGTCCTCCTCAAGCTCGCTCCGGTCGACCCGCGCTCGCTGATGCAGGGCGACTACATGGCCTTGAACTTCGACATCGGCAACCAGATCCGCACCACGCAGACGCGCGACGACCGGCCGCCCCGCGATGGCGTGGCCGTGATCCGCCGTGATAAACAGGGCGTGGCCAGCTTCGTGCGCGTACACGGCGGCGAGCCGCTGGCGGCGGGCGAGCAGCTGCTGCGCTACCAGATCGCCCGCTCGCGCTGGGGTGGCATGCAGGTACAGGTGTCGACCGATGCGTATTTCTTCCAGGAGGGGCAGGGGGAGAGGTTTGCGCAGGCCGGGTATGGGGAATTCCGCGTGGATGCGGACGGGCAGGCGTTGTTGGTGGGGTTGCGGGGGAGGGGGATGGAGAAGTTGTGAGGCGAAAGTGATATCGCTCGCGCCAAAAAAAGCCCGCATCGCTGCGGGCTTATTCATGGGGTCTGTCGGGATCAGACGTTGAACAGGAAGTTCATCACATCCCCATCCTTCACCACATACTCCTTGCCTTCCGCCCGCATCTTGCCGGCTTCCTTGGCGCCGGTCTCGCCCTTGAAGCCAATGAAGTCCTCGTAGGCGATGGTCTGCGCGCGGATGAAGCCGCGTTCGAAGTCGGTGTGGATCACGCCGGCCGCCTTGGGGGCGGTGTCGCCGACATGGATGGTCCAGGCGCGCACTTCCTTGACGCCGGCGGTGAAGTAGGTCTGCAGGCCGAGCAGCTTGAAGCCGGCGCGGATCACGCGGTCCAGGCCGGGTTCTTCCATGCCCAGGTCAGCCAGGAATTCAGCCTTGTCGGCGTCGTCCAGATCGGCGATCTCGGCTTCGATGGCGGCGCAGACGGACACCACGGGAGAATCCGTCTGCTTGGCGTGCTCGCGCACGGCGTCCAGGTGCGGGTTGTTCTCGAAGCCGTCTTCACGCACATTGGCGACGTACATGGTCGGCTTGGCGGTGATCAGGCAGAACGGGCGGATGGCTTCCCACTCTTCCGGGGCCAGGTCCAGGGTGCGCACGGCCTTGGCCTGGTCGAGCACGGCCTGGGCCTTTTCCAGCACGGCGACCAGCCGCTGGGCTTCCTTGTCGCCGGCGCGGGCCGGCTTGATGTAGCGGGCCAGGGCCTTTTCGACGGTAGCCAGGTCGGCCAGCGCGAGCTCGGTGTTGATGACTTCGATATCCGACAGCGGGTCGACCTTGCCGGCCACGTGGATGACGTTGTCGTCCTCGAAGCAGCGCACCACGTGGGTAATGGCGTCGCATTCGCGGATATTGGCCAGGAACTGGTTGCCCAGGCCTTCACCCTTGGAGGCGCCCGCCACCAGGCCGGCGATGTCGACGAACTCGACCGTGGCCGGCAGGATGCGCTCAGGCTTGACGATTTCGGCCAGCTTGCCGAGCCTCGGGTCCGGCACTTCGACCACGCCCACGTTGGGCTCGATGGTGCAGAACGGGTAGTTTTCGGCGGCGATGCCGGCCTTGGTCAGGGCATTGAACAGCGTGGACTTGCCGACGTTGGGCAGGCCGACGATGCCGCATTGGAGGCTCATGGTGTTGTCTTAGGAATCAATGGGTTGCGTGATGCGGGGCCCGTGCCGCCAAGCCTGCGACAGGCGCGGATCGCACTACAACCGGGACTGCATCAGGGCGAGACAAAGACATCACATCGCGCTGGCTCAACGATGTTGTGCGAGTTTTGCCACGGAAAACCGCGATTGTAACCCTTTCAGGCGCCGGCATTGGCAGATGGGCGGCGAAGTCAGGCCGCGGGATGGTGGCGTGCAGCTTGCGGCGCTTACCCTGCATTTTCGGGTAGGTCTCATTGCCTTGCGTCAGCCGCGGGGCCTGGCCCGGACTGCCTGCGGAGTGACGTGGCTATAATCCAGCCATGACCCGATCCCACGCGTCCGCGCGCCCGTCCGCGCGCAACTCCTCCGCTTTCCAGGTTGCTGTCGTCGGCGGCGGCATCGTCGGCAAGTCCTGCGCGCTGCTGCTGGCCCAGCAGGGCATGGACGTGGCGCTGGTCGCGCCGAAGCCGCCCCGCGCCAGCGGCCGCACGGCGGCCGGGCCGGATGACTGGGACAGCCGCATCTATGCCTTCTCGGCCAGCTCGCACGCGCTGCTGGAGCGCATGCGCGTGTGGGAAGCGCTGGACCCGGCGCGGATCCAGCCGGTGCGCGACATGCGCGTGTTCGGTGATGTCAGCGCGGCAGAGACGTCGCCGACCCTGGACGGGGACCTGCATTTCTCGGCCTACGCCGCCGCGGTGCCGCAGCTCGCCTGGATCATCGAATCCGGCCACGTCGAGCGGGCGCTGGACACGGCGCTGGGCTTCCAGCACCAGGTGACCTGGCACGACGCCACGGCAAGCGCGTTCGAGCGCGATCCGGACGGCGTCACGCTGACCCTGGCCAATGGCGAGAAGCTGCGCACGGCCTGCGTGGTCGGCGCCGATGGCGCGCGCTCCTGGCTGCGCCAGCAATGCCATATCGGTGTCAGCACGCGCAAGTACCGCCAACTGGGCGTGGTCGCCAATTTTGCCTGCGAGCGCCCGCACCAGGAAACCGCGTGGCAGTGGTTCCTGGGCGCGCCGGAAAAGCTGATGGCGGACGAGGAACCCGCCAACGGCGAAGTGCTGGCGATCTTGCCGCTGCCGGACAACCATGTGTCGATGGTCTGGTCCGCCGACGAGGCCCACGCGCGCGAGCTGCTGGCACTGTCGCCCGAGGCCCTGGCCGCCACCGTGATGCAGGGTGCCAGCGGCGCGGTTGGCGCGCAGTTCGGCGCGCTGCGCTGCGTGACCCCCGCGCAGGGCTTCCCGCTGGTGCTGCAGCGTGCCGACCACTTCGTGCAGCCGCACATGGCGCTGGTGGGCGACGCCGCGCATGTGGTGCATCCGCTGGCCGGGCAGGGCATGAACCTGGGCCTGCGCGATGTCGCGGAACTTGGCCGCGTGATGGCCGACAAAGAATCTTTCCGCAGCGAGGGCGACCTGCGCCTGCTGCGCCGTTACGAGCGTGCCCGCGCCACCGATCTGTTGTCGCTGACCGCGGCCACCGACGGGCTGCACCGGCTGTTCTCGCTGCCTGGCGGCGTGGCGCGCGTGGTGCGCAATACCGGCATGCGCGCGGTTGGCGGCCAGTCCTTGCTCAAACGCTTTCTGATCGGGCGCGCGCTCGGCTGAGCGAGGCCGAATCCACCACCCGATCTCACTACCGAATACTCTGGAGTCCATATGTTCCAAATCCTGCGCCGCCATCCAGCCTGGACCGCCGCGATTGCCGGCGGGCTGGCCGCGGCCGGCTTCGCGCTGCATGCCATGGCCGCCGGCGAGCCCGGCACCGACCGCATCAAGGAGTCGCTGCAGAAGATGCTGGGCGCCCGCGCCGAAGTGAAGAGCGTCAGCAAGACCCCAGTGCCGGGCCTGTTCGAGGCCAATATCGGCGGGCAGGTGGTCTACACCGATGCCTCGGGCCGCTACATCCTGAACGGCGAGATGATCGACACCCGCACCGGCACCAACCTGACAGAGGAGCGGCTGGCCGAGATCAACCGCATCAAGTGGTCGGACCTGCCGCTGGCGCGCGCGATCAAGTGGACCAAGGGCGATGGCAGCCGCCAGGTGGCGGTGTTCTCCGACCCCAACTGCGGCTACTGCAAGCGCATCGAGCAGACCTTCCAGCAGATGGACAACATCACCGTGTACACCTTCCTGTACCCGGTGCTGTCGCCGGATTCGGAAACCAAGGCCAAGCAGGTCTGGTGCGCGTCCGACCGCACCAAGGCCTGGCGCGACTGGATGCTCAAGCAGGTGGCGCTGAGCGGCAACGGCAGCTGCAAGACCCCGCTGGAAGAGAACCTGGCGCTGGGCCACAGCCTGAATATCAACGGCACGCCTGCGGTGTTCTTCATGGACGGCACCCGCATCCCGGGCGCGGCCGACGTCGCCACGCTGGAACGCAAGCTCGCCAGCCTCAAGAAATAGGCGCGCGCCGGACCTGTCCCGGCCCGATCGACGGCCGGACTTGTCCGGCCGTTCTGCTTTCTGCCTTTCCCCATATTTCATGCGATCGCCGGCAGGCGACAAAGGAGACACCATGACCTTCCAGGCATTGCTGCTGACCCAGGCCGACGGCGCCACCCAGGCCAATATCGCCACGCTCGACGACACGCAGTTGCCCGCTGATGGCGACGTGCTGGTCGCCGTCGACTATTCCACCATCAACTTCAAGGATGGGCTGGCGATCACGGGCCGCTCGCCGGTGGTGCGCAAGTGGCCGATGGTGGCGGGCATCGACGGTGCCGGCACGGTGCTGGAATCCGCGCACCCGCGCTGGCAGGCCGGCGACAAGGTGGTGCTCAACGGCTATGGCGTGGGCGAGACGCACTGGGGCTGCCTGGCGCAGCGCGCGCGGCTGAAGGGCGACTGGCTGGTGCGCCTGCCCGGCGCCTTCACCACGCGCCAGGCCATGGCGATCGGCACGGCGGGCTATACCGCGATGCTGTCGGTGCTGGCGCTGGAGCGCGGCGGCGTCAACGGCCCGGTGCGCCCGGGCGATGGCGAGGTGCTGGTGACCGGCGCCTCGGGCGGGGTGGGGACGGTGGCGATCTCGCTGCTGAGCAGGCTGGGCTACAAGGTGGTGGCCTCGACCGGGAAGACCAAAGAAGCTGACTTCCTGAAGGCGCTGGGCGCCGACGAAGTGATCGACCGCGCCGAGCTGGGCGTGCCCGGCAAGCCGCTGCAGAAAGAACGCTGGGCCGCGGTGGTCGACTCGGTCGGCTCGCACACGCTGGTCAATGCCTGCGCGCAGGTGCGCTACGGCGGCGTGGTGACCGCGTGCGGGCTGGCGCAGGGCCTGGACTTCCCGGGGTCGGTGGCGCCGTTCATCCTGCGCGGCATCACGCTGCACGGCATCGACAGCGTGATGGCGGCGATGCCGCTGCGCGAGCAGGCCTGGCAGCGGCTGGCCAGCAACCTGGAGCCAGACCGGCTCAGTGCGTTGACGCGCGAGATCGGCCTGGGCGACGCGATCGAGGCGGGCCGCAAGATCATGGAAGGCGGCATGCGCGGGCGCGTGGTGGTGGATGTGAATCGCGGCTGATCGCGCGCGCCAGTCGCCTTGCCGCAAAACCGCGTCGGCACCGACGGTATGTGCCGACGTTACAATCCTGCCCATGACGCCGATCCGCTACGCCATCGCCCCGCTTCAACCTGAAGCGCACCTGTTTGCCGTCACCGTCACCGTGAGCGAGCCCGATCCTGCCGGCCAGCGTTTCTCGCTGCCTGCCTGGATCCCGGGCAGTTACATGATCCGGGACTTCGCGCGCAATATCGTGCGCATCCGCGCCGATGCGGGCGGGCGCGCGGTCAAGCTGACCAAGCTCGACAAGCAGAGCTGGCAGGCCGCGCCGCTCAGCGTTGCCGACGGCCCGCTGACGCTCAGCTACGAGGTCTATGCCTGGGACCTGTCAGTGCGCGCGGCGCACCTGGACACGACCCACGGCTTCTTCAACGGCAGCTCGGTGTTCCTGTGCGTGGACGGGCAGGCCGAGCGGCCATGCACCGTCGATATCCATGCGCCCGCGGGCGAGGCCTACCGCGACTGGCGCGTGGCCACCGCCATGCGCGAGGCGCCGGGCCGCGCAGGCGCGAAGCGCTACGGCTTCGGCCGCTACCAGGTGGCCGACTACGATGAGCTGGTCGACCATCCGGTCGAGATGGGCACCTTCCAGCTGGCCAGCTTCCGCGCCTGCGGCGCGCAGCACGACGTGGTCTTCACCGGGCGCGTGCCGCAGCTCGACCTCGAGCGCGTCTGCCGCGACCTGAAGCGCATCTGCGAGACGCAGATCCGGCTGTTCGAGCCCAAGACCGCGCAGGCGCCGTTCCTGGACAGCAACCGCCGCTATGTCTTCATGACGATGGTCACCACCGACGGCTACGGCGGCCTGGAGCACCGCGCCAGCACGGCACTGATCTGTGCGCGCAATGACCTGCCGGTGCGCGGCATGAGCGACAACGGCGACACCAGCGAGGGTTACCGCACCTTCCTCGGGCTGTGCAGCCACGAATATTTCCACACCTGGAACGTCAAGCGCATCAAGCCGGCCGCGTTCGTGCCGTACCGGCTGGCCGAGGAAACCTACACGCCGCTGCTGTGGCTGTTCGAGGGCTTCACCAGCTACTACGACGACCTGGTGCTGGTGCGCTCGGGCTGCGTCACCGATGAACAGTACCTCGAGATGCTGGCCAAGACCTGGAACGGCGTGCTGCGCGGCAGCGGCCGCACCAAGCAGAGCGTGGCGGAAAGCTCCTTCGACGCCTGGACCAAGTACTACCGCCAGGACGAGAACGCCCCCAATGCCATCGTCAGCTACTACACCAAGGGTTCGCTGGTGGCGCTGGCGCTGGACCTGACCATCCGCGACAAGACCCGCGGGCGGCGCTCGCTGGACGATGTCATGCGCGCGCTGTGGCGCCGCTACGGCCGCGGCTTCTATGCGCCGGGCGCGGTGCAGCGCGGCGTGACCGAGGCCGAGGTCCATGCGCTGTTCGATGAAGTCACCGGCCTGCGCATGGGGCCGCTGCTGCGCTCGCTGACCGAAGGCACCGGCGAGCTGCCGCTGCCGGGGCTGTTCAAGGCGTTCGGCGTCAAGGCCGAGGCGCAGAAGCCGGCGCGCACCGCGGCGCTGGGGATCAAGGTCAAGACCGAGGACGGCTGGGTGCGCGTCAGTCAGGTGCTGGACGGCGGCGCGGCGCAGGCCGCGGGCCTGTCCGCGGGCGACCTGCTGGTGGCCGTCGACGGCCTGCGCGTGGCGCCGGGCCAGCTCGACAAGCTGCTGGCGCGCTACCGCACCGGCGACCGGATCGCGGTGCACGCCTTCCGGCGCGATGAGCTGCAGACCTTGCCGGTGACGCTGGCGCGCGAGCCGGCGGCGCAGTTCAAGGTCAAGCTTGAGAGTGGGCGGCACGCGGCACGCTCGCGCTGGCTGGGCCAGTGAACTAGTCTTCCGCAGCCACACCCGCCACCGCAGTCCATCGCCCCCACTGCATGCAATACGCGCACGATCCCCGCACCTTCCTGTATTCGCACTACGTCTACCGGGGGCTGCGTTCGGCCACGGGCGTGATCGGCGCCACGCTGATCGCGCTGCACTTCAGCGACCTGCCCACCGCGATGGTGGTGTCGATGGGGGCGCTGTGCACCAGCCTGATGGATCTGCCCAGCCCGCTGAACCACAAGTTCAACGAGATGCTGGCCAGCGTGCTGCTGTGCAGCGTGGTCACGCTGGTGGTGGCGCTGGCCACGCCGTTCGCGCGCGTGGTGCCGTTCCTGCTGGTGCTGGTGACGTTCCTGGCCGGCATGATGACGGTGTACGGCAACAAGACGCTGCCGCTGCAGTTTGCGGCGCTGTTCGTGATGACCCTCACGATCAACGAAGACTTCCTGGTGCGGCGCGCGCTGGAGCACGCGGCGCTGTTCAGCATCGGGGCGGTTGCCTACCTGGGCTACGCCATGCTGGTGAGCTGGATCACCGAGCGCCGCACCAAGCAGCAGGTGCTGGCCGAATCATTGTACGAGCTGGCCGGCTATCTCGAGATCAAGGCCGGCTTCTATGATGCCGGCAACGACTACGAGGCTCAGTTCAACCAGCTGGTGCGCCAGCAGATCGTGGTGGCCGAGCGCCAGCAGGCCGCGCGCGACCTGGTGCTGCGCGGCAACCGCACCCCGTACGACGGGCTGCTGGTGCAGGTGCATATGCGCATGCTCGACCTGTACGAGTACATCCTGTCGACCAACACCGACTATCCGCTCTTGCGCCAGACCTTCGGCGGCACGCCGGTGCTCGACCACCTGCGCGGGCTGGTGGTGCTGATGTGCAAGGATGTGGAAGAGATCGCCTACGAGGTCACGCGCGGCCGCGCCTCGTACGCGACGGTGGAGTACCGCCAGGGCCTGCGCGCGGTCGAGGCCGAGATCGCGCAGCTGCGCCACCACCATATCAACCCGGCGGCGATGACGGCGCTGGTCGAGACCCTGGACATGATGCGCGGCGCGATCACGCTGGTGGGCCAGCTGCACGAGGCCTCGCGCACGCCGGTGGAGCCGTCCAGGGTGCTGCCCGGCTCCGACATGACGCCGTTCCTGACGCGCCAGAAGTATGAGTTCAGCGTGCTGCGCGACAACCTGAAATGGCGTTCGCCGGCGTTCCGCTTCGCGCTGCGGATTTCGATGGCGGTGGCGCTGGGGCTGTGGATCGCCGAGCACCTGCCCTATGTGTCGCACAGCTACTGGATCCTGCTGACCATCATTGTCATCCTGAAGCCCAATTTCAGCATGACCAAGCAGCGCTACAACGATCGTGTGATCGGCACGCTGATCGGCTGCGTGGTGTCGGTCGCGATCCTCAAGGTGATACACCAGCCGCTGATCCTGCTGGGCGTGTTGTTCCTGTCGCTGGTGGCCAGCGCCGCATTCGTGACCATCAAGTACCGCTACACCGCGATTGCCGCCTGCATCCAGGTGCTGATCCAGATCCACCTGCTGATGCCGAACAGTCCCACCGTGGCCGGCGAGCGCCTGGTGGATACGGTGATCGGCGGCATCATCGCCTCGCTGTTCAGCTTTGTGCTGCCGAGCTGGGAGTACCGCGCCATTCCCAAGCTGGTGGAGGCCGTGCTGCAGGCCAACCGCCGCTATATCGGCGCCACGCGTGACCTGCTGCTGCGCCGGGCCAAGGACGACTTTGCCTACCGCGTGCAACGCAAGCAGTTCATGGACAACCTGTCGGCACTGATCTCGTCGTTCCAGCGCATGCTGGACGAGCCCAAGAGCCGGCACCGCGCGGTGGACAACCTGAACCGCTTTATCGTGCAGAACTACCTGGTGGCGGCGCACGTGGCGGCGGCGCGCATCCAGGTGCGCCAGCACTATGGCGAGCTCGATATCCCGGCTGCCGAAGCCGCGATCGAACAGGCCACCGAGGCGGCCAGCCACAGCCTGCAGGTGGCCAGCGAGCGGCTGCATGCCGATGAGCGCGGCGGTGGCCGCGGCGCGGGATTTATCCGCGGCGGGAAGACGCCGGCGGAACGGAAGGAGGCGGCGCCTGCGGCTGCGGACAAGCCGGTAGCGACCATCGACAGCACCGTCAGCAACGAAGTCGCGGAGGCCGCCGAGGACGCCGCTGCCGAACGCCGCGCGCGCCTGGCCGATTCGGCCGACAAGCGCCGCACCGACGTGCTGGTGCACGCCGCCGCCGCCGGCGAATCCAGCCACGAGGCCGGCCCCACCGCCAGCTCCACCGGCCGTTCGGCCAACGCGGTGCTGGACCGCCGCCTGCGCGCGTTGCGCGAGGACGCGGCCAAGATCGCACTGCGCACGGGGGCGATCGGACGCGCCATGCGCGCACGCGCCTGAGCGCCCCGGGGCCGGTCAGTCTTCGGCTGACTGCGCTTCGGGCAGCTCTTCCTCAGGCAGCGTCAGCATGCCGCTGTTGTAGCTGTATTCGTAGATCTCGCCATAGCGTCCCCAGCCGATCGCCACGCTCAGCACGCGCTCGGCCTCGGCCGGCTTCAGGAACTGCTCCAGTTCGTTCAGCACCTGTTCCTCGCGGATCTCGCCGGCTTCGCTGGCCACCAGTTCGCGGCGGATATGCGCGGCCAGCGCGATATTGCCCAGCAGCTGCTGGCCGAACATCACCTTGCGCTGCTGCGGCTCGGCGGCGTACCACGCACGCCCGGCATGGGTGACGGCGATGTCGCCGCGCTCGATCGAGACCAGTTGCACCAGCTGCAACGCCTCGCATGCGGGCAGCAGTTCGTCGTCGGTGAGGCCGGCTTCGTCGGCCAGGTGGGGCAGGTCGGCACGGCCGTCGAAGGGGGCCTCGCACAGCAGGTCGAGGATGGCTTCCATCTGGCTGATGTCGGCCTCCGGCAGCCGGTAGCCGATCTGGCGCGCGGGCGCTTGCGCGGGCAGCCGCGCTTCGGCGGCGGGGGCGGTCATCAGCGCGTAGATCTCGTCGACCAGCGCGCGCACCTGCGCGCTGTCGCGGTTGCGCGGGCGCGGCAGTGCCACCCGCACCTCGGCGCGGATGCGGCCCGGGTCGCTCGACAGGATCACGATGCGGTCGGCCATCATCACCGCCTCTTCGATATTGTGCGAGACGATCAGGATGCTCCGGATGTTGGCGCGGCCGCTTTCCCACAGCGCCAGCATCTCGTCGCGCAGGGTCTCGCCGGTCAGCACGTCCAGCGCCGAGAAGGCCTCGTCCATCAGCAGCAGGTCCGGCTCGGTCACCAGCGCGCGCGCAATGCCGACGCGCTGGCGCATGCCGCCCGACAGCTCGCGCGGCAGCGCGCTGTTGAAGCCGGCCAGCCCGATCATGTCGATCGCGGCCTCGGCGCGGCGCTCGCGCTCGGCCTTGGGCACGCCCTGCGCTTCCAGTCCCAGTTCGACGTTCTGCTGCACAGTCAGCCACGGGAACAGCGCGAACGACTGGAACACCATGGCGATGCCCTCGGCAGTGCCGGCCAGGCGCTCGCCGCGAAAACGCACGTCGCCGCGGTCGGCGCCGACCAGCCCGGCCATGATGCGCAACAGCGTGGACTTGCCCGAGCCGGACTTGCCCAGCATGGCGACGATCTCGCCCTCGCGCAGCGTCAGGTCCACGCCTTCGAGCACGGAGCGGTCGCTCTGGCTGGCGGTGCGGAAGATCTTGCCGACGCCGCGCAGTTCGATCACGGCGGGCGCGGCAGCGGTAGCGGTATGGTTCTCGGCCATCATTGCCTTACAAGCGGGTGCGCTCTTGCGCGAGTTGATACAGGCGGTTCCACAGCAGCCGGTTGAAGCCGACCACGAACAGCGCCATCACCACGATGCCCAGCGCAATGCGCGGGAAGTCGCCGCGCGCGGTGGTCTCGGCGATATAGCTGCCCAGCCCGGTGGCGACGATGGTGCGGTCGCCCCAGGTCACGTACTCGGACACGATACTGGCGTTCCATGAGCCGCCGGCGGCGGTCACCAGCCCGGTCAGCAGGCTGGGGAAGACCGCGGGGATCAGGAAGCGCTTCCAAAGCAGCCAGCCGCGCAGCCCGAAGTTGCGCGCCGCCAGCTTCAGCTCGGTGGGGATGCCGGAGGCCCCCGCGACCACATTGAACAGGATGTACCACTGCGTGCCGAAGATCAGCAGCGGGCTCAGCCAGATCTCCGGGTTCAGCCCGAAGCGCACGATCAGCATCACCGCCAGCGGGAACATCAGGTTGGCGGGGAAGGCGGCCAGGAACTGCGCCACCGGCTGGGCAACGCGCGCCAGGTCAGGGTTCAGGCCGATGCGGATGCCGATCGGCACCCACACCAGCGCCGCCAGGGCGATCAGCACCACCACGCGCACCATGGTGATGGTGCCGAGCCACAGTACATGGCCGACTTCGGCCAGCCCCACTTCGCTATGCACGAAATAACCCACGCGCAGCAGCGCGGCCAGCGCCACCAGTACGATCACGGCGTCGCGCAGGCGGCCAAACCACTGCGCGCGGCGCGGATTCTCCGGCCGCCCCGGGGCCTGCCCGCGGCGCGCGCCCCAGGCGAGCGTGCGTTCGGCCAGCGCTGCCGTGCGGGTCAGCAGCGCGCCCGTCCACACCGAGCGGCGCAGCAGGTCCAGCAGCCACGACTCTGGCTGCTTGTCCTGTGCCAGGGTCTCGAAGCGGAAGCGGTCGGCCCACGCCACCAGCGGGCGGAACAGCAGCTGGTCGTACAGCAGGATGCCCAGCAGCATCGCCAGGATGGCCCAGCCGATCGCAGCCAGGTTCTGCTGCTGGATCGCCAGCGCGATGTAGGAGCCGATGCCGGGCAGGCGGATATCGTGGCCCGACACCGAGATCGCCTCGGATGCCACCACGAAGAACCAGCCGCCGGACATCGACATCATCATGTTCCACAGCAGCCCGGGCATGGCGAACGGCACTTCCAGCCGCCAGAAGCGTTGCCACGGCGACAGCCGGAACATGACCGCGGCCTCAAGCAGGTCGCCCGGAATGGTGCGGAACGACTGGTACAGGCTGAACGCCATGTTCCACGCCTGCGAGGTAAAGATGGCGAAGATGGCCGCACATTCCACCCCCGCAATGTTGCCCGGGAAGAGTGCGATAAAGCCGGTCACGGTGATCGACAGGAAGCCCAGCACCGGGATTGACTGCAGGATGTCCAGTGCAGGCACCAGCACCTTCTCCGCCGTGCGGCTCTTGGACGCCAGCGCGGCAAAGGCCAGCGAAAACAGCAGCGACGCCGCCAGCGCCGCCAGCATGCGGATGCTGGTGCGCATCAGGTAGTAGGGCAGGTAGGCCACGTCCAGGTGCACCGCCAGCTGCTGGTCGGGGTGGAACGGGGCATTCATCTGCTGCGCGGCGAACGCGACCATCACGATCACGGCCAGGATGATCGGCAGCAGCGCCAGGTCGAAGCGGTTGGGCGGCGCGCGCAGCAGCTGGCTGTCATAGCCAGGGGCGGGCGGGGGCGCGCTGTGGTCGGCGGGTGGCATCATGGGCGCTTCTCGGGCTTGTATCGAGCTTGGATGGCGAGGCTGGTAACCCGGCCCTGGTTCGCGGCCCCGGCGGACAATGGCAAAGCCCGCATGCCGCCGGCTTCACGCCGGGCGGCGCGCATCTCTTTGTAACGCCCGGCATGGCGGTCTAGTTTACTTGGTGTGGATGACACTTCGCGCATGCTGCCGGCGTGCGCCCGGAGGAAAGAGCCATGAAGAAGGAAACCTGGCGCCTGGTCGCGCATGGACGTGTGCAGGGCGTGGGCTACCGCGCTGCCTGCGCCGACGCGGCGGACGACCTGGAGCTTGGCGGCTGGGTGCGCAACCGGACCGACGGTACCGTCGAGGTGATGGCGCACGGCACGGTCAGGCAGCTCGAAGCCCTGCAAGCGTGGATGGAAAAGGGCCCGCCGGCGGCGCAAGTGACGTTTGTCGAGGGCGGTCCCGGGGCAGGGGAGTTCGGCGGCTTCGAGTTCCGGCCGACGATTTAAGGGATCAGGCGGTAGTCCAGTCGACCGGCGTGCGGCCGTTCGCTTCCAGCCAGCGGTTGGCTTCGCGGAAGTGGCCGCAGCCCAGGAAGCCCCGGTGCGCCGACAGCGGCGACGGATGCGGCGCTTCCAGCACGCAGTGACCGGCGCCCAGCAGCGGCTTCTTGGCCTGCGCGTGGCTGCCCCACAGCATGAACACCAGGTTCTGCCGGCTGGCGGCGAGGCTCTGGATCAGGCAATCGGTGACGGCTTCCCAGCCGCGCCGCGCATGGCTGGCGGCCTGGCCCTGTTCCACCGTCAGCACGGTGTTGAGCAGCAGCACGCCCTGGCGCGCCCAGCCTTCCAGGTTGCCGGAGGTACGCGGCGCACCGTTGCCGTGCGCGCCGAACTCGGCGGCGATTTCCTTGAAGATATTGCGCAGGCTGGGCGGCACCTTGATGCCTTCCGGCACCGAGAACGCCAGCCCATGCGCCTGCGGCAGCTCCGCGCCGCCGACCGTGCCGGTGCCGTGGTAGGGGTCCTGGCCCAGGATCACCACCTTGACCGCGTCGGGCGGCGTCAGGTGCAGCGCGTGGAAGACATGGTGCGGGAACACCGGCTTGCCGGCGGCACGTTCGCCGTCGACAAAGGCGGCCAGCTCCTGCCACGCCGGCACGCGGATGCACGGGTCCATCAGCGCGCGCCAGGCGGCGGGCAGGGCGTCGGCCTGGGCCTGCAGGCTGGCGGCAGGGGACGGTTCGCCGGGGGCGCGGGGGGCTTCGGCGGCGAAGAGATCGGCTTGCATGCGTGAGGAGAGCTTGGCGGGAAAACCGCGATTATGACGCCTTGCCCTCGGCGATTCCCGCCAGGCGGTAGCCGCGGGCGGCTTTGCTGAGGTCCGAGGGCGTGAGCGCGGCAATGGTGGCCAGCCGCGCGGCAAAGGCGCGCAGGGCATCGGCCGCGAGGGCGGCGTCACCCTCCAGCCATTCCAGTTCGAGTTCCTGGATGCGTTCCTGCGCGGCGCTGGCCGGCGCGGTGATGCTGCCGGTGTCGAGCGCGGCCTCGATGCGTGCGCCGTCCTGCGTGACCAGCCAGGTGCGGCGGACAAAGTCGGTGCGGAACACCGGGGCCAGCCGGCCGGCCAGCGGTGCGAGCACGGCCTGCGCTTCGGCGGGGAAGCCTTGCAGCTCGATGGCTTCGCCCGCGATCTCGGTTTCCCATTCGTGGCGCGTGGCCAGCCCGCCCTGGCTGCTGCCGGCGGTCTTCAGTGTCTGCAGCCATTGCGCGCCCTTGCGGCGCAGCCGCAGCGCGGCGCGCGCCTGCGCCAGGTTGCGTTCCGGGGTGTCGAGGTAGACGTTGAGCAGCGTGGCTTCGCCCTGCGGGGCGCCGTTGGCGTCGAGCCAGGCGGCCAGCGGGGCTAGCATATCGTCGGGGACCGCGAGTTTTAGTTCAATTTCCTGGGGCATGGCGAGGGGAGGATTTCAGGCATGGGCGAGGGGGATACCGCCTCAATCACCTTGAGCCGGTCCCCTCTCCCGCTTGCGGGAGAGGGTTAGGGTGAGGGCAGGCCGTTGTGTACCAACATGTCAAATCGCGAGGCACGCGCCTGCCCTCACCCCCTGCCCCTCTCCCGCAAGCGGGAGGGGAGCAAACCGCCAGCGTGCTTAGCGCATCGGCAAGGCGTTCGCCTCAGGCAAACAGCCGCGCCAGCTCCACACCCGGATCCGGCGCCCGCATGAACGCTTCACCGACCAGGAAGGCATGCACGTTGGCGTCGCGCATGCGCTGCACATCGGCCGGCCCGAGGATACCGGATTCGGTCACCACCAGCTTGTCGGCAGGCATGTGCGGCAGCAGGTCCAGGGTGTTGTCCAGCGACACCTCGAAGGTGCGCAGGTTGCGGTTGTTCACGCCCAGCAGCGGGGTCTTCAGGCGCAGGGCCGCGTCGAGCTCGTCGTCGCCATGCACTTCCACCAGCACGTCCATGCCGAGCTCAAGCGCACAGGCTTCCAGGTCGGCCATCAGGCCCGGGTCCAGCGCGGCGACGATCAGCAGGATGCAGTCGGCGCCCCAGGTGCGCGCTTCATAGACCTGGTACAGGTCGACCATGAAGTCCTTGCGCAGGGCAGGCAGCGGGCAGGCGCCGCGGGCGCGCTTCAGGTAGTCGGCGTGGCCCTGGAAGAAGTTCACGTCGGTCAGCACCGACAGGCAGGCGGCGCCATGGCTGGCGTAGCTTTCGGCAATCGCCTCGGGCACGAAGTGTTCGCGCAGCACGCCCTTGGACGGCGAGGCCTTCTTGACCTCGGCGATCACGCCGGCGTCGCCGGCGCCGATCTTCTCGCGCAGCGCGCGTTCGAAGCCGCGCGGGGCGAGGCCGGCCTCGCTGCGCAGGCTCTCGGCCTCGGCGCGCAGGCTGGGCAGGTCGCGCTTCTTGCGCGCGGCGGCGACTTCATCGGCCTTCACGGCCAGGATCTTTTGCAGGATGTCGGACATATTCGCACTCTTTGAGCGTCGCTCCCGCGCAGGCGGGAGCCCAGTGACTTTCATCAGCGCCTGAACGGCAAAGACGCTGGATTCCCGCCTACGCGGGAACGACGTGCGGCTACTTGAACTGCTGGGTGGCACGCACGAACTGGTCGAGCCTCTCGCGCGCCGCGCCGCTGGCAATCGCTTCGCGCGCGCGGCGGATGCCGTCTTCGACCGAGTCGGCCACGTTGGCGGCGTACAGCGCGGTGCCGGCGTTCAGCGATACGATCTCGCGCGGGGTGCCCGGCACGTTGGACAGCGCTTCGAGCAGCATTTCCTTCGATTCCGCCGCATCGGCCACCTTCAGGCCACGGTTGGAGATCATCTGCAGGCCGAAGTCCTCGGGGTGGATTTCATATTCGCGCACCTCGCCGTCCTTCAGTTCGCCCACCAGCGTGGCGGCGCCCAGCGAGACTTCGTCCATGCCGTCCTTGCCGTAGACCACGATGGCGTGCCTGGCGCCCAGGCGCTGCATCACGCGCACCTGGATGCCGACCAGGTCGGGGTGGAACACGCCCATCAGGATATTGGGCGCGTCGGCCGGGTTGGTCAGCGGGCCCAGGATATTGAAGATGGTGCGCACGCCCATTTCCTTGCGGATCGGTGCGACGTTCTTCATCGCGGGGTGGTGCGTGGGCGCGAACATGAAGCCGATGCCGGTCTCTTCGATGCACTGCCCGACCTGCTCGGGCGTGAGCATGATGTTCACGCCCAGCGCTTCCAGCACGTCGGCGCTGCCCGACTTGGAGCTGACGCCGCGGTTGCCGTGCTTGGCAATCTTCGCGCCGGCAGCGGCCGCGACGAACATCGACGCGGTCGAGATATTGAAGGTGTGCGAGCCGTCGCCGCCGGTGCCGACGATATCGACGAAGTTCTCGCGGTCCTTGACCGGCACCTTGTTGGCAAATTCGCGCATCACCTGCGCGGCGGCGGAGATCTCGCCGATGGTTTCCTTCTTGACGCGCAGGCCGGTCAGGATCGCGGCGGCCATCACCGGCGAGATCTGCGCCTGCATGATCTGCCGCATCAGGTGCAGCATCTCGTCATGGAAGATCTCGCGGTGTTCGATGCAGCGCGTCAGGGCTTCTTGCGGCGTGATGGACATGGCGTTCTCGGTATCTGAAGTCTGCGGGGCGTGGTGCGTGCTGGCGGGTGCGGAATCGAGCAGTCTCATCGCGGCGCCTTGACGAAGTTGGCGAGCAGGGCATGGCCGTGCTCGGACAGGATCGACTCGGGATGGAACTGTACGCCTTCGACGGCGAGCGTCTTGTGGCGCACGCCCATGATCTCGCCGTCCGGGGTCCAGGCGGTGATCTCCAGGCAATCGGGCAGGGTTTCGCGCTCGATCGCCAATGAATGATAGCGCGTCACGTCAAAGTGCCTGGGCAGCCCGGCGAACACGCCTTGCTGCGTGGTCTCGATGGTGCTGACCTTGCCGTGCATGACCTGCTTGGCGCGGATCACCTTGCCGCCGAAGGCCTCGCCGATGGCCTGGTGGCCCAGGCACACGCCCAGCAGCGGGACCTTGCCGGCAAAGTGCTGCAGCGCCGCCACCGAGATGCCGGCTTCCCTGGGGCTGCACGGCCCGGGCGAGACGCAGATATGGTCGGGCCTGAGCGCCTCGATCTCCTCGATGGTGATCTCATCGTTGCGGTAGGTGCGCACGTCCACGCCCAGTTCGCCGAAATACTGGACCAGGTTGTAGGTGAACGAATCGTAGTTGTCGATCATCAGCAGCATGGCGTCTGTCTCCTGTTCTTTCAGATGTCGGAGTCCAGGCCATCCTGGACCTGCTCGGCGGCGCGGATCACGGCGCGCGCCTTGGCTTCGGTTTCCCTCCATTCGGCCTCGGGGTCCGAATCGGCAACGATGCCGGCGGCGGCCTGCACGTAGAGGTTGCCGTCCTTGACGATGCCGGTGCGGATCGCGATCGCCAGGTCCATCTCGCCGCCGAACGACAGGTAGCCCACCGCGCCGCCGTAGATGCCGCGCTTGCGCGGCTCCAGCTCATCGATGATCTCCATGGCGTGGACCTTGGGCGCGCCCGACAGCGTGCCGGCCGGGAAGGTCGCGCGCAGCACGTCCAGGTTGCTCATGCCTTCGCGCAACGTGCCTTCGACCGAGCTGACGATATGCTGCACGTGCGAGTATTTCTCGATCACCATCTTGTCGGTGACCTTGACCGAGCCGGTCTCGGCAATGCGGCCGATGTCGTTGCGCGCCAGGTCGATCAGCATCACGTGCTCGGCGATCTCCTTGGGATCGTTCAGCAGCTCGGTGGCCAGCTGGGCGTCCTTTTCCGGCGTATTGCCGCGCGGGCGCGTGCCGGCCAGCGGGCGGATGGTGACGATGTGCTCGCTGCGGGTGTCGCCATTGGTGCCGACCTTGCGCTCTTCCTGGCGCACCAGGATCTCCGGCGAGGCGCCTACCACCTGGAAGTCGCCGAAGTTGTAGAAGTACATGTACGGCGACGGGTTCAGCGAGCGCAGCGCGCGGTACAGCGACAGCGGCGCGTCGCGGTAGGGCTTGACCAGGCGCTGGCCGATCTGCACCTGCATCATGTCGCCGGCCATGATGTATTCCTTGGCCTTGTGCACGGCGGCCAGGTAGTCGGGCTTGGCGAACTCGCGGTAGACCTCGGTCTGCACCGACGGGCTCGTGACCGGCACGTCCACCGGCTGGCGCAGTTTCATGCGCAGCTCGCGCAGGCGCTGGCGGGCGCGGGGATAGGCCTCGGGCGTGGTCGGGTCGGCGTAGACGATCAGGTAGAGCTTGCCCGACAGGTTGTCGATGACCGCCAGTTCCTCGCACAGCAGCAGCTGGATATCGGGCAGGTTCAGGTCGTCTGGCTTCTGCGTGTTGGCGAGCTTCTTCTCGATATAGCGCACCGCGTCATAGCCGAAGTAGCCGGCCAGGCCGCCGCAGAAGCGGGGCAGGCCGGGGCGCAGCGCCACCTTGAAGCGTGCCTCGAATTCGCCGATGAAATCGAGCGGATTGCCTTCGTGGGTTTCGACCACCTTGCCGTCGGTCACCACCTCGGTGCGGTTGCCATAGGCGCGCAGCAGCGTGCGGGCATGCAGGCCGATAAATGAAAAACGCCCGAAGCGCTCGCCGCCGACCACCGATTCCAGCAGGAAGGTGTTGACGCCGCGGGTCTGCGACTGGGCCAGCTTCAGGTACAGCGACAGCGGCGTTTCCAGGTCGGCAAAGGCCTCGGCGATCAGGGGGATGCGGTTGTAGCCCTGGTCGGCCAGCGATTTGAATTCCAGTTCGGTCATGTCGGTCCTCTTGTGCGGCCCGCGCTGCGGCATGGGTCAGGCGCGGCGCCGCTTGTCGGCAGATAAGGCTGGAGCGTATGGAATCCCGCCCCGGTGGCGGACCGTGGTGCAGCAAGCTTGCGGACAAGTCTGCACACGGCCGGAGAGAGGGCGTGCGGCGCGTTCTTGAGCTAAACGTAGCAGAGAATTTTGGCTACGCTGGCTTTTGGCGGGTTTGGGTGGTGATGCCCGGCATCGGTGGCTACCTTGGCCGGTGGTGGCGAGGCCCTCGGGTCGAGGGCTCGTCAGCAGACTCGCGAACGCACTTTACGCCTGTTGGGAGGCGCGCCAGCGACGCCAGGGCCAGGCCTGCCGATCACTGCCAGAAGAGATGCGTTTGCGGTTGAGAAACATGAAATGTCTTGAGATTCGGTCGCTATCGGTGACCTGCCCAGTGTGACGCAAACAGCGCTGCGGCATGGGCAATGGAGTCGACTATACCATCGGCTTCAACGCCTTGTACAGGGTTGCCATGGTTGTAGCCATAGGGCACCAGCAGCACCCCCATGCCGGCCGCGCGGGCCGCCTGCGCGTCGTTTTCCGAGTCGCCCAGCGCCGCCATCGCCGCCGGCTCCAGGCCGAAGGCGTCGGCCACTTTCAGCAGCGGGAAGGGGTCGGGCTTGCGCAGCGGGAAGGCGTCGCCGCCGTAGACCAGCTCGAAGTACTGGGCCAGACCGGTCTTGGCCAGCAGCGGCTCGGTGAAGCTGTAGGGCTTGTTGGTCACGCAGGCCAGGCGCAGCCCGGCCGCCTTCATCGCCGCCAGGCCTTCGCGCACGCCCGGGTAGACCTGCGAGAACTGGCCGTTGATGCGGATGTACTCGCGGTCGTACAGCGCATAGGCGTCGGCGAACAGGCCGTTGGCGTGCAGCGGCGAGAAGCGCGCGTCCAGCACGCGCCGGATCAGGTTCTCGGAGCCCTTGCCGACATAGCTCACGATCTCCGCCTCGGACATCGGCGCCACCGGGCCCAGGTTGGGGTGCTGGCGGCCCAGCGTCAGCAGCATGGCGTTGATCGACGCGTGGAAGTCGCCCGCGGTGTCGACCATGGTGCCGTCCAGGTCGACGATCACGCCTTCGATGCCGCGCCAGTCGGTGCGGCGCAGGACCATGCCGTCCATCATTGGCCGGCCTGCTGGCCAACCTTCGCCAGTTCGCCGCGCAGCGCCGAGATGATGCCGCGGTAGCCGCCGTCGGCATCGGGCTTGCCGAACACGGCCGAGCCCGCCACGAAGGTGTCGGCGCCGGCCGCCGCGACCTCGGCGATGTTGTCCACCTTCACGCCGCCGTCGACTTCCAGCAGGATGGTGCGGCCGGTGCGGGCGGTGTATGCGTCGATGCGCTGGCGCACGGCGCGCAGCTTGTTGAGCGTCTCGGGGATGAACGACTGGCCGCCGAAGCCCGGGTTGACCGACATCAGCAGAATCACGTCGAGGCGGTCCATCACGTGGTCCAGGTGGTGCAGCGGCGTGGCCGGGTTGAACACCAGGCCGGCCTGGCAGCCGTGATCGCGGATCAGCGCGAGCGAGCGGTCGACGTGTTCGCTGGCTTCGGGGTGGAAGGTGATGATATTGGCGCCGGCCTTGGCAAAGTCCGGGATGATCCGGTCCACCGGGCGCACCATCAGGTGCACGTCGATCGGGGCCGTCACGTGCGGGCGGATCGCCTCGCACACCAGCGGGCCCACGGTCAGGTTGGGCACGTAATGGTTGTCCATCACGTCAAAGTGGATCCAGTCGGCGCCGGCCTCGGTCACGCGGCGCACTTCCTCGCCCAGGCGGGCAAAGTCGGCGGACAGGATGGACGGTGCGATGCGGTAGGTGGGCGTGCTCATGTCGGCGGCTAGGATGTGGGGTGCAGGGGAATGCTGTTTGCGTCTCTGGCGCGGCCAGGGGCGGGCGCCAGAGGGGAGCGGGAGGGGCGTCCGGCACGGCCAGGCCCTGAAAGGGCTATATTCTACCGCTGCCCCGCCGCCCGGTGCTCTTGCCAGTGCTCTTGCCCGTGCCGCGGCCATCCCGCACAATGCGGCTACCCTTTTCCCTGCCTGGCGTCCCGCGCCGGCCCTGCCCACGATGAGCGAATACGCTTTTTCCGTCTCGGTACGCACCCAGTACCTGCCGGACCAGTCAGACCCTGAGCGCGGGCGCCATGCCTTCGCCTACACCATCACCATCCACAATACCGGGGAGGTCGCGGCACAGCTGATCTCGCGCCACTGGATCATCACCGACAGCGACAACGGCACGCAGGAAGTGGCGGGCCTGGGCGTGGTCGGCCATCAGCCGCTGCTCAAGCCGGGCGAGCATTTCGAGTACACCAGCTGGGCCACGATCTCGACCCCGGTGGGTTCGATGAAGGGCGAATACTTCTGCGTGGCCGAGGACGGCCACCGCTTCGAGGTGCCGATCCCCGAATTCGCGCTGGTGCTGCCGCGCATGCTGCACTGAACGTGCGGGGAACCTACTGGCGCGGCGCGCTGTCCTGATCCTGCGGCGGCGCTTGCGCGGCGCCCTGCGCCGGTTGGCGCGACGGGTGGTCGGACGGTGCGCGCGTGGGACGCGGGTTCTTTTTTGCCGTGCCCATGGTCCAGACCACGATAAAGATCAGCAGGAACAGCGCCACGCCGGCTTCCAGGGCGAACAGCAGCATGGGATGGGCTTCGAAGAACTTGCTCATGGCGGATGTGGCGCAGCCCGCTGGGGCGCAGGCGGTGGTTGAAGGATGACGGTGGGATTGTAGGGGCATTCCAGGTGAGTGCGGCCCTGCAAGCTGCGCCTTCCAGGACTTTGAACAATAGCAAGATGGCATACGCGGACGCTTCCCTGATTTCCCCGGTTTCCCCTTCGCACCCGCGCCGCATGCGCGGCTGGCTCGCGCTGGCCGGCGCGGCGGTGCTGCTGGCCGGCTGCATGAGCGGCCCGCCGCCGCGCATCGAGACCGGCCCGTCCGGCACCGCGCCGCCGTCGGCGTCGTCGCAGAAGGGCCGGCTGCAGGCCGCCAGCTGGGGCGAGATCGGCGGCTGGGCCCAGGACGACGTGCGCGCCGCCTGGCCCGCGCTGCAGCAGAGCTGCCAGGCGCTGAAGAAGCGCGCCGAATGGAGCCGTGCCTGCGCCGTCGGCATGATGGTCGACGCCGGCGACGTCAACGCCATGCGCGCCTACTTCGAAAGCAACTTCCAGCCGTTCCGCGTGGTCAATGGCGATGGCAGCGACAGCGGCCTGATCACCGGCTACTACGAGCCGATCCTGCACGGCTCGCGCACGCGCCAGGGCCAGTACCAGGTGCCGCTGTACCGCAAGCCCGCGCAACTCGCCAACCGCGCGCTGCCGGCGCGCGCCGAGCTGCTGCAGAACCCGGCCATGCGCGGCAGCGAGCTGGTCTGGGTGGATGACGCGGTCGAGGCCGCCTTCCTGCAGATCCAGGGCTCGGGCCGCATCCGCATGGCCGACGGCAGCATGATGCGGGTGGGCTTTGGCGGCACCAACGACCAGCCGTTCCGCTCGTTCGGCAAGTGGCTGCTGGACCGCGGCGAGATCACGCCGGCGCAGGCCACCATGCAGGGCATCAAGGCCTGGGCGCGCGCCAACCCGGGCCGCATCGAGGAGATGCTCAACATCAACCCGCGCTTTGTCTTCTTCCGCGAGCTGCCGCCCAACAACGACGGCCCGGTGGGCGCGCTGGGCGTGCCGCTGACCGCGGAGCGCTCGATCGCGGTCGACCCGGCCACCATCCCGCTGGGGGTGCCGGTGTTCTTGTCGACCACGCGCCCGCTGTCGACCGAGCCGATCCAGCGGCTGATGTTCGCGCAGGACACCGGCAGCGCCATCAAGGGCGGGGTGCGCGCGGACTTCTTCTGGGGCGCCGGCGACGCCGCCGGCGAGACCGCGGGCCGCATGAAGCAGGGCGGCCGCATGTGGGTGCTGATGCCGCGCAGCTGACGGGTTTGCTCCCCTCCCGCTTGCGGGAGAGGAGAGCGTTCACCAGGGGCGGTGGCTTGCGCTTAAAGCTCGTTGGTGAACGAACGCTCTTGTTGCTCTAATGCTGTTCAGTTAGCGACTGTCGTTCCCGCGCAGGCGGGAACCCAGTGACTTCATCCCCGAAGGGGACGTGAAAGACGCTGGATTCCCGCCTGCGCGGGAATGACGGTAGGGCTTGAGACCTTAACTGAACGGCATTACTCTTGTCGCGCCACACCTCAGCGTGGCCGCTGGTCGACGATGCGCCGCGCCTTGCCCACCGAGCGCTCGATGCCGCCCTCTGGCATCACCTCGATGCCGGCGGTGACGCCGATATAGGCCTTGATCTCGTGCGCCAGCCGCTCGCGCGCGCCTTGCGCCAGCGCCGGCTCGTTGCCGTGGGCGCATTCCACGCGCACTGTCAGCGTGTCCATGTGGCCGTCCTTGCTCAGCACGCACTGGTAGTGCGGCGCCAGCTCGGCGTGCCTGAGGATCAGTTCCTCGATCTGCGACGGGAACACGTTGACCCCGCGCACGATCATCATGTCGTCGGTCCGGCCGGTGACCTTCTCCATGCGGCGGAATGCCGCACGCGCGGTGCCTGGCAACAGCCGGGTCAGGTCGCGGGTACGGTAGCGCACCACCGGCATCGCCTCCTTGGTCAGCGAGGTGAACACCAGTTCGCCGAACTCGCCGTCGGGCAGCACTGCGCCGGTAACAGGATCGATGATCTCCGGGTAGAAGTGGTCTTCCCAGATGGTCGGGCCGTCCTTGGTCTCGGCGCATTCGTTGGCCACGCCCGGGCCCATGACTTCCGACAGGCCGTAGATGTCGACCGCCGAGATGCCCATGCGCTTCTCGATCGCCAGCCGCATTTCCGGCGTCCACGGCTCCGCGCCGAAGATGCCCACGCGCAGCGAGGTGCTGGCCGGGTCGATGCCCTGGCGCTCGAATTCGTCGGCGATCGCCAGCATGTAGCTGGGGGTCACCATGATCACTTCGGGCTTGAAGTCCATGATCAGCTGCACCTGCCGCTCGGTCTGGCCGCCGCCGAACGGGATCGCGGTCAGGCCGGCCTTTTCCACGCCGTAGTGCGCGCCCAGGCCGCCGGTGAAGAGGCCGTAGCCGTAGCTGATGTGCACCTTGTCGCCGCGCCGCGCGCCCGACGCGCGGATCGAGCGCGCCATCACCGTGGCCCAGTTGTCGATGTCCTGGAGCGTGTAGCCGACCACGGTGGGCTTGCCGGTGGTGCCGGACGAGGCATGGATGCGCGCCACGCGGTCCTGCGGCACGGCGAACATGCCGAACGGGTAGTTGTCGCGCAGGTCCTGCTTGCTGGTGAACGGAAAGCGCGCCAGGTCGGCCAGCGAGCGCAGCTGGTCCGGATGCACGCCGGCCTCGTCGAACTTGCGGCGGTACACCGGCGAATTGGCGTAGGCGTGGTGGAGCGACCAGCGCAGGCGCTCCAGCTGCAAGGCCTGCAGCTCGGCGCGGCTGGCGGTCTCGATCGCATCCAGGGGCAGATCGGTCAGGCGCGTGCTCATGTCGTCTCCTGCACGGGGGGCGTTTGTCGTCAGCGTATTGTTGTTCAGGCGACTTCCGTTGCTTCTGGCGGCGGCACCACGTGTCCCTTGATCTGCGCCGACTTGCCGCGGAACATCGCCACCACCTGGCCCGCGGCATTGGTCACGCGGATGTCGTAGATGCCGTGCCGGCCGGACAGGACCTGCTCGGTGGCCTCGGCGGTCAGCACGTCGCCGCCGTGCACGGGCCTGAGGAACTCGATGCTGCAGCCCGCCGCCACGGTGTTGATGTTATGGCTGTTGCAGGCGAAAGCGAAAGTGGAATCGGCCAGCGTGAACATCAGCCCGCCGTGGCAGATGCCGTGGCCGTTGAGGAATTCCTTGCGCACCGGCATGGTCAGCCGCGCATAGCCGGGGCGCACGGCCTCGACCGTGATGCCCAGCCAGCGGCTGCAGGTGTCGGCTTCATACATGGCGGCCGCGGCCGCTTCGGCGAGGGCCTGTGGGTCCTGTTTCAAGCTGGTCTCCTATATATATGCGCGGGGCTGGCCCGCGCGGCTTATTTGCCGGTGAAGTGCGGCGCGCGCTTTTCGAGGAAGGCATTGACCCCTTCCGCATAGTCGGCGGACTGGCCCAGCTCGCGCTGCAGGTCGCGCTCCAGGTCCAGCTGGGCGTCCAGCGTGGCGGTGGCGCTGGCATACATGGCGCGTTTGATCGCGGCCAGCGCGCGGGTTGGTTGCCCGGCCAGGTGCGTGGCCAGCGCCAGCGCCTGTTCCGGCAGCAGCGGGTCGTCCATGGTCTCCCAGACCAGGCCCCATTTCTCGGCCTTTTCGGCGCTCAGCCGCTCGCCGGTCATGGCCAGGCCCAGCGCGCGCGCCATGCCGATGCGCTGCGGCAGCAGCCAGGTGCCGCCCGAATCGGGCACCAGCCCGATCTTGACGAAGGCCTGGATAAAACTGGCCGAGCGCGCCGCCAGCACCATGTCGCAGGCCAGCGCCAGGTTGGCCCCGGCACCGGCCGCGGTGCCGTTGACCGCGGCCACCACCGGCAGCGGCAGGGCCTGCAGCCGGCGGATCAGCGGATTGAACCAGGTATCGATCAGCTCGCCCAGGTCGGTCATGTGCCCGGGCGTGAAATCCAGGTCGGCCAGGTCTTGGCCGGCGCAGAAGCCGCGGCCCGCGCCGGTCAGCAGCAGCGCGCGCGCGCCGCCGGCCTCGACGTGGTCGAGCGCCTCCTGCAGCGCCTGGTGCATCGCGCGGGTGAAGCTGTTGAGCTTGTCGGGGCGGTTCAGGGTGATCACGGCCACCGGGCCCTGCCATTGCAGCAAGACCGGGCCGGCATCGATGCTGACCGGCTGGCCAGCGGAGGTGGACATCGGGGGCATTGTTTGTCTCCTGCCGGATTCTGTTCTTGCGGTCGGCGCGGCGGCTGCTTGCGACGGCGCCTCTTAAATAAACCGACCAGTCGGTCGGCAAATGTTAGCACTAATTTTTGGCTGCGGGTGTCGCGCGCCATCTAAGTCCAGAGGATTGCCACCATCGTCAGAGCAAAGTCGGCCATGCTTACCATTGAGTCAGGGCTAACCCCTGGGGTAAGTACGTGCACATCACCGGAAAGCCAAGATTAGGTGGTCTCACATCCGAAAGCATCTGGAATCAGGGCTTCGGTATCGCGAAATCCAGGAGCACCTGAAGGCGAAGCACCCACAAGGCAGCGCCTTGAACCCAGGCAACCTAATTCGGTCACTGGGCGTTGTGGCGCACTGCAAGCCAAGGATTTGGTGCCAGGAACTGCTTGAACTCGTCGATCTGCTCACGGGCCCGATAAGACTGCGGCAGAAGGGATCTAGTCGCGTGCGGACCGACACGAGCGCGGCACAGCATCGGTGCCAGTTGCCGATCGAGATGCAGGCCGGCCCGATAATGCTCGCCGCGCGCGAACAGCCTTCGCGTGCAACTGACCGTACAACGGAAACCTCGTGCGCGCAGCCTTAAGCAGAATCCCCTTCGAGTCCTGCAAGGAGCGCATCGACCGCCTTGTAGACCAAGTTCACAACATCCCGACCGACCTGAGACTCCAACTCCGCGTATTGAGCTTCCAATTCTCCACTCAGGGCATCCACGAGTTCAATACTGGCGGAAGTTAGCGAAACACGAACCCGCCGCTGATCGTCGAGGAACCGCTCCTTGGTAACGAGTTGCATTGCTTCCATCCGGGCAAGGACACCTGCCATGCTCGGACTGGAAATCGTGCAGATGTCCGAAATCTGGCGGGGTTCTATTGGCCCGTACTCGTGAAGCGCCCGGATCACGCGCCACTGTTGTTCGGTCAATCCGTGCGCAGTAAGAAGCGGTCGGAAGCGCTCCATCATTTTTTCCCGCGCCCGAAGAAGCAGCATCGGCAGGTTGCGGTGTGACACCGCCTGTCTCGTCTTGGCGTCCATACGTTTAGAGCAAACAGGTTCTGTCTGTGACGACTGGGGGAAACCCGTGGTCCACAGGTACATCCTTGACAACAGATCATAGCAAGCCAAATAATACTAACATGTTAGTGATTTCAAGGGAGCGATCGCCAATGTTTGCACCAATTGACCACGTGATTCATCTTGAGGGGGAACCTCTTGCGCGTGATGTCTGCGCGCGCGAAGTACGGGAGTTGCTCTCCAATGATGTGGCTTGCCGTCCGCCTGTGCGCGGAACGATCTACGGAACTCTCCTGAACGACGCCGCCGCGTTGGCGGCACTCGGGGATGCCGTTCACGCAGCCCCTTACAAGGCTCCCCCGAAGGCGCCTGTGTTGTACGTGAAGCCGCGCAACACACTAGTGGGCCGTGGAGCAACGGTCGCCGTGCCGGATGGCGAGTTGGGCGTGCAGATCGGCGGTTCACTTGGCATCGTGATCGGGCGCACTGCCTCACGGGTGAGCGCGGACAAAGCGCTCGAGTTCGTCGCTGGCTACACGATCGTCGCGGATCTTTGCATTCCTCACGAAAGCGTTTACCGACCGTCAGTGCGTTTTCGCGCGCTGGATGGATTCTGCGTGATTGGGCCGGCAGTTGTAGGGCGTCAGCACGTGGCTAATCCGGACGCGCTGAATATCTTGATCAATATCGAGGGAAAGGAGACCTTTCGGGCAAGCACCGCCACGACGATCCGCAACGTTGCTCAACTGATCGCGGATGTCACCGACTTCATGACGCTCGCACCTGGCGATCTGCTGACGCTTGGTGTGCCACATGGTGCACCGATCGCACATGCATCTGACCGGGTCAGTATTGCAATTGATGATTGGGCACCACTGGAATTTTCGACGATTGCGAAGGGAGACGTTCGATGAAGCGGGGTCGTGTTGCATATGCGGGGGCAATTCACGAGGCCTATCCGCACGAGCGGGGCGTAGAACTAGCGGATGGACGTATCTGCCGGGAAGACGAAGTTGTGTGGCTGGCACCTATCGAGTCCGGCACGATCTTCGCGCTCGGCCTCAATTACGCGGACCACGCGAAAGAATTGCAGTTTTCGAAGCAGGAGGAGCCACTCGTCTTTCTGAAAGGGCCAGGGTCGGTGATTGGCCATCGCGGCGTTACCCGTCGTCCGTCTGACGTTAAGTTCATGCACTACGAGTGCGAGCTCGCGGTGGTGATCGGCAGGCCAGCGAAGGAAGTAAAGCGTGACGAGGCGATGCACTATGTTGCCGGCTACACGATCGCAAACGACTACGCAATTCGCGATTACCTGGAAAACTATTACCGGCCCAATCTGCGCGTGAAGAATCGCGATGGGGGCACAGTGCTCGGTCCATGGTTCGTCGATGCGGTAGACATCACTGACGTCACGCAACTCGGATTGCGTACCTACGTGAACGGTACGCTGCAGCAGCAAGGTAACACACGCGATCTGGTTACCGATATTCCGGCGCTGATCGAGTATCTGAGCAGCTTCATGACGCTCGCGCCTGGCGACATTATTCTGACGGGCACACCTGAGGGGGTCGTCAATGTGAATACAGGCGACGAGGTTGTATGCGAAATCGACGGCCTCGGTCGTCTCGTCAACGTTATCGCTTCAGATGCGGAATTCAACCGCAACTGATCATCCAGGAACTGTCATGCGAATCGAACATCTGATCAACGGAAAGTCGGCCACTGCCCGCGAGTACTTTGAAACCGTGAATCCGGCCACGCAGGAAGTGCTGGCCGAAGTCGCGAGCGGAACGGCGGAGGACATCGACGCAGCCGTGCGCGCTGCAAAAGATGCGTTTCCCGCATGGGCTGCGAAGCCCGCGCCGGAACGCGCGAAGCTCGTCCGCAAGCTTGGGGAACTGATCACGAAGAACGTGCCCGAGCTGTCCGACACGGAGACGCGCGATTCTGGTCAGACCATTTCGCAGACTCGCAAGCAGCTTGTTCCGCGCGCAGCAGATAACTTCACATACTTCGCCGAGATGTGTACACGCGTGGATGGCCACACGTACCCGACCGATTCACATCTGAATTACACGCTGTTTCATCCCGTCGGTGTTTGCGCGCTGATCTCGCCGTGGAATGTGCCGTTCATGACCGCGACGTGGAAAGTCGCGCCTTGCCTGGCGTTCGGCAACACGGCGGTACTGAAAATGAGCGAACTGTCGCCGCTTACTGCGTCCATGCTTGGTCAGCTTGCTTTGGAAGCGGGCATTCCAGCCGGCGTGCTCAACGTCGTCCATGGCTACGGTAAGGATGCCGGAGAACCGCTCGTCGCACACCCTGACGTGCGCGCGGTTTCGTTCACCGGTTCGACGGCCACTGGCAACCGTATCGTGCAAACGGCTGGTCTGAAAAAGTTCTCGATGGAGCTCGGCGGCAAGTCGCCATTCGTGATCTTTGACGATGCCGATGTCGAGCGCGCCCTCGACGCAGCGGTGTTCATGATCTTCTCGAACAATGGTGAGCGCTGCACGGCGGGTTCGCGCATCCTGGTGCAGAAGTCGATTTACATGAAGTTCGCGGAGCGTTTCATCGAGCGGGCGAAGCGCCTGACCGTCGGTGATCCACTCGACGAGAAGACTATCATTGGCCCGATGATCAGCCAAGCACATCTATCTAAGGTCCGCAGCTATATCGAGCTCGGCCCGAAGGAAGGTGCCACACTCGCGTGCGGAGGTCTCGATGCACCATCACTGCCGGATAGTCTGAAGAAAGGAAATTTCGTCATGCCGACAGTGTTTGTGGATGTCGACAACCGCATGCGTATTGCACAGGAAGAGATCTTTGGTCCCGTCGCGTGCCTGATTCCGTTCGACGACGAGGCAGAAGCGATCCGGCTGGCCAACGATATCTCGTATGGCCTTTCCAGCTACGTATGGACCGAGAGCACTGGCCGCGCACATCGCGTGTCGGCCGCAATCGAAGCGGGAATGTGTTTCGTGAACAGTCAGAACGTGCGCGACCTTCGTCAGCCATTTGGTGGTGCAAAGGCGTCGGGCGTCGGTCGAGAAGGCGGTACGTGGAGCTATGAAGTGTTCCTCGAACCGAAGAACGTCTGCGTGTCCCTGGGTTCGCATCACATTCCGCGCTGGGGCGTTTGAGATTCCTGCCCAGCCCTTCGATTAGAACGGAGGCAGTCAACGCATCCTGGCAAGGACGCGCTGCCTGCTTAGTAGGTAATCAACGGAGTCACACATGCCACATCTGACGCTCGAATACAGCGAGGGCCTGTCTGATGAAGACAGTATGACCCTACTCTGTCGCAAGCTCGCCAGATCGCTTCATGAACAGAAAGAAGGCGACAAGGCGGTCTATCCCTTAGGCGGAATTCGTGTGCGTGCGTTGCGCTGCGAAGAGTATTGCATTGCGGATGGCCAGACGGATGCTGCCTTCCTACATGCGAATCTGAAGATTGCTGTGGGCCGCTCGGAAGCAGTGAAGAAGGCAACCGGCGACGCGCTTTTCGACATCATCAAACAACATTTCGCCGGCATCTTCGAGAAACAGGGGCTGGCGCTCTCACTGGAGATCAATGAATTCAGTGAAGCTGGTACTTGGAAACACAATAATCTGCACACGCGTCTGAAGCGCTAAGTAGTGACAGGAAAATTCATCATGCTAGAGCAGACCATCATTAGGGAGCTTGCTGCGAAACTGGATCACGCCGAGAAGACCCGAACGCAGCTACGGCATTTCTCGGCTGCCTATCCCGAGATGACTATCGAGGATGGTTACGCGATCCAGCGCGAATGGCTGAAGATCAAGCTAGACGAGGGACACGTGATCAAGGGCCGGAAAATTGGCTTAACATCGCGCGCAATGCAGCGCTCGTCGCAAATCAACGAGCCGGACTACGCGCCGTTGCTCGACAGCATGTTTATTGAGAGCGGGCAGGATATTCCAGCCGAACGGTTTATTGCACCGCGTGTGGAGGTGGAACTTGCGTTCATCCTGAGCAGGCCCTTGAAAGGCCCGGGAGTAACGCTCTTCGACGTGCTCGATGCGACTGCTTACGTCACGCCAGCCGTTGAAATCATCGATGCACGTATTGAGCAGTTCGATCGCGAGACGAAGGCACCGCGTAAGGTCTTCGACACAATCTCCGATTTCGCGGCGAACGCGGCCATCGTGACAGGCGGACGCCCGATACGACCAATGGATGTCGACCTCCGCTGGGTTGGTGCATTGCTGTATAAGAACGGTGCCGTGGAAGAGAGCGGTCTTGCAGCTGCGGTACTGAATCACCCTGCAACAGGCGTGGCATGGCTTGCGAACAAGATCGCTCCCTATGACGAGGGGCTGAACATCAATGACGTAATACTGAGCGGCTCGTTCACCAGTCCGATCGCTGCACGTGCTGGGGATACGTTCCATGTCGACTATGGTGCGCTTGGTAGCATTGCGTTCAATTTCGTGTGAGCTCACTGATGAAATCCATCAAGAATGATTTCAAGCGCAAACTCGCCACAAGCGAGCTGCAGTTCGGTTTGTGGGCAGCGCTCGCCGATCCGTACGTGATTGAAGTGCTCGCGACAGCTGGTTTTGACTGGTTGCTCATCGACAACGAGCACGCGCCAAATGATGTTCGTAGCACACTGACTCAGTTGCAGGCGGTCGCTGCATATGCGTCGCATCCTGTCGTGCGCCCTGTCAAAAGCGACGCGGCCATCATCAAGCAGTTGCTTGACATCGGCGCGCAGACGTTGCTGCTGCCGATGATTGATACGACAGAACAGGCTCGCGAAGCCGTGGCTGCGACCCGATACCCGCCGGAAGGCGTGCGCGGCGTCGGCAGCGCACTTGCTCGAGCTTCACGCTGGAATCGCGTACCGGATTACCTGGAAGCGGCCGCCCGTGAGTTGTGTGTGCTAGTGCAGGTGGAAACGGTAAGAGGCATGGACAACCTTCGGGCAATTGCCGGTATAGAGGGAGTCGACGGCGTGTTCTTCGGTCCTGCGGATCTCAGCGCATCCATGGGATTGCTTGGGAAGCCCGGCGCGCCCGAGGTCCGCAGCGCCGTCTGCAAAGGCATCGCGACTGTCCGCAAGCTCGGCAAGGCAGCGGGCGTGCTGGCGGCTGACCGGGCGATCGCGCGGGAGTACATAGATGCCGGTGCGACCTTTGTTGCAGTGGGCACGGACACCGGACTGCTAAGCAAGGCAGCCGCGCAGCTAGCAGCGTCCTACAAGAGTTCCGAATCTGAGGTCAACGCGGACAGGGGCGGCTACTGAACCGGCGAACAGATACCGACTGCCAGTGGCCGGCCGACGCGCCGGCAACCCGCACAGTGAGCGGTTCCACGCTGCTTTGATCCGGCCGCCAATGGCACGCTACCGACCCGGCGCCGATGCTCGATCGCTAACACTTCGGCCTGCGCTTGAGACCGGGGCCGAGGGGGCGAAGGGCAGTTGGCATACACCCGTTCGAGCCGGACTCACTCGAACCACAAGTGGACTGGACACAGGTCACTTGGTGACATACAATTGCATTGGCTGAGGGTAATCGAAGACCCGCATACCTCGATACGGCCGTATAGGAAGTAGCGATTGCTCTCGACTGCAATCGCTCTTTTGACGCCAAGGCGTGCGATATTAGGCTGACCACTCCGATCAACAGAGTGTGAGTGAATCGAGAAGCCAGCACACTGGCGCGGGCACATTTGATCACTTCCGCAATCGATTCGCGCAACTGCCCTACGTAACGTGCACTGCCGATCTGCCCAATTAGTTCGACCGCTAACAAGGTATATGGCGACGGGTCTTCGCGGACATCCATGGTGCGTACTTGCATCTTTCCCGACCGCCTATCTAGATAGGAATCCCTTACCCACCCGATGTCGCTGCGGTAGGCTGGAATAATTATAAGTGCCCTCAAGGGACGATTTGGAGACACCCCAAATGCGGAATAGCCCTTCCGGCTTTCCGGAAAGCGGTGCAAGACTTTCGGTCGAATTGATCGAAGCCATGACTCGCTCCCTTGGAACGCCTCGGTTTGGTCGCCAGCTACTCGATGCGCTGGAAGCGTATGTCCGTGTCGATCATTGCTCAGTGTTCATAAGATCGGCGCAAGGGACATTGCGGATGCTCACCACCGCTAGCCGAGTGCAGCAAAGCAACGGTGCGCGCGCTGCACTTCGGTACATGAGCGAAATGCATTGCTACGATGGATTTGGAGGCAGCAGTGCCGCTGCTACGAGTGGCGCAACGACCAATGATCTGGAAAAAGGAACGGTGCGCGTGACATACCGGACGCGTGATCAGATTTCACACACAGCTTATCGGCTCGCCTGTTACGAGCAGGTCGGGATTGAAGACCGACTGTCGATGTCACGTAGTCACCAGAATGGAACTGCGACGATTCTCAACTGTTACCGTGATACAAGAACGGGGCGGCTATCTGCGGCTGACATCGAAGCGATGGCAGGTGTAGCGTCGATGTTTTTAGCTTATGCAGAGGCCCATGCAAGACTGTCGATTCCTCATGTGACGCCTGCCTCGGAGTGGCGGGAGTCGCTCGATGCGATGAGCAGCGCCGGCCTGTCGGCGCGCGAGCGGGAGGTGTGTGCTAGCCTGTTAAGTGGTCTCACGCTCGCGGACACTGCACGCAAACTTGATCTCAGTCTCAACACTATTGTTACTTATAGTCGTCGCGCACACGCCAAACTGGGGGTCAATTCAACTCGCGAGCTACATACGCTTCTGATCGAGGCTGGTACGCAGGCAACCCTCGACTGACGTCGTTGGATTGATCGACCCTACACTCCTCTTCGTGTCGATCATAGCTGCATCGATTCCGCATGGCCCGAGTCGTCCCAGAGTTAGGCACTCACAGACTCCCTTAAGTTGGGTCTGTGGCGCAGCCGTGAGGAAATCATTCGGAGTGAGAACCGCGCTCAGCGTCCGTCCAGGTGACGCTGCCGGATTGGACGCTATTACGCCACTACGCCGTCATTGGGCGAGGAACGTTAGCCTCGACCGAAATTTCGATACGCCAATCTCAGTCTGTCTGCGGGACGGAAGCCCGGATCAACAATCCGCGATTGTATCCGCCCTTTGTTGACAGGTCCAAACGCGGCTTCCGACGCCTTCGCCGCCATGCCTGCGGCAAAGGCTTCCCCACAGGAGCGGCGCTATCTCTGCACAATCTTCAGCACAGCTCTCTCGCATTTACGAGGTGACAGATGTGTCGACCTTCGACGTTGCGCCACGAAGTCATCGGTATTTGCCACTTCATTTAAAACGGCTCTCGATACTGACTTTCATCAAGGGCTACCTGTCATCAATGGGAGGTGACATACCAAAACGGTCAAACCAATAACCTTCAGTTGATCATCACCCAAATTTGCATTGGAGGGCCCGCGAACGAACTCGCATCGCGTGACGTGGCGCCCAGAAGCCCCTAAGCGCTCAATGGTCTCCACTTCCTTAAAGGCTTCGGTCAGGACAAGGACGTCATCGAAACGCAGCAGAAGGTGCTGAGGGACGATCCGGCTTTCCGGCTTCGAGCGATTGCGGCGGATGCCCCGCTGTCCCATCTGCGGTGGCTCGTTTCGCAACGGATCAAGGAGGAGAGCGAGCGGGCGGCGGCGCAATCGTAATGCGCGCGCTCTGAGAGTTTGTTGGAGCGTGTATGTCGGCTGCCTGCACCAGGTGCAGGCGCCGCCGGTTAATTTTTGCAAGAGAGGTATGGCGTGGCAGAAGTTCTCAAAGTCGTCGTGACCAGGCGAACGGACGAGGCAAAGGGAATTGTCGGATTGAAGTTGCGAGCGGTCGATGGTGCTGCGTTACCGCGGTTCACGCCTGGTTCCCATATCGACATATTTCTTCCCAATGGTCTCGTCCGTCAGTATTCACTGGTCAATGATTGCGACGAACAGGATCGATACGAGATTGCTGTTTCCCATGCGGCAAACAGCCGGGGCGGATCTTCGTGCGTACATTCCATGCTAATGAAGGGCAATACGCTTGGGATCGGTGCGCCTCGCAACAACTTCGCCTTGAGGGATGAGCACAAGCGCTTCTTCTTTGTCGCTGGAGGAATTGGTATTACGCCGATTCTCTCAATGATCCGATTCTGCCATCGCAACGGATTCGAATGGAATCTGCTCTACCTTGCTCGAAGTCGCGATCATGCTGCGTTTCTTGAAGAACTGGGTCAATACGGGCCTGACCGTGTGCGGCTTCACTTCGATGATGAGGCTGGCTGCAATTTTGACATCGGTACCTGCGGAGACCTGATTCCTGCAGGCGTGCCCATCTATTGCTGCGGTCCAGCTCCGTTGATGCAGGCCGTAACGGAGTTCTCGGCCCGTCACCCTGACAATCCCGCTTTCCTGGAGTGGTTCGCGCCTCCGAAAGAGAAAGCAGATCAAGCACCTACCCGAGGGTTCGATGTCAAGTTGAATCGTAGCGGGAAAGTGTTTCACGTAAGCGATGATCAGTCGATTCTTGAAGTGCTGGAAAGCCATGGTTATGACATCCCGTGCGCATGCCGCGAAGGCATGTGCAGGACGTGCGAGACCGGCGTGGTGGAGGGTATTCCAGAGCACCGGGATTACGTTCTATCGAAGGCGGAGCGCGATGAGGGGCGAACCATGATGATTTGCGTGTCGCGCGCGCAAAGTCGGACGCTGGTACTTGATATTTGATGGCTTTCCAAGGGGCGGTTGGATGAAGTTTGACTACGATCTCTTTGTAATTGGCGCAGGCTCCGGTGGGGTGCGCCTGAGTCGCAGAGCAGCCGCGTTTGGCGCGCGGGTTGCCATCGCGGAGGAAAGCCGCATAGGCGGCACGTGCGTAGTGCGGGGTTGCATACCTAAGAAGCTGTTGGTTTACGCCTCGCGATTCCGCCAGGAGATGGAGGATGCCGTGGGGTTCGGTTGGCGATTCGGCGAAGGTCAATTCTCCTGGATTGATTTCAAGCGCGCAAAGGACCGCGAAGTGGCTCGCCTGGTGGGCATTTATTCGATCCTACTGGCTCAGTCGGGGGTACGTGTTGTACCGGGTAGGGCAATCGTCGTCGACCCGCATACGGTGGACGTGGACGGTCGTCGTTACACCGCAGAACACATTGTGATCGCCACGGGGTCGACGCCGTCGCTGCCATCCATCCCAGGCATCGAGCACGCTTACTCATCCGCCGAGATGTTCGACCTGCCCGAACTGCCGAAACGCATAGGAATCGTCGGTGGCGGATACATCGCGGTTGAGTTCGCATGCATGCTTGAAGGTCTGGGTAGCAGCGTGGATATCTGGCACCGCGGTAACCAAATATTGCGCGGCTTCGATGACGATGTCCGTAATTTCGTTGCTGACGCCATGTCCGAGCGCGGAATACGGATCCAGACCCAAAGCAATGTGTCGGCGCTTGAAAGGATGGGGAATGACACGATTGAACTCCAATCGCCGACTGGTCAACACGGGCAGTATGATGCGGTACTCTACGCGACCGGGCGTGTGCCGCATACTTTTGGCCTTGGGTTGGCAGAAATCGGGGTTGTACTTGATCAGAATGGGGCTATCAAGGTCGATGAGTACTCGGCAACGTCCGTTAGCTCGATACACGCCATTGGTGATGTCACAGCACGTCCACAGCTTACCCCAGTGGCCATTCGCGATGCCGGATTGCTGGCGCTGAGGCTTTTCGGAAAGTCGCCGCAAGCCGCCAATCACGAATGTGTTCCTACGGCTGTATTTACCACTCCAGAGATCGCGACCGTCGGTATGACCGAGGCCGACGCGAGACTGCGGTACGAACAGCTGGATGTTTTCAAGACTTCGTTCCGACCACTGTTGCACACGTTGTCGGGCCGTGAAGACAAGACCTTTATGAAACTTGTCGTGGACCGCAGAAGTCAACGGGTGATCGGTGCCCATATGGTCGGAAAGGATGCTGCGGAAATCATTCAAGGTATCGCGATCGCAGTCGGCGCTGGGGTCACAAAAGCCCAGTTCGACGCAACCATTGGAATACACCCGACAGCGGCAGAAGAATTCGTAACCATGCGCTAGCCGGACCCGGAGGCAGCGTTCTGACGGCGTCGTACGCCGAGAGGATGTGGACGTAGTTACGAGCCAGGAGAGGCGGTCGGTGCAGATAACGCGACCGCTAGTCGCAGCCGCCCGTAGCGGACCCAGACCGTCGGGTCCATGTGAGATTGAACGTGGACATTCTCACAGTTGATCTTGATGCAAGGTTGGTGGCGTCTGCCGGTATATCGCTCCGGTGCATGCCACTGAGCTCAATCCTATTTTTTTCCAAGGGCATCATTCCAGCGTTTGCATGCGAATTTCCTCTCTCGTCGATCGGCGCGCGATCCTGCGCGGAATGCAGCGTTGGCCATACTTCGGCCTGTTCTTGCTCGGCGCTGTCGCGACGGGGCTCGTGGCGGTAATCTACGCGCGGCTCGTCGACTTCGGCTATGACATATTTCTGCGAATAACAGCCCACGCATGGTGGATATCGCTGCTTGTCACACCTTCGGTCGCCGCGCTTGGTGTCTGGATCACACGGCGCTGGTTTCCCGGATCGGAAGGGAGTGGCATTCCGCAGGTCATCGCGACGCGACACGCGGTGCGCGAACTCGGGCCACGATTGCTTACCATCCGCATACTGATTGGCAAGATTGCCGTCTCGTTCCTCGCAGTTCTTGGCGGATTCGCGATCGGTCGCGAAGGGCCGACGATCCACGTGGGCGCTGCACTGATGTTCAGCCTTCGGCGCCTTTATCCAGCACGCTTGCGCGCCGTGTACGGTATCGGGTTCGAACAAAAGCTGGCGCTCGCAGGCGCCGCAGCCGGACTTTCCGCGGCGTTTAATGCCCCGCTCGCCGGCGTAGTTTTCGCCATAGAGGAACTCTCACGCAGTTTCGAGCAGCGCACCAGTGGTGTTCTGATTACCGCGATCATCTTCGCAGGCATCGTCTCGCTGGCGCTGCAAGGCAATTACGTCTATTTCGGTACCATCGCAATCGATGGAGAATTTCCAAACAGGCTCGCGGTGGCAGTCGTCATCCTCGGTGTCACGACAGGTGTAGCAGGCGGAGTGTTCTGTAGGATCCTTCTCGATGTCGAACATTGGATGCCTCGGCGGCTCCTCGCGCTCAGACAGGAGCGTCCAGTAGTGTTCGGCGCCGTGTGCGGCCTTTTCGTTGCCGCTCTCGGCGTATGTAGTCGTGGTCATCTATTTGGCAGCGGCTACGCGGAAGCACAAAACATGCTTGAGGGCCACTCCCAACTGGGTCCAACCTACCCGCTACTCAAGATGGCATCGGTGGTCGGCTCGTATCTGCCAGGGACGCCTGGTGGAATTTTCGCACCCTCGTTGGCGATTGGTGCGGGTATGGGCAATGCTCTCCATTCTGTGTTCGGGCAAATGCAGTTGCCAATGCTCATAGCGCTCGGCATGGTGGGCTATCTCGCTGCCGTCACGCAAAGCCCGATTACGGCATTCGTTATCGTCATCGAGATGATCAATGGGCATGCGTTGGTGATCTCATTGATGGCCACCGCGTTGATTTCGAGCCATTTCTCAAAACTATTCGCGCCCCCATTGTATGAAGCTTTGGCCCAGCGATATCTCGGACGTTGACGACGGTGACGCCCAGCCTCCGGTGTCATGCCTCGTCATGCAATAAAGGATTTCGCGGCCAACAGCATATATCCGCATCGGAGCTATCACATTCATCCGTCCGACTGAACCGACAGAAAGGTGCGAAAAGCGGCATCGGGATCTGTTTGCTTAGTGACTCACGCTGTTAGTCGGTAGCTGGTTAGCGAGCGAAGCACATTGTGGTTCGCTCCGCGAGGGCGAGCGATGTGCGGGAGCTTCGCGGGGGATGCGATATGCCAGAGCGCAAGAACGCGCTTACATGCCGATGCAAGAGGTCGCGATCAAGTGTAGTAATGCCCCGCCCGCTGTGCCAGATCCTTGCTGCCGCGAGGGGAAACATCACGAGCGCCAGGATCGAATTGAGAAGGAACATCGGCTCGAGCTCGGGGTTGATCTTGCCCGCTTCCTGGGCTCTTGCGATATCTGCGGCAAAGCGTTCGATCTGTTCGATGGGCACGCGCTTGATCATCCGATCGCGCAGTAGCCCGCCTTCATTCGCCATTTCGCGCATCCAAAGCGAAGGCAGCCACGGCATGTGTACCGTCACTTCAAAGAGTCGTTCGACGAGTTCCTGCACGAGCGTGAATGTATCGCTTTCTTTGCTCAGTCTTCCAGGGCCTTCATCCCAAACGAATGCGACTGCCTGCGCGAGACGCTCCTCGACAACCGCATCGAGCAGTTTTTCGCGAGTGGTGAAGCAGTAGTGCACCATCGCTGAGCTGACGCCAGCGGCGGCTGCAATTTGCGCGACGGTGGTAGCGGCGATTCCGCGTTCGGCGAAGAGCTGCGTGGCGAGGTCGAGCATGTGCTCGCGTGCGTCGAAATCTGCGATGACGGGGCGTCGGCCGAGCAGCTTCGCGCGGGACCGCTTAGGGTTGGCGTTCATCATGAAGCCTCAAACTAGTTGACTCGTATGGAGCTGCGGCGGCGAAATTCCAGGCAGCTCGAAAGCTCGGACGGACATCGATTGTGCGCCGGGACATCAATATCTAGACGTGCTTCACGCTTCGCCTACGTGCTCGCTACTCTCCTGGCAACAGGTCCATAAGGCTGCGACGTCTGGAAACGAAATTTGCCTCAGGCATATGTTTTAGCGTCTTCTGTATTTCCTCTCCTTATCAACGTGAGCTTGTCATCAATTGCAGGTGACATGTGGAAAAGCTCAAACCAATAATCTTCCGTTGTAGCCAGTCCAACTAGAAACGGAGACTCCCCATGAATGAACCTGCATCGCCGGCTATGCCCCCCGCGTTGACTCTGTACTACAGTCCAAAGGCGTGCTCATTGGCTTCCCACATCGCACTTGAGGAGTCCGGTTTGACATACCGAGCGGTTTCGGTCGACATTCGTGCGGGAGAGAACCAGCAGGATGCCTATCGGAAGATCAATCCAAGTGGGATTGTTCCTGCACTGAGTGCAGGTGGTGAAATCATTACCGAATCGCAAGCTATTCTGACCTATGTGGCCGATCTTGCGCCAGAAAGCGAGCTGATTCCCCGACCTGGCACCCGGACACGAGCCCGGGCGCATGAGTGGATGAACTGGATATCCAGCACTTTGCACGTCCGGTATCGATCCATCTTTCGACCGCAGGTGTATGCAGGAGAGGGCGAAGCCGCAGCCAATGCGGTGCGAGAGCACGCTCGTCTGAAGCTCGCCGATGCGCTACTCGATATCGAAGCACGGCTGGGTCAACAGCCTTATGCGCTCGGATCGACTTTCTCGGTGGTCGATGCCTATTTGTTCGTGTTCTATTTGTGGAGCCACGACGAACGCATCGCAGCCGAACTACCGCAGAGACCGCTCTACAGAGCGCATGCCGCGCGACTGCTCGAACGGCCGGCGGTGCGCACAGCCCTGACGCGAGAGCGAAAGGTACGGGCCTACGACCTTCCCCCCGAGTTTCCGGCGGTGATTCTGGAGTAACCATGAGCCTCTACGCATTGCAAAAAGCGATCTATGAACTGAATCGCGATCCTGCGGCCATGAAGCGTTACCTGGACGACACCGTCGAATATTCCAGCCACTACGAGCTGACCGAAGAGGAGTCGCGGGCATTGTGCACATCCGACGTTGGGTTGCTCTACGTCCTTGGCGTGAACGGGCAATTGTTGATGCATTACGCAGCCGCTTGTGGCTATGAATGGTCTGCCTACATTGAAGCGATGGAGCAAGGTCTGTCCATTTATGGTCCGGTGCGAGCCGGTCTTTATGCCACGATAGGAGATCGTCAATGAGTCTTGTTTTTTTGGGTGTTTGTAGCCACGGTCCCGGCATTACTGCACGCAGCGAGCGCGCCGACCCAGAGCAGTATGGACGCGTGATGGAGGCATATAGCCGTATGCGCGAGGCGCTGTATGCGGCAAGACCTGATGCGCTTGTGGTGATTGCTGCAGAGCACTTCGCCAACTTCTTCATGAACAACATGCCATCGTTTGCGATTGGCATGGCGGACCACTACGAGGGGCCGATCGAAGATTCAGAATGGCTGCGGATTCCTCACCGAAGAGTTCCAGGTAGTGTGGAAATCTCTCGCAAGTTGATCGATGGGGTGATGCAGAAGTCTGATATCGCCTACTGCGAGGAGTGGAAGTTTGACCATGGAATCATGGTCCCCCTACATCACCTCACTCCGGAGAACGACCTGCCCATCGTGCCAGTCAACATCAACTGCCAGTGTCCGCCGATGACGCCATTACATCGGGCCTATGCATTCGGTAACGCGATGCGGGAAGCCATCGATCGGATGCCGGAGCGCATCGCGGTCGTCGGCACCGGCGGCATCTCGCATTGGCCATGCACGCCGGACTCGGGAACAATCAACGTTGAGTGGGACCGGGAGTTTCTCGGACGTTGGTGTGAGAACGATTCCCGCGCACTGCTGGACTATACCGACGAGCAAACGTATCTCGACGGGGGACAGGGCGGCTACGAAATCCGCACGTTTATCGCGGCGGCAGGCGTCGGCAACGGCGCGCGCGGCGAAGTCTGGTGCTATGAGCCGATCCCGGCTTTCGCGTGCGGGACGACCATCGGTGTGATGGACATCCAGTAGATCTTGCATTACCCAAAGGCGTCATTGGATGACGACCAATTCTGACACACAGGAGATGAAGCATGTTTATGAAGAATTGTTGGTACGTGGCAGCGTGGAGCCACGAACTCATTGATGATGTGCTGCTTGGCCGTACCCTGCTCAACCAAAAGGTATTGCTGTACCGTGGCAGCGACGGCAAGGTGAACGCAATTGACGACCGTTGCTGCCATCGCGGCGCGCTCTTGTCCAAGGGGCGTCTCGAAGGGAATTGCGTCCGCTGCATGTATCACGGGCTGCTTTTCGATGGCAACGGGACCTGTGTGGAAATTCCCGGCCAGGAAACCGTGCCGCCGGACCTCAAGGTGAAGACATACAAGGTGGTCGATACAGGGAGGCTGGTATGGATCTGGATGGGCGATCAGACCTTGGTGGACGAATCGAAGATTCCGGAATTCCCGTATCTGAATGACCCAGAGTGGCACGGGTTCCCCGACTACTTGCATTACCAAGCAAATTACCAACTGATCGCAGACAACCTGGCGGATATCAACCACATTGCCTACGTGCACACCAATACCCTGGGTGGCTCGGAACGGTATGTCATGGAACAAACGGCGAGCCCGCTGGAGCGATTCGAAGACGGATTCCGTCTGACGAAGTGGCATATGAACAGTGATCTACCACCGTTCGTGAGGAAGATTGACAAGAAAATGGGCAAGGTCGATCGATGGAACACGGCGGAAATGAAAGTGCCTGCGCTGTTCTTCCTGGAGTCGGGCTTCTCTCCCGCCGGCACGGGTATCCAAGAGGGGAACAAGGAGGGTAGTCACGAGTTTCACAACTTCCAGGCTATGACTCCGGAGACGGAAGAGACGACTCATTTCTTCTGGGTCTACATGCACAACAAGAAGCAGGATGTCGAACTCCTCTCCCATTCGCTTCACGACAGCATCCTCGAAGGTTTTCATGAGGACAAGGACGTTATCGAAACGCAGCAGAAGGTGCTGAGGGACGATCCGACTTTCCGGCTTCGAGCGATTGCGGCGGATGCCCCGCTGTCCCATCTGCGCTGGCTCGTTTCGCAGCGGATCAAGGAGGAGAGCGAGCGGGCGGCGGCGCAATCGTAATGTGCGCGCTCTGAGAGTTTATTGAAGCGTGTATGTCGGCTGCCTGCACCAGATGCAGGCGCCGCTGGTTAATTTTTGCAAGAGAGGTATGGCGTGGCAGAAGTTCTCAAAGTCGTCGTGACCAGGCGAACGGACGAGGCAAAGGGAATTGTCGGATTGGAGTTGCGAGCGGTCGACGGTGCTGCGTTACCGCGGTTCACGCCTGGTTCCCACATCGACATATTTCTTCCCAACGGTCTCGTCCGTCAGTATTCACTGGTCAATGATTGCGACGAACAGGACCGATACGAGATTGCTGTTTCCCATGCGGCAAACAGCCGGGGCGGATCTTCGTGCGTACATTCCATGCTAATGAAGGGCAATACGCTTGGGATCGGTGCGCCTCGCAACAACTTCGCCTTGAGGGATGAGCACAAGCGCTTCTTCTTTGTCGCTGGAGGAATTGGTATTACGCCGATTCTCTCAATGATCCGATTCTGCCATCGCAACGGGTTCGAATGGAATCTGCTCTACCTTGCTCGAAGTCGCGATCATGCCGCGTTTCTTGAAGAACTGGATCAATACGGGCCTGACCGTGTGCGGCTTCACTTCGATGATGAGGCTGGCTGCAATTTTGACATCGGTACCTGCGGAGACCTGATTCCTGCAGGCGTGCCCATCTATTGCTGCGGTCCAGCTCCGTTGATGCAGGCCGTAACGGAGTTCTCGGCCCGTCACCCTGACAATCCCGCTTTCCTGGAGTGGTTCGCGCCTCCGAAAGAGAAAGCAGATCAAGCACCTACCCGAGGGTTCGACGTCAAGTTGAATCGTAGCGGGAAAGTGTTTCACGTAAGCGATGATCAGTCGATTCTTGAAGTGCTGGAAAGCCATGGTTATGACATCCCGTGCGCATGCCGCGAAGGCATGTGCAGGACGTGCGAGACCGGCGTGGTGGAGGGTATTCCAGAGCACCGGGATTACGTTCTATCGAAGGCGGAGCGCGAGGAGGGGCGAACCATGATGATTTGCGTGTCGCGCGCGCAAAGTCGGACGCTGGTACTTGATATTTGATAGCTTTCCAAGGAGTTTCAATGTCGACAAGCTTATTTGCCTCGGCGGTGGTGCTGCGCGATTCGAGCCTGATTCGGAACGCTTGCCTGATCGCGGGGGAGTGGACTCAGGCGGACGACGGCAAGACAGTCGACGTGCGTAATCCGTCGACTGGGCGCTCGCTCGGAACGGTACCTTGGATGGGCCAGGCTGAGGCGCGGCGCGCGATCGAGGGAGCCCGCGACGCATTGGCGGCGTGGAGTGCGCGCACCGGGAAGGAGCGCGCGGCAGTGCTGCGTCGCTGGTATGAACTGATGCTCGAAAACCAGGAAGACCTGGCGGCCATCATGACGGCCGAGCAAGGCAAGCCGTTTGCGGAGAGTCGTGGCGAGATTGCGTATGCGGCTTCATTTTTCGAGTGGTATGGGGAGGAGGCCAAGCGGATCTACGGCGATACGATCCCCGGGCATGCGCGTGACAAGCGCATCGTTGTGCTCAAGCAGCCGATCGGGGTGTGCGCGGCGATTACGCCGTGGAACTTCCCTGCGGCCATGCTGACGCGCAAGATTGCGCCGGCACTCGGCGCGGGCTGCACGATGGTGCTGAAGCCAGCGATTCAGACGCCGTTCTCTGCACTCGCGTTATGCGTACTAGCCGAGCGCGCCGGCGTGCCGAAAGGCGTGATCTCGTGCGTCACGGGATCGGCTGCGGAAATCGGTGAAGAACTGACGACGAGTCCGATCGTGCGCAAGGTGTCGTTCACCGGGTCGACTGAAGTGGGAAAGATGCTGCTGACGCAATGTGCGTCGACTGTAAAAAGGGCGTCGATGGAGTTGGGCGGCAACGCACCCTTCATCGTTTTCGACGACGCCGATCTCGATGCAGCAGTCAAGGGGGCGATCGCGTCGAAGTATCGCAATGCGGGGCAGACCTGCGTCTGCGCGAACCGCTTGCTGGTTCAGGACGGCGTCTATGACGTGTTCGTTGAGAAGCTCGCCGCGGCTGTGCTAGCCCTCAAGGTTGGCGACGGATTCGAGGAGGGCACGACAATTGGTCCGCTGATCGACGAGCGTGCGGTCAGCAAGGTGGCCGAACACGTCGCCGATGCCGTTTCCAAGGGGGCGCGAGTTGTCGTCGGCGGGAAGCCGCATCATATGGGCGGAAATTTCTATGAGCCGACAATTCTGGCAGACGCGTCGCCCGCGATGCAGATCTTTCGCGAGGAAACCTTCGGCCCTGTCGCTCCTGTGTTCCGCTTCAGTACCGATGACGAAGCGATTGCGCTCGCGAACGACACGGAATTCGGTCTTGCGTCCTATTTTTATAGCCGCGATATTGGTCGCGTGCTCAAGGTCGCCGAAGCACTGGAATATGGGATCGTCGGTATCAACGAAGGGCTGATTTCCACTGAAGTCGCGCCGTTCGGTGGCGTTAAGGAGAGCGGGCTCGGCCGAGAAGGATCGAAGTACGGCATCGAGGATTATCTCGAACTGAAGTATCTCTGCGTTGGCGGAATCACCTAAAGGAACGTGGCCGGCGGCGCGCCGGCTATTCTCCATGCCGAGGCGCGTGGCTCGCGAGACCCCTCCGATGAGCCCCAGGGGCAGTCTGCGTGCGCGACGTCGTGTGTCTGTTGGCGACGGGGACGTCATCGCTGCGCGGAGCATCGCAGCCGCGCGCATTCCGACCGTTGGGGATACCAGATGCCACGGTCACCGGGATAATTGATCTCTGGTCACCAAGCGACTACTTTTCGAGTATATTGTGGGGGTTACCAAAAGGAACCCCATCATGCAGGAATCGCCTTTCGGCGCATGGCAACCGTCAAAGCGCATTGACCGCGGCAAGGCTGCGGAGCAGCTTCTCGATGATTTGCGGGAACAAATCCTTAGCGGACAACTTGCTCGGGGCGCAAAGCTTCCGACTGAGAAGCAACTGGCCGAGGCATACGGTGTGAGCGGCCCGACTGTGAGAGAGGCGATACGCGGTCTCACCACGGCGTGTCTCGTGGAGGTGCGGCACGGTAGCGGCGCCTATGTGACTGCTGAAGCGGATCAACTGATCGCAGTTTCGCTACGTTCGATGATTCAGATGGAGCGCATCGGCCTTCGCCAGGTGCTCGGGGTACTCGGCGCCCTAGTTGAGTATGCCGCCGGCCTGGCCGCGGAGCTTTCGACTGCTGATGATGTAAGGACGATGCAGCAAATCGTTCAAGATATCACGCAGGCTAAGGATGCCGTAGGGATCACATCTGGCTTGACGCAGTTTGTCGATGCGCTGGGACGGGCCTCCGGTAATCCATTGGTGGCCGCACTGTGCAAATTCCTTGTTGGTGTGCAAGTAGGTCTTGCTGCGCATTTATTGAGAAGTTCACCTGCGTCGTTGCGAAAGACTGCGGGTCGGCTTGCAAAGGAGCGGCAAGAGTTAGTCGATGCAATCGCCACGCGGGATCCGGAGGCCGCGCGAGCTGCGGCGCGAGCCTATCAACAGCGCGCACTGAAGACGATGTTGGCGCTGCCCAATGCGGACACAGCGCTCATGCCGTCGCCGGAGATGTCATTTTTTACGTCATTGCTCCAACACAAGTGATGAGCGTCGCCAGCTGAGATGCCATTCCGAGCCCTTAGCCAGGATCTGCAACCCCGACCGAGTGCGGGGTTCTTCTTTTGTATCAATACCCAATGGGTATTAAGGCATTGGAAGAATTTGAGCTCACGTCTGTGCTTAAGCGGCAGATCTCTGTGGGCAAGCGGCATTTTTTCCTGGTAGCGGGGCCATTCAATCAGGGGCTGAGTTCAGACGCCATATGGAATGCGACCGTAGCGGGCCGGAGGCAGGCTATGCCCACACACTTTCATCGGAAGCCCCTGGTGATGCTCATCCACCCACTCACGTGCGGCTTCGATCGAATCAAACTTGGCCGGGATACAAATTGAGTTGTCGTGGAATACGACTATCACCAGCCAACGTTCGTTGATCTGTGAGATGCGGATTCTCTTGGGGGGACTCATGCCGAAGAGCGTATTCCCGATCCGCGGGTGCAGCCTCTGACAGTGCGGCAGTTGAGATAGCAGATCCTGCGCGCAGGGAAGAGTTTTGACATGTCTATCCAGGCCTTGCCTTGGTCGGTGCCGTCTGTCGAGCGGACCTGAGCCCAGTGGAGGCGGCATTCAGTAGATGTCGGAGTTACACGCGAAACGGTGGCAAGGTGAGGCTGAGCATTGTTCTGCTTCGATCGCGTGAGGGTGTCCGATTCGTCCTCTCGTCGTTGACCGCCTTCCGCAGCCTTGACGTGCTTTCCGCTCGATCGTCCGCTTGGGCGGGGACGGTCATTCGTCCCGTCGCTCTTGTGCCGACGATATCAACAACGCAAGTATCGGGTTGGGGATCGTTGCGCCGCTAGCGTTCGGTTGCGCGGTAAAGATCTCGATCGCGCGCTCCTGATAGGAGCGTGCTGCCTTGCGCGCAGCCTCCGGATTGCGCTTTTTGATGGCTTCTAGAATACGCAAGCGGTGGCGCTGCATCGCTCCCGCTGTTGCATGCCAGCTTTCAACGCTTCCGTCAGCTAATTCTGCGACGAGTCCGATCTGAATTTTTGCAAGTAGCCGGCTGAGTGCAACCAGTAGTGGATTACGTGACGCGTTCGCAATCGCTTCAATGAAGCCACTGACACCCGACGAAATGACCTCAACTTCGGTACCCTGCTGAATCCGCTTCAACGATGCCTGAATCGCGGAGATATCGGATTCCGTGGCTTGCGTGGCCGCGAATTCAGCCGCGTAGGAGATCAGTGCGAACAATACGCCCAGCACGTGCGGTGCACCGATGCGTTCCAACTGGATCACGGAGCGCAATGAGAACGCAATCAATTGATCGGTGTTGGCGGTCACATAAGCACCGCTCCCGTGCCGGACCTCGATGAGTCGTGCAACGGTCAGTCCGCGAACCGCTTCCCGAATTGTGGCACTGCTTACCCCGTAGCTGTCCGCAAGGCGCTTTTCTGTCGGGAGTTTCGTCCCGCGAGGAAGCTTTCCGCCGAGTATTCCTTCGCGTAAGTCATCAAATATCTGTTCAGCCGCGTTGCCCCGCTCGACCCGCTTCGACGGATGCCAATCCGACGCAGTGACTTTGTCCATGAAATCTCCTTCTGTTGCACAGATGACTATACTATATTCAACAGGTGACAATGTGACGTAATGACATAACGATGAATGGGCTGTTTGCCGGAACGGTCATGCGGCGTGGAGTCTGCGAGCCTATCCTGACGTCTTGCGGCATTTTGGGAGGAGCGATGGTATTGCTAGCAAGTCAGCAACTGGCGCCACAAGGCGTCCTGCGCGCAGGGGTGAACCTTGCCAATACACTGCTTGTCAGCGGAGTCAGGGCAACTGGAGAGCCCTGGGGTGTTGCACCGGATCTCGCGCACTGGATCGCGGAGCAACTCAGTGTCCCGTGCGTCTGCGTACCGTTCGCATCACCGTCCGATTTGCTAGCGGCGGCGGACGATGACGTTTGGGATATCTGCTTGATCGGTGTGGATTCGCGGCGCTCCAACACAATCTCATTTACAGGTCCCTATGCGGAAACGGAAGCCACATATCTTGTGCGTCGCGACTCCGGAGTACGAAGGATCTCTGAGGTCGATCGACCGGGTGTACGAATTGCGGCCGCAGATGGTAGCGCATATGCTCTCTGGCTATCGCGTCATCTCACACATGGGATCCTTGTACCGAGGAAATCTCACGAGAGTGCGCATCAGGCTTTCATGATAGGAGAGGCGGACGCACTTGCAGGCCTTCGCCCCAATCTGTCACGTAGCATGTTGATGTTGCCGGATTCGCGGGTGCTCGATGGAGGCTTTCTGGCAATCCAACAGGCGGTCGGAACTCGTAAGCAGAACTACGCCGGTATCGAGTTTCTTCGAACCACGATCCACGAAGCTTGCTCGCGCGGGGTCGTCGCTGACGCGATTGCGAAACACCGAATAGGTGGCTTAAGAGTAGTAAGCGCAATGGCCGATTGAAGTCATGCGAATTCAGTACCCGTTGCGCGCATGACGGGTTGCCATTGGTGGACGGTTGGCGACTGCGACCTTTCACTTCGCCGCTGATGTCGCACCGGAGGTGAGTCAAGGCTCCGAGACCATGAGCGTTGTGATTCGACCGCACATCGCATCGGGTTTTCGACACCGTGACGGCATCTCCGGGAAGTAGTGCGCACTTCTATCCGACACCCGTCGAGACTTTCTGCCTGGTTTTGGCGACGAATAGCACTGTCTGCAGCTTCGATGTGCTATTCATCAATCGTTCAACAGGGAGCAGGCACGCGTTGCGTCAATCGGTCACCGCATGTAGTCCGACTTGTGTGATGCCGTGGATCGCACAAAGTTCATCATTATCGGGGTGATCGCCACTAATGCCGATCGCTCCTACATTATTGCCGATGGCGTCGCGAATCAGCACACCACCCGCTACTGGAACGATCCGACCACCCGAGATATCAGTGAGAGCTGAAAAGAATGCAGGAGCCGCGAGCGCCCGTTCGGCCAGTCCTCGCCCCCCGTGCCCCATCCCAAGTACGCCCCAGGCCTTCGCATGCGCGATCTGCGGGCGCAGGATGCTGCTGCCATCTTCACGCTTGAGTGCGAGGAGATGTCCGCCGGCATCCAACACGGCGACCGTGAGTGGTTGGAATTTTTCTTGATGTGCCTTGTGCAAGGCGGCGTCGATGATTGCAGATGCCTGGGAAATTGTGAGTGCTTGCATGTAGATACTCCATCGTTTGCTTTGAGGAAATGGGAGTCGCCGTTGAGCGCCCCCTGAAGAGCCGCTTACCTTCATCTGGTATGGCGTGGCACCGCGGGTGAGTCTTGCGACATTTCTGAATCCATGGATGCTCGCGCGCGCGGAATGAGCAAACGTCCGATCAAGAACACCGAAACTGACGCGCCGAGCGAGGTTGCGCCAACCGCGATAAACAATTGCTCCGTGTCCATGCCGGCCCCGAACAAAATGCCTCCCAAGACCGGGCCGATGATTGCGCCAACGCGACCCACGCCCACGGACCAGCCGATGCCCGTGGCACGCAAATGCGTGTCGTAGAATGCGGCACAGAGTGCGAGCGTGCACATCTGGGCACCGATGCTCAAGCAACCGGCCGCGAACGCCATCGTGCTTAGCATTTCGGCGGAATCCCCTGCAACGCCAAGCAAGGCTATGGCGACCGACCCAAGCGCAAATGCGGTGCTGATCACGAAGGCCGTGCCGAATCGATCTGCGAGTTTGCCGAGTACGATGCAACCGATGACAGCGCCGAGATTTAGCATCGATACAGCGTGCACGGCGCTCTCGATCTCCAACCCTTGGCGTTGCGCGACCAATGGGATCCAGTTGACGAGAAAATACGTTAGCAACAAGCTGAGAAACAGCGTGATCCAAAGCAGTACCGTGCCTGGTGCGCGACCGTCCCGGAACAAGCTGCGTATCGGTGCCCGTGTTTCGCGGATGCTTGCGCAAACTGCGCCGCTCCATTCAGCTTCGCAGCGCATACGTCGGACAATCCGAGCAACGCGAATGTAGTCGTTCCGCAGTGCCAGATAATGAATCGACTCTGGCATGAACACCACTAGGAGGGGCATGAGCAGAATGGGCAGTATGCCGCCAATGATGAATACACTTGCCCAACCAAGAGTTGTAATGAGTTTCGCGGAAGCCAGTCCCCCGATTACTGCGCCAATCGGGAATCCACAAAACATCATCGAGACCAGCGTGGCCCGTAGTCGTGCTGGCGCGTACTCGGAGGTGAGCGAGATGAAGCTCGGCAGTGCGCCGCCGAGGCCGATTCCCGTAACGAGCCGGATACCACCAAGCATGGTGACGGATGTGCATAGGGGGGTAAGCAGCGAACCTACCGAAAACAGCAGAACCGTGCACAGCAATACCTTTCTGCGTCCGATCCGATCGCTGAGGATTCCAAACACGATCGCACCGATCAAACCACCAACGAGGCCCGCCCCGAAAACCGGGCCGAATGCCGAAGGCACTACGTGCCATTCCTGCAGAATCGCCGGAGCAACGAATGCAATCGCTTGCGTATCAAAGCCATCGAGCATTGCGACCAGCGCGCAGAGTAGAACGATGACAGTTTGGAAACGGCCGATGCGACGCGTGTTGATGAGGGTTTCCAGGTCGTAACCGGGAATCGATTGCATATCATCTCCTTGCTAGGAATCCGGCACATCTCGATGAGTTTGGTGCGGCGAGTCCAGTCAGCACGCGATGTCCTCGGCCACGCTTGAAGCGCGCTGGAGACTTCTGCACACTCCAATAAGGCCAGTCGGTGCAATTTGCGAAGAACGGGCCAAGACAATCGATAGCATGGACCGTTCCGATTCCAGCGCGCCCTTCATCCCGATCACGGACAGCGCCCGCATGGAGCGGTCCCTGCCGTGCACATCCCTGCATCGACACCATAATGGCGTCCTATGTCCGACGATTGGTGCCACTGCGTACAGGGCCAGGCTACACAGCTGCAAAGTGACAAGGTGACTTGTTGAGTAATCGTAGCTGCGATCGGCCAGAGACGCAAGAAGAATCAGGTCTTGCCGGTGTCCGTTCACCTCAACTTCGGTGTGGTGAAGGGGGCCAGACGCGCGAGGCGATACAACGAGCGATCGATGTCTTGGGCGAAGTTCAGGCGAATGCCGCGATCAAGTAAGCCCAAGTACGAGATCGTCATGGACCTCCCGCAGCGCAGCGAGCATGGTGTAACCGATACTTCGCGTGCAGATGTCGTCCGCGCGGGTATCGCGCTGCCGATATCTTGGAGCGTCGCGACGCGCTGACGCGTAGCGAATACATATAGCGTGCGATCTGCGGCAGCACTTGCGAGTGCCGTCGCAGATCTGACCGGTAGCCGCGTCTGCGTGTGATACGCCCTGCGCCAGACGAGCCCGTGGGCTTGTCTGTTCAGCTGAAGCCTCGCTCGCCTTCTCGCGGCGAGGCAAGCGAGTCGACATTAGACGGCACTGGACCAGTCATTCAGCGAAGGGCTTTTGCGTGATGATCGATGTGCTCGCCGATGAAAGTCCCGATGAAGTAGTAGCTGTGGTCGTAACCCGGCCTGAGGTTCAGTTGTAGAGGGTATGCCTTGGCCAGGCACGCTGCACGAAGCAGTTCTGGTTTCAGCTGGCTTGCCAGGAACTCATCGTCTTCGCCTTGATCTACTAGTAGTGGTAACCGCGCGGCTCCTGCTCTGATCAACTCCAGAGCGTCGTGCAACTTCCAGGACTCACGGTCATCGCCAATATAGGCCGTGAATGCCTTGGCGCCCCAAGGCACCTGGCTCGGTGCGACGATCGGCGAAAAAGCGGACACGCTGCGATAGCGCGCAGGGTTGCGGAGTGCGATGACCAGCGCGCCGTGACCACCCATCGAATGTCCGCTGATCGACCGTGCGTCACTGGCCGGAAACTGGCTTTCAATCAACCCCGGCAACTCGTCGACCACGTAATCGTACATGCGAAAGTGCTGCGCCCATGGTTGTTGGGTGGCATTGACGTAAAATCCGGCCCCTTTTCCTAAGTCATAGCTTGGATCGTCGGGTACATCATCGCCGCGCGGACTGGTATCCGGCGCGACGATGATGATGCCGTGGGCGGAGGCGTATCGCTGCGCGCCGGCCTTGGTGATGAAGTTTTGCTCTGTGCACGTCAAACCGGAGAGCCAATACAGAACGGGACATTTTTCGCCGCGCAATGCTGCACCGGGCAGATATATGCCGAACCTCATCTCACAGCCGAGGGTGGTGGAAGTGTGCTTCCAGACTTCCTGGTAACCACCGTGGCTCGCGTGCTGCTCTACGCGCTCCATGCCATCAGACCTCCAGATAAGTGCCTTTGGCCTTGGCCGCATGGATAGCAAGAATATCCATCAGCTCCGGGCAGAGGCTATCATAGGGCTCCAGACCTTTGCTACGCAGCGTCTGGCGTACCTCGTTCATTGCGGACGGCGGGACACCGCTTTCGATAATCGAGGAGACAAAAGCTGCAAAGCCGGGGCCGTCCCAGCCGGCATCCTTTGACAGTTCCGTGTGGATAAAATCCAATCCGTAAAAGGCGTGGTCCTTGTTTTCGATGCGTCCGTAAAGGTGCGTGCCGCATGCGGAACAGGCGTGGCGCTGGATCAATGCCTTGTCGTCGACAACCTTGAGCTTCTCGCTATGGGCCGTAACCGCCAGGCTCTGCCGTGGAACAGCACCGACGACCGAGAACAGCGCATCCGCTGGCTTCCAGCACTTGGTACAGCCGCAGGCGTGATTGAAGGCGACCTGCGCATCAACTCGAACCTCGACCGGATCATGTACACATTGGCAGCGCAGCGTACCGCCTGCGAATTGATCGGTTCCCTTTTGAATGCCGCGATCTACAGTAGGGTGAATTTTCACGGTCACAATTAACCTCCTTTACGATGAGTCAATATTGAATGACGGTCCGGATTGACCTTCCTTCTTGCATCAGAACGAATGCTTCGTTGATGTCTGCGAGCGATTTCGTGTGGGTTACAAATGGCGCGAGCCGAATCGTCCCGTTCATGGCGTCCTCCACCATGCCTGGCAACTGCGATCGGCCTTTGACACCTCCGAAGGCCGTGCCGAGCCAACGGCGACCAGTGACCAACTGAAACGGACGAGTTGAGATTTCCTGACCGGCTCCGGCTACGCCGATGACGACTGCTTGCCCCCAGCCTCGATGCGCGCTTTCGAGCGCGGCGCGCATGACATTTACGTTGCCGATGCACTCAAAGGTGTGATCTACACCCCAACCCGTCATTTCCACGATCACTTGCTGGATCGGCTTCTCGAAGTCCTTGGGGTTGACGCAATCGGTGGCCCCGAACTCCCGCGCCAGATCAAACTTGCTGGGGTTCGTATCGATAGCGATGATGCGTCCGGCCTTAGCGAGCTTTGCACCCTGAATCACCGCGAGGCCGATTCCGCCGAGTCCGAATACCGCCACGGTGTCGCCTTCTTGCACCTTGGCGGTGTTCTTCACCGCGCCAAGACCCGTGGTCACGCCGCAGCCAAGCAGGCATACGTGCTCATGGTTGGCCTCTGGATTGATCTTCGCCAGCGATACTTCCGCCACTACGGTGTACTCGCTGAACGTGGAGCAGCCCATGTAGTGGTAGATCGGCTGCCCGTTGTAGCTGAAGCGAGTGGTGCCGTCGGGCATCACGCCTTTGCCTTGGGTGGCGCGTACGGCCACGCAGAGGTTCGTCTTCCCGCTCTTGCAGAACAAGCATTCGCCGCATTCGGCAGTGTAGAGCGGGATAACATGATCGCCCGGTTTGACGCTCGTCACCCCTTCGCCAACCTCCACGACAACGCCGGCTCCTTCGTGACCAAGCACGACGGGAAAGAGACCCTCCGGATCTTCGCCAGAGAGCGTGAAAGCATCCGTATGGCACACGCCGGTGTGGGTAACTTTCACCAGTACCTCGCCTGCGCGAGGCGGCTCGACGTCGATTTCGACAATTTCCAAGGGTTCGCCGGGTGCGAAAGCAACGGCTGCGCGCGATTTCATGTCATTCCTTTAGACGAGAAGCAAACTGTAAGCGAACAATCACATTCAAACGATCGAGTGGCAACAGCGACGTACATAATCGATTCATCGATCCCGCGTCGGGGGTATGACGCGCCAGACGCCGTCCTCATGGCGGAAGAAGAACATCGAGATCACCCCTGTGGGCTTGTCCGCCTGGACACATACATAGCATTCCCGTCTAGATCGCCTATTCCTGAACAACGTGACACGAACGCCCTTCACAGGGTCGGGGACGAGCCAGTAGTCGACCATCAGACGCAGGGACTTCCTCCATGAGCTAGCCATCGCCTTCTCCTCAATCTCGGGCTGGCGCCCGAGTTGTGCACTTGCGCCGCCCCATCTATCTAACGCCTTTTGTCACTACGTCACCTGGTAACTAGTTTAGTTGGTGTCACGGCGGGATGCAACTTCTGAATGTTCCTGCAGGGCCTTCACACAAGCACAAGTGCCATGGACTACCACCTCGGTACCCGTCGTCAGTCGCAGATGATTTGGACAGTGAACTGATCAGGAAGAAAAGAGTGGCGCCGAAGATCGCTTACAGGTCGTTGAAACGTGCGTACGAGCGCAGCAGGCTGTAGCGTATTTCGATCCATTCGTTCATGGCACGCCTGGCCAGTTCGCACGCCAATAGATCACTCGTGTGTCATGCTTCCGGGAGACTGATGCGGACGCTCCCGCGGCCGGAAGTTGCCAATGGACACGAATGTCCGGACCAACAACTTCGCATGCAGCCTCGAGTGGGCTTTGCATCGAACGATGAACTCAATTCTTGAAGCAACCGGAACACCCACGGGTGCCCGGTTGAGGTGACGGCCGAGACGAACTTCAAAGAGGCAGGACGACTGTGTAGGAAGCTCGCGAAGAGGCCGTTACTCAGCGGACGCGACCGTCATCTCACGGTTGATCAGTCGTCGTGCAAACCGCCATTGGCCCTGACTATCTCGACGCAAAGTATCTGATAAGTCGCTGATGCGCAATTGGGCTGGCCTCTCCGGGCCGTTTTGCTCGAAAGTGAGTTGCACAGCGGTCGTCTCTGCGGAGTGGTCATCCATTGAAACGACGCGCAAGTTTGACCAAACGTGCCGCGTTTTGCGCCCGGGAATCCGCGAGCGCCGGCTGGCTTCGTCGCCAATTGCCAGTTGGCCCTTGATTTCTTGCCCTCCCACACAGAGCACGCCATCAGATGCGAACAATCCCGAAAGGCCGGCAGCATCGCCGTGGTCGACGCACCATGAGAACTCATTGAACAGGCGCTCAATCTCTAGCCTGTCAGATACCGTCATTGCGTTGTCAATCGCTTGCATTGGATCTTCCGTAAACTGAATGTGAACAAGACACCAGGTAACACGGTGACGAGTATATGCCAGCTATGCAGGAAAGGGAACAGACCGCGGACGACGGCGTTCCTCTATCGATTCGCTCAATGTTCGGGTGCTGATCGGGCTCGAACAGGGTGCAGAAGTTCACCTGCTGTCAGGGAAGACCGAGTTCCGTCCCGTGATGTAACTCGGAGTCGTCATCGCTTAGCCACGCAAGTTCGGTTCGACCCCTAAAGTGCACTTTCAGAGTGGCTGTTCAGCATCTCTTCCGTTGACCGCTGCCGGGCACACAGAGGCCCTCTCAGCCCACGCAACCTGCGCGTAGCGAACGGCGGCCGACACCTCAGAGCGGCGCCGTTCGATCCAGTATCTGATCGTCGGTCCAATGTCGCCCAATAAGGGATACCCCTTGGAGATTTTCACAATAACATGTGCTAGTGTACATGTCACCAGGTGACCTCATGACAAGTTCACGATAAGACGGTGATGCCGAGTGTACCGGCGTAGCTGTTAGCGTGACGAATCGTAAGGAATGCTACAAACTCCATGATGAGGAGGAGGAGACATATGAATACGCCGAGGCAGGCACTCGCGGTGGCAGCGAACATCGCGGTGCTGAGTTTGATGCCATCCACGGCAGGTGCCTACGAGTTTGGGTCGGTCGGTTTTGCGCAGCCCCCCGGAGTTGACATCCTGGATGTGGGGGGATCGCCGCCGCCCGGGCTGTACGGCGGGGTGGGGATGAACTTCAGTAGCAGAACCGCGACTGGTCCAGGGGCCCCCACGGGAGGCGCGGAGCAAATTACGGCAGTCGGGCTTTCACCGGCGCTGAACTGGGTTACGCCCTGGACGTTGTTTGGTGGGCGATACAGCGTCGTGGCAGTACAGCCGCTTAACTACAACAACGTCGGAGCCCCGATCAACTTAGACAGGCAGGGATTACACAATACATATGTCGCGCCATTGAATCTCAGCTGGGCACTTGGCGATTCTGGGGTCTTTGTTAAGACTTTCTTCTCCGCCTTTGTCCCGGTTGGATCGATTAGTGGACCCACTGGCCTAGGCAGCGTGGGCGTTCCCTGGTGGACGCTCCAGCCGGGTGTAGTTGTGTCATACCTCAAAGATGGATGGAATCTTACTTTCAGGTCGGCGGTTGAATTCAATACACCGAACTGGAAGACTGGCTATAAGAGTGGCGATGTCTTGCACCTAAATCTCGTCGCAACCAAGACCTTCGGGCCGTGGACGGTCGGTCCCATCGCGACCTATATCGGGCAGATCTCGGACGATCACTCGAGTTCCGTCTATCGCGGCGCGATCAATGCGAATCGATACAACGACACAGCGGTCGGAGGCCTGGTGAGCTACAACTTTGGGCCTGCTTCCGCGCACCTCTGGTTCACGAAAGACATAGTTGTCAACGCTTCGGGAGGCCGAGCGGGGAGAGCGGATCCTGCGATCTTCGCAAAGGGTTGGAGCGTATTCACTTCGATTTCGTTTCCGTTCAAATAGCCCGAACACTCAGCCATCTGGGCCGGCGTATCAAGTTCGTTGTTGCGCTGGCTTAAGCATCGGTTGTTGCTCGCTATACCGATCCTTGAGGGTCATTATGTCAGAGAAAAAGTACGTCCAAATTAGAGAAGGTCTTCTCGAAGGCGGGACGAACAACGGGGTTCACAGGTTTCTTGGTATTCCCTACGCCGCCCCTCCTGTGGGAGACCTGCGCTGGCGTCCACCTGCCCCCCCACTTGCCTGGGAGGGTTCGCGCGACGCAACGCGGTTCGGGCCATGCGCGATACAAACCATCGGTGCAAGTTTCGACTTGCGTGTCGCACAAAAGAGCGAGGATTGCCTGTATCTCAATGTGTGGACCACCTCACTGGACCAGCGGGATTGCAGGCCGGTGATGGTATGGATTCATGGCGGTGGAAACTTGGGGGGGGCAGGCTCGGAGGATGCGTTCGACGGTACGCGCCTTGCAGGAAAGGACGTCGTACTCGTTACGCTGAACTATCGCCTTGGCGCGTTCGGGTTCCTGAGTCATCCGACGCTCGGGGCCAACTTCGCCGTGCTTGACTGGGTCGCTGCGCTGGAATGGGTTCGCGTGAACATTGTGAGCTTTGGTGGTGATCCCTCGAATGTGACAATTTTCGGGGAATCAGCCGGAGCAGTTGCTGTAAGGATGCTACTCGCGTGTCCGCGGGCCGACGGCCTGTTCCACAAGGCGATTATGCAGAGCGGAGGCAACGAGCGTGCAGCCTTTGCCCAGGAGCTTTCTTGGCAGCAAGCTCAAAAAGCCGCTGAACGGTTCTTTGAGCGGGTTGGCACTTCGGATCCGGTCGAGCTAAGACGTATTCCTGCAGAACTAATCGGTCAGGCATCCCACGACCTGTGCGGTCTGCCGCCGCCGCCTCGTCGCATTCATACGCCGGCGCATCTTGTGTGGGTTCCTTTTGCCGATGGTGATGTCGTTTTGCCTGGCGCGGACCCCCTTCACAGAAGGGGTATTCCCGTCCTCATGGGGTGTACGGAGAACGAGACGCGCTATTTCATCAAACCAGGCCGCGCATATCCCAAGCTCATGCTGGCGGGGATGACCGCGGTGCTCGCTGGATCCCGCCGAGCCGACGTAGCCGGCGTCCTGTCCAGGAAGCGACAAAGCACGTATGACTCGATCGACCAGCTATTTACAGCAGCGATCTTCACCGAGCCGGCGTATGAAACTGCACGCCGACTTACCAATTCAGGCAGACGTATCTACTACTACCATTTCAACAGGGTAGCGCCTGGTGCCGCCTCATCGCAGGAATTGGCCAAGCATACGGCAGAGATCCGTTACGTCTTCGGCAACCTGACTGCCGACGAATACTACGATGCACAGGATCAGAAGCTTTCGGCCCAGTTGCAAGCGGCTTGGGTCGAGTTCGCGAGCACGGGAGTACCAAAGGTGCAGGGATGCGAAGCGTGGCCGGAGTATCGAGTGGACGATCCGCAGATGACATATATCGGAGACACCATTGAGAAGCGCCCATTCAGACCTACCGAGCTGATCGAGATACTCAATTCGATGCGCACGCAGACCGCGCACACAACATTCTTCTCGACCAGTCGGATGCTACTAGCGCTCTTCACAGGGGGGGTGTTCACGCATAAGAAGCGCGTCAGGTGGTTACGGTCAAACAGCTGACTCTCACAGCCCGTCCATGGTCTGTTAGCAGTGAATGTCACTCCGACGCAAGGGCAAGCCCACTGATGAGGGCGCGCTCAGAGCAGCAATGGGACTTGGTACGTATCGAAGGAAGATGCAATGACTTGGAAAAACACAAAAATTGGCACTCGCCTCGGTCTTGGATTCGGGTTCGTGCTGCTGTCGGTGCTGATGCTGATCGGAATCTGTCAATCCCGCTTCACCAGCGTCGGTGACCTAAATACGAAGTTGGTTGACGTGGATTGGCCGAAGGCCCAAGCGACGACGACGATCAACACCACCATGCGCTCCAATGCCGTCCGTACCATGGAGTTGGTCATCCTGAATGACCAGGCGAAATTGAATGGGGCCATAGAACAGATCGACGGAAACAGAAAGATAATCAATGCGGCGGTGAACACACTAGACGAGCTGACATACAGCCAGAAAGGTAAAGAGCTTCTGAAGAAATTTAAAGAGAAGCGCGCGCGTTATGTTGAGTCCTTAACCAAGGCTCAACAGTTGATGAAGGAAGGGCAGCAGGAGGAGGCTCGACAGGTAGTGAGCACCGAAACACTCCCAGCGCTAGACCCTGCATTAGTGGCGATCCAGGAGTTGGCAGACTTTCAGAACAATCTGGCCAAAGAGAAAGGCGAACAGGTCAATGAACAGATTCATTCGGTCCATGGGGTGATCCTAGGTATCGGCGCCCTGGTGATACTGATGGGGGTTGGGTGCGCCTACTGGATCACGTGCTCCATTACCGGTCCGATCAATGAAGCTGTGAAAATCGCACAGACAGTGTCTGCCGGCGATCTTACCAGCCGGATCGAGGTGGCGAGCAACGATGAAACTGGCCAATTGCTTCAGGCGCTAAGGAATATGAATGACAGTCTGGTCACCATCGTCAGCAACGTGCGAACCAGCACGGAGGCGATCACCAGCGCCTCGAGCCAAATAGCCGCAGGTAGCCTCGATTTGTCCTCGCGTACCGAGCAGCAGGCCGCTTCACTAGAGGAGTCTGCCGCGTCGATTGAAGAGCTCACGACAACGGTAAAACAGAACGCCGACAACGCGCTTCAAGCCAACCAACTCGCATTCTCCGCTTCGGAAGTAGCTAGCAAAGGCGGTGAGGTCGTGTCGGAGGTGGTAGAGACAATGGGGGCGATCAATGAATCGTCGAAGAGGATTGTAGACATCATTGGGGTAATTGAAGGCATCGCGTTTCAGACCAACATTCTGGCGCTCAATGCTGCTGTCGAAGCGGCGCGTGCGGGCGAGCATGGTCGGGGGTTCGCGGTAGTGGCCAGTGAGGTGCGTACACTGGCTCAGCGCTCGGCTTCAGCTGCGAAGGAGATCAAGGCGCTGATCGACGATTCGGTTGAAAGAGTTGACTTGGGCAGTGAGCTGGTTTCCCAAGCAGGCAGTACGATGGCGGAGATAGTCGAATCCGTGAAACGTGTAACGAATATCATGAGCGAAATCACCGCAGCCACGCAAGAGCAGACCTCGGGTATCGAGCAAGTCAACCAGGCCATCTCGCAGATCGATGAGGCAACCCAACAGAATGCGGCATTGGTAGAGGAGACCTCCGCTGCGGCGCAATCTATGCGGGAGCAGGCGACCAGCTTGATGCTGGCGGTGAGCGTCTTCAAGTTGGATGCCGGTTTGTCGCCGACAAGGACGGCCGCTGATGTGCCGCTGAGGGGGCCGTGGTTGGCGAACTCACAGTTGCCAAGTACGGTCGCGACAGAGCTGCTGCCCACGGCCAAGGCAGAAACCGCAGGGGATTTGCGGTCCGGTCGTCTTACCATGAACAGATCAACTGCATCGGAAGAGTGGAAGAAGTTCTAAGAAGCAGATCAGCCGCGGCCTGACGCTTATTCGGAGTACCCGCTGAAAGACCCTATATGTTCGCGGGCTGGCCAACAGGATATGCGTGGAAGCTACGGCGGCGAAGGGGGGCGAAGAAATGCACACAGTCGCCTTTCGTTCGGTCCGTTCTCGGGCGCGTAGCGGGATTCCACTCCCGCTGCCGCACGGACTTGACCTCGTTTGATGGAAATCGGCGAGGCCCTTTCAATTTGTTGCCAAGGTTCGTTGGGGATGACGAGAGCGTGGTGGGTGCTAGAAGCTTCAAATCCAGAGCCACCGGCGAGAGCACCGCGTCAACCGTTATGGTTGGAATTGGTCCGGCCCTTGCTCTCAACGAGAACACTGGCTACGTCGCACTTGAGTTAGTGCAGTAACGCCGATATTCAGCTCCCCCACTTTCGGGCATTCGGTCGGGGCTGTGTAGCGCATTCACTTGGCATAGAACCTCGTCGTTTGCACCCTCTGTGTCGTTGTCATCATGGGAACAGCCCTCCTTTCCACAGGCTATCGGCCACCGGTGATTAAGGATTCCCCGCTTGCACATGAGATCAATGGCCCTGCCTTCGGCGGCGCAATTAGCGCTGCTGTCTCGGGATCTCGGGGCCCTGCCACACAGATAGGGCGGTTTATGGAGCTCGTTTTGGGGCGCGTTGGTCATCGGGCGTAAGCCTCTCGGTGACAGACGCGACCTCGATACATGGGAATGCCTTCCCGTTGAAACCATTTCGCTACAGGGCATCCACCACCTCCATCCGAATTAATCGAACGATGAAAGAACTGGACCCAGGTCACCTGGTGACCTACAATTGCCATCACAGAACGTAAAACGAAGATCCGCATACCTCGATGGGAGGAGACGCAAATGTATGGAAAGAACCGATTACTCTCGATGGTCGCGCAGAAGCAGGTACCGCTCGGCATCCAGATGTTCACTGGCAGCGCAGCGATCGTCGAGGTCCTCGGCCGGACCGGCTACGACTTTGTCATGATCGACACGGAGCACTCTCAAGCCAACGCGCAGGCGCTCGAAGAAATGATCCGTACAGCGGAGCTGGCCGGCCTGGCTCCCTATGTTCGGGTAACGAGCTTGCTTGGCGAGGTCGAGATTCGGCGCGCGCTTGAGGCCGGCGCCGAGGGGCTTTTCTTGCCCCGGGTGAACTCTGCAGAAGACATCAATCGGGTCGCTGAGTTTGCATTCATCCCGCCAAAGGGTAGGCGTCGCATATGCCCAGCAGTACGCGCGGCGAACTATAGCGCCCCGAGTTTGGAGCAGTACGCCGAGTGGAATAACGCCGAGATCGCTCTCATTCCGATTATCGAAACTGCCCAGGCCCTGGAAGACGTCGATGCGATATGCGCCCATCCCGACGTAAAGATGCTGTATTTCGCTCCAGGAAACCTTTCCCTCCAACTTGGTTTGGGCATGAAGGGAGTCCGCGGGCCACAACTTCAAGCCGCCTCGCGCAAGGTTTCGGACGCAGCGGCACGCCACGGTGTGGTTATGGTGGGCGGGCCAATGTTTGCGACCCCGGACTCTTGCAGAAGGGCTCTCGAAGACGGAATCAGGATCTTTTGTCTTGGGCTCGATACGTTCGGTTTCCGTTATTTTTGCGAACAAACTGTGGCCGCGGTCCAAGACGGAGTTACCGGCACAGACTTTACTCGACCACCTGTTCCGCCGGCCGGCCTTTAGCTACCTGGTAGAGGACCAAGAGAGAGCAGGAATAAGGTAATTACCAAAGGAGAAGCTATGGAAGAATATCGTTACAAAAGAATCGTCGTCGGAAAAAACGATGAAGGAAAATCTGCCGTTCTCACAACAACCGGTACTAACGTACAGCAGGAGCCGAATCGCTTTTATCGTGCGACGTTGTGGAGCACCAGCGAACACCCGGTCGACAACTCGATTGAAGGAGATCGAGCGGAAAAAGGCATCGGCCGCAACCCACCAAAGGGTGGCTCGCACGTTCGTGTACTCGAACTGTATCCCGACAATCCGGACAAAGAAAAGCTTCTTGCCCAAGTCAAGGAGGCCCACGAGAAGTACGGTCAGAAGTACAAGCCTACGGACGAGGACTTGGCGCGGCATCCAATGATGCACAGAACGGATACTCTGGATATTGTCTTCGTAGTCCGTGGTGAGGTGTACCTCATAACTGATGTCGACGAAATTCGTTGCACGCCCGGTGATTGCGTCATTGTTCGGGGGACAAATCATGCTTGGAGTGTGCGTGGCACGGAGCCGTGCCTGATGATGGGTGTGATGCTGGACGCGCATCCTCTCGATTAGGCGGCATTCGAGCCCGCAAGGGGCCCTGCCGGCGTCCGAGGGTTGGCCCGTCCGGGAGGTAGACGCACCGCTGTGGGCGCACACCGAGATTTCGCAAATCGCGCCGAGCTTACGTGTTGCCGATGTGGTCCTGCCGGCTTACGCCGGCAGCGGTGTCCCCGCGTTGGCTGCCATACGCAAGGGTGTGTCCATCCTGTACTGGCTGCCTCTGCCGCGGCCCGCGAGCCCTTGAAGGCCGAGCTCCGCCAAGATGCAGTGAAGCAGGTTCTTCTCGGTGTCTGGCGAACTAGACCGGTCACCACCAGTTTGACATCACAGTTGCATCGCGTCATACCTTCTAGGTCGCCATTGACAGTACATCGAAAGAATAACCACAGAGCGACGCTGACCTTCAAAGGGCCACGCCGAATCTCTCGTACTTTCCGGCTCATCTGAATATTCGGAAAGTCTGCGCTGTTGGCGGAAGTGAAGACTGTCTCGTGACTTAATGAGATGCAGCGGGATTTAAAAATTGCAATCTGATTCGGTTGTTGCGCGCAAAGCAATTAGAAAACCGAAAGAGCTAGCAGACAGAGGTGAGTAATGATAATTCATGGCGAGCACACTCCAGAATTTCAACGGATGTTGTATATCGACGGCAAGTTTGTGCCGCCGTTGGATGGCGGTACTTTCGATGTTGTCAATCCTTCAACCGGTAAGGTTCTTACGTCGGTCGCCTCGGCCGGACCTGAGGATGTGAACCTCGCCGCGAAGGCGGCATATCGCCAATTCAAGTACGGTGAGTGGTCGCGGATGGATGGGAGGGAAAGAGGACGACTGCTAAATCGACTGGCGGATCTTGTCGAACGAGATAAGGAGTGGATCGCCAGACTCGAGTCCATGGACAACGGCAAACTATACCGTGTTGCGCTGCATGCGGATGTGCCAAACCTTGTCGCGACTTTTCGATACTTTGCCTCACTCGCCGACAAGTTGTTCGGCCAAGCTATCCCAACTCCCGCGGCTTTCGGACGGCCGACCCTCACCTATACGGTTCGCGAACCCCTCGGCGTTATTGGCGCCCTCGGTGCGTACAATGCGCCGACCGTATATGTTGGCTGGAAGTGTGCCCCGGCGCTGGCAGCAGGAAATACCGTGATCTACAAACCTGCTGAAGAAGCTCCGCTGACGACGCTCTATCTTGCTGAGCTCTTTGACGAAGCGGGCTTTCCTGCCGGCGTGTTCAATGTCGTGTCGGGCTTGGGGCCAATCGTTGGCCCAGCAATCGTCAAGCATCCAAACGTCGCGAAGGTGAGCTACACCGGTGGTGGGGCAGTAGGGAAATTGCTTGCGGCGGAGGCGGCTCAATTGTTGAAGCCGATGACGCTGGAGCTCGGAGGCAAGGCTCCTGCAATCGTCCTCGAGGACGCACGTCTGGACGAGACATTACCCATGCTCGCTATGGGTCTGTTCGCGAATCAAGGGCAAATCTGTGCAGCTAGTACACGGATTCTTGTGCACCGTTCGATTCATATGCAAGTGATAGAGGGCCTAGCGGCTGCAGCCGATGGACTGCGGCTCGGTGATGCGCTCGATCCAGACTCGACGATGGGACCCCTGACCACCGAACGTGCCGTCGAACGTGTACTGCGCTACATAGATAGCGGCAAGAAGCAAGGCGCGCAACTGATTTCTGGCGGTGGGTTATCGCCGATCGGTAGTCAGTTCGTCGAGCCTACTGTCTTTGTCGGCACAAACGACATGACGATCGCCCAGGAAGAGATATTTGGGCCGGTCGGAATTGTCGTCTCATTTGAAACGCACGACGAGGCGATCCAAATCGCGAACAATACCAAGTATGGCCTGAGCGCGAGCATCTTCACTCGCGACATCTCTCACGCGAATCTTCTTGCCCGGAAGATCGAGACAGGAACTGTATGGATCAACGGGTTCGCATTGATCGATCCTGCCGTTCCATGGGGCGGTGTGAAGCAAAGTGGCTATGGTCGGGAGAACGGCCATGACGGGCTGGCGGACGTTACGTACGAAAAGGCGATCAGCGCGCTGCTGTGAAAACCGCGGAGCTATTCAACGGCGAATTTTCGCAAACGAAGTGGAGTACTGAAATGGATCGTGTTGTTGAAAGAGCAGCTTCGGGATCGTCCAGCAAAGCAGAGGGCGCCGGAACAGGGGCTGAGACGCTTCCGGTGATGACAGGCGGCGACGCGTTGGTTGCCGGCTTGCGCGACCACGGCGTGGATACCGTCTTTGGACTGCCTGGAGCCCAGACATATGGGCTGTTCGATGCCATTCATAGAGCTGGCCCAGAAATGAAGGTCGTAGGTGCTCGTCACGAACAAACCTGTGGTTACATGGCGTATGGATATACCCGCTCAACCGGGCGCCCGTCGGTTTTTTCGGTGGTTCCCGGGCCGGGGGTGCTCAATGCAAGTGCTGCCATGCTTACGGCGTTTAGCGGTAATGAGCCGGTCCTTCTGCTCACGGGACAGGTACCGACCGCGTTTCTCGATCTTGGACGAGGTCATTTGCACGAGATGCCCGATCAGCTGGGGACATTACGAACGCTGGTCAAATCTGCGGAGCGTGTCGAAACGCCTGGGACGGCTCGTAGTCAAGTTGCGCAGGCATTTCAGAAAATGCTTTCAGGCCGTCGCGGACCCGCGGCACTTGAGATGCCTTGGGACGTCTTCACGGCCAGATCCCCTGTCGCGGATCCAGGGGACACTTCACTACTGCCGTCTCCGCCGGTTGACAGCAATCAGATAGACCGGGCCGCGACGCTGATCGCAAACTCTCGCAGGCCTATGATCTTTGTCGGCAGCGGCGCGATTGGGGCGGCAGATGCGGTTCGGGAACTCGCCGAGATGCTCGACGCGCCCGTCGTGTCTTTCCGAAGCGGGCGGGGGGTTCTAAGCGATGACCACCCCCTCGGCCTCACTATCGTGCAAGCTTACGAGCTATGGGACAAGACAGATCTGGCGATCGGAATTGGCACGCGTATGGAAGTGCCTGGCTGGCGCTGGGGCTATCGTCCTCCGGAACAAAAGTCGGTGCGAATCGATATCGATCCTGCCGAAATGCGGCGGACGGTGCCCGACGTTTCGGTGATTGCCGATGCAAGACCGGCCGTTGAGTCGCTGATTGCAGCGGTCGGCCGGCATGGGTTCATGCGCACCGCCGGGCGTCGGCAGGAGATTGGGGATGCTGCGGGACGAGCGATGCAGACGCTCGAACGTGAGCTCCAGCCTCAGATGTCCTATCTTCAGGCGTTGCGAGAGGTGCTTCCTCGGGATGGCATCGTTACCGACGAACTCTGTCAGGTAGGTTACGGTGCATGGATTGCCTTTCCTGTGTACCAGCCTCGCACCTTTATCAGTTCCGGCTACCAGGGCAATCTCGGGTCGGGTTTCCCTACCGCATTGGGTGTCAAGGTCGCACACCCCGATCGTCCGGTGGTGGCTCTGACGGGCGACGGTGGCTTCATGTTCGCCGTACAGGAGCTTGCTACTGCAGCGCAGTATCGACTCGGAGTAGTGACCGTCGTATTCAACAACAACGCCTTTGGCAACGTGTTGCGTGACCAGGTTCAACAGTTCGAGGGCCGTGACATAGGATCGAGGCTGGTCAACCCTGATTTCGTAAGACTTGCTGAGTCGTTTGGCGTCGCAGCGGAGCGTGTTGCTAATCCTGAAGCCTTCAAGCGAGCGCTCGAGCGGGCGCTTGCTGACGGTGGTCCGCGCCTGATAGAGGTGAGAGTTGAAAATGAACCCAGTCCGTGGGGTTTCATTCACCCTAAGCGACCCTAAGCGCTACCGCCGCTCTGTGGATGCGCAGAGCGGTGGGTTGCACGGGTAGCGCGACAAGGCTAGGTCGGCGGTGCGGCGGGCGGACTTGGCTGCGGGCCCGCTAGCCTTTGCAGGATGAACCTGCTGGCACCGACATCCAGCTCAGGCGAAAAGCCATGACAATTGGCTGGTTCCGTGCAGCAGGGAGAGACCAGACAGTTGTGCTAGCGGATGCTGATGGCGCTTAGCTTGGGCAACAAGTGTGCTGGTCAGGCCAGGACATCAAGGCGATCGAGGATCGTAGGGTGCTGACACGAGTACAGACGTAGTGGACTGCGGTGTGGCCTCCTAGTGCGAAACATGCTGTGAGTTTGGACGCTAGAGTGCCTACCGACGTTTCGGATTTGTCAGACGGAAACAGCCATGGGAAGGAAACTGTCTTACCAATGGAAGATTGTAGCCATGCTTAGATCTGGCTTCCGATTTGAGCTGATGTTCTCGCCGCTGGATGGTAGGTTTATCGAGCGCGTGCGCGTAAAGGATCCATCAGGGGATTCGCGTGAAATCATTCAATGGTGGAGATTGAAAAGAATGCTTGAGCGCGGAGTACTACAGCTAGATGGGCATACTCTTCAGACGTCGTGCAAGCTCAGGCTTTCCGAAGAGCTAAGAATTGTCGAGGCGACGACGAAAGGCATGGGAGAAAATTTTCCAGATGGTGCTGTTGATGACGCGTAGAGGACGTAGAAGGAGCATTCAAGATCAGACTTCTACTATGTGATTGACGTCGGGGCCCAGCGGCATGATTTCCCCCCCCAATTGACGAGATTTCAGATGCAACCAATTCTTCCCTCCTCCTGGCGTATCCATCGTGGGTTTCTGGGCGTCATTTCACTGGCGATTGGCGTCATGGTTCAAGTCCCTGCAGCCGCCGCTGAGCGTGTCAACAGTCTCGCGCCTAGTCTATATCGCAGCGTTCGCGCCAGACAATGGCGAGTCCGTGCAAAAGCTGATCACCAATCCCGCTCCTGGTGCGCCGTTGCCCCCGATCCTGCCGGCGGTCGATGGGTTCCTGTTGCTGGATAGGACAAAATTCGCCGCGGCGTTCGCCGGCGACGTGAAGCCTGAACGAGCCGCCTTCCTGACGAGCGCTCAGGTGCCATGGGGAGCGGATGCCATGCGGGGTGAAGTCACCTTCCCTGCATGGGGGGCCAAGCCGAACTGGTACCTGGTTACCCAGGACGACAAAATGATTCCGCCGGACGCCAAGCGAAGCGCGCTGGTGCTAGGGTAGTTGAAACGTCCGGCAGCCATGCTGTCTATGAATTGAAGCCTGCCGTTGTCGCAGCCCTGATCGAAACGGCCGCGATGGCGAAAGACTGAGCGCCTCGCGCAGTTCGCAAGAAGCCCTTCGCGCTGAGTGTTGAAGGGCGTTTTGTGGAGCGCGCGCCTCGAACATTGTCAAGTTTGTAGGCGCTGTCATCTGCTCCCGATTCGTCGAGGAGTTCTGTTAGCCGCTCTAAGCGCGATAAACGACATGCGCACCGTTAACACGTGCCTTTCGCCATGAGGTCAAGTGCAGAAAATCGGTTTCTGCGCAAGATACTGTGGATCAAGGGCCACGTAGGGATAAGCCGTCGTCATCAATTCGTTCCACCAACTGGTCCCCAGCCTTCCAACCCAACTGCGCACACAAATCAGCGGGCAGAAGGGATCAAGCCAAATCGCGCAGACGTCATCCGAGCACTCCGCCCAAGAAAAAGGTGGCCTCATTGGCCGTCGTCTTGAATCCAGCTTCCTCCAGGCACAGGAGAATTCTTACAACATGCTTGGGGAACTCTTTCCTGAGTTCCTTGAGTTCAATGACGGTACGCTTCACAAATATGTCCGTCCGAAATCCATCCACCTCTATCCAAGTTCAACTGAAGTCTGTCCGTCAAAAATCCACTTCGCATACCCATAGCGGAGCCTTCGAAGCCATGCTGCTCGGAGAGAACATCCTTCGCCAATGACACACATTCGCGCAAGGGGACTTAACCGATGATGCTCGGTAGTTGTCATTCAGTACATTCTTCGAGAGTCGCTACTCGAAATGCTGCTCAAGTATCAAGCAGATCAACTTGCGCGCCATCTTCGGCATCGGTCGATGTTCGGCGGATTCGGTGGGTAATAGCCAGTTGTCCAACGCTCTCTTCGTCGTAGCAATCTCTTCCGCGAACTGTTTCCGATTCATTGAAAGATGAGTCATAGCGTAGCGTAGGAGGTCTTGTTGTTTGAATTTGTCGAAGTCCATCCCTAATGATCCTGTTGGCGAGCCGGCAGCATTGGTGCTTCCGGGCGAAGGCAGAGTGGCAAGTGAGTCGTGACGCAGAGGGGGGGAGGTTGAGTGGTGTCGCCGCTTCGCTACAGATAGTGAGTATCAATCTAGCGATCTTGTCAAGCCGTCATCTAAGATCGCCAGGCGTTCCGAGCCTTTCGTGGATGAGCGTGCCGCGTGCCGGTGCTGCACTAGTTCTATCGGGGGCAGGTTGATCGAATGTCAACCGCACACAAAATAAACATTAAATTTACGTGAGGGAAGGATATAAGTGTCTAGCTTTGTGGTGATTCTAACGGGAAGGAAGAAGAATTCGCGTTAGCGTGACGTATTTCATCAAATGACCGTCACTTTAATCAAATCTGATGGAATTAAGTTGAAAGTTGGTGATGAGATACGCGCATATCACGGGGACATTTACATCTACCAAATAGCGTCCTAGTATCCTGTTGATCGTGGAGTGGAACGGCGACTACAGCAATGGAATAGTGAGTCCTCAAATTGACCCATACAATCCTTCCGTCCTCCTCCTTTTCCGAGATGCTGCATGTGCTTCGGCGCCGCTCGGGTCTCAAGCAGAAAGATGTGGCCATTGCTGCAGGTCTCGATCAGTCGTACTTCGCGTCGTTCGAGAACGGTCGCAGAGCTCCCCCTTCCTTGGAAGCACTGCATAAGATTCTCGACGCCATCGAGGCGGGCCCTGAGGATCGAGCGACGCTATTGCACGCCGCATTTTGGGAGCGATCCGGGCATCAGCTTGAGCAGTTGCTGCCGCAGGCACAGCTCGAATCTCTACGTGAACATCTCTACCAGTTGGTCAAGAAGGACCAAGTTGGTATCGAGTTGCTGTCGAAACTATCCTCTCTGCCTGACGAGAAGCTTCAACTCCTCGTTTCAGTAGCAAGTTGGCCATCCAATGCGCTGGACATCGTTTCATTGTTCGCGAGTCTTCCACCTCGGGAGTTGTCCTTGGTGACAAGGGTGGTCGCAGCAGCCGTACGAGCTGAGCAATCCGAGGAGGAGACCATGTAAAAAGAAAACGGCGAGACACCCTTTCGAGCACCTCGCCGCTTGCCTCACCAGAAAATCAACATACTGGCTTGGCCTAGGAATCCCCAGTATGTCGTTCTGGTGGGCACGCGTCAAGGGACTCCTTTTGTCCAAAAAATGGCGCCAGTGTCCAGACCTAGACACCGGCGCCCACAAGGAGAGCGCCAGTGTCCAAGTCAAGTCCACATGCCAGCTTACAGAGCCGGCACCAGCCGTCTTTGACCTACCGGGAGCCCGACGGTGTTGTGATTCGGGGTCGACTTGTTGATCCTGCGGCGCCAATGCGGGAGATCGAGAACCTACACCCCGGTCGTACTGTCGGCGGAAGCTTCTTCCCTGGACGTGGTACCTACCATGCCATCGACGAATCGGCGTTGGAGGCGCTTGCAAGCCTAGCCATTGCACTTGCAGCGGATATCCACTTTGCCGCCACCCAGCCGCTTAGGTTGACGTATGAATGGCAGGGCAGAAAGCATAGATACACCCCTGATATCTATATACGGCGTAAACGCGGTCCCGCTCTGGTCGAGGTCAAGGAGTTAGAGACCCTGCTCCGCTACGAAGATCTCGAGAAGCATGCAGCTAAAGCGCGTCAGCTCTGTGAGCTACACGCGTCGTTGGTCTTCATTACAGATGATGTCTTCAGTTGCGGACGCTTCCTAGAGCAGAACCTGCTGAAGCTGCAAACGCACCTTCGGCTCCCGCCGGACGACTCCTCCTTCAGCGTGATCTCACATGTGCTGCGCGACCAAAGCCTGTCTATCAAAGATGTCATGTACGCAGCCGACGTATCTTTTGGCGAGATTCTACGTCTGCTGGCACACCGGCGTTTGGCTTGCGACTGGTACGCCGAACTGACGCCTCGGAGCGGCATCTCGCTCCCTGGCAGACCGTTCAGCTTGTTCGATTCATCGGAGATTTTGAATGCAGGTGAATTCAGTGATCTTCTGGAAGAGCTCTCTTTGGGTCGTATCCCGAAGGATCAACGAAGGCTACAACTTGCGACGGCTCCGAGATCAGTACTTAAGATACGTTCCAGATTCGGAAATATTCTCTAGACGCTTCTCATTGGAGAGCAGTGTCGTATCCGAGAGCGAATCGTTTAGATTCGATGTTATGGCACGAAGCCAAATCCTGGAAATTGAGAGGTCTTTGTCGGAGCTAGCATGGAACGCTTCTATCTTTCCAAGGGACTAGTCATAGAAGGTAGCGGCACGCTTTGGGAACTTGTCGGTCGAAGTCATGAGGAGATCTACTTCAAGGATCCTTTGACTGGGGTATCAACCGTGATCCGGGAGGGCGACTTCTGGAGTCGACTCGCGGAAGGTAGCATCAAGATAAAGAAGGCGTTGTCTAACCACGGTGAGCTGAGATTCAAGGTAAGCGCGAAATTGACCCCACCTAGTATTTGCGGCTGAGAGTGGGCAGGCTTGCGTCCGCAACCACTATTTGCGGACGCAATCATGATGGAAGCCGAGTTTGACGTTCCGCCGCTGAGGGTGATCCGTATTCGCTCCAACGGAAAGCGGGACTTTGACCGAAGGGACAAGCGCCGACTGGTCGAGGCATGTCTGCGGCCTGGGGTATCGGTAGCCGGGATGGCTCTCAAGCTCGGCATCAATACGAACCAGTTGCGCAAGTGGATTCGGCTGCACCAGGTCGCAAATGAAGCCGCCGCGGCCACAGGGTCTACGTTGCCGGCGTTCGTGCCGGTCGTCGAGGTGAGCGACGTGATGCGTGTCACGGAACCGCCGGTGGTGCGTGGAAGTCCGCCGGCCGAGGCGCCTGCTCGCACGCAACCATCGCAACGCCCATCTCTGACACCAGCGCTACTGAGGGCGCGGCTACCCAACGGCGTGACGCTCGAACTTGAATGCGGCGGGCAGGACGTTACGCTTGTGAAGGCGATGATCGAAGCGTTGGGAGTGCGTTGATGTTCCGATTCGGCGCCGACGTGCAGGTCTACCTTCACCGCAATGCCGTGGATTTCCGCCTCGGGATCAATGGATTGGTTGCGCTGGTCGAGCAGTCGATGCAGCTTGATCCCTTTGCCCGCGCCGTCTATGCCTTCCATAACCGCCGGCGCAACCGCGTCAAGCTGTTGCTGTGGGACCGCAACGGGTTCTGGTTGCTGCTCAAGCGCCTGGAGGAAGACCGCTTCGCGTGGCCACGGCGTCAGCAAACAGTGATCGAGCTGACAACCGAGCAGTTGCACTGGCTGCTGGACGGTATCGATGTGGACGCCGTGCAGCGCCACCCGTCACGCCAATATCAGCACACGGCTTGATTGCTGTTCGGGGTGACGTATACCTATCTGCGTGGTAGCTGCGCTATCGTGTCCAGCATGAACGAACACGACTTCTCGGGATTGCCGCCGGCGGCCCAAGCCTATATCCGCGAGCTCGAAGCGCGGGCTGCCACTAACGCCCAGCACATCGCCGAGCTGACCGAGCGCATCAAGCTCCTCGAAGAGCAGTTCCGCCTCGCACAGTCCAAACGCTTCGCACCGAGCAGCGAGAAGCTCAAGGACCGCGTGTTCGATGAAGCCGAGCAGATGGCTGCCACGGCTCTGCCTGATGACGAGGATGACGCATTCGCGCTTCCGGACACGGGATTGCCGGAACCTGACAGGTCTGCAGGCCGAAAACGCGGCCGCAAGCCGCTACCGGCAGAGCTGCCGCGCCAGCGCATCGAGTACGACCTGACCGAAGACCAGAAGATCTGCCCATGCTGTCAGGGATCGATGCACCGCATGGGCGAGGAAGTCAGCGAGCAGTTGCACATCGAAGCAAAGGTCTCGGTACTGCAGCACGTACGCTTCAAATACGCGTGTCGGCACTGCGATCGCAATGCCGAGCGCACGCCGGTGTTGACCGCGCCGATGCCAGCCCAACCCCTGCCGGGCAGCAACGCAAGCCCGGCGATGCTGGCGACGGTGACCATCGGCAAATACGTTGACGGCACACCGCTGTACCGCATGGAAGATGCGCTGGGGCGCGCTGGGATTGCGGTTGGCCGTGGCACGCTGGCGAACTGGATCATTCGCCCTGCGCAATTGCACTACAGCCGTCTGTACGAGGCGCTACGCCGCACGCTGCTGTCGCAGCCACTGATCCATGCCGATGAGACGACGGTGCAGGTGCTCAAGGAGGAAGGCAAGGCCGCGCAGAGCAAATCGTATATGTGGGTGTATCGCAGCGCGGAGGATTGCGAGCATCCGGTGGTGCTATTCGACTACCGGCCGGGGCGCGGACAAGAGTATCCGCGGGCGTTCCTCGCCGGCTACGAGGGCATGCTGATGACCGATGGCTACAGTGCCTGGCGTACCCTCGAAGACGTCACGCACTTCGGCTGCCTGGCGCACTCAAGGAGGATGTTCGTTGATGCGCAAAAGGGTCAGAAGAAGCCCAGCGCTCGAGTGGGAAAGGCCCTCGAGTACTTCAAGGCCCTGTATCAGGTCGAAGCGCTCGCCAAGGAGGATCTGCCCAACGGCGAAACACGCGCCAACTACACGTACCGGCTGCGTCAGCAACACAGCGTACCGTTACTGAAAGCCTTCAAGGCGTGGCTGGATGAGCAGGCGCCGCAGGTACTGCCGGAAAGCCTGCTGGGCAAGGCCATCGCCTACGCGCGCAATCAGTGGGAATACCTGAGTCGATACGCTATCGATGGACGGGCGCCGGTGGACAACAACGCGGTGGAACGTGACATTCGGCCATTCTGCACAGGCCGAAAGGCGTGGCTCTTCGCAGACACCGTGGCCGGCGCCAAGGCAAGCGCCATGATCTATAGCCTGATGCTGACGTGCCGGGCCTGTGACGTCGAGCCATATGCCTATATGCTCCACGTGCTCACAGAGTTGCCACAGCGAACGCCAGACGCCGACATCAGCGACCTGTTGCCGTTCAACTTCGCCCCGCCGAAAGCCGCCCCGCCGCATCCTGCCTGAATACGCTCGTCGCACTCAAGGTGTGCCGAAACTGGCGCTTACGATTCAAGGAAGGCGACGATCAGGATGTGTCTATCTCTCTGATGCACTATAGCGAGCGTGAGCAGCTGCACGTATTGAGAAAGCTCTCCTACATTCAGGGGATACAAGACCGTGGCATCACCCGAGGACAGCTTAAGCTGATTGCCGAAGCGGCAAGGATGATCGCCGCTGAGTTGGGCGACAAGAATACCCCAGGTGAGTCATCGATATCCGCCTGGATGAAAAAGTACGAGGAGAGCGGAAGCCAACCAACTAGTTTAGTTTCCGGTCGTGAAGGCGTCCGGCGGTCAGCCAGCGTGGACGCCTCACATGAGGAAATTGTAGATAAAGTTATTAATGATAAATACTGTAATCTACGTCGCCCATCCGTAAAGACAGCTTATCTAAGTTACATTCGATCCGTAAGAAGGGAAAACCGCCAGCGCGCTGAGCATGGCGTAACTGAATGCCGTGTAATGTCGGAGCGAACGTTCCTCCGGCGTATCAAGGCTAAGCCTGCTTTCGAAGTCTACGAGTCGAGGTATGGGCACCAGGCGGCACTGGCGAAGTTCAAGCATGTCAAGAGCAGTAGTCCGGCCAGATCCATTCTCGACTTTGCTGAGATTGATCACACTAGGCTCAATCTTTACGTTATCGACGATCGCCTCCTGATCCCGCTGGGAAGACCCTGGATCACGGTCATTAGGGATCGATTCTCCGGCGCGGTACTCGGGTTCTTTGTTACCTTTTGCGCCCCAAGTTTGCGGAGTGTATTCGGCGCGCTGAAGCACTCGATCCTCCCTCATCGGGATGTCAGGGGATTTTGGCCAGGAATCATTAATGAATGGACGCCATGGGGCCTTTCAGCCGCGTATCAGGTCGATCGAGGTGCAGAGTTCATGTCGGAGAGCTTTCGCATAGCGATAGCAGAGCTTGGCGCTCGGTACGTGTACAGTCCGGCGCGCCAACCATGGACAAAAGGCTCGATAGAGCGATTCTTCGGAATGATGGAGCTAACGTTCCTCGACGACATTCCTGGAAAGACGTTCCGAAGTCTTCTGGTCCGTGGTGAGTACGATCCTAAGACTACTGCGGTTGTCCGCTTCTCCACGCTGATCTATCTTCTCCACAAATGGGTTGTCGACTTTGTGCATATATCTCCAAATTCGAGGAAACATCTATCACCCATTGAGATCTGGAATCAGCATGTAGATGATATCGATCGGGTCGGGATAAGTCATATCGACAAGCTGGAGGCAGTGTTGGGCCATCGTAGGACCGCGCCGCTGACACGTAGGGGCATCGCTTTTGAATCCCTCCAGTATGCGTCTGCAGATACAGATGCTCTTTTTAGGAAACATGGCCCCGGCTTGCTGGTTGACTACGTCGTGGCACCCGAGAATCTCGGGTTCATCCATCTACTTCATCCAGACCTCAAGAAGTACGCTTGCATCCCGTGTACCTCTCTCGATTACGCAAACGGACTGAGTCTATTCCAACATAAGCTGCTGAAGCGCTATATCAAGGACTACAGACGACGCCACTGCGTGATTGATGATCTGGCGAACGCTCAAGGTGAGATCCATGACTCCCTACACAAGGATATCAACAAGCTCGGACACCTTGGGCCGAGGGAACTGACCGGTCTCGCGGCACTGGCACAATTGGACAGCGCCGCGATCTATAGGGGCGAAATCAGATCGGTTCTCGATTGCACCAGTGTTCCCATTGATATCTCACCTAAGGATCGGGAAGAGATATCTAACCAAGGTATCTGGCCTACTGCGGACCGTCAGCGTCCCGACAACTCGGACGAACAAGTTCCCGGATGGAGCATGGATTGAGGCATGCTATGACGAGACCATTCCCGAGTAATCAAGGCAGAGCGTTGCAGGGAGAGTTCCCTGATCAAAACCTTTTCGGCGACTACCGAGCTCCTGCGAGCGCGGTGGATCGCGCCTTGAAAAGTTCCGGTTCCGGTGAACCTACGGATTCCCTTCTTGATGATGTCATTGAACGCCTTCGCGTCGAAACAGTGGCTTCAACGAGGGCGATCTTGGCCATTCAAACCTTAATCGCCAGAGCGAACGTGACGAAGCGACCGGGCGGCCTTCGGATATATGGCGTCGGCGGGACCGGGAAGTCATTCATCTTCGAAAAGATAATGAAGATGTATCCCAGGATTGATGGCGGCTTTCGGATCCAATGTCCCGTTGTATGCATAAGCATCCCGCGCAGGCCCACACCAACGTCCGTGGCAGATGCGATCCTGAAGGCATTGGGTAACAGCATGCCAGGAGCAAGGGACGCGGATGAGAAGTTGGAGAAGGATGTGATTAGGTCATTGGATGCGTGTCAGACCACCACCATGCTGTTCGATGAAGCACATCGAATCCTCCCCGCTTCTCGCATGCGTGGCAACAAGGACATGCTGGCTGGCGACGTGGGTGAGTATATGAAGAGACTGTCCGACCTGTCGGGGAGGGGGATGGCGTGGGCAGGACTGCATAGCTTTAACGAACTTTGTGAGCACGACGATCAGCTTGGCAGTCGATGGCCCGGCTCCATTGAGCTTCCGCAGTACAAATATACGGGCGAATGGCGATCGTTGCTTGTCGGCTTAGGTAACGCACTAGCGGGTGGTACAGGCTACAAGTTCGACTTCGATGTTACAGCAGAGGACGTTTCGAGAAGGATGCATGCAGTAACACACGGGAACTTCAGACGACTGAAGCACCTCGTCTCGGAGATGGTTCGCATCGCTTCTGAGGAACGCATGCTGAAGTTGCGAGAAGAGTATCTCGAACTAGCCATAGACCGACTGGCCATGCGCGCCGTCGAAATCGACCTCTCCCAGGAGAGCGAATCAGATTCCTCCAGAACGTCATCGAAGCCAGTACGTGGAAAGACGAGCGTCCTGTCCCGCAGGAGGTGACTACGATGGAAAGGTTATTTTATCCCATCGGTCCGCATCCCGCAGAGAGCGTTCGGAGTTACATCCTCCGAGGCGCCGCTGCCAATCGTGTGTCACCGACTGAACTGACCCGCAAGATATTCAGGGACCCAAAGCGAATGTCCATCGGGTGTGCAGCTCTTCTTGCGGAGGTCCTGCGTAGCGATCCGATCAACGTTGCGTCCCTTGATGGATACTGGCGCGTTGGAAATTGCAGACGGGGAGAATTTCGCCACAATGATACGTGGCTGAACCATGCTGAAATTATGCCTCGTGCACGACTGGCTGTTTGTCCGATCTGCTTGATAGAAGCACCAGTACTGCGATTTGCATGGGAGTTTGGACTAGCTGCCGCTTGCAGGAAGCATGCCGCTTCCCTGATTGATAGTTGCCCTACCTGCGGGCGGAGGATCGGGGCATCAAGGCGTAGCATTGTTACTTGTATATGTGGGAAGGATTTCAGAAAGGTTCAACCATGCTATGCATTGCGATCCGCTCATACGATTAGCGTGCTATTGGAATCGACTGGTCCCCAATGCAAGCTACCGGCACTCGGGCCTACGTCGCAGGCAGTGAACAACCTGCTCCTTGCCGACAGGTCTTCAGCACTTCGGACACTACGGTTTCTGGCGTTGTTGCCATTTGACGAATCGAGCGCTGCCATCCGTGCGAGGCGGGGTGGTGTTGAAATAAATGTAAGCCAAAGTGCACGGCGAGCACAGGTGATGATGGAAATGTTGGACGCCTGGCCTGAGAGCTTCGCAAGTCGAATTTCCGCATTTGCAAAGTGCAAGGCTGCTACCTCAAGTGGTGAGGCATCACGGATGTTGCGTGGTGTACGAGATGGTGTTGCGTGGGCAACAGAACGGAATGATCCCTTGGGAGTCTTCGCACTGTTTCAACATTGCGCACGGTCTATTACTCGAGAGCTTCGTATGGATGGAGCGCTCCGAGGATATGTGAAGCAGCTGGAACTGGATTTAGACTAGCTCCTGCGCGGGCAGCGCATCGGGACCAGGGTGGGATTGTTACACAGGCACAAAGGGAACGAGATGACGCCACGACATATGTACCCGGATAAAGACCCTGACGGAGCCATCCTTGCTCGGCATCGAACCCGTGCGTTAGTGAGGCGTAGCTCTTCCCTTCCTTGGGGGTGCGAAAATACACCACGACTCCACGGTTCTCCACAACCGATACTGGGCGAGGCGATTAGCAGTTGGATCTATCGAGTCGGGTCCCACCATCGCTTGCATCCTCGAAGGTTGATTCGTGCCATTGGATACGATGGGCCCAGCACCGGTCTAGACTTCGGGCTCGACCGAGCCATTGTGCGTGACCGCTTATCGATACTTCTTCAGACGCATCCAGCCCCTATCGCTGCGCTCACTTTTACGACTCATTCTTACCTGAATAACAGCCACTATCTCTTTCTCACATACCAGTTTCATTCTGGGCGCCCAGTACAGAGGTGGTGTCCGGCCTGTATGCGTGACGGCGCTACGCCATACTTTCGCTATGTCTGGCGGCTCGAATTCAACCTTTGTTGTCCAGAACATCAATGCTGGCTACGAGATCAATGTACCGCATGTGGTGCGAGGCAAGACCTGGCCCTCAGCGGTGACAAGGGCCGTTGGTCTTTGCCCGGTGCGGTTGGCCGTTGCATCAAGTGCGATGGGGAACTCGCACTTCAAAGCTGCACGAAGCTAGATGATGAAGATTTCGAATTGCTGCGTGGCTTCTATGAAGAGGTTGCTAAATGCCTGGACGCCGAAGACTACGTGCCTCGAGGTAGTGCACGTTTGGATACGCTTCCTAAACTCGATCGACTTATTCTACGTATCACGCGGCGGACTCATTCATCTAGGAAGCGCATCATCGGATTTAAGTACGATGTCATCTTTCGTGAGCGGTGGCATAAGTTTAGCACCGTAGATGTTTTTTCCGGGAAGTAGGAGAAATGATATGACGTCATATAAAGACCGGAAAACGGTATTTGGCAGGCAACATGAACGATCTGATCGGCAGAAGTCGCTGTCGTTTATCGGGAGAATGAATATGTTAAGAGTTCGAGTGGAACTAATACAGAATGGCGATGAAACAGCGGCCCGTTTGCTGGGAGACATCGAAATCGCGAATGACGGGACTGGAACTGAGTTCACCGGAAACTATGACGTTGTCTTGAGGGAGTATGGGCAGAATGCGAATGGGGCGACGTCGGTCTACGTGACAACGGCTGTTATTGAGGATATTGAGCGAGACATCGTTCGGCCGCTACAGGTCGTGGGTGTGAGTCTTGATCTATTGGCGCCGGTCAAAAGGACAATGGCGAGCAACTGTAGATCATGGGGGAGGATCCTCTCTCAAAAAGAGACGTGAAGCTGATGTCGGAGAGAGGTGGAGAGCAGGTTTTTTGGCACGATTGGCTGAGCTGTTTAGGCACAGTCGGAGTAAGGGGACGATGCGATGAGAAAGCCGACAGCACGTCAACAGTTGACTCATGCAGCAGCCTTTGAAGGCATTCCTGAGGCTTGGGATGCCGATACATGGATACTGCTGTCACAATGTGTCCGGCGCAAGCCGGAGATGTTCGCGAGTTTTATTATCGACGCCGGTAGCGGAGTCTGTTTGGCAGCTCGCATTGACAGCCGGCCGCTAGGAGAGGAAGTATCGTCATTCCTAGATTGTGTCGTCGAATCACTAGGTGAAATGCAGGCGCGGCCAAGGCATGTCATTACCGATCGCAATAGAATAATCAATCTAGGATGGCTCGCAAGCTGGGGCTGCAGCCGAAATGTTGAAATAGGTCTTCATCCTGCGTGGACAATTCATCACGCTACACGAAATGTGATGGCGAAATTCACACTGTTACTGAATAGCGATTCACTTGCGAATTCTTTTCAAGAACGTGGCTTATTGGCGCTGGGTGTTGAAGTCGATCGCTGGCGATCGGAGTTCAATGTTTCGCTGCACGGTTTTAGCGTGGCTTGATGAGGCATGAGTCGTATGGAGTCGTTTAAGATGGTTTGGACGCATGATGTTGGGAAGCCGTGGAGGGAGGCGCAAGAGCGCCACATTTGTTGAAATGATTGTTTTCCTTGACTACGATGGCGTTCTCCATCCCGATGCGGCTTACTATGTGCAATCTAGGAGAAGGTCCTATATTGAACTACGTGCCGATGGTGAATTGTTCATGTGGATGCCAATACTTGAACGACTTCTCGAGCCGTACAGCGATGTGAAGATCGTCCTATCGACTTCCTGGGTCCGTGAGCTTGGCTTCTCGAAGGCAAGAGCTTTTCTATCGCCTTGGTTACAAAGTCGTGTAATCGGGGGTACTTGGCATTCGATGATGTCGCAGCACAGGGAAGGCTTCCACCGGATCTCTGAAAGATGGAGCGAGCTGACGCGGTATCAGCAAATTGCAAGATACATCAGCACGAAGAAGCCGGGGGACTCTTGGATCGCAATCGATGACGACATTTTGGGTTGGGATCAAAGCGTTGCGCATCGGCTTGTTGCGACCGACCCAAGTACAGGTCTTTCTGACCCGGCCACTCAAGAGTTGTTGATCGAACGGTTGTATGCTTGCGCGCACAGCAGTGATCGTGGTGGTGGCTCGTGCATCTACGATTGACTTTGGGGGGGGCGACCGTGAGGCTCTATGTTGATTGCGAGTTCACAGACTTCATCAGTTGCGAGTTGATTAGTATTGCGTTGGTCAGCGAAACTGGTGATGAGTTCTACGGCGAACGGTCCGATTTCGACGTGTCGGTATGTAGCGAGTTTGTTCGCGAGACAGTACTGCCGCAGCTTGGGAAGCAGGCCGCTCCACTCTACACAGCTTGTGAGTTGCGCGATGCATTGCTCAACTGGTGGCAGGGGATTCCCGCTGCAGGTGGCGAGTGCCTAGTTTGCGTCGACAACGTTATTGATTGGGATCTGCTCATCGATCTACTAGGAGAGGTCCCTAGTGGGTGGCGAGGGGTTCTTGTCGGGCACTTAATTAATCCTAGCCAACAGGAAGCTTATTTTTCCCAATATGGTGGTAGGCATCATGCCCTACATGACACCCGAGCATTGCGAGCCTCGTTAGTAGGGGAACTCAGCAATGTTGTCCCGGTAGCTGATGTGAAGCCTTCACGCTTCAATTTTTGACTTATACCTTACCGCCGTCAGAAATCATGGCGCGCATACTAGACAGTCTCGCGGATTTGAGACTGTAAGCTCTTATGTAACAGCGTAGTAGCTTTTCTTGGCCCTGATATCGAATGCTGGTATTCCTCGACACCGAATTCACAAATCTCGCCGACCGAGAACCTATCAGCATCGGGATGGTGTCGGAGGATGGGCAGCATGTTTTCTACCGAGAAGTGGCGAACTTCGATCTCGATACGTGCAGCGCGTTCGTACGGTCGAATGTTGTACCCCTTCTCGGGCGCTTTAAGGATGTGACCGTCCAGGCAGCAATGCTGCCCGTTGACGTTCGGAATTGGATTGGTACCCTTCCTCGAAGTTTAACCATTTCGTGTGATAGTGAGTGGGACTGGGAAATCTTCGTCCAACTCGCAGGCTATCCCCTCCCGATGAACGTCTCCGGGCGATTTGACTTGCGTCCGCTCATTGACACAGCGGTGTTTCACAAAGCGGTTTGTCGATTTCACGAGCATCCTGATCGCCCATGGCACCACGCGCTACAAGACGCGCATGCGCATCGATTGGGCTGGATGGCGTGGAAGGATGCGCGCAGGCGGACGAAGTTGGTCGCCAAGTAGATAATACAACGTATCGCATGGCGGACTACCTGGTTGCGCACGGTCTGGTGCCGGACCGGCTGATCCACAGTGAACGGTACACCGCCGGCGAGGCAATACGAAACTGCTGTGACATTCTCAATGGCTTACAGCGTCAAGGCCAACTGGCCCTTTGCTGCCATGCCAATTTCCAGCTACCCACGTATCCCAGTCCTATGCATAGGCTAGGTCCCCGTCACCGGAAAACGATGGTACGGCAGAGCCTTGAATGTCGTGCCAAAATTGTTCTCGCCAAGGCATGGGGACTTAGGCCAGGCGAACGAAAGAGCGACGTCCTTTGTAATCGTGCACGGGCACTATCTGCACCAACTCTTGACGAGTCATTATTCGCTGATCAGCCTGAGCAAAAACCAAGGTACGCGATCTGGAAAGATCAGGGCGGCACACAAAGCGCCAATGCCCACTTCCATCCGCATCAGACTGGCGTCACCCAATAGCTGAGGGACACATACTGTCGACCAGCGGTCACGCAGGTCGCTCAGCGTCCAGACGCCGTGGCCGACTTGGAAGACGTGATTTCGCCCTTCTCGGATCACTATCTCGGCGAACTCGGTGTGATCGCTTGGGAGAAAAATGAACGCATGGGCATGATCCAGTCGCTCCATGTCTGGATCGAACACGTCATCAAGTCCAAAGTAGGAGCCGAGTAGCATCGTCAGTGCCAACATTTCCGACGGATTGGCGCGAAGTTCCCCATCGCTTTCGCCGTCTGCGCGAGCACGGAGGCACAAGTACTTAAATGCCTCAGCGGGTTTCAAACTACAATGTGCGAAGGCACCATTGCAATTTAGTAGCCCGCTCCAGAGCATCCCAAGTAACTGTTCGCCATGCTCTGCGGTCCCATTCCTACGATGCCATACCAGGTAAGTCATCCAGAATGGGGTCTCACGCTCGCTCATGCCACACAGGTTCGCTCCGTACTCGTCGAAAAGTACCTGCTGAACAGCAATAAAGCGCTCACTAAGCTCTCGTGTGTCGACTGAGAGATGCTCGGCAATCAGAAGAGCGGCGGCTCCCCATCCGAGAATTCGGGAAATTCGCTGCGGAAGAAGGAACAGATCGGGAATTCCGGACTGACAAATGCCGCCCGGTTGCCGAAGAGCGACTGCTGTCTCGTCAAGGGCAGTGGACACCTGCTCTATGAGGTCCATACCGAGCCGGCCACACAGGCCGGCGATATCCGCGTCCCTGATGACATCTCTAAGCAGCATTGCTATGCAGGTCGCAGTTATCTCGGCACGCAAGAAGCTGTGTTCTCGTGAACCAGGGCTACTGAGGAGAGATCGATGGATACCCTCGACAAGCTGCGCTGCAGCTCCGGGGATTGGTGCAAGATCACGTACGTGCTGATAGAGGCCCTGAAAGATTGCACGCGGAGACATGTCTTCCGCGCGACCAGACATGAGCCGGAATATGAACGGCGTGCATTCCGCAATCAGTTGTCCGGCGGCGGAGTCGGGCGAAATCCCTGTTGTTCCCAGCATGGACCAAGCCCCTTCCGAAGCGTGAGGATTGGTACAGATCGCTGCAGCACCATAAAGATTCATGCCCCAAACCGATGGCGATTGCTCGCCCGCTGATTCCGAGATAACTGTTTGAGCCGCAGCTCTGCCAACGTCAAGCAGGTCCAGGTGGGAGGATCTGGACCCCGTGTCAATGTCCCCCTTCAGGACGCGAATCAGCGCCGAGGTGCCGTATCCTCCGGTCGCAACTTCGGCGGCATACTGATCGCTTGCAGCGGAGACGAAGATGGAAACGCCGACCGACTTCGATCGTCCGATGATCTCAGGCTTCAGGAGTGCGCCGATATCGGCAACCATACCGCCTGCGTTGCAGGCGTCAATGATGATATTGCAGTGACTGACGCCGGACTCGTTGACAAACTCAAACAGATGGGTCAGCGCGAAACCACTGGTGGACATTTTGTGAACCTGCGTGTCCCGGACGCAAAAGTAATAGCTCCCATACGATAGAGTCCCGTGTCCCGCAAAGAAGACCGTAAGGGTTGTTGCGCGCACCGTCCCGTCTTGCATGTGGGATAGCGTGTTCCGCAGCTCTTGCAGTGTGGGAGAAGGAAGCAAGACAGAATGTGTTGGGGCAAAAACAGCACTTGGACCCGACGTCAGGGCTGCATACATTTCCCTGGCATCCCTTTCCGCCCCTTGAAGCCGGTCAATGTACTCGTATTCGTCGCAACCGACGCAGAGCAGCATTGCAGTCATGGTCGCGGACCCCGAAACTTCTCACGACGCTCCCTTTCCCGTGACAGTGCGTCGTCTGTCTTCTTCTTGGTTAGCGCCTCAATTCGCTCCTGAATGTCCGGATCCTGTGCTGTCAATAGTCGAGGATCTAATGCTTGAAGATTCTCAGGAGCAACGTAGATGGAAGGGCGCGTGACATTGCCTTCGCGGTCGACACCAAATTCAATCTTCTCGAGCATCTCTATCAGAGATGCTGCAACATTGCCCTGGTTGTGGACCACGTTGCCCACTCGATCTGCCCCCGCGCTAACGGTCGCGAATAGGCTCCTAACCAGCGCTTCGTGCATGGCATCGGTGAGCGCGTCGGCTTGCTCTTGGATGATCGCGAGCCTTCCGTTCTTGACGTCATCAAAACGAATAGAGATTTCATGCGAGTGGGTCTTGAGTTCTGTCACCTCATCGGGTTCAGAACTGTTATGGGCCTGCCACGCGACACCGTGCGTGAAGTGCTGCACATTGTCTGCATTGATGAATTCCGCACGGCGGACCTCCAGCCGATCGGCCACCATACGATTGAATGCCTCCATTAGCTGCCTTGACTCCTGAGGCCACGGGAAGATCTTGTAGTCGTGCATGCTCATTTAGTGTGAGATCTGCTGCTTCGCCTTCCATTGCGATCAGACTCAATGCCATGCGTCGTGTTCGCATAGCGCAGGTGCATGTGAAGCCTTGTCGCTACATTGCTGGCCGAGGTGCGACTCCTAGGAATCCAACCAGGTCGCTTGGCCGTGTGATGCGAACGGGAGGCGGCGATGTGCGGCGTAAGTCTTGCTGATCAAGATGTCGATTGAGTGACGTATTATGCCTCTGTTGCCGAATGGCACGAAATGTGCCAACTCTGACGATGATTGGCAATTTTGGACGACCTGCAAAGCGTCAGAGTGTGGCTAACTAATTGATAAAAAAGAAGATTTTATCTGGGTATTCTTGGCGGACGACAGCGGGGGCGGGCACGTGGCTGCCAATGCCGGCAGGGTCCGCAATGCCGGTCGCGGGCGCCGCTCTATAATCGCGCTGCCAACAACAATCTGAAACCTGCCGGCATCCGCGTGCGGACCCCGGCATGTTCGCCTATTTGCCTCTATCCGCATTGGAAATCTTATGAAGAAGATCGCTGCATTACTCCTGATTTCGTCCGTGGCGCTGTTTGCGGCGTGCGGCAAGAAAGACGCAGCCCCCGCCGCCGGCACCGACACGGCCACGGCCACGGCCACGGCCAGCAAGATCATTGTCGGCCTGGACGACAACTTCCCGCCGATGGGTTTCCGCGATAACAGCAACGAGCTGGTCGGCTTCGATATCGATATGGCAAAGGAGGCCAGCCGCCGTCTCGGCATGACGGTTGAATTCAAGCCGATCGACTGGAGCGCCAAGGAGGCGGAGCTCAACGGCAAGCGCGTGGATGTGCTGTGGAACGGGCTGACCATTACCGAAGAGCGAAAGAAGAACATCAGCTTCACCGCGCCCTATATGACGAACCACCAGATCGTCATCGTCGGTGCCAACTCCCCGGTGAAGGCCAAGGCGGACCTGGCCGGCCGCGTCGTCGGCGCGCAGGACGGCAGCAGCGCGGTGGATGCGATCAAGAAGGAAGCCCAGGTCGCCGCCAGCCTGAAGGAACTCAAGACCTTCGGCGACAACGTGACGGCCCTGATGGACCTGTCGACCGGCCGCCTCGACGCGATCGTGGTGGATGAAGTCGTGGGGCGCTACCTGATCAGCAAGCGTGCCGGCGAATACAAGGTGCTGGAGGAAAACTTCGGTACCGAAGAGTATGGCGTGGGCGTGCGCAAGGATGACGCCGAGCTGCTCGGCAAGCTCGACAAGACCCTGGCCTCCATGAAGCAGGATGGCACGGCAGCCCGCATCGCCACGCAGTGGTTTGGCACTGACATCACCAGGTAATCCGGACGCTGCGTGACGCCCTGCGCCGTTCAGGCCGGGCGCCGCGCCGCATCCGGACCCGGGCGCCGCCCTGGCGCCCGGGATTCCACCCCTTTCTGTTTCACGCGAGCATGGACTACGTCTTATCTCTTCTGGCGCCATTGGCGCAGGGTGCGCAAGTCACGCTCACACTGTTTGCCATCACGCTCGCCCTGTCGGTGCCGCTGGGCCTGGCGCTGGCGCTGGCACGCATCTCGTCATGGCCGTGGCTGAGCGGCCTGGTCAATGGCTACATCTGGCTGATGCGCGGCACGCCGCTGATGCTGCAGATGCTGTTTATCTATTTCGCGCTGCCGTTCGTGCCGGTCATCGGCGTGCGCCTGCCCGACTTTCCCGCCGCGGTGGTCGCCTTTGCCCTGAACTACGCGGCCTATTTCGCGGAGATTTTCCGTGCCGGGATCAAGTCAGTCGATCGCGGCCAGTATGAGGCCAGCAAGGCGCTGGGCATGAGCTACTTCCAGACCATGCGCCGGGTCGTGCTGCCGCAGATGGTCAGCCGGGTCTTGCCGCCGGTCAGCAACGAAACCATTACGCTGATCAAGGACACGTCCCTGATCTACGTGCTGGCCCTCAACGATATTCTTCGCACCGCGCGCGGCATCGTGCAGCGCGATTTCACCACCACGCCTTTCCTGGTCGCCGCGCTCTTCTATCTCGTGATGACGCTGATTCTGACCTGGTTCTTCCAGAATCTCGAAAAACGCTATGCCAAACATGATGACTAGCCCGACCGGCGCCACGCCGAACCATGCGCCCGGCGTCATGATCGCGGCGCGGGACATCTTCAAGTCGTTCGGGCCGTTGCAGGTCTTGCGCGGTGTCTCCCTGACCTTGCGCAAGGGCGATGTCACCGCGGTGATCGGGCCGTCGGGTTCGGGCAAGAGTACCTTGCTGCGCTGCCTGAATCATCTTGAAGTGATCGACCGCGGCACCGTCGAAATCGAAGGCGAGCCGCTGGCCGCCGCCGGCCCCGACGGCGCAGCCAGATATGTGGCGGACGCGGAAGTGCGCCGCATCTGCCGGAAGATGGGCATGGTGTTCCAGTCGTTCAACCTGTTTCCGCACATGACGGTGCTGCAGAACATCATCGAAGCACCCATGACCGTCAAGGGACTGGCGCGCGACGCGGTGGTGCCCAAGGCAGAGGAGCTGTTGCGCAAGGTCGGCCTGCTGGCCAAGCGGGACAGCTATCCCGCGCGCCTGTCCGGCGGCCAGAAGCAGCGGGTGGCGATTGCGCGGGCGCTGGCGATGGAGCCCGACATCATGCTGTTCGACGAGCCGACTTCCGCGCTGGATCCGGAACTGACCGGGGAGGTGCTGCGCACCATGCGGCAACTGGCTGACGAACATATGACCATGCTTGTCGTCACGCATGAAATGGGGTTTGCGCGGGAAGTGGCAAACCATGTCGTGTTCATGGACGAGGGCAGGATTCTTGAGGAAGGGCCGCCAGAGGACGTGTTCGGGGCACCAGCCCACGCGCGCACGCGCGAATTCCTGGCGCACATGCTCTAGACGGCGCCTGCGCCGCCACGCCGCGTCCGGTGGCAGAATAGCCCGCAGCCGGTGGCGACGGTGCCATCCGCCTGCCAATACATAGGAGAAGACATGCCGTACGAAAACATCTTGGTCGAGACGCGCGGCCGCGTTGGCCTGGTCACGCTGAACCGCCCCAAGGCCCTGAACGCGCTCAATGACGCGCTGATGGATGAACTGGGCGCCGCACTGATCGCCTTCGACCAGGATGAGGGCATCGGCGCCATCGTCATTACCGGCAGCGAGCGCGCTTTCGCCGCCGGCGCCGATATCGGCATGATGGCCAAGTATTCCTTCATGGATGTGTACAAGGGCGACTACATCACCCGCAACTGGGAAACCATCCGCAAGATCCGCAAGCCGGTGATCGCCGGCGTGGCCGGCTATGCGCTGGGTGGCGGCTGCGAGCTGGCCATGATGTGCGACATCATCATCGCGGCGGATTCAGCCAGGTTCGGCCAGCCTGAGGTGAAGCTGGGCACCATGCCCGGCGCCGGCGGCACCCAGCGCCTGCCGCGCGCGGTGTCCAAGGCCAAGGCCATGGACCTGTGCCTGACCGCGCGCATGATGGACGCCGCCGAAGCCGAGCGCGCCGGCCTGGTGTCGCGCGTGGTGCCGGCCGACAAGCTGCTGGACGAAGTGCTGGCGGCCGCCGAGACCATCGCCGGGTTCTCGCTGCCGGTGGTCATGATGATCAAGGAATCGGTCAACACCGCCTACGAGACCACGCTGGCCGAAGGCGTGCACTTCGAGCGCAGGCTGTTCCATTCGACCTTCGCCAGCGAAGACCAGAAGGAAGGCATGGCCGCCTTTGTCGAGAAGCGCGCGCCGAATTTCCAGCATCGTTAATAGTCTGGATCAGGGAATACCCGAGGTCCGCGCGGGGGTATTATCTTTCTCCCGCGCCTGGGTTTCCGGGGATTTCCTTTGCAGCTCAATGGGTTACGACATAATCACCGAAACCCCTAGCGGATCATCGTGACAAAGTTGTTGCAAGGGCGGCGAAACCGGCCTACTATTCGCCCCCTCGCAACACACAACGCAGCGCTGCAAAGCAGACGGGGCAAGGGTTGCGGGGTTGACCGGAAGGTTGGTGCAGCGAAGTTTGCAGTGCCGGCCGCAGCAAAAAAAGATTGCTGAAACGGTTGACGAAACGAAGAAAGCTCTGCATAATCTCGTTTCTCTGCTGCAGCAAACGCAGCGACGCAAACGGCAAAGCCGGTAGCGCAGTTCTTTAACAAACAAACAACCGATAAGTGTGGGCGCTGGGTAGCGGACGCCGCTGTCTTCGGACAGTGTTGCTTCACAAGTTATACAGTGCTCGCACAGCAAAACGTGACTGGGTCTTTGGATCTGGTCAGTCAGTTTTCTGAGAGTGAGCGACCGCTCGAAAGAGCGAGGGAGCCGCGAGGCTTCCACACAGAGATTGAACTGAAGAGTTTGATCCTGGCTCAGATTGAACGCTGGCGGCATGCCTTACACATGCAAGTCGAACGGCAGCACGGGCTTCGGCCTGGTGGCGAGTGGCGAACGGGTGAGTAATACATCGGAACGTGCCCTGTAGTGGGGGATAACTAGTCGAAAGATTAGCTAATACCGCATACGACCTGAGGGTGAAAGCGGGGGACCGCAAGGCCTCGCGCTACAGGAGCGGCCGATGTCTGATTAGCTAGTTGGTGGGGTAAAAGCCTACCAAGGCGACGATCAGTAGCTGGTCTGAGAGGACGATCAGCCACACTGGGACTGAGACACGGCCCAGACTCCTACGGGAGGCAGCAGTGGGGAATTTTGGACAATGGGGGCAACCCTGATCCAGCAATGCCGCGTGTGTGAAGAAGGCCTTCGGGTTGTAAAGCACTTTTGTCCGGAAAGAAATGGCTCTGGTTAATACCCGGGGTCGATGACGGTACCGGAAGAATAAGCACCGGCTAACTACGTGCCAGCAGCCGCGGTAATACGTAGGGTGCGAGCGTTAATCGGAATTACTGGGCGTAAAGCGTGCGCAGGCGGTTTTGTAAGACAGGCGTGAAATCCCCGAGCTCAACTTGGGAATGGCGCTTGTGACTGCAAGGCTAGAGTATGTCAGAGGGGGGTAGAATTCCACGTGTAGCAGTGAAATGCGTAGAGATGTGGAGGAATACCGATGGCGAAGGCAGCCCCCTGGGACGTCACTGACGCTCATGCACGAAAGCGTGGGGAGCAAACAGGATTAGATACCCTGGTAGTCCACGCCCTAAACGATGTCAACTAGTTGTTGGGGATTCATTTCTTCAGTAACGTAGCTAACGCGTGAAGTTGACCGCCTGGGGAGTACGGTCGCAAGATTAAAACTCAAAGGAATTGACGGGGACCCGCACAAGCGGTGGATGATGTGGATTAATTCGATGCAACGCGAAAAACCTTACCTACCCTTGACATGCCACTAACGAAGCAGAGATGCATCAGGTGCCCGAAAGGGAAAGTGGACACAGGTGCTGCATGGCTGTCGTCAGCTCGTGTCGTGAGATGTTGGGTTAAGTCCCGCAACGAGCGCAACCCTTGTCTCTAGTTGCTACGAAAGGGCACTCTAGAGAGACTGCCGGTGACAAACCGGAGGAAGGTGGGGATGACGTCAAGTCCTCATGGCCCTTATGGGTAGGGCTTCACACGTCATACAATGGTGCGTACAGAGGGTTGCCAACCCGCGAGGGGGAGCTAATCCCAGAAAACGCATCGTAGTCCGGATCGTAGTCTGCAACTCGACTACGTGAAGCTGGAATCGCTAGTAATCGCGGATCAGCATGCCGCGGTGAATACGTTCCCGGGTCTTGTACACACCGCCCGTCACACCATGGGAGTGGGTTTTGCCAGAAGTAGTTAGCCTAACCGCAAGGAGGGCGATTACCACGGCAGGATTCATGACTGGGGTGAAGTCGTAACAAGGTAGCCGTATCGGAAGGTGCGGCTGGATCACCTCCTTTCTAGAGGCTTGTGTCTCAAGCCTAGCGTTCACACTTATCGGTTTGTTTGCTGTTACAGCCAAGGGTCTGTAGCTCAGGTGGTTAGAGCACCGTCTTGATAAGGCGGGGGTCGTAGGTTCAAGTCCTACCAGACCCACCAAGTTATCCGGAAGGGGGATTAGCTCAGCTGGGAGAGCACCTGCTTTGCAAGCAGGGGGTCGTCGGTTCGATCCCGTCATCCTCCACCATCACTTACGAGTGAGCCTGGTACCTTGGATTGGTGGTCAAATGCAAGCGCTTAGCCTTGAGCGTTTGCATTTGGCATTGCCAAGCGATCTGATGATCGGCTGTTCTTTAACAATATGGGATGTAGTAAAGGTGTCGCGAAGCGTTGATGAGACGCTGCAGTACAAAACGCGATACCGGGTTGTGATTGTATCAACCAAAATGTATTTAAGTGATCGAAAGATGACTTGGAATACGGCACAAATGCGAGAACTCATCCTGTAGCGACGTTTCGAGCAATCGAGACACACTCGTTATAGGGTCAAGCGAACAAGTGCATGTGGTGGATGCCTTGGCGATCACAGGCGATGAAGGACGCGGTAGCCTGCGAAAAGCTTCGGGGAGCTGGCAAACAAGCTTTGATCCGGAGATGTCCGAATGGGGAAACCCGGCCCGTATGGGTCATCCCACACTGAATCCATAGGTGTGGGAAGCGAACGCGGCGAACTGAAACATCTAAGTAGCTGCAGGAACAGAAATCAACCGAGATTCCCAAAGTAGTGGCGAACGAAATGGGAAGAGCCTTGTACTCTTTAGCAGTGGTGTTAGCAGAACGGGATGGAAAGCCCGGCCCTAGCAGGTGATAGCCCTGTATGCGAAAGCACGATTGTGGAACTAGGTGTACGACAAGTAGGGCGGGACACGTGAAATCCTGTCTGAAGATGGGGGGACCATCCTCCAAGGCTAAATACTCGTGATCGACCGATAGTGAACCAGTACCGTGAGGGAAAGGCGAAAAGAACCCCGGGAGGGGAGTGAAATAGATCCTGAAACCGCATGCATACAAACAGTCGGAGCCTGGCAACGGGTGACGGCGTACCTTTTGTATAATGGGTCAGCGACTTACATTCAGTGGCAAGCTTAACCGATTAGGGAAGGCGTAGCGAAAGCGAGTCCGAACAGGGCGTTGAGTCGCTGGGTGTAGACCCGAAACCAGATGATCTATCCATGGCCAGGTTGAAGGTGCGGTAACACGTACTGGAGGACCGAACCCACTAACGTTGAAAAGTTAGGGGATGAGCTGTGGATAGGGGTGAAAGGCTAAACAAATCTGGAAATAGCTGGTTCTCTCCGAAAACTATTTAGGTAGTGCCTCGTGTGTCACCTTCGGGGGTAGAGCACTGTCATGGTTGGGGGGTCTATTGCTGATTACCCCGCCATAGCAAACTCCGAATACCGAAGAGTGCAATCACGGGAGACAGACATCGGGTGCTAACGTCCGGTGTCAAGAGGGAAACAACCCAGACCGCCAGCTAAGGTCCCCAAGATTGGCTAAGTGGGAAACGAAGTGGGAAGGCTAAAACAGTCAGGAGGTTGGCTTAGAAGCAGCCACCCTTTAAAGAAAGCGTAATAGCTCACTGATCGAGTCGTCCTGCGCGGAAGATGTAACGGGGCTAAGCCAGTCACCGAAGCTGCGGACGCACAGCAATGTGCGTGGTAGGAGAGCGTTCTGTAAGCCTGTGAAGGTGTCTTGTAAAGGATGCTGGAGGTATCAGAAGTGCGAATGCTGACATGAGTAGCGATAAAGGGGGTGAAAGGCCCCCTCGCCGTAAGCCCAAGGTTTCCTACGCAACGTTCATCGGCGTAGGGTGAGTCGGCCCCTAAGGCGAGGCAGAGATGCGTAGCTGATGGGAAGCAGGTTAATATTCCTGCACCGTCGTATGATGCGATGGGGGGACGGATCGCGGAAGGTTGTCCGGGTGTTGGAAGTCCCGGTCCCTGCATTGGAGAAGGCGCTTTGGCAAATCCGGGCGCGGGATTCAAGGATGTGGGGCGAGCGGCCTAGTGCTGCGAAGCAATTGGAAGTGGTTCCAAGAAAAGCCTCTAAGCTTCAGTCATACGAGACCGTACCGCAAACCGACACAGGTGGGCGAGATGAGTATTCTAAGGCGCTTGAGAGAACTCGGGAGAAGGAACTCGGCAAATTGGTACCGTAACTTCGGGATAAGGTACGCCCTGGTAGCTTGACTGGCCTGCGCCAGAAGGGTGAAGGGGTTGCAATAAAATGGTGGCTGCGACTGTTTAATAAAAACACAGCACTCTGCAAACACGAAAGTGGACGTATAGGGTGTGACGCCTGCCCGGTGCCGGAAGATTAAATGATGGGGTGCAAGCTCTTGATTGAAGTCCCGGTAAACGGCGGCCGTAACTATAACGGTCCTAAGGTAGCGAAATTCCTTGTCGGGTAAGTTCCGACCTGCACGAATGGCGTAACGATGGCCACACTGTCTCCTCCCGAGACTCAGCGAAGTTGAAGTGTTTGTGATGATGCAATCTCCCCGCGGCTAGACGGAAAGACCCCATGAACCTTTACTGTAGCTTTGCATTGGACTTTGAACCGATCTGTGTAGGATAGGTGGGAGGCTTTGAAGCGTGGACGCTAGTTCACGTGGAGCCGTCCTTGAAATACCACCCTGGTTTGTTTGAGGTTCTAACCTTGACCCGTGAATCCGGGTCGGGGACAGTGCATGGTAGGCAGTTTGACTGGGGCGGTCTCCTCCCAAAGTGTAACGGAGGAGTTCGAAGGTACGCTTGGTACGGTCGGACATCGTACCTAAAGTGCAATGGCAAAAGCGTGCTTAACTGCGAGACCGACAAGTCGAGCAGGTGCGAAAGCAGGACATAGTGATCCGGTGGTTCTGAATGGAAGGGCCATCGCTCAACGGATAAAAGGTACTCTGGGGATAACAGGCTGATACCGCCCAAGAGTTCATATCGACGGCGGTGTTTGGCACCTCGATGTCGGCTCATCTCATCCTGGGGCTGTAGCCGGTCCCAAGGGTATGGCTGTTCGCCATTTAAAGAGGTACGTGAGCTGGGTTTAAAACGTCGTGAGACAGTTTGGTCCCTATCTGCCGTGGGCGTTGGAATCTTGACGGGGGCTGCTCCTAGTACGAGAGGACCGGAGTGGACGTACCGCTGGTGTACCTGTTGTCTCGCCAGAGGCATCGCAGGGTAGCTATGTACGGAAGAGATAACCGCTGAAAGCATCTAAGCGGGAAACTCGCCTGAAGATGAGGATTCCCTGGCGGCTTGACCGCCTTGAAGGGTCGTTCGAGACCAGGACGTTGATAGGCTGGGTGTGGAAGCGCAGTAATGCGTTAAGCTAACCAGTACTAATTGCCCGTAAGGCTTGATCCTATAACCAGTGTGTTTCACCTGGTGTGTGTGTGATCGTAACTGTGCCAGAACAGTTGACACAAGACGCACAACCCCAACTACATCCCTATTCGCAGCGTTGACCTCAACCTCAGCGCTGCACCCCCTTATGCCTGGTGACCATAGCGAGTTGGAACCACCCCTTCCCATCCCGAACAGGACCGTGAAACGACTTTGCGCCGATGATAGTGCGGATTACCCGTGTGAAAGTAGGTCATCGCCAGGCTCTTATCCCGCAGAACCCCCAGCCCCAAAAGGCTGGGGGTTTTTGCTTTGGCGCGGCACAAAGGTTGATCCAGGCGCAGGCACCCAGGAGCGCGTTGTTTTCGTGCCGCAGCACGGGTCAGGGAGCATTCCGACGCTGCCCGCCTTCTGATATGGTCGACACCCAAGTGCCCCTCTGCGGCACGAAGTCGGCTGCAACCCATGTTTGCAGCAAGTAGTGAGCAATGGCCGGACCATTGTCGACAGAGCAGGTCCGGGTTTCGGGTTTCGAGGGGTGACATGACGGCCAAGATGTTCCGGCTGGTTTTGACCGGCGCCGCCAGCGCGCTGCTGCTGGCAGGATGCGCATCCAATCCCTCTGATTCCGCGCTATCCCCGGGCGATCCGGCCCCGACGGCTGCCACTTCCGCGGTCGATTGCGAGGCGTTCGCCAAGCGCATGGCTGCATACGCGGCGGCGCAGAAGGATGCCGAAGCGGGGCCGTCTTCCGACCCGCTGGCTGCCGCCAACACCCGCGCGGCAGAAGCTGAAGCCGGGGACGATGGCGAACCCGCCGACGCAGCGCCGGTCACTCTCGCCACGCTGCCGTTGTTCTCAGTCTCGCCGCGCGGAGACCAGCTGCCGGTTGGCTGGCAGCCCTGGACCATCAACCGCAACAAGATCCCCACCCGCTATTCGCTGGCCGAGGTCGACCAGCGCGTGGTTGTCCATGCGCAGGCCGACAGTTCCGCCTCCGGCCTGTATGTCCCGCTGCGTGACCGCGATGCCGGCACGCTGCGCTGGACCTGGAAGACCAGCGGCATCATCCGCAATGCCGACAACAGCGTCGGCCCGCGCGAGGATTCGCCGCTGCGCCTGTTTGTCGCCTTCGACGGCGACAAGGGCGCCTTATCGTTGAAAGACCAGCTGATGTACGAGATGGCGCGGCTGACCACCGGCCGCGAAATGCCTTACGCCACCCTGATGTACATCTGGGGCGGACGGCGCGCCGAAGGCTCGGTGGTGAAAAATCCGCACACCGACCGTGTGCGCATGATCGTGGTGGATAGCGGCACGAAGCACGCCAATGAGTGGCGTTGCCATGAGCGCGACCTGCGCGCGGACTACCGCAAGGCGTTCGGGACCGACCCGGGCCGGGTCATCGCCGTGGGCATCATGACCGATACCGACAACACCAGGAGCCGGGCCGAATCCTGGTACGGCGATATCGCGCTGGACTGAAGCGCCCCGGCGGCATCCTCAGCCGCCGATCGGCTCGGCCAGCGCGAGCACAGCGAACGAGGCCAGCCAGTGCGTCGACACATACTCGCCTTCGACCGCCTGCGGCAGCGACGCCCCGAGATGCTCTGACCACGCACGGACAGCCAGTGGCCGCAGCGGATCGGGCAGGGCAGGCTCCAGCAGGCGCCAGCACCATGCGCGCGACAGGTTGAGTCCGTCCAGATGCGAGGTCTTGGGATCGCTGCGATTGGCGACTTCCACCGGCGTCAGCCAGTTGGCCAGCTCCGCCTGCCCCGGCACGAACAATTCCCACCATTCCGAAAACGCGCAGCCGTCCATCACGGCGTGCATCAGCACGGCTTCGGTCAGCCCGCCGGACAGGAATTCATCGCCGCCGGGTTCATAGCGGGCAGGATATTTCTGGTCGTGTCCGAACCAGCGATGCGCCCGCCGCACGATGGCGCGCCGCAAGGCCAGGTCCTGGTGCGCGCGCGCATAGGCCATCGCCATGACCAGTGCGAAGGCGCTGTTGTAGTGAGTGCCGGTGCGCACCGGGAATACCGCCGCATCGAGGAACTCCGCCAGCTGGTGCGACAGGTGAGACGCCAGCGGCGCGCACGCGTCGGCCCAGGTGGCGGCCTGCGGGTCCTGGCGCGCTTGCACCAGCAACTCGGCCTGCAGCTTCAGCATCCAGCCCCAGCCGTAGGGGCGCTCGAAGGTGCGTGCATGCGGCCGCTGGAAGTAGGCCAGTTCGACCGCCATGTGCTCCGGCCGCAGTTGGGCATCCAGCGCGGCGCGGATGCGCGGTGCCTCTTCCAGGTCCGGCCACAGTGCCAGCAGCCGCACCAGCAGCCAGTGCATGTGCACGCTGGAATGCCAGTCGTAGCTGCCGCAGAAGACCGGGTGCCAGGCCGCGGGCTCGGCCACGTCGCCGGCGCAGGCCATCATGTGGTCCAGCTTGTACGGATACCGGCGCAGGATATTGTCCAGCGCCACGCGCGCGAAGCTGCGCGCTGTCTCGCGATCCAGCGCAGAGCGGCCCATCGCGGAAGCTCCCCTGTAGTTATCGTAATGCTGCGGTCAGGCAGGTGCGCGCAGGTACGACAGTCACGCAGGCGCCAGCCACTTCTCCACCAGCCGCACGAAGAACGTCGCGCCGACCGGCAGCAGTTCGTCGTTGAAATCGTAGCTCGGGTTGTGCAGCATGCAGGGCCCGATGCCATGGCCGGCATCGCGATGCCCGCCGTCGCCGTTGCCCAGGAACAGGTAGCAGCCCGGCTTGTGCTGCAGCATGAACGAGAAATCTTCGGCGCCCATGGTGGGCTCGACATTGCTGTCGACGTTGTCCGCACCGACCAGTTCCGCGGCGACCGAGGTGGCAAAGCCGGTCTCGGCCTCGCTGTTGATGGTCGGCGGATAGTTACGGTGGAATTCGTATTCGATGGTGCAGTCGAATGCCGCCGCCACCGCGCGCGCGACTTCTTCCATGCGTCGCTCGATCAGGTCCAGCACCGGCACCGTGAAGGTGCGCACCGTGCCGCCGATCCAGGCCTGGTCCGGCACGATATTGGTGGCATCGCCCGCATGGAACTGCGTGACCGAGATCACCGCGGTGTCGATCGGGCGCTTGTTGCGCGTGATGATGCCCTGCAGCGCCGACACGATCTGCGCTGCGGTGAAGACCGGGTCATTGCCGTTGTTGGGCATGGCCGCGTGCGCGCCCTTGCCGCGCACGACGATGCGGAACTCGTTGCTCGATGCCATCAGCGGGCCCGCGCGCGTGCCGAACGCGCCCACCGGCATGCCCGGCCAGTTGTGCACGCCGAACACCGCGTCGCACGGAAAGCGCTCGAACAGGCCGTCCTTGATCATCTCGCGGGCGCCGCCGCCGCCTTCCTCGGCCGGCTGGAAGATCAGGTGCACCGTGCCGTCGAACGGCTTGTGCTGCGCCAGGTAGCGCGCCGCGCCAAGCAGCATCGCGGTGTGGCCGTCGTGGCCGCAGGCGTGCATCTTGCCGGTGTGCTGCGAACGGTGGTCGAAGGTGTTGGCCTCCTGCAGCGGCAGCGCGTCCATGTCGGCGCGCAGGCCGATGGCGCGCGCGCTGTTGCCGTTGCGGATCACGCCGACCAGGCCGGTGGTGCCCAGGCCGCGATGCACTTCGATGCCCCACGATTCCAGATTGCGCGCGACCACGTCGGCGGTGCGCTGCTCTTCGAAGCAGAGTTCAGGGTGGGCGTGGATGTCGCGCCGGATCGCGCGGATTTCGGCTTGTGCCTGCAGGATTTCGGGGATGAGCTTCATGATGCCGGGCTGCCCTGAGGGTAAGGGGCGTTAGCGTTGGATACCCCGATCATACGATGCCTCCCGCGAAAGCGCCAAAATGCGGCGATTTCCTGCGCGCTTGCCCGGTTGGCGCAGTGCAATATGCCAGCGCGGGCGGGTTTCCACGCATTGCCGTCGCGTATCCACTGCTGGAACAGTTCATGCTTGAAGTGCCCGGCCGGCAAGCCAGTCGCTTTGGGACGCGCAAGCGCATTCCAAAGCGCACCAAAACGCAGCGCCGCCGCGTGACCCGCGGTGCGGCGCATTGCCGATCCTAAAACGTCTGCTTCACTTCCTACAGGGAGAATTGCGCGATGTCCCTTCGCACTTTCAAGAAGGCAATTGGTGTGGTGGCGGTAGCCGGGGCCCTTGGCCTGGCACTTGCCGGCACCGCCCGGGCCGCGGACCTCAAACTGGCCATGAGTTCGCCGCCGACCTCGATGGATCCGCACTTCTACAACCTGTTCTCCAATATCAACGTCTCCGAGCACATGTTCGACTCGCTGACCAAGATGGACCCGGACAGCCGCATCATTCCGGGCCTGGCCGAGTCGTGGAAGCTGGTCAACAACCTCACGTGGGAGTTCAAGCTCCGCAAGGGCGTGAAGTTCCATGATGGCTCGGAGCTGACCGCTGAAGACGTCATCTGGTCGCTGGACCGCCCGGCCACCATCCAGAACAGCCCCGGCAAGTTCGACGTCTACACCAAGGCGATCATCAACAAGAAGGTGATCGACAAGTACACCATCCAGCTGACCACCAACCAGCCCTATCCGCTGATGCTGAACGACCTCACGTCGATCTACATCGTGCAGAAGAAGGCCACGCAGGGCCTGAGCTCGGATGATTTCGCGCAGGGCAAGGGCATGGTCGGCACCGGGCCGTTCAAGTTTGTCAGCTACGCGCGCGACGACCGGGTCGAGCTGGTGCGCAACAACGACTACTGGGGCCCCCGGCCGGCGTGGGACAAGGTCACGCTGCGCTTCATCCCCAACCCGGCCACGCGCCTGGCGGCGCTGCTGTCGGGCGACGTGCAGGCGATCGAGAACGTGCCCACGCCTGACCTGCCCAAGGTGCGCAAGGATCCCAAGCTGTCGTTCTTCTCCAAGATCTCGCACCGCGTGATCTACCTGTATTTCGATGCCAAGCGCGACAAGTCGCCCTTCGTCACCACGAAGGAAGGCGCGCCGATGGACAAGAACCCGCTGAAGGACGCGCGCGTGCGCAATGCCATCAGCATGGCGATCAACCGGCAGGGCATCAAGGACCGCCTGATGGAAGGCCTGTCCGAGCCGACCAACAACCTAGTGCCGCCCACGCTGTTCGGCTACAACCCCAACCTGAAGACGGTCAAGTACGACCCCGAGGGCGCCAAGAAGCTGCTGGCCGACGCAGGCTACCCGAACGGCTTCGGCGTGACGCTGCACACACCCAACAACCGCTATGTCAACGACGAGAAGATCGCGCAGACCATTGCGCAGAACCTGACGCGCATCGGCATCGTCACCAAGGTCGAGGGCATGCCGATGGCGACGTACTCGTCCAAGGGCATCAAGCATGAGTGGTCGTTCGGGCTGCTCGGCTGGGGCGCGCAGACCGGCGAGGTCAGCTCGCCGCTGCGCGCGCTGCTGGCGTGCGAGGACAGCAAGAAAGGCTTCGGCACCACCAACTGGGGCGAGTACTGCAACCCGAAGATGGACGTGGTGCTGGAGAAGGCCCTGGCCACGGTGGATGACAACGAACGCTCCAAGCTGTTGCAGGAGGCCACCGCGATCGCGATCAACGATGGCGGTATCATCCCGATCCACCAGCAGGTGACCACCTGGGCCACGCAGAAGGGCATTGCCTACGTGCCGCGTACCGACGAGCGCACCTACGCGCACAACTTCAAGCCCCAGTAAGCTCCGGTAACACAGGAGCCTCGGCCAGCGGGTTGTCTGCCGGCCGAGTTTGCGGTGCCGCGCATGGCTGCCGCGCCACACCCGGGAAGCGCCACGGCGCGGCCCGGGCGCGGCGTGCATTCGCGCGCGAAAGGAACGTGGTTCGAACATGCTGGTCTTTATCATCCGGCGCCTGATGCAGAGCGTGGTCGTGCTCTTCGTCATGTCGCTGCTGGTTTTCCTCGGCGTCTTTGCCATCGGCAATCCCGTCGACATCCTGATCAACCCGCAGGCCGACCAGGAGGACATCAAGCGCACCATCGCGGCGCTGGGCCTGGACAAGCCGCTGTGGGAGCAGTACTGGGTGTTCCTGCAGAACGCGCTGCATGGCAACCTGGGCACATCGTTCGCGCACGGCACGCCGGCGCTCAAGCTGATCTTCGAGCGCATGCCCGCCACCATGGAGCTGGCCGTCTGCGCGATCCTGCTGGCGATCGTGCTGGGCATCCCGCTGGGACTGTGGGCCGGGCTGCGGCCCAAGGGCATCGCCGGCAAGTCGATCATGACGGTGTCGATCCTGGGCTTCTCGCTGCCCACCTTCTGGGTCGGGCTGATGCTGATCATGGTATTCGCGGTGCAGCTCGGCTGGCTGCCGTCCAACGGCCGCGGCGAGACCGTGCGCGTGCTCGGCATCCCGCTCAGCTTCCTGACCGCCGACGGCATCCGCCACCTGATCCTGCCGGCGGTGACACTGTCGCTGCTGAATATCGCCATGGTGATCCGGCTCACGCGCGCCGGCACGCAGGAGGCGATGCTGCAGGACTACGTCAAGTTCGCGCGCGCCAAGGGGCTGTCCAACACCCGCATCGTCGGCGTGCATGTGCTCAAGAACATCCTGATCCCGATCGTCACGGTGATCGCGCTGCAGTTCGGCTCGATCATCGCCTTTGCGATCGTGACCGAATCGATCTTTGCCTGGCCCGGCATGGGCAAGCTCATCATCGACTCGATCCAGCTGCTGGACCGGCCGGTGATCGTCGCCTACCTGATGGTGATCGTGACGCTGTTCATCCTGATCAACCTGGTGGTGGACATCCTCTACAGCATGCTCGATCCGCGCGTGCGCATTGCCGACAACAAGGGCTGAGCCATGAGTGCCGTATCTGTAGATCACGACGACAAGACGCCGCCGCCCGCGGCGCGCGAGCAATCGCCGTGGCGGCGTTTTGCCGCCGAGTTTTTCTCCAGCAAGATCGCCGTGGCCGGGCTGGTGACGCTGGTCGTCATCATCCTGGTCGCCATCTTCGCGCCGTGGCTGGCGCCGCAGAACCCCTATGACCTGGCCACGCTGGACGTGCTCGATGCGCGCCTGGCGCCGGGCGAGCAGGCCGGCAACGGCATGACCTTCCTGCTGGGCTCGGACGAGCAGGGCCGCGACATCCTGTCGGCCGTGATGTACGGGCTGCGCATCAGCATCGGCGTGGGCGTGCTCAGCACCATCATCGCGCTGCTGCTGGGCGCCACGCTCGGCCTGCTTGCCGGCTTCCTGGGCGGGCGCACCGAGGCCTTCATCATGCGCGTGGCCGACCTGCAGCTGTCGTTCCCGCCGATCCTGCTGGCGCTGATCCTGCTGGCCTTCCTGCGCCCCGGGCTGGGCAATATCGTGATCGCGCTGGTGGCGGTGCAGTGGGCCTACTACGCGCGCACCACGCGCAGTGCCGCGCTGGTGGAGCGCCGCAAGGAGTACATCGAGGCCGCCACCTGCCTGGGCCTGCCGCCCACGCGCATCATGTTCCGCCACCTGCTGCCCAACTGCCTGCCGCCGCTGATCGTGATCGCGGCGCTGCAGGTAGCATCAGCGATCACGCTGGAAGCGACGCTGTCCTTCCTCGGGCTGGGCGTGCCGGTGACCGAGCCGTCGCTGGGCTCGCTGATCTCGAACGGGCAGCAGTACATGCTCTCGGGCAAGTACTGGATCAGCTTCTTTCCGGGCATCGCGCTGGTGGTCACCATCGTGGCGATGAACCTGGTGGCCGACCAGTTGCGCGATGTGCTGAACCCGCGCCTGCAGACGCAATAACCAGGAGCGGAACATGGCACAACCGACACTGGTGGTCGAACACCTGAGAACGCATTTCTACACGCGCGGCGGCATCGCCAGGGCCGTCGACGACGTGTCCTTCACCGTGGGCCGCGGCGAGATCATGGGGCTGGTGGGCGAGTCCGGCTCGGGCAAGTCCATGACCGGCTATTCGATCATGGGCCTGATCGATGCGCCCGGGAAGATCGTCGACGGCCGCATCGCGCTGACCAGCCGCGACGGCGTCACGCGCGACCTGCGCGCGCTCACGCCGGCGCAGCAGCGCGACGTGCGCGGCAACCGCATCGCCATGATCTTCCAGGACCCGATGATGACGCTGAACCCGGTCCTGCGCATCGACACGCAGATGATCGAGGCGGTGCTGGCGCATGAAAAGGTGGGCAAGGCAGTGGCGCGCGAACGCGCGCGCAACGCGCTGGCGCGGGTTGGCATCCCGTCGCCGGACGAGCGCCTGCAGGCCTACCCGCACCAGTTCTCGGGCGGCATGCGCCAGCGCGTGGCGATTGCGATCGCGCTGCTGAACAAGCCTGACCTGATCATCGCCGACGAGCCGACCACCGCGCTGGACGTGACCATCCAGGGCCAGATCCTGTACGAGATGCAGACCCTGTGCCGCGAGTCGGGCACGGCGCTGATCTGGATCACGCACGACCTGTCGGTGGTGGCGGGGCTGGCGGATACCGTGTGCGTGATGTACGCAGGCAGGATCGTCGAGGCCGGCGACGTGCGCCAGGTGCTGGAGCAGCCGGAGCACCCGTATACCCACGGCCTGATCAGCTCGGCGCCGTCGCGCAACCCGCGCGGCGCGCCGCTGCGGCAGATTCCGGGCATGACGCCGTCGCTGCTGAACCTGCCGGGCGGCTGTGCCTTCCGCGAACGCTGCCCCTACGCCACCGCTGCCTGCAAGAGCGAGCCGCCGCTGGAAACCGCCGCCGACGGCCGCCGCCTGCGCTGCTTCCATCCGGTGCTGGCCAACCAGGAGGCCGCATGAGCGCCACTGCACTGCAACCCCGACCGATGATGAATCCCACCGCTGAAGCGGGGACCACGCCGGGCGCACCGATCCTCGAACTGCGCGGCGTGTCCAAGCGCTTCGTCAAGTCGCTGGATGCTGCCGCCCGCATCGCCAACCTGTTCGGCGCCCATGCGCATGAAGAGGTGGTGCACGCGGTCGACCGCGTCGACCTGAGCATCCGCGCGGGCGAGGTGGTGGGCCTGGTCGGCGAGTCCGGCTGCGGCAAGTCCACGCTCGGGCGCATGGCCGTGGGCCTGCACTCGCTGACCGAGGGCGAGCGCCTGTGGCGCGGCATCAACCTGGACCACCTGCCGCCCGACAAGCGCCGCGAGAAGCAGCTGGCGATCCAGATGATCTTCCAGGACCCTTATGCTTCGCTCAATCCGCGGCTGCGCGTGCTGGATATCGTCGGCGAGGCACCGGTGGTGCACGGCATGGTCGAGCGTGGCGCGCAGAAGGGCTATGTCGAAGACATGCTGGTGCGCGTGGGCATGGACCCGACCGTGCTGCGGCGCTTCCCGCACCAGTTCTCGGGCGGGCAGCGCGCGCGCATCGGCATCGCCCGGGCGCTGGCGGTCAAGCCAGAATTCCTGGTGTGCGACGAGTCAGTGGCGGCGCTGGACGTGTCGATCCAGGCCCAGGTGCTGAACCTGTTCATGCGCCTGCGCGAAGAGCTGAACCTGACCTACCTGTTCATCAGCCACGACCTGGGCGTGGTCAAGCACATCAGCGACCGCGTGGTGATCATGTACCTGGGGCGGGTGGTGGAGTCGGCGCCGACCGAGGACGTGTTCGCCGCGCCCAACCATCCCTATACCCAGGCCCTGCTGGCCGAGGCCCCCAAGCTGGAGGTGGCCCGCAAGACCTATGTCGCGATCCGCGGCGAGATCCCGTCGCCGCTGGACCCGCCGCCGGGCTGCCACTTCCATCCGCGCTGCCCGCACGCGATGGCGCGTTGCCGGGAAGAGCAGCCGCTGCTGAAGGAGATTGCGCCGATGCGGTTTTCGGCGTGCCACCTGAACGACATGAAGTAGGGCGTTGTTTTCTCCTCCCTCGAGCGGGGAGGAGAAAAGCCCGGAAGCTCAGCGGATCACCTGCCCCTTCGAATTGATGATCGTCATCTCCACGAACTTCGAACCCACGTGGTTCTCCGGCGTGAAGTTGACGATGTATCCACCCAGGTCGTAGCTGCGCATCGTTTCCAGCGCGGTGACGAACTTCTCGCGGTTCAGGTCCTTGCCGGCGCGGCGCAGTCCTTCGGTGAAGGCCTTGGCGGCGATAAAGCCTTCGATGCTGGCGTAGTCGAATTCGCTGGCCTTGCCGGCGGCCTGCAGCAGGCGCAGGTATTCCCGCACGATCGGCAGTGTGGCGTTGCCCGGGTGCGGCATCACCTGCGAGATGATCACGCCGCTGCCCTGCGCGCCGACCACGTTGGCCAGCGCCTGGGTGCCGACGAAGGAGACGTTGTAGAACTGGCCGTTGTAGCCGCGGCGCAGCGCTTCCTTCACAAAGGCGCCGGCGGTGCGGTAGGCGCTGATCATGACCACGGCGTCGGGCTGGGCCTTCATCGAGCCCTGCATGGCGTCGCCGATTTCCGTGGTATTGCGCACCACGCCCTCGCGTGCCACCAGCTGCACGCCGCTGTCGGCCATGGTCTTCAGCGCACGTTCCAGCTCTTCGAGCTCGGCCCTGCCGTAGGCGTCGTCGTTGTAGACCACGGCCACGCGTTTCAGGCCGGTGGTCTGGATCTGGCGCAGGATCGCCGTGGCCTCGTCGTTGTAGCCGGCGCGGACATGGAAGACGTAGCGGCTGCGCGGCTCGCGCACCGAGCGCGCGCCGGTGTACGGGCCAAAGAATGGCACCCTGGCCTGGATCGCCAGCGGCAGCGCGGCCTGGCTGGTGGGCGTGCCGACATAGCCGAAGAGGGCGAAGACACGGTCCTCCTCGATCAGCTTTTTGGTGTTCTTGGCGGCGGGCTCGGGCTCGTAGTAGTCGTCCAGCGCCTCCAGCTGGATCTTGCGGCCGTAGATGCCGCCCTGCTGGTTGATATGGTCGAAATACAGCCGCGCGCCCGAGTTCATCTGCTTGCCGAGCATGGCGGTCGGGCCGGTCAGCGCGGCGGACTGGCCCAGCAGGATGGTGTCGGCGGTGACGCCGCTTTCGGCTGTGGCGGCGGTGCCCGCCGTATTGGCTGCGAAGGCAGCGCAGGATGCGCCACCGGTGCCGATGGCGCACGCCAGCAGCAGGCCGGCAAGCCGGCCATTGACCCCTGATCGGAAAGACATAAACCCCCCGCGAATTGTGGTTCGGTTACCCGTTCGCCGCGTCGGCCGGTCTGTCGCCGGCAAGTTGCCCGGATCGTGCGGCATGGTGCGCGTCCCGGTCTGTGCCGCGAGCGCGCCGGCACATCATAATCGAATACAATCGGGTCGAGATACTCCCCGCCATCACCCCGCACGGCCGGGGGGTGCGCCGCCCGCCGGCGCGGCGCAGGCGCCGCTACCCGCCGCCTGCGCCGGCAGATCCAGTTCCGTACGACTGAACGAAAACAACACATCCCCCGCCCGGAGACCCCATGGCTTCCCGCATCGTCCGCGCCGCCTGTCCGCATGACTGCCCCGACACTTGTGCATTGCTCGTCACCGTCGAGGACGGCCGTGCCGTCAAGGTAGCGGGCGATCCCGACCACCCCGGGACGCAGGGCGTGCTGTGCACCAAGGTGTCGCGCTACACGGAACGCACTTACCACCCGGACCGGCTGCTGACGCCGATGAAGCGCATCGGCAAGAAGGGCGAAGGCAAGTTCGCGCCGATCTCCTGGGACGAGGCGCTGGACACCATCGCCACCCGCCTGCAGGCGATCGCCGCGCGCGATCCGCAGGCCATCGTGCCGTACAGCTACGCCGGCACCATGGGGCTGGTGCAGGGCGAGAGCATGGCCGCGCGCTTCTTCAACAAGCTGGGCGCATCGCGGCTGGACCGCACCATCTGCGCCAGCGCCGGCGCCACGGCGCTGCGCTATACCTACGGCGCCAGCGTGGGCATGGACATGGAGCACGTGGTCGATGCCAGGCTGGTGATCATCTGGGGCGGCAACCCGATTGCCTCCAACCTGCACTTCTGGACCCGCGCCCAGGAAGCCAAGCGGCGCGGCGCCACGCTGGTGGCGATCGACCCGTACCGCTCGCTGAGCGCCGAGAAGTGCCATCGCCATATCGCGCCGATGCCCGGCACCGACGGCGCGCTGGCGCTGGCGCTGATCCATGTGCTGATCCGCGACGACCTGCTCGACCACGACTACATCGAACGCCACACGGTCGGCTTCGAGGCGCTGCGCGAGCGCGCGCAGGCCTACACCCCGGCCCGCGCGGCCGGAATCTGCGGCATCCCGGTCGAGGACATCGAATGGCTGGCCGGCCTCTATGGCCAACTGGCCGTGCGCGAGCGCCAGCCGGTGGCGATCCGCCTGAACTACGGCATGCAGCGCGTGCACGGCGGCGGCCAGGCGGTGCGCGCGGTGGCGTGCCTGCCGTCGCTGGTGGGCGCCTGGCGCCACCCGGCGGGCGGGTTGCAGTTGTCGACCTCGGGCTTCTTCCCGGTCAACGAGGCCGCGCTGCAGCGCCCGGACCTGCTGCCGGGCTGGCCGCAGAAGCTGCCGCGCATCGTCAACATGAGCACCATCGGCGACGCGCTGCTGGCCGAGCCGGCGCCCGGCGCGCCGCGCATCGAGGCCGTGGTGGTCTACAACAGCAATCCGGTCGCGGTGGCGCCGCAATCCGGCACGGTCGCCGCGGGCTTCGCGCGCGAGGACCTGTTCACGGTGGTGCTGGAGCATTTCCGCACCGACACCGCCGACTATGCCGACATCATCCTGCCGGCGACCACGCAGCTCGAGCACACCGATGTGCACAAGGCTTACGGCCACACCTATTTCCTGGCCAACAACGCCGCCATCGCGCCGATGGGCGAGGCCCTGCCCAATACCGAGATCTTCCGGCGCCTGGCGCAGCGCATGGGCTTCACCGAGGCGTGCTTTGCCGACAGCGACGAGGCCATCGCCGCGCAGGCCATCATTCCGGGCGATGCGCGCGCGGCCGGCATCAGCTGGGAATCACTGAAGGAACAGGGCTGGCAGAAGCTGGCGCTGCCGGCGGCGCCGTTCGCCGAGGGCGGCTTTCCGACGGCGTCGGGCAGGTGCCAGTTCTACTCGGAGCCGATGGCGCGCGACGGCTTCGACCCGTTGCCCGACTACGTGCCGCAGTACGAGGCACCGCAGACCGCGCCCGAACTGGCGGCGCGCTATCCACTGGCGATGATCTCGCCGCCGGCGCGCAACTTCCTCAACAGCTCCTTCGTCAACGTCGACAGCCTGCGCGCCACCGAGGGCGAGCCGCACCTGGACATCCACCCGGCCGACGCCGCCGAGCGCGGCATCGTGCACGGTGCGCTGGTGCGCGCCTTCAACGACCGCGGCAGCATGGTGGCGCGCGCCCGCGTCACCGACCGCGCCCGGCGCGGGCTGGTGGTGGGGCTGTCGATCTGGTGGAAGAAGCTGGCCCCGGACGGCAAGAACGCCAACGAGCTGACCAGCCAGCGCCTGACCGACCTGGGCCGCGCGCCGGTGTTCTACGACTGCCTGGTACAGGTTGAGGCCTGCGCGGAAGGGGCGGTCCTGCCGGCATGACACAGCGGCCCGGCCGCCGCCGCTGGGCGGCACTCCTGGCGGCAACGGGCCTGACGGCCGTGGTCCTGCTGATGGCAGGGTGCGAGGCCCTGGGCTACTACGCACAGTCGATCGGCGGGCATCTTGGCGTGATGGCCCAGGCGCAGCCGCTGACCGACGCCATTGCCGGCGCGCGCGACGCCAACGACGCGCGCCTGGCCCAGCGGCTGGCGCTGGCCGGCCGCATGCGCGACTTTGCCTCGCGCGAGCTGAAGCTGCCCGACAACGGCAGCTACCGCCGCTACGCCAACCTGCACCGGCCCTACGTGGTGTGGAGCGTGTTCGCCACGCCCGAGCTGTCGATGGAACTGCGCAAGTGGTGCTTCCCCATCGTCGGCTGCATCAGCTACCGCGGCTACTACGCCCAGTCCGATGCCGAGCAGTACGCGCAGGGCCTGCGCCACGACGGGCTGGAAACCTACGTGGCCGGCATCCCAGCCTATTCGACACTGGGCTATTTCGACGACCCGCTGCTCAATACCTTTGTCTACCTGCCCGAGGGCGAGCTGGCGCGGCTGATCTTCCACGAACTGGCGCACCAGGTGGTGTACGTGCGCAACGACACTGCCTTCAACGAATCCTTCGCCACCGCGGTGGAAGCGGCGGGCGTGGAGCGCTGGCTGGCCGAGGATGCGTCGGAGGACGCGCGCGCCAGCTATCGCCACTACGATGCCCGGCGCCAGCAGTTCCGCGCGCTGCTGCTGGGCACGCGCGACCGGCTGGTGGCGCTGTACCAGACCCCGCTCGATGATGGCGCCAAGCGCGAGGGCAAGGCGAAGATCTTCGCCGACCTGCGCAGCGAGTACGCGCGGCTGCGCACGGAATGGGGCGGCTACAGTGGCTATGACCGCTGGTTCGACCAGCCGCTGACCAACGCCCACCTGGCCGCGGTGGCTACATACCAGCAGTGGGTGCCGGCCTTCACCGCGCTGCTGGCGCAGTGCAATGGCGACTGGCGGCGCTTCTATGACGAGGCTGCCCGCATCGGTGCGCTGCCCGCCGCCGAGCGCGAAGCCGCGCTGCACCGGCTGGCGCCGCCGGCCACGCGCACCGGGACGCTGACAGCAGGCGGCAAGATGGCGGCCAACTGAGGCCACTCAGTTTGCCGACAAAGCACGCGGGCTGCCGGTTTGCTCCCCTCTCCAGCTTGCGGGAGAGGGGCAGGGGGTGAGGGCAGGCGCTGGCATACCACCGGCTGTACTTCGTAGAGACTCTCGCCCTCACCCCAACCCTCTCCCGCAAGCGGGAGAGGGAGCACACAAGCGGTTGTCTGCGCGCTCCGCTACCAGGTATCGATGAAACGCCTCGTTGAACCCGCCTGCCGGCCGAGGCTGCCGGGCGGCACCGAGGCCAGCCCGCGCAGCAGCCAGTGGCGGGTGTCGGCCGGGTCGATCACGGCGTCGATCTCCAGGTGGCTGGCCATGTTCAGCGCGCGACCGCGCTGGTAGGCGCCGTCGACCATGCGCGCGAACAGCGCTTCGCGCTCGTCGGGGTCGGCCACGGCCTCCAGTTCCTTGCGGAAGCCCAGCCGGATCGACCCCTCGATGCCCATCGCGCCGAACTCGCCGCTGGGCCAGGCCGCGGTGAAGAAGGGCGCGGCAAAGCTGCCGCCGGCCATGGCCTGCGCGCCCAGCCCGTAGCCCTTGCGCAGCACCACGGTAAAGAACGGCACGCGCAGCGCGCCGGCGGTGACGAAGAGGCGCGACACATGCCGCACCGTGGCGGTTTTCTCCGCCTGCGGCCCGACCATGAAGCCCGGGGTGTCGCACAGCGACACGATCGGCAGCCCGTGCGCGCCGCACAGCTGCATGAAGCGCGCGGCCTTGTCGGCGGCGGCGCTGTCGATGGCGCCGCCGAGATGGCGCGGATTGTTGGCGATGCAGCCGAAGGCACGGCCTTCGATGCGGATCAGCGCGGTGATGATGCCGGTGCCGAAGGCCGCGCGCAGTTCCAGCACCGAGCCGCTGTCCGCCATGGCGGCGATCACCGCGCGCATGTCGTAGCTGCGCAGGCGGTTCTCGGGGATGGCGTGGCGCAGGTGGCGCGGGTCTTCGGCCTGCCAGTCGCGCACGTCGCCCTGGAAGTAAGACAGGTAGCGCTGCGCGGCATCGACCGCGGCCTCTTCGTCATCGACCAGCACGTCGATCACGCCATTGGGTCCCTGCACGCTGACGGGCCCGACTTCCTCCGGCGCGAACACGCCCAGCCCGCCGCCTTCGATCATGGCCGGCCCGCCCATGCCGATGGTGGCGCTGCGCGTGGCGATGATGACGTCGGTGCAGCCCAGCAGCGCCGCATTGCCGGCAAAGCAGCGGCCCGAGACGATGCCCACCAGCGGCACCTGGCCCGAGAGCCGCGCGAACTGGATGAACGAGGTGCAATCGAGCCCGGCCACCACCGGCATGTCGGTGTCGCCCGGGCGGCCGCCGCCGCCCTCGGCAAACAGCACCACCGGCACCTGCCACTGGCGCGCCAGCGCCAGCATGCGGTCCAGCTTCTTGTGCCCGTAGAAGCCCTGCGTGCCGGCCAGCACGGTGTAGTCGTAGGCCAGCACCATGCAGCGCGTGTCGGCATCGGGGAAGCGCGCGGCGTTGACGGTGCCGATGCCGGTGACGATGCCGTCGGCGGGCGTGGCGCTGATCAGGTCCTCGACGCTGCGCCGCTGCCGTTGCGCGGCAATGGCAAGCGCGCCGTATTCGATAAAGGAATCGTCGTCGCACAGCTGGGCGATGTTCTCGCGCGCGGTGCGGCCGCCTTGGGCGTGACGCCTGGCCACGGCCTGGGCACGCGCGGCGTCGTGGCCGAAAGCGTGGCGCTCCAGCGTCGCGCGCAGGTCGGCGCGCACATGGTCGAGGTCGGCCGCGGCGGCAGCTTCGGCGGCATGGCCGGCATCGTCGCCGGGCGCCAGCACGATCACTGCCGCGCCGGCGCGCAGCGTGGCCCCAGCGGCGGCCAGCACGCGCAGCACCGTGCCGGCGGCGGGCGCCTCCAGCGGGTGCTCCATCTTCATCGCTTCGATAATCGCCAGCGGCTGGCCGCGTCTGACGGTGTCGCCTTCGCGCACGTGGATGGCGGCGAGCGCGCCGTCCATGGGCGCGGGCACGGCGATGGCGTCGTCGGGGATATCGGCCAGCGCATTATCGTCATCGGCCGGTGCGCCGTCGGCGAGGGCGGGCGGCGCGTGCAGCACCGGGTGGTCGGCGTCGGCGGCGGCGAGCGCGGCCAGCGCCTGGTCCAGGTACTGCGTGTGCACGGCATTGCGGCGCACGTCGTCAAGCTGCAGCAGGTCCTGCAGCAGGCGGCGGTTGGTGTCGATGCCTTCGATGCGGAACTCGCACAGCGCGCGGTAGGCGATCGCCAGTGCGCGCCCATAGTTGCCGCCGGGTTCGTGCACGATCAGCTTGGCCAGCAGCGAATCAAAGCGCGGATTCGCCGTCATGCCGGCAAAGCCCGCGCTGTCCACGCGCACGCCTGGCCCGTTGGGCGGCTCGAAGGCCGTCAGCGTGCCGCTGGCCGGGCGCAACTGGCCCTGCGCGTCGAGGTGCTCGGCATTGATCCGCAGCTGCACCGCGATGCCGCGCGGCGCGGGCGCCTGCTCCAGGCCCAGGTCGGCCAGGCGCGCGCCGGCGGCAATCGCCAGTTGGGTTTGCACGAGGTCGACGCCGGTCACCATCTCGGTCACCGTGTGCTCGACCTGCAGGCGCGGATTGGCCTCCATGAACCAGAAGGATGGACCGCCATCGTTGCCGTCCTCCACCAGGAACTCGAAGGTGCCGATGCCGCGATAGGCGGCGGCGCGCGCCAGCGTCGCGGCGGCATCGGCCAGCTTTGCGCGCAGGGCATCATCCAAGGCTGGACTGGGCGCGATCTCGACCAGCTTCTGATGGCGGCGCTGCAGGCTGCATTCACGCTCGCCCAGCGTCAGCACGCGGCCCTCGGCATCGGCGACCACCTGGATTTCGATATGGCGCGGCGCGCTGACGATGCGCTCGACGTAGACCGCGCCGTTGCCGAACGCGGCGCTCGCTTCGGAGACGCAACGGGCATAGGCCTCGTCGATTTCCTCCGCGCGATGGACCGCGCGCATGCCGCGCCCGCCGCCGCCGGCGAGCGCCTTGATCATCATGCCCGCCGGTCCGTCCAGGTTGCTGAAGAAGGCCCGCGCCTGCTCCAGCGTGGTCGGGCCGGCGGTGCCGGGCACGACCGGCACGCCATGCTCGCGCGCCAGCGCGCGGGCGCGGGCCTTGTCGCCGAACAGGCGCAGCACGTCGGGCGCGGGGCCGGCGAAGACCAGCCCGGCGTCCAGGCAGGCCTGTGCGAAGTCGGCATTCTCTGACAGGAAGCCGTAGCCGGGGTGCACCATGCCGCAGCCCGCGCGCCGCGCGGCGTCCACCACGGCGGCAATGTCGAGGTAGGCGCGCGGACCGGTGCCGGGCAGCGCCACGGCCGCGTCGGCCTTGCGCACGTGCAGCGCGTCGCGATCGTCTTCGCTGTACAGCGCCACGCTGGGGATGCCCATGGCCGCGGCGGCACGCGCGACCCGGATGGCGATTTCGCCGCGATTGGCGATCAGGAGCTTGTGGGACGTCATGATGCGGGATGGTTGATGGCGTGCGTTGTACCGGGGCAGGGCGGGCCTGTACCCAATGGTATATTTATTTACCGTTGGGTATGATCGTAGGGGGATCGGGCATTTGCGTCAATCGGCCGAGGGCTCGGCCGGGCTGGCATACCGATCCCGTCATGCGAGAATTGCATCATGTCGATTGCACACAGATCCGCACCGCTGAACCCGCCGCCGAGCGCACCACTCGAGCCCCAGCCGGCCCGCCCGCATATCGCCGAGCGCCAGGAGGCCCGGCGCCGCCAGATCCTCGATACCGCCGCGCAGCTCTTCTACAGCAAGGGCTACCCCGGCATGACCATGAACGATCTGTGCCGCGCGCTGGGCGTGACCAAGCCGGCGGTCTACTACTACTTTACTGACAAGTACGAGATCTTCGACATCCTGTGCCGCGAGTCGGCCCAGACCTGCCTGCCCGTGATCCGCGAGACCGCGGACCCGGCGCTGCCGGTGCGCGAGCGCCTGCAGGCCTGCCTGCTCGAGATGGCACGACGCTGCGTGGCCTGCCATGTGCCGGCCACGCTGAGCTTTCGCGACAACCAGTACCTGCGCCCCGACACCGTGGCGTGGCTCGACAGCATGGCGCGCGACTTCTACCGTGATCTCTATGCGTTGCTGGAAGAGGGCAAGCGCGACGGCGTGTTTGCCTTCGGCGACGCGCGTGTGACCGCGCATGCGATCGGCAGCGTGGTGGGCTTCCTGTACACCTGGCATGAACCCGGCCGCGTGGACCCGGAGACGCTGGCGCAGGAGCTTGCTGCCAACATGATGAAGCTGGTGCTGCCCGGCGCCGGATGAAGGCAATTCGTATCACTAGGGGTTATCCCGCTGCTTACGGCTGACCAGTGGCGCATAATGCCCGTCAGGGGCCATCGGTCAGGACCGATGGCCCCGAGGACTTCGTCTAAGTTGTTGTTTTAACCGGGGCGCGCGTTTAGCATCTCGGCAAAATCGAACGACCATTCAGAAATTCAGGAGACGGTGCTATGGAAAGAATTTGGCTGAAACACTACCCGGCCGGCGTCCCTGCCGAGATCGATGCCAGCCAGTTCCGCTCGCTTGCCGCGCTGCTCGAAGCGTCTTTCCGCACCTATGCCGACCGCAAGGCCTTCATCTGCATGGACAAGGCCATCACCTACGGCGAACTGGACCAGCTCTCGGCACACTTTGCCGCATGGCTGCAGTCGCGCGGGCTGCGTCCCGGCGCACGCGTGGCGATCATGATGCCGAACGTGCTGCAGTACCCGGTGGTGCTGGCAGCGGTGCTTCGTGCGGGCTTCGTGGTGGTCAACGTCAACCCGCTCTACACCCCGCGCGAGCTCGAGCACCAGCTCAAGGACAGCGGCGCCGAGGCCATCGTGATCCTGGAGAACTTTGCCACCACGCTGCAGCAGGTGCTGGCCAGGACCCCGGTCAAGCACGTGGTGGTGGCCAGCATGGGCGACATGCTGGGCGGGCTGAAGGGCGCGATCGTCAATTTCGTGGTGCGCAACGTCAAGAAGATGGTGCCCGCGTGGGAGCTGCCCAACTGCGTGCGCTTCAACAGCGTGCTGGCCGAGGGCCGCAGGCTGGCGCTGCAGCCGGCTGCCACCGGCCCGGACGACATCGCCTTCCTGCAGTACACGGGCGGCACCACCGGTATTTCCAAGGGCGCTGTGCTGCTGCACCGTAACATCGTGGCCAACGTGCTGCAGTCCGAGGCGTGGATGCAGCCGGCGCTGAACAAGGGCGCCCATATCGACCAGCCGATCACCATCACCGCGCTGCCGCTGTACCACATCTTCGCGCTGACGGTCTGCTGCCTGCTGGGCATGCGCAGCGGCGGCACCAGCGTGCTGATCCCGAATCCGCGCGATATCCCGGGCTTCATCAAGGAACTGCAGAAGTACAGGTTCAACATGTTCCCGGCCGTCAACACGCTGTACAACGCGCTGCTCAACAACCCGGAAATCAGCAAGGTCGATTTCTCCGGCCTGCGCGTGGCCAATGGCGGCGGCATGGCGGTGCAGGAGGCGGTGGCCAGGCAGTGGCTGGCCAAGACCGGCTGCCCGATCATCGAAGGCTACGGCCTGTCCGAGACCTCGCCCTCGGCCACCTGCAACCCGACCGATACCAATGCGTTCTCGGGCACCATCGGCATGCCGCTGCCTTCGACCGAAGTGGTGATCCGCGACGACGACGGCAAGGACGTGCCGCTCGGCCAGCCCGGCGAGATCTGCATCCGCGGCCCGCAGGTGATGGCCGGCTACTGGAACCGCCCGGACGAGACCGCCAAGGTCATGACCCCGGACGGTTTCTTCAAGACCGGCGACATCGGCGTGATGGACGAGCGCGGCTATACCAAGATCGTCGACCGCAAGAAGGACATGATCCTGGTGTCGGGCTTCAACGTGTACCCGAACGAAGTCGAAGGCGTGGTGGCAGAGTGCCCGGGCGTGCTGGAAGTGGCGGCCGTGGGCGTGCCGGACACGCACTCGGGCGAGGTGGTCAAGCTGTTCGTGGTCAGGAAGGATCCGGCGCTGACCGAGGCCGATGTGATCGAGTTCTGCAAGGAGCGGCTGACCGGCTACAAGCGGCCCAAGTACGTCGAGTTCCGCACGGAGCTGCCCAAGACCAACGTCGGCAAGATCCTGCGCCGCGAACTGCGCGACAGCCGCCAGGCGGCCTGAGCGGCCCAGGCGGCGGTCGCCGCAAACGACAACGGCCTCCTGCGCGGAGGCCGTTGTGCTTTCAGGCCGCGCCGCGGCGGCTCAGCACTCGTTCGATGGCGCCAGGCGGGCTTCCTGGCTGCCGTCGGGGTAGATCACCCGCACGCACGCGCCAGGCTCCAGACCCGGCGCCGCCGGCGCGTTGGCCGACACGGTCGCGCCGTCCATGGTCCGTACCTTGTACTGGAACAGGTCGACTTGCTGCACCGGCGCGGGCTTGTTGAACAGCCGGCTCAGGTCGACGGCAAAGCCCACGCCCACGCCGCCGCCGCCGCCGCCGCCCGCGGCGCCCACGCCGACGCTGGTGCCGCCGCCATAGTAAGGAGGCAACTGGGCTACGTCCAGGCGGGTCAGGAAGGTCTTCTCGGTGACGCGGCCAAGCCTGATGGTGGCGTTCACCGGCGTGACCTGCGGTGGCTGCGGCGTGCTGCTGCAGGCCGCCAGCACCGGCAGCAGGCCGCACAGGGTGAGGATGGCAAACGGTTTCATGGCGAAATCAGGCCGGTCTTGAGCCGGCCCAGCAGTCGGAACAGGGCGCGCCGGTCGGTTTCGGCCAGGTCAGAGAACAGTTGCTCGATCCAGTCCTCATGCGCGCGCGCCATGCGCGAGAACGCGGCGCGCCCGGCTGGGGTCAGGCGGATCAGGTAGGCGCGGCGGTCGCTGGGCAGGGCCTCGCGCGAGACCAGGCCTTCTTGCTGCAGCTGATCGGTGATGCCGGTGACATTGCCGCCAGTCACCATCATGCGGCGCGACAGCTCGCCCATCTTCAGGCCTTCGGGGTGCCGGTCGAGTTGCGCCATCAGGTCGAAGCGGGGCAGGGTGCAGGCAAAGTCCTGGCGCAGCCGCGAGCGGATATCGCCCTCGATCAGGTTGGTACAGGTCAGCAGCCGCAGCCACAGGCGCAGGGCCTCGTGCCCGGTGTGATCGGCACGGGTTTCGAGGTCGACCGGCGCGCTCTCGGCGCCGGCGGCAGGGGACGGGTTTGGCATCTTCAGTGCATCGGTGCGCAGGGGTGCGGCAACAGCCGCCAGGGGCCACCCGCGCTGCGGGCGGCCGACATTTGATGCCTCAAGTATATGCGCGATGCGCGCCGCCGCCCTGCCGGCGATCAAATCGCCTTCAATCGACCTTGGCGCCCGAATCCTTGACTACCCTGGCCCACTTGGCGGTTTCGGCGCGGATGAACGCGGCGAACTGCTCCGGCGTGTTGCCGACGGGCTCGGCGCCCTGCGCCTGCAGGCGCTCGCGCACGGCCGGGGCGCCCAGGGCCCTGGCCACTTCCTGCTGGATGCGGTGAACGATGTCCGGCGGCGTGCCGGCCGGCGCCAGCATGCCGAACCAGGAGCTGGCTTCGTACTGCGGCAGGCCCGCTGCCTGGGCGACAGTCGGCACCCCGGGCAGTGCCGGCGACGGCCTGGCGCTGGTGACGGCCAGCGCCTTGAGCTTGCCGCTCCTGATCAGCGCCATCGACGAGGGCAGGTTGTCGAACATCACCTGCATGGTGCCCCCCGCCAGGTCCGTCAGCGCCGGGCCGCTGCCCTTGTACGGGAAGTGGACCATGAAGGTCCGGGTCTGCGTCTTGAACAGTTCCCCGGCCAGATGGATCGAGGTGCCGTTGCCGCTGGAGGCCATGTTGAGCTTGCCCGGATTGGCGCGCGCATAGGCGATCAGGTCTTTGACGCTATCGATCTTGTTCTGCTGCGCGAACGCCGGGTTGAGCACCAGCACGTTGGGCACGGCCGCCACTTCGGTGATGGGCGCGAAGTCCTTGATCGGGTCGAACGGCAGCTTGCCGTACAGGGACTGGTTGATGCCATGGGTGCCGACGGTGCCCATCAGCAGCGTGTATCCGTCGGGTGCGGCCTTGGCTACGATGTCGGCGCCGATATTGCCGCCGGCGCCGGGTCTGTTGTCGACCACCACGTTCCAGCCCGGCAGCTTCGCCAGCTCGGCAGCCACCGCACGCCCGAGGATATCCGTGGTGCCGCCGGCGGCGAACGGCACCACCAGTCGGATCGGCTTGTTCGGATAAGGATCTGCTGCCAGCACAGCCTGGCCGACAAGCGCGGCGAGACTGCCGGACAGCAACAGCGCGACGACGCGCCGGCGATGGGATGGCATGCAGGGTCTCCTGGGAGTGGCCGGGCGGTCCGGTTGGTCTGGTCAGTGCATTTTAGTTGCCGCCTTCGCGTACGCCGATGAGGTGATGCCCTATGACCGCAAGTTGGCTGCGCCAACGAATAAAGGCACCCGAAGGTGCCTTTCCAGTTCGAGCGCGATGCGCTCAGAACTTGTGGCGGATACCCACGCCGGCGGCAAACTGGTTGTCCTTGCCCTGGCCCAGGAAATAGGCGTTGGCAAAGCCGATGGCCGACGTATCGAAGTTCACGCCCGCGTTCTTGGTATAGGCGGTGGTCAGGTACACGTCGGTACGTTTCGAGAGGTTGTAGTCGGCAATGAAAGTGATTTGCCAGGGGTTCTTCGGGTTGACTTGTGCGCCGGTCTGGCTGGGCGGCACAACCAGCTTCATCAGGTCGTCGTAGTAGTACGACAGGGTCAGGCCGAGTGCCGGGGTCACCTGGTAGTTCGCGCCGATCCAGTACAGGTTGTCCTGCATCAGCTTGCGGTCGGTGCCATTGTTCAGACCCCAGCGGTAGCCGGCCATGATCTTGGCCGGGCCGAAGGCATAGCTTCCTGCGAAAGCGGCCTTCTTGAAGCTGCCGGTCGCGCCCGCGGCGTTCAGCGTCGGGTTGTACTGGTCGTAGGCGGCAGTTGCGCCGAAGGGGCCGGCGGCGTATGACACGGCAGCGCCGTAGGCGCTGTCGCGGCGGAACTGGCCCGGTACTTCACCGGTTGCGGCATTAGCGAACCAGGGCGAAGGCGTGCCGACGCCGAACGACCAGTGGGCTTCGGCCGTGACGGGACCGAACACGCCGGTGTACTTGACGGTGTTGTCCTCGCGGAAGTTGCTGCCAAGTTGGAAGACGACCGGTTCATATTGCGTGGCGTAGCCTGCCGGCGAGAAATTGGCCAGCGCATCGAACATGGACGTGTACTGGCGGCCGAGGGTAACGCGGCCGAAGCTGCTGCTTTCCAGACCCACAAACGCCTGGCGGCCGAACAGACGGCCGCCTTGCTGCAACTTGCCGTCGTCAATGCCGAACCCGCTTTCGAGCACGAACAGTGCCTTGAGGCCGCTACCCAGGTCTTCCACGCCGCGCAGGCCCCAGCGGGAGCCGGACAGGCCGCCGGAATTCAGCCGCACCAGGTTGTGCGCCGCGCCCGGGAACGGGTTCGTTACGCTTGCGGTGGTCGGCGTGCTTTGCGACATGTTGCTTACATACTCGATGTTGGCATCGACCACGCCGTAGAGCGTGACGCTCGATTGGGCTTGCGCAGCCCCGGCAAATGTGCCAAGCGCTGCCAGCGCCAGAAGCGATTTCTTCATGCTCGTTGATCTCCACTGTAAGAATTATTGGTGACTGCCCGGGGGAACCTCCTGTTGGTCTCCATCCCCCGCGCGTCAAACTTCGTTGGAAGTTGCGAAGTACTGTAACAAACAACTTTTCATTCACTAGTCGGGCTCAACCCCCTTGTCTGCTTTTAACAACTCAGGGTTTTTGAGTAGCCGGGCGTATCAATGCAAGGCGGGATGCGGGCTGGCGCCGATTAGAGGCAAGCTACAATACGGGTAATCCCGATGGTCCTGCGCGTGCCGCGCCACGGCTGCGCACCCCACCATGGCAGGGACTGCCGCGAACCAAGACCAACCGCCTCTGCGACATGGACACCCTGATCAAAGAATTCGACGTGGCATTGCGCGCCATTGCCGGCGCCACGCGCTCGGCGCGCGCCAACCCGGCTGACCGGCTGGCGCCGGACACGGAACAGATGAGCGCCGACGAACGCCGCCATGTGGCCGGCCTGATGCGCATCAATCATGTCGGCGAGGTCTGCGCGCAGGCCCTGTACCAGGCGCAGAAGCTGACCGCGCGCAACGGCGCGGTGCGCGCGCAGATGGATGCCGCCGCGCGCGAAGAGGAAGACCACCTGGCCTGGTGCGCCGAGCGCCTGCGCGAGCTGGGGTCGCGTCCGAGCCTGCTCAATCCGCTGTGGTACGCCGGCGCCTTCGCCATCGGCTGGGTCGCCGGCCGCGCGGGCGACCGCGTCAGCCTGGGCTTCGTCGCCGAGACCGAGCGCCAGGTCGAGCACCACCTGGGCGGGCACCTGGACCGCCTGCCCGAGGCCGACGGCCGCTCGCGCGCCATCCTCGAGCAGATGCGCGACGACGAGATCCGCCATGGCGACGCCGCGCGCGAGGCCGGCGGGATGCCGTTGCCCGCGCCGGTGCGGGCGCTGATGCGCGGCGCGTCGCGCGTGATGACCACCGCCGCTTATCGAATCTGATGCGGGCCTGAAGCCTGCCTGCCGCCGGGCCCTGGATTCAGCGGGGCTGGCGGGCAATTGTTGTATCCTTTCTCCGCGCGACGGGACAGGTCTTTCCCGCGCCGCCGGCAGTTCCCCCTCAAGTGGTTCTCAGGTGGTTTCTCTGCTTTCCTCCCTAAGATCTTCATTTCATTAAGGATTCACTTTTTCGGTGCGTGAAGTGTGCGCGCTAAGTCATTGTTCTGATTCAAAAAATCTCGTTTGCTGCCCTGCTTGCAGCCTTGACCGCCCATATCGCTTCCTCTAAAGTGGGAAATAGTGTGAGGAAGTGTATTTTTGTGTGAAATTGGGCCCCGACCGTGGGATGATCTCGTCATAGTCGGAACAGAAGGATTCACGCGCATGCCGGCCGGCAACTGGCCGGCAGGGACCGGGAGCAAGCTTGTTTCAGGGAGCTTCGGCACTCTCGCTGGATGCCAAGGGGCGGATGTCTGTTCCGTCCCGGCATCGCGAGGCGCTGCAACAGCAGGCCGAGGGCCGGGTGACGCTGACCAAGCACCCGGATGGCTGCCTGCTGCTGTTTCCCCGGCCCGAGTGGGAAAACTTCCGCACGCGCATTGCAGCGCTGCCGATGGATGCGCACTGGTGGAAGCGCATCTTCCTGGGCAACGCCGCCGACGTGGAAATGGACGGCGCGGGCCGGGTGCTGATCGCACCGGAGCTGCGCAGTGCCGCCATGCTCGACAAGGAAGTCATGCTGCTCGGCATGGGCAGCCATTTCGAAGTGTGGGATGCCGCGACCTACGCCGCCAAGGAACAGCAGGCGATGGCGCAGGGCATGCCCGAGGCATTGAAGAATTTCTCTTTCTGACGAAGTCATGAGTCCTACCGGAACGCCGGCAACCCCCGCCCTGCACCATCGCACCGTGCTGCTGGACGAGGCCGTCGAGGCTCTGGTCTGGCGGCCGGACGGGGCCTACGTCGACGGCACCTTCGGCAGGGGAGGGCACAGCCGGGCGGTGCTGGCCCGGCTGGGGCCGGACGGGGCCCTGGTTGCGTTCGACAAGGACCCAGCAGCAATCGCAGAAGCGGGCACCATCAAGGATGCCCGCTTCTCCATTGAGCACGCGAGCTTTGCGGCCATGGCCGAACGCCTGTCGGGGCGCGGCCACGTCGCTGGCGTGCTGCTCGACCTGGGGATCAGCTCGCCCCAGATCGATGAGGCGGCGAGGGGGTTTTCCTTTCGTTTCGAGGGCCCGCTGGACATGCGCATGGACACCACGCGCGGCATCACTGCCGCCCAGTGGCTGGCGCAGGCGGATGAGCAGGACATTGCCAGGGTGATACGAGACTATGGGGAAGAACGGTTTGCTGTACAGATTGCAAAGGCGATTGTTGCTCGCCGGCGCGAACCCGGCGATGGCGGACCCGTCGCCACTACTGCCGACCTTGCCGCGCTCGTGGCGAAAGCCGTCAAAACACGCGAGAAGGGTCAGGACCCTGCGACCCGCACCTTTCAGGCTCTACGGATTCACGTCAATCAAGAGCTTGAGGACCTCGAAAGAGGGCTGAAGGCGGCCTATGAACTGCTGCAGGTCGGAGGGCGCCTGGTGGTGATCAGCTTCCACTCGCTGGAGGACCGCATCGTCAAGCGGTTCATGGCGGCGCACGCCCGTCCCCAGCAGGATGCCGACCCGGCGCTGCGCCGCGCGCCGCTGCGCGCGGCCGACCTGCCGCAACCGACGCTGCGCCTGCTCGGCCGCTACAAGCCCGGCGCCGACGAGGTGGCCGCCAACCCGCGCGCGCGCTCGGCCGTGATGCGCGTGGCCGAGAAGCTGGCGCCCGCGGCGCCCGCCGGCGGAGGTGCGCGCGCATGAACCGCCTGACCTTCTTCCTGCTCGCCGCGCTGATCCTGTGCGCGCTGTCGCTGGTGAGCGCGCAGCACCAGGCGCGCACGCTGTTCGTGGCGCTGGAGCGGGCCCAGTCTGAAGAGAAGCAGCTCGATATCGACTGGTCGCGCCTGCAGTACCAGCAGAGCGCGCTGGGCAAGAGCGCGCGCATTGCCGATACGGCGCGCGCGCAGCTGAAGATGGCGCCGGTCAACCCCGGCAAGACCCAATACCTGTCCGGCATCGTGCTGCCGCCGCCCGCCGAGGCGGCGCCGGCCAGTGCCGCGGAGGCGCGCCGATGAGCATGGCCCGTCCCAACCCGCCCCGCCGCGACCGCAACGGCACCGCCTCGCGCCCGCGCAGCGGCCAGTTCTCGGCCAGCCCGGTGCTGGGCCTGCGCCTGCCGATGTGGCGCTCCAAGCTGGTGGTGTTCATGATGTTCGCGGCCTTCGCCGCGCTCGCCGTGCGCGCGGCCTGGATCCAGGGCCCGGGCAACCAGTTCTATGAGGCCGAGGGCAAGAAGCGCTTCCAGCGCACGCTGGAGCTGCCCGCCACGCGCGGCAAGATCCTGGACCGCAATGGCCTGGTGCTGGCCACCAGCCTGCCGGTCAAGGCGATCTGGGCGGTGCCAGAAGACGTGCCCAACCAGGTCGACGCCGCCAAGATCCGCCAGCTGGCCAAGCTGCTCGGCATGTCGGAGAAAGACCTGGGCAAAAAGCTGTCCGAGGACAAGGGCTTTGTCTACCTGAAGCGCCAGGTGCTGCCCGACGTCGCCGACAAGATTGCCGCGCTGAAGATCGAAGGCATCCACCAGACCCGCGAATACAAGCGCTTCTACCCGGAAGGGGAGGCGATGGCGCATATCGTCGGCTTCACCAACGTGGAAGACCGCGGCCAGGAAGGCGTGGAGCTGGCGCGCGAGCCCGGCCTGGCCGGCCGTGCCGGCGCGCGCCAGGTGATCAAGGACCGGCTGGGCCGCGTGGTCGAGGACGTGGGCGTGCTGAAGACGCCGCGCGACGGCGAGGACATCCAGCTGTCGATCGACGCCAAGATCCAGTACCTGGCCTACAACGAGCTCAAGGCCGTGGTCGAGCGCCACAAGGCCAAGGCCGCCAGCGCGGTGGTGCTGGACGCCCAGACCGGCGAAGTGCTGGCGCTGGCCAACTGGCCCACCTACAACCCCAACGACCGCAGCCGGCTGTCCGGCGAGCAACTGCGCAACCGCGTGCTGACCGACACCTTCGAGCCGGGCTCGATGATGAAGCCGATCACTATCGGCCTGGCGCTGCAGCTCAAGCGCGTGACGCCGTCCACGGTGGTCACCACCGCCGGCAAGTACAACTTCGAAGGCGCGACCATCAGCGATACCCACAACTACGGGGCCCTGACCGTGAGCGGCGTGATCCAGAAGTCGAGCAATATCGGCACGACCAAGATCGCGATGCTGATGAAGCCGCAGGAAATGTGGGACATGTTCACCAGCGTCGGCCTCGGCCAGGCGCCCAAGATCGGCTTCCCCGGCGCCGTGGCCGGCCGCGTGCGCCCGTTCAAGAGCTGGCGGCCGATCGAGCAGGCCACGATGTCATATGGCTATGGCCTGTCGGTCTCGCTGTTCCAGATGGCGCATGCCTACACCATCTTTGCGCACGACGGCGAGCTGATCCCGGTGTCGATGTTCCGCACCAGCGGTCCGGTCACCGGCGAACGCATCCTGTCGCCGCAGGTGGCGCGCGATGTGCGCGCCATGCTCGAGACCGTGACCGCGCCCGGCGGCACCGCCCCCGAGGCGCAGGTGATGGGCTACCGCGTCGGCGGCAAGACCGGCACCGCCTACAAGCATGAAGGCCGCGGCTATAACCGCAGCAAGTACCGCGCCTCGTTCATCGGCCTGGCGCCGATGTCGAACCCGCGCGTCATCGTGGCGGTCAGCGTGGACGAGCCCACCGCCGGCAGCCACTACGGCGGCCTGGTGGCCGGCCCGGCGTTCGCGGCCATTACCGGCGGCACGCTGCGCGCGCTGAATGTGCAGCCCGATTCGCCGATCCGCCAGCTGGTGGTCAGCGACAAGGTGCAGGAGAGCGAACCGTGGAGTTCGACCCAATGACGGCCAAGCCACTGCTTCCGCTCGAAGTCACCGCCCAGGCCAGCAACGCGCTGGCCTGGCTGCGTACCAACGTGGCCGCCGCGGCAAAGCTCACCGGCGATACCCGGCGCCTGGCGCCCGGCGATGTGTTCTTTGCCTACGTGCTCGGCAACGCGCGCCTGGCCACCGACGGCCGCCCCTATATCGCCCAGGCGATCGCCGCCGGTGCCGGTGCCGTGGTCTACGAGGCCGACGGCTTCGACTGGCGCTTCGGCGACGTCGTGCCGCACCTGGCCGTGAGCCACCTGCACCAGCTGGCCGGCCCGATCGCCGCCGGCTGGCATGGCAACCCGGTGCGCGGCCTGGCCGTGACCGGCATCACCGGCACCAACGGCAAGACCTCGTGCAGCCAGTGGCTGGCGCGGGTGCTGCAGGCCGCCGGCACGCCCTGCGCGGCCATCGGCACGCTGGGCACCGGCTTCCCGGGCGCGCTGCAGGCCACCGGCTTCACCACGCCCGACGCGGTGCAGCTGCAGGCCAGCCTGGCCGCGCTGCATGACGCCGGCGCACGCGCGGTGGCGATGGAAGTGTCCTCGCACGGCCTGGAGCAGGAGCGCGTGGCCGGCACGCATTTCTCGGTGGCGGTGCTGACCAACCTGACCCAGGACCACCTCGACTACCACGGCTCGATGGCCGAGTACGAGGCCGCCAAGAGCCGCCTGTTCCGCTGGGACGGCTTGCGCACGGCCGTCATCAACCGCGACGACGCCATGGGCCGGCGCCTGCTGGCGGCCGATGCCGCCGCCATCGCCGCGCCGCACGTGATCGAATACGGCATCGACGGCCCGGGCGCGGCCATGGTGCGCGGCCCGCGCGGCGAGTGGCTGCGCGCCACCAGTGTGCGCGCCACGCCCACCGGCACCGCCTTCCATATCGACGGCAGCTTCGGCAGCGCCGAAATGGCCACGCCGATGATCGGCGCCTTCAACGTCAGCAACCTGCTGGCAGTGCTGGGCGCGGCGCTGGCCAACGGCGTGCCGTGGGACGCGGCCATTGCCGCGCTGCGCGCGCTGACGCCGGTGGAAGGACGCATGGAGCTGTTCGGCGCCGGCGGCGGCCCGGATGCGCCGCTGGCCGTGGTCGACTACGCCCACACGCCCGACGCGCTTGAGCAGACCCTGGCCGCGCTGCGCCCGGTGGCGCAGGCGCGCAACGGCCGCCTGTGGTGCGTGTTCGGCTGCGGCGGCGACCGCGACCCGATCAAGCGCCCGCTGATGGGCGCGGTGGCCGAGCGCCTGGCCGACGAGGTCATCCTGACCAGCGACAACCCGCGCAGCGAAGACCCGCAGGAGATCCTGGAAGCCATTGCCGACGGCATGGCCGAGCGCGCGCGCGGGCGCCAGATCGAAGACCGCGCCGCCGCCATCCTCTATGCCGTCAGGCACGCGGCCGCGGCCGACGTGGTGCTGGTGGCGGGCAAGGGCCATGAGGCCACCCAGGAGATCCAGGGCCGCAAGCGCCCGTTCTCCGATCGCGAACACGTACGCCTGGCACTGGCCACACGCGGAGTATCGGCATGAGCCAGACCCCAATGACTACCTTGCAGCAAGCCGCCGGCTGGATCGCCGGCGCGCGCGTTCGCGGCGACGGCGCCGTGCAGTTTGCGCGCGTGCATACCGACAGCCGCAGCGTCGGGCCCGGCGACCTGTTCGTCGCCCTCAAGGGCGAGCGCTTCGACGCGCACGACTTTATCGCCGACGTGGTGGCGCGCGGCGCCGCCGCGGTGCTGGTCGGCCGCGAGGTCGATGCCGGCGTGCCGGCCATCGTCGCTCCGGATACGCGCCTCGCGCTGGGCGAGCTGGGCGCAGGCTGGCGCCGCCAGTTCACGCTGCCGGCGGTGGCGGTGACCGGCAGCAACGGCAAGACCACGGTCAAGGAAATGATCGCGGCCATCTTTGCCGCGGCGGTGGGCGAGGACCAGCGCCTGGCCACCGGCGGCAACCTGAACAACGATATCGGCCTGCCGCTGACGGTGCTGCGCCTGCGCGCCACGCACAAGCTGGCGGTGCTTGAGCTCGGCATGAATCATCCGGGCGAGACCGTCTACCTGGCCGGCATCGCCCAGCCCACCGTGGCGGTGATCACCAACGCGCAGCGCGAGCACCAGGAATTCATGGTCAGCGTGGAAGCCGTGGCGCACGAGCATGCCGCCGCGATCGCGGCGCTGCCGGCCGGCGGCGTGGCGGTGTACCCGTTCGACGCGGAAAGCGGCGGCGCTCACGCGCCGGTGTGGCGCGAGGCCGCGGGCGCACGCCGCGCGCTGTCGTTCGGCACCTCGCAGCGCGCCGATGTGCACGCCACCGTGACGCTGGTCGACGGCGCCCAGTTGATGCAGGTGCGCGCGCCTGGCCATGCCTTCGACGTGCGCCTGGCGCTGCTGGGCGAGCACAACGTGCGCAACGCGCTGGCCGCCATCGCCTGCGCGCTGGCCGCGGGCGTGCACGTGCCCGCGATCCAGTCGGGCCTGGCCGGATTCAGTGCGGTCAAGGGCCGGCTGCAGGTCAAGTACACGACGGGTGGGACGGTAGTCATCGACGACACCTATAACGCCAACCCCGACTCCATGCGCGCCGCCATCGACGTGCTGGCCGGCTTTGCCGCGCCGCGCGTGCTGGTGCTGGGCGACATGGGCGAAGTGGGCGATCAGGGCCCGGCATTCCACGAAGAGATCGGTGCCTACGCGAAGGCGCGCGGCGTCGACACGCTGTGGGCGACCGGCGCACTGGCCGTGCATGCGGTGCAGGCATTCGGTGCCGGCGCCCGGCATTTCGGCACCGCGGAAGACCTGGTGACGGCACTGGAGGAAGACAGCAGGGGCATGGTGGCGCAAGCGGGCGCCGTGCTGGTGAAGGGATCGCGCTTCATGCGCATGGAACGGATGGTCGCGGCGCTGGTCGCAGACACTTCCGCCCACTAAATAAGACAACACGATGTTATTGGCTCTGGCCCAGTGGCTGCAAAACGACTACAGCTTCCTCCGGGTCGTCAACTACCTGACTTTCCGCGCGGTGATGGCCAACCTCACCGCGCTGCTGATCGGGCTGGCGTTTGGTCCGTGGGTGATCCGCAAGCTGACCGAGCTGAAGGTCGGCCAGGCGGTGCGCACCATCGGCCCGCAGACGCACCTGGTCAAGTCCGGCACGCCGACCATGGGCGGCGTGCTGGTGCTGGTTTCGATCGCGGTGTCGACGCTGCTGTGGTGCGACTGGGGCAACCGGTTTATCTGGGTGGTGATGCTGGTCACCTTCGGCTACGGCGCCATCGGCTGGGTCGACGACTACCGCAAGGTGGTGTATCGCGACCCGCGCGGCATGTCGAGCCGCGAGAAGTTCTTCTGGCAGACGCTGATTGGCCTGGTGGCCGCGGTCTACCTGGCGTTCTCGGTGTCGGAAAGCAGCAACGTGAGGGTGTGGGACCTGTTCCTGAGCTGGGTCGAGGGCGGGCTGTCGCTGGACATGCCCTACAAGTCCAACCTGATCGTGCCTTTCTTCAAGGAGATCAGCTACCCGCTGGGCGTGGCCGGCTTCATCGTGCTGACCTACCTGGTGATCGTGGGCTCGAGCAATGCCGTCAACCTGACCGACGGCCTGGACGGTCTGGTGATCATGCCGGTGGTGCTGGTCGGCAGCGGGCTGGGTGTGTTTGCGTATGTGATGGGCAGCGCGGTCTACAGCAAGTACCTGCTGTTTCCGCATATCCCGGGCGCGGGTGAGCTGCTGATCTTCTGCTCGGCGCTGGCCGGGGCGGGGCTCGCGTTCCTGTGGTTCAACGCGCACCCGGCGCAGGTATTCATGGGCGACGTCGGCGCGCTGGCGCTGGGCGGCGCGCTGGGCACGGTGGCGGTGATCGTCCGCCAGGAGATCGTGCTGTTCGTGATGGGCGGCATCTTCGTGGTGGAAACGCTGTCGGTGATGCTGCAGGTGACGTGGTTCAAGATCACCAAGCGCCGTTATGGCGAAGGCCGGCGGCTGTTCCGGATGGCGCCGCTGCATCACCATTTCGAACTGGGCGGCTGGAAGGAAACCCAGGTCACGGTGCGCTTCTGGATCATCACCATGCTGCTGGTGCTGATCGGGTTGTCGACGCTGAAGTTGCGTTAATGGCGGCGCAGGTCAGGGACTGACGGCGCTCTCTCTTTAGATACAGGAAACCAAGGGCAGGAAATCGAAGTGTTTGGCGAGCTGCAGAAACCTCATGTGCTGGTACTGGGCCTCGGTGAGTCGGGGCTGGCCATGGCGCGCTGGTGTGGCCTGAACGGCTGCGCGGTGCGCGTGGCCGACACGCGCGAGGCCCCCGCCAACCTTGTCTTCCTGCAGGCCGAGCTGACTTCGGCCGAATTCGTCGGCGGCCCGTTCTCCGACAGCCTGCTCGACGGCATCGGCCTGGTGGCGATCAGCCCCGGCCTGTCGCCGCTGGAAGCCGGCACCGGCGCGCTGCTGGCCGCCGCGCGGGCGCGCGGCATCCCGGTGTGGGGCGAGATCGAGCTGTTCGCGCGCGCGCTGCGCCACCTGGAAGCCGAGTCCGGCTACGCGCCGAAGATCCTGGCGATCACCGGCACCAACGGCAAGACCACCACCACCGCGCTGACCGGCCGGCTGGTCGAGCGCGCCGGCAAGAGCGTGGCGGTGGCGGGCAATATCAGCCCGTCGGCGCTGGACAAGCTGTCGGCCTGCATCGCCTCGGCATCGCTGCCGGACGTGTGGGTGCTGGAGCTGTCCAGCTTCCAGCTGGAAACCACGCATACGCTGGCGCCGGCCGCGGCGACCGTGCTCAACGTCACCCAGGACCACCTGGACTGGCATGGCTCGATGGAGGCCTACGCCGCGTCCAAGGCCCGCATCTTCGGGCCGGCTGACAGCGAGTGCGTGCAGGTGCTCAACCGCAACGACCGCCTGACCCTGGACATGGCGCGCCCCGGGCGCACCCTGGTGACCTTCGGCACCGACCTGCCGGAAGCGCCGGGCAGCTTCGGCATCCTGCGCGAAGGCGGCATGCCCTGGCTGGTGCTGGCCGAACCCGATCCGGATGCGGAAGGGGAGGGCAAGCCGCGCCGCCGCAAGGCCGCCGAGGCGGCCCGGGAAGCCATGCCGGTGCGCCACAAGCGCCTGATGCCGGCCGACGCGCTGCATATCCGCGGCATGCACAACGCCACCAACGCGATGGCCGCGCTGGCGCTGTGCCGGGCCATCGGCCTGCCCATGAACGCACTGCTGCACGGCCTGCGCGAGTACCGCGGCGAGCCGCACCGAGTCGAGTGGGTCGCCACCATCGACGACGTGGAGTATTTCGACGACAGCAAGGGCACCAACGTGGGTGCTACCGTGGCCGCGCTGTCGGGGCTGGACAAGCGCGTGGTGCTGATCGCCGGTGGCGAAGGCAAGGGCCAGGACTTCTCGCCGCTGGCCGCGCCGGTGGCGCAGTACGCGCGCGCGGTGGTGCTGATCGGCCGCGCGGCGGGTGAGCTGCGCGAGGTGCTGACTGCGGCCTTGCAGGGCAGCGGCGCCAGCCTGGCCGACGCCACCACGCTGGAAGACGCCGTGACGAAGGCCGCCGAACTGGCCGAAGCCGGCGATGTGGTGCTGCTGTCGCCGGCGTGCGCCAGCCTTGACATGTTCCGCAACTACGTGCATCGGGCCGAGGTCTTCCGCGGCGCGGTGGAAGAACTGGCCCTGTCACGGGGGATCCTGCCATGAACGATGCACAGGTCAAGCGCAGCGGTTTTATCGGCGCCACCATCGGCAATGCCTGGGGCGGCCTGCGCGACGCGGTGTCGGGCGTCAAGCCGACCCGTTCGCGCATGATGGAGTACGACCAGCCCATGCTGTGGGTCTCGATCGTGCTGCTCGCACTCGGCCTGGTGATGGTCTATTCGGCCTCGATCGCGCTGCCGGACTCGCCGCGCTACGCCAACTACCGCGAAAGCCACTTCCTGCTGCGGCACGCGTTTGCGCTCTTGATCGGGCTGTCGGTCGGGCTGGCCGCGTTCCAGATCCCGGTGAAGGTGTGGGACCGCTATGCGCCCAAGCTCTTTATCGTGGCGCTGATCCTGCTGGTGATCGTGCTGGTGCCGTTCATCGGCAAGGGCGTGAACGGCGCGCGGCGCTGGATTCCGCTGGGCGTGATGAACTTCCAGCCGTCGGAGCTGATGAAGCTGGCGGTGGTGCTGTATGCCGCCAACTACACCGTGCGCAAGCAGGAGTGGATGCAGACCGTGTCCAAGGGATTCCTGCCGATGGGCGTGGCGGTGGTGGTGGTGGGCATGCTGCTGCTGCTGGAACCCGACATGGGCGCGTTCCTGGTGATCGCCGCGGTGGCGATGGGCATCCTGTTCCTGGGCGGCATCAACGGCAAGCTGTTTGCGGGACTGGTCGGCGTGGCGGTGGGCGCGTTCGCGCTGCTGATCACCGCGTCGCCGTGGCGGCGCGAGCGGATTTTCGCCTACCTGAATCCATGGGAAGAGAGCAATGCGCTGGGCAAGGCCTACCAGCTGACGCACTCGCTGATCGCTTTCGGGCGCGGCGAGTGGACCGGTGTGGGGCTGGGCGGCAGCATCGAGAAGCTGCACTACCTGCCCGAAGCGCATACCGACTTCATCCTGGCGGTGATCGGCGAGGAATTCGGCTTTATCGGCGTGCTGGTGGTGATCGTGCTGTTCTACTGGCTGGTGCGCCGCGCCTTCGGTATCGGCCGCACCGCGCTGCAGCTGGACCGCACCTTTGCCGGCCTGGTGGCCAAGGGCATCGGCGTGTGGATCGGCTGGCAGACCTTTATCAACATGGGCGTGAACCTGGGCCTGCTGCCGACCAAGGGGCTGACGCTGCCGCTGGTCAGCTATGGCGGCTCGGGGATTCTGATGAACTGCGTGGCGCTGGCGATCCTGCTGCGGATCGACTATGAGAACCGGGTGCTGATGCGTGGAGGGAAGGTATGAGCCCTCAATCCTTCATTGCCCGTCGTTCCCGCGAAGGCGGGAACCTAGTGACTTTCGCCGGCGCGTCAAAGACGCTGGATTCCCGCCTTCGCGGGAATGACGATGGTATGCGCGGAGGGAAGGTATGACCGCACCGCGCACCCTGCTCGTGATGGCCGGCGGCACCGGGGGACATGTGTTCCCGGGGCTGGCGGTCGCGCAGGCGCTGCGCGAGCAGGGCTGGAAAGTGGTGTGGCTGGGCAATCGCACCGGCATGGAAGCCACGCTGGTGCCCAGGCACGACATCCCGATGGAGTTCATCCAGTTCGGCGGACTGCGCGGCAAGGGGCTGGTGACCAAGTTCCTGCTGCCGCTGAACCTGCTGCGCGCGTTCTGGCAGAGCATCGTCGCGCTGCGCCGGGTGCGCCCGAGCGTGGTGCTTGGCATGGGCGGCTATATCACCTTCCCGGCGGGGATGATGGCCTCGCTGCTGGGGCGCCCGCTGGTGCTGCACGAGCAGAACTCGATCGCGGGCCTGGCCAACAAGGTGCTGGCCAAAGTGGCCGACCGGGTGCTGTGCGCGTTCCCGGATGCGCTTCCCGGCAGTGAATGGACGGGCAACCCGGTGCGCGAGGAACTGGCGCACCTGGACGCCCCCGAGGCGCGCTACGACCAGCGCAGTGGCCCGCTGCGCATCCTGGTGGTGGGCGGCAGCCTCGGCGCCGCGGCGCTCAACGAGGTGGTGCCCCGGGCCATCGCGCTGTTGCCGCAGGGCGAGCGCCCGGTGGTGACGCACCAGGCGGGCGCGAAGCAGATCGATACGCTGCGCGCCAACTATGCGGCCGCGCGGGTGCCGGCGCAGACGCTGCCGTTTATCGACGACATGGCCAGGGCCTATGCCGACGCGGACCTGGTGATCTGCCGCGCCGGCGCGATGACGGTCTCGGAAGTGGCCGCGGCGGGCGTGGCGGCGCTGTTCGTGCCGTTCCCGCACGCGGTGGACGACCACCAGACCACCAACGCAAAGTTTTTGTCGGGTCAGGGCGCGGCCCTGCTCGTGCAGCAAAAAGACCTGACGGCCGAAGGCCTGGCGCGGACCATCGCCAGCCTGACCCGGCCGCAGCTGAAAGACATGGCGCGCCTGGCGCGCGGACTGGCCAGGCCAGAGGCTACCCGGCGCGTTGCCGAGGTATGCCGCGAGCTGGCCAGGGACTGAAGCCTTTACAAGCAGCAATCGAATGAAGCATATCGTCAAGAACATCCACTTCGTGGGCATCGGCGGGGCCGGCATGAGCGGCATCGCCGAGGTCCTGCTGAACCTGGGATACAAGGTCTCGGGCTCGGACGTGGGCAGCAATGCCGCCACGCGGCGCCTGGCGTCGCTGGGCGCCACGGTGATGCACGGCCATGACGCGGCCAACGTGACCGGCGCCAACGCCGTGGTGGTGTCGACCGCGGTCAGCGGCGACAACCCCGAAGTGCTGGCCGCCCGCAGCAAGCGCATCCCGGTGGTGCCGCGCGCGGTGATGCTGGCCGAGCTGATGCGCCTGAAGCAGGGCGTGGCCATCGCCGGCACGCACGGCAAGACCACCACCACCAGCCTGGTGGCGTCGGTGCTGGCCGAAGGCGGGCTGGACCCGACCTTCGTGATCGGCGGCCGCCTGAACTCGGCCGGCGCCAATGCGCGCCTGGGCACGGGCGACTTCATCGTGGCCGAGGCCGACGAGTCCGACGCATCGTTCCTGAACCTGTTTCCGGTGATGGAGGTCATCACCAATATCGATGCCGACCACATGGACACCTACGGGCACGATTTTGCCCGGCTCAAGCAGGCGTTCATCGAGTTCACCCAGCGGCTGCCGTTCTACGGCATCGCGGTGCTGTGCGTGGACGACCCCAACGTGCGCGAGATCCTGCCGTTCGTGTCCAAGCCGGTGGTGCGCTACGGCTTTGCCGAAGACGCGCAGATCCGCGCCGTGGACGCGCGCGCGGTCGACGGCCAGATGCATTTCACGGTGCGGCGCCAGCTCAACGGCCATGCCGAGCCGCCGCTGGAGATCGTGCTGAACCTGCCCGGCCTGCACAACGTGCAGAACGCGCTGGCGGCGATCGCCATTGCCACCGAGCTGGAAGTGCCCGATGCCGCCATCGTCAAGGCGTTGCGCGAATTCCACGGCGTGGGCCGGCGCTTCCAGCGCTACGGCGAGGTGGCCACGCCCGACGGCGCCGGCACCTTCACCCTGGTGGACGACTACGGCCATCACCCGGTTGAGATGGCGGCCACGCTGGCCGCCGCGCGCGGCGCGTTCCCGGGGCGCCGCCTGGTGCTGGCGTTCCAGCCGCACCGCTTTACCCGTACGCGGGATTGCTTTGAGGACTTCGTCAAAGTGCTGGGCACCGTCGATGCCCTGCTGCTGGCCGAGGTCTACGCCGCCGGCGAAGCCCCGATCGTGGCCGCCGACGGCCGTGCGCTGACCCGCGCGCTGCGCGTGGCCGGCAAGGTAGAACCTGTTTTCGTGGAGCAGATGGAAGACATGCCGCAGGCCATCCTGAATGCCGTCCGGCCCGGCGATGTGGTCGTGACAATGGGCGCGGGCTCGATCGGAGGCGTGCCCGGACAACTGGTGTCGCACCAGCAACCGCTGCAGCAAGGGAGCCAGGCATGAGCTTCGTCGCCCATCCCAATATCGATCCCAGGTCGCTGGGCAAGGTCGGTGTGCTGCTGGGCGGGCGCTCGGCCGAGCGCGAGATCTCGCTGATGTCCGGCAACGGCGTGCTGGCCGCGCTGCTCTCGCGCGGCGTGGACGCGCATGGCTTCGACCCGGGCCTGCAGGGCGTGGCCGAGCTGGCCGCGGCCGGCTTTGACCGTGTCTTTATCGCGCTGCATGGCCGCTACGGCGAGGACGGCACCATCCAGGGCCTGCTCGAGCAGCTGGGCGTGCCATACACCGGCAGCGGCGTGCTGGCCTCGGCCATGGCCATGGACAAGCAGGCCACCAAGCGCCTGTGGATGACCCACGACCTGGCCACGCCGCGCTTTGCCATGCTGCATGCCGGCACCGACTTCGACGCCGTGGCCGCCGACCTGGGCCTGCCGCTGATCGTCAAGCCGGCGCGCGAAGGCTCGTCGATCGGCCTGACCAAGGTCACCGCGGCGGACCAGATGCGCGCGGCCTTCGAGAAGGCCGCGGCGCTGGACCACGACGTCATCGCCGAGACCTTTATCGACGGCGCCGAGCTGACCTGCCCGATCGTGGGCGAGGGCGACACCGCCGAAGCGCTGCCCGTGATCCGCATCGTCGCGCCCGAAGCCAACTACGACTATCAAAATAAGTACTTTACTGACGATACCCAGTACTTGTGCCCGTCGGGCCTGGACCCTGAAGTCGAACGCGAAGTCCAGGCGCTGGCGGTGCAGGCCTACCGCGTCCTGGGCTGCCGCGGCTGGGCGCGCGCCGACGTGATGCTGCGCGCCGACGGCAAGCCTTTCCTGCTCGAGATGAATACCTCGCCCGGCATGACCGGCCATTCGCTGGTGCCGATGGCGGCGCGCGCGGTCGGCATCAGCTACGAGGACTTCGTGATGCAGGTGGTGGCTGCCGCAACGCTGGACCTGCATCCGAACGAGCATTGGAAACCCGAATAACGCAACCGAACAGGACCCCACCGGACCATGTGGCATAACGCACGCCTGCTCAACCTGATCGCCTCCGCGCTGTACGCGCTAGTGGTGCTGATGGCGCTCGCGGCAGGCCTGCTGTGGCTGGCGCAGCGGCCGGTGTTCGCCATCACCCATGTGGAGATCGGCCCGCTGGACGGCGGTGCCCTGCGCCACGTGAACGCGCCCAGCGTGCGCGCCGGCGCGCTGGGCAAGCTGACCGGCAATTTCTTCACGCTGGACCTGAACGCGGCGCGGCAGGCCTTCGAGTCGGTGCCGTGGGTGCGGCGCGCCAGCGTGCGGCGCGAGTGGCCGAACGGCCTGGCGGTAGAAGTCGAGGAACACGAGGCGCTGGGCACCTGGGGCCCGCCCGAAAGCGGCCGCCTGATCAATACCTATGGCGAGGTCTTTGTCGCCAACACCGCCGAGGCCGAAGAAGATGCGCAGCTGCTGGCGCTGGACGGGCCGCCGGACAGCGAGGGCGACGTGATCGAGAAGCTCGAGGTCATGCGCGAGTGGTTCAAGCCGCTCAAGGCCGAGCCGCTGGCAGTAGCGCTGTCCGGCCGCTATGCCTGGCGCGCCAGACTGTCCAACGGCATGGAGATCGAACTGGGCCGCGAGCAGAACGATGAGGAACGCGTGGCGATGGACCAGCGCGTGCGGCGCTTTGTCGCGGCCTGGCCGCAGGTCACCCAGCAATGGGGCAGCCAGATCGAGTCTGCCGACCTGCGCTATCCCAACGGCTTTGCCATCCGCGCCGCCAATGCCCGCTTCCTGACCGACGCGCAGGTTGCGGCGGCGGTCCGGGCCGAGAAGGCGGCGAAGGTGGTGAAAGCAGCGACCGCGGCCAAGCCGGCGGCGGCAGCAACGGTTTCAGGTACTTCCAACAACAATCCGACGCGACTGAAGAGCAAGAACGCGGAGAAAACCCGATGAGCAAGGAATACAAGGACCTGTTGGTCGGTCTGGATATCGGCACCTCGAAGGTGGCGGCGGTGGTGGCAGAACTGCGCCCCGACGGCAGCTACGAGGTGATCGGCATGGGCCAGTCAGAGTCCAAGGGTCTGAAGAAAGGGGTCGTGGTCAATATCGAGGCCACCGTGCAGTCCATCCAGAAGGCGCTGGAAGAGGCCGAACTGATGGCCGACTGCAAGATTTCGGAGGTCTTCACCGGCATCGCCGGCAGCCACATCCGCAGCTTCAACTCCAGCGGCATGGTGGCGATCAAGGACAAGGAGGTCACGCAGACCGACGTGGCGCGCGTGATCGAGACCGCCAAGGCGGTCAATATCCCGACCGACCAGCAGATCCTGCACATCCTCACGCAGGAATTCATCATCGACGGCCAGGAAGACGTGCGCGAGCCCATCGGCATGAGCGGCATCCGCCTGGAAGTGAAGGTGCATATCGTCACCGGCGCGGTCAGCGCCGCGCAGAATATCGTCAAGTGCGTGCGCCGCTGCGGCCTGGAAGTGCACGACCTGATCCTGCAGCCGCTGGCCTCCAGCCTGGCGGTGCTGACCGAGGACGAGAAGGAACTGGGCGTGGTGCTGGTCGACATCGGCGGCGGCACCACCGACATCGCCATCTTCAGCGAAGGCGCGATCCGCCATACGGCCGTGATCCCCATCGCCGGCGACCAGATCACCAACGACATTGCGATGGCGCTGCGCACGCCGACGCCCGACGCCGAGGACATCAAGATCCAGTACGGCATCGCCAAGCAGGCGATCGCCGACCCGGAAGACATGATCGAAGTGCCGGGCGTGGGCGACCGCGGCACGCGCACGCTCAGCCGCCAGGCGCTGGCCGCGGTGATCGAGCCGCGTATCGAAGAGCTGTACTCGCTGGTGCACCAGGTGGTGCGCGAGTCGGGCTATGAAGAGCTGCTGTCGTCCGGTGTGGTCATCACCGGTGGCACCGCGATGATGCCGGGCATGGTCGAGCTGGGCGAGGACATCTTCCTCAAGCCCGTGCGCGTGGGTGTGCCGGAGTATCGCGGCAACCTGCACGAGGTGGTGAAGAGCCCGCGCTACGCGACCGTGATGGGCCTGCTGCTGGAAGGCCGCGTGCAACGCATGCGCGGACGCAAGGTGGCCGTGCAGAGCGGCTCGGTCAAGCAGGTGTGGACCCGCATGAAGGAATGGTTTGTCGGCAATTTCTGATCCATGCGGAAATTGACGCGCTGACGATGCAACGGCGCGCGGGCGGATCGGTCTACCGGACAGGCCTGCGTGCTGAATGGAAGTTTTCTGGTTTTCTTTTTATTGGTTTCTTGTTCAGAAACCAGGGGTTGCGGCGGGGAGGCTGCATCGTCTGGGGACTGATTTTTCTCGGAGGCAGTGATGGACTTTGACATGATCGAAACGGAAGTGCAGGACGGCACCATCATCAAAGTGGTCGGCGTGGGCGGCGCGGGCGGTAATGCCGTGCAGCACATGATCAGCCGCGGCGTGCAAGGCGTCGAATTCATCTGCATGAACACCGACGCGCAGGCGCTCAAGCGTTCGACCGCTTCGCGCGTGCTGCAGCTCGGCAATACGGGCCTGGGCGCTGGCGCCAAGCCGGAAGTCGGCCGCGGTTGTGCCGACCAGGCCCGCGAGCAGATTGCCGACGCCCTGCGCGGCGCGCACATGGTCTTCATCACTGCCGGCATGGGCGGCGGCACCGGCACGGGCGCCGCGCCGATCGTCGCTCAGGTGGCCAAGGAGATGGGCATCCTGACCGTGGGCGTGGTCAGCAAGCCGTTCGAGTTCGAAGGCGCGCGCCGCGCCAAGGTGGCCGAACACGGTTCCAGCGAGCTGGAATCGAGCGTCGACTCGCTGATCGTGGTGCTCAACGAGAAGCTGTTCGAAGTGATGGGCGACGACGCCGAGATGGACAAGTGCTTCCAGTGCGCCGACGACGTGCTGCACAACGCGGTGGCCGGCATTGCCGAGATCATCAACGTTGACGGCCTGGTGAACGTCGACTTCGAAGACGTGAAGACGGTGATGGGCGAGCAGGGCAAGGCCATGATGGGGACGGCCACCGTGTCGGGCGTGGACCGCGCCCGCCTGGCGGCCGAGCAGGCCGTTGCCAGCCCGCTGCTGGAAGGCGTGGACCTGTCCGGCGCGCGCGGCGTGCTGGTCAACATCACCGCCAGCCGTTCGCTGAAGCTGTCGGAAACCAAGGAAGTCATGAACACCATCCGCAGCTATGCCGCGGAAGATGCGACCGTGATCTTCGGTACGGTGTACGACGATTCGATGAGCGATGCGCTGCGCGTGACGGTGGTGGCCACGGGCCTGGGCCGCTCGGCCAAGAAGCAACAGCCGATGACCCTGCTCAAGACCGGCACCGACAACATGCCGGTGCAGATGATGGCCAGCATGACCGCCGCCGCGGCCACGCACAGCTCGCCGGACTACAGCAACCTGGATACGCCGGCAGTGTGGCGCAGCTCGCGTGAGTCGGCATCGGCCCACGTCGCTGCGCTGCAGGAGAAGGGTGTGGATACGTACGATATCCCGGCCTTCCTGCGCAAGCAGGCAGACTGAGCCCTGCCTGGCGCGGCATCGGTGCCTCCACCGGCCGCCTGACGGAACGCGTCGCCTTGTCGCGATGCACGTGCGCTCCCTATCCGCGCGTGCCTTGCATGGACTGACGTGAACCGCCGGGCCGCCGGCGGCGCCGCGCCTGCGCCGGACCGAGCTTCACCCGCATCCCGTCGCCGGGACGGGCGTGCCGCTGGCCGCCTCCCCGGACTGGTTTCCCGCCTTCCCGGTCGGGATGTATCGCCGTCCGCGCGGCGCACCCAACAGGTGCGTCGCGCGGACGTCTTTGTAGCAACGTGTATCGGGTTTGCGCCGGATGTCACCGGATGTGAACCGGCTTTGGCAACGCCGGCAGGAAGCCTATGATCCTGAGGTTGCCCTGCGCCGGGGCGCGGCTCCGCACCCCGGCATCCGGACTATTCTTCAGAAAACCCAGGAGACCACGACCCATGATCACTGTCGGTTCCCGCGTTCCCGACGCCACGCTGCAGGAATTCTTCGATACCGAAGGCAACGGCTGCGCGCTCGGCCCCAATGCCTTCAAGGTGGCGGACCTGGTCCGCGGCCGCAAGATCGTGGTGTTCGGCCTGCCTGGCGCCTTTACGCCGACCTGCTCGGCCAGGCATGTGCCGGGCTTTGTCCAGCACGCCGCCGCGCTGCGCGAAGCCGGCGTCGACGAAGTCTGGTGCGTATCGGTCAACGACGCCTTTGTGATGGGCGCCTGGGGCCGTGAGCAGCACGCCGCCGGCACGGTGCGCATGATGGCCGACGGCAGCGCGGAGTGGACCCGCGCGCTGGGCCTGGACCAGGACCTGACGGCTCGCGGCATGGGTGTGCGCTCCAAGCGCTACGCAATGGTGATCGAAGACGGCGTCGTCACCCGCCTCGATGTCGAGGCACCTGGCGAGTTCCGTGTCAGCAGCGCCGAGGCGGTGCTGGCAGCGTTGCGCGGCTGACACAGTTATCCGGGTAAACGTGGATAATACGTAACTTGTTAAGGCGGTGTTAACAGCCGGAAACAAAACCTGGCTGCAAGGCCCTTCAGGCGGTGGTAAAATCGCTTAATCAAAAAAATCATACGATAGATTTTAATAATAGTTGAGGCTGTCATGCTCAAACAGCGCACGATCAAATCCCTGGTGAAGACCGTCGGCATCGGCCTGCACTCGGGCCGCAAGGTCACGCTGACCCTGCGTCCCGCGCCGGCGGACACCGGCATCGTCTTTACCCGCGTCGACCTGCCCGAGGCCGTCGAGATTCCCGTGGCCGCGTCGGCCATTGGCGACACGCGCCTGGCGTCGGTGCTGCAGAAGGATGGCGCGCGGGTTTCGACCGTCGAGCACCTGATGTCGGCCTGCGCGGGCCTGGGCATCGACAACCTCTATGTCGACGTCGATGCCGAGGAAATCCCGATCATGGACGGCAGCGCCGCGTCCTTCGTGTTCCTGCTGCAGTCGGCCGGCATCGAAGAACAGAACGCGCTGAAGACCTTCATCCGCGTCAAGAAGCCGGTGGAAGTGCGCGAGGGCGACAAGCTGGCGCGGCTGGAGCCGTTCTTCGGCTTCAAGCTGTCGTTCACCATCGACTTCCGCCACCCGGCCGTCGACAAGACCGGCCAGACCTTCTCGATCGACTTTGCCGACACCAGCTACGTGCGCGAGATCGCCCGCGCCCGCACCTTCGGCTTTGCGCACGAGGTCGAGGCCCTGCGCGAGATGGGCCTGGCGCGCGGCGGCAGCCTGGACAACGCGATCGTGCTGGACGAGCACCGCATGCTCAACAACGAAGAGCTGCGCTACGGCGACGAGTTCGTGCGCCACAAGATCCTGGATGCGATCGGCGACCTGTATGTGGTGGGCCATCCGCTGATCGGCGCCTATGTGGCGAACAAGTCGGGCCACGGCCTGAACAACCAGCTGCTGCGTGCATTGCTGGCCGACCAGGAAGCCTATGAACTGGTCACCTTTGACCGCGCCGAGGCAGCGCCGGCCGCGTTCCTGCCGCAGGCACAGCCGGCCTTCGCCTGAGGCGCCGCGCAGGCATGAAAAAGCCGACCTTCGGGTCTAATGCCGTTCTGTTAGGGTCTCAAGCCCTACCGTCATTCCCGCGCAGGCGGGAATCCAGCGTCTTTCACGTCCCCTTCGGGGATGAAGTCACTGGGTTCCCGCCTGCGCGGGAACGACAGTCGCTAACTGAACGGCATTAGACCCTCGGGTCGGCTTTTTGTTTTCTGGCGCGCGCAGGCCGTCAGCGGTGGTGGGCCAGCAGGGTATTGAGCGCGTCGCGCAGCGGCGAGTCAGGCAGGCTGCGCGCGAGCTGGTCCAGGTTGGCCAGCCCCGTGGGCGTCATGCGGCCGCCGGTGCGCGGGCGTGCCACCGGCTCCACTTCCCAGTCCGAGTGGCGCTGCACCTCCGGCTGCACCCGTACCCGGATCGAGGTGACCGGAGAGCCGCGCTGCTGCAGCCGCCCGAGCAGCGTCGGCACGATCTGGCGCACCCGCGCCGCGGCTGCGCCGTGGGCGGCCAGCAACAGCAGTACCTGCCCGTTCGGGTCGCCCGGATCGCGCTTGATGCCGGCCACCGCCAGGCCGGCGTGCATGCCGGCGGGCAGCAGGGCCAGCACTTCGGCCTCCAGCGCCGACAGCTGGCGCGCGGTCTGCATCAGTGACGAAACCGGGCCGGCCTTGGCCAGCCAGTCGTTGAGCGGCTTGGCGGCGGGGGTTTGCAGGGCGTGGTGGGTGAAGCGGCGCATGCATCCATTCTAGCAAGGGGCGGCGCGCGCACGCCCAGGATTGAAGCTGGCGCGATCACCCCAAACTGCGGCTGGCAAGCCCCCGGGACAATATTCAGGCGGGTGTGGCGGCTCCGGTGCAACACGGCCCGCCCCCAGCCGGCCGTGACCCCGGCACATGATAAACTCGGCGTTTTGCGCCAATCTATCCATTACCGCGCCCGGCCGCCGGAGCAACCCGCCTTCCCTGGGGATGCCAACCCGGTTCCGCGCAGGTGAAAGCAATCGATGATCACGGGCCTTCTCAAGAAAGTCTTCGGCAGCCGCAATGAGCGGCTGATCAAACAATATCTCCGCACGGTGGCGCAGATCAATGCGCTGGAGCCGAAGTTCGAGCAGCTCTCGGACGACGAACTGCGCGGCATGACGGAGACCTTCCGGCAGCGCCACGCCGGCGGCGAATCTATCGAGGCGCTGCTGCCCGAGGCCTTCGCTGTCTGCCGCGAGGCCAGCAAGCGTGTCATGAAGATGCGCCACTTCGACGTGCAGCTGATCGGCGGCATGGTGCTGAACGACAACAAGATCGCCGAAATGCGCACCGGCGAGGGCAAGACGCTGACCGCGACGCTGGCCGTGTACCTGAATGCCATCACCGGCAAGGGCGTGCACGTGGTCACCGTCAACGACTACCTGGCACAGCGCGATGCCGAGTGGATGGGCCGGCTGTACAACTTCCTGGGCCTGTCGGTGGGCGTGAACCTGTCGCAGATGGCGCACGACGCCAAGCAGGCGGCGTACAACTCGGACATCACCTACGGCACCAACAACGAGTTCGGCTTCGACTACCTGCGCGACAACATGGTCTACGACCCGTCGCAACGCGTGCAGCGCCCGCTGAACTACGCCATCGTCGACGAAGTGGACTCGATCCTCATCGACGAGGCCCGCACCCCGCTGATCATCTCCGGCCAGGCCGAGAACCAGACCGACCTGTACCAGCGCATGAACGGCATCCCCAAGCTGCTCGAGCGCCAGATCGGCGAGGAAAAGGCCGATGGCACGGGTGTCGAGAAGCCGGGTGACTACTTCGTCGACGAGAAGGGCCACCAGGTCTACCTGACCGAGGCCGGCCACGAGAAGGCCGAAGAGATCCTGTCGCAGCTGGGCCTGATCGGCGAAGGCGAGTCGCTCTACGCGCCGCAGAACATCACGCTGATGCACCACCTGTACGCCGCCCTGCGCGCGCACAGCCTGTTCCATCGCGACCAGCACTATGTGGTGCAGAACGACGAAGTCGTGATCGTCGATGAATTCACCGGCCGCCTGATGACCGGCCGCCGCTGGTCCGACGGGCTGCACCAGGCCGTGGAAGCCAAGGAAGGCGTCACCGTCCAGCAAGAGAACCAGACGCTGGCGACGATCACCTTCCAGAACTACTTCCGCATGTACAGCAAGCTGGCCGGCATGACCGGCACGGCTGACACCGAAGCGTATGAGTTCCAGGAGATCTACGGCCTGGAAGTGGTGGTGATCCCGACCAACCGCCCGGCCCAGCGCAAGGACCAGCAGGACCAGATCTACAAGACCGGCAAGGAGCGCTACGACGCCGTGGTGCGCGATATCCGCGACTGCTACGAGCGTGGCCAGCCGGTGCTGGTGGGCACCACCTCGATCGAGACCTCGGAATACCTGTCGGGCCTGCTCGACCGCGAGAAGCTGCCGCACCAGGTGCTCAACGCCAAGCAGCACGCGCGCGAAGCCGAGATCGTGGCCCAGGCCGGCCGCCCCAAGATGATCACCATTGCCACCAACATGGCCGGTCGCGGTACCGACATCGTGCTGGGCGGCAATGTGGAGAAGCAGTCCGGCTTTATCGAGGCGGACCCGAACCTGTCCGACGCCGAGAAGGCCGCGCGCATCAAGCAGCTCGAGGATGAGTGGCAGTCGCTGCACGAGCAGGTCAAGACCGCCGGCGGCCTGCATATCGTCGGCACCGAGCGCCATGAGTCGCGCCGGATCGACAACCAGCTGCGCGGCCGTGCCGGCCGCCAGGGCGACCCGGGCTCGTCGCGCTTCTACCTGTCGCTGGACGACCAGCTGCTGCGCATCTTCGCGGGCGACCGCGTGCGCGCCATCATGGAACGCCTGAAGATGCCCGAGGGCGAGCCGATCGAGGCCGGCATCGTCACGCGCTCGATCGAATCGGCGCAGCGCAAGGTCGAAGGCCGCAACTTCGATATCCGCAAGCAGCTGCTGCAATACGACGACGTCGCCAACGACCAGCGCAAGGAAATCTACAAGCTGCGCAACGACGTGCTGGAAGCCCAGGATGTCGGCGAGATGGTGGGCAACCTGCGCGAGAGCGTGATCGTCGAGCTGTTCCGCGACCACGTGCCGGCCGACACCATGGAAGAGCAGTGGAACATCGCCGGCCTGGAAACGCGCCTGCGCGAGGACTGGGGCCTGGAATTGCCGCTGGCGCAGACCATCGAGGGCGCGCAGAGCATCGAGGACGATGCGCTGCTCGACCAGATCATGAAGGCGGCCGCGGAGCGCTACGACAGCAAGGTCGCGCTGGTCGGCCGCGAGTCGTTCGCCGGCTTCGAGCGCTCGGTCATGCTGCAGAGCATCGACACGCACTGGCGCGAGCACCTGGCCGCGCTGGACCACCTGCGCCAGGGCATCCACCTGCGCGGCTATGCGCAGAAGGATCCCAAGCAGGAATACAAGCGCGAGTCGTTCGAGCTGTTTGCGCGCCTGCTGGACCTGATCAAGAACGAAGTCACGCGCGTGACCTTCAACGTGCAGATCCAGTCGCCGGAAGAGCTGGAGCAGGCTTCGGAAGAGATCGAGGAAGGCCTGTCGCACCTGGAGAACGTGCAGTACAAGCATGACGAGTTCGCCGAAGGGCGCGAGCCGGTGGAAGAAGCGCCGTCGCCGCGCACCGGTATGGCCATGGCCGCCGCCGAGCTGGCGCTGGCAGAGATGCCCAAGGTCGGCCGCAACGACCCGTGCCCGTGCGGCTCGGGCAAGAAGTTCAAGCAGTGCCACGGCAAGCTCAGCTGAGCCACGAACAGCGAGACAGGCAGTAACGCCGCAACATGCCCGCGCAAGCGGGCATGTTTGTCAGTGGCGCAGCGAACGTGTGAATAATGCTTCGTCGTTCCCGCGCAGGCGGGAACCCAGTGGCCTTATCCCCGAAGGGGACGTGAAAGACGCTGGATTCCCGCCTACGCGGGAATGACGGTACCAACGAATGGAGTGATCATGCCCGTCAATCTTCCGCTGCCCCAGGCAGAGAACCTGAAATCCGTCGCCGGCGTGGAGCTGGGCTGGGCCGAGGCGGGCATCCGCAAGGCCAACCGCAAGGACGTGCTGGTGGTGCGCGTGGCCGAAGGCAGCACCGTGGCCGGCGTCTTCACCAGCAACCGCTTCTGCGCCGCGCCGGTGCAGGTCTGCCGCGAGCACCTGGCTGCCGGCAAGGGCATCCGCGCGCTGGTGGTCAACACCGGCAATGCCAACGCCGGCACCGGCGAGCCGGGCCTGGCCAATGCCCGTGCCACCTGCGACGCGCTGGCCGCGCAACTGGACATCGCCCCCGAGCAGGTACTGCCGTTCTCGACCGGGGTGATCCTGGAACCGCTGCCGGTTGACCGTCTGGTGGCCGGCCTGCCCGCCGCCATCGCCAATGCCAAGCCGGACAACTGGCTGGCCGCCGCCGAGGCCATCATGACCACCGACACGCAGCCCAAGGCGGCGTCGCGCACGGTGCAGATCGACGGCAAGACCGTGACGCTGTCGGGCATCAGCAAGGGCGCGGGCATGATCCGCCCGAACATGGCGACCATGCTTGGCTTTATCGCCATGGATGCCGCCGTGGCCCAGCCGGTGCTGCAGGCGCTGGTGTCGTACGCGGCCGACCACTCGTTCAACAGCATCACCATCGATGGCGATACCTCGACCAACGATTCGTTCGTGCTGATCGCCACTGGCAAGTCCGGCGCCGTGATCGACCGTGCCGAGGGCCCTGCCTTCGAGGCGCTGCGCGACGCAGTGACCGCGCTGGCGCAGGAGCTGGCGCAGATGATCGTGCGCGACGGCGAGGGCGCCACCAAGCTGATGACCATCCGCGTCGAAGGCGGCAAGGATGTGGCCGAGTGCCGCCAGATCGCCTATGCGGTGGCCCACTCGCCGCTGGTCAAGACCGCGTTCTACGCCTCGGACCCCAACCTGGGCCGCATCCTGGCCGCAGTCGGCTACGCCGGCGTGAATGACCTCGACGTCGACCGCGTGAACCTGTGGCTGGACGATGTCTGGGTCGCCCGCGACGGCGGCCGCAACCCCGACTACCGCGAAGAAGACGGCCAGCGCGTGATGAAGCAGGCCGAGATCACCGTGCGCATCGCGCTCGGCCGCGGCAAGGCCGAAGCGACCGTATGGACCTGCGACCTGTCGCACGACTACGTGTCGATCAACGCCGACTATCGTTCTTGACCCTGTCCGTCCTTCCCGCCCACGTGGGAAGGACATCGATTTCCCCTGCCAGCCGATACCGCGCCCCAGCGCGTCCCCGCCATGTCTGACCTTGCCGCCCGCCTCGACAACTTCCTCGCCCGACTCGAACAATGGCTGCCGCCGCAACTGAGCGACGCCGACTGGCAGGAGGCTGTGGCGTTCCGCTGGCGCAAGCGGCAGAGCCTGTTCGGCAATATCGGCTACCTGCAGCCGGTGCGCCAGCTGCCGCCGATCCATCTGGACGACCTGAAGAACATCGAGCGCCAGAAGGACGCCATCGTCGGCAATACGCGCCAGTTCGTGAACCAGCTGCCGGCCAACAATGTGCTGCTGACCGGCGCGCGCGGCACCGGCAAGTCGTCGCTGATCAAGGCCTGCCTCAATGCCTTCGTCAAGGACGGGCTGCGGCTGGTTGAAGTCGACAAGGACGACCTGGGCGACCTCGGCGATATCGTCGAGCTGGTGTCGCAGCGCCCCGAGCGCTTCGTGATCTTCTGCGACGACCTGTCGTTCGAGGAAGGCGAGTCGGGCTACAAGTCGCTCAAGTCGGCGCTGGATGGCTCGGTGGCGGCGCAGTCGGACAACGTGGTGATCTACGCCACGTCCAACCGCCGGCACCTGCTGCCCGAATACATGAAGGACAACGAGACCTACCGCCACACCGACGACGGCGAGATCCATCCCGGCGAAGTGGTGGAAGAGAAGATCTCGCTGTCCGAGCGCTTCGGGCTGTGGCTGTCGTTCTACCCGCCCAAGCAGGACGAATACCTGGCCATCGTCGGCCACTGGCTCAGGCATTTCGGCTGCACCGAAGAGGACATCGCCGCCGCGCGCGGCGACGCGCTGGTGTGGGCGCTGGAGCGCGGCTCGCGCTCGGGCCGCGTCGCCTGGCAGTTCGCGCGCGACTGGGGCGGTAAGCACGGCAAGCCCTATATCGCCGAGGTCCCCGGAGACGCCAAGGCATGAGCGCTGCCACGGAGAACCCCGCGCAGACCGGCGGCAACCCGCCGCGCAAGGTGACCGAGGTGGCGGTCGGCGTGCTGGTGCAGCCCGACGGCCGCTTCCTGCTGGCGCAGCGCCCGGCCGGCAAGCCCTACGAGGGCTACTGGGAATTCCCCGGCGGCAAGCTGGAGCCGGGCGAGTCGGTCGAGGCAGCACTCGCCCGCGAACTCCATGAAGAGCTGGGCCTTGATGTCACGCAATGCGAGCGCTGGCACATCCTGGAACATGACTACCCGCACGCCTATGTGCGGCTGCATTTCTGCAAGGTCACCGACTGGCGGGGCGAGCCCGTCGGCCGCGAAGGCCAGGCCTTCTCGTGGCAGCGCACGCCGGTGACGGTGGCGCCGCTGCTGCCGGCCACCATTCCCGTGGTGGCGTGGCTGGCCGAGGAATCGGGCAACGGCTGACCCTGCCTTCCCGCTGTCGGGCAAGCGGCCGCGGCGCCCGCTTGCGCGCCGCCAGGACCTGATCAGGCCCTGATCCACAGGAAAGGACCCTGCATGCACCGTGTCGATCGTATCGCCGACGACGTTTCCCTGCCTGAACTGACCCTGCGCGGCATCCTCCTCGGTGCGCTGATCACGGTCGTGTTCACCGCTTCCAACATCTACCTGGGGCTGAAGGTCGGCCTGACTTTCTCGTCGGCGATCCCGGCGGCCGTGATCTCGATGGCCGTGCTGCGGCTCTTCCCCGGCGCCAACATCCTGGAAAACAACATGGTGCAGACGCAGGCCTCGGCCGCGGGCACCCTGTCGTCGATCATCTTTATCCTGCCGGGCCTGGTGATGCTGGGCCACTGGCAGGGCTTCCCGTTCTGGCAGACGCTGGCGATCTGCGCGGCCGGCGGCATGCTGGGCGTGGTGTTCAGCATCCCGCTGCGCCATGCGATGGTGGTGCAAAGCGAACTGCCCTATCCCGAGGGCGTGGCCGCGGCGGAAATCCTGCGCGTGGGCAGCGCCGTGCCGGACGAGGCCGCGCCGGGCCAGAAGCCGCAGGCGACCGGCCTGGCCGACCTGATGGCCGGCGGCCTGGTGGCGGGGCTGTTCAGCTTTGCCGCCGGCGGGCTGCGCGTGCTGGCCGAGGGTGCCAACTTCTGGCTGTCTGCCGGCGCCTCGGTGGTGCGGCTGTCGATGGGCTTCTCGCTGGCGCTGGTGGGCGCGGGGTACCTGGTCGGCATTGTCGGCGGGCTGGCCATGCTGCTCGGGCTGGTGCTGACCTGGGGCGTCGCGGTGCCGTGGCTGACCGCCATCACGCCGCGCCCGGAGGGCGCCACGCTGTCGGCCTTCGGCACCATGGTGTGGAGCCAGCAGGCGCGCTTTATCGGCGCCGGCACGATCGGCATCGCCGCGATCTGGACGCTGCTGTCGCTGGCCGGGCCGATGCTGTACGGCATCCGCGCCTCGTTCGGCGCGCTGCAGGGCGGGCCGGCGGGGCAGGGCAAGATGCCGCGCACGCAGCAGGACATGCCGGCCAAATGGATCGGGCTGGTGATGCTGGGGCTGCTGGCGGTGCTGGTGACGGTGTTCGCGTGGTTCCTTGCGCCGGCGCCGCTCGATGGCGGCGCGCGCTGGCGCCTGGTGATCTATGCGGTGGTGTTCGCGTTTATCTTCGGCTTCCTGGTGGCGGCCGCGTGCGGCTATATGGCCGGGCTGGTGGGCTCGTCGGCCAGCCCGATCTCGGGCATCGGCATCATCGCGGTGATCCTGGTGTCGCTGCTGATCCTGGTGGCGGGCAAGGCCGACGGGCTGCTGGTCACGCCCGAGGGCAGCAAGTTCGCGATTGCGCTGGCGATCTTCACCACCTCGGCGGTGGTGGCGGTGGCGTCCATCGCCAATGACAACCTGCAGGACCTGAAGACCGGCTGGCTGGTCGGCGCCACGCCGTGGCGCCAGCAGGTGGCGCTGCTGATCGGCTGCGTGGTCGGCGCCGCGGTGATCCCGCCGGTGCTGGAACTGCTCTACAGCGCCTATGGCTTCGCCGGCGCACTGCCGCGTGCGGGCATGGACCCGAACCAGGCGCTGGCCGCGCCGCAGGCGACGCTGATGACGGCGATCGCCACCGGCATCTTCACCCACCAGCTGAACTGGACCATGATCCTGATCGGCATCGGGCTGGGCGCGGTGCTGATCGCCATCGACGAGGTCCTGCGCCGCCGCCGCGGCGCGGCGCGCCTGCCGGTGCTGGCGGTGGGCATCGGCATCTACCTGCCGCCGACGATCAGCTCGGCGCTGGTGGTCGGGGCGGTGCTGTCGTGGCTCCTGCTGCGCAGCGAGCGCCGCCGCGCCACCGCGCGCGGCGACGACGTCAAGCTGGCCTTGGAACACGCCGAGCGGCGCGGCACGCTGCTGGCCTCGGGCCTGATCGTGGGGGAAAGCCTGGTCGGCGTGATGCTGGCCGCGGTGATCGGCCTGTCCGGCAAGGATGCGCCGCTGGCGCTGGTCGGGGGCGGGTTTGAAGCGGCCGCGCAGTGGCTGGGCCTTGCGGTGTTCGTGCTGGTGTGCGTGGGGTTCCACCGCCGCGTGCTGGCGGCGGCGCACTGAGCCACGGGGGACGCTGAAGGGGAAGGCGCTTGCGTCGCCCCTTCAGTCGTCCTCGTCTTCAGACTGGTCGGGAGAGGTTTCGCCTGGCTTGCCGCCGATCACGTACTTCTCGGACGCCCAGGCGCCGAGGTCGATCTGCTTGCAGCGTTCGGAACAGAACGGGCGGAATTTGTTGTCGGGCACCCAGGCCACCTCAGTGCCGCAAGTGGGGCATTTGACGACAGCAGGCATAGCGTTCAGCGCAGGCTTCAGAAATTGCAAAGTTTCAGCAGGAACGGAATATCCGCATCGACCGGGCGCGGGCGCAGGTCGCCGTCCTGCTGCGTGAAGCGCACCCACAGCATGTACTTGTTGGCGCTCATCTCGGGGATGAAGGCCAGCAGCGATTCGTCCAGCCAGACCTGCATCAGCTGGTAGCTGCGCCCGGACAGCATCTGCTGGTAGCTGCCGCCGGTGGCGATCACCTTGCCGCTCTGGCCGGCCTCGCGCAGCAGGCGCAGCACGATGGTGGTGCCCATGCGCAGCGACAGCAGCGGACGAACCCACTTCAGGATATCGGCGCGGCGGTCTTCGGCGGGGCGGTGCTGCCAGGCGTAATAGGCCGGCAGGTCGAACTCGCAGGTGCCGCCGGGGATGATTGCGCGGCTGCGGATGCTGGTCAGCCACTCATTGTCGGCCAGCAGCTGGCCGGCCTTGCCCACGGTCTGGTTGAGCAGCCCGATGCCCTGCTCGATCTCGCCGATGACGGCATCCAGCGCCTCCTGGTCGATCTGCGGGTTGGCGCGCAGCGGTGCCAGGGCCTGGCGCTGGCGTTCCAGTTCCTTGATCAGGTCGGTCTTGAGGTCGGCGCGGCCGGCCACGTCGATGATCTCGAACAGCGTGGTCAGCGCGACATGGTGCTGATGGGCATGATCCTGGCCGAGAAAATATTCCAGCCGATCGAACAGGTCCTCCAGGCGCAGGAGGGTCCTGATGCGTTCGTTGAAAGGGTATTCGTACAGAATCAAGTGCTATGTCCGTGCAGGGCGTCGGGCGTTTTCAGGAGCGGCCCGGTGCAGAATGAGGCCCGGGAAATGCCGGAAGGGGCGATATATGGCAGGCGGATACCGGCAGTATGCGGTGATTTCCTCGCATATTCCAGCGCATTCTATGCGAGACAAGGGCCGAGGACAATGTCGCGTGCGTGATGCCATGCGCCGGCGTGCCGGGTTGCGCGTTATGGATGGACCCTGGCCGCGGCCGACAGTTCACGATATTGCCGGTCGAGCCGGTCGACCTGCGCGACGAGCGCTTCCGGCGGCCCGTCGTTGTCGATGACGTCGTCGGCACATGCCAGGCGCGCGTCCCGTGTCGCCTGTCTGGCCATGATGGCCTGTACCTGCTCACGGCTGAAGCCGTTGCGCGACATCACGCGCGCCACCTGGGTGGCCTCGGCGCAGTCCACCACCAGCACGCGGTCCACGCGCTCGCGCCATGTGCCCGATTCCACCAGCAGCGGCACCACGTAGATCAGGTAGGGATGCTCGCCCGCATCGCGGATCGACTGGGCGCGCTCGGTGGTCAGGGCACGGATCAGCGGGTGCGTGATGGCCTCGAGCCGCGCCTTGGCGGCCGGGTCGGCAAACACCAGCGCGCGCATAGCGTCGCGGTCCATGGCGCCGTCCGCGCGCAGGCAGGCGGGGCCGAAGGCCTCGACCAGCGCCGGGATGGCGCGCCCGCCCGGGGCAGTGATCTCATGCGCGAGCAGGTCGGTGTCGATGATCGCGGCGCCATGCGCGGCGAACATGTCGGCCACGCGGGTCTTGCCGCTGCCGATGCCGCCGGTCAGTCCGATTTCGAGCATGTGAGGTTCTGTTTGACGGGGTTGCTGCAACGATACCAGCTTCAGCGGCCGGCGTCGGACACCGCCATGGCCGTCATGGCCAGGCAAACAGCGGCAGCACGCCGGGGCCGAATAGCAGCACCACCACGCCGGCCAGCGCGATGAAGGGCCCGAACGGGAAGGGCGTGTCGCGTTCCTGGCGGCGCAGCGCGATATTGGCCAGCCCGAACAGCACGCCCACCACCGACGACAGCAACACCAGCGCCGGCAGCGCCTGCCAGCCGAACCAGGCGCCCAGCGCCGCCATCAGCTTGAAGTCGCCAAAGCCCATGCCTTCCTTGCCGCGCACCAGCCGGAACAGCCAGTAGGCCGTCCACAGCATCAGGTAGCCGGCGGCGGCGCCGATCACCGCGTCCGGCAGCGCCACGAACAGGCCGCCAAGGTTCAGCAGCAGGCCCAGCCACAGCAGCGGCAGCGTGATCTGGTCCGGCAGCAATTGCGTGTCGGCATCGATCATGGTCAGCGCCAGCAGTGCCCACACCATCACCAGTGCGGCCAGCGCCTGCCCGCCGGGGCCGAAGTGCCACGCCACCAGCGCGCTCAGCACGCCGCAGGCCAGCTCCACCAGCGGATAGCGCACGCTGATCGGCGCCTTGCATGCCGAGCAGCGTCCGCGCAGGAACAGGTAGCTCAGCACCGGCACGTTTTCCCAGGGTGCGATCGCGTGGCCGCAATGCGGGCAGGCCGAGCGCGGCACCATCAGGTTGTAGCGGCCGGGGTAGGGCAGCGGGTCGCCGCGCAGCTCGGCGATATAGTTGGCCTCGTCGCGCTCCATCATGCGCGGCACCCGGTGGATGACCACATTGAGGAAGCTGCCGACCACCAGCCCGAGCAGCGCAGCGACCGCCACCAGGAAGACGGGTGGCAGCGCCGCCAGCGCCTGCAGCAGCGGCGCGGAGCCGGCCGCGCTGTTGATCGGGTAGGGAGAAGCGGACCATGCAGGCAGCATTGCTTACACCACCTGTCCCAGCTTGAAGATCGGCAGGTACATCGCCACCACCATGCCGCCGATCAGCACGCCCAGCACCACGATGATCAGCGGCTCGATCAGGCTGGAAATGGCGGCAACGGCGTCGTCGACCTCGCGCTCGTAGAACTCGGCCACCTTCAGCAGCATGTTGTCCAGCGCGCCGGACTCCTCGCCGATCTGCGTCATCTGCAGCACCATGTTGTCGAACACATGGGTGGCCTGCATCGCGTTGGTCAGGCTGGTGCCGATGCGTACCGACTGCTCGATCTCGCGCGTGGCGTCATAGTAGACCCAGTTGCCGGCCGCGCCGGCCACGGACTCCATCGACTCCACCAGCGGCGTGCCGGCGGCGAACATGGTGGCCAGCGTGCGGGTCCAGCGCGCGATCACGGCCTTGCGGAACAGGTTGCCGAAGATCGGCAGCTTCAGCAGCGCGCGGTCGGTTGCGCGCTGTACTTTCTCGGATTTCTTCAGTGCGCGCAGGTAGAAGGCGATGCCGGCCACCGGCACCCCGATCACCACGTACCAGTACCGGACAAAGAAGTCCGAGATCGCGATCACAACCAGCGTCGGCGCCGGCAGGTTGGCGCCGAAGCTGGAGAACACGCCCTTGAACGCGGGGATCACGAACAGCATCAGGATCACCGTGACGGCAAAGGCCACCGTCAGCACCGCGATCGGGTAGATCATCGCCGACTTGATCTGGCTCTTCAGCGCGATGGTCTTTTCCATATAGAGCGACAGGCGCTCCAGCAGCGAGTCCAGGATACCGCCCTGTTCGCCGGCATCGATCAGGTTGCAGTACAGCGTGTCGAAATACTGCGGATGGCGCCGGAACGCCGCGGCCATGCTGCTGCCGGCCTCGATATCGAAGCGGATGTCGGACAGCAGCTGGGTGAAGTTGGGATTCGCGTGCCCGCGCGCGATGATGTCGATCGACTGCAGCAGCGGAATGCCGGCCTTGAGCATGGTGGACAGTTGCCGGGTGAAGTAGGCAATGTCCTTCTGGGTGATCTTGCGCCCGCGCGCGGCCTTGCGCTTCTTCAGCTTGACGATGGTCAGGCCCTGCTTGCGCAGCGTGGCGGTGACCTCGGCCTGGTTTTCGGCGCGCAGCTCGCCGGTGAAGGTCTTGCCCTTGCGGTCCTTGCCTTCCCACTCGAAGATGTACTGGGTGGGTGCCTTGCGCCCCTTCCCTGATTTCGCCCGTGACGTTGCCGCCGTCCGGGCGCCCGCCGCTGGTGCGCGCGTCGCCATGATATTGACCCCCAATGTAAACGACGCTTGTTCTGCGTCTTGTATTTACCTTGCTTCCCTAAGTATTCGTAGTCGCCAGCACTTCTTCGAGTGACGTGACGCCCTGCTTCACCTTCAGCAGACCCGCTTCGCGCAACGATAGCACGCCGTCCTTGCGCGCCTGCTCTGCAATCTGTAACGCCGTGCCGTGCGTCAGGATGATCTCCTGCATGGGCTCGGTGATCGGCATGACCTGGTAGATGCCGCAGCGGCCCTTGTAGCCAGTGCCGTTGCAGCGCTCGCAGCCGACCGGGTGGTAGGGCTGCCAGCTGCCGTCCAGGTCTTGTTCGCGGAAGCCTGCCTCCAGCAGCGCCTCGCGCGGGATCTCGCCCTCGCGCTTGCAGTGGCACAGCCGCCGCGCCAGCCGCTGCGCGGTGATCATCAGCACGCTCGACGCAATATTGAAGGCCGCCACGCCCATGTTCATCAGTCGGGTCAGCGTGGTCGGCGCATCGTTGGTGTGCAGTGTCGACAACACCAGGTGGCCGGTCTGCGCTGCCTTGATCGAGATATCGGCGGTTTCCAGGTCGCGGATTTCGCCGACCATGATGATGTCCGGATCCTGGCGCAGGAATGAGCGCAGCGCCGCGGCGAAGGTCAGGCCCGCCTTGTCGTTGACGTTGACCTGGTTGATGCCCGGCAACTGGATTTCCGCCGGGTCCTCGGCGGTGGAGATATTGATGTCGCCCTGGTTCAGCAGGTTCAGGAAGGTGTACAGCGACACCGTCTTGCCGCTGCCGGTGGGGCCGGTCACCAGCACCATGCCGTAGGGACGCTTGATCACGTCCAGCAGCAGCGCCTTCTGCGCGGGCTCGTAGCCGAGCTGGTCGATATCGAGCTTGTCCGACGACGATTCGAGAATCCGCATCACGATCTTCTCGCCGAACAGCGTCGGCAGTGTCGACACGCGGAAGTCCACCGCCTTCTCGACCGTTTCCTTGGAATCCTTGTCCTTGGGCAGGGCGAGCAGCAGCTTCATGCGGCCGTCCTGCGGCACGCGCTTTTCAGAAATATCCAGCCGCGACAGCACCTTGATGCGGGTGGCGATCTTGTCGCGGATATCCAGCGGCGGGCGCGCGACCTCCTGCAGCACGCCGTCGACGCGGAAGCGGATGCGGTAGAAGGTCTCGAACGGCTCGAAGTGCAGGTCCGAGGCGCCGCGGTGGAAGGCCTCGGTCAGCAGCTTCTGCAGGAAACGCACCACCGGAGCGTCGTCGATATTGTCGGCGGTAGTGCGGTTGCGCTGGTTGCCGGCCGCGGCCACCGGATCGTATTCGATCATCTTGCGCTCGGCCTGCACCGGCGAGATGTTCTTCAGGGTGCCCAGGGCCTCGCCGGCGGAGCGCACATGCTTCATCAGCTTGTCGTGCTCGACCACCACCGCTTCGACCGGCAGCTTGTACTTTTCCTTGATGGCATCCAGCCCGGCCTGGTTGGACGGGTCGGACATCGCCAGCAACAGCCGGTTCTCGCGCCGGCCCAGCGGCAGCAGCCGGTGCGCGTGGAACTCGCGGTTGCCGGCCAGCGCCGACGGCACCTTGGTCAGGTTGTATTGCGCCAGATCCAGCAGCGGCAACTGGTACTTGTCCGCGGCGAACAGCGCCAGGTCGTGCGCGCTCATGGTGCCGCTGCCAACGATCTCGTCGATCAGCTGCGACTGCTTTTCACGCGCGGCCTGCTCCAGCTGAGCAAGCAGGGCGGGCGCGATACGCCGGCTCTGGGCCAGGGCAAGACCGAGTGTCATGACAGGTGCGCTGTGTGGTGCGGTTGGGCGATGGCGGATGCCATGCAGGCGGGGGCGGACGGACCCACGTCCCCGGATCGGGGCAGTTTGCCGCTGGGGTCACTTTTTGTAAAGGCGATGAGGGCGTGGCATTGGCGTTTGCGCGACACGGGCGCAACCCTGTTGCGCGGGGAAATGTGGCGGCCCGAATGCCTCCGGGATGACATGGCGAGTTCGGCCATGCGCGCAGGCACTGTGTCTGTTGCGTTTGTTGCGGATATTGCGTCTACTGCAGTTGTGGGCTAGGCTCCTTTTGAGAAGAAACCTAACGGGACTTCGTGTTCTCATTTGAACCCAAGGAACGCCATGCGTACCGCAGACCCATTCCGCGACGTGATTCCGCCGCCCATGACAGAGGAAGACCTGGAAATGGCCCGCATTGCCCAACGCTGCATCATGGAGGCGCTAGACCACTCGCGCGCCGTCTCTATCACCCTCAGCACCGGGGACGGCTCGCACCCGCCTGTTGCCTTGCCGCCAGCAGCGCTGAAACTGATCGGCCAAGTCCTCGGCGCCATCAGCGAGGGGCGTGCGCTCACGCTGATCCCGGCGCATCGCGAATTCACCACGGTCGAGGCCGCGCAATTCCTGAACGTATCCCGGCCCTTCGTGATCAAGGAGATCGAAGCGGGCAGGCTGGCGCACCGCAAGGTTGGCACCCATCGGCGCATCGCCTATGAAGACCTGGCGGCATACGCTCGCAAGATGCGCGAACGGCAGTCGGCCGCACTCGAGCGCATGGCCGACGACGCGCGTGAGCTGGGCCTGGATTACTGATGGCGGGGTTTGCGCGCTGCACGGCATTGCTGGACGCGTGCGTCCTCTATCCGATCGCGATCACCGACGCTTTGCTGAGCCTTGCGACGGCCGGGCTCTTCGCCGCCAGGTGGACACTGCGGATCGAAGGGGAATGGATCGCCGCACTGGAGGCGCAACGACCCGAGCTGTCAGGGCGCCTCGGTGTGCGCCGCGACGCCATGCGCGAGGCAGTGGCCGACTGGGAAGTGGCAGAGGCCACGTGGATGCCGTTGGTGCAGAGTTTCTGCCTGCCGGACCCCGACGACAGGCACGTCCTTGCCGCGGCGATCGCCGGCCATGCCGACTATATTGTCACGCGCAATCGCCGCGATTTTCCGTGCGAGATCGTGAAGGCGTACGGGATAGAAGTCATCGATCCGGATGGCTTCATCGTCCGGCAATGGGATCTGGCGCCGGTCACTGTCGGTGCTGCTTTCAGGCAGATGCGCGCACGCCGCAAGCAACCGTTCAATACGGCCGAAGAATTTGCGCAGGCCCTGGCGCGGAACGGCTTGCCTGCCACGGCGCAAAGGGTGCGCGAGGCCGCGCACCTGATCTGACCACAACCGTTGGCGCAAAAGACAAAAAGCCGAATCAACTTTCGTCGATTCGGCTTCTTAAATCTGGTCGGGGTGAGAGGATTCGAACCTCCGGCCTCTACGTCCCGAACGTAGCGCTCTACCAGGCTAAGCTACACCCCGATTTGGTTTGCTGGCAGACGTTTTGGTCGTCAGCAGCAAAGAAGATAAGTGTAGCAGTGTTTTTTTGGGAATGGAAGAGGGTGAGGAAAATCGCCGTTCGTCCCGCTTCCGCGGCCATCCCCGCGGTCGTGTCAGGACTGCCGCTGCAGCGAGAACGCGCAGAGCTGGATCAGGGTTTCCTTCAGCTCGGACGGCGGGAACTGCCGTGCCGCCTGCTCTGCGGCCTCGGCTTCGCGCCGCGCGGCCTCGAAGGTAATCTCCAGCGCGCCGCTGGCGTGGATTGCCGCGAACACGGCGTCGAAGTGCTCGGTGCCCCCCTGCACGATGGCATCGCGCGCCAGCTGGCGCTGCTCGGGCGTGCCGTGTTCCAGCAGGTGCAGCAGCGGCAGGGTGGGCTTGCCTTCGCGCAGGTCGTCGCCGGCGTTCTTGCCCATCTGCTCGGCGCTGGCGGTGTAGTCCAGCATGTCGTCGATCAGCTGGAAGGCGGTGCCGATGCGCCGGCCGTATTCGGCCGCGGCTTCTTCCATCCGGGCGTCTGCGCCGGCCAGCACAGCGCCGAGTTGCGCGGCGGCCTCGAACAGCTTGGCGGTCTTGTAGCGGATGACCTGCAGGTAGCGCTCGACGGTGACGTCGGGGTCGTGCATGTTCAGCAGCTGCAGGACCTCGCCCTCGGCGATCACGTTGGTCGCGTTGGACAGGATCTCCATAATGCGCATGCTGCCCGCATCGACCATCATCTGGAACGCGCGCGAATAGAGGAAGTCGCCCACCAGTACGCTGGCGGCATTGCCGAACACGGCGTTGGCGGTGTCGCGCCCGCGCCGCAGCTCGGACTCGTCGACGACGTCGTCGTGCAGCAGGGTGGCGGTGTGGATGAATTCAACGACGGCGGCCAGCTCATGATGGCGGTTGCCGTCATAGCCCATCGCGCGTGCCATCAGCAGCAGGATCACCGGGCGCAGGCGCTTGCCGCCCGCGCTGATGATGTATTCGCCGATCTGTTCGATCAGGGGGACTTCAGAGGACAGCCGCTGGCGGATAACAGCATCGACCGCGCGCATGTCTGCAACGACCGGAGCAAGCAAGGCAGTAGCGGAAGGCTGGGGCAAGATGATCACCGTTACGCAAAACCGGACGATTATATGCGATGCACGCGGCGTTCTACGTATGGTCCCCTATCTAAAGATACCCGATCGGGGGGTGCGCCCCGGGTGTTCATGTGGGGCGCATCTATAATGCAGCCATGAACAAGCCCGCACCCCGTCGTCCGACGCACCGCACCGCGCTGTGGGTGGCGTTTGCCGCACTGGCGGGATTCCTTCTCGCCGACCTGGCCTGAGCCGCATGCCACACTTGCTGTGGCGATACCGCCGCGAACAGGCTATGTGCCTGTTTTCTTTGCCCTTTTCCAGGATTTCGTTTACAATTGCCGGTTTCCTCCGGTCGTTGCGCTCGCTTTGCGGGTTCTGGCCGGTGGGAGATAACCGGGCCGCAGTGAGCCCGCCCCCGCGCTATGCCGTGCTTTTGACCGGCTGCGCAGGGCGCGCCAGTGCCGGCAAGGCGTTTTATTCACATCCGAGAGGTTCGACAATGTACGCGGTCGTAAAAACCGGCGGCAAGCAATACAAGGTTGCTGCTGGCGAAAAACTTAAAGTAGAACAGATACCGGCAGACATTGGCGCAGAAATCACGCTGGACCAGGTGCTCGCAGTGGGCGCCGGCGACCAAATCAAGTTTGGTACGCCGCTGGTTAGCGGGGCTTCCGTCAAAGCTACCGTTATCTCCCAAGGTCGTCACGACAAGGTGAAGATCTTCAAGATGCGCCGTCGCAAGCACTACCAGAAGCGTCAGGGCCATCGTCAGAATTACACCGAACTGCGCATCGAAGCGATCGTTGCCTGATCGATCGAGCGTAACCAGGTAAAGCGACAGGAGTAAGACATGGCACAGAAAAAAGGCGGCGGTTCCACGCGGAACGGCCGTGATTCCGAATCGAAGCGTCTGGGCGTGAAGGTGTTTGGTGGCCAGGCCATCAACGCCGGCGGCATCATCATCCGCCAGCGCGGTACCCGCGTGCATGCCGGCGACAACGTCGGCGTGGGCAAGGACCACACGCTGTTTGCCCTGGTGGACGGCCACGTGCAGTTCGCCGTCAAGGGCCCTGCCAAGAAGCAGCAAGTCAGCGTCGTTCCGGCGGCCTGATAACAGCCTTTGCAGGATGAAGGCCCCGCAACGCTTGCGGGGCCTTTTCTTTTCTGGCGACAATGTCAGTTCGCCAGCGCGGATGGTGCCATCCAGCCGCTGATCCGCCGATCCATCACGGAAACCCATCATCATGAAGTTCATAGACGAAGCCCGAATCGAAGCCATCGCCGGCAACGGCGGCAATGGCAGCGCCTCGTTCCGGCGCGAGAAGTTTGTGCCCTTCGGCGGCCCGGATGGTGGCGATGGCGGCCGCGGCGGCAGCGTGTTCGCCGTGGCGGACCGCAATATCAACACCCTGATCGACTTCCGCTACGCCAGGAAGCACGTCGCCCGCAACGGTGAAAATGGCCGCGGCTCCGACTGCTACGGCGCCGCCGGCGAGGACATCACGCTGCGCATGCCGGTGGGCACGCTGATCACCGACATGGACACCGGCGAAGTCATCGCCGACCTGACCGAGCACGGCCAGCGCGTATGCCTGGCCGAAGGCGGCATGGGCGGCTGGGGCAACCTGCATTTCAAGTCCAGCACCAACCGCGCGCCGCGCCAGCAGGTGGACGGCAAGCCGGGCGAGCGCCGCATGCTCAAGCTCGAGCTCAAGGTGCTGGCCGACGTCGGCCTGCTGGGCATGCCCAATGCCGGCAAGTCGACCTTTATCTCGCACATCTCCAACGCGCGCCCGAAGGTGGCGGATTATCCGTTCACCACGCTGCACCCGAACCTGGGCGTGGTGCGCGTGGACCATGAGCAATCGTTCGTGGTCGCCGACATCCCCGGCCTGATCGAAGGCGCCGCCGAAGGCGCGGGCCTGGGCCACCAGTTCCTGCGCCACCTGCAGCGCACCGGCCTGCTGCTGCATATCGTGGACCTGGCACCGTTCGACGAAGCGGTCGACCCGGTGGCCGAGGCCAAGGCCATCGTCAACGAACTGAAGAAGTACGACGAGACCCTGTACGACAAGCCGCGCTGGCTGGTGCTGAACAAGCTCGACGTGGTTCCCGGGGAAGAGCGCGCCACCCGCGTGAAGGACTTCCTCAAGCGCTACAAGTGGAAGGGCCCGGTGTTCCAGATCTCGGCGCTGACCGGCGAAGGCTGCCGCGAGCTGATCTACGCGATCAAGGACCACCTGCAGGCGATCAAGGCCGAAGAGGCCGCGGCGCTGGCCGAACCGGACATCCGCCTGGACGAGCGCCTGCACAACGTCGACCACGGGCAGGGCGAGGCATAAAAAGGGTCAATGGTTTGCTCCCCTCTCCCGCTGGCGGGAGAGGGGCAGGGGGTGAGGGCGGGGGCCCGATCAGGCGTGGTGCCTAGTCAAACCACCCCTCACCCTGCCCTCTCCCCATGAGGGGAGAGGGGAACACAATGGGGCGGCGCAGGCCCCGGTGTAAAACGCGTTCCTACAGACTAATGCCGTTCAGTTAACCACCGTCGTTCCCGCGCAGGCGGGAACCCAGTGACTTCATCCCCAAAGGGGACGTGAAAGACGCTGGATTCCCGCCTGCGCGGGAACGACAGTGGCGTTTGATACCTTAACTGAACAGCATTAGTTCCTACAGACAGGATTCCCGTCATGCAATCGGTCATCGCGCAGGCAAAGCGCATCGTCGTCAAAGTCGGTTCCAGCCTGGTCACCAACGACGGCAAGGGTCTGGACCACGACGCCATCGCCCGCTGGGCGGCCCAGATCGCCAGGCTGCGCGTGGCCGGCAAGGAAGTGGTGCTGGTCAGCTCCGGCGCCATCGCCGAAGGCATGCAGCGCCTGGGCTGGGTGCGCCGCCCGAAGGAAATCCACGAGCTGCAGGCCGCCGCCGCGGTGGGCCAGATGGGCCTGGCGCAGGTCTACGAAAGCCAGTTCGGCCGCTACGGCATCCGCACCGCGCAGGTGCTGCTGACCCACGCCGACCTGGCCGACCGCGAACGCTACCTGAACGCGCGCTCGACCCTGCTCACGCTGCTGTCCCTGGGCGTGGTGCCGATCATCAACGAGAACGACACCGTGGTCACCGACGAAATCAAGTTCGGCGACAACGACACGCTGGGCGCACTGGTGACTAACCTGATCGAAGGCGATGTGCTGGTGATCCTGACCGACCAGCGCGGCCTGTACACCGCCGATCCGCGCAAGGACCCGGCCGCGCAGTTCGTGGACGAGGCCCTGGCCGGCACGCCCGAGCTGGAAGCCATGGCCGGCGGGGCCGGCACGTCGATCGGGCGCGGCGGCATGCTGACCAAGATCCTGGCGGCCAAGCGCGCGGCCAAGTCCGGCGCCCACACCACCATTGCCTCCGGGCGCGAGGCCAACGTGCTGGAGCGCCTGGCCGCGGGCGAGGCCATCGGCACCCAGCTGCTGGCGCCGACCGGGCGGCTCACGGCGCGCAAGCAATGGATGGCCGACCACCTGCAGCTGCGCGGCCGGGTCGTGATCGACAACGGCGCGGTCGAGAAGCTCACCAGCGGCGGCAAGTCGCTGCTGCCGATCGGCGTGACGGAAGTGCAGGGCGAGTTCGCCCGCGGCGAGGTGATCGCCTGCGTCGACACCCAGGGCAAGGAGGTCGCGCGCGGCATCACCAACTATTCCAGCGCCGAAGCGCGGCTGATCGCGCGCAAGCCCTCGTCCGAGATCGAATCCGTGCTCGGCCACCTGAACGAGCCCGAACTGATCCACCGCGACAACCTCGTGCTGGTCTGACCCGGCATCGCGGCTAAGAACCCTTCTTCATTATGAAATGGGTTCTAAAGGCCGGGCGCAACCAAAAACGGCGGGACTGCCTGGCAGCCCCGCCGTTTTTCATGCCGACGCCGCGCGCTTCAGCGCTTGCGCGGCGCGCGCGATTGCAGGTCGCGCACCATGGCGTCGGCAGTGCCGGCCACGGTATGGGAATCGCAGAAGAAATCGATTGCCAGCGTGGCCGCGTAGGCGTTGCGCACGCCGGTCTCCATGCGGTGCCAGGTCTCGCCATAGTCGCTGCTGTTGGGCACCCATTCGGTCGCGCCCTTCGGCAGCGTGGCGTAGAGCTTGCGCTCGAACACGTCGCAGCGCATGCCTTCAAAGGTCACGTTGCGCGCGCCGCTGTCGCTGGTGGTGACCACGGTGTAGCGCACCACTTTGTCCTTGCCCACCGAGACCGACTTGCCATCCACCGCAAACGACAGCGAGCCGGTGCCCGATACCGAGAACGGGATCAGGTTGGCGTCCTGCGGCGGCGCCGGCAGCATCGCCTTGGCTTCCTCGAAGGTCTTGGGCGCGAACGGGTTGATCCAGGTGCTGTCTTCCTGCGCCATCTCCTTGCCGGTGGTCTTGCAGCCGGCCAGCGCAAGGCTGGCCGCGGCAAGCAGCAATCCGGCAGCGCTCAGGCCGCGGCGGCGGCCCAGGCCGCTCATACTATTCATCAGTGCTCCGTGAAGTGGAAACCGGCGTCGCCGGCGATAGGTGCTCCTCCGCATGCCCGGCCTCGGCATTGCAGTCGGCGTCGGCCTGCTGCGCCTGCTGGGCTCGGCTGAGCGCCTGGCTGCGCGGCCCGCCGTGGCGGCCATGCATGCCGTGGGGCCCATGCGTGCCGTGCGTGCCATAAGGACTCAGCGGCACGCGCGGGTGCCGGTTCAGGAAGCGCGACAATTCCGTCAGCGCCAGCTGGTAGACATCGCGCTTGAATTCGATCACGGCCTCCAGCGGCACCCAGTAATGGCTCCAGCGCCAGGCGTCGAACTCCGGGTGATCGGTGGCGCGCAAGTGGATATCGCAGTCCCTGCCGGCCATGCGCAGCAGGAACCAGATTTGTTTCTGGCCCTTGTAGTGGCCGCGTATCTCGCGGCGGATGAACTTGTCCGGCACCTCGTAACGCAGCCAGTCGCGCGTGCGACCGACGATCCTGACGTGCTCCGGAAGCAGGCCGGTTTCCTCATGCAGTTCGCGGTACATGGCCTGTTCCGGCGTTTCGCCGTACTTGATGCCGCCTTGCGGGAACTGCCAGGAGTGTTCGCCGATTCGCTTGCCCCAGAAAACCTCGTTTCTTGCGTTGAGGAGGATGATGCCGACGTTCGGGCGAAAGCCTTCACGATCGAGCATGACTGCACCTCGAATCCTTTAGAATTACGCTGATTATAAAGGAAGCGCGCAGCCGGGCCCGGACCGGGGGATGCTGGTTTTCCCCGAGCGGAAGGGCAGTTTCAGGCGCGTGCGCATAATTCAGTGCCGCCGGCCCCCCGGATTCCACCGGGACGGATTTTTCCGACCTCAGCGGCCCAGAGAGAAATTACGGATGAAAGCCTCGCAATTCTTCATTTCCACCCTCAAGGAAGCGCCCGCCGACGCGGAAATCGTTTCGCACAAGCTGATGATGCGCGCCGGCATGATCAAGAAGCTGGGTGCCGGCATCTACAACTACATGCCGATCGGGCTGCGCGTGATCCGCAAGGTGGAGAACATCGTCCGCGAGGAAATGAACCGGGCCGGCGCGGTGGAGCTGGCCATGCCGGTGATCCAGCCGGCCGAGCTGTGGCAGGAAACCGGGCGCTGGGACAAGATGGGCCCCGAACTGCTGCGCCTGAAGGACCGCCATGAGCGCGACTTCGCGGTCCAGCCGACCTCGGAAGAGGTGGTGACCGACATCGCCCGCTCGGAAATCCGCAGCTACAAGCAGCTGCCGGTCAATTTCTACCAGATCCAGACCAAGTTCCGCGACGAGCGCCGGCCGCGCTTCGGCATCATGCGCGGGCGCGAGTTCACCATGAAGGATGCCTATTCCTTCGACCGCGACACCGACGGCCTGCGCAAGTCGTACGAGAACATGTACGACGCCTACGTGCGCATCTTCCGCCGCTTTGGCCTGGACTTCCGCGCCGTGGCGGCCGACAACGGCGCCATCGGCGGCTCGGGCTCGCATGAGTTCCACGTGATCGCCGAGACCGGCGAGGACGCCATCGTCTACTGCCCGACCTCGGACTACGCCGCCAACATGGAGGCCGCCGAGGCACTGCCGCTGCTGGCCGGGCGCGCCGCCCCCACGGAAGACCTGGTCAAGGTCTTCACCCCGGAAAAGGTCAAGTGCGAGCAGGTGGCGGAATTCCTGAACGTCCCGCTGGAGCGCAACGTCAAGTCGATCGTGCTGGCCAAGGACACCGAGGCCGGCGCCGAGATCTGGCTGCTGCTGATCCGCGCCGACCACGAGCTGAACGAGGTCAAGGCGTCCAAGGTGCCGGGGCTGGCCGACTTCCGCTTTGCCACCGAGAACGAGATCGTCGACGCCTTCGGCTCGCCGCCGGGCTACCTGGGCCCGATCGGCATGAAAAAGCCGGTCAAAGTGGTGGCCGACCGCACCGTCGCCAACATGAGCGACTTCGTCTGCGGCGCCAACTACCGCGACTACCACTACACCGGCGTCAACTGGGGCCGCGACCTGCCCGAGCCGGTCGTGGCCGACCTGCGCAACGTAGTGGCCGGCGACGCCTCGCCGGACGGCCAGGGCACGCTGGAAATCTGCCGCGGCATCGAGGTGGGCCACGTGTTCATGCTCGGCACGCGCTATTCCGAGTCCATGAACGCCACCTTCCTGGACGAGAACGGCAAGACCCAGCCGATGCAGATGGGCTGCTATGGCATTGGCGTCACCCGTATCCTGGGCGCGGCGATCGAACAGAACTTCGATGAGCGCGGCATCATCTGGCCGGCCGCGATCGCCCCGTTCGCGGTGGTGATCTGCCCGGTCGGCTACGACCGCTCCGAGGCCGTCAAGGCCGAGGCCGACCGCATCCATGCCGAGTTGCTCGCCGCCGGCGTGGACGTCATCCTCGACGACCGCGGCGAGCGCCCGGGCGTGATGTTTGCCGACTGGGAGCTGATCGGCGTGCCGCACCGCGTGGTGGTGGGCGACCGCGGCCTGAAGGAAGGCAAGGTCGAGTACCAGGGCCGGCGCGACGCGCAGGCCACCGCCGTCAGCGTGGCCGACGTGGTCGGCCACGTGCGCAGCCAGCTGGCGAACTGAGCCCCATGCGCGCCGCCCGCGGCATGACCGACGCCGCCCGCCGCCTGGGCGCAGGGCTGCTGCTGGCCCTGGCGGCCATGGCAGCCCACGCCGGCGCGCAAAAGGAAGAAGACCTGGCCGATTCGGTGCGCGGCGCGCTGGCCGCCGCCATTGCCGATGACCGGCCCACGCGGCCGGTGTTTGCATCCGGCGGCGAGCGCCTGGCTTACCTGAAGTGGCTGGGCGAGATGTCCACTCGGCTGGCCTCGCGCATCCCCGAGCCACAGGTGCGCGTGGAACTGATCGAAGTGGCCTACTACGAGGCCAAGCGCGCCGGGCTGGAGCCCGCGCTGGTGCTGGGCCTGGTCCAGGTCGAGAGCAACTTCCGCAAGTACGCGATCAGCGCGGCCGGTGCGCGCGGGCTGATGCAGGTGATGCCGTTCTGGGTGCGCACCATCGGCGACAGCGACGCGCGCAAGCTCTTTCACCTGCAGAGCAACCTGCGCTACGGCTGCACCATCCTGCGCTACTACCTGGACCGCGAGCAGGGCGACCTGTACCTGGCGCTGGGCCGCTACAACGGCAGCCGCGGCCGCCCCGAGTACCCCAACGCCGTGCTGGCGGCGTGGAAGCGCTGGCAGTATTCCGAAGCCACCGTCACCGTGGCCGGCGAACCCGAGATCGCGCCGTCGCGCCCGCGCGCACCGGTGGCGGAGCCGCCTGCCCGCAACCCGTTCTCGCCGCAACGCGTCGCAGCCAACCCGTCATGATCCGCGAAGCATCCGTTGCCGGCGGCAAGGCCGGCTACACCGAATCCTCGCCCGAACTCGAACATTGGCTGGCCCGGCATGTCGCGCAGGGCTTTGCCGCCGATGCGCTGGTGCTGTCGATGCTGCGCTCGGGCTATGACGATGCCTTCGCGCGCCAGGCCGTGGCCGCGGCGTTTGCACCTGGTGCCGATGGCCCCACGCCAGCTCAGCCGGGCCGGCCCGCACAGCCCCGCCCCGCGGCCACCGCCGGCAACCACGCGGTTTACGCGGCCGATGGTGGCGACCGCCAGGTCCCGATCCTGTTCCGGCTGGCGGCGCCGCAGGTCCAGCTGTTACAGCAGCTGCTGACCGACGACGAGTGCGATGCCCTGGTGGCGCTGTCGCGCGGCCGGCTGGCGCGCTCGCCGGTGGTCAACCCCGACACCGGCGACGAAAACCTGATCGACGCCCGCACCAGCATGGGCGCGATGTTCCAGGTGGCCGAGCATGCCCTGATCGCGCGCATCGAGGCCCGCATCGCCGCGGTTACCGGCGTGCCGGCCGAGCATGGCGAAGGGCTGCAGATCCTCAACTACAAGCCCGGCGGCGAGTACCAGCCGCACTTCGACTACTTCAACCCGCAGCGCCCCGGCGAGGCGCGCCAGCTTGCCGTCGGCGGGCAGCGCATCGCCACCCTGGTGATCTACCTGAACACGCCCGAGGCGGGCGGCGCCACCGCGTTCCCGCGCGTGGGCCTGGAGGTGGCCCCGGTCAAGGGCAACGCGGTGTACTTCAGCTACCTGCTGCCGGACGGCACGCTGGACGACCGCACCCTGCACGCCGGGCTGCCGGTGGCGTCCGGCGAGAAGTGGATCGCCACCAAATGGCTGCGCGAACGCCCGTATCGCAGCGAGCGTTGATGGCGCCGGCGGGGCGCCGCAAGTCAGGCAGCGGCTGAGGCTCAGTACGGCTCCTGCGCGGCGCCGTGGCGCAGCGTGCGCCGCAGCGTCTCGTCGTCCAGCCGCTGCATGCCGTGCAGCCAGTTGCCGAGCAGCGCCAGCAGTTCCACCAGCGCATCGATGCGCGCCAGCAGCTGGGGGTCGTCCTGGCTCACGTCGGCCTCCTGGCGCAGTGCGCGCAGTGCCCGCAGGGCCGGGTCGATCTCGCGGCGCTTGCGTTCGGCGGCCAGCGTGCGGAAGCTGACCCACACGTCGGCCGGCACGCGCAGGTATTCGCGCCGGTCGCGCGGGACATCGGCCTGGGAGGGGCGAGTCAGGTTCCAGGAATCCAGCTCCCTCAACCCCACGCTGATATTGGAGCGCGAGCGGCTCAGCGCCTGCGCGATCTCATCGGCGTTCAGTGCCCGCGGGGCGATATAGAGCAGGCTCAGGATCTGGCTGGCGGTGCGGGACAGGCCGCACTGGCTGCCCAGGTCGCCAAGGTGGGCAATCAGCAGTTGGGCAAGCGGTGACAGGTGCATGGTGTGGTCGTGGGTCGCTTCGCGGCCGCACCGGCGGCCATGTTTCCGGCGGGCCGGCGTGGCGGGTGTGCACCCGTCACGCCGGCCCGAGCTGCTACTGTGCGGGCATCCAGGCTTGCGCATCGACCTCCTTGGGCACCAGTGGCACTCCCGGCGTGTCATGCGATGCCTTGGTCAGGTAGACGCGCACGAGCGACGGGTTATGTGTCGCCGTGGCGTAGAACATCACCGGCTCGCGCTTATGGCGGATGCCATTGAAAATTCTCCCGCAATGCTACCCGCATTTTCATGGTTTCATGATTTCATAATTTTCTGAAATTGATGAAATAAATTGACTGCTTATTCTTGGTTGTAGAAGTTGGATTGACTGGATATGGGGCTAGATACTCATGTTCAAATTTATGCGCCATGGCTTCAAGTTTTTTGTGTGAGCTGCGTAAAATATTGCATAAGGCTCGATATTCGGCGATAAATCCCCCCTTCCAACGTCACTGAAATGAACAAACATAAGCAAGGCGTGGTTAAAAAAATGGAAAGAATGGTGTGCGCGGGACGCGCCGTGATCGAATTTTGTATTAGATCGGAATCGTTATATTTCCTGTGCTTCGGCAATTCAAGATTTCATCTTGAATCACGCTTTTTGCTGACTAGAATTTCCTCACCTCCGCAGGATGCGGTAATTTGAATCGAGGGGAGCCATGGCGCCGGACTGGTCTCAGGGCAATGACAGCGCAGCCATCATTGATGCGGTCCACCGGCCAACGGGCCCGGCGCGGCCTGAGCCTCGGCATGAGGGCAGCAGATCCCGGGAGCGGATATGGACATGACTGGCCTGCGCAAACTGATGCTGCGGCTGCGCGAGGGCATCGCCGCGGCCGGAGCGTGGGGGAGGGCGGCGCTGCACCGGCGACGACGGTCGCCGCTCGACTTCCACCGGCGGCGGCAGTGGCAGTCGCCCATGGCGGCGTGGCTGGGGGGAGCGGTGGCGGCGGGGACGGCATGGCAGGACTGGCTGGCGATGGAAGCGCAGGCACGGCAGGCGCAAGCGGTGCAGCGGCGCTTGACACGGCCGTCCGAGCCGCTGGCGCGCCAGCTCAAGAAGCGCATGCTGCGGCTGCCCTGGCGTTTGTGCTGGCAGCCTGCGGCACCTCCTGTGCCATCCGACATAAGGGAAAACTGACGATCCCTGTATCGGCCTATTTTTGATAAATTGTACCGGTACTGTACCGTTGACTGACCTTAGACTGATTTCTCTGAAAGCACCTGAATGCCCCTGGAGTCAGTCATGGAAGTGTCCCAACTCGCCGCCGGAACCGGTGTCTTTGCCGCGTTTGCCGGCTTTGCGCTGGTGTCGTCGATCACCCCCGGTCCCAACAACACGATGCTGCTCGCCTCGGGCGTGAACTTCGGCTTCGTGCGCACGTTGCCGCACCTGCTCGGCGTGAGCATTGGCTTTGCGCTGATGGTGGGGCTGGTCGGGCTGGGGCTGGGATCGCTGTTCCACGCCTTTCCGTGGACCTGGCAGGCGTTGCGCGTGGTGGCGACGGTCTACCTGGTGTGGCTGGCATGGAAGCTGGCCACCGCCGGCGGCGTGCAGGACCAGCAGGTGAAGCGGCCGATGGGTTTCTGGGCCGCGGCGGCGTTCCAGTGGGTCAATCCCAAGGCGTGGGTCATGGCGGTGGGTGCGTGCAGCACCTATGTGCTGCACGGCAACCTGTGGCTCAACGTGCTGCTGCTGGCGGGGATCTTCGGGGTGGTCAACCTGCCCAGCGTGGCGATGTGGGCCTTGTGCGGCTCGGCGCTGCGGCGCTGGCTGGCGCGCCCGCGGGTGTTGCGCGCCTTCAATATCGGCATGGCCGTGCTGCTGCTGGCCTCGTTGTGGCCGATTTTGGCGCCGCACCAGGCGTAAGCGATGGGGGTGCTCCCCTCTCCATGAACCGATTGTGTGCTCCCTCTCCCGCGTGCGGGAGAGGGAGAAAACCGAGAGGCGATCAAACTCAAACCATGGCCCGGATCGAGTCCAGGTTGCGCCAGTAGCCCTTGGCGTCCATGCCGCAGCCAAAGACATAGCGGTCCGGCACGGCAAAGCCGCAGAAGTCCGGGTGCATGGGCTTGATCTTGGTCAGCGTCTTCTCGCACAGCACGGCGGCGTGGAATTCCCTGGCGCCCATGTCCATGATGCGCTCGCGGATGGCGGCCATGGTCTCGCCTTCATCCAGGATGTCGTCCAGCACCAGCACCACGCGGTCCTTGACCGATTCGCGCGGGGCCACGCGCCACTGCATTTCGCCGCCCACGGTCTTGTTGTTGTAGCGCGAGAGGTGGATGTAGTCGAACTCCAGCGGGAACGCCAGCTTGGGCAGCAGCATGCCGGTGAAGACCACCGCGCCGCCCATCACGGACAGCACCAGCGGGAAGGCATCGCCCATCTTGGCGGTGATTTCCGTGGCCATGCGGTCCAATGAGGCCTGGACTTCCGCGGCGGAGACGATTTCTTCGGAGTTGGCCCACAGCTCGCGGGCCTGTACGGCGCTCATCATGATGTCTTTCCTGTTCTTTTGCGGGGAAGCAAGTCGGCTTGCGGCGACGGATGCTAGCGGTTGAAGAGGCCCTTCATGCCGCCCTTCATCGCGCCCATCTGGCGCATCATCTTCATCATGCCGCCGCCCTTGAGCTTTTTCATCATGGACTGCATCTGGTCGAACTGGTTGAGCAGGCGGTTCACTTCCTGCACCGGCACGCCGGCGCCCGCGGCAATGCGGCGCTTGCGGCTGGCCTTGATCAGGTCGGGCTTGGCGCGCTCGGCCGCCGTCATGCTGTTGATGATGCCTTCCATGCGGGCCACTTGTTTCTCGGCCTGGTCCATGTTGGCGCCCTGCGCCTGCTGGGCGAACTGCGCCGGCAGCTTGTCGACCAGGCTGCCCAGGCCGCCCATCTTCTTCATCTGGCCGATCTGGGCCTTGAAGTCTTCCAGGTCGAAGTCGCCGGTCTTCTTGATCTTCTTGGCCAGCTTCTCGGCCGCTTCCATGTCCACGCCGCGCTGGGCTTCCTCGACCAGCGCGAGGATGTCGCCCATGCCCAGGATGCGCTGGGCCATGCGGTCGGGGTAGAAGGGCTCCAGGCCGTCCAGCTTCTCGCCGACGCCGACGAACTTGATCGGGCGGCCGGTGATGTGGCGCACCGACAGTGCCGCGCCGCCGCGCGCATCGCCGTCCAGCTTGGTCAGCACCACGCCGGTCAGCGGCAGGGTGTCGTTGAAGGCCTTGGCGGTGTTGACCGCGTCCTGGCCCAGCATGGCGTCGACCACGAACAGGGTTTCGGCGGGCTTCAGCTCGGCATGCAGGGCGGCGATTTCCTGCATCATCAGCTCGTCGATACCCAGCCGGCCGGCCGTGTCGACGATCAGCACGTCGTGGTAGTGCTTGCGCGCCCAGTCCACCGCCGCGCGGGCGATGTCCGCGGGCTTCTGGTCCGGCTGCGACGGGAAGAAGTCAGCGCCGACCTGCTCGGAAACGGTCTTGAGCTGGGCGATGGCGGCGGGGCGGTAGACGTCGCACGAGACCGTCAGCACCTTCTTCTTTTTGTTTTCCTTGAGCCACTTGGCCAGCTTGCCCACGGTGGTGGTCTTGCCGGCTCCCTGCAGGCCGGCCATCAGGATGATGGCGGGCGGCTGCACGGCCAGGTTCAGCTCGGCTTCCTTGTTGTTGCCGCCGGCCGCGTCGGCGCCGCCGATCACGGCGGTCAGCTCGCGCTGGACCACGCCGACCAGGGCCTGGCCCGGGGTGAGGCTGCTGACAACCTCCTCGCCCATGGCCTTTTCCTTCACGCGGGCAACGAATTCGCGCACGACCGGCAGCGCCACGTCGGCTTCGAGCATGGCAAGGCGCACTTCGCGCAGCATCTCGGCGGTGTTGGCCTCGGTCAGGCGCGCCTCGCCGCGCATGGTCTTGACCACACGCGCCAGGCGTTGAGTGAGATTGTCCAGCATGGCAGGAATCGGGGGAGAAGTCTGAGCAGGGCTCGGGGCTGAAATCGGGGGCAGTCCGGCACACGGGGCGGACCTGGAACACCGGTTACACCGGCCGCCACCGTCCGTGGGCACTAAGGTAAACTGCGTAAATGGTCATTGTACTGTATGCCCTGACGGCACTTCTCTATTGCGGCCTGGCCTTCCATGGCTGGGCCACGCGCCATCCGCGTGTTGCGGCCACTGCCGGCCAGGCCGGCGGATCGGCATCGGCGGTGCTGGTGGCCGGCGGCGGTCCCAACCCTGCGGCCGGCGGCGCGCATGGCGAAGGGCGCCCGGCCTGGTGGCACGTGCTGATGCTGGCGGCGCTGGCCAGCCACGGCCTGCTGCTGCATGAAACCATCTTCCCGGCCGAGCGCATGATGTTCGGCTTTGCCTTTGCGCTGTCGGCCATGCTGTGGCTGGGCGTGGGCATCTACTGGATAGAAAGCTTCTTCTTCTCGCTGGCGGGGCTGGGCCTGATCGTGATCCCGGTGGCGCTGGTGGCCAGCCTGATGCCGCTGGCCTTCCCCGGCTCGCAGATCCTGGGCTACGCGGCGCGGCCGCTGTTCAAGCTGCATTTCATCATCGCCAACGTGGCCTACGGGCTGTTCACGCTGGCCGCCTTCCACGCCTTCCTGATGCTCTTGGCCGAACGGCGCCTGCATGGCTTCCGGCACGCGCCGGCGCGCCCGGCGGACCAGCAGCCCAGCGAGTGGCTGGGGCGCTGGCTGGACCTGCTGCCGCCGCTGCTGACGCTGGAGAAGCTGCTGTTCCGGCTGATCGGCGCCGGCTTTGTGCTGCTGACGCTGACCATCGGCTCGGGTTTGCTGTTTTCTGAAGAACTCTTCGGCCGCGCCTTCCGGCTGGACCACAAGACGGTGTTCGCGCTGATCTCGTGGGCCATGTTCGGCGGCATCCTGGCCGGGCGCATCTACCGCGGCTGGCGCGGCAAGGTGGCGCTGCGCTGGGTCATCGCCTCGTTCGGCATCCTGCTGCTGGCCTATGTCGGCAGCCGTTTCGTGATTGAAGTCGTCCTGCACCGCGTCTGAGTCCCCATGGCACGTATCCTGATCCTGCTGGCCGTGGTGCTGGGCGTCTTCTGGTGGCTGCGCGCCCGCGCCGAGGCCCGGCTGGCTGAACAGCGCGCACGCCAGGCCCGCAACGCCGGCCAGCGCCCCGCCGCCGGCCCGGCCGGCGACGCTGCCGAACCCATGGTCCAGTGCGCCCACTGCGGCGTGCACCTGCCGCAGGGCGAGGCCATTGCCTGGCGCGGCCTGCACTACTGCCGCCGCAGCCATCTGCCTGACGAAAGCCGGGCCGAGGGCGCTAACGGCAACGGCAGCGGCGGTGCCCGCCCATGACGGAGCCGGCGTCGTCGGGCTGGCAGCGGCTGAACGCCTGGCGTGCCCTGGCGCAGTTGTGGGGCCAGCCCGAACCGCCTGACTTCCACTGGCGCCTGCTGCGCTATTTCTGCTGGACCCGCGTGGCCGTGGGCCTGCTGCTGGTCGGCTTTGCGCTGATGCGGCGCGGCGAACTGGCCACCACGACGACCAGCGCCGCCATTCCTGCCTTGCCGTTCGGCCTGGGCGGCATGGTGCATGCGGCGGCCATGAGCGTGGCCGTGCCCTATCTTGGCATCGCCCTGGCCATGCTGGCCGGCACGCTGCTGCGCCGCCGCTTCCACCTGCGCGTGCGGGTGCAGGTGCTGGCCGACCTGGCCCTGCTGGCGCTGGTCTTCAGCGTGCTGGGGCGGGGCGGGCAGGCCGATGGCCTGGCCATGATCTTCCTGCTGCCCGCGCTGGAAGCCGGCGCGCTGACCAGCCTGCTGTTCGCGCTGTTTGCCGCGGCGCTCTCCGCGCTGGTGGTAATGGGCGGGCCCTTCATGCACACCATCCTGCTGCGCCAGGCCGATGCCGGGCTGCTGGGCTCGGGCCTGTTCGGCATGGTGTTCATGATCGCCGCGCTGCTGATGTATATGCTGGCCAACCGCCAGATCGCGCAGGAGCGCCTGGCGCTGGCGCGCGAGCAGGAGCTGCGCCTGCAGCAGATGGTCAACCGGCTGATGGTCAACGACATGCAGGATGGCGTGATGCTGGTGCGCGCCAACGGCGCGGTGGTGGCCGCCAACCCCGCGGCGGTGGTGCTGCTGGGCGTGCAGTCGCATGAGCGACTCCACTCGCGGCGATTGAGTGGCGCCACGGATGGCACGACGGGTGGCGCAACCGGGCAGGGTGGCGATGCCGAGCTGTTCGACCTGCGCCGCATCCCGCGCCTGCAGCCGCTGATGGAAATGCTGCGCGACTGGCTGCGCAGCAAGGACGACGTGCCGCGCATCCTGCAGCTGCTGCCGATGGCCTCCGGCACCGCGCTGGCCGACGGCACCATGCAGCACACCCGCCTGCGGCTGCGCTTTGTGCTGCCGGGGCTGGCCGGCTTGCGCTCGACCATGGCGCATGGCCGCACCGTGCCGGCCACGCTGGATACGGCCGCATGGCGCGAACTGTCGCCCGAAGCCGCCGGGCGCCTGCGCCTGGCCATCGCCCAGAACGAGGCCATGGCCTGGTCGCAGGAGGACGAGGCGCTCTTGCGCAGCGAGATGCGCGACACCGTGCTGGTCCATATCGAAAGCTGGGAACGCATCGCCGAGCAGGTGCAGCAGGAAAAGCTGGCCGCCATGGGCCGGCTGGTGGCCAGCATCGCGCACCAGATCCGCAACCCGCTGGCGGCGATCAGCCAGGCCAGCGAGCTGCTTGGCGACTCCGGCCGGCTCGATCCCGGCGCGCCGGAGCTGGGCGGTACCGTCGATATCGACGCCCGCCTGCTGCGCATCATCAACGACAACGTGCGCCGCCTGGACCAGGTGGTGTCAGACGTGCTGCAGATGTCGCGCCGCCCGCGCACCGGCCGCAGCACCGTGCACCTGGCGCAGGCGCTGCCCGAGATCATCGAGCGCTGGCGCGCCGAAATGCGCTCGCGCCGCCCGCGCGCCGGCGAGACCCGCCCTGCCGGCCGGGCCGACGTCAACGCCAACGCCATCCGGCTGACCGTGGACGTGGCCCAGCCGGTGGTGTTCGACGCCTCGCAGCTGCAGCAGGTGCTGGGCAACCTGCTGGACAACGCCTGGCGCTACAGCAGCCGGCTGCCGGGCTCGATCCGGCTGCTGGCGCATGCGCTGGACCAGCACCACGCCGAGCTGATCGTCTGGAACGACGGCGCCGAGGTGGCGCGCGAACACCAGCGCAGCCTGTTCGAACCCTTCTTCACCAGCAACGCCCAGGGCACCGGGCTGGGCCTGTTCATGGCGCGTGAACTGTGCGGTGCCAATGACGCGCAGGTGCGATATGGCGCGATCTCATTGGAGGCGCTGCTCGAGCGCACCGGCATGCTGGCCCCCGCCGCGCGCGATACACTGCCGGGCAAGGCGTTCGTGCTGACGCTGCGCATCGAGAGCGCGGATGCGGCTTCGACCGCCGCCGCCTGACCTGTTCAATCCAGCCACCACCCATGCGACCCCGAATGTCCCAAGCGCCCGATCCCATCCTGGTCATCGACGACGAGGCCGACCTGCGCGAGCTGCTGGACATCTCGATCCGCCGCATGGGCCATGACGTGGTGCTGGCCGGCTCCCTGGCCGAGGCGCGCGAGAAGCTGACGCAGGGCCGCTACAGCCTGGTGCTGACCGACATGCGCCTGGGCGACGGCCTGGGCATCGAGATCGTGCGCCAGCTCTCGGCCGCGCCCGAGCGCATCCCGGTGGCGGTCATCACCGCCTACGGCAGCGCCGACAACGCCGTGGAAGCGCTCAAGGCCGGCGCCTTCGATTACATCGCCAAGCCGGTGTCGCTGGAGCAGCTGCGCAGCCTGGTGCTGAACGCACTGGGCCGCCAGCAGCGCGACAGCGCCGATGCCGACGCCGCCGCCGCAGTGGAGCAGGCCGCCGACCGCGCCGCCGCGCTGTTGCCCGGCCATTCCGCCGCCATCCAGGAGGTGCGCCGCTCGCTGTCGCGGCTGGCGCGCAGCATGGCGCCGGTGGTGATCAGCGGCGAATCCGGCAGCGGCAAGGAGCGCGCCGCGCAAGCCATCCATGCGATCAGCGGGCGCGCCGCGCACCCATTTATCGCCGTCAACTGCGGCGCCATCCCCGAGAACCTGATGGAGTCCGAGTTCTTCGGCCACGTCAAAGGCGCCTTCACGGGTGCGGACGCCGAGCGCGGCGGCTTCTTCCAGGCCGCCAACAGCGGCACGCTGCTGCTCGACGAGGTGGCCGACCTGCCGCTGCCGATGCAGGTCAAGCTGCTGCGAGCGCTGCAGGAGCGCCGCGTGCGCAAGATCGGCGCCAGCCGCGAAGACGCTGTCGACGTGCGCGTGATGTGCGCCAGCCACAAGGACCTGGCGGCGATGGTGGCGGCCGGGCAGTTCCGGCAGGACTTGTATTACCGCCTGAACGTGCTGGCCCTGCGCATGCCCACGCTGCGCGAGCGCGGTGAAGACATCCCGGTGCTGGCGCGCGCCATCCTGGACCACCTGGCGGTGCGCTACGGCGACCCGCGCCCCAAGCGGCTGACGCCGGCCGCGCTGCAACGGCTGGTGGCATATCCCTTCCCGGGCAACGTGCGCGAGCTGGAGAACCTGCTGGAGCGCGCCTACGCCTTTGCCGAAACCGAAGAGATCGAGCTGGCCGACCTGGGCCCGCTGGACGACGGCGCCGAGCGGCATGCCCCCGCGCCGGCGCTGGCGCCTAACCCGATGGCGCCTAGCGCTTACGCGCCCTGGGGCACCGCAGGCATGTGGGCGGTGCCGCCGGCCGCCGCGCCGGTCCTGGCCCCGGCCCCGGCAGAGCCACCACCCGTGGCACCCCCCGCCGCCAGCGCGCCCGAACCCGAGCCCGCCGCCGATCCCACCGAGCGCGCCTGCCGCGGCATCGTCTTCCCGATCGACCTGCCGGCACGGCTGGAAGCCGTGGAGCGCGAGCTGATCCTGCAGGCCCTGGCGCAAACCAATTTCAACCGCACCGCGGCCGCGCCGCTGCTGGGCCTGAACCTGCGCCAGCTGCGCTACCGCATCCAGCAGCTGGGCATCCGCGAGGCCATGGACGCCGCCGACCGCGGCACCATGGAAGGCGAGGGCACCCAATGACCAGGGCCGCGCACCGCTACCTGCCCGACGCCGACGGCTGGGTTCCCGCCGCGCGCCGCGTGCCGTCGCCCAACTTTGACGAGCGCCCGGCCGGCATGCCGGTGGAGCTGGTGGTGCTGCACAACATCAGCCTGCCGCCCGGCCAGTTCGGCAGCGGCGACATCGAAGCCCTCTTCCAGAACCGGCTCGATCCCGATAAGCACCCGTTCTTTGCCACCATCCACCAGGTCCAGGTGTCCGCGCACTTCCTGATCACCCGCGCGGGTGAGCTGGTGCAGTTCGTGCCGTGCACGCAGCGGGCCTGGCACGCCGGGCAGTCGGACTTCTTCGGCCGCGCGCGCTGCAATGATTTTTCCATCGGCATCGAGATCGAGGGCTGCGACGACCTGCCGTTCACCCTGGCCCAGTACGACACCGTGGCCGCGCTGGTGCCTGCGCTGATGGCCGCCTATCCGGTGCGCGCGATTGCCGGCCACAGCGACATCGCCCCCGGCCGCAAGACCGATCCCGGCCCGCATTTCGACTGGGCGCGCTTTGCCAGCCAGGCAGGCGTGGCGCCCGGCATGTTGCCCTACCAGCGCCCTGGCGCGGCTGGTCGGGTGACGAATTCTTAACGTCATCTCCCGGCCCCGCGCGCCCCGTTCCGGCGCACATGCCCTGCCTCTGCGTGGGGCTATCGCAACCTCGCAACAATCAAAAAAATTTTTGTGAAATGTGCAGTTGCGAACGGTCTGGCGAAAACCCTTGCGAGTATTAGGCTTGCGGGCATGTGGCGCCGCCGCATCGGCGCCACCGCCCCCCAAAAAGCGCTTGTCAAGACTGGTCATTCGGATTCGTTTCACTATACTTAGCCCAGTTTCAGGCAGCACCCACTATATCTAGTAGTCAAACCGGGGAGCCGGCCCAAGGGTGAGTCGGGGATCACGAACTTCGTGCATCGTCCCGAAACCGCCCCGTAAGGCCAGCGAATCACAAGAGTCCCTGGCGAAATGTTCACGTGAAGGCAGTCTGTCCGAACCCGCTTTTCGAGTCGGGAGGGACGTTCTTTTCGCCGCATTTCGCCAGGGACTCTTTGTCTCTTATTTCCAGGGTAAAAACAGGAGTTCTCATGCAAACGGCCCAGAACGAAATCACCACGGGTGGCGCCGCCGCCGCTGGTGTTGCCAATGCAGCACCGACCGCGCAGCAGACCCCCAACGCCGCCAATACGAACTACCCGGATCACAAGATCATTCGACGCAACGGCGCCGTGGTGGCTTTCGAGCCGTCCAAGATCGCCGTTGCCATGACCAAGGCCTTCCTCGCCGTGAACGGCGGGCAGGGCGCCGCTTCCGCGCGCGTGCGCGAGATCGTCGAGCAACTGACCGACAACGTGGTGCGCGCGCTGGTGCGCAGCCGCCCCAACGGCGGCGCCATCCATATCGAAGACGTGCAGGACCACGTGGAACTGGCGCTGATGCGCTCGGGCGAGCATGAAGTGGCCCGCGCCTACGTGCTGTACCGCGAGAAGCGCAAGGACGAGCGCGCGCAAGCCAACGCGCAGGCCGTGGCCCGCGTGCAGGAAGGCGGCATCTCGGTCAACGTGACCGATGGCGGCGTCACGCATGTGCTGGACATCGCCGCGCTGCACGACCTGATCGACAACGCCTGCTCGGGCCTGGGCAACGCCGTCAGCGCCGAGCCGATCCTGAAGGAAACCCTGAAGAACCTGTACGAAGGCGTGCCGATGACGCAGGTGTACGACTCCGCCATCCTGGCCGCGCGTACCCTGATCGAAAAGGACCCGGACTACAGCCAGGTCACCGCCCGTATCCTGCTGCACACCATCCGCAAGGAAATCCTGGGCACCGAAGTGACCCAGGCCGAGATGTCCAGCCGCTACGCCGAGTACTTCCCCAAGTTCATCGCCCGCGGCATTGCAGCCGAACTGCTGGACGAGCAACTGGCCACCTACGACCTGGCCCGCCTGGGCGCGGCGCTGGACGCCGGCCGCGACTTCCAGTTCAACTACCTGGGCCTGCAGACCCTGTACGACCGCTACTTCCTGCATATCGATGAAACCCGCATCGAAATGCCGCAGGCCTTCTTCATGCGCGTGGCCATGGGCCTGGCGCTGAACGAGAAGGACCGCGAAGCGCGCGCCATCGAGTTCTACCAGCTGCTGTCGTCGTTCGACTTCATGTCGTCCACGCCGACCCTGTTCAACTCCGGCACCCGCCGCTCGCAGCTGTCGTCGTGCTACCTGACCACCGTGTCGGACGACCTGGAAGGCATCTACGAAGCGCTGAAGGAAAACGCGCTGCTGTCCAAGTTCGCCGGCGGCCTGGGCAATGACTGGACCAACGTGCGCGCACTGGGCTCGCACATCAAGGGCACCAACGGCAAGTCGCAGGGCGTGGTGCCGTTCCTGAAGGTGGTCAACGACACCGCCGTGGCGGTGAACCAGGGCGGCAAGCGCAAGGGCGCGGTCTGCGCCTACCTGGAAACGTGGCACCTGGACATCGAAGAATTCCTGGAACTGCGCAAGAACACCGGCGACGACCGCCGCCGCACCCACGACATGAACACGGCCAACTGGATTCCGGACCTGTTCATGAAGCGCGTGATGGAAGGCGGCGAGTGGACCCTGTTCTCGCCCGCCACCTGCCCGGACCTGCACGACAAGGTCGGCAAGGAATTCGAGCGCGCCTACCTGGGCTATGAAGCCAAGGCCGCCAGCGGCGAACTGAAGCTGTTCAAGAAGCTGCCGGCGCTGCAACTGTGGCGCAAGATGCTGGGCATGCTGTTCGAGACCGGCCACCCGTGGATCACCTTCAAGGATCCGTGCAACATCCGCAGCCCGCAGCAGCACGTGGGCGTGGTGCACAGCTCCAACCTGTGCACGGAAATCACGCTCAATACCAATGACAGCGAGATCGCCGTGTGCAACCTGGGCTCGGTCAACCTGGTCGCCCACATGACCAAACAGGCCGACGGCACCTTCGCGCTGGATCACGCCAAGCTGCAGAAGACCGTGCGCACCGCCATGCGCATGCTCGACAACGTGATCGACATCAACTACTACGCGGTTGAGAAGGCACGCAATTCCAACCTGCGCCACCGTCCGGTCGGCATGGGCATCATGGGCTTCCAGGACTGCCTGCACGTGCTGCGCACGCCGTATTCGAGCGACGCCGCCGTCAAGTTCGCCGATACCTCGATGGAAGCGGTGTGCTACTACGCCTACCAGGCCTCCACCGAGCTGGCCGAAGAGCGTGGCCGCTACCAGACCTACGCCGGCTCGCTGTGGGACCGTGGCATCCTGCCGCAGGACTCGCTCAAGCTGCTGGCTGAAGAGCGCGGCGGCTACCTGGAAGTGGACCTGTCGAGCACGATGGACTGGGACGCGCTGCGCGCCCGCATCAAGCAGCACGGCATGCGCAACTCGAACTGCATCGCGATCGCCCCGACCGCGACCATTTCGAACATCATCGGCGTGTCGGCCTGCATCGAGCCGACCTTCCAGAACCTGTACGTCAAGTCCAACCTGTCGGGCGAGTTCACCGTGGTCAACGACTACCTGGTGCGCGACCTGAAGGAACGCGGCCTGTGGGACGAGGTGATGGTTGCCGACCTGAAGTACTTCGACGGCTCGCTGTCGCGCATCGACCGCATCCCGCAAGACCTGCGCGACATCTACGCCACCGCGTTCGAAGTGGAGCCGACCTGGCTGGTGGAAGCCGCCAGCCGCCGCCAGAAGTGGATCGACCAGGCCCAGTCCCTGAACATCTACATGGCAGGCGCCTCGGGCAAGAAGCTGGACGACACCTACAAGCTGGCGTGGCTGCGCGGCCTGAAGACCACCTACTACCTGCGCACCATGGCTGCGACCCACGTGGAGAAGTCCACCGTGTCGCGCGGCTCGCTGAACGCAGTGTCGTCGGGCAGCGACAGCGGCTCCGCCCTGGACGCAGCCGCCGCATCGGCCCCGGCCATGCCGGAAGCCGAAGGCGCGGTCTGCACGATGCGCCCGGGCGACCCTGGCTTTGAAGAGTGCGAAGCCTGCCAATAACGTAAGAGAGTAAAAGCCACCCTCGGTTTGCTCCCCTCTCCCGCTTGCGGGAGAGGGGAGGGGGTGAGGGCCGGCGCCACCACGAAGTGCAGCGTCAAATCCGACCAAACCGCCGCCCCCAAATCGAATCACGGAGAACCACATCATGCTGAGCTGGGACGACGACGTTCAAGCCACCCCGCAGGCCGCACCGCAGCCTGCCCCGCAACCCGCTGCCACCACCGCCGACCAACAAGGCGTACTGCCGCCGGCCGCCACGCAGCCCGGCATCCTGGGCAACAACCCCAACGCCGCCGCCCTGCAAAGCAACCGCCGCGTCAACGCCGCCGACAAGCGCGTGATCAACGGCTCGACCGACGTCAACCAGCTGGTGCCGTTCAAGTACAAGTGGGCGTGGGAAAAATACCTGGCCGGCTGCGCCAACCACTGGATGCCGCAGGAAATCAACATGTCCCGCGACATCGCCCTGTGGAAAGACCCCAACGGCCTGACCGAAGACGAGCGCCGCATCATCAAGCGCAACCTCGGCTTCTTCGTCACCGCCGACTCGCTGGCCGCCAACAACATCGTGCTGGGCACCTACCGCCAGATCACCGCGCCGGAATGCCGCCAGTACCTGCTGCGCCAGGCCTTTGAAGAGGCCATCCACACCCACGCCTACCAGTACATCGTGGAGTCCCTCGGCCTGAATGAAGCCGAGATCTTCAACGCGTACCATGAGGTGCAGTCGATCCGCGACAAGGACGAGTTCCTGATCCCGTTCATCGACACGCTGACGGATCCGTCGTTCAAGACCGGCACGCCGGAAAACGACCAGAAGCTGCTCAAGTCGCTGATCGTGTTTGCCTGCATCATGGAAGGGCTGTTCTTCTATGTGGGCTTTACGCAGATCCTGGCGATGGGGCGGCAGAACAAGATGACTGGGGCTGCGGAGCAGTATCAGTACATTCTGCGTGATGAGTCGCTGCACTGCAATTTTGGTATTGACCTGATCAATCAGATCAAGCTGGAGAATCCGCATCTTTGGACGGCGGAGTTCAAGGCCGAGATTACTGAGTTGTTCAAGAAGGCGGTGGATCTGGAGTATCGCTACGCTGAGGATACGATGCCGCGTGGGGTGTTGGGGTTGAATGCGCCGATGTTTAAGGGTTACCTGCGGTTCATTTGCAATCGTCGGTGCCAGCAGATTGGGCTGGATCAGTTGTTCCAGAATGAGGAGAATCCGTTCCCGTGGATGTCTGAGATGATTGACTTGAAGAAGGAGAGGAACTTCTTTGAGACTCGGGTTATTGAGTATCAGACGGGTGGGGCGTTGAGCTGGGATTGAGGTGGTAGTGGTCCGAGCGACACGAGATTTGTCTTATGGTGTCATGGGTGAGTGTTTGGACATATAGCCCGTATGACGACCAGAGAAAACTCTTGCAAGAGGTGAGACGGTGTGGCGATCAAACGATCGTCGCACTTTTTTTTTGTGCGTGCGCAAACAACCATAGACCGATGCACGTACTTACCTCACGGTCCGATCTGGTAGCTGATATCGCCAAAGGTGCACTGGCAAGGGAAGGGGGCCACCGTAAAGATGGGCGTTTTGTATCAAGCGAAACTCGCCATGGGCGCGCTGCGACGTTTTCTGAGACGAGGTTTGTGAGCCGTGCGATCCGGCTTTGGCTTATGCAAAATACAGGGATGCAGAAGAAAGTAAGATTCGATTATCTAGATGAACTGTCGTTAAGAAATACGAATGCTCACGGCATCGTACTTCGTAGGAAGTAGGGCGTCCGAATTCTAGCCGATTCGATTGGTGATCGTTTGGGGAGGCGCGTCTTTGACTATTGTCATGCTTCCGTTGGCCAGTGCAAGATGGCGCATGATGTCATGAACGCTGCGATGCAATTTAGATGGTCATCAGAGCGCTAGACGCAAGTAGCTTAGCCACATGCCTCCGAGGTTGGAGTATTCTGATTGGATCAAACGCTAACTCAAATAGAAAGGAGCGGGAGATGGCCACTACTAAGAAGCCAAGAAAGACGATTCGTACGCCGAACCGGAAAACGGCAGCGACGCGGGCCGATGTTGATTCTTCTCGTGCAAAGTTCCCTAGGCATCCTGTAGCAAAATGTATTCGGATAGCCCGAGCAATTCTTGAACAAAACGCAGGCCGCCCGTGCTCCGTGGCCGAAGCTGCAGCTTTCGTTGGGGTCGGTGTTGGGGGGCCGTTTAAGGTTGAGGTTAGCTCGGCCTCCAAGTTCGGCTTGGTGGAGCGCCCGACAACAGGGCAGATCCAACCGACTGCGCTTGCCAAAAGGATTCTTCGCCCGCAATCTCCAAACGACGAGATTGATGGCTATCGCGAAGCAATTCTGAAGGCTCCGGACATTGCTGAGGTATACCAGCACTACAGAGGGGAGAACCTACCGGACGATCAGTTCTTCAAGAACACTGTTGTTGAAACGTATGGAGTGCCCGCCGAGAGTTTCTTGGAATTTAAGCAAGTATTTCTCGAAAGCCTCGAAACAGCACAACTTCTGGAGCGCCATGGAGAAAAGGTACGTTTGCTGGATGTATCTGCTGACGTTTCTGCACTCTCTTCGACATCGGATCGAATAAAGAAGTTAGGGAAGGCTGCAAACATTAGCGCTACTGATACTTGCTTTGTGATGCAACCGTTTGCACCCCCACTCGGTGACTACTACGAAAAGATTTACAAGACCGCGATAGAAAAAGCTGGATTAAAGGCTGTTCGTGCCGACGCCGATATATTCGGTACAGGAAAGATCATGGATCAAGTTTGGGATGGCATCGTCAGTGCAAAGGTACTTGTCGCGGAACTTACTACAAGAAATCCGAATGTCTTTTATGAACTGGGTCTCGCACACGCACTCGAGAAACCCGTCGTCTTAGTGTCCTCTCGCGAAGAGGATGTGCCTTTTGATTTGCAGCACATTCGCGTCATCTACTACGATATGTCAGATCCTTTCTGGGGCACAAAACTTATCGAGAAAGTAGCCGAGAACATTCTGTCTGCTATTCAAAATCCAGAGGAAGCCGTTTTTCGGCGGAAGACGGAGGGGTGAGCGGTCGGGAAATTGCACTTGCTCCGGAAAATAAGACTAAGACGTCGACCATATTGCCAGTGCGGTATTCTCTACAGTTAGTGACAGGTCTGGTTCCTTTCTATTCGGTTTTGGTCTATCTTAATATTGCAATCAGGCAGTGTTTTTCAAACAGTAATGAAGGATTTCAAGTCTAATTCCGGCGCTAGGAGTTCAAAGAACTCTGTAGCGTAGCAGGCCACCGACACCATGCGGGTATTGGCTTGCGAAGGGCTGCGTCGGCGATGCTAACGATGCGGCGTGCTGCGTGACACGAACAGCTCGTCATCGATAATTGTGCTTGCCGGAACACGGAAAGGCAGTGCAGGGAAGGAAAAATGAATAAAATTAAAATCTTCATTTCTTATAGCTGGGATAACGAAAACCATATCGGTTGGGTGAGAAAACTCGCCGATACGCTCGAAGAAATTGAAGAAATACATGTAACATGGGACGGTTACGACCTCGATTCTCTAGTTGATAAGAATCTTTTCATGGAGAGCGCTGTTCATGACGCGTCGCTGATTCTTATCGTAGCAACGAAAAACTATAAGAAGAAGTCGGATGAACGCTCAGGTGGTGTGGGCATTGAAACCTTCCTGGCAAGTGCGGCGCATTGGGATGGAATGCTCGAAAAGAAAAAAAGTAAGTTGGTCGTTCTGAAGCGCGAGGAGGAATCCACGCCGAGGTACCTTTCCGGTCACTTTTACATTGATTTTTCCGACGACCAGCAATACGAGAAGAGCGTAGAGAAGCTTATAGTCCTCATTCGAGGGACCGGAAAAGTACAAAGGCCCAAGAAACAGAAGACGTTGGTAGTTCGGGAAAAAATATATGAATTTACCCGGATTGAGGAACTCATTGGGCTGAATCACCCTAATCGCCGTGCTATTGTGGATTCGAGCGGTGGAACCGATTTTTCTGGCTCGAATAGAATCAAATACGAGTTGTGGGAAACTAAGTCCCCTTCGCTCGGTTACTTCTTTGCCCTACACGCAAACGCTAACATTACCCAGACTGCACAGCATGCGGCTCGGAAACTTCTAGCTTCTGGAGTAAAGCCTGCTGAGATGACAGTCCTTCGTCCTCGGAGTGCTAGGCCGGAGCAAGAGCTAATTGCAACGGTATTTTCCGAGAACAAGCTTTCAACCCAGCTGTACGAGTATACATATAAAGAGTACATTTGGGATTATTGTATCGATCCGTCGCTAAAAAAAGGTTCATCTCCAGCGACTGTAGAGAACTACACTAACCAGAGCCTCGAATGCAGTGACGCCGAGAGTGGCAATTCAATGAGAGTTGCTTCAGCCTTGGATCATTTGACAAAAGAGTTGCAAACGCCGTCGAGCATGGCGGCACATCTGGTCGTTGCTCCCGGTGGAATGGGTAAGACGTCCTTGTGCTTATCGGTGGCAAAGAACCTGCATTTTAGAAATGATCTGCGGTCATCCGTCATTCTGGTTCAAGCGGAGCTGATAAAGCGATATATCGAAGAGAATGGTGTTATTCAATCCTCCGTGGACTCGATATACGATATCTATGAGCTATATGCAAAATGCCAGGGTCACACGAATGTCTATGAGCGGTCGGCGTTTGATCTCGCTGTGGTTTGCGGAAACTTGACGGTTATTATCGACGGCCTGGATGAATTGAGTTCACTCTTTCAAGATAGATTCGATCCGGCTGCATTTCTGAGGTCGCTAAAGGACCTTCATGATCAACTGGGGAGTAGTAATATTCTACTGACAACCCGTGATAATGTGGTCGCGGATGTTGTGGATTTGGAGGGGCTAGCCATTTCAAAGTATGAATTACTGGGATTTGATATCGATAGTTGTAGGCACTACGTCACCAAGCGATTCCAGGGGTATGATGACGCAAGAAACCTGGTTGAAAAGGTTATGACGCAAATTGAGAGGATAAAGCTGAATGATCACGATGGTCGAATCGTTCCCTTTCTTGCTGATATCGCAGCAACGGTTGTTGAAGATGAATTGAAGGAGGGGGGTGGGCAGGAATTTGAGTTGAGTGAGGATTTAACTCCTTACGCTTCAAATAACCAGCTTACGGACCATATAATTCACTCTATACTTCGGCGCGAAGAAACTCGTCAAGCGCTCGGAATTCCCTTGGAGGAAGTCGTTGAAATTATAGGGGGGCTTGCTTCCGATTTTGGGTTCACTTGGACTGCGGCCGAGATGCGGTCTAGGTTGCAGATCATCTATGAAACACGTTCTCAGGATATTTTTTCAAAGCTGTCGTTGAATCCTCTTTTGGTAAGAAGGGCCGACAACTTTGAGTTGCGATATTCGTTTCTCACCTCATACTTTGAGATGCTCTTCACGCTGCAGGGGATTTTGAGAAGCAGTTTGGAGTCAGAGGTCATTCGATCGTTGAGTAGATTAAGTGCGGATGGTCAAGAAACGCGCGAGCTCAGACTCTATTTTTCTCGTAATATTGATGAGGTCAAGGCTGCAATATCAAAATTGATCCCACAGCTTCGTGATCGAGCAATCTCAAGTGATACCAATAAGGTGTCGCCGATCGAGCGTGAGAATGCAAGGGGGGCAATAGAGACCTTGCTTCTATTGTTCTTTGGCGTGCGGGAGCGATCAATAGAGGATGCAACGGCAGAGCTTCTCGAGATTTACGGTCTGTCTTTAAATGGTTCGACGTCTAAGACGTTGAATGGATTGTTTATAAAGGATGGTTTTCCTGCGATAGATTTTTCAGATTTGGTTGTTACGAACTCCCGCTTTAGGGGTTATAAGAATCTATTGAATTGTAAATTCGCTCGGACAATGTTCATGTATTCCGTGTTCGAGAATTGCGGTGGCTCTCACGTGCGTAGAGTTAACCTAGAGCCGTCAATGATCGATTCAACCTGTGATGCCGGCGATCTTCGTGAGGTGTTTGCACTTTCAAAAGCCAACAAGGATGGTGAGCAGGCCATGGTGAAGGCCGAGGCGAAGCGCTTTCTTCATTCATTTTTTCGAGGCGATCGGTTCATTGATAATAAAGCATCTCACATTAAATTTTCCAACAAAGTCCCGGGGTTGGCGTCGGATAAATTCGATCGATTAGTCGCTTCTGGTTGGGTCGTATTGGTTAAAGAGAAGACGATAGCGAGATTTTATGAAATTTCTAGTGATTTTAAGCCGAGTGTTCGAAAATATCTCGTCGATGGATATCCAGATGCTCGCATGAAACAGTTCTTTTCATCTCTTCGGTAGTGAGGATAAACGAAAAAGGGGGCAAACCTATTCCAAGTCTCAGAAATAGATCTGCCCCCTTCGTCCCTTCTCTGTCGTCGCTGGCAGAGTTTGGGGGATCCGTAGCAGAGCATCTACGAATCCCTTCCCACTGCGGCTACTCCGAGGAAATCACGACAACCTTATTCCGTACTTCCACCTTGAGCGCTTGCCCGACCTTGAAGCCTGCGCGTTCCAACCACACCCCACCTAACCGAATCCATGGAACGCATCGCATCCCACTATAGCGATTACCTTCAGTTGCCTTGACGCGGAAATGCCTGTAGCTGGTCGTGAAGGTGCGCACGTGCGCAGTGGAAGATATCTTCCGCATAGCGAACTCCTGATTCCAAACTTGGATTCGCCCGTGCAAACTGGGCGGCCGGGCACTTGAACACCGCCCCGCAGATCGGCCCGCATGTTTCCCCTTTCGGGTCTTGTATCGATGCGCGCTGCCCGGCCTTAGCAGAAAGCTATGGAAGACGCGCCACGGCTGTCGGACGTGGCAACGCTCGGGGGGTGTCCCCCCGCGGCAGAATAGATGTCGCCCCTATAGAATTTGAACCCTGGGGGCGATAAGAGAAAGAAGTGGCTCGTTACGGACAAGAATTCAAGGACCGGGCGGTAGCACGGTTGTTACCGCCGGAGAGTGCGGCGGTGGAAGTGGTTTCAAGGGAATTGGGTGTGGCAGTGGCCACGCTTGAGCGCTGGCGTGCGGACGCTATGTCCATGCCCGCTCGCGAGCGAGCATGGACAGCGGCGGCCAGGTTTGAGGCGGTGCTGGCGACGGCTGCGATGGACGAGGCCAGTAAGAACGCCTGGTGCCGTGAGAAAGGTGTGTATCCGCAGGAGTTGGAGCAGTGGCGCACCGCCGCCACGCAGGCGCTGGCTGAGCCCGAGGATGCGCGCGCCACCCATCGTGAGACCAAGGCCGATCGGCGCCGCATCAAGGAACTCGAGCGCGAGCTGCGCCGCAAGGAGAAGGCCCTGGCCGAAGCCGCCGCCCTGTTGATACTCTCAAAAAAGCTCGAGGGCATCTTCCCGAAGGACAAGGACGAGGACGCATGATCGGCCTGGAAGATCGCCACACGATGGTCCGCCATATCGAAACCGCTCACGCAGGCGGTGCTCGCCTGCGCCTGGCCTGCGAGGTAGCTGGCATAACCGTGCGGACGCTGCAACGCTGGAAGGCCCACGATGGCTTGGTGGTCGGCGACCGCCGCCCCGGGGCCGAGCGGCCCACGCCCGCGCATGCGCTGAGCATCGAGGAGCGCGAACGCATTCTGGCCGTTGCCAACGAGCCGCGCTTCGCCGACATGCCGCCGGCGCGCATTGTGCCCATGCTGGCCGATGAGGGTGTCTACCTGGCCAGCGAGTCGAGCTTCGGCCGGGTGCTGCGCGCCCATGGGCAGGCCCGGCACCGAGGACGCGCCAAGGCGCCGCGCCAAAGCCGTCCGCCCACCACGCACGTGGCCACCGGGCCACGCCAACTGTGGTGTTGGGACATGACCTATTTGCCGGCTGAGGTCGCCGGGCGCTGGTTCTATCTGTACCTCATCCTGGACGTGTACAGCCGCAAGATCGTGGGTTTCGAGGTTCACGACCGTGACGACGCCGACCACGCGGCGCATCTGGTCAAGCGCACGGCGCTGGCCGAAGGCATCCATGCCATGGCGGCCAAGCCGGTGCTGCATGGCGATAACGGCGCCACGCTCAAGGCCACCACGGTGCTGGCGATGCTGCACTGGCTGGGGGTCAAGCCTTCGTACTCGCGCCCGCGCGTGAGCGACGACAATGCCTTCGTCGAAAGCCTCTTCCGCACGGCCAAGTACCGGCCGGAGTTCCCGTCTACAGGCTTTGCCGATCTGGCCACGGCGCGTACGTGGGCGGCCCACTTCGTCCACTGGTACAACCATGAGCACCGGCACAGCGGCATCCGCTACGTGAGCCCGGCACAGCGCCACGCCGGTCAAGACGACAAGATTCTCGCCGCGCGCCACGCGCTGTACGTTCAGGCCCGTGAGCGCAACCCGCGTCGCTGGTCATGCAACACTCGAGATTGGTCGCCAATCGACACGGTCACGCTCAATCCGGAGCGCGAGATTGCCGTGCCCACCGGTATCAAGCCAGGCGCCGAAAACCAGCGTTTGGCTGCATGAATGAGGCGACATCTACCTTGACGCGCGCCGGCCCTATCGCCGCACGTCTTGCAGGATGGCGTGGATGCGCTGAGAACTTTCGAGTCATGCTTGGAGGGCGCAGTCGGTGCTCGTCCACTTGATGTGAGCGCATGTATAGCGGAACTCAGTGGGGGCATGGATTCCTCGTCGATAGCGGTCGCATCAACGCGCCTTCTCGGCGGTCTGAAGCAATCGGCTGGCATCGTGCTCGCCGGATCTGCCCGTACCGACCAGAGTACCCGACGGAGGCAAATTGCGCGGGAGATCGGCCTCCGAGACGCGTCGTTTGACATGTCGAAGCATATGCCTGATTTGGACCTGGATCCGTCCGCAAGAGAACCTGAGCATCCCCTTGGCGAATTTTATCTCGAGGCATTCGATGCAATGTGGCGTTACGCGGCAACACTTGGGTGCCACACAATCCTGACGGGAATTGGCGGCGACGAGCTGTTTCCTCGATATCAGACCGACAAGACAGCCGGCGACTGGAAAGGACCTGCACGGTTGATTGCGGCGGAAAGGGTTGCCCGATCAATGCTGAGCCGTCGTGCCCAGGTAGCCTTGGATACCGAGCCATTGTATTGCGCGCCTGGCAGTGTTGTCCCCCATACTGGCCTCATGGCTCATGCCTCGCGCTCCCCCTACATGTTGCGACGCGGACTTTGGCCGGTGAATCCGCTGTGCGATCCGGTGCTGGTCGGATTTTGTCATCGCTTACCGGAGGAATTTCGCCTTGACCGGCAATTACTCCGCCAGTATCTCCGTACTCATCTAGAGCATGATCTCTTTCCAATCGGGTACAAAAAGGAGACATTCGACTATGTACTTCCGGAGGTCATCGGGCGCCACTACGACCGGCTGAGTGCGCAACTCCGCGAATGTGCGCTGGCTGATTTCGGTTTGGTTGATATGACGGCGGTGAGGAGTGTGCTAAAGGGCGTAGCCGATACACGCGACGTTACCGCGACGGCGCCGCTCGCCATCTTTCTTTTCCTTGAGCGCTTCATGAGACAGGTCGCATAGCCTATGACATCGAACAGCGAAGCCGCATTCCGATATGACGCCACATTGGTGCGGCAGGCCCTCCTGGCTCTCTATGGCATGGATGTGCGCGATGTGCGTGAAGTCGTACGCGGAGTGAATCGTACATTCTCAGTTTGCGAGCCTGATGCTCGGACGTATTTTCTTCGCTTATACAGAACCCATGGACGAGACGAAGACGAGATTGACGCCGAGTTGCACTTGCTGGAGTGCGTCGAGCAGGATGAGGTGCTGGCAGCATCGCCCGCACGTCCAACGCGAGAAGGAGCACGCAGCTGTCGCATTGCCCTCTCGGACGGCGTGATTCGTCGTGCAGCCTTGTTTGACGCGGCGGCGGGCCGCCCTTTGGAAATGACGCCGGGCGATATTTGCGTGGCGGCGAACGCGCTGAGGCGACTTCATGGTCAGCAGCGACTAAGCGAGCTTGCGCCACGCAGACAGATCGCGGATCTTGGTGATGCATATCAGGCGTTGAGCCGGTTGGCAGACCAGTTCTCCTTCGCTGGCCCGGTTGTCGCTGCGACTCGGGAGCGCTGCAAGTACCTGGCTGCCGCTGGTTGGCCGGCCGCAGAGATGCCAGTCGGCTTTTGCCATGGCGACTTTCGCATTGCGAACATGCGGATTGATGGTTGCCGAATTACGTTGTTCGACTTCGACGATTGCGGTAGCGGCCCGCAATGGTTCGACCTGGCCACCGTTGGATGGTGGCTGGAGATTGAAGGCAGAAGCGAGGCCGCCTCCTTGTGGCGTGCGTTCGTCAACGCCTACATGCAGACACTGCTTGCGTCCCCGAGTTTTCGCCATGCGATTCCGTTTCTGATCCTACTTAACGAGATCAATTCGATCCGCTTCTTGCTCGACTACTGTGCACTGACGGACGATCTGTGGCGCGAAGTTTGTAGGCGCCTGGATGACCTGAGCTTTCGGGCGGTGTCCGGTCAGCTCGCGATTGGCTGTTGACGTGCGCGAGCAAATTCCAATGGCAACTGAAGGGGAGGGCCACGTGAAAATAGATGTCCGTCCTGCAAGGCCGCGCGATCTAAGTTGGTTCCAACTCCTGCATTCCGACGACGAGTTCAACCGATGGATTGTTCGTAAATCGGACGATCCGCGGTCCCTCGCGGATGAATTCCTGTTCAAGCTGGCAGCGCAGCGAAAGCGCCAAGGAGTATTTATTGTGGCGGATGCCCGAGGCTCGGGTCGGGGGTACGGTGTATTGCTATTCTCTGTCAAGGGGAATAGCGCTCATGTCGAATTCGGCGTGGACCCCTGCTATCAACGCCAGGGCATTGGTGGCTTGCTACTCGATGAGACTTTGCGCACTGGTTGCCGCATCGGTCCAAAGCTCAAAGGAGTCAAGGCAGTATGTCATCGAGATAACCAAGGCTGCATCTGGCTACTAAGGTCTCGAGGTTTTATCCCGTCAGAAATGCCTGAACTGGTAACGCTTCCATACCTTGGGTGGTGTCTGGCCGTTGATGTAGGGGAGATCCCCGCTTGCTGACGCCGCCTGATGGGCTGAGAATGGCCAAGCGAAAATTGCCGCATTCCGCGGCGCTCAGAGCAGCTTCCCTGTCCCCTTGGGTAGACCTTCCATGCAAGACGCCGCCTCCAAGCGCCGACCATCGTGACGTCCTCCGCTCCCTTGCGCACCACCCGCCTGCACTTCGACCTAACCACCGTCCAACTCTTCATCGCCGTGGCCGACTTCGGCAGCATCACCCGCGGTGCCGAGCGCCTGCACCTGGCCCCCGCAGCCGCCTCGCGCCGCATTCTCGAACTCGAAGCCCAGCTAGGCGTCTCCCTCTTCGAACGCCTCCCCCACGGCATGGCCCTGACTGAAGCCGGTCGCGCACTGCTGGCTCACGCCCGCGGCATTACCCACACCGTCCAGCGCATGCAGGACGACGCCGCCTCTTTCGTCGGCGGCGACCTGGGCGTGGTGCGGGTGGCGGCGCCAAAGTCCGCAGTGATCCAGTTCCTCCCCTTCGACATCCAGCGCTGCGCCACCGCCTGCCCCGGCGTGCGCATTGACCTGCAGGAGATGAACAGCCTGGAAGTCCAGCAGTCGCTGCGCCGGGGCACCGCAGACATCGGCATCTACGAAGGCAGCCTGGGCGTGATCGACCTGCCGATCGAGCCCTATCGGAACGATGAGTTGGTGCTGGTGGTGGCGCGCGGCCACGCGCTGGCGCGGCGCCGCAAGGTCACGGCGGAAGACGTGCTGGACTGCGACCTGATCGTGCTCAGCGAGAGCTCGGCGATCTCGATTGTGCTGGAGCGGCTGGCGGAGGAGGCTGGCCGCGTGCTGCGCATGCGCATGCGTGTGGGCGGTTTCGACAGCATGGCCGCGCTGGTGGCGCAGAACCTGGGCGGCGGGGTGATGCCGGAGGCGATTGCGCGTGAGGTGGCGGGCGGCAGCCGCTTTGTGCGGCTGCCCATTGCCGCGCCCTGGGCGCAGCGGCAGTTTGTACTGTGCCATCGGCCCCATGGGGCGCTTTCCTCGGCAGCGCTCGGCGTGCTGGAGGTGCTTGCGCAAAACGCGAAACCTGAATCCCTCAAATAGCGATAGCCCGCGGCGTATGCATTGCGGATGATGGCTCCATAACGATAACGACGGAGACACGCCATGCAGCGCAGACAATTTATTCTGGCGGCAGCAGCCGGGCTGGCGATACCCGGCCTCGTGCGCGCCGCCGACATTGCCGGCCCGGTACGCATTGTGGTGGGCTTCGCCCCCGGGGGCGGCACTGACGTGCTGGCACGCGTGATCGGGCAGAAGCTGGGGGTCATGTGGAACACCAGCGTGCTGGTGGAGAACAAGCCCGGCGCCACTGGCGCCATCGCCGCCGCCTACGTGGCCAAGCAGCCGCCTGACGGCACCACCTTGCTGATGGCGCATGTCAACAGCCACGCGATTGCCCCGGCGCTGCTGGACGTCAAGTACGACCCGCGCACCGACTTCACGCCGATTTCGATGGTGGGCGTCACGCCCAATATGCTGACCTGCCGTCCGGAACAAAAGGTACGCACGGTTTCGGACATCGTGGCGCTGTGCCGGCAGAAGCCGGGCAAGATCTCTTTCGGCTCGTCCGGTATCGGTTCGGCGCAGCACCTGGCGCTGGAGATGTTCCGGATGCAGGCGAAAATCGACGTGGTGCATGTACCGTACAAGGGCTCGGGCCCGTTGATCGCTGACCTGCTTGGCGGCCAGATCGACTATGCGTTCGACACCATGACGGCCGCTACCCCCTTTATCCAGCAGGGCAAGGTGATCGCGATCGCGCAGACGCGGCTCAAGCGCGCGGCCAGCCACCCCAGTGTGCCGACGCTGGCGGAGTCCGGCTTCCCCGGCCTGGACGCGGCGTCGTGGTACGGGCTGGTGGGCCCGAAGAACATGCCACCGGCGCTGGTGCAGCGCATGAATGCGGACGTCAACCGCGTGCTGGCCATGCCCGACGTGGCAGAGCGGCTCAAGAGCTTCGGCGCCGAGGACTCCGGCGGATCGAACCAGCAGTTCGGCGCGTTCATCGCCTCCGAGTCCGCCAAGTGGGCCAGGGTCGTGAAAGACGCCGGCGTAAAGGCCGAGAGCTGATGGCCGGGAACCGGCACACCCGCGCACGCTGCCCCGTCAATTTATCCAGGAAGAAGCATTCATGACAGATTTCCGCGACTCCGCCGCACAGGCGCCTGCCGCCGCCTTGCCGCTGGCCGGCGTGCGCGTGCTCGACGTCAGCCAGGTCATGGCCGGGCCCTACGCCTGCATGCTGCTGGCCGACCTTGGCGCCGACGTGATCAAGATCGAACCGCCCGATGGCGGCGACCAGACGCGCGGCTCGATGGGCTTCAAGATGAAGGGCCCGGACAGCATGGGCTTCCTCAACATGAACCGCAACAAGCGCAGCGTCACGCTGGACCTGAAGACGGAATCTGGCCGGCAGGTGCTCTATCGCCTGGCGGAAACGGCCGACATCCTGGTGGAGAACTACCGCCCGGGCGTGATGAAGCGGCTGGGGATCGACTACGAGACCCTCGCCAGGATCAATACCAAGCTGGTCTACTGCAGCATCTCTGGCTTTGGCCAGAGCGGGCCGTGGGCCGGGCGGCCGGGCTTCGACCTGATGGCGCAGGCCATGTCGGGCGTGATGAGCGTTACTGGCTATCCGGGCGGCGCGCCGGTGAAGGCGGGTGTGCCGGTGGCCGATATCGGCTGCGCGCTGTTCGCGACCTACGGGATGCTCGCCGCCTATATCGGCGCCAGGGAAACGGGCAAGGGGCAGTATGTCGATGCGTCGCTGTTCGATTCCGCGCTGGCGTTCTCGGTGTGGGATACCTGCGAATACTGGGGCACTGGCCGCGAGCCCGAGCCGCTGGGCACGGCCAACCGCATGAGCGCGCCTTACCAGGCTATGAAGGCCGCCGACGGCTACTTCGTCATGGGCGCCACCAACCAGAAGCTGTGGCAGCTGCTGTGCAATACGCTCGACCGTTCCGACCTGTTGGCGGATGCGCGCTTTGCCACCGTGGCGCTGCGGCTGGCCAACCGGCAGGCACTGATCGCCGCGCTGGAGGATAGCTTTGCCCGGGAGCGTGCCGACTACTGGATCGAGCAATTGCTTGAAGTCGGCATCCCGGCCGGTCCGATCCTGACCTACCCGCAGGCCTTCGACAGCGAGCATGGCCGGCATCGCCAGATGCGCATTGAGATCGATCATCCGATCGAGGGCAAAGTGCCCAATATCGGCTTCGCGGTGAAGATGGGCGGCACGCCCCAGCAGGTACGGCGCCCGCCGCCGCTGCTGGGCCAGCACACGGAAGAAATCCTGGCCGAGCTGGGTATCTCCAGGGACGAACAGCAGTCGCTGGCGGTGGCCGGCGCGTTCGGAGCATGAAGCCCGCGCTGCCGCCGGAAGGCGGTTCCGGCAACGACGGACAGGTCATGCTCACGGTGCAGGGGCAGATCGCGACGCTGACGTTCGACCGTCCGACCGCGCGCAATGCGATGACGTGGGCCATGTACGAGCAACTTGCCACGCACTGCCGCGCGCTCGCCGCGCAAGGCAACGCGGGCCCGCGCGTGGTGGTGCTGCGTGGTGCGGGAGGAGAGGCCTTTGTCGCAGGGACTGACATTGCGCAGTTCCAGCAATTCTCAAGCGGCGACGACGGGGTTGCCTACGAGGCGCGCATCGATGAAGGCATCCGCCTTGTCGAACAGTTGCCGATGCCGACCGTGGCGGTAATCGAGGGATGGGCCGTGGGTGGCGGCCTGGCCATCGCTACTGCCTGCGACTTCCGGGTCGCCACGCCCAAGGCCCGCTTCGGTGTGCCGATTGCGCGCACGCTGGGCAACACGCTGTCGGCGCTGAACCTCGCCAGGCTGCGCGCGGCGTGGGGGCTGCAGCCGGTGCGTCGCATGCTGCTGCTGGCGCAGATCCTGGATGCCGAGGCAGCGCTGGCGTGCGGGTTTCTTGAGGGCGTGTATGCCGCCAACGCACTGGAGGCTGAGGTTGCTTCGCTATGCGACCGGCTTGGCGCGCTGGCGCCTGTCACGCAGACGGTGGTCAAGGAGGCGTTGCGGCGCCAGACGGTGGAGGCGGTGGCCGATACCGACGATCTGGTGCGGTTGTGCTACGGCAGCGGCGATTTTCGAGAAGGGGTGGATGCGTTTGTGAGCCGGCGGTCGCCGGTTTGGAAGGGGAGCTGATTTGCATGTATTGCCCGACGGGTTGGAGGGAACATCAGTCACGATGACCACTGCACACGGATCACAGGTCATGCAACAGCGCCTCCATACACCAAGATGCAAATGCTGTTTCTAGTCGAACCCTGAAATGAGTGGGTTGGTTGCGCTATCGCAAGATGGAGATGCAGGCGCCTTTTGATTGCTGCGGGAGACCGATACGCTCTTGTGTTTGTTCCGAGCAACCAAGTGACCGCGCTATCAGGACGAACATGAAACCGTTGCATTGCCTTCTCATTCTCATCGGCTCCTTCGCACTTTCGACTGGCCATACTCTCGCTGCATATCAATGCGAGCCCGATCCTGGCGCGCCTCCTGTGGCGGAGCCATACACCGGCTACGGTCCCACGGGTTACAAGGGGGCCATTGAGCGCGATCCGGACTGGTTCAGCATGGTCTCCACAGTGAAGCACGGGGACGGCGTTACCCGGTACGTTCTTAAACGAGAGCCAGCGCGAAGCCGCCGGCAGTTTGAGTCCATCGTGCCAGTACCCCTTGGGGGCAAGCATCTTGGTGTCGTCGCCTACCGCCAGGGATGCGGCGAGTTACTCTACCCGGACGGGAAGCCTGCCGCGGTAGAGCGGTTTTCCGGTATCACTCTCGATTCGTGGGCGGACGACCGGACCTCGAGGCATGTTCGGTATCGACTCGACTTTGCCGGCGGCCCTGCGGCAGAGCATGCCTACGTGAGGTTCACCAACGGCAAGAAGTCTGCTGAGTCGCCTCACCACTATGTATCGTCCGCAAGCTGGGACATAGCCTTTGTGCAGGCGGGGCAAGGGCAGCAACTCAGAATCGAGGCAATAGCTGTCCCCGGAGGGTTTGGCGTCTTGGACATGAGGACGTTGCGAGAAGTACTGCGGCCCGAGTGGGAACGAATCTCGACCATTGAGGAAACACACACGACGGTACCCCAGGAGCTGAACGGCCCGGCTTACCTTGTGGCAACCAAGGATGGCTCGCAAGTATTTTCATTGTCCGGTGAGCGCGTCGATATCCCCCTCTTCGACGAGATTGAGGTCTTATATAACTTCTTCTTTCCCGTAAGCTCAGGCGGGCGTCCTGATCCGGTGCTGTGGAGAACAATTGACCGAAAGGCAAATGGATGCATGCTCTACAGCATGTCGTTCCGGCCGCTGCTTCCTACACCTATACCACTCGATCATCGCGGCGAATGTCCTGCCGATCATTGGAAGGACTCCCCCGGTTTTGCAGTCACGGACGCGAATCGCAAGACCCACATGTACCGTAAGGAACTAGCCGGTCCGGAGGGTATTCTTATCCAATCCGCAATGAGCATTGATGGCTCCATCGCTTTCCACTATTCGGGCGGATCTCTCATTCTGAAGAGAGATCGAGGCGGACGTCCCGAGTACCGACTCGTGAATCCTGAGGGAAGGGATATCGCAGGAGCTAGTTTCGATACCTTCCGGCGAGGCGGATGTGGCACGAGCCCCGAGGTCATGAAGGATGGGCTGTGGTGGAGCCTGAGTCCTGGTGGCAAACTCAATCCGCCAATCTACGGTTCCAGCTGCTAATTGAAGGTGATTGCTTGAAATGTCGCGGGCGTACGGCAGTGACCGAACACCCGCCCCTTAGCCTGTGCAATGGCAACGTATTCGCACGCCGCCGATTCCATAGCGCTCCCAACGTTCGCTCGAGCGTGGATCAAAATTTCGTTTCTCTGGAGATTCAATTTGGATTGGCCTTCCGCGAAGGCGTGGACGCGTTTGTGAGCCGACGCTCGCCAGTCTGGAAGGGCAACTGAAAAGCGCCTCTTGCCCCGCATCCCTGATGACTTGTCCCGAGCCGTGCCCATGCAACCCGTTTCATTGTTTTGTCACCGATTTTCCAGACAATCGCCACTCCTGAGGTGACTGGTCAACGGTCGAACCTTGGGCATGACAAAACAATGGCAAGGGCGCTCCCACAAGAGCCCGGCCGATCCGGGAGTTATCCATGCTGTTCAAGGGCCGATATTCGTTCGGCGTGCTGGGCCGTGCGGCCTGCGCGCTGATTTCTTGTGTCACGGTTGCAGGCGCCTTGAGCGCCTGCAACAGCTTTGGCGACAGTGGGCCGGCGACCATGCAGTCAGTCAAGCATGTCTTCGTGCTGACCATGGAAAACAAGAACTACAACAACACCTTCGGCTCCAGCACACAGGACCCCGACCTGCAAGCCATGGCGAAGCAGGGGGCGCTGCTGACGCAGTATTTCGGCACCGGTCACGTCAGCCTGGACAACTACATCGCCATGATGAGCGGCCAGCCCTCCACCAAGGAAACGCAGAGCGATTGCTTCCAGGGCTTCAACGACGTGGTTGCCGACGGCGCGGACGCCGGCAATCCGAAGGTGCTGAAGACGAAGAACGGCATGGGCTGCGTGTATCCCAAGGAAGTGAAGACCTTCGTCAACCAGCTGGATGACCTGGGCCTGACCTGGAAGGGCTATATGGGGGACATGGGCAACGACCCGACCCGCGAGTCGGCCACCTGCGGCCATCCCAAGATCGGCGCCATCGACAATACCCAGTCCGCGAAGGCACCGACGGCCGACGTGCCGAAGGGCGACCAGTACGCGACCCGCCATAATCCGTTTGTCTATTTCCATTCGATCATCGACAACCAGAGCTATTGCGATAACCATGTCGTGAACCTGGATGCGAACCTGGAAAAGGACCTGAAGTCGGTCGACACCACCCCCAACTTCGTGTTCATCACCCCGAACCTGTGCGATGACGGCCACGACGGTGATGGCACCGGCGCCAAGCCCTGTGTCAACGGCGACAAGGGCGGCCTGTTTTCGATCAATGCCTTCCTGAAAAAATGGATCGCGACCATTCAGGCCTCGCCCGCCTACCAGAAGGACGGCCTCATCATCATCAACTTCGATGAATCGGCCGACATCGTTCCGGCTGGCTCGACGACCGCCAACGGCGTGACGACGGTGACGTTGAACCTGCCCGGCGACGCCTGCTGCGGCCAGCAGATCGGCCCCAACGTGACGCGGCCGGACGATGCGATCCTGACGGTTTCGCCGAGCCTGCAATATAAGCTGCACTATCAGGGCGTGGGCGGCGACCGTGTCGGTGCGGTCATGCTCTCGAAGTACATCAAGCCTGGCACGGTGAGCAATACGCCGTATAACCACTATTCGTTGCTCAAGAGCCTGGAGAACATCTTCCAGACCAGTGAGTACCTGGGCTACGCGGACGACAAGAACCTGGCGGCTTTCGGTACCGACATCTTTACCAACCTGCAGTGAGCAAGACCTGGCGCAAGGCGGGAGCCGCCTTTATCGCGGCGGCGCTGCTTTGCCTGTACGCATGCAGCCGCGAGTCCAGGCCTGCCGCCGCGCCCTCCGGCAAGGCGGTGGCCGAGCTCGGGCGGCTGGCATTTTTCGACGCTTCGCTGTCGGCGTCGGGCCGCATGTCCTGTGCAAGCTGCCATAGTCCCGACCATGCCTACGGTCCGCCCAATGCACTGGCTGTGCAACTGGGCGGGCCGGACCTGCAGGCCCACGGGACCCGGGCAGTGCCGTCGCTGCGCTATCTGCGTCGCACGCCAATCTGGTTCAAGACTTATCAGTCGAACCTGCGCGAGCGCCTGACCGATACCGACAATGTCCCTGTCGGCGGCTTTACCTGGGATGGCCGCTTCAACACCATGGCGGAACAAGCGGCTGCGCCGCTGCTGGCCGCGAACGAAATGGCGAATCCGGGCATCGACGCCGTGGTGGAGCGCCTTTCCAGGAGCGCCTACGCCCAGCGTTTCCGCGAAGTCTTCGGCCGCGACATCTTTTCCCGCCCCGATGCAGCCTTCAAGGCGCTGGGCCAGGCCTTGCAGCGCTTCCAGCTTGACGATCCGAGCTTCCAGCCCTACGACAGCAAGTTCGATCTTTACCTGGACGGCAAGGTTGCGCTGAGCGCGCAGGAACTGCGCGGCCTCAGGCTGTTCAAGGACCGGGATGGCGGCAATTGCGCCGCCTGCCACATCGTTGAGCCAGGCGCCAACGGCGCGCACCCGCTGCTGACCGATTTCAGCTTCGCGGCGATCGGCGTGCCGCGCAATCCGGAGATTCCGGCTAACACCGATCGCGACTATTACGACATGGGATTGTGCGGCCCGGCACGGACCGACAAGACGCAGGAGCGGGCCTACTGCGGGATGTTCAGGACCCCTACGCTGCGCAACGTGGCCACGCGTGGGGCGTTCTTCCATAACGGGCGCTTCCACACGCTGGAAGACACGCTGCGTTTCTATGTGGAGCGCGATACCGCGCCACAGAAATGGTATCCGCATCCCGACAGCAAGCGCCGGTTCGACGACCTCCCCGAAGCGCTGCAGGACAATGTCGATCGCATCAACGCGCCGTTTACGCTTCACAGGGGCGAAAAGCCGGTCTGGTCTGGAGCCGATATCCGCGACGTGACCGCTTTCCTCAGAACGCTGAACGACGGCTATACGCCGTAGCGTGCCAGCCGTCCTTTTTCCCCGGTATCCCGCCCCGAAACCAGAGAACCGAGGCAAGCACACCATGTGTTTATAAAATCCTGTGAAAATAGTGTTTTGTAGATATTTATGCTGACTTACAAATATTACATGGCATAAGTACAAACACTAGTGCGCGCTTAGCGGATAAAAGTACTATCCTTCCGGCAATCCAAGCCATGTTGTTGCCTGAACTGCGGAGTAGGAAATGCCCCCCGGGTCCGATCTGAAGCGCGCCACGCCGTCTGAGCCCGGCCGGCGCGAACTTGATGACATTGATCGCCGCATCCTGCGGCTGCTGCAGACCCACGGGCGCGCGACCAACCAGTGGCTGGCGGCCGAGGTCGATCTCAGTCCCACGCCCTGCCTGGAGCGGGTCCGGCGCCTGGAGCGCGACGGCTATATCCAGTCTTACCAGGCCGTGCTGTCGCCGGAGCTGGTGGGCTATCCCATGCTGATCTTTGCGTTTGTGCTGTTCGACCGGGCGGTCGACGGCGTCTATGAGCGGTTCCGGGCCGCCATCGCCGATATCGAGGAGATCGTTGAGTGCCACATGATCACCGGCGATGTGGACTTCGTCATGAAGATCCGCGTGGCGCATATCGCCGCCTTCCGGCAACTGCTGGAGGAGCGCATCCTCAAGCTGCCGGGGGTGCGCATCACGCACTCCTACGTGGCGATGGATGAGGTGAAGGTGGGCGTTTCGACACCGGTCGCCGGTTAGTACTTTCTGGAGGGATCGCACGGTGCGCCGCCGCCCGGGGTGAATCATTCCCGGCCATCGGCGCCCGCATCCTGGCACTGCCAATTCTTCTATGTCTTTTCTTCCTGCGCGGACCAGGGGGGTGGCATCGCCACGCCTGTACGCCGCGCCGCTTATCACCTGACTGCCATGACTACCCCTTCCGTTTCCCCGCCATCTCATGCGCCCGCGGCGGCTGCAGGCCTGCCGCAGAGCCTTGCCTTTGTCGATGGCGCGATCGTGCCGATCAGCGAGGCAAAGCTCTCCATCCTCGACTGGGGCTTTCTCCATTCCGATGCCACGTATGACGTCGCGCAGGTCTGGGATGGCCGGTTCTTCCGGCTCGACGATCACCTGACCCGCTTTGAGGACGGCATGGCGAACCTGCGCATGTCGCTGCCGTATTCGCGCGCGCAGATCAAGCAGATTCTTGTCACGCTGGTGCAGCGCTCTGGCTTGCGCAATGCCTATGTCGAGGTCATCTGCACGCGCGGCGTTCCCGCGCCGGGTTCGCGCGACCCGCGCGACTGCACCAATCGCTTCTACGCCTTCGCCGTTCCCTTCGTCTGGATTGCCAACCCCGAGCAGCGTGAGCGGGGTTTGCAGCTGCACGTGAGCGAGGTGCGCCGCATCGCCCCGGAATCGGTCGATCCGACGGTCAAGAACTACCACTGGCTGGACCTGGTGCGCGGCCTGTTCGATGCCTATGACCACGGCCAGGAGACCGCGGCGTTGTCGGATGGCGCGGGCAATGTCGTGGAAGGGGCGGGCTTCAATGTGTTTGCCATCACGGACGGCATCGTCGTCACCCCGAAAGACGGCGTCCTGCGCGGCGTGACCCGGAAGACCGCGATGGAACTCGCGGCAAAGATGGGCCTGCGCGTCGAAGAGCGGGCACTTCCGGTCCAGGAACTGGAGCTCGCCGACGAAGTGTTCATCACCAGCAGCGCGGGCGGAATCATGCCGGTGGGCTGGGTCAATGGCGTGGCGATCGGCAAGGGCGGGGCCGGCCCGGAGACGGCCAGCTTGCGTGACGCCTATTGGGCCCTGCACAGCGATCCGCGCTACAGCTTCGCGGTGTTCAAGGAATGATGCCCGTCCGGCAGCCCATGGCGTGCCGGAACCTCTTCTGACCCGGGCGCTTTCAAGCGCCGCATCGAAGGGTCCTTTTTTAGCCGGCCAGTGAGCCGCCTGGATACCAGTAAGTGCCGCCTGGTCCGGGCGTGGTCGGCTTTTTTTTCTGAATTGCCTGATTTCCAGGTTGATGGCTGGTCTGCCGGACCAGGACAAAAGTGGCTGTTCGTGGAATTCAGCGGCTGCTGCTGACGCTGTCCGCGTTCCGGCGTGGCATGCAAAACGGGGGAGACCCCTCGGAGGAGAACCATGAGTAAAGAGACTGATACCAGAGAAGAGCGTTCAGACGCTTCCCGCTACCTGAAATCCAGGCATGTGGTCATGATTGCCTTTGGCGGCATCATCGGCGCCGGGCTGTTCGTGGGCAGCAGCGCTGCCATCCTGCGCGCTGGACCGGGCGTGATCGTCAGCTATATCCTGGCTGGCCTGATCGTGCTGATGATCATGCGCATGCTGGGCGAGATGGCGGTGGCGGACCCGGGCCGCGGTTCTTTCGTAGAGTACATCCGCAAGGGCATGGGCGACTGGGCCGGATTCACCAGTGGCTGGCTGTACTGGTTCTTCTGGCTATGCGTGGTCGCCATTGAAGCCATCGTCGCGACGGAGATGATCCAGGCATGGGTGCCGGCGCCGACATGGATGATGAACACGCTTCTGATCGGTTCGATGATGGTGACCAACCTGGTGTCGACCAAGGCCTATGGCGAGTTCGAGTTCTGGTTTGCCTCGCTCAAGGTGATGGCTATTCTTGTCTTCGCGATCCTGTGCGTGTCCTATATCGCGGGCGTCACGGGGCCGGGGCCTGCGGTGCTGGCAAATGTGGTGGACCATGGCGGCTTCTTCCCCAACGGCATCTCGTCGGTGTTTGCCGCGATTCCGGCCATCTTCTTTGCCTTCACCGGCAGCGAGATCGCGTCCGTTGCCGCCGCGGAGTCGGATGCGCCGGCCAGGAACGTGGCCCGCGCCGCCAACACCGTGACGCTGCGTATCCTGCTGTTCTATGTCGTTTCGATCATCCTGATCGTCAGCGTCGTTCCCTGGAGCTCGCTCAAGGCCGGTGCCTCGCCGTTTGTTGCCGCCATGGGCGTGATGGGCATTCCCGGTGCCGATATCGCGATGAAGTTCATCGTGCTGACCGCGGTGCTGTCTTGCCTGAACTCGGGCATCTATGTGGCCTCGCGCGCCCTGCAGGAGCTGTCGCGCAGCGGACACGCGCCGTTGGCCGCAGGCAAGCTGAACGCACGCCATGTCCCGTACCGCGCGGTGATCTTCAGTGCGGGGCTTGGCCTGGGCATGTCGATGCTGAACACCATCTCCATGGAAAGCGCATTCACCTTCCTGCTGAATGCGTCCGGCACGCTGGTCCTGTTCATCTATGTCCTGGTGGCGCTGGCCCAGATCCGGCAGCGCCGGCGCCATGAGCAATCCGGCGCGGCGCCGCTCCAGTTCCGCATGTGGGCATTCCCGTTCCTGAGCTACCTCACCATCGCCGTGATCGTCGCGATCCTGGGCGCCATGCTCTTCGTGCCCGGCGAGCGGATCCAGGTAGTGCTCAGCACCTGCACGCTGTTGCTGGTTGTTGCGATCTACATGGTGTTCTTTCGAGGCAAGCACCACGCAGCAAGCAAGGCGGCGCCGGCGTCTGACGGCAGCGATACGTCGCCGATGCCGTTGAAGGAGCGGTATCGGTCCCTGACTGGGGAGTAAAGCGTTGGACGGCCGCCCACCGGAGGCTCCGCGCAAGCCTCCGCCCGGGCCGGCCCGGCGGGCCAGTACGGCCGCCCTGAGGGATACCCCGGCCGGGCCTGGCCAGGCCGATGAAGACAAAGCAAACCGTTAATCGTCACTGTTTCACAAATGAAACGCTATCGTCGATTTACGGTGCAACAAGCACACCGTGCGAGCGTCACGCGCCCGCCCGTCAGCCTCTTGCCACGGGTGGCCCGCGATATGCGTCACTTGGTTGCTCTGGGCAATGCTGAGGCTCCGGCCTGCATGCCTGGACCTGCCATGCAGTGGATTTCACCAGTGCGGCTGGCGGCGGAACCGCCCGTCTGGCTGCCGTCTCAGGAAGGAGCGCACCATGAAGAACAAGCTTTCCCCGATTGCCACACTGGTTCTCGGCGTTTGCCTGACCATGCCTGCGGCATGGGCCGCCACCGCGAGCAATATGATCATGGTCACCCCCGATGAGCTCAAATGGACGGACCTAGCACTGATACCGGGCGCCAAAGTCGCCGTCCTCGAAGGGCAGATGGACAAGAAGGGGCCGATCACGGCCCGGATCAAGCTTCCCGCGGATGCCAAGGTGGCGGCGCACTGGCACCCTGGCGTGGAGCGGGTGACGGTGCTCTCCGGGACGTTCAACTATGGCATGGGCGACAAGCTCGACCCGGAAAAAACCTCGCCGCTCGGCCCCGGCAGCCTGATTGTCATGCCACCCAAGATGCACCACTTTGGCTGGACCAAGGAGGAGACCGTTATCCAGATCAACGTGGCGGGGCCATGGGGTATCACCTACGTCAATCCGGCCGACGATCCCAGGAAGAAGAAGTGATGCCTGGCGCCGGGCGACCCCGGCGAGGCAACATTCGGCACAGGACACCAGCCGCTTGAGAGCAGGCTTGGCAATTAGCTTGGCTCGCTGAAGCCACAGCGCTTCAGCAGCAAGGAGTCGTTCTGCCCGCGCGCCGACGATGCGCGCTTGCCGGCAAGCCCATCAGCCAGCGTAGCCAGACGAGCGACGCTGGCTACGGCTTCGTTTCCGCGGATTCCAGAGTCCTCTCAACACCCGCTCGGACCAGTCCAAAGACAATGCTCCGATTCCCTCGGATTGTGCTTATTTATTGGTTGTCACTTGACAACCAATGGTGGCCCATCTAATCTCGGAGACACGAATGACCCGCGCCAGGCACCCAAGGAAGGAGATTGAAGCCGCACTTCGACATGCAGAACTGAGTGGCTGGCGTGTCGAGCAGTCAAAAGGCAACGGTCATGCGTGGGGCCGCATCTACTGCCCCGACAACGACAAGGAGTGCCGCTGCGGCGAATTCTGCGTATCCAGCATCTGGAGCACGCCGAAGAATCCAGGCAACCACGCCAATGCCATCAGGCGGATCGTGGACAACTGCTCGCATCAGCAGGAAGTGACAACGCTGCGCGTACTGCAACTCAGGACATGACCATGGAATACGCCTTCACCCTCAAATTTCACCTGTCGCAGGCCGACAGCGATACCGACGCGCTGGTCGAACGCCTGGCCGAGGCCGGGTGCGACGATGCGCTGGTGGGCACTGGCCTGCCGGGCCGGGTAGCGCTGGCGTTTGTCCGCGAGGCAAAGTCGGCGCGCGCTGCCATGGTGAGCGCCCTGGCCGATGCTCGCCGTGCCATGCCGTCGGCCACGCTGATCGAGGCGGCGCCTGACCTGGTGGGCCTGACGGATATCGCCGATATGGTTGGCGTGTCTCGCCAGAACATGCGCAAGCTGATGCTCGGCTATCCGGAGTCCTTCCCGGTGCCGGTGCATGAAGGCAGCAGTTCGCTGTGGCACTTGCTGGATGTGCTCGAGTGGCTGCAGCAGCGGGGGTACGACATTGAGCCGGCACAGATTGAAATCGCGGCCGCGGCCAGGCAGGTCAATCTTGCCAGGTGTGCCAGCCAGCTGGTGCCTGCGATGCAGCGCGAGTTGCGGGCGCTGGTGGCATAGCCGGATACAGCGGCAGGGCAGGTGTCAGCGGGTCGCTACGCTGCCCACACGGCATAGGGCTCAACTGCCAGCGAAAGCATCATCCGTATCGCTTACTGCGGCATTCGGCCCCCATGGTGATGGACCATCAGCCAGTGCCCGTTGCGCTTTTCATAGACGTTTGTTGTCAGCGCTGAAAACTCGGCGGCATCGCCGTTCGCACGGGTGCCACGCACCTTCTCGATCCCGACAACGAGCGCGACATTGTTCGTGATGCTGATGCTTGGGTCATCCATGGTGACCGTGATTTCCTTGTATCGCGTCAGCGTACCCTCTGCCCAGCTCTTCCGCACGGCCTCCCACCCGACCAACACTGTCTTGCTGCTGGGGTGGATGATGGTGACGCTGTTGTCGTGCGCCCAAAGCGGATCGAACTCGGTCACGGCGCGTCATTTGCCCAGGCTCGCGCAGCAACCCGGTGGGCTTGCGGGAGGTGGGATCTGCCTCTCCGTATCATTCTCCCGGCCGCTCAATGCCCCATTTTTGGGCGCCTTTTCTCTCTAAAAAAGTTTGCTGGCGTGTGATATACCATATATTGTGTGTCAGTTAAGGGGCCATGGGGTGTGCATAGATAAGAGGCATTCATGTAGATCTCGCATGGAAAATGCGTTGCTCCCGGTTGGCACTTGCGCGTCCGGGAGAAATCATGCGCCGTGAACAATATGCATCTTTACGGCAATGACCATTCCAATGTGAGGCAAGTCCTCTTGGGTCATTAAAATTGTGCAGTAATAGGCATTATTAATGCTAGCTAAATATATCACATTCAGTATTTCTAATATAGATAAGGCTCGTCCAGGTGATGCCATGCACAGCGTTTAAGCGAGGAGAACAGCCAACAAAAGCATCTTGCCAATAGCGAAACACGCGAGTCGGTTCAGAAAAACAGGAGGAGACATCATGATGTACAGGAAATTTTTATCGTTACTAGCGGGAGGCCTGCTGGCATTCACGGTCAGCGCTCCCCAGGCGGCACAGCTGGACGACAATCTGGGCGCCAAATTCGAGGCACTTCAGCAGCAGATGCTTGCGCTCAAGGCCCAGATGGACCAGGTCAACGCCCAGATGCAGCAGAAGAGCGAGCAGCCTGCCCAGGCGGTGGCAGAGGTGCCAGCAGTGCGGATGAAGCCAGGGTCAGCGCTGACATTCCAGGTCGGCGGCGGTGAAATCACGCTGTATGGGCATGGTGATCTCTCGTTCGACTACGTCGACAACGGCCTCGGCGACCGGCCCGGCGCCCAGGGCAAGAACGGTTGGATGCCCCAGGTGTCAAGCAACAACTCCCTGTTCGGTATCAGGGGCGAACGCCCGGTTACCGACAACCTGAAAGCCTTGATCCAACTGGAGGCCGACATCCAGTTCGCGGCAACGCCGGGTAACAACTGCTGCACCAACGGCGGGGTGTCTAATGACAGCTCGGTCAAGGGCGCCATTGGATCGCGCAACAGCTTCCTGGGCATGCAGGGTAACTGGGGGGCGATCAAGCTAGGCAAGACCGATGCGCCGTACAAGAACTCGACACAGCGTATGGATCCGTTTGTGAACACGCTGGGCGACTACCGCAGCATCATGGGCAACAGCGGCGGCGACAATCGGGTGGAATTCGCCACGCGGGTACCGCATGCCATCTGGTACGAATCGCCGACGGTAAAAGGCTTCAGCGGCGCGGTGCTGTTCTCGCCGGGCCAGAACCGGTCGACCGATAACTCCATTACCGCCCGCGGCGAACCGAACTGCACCGGCGGCAATCTTCCCGGAAGCAATGGCTGCCAGGACGGTTCCTTCGGCAACTTGTGGAGTACGTCGCTGGCCTATTCAAATGGCCCGCTCTACCTGACGGCCGCCTACGAGCGTCATGCCAACGTCAACCGCATTGGCGACGAGCTGGGTGCGTCCGACGGCGTCAACCCGCCCGCGGGCTCGGTTGGCGTTGCCAACGAAAGCGCATTCAAGGCGGGCATCCAGTATGTGTTCGCGAAGACCGGCACGACCGCCAGCTTCATCTGGGAGCGCCTGAAACGCAGCGCCCCTGACAACACCTTCAATGAACGGACCCGGAACAACGCGTACTACACGTCGCTGACGCAGAGAATCACCCCGGCAGATGAGATCATCGCAGCCTGGGCCCATGCTGGCCGCACTCCCGGCGATCCGGGCGGCGTGGTCAATCAGCCTGGCGTTCCCCTGACGCAGGTGGCCGGGCCGATCGCCAATCAGGCCAATATGTATGCGCTCGGCTACCGGCACCACTTCGGTGACCACCGGACGACCTGGTACCTGGTCGGTGCCATCATGAAAAACCAGCAAGGGGCACACTACGATCTCGGCGCAGGTGGCCACGGAGCCGTGGTCGACTGCAAGGATGCGACCGGTACTTGCTTCAGCGGCACGACGATCAAGGCGGTCTCAACCGGCATGACTTACGACTTCTGAGTTTGACAAGCCCTTGCCGGAACCCGCGTTCACGGCGGGAAGACGAAGGTGGACGCAGCCGGGCTGGAGGTCTATCGGGCGGTGCATGGCAAGATCCGCTCGAAGGAGGCCTACTGGAAGCAGGTCTCCTGGACGGACGCCAGGCAGGCTGAAGGGCAGCACCGGCGGTTGCCACCGCCGTGTGCGGCGCGGCTGGCGCGTCAGCGGCAGACGTTACCGCCGCCGCCCGCGGCGCGTCAGTCCAGCCGGATGTTGTTTTCCTTGATCACCTTGCCCCAATACGCCTGATCCGCTTTGGTCGCCGCCGCAAAAGCCGCCGGCTGCGTCGTCTTGACGATCAGCCCCAGCTCGGCCAGGCGCTGGCGGATGTCCGGCGCGGCCATCACCGTTTCCACATCCGCCGAGATCTTGTCGACGATGGCCTGCGGCGTCCCGGCCGTGGTGAACAGGCCCATCCAGGCCGGGCCGTCCAGCCCCTTGTAGCCGAGTTCCTGGAAGGTCGGCACGTCCGGCAGCATCGGCGCGCGTGTATTGCCGGTGACGGCCAGCGGCTGGAGCTTGCCGGTGCGCGCATGCTGGCGCACGGTCATCGGCGACAGCGTGCCCAATGAAATCTGGCCGCCGATCAGGTCGGTGGCGATGGGGGCTTCGCCCTTGTAAGGGACATGGACCAGTTGGGCCCCCGCGCCCCTGAAAAAAACCTCCATGTAGAGGTGGGCGCCGGTGCCGATGCCGTATGTGCCATAGGAAAACTTCTCGGGCTGAGACTTGGCCAGGGTGACCATCTGCGCCAGCGTGCGCGGCATGGCGCTGCTGGCGGTCAGCACCAGGCTGGACGTGCACAGCTGGCTGATGGCGGTCAGGTCGCGCAGCGGGTCGAATGGCGGCTTGGCCACCATGTAGGGCGTCTGCACCAGGGCCGGCAACGCCAGCAGCAGCGTGTAGCCGTCCGATGGCGCCTTGGCGACCACGTCGGCGCCGATCATGCCGCCCACGCCGGGGCGGTTTTCCACGATCACCGGGCGCTGCCACAGCTTGCCCAGCGGGTCGCCCAGCGCGCGCGCCAGCACGTCGGTGGCGCCGCCCGCGGGGTAGGGCACGACCAGCCGGACCGGGCGCGACGGCCACGCCTGCTGGGCCAGGGCCCGGCCGATTCCAAGGGTCGAGGCGCCGGCGGCGAGGGTACCTGCTCCCAGCCAGTGCAGTGCTTTGCGGCGGTCAGCTTGCATCGTGTCTTCTCCTGTTGTTGACTTCGTGTTGGCGCGCGGCACGGGGCATCGGCCACGGCAACGCGCAGCGTACGAGGCAGCGCCTTGCCGCGGCATCGGCGGGATGGACGAAAAGGGTGGGGAGTACTTACCCGGATGAGAGGAATTATGGTGCGGCGCCGCAATCCGAATCGGCGCATCCCGTATGATGGGCGCCGCCACCGGCGCTGTCGCTTGTTTGCCTGATTCCGGGCGGCGTCCGATCCATTTTTTTGCTAGCTCCACCATGGCCCGCCTCAAACTTGACCTGCCCGCCGATCAGTTCTGCTACGCCACGCACCTGACTGTGCGCGTGACCGATATCAACTCGGCCAACCACCTTGCCAACGACTCGATGATCTCGATGATCTCCGAGGCGCGGGCGCGCTTCCTGTTTGAATTCGGCAGCGAGGACGTGCGGCAGGAAGGCGTCGGCATCATCGTGACCGACCTGGCCACGATGTACCGCAACGAGGCGCATGCGCGCGATCAGTTGCTGTTCGAGGTAGGGGTGATGGACTTCAACAAGTACGGCGGCGACATCATCTTCCGCATTACGCGCCCGGCCGACGGCGCGCTGATCGCGATGGCCAAATCGGGCTTTGTCTTCTTCGACTATGTAGGGAAGAAAGTGGTGGCGATGCCGGAAGGGTTCGCCGGGCGGTTCCCGAAGGTGAACTGGGTGGAGTAAGCGCTTGCGTGGCGCTGCCCTGCAACAGCGCCACGGGTCTTGCAGACGATTCGGCTCAGGCCTTGCGCTCGCCGCCGAGCGCCTCGGTGAGGTCGCTGAGCATGCCCGAGAGTTCGCCGGCCATCATGGTGAAGTCGGCGTCAAAGCGCTCGTTTTCATCGTGCGCCGTGCCGTCGGCCTGTTCCTTGATCACGTCGAGCGGCGCCACTTTCTTGACCACCAGCCCGTCGGTCAGCACGAACGAAACCCGGTCGTTCCACGTCATCGCCAGGCGCGTGCAGCGCTTGCCGGCGGCGATATGGCGGCGCAGGTCTTCCGGGTCCAGCGGGTGGCGCACGTAGCGCACCGTGGCCTTGCTTTCCGCGCCGGACTGCAGCTCGATTTCCTGGTCGACAGTGAAGCCGCCCGGTGCCGCATCGCCGGCCAGCCATTCGGTCATGGCAGCCACCGGCGACTGATTGACGTGCAGGTTGATCAGCGGCAGCGGATCCAGCGCCTTGAACAGCATGCCGCGCACTTCATCGGCCTTGGCCGCGGCGGCGGCGTCAATGGCAAGCCAGCCGTTGTCCGGGTCGATCCACACGCGCGTGTCGCGGCGGATGCTGAAGGCGCGCGGCAGCAGCTCTTCAGTGACCTGCTCCTTCAGTTCCTTCATTTGCTTGCGGCCCGGCTTGTAGCCTTGCTGCTCTTCGATCTCGGCGGCGCGCGCGCGCGTCACCTGGTTGACCACGGTGGTGGGCAGCAACTTCTTTTCGGTGCGCAGCGTCAGCAGCATCTGGCGGCCGACGGTATGGACCAGCTGGCCATTGTCACGCGGCGAGGCCCAGCCTTGCGTCTGCATTTCGAGGCTGGTGCCGGGGAAGAAGGCGTGCTTCGCCAGGCTGGCTTCGACCTCGTCGGCGCTCGGCGACCACGGGGCGGAGAAACGATGGACCTGCAGATTCTTGAACCACATGGGAATTCGGCCAAAGGGACGAATTCTATCCTCTCGCGGCGCGCGGCCGCGAAAAAGGAGGGCGCCGCACGGCGCGCAGGCCGCGCGGCGGTCGCCGAAAGCCCGCCCTTACAGGTCGAGCTTGCTGATCTTGCTGCCCTCGAAGCTCAGGCCCGCCATCAGGCCGGCATTGGTCATGACGAAGCCGACGATGGGCTGCTGGCCGGTGTTGGTGTCCAGCACGCCGTTTGCGCCAACGGTGGCCACTGCCACGGTGGCATCGACGCCCGCGGTCCAGCCGCTGCTGCGCACGAACTTGTCGTAGGCATCCGGCGTCAGGAACATCAGAATCACGGCCTTGGACTGTGCACCAATCTGCCAGCCGACTGAGCCCGCGATCAGGCGATAGTAGCCGCGTGTGGCGCCGCCTGAGCGCAGGGCACCGTCGCCATACTCGCCGCCGACGATAAAGCCCGCCGACAGGGTCTTCGGGAACACCAGGATGCCGCGTGCGCGGTTGCCCAGCTCGCGCGAGCCCTTGACCGAGTCGTACAGGCGCGACAGCGTGCCGTCCACGCCGGAGTCCAGCTCGCGCCGGCGCGCGGCCTTGTCGGTGGTGGCATCGGGTTTGGTAGTGGTGCAGGCGCCCATGGCCAGGCTGCCGAGGGCCAGACCCGCGCTGGCTGCAAGGAAGGTTCGACGTTTCATCTCGTCTCCTTGGTGTTGTTGTCGTCTCTGAAGCATAGGCGCCGGAAACACCCGGACCAATGGTGCAACGATGCCGAGTCGTTTCCATTTGTGACGAAGGTGGTGCGGGAGGGGCATTCGCGGCAAGAATAGTGGGCCTTGCGCCCGGTACGTCCCATAGTCCACTCATGTGACGCCTGTGCGCCGTGACCGCATCGACCCCGCCATGAAAAAACTCCTGACCGTCCTGCCGCTGGCTCTCCTGGCCGCGTGCGCTTCTCAGCCTCCGGGTTCTCCCACTGATGCCGGCGCCGACGCGCTGTCAGTCGCCGACGCCAGCGGCTGGCAGGCGCTGCGCGCGAAATATATGGATTGTGTCCAGAGGAAGGCCAACGACAACCTGTCGGCCAAGGGCCAGTCCAGGGACGTGGCGGACCTGGCCCTGTCCGCGTGCCAGCCTGAGCTGGACGCGATGCACAACGCCTTCCGCAGCTACCTGGATGCGCAGATGTCATCGTCGCACGGCAAGAGCAGCGCGCGCCAGGCGGCGGCGCGCGTGACCACTGACACGCGCGAGAAGGCGCGCAGCTACCTGGTGCGTTACGTCGAACGCGAGCGCTACCTGGCCCGCCAGAACTAAAGGCGAGCCCAGGCAGCTGCCTTACAGCATTTCCAGCGGGCCCGGGCCGTCGGGCGGCGGGAAGATGCGGTCGAGTTCGGCAAGCTGGGCCGCCGACAGCGTATGCGACAGCGCGCCCAGGTTCTCCTGCAGGCGCTCTCGTTGGCCGGTCTTGGGGATGGCGATCACGCCGTCCTGCGCCAGCAGCCACGCCAGCGCCGCCTGTGCCGCGGTCATGCCGTGGTCGCGCGCGAAGCGCTTCAGCCCGGGGTTGGTTAACAGGCGCGACTGCTCGATCGGCGAATAGGCCATCACCGGCACGCCGCGCTGGCGCAGCCACGGCAACAAGTCCCACTCGATGCCGCGCCGCCCCAGGTTGTACAGCAACTGGTTGGTGGCCAGCCGGTCGCCGCCCGGCGCATTCCACAACTCTTGCATATCGGACGTGTCCAGGTTGCTGACGCCCCAGCGGCGGATCTTGCCGTCGCGCTGCAGCGCCTCCATGGCCTGCACGGTCTCTTCCAGCGGCACGCCGCCGCGCCAGTGCAACAGATACAGGTCGATGCGGTCCGTGCGCAGCCGCTTCAGGCTGCGCTCGCAGGCCTGCACGGTGCCGCGCCGGCTGGCGTTGAAGGGATAGACCTTGCTGACGAGGAAGGCCTCTTCGCGGCGGCCGGCGATGGCCTCGCCGATCATCTCCTCGGACTGGCCCTCGCCGTACATCTCGGCGGTATCGATCAGCCGCAAGCCAAGGTCCAGGCCCAGGCGCAGCGTGGCGATCTCCTCAGCGCGCGCGGCGCGCGACTCGCCCATGTTCCACGTTCCCATGCCGAGCGCCGGGACGCGCTCGCCGTCGGTCAGGGTGATTTGTTTCATGTGTCGGCTTCCTGGTTTGCCGGGTTGGGTGCCCGGCGGCACCCAACCACACTAGTTAACAACACCTGGAATGTACAAGCCGCGCGAGCCGCGATTGCTTCAGACCAGTCCGGTCAGAAAATACACGGCGATGACGAAGAACACCGCGGCCGTCTTGATGAGTGTGACCGCGACGATGTCGCGGCAAGACTAGCCGTGCTGGTGGCGATACTCCTGCGTGCGCCCGCCATAGCCGTAGGCCGCGGCGCGGGCGTCGATCACGTGCACGTAGGACACCGGATGCAGGTTGCCCAGCAGCCCCGACATGGTCTCGAACACGGCCGCGATGAACTGCGCCTTCTCCGCCTTGGTATTGGTTTCATCGGTCACGCTGATGTCCAGGTGAAAGGCATTGCGGCCCTGCTCGGACAGCGGCACGTCGGCGATGATCCAGCTGTCGTGCGGGATGTACTGGACCGTGACGGCAATCACCTCGCGCTGCTTGCCGAGCACACGCTCGGTAAGGTCGGCGATCGCCTTTGCGCTGCGGCGGGTCAGGGCGGCGTCGGGTTGGCCGGACAGGTGCAGGACGATGTGGGGCATGGCTGGCTCCTTGGTTTTGCGAGGGTTGGTGATGCCATGGTAGGGGGTGGTGTAGTATCGGAAAAGCGGGAATATTCGATACGGTCCATCGGATATACCGAAGTAACCGTCCTTGCCGGGAGCCTTGCCATGCGTGGATTCGAAACCGACCAGTTGCGCACCTTCGTGACGGTCGCGGACAGCGGCAGCCTGTCGGCGGCGGCGCCCAGGCTGTTCCTGTCGCAGTCCTCCGTCAGCGAGCAGCTGCGCAAGCTGGAAGAGCGCGCCGGCGTGCCGCTGCTGACGCGCGGCCGCCACGGCGCACTGCCCACGCCGGCGGGCCAGCGGCTGCTGGAGCACGCGCGGCGCATCCTGGCGCTGAACGAGCTGGCCCTGCAGGAGCTGCGCGGCCACGCGCTGGAGGGCGAGCTGCGCCTGGCCGTGACCGACTATTTCCGCCCCGGCGAGATCGCCGGCATGCTGCGCGGCCTGCGCGAGCGCTACCCCTACCTGCGCCTGCACGTGACGGTGATGAAGAGCGCGGCGATCGATGCCGCCGCGGAGATGGACACCTTCGATATCGGCCTCAGCATGCGGTTGCCCGGCACGCGCGGGCAGGGCATGCGCGGCACGGTGCTGCGGCGCGAGCCGCTTGCCTGGGTGGCCGCGCCGGCCGAGGCCGACAGCCTGCCCGCGACGCTGCCGCTGGTGCTGCTGCCCGATACCTGCTCGCTGCACCAGTACGTGGTGCAGCTGCTGCTGCGCAAGCGGCTGCCGTTCGAGATTGCGCACTCGGCGTCGGGCGTGGCGGGGCTGCACCTGGCGCTGGCGGCGGGGCTGGGCATGTCGTGCCTGAACGCCTCGGCGATCGGCCCCGGCGTGGCGCCGCTGGACGCCGCCACCATCGCACGCCTGGGGCTGCCGCGGCTGCCTGAGGCGGAGTTCTTCCTGCTGCCCGCGCGGCGCGGCGAGTCAGCGTTTGTTGCCGAGGCGCGCGATGCACTCGCCGGGCAACTGGGCTAGGGAATGGGGGCATCGAGCCGGGCCTCAAGTCCGGGAATCGATCACAAGACGGACGGCGGCAGCCCTGTTTGTGTCGAAAGCAACATATAGTGACCGCGAATAGGAATAATTCGCAATCTCGTTGACCGTGACAAGGCTGTAATCGATAATGCGCCCGCATTTTCAAAAAAATTACAGTCGATTACAGGGCAATGAGAATCAAACTTCACCCGATGTACGCCGCGGTGGCGGGGAGCCTCGTTTTTCAACCGATGCTGGCGTGGGCCCAGGCCGTGCCAGCAGCGCCGGCGCAGTTGCCGGAGGTCACCGTCAAGGCCGATGTCGGCCGCGAGCTTGGCGAGGGCTATAACCCGCCCAATGCGGTCAGCGCGACCAAGACCGAGGCACCGCTGCGCGACGTCCCGCAGACCGTCAACGTGGTCACCGCCGATGTCATGCGCGACCAGCACGCCACCTCGATGCAGGACGCGCTGAAGAACGTCCCGGGTGTGTCGTTCTCCACCGGCGACGGCCAGCGCGACCAGGTGTCGATCCGCGGCTTCACCGCCATTGCCGACCAGTTCGTCGACGGCATCCGCGACGATGCGCTGTACTTCCGCGACCTGTCCAACGTCGACCGCGTCGAAGTCATCAAGGGGCCGGCGGCGGTGCTGTATGGCCGCGGCTCGTCGGGTGGCCTGATCAACCGCGTGACCAGGAAGCCGGGCATCGATGTCACCGACTTTGCGCTGAGCTACGGCATGTGGGCCGACCGCCGCGCCGAAGCCGACGTGGGCCGCGTGTTCGCCGACGGCGCCGCCGCCTTCCGCGTGACCGGCGCGGTGGAGAAGGCCAACAGCTACCGCTCGCAACAGTTCCTGGACCGCTCGGCAATCGCGCCGTCGCTGGAGTTGCGCATCGCGCCCGAGACCACCGTGCTGCTGCAGGCCGACTACCTGGAAGACCGGCGCGTGACGGACTTCGGCATCCCGGCCTACAAGGGGCGCCCGGTGGACGTGCCGGCTTCGCGCTACTACGGCGCGGCCAATGCGCGCGACGCCGACTTTAGCCAGTCGCGCGTGTACTCGGGCACGGCCACGATCAACCATCGCTTCAACGACGACTGGTCGATCCGCAATGCTACGCGGTACTACCATTACTCGCTGAATCGCAATAACACGCTGACCAGCTCGGTCAACGAGGTGACGCAGCGGCTGACGATGTCGCACTCCAACGTCTATCGCCAGGAGCACGGCTGGTTCAATCAGACGGACCTGACGCAGAAGGCAACGATCTTCGGTACGAAGCACCAAATCCTGTACGGGATGGAGATCGGTCAGCAGAACAAGGATCTGGTCAACTTTTCCAAGGCCGTGCCAGGCACCTTCGATCTGTTCAATCCGGTACTGCCGACGCTGCCGGTCCTGGTTGGCGGCACGCCGGCCACGAGCAACCTGGCCACCGCCAAGACCCTGGCGTTCTACACGCAGGACATGATCACGCTCACCGAGCAGTGGAAGGCGCTGCTCGGGATCCGGTACGACAACTTCCAACAGGACACGAACCAGCGCCTGGCCGGCCAGAAGAACCTGTCGCGCACCGATAACGCCTGGAGCCCGCGTGCGGGCCTGGTCTGGCAGCCGTCGAAGGTGCAGTCGTACTACGTTTCCTGGAGCAAATCGTTCCAGCCCTCGGGCGAAACCTTTGCCCTGGCCACCAACAATGCGGACCTGGCGCCCGAGACCACGAACAATACGGAGGTGGGTGCCAAATATGACTGGCTGGATGGCAAGGCCACCACAACCATCTCGGTCTTCCGGCTGGAGCGCAGCAACGTCAAGGTCTCCAGTGCCAACAACACGCTGATTCCAATCGGCGAACAGCGTACCGACGGCGTCGAGATCTCCGGCGCGGCCGAGCTCGGCCGCGGCTGGCGCATGCTGGCCGGCTACGCCTACCTGGACGCCACCGTCACTAAGTCCACCGCCGCGCTGCAGGGCAAGCGCGCCACCATCACGCCGCGCCACTCCGGCAACGCGTGGCTGACCAAGGACCTGGGCCACGGCTTCGGCGTGGGCGCCGGCGTGAACCTGGTGGGTGCGCGCTATGCCGACCCGCTGAACACCGTGACGCTGCCCGGCTACGTGACCGCCGACGCCATGGCCTGGTACCGCCATGGTCCGTTCGAGGCGCAGTTGAACCTGTACAACCTGTTCAACAAGAGCTACATCGTCTCGGCGCATGGCACCAATCCCAACCTGAACATGCCGGGCGCACCGCGCAGCGTCATGGCCACCCTGCGCTACCGGATGTAAAGCGCTGCATCGTGGACAAAAAAACCGGGGGGTTCATCACCGCCCGGTTTTTTTTCGACTGCCGTTTCTCCTTCGGCTCGGGCATGCAACGGCGTGCCCCGGAGAAACCCTGAGTCCCGCGCCGTCGTGGCAGGATCAGTGCTCGCGCTCCCAGGTCTGGGTGCGCCCGATCAGGCTGATGCCGATGAAGCCGCGCACGTTGAGCTTGTTGCCGTCCTCGGCCAGCGACATCTTGCTCTTGTAGATCTTGCCGCTCTCCGGATCCAGGATTTCGCCGCCGCTCCACTCGTTGTCGGCGGTCTTGCGCAGGCCGGTCAGGATGGTCATGCCGATGACGGGCTGGTCCTTGCGCGCGTCGGTGCACTTGTCGCACACCTTCGGCTTGCCCTCGCTCTCGACGAGGCTCTTTACCACGCGTCCGCTGAAGACGCCGTTCTTCTCGGTGATCTCCACCAGCCCGCGCGGCTTGCCGGTGTTGTCGTCGATGGTCTTCCACATGCCGCTGGGTGTGGCCTGCGCCATCGCCGCGGCGCTGCCGAGCAGGGTGGCGGCGAGCACGGCGGCGCGCAGGGTCGAGGCAAGAGGGGAATGGATGCGCATGATGTCTCCTTTGAGGTTCGTCGCCACGCCAATCTACTGGCGCAGGCGCCGCGCCGCAATCCGGCGCGGCGCGGCGCGCGCGTGTCCGCCGGGCCCCCACGCTGCCCGCAAAGCCGCTTGCAGCAGCCGTTTGCGGGTTATTGTGTCGCAGCAAAATGCGCCGGCGGGCGGGCGCTGAAGCAATCCTCTAAGCGGACGTACGAAGCGCCGGTCGTCAGCGCGCGGCGAGCGCGAAGGTGAGCGAGCGCGGACGCGAGACGCGACGCGCGCGATTCGAATCGCAGGGCAAGCGCGCGGGTCGGACACAGATGGCGGTGACCTGGCCGAAGCGGCCGACGAAGTGTTGCCGCGATGCTTCGCGAGCGTCGCCGCTTGGCTCGATCGCAACGCTTTGATGCCTGCGCGATGCCCATGCGCTGTTGCGTCGGTGCAAACCGTTGCGTGCACGCATCACTCTCTGACCCGCTCGGCGATGGTGTCGCGCAACGCTCGGCGCGCGTGTCGCCGAGCGGCGGCGCCATCGCGGCGCGAGCGCTGTCTGCCGACTGTGTAAAGCAAGCCGAGTACGCGCCGGGCAGCGCGTCGCGCGCGTGACTGAGTGTGCCGTCACGCAGGTCGACGCATGCCACTCGCGTTTCGATGCATCGCCCGCAAAGCCTTTGTCCATGCGGCTTTTCGGAAAGCGCGATGGCGCGCGCGGAAGTTCTGCGCGCGCTTCAGGCGCACGTCGCACTGCCTCTCATCGGTTCGCGCGGCGGTGTGAAAAAGCTGCGAGCGCGGTGTGTGCGATGGGGTGTCGCGCAGTGTGCGCGAGCGCGCGAAACGCGTGTCCGCACCTGCGCGTGAGCGATGCGTTTCGATGTCATCGACAACGTCTTCGTGACACTGCGCGTGAGATCTAGTTGGAGCGATGCATGCAGGCAAGTTTTTTTGCAATTTTTTCTTAACATCATCGTGCAAACGAATTATGATTCGCCTTGACAAGAGTCTCACTTCATTGCAGAGAAGCAGGAAGCAAGATGGAACGACGAGCGCGATGCGCGCTTCGATGCAGTGACGAAGGTAGTAGCTGAGGAGCACGAGAACTTTGACGCAGACCAGGCCGGACCGGCTTCTTAAAACGCGTGCAGTCTCCCTTGGTCCATTAACGGGTTGGACCCGCTACCAACGAATGAACGCCGCCTGCCGTGCGCGAGGCCAAGCCCGCACCGCAGGCCAGCTGTCCGATATCTCCTCATTTCTGGCCGTGCGCCGGCTCAACGGGCGGTGCGGGCTGATCGAATATTCCAGGGCGCGGCATGTGCCCGAGACCCGCTTGCGGGCTCGCTCCGGCCGCCAAGTCACCGCCAGGGGCGGTGCGCCTGCAACCGAATTCATTAGCGTGCAGCAGCTGTCGGGCCGCACGCCGATGAATCGCTCGCTCGACTGGGGCCGCGCTGAAGTGGCGCGCCTCGGGTCGGTCGGGTCGCCAACTTAGGTCATTCGATATTCACTCTCTAGTGAAGGAGTTATCCATGGCAACTGCTGCAAAGAAAAAGCCGGCGGCTAAGAAGGCCGCCAAGCCGGCCGCCAAGAAGGCTGCTGTGAAGAAGGTAGCCGCCAAAAAGGCAGCACCGGCCGCCAAGAAGGCACCGGCCAAGAAGGCCGCCGTGAAGAAGGTCGCCGCCAAGAAGGCCGCACCGGCCAAGAAGGCAGCCGCCAAGAAGGCACCGGCCGCCAAGAAGGCCGCGGTGAAGAAGGTCGCCGCCAAGAAGGTCGCAACCAAGAAGGTTGCAGCCAAGAAGGTTGCAGCCAAGAAGGCACCGGCCGCCAAGAAGGCCGCGGTGAAGAAGGTCGCCGCCAAGAAGGCCGCACCGGCCAAGAAGGCAGCCGCCAAGAAGGCACCGGCCAAGAAGGCTGCAGTGAAGAAGGTTGCTGCCAAGAAGGCCGCCGCCAAGAAGCCGGCCGCCAAGAAGGCTGCTGCCAAGAAGCCGGCTGCCAAGAAGGCTGCCGCCAAGCCTGCCGCGGCCCCTGCCGTTGCTCCCGCTTCGGCTGCCAAGACCGCGCTGAACCCGGCTGCTGCCTGGCCGTTCCCGACGGGCAACCGTCCGTAAGCTGCTCCGCCACGGAGTGGACCTTACGCGTTCCGCAAGGAACCGCACCGGCACGCAGTGCGTGCCCGCATGACCGGATACGGCGTATCCGGTCCGCAAGACACCTGGTCTTGCCGACCCGCCGATGGCATCCGCCCGGCGGGTTTTTTCATGGGCGCACGTCCCTCGCTCCTGCGCTCGTCCACGGCGATGTAACAGGCTTGCCAAGCCGCAAAGAAAAAGCGCCGCGACCCTTGCGGGTGCGGCGCCTGTGCTGCGCCTGGCCGCGGCCCCCGAGGGCCGTCAGGCAGTCAGTGCGTGACCCGGGTCACGCCGCCCGACGACAGCAGCCGCACCCGCTCGCCGGGGCGGAAGGCTTCGTCGGCCTCCTGCGTGATCGCGCGCATCTCGCCGTTGTCCAGGCGCACGGTGATTTCCAGACCGCGGCGCTGGTTGATCTTGTTCTCGGTCGCGCTGCCGGCAATGCCGCCCAGCACTGCGCCGAGGATGCCGGCCGCCACCGCGCCGTTGCCGCTGCCGATGGTGCTGCCGGCCGCAATGCCGCCGATGGCGCCGCCCGCCAGCGTGCCGGCACCGCTCTGGTTACCCTGGATGGTGACCTCGCGGATGCCTTCGACCACGCCATAGCGCACGATCTGCTCGCGCTGCGCCTGGCCGGAGCTGTAGACGCTGTTGGAGTTGGATTGCGTGGCGCAGCCGGCCAGCAGGGAGGCCACCAGGGTGGCACCAAGGACGGCCACCGCGCCGCCACGTAGCTTGTTGTTCATGTCATTTCCCGAAAAGAGCCACGCGCTGGCCGCAGGTCAGGCGTAGCGGTACCCGAATGCCGACTGGAACCGGTTGCCGATTTCCTCGCGCGACAACCAGTGGTTCTGCGGACCCTGTTGCGCGATCTTGACCGAACCCATCAGCGACGCCAGGCGGCCGGTCGTTTCCCAGTCTAATCCGTTTTCAATGCCGAATAGCAGGCCGCCCCGGAAGGCGTCGCCGCAGCCGGTCGGGTCCACGATGCGTTCGGCCGCAACGGCCGGGATCGCGTACTGGCGGCCATCGGCGAAGATGCTGGCGCCGCGTTCGCCGTGCGTGACGATGAAGGCACGAACCTTGGCGGCAACCTCGGCGCTGGTCCACGCGGTGCGGGACAGCAGGACCTGCGCCTCGTAGTCATTGACTGTCACGTAACTGGCGAGTTCAACGAACTCCCGCAGGTCGTCGCCGTTGAACAGGGGCATGGCCTGACCCAGGTCAAAGATGAACGGCACGCCGGCTTCGGCGAACTGGCGCGCATGGTGCAGCATGCCCTCGCGGCTGTCGGGCGCGACGATGCCCAGGCCCGGCGCGCTGGCGCCGCCCAGCGCATCCTTGACGTTGTTCAGCTGCGACTGGCTCATTGCGCCAGGATGGAAGGCGGTGATCTGGTTGTTGTCCAGGTCGGTGGTGATCATGGCCTGCGCGGTGAAGGTCTCGGGCAGCACGCGAATGTGGCCGGTGGGGATCTCCAGCTTGCGCAGGTAATCCAGGTAGGGCTCGGCGTCGGTGCCGACGGTGGCCATCACCACCGGATCGCCGCCGAGCATCTTCAGCGTGTAGGCGATGTTGCCGGCGCAGCCGCCGAACTCGCGGCGCATGCCGGGCACCAGGAATGAGACGTTCAGCATGTGGATCTGGTCCGGCAGGATGTGTTCGCGGAAGCGTCCGTCGAACGTCATGATGGTGTCGTAGGCGACGGAGCCGCAGATCAGGCTGGCCATGCTCTCTCCAGGTGTCAGGATGTTTGGGTGGAACGGAGCCCTTGCGGGCAGTGTCGGTCAGGCAGAAAACAAAAAGCGGCCGCCCGGGGATGCGGGCGGCCGCTGCCATCCCGGAACCCGAGGGTTCCGGGGCGTGCCGCTGATTACTTCAGCGCGGCCAGGGCTGCGTCGTAGTCCGGCTCGTTCTTGATCTCGGACACCAGCTGGCTGTACTTGACGGTGTCGTTCTCGTCGAGCACCACCACCGCGCGGGCGGTCACGCCGGCCAGCGGGCCGGTCTTGATGTCCACGCCGTAGTTGCCCTTGAACTCGGCGCCGCGCATGGTCGACAGCGGCACCACGTTGGCCAGGCCTTCAGCGGTGCAGAAGCGGCCCATGGCGAACGGCAGGTCGGCCGAGATCGTCAGCACCACAGTGTTGGCGAGGCCGCTGGCGGCTTCATTGAACTTGCGCGCGGAGGCCTGGCACACCGGGGTGTCCAGGCTCGGAACGATGTTCAGGACCTTGCGCTTGCCGGCGAAGTCGGCCAGCGTGACGTCCTTCAGGTCCTTGCCGACCAGCGAGAAGGCCGGGGCCTTGTCGCCGGCTTGCGGGAACTTGCCTGCGACTTCGATGGCGTTGCCGCCGAGGGTGACGTTGCTCATGTCTACTCCTTGATATCTGATGGATGTCCGGCCTGGGCCGGAGCGGGGGGGCGCGGCCCGCCGCCAGGCTCGGATTCGGTCCGGCGGCGGGCCAGGAATTCAGGGGTAAAAAATCAGCACGCGATAGTTGGCTGGCGCCTGCTGCGTCCGGAATCGTACCCGAACCGGCAGCTCCATGCCCGCGCGAAGACCCTGCGCGGCGAAGGCCTTTTGCGACGGCTCCAGGTACTCCGCGGGCTGCAGCACCCGGCGCAGCAGCAACTGGTCCTGCAGGTCGGTCATCACCAGCTCGATCGCGGGCAGGGCGGTGCTGGCGCGGCTCAGGTTGCGCAGCGTCACCGCCAGCAGGTAGGTGTCGCCGCCTTCATCCTGGCGCTGCAGCTGCGAGGTCTCGATGCGCAGCGCATCGATGTCGCGCCACGGCGGCACCTCGCAGCGCAGCGGTGCGCAGGCGGCTTCGAGTGCCGGGCGCAGCATCGGGAAGTGCCCGGCCAGCTGGCTGCGCCCCAGGTACACCCCCTGCACCAGCGCGGCCAGGGCGAGCAGCACGGCGGCAACGCGCCAGGCGGCGCGGGGCATCGCCACGGGCTTACGCGGCTGGCGTTCGCGCTCGCGCGCGCGCGCGTGGCGCAGGAAGTCGGGGGCGAAGACCGGGCCGGGCGGGGCCTCGGCGCGCACCCAGCGGCGCGTGGTCTGCTCGCGCGCGACGGCCCCGCCGGTGACGGTGGGGGGATGGCTGGTGTCAGGGCCGAGGGCCGGTTCAGCTTCGCCGCCGCCCTTGGCCGCTGCGGTGGACGATGCATCGGGCGCTGCGTCGATGTAGTGCTGCACGTCGTCTGGCCACGGGGCGGGTTGGGACCCGGCATCGGCCGACGCGGCCCGCAGGAACTCGCTCGCGCTGGGAATGGTGGCAGGGGCTGGCACTGCCGGCGTCGGCGCAGGTACTGGCGACACGGCTGGCGCAGGGGTATCCAGCGCGCCGTGATCGAGCGCCGGCCACGCGGATGCGGAAGCCGGCGGCGCCGGGCTGGCCGCCTGGCGTTCCGCGTCGCGCGCATCGCGATGGGCCACGGCTTCGTTGGCTTCGTGCAGCGCGCGCTCGATCTCGGCGTCGTCCATGCCTGCCTGCGGCGGCGTGGCCATGTCCTCCGGCGTCGACATCAGCATCGTTGGCGCATCCAGCGCCGGCACGTCATAGCCGGGGTCGATGGTCGGGGTGAAGGCGGGCTGCGGCGCGGGCGTGGCTTCCACCGACGCGGGCGGCGCGGCGGGTTCAGTTGCCGGGGAGGGTACAGATGGCGGCGTCGGCTTCCGGGCCGACGGCGCGGCGCTGCCCGCGGTGCTGTCTGACGGCAGCGGAATTTCGATCAGGTGCTCGCGCGCGTCGAACACCGTTTCGCACTGGCCGCAGCGCACCAGGCCCTGGCGCAGGCGCAACTGGTCGGCGACCAGCCGGAAGGCGGTGCGGCAGGCCGGACAGCGCGTGACTAGCTTGACGGCGGCCATCGGGGTGATTCAGGGACGGGTGCCATGCAGGCAGACCCAGCCTTCCTCGCTGCGCCACACCGTCAGCGGCAGCCAGGGTGCATAGGCCGCGGCGACCTCATCCGCCTGGCGCTCCAGCACGCCGGACAGCACCAGCCGCCCGCCGGCGCGCACGCGCGCGCTCAGCATGGCGGCCATCAGCTTGAGCGGATTGGACAGGATGTTGGCGACCACCAGGTCATAGCTGGCCTCGGACACCGATTCCGGCAGCGCGAACGACGCTTGCACGCGGTTGCGCCCGGCGTTGTAGCGAGACGCTTCCACGGCGTTGGGATCGATGTCGATGCCGACGGTGTCGCCCGCGCCCAGCTTGCGCGCCACAATCGCCAGGATGCCGGAGCCGCAGCCGTAGTCGAGCACGGTTTCGCCCGGCTTCAGGTTCTGCTCCAGCCACTGCATGCACAGCCGCGTGGTGGGATGGCTGCCGGTGCCGAAGGCCAGGCCCGGGTCGAGCTCCAGCACCACGGCATCGGGCTCGGGGGCGTCATGCCACGACGGCACCACCCAGATGCGCTCGCCGATGCGGATCGGCTCGAACTGCGATTGCGTCAGCCGCACCCAGTCCTGGTCCTCGAACGCGCGCAGCTGGTAGGCCGGCACCGGGTCGATGCCAAGCTGGTTGGCGGCTGCCGCCACGACGACGGCCGGGTCGGCATCGTCGCCGAACAGCGCCACCACGCGCGAGCGGTTCCACGCGAGTTGCTTCGGTTCCAGCCCGGGCTCGCCAAAGAGCGGCTGCTCGTCGGGCGTGTCGGCATCGGCGTCTTCCACCGAGACCGACAGCGCGCCGAGGTCGAACAGGGCGTCAGACCAGGCTTCGGCCTGGTCCTGCGCCACTTCGATCACACATTCCTGAAATGCCACGGGCTTCCTTGCGTGCTGCTTTGGTGTTGCGGGTTACGTTGCGTCAGGCCTTCGCGCGCTCCGCCAGGCGATGCTCGAGATAGTGGATGCTGGTGCCGCCTTCAACGAAGTTGGCGTCCATCATCAGCTCGCGGTGCAGCGGCACGTTGGTCTGGATGCCGTCCACCACCATTTCCGACAGCGCGATGCGCATGCGGGCGATGGCCTGCTCGCGCGTGGCGCCGTAGGTGATGATCTTGCCGATCATCGAATCGTAGTTGGACGGGACGAAGTAACCATCATACGCGTGCGAGTCGACCCGCACACCCGGGCCGCCGGGCATGTGCCAGGCGGTGATGCGGCCCGGCGACGGCGTGAACTTGAACGGATCCTCGGCGTTCACGCGGCATTCGATCGCGTGGCCGCGGAACTGCACATCCTTCTGGCGCAAGCGCAGCTTTTCGCCGAAGGCGATGCGGATCTGCTCCTGCACGATGTCGATGCCGGTGATCATCTCGGTGACCGGGTGCTCGACCTGCACGCGCGTGTTCATCTCGATGAAGTAGAACTCGTTGTTCTCGTACAGGAACTCGAAGGTGCCGGCGCCGCGGTAGCCCATCTTCCGGCAAGCTTCAGCGCAGCGGTCGCCGATGCGCTCGATCAGGCGGCGCGGGATGTGCGGCGCGGGCGCTTCCTCCAGCACCTTCTGGTGCCGGCGCTGCATCGAGCAGTCGCGCTCGCCCAGCCAGATCGCCTGGCGGTGCTGGTCGGCCAGGATCTGGATCTCCACATGGCGCGGGTTCTCGAGGAACTTCTCCATGTAGACCTCGGGATTGCCGAAGGCACGGCCGGCTTCTTCGCGCGTCATGTTGACGGCGTTGATCAGCGCGGCCTCGGTATGCACCACGCGCATGCCGCGGCCACCGCCGCCGCCGGCGGCCTTGATGATCACCGGGTAGCCCACGCGGCGCGCGGTGGCCAGGATTTCCTTGGGATCGTCGGGCAGGGCGCCGTCCGAGCCGGGCACGCACGGCACGCCGGCCTTGATCATGGCCTGCTTGGCCGACACCTTGTCACCCATCAGGCGGATGCTTTCGGCGGTCGGGCCGATAAAGACGAAGCCGGATTTCTCCACGCGCTCGGCAAAGTCGGCGTTCTCCGACAGGAAGCCGTAGCCGGGGTGGATGGCCTGCGCGTCGGTCACTTCGGCGGCCGAGATGATGGCCGGCATGTTCAGGTACGACAGCGGCGACGGCGCCGGGCCGATGCAGACGGCTTCGTCTGCCAGGCGTACGTACTTGGCCTCTTTGTCGGCCTCGGAGTACACCACGACCGTCTTGATGCCCAGTTCGCGGCAGGCGCGCTGGATGCGAAGAGCGATTTCGCCGCGGTTCGCGATCAGAATTTTTTCAAACATGGTCTCTCTCTGCGAGAACAGTAGCGGTCCCGCCGCGTGCCGCAACGGCACGCCGGGGTGCGCGGCCCGAGGGCTGTCGCCGCCGTGGCCACCATACTGCGCGGAACTGCATGGAACTGCACGGAACGGGCCGCGAAGCCCACAACGTCCCTGGCGTCAATCAACGCCATGGCATGCCGTGCGGGTGCTGCTGCGGAGGCCACTTGCGTGGCCGATGGCAGCGTGCGGCCTGGCATGCCGGTCAGGATCAGCCGATGACGAACAGCGGCTGGCCGTATTCCACGGCCTGGCCGTTCTCGACCAGGATTTCCTTGATGACGCCGGCCTTGTCGCACTCGATTTCGTTGAGCAGCTTCATGGCTTCGATGATGCAGACGGTTTGGCCTTCCTTGACCGAATCGCCGACGTTGACGAAGGGCGCGGCGCCCGGCGACGGTGCACGGTAGAACGTGCCCACCATCGGCGAAGTCACCACATGGCCGGCGGGCAGTTGCGCGGCGGCCTCGGCAGCTGGTGCCGCGGCACCAGCCGGTGCGGCGGCCGCAGCGGGCGGCAGCGCCTGCATCTGCGGCATGGCCATCGGCGCGGCGATGATTTGCGGCGGTTGCTTGACGATGCGTACCTTGCCGTCGCCTTCGGTGACTTCCAGCTCGGAGATGCCGGATTCGGCCACCAGGTCGATAAGCGTCTTCAGCTTGCGCAGGTCCATCTTTTTATCCTCCTGAATCGGGTTATCCGGCCGCTGCCCGGGACGGGCCGCGGCGGAAGAATCGTGTTGCCGGCCACCGGAAATCCGCGCCCGCCGTGCCGAGGCACGCCAACGGGCGCAGGCCGCCGGGCGGCGCGCGCAGGTTGTCGAAAAAATCTTGGGAGTTCAGCTCCCCGAACTCTCGGGCGGCGGCTGCTCCTGGCCCAGCACATAGTCCAGCGCCAGCAGGTAACCCTGCCAGCCAAGCCCGCAGATCACCCCGACCGCCACGTCGGAGAAATAGGAGTGGTGCCGGAAGCTTTCGCGCCGATGCACGTTCGACAGGTGTACCTCGACGAACGGGATCGCCACGCCGGCCAGGGCATCGCGCAGCGCCACGCTGGTATGCGTGTAGGCAGCCGGGTTGATGATGATGAACTCGACCCCTTCCGCGCGGGCGGCGTGGACGCGGTCGACCAGTGCCCCCTCGTGGTTGGACTGGAACGTCTCAAGCGAAATGCCGGCTTTTGCCGCGCGTTCCGCCAGGGCCGTGTCGATATCGGCAAGCGTCGTGTCGCCGTAGGTTTCCGGCTCGCGCGTGCCCAGCAGGTTCAGGTTTGGCCCATGCAGGACCAGCACCTTGCGGTAGCGGGCTGAGCGACGGATGGAGCGGGTTGCAGTCACGGCGGCTCGACCAGATCAACGAAATTGCGCGGAGATTACCGTAGCTTAGAGGGATTTGTCTAGCACGCGATACAAGGCTTGACGGCCGTGCGCGACGCTTCGACGCCCCTTTGAGCACTTTCTCGCTGTTTAGGCCTCTCAGCGAAACAAATCGCTGAAGAAAACCGAAATTCAGCGAACTTGGCGGAAGAATGTGTTCAGGTGCGCGGCAGCACGGAACGCAGTTCCTCGGCCGTCACTCGGCCCATCTTGCGATACTTCACCGATCCGTCAGGATTGATCACCACGGTGTAGGGCAGGCCGCCGGCGCTGTTGCCAAAGTTGCGGGACAGCTCGGTGCCGGCAAAGCCGGCCACGGCCAGCGGGTAAGCTACCGGCACCTTCCGGGTGAACTGCTGGATATTGGCGGCGGAATCGATGCCGATGCCGACAAACTCCACCTGGCGGTTCTTGTATTCCTCATGCAGGGCGGTCAGCTCCGGCATTTCCTCGACGCATGGACCACACCAGGGCGCCCAGAAGTTGACCACCACGGTCTTGCCGCGCAGCTTGCCCAGGTCCAGGTCGGCGCCGGCAGCGTCGGGCAGGCGCGTCTGGAAGAAGGTTTCCACCGCATGGTCGCCGGCGGGCTTGGGCGAGAACACGAAGTGTCCGGCCAGCGCGCCGGCGGCGCAGGCGGCCACGGCCGCGGCGATCCACAGCCAGAGGCGGGAGCGGCGGGTGGGCGAAGAGGCGGTTTCAGTCATGGAGATGGCTTGGACCAGTCAGTTGGTGGCGGCTTTCAGGTTGGGTCGGCCGGGTCGGCAGCAGCGGGCGCGTCCAGCAGCGCCCGTACCGCCTGCACATCCGCGCGGGGCTGGCGCCCGGAGGCGTCGGCACGCACGGCGCCGCGTTCGTCGACGGCATCATACAGTGCTATATGAATGCCGACTGGGGCACCCAGTTCCGCACGCACTTCGCCGGCCAGCAGCCGGGCCTCGCGGCGATCGGGCCACTGGCCTTTCCACAGGAAGCTGAGGGTCTCGACCTCGCCGCGGCCGCCGAAGTGGCGGCTCTCACTGGTTTCGAAGTCGACGCCGGCGTTGATCAGGTGCAGCGCCGCGTCCTTGGCGCTGTCGCAGAAGCACTGCAGATAGATATCGGAGTGCTCGGTGGCGGTGCCGTTGAGCACGGCGCCGGCCAGGTAGGGCCGGAACGCAGCCAGGTCTTCCATGGCCAGCACCGCCAGCCGGCGCAGCAGCGCCAGCACGCGCGGCTGGCTGTCGGCGTGGAACAGCGCCTGGTAGGCGCGCACTTCGGCTTCGACCTGTTCGTTGTCGGGCAGCCATTCGCCGGGCACGCGCTGTTCGCCCAGCACCTGGCGGGCGGCCTTGCGCTTGGCGGTGGCGTAGTCGGCACCGTCTTCGGCAATCATCCGGGCGGCTGCCTGGGCGATTTCCTCGCGCAGGCGGGTGGGGTCGGGGGCAGTGCGTCGGGTCATGCCCCATGATACCGGAGCTATCCGCGCTGCCGGCAGGCACGGTGCCGCAGTGCAGCGAAGGGCGCTGGCGCTCGGGTACAATCGAAGGCTTCCTGCCCGGCCGCCTTACGGCAAACCACGGCAAAAAGCCGCCGCGCCGCCGGGTGCCGAATCCCCACGCCTGCGGGCTTCAAGTCTTTCCGGGAACCCATGCATATTCACATCCTTGGCATCTGCGGCACCTTCATGGGCGGCCTGGCGGTGCTGGCCAAGCAGGCCGGCTATCGCGTCACGGGCTGCGATGCCAATGTCTACCCGCCGATGAGCACCCAGCTCGAGGCCCAGGGGATCGAGCTGATCGAGGGCTTCGACCCGGCCCAGCTGTCGCTGGAGCCGGACCTGTTCGTGATCGGCAACGTGGTCTCGCGCGGCAATCCGCTGATGGAGGCCATTCTCGACCGCAACCTGCCTTATGTGTCGGGCCCGCAATGGCTGGGCGAGCACGTGCTGGCGCGCAAGTGGGTGCTGGCGGTGGCCGGCACGCATGGCAAGACCACCACCACGTCGATGCTGGCCTGGATCCTGGAGGATGCCGGCTATAACCCGGGCTTCCTGGTGGGCGGGGTGCCGCAGAACTTCGGCATCTCGGCGCGCGTGACCGAGTCGGACTTCTTCGTGATCGAGGCCGACGAGTACGACACTGCCTTCTTCGACAAGCGCAGCAAGTTCGTCCACTATCGCCCGCGCACCGCCATCCTGAACAACCTGGAATACGACCACGCCGACATCTTCCCCGATCTGGCGGCGATCGAGACCCAGTTCCACCACCTGGTGCGCACCGTGCCCGGCCAGGGCCGGATCGTCGTCAACGGCGTGGAGGCCAGCCTGGCGCGGGTGCTCGAGCGCGGCTGCTGGAGCGAGGTCGAGCAGTTCGGCGTGGGCGACTGGCGCGAGAGCGACGCCGCCGGCGCCAAGGCCGCGCCCGGCAAGGACGCCTTCGACGTCTGGTTCGGCGAAGCGGTGGCCGGCACCGTGGTCTGGGACCTGCAGGGCACCCACAACCGCATGAACGCGCTGGCCGCGATCGCCGCCGCGCGCCATGTGGGCGTGCCGGCCGCGCAGGCGATTGCGTCGCTCGGACGCTTCGCCAACGTCAAGCGCCGCATGGAAGTGCGCGGCGTCGCCGGCGGCGTGACCGTCTACGACGACTTCGCCCACCATCCGACCGCGATCCAGACCACGCTGGAAGGGCTGCGCCGCCGCGTCGGCAATGCCCGCATCCTGGCCGTGCTGGAGCCGCGCTCCAACACCATGAAGCTGGGCGTGATGAAGGCGCAGCTGCCGGCCAGCCTGGCGCAGGCCGACCTGGTGTTCGGCTACGGCGCCCCGGCCGGCAAGGACGCGCTGGGCTGGGACCTGGCCGAATCGCTGGCGCCGCTGGGCGGCAAGGCCACCGCGTTCCAGGACCTGGGCGCGCTGGTGCAGTCCGTGCGCGCCGCGGCGCAGCCGGGCGACCACGTGCTGGTGATGAGCAACGGCGGCTTCGGCGGCGTGCACCAGAAGCTGCTGGACGCGCTGGCCCAGGACGCGGCACGCTGACCGGCGGACGCACGACCATGCTGCTGTATCTGCACGGATTCCGCTCCTCGCCCCAGTCGTTCAAGGCCCGGCTGGTGCAGGAGCGCATGCGCGAGTGGGGCGTGGGCCGCTACTACGCCTGCCCCACGCTCAATGTCTCGCCGGAACTGGCCATCGCCCAGGCGCAAGCGGCGATCCGCGCCGCACGGGCCGGCGGCGACCCGGACATCGCCATCGTCGGCTCGTCGCTGGGGGGCTTCTATGCCCGCTGGCTGGGGGAACAGCATGGCTGCAAGACCGTGCTGCTCAATCCGGCCATCCACCCCTGGACCGACCTGGAAACGTATCTGGGCGAACAGCCGCTGTGGCATGGCGGCGGCTCGGTCACGGTCGAGCGCCGCCACCTGCAAGAGCTGCTGGACCTGCGCGTGGACACCATCACCGACCCCGAGCGCTATTACCTGATCGCCGCCACCGGCGACGAGGTGCTGGACTACCGCGAAATGGTGGCGGCCTGCCCGGGTGCGAAAATCCGCGTGATCGAGGGCAGCGACCATGGCATCAGCGAGTTCGCCGACTACGTCGACGATGTGCTTGCCTTCTGCGGCTATGGTCCCGGCGGCAAGGTGCCGGCCGGCGCCGGCGCGGCATGAGCGCGCAGTCCGCGCGCCGCTGCGGCTGGAGTGCGCACCTGGCCTTTGATGCGGCCATCCCGCCCAACCTGCGGCGCTGGGTGACCGGCGATGACGGCTCGCTCACCGCGCGCCTGGTGGCCGCGTCGGAGCGCTTTTGCGTGGCGCGGCTGCTGCAGCGCCCGCAGCGCCCGCTGGCCGATGAATGGCAGGTGCTGGGCCAGCCAGAGCGCACCCCCGCGCTGACGCGCGAGGTGCTGCTGATCTGCGACGATATTCCCGCCATCTTTGCCCATACCGTCGTGCGCCAGCGCCACGCGCGGCGCGACTGGCCGTTCCTGCGCGGACTGGGCGAGCGTCCGCTGGGCGGGCGGCTCTTTGTCGATCCGGCGGTGGAGCGCGAGCCGTTCCAGTTTGCGCGGCTGCTGCCGCACCATCCGCTGCGCCAGGCACTGCAGCGCGTGCTGCCGGCCATGGCGCCACTGCCCATGCTGCCGGCGCGGCGCTCGGTGTTCCGGCGCGGCGGCGGTGTCATGCTCGTGACAGAAGTGTTCCTGCCGGACCTGCTGTCGCGGCCATCCCCGGGGACTGAGGCGATTCCGCATCCCAAATATATGCGGACCACAGACCGAAGCCCCGTTTCGACACTCGCTGCCGAAGCCAGGAAATAGACCACGAGATGAAACAGCAGGGTCTCGTTGCCACGCCAGCTTTATCAGCCGCGTGGCGATCGAGGCCAGCGGCGCTATCTCGCGCAGCGTCTGCGGCGCCACTGCGGGCTGGCATGCGTCTCCCCGGTCCGGCCCCTGGGGGCGCCGGACCGGGGTGCGGTATCATTCCGGATCTCAGGCCGTATCCATGCGGCGCGGTCCGCGGTCAGCGATTGGCTGCCCGCGCCCCCGCAGTCGTTTCCGTTCGCACGCGTTACTGCGCGTTTGCGCCCGGTTGCACCATTTTTCCCACAGGATCCGCTCCAGCGCTGCCCCCAGGGCGGCCCGACGCGGGTCCGCGCATATCTGAAAGTACCGATCGATGCAGTTGCTGTTCGAAGAAGGCGGCGAAATCCGCGCCGGCACCGTGCTGAACCAGCAGGGCGAGGCTTACCAGGTGGAACTGCCGGCGGGCAAGCGCACCAAGGTCAAGTCGCGCGACGTGCTGCTGCAGTTCGCGCAGCCCTCGGCGATCGAGCTGGTGCGCCAGACCGGCGACATGGTGGCCGAGATCGACCTGGACTTCCTGTGGGAATGCGCGCCCGAGGCGGAATTCGGCTTTGCCGAGCTGGCCGCCGAATACTACGGCGCCGAACCCGGCGCGCTGCAGCAGGCGGCGCTGGCGATGGCGCTGCACGGCAACCCGGTGTACTTCCGCCGCAAGGGGCGCGGCCGCTACCAGCGCGCGCCCGAAGACCAGCTCAAGGCGGCGCTGGCCGCGCTCGAGCGCAAGCGCCAGCAGGCGCTGGTGCAGGCCGAATATGAAGAACAGCTCAAGGCGCTGACGCTGCCCGAGACCTTCCGCAACAAGGTGCTGCAGCTGCTGTTCAAGCCGGACAAGAACAGCCTGGAATTCAAGGCCATGGACGCCGCCTGCACCGCGCTGGGCATGAGCCCGATGCGGCTGATGGTGGCCGCCGGCGGCGTGGCCAGTGCGCGCGCGCTGCATGAAGCCAAGTTCCTGGCCGAGTGCTTCCCCAAGGGCACGGGCTTCCCCGACAACGACGTGCCCGAGCCGTCCACCGACCTGCCGGTGGCCGACGTGGAGGCGTTCTCGATCGACGACGTCACCACCACCGAGATCGACGACGCGCTGTCCGTGACCCGGCTGCCCGACGGCAAGCTGCGCATCGGCATCCATATCGCCGCGCCCGCGCTGGGCATCCGCCGCGGCGAGCCGCTCGACGCCGTCGCGCGCCAGCGCCTGTCCACGGTCTACTTCCCCGGCGACAAGATCACCATGCTGCCCGACGCTGTGGTGGAGCGCTACACGCTGCAGGAAGGGCGCCAGTGCCCGGCGCTGTCGCTGTATGTGACGGTGGATCCGACCGTGTGGCTGATCACCGGCAGCGAGACCCGCGCCGAGATAGTGCCGATCGCCGCCAACCTGCGCCACAACCTGCTGGACGATGTGATCACCGAGGCTTCGCTTGCCGAAGGCACCGGCGACTACCCGTTCCGCGACGCGCTGACGCAGCTCTGGCACTTCGCCGGCTATCTGTACGACGAGCGCCAGAAGGCGCGCCTGGCCAGCGGCCTGCGCCCCGAAACGCACAACCGCGCGGACTTCAATTTCTACCTGGACGACCAGGCCGACGGCAGCCAGCGCGTGCGCATCGAACAGCGCAAGCGTGGTTCGCCGCTGGACAAGATCGTGGCCGAGATGATGATCCTGGCCAACAGCACCTGGGGCAAGCTGCTGGCCGACAACGGCGTGCCGGGCATCTACCGCACGCAGAAGGCGTGGGGCATGCACCGCACCCGCATGCAGACCTACCCGGCGCCGCATGAGGGCCTGGGCGTGGCGCAGTACGCGTGGAGCACCTCGCCGCTGCGCCGCTATGTCGACCTGGTCAACCAGTGGCAGATCCTGGCGGTGGCCCAGCATGGCGTGACCGCCAAGCTGGTGGCGCCGTTCAAGCCCAAGGACGCCGACCTGCTGGCCGCGGTGGCAGACTTTGAAGGCACCTACGCCGCCTATGCCGATCACCAGTCGACCATGGAGCGCTACTGGTGCCTGCGCTGGCTCAAGCAGGAAAACCGCGAGCGCATGGTGGCCTCGGTGCTCAAGGAAGGCGCGGTGCGCTTTACCGAGATCCCGCTGGTCACGCGCGTGCCCGAGCTGATGCAGGCGCAGCGCGGCACCCAGGTGCTGCTGGAGATCGGCGAGACCGACGAGATCACGCTGGAAGTGTCCTGCCGGGTGCTGGAAATCTTTGCCGGTGAAGGCGAGGTGCCCGAGGAAGAGCTGGAAAGCGACGAGGAAGCCGCAGAGTTGTCCGCTGAAGCCGCTGCCGAGGCGGCGGCGGAGGATGCCGCCGAGCAGGCCGCGGGCGTGTCGGACGAGGCCCCGGCCGAGTCCGGCGACGACGGCGCCGGCGAGGCGTCGGGCGAGCGCGACACCGGCGCGCCGGCGGCCGGCTGAAACCTTCGGAAATCGGCGGGGCTCACTTACAATGCCTACCGTCATTCCCGCGCAGGCGGGAATCCAGCGTCTTTTTAAGTCACTGGGTTCCCGCCTGCGCGGGAACGACAATCGACCGACTGCGGCACCGTCATGCCCGCATCCCGGCAGCCCCTCCAGAGCCATCTTCCAGCCATCGTGAACGCCACTCTCGCCGCTCCCCGCCACTGGTGGCATGCCAGGTGGCACAACAGCAGTACGCTCGCCAGGGCGCTGGCCGTTTCCGTGGCCGTGCACGCGGTGCTGCTGATGGTGCGGGTGGCCGCGCCCGAGGTGTTCGAGATCAAGCGCACCGATGCCGCGCTGGACGTGGTGCTGGTCAATGCCAAGTCGGCGCAGAAGCCGCGCAACCCGACCGCGCTGGCGCAAGCCAACCTGGACGGCGGCGGCGACCATGACCTGCAGCGCGCCACCACGCCGCTGCCCGCGCAGACCCTGACGCAGGAGGGCGACCTGGTGCGCCAGGTGCAGCGCCGCGTCGAGCAGCTGGAACAGGAACAGCAACGCCTGCTGACCCAGTCGCGCGAGGCCGCGCCGGCGGTGCGCAACCAGCCGCTCAAGCCCGGCGAGAAGCGCCAGGACACCCCGCAGCGCGGCCAGGACGAGCGCACCTCGACCGACGAGATGGCCAGGCTCGAGGCCGAGATCGGCCGCAACCTGGAGCACTACGCCAAGCGGCCCAAGCGCTTCCAGCTGACCGCCACCAGTGCGCAGGCCGTCGACTACGCGCAGTACTACGACCGCCTGCGCCGCAAGATCGAGGCGCGCGGCACCACCGACTTCCCGCAACGCAACGGCAAGCCGCTCTACGGCCAGCTGATCCTGGTGATCAACGTCAACCGGCTGGGCAAGCTCGGCTACAACCGCGACGGCTACAACGTCGACGCCATCGACGTGGTCAAGAGCTCGGGCGATCCCGCGCTGGACCGCCAGGCGGTGGCGATCGTGCGCGCGGCCGCGCCGTTCGGCGCCTTTACCGCCGAGATGACGTCGCGCCAGGACATCCTCGAAGTCATTTCCACTTTCAAGTTTTCGCGCAGCGGGCTGGAAACCCGCTTGCAGGCACGCTGATGACATCCACTGAATCTTCCCAAGCCAGCTCCGACCGCTATGTGGTGATCGGCAACCCGGTCGCGCACAGCCGCTCGCCGGCGATCCACGCCGCCTTTGCGCGCCAGACCGGCGAGGCCGTGCAGTACGAGCGCCTGGAGGCGCCGCTGGACGGGTTTGCCGACACCGTGCGCAAGTTCTTTGCCGACGGCGGCTATGGCTGCAACGTGACGGTGCCGTTCAAGCTGGAGGCCTACGACCTGGCCGACCGCCTGACCGAGCGCGCCGAGGCCGCCGGCGCGGTCAACACGCTGTGGATCGAAGAGGGCCTGATCCATGGCGACAACACCGACGGCATCGGCCTGGTGCGCGATATCCAGGACCACCTCGACACGCTGATCGAAGGCAAGCGCGTGCTGCTGCTGGGCGCCGGCGGCGCCGCCATGGGCGCGATGCTGCCGCTGATCGAGTGCCGGCCGTCGCGCATCGTGGTGGCCAACCGCACCGCATCGCGCGCCAGCGACATGCTGGAAGAATTTGTCGAAGCCGCCGACCAGTACGGCGTTGAACTGTGGGGCGGCGGGCTCGATGCCCTCGACGGGCTGTCCGAGGACGAAGCCGTCGACGTGGTCATCAATGCCTCGTCCAGCAGCCTGCACGGCGAAGTGCCGCCGGTGCCCGAGTTCCTGCTGGGCGATGGCGTGCTGGCCTACGACATGATGTACGGCGCCGAGCCCACCGTGTTCCTGCAGTTCGCCGCGCGCTGCGGCGCGCGCGTGAGCGACGGCCTGGGCATGCTGGTCGAACAGGCCGCCGAGGCCTTCTATATCTGGCGTGGCGTGCGGCCCCGCACCGCGCCTGTGCTGGCCGAGCTGCGCGCCGCGCTGCAGGCCGAACGCAAGGGTTGACCGGGGCGCCGCCAGCCGTGGCCAACCGCAATCGCCCGGCCGGTGCCGCGCCGGCCCGCGCCGTGTTCAACCCGCTGCGCTGGCTGGGCTACCTGCTCGGCTGCGTGGCCGCGGGCGTGGTGGCGATGCAGCTGTACTTCTTCGTGCAGATCGCCTCGTGGCAGTACCTCAACCCGACCACCACCACCTTCATGCGCGCCGAGCGCTGGCGCCTGTGCGGCCTCAAGGCCTGGCACTGCGGCCTCGACCGGCAATGGGTGCCCTACGACCGCATCTCGCGCAATCTGAAACGCGCGGTGATCGCCAGCGAAGACGCCGACTTCGTCAACCACCCCGGCTATGAGCTCGACGCCATGCTCGATGCCTGGGAGCGCAACAAGAAGCGCGGACGCATCGTACGCGGTGGTTCCACCATCACGCAGCAGTTGGCCAAGAACCTGTTCCTCTCGTCCGAGCAGAACTACCTGCGCAAGGGACAGGAGCTGGCCATCACGTGGATGCTGGAGTTCTTGCTGGACAAGCAGCGCATCTACGAGATCTACCTGAACTCAGTGGAGTGGGGCGAAGGCGTGTTCGGCGCGCAGGCCGCGGCGCAGCACTACTTCCGCACCGGCGCCGACAAGCTCAGCGTGGGCCAGTCCGCGCGCCTGGCCGCGGCGCTGCCGGCGCCCAAGTGCTTCGACAAGAAGGAATACTGCGCCAATGTGCGCGTGAACTTCCGCGTCAAGGCGGGCATCATCGCGCGGCGGATGGGGGCAGCCACGCTGCCCGACTGAGCCCCGCGGGGCTCAGCTCAACCACCCCTTCCTGCGGAAATACACCAGCGGGATCGCCGCCGACACCGCCATCAGCGCGATCGCCCACGGATAGCCCGCGACCCAGTCCAGCTCCGGCATGAACTTGAAGTTCATGCCGTAGATGCTGGCGATCAGCGTGGGCGGCATCAGCGCCACCGACACCACCGAGAACAGCTTGATGATCTTGTTCTGGTTGATGTTGATGAAACCGACGGTCGCGTCCATCAGGAAGTTGATCTTGTCGAACAGGAACGCGGTGTGGTTCTCGATCGAGTCGATGTCGCGCAGGATCTGGCGCGCTTCGTCCTGCTGCTCGGCCGACAGCAGCTGGCTGCGCATCAGGAAGGACACCGCGCGGCGCGTGTCCATCACGTTGCGGCGGATGCGGCCGTTCAGGTCTTCCTCGCGGGCGATGGTCTCCAGCACGTCGGCCGCGGCGGCATCGGTCACGTTCTCGGCCAGCACGCGGCGGCTGGCCTCTTCCAGGCGTTCGTAGACTTCCTCGATCGAGTCGGCGGAGTATTCCGCGTCGGTCGCGTACAGGTCCATCAGCACGTCCTTGGCATTGCGCACCGAGCCCGGGCGCATGCGCGCGCGCAGCCGCACCAGCCGGAACACCGGCAGGTCTTCGTCGTGGATGGAGAACAGCACGTCGCGCGTCAGCACAAAGGCCACGCGCACGTTGCGCGACACCTCTTCCTCGTCGAGCAGGAAGTCGGTGCGGATATGGATATTCTCGTCCTCGCCCTCGAAATATCGCGCGGACGCTTCCAGGTCGCCCAGGTCTTCCAGTTCAGGAAGGGCGACGCCATAGGCTTCCTTGATCCAGTTCAGTTCCTCGTCGTCGGGATTGACGACATCGATCCAGATCGGCTTGTGCTGCAGCAGCTCATTGCGCTCGTCGACCTGCTCCTGGGCAAGCCGGCCTTTTTGCAGGACGAACAGGTTGATCATCCCCGGGATTCCTTATTGCTGATTGCGACGAATAACAAAGACAAGCGCGAAGACAAGCGCAGGCGGCTCGCCGCATTCCCAGGTAGTCCGTCATGCCCTGCATGGCCGAGCGGCACGCCGGCAGGCGATCCGCAATGGCCGGGCCACGGGCAAGCGTGATCGCGCTGTACCGCGGCTGCCGGCGCAACGGCGCGGCGGGCGGTACAAGACGATGGCGTTTGCCTGGGTTGGCTGGCTAGCCGGGAGAGGGAAGATCCGCAGCGGTGCGGCGCGCATGGATGGCGCCGCCGGTGGCACGGAAAGACACTCGCCCGCAGTTCTGCTGCGGGCGAGGCCGACGAGGCGCGGAGCCGGGTGCTCCGGGCGGGTCGTCGTTACGCAGCCCGCAGTGACATGGCATTCGCAGAGGTCGCAGTGCTGCTGCGGCAACTCGAACACCCAATGCTACTGCCCACGTAATTTCTCCGGGATTGTGATGGCCGCGAGTGTAGCCCAACGGAGGGTGGCTTGTTAAGTGAAATCTCCGCGCAAGCGGCCGTCTGTTGCCCGCTCACGACCGGGGCGTGCCCACCCCGGGGATCAGCCTGGCACGCCCCGCAGCCGGCGCCACAGCAGCGGCGCCAGCATTACCGACGACAGCGCCAGGAACATCAGCACGATGGCCGCGTAGTCCTGCCAGTGCGGCTGCTCGCCCAGCAGCCACATGCCCGAGAACACCCCGACCACCGGGATGAACATGATCGACAGACTCGACACCACCGGCGGCAGGCTGCGCGCCAGCCCGAACCAGACCAGGTGGCAGAAGGCGAAGACCACCACCGCGTTGTAGGCGATGGCGGCCCATTCGATCGCCGTGGGCATGCGCCAGCCGTTTTCCAGCAGCAGCGTGCCCACCGCCAGGAAGGGCAGCGTCACGGCCAGCATCCAGAAGGTCATTGCGCCGATGGGCACGTCGGTCTGGGTGCGCTTCATCAGCTGCGTGCCGAAGCCCCAGCCGGCCGCGGCCAGCAGCATCAGCAGCGTGCCGGCGGGGCTGCCGGTCAGCGCGGCGAGCTCGCCCGACAGCAGCAGCACGGTGCCGGCCAGCGCGCAGCCGATGCCGATCCAGGCCCAGGCACCGATGCGCTCGCGGAAGAACACCAGCCCCCAGACCACCGCCCAGATCGGCATGGTGTAGCCCAGGATGGCGGCGCGGCCCGAGGACAGCATCTTGACCGCGCAGATCGCGAACAGGTGCCAGATCACCATGTTGGGAATGGCCAGCCGGACCACCGTGCCCCATTCGCGCCGCGGCACGGCCAGCGAATCGCCGCGCAGCCGCAGCGCCAGCCCCAGCGCCACCAGCCCGCCGCCCATGCACAGCAGGCGGAAGCCCAGCGCCGGAAAGTGCGCTACGCCCACCTTCATGATGGGCCAGTTGATGCCCCAGGCGAGGGTGAGCACGACAAGCAGGAAGATACCGCGGCGATCGAGAGACATGACGGGACGCGGCTGTGCGCGATGCCGCGCTTTGTTTTTGAGAGGAAGCGCAAAACGATAGCACGCAGCGGGTAAAATTGCCGAAAGCGACATATGCTGCAGGCATGAGAGGTTTTCACGCCGCTGCGGCCAACCGCGCCGGCCGGTCCAGTGAGGCGCCGGCGCCACCAGGATATTCCGAGTACCCATGACTTTCACCGAGCAGCTTGCTGCCGCCTGGCAGCGCAACGATTCCCTCCTGTGCGTCGGGCTCGATCCTGACCCGCAGAAGCTGCCGCTGTCCCTGACCGGGACGGGCGGCGCCATCTTCTCGTTCTGCCGCGAGATCGTCGACGCCACCGCCGACCTGGTCTGCGCCTTCAAGCCGCAGATCGCCTACTTCCATTCGCAGCGCGCCGAAGACCAGCTCGAGCAGCTGATCCACTACATCCACGACGCCCACCCCGGCATCCCGGTGATCCTGGACGCCAAGCGCGGCGACATCGGCTCGACCGCCGAGCACTACGCGCTGGAAGCCTTCGAGCGCTACCACGCCGACGCGGTCACGGTCAGCCCGTACATGGGCTTCGATTCGATGCAGCCTTACCTGGCCTACCCGGACCGCGGCGTGATCGTGCTGTGCCGCACCTCCAACCCGGGCGGCTCGGACGTGCAGTTCCTGCAGGTCGACGGCAAGCCGCTGTACCAGCTGGTGGCCGAGGCCGCGCGCGAGCGCTGGAACACCACCGGGCAGATGGGGCTGGTGGTCGGCGCGACCTTCCCCAACGAGATCGCGCGGGTGCGCCAGATCGTCGGCGACATGCCGCTGCTGATCCCGGGCATCGGCGCCCAGGGTGGCGATATCGAAGCCACGGTCAAGGCGGGGCGCACCGCGGACGGCACCGGGATGATGATCAATTCGTCACGGGCTATTCTCTATGCCAGCCGGGAGAAGGATTTTGCTACAGCGGCGCGGAATGTTGCGTTGCAGACGCGGGAGACGATTAATCGGTATCGGCATGGGTGAGGGGGGGCTTCTGCTTGTTGGCTTGGTTATGTCGGTCGGGTTCGATGCTGTCGTAGGTTTTACCGCCTGGTTCCGCCCTGCTGGGCGGGTCACTTTTTGTCCGAGCCCTCCATGTCAGGATAGTTGTCGCCTCGCCGCCTTTCGATGAAGGACAATGGAGGGCGGTAACGGTTGGAAGATGAAGCGTTATCCGGCGGAGTACAAGGAATGGGTGGTTGAGCAGATGATGCCGCCCTTGAATCGGTCGGTTGTGGAGTTGGCCAAGGAGACGGGTGTCACGACGGTGAGCCTGCGTACGTGGCGCAACGAAGCCCGAGAGCAAGGACAGGTTGTGCCAGGCAACGGCAAGCAGAGTGACAAGTGGTCAAGTGCGGACAAGTTCCGGGTGGTGCTGGAGACAGCGCCCCTGAGCGAGGCGGAGCTGTCCGAATACTGCCGCAGGAAGGGCATTCAGCCGGAACAGATCCGGCAGTGGCGCGCCGCCTGTGAGCAGGCTAACGCGAAGACGCTGGCCAAGCCCGGCCTGGCGCAGCGCCGCGAGGAAGAGACTGCCCAGAAACGGATCCGCGATCTGGAGCGCGAACTCAAGCGCAAGAATGCGGCGCTGGCGGAGACAGCGGCGCTGCTGGTGCTGCGAAAAAAAGCCGAGGCGATCTGGGGAAGGGACGAGGAGGACTGATCAACGTCTCGGATCGCCGCGAAGCCATCATGTTGATCGATGAAGCGGTAAAGAGCGGTGCGCGTCAAGCCAGCGCCTGCAGGGAGTTGGGCCTGAACGAGCGCACCTTGCAGCGCTGGCGTCATGTGCCTGCGGATGGCCGCCCGGGCGCGCAGCGCCCAGTGCCGGCCAATAAGCTCAGCGAGGCGGAGCGGCAGGCCGTGCTGGCCGCGGCCAACCAGCGCGGCTACGAGAGCCTGACGCCGCACCAGATCGTGCCGAAGCTGGCCGACGAAGGCCGCTATGTGGCCTCGGAGTCGACGTTCTACCGCGTGCTCAAGGCCGAAGGCCAGGCGCGCCGGCGCGGGCGCAGCCACAATGCCAAGTCCTCGCGCCCGCTGACTACACACCGCGCCGACGGACCGAACCAGGTGTGGTGCTGGGACATCACGTGGATGCCCACGACGGTGAAAGGTCGCTTCTTTTACTGGTACATGATGCAGGACATCTACAGCCGCAAGCTGGTAGTCAACGAGGTGCACGAGAGCGAATCGGCTGAACATGCCAGCCAACTGCTGTCGCTAGGCTGCCTGCGCGAGCAGACCGCCGGGCGGCCGCTGGTGCTGCATTCGGACAATGGCAGCGTCATGAAAGGAGGGACGATGCTGGCGACGATGGGTTACCTGGGCGTGCAGCCCTCATACAGTCGCCCGCGCGTGAGCAATGACAACGCTTACGCAGAAGCGCTGTTCCGCACAGCCAAGTATTGCCCGCTGTGGCCGGATCGGCCATTCGATACGCTGCAGCAAGCGCGCGATTGGGTCCATCGGTTCGTGCACTGGTACAACGAGGAGCACCGCCACAGTGGCCTGAAGTACGTCACGCCGAACCAGCGGCACCGCGAGGAAGCGGTGCCCCTGCTGGCGCGACGCACGATGCTGTATCAGGCAGCCCGCACCCGACATCCGCAGCGCTGGTCGCGGGGAATCCGGAATTGGAAGCTGGAGCCAGTGGTCTACCTGAACCCCGAGCGAGCTGAATAGGAACCCAAGGAATACCGGAAAGCTGCATGACGGCGAACGCGACAACTACCTTGACACACACCGGAGCGCCAAAAAGTAACCAAAAAACGCGTCGCCTCAGGCGGCTGGCCACCCATTCCACGGTGTGGGTGGTTCGGGCGGTGGTGATTTCCGTTCGGTGGGGTTGGTGGTTCAACCCTGCTACGCTCCCGGGATGTGCCTTGCGTCCAGGGACTATTGGACGAACCCGACTTTAGGCTGTTGGCAGCCTTCTAACGACGTTATCGGTAGGACGCCTACGGCTGCGCTTCGCGCACTCAGTATCGTAGGTCGGGTGCTCGGGCACGGAGTGCGTCGCTGCGCTCGCACGGCGTTGTCGCGGATGATGCCGGGCCAAAGGAAAAAATCAGGATGTGGCCACTGGTTCTGCCCCCTTAGGGCGTGCGCGCAGCGCAGCCGAAGGCGTCCGACCGACGCCGTATTCAGCAGGCTGCCAATAGCCTAAAGTCGGGTTCGTCCAATAGTCCGTTGATGTGGGCACAGACAGGGTGCGTAGCAGGGTCGAACCACCAACCCCACCGAACGGAAATCACCGCCGCCCGAACCACCCGCACCGAGGAATTGGTGGCCAGCCGCCTGAGGCGACGCGTTTTTTGGTTACTTATATGAACGCGCCCCGGTTTGCAAGGTAAAGCCAACATCAGGCTTGGACAGGATTGGCTGCAGACTTATATCCGGCCTTGCGGTGCAGGCCTGGCCTGCAGGCCCTGATGGATTTCGCCGGGAGTGTCCCTATCTTTTGGCCGTGCTTTGAGCACCAGTAACCAATTGGGCTTGCACTCCCGCGGTCCAACCTGTTTTGCCATCACGTGGACATTACCCTCGCAACCTGTGGACGGGTTCCTTGCTTGCTAGCTCAGGCCTGCCCGCTAGGCAGGCCTGACCGAGACGTAGTCTCGGTCATAGGTGCGGTCGTGGACCAACAGGGCCCAGATGGTACGCACCGTCTTGTTAGCCAGGGCAACAGCCGCGACGTTTTTCGGCCGTCGCTGGGCGAGCATCAGGCTCCAGCCGGGCTGGTTCTTTCTGCGCAGATGACTCAGCACGACCCGAGCGCCGTGAATCAGCAAGGTGCGCAGATAGGGGTCGCCGCGTTTGCTGATGCCGCTCAGCCAGACCTTGCCGCCGGTGCCGGTCTGTTTGGGCACTAGGCCAAGATAAGCCGCCAGTTGGCGCCCGGACTTGAAGGTGTGCGCGTCGCCAATGGTGGCAACCATGGCCGTGGCGGTAAGCATGCCGATGCCGGGAATGGCCAAAATCGTTTTGCAGGCCTGACTTTGCCGACCCCAGGTATCAATGCGTTGATCCAGGCGAGCTATCTCTTGATCGAGCCGTTCGATGCTTTGCAATTGTTCGCGCACGAACTCGAACAGCAAGGGCGGCACGTCCTGTTCGATTTCGTCCATTCGTTGCACGATTTCCTGCAGGCCAATCCGTAGCCCGGGACGGATCCGGATTCCGAACTCAAACAACGTGCCGCGCAATTGGTTGACCAGCATGGTGCGCATCTTCACGCGCAGCTGGCGCATGGCGTGCAGGCTGAGCACGCACTGTTGCGGCTCGGTCTTCGGGGCCACGAACGGCATCCCGGGCTGCTGCGCCGCGGTCCAGATAGCCTTGGCATCGGCCGCATCGGTTTTGTTCGTCTGCACGAACGGTCGCACGTACCTGGCGTGCAGCAGCACTGGCTCATGACCCAAGGCTTGCAGTTGGCGGGCCCACCAGTGCGCGCTGCCACATGCTTCGAGCGCGATACGTCCGGGCTCGCGATTCGCGAGAAACTCCAGCAGCTTGGGCCGGCTGAAGCGGCGGTTGGAACACTTGCCGGAAGGCTCGACCCAATAGAGCTGGAAGACAGTCTTTGCAATATCCAGGCCGTAAGTCGTAGTATTCATCTCGGGTCCCTCCATCCTCGCGTGGTTGGTGACACTCCCACTCTGGCACATCGATGCCGTTTCGTGATGGGGGACCCGCCTATCCTGTCACGTTTCCCCGGATGCACAACTGAACTACCGGCGCCTTTGATCGGAGGGCCGGGGCGCGTTCATTCCATCTTTTGTCGCTCGGCCAAAAAGTGACCCGCCCAGCAGGGCGGAACCAGGCCGTCAATCCTACGACAACATCGAACCCGACCGACATAACCAAGCTAACGAGCAAGAAGCCCCACCGGCTACGCCGGCGAAACAGCCACGCCGGTCAAGCGCGACCCCCTACGCCTCATTCCGAACCAACTCCAACAACCCCCGCATCGCATGCTCTGCCGCCTGCCGCCGAATCTGCCCCCGGTCGCCGCGAAAGCGCTGGGTTTCCGTCAGGGTGGTGATGCGGTTGCTCCAGCCGAAGCAGACCATGCCCACCGGCTTTTCCGGGGTGCCGCCATTGGGGCCGGCCACGCCGGTGACCGACAGCGCCACCTGGGCGCGGCTGTTGAGCAGCGCCCCCTCGGCCATGGCGCGCGCCACTTCCTCGCTGACCGCGCCGTGGTCGCGGATCAGCTTGGCGGGCACGCCCAGCATGGTGGACTTGGCCTCGTTGGAATAGGTGACGAAGCCGCGCTCGAACCAGCCGGATGAGCCCGACACATCGGTAATGGCGGCGGCCACCAGCCCGCCGGTGCAGGATTCGGCGGTGGCGAGCATCAGGGATTTGTCGGCTAGGGCGACGCCGGCCTGGATGGCGAGCTGGTCGAGCAGTCGGCTGACGGACATGATGGATATGGGGTGGTGATTGGGAAATCCGCTTCAAACGGCCGGCATTGCGCGGCGATGGTGGCTCAGAACGAGCGCCACAGCGCGAACACCAGCAGCGTGTAAAACGCCGCGAAGATGTCGTCGAACATCACGCCGAAGCCGCCGCGCAGGCCCGGGCCCTTGAGCGTGCGGTCATAGTGGCCAATCGGTGCCGGCTTGGCGATATCGAACAGCCGGAACCACAGGAAGGCAGCGAACTGCCCCCAGAAGCCGGTCGGCATGACAAAGGCCAGCACCAGCCAGAAGGCGACGATCTCGTCCCAGACCATGCTGCCGTGGTCGTGCACGCCCATGTCGCGGGCGGTGCGGGCGCACGCCCACAGGCCCACCAGGAAGCCGCCGGCGATGATCCACAGCCAGGTGGCGGGTTCGATCCACCGCGAGAGCACCACGTACGACAGCCAGGCGAAGAGGGTGCCGGCCGTGCCCGGCCCGACCGGGGACAGGCCCGAGCCGAAGCCGAAGGCGATCAGGTGCGCCGGGTGGGCCAGCATGAAGCGCGCGCTCGGGTGCGTGACCTTGACGGTCTGGCCGGCTTCCAGGGTCAGGGCGGGGTCGCGCGGCGCGGCCCCGGGAGGGAAGGTGGACATCAAAGTTGGCTCGTGTGATGCAGTGGCTGCTTATGGTTATGGCCGGTTCGCGCTGCAATGCTCGCGGGACTCCCGTGCCCGCGCAGGCGCCGATGCCGGCATCATGACATGCCTGTGACCCGGTGTCAGGGGGCAGCAAAGTGGTCGAAGCTGGTGCCTTCGTAGTGGGTCGGATTGCCGGCACAGTCGACCAGCCGCAGGCCGGGCTCCGGCGTGATCGCCCCGATACGCGTCAGCGGCAGCTCCAGGCGCTCGCTGATCGCGGCAATGGCGTCGCGGTTGCCGGCGGGCGCGGTGAAACACAGTTCGTAGTCGTCGCCCCCGGCCAGCACGCATTCGCGCTGGATGGCGTCCGGCTGGCTGGCCAGCACCGCCGAGCGCGGCAGCGCATCGACGTCGACCAGTGCGCCCACCTGCGAGCGCTCCAGGATATGGCCAAGGTCGCCGACCAGGCCGTCGGAAATGTCAAGTGCGGCATGCGCCACGCCGCGCAGCGCCATGCCCAGGGCCACGCGCGGCGTGGGCGTGTCCATGCGGGGCCGGACCTGGCTGAACTCGGGTTCCGGCAGCAGCCATTCGCCGCGGCAGTCGCCCAGCGCCAGGCGGGCGTCGCCGAGGGTGCCGGAGATCCAGATGTCGTCGCCGGGGCGGGCGGCGTCGCGGCGCAGCGCGGCGCGTAGCGGCACGTCGCCGAACACCGTCAGCGACAGTGTCAGCGGACCGCGCGTGGTATCGCCGCCGATCAGTTCGCAGCCGTGGGCGTCGGCCAGCGCCAGCATGCCACCGGCAAGTTCGGCCAGCCAGGCGGGCTCGGCCTCGGGCAGCGCCAGCGCCAGCGTGAAGGCGCGCGGCTCGGCGCCCATGGCGGCCAGGTCGGACAGGTTCACGGCCAGCGCCTTGTGGCCGAGCGCGCGCGGCGCCACATCGGGGAAGAAATGCCGGCCGCTGACCAGCATGTCGGTGCTGATGGCCAGGTGGTGGCCGGGGCGGCCTTCGATCAGCGCGCAGTCATCACCCACGCCGAGCGCGGCCTTGCGCACCGGCCGCGTGAAATAGCGGCGGATCAGGTCGAACTCGGAAAGCTGGGCAGGCTGGGCGTGGGGCATCGTGGTAGGAGAGCTGCAGCGGAAGGGCGCGATCGAGATGGCTGCGCGTTGCGGGAAGATGCGTGGCGATTGCAGAACAATCCCGCGGCGTCCGCGCGGCGCATCAGGATGGGGCGCGCCCGGCATTTCAGCAAGATACTGCCGTGCACGACAGCCATGACCGCGCGGCGGTGCGCCGCTTCTGCCGGCAGGCGCTACGCTTGCTGGTGTTGCCCCGGGGGATGGGGCATATTGTACCGAATCGCAAAGGTGCCCCAAGCAAAACGCTTATTGTGAAATAGTATTTCACTATATAAAATGCTGGGTTCCAAAGGAAGAGAAGGGCGGACACGTGGAGCCGGTCCGCCGATCGTCCCCGCCTCGTCAATGACGGCTCCACCGATTGGAAGATGCGCCGATGACCAGCCCTCAGCAGCCCCCGTCCCAAGACGATCTGAAACAGCAGCAGCGTGAGGCGCTGCGCAAAGCGGCGCTCGAGTACCACGAGTTTCCCACCCCCGGCAAGATCTCGGTCACGCCGACCAAGCCGCTGTCGAACCAGCGCGACCTGGCCCTGGCCTATTCGCCGGGCGTGGCTGCCGCTTGTGAAGAGATCGTTTCCGATCCGGCCAATTCCTTCCGCTACACCGCCCGCGGCAACCTGGTCGCGGTGATCACCAATGGCACCGCCGTGCTGGGCCTGGGCGACATTGGCGCCGCGGCTTCCAAGCCGGTGATGGAAGGCAAGGCTGGCCTGTTCAAGAAGTTTGCCGGCATCGACGTGTTCGATATCGAGGTCGACGAGAAGGACCCGGAGAAGCTGGTCCAGATCATCGCCGCGCTCGAGCCCACCTTCGGCGGCATCAACCTGGAAGACATCAAGGCACCGGAGTGTTTCTACGTCGAGCGCAAGCTGCGCGAGAAGATGAAGATCCCGGTCTTCCACGATGACCAGCACGGCACCGCGATCGTGGTGGCCGCGGCCATCATCAATGGCCTGAAGGTGGTCGGCAAGGACATCAAGCAGGTCAAGCTGGTGGCCTCCGGCGCCGGCGCGGCCGCGCTGGCCTGCCTGGACCTGCTGGTCGACATCGGCCTGCCCATCGAAAACATCTGGGTGACCGACCTGGCCGGCGTGGTCTACGAGGGCCGTACCGAGCTGATGGACCCGGAAAAGGCGCGCTTCTGCCAGAAGACCGACAAGCGCAAGCTGGGCGAAGTCATCGACGGCGCCGACATTTTCCTGGGCCTGTCCGCCGCCGGCGTGCTCAAGCAGGACATGGTCCAGCGCATGGCCGACAAGCCGCTGGTGCTGGCCCTGGCCAACCCGAACCCGGAAATCGCGCCGGAGCTGGTCAAGGAAGTGCGCCCGGACGCCGTGATGGCCACCGGCCGTACCGACTACCCCAACCAGGTCAACAACGTCCTGTGTTTTCCGTTCATCTTCCGCGGTGCGCTGGACTGCGGCGCCACCACCATCACGCGTGAGATGGAAATCGCCGCGGCCAATGCCCTGGCCGAGCTGGCACGCCAGGAGCAGAGCGACATTGTCGCCACTGCCTATGGCATCCAGGACCTGTCGTTCGGTCCCGAATACCTGATCCCGAAGCCGTTCGACCCGCGCCTGATCGTCAAGGTGGCCCCGGCCGTGGCCGAAGCCGCGATGAAGTCCGGCGTGGCCGCCCGTCCGATCGAGGACATGGACGCCTACCGCCTGCAGCTGCAGCAATTCGTGTACCACTCGGGCACGGTGATGAAGCCGATCTACGCCGCTGCGCGCAAGGTCGAGATGGAGAAGAAGCGCATCGTCTTCGCCGAGGGCGAGGAAGAGCGCGTGCTGCGCGCGGTGCAGGTGATCGTCGATGAAAAGCTGGCCAACCCCATCCTGATCGGCCGTCCGGCCGTGCTGCAGCACCGCATCGAGCGCTTCGGCCTGCGCCTGCGCGCCGGCGTGGACTTCACCGTGGTCAACCCGGAACACGACGAGCGCTTCCGCGACTATTCCGACGCCTACTACCGCATGATGGCCCGCGAGGGCATCACGCCGCAGTACGCCAAGCTGGAAATGCGCCGCCGTACCACCCTGATCGGCGCCATGCTGGTGAAACGGGGCGAAGCTGACGGCATGATCTGCGGCACCGTCAGCAACACTGCCGCGCACCTGCGCTATATCGACCAGGTGCTGGGCGGGACCAGCAAGGTCTACGCGGCAATGAACGGCCTGGTGCTGCCGGGCCGCCAGATCTTCCTGGTGGACACGCACGTCAACGTCGACCCGACCGCCGACGAGCTGGCCCAGATCACGCTCATGGCAGCGGAAGAGCTGAAGCGCTTCGGCATCGAGCCCAAGGTCGCACTGCTGTCGCATTCGAACTTCGGCTCGTCCGAAGCGCCTTCGGCCCGCAAGATGCGCGAAACCCTCGCCATCCTGCGCGATCGTGCCCCGGAACTGGAGATCGACGGCGAAATGCACGGCGACAGCGCGCTCGACCAGAAGCTGCGCGACCAGCTGGTGCCGGACGGCTCGCTCAAGGGCGAAGCCAACCTGCTGGTGTGCCCGAACATCGATGCGGCCAATATCTCGTACAACCTGCTCAAGGTTGCCGCGGGCAACAACGTCGCGATCGGGCCGATCCTGCTGGGCGTGAAGGCGGCGGTGCATATCCTGACGCCGTCGGCCACGGTGCGCCGCATCGTCAACATGACTGCGCTGGTCGTGGCGGACGCCGCTGCCAAGCGTTAAGCCGCTTGCATGGCCGGCAGACAGGCCAATGTGATGAAAAGCCGGGTTCGCCCGGCTTTTTTTACGCCCGCATGTGCATGGTTAGTATGCGCACACATACGCTTAACATATTGAAACAATTGAAGAAATAGCGGTGCAACCGGGCTGGGATTGATTAATTGCGAGCATGCGCGTAACCTTACGCCTTTGATACAGGCGCTCGCCATGAGCGCCCCGGTGCGGCCGGCATCCATCGCGCTCCTCTACGGGTGGCGCAGGGCGCTGGCCAGGGTGGCCCGGACAGATCGTCTACCCAACCAGCGGCAGGCTCGATTTCCGGTTCAACCAAGACAAGCAACGTGGGTTTCCAAGTTCCTCTGATGCGGCACGCAACGCGCATGCTGGCCCGGTCCATGACCGGCGCGGCGCTGGTGCTGGCCCTGGCGCAGCCGGCGCTGGCACGCCAGGCGCAAACCGAAGAGGTGGGAACCATTGCAGTGCAGCAGTTGCCCAACGATGCACGGCAGACCCTGGAGCGCATCGAAGCCGGCGGCCCGTTCCCGTATGACAAGGACGGATCGAGATTCGGCAACTACGAACGCACCCTGCCGCAACGTGAACGCGGGTACTACCGCGAATACACGGTCAAGAGCGCCAGGAGCCGGAACCGGGGAGCCAGGCGGATCGTCTGCGGCGGGGAGCAACGCGCTGCCAACGATTGTTACTACACGGAAGATCACTACAACAGCTTCAAACGGATACTCAAATGATGACTGACATTTTCGGATTGGGCGACGCCCTTGCCGCCCGCGAAGAGCGCGGCGCCGGAGATGGCTGGCAGCGGGCTCAGCAGCAGGCCCAGAACCTATACGACAACGTGCTGATGATGCCGAGCCAGGAGCTCATGCAAAAACTCCCGCCCGCGACCGCACCCGTGGCCATGCCCGCCGGTCCTGGTTGGAATGACGGCACCAGCGAGGGGGCCATGAACCTGTTCAAGACGGTGCGTCCGAACATCGTCCAGTCGATCCGCGCTTTCCGCGTGCCTGAGCTGGCCCAGGCGGCCGCCGATCTCGGGCAGCATTTCCTCTATGCCAATTGCGCCCATTGCGCGAGCAAGGCGGAGATCCTGGAAACCATCGCCACGTCGTTCACCTTCCCGAAGCATTTCGGCAAGAATTTCGACGCACTGGCCGACTGCCTGACCGACATGATCTACAAGGCCGGCCCGCAGCCGGGCTTTGTGATCGTGCTGGAGGGCCTGCCGATCGCGCAGAAATTCGACAAGGAAGCGCGCGAGGTGCTGCTTGACGTGTTCCGCGACGCCGCCGAGTTCTGGGGCGAGCGCAAGGTGCAGTTCCGGGTGTTCTATTCGTTCGCCTGATCCGTTATAGACATTCGACGTGAAAAAGCCCGCATCTGTTATTCCTCCTAGCTGACATACATATTTGAGGGTCAGAAGGTGGCCTTACCTCAAAACACCCCTTGTCGAAGGGGTGTTTTTTTGTCTCTGCAGACAAGAAGCTATACCGTCTTCAAGCATCGTATGTATAATGCGCGGCTTTTCGATGTACGGTAGCAACAGCTTGCAGCACAGAACATTCGATGTGGTCCTCGCCGTGGACTTTCAGCACAGCCTCAGCTCCTTTGGAGCTTTTGGGACCACGGTGACAAGGGCTCTCCAGTGTTTGTGACTGTCAAGGCCCGCGTCTACACAGACGCTACGGGCGTTGCAACAGCGTGCCCAGCCTCGCCGCCGCCATTCCGCAGCATCCGGCCGCGCGCAACCCGGCGGGCTGGATGCCGATGCACCATGGCTTGTGTCTCGTTGGCGGCAACACCAGCGAGGTCGAGGGTAATGGTGCTGTGGGTGGTTGCTACAACGGAGGGCCGAACATAAGCTCACCCGCCACCCCCAGGTATGCGCCTGTTCCAGGCGGGAGTCGCAACTGCGTGCGCTGCCGCTGGTTCGTGACCGAGCCGCACCACCTGTCCGCTCTGGCCGCCCACTTCAACACGCTCGCCTATCACTTCGATGAGGCGCGCAACGCTTGTCTCATTCGGGAAAACGCGCTGCAGGACCTTAAGAAGCAAAAGGCGGATGCGGAAGACGCGGGGCAGCCTTTCGCACGCTTGGACGCCTACCGGCAGGCTGAGCGGGTGTGGGAGAGTGCCATGAAGCGTTTCAGCGACCTGGCCGAGGACCTAGTAGCCTGCTGGCGCCTCATCGAACGCTGCAAGGTGGCGCTCGAAGCCTCGCAAGGCGATGGCACGCAGTTGGTGGCTGCTGGCACGCTGGGCGACGTGCATATTGCCTTTGAAGAAACGGAGTCAGAATTGCTCCAGCTCGCCGGCGTGTGCGAAAACGTCGAGGTCTACCCCGACCTCGGACCGGGTAAGGCGGTGTTCCGACGCAGCCAGTTGCTCGACGCTGTGCTCTATCGCGACGACCTACCGCCTGTGTTCATGCTGTTGAGCGAACAGGAGCAACTGCTCGCAGGAAACGCCTTCATGCGTCGCCTGTCCCAGCAGATGAACTCGGCGAATCCCGCGCTCGGCCACCGCCAGGTGATTCGCCTTATGGATGCTGGATTGAGCCTCAGCCAGCACTTCGACATAGACCTTTCCTCACTGCTGCCCACGCCGAATCACGCCCGGCAGCCTCTTACCGAGCGCCCGGTCCTCGCGGGAGATGAAGCATGAATGGGAAAACGGACATCCATCCCGACGCGGTCCTGGAGTCGCTCCTCGCCAAGGGAGCACGCTCAAACCGGCGCGCAGGCTTGGCAAAGATGCAAGAGCTTTGCCGCCGGCAGCATGAGAATGGCTGGCGCGACTTCTCGCTGCCCGCCATCGGCCGCCTGGTCGAAGCCGAAGGCATCATGAAGGGCCGCGTGCTCTACAACGCCCAGTCCGCTGACTATCGAACACTCATCGAAGCCTGGGCGGCCTACGCCGGGCCGCCTGCGCCCAAGCCGAAGAAGACGCTAGCGAGCCACCAATACCTGATGCGCATTGAGGACCCGGCCATTCGCTCCATCATGCAGGCCATCATCGCCGAGCGTGACAAACTCAAGGCGCAACTCAACGTCCTGAAGGCCAACACCCAGGTGACCGTGGATCGGCGTCCACTGGGCGCAACCATCGCAGCCGCGCCTGGAACGCAGCCGGTGACTGTGCTCGCCCCGTCCGCGCAACTCACGCCGTCTGAGCGCGAAGCCTTACAGAATGCGGTGTCGGCCGAATATCTCGAAAACCAGGGCCTCCGCGAAGGCAGCCACGGTGAAATCGTCAACGAGCGTGGCCGGACAGTGTTTGAGGTGGGGTTCGCGCGGGCGATTCGAAAAGTGCTTGCGTAGGCGAAGCAAAAATGAAAAAACGAGAGGACAACATGAATGTGGCTTATTACCTTGCCTGCTTTGAATCCGGGCGCTATGTGTGGGTAGGGGCATTAGGTCCGGGCTGCCAAGCTATGTCCGAAGGCCAAGCCGGCGCAATATCGCGATTTGCGCTGGCCCATCGTGGCAAGCCGCTGGTTGTGGTGAGTGATACCCATCCGATCCTTGATGATGGAGAGGAGTGGGAGGCATCGCCCGAGGCGTAAGATTTAGAAAGTTGGACTTGGTCGGACAGACGATGTCAGATCGTCGGTCTCAGTTCGGCCAGAAGGAGACATTCGACAACCTGGGCAAAGTTGCTGACAATTGGACCAATTACGAGCGAGGGGTGCAGATGACGACGGAAATCGTGGTGCACAGGTCCAAATGGAGTGTGATCAAAGTGATCATAGGTGGCGCTGCGGTAGCGGCGATGTTGATCCTCGTGGCTTTCGTCATTCCCCTGCCTCCCGTCTTCCGAGTGTCGGCATGGATGTTCGGCACAATCCTTGGCCTCATGTCCTGCACACTAGTTCTCAATCTGACGAGTGAGCTTCCTGCCTGCATCATTCGTGACGAGGGGATTCTGGTGCGACCTTTTGGCATCTCGCGACAGTTATCTCTGATACCTTGGACCACAGTGCGAAATGCCGTTCTAGTCGATCTCGCTCCAGCGAGCGCGCCGATTGGCCACAAAGGCGCTTTCGGTAATCCAGCGATCAGGTTGACTTTGGCCGAGCGCTTCTTTCTCAGTCGCAATTACCTGCTGTTGGTCGGGGGAGCAAATCTCACTCCTGACGAAATCTACTCGTGCATTTTGGCAAGAAAGGCAGGCCACTCGTAGCATGACCGCAGTCGACCATTAAAGCCGTTCTGACAGGTCAAGTCGAACGGCAGAGATGGGTCGGCTGCGGTCCTTCCCTTACCCGTTTCGGTGAATAGAGCGCGCTGAAATGAAGAGGCCGGTGTTTCCACCGGCCTGCTGAGTTTGTATGTATTGCGATGTATCGATACATACATTGCCAGTGTACCTAAGTCCCTTTGCTGGCAAGGCGGCCAGCAGACCTTCCGCTTAACTATGCATGGTTAAGGTATAAGTCCCTCGGCGGGCTTTTTTGACTATAACTGGCCTCTTCAATGCTGGCGGTTTGCTCCCCTCCCGCTTGCGGGAGAGGGAGCAACCAGAGCGCCCATTCGGATGTCTGCGGCTTATTCCTGCGCCGGCAGGTGCCCATGCGGCGTAAGCCGGTCGATCAACTCCGGCAGGCCTTCGCTCAGGTGCGCGGCCACATCGTCCTGCGACATGCCCGTCGACTGTGCCAGCGATTCGAGCGCGCCGGTGTCGCCCAGTGCATTGCTCAGCGCCGACGGCGTGACCGGCTGGTTGGCGCCGCTGCCGATCCACGAATTCACCTGTTCGCCCAGGCCGGCCTGCGCCAGGATCTGCTGCAGCGCGCCGATGCCGCCCGCGGCCGCGCCCATTGCCTGGCTGTTGGCCGGTGCGCCGCCCTGGCCGCCCAGCAGGCCGCCGAGCAGCGAGCCCAGGTCGAGGCCGCCGGTGGCAGCGCCGGGCGCCGCGCCGGCACCGCCGCCGCCGAGCATGCCGCCCAGCAGCCCGCCGAGGCTGCCCAGCCCGCCCAGGCCATCATCGGCCTGCGCTGCTTCGCCCGCGGCGCCTGCCTGCCCGCGACCGCGCATGGCCAGCGTCGCCAGCAGGCCGAGCGCCATCATCAGCTTGGGGTCGAGCCCGCCGGCACCGCCGGTCTCGCCGCGCGCGCCGCCGAGTTGTCCGAGCACGCCGCCCAGCACGCTATCGAGTAGTCCCATGGTCGACTCCTTTCAGTCGAGGTTGCAAGATGAGGCGGGGCCGGGATGGCGCCGCTGTCAGAATCCGCCCAGCAAGGCGTTAAGGGTTGCCAGGCATGCCAGCCCGGCGGTTTCGGTACGCAGGATGCGCGGGCCAAGCGACACGCCGGTGAATCCCGCATGCCGCGCGGCCTGTTCTTCCTCGGGCGCCAGGCCGCCTTCCGGGCCGATCAGCAGCGTCACGCCATCGGCCAGCAAGGCCTCGCGCCGCTCGGCGACGAACCCTGGCAAAGACTGGTCGGCGCGCGGCGATACCAGCAGCCTGGTGCCGCCAGTGCCGGTCTGCGCGGACTGCGCCAGCCACGTCTCAAAGTTAGCGACCGGAGCGATCGCCGGCAAACGGTTTCGGCCACATTGCTCGCAGGCCGCCTGCACCAGCGCCTGCCAGTGCGCCTGGCGCTTCTGTGCACGCTCGCCTGACAGGCGCACCACCGAGCGGCTTGCCTGCAGCGGCTGGATCGCGGCGACGCCCAGCTCCACCGCCTTCTCGATCAGCCAGTCCATCTTGTCGCCGCCGGCCAGGCCCTGCGCCAGCGTGACGCGGAAGGGCGGCTCAGCCTCGGCCGCATCATGCGCGCCGATGCGCGCCAGCGCGTGGCGCTTGCCCAGCTCGACCAGCGTCGCGGCATGGCTGCCGCCGCGGCCGTCGAACAGGGTGATGGCGTCGCCCGGCGCCAGGCGCAGCACCTGCGCGTGGCGCACCACCGGTTCGGGCAACGGGAAATCGGACTCGGCGGCCAGCACGGTGTCTGCGCCGCCAACGAAGAAACGTGGTGCCATCAGCTTGCCTGCTCCAGCGGCTTGCCGAAACCCCAGCGGTAGCCGTCAGGGTCCTCGACCATGCAGTAGCGGTCGCCCCAGAACTGGTCGGCCGGCGCCATCAGGCTGACCGCGCCGGCGTCGACCGCGCGCTGGTGCATGGCGTCGACATCGTCGCAATAGACATAGAAGGTCTGCGGGCATTCCACGCCCAGCGAGCGCGGCGTGCGCGCGGTGCTGCCCCAGGCGCCTTCGGGCGCGAACATTACCACCAGCTGGCCCTGGTAGTGCATCTCGGCATGGGTCGGCACGCCGTTTTCGTCGACCACGTTGCCGGCGGCAAAGCCGAACGCGCGGCTGTAGAAGTCCAGCGCGGCACGCCCGTTGGCGACGGTCAGGTAGGGGGTGAGCCAAGGGGTGTTGGCCGGTCTGGTCATGATCGTCTCCTGATTGCGGGAAACCCGGCGCGGCTGGCGGGCCGCGCGGTGCGAGAGTGCATCTTACGCGTGCCGCGCTACGCTGTCGAAGTGCGGCGCGCCGGCGGCGGGGGTGTCGCCGGGGTGAAGCATCAGGCATGTCGAGGCCCGGATAGTTCCGATGCCGGGGGCGTGGACGCGCCAGGCGACCCGCAGTGATCGCCCGGACTCTGCCGCGGGGGCGGTCCGGGAGTCCGGAAAACCCCATAGCTTCTGCTAAAATTGCGGTTTTCCTGCCGCCAAGGCTCACGCCGAATCCGCCCGCATGTCCGCCCTTGCCCATCCCGCCACTAGTCCTTTTGCTTCCCAGCCCGCCAAGCTGATGGCCGACGCCATCCGCGTGCTTGCCATGGACGCCGTCCAGCAGGCCAATTCCGGCCACCCCGGTGCGCCGATGGGCATGGCAGACATCGCCGTGGCGCTGTGGGGCCGGCACCTGAAGCACAACCCGGGCAACCCGCAATGGGCCGACCGCGACCGCTTCGTGCTGTCCAACGGCCACGGCTCGATGCTGATCTATTCGCTCTTGCACCTGACCGGCTATGCGCTGCCGGTCGAAGAGCTGAAGAACTTCCGCCAGCTGCACAGCAAGACCGCCGGCCACCCGGAATACGGCATCACCCCGGGCGTGGAAACCACCACCGGCCCGCTCGGCCAGGGCATCACCAATGCCGTCGGCATGGCACTGGCCGAACGCCTGCTGGGCGAGGAATTCAACCGCCCCGGCTTTGACATCGTCAATCACCACACCTATGTCTTCCTGGGCGACGGCTGCCTGATGGAAGGCATCTCGCACGAGGCCTGCTCGCTGGCCGGCACGCTCAAGCTGAACAAGCTGATTGCGCTGTGGGATGACAACGGCATCTCGATCGACGGCGACGTGGTGCACTGGTTCAACGACGATACCCCGAAGCGTTTCGAAGCCTATGGCTGGAACGTGATCCGCGCCATCGACGGCCACGACGTGGTCGCGGTCGACAACGCCATCGCGCAGGCCAAGGCCAGCGACAGGCCGACCCTGATCTGCTGCCGCACCAAGATCGGCAAGGGCGCGCCCAACAAGGAAGGCGGTCACGACGTGCACGGCGCCCCGCTGGGCGGCGCCGAAGTGCTGGCCACGCGCGAGGCGCTGGGCTGGGTCCATGCCCCGTTCGAAGTGCCGGCCGAGGTCTACGATGCCTGGGACGCCAAGGCCAACGGCCACGCCCTGGAGCGCGCCTGGAACGCGCTGTTCGAATCGTACGCAGAGCGCCACCCGTATGAAGCCGGTGAATTCAGCCGCCGCATGAAGGGCGAGCTGCCGGGTTCGTTCGACGCCGCCGTCGATGCCTTTATCGCCAAGTGCGAAGAGAAGGCCGAGACCATCGCCACCCGCAAGGCCAGCCAGAACACCATCGAGGCCTTCGGCCCGGTGCTGCCCGAGTTCCTCGGCGGCTCGGCCGACCTGACCGGCTCGAACCTGACCAACTGGTCGGGCAGCCAGGCCGTGCGCGTGGATGCCTGGGGCAACCATATCAACTACGGCGTGCGCGAGTTCGGCATGAGCGCCGTCATGAACGGCATCACGCTGCATGGTGGCTACATCCCCTACGGCGCCACCTTCCTGACGTTCTCGGACTACAGCCGCAACGCGCTGCGCATGGCGGCGCTGATGAAGATCCGCACGCTGTTCGTGTTCACCCACGACTCCATCGGCCTGGGCGAAGACGGCCCGACCCACCAGTCGATCGAGCACGTCGCCAGCCTGCGCCTGATCCCGAACATGGATGTCTGGCGCACCGCCGACACCACCGAGACCGCCGTGGCCTGGGCCGAGTCGATCCGCCGCGAGAACGGCCCGAGCTGCCTGATCTTCAGCCGCCAGAACCTGCCGTTCCAGCGCCGCGACGACGCCACCCGCGCCAATATCGCGCGTGGCGGCTATGTGCTGCGCGACAGCGTCAACCCCAGGACCAGGCGCCCGGATGCCGTGATCCTGGCCACCGGCTCCGAAGTGGGCCTGGCCGTCGGCGCCGCTGACGCACTGGCTGCCGAAGGCGTGCATGTGCGCGTGGTCTCGGTGCCGGCCACCACCGTGTTCGACAAGCAGGACACCGCCTACAAGGCCAGCGTGCTGCCGGCCGGCGTGCCGCGCGTGGCGGTCGAGGCGGGCGTGACGGACTTCTGGTGGAAGTACCAGGTCCAGGCGGTGGTGGGCATCGACACCTTTGGTGAATCGGCCCCGGCCGGCGTGCTGTTCAAGCACTTCGGCTTTACCGTCGAGAACGTGGTCCGCACGGTGAAAGACACCCTTATCTAAGCATCCGGGCGCTGGAGCCGCGCGGTGCGCCGCGCGGCAGACGCGGCGCCCACCGGTTTCAATCGATCCTCAGGAGATACAGTCATGACCATCAAGATCGGCATCAACGGCTTCGGCCGCATCGGACGCATGGTGTTCCGCGCCGCCGTCGCCAACTTCAAGGACATCGAAGTCGTTGGCATCAACGACCTGCTGGAGCCCGACTACCTGGCGTACATGCTGAAGTACGACTCGGTGCATGGCCGCTTTGACGGCGAAGTCTCGGTCGACGGCAACACCCTGGTCGTCAACGGCAAGAAGATCCGCCTGACCGCGGTCAAGGATCCGGCCGAGCTGAAGTGGGGCGAGATCGGCGCCGACGTGGTGGTCGAGTCGACCGGCATCTTCCTGACCAAGGAAGGCGCGCAGAAACACCTCGACGCGGGCGCGAAGAAGGTGATCATGTCGGCCCCGTCCAAGGACGACACCCCGATGTTTGTGTACGGCGTGAACCACGAGTCGTACAAGGGCGAGGCGATCATCTCCAACGCCAGCTGCACCACCAACTGCCTGGCACCGGTGGCCAAGGTGCTGAACGACAAGTGGGGCATCAAGCGTGGCCTGATGACCACCGTGCACGCCGCCACCGCCACTCAGAAGACCGTTGACGGCCCGTCCAACAAGGACTGGCGCGGCGGCCGCGGCATCCTGGAAAACATCATCCCGTCGTCGACCGGCGCCGCCAAGGCCGTGGGCGTGGTGATTCCGCAGCTGAACAAGAAGCTGACCGGCATGTCGTTCCGCGTGCCGACCTCGGACGTGTCCGTGGTTGATCTGACCGTCGAGCTGGACAAGTCGGCGACGTATGAAGAAATCTGCGCCGAAATGAAGGCCCAGAGCCAGGGCGCGCTCAAGGGCGTGCTGGGCTACACCGAAGACAAGGTTGTCGCCACCGACTTCCGCGGCGATGCCCGCACCTCGATCTTCGACGCCGAGGCTGGCATCGCGCTGGACGGCACCTTCATCAAGGTCGTGAGCTGGTACGACAATGAATGGGGCTACTCGAACAAGGTGCTGGAAATGGTCCGCGTCGCGGCCAAGTGATCCGGCAGCTGCCGTAGTAAAGAAAAACGCGCCTTCGGGCGTAATGCTGTTCAGTTAGCGACTGTCGTTCCCGCGCAGGCGGGAACCCAGTGACTTCATCCCCGAAGGGGACGTGAAAGACGCTGGATTCCCGCCTGCGCGGGAATGACGGTAGGGCTTGAGACCTTAACTGAACGGCATTACGCCTTCGGGCGCGTTTTTCATTGTTCCGGCGCTGGCGGGCGCGTGTCGACCTCGGCGCCGTCCAGGAATTGGCCGCCGGAGCGGATTCTTCTCGTCAGAAAAGAGTGATAAAAATGGAAGCGGCGTGCCCGCTGAACCCGATGCCAAGGTGCATGCTGCAGCGCGGAAGACATACATATATGCCATCAATAGCGCGAAAATCGCCCAACTTTTCAGATTTATGTCCTGGACAACCGTTTCGGAAATGCCGAATTTGCTTTCCGAGCTTGTTTTTTCCTCTTACACTAATAAGACGCTGTTGAATTCTGATGTGCAGCCAGTGCAAGTGGTGGGGCCATCTAGCTAAGAATAATCTGACCGAGGCCTGATCATGGTGAACGTAGACACGAAGCTCTTGGTGATCTTCACCGAACTGCTGAGCAAGCGAAACGCCACCTATGTAGCGGAAAAGATGCATATGACCGCGCCGGCGGTCTCGCATTCGCTGGGCAGGCTGCGCGAAATCTTTGACGATCCGCTCTTTATCCGCGTCCCGCACGGCCTGACGCCGACGCCGCGCGCGCTGGAACTGGGCCCCAAGATCCGCGACATGCTGGATCTGTGGTCGTCCATCAACGAGGGCGACGCCGATAATTTCGATCCGGCCATCGCCACCGGCACGCTCAGCATTGGCTTTGCCGCGGAACTGGGCGACACGGTATTCAATCGTTTTGTGCTGCGCATCAAGCAACTGGCACCCGACCTGCATATCAAGCTGGTCGAGTCTCATTCGTGGGAAACCGATGTCGCCTCGATGCGCGCCAATGAACTCGACCTGGCATTTTCGCCATTCCCGACCCGCCACCCGGAAATCGTCGAGGAAATGGTGACGTCGCTGCATCTCTGGGTGTGCGCGCGCAAGAACCATCCGGTGCTGAAGAACCACTGCACGCTCGAGCAATACCTGGATTGCGGCCATATCTTCATGGCGCATTCCGGCGGCGCGGGCCGTCCGGCGCCGTCGCTGATCCCGCTCGACTACGCGCTGCAGCAGCGCGGCCTTAAGCGCAATGCGACGCTGACGGTGCATTCCTGGCGGGCCCAGGCCGAACTGGCGGCGCAGACCGACATGATCTTCACGGTCAATGCGCTGACCAAGGACATGGCCTGCGAGACCTATGGCCTGAAGGCCTTCCCGCTGCCGGCGGAGCTGAACACCACGCTCGGCCTGAACATGTTCTGGCACCGCAGCCGCAACACCCATCCGATGCTGGTGTGGGCGCGCAGCCTGTTCCGCCAGGTGGTGGGCGAGTTCGTCGGCCTGCCGCCGGGACGCCCGGCGCGGGTGGTGACCGAGCAGGACCTGCAGGATCTGCAGGCGCCCTGAGCGGCGCCCGAGCAGCAAGGAGCCAACAAAAAACCGGCGCCTGGCGCCTAATGCCGTTCAGTTAACCACCGTCGTTCCCGCGCAGGCGCGAACCCAGTGACTTCATCCCCAAAGGGACGTGAAAGACGCTGGATTCCCGCCTGCGCGGGAACGACAGTGGCGTTTGATACCTTAACTGAACAGCATTAGCGCCTGGCGCCGGTTTTTTGTTGCTCGTCTGCGCTCCGCTAGCGGAGCGTGCGGGCTCATCGTTTGGGTCTGTGGGGACAGTTTGTCTTGGTGCAGTTGCCGTAAAGCGACAGCGCGTGTTCCTGCAGGGTAAAGCCGCGCTCGCGCGCAATGCTTTGCTGGCGCTGTTCGATCTCGGAATCAAAAAACTCCTCGACCCGGCCGCAGTCGAGGCACACCAGGTGGTCATGGTGCTTGCCCTCGTTCAGCTCGAAGATCGCCTTGCCGGATTCGAAGTTGTTGCGAGACAGCAGCCCTGCCTGCTCGAACTGGGTGAGCACGCGGTAGACGGTGGCCAGGCCGATATCCATATGCTCGTTCAGCAGGATACGGTAGACGTCTTCCGCGCTCAGGTGCCGCTGTTCGCTGGTCTGAAAAATTTCAAGAATCTTCAGCCGGGGCACGGTCGCCTTCAGGCCGATATTCTTGAGGTCCGCCGGACTCGGCATGTGGGTGACTCCCTAGAGTACAATGTCTGGATAGTTGAATCATAAGGGTTTTGGCAGCAAAAGTCGCTCGCGGCAGCGATGCCCCATGTGGGCTTCGCGTCTCGGCAAGATTGCCGTCCCAAGTGGTTGCCGCGGCAGGCGAAATCCGCGCGTGTGGTGCAATCGGCGCATTTTGCGCCGTTTTTATGCCCGCGCAGCGGTCCTTTGCCGCAGTACTTTTCTTTCCCTCCCGGAAGCGAGATACATGCGTTCTATCCGTTCGTCCGCCATGCGCCCGACGCTGGTTGTCTCCCTGCTGGCCGCGGCCCTGCTGGCCGGGGCGTGCTCGGCCTACGATTCCACCTCGCGCAAGGTAGCCAACGCCATCACGCCGTACCGGATCAATATCGTGCAGGGCAACTTTGTCTCGCACGAAGCCGCCGCGCAGTTGCGCGAAGGCATGACCCGCGACCAGGTCAAGTTCCTGCTCGGCACGCCGCTGCTGACCGATGTGTTCCACGCCAACCGCTGGGACTACGTGTTCTCGTTCCGCCGCGGCAATACCCCGGTGGTGCAGCAGCGCCGCTACACAGTGTTCTTCGATGGCGACAAGCTGGTCAAGTTTGGCGGCGACGAGCTGCCGTCCGAGTACGAGCTGATTGCCGAAATCGACGGCATGAAGAAGGCGCTGAAGGACCAGACGCCGGGCAAGATTTCCGCCAGCGCCGCGGCCGCCCCGGCCGAGCCGCAGACCACGGTGGAGAACTTTGTGCCGCGGCAGTCGCAGGAACCGGCACCTGCCACGGGTGCGGCGCAGTCCACCGCCGTCGAGGCTGCGGCCCCGGCCGCCGCGCCGGCCCAGGCCCCCGCGCCCGCCGAGGCACCCAAGCCGGCCGCCAACTGATGCGCCGCACGGCGTGCCGGCTGCGGCGCGCCACCAGTTTTCCGGGCCGGTCAGGCATGGCCGGCTCGTTCATTTTCCGCGCATTGCGCACATTCCGCTGAGCCAGACACCATGAATATCGCCATCGCAGGCGCATCGGGCCGCATGGGCCGCATGCTGATCGAACACGTGCTGAACACCGAGGGCGTTATCCTGGCGGGCGCGCTCGACGTGCCGGGTTCGCCGGCGCTGGGCCAGGATGCGGGCCTGCTGCTGGGCCGCCAGACCGGCGTGGCGATCAGCGCCGATGTGGAAGCGGTCCTGGCGGGCGCGGATTGCCTGATCGACTTCACCCGCCCCGAAGGCACGCTGGCCCACGTGGCCGCGGCGACGAAGCTGGGCGTGAAGATGGTGATCGGCACCACCGGCTTTGACGACGCCGGCAAGGCCGCGCTGGCCGAGGCCGCAACGTCGATCGGCATCGTCTGCGCTGCGAACTTCAGCGTCGGCGTCAACGCCACCTTCAAGCTGCTGGAAGTGGCCGCGAAGCTGCTGTCAACCGGCTATGACATCGAAGTGATCGAGGCGCACCACCGCTTCAAGGTCGATGCCCCTTCCGGCACCGCGCTGAAGATGGGTGAAGTGATCGCCGATGCGCTTGGCCGTGACCTGAAGGCCTGCGCGGTCTATGCCCGCGAAGGCCACACCGGCGAGCGCGATCCCAACGCGATCGGCTTTGCCACCGTGCGCGGCGGCGACATCGTCGGCGATCACACCGTGATGTTCGCCGGCATCGGCGAGCGCATCGAGATCAGCCACAAGTCGTCGAGCCGCCAGTCGTATGCAGACGGCGCCGTGCGCGCCGCGCGTTTCCTGGCCGACAAGCCCAATGGCATGTTCGACATGCAGGACGTGCTGGGCCTGAAGTAAGGCCCTGGCGCCAGGCGCGGGGCCGCAAGCCGGCCCGGTGCCACGGTTATAATCGAACGCTTTCGCATTGCACGCCGGGCGGGCGCCGCGACCAGCGCCCGCCGCTTACCTTCCAACGATTCCCCCGGATGCCGGCAGGCCAGTTGCCGCGCAGACGTTGTCCTGACTGCTGTCCCGACCATGCAAGACAAATACCTTCCTTCCGCCGTTGAACAAGCCGCCCAGCAGCACTGGCAAGCCATCGACGCCTATCGCGTGTCGGAGCATGCGGCCGGGGCCGACGGCAAGGAAAAGCCCAAGTTCTACGCCTGCTCGATGCTGCCGTATCCGTCGGGCAAGCTGCACATGGGCCATGTGCGCAACTACACCATCAACGACGTCATGGCGCGCTACCTGCGCATGAACGGCAACAACGTGCTGATGCCGATGGGCTGGGACGCCTTCGGCATGCCGGCCGAGAACGCGGCGCTGAACAACGGCGTGGCGCCGGCGGCCTGGACCTACGACAACATCGCTTACATGAAGAAGCAGATGCAGTCGATGGGCCTGGCCATCGACTGGTCGCGCGAGGTCGCCACCTGCAGCCCGGACTACTACCGCTGGAACCAGTGGCTGTTCCTGAAGATGCTGGAAAAGGGCATCGCTTACCGCAAGACCGGCACCGTCAACTGGGACCCGGTGGACCAGACCGTGCTGGCCAACGAGCAGGTCATCGACGGCCGCGGCTGGCGCTCGGGCGCGGTGGTGGAAAAGCGCGAGATCCCCATGTACTACCTGCGCATCACCGAGTATGCGGAGGAACTGCTGGGCGACCTGGACCAGCTGGGCTGGCCCGAGCGCGTCAAGGTGATGCAGCAGAACTGGATCGGCAAGAGCGTGGGCGTGCGTTTTGCGTTCCCGCACGACATCCCGGGCGAGGACGGCAAGCCGATCAACGACGGCAAGCTGTACGTGTTCACCACGCGCGCCGACACCATCATGGGCGTGACCTTCTGCGCGGTCGCCGCCGAGCACCCGCTGGCCACGCACGCCGCGCTGAACAACCCCGAACTGGCTGCCTTCATCGACGAATGCAAGCACGGCTCGGTCATGGAAGCCGACATGGCGACCATGGAGAAGAAGGGCATGCCGACCGGCCTGCAGGTGGTGCACCCGCTGACCGGCGAGAAGGTCGACGTGTGGGTCGGCAACTACGTGCTGATGAGCTACGGCGACGGCGCCGTGATGGGCGTGCCCGCGCACGATGAGCGCGACTTCGCCTTCGCGCTCAAGTACAAGCTGCCGATCAGGCAAGTCATCGACGTGAAAGGCCAGGCCTACTCGACCGAAGCCTGGCAGGAATGGTACGGCGACAAGGAAAACGGCACCTGCATTCACAGCGGCAAGTACGACGGCCTTGGCTACCAGGCCGCGGTCGAAGCCATTGCCGCCGACCTCGGCGCCAAGGGCATCGGCGAGAAGAAGGTGACCTGGCGCCTGCGCGACTGGGGCATCTCGCGCCAGCGCTACTGGGGCACGCCGATCCCGCTGATCCACTGCGACAGCTGCGGCGTGGTGCCGGTGCCTGAGCAGGACCTGCCGGTGGTGCTGCCCGAAGACCTGGTGCCGGACGGCACCGGCAACCCGCTGGCCAAGGATGCGCGCTTCCTGCAGTGCACCTGCCCGTCGTGCGGCAAGCCGGCGCGCCGCGAGACCGACACGATGGATACCTTCATCGATTCGTGCTGGTACTACATGCGCTATACCTGCCCGGACGCGGCCGCCATGGTCGATGCGCGCAACGATTACTGGATGCCGATGGACCAGTACATCGGCGGCATCGAGCACGCGATCCTGCACCTGCTGTACGCGCGCTTCTGGACCAAGGTCATGCGCGACCTGGGCCTGGTCAAGTTCGACGAGCCCTTCACCAACCTGCTGACGCAGGGCATGGTGCTCAACGAGACCTACTACCGCGAAGACGCCTCGGGCAAGAAGCACTGGTACAACCCGGCCGAGGTCGACCTGCGCACCGACGAGCGCGGCCGCCCGGTGGGCGCCACGCTGATCGCCGACGGCCAGCCGGTGGTGATCGGCGGCGTCGAGAAGATGTCGAAGTCCAAGAACAACGGCATCGATCCGCAGGCGCTGATCGACCAGTACGGCGCCGACACCGCGCGCCTGTTCGTCATGTTCGCCGCGCCGCCGGAGCAGCAGCTTGAATGGAGCGGCTCGGGCGTGGAGGGTGCCTCGCGCTTCCTGCGCCGCGTGTGGAACCATGGCTTTGCCAACGCCGCGGCCATCCGCGACGGCGCCGCCGGCAATCCGGCTGCCGACGACGCCGGGCTGCGCCGCGAGATCCACGGCGTGCTCAAGCAGGCCAACTACGACTACCAGCGCATCCAGTACAACACCGTGGTGTCCGCCACGATGAAGATGCTGAACGCGCTGGACGATGCCAAGACCGCCTCGCCGGCCGCGCGCCGCGAGTGCTTCGGCATCCTGCTGCGCGTGCTGTATCCGGTGGTGCCGCACATCACCCACGGCCTGTGGGAGCAGCTGGGCTACGCCGCCGAAGCCGGCGACCTGCTCGACGCGCCGTGGCCGCAGGTCGATGAAGCCGCGCTGGTGCGCAGCGAGATCGAACTGGTGCTGCAGATCAACGGCAAGGTGCGCGGCAGCATCACCGTGCCCGCCGACGCCGACCGCGCCGCCGTCGAGGCAACCGCGGCCGCCAGCGAGACCGTGGCCAAGTTTGCCGAGGGCAAGGCGCCGAAGAAGATCGTGGTGGTGCCTGGCCGCCTGGTCAACGTGGTGTTGTAAGCTGGCCCCGGAACCTGACAAGGAATTGCCAAGAATGAAGCGACTGAACATGGGGCGCCGCAAGGTGATCGCGGCTATGCTGGCGGTGCCGGCAACGGGCCTGCTGGCCGGCTGCGGCTTCCACATGCGCGGCAACTCGGATTTCGTCTTCAAGCGGCTCTATATCGGGATTCCGGCCAATACGCTGATGGGCGCGGACCTGCGCCGCGCCATCCGCGGCGGCTCCGACACCCAGGTGGTGGCCGACCAGAAAGAGGCCGACGCCCTGCTGGACGTGCTGCAGGACACCCGCACCAAGACCATCCTGTCGATCACGACCGAAGGCGTGGTGCGTGAATACCGCCTGACGCAGCGTTTCACCTTCCGCCTGCGCGACCCCGCCGGCAAGGAACTGATTCCGCCGTCGCAGCTGATCCTGACGCGCGACCTGACCTACAACGAAGCCAATACGCTGGCCAAGACCTACGAAGAGGAGCAGCTGTACCGCGACATGCAGCGCGATGTCGTGCAGCAGCTGATGCGCCGGCTGGCCGCCGTCAAGGCCATCTGATCACGGCATGCAGCTCAAGCTCGACGGGCTCGACGCGCACCTGCGGCAGGCAAAGGCCAAGGGCCTGGCGCCGCTGTACGTGGTGCATGGCGACGAGCACCTGCTGGTGCTGGAAGCCGTCGACCGCCTGCGCGCGGCGGCGCGCGAAGCCGGTTTCTCCGAACGCGAGGTGCTGGTTGCCGAGCGCGGTTTCCACTGGGGCCAGCTGGTCGAGGCGCAGCAGTCCATGTCGCTCTTCGGCGACCGCAAGATCGTTGAGCTGCGCATCCCGTCGGGCAAGCCCGGCAAGGACGGCGGCGAGGCGCTGCGCGCCGTGGCCGCCCAGCCGTCGCCCGACGTGGTGTTGCTGGTGACGCTGCCGCGGCTGGATTTTGCCGCGTCCAAGTCGGCCTGGTTCCAGGCGCTGGAAGGCGCCGGCGTGTCGATCAAGGTCGACACCGTGGACCGCACCCGGCTGCCGGCCTGGGTCGGCGAGCGGCTGTCGCTGCAGCAGCAGCGCGTGGAGGGCGGCGAGCCGGGCCGGCGTGCGCTCCAGTTCATCGCCGACAAGGTCGAAGGCAACCTGCTGGCGGCGCACCAGGAAATCCAGAAGCTGGGGCTGCTGTACCCGCCCGGCGAACTGAGCTTCGACCAGGTGCACGATGCGGTGCTGAACGTGGCCCGCTACGATGTGTTCAAGCTGTCGGAATCGATGCTCTCGGGCGACGTGCCGCGGCTGGTGCGCATGCTCGAAGGGCTGCGCGGCGAGGGCGAGGCCACGGTGCTGGTGCTGTGGGCGCTGACCGAGGAAATTCGCGTATTATCCAAGGTCCGGCAAGGGCTGGCGGCCGGCAAGCCGGCGGGCGTGCTGATGCGCGAACTGCGCGTCTGGGGCCCGCGCGAGCGGCTGGTGCCACAGGCCGCGCAGCGCCTGGCGCTGCCAAGGCTGGAAGCGGCGCTGGCGCTGGCCGCGCGGCTGGACCGGCAGGTCAAGGGCCTGTCGGACCTGCCGCCGACGGGAGGCAGCCCGCTGCCGGCGGAACCATGGGACGGGCTGCAGCAGCTGGCGCTGATGATCGCACGCTGAAGGTTTACTCCCTTCTCCCGCTTGCGGGAGAGGGGCAGGGGGTGAGGGCAGGCGCTGGCACACCGACAGCTTGACTTCGTCGATACTCCCGCCCTCACCCCAACCCTCTCCCGCAAGCGGGAGAGGGAGAGAACACACACTGACGGCCACCACCCAGGGCCACTGACATGAACGAGCTCGATCTCAACCAATACATGGACCGCGTCGGCCGCCAGGCCCGCGCGGCGTCGCGCGCCATGGCGCGTGCCTCTACGGCCGACAAGAACCGCGCGCTGCTGACCATCGCCGCGGCCATCCGCCGCGATGCCGACAAGCTCAAGGCAGTCAATGCGCGCGATGTCGAGCGCGCCCGCGCCAACGGCCAGGACGCCGCCTTTATCGACCGCCTGACGCTGTCGGACAAGGCCATCGGCACCATGGCCGCGGGCCTGGAGCAGATCGCCGCGCTGGCCGACCCGATCGGCGAGATCTCGAACATGAAGTTCCGTCCGACCGGCATCCAGGTCGGGCAGATGCGCGTGCCGCTGGGCGTGATCGGCATCATCTACGAGTCGCGCCCGAACGTGACCATCGACGCCGCGGCGCTGTGCCTGAAGTCGGGCAACGCCACCATCCTGCGCGGCGGTTCCGAGGCGATCGAATCCAATACCGCGCTGGCGGCGCTGGTGGCCGAGGGCCTGTCCGCCGCCGGCCTGCCGTCCGAGGCGGTGCAGGTGATCGAGACCACCGACCGCGCCGCGGTGGGCCGGCTGATCACCATGACCGAGTACGTCGATGTGATCGTGCCGCGCGGCGGCAAGAGCCTGATCGCGCGGCTGATGGAAGACGCCCGCGTGCCGATGATCAAGCACCTGGACGGCATCTGCCACGTCTATATCGACGCCGATGCCGACCTGGACAAGGCCGTGCGCGTCTGCGACAACGCCAAGACCCAGCGCTATGCGCCGTGCAACACCATGGAGACGCTGCTGGTGTCGCGGGACGTCGCCGCCGCCGCGTTGCCGCCGCTGTGCCGCATCTACCAGGAGAAGGGCGTCGAGCTGCGCGTGTGCCCGGCCACCCGCGCCACGCTGGAAGCGGCTGGCTTCACCGGCCTGGTCGATGCCGCCGAGGAAGACTGGCGCCTGGAATACCTGGCCCCGATCCTGGCCATCAAGACCGTCGCCGGCCTGGACGAGGCCGTTGCCCATATCAACGAATACGGCTCGCACCATACCGATTCGATCATCACCGAGAACTACTCGGCGGGCATGCGCTTTATCCGCGAGGTCGATTCGGCCAGCGTGATGATCAATGCCTCGACCCGCTTCGCCGATGGCTTCGAGTACGGCCTGGGCGCCGAGATCGGCATCTCCAACGACAAGCTGCACGCACGCGGGCCGGTCGGGCTGGAAGGGCTGACCTCGCTCAAGTACGTGGTGTTCGGGCACGGCGAGATCCGGACGTAAGCCCGGCCTAAGTCCACTTGTTCGTCGTCCCTGCGCAGGCGGGGACCCAGCGACGTCAAAGACGCTGGATTCCCGCCCGCGCGGGAATGACGGTAGTAATTGGAAGTTGTTGGATACAAGAAAGTCATCAAGCACCGATGCTCTGGGTCAAAGCGCTGCATATCGTCTTCGTGGTCTCGTGGTTCGCCGGCCTGTTCTACCTGCCGCGCATCTTCGTCAACCTGGCGATGGAGACCGATGCCGCCAGCACGCAGCGCCTGTTGCTGATGGCGCGCAAGCTGTTCCGCTTCATGACCATGCTGGCGGTGCCGGCGGTGGTGTTCGGGCTGTGGCTGTACCTGGGCTACGGCATCGGCCGGGGCGCGGGGCAGGGCTGGATGCATGCCAAGCTGGCGCTGGTGCTGGTGCTGATCGGCTACCACCATGGCTGCGGCGTGCTGCTGCGCAAGTTCGAGGCGGGCCGCAATACGCGCTCGCACAAGTTTTATCGCTGGTTTAACGAGCTGCCGGTGCTGGTGCTGCTGGCAGTGGTGATCCTGGTGGTCGTCAAGCCGTTCTGAGCCTGGCGCCCGGTCTGTTGTTGCCTATCCTGTTGCGGAACCGAAATGAGCAAGCTGGTTGACTATTACCTGACGCCGCAGTCGCCGTTCGTCTACCTGGGGCATGCGCGCTTTGCCGCCATCGCCGAGCGCCACGGCGCGCAGGTGAACCTGAAGCCATGCGACCTGGGCAAGGTGTTCTCCGTCTCGGGCGGACTGCCGCTGTCGCAGCGCCCGCCGCAGCGCCAGGCCTATCGCCTGGTGGAACTGGCGCGCTGGAGCGAATTCCTGGGCATGCCGCTGAATCCGCAGCCGACGTTCTTCCCGGTGTCGGGCGACGCGGCCAGCAAGCTGATCATCGCCGCGCAGCTGGCGCACGGCACCGCGCGCGCCATGCAGCTGACCGGCGCGATCGGCGCGGCGGTGTGGGCGCAGCAGCGCAATATCGCCGATGCCGCCACGCTGGCGCAGATCGCCGACGAGACCGGCCTCGACGGCGGCGGCCTGCTCAAGGCCAGCGAGGCGCAGTCGGTGCAGGCGGCCTACGCGCAGAACACCCAGGATGCGATCTCGGCGGGCGTGTTCGGCGCGCCGTGGTACGTGCATGACGGCCAGCCCTTCTGGGGCCAGGACCGGCTCGACTTCCTCGACCGCGCATTGGCGGCAGGTTGATCTAAGCTATCTGACATATCCCCGTCCGCCACGGCGGACGTTTTTGTTTGCAGGAATCCCATCTCATGATCCAAGCCTTCTTTGCCCCTTGCCCGCGCGGCCTGGAGAGCGCGCTCGCCGAAGAACTGCGCGAGATCGCCGCGCTGCCGGGCATGGCCGCGCTGGCGCCGTTCGCGGTGCACCAGGAGGTGCCGGGCGGCGTCAATTTCTCGGGCGAGATGGCCGCCGCCTATGCGGTCAACCTGCATTCGCGCATTGCCAGCCGGGTGCTGATGCGCGTGGCCGCGCGCGGCTATCGGCATGAGGACGACATCTATACGCTGGCGCGCGGCGTGCGCTGGGAGCAATGGTTTTCGCCCGATGAATCGCTGCGCGTGGACATCACCTCGCACAAATCGCCGCTGCGCAGCCTGAATTTCACCGCGCTGCGCGTCAAGGACGGCGTCTGCGATGCCATGCGCGAGCGCCTGGGCGCGCGCCCCAGCGTCGATACCGTCAGCCCGGATGTGCGTATCTATGCTCACCTGACCGAGCGCGACTGCACGCTGTACCTGGACACCACCGGCGAGCCGCTGTTCAAGCGCGGCTGGCGCACCGAGAAGGGCGAGGCGCCGCTGAAGGAAAACCTGGCCGCCGGCATCCTGCGCCTGGCGGGCTGGGTGCCGGGCCAGACCTTCCGGCCCTTCTACGACCCGATGTGCGGCAGCGGCACCTTCCTGATCGAGGCCGCGCAGGTGGCGCTGGGCATGGCCCCGGGCGGCAGCCGCAGCTTTGCCTTCGAATGGCTCAAGGGCATGGATACCAAGGCCTGGCAGAAGCTGAAGTCGGACGCGCAGCGCACCCGCATGCTGGCTTCGGCCGATGCGCTGCAGGTGGTCGGCTCGGACATCTCCACCGACATGCTGGCGATCACGCGCGCCAACTGGGAACGCGCCGGCCTGCCGGGCGAGGCCCGCACCAAGCAGGTGGACGCGCGCTTCGTGCAGCCGCCTTATGAGGAACCGGGTTTGCTGTTGATGAATCCCCCATACGGTGAGCGAATCGCGGTGCGCGGGCAGCGCCGCGCGCCCGAGGAGGAGATGCCGCGCGACGAGGTGGAAGAGGCCGCGGCCAACCAGTTTGCCAGCGCCTTTGCCACCACCCTGAAGCAGCATTTCTCGGGCTGGCAGGCGTGGGTATTTACCGGCGACCTGGGCTTCCCGCGCCGGCTGCGGCTGAAGGAGTCGCGCCGCACGCCGCTCTATAACGGCAATATCGAGTGCCGGCTGTTCCGCTTTGACATGGTGCGCGGCGCCAACCGGGCGCCGCAGGCGGACTGACCGCGCCCGGGCGGGCGCTCAGGGGCGCTTGCGCCCCGTCAGCGCGTCCGGAATGCGGCTGAAGTCCGCCAGGAAGGCCTGCAGGCTGACCACCGGCTCCTGCAGCAGGTGGCGCGGCAGGTCGAACAGCGCGTAGCAGAACTCTTCATTGCCTTCGCAGCGCTCGGCCGGCAGGCAGTATTGCTCCCAGTCCACGCAGGCCGGCGTGTACATGCCGTTGCCGGGCCAGAAGAACGGCACCAGCCGGCCTTCGCGCAGGCCTTCGATCAGCGCCGCGGGGGCGTCGTAGGCTTCGGCCGACTCAACCTGCGTCATCAGCCCGGCGCGGGTCTCGATCACCATCAGCGTGGCATGGCCCTGCGCGGTCAGCAGCAGGATGCCGGCCGGGTTGGGGTACAGGTAGTACTCGACAAAGCCATAGCGCGCGATGAGCTGGCGCACGCGCTCGGTGATGGCCGGATCGGACAGGAACGAGAACGAATGCCGCGTCAGCAGCTCGCGCAGCGTGCGCGACAGCGTGGCGAAGTACGCCTGCTGCATCGCGTCGATTTCCTGGTCCAGCCGCTCCACCATATTGCTGTCGTGCTTCTTCACGTAGCGGTCGATCAGCCCGTGGTTGAAGCCCTGCACGGCAATGCTCTCGTCGGCGGTGCCGGTCAGCAGAATGGTCTTGCAGGGCAGGTCCTGCAGCGCCTGGCAGAACTCCAGCCCGTCCATCTGCGGCATCGAATAGTCGACCACCACCACGCCAGGCTGCAGGAAGCGCTTGAAGTCGTGGATCTGGCGGTAGATGCGGTCGATGTCGAGCTGCACGGTGCGCCGCTCGGTCAGGAAGGTCAGGTCGTCGTGCGTGACGCGCACCGGCAGGAAGCCCGGGAAGCGGGTGGCATAGGCTTCGCGGATCCATTGCAGCGCTTCCCGCGGGTCGGTGAAGGTGATGACCGCGCGCGAGGCATCCATCTGGAACGCCAGGCTGTCGATGAAGGACTTACTGTCATCCACAAGGACAGTCAGGACCGGGTGATGGAAGACCGACAGGTTCCTGTCGTGAGGATTGAAGGTCATGGAGCGGCGGGCAGGGGTTTGGCGCAAGCGTGGCGCAAGCTGCAAGCCAGCTTGCGCATTCGCAGGCCAGTATAGCGCGCCACGGCTGCCTTGCAAGGCACGCCTTGCTGCCATGGCGGCTTGCGGCAGGGCAGCAAAAAGGGGGGCGGCGGAGGTCCGGGGGGAGCGGGGCGGCCGGAACGGCCCGCGCCAGGGCCGGGAAGGCCCCGGCCTGCGCGGGCATGGCGGGTTTGCGGCCTTAGTCGACCGCCTTGAACATGTCCTCGACCACCTTCTTGGCGTCGCCGAACACCATCATGGTCTTGTCCATATAGAACAGCTCGTTGTCCAGCCCGGCGTAGCCGGCGGCCATCGAACGCTTGTTGACGATGATGGTCTTGGCCTTGTAGGCCTCCAGGATCGGCATGCCGGCGATCGGCGACTTGGGATCGTTCTTGGCCGCCGGGTTGACCACGTCGTTGGCGCCCAGCACCAGCACCACGTCCGCCTGGCCGAACTCGCTGTTGATGTCTTCCATCTCGAAGACCTGGTCGTAGGGCACTTCGGCCTCGGCCAGCAGCACGTTCATATGGCCGGGCATGCGGCCCGCCACGGGGTGGATCGCGTACTTCACGGTCACGCCCTTTTCCGCCAGCTTCTCGGTCAGTTCCTTGAGCGCGTGTTGGGCGCGCGCAACGGCCAGGCCGTAGCCCGGCACGATGATGACCGTCTCGGCATTGCCCATCAGGAAGGCGGCATCATCGGCGGAGCCCGACTTCACGTTCCGTTGCTGGCCATCGCCCGACGCGCTGGCCGCCGCGGCGTCGCCGCCGAAGCCGCCCAGGATCACGTTGAAGAACGAGCGGTTCATCGCTTTGCACATGATGTACGAGAGGATGGCACCGGACGAACCCACCAGCGAGCCCGCGATGATCAGCATCGGGTTGTTCAGCGAGAAGCCGATGCCCGCCGCGGCCCAGCCCGAGTACGAGTTCAGCATCGACACCACCACCGGCATGTCGGCCCCGCCGATCGGGATGATGATCAGCACGCCCAGCACGAAGGCGAGCGCCAGCATGATCAGGAACGGCAGCCAGGCCTGCGACAGGAAGAAGATGACGCCGAAGCCCACCATCGCCACCGCCAGCAGCAGGTTCAGCCAGTGCTGGCCGGCAAACACCACCGGTGCGCCCTGGAACAGGCGGAACTTGTAGCGCCCGGCCAGTTTGCCGAAGGCGATCACCGAGCCCGAGAAGGTGATGGCACCGACGAAGCAGCCGATAAAGAGCTCGATGCGGTTGCCCAGCGGGATCAGGTGCGAGCCTGCCGGGCTGATGCCGAACGCTGCCGGCTCGGCCACCGCGGCCACCGCGATGAACACTGCCGCGAGACCGATCAGCGAGTGCATTGCCGCGACCAACTCGGGCATCTTGGTCATCTGCACCTGCTTCGCCACATAGGCGCCGATGCCGCCGCCGACCACGAGCGCGCCGAAGATCAGCGCCAGGCCCGTGCCCACCGACGACTGGGCCGTGCCCGCGGCAAGGAACTCGTTCTTCAGCTTGATGATCAGGACCAGCGTGGTCACCACGGCAAGCGCCATGCCGATCATGCCGAAGGCATTGCCCTTGCGCGCCGAGGCCGGGTGCGACAGGCCCTTGAGCGCCTGGATAAAGCACACCGAGGCCACCAGGTAGAGCAGGGTGACGAGGTTCATGCTGACGAGACTAGTCATCACGCACCCTCCCTGGCCAGTGCCGGCTTGGCCTCAGGCGCCTTGGCCTTCGGTTCCTTCTTCTTGAACATCTCCAGCATGCGCTGGGTGACCAGGAAACCGCCGAACACATTGACTGCCGCCAGCGCCACCGCCAGCGTGCCCATCACGCGCCCGACGCCGCCTTCGGTCAGGCCCGCGGCGAGCATCGCGCCAACGATGATGATGGCCGATATCGCGTTGGTCACCGCCATCAGGGGCGTATGCAGGGCCGGCGTGACCGTCCAGACCACGTGGTAACCCACGTAGATCGCCAGCACGAAGATGATCAGGTTGATCACCGTGTGGTTCACCATCTCCATCGACTTCTCCTCCGTTGCTTTGAATCCGGGATGCGCGTTTTGCTGTGTTTTTTCTTTGCTGCATTACGGCGTGCCAAGGGTCAGTGGCTCTGGCTGACCGACGGCGCGCTCCCTCTTCCGCTTGCGGGAGAGGGGGGCAAAAGCAGCGGGCGCACGGCGCCCTTGGAAATTTACGCCGCCTCGCGCACGACCTGGCCGTCCCTGCACATCAGGCAGGCCGCGACGATGTCATCTTCAAGGTTCAGCGTGAACTGGGCGTCCTTGTCCACGACCAGCTTGAGGAAATCCAGCACGTTGCGGGCATAGAGCGCCGAGGCGTCGGCCGCGACCATGCTGGCCAGGTTGGTATGCCCGATGATGATGACGCCGTTGTGGTTGACTACCTCGTCGGCCACCGTCAGCGGGCAGTTGCCGCCCTGCGCTGCGGCCAGGTCCACCACCACCGAGCCCGGCTTCATCTGCGCCACGGTCGCTTCCTGCAGCAGCACCGGCGCCTTGCGGCCCGGGATCAGCGCGGTCGTGATGACGATGTCGGCCTGGATCGCGCGCTGGTGCACCAGCTCGGCCTGGCGCTTCATCCAGTCCGGCGGCATCGGGCGCGCATAGCCGCCCACGCCCTGGGCGATCTCGCGCTCTTCATCGGTCAGGAACGGCACGTCGAGGAACTTGCCGCCCAGCGATTCGATCTGCTCCTTGACCGCGGGGCGCACGTCGGAGGCCTCGATCACCGCGCCCAGCCGCTTGGCCGTGGCGATGGCCTGCAGGCCTGCCACGCCCGCGCCCAGGATCAGCACGCGCGCGGCCTTGACGGTGCCGGCGGCGGTCATCAGCATCGGCATGAAGCGCTGGTAGTGGTGCGCGGCCACCAGCACGGCCTTGTAGCCGGCGATGTTGGCCTGCGACGACAGCACGTCCATGCTCTGCGCGCGCGTGGTCCGCGGCGCGGCTTCGAGGGCAAAGGCGGTGATGTTCGCGGCGGACATGCGCGCGTTGTTCTCGGCATCGAAGGGATTGAGCATGCCGACCAGTACGGTGCCTGGCTTCATCTGCGCCAGTTCGGCGGGCTCCGGTGCGCGCACCTTGAGCACCAGTTGCGCACCGAATGCCTCGGCGGCGCTGCCGATGGTGGCGCCGACCGCTTCATACGCGCTGTCGGGCTGGCTGGCGCTCAGGCCGGCACCGGCCTGCACGACCACCTTGTGGCCCTGGGCGACGTATTTCTTGACGGTCTCCGGGGTGGCGGCGACGCGAGTCTCGCCGGCCCGCGTCTCCTGCGGGATACCGATGTACATCGTCAATTTCTCCTTTAGCTGGCGTCTTGTCTGGTTGGGCGGACCGACGTCTGATCCGAGGGCGCGAGGTTTAAGCCGCACCGCACAATTTTTTCGCAGCTTACAGGAAACTGACGCTGAATGGTGACCCGCTGGTCGGCTTTTGGCCGGACCGCCGGACGGACGCTGCAGCGCCAGCCGGGCGTCCCGGCCGGGCCTGCGGCGCTGCACGATAGGCCCGCAACCGGTAGAATGCGGGATTGCCTAAAAATTGAGCATCATGTCAAGTGATTGGAATGCCAGCGTGACCGTTGCCGCCGTGATCGAACGCGGCGGCCGCTTCCTGCTGGTCGAAGAGGAAACCGCCGAGGGGCTGCGCCTGAACCAGCCTGCCGGGCATCTGGACCCGGGCGAAAGCCTGGTCCGCGCCGTGATCCGCGAAACCCTGGAAGAGACCGCGCACACCTTCGAGCCGCGCGCGCTGCTGGGTTGCTACATGGGCCGCTCGCTGTCGTCGCGCACCGGCACCGACGTGACCTATGTGCGCTTTGCCTTTACCGGCGACCTGGGCTCGCTCGATGCGGGCCGCCAGCTCGACACCGGCATCGTGCGCACGGTCTGGATGAGCGCGGAAGAGCTGCGCGCCTGCCCGGAACGCCACCGTTCCCCGCTGGTGATGGCCTGCGTGGACGACTACCTGGCCGGCAAGCGTTTTGCGCTGGATGCGCTGTATACGCATCCCTCGGTGCTGCAAACGGGGGCGCAGCCGTGAGCAGTGCCGGAAAACGTGTTGTGGTGGGCATGTCGGGCGGAGTCGATTCGTCGGTCACCGCGTGGCTGCTCAAGCAGCAGGGCTACGAGGTCATCGGTCTGTTCATGAAGAACTGGGAAGACGATGACGACAGCGAATACTGCTCCACGCGCCAGGACTGGCTGGACGTGGTGTCGGTGGCCGACCTGATCGGCGTCGACGTGGAGGCGGTCAATTTCGCCGCCGAGTACAAGGACCGCGTCTTTGCCGATTTCCTGCGCGAGTATTCGGCCGGCCGCACGCCCAACCCGGATGTGCTGTGCAATGCCGAGATCAAGTTCAAGGCCTTTCTCGACCACGCCATGTCGCTGGGCGCGCAGACCATCGCCACCGGCCACTATGCGCGCGTGCGCCAGAACGCGGCCGGCCGCTTCGAGCTGCTCAAGGCGCTGGACCATACCAAGGACCAGAGCTACTTCCTGCACCGGCTGAACCAGGCGCAGCTGTCGCGCACGCTGTTCCCGCTGGGCGAGATCCCCAAGACGCGCGTGCGCGAGATTGCGGCCGAGATCGGGCTGCCGAACGCGAAGAAGAAGGATTCGACCGGCATCTGCTTTATCGGCGAGCGCCCGTTCCGCGATTTCCTGAACCGCTACCTGCCGACCAGGCCGGGCCCGATGAAAACGCCCGAGGGCAAGGTGGTGGGCGAGCATATCGGCCTGGCGTTCTACACGCTGGGCCAGCGCAAGGGCATCGGCCTGGGCGGCAGCCGCGACGGCAACGGCGATGCCTGGTATGTGGCGCGCAAGGATATGGCGAACAATACGCTTTACGTGGTGCAGGGCCACGATCACCCGTGGCTGCTGACGCCGGTGCTGAGCGCGTCGGACCTGTCCTGGGTGACGGGCGAACCGCCTGCCGCGGGCGCGGCGATGGCGGCCAAGACGCGCTACCGCCAGAGCGATGCGGCGTGCACGGTGCAGGCGGTGGACGGCGACGCGCTGACGCTCGGCTTTGCCGAGGCGCAGTGGGCGGTCACGCCCGGCCAGTCGGCGGTGCTGTACGACGGCGATGTTTGCCTGGGTGGCGGCATCATCAGGTAAGGCCTGGCGCGCCATAAAAACCCCCGCTTGATGCGTAATGCCGTTCAGTTAGCGACTGTCGTTCCCGCGCAGGCGGGAACCCAGTGACTTCATTCCCGAAGGGGACGTGAAAGACGCTGGATTCCCGCCTGCGCGGGAATGACGGTAGGGCTTGAGACCTCAACTGAACGGCATTACCCCTTGATGCGGGTGTTTTTCCTTGAGCGGCAAGGGCTTCAGCCGCGCGGCGGCTCGGTATCAATGAACGACTGCCGCTTCGACAGCTTTTCCTCCAGCGCCGCCAGGTTGTGATGGCGCTCGCGCCAGGCGATATCGGGGAAGCGGAAGTCCAGGTAGGACAGCGCGCAGCCCACCGCCACGTCGGCCAGCGAATAGTGGATGCCCGTGCAGAAGGGGCGGTCGGCCAGGCCGTGCGCCATGGCTGCCAGCGCCGCGTCGATCTTGCCGCGCTGGCGCTGCACCCAGCGCTCGCTGCGCTCGTGCGGCTCGCGCTGGGTTGCCTCCAGGCGCACCAGCAGCGCGGCGTCGAGCAGGCCGTCGGCCAGCGCTTCCCAGCAGCGGACTTCCAGGCGTTCGCGCCCGCCCTGCGGGATCATCCGGCTGACCGGCGTCAGGGTGTCGACATATTCGACGATCACGCGCGAATCAAAGATCGCGCCGCCGTCTTCCATGACCAGGCAAGGCACCTTGCCAAGCGGGTTGTACTGGCCGATCTTCGTCTCGGGCGACCAGACATCCTCTTCGATGAGCTGGCACTCGATCTTTTTCTCCGCCATCACCACGCGCACCTTGCGCGCGTAGGGACTGGTCCGGGATGCATACAGCTTCATGTTCTCCCCTTGAGCTTGTTATGAAGTGCATCGTTGCTCGGTGGCAGCGGCAGCGCCGGGGAGGGCGGGGGCGGGCCCGATGCACTTCATAACAGGCTACTGGAACGGCGTGCGCGAGTATACCCGTGGCGCCTGGCGAATGCGGGTTCGCGCACCGATGCCCCGCGGCCGTGCTTGACCGCTGCCCCTGAGCGGGGGCAGGGGTGGTAAAATCCCGCGTTGCGCAGCGCCGACACCGGTGCCGCGTGCGCGGGCGGGCCTGCCGGTGCGGCGCTTTGGACGCATCAGGCCATCGTTCCCGCCCCCCAACGCTGACAGCGCCTGCCCCCGCGGCGCTTCTGGCACGTCGCCTTCTTTACTCCTCCCTTTCCCGGTTTCCAGCATGACCTCCTCTTCGCTTTCGCCGCTCACCGCCCTGTCCCCGATCGATGGCCGTTATGCCGCCAAGGCCGATGCGCTGCGCGAATGGCTGTCCGAGGCGGCCTTCATGCGCAACCGCGTCAAGGTCGAGGTGCACTGGCTGATCGCGCTGTCGCAGGCCGGCCTGCCCGACATGCCCAAATTTTCGGCCGCGTCCGAGGCCGCGCTGCTGGCGCTGGTGGACAAGTTCAGCGAGGCCGACGCCGCCCGCATCAAGGAAATCGAAGCCGTCACCAACCATGACGTGAAGGCGGTCGAGTACTGGCTCAAGGAGCAGGTCAAGGGCAACGCCGAGCTGGAAGCCGCCAGCGAGTTCATCCACTTCGCCTGCACCTCGGAAGACATCAACAACACCTCGCACGGCATGATGCTCAAGGGCGCCCGCGAAGGCGTGGTGGTGCCGGCGCTCGAGCGCGTGCATGCCCGCCTGGTGGAGCTGGCCAAACTGAATGCGGCCCAGCCGATGCTGTCGCGCACCCACGGCCAGCCGGCCAGCCCGACCACGCTGGGCAAGGAAATGGCCAACGTGGCCGCGCGCCTGGCGCGCGCGATCCAGCGCATCGAGCAGGTCGAGCTGCTGGGCAAGATGAACGGCGCCGTGGGCAACTACAACGCCCACCTGTCGGCCTACCCGACCTTCGACTGGGAAGCCTTCTCGAAGCAGGTCATCGAGACCCGCCTGGGCCTGAGCTTCAATCCCTACACCATCCAGATCGAGCCGCACGACTACATGGCCGAGCTGTTCGACGCGATCGCCCGCGCCAACACCATCCTGCTCGACCTGAACCGCGACGTCTGGGGATATATCTCGCTGGGCTACTTCAAACAGAAGACCAAGGCCGGCGAAATCGGCTCGTCGACCATGCCGCACAAGGTCAACCCGATCGATTTCGAGAACTCCGAAGGCAACCTGGGCCTGGCCAACGCCGTGCTGCGCCACCTGTCCGAGAAATTGCCGCTGTCGCGCTGGCAGCGCGACCTGACCGACTCGACCGTGCTGCGCAATATCGGCGTGGCCTTCGGCTACAGCCTGCTGGCCTACGAGGCCTGCCTGCGCGGCCTGGGCAAGCTGGAGACCAACCCCGAGCGCCTCAACGAAGACCTGGACAACTGCTGGGAAGTGCTGGCCGAGCCGGTGCAGACCGTGATGCGCCGCTTCGGCGTGCCCAACCCGTACGAGCAGCTCAAGGAGCTGACCCGCGGCAAGGGCATCTCGCGCGAGGCGCTGCAGACCTTCATCAACGCCCTGGCAATCCCGGACGACGCCAGGAAGCTGCTGCTGGAGATGACCCCCGGCAGCTACATCGGCAAGGCCGTGGTGCTGGCCGAGCGCATCTGACGCGACGGGAAGTCCCCCGCAAACCGGCCCGTCATCCCCGCGAAAGCGGGGATGACGATGAGCAATATGCCATCCGTAAGGATGGCTTTTTGCTTTTCCGGCTCAGCGCAGCAGAAGGCAGGACCGCCGCGTCCTTGTGCCGCTTGCGACAGAATGTCGCTTCAACTTATTTGAATAACTTAATGAAGGACTGTCCTGCATCGGCGCACGTCCACCCGCAATAATGCGAGAATCTTAAGCGCACGAGCGGGCTTGCACCTGCCCGTAGCTTCCCCAAAATTGTGAAACGCCCGTGACGCGGGCGAGAGGAATCCGATGCGTTCTACCGCCAATGCCCCGCCTGGCTATGGCGCTACTGCGATTGCCCTGCATTGGGTCATCGCGCTGGCGATCTTTGCCGCGTTCGGGCTGGGCCTGTACATGACCGGCATTCCCGGGCTGACGCCGACCAAGCTCAAGCTCTACTCCTGGCACAAGTGGCTGGGCGTGACGATCTTCGCCATCGCCGTGCTGCGCATGCTGTGGCGCGCGACCCATGCGGCCCCGCCGGTGGCGCCCGGCACCCCGGCCTGGCAGGCCAGGGCCGCGGCCGGCGCCCACCACCTGCTGTACCTGCTGATCGTGATCGTCCCGATCACCGGCTACCTGTACAGCTCGGCCGCGGGCGTGCCGGTGGTGTACCTGGGCCTGTGGGAGATGCCGGCGCTGCTGGAAAAGAACGACGCACTGAAGGAAGTGCTGAAGTTCGCGCATATCTGGCTGAATTACCTGATGGCGGCCGTGGTCGTTGTCCATGCGGCCGCCGCGGTGAAACACCAGTTTGTCGACCGCGACGGCACGCTGGGCCGGATGCTGCCATTCCTGCGCTGAGCCTGGCAACCGCCCAACCTTTTCGCACCGCGGCGCCGCGGCGCCGACCCTGACAGGAGTCTTCTGAGATGAAACGCAATTCCCGCCGCGGCTCGCTGGTCATGGCCGCCGTCCTGGCCGCCACCGGCATTGCCGCCAACCTGGCCTGGGCTCAGGTAGACGCCGCCAAGAGCTCGGTGACCGCGGTCGCGCGCCAGATCGGCGTGCCGATGGAAGGCAAGTTCAAGAAATTCGATGCCGCCGTCAGCTTCGATCCGGCCAAGCTGGCGAGCTCGACGGCCAAGGTCGAGATCGATGTGTCCAGCTTCGAGATCGGCGATGCCGAGACCACCAAGGAAGTGAAGGGCAAGGACTGGTTCGACGCGGCCAGGTACCCCAAGGCGGTGTTCCAGTCCACCAGCATCAAGAACGGCACGCCGGGCAAGTACGACGTGGCCGGCAAGCTGACCATCAAGGGCAAGACCGTGGACGTGGTGGTGCCCGCCACCTACCGCCAGGAAGGCGCCGTGCAGGTGTTCGAGGGCGCGCTGCCGATCAAGCGCACCGCGTTCAATATCGGCGACGGCGAATGGAAGGACACTTCCGTGGTGGCCGACGACGTCCAGATCAAATTCCGTATCGTGCTGGCCAGGAAGTAAGGCCGGCATTCCGCTGACGTACCCAGGACGAACCTGAAACGTGCGTCCCAACCTGATTTGTCGGGAGATTCCATGAAACTGCGTTCCCTCGTTGCCGCCGTCGCGGCCATTTCCGCAACCGCCGCCTTTGGCGTGGCTTCGGCCAATACCGTGACGTACAACCTCGATCCGACCCATACCTATCCGAGCTTCGAGGCCGACCACCTGGGCGGCCTGTCGACCTGGCGCGGCAAGTTCGAAAAGTCCAGCGGCGTGGTCACGCTGGACCGCGCCGCCAAGGCGGGCTCGGTCGAGGTCAAGATCGATGCGGCCTCGATCGATTTCGGCAACGCCAAGCTGAACCAGCACGCCAAGAGCGCGGACATGTTCGACGTGGAAGCCTTCCCCGAGGCCACCTACAAGGGCAAGTTCTCCAAGTTCAAGGGCGACGTGCCGACCGAGGTCGACGGCATGCTGACCCTGCGCGGCGTGTCCAAGCCGGTCAAGCTGGAAATCCGCGACTTCAAGTGCATCCAGCACCCGATGCTCAAGCGCGAAGCCTGCGGCGCCGACGCCGTGGGCCAGTTCAACCGTGCCGATTTCGGTCTGGACTATGGCGTCAAGATGGGCTTCAAGCCCGAAGTCAAGCTCGCCATCCAGGTGGAAGGCGTGCGCGCGGACTGAGCGCGCGGCCCGCTGCGGCGGGCTCCCAGCCAGTGAAGGCCGGCCACGCCGGCCTTTTTTGTTGTCCTGCACCATCCGGGGGGCCGACAGGGCACTTTGTTGTGCGACTTGCGACCGGCACAGTACAATGGCCCGCGGCAATCCACCTTGATCGGGGTATTGCTACTCCTGCCAAGGCGGGGGCAGCCATGCCCGCAACCGGCTAAAGCGCATCACTATGAGCATTCGCTGCATGTCCCGATACCGGTAGCCATCCTGCGACCACCTCGCCTCCCATGCTGTACCCGGCCGTTCTGCCCTGGCTGTATGGCCTGCAGCGTTTCCCGGTTTTCCCTGGCGCAATACCGTGTATTCCAAAACGCAAATCGATCCGGTAGTTAGTTTCCGCAACTCGCAGGGCGAGCAGGTGCGGGGCACGATTGTCAATCTCCAGAGAAAGTCTCTGGTGATGGAAATCTACAACCCGTATTCGATCGTGCAGGTCAGCGAGGTGCTGAGCGAACTCAGCGTCCGTATGGGCGCCAAGAATGCCTACCTCGGCAAGGCCGTGGTCATGAGTCTCGTGAACACGGGTCTGACCGCCGTGGTGTCGCTGACGCTGATCGACGAGTGGCGCGAACTGACGGACCTGACCAACGAGCCCAAGTCGGTCGCGCGCGAAGCCGAGCTTTTCGTGCAGGACTGGGACGCGCGCTTCCATATCCGGCGCGACTACCAGATCGTGGTCAATGAAATGCGCGCGTTCCTCTCCGAGGTTTCGCGCTGGGTCGAGCAGGTCGACTTGACCGAATCGCTGCCCAAGATCGAAGGCAAGCTCCGTGCGGACGTCTTCTACGAACTGGCCACGCCGATCATGGTCAAGACCAAGACCTACCTCGACTGGCTCGAGGCCGAAGCCCAGCACGTGGATCCGGAGCTCGCGCCAATGCACCGCACTTACGCGCAGGCGGCGCTGCACCCGCTCTTGATGCGGGCGCCGTTCGTGCACCGCACCTTCACCAAGCCGCTCGGCTATGCCGGCGACTACGAGATGGTGAACCAGATCCTGAACGACCCGCAGCAGGGCCCCACCACCTATTTCCAGATTGTCAACACCGCCTTCCTCAAGGCGGCGGTGGCGACCGCGCACCGCAACCGCATCGAATTGCTGATAGATTTCCTGACTCGCCAGGCTGATCGCGCCTGCGCCGCTGGCCGGCCGTTCCGGGTGCTCAACGTGGGCTGCGGCCCTGCCTTCGAAATCCAGCGCTTCGTGCGCGAATACCCCAATCCGGAACTGCTGTCGTTCCAGTTGGTCGATTTCAGCGAAGAGACGCTGGAGTTCACGCGTAGCACGATCGACCAGTCTGCCACCAGCGCCGGGCGCAAGGTTGCCGTCGAGATGGTGCACCAGTCGGTGCATGAATTGCTCAAGCGGCGCATCTCGCCGGAGGATACCAGTGCAAGGGAGTTCGACGCGGTCTATTGCGCGGGCCTGTTCGACTACCTGTCCGACAAGGTGTGTACGCGGCTGCTGTCGTATTTCGCCTCCCGTTCGCGGCCCGGCGGACAGATTCTGGTGACTAACGTCCATGCCGACAATCCCGAGAAATTCGGCATGGAACACCTGCTGGAGTGGTACCTGATCTACCGCGACAACGCGGGCATGGCGCAGCTGCTGCCTGAGAATTCGCACTCGCACCGCATTTACGTCGATGTCACCGGCGTCAACGTGTTTGCTGAAGCCACCATTTACTGAGGCAGTCCTTGCGGGGCACGCCATGAGCACCAACCAACTCTACGCCGGCTACCAGTCCGAACTGGCTGATTTTCGCCTGGCATTCAGCCGTGGCGGCGCCTATACCGCGATCGTGCTGGTCCTGCTCGGGGTAGGACTCGATTACGGCCAGTATCCGCAGCAGCAGCTTGCCTTCGGGGTGGCGCGCGTGCTGGTGTCGATGCTGATCGCGGGTGTGGTGGTGGTGCTGTACAGCGCCGCCGGGCGCCGCTTCGCGCCATGGCTGACGCTGACGTGGCTGCTGCTGCCGCAAATCATGATCGCATGGATGATCTGGCAGACTGAAGGGGTGCAGTCGCCGTACTACGTCGGGCTTAACCTGGCGATCTTCGCCTCGGGCATCGCGCTGCCGTTCGGGTTGTGGCAGAACCTGGTGTTCGGCTTGCTCTCATACCTGCTGTACATGCTGGCATGCCTGTTCCACCCCGGCGGCATCGAGCCGGGGGGCACCTTTATCGCCAATTCACTGTTCCTGCTGTTCGCCGCGGCGGCGAGCGGGGTCTACACGTTTTTCAACGAGCGGGCGCGCTTCATGCTGTTCCGCCTGAAGGCCGAGGTCGCAGAGAAGAACGCGGAACTCGAGGTGATCAACCGCCGGCTGGCCGACATCAAGGGCCAGATGCTGCAGCAGGAGAAAATGGCCGCCATCGGTACCCTGGCGGCCGGCCTGCTGCACGAGGTGAACAACCCGGTCAACTTCTGCCTGATGGCGATCGAAGTCGCGCTGGAAGAGCCGCAGGCCAAGGAAAACCCTTCGCTGGAAGAGTGCCTGGTCGACGCCAAGCAGGGCATGCAGCGCATCCAGCATATCGTTTCCGACCTGAAGACCTTCGCCTACCGCAAGCCCGGCGCCGAGGTCGAGGGCACGCCGTTCTTGTTCGAGAAGGCACTCGATTCGTCGATCCGCCTGACCGCGCATGAACTGCGCGGCGTCACCCTGACGCGCGAGCTGGTCACCGACACCCTGGTGCTGGGCGACGAAGCGGCCGTCATCGGCGTGCTGATCAACCTGTTCTCGAATGCCGCGCTGGCCATGCGCAAGGCGGGAACGGCGGCGCCGGCCATCCATACCACGGCCAGGTGGGACAACCACCGCCTGCATGTCACGGTGCGCGACAACGGCCCTGGCATTCCCCAGGAAAACCTGGCGCGCGTGTTCGAGCCGTTCTTCACCACGCGCGAGGTGGGGCAGGGGCTTGGCCTGGGCCTGTCGATCAGCTACGCGGTGATCGAGCGCCATGGCGGCCAGCTGTTTGCCGAGAGCGAGCTCGGCCAGTGGACCGCCTTCAGCTTCGACCTGCCGCGTGCGGAGTAACCAGCCATGAGCGAAGTCATGCAGGCACGGCCTGCCGTTCTCTACGTCGACGACGAAGACATGGCGCGCAAGTACTTCGCCCGCGCGGTCGGCAGCGACTATGAGGTGCTGCTGGCCAGCAGCGCCGACGAAGCCATGTCCGCGCTGCGCTCGGACCCCGCCCGCGTGGCGATCCTGGTGACCGACTTCCGCATGCCCGGGCGCGATGGCGGCGTGCTGCTGCGCCAGGTGGCGCAGGCGTATCCGCAGATCGTGCGCATCCTGGTGACCGCCTATGCCGACAAGGATGTGCTGCTGCAAACGGTCAACAGCGGCGAGATCTTCCAGATCCTGGAAAAGCCGCTGAGCGTGGGCAACCTGCGCGACGTGCTGACGCGGGCCGCCGAGCGCCACCGCGAGCGCACCCTGCGCCAGCACCGGCTGATGGCGATCGACGAGACCCTGGCCTTTCTGGCGCATGAGCTGAACACGCCGCTGGCGGCCATTGCCAACTTTGCGCGCGGCATCGGCGCGCGCGCGGCCGGCGAATACAGCGCGCAGCGCCAGGGCGAGATCGGCCAGGCCGCCAGCGCCATGCACGACAACGCCCAGTATTGCCTGGCGGTGCTGTCGTCGTTCCTGCAGTCGGTGCGCAACAGCGCCGGCAGCGGGCCGGTGCGGCGCGGGACCGGCAGCGAGGTCAGCGCCGGCGCGCTGGTCTCTTCGCTGCTGGACAGCTATCCCTTCGCGGGGGAGCAGCGCAGCTGGGTCGAGGTCGATATGCAGGGGGACTTCCCCGTGCAGACCCTGCCCAACTGCGTGGCGCTGGTGCTGTCCTCGGTGATGAGCAATGCGCTGCGCGCGCTGGCCGATATCGGCGCGCCGTCGCTGCGCTTTGTGGTGGCGGCGCAGCCGCGCGCCGAGATCCGCATCTGCGACAACGGGCCGGGCATTCCGCCCGAGGTGATGGACCGGCTGCTGGTCGATCCCGTCACCACCCACGCCAGCGCCGGCGGCAGCGGCCTGGGCATGATTTTCTGCAACCGCGTCATGCAGTCCTTTGGCGGCGGGATCCGGATCGAATCCGCGTCCGGCGCCGGCACGACGGTGACGCTGGACTTTCCAAGTTTCAAGAGTCGAAAGCATAGGAGTGACCGATGACCGAACCGAATGCCACCCAGGCACCACCCCCGGCGATTCTGTTCGTCGATGACGAAGCTACGGCAGTCAAGTATTTCCAGCGTGCCATCGGGGCGCTGGCACCGGTGGTCACCGGCGGCTCCGTCGAGGAGGGCAAGGCATTGCTGGACGCCCACGCCGGCAGCCTGGCGGTACTGGTGTCAGACCAGCGCATGCCGGGCGAGTATGGCAACGAACTGCTGCGCTACGCCCGTGAACGCTACCCGTATATCGTGCGCATCCTGACCACCGCGTATTCAGAGCTCGACCAGACCGTCGAGGCGGTGAACCAGGGGCAGATCCACCGCTACATCAAGAAGCCGTGGGACATCACCGCGCTGCGCATGGAGCTCAAGCAGGCGCTGGAAATGTCGGGCCTGCGCAAGGAACGCGACCAGCTGCTGCGCGAGAAGCTGTCGGTGCTGCAGACCCAGACCGTGGCTTCGCGCATCGGCATGGTGCATGCGTTGTGCGCCAGCCTGATCGGGCCGGGCCGCTTCCAGCCGGTTGAGACCTACCTCGCGGCGGTCGACCTGGCTGGCGCGGCAAGTGTCGATCCGGACTGGCAGCGCATGGACTACGCCGACCTGGTGCGCGCCGAAGCCGAGCGCAGCGGCAGCTTCGGCCATGCCGTCGGCACGTGCCTGGCGCAGCTGCGCAGCACCCATGCGGGCAAGGGCGCGGCCGATGCCGCCGCGGTGATCGCCGACGCGCTCGGCAGCGAAGTGGCGCGCCGCGACGGCGATACCGTAGTGTGGGCCGCACCGGCGGCGCTGGCCGAGTTCCTGGCGCAGCCGGTGGGTTCGCCGGTGTCGGCGTCGCACGCCGGCTGGCTGGCGAGCCTGCTGTGGCTGGAAGAGGCTGGCGGCGCGGTGAAATTCGCGCGTGACGGCGAGACCGTGGTGTGCCGCGCGGTCCCGCGCAGCGAGACCTTTGCGGCCGACCGGCTGGCAGCCTGGATCGAGCGGTTCTCGATGCCCGCCTGAATCTCCCGGCTGGGTTTTCCCCTGGCTTTGCAGCCATGAAAAACGGCGCCCCGCGGGGCGCCGTTCTGTTTTTCCGGCAGGGCGGGGCTTATGCCTGCGCGCCGTAGTTGGGGTCGTTGCGGTCGGTCGACTCGGGCTTCTTCTCGCCCTTGACCAGGTCCTCGCGCTTGACGCCCAGCCACATCGCCAGCGCCGCGGCCACGAATACCGACGAGTAGATGCCGAACAGAATACCGACCGTCAGTGCCAGCGCGAAATAGTGCAGGGTGGGGCCGCCGAAGAAGAACATCGACAGCACCATCATCTGGGTCGAACCGTGGGTGATGATGGTCCGCGAGATGGTGCTGGTGATCGCGTTGTCGATGATCTCGTGCGTGGTCATCTTGCGGTACTTGCGGAAGTTCTCGCGGATCCGGTCGAAGATCACCACCGATTCGTTGACCGAGTAGCCCAGCACCGCCAGGATCGCCGCCAGCACCGACAGCGAGAATTCCCACTGGAAGTAGGCGAAGAAGCCCAGGATGATGACCACGTCGTGCAGGTTGGCGATGATGCCCGCCACCGCGAACTTCCATTCGAAACGGAACGACAGGTAGATCACGATGCCGGCCACCACGCACAGCAGCGCCAGCAGGCCGTCGGTGGCCAGCTCCTTGCCCACCTGCGGGCCGACGAACTCCACCCGTTGCAGCTTGACGTCAGGCGAGGCCGCCTGCAGCGCGGTCATCACCTGCTCGCTCTGCTGGGCCGAGGTGACGGGCTTGCCGTCCGGGCCCTTCTGCAGCGGCAGGCGGATCATGACGTCGCGCGAGGTGCCGAAGTTCTGCACCTGCACGTCGCTGTAGCCCAGCTTGCCCACCTGGCCACGGATCTTTTCCAGGTCGGCCGCCTGCTGGTAGTTGACCTCCATCACCGTGCCGCCGGTGAATTCGATCGACAGGTGCAGGCCCTTGTGCCAGAGGAAGAACACGGCCGCGGCAAACGTCAGGAAGGAGATCACGTTGAAGACCAACGCGCGCTTCATGAACGGAATGTCGCGCCGGATGCGGAAGAATTCCATGTTGAATCCTGTTACGTACTGCTAGTTGTCCCGCTGGCCGCTTACTTGGCGACCGGCGTATCGGTGGTGTTGCCCGGCTTCCAGATCTGGCCGATGGCCACGCTCTGCAGCTTCTTCTTGCGCCCGTACCAGAGGTTGACCAGGCCGCGGTTGAAGAACACCGCCGAGAACATCGAGGTCAGGATGCCCAGGCAGTGCACCACGGCAAAGCCGCGCACCGGGCCCGAACCGAAGGCCAGCAGCGCCAGGCCGGCGATCAGCGTGGTCACGTTGGAGTCCAGGATGGTGGCCCAGGCGCGGTCGAAACCGACCGCAATCGCCATCTGCGGCGACGCGCCCCCGCGCAGTTCTTCGCGGATGCGCTCGTTGATCAGCACGTTGGCGTCGATGGCCATGCCCAGCACCAGCGCGATAGCGGCGATGCCCGGCAGCGTCAGCGTGGCCTGCAGCATCGACAGCACCGCGATCAGCAGCAGCAGGTTCACGCCCAGCGCAAACACCGAGAACATGCCGAACAGCATGTAGTACAGGATCATGAACACGGCGATGGCGGCGAAGCCGTAGGCGACCGAGTCAAAGCCCTTCTTGATGTTGTCCGCGCCCAGCGACGGGCCGATGGTGCGCTCTTCGATGATCTCCATCGGCGCGGCCAGCGAGCCGGCGCGCAGCAGCAGCGCCAGGTCATTGGCGGCTTCGGTGGAGTAGGAGCCGGTGATCTGGAAGCTCGAGCCCAGTTCGGACTGGATCGTCGCCACCGTCAGCACCTCGCCCTTGCCCTTTTCGAACAGCACGATCGCCATCGGCTTTTTCAGGTTCTCGCGCGAGACGTCGCGCAGCACGCGGCCGCCCTGGGCGTCGAGCTTGATGTTGACCGAAGGATGCTGGTTCTGGTCGAAGCCGGCCGAGGCGCTTTCAATGCGGTCGCCGGTGAAGATGACCTGCTTCTTCAGCACCACCGGGGCGCCGTTGCCCTGGGTGAAGAGCTCGCTGCCGAACGGGATCGGGTCGCCCGGGCGCGGCATGCGCGGGGCGTCGTTGTCGACCAGGCGCGCTTCCAGCGTGGCGGTGCGGCCGATGATGTCCTTGGCCTTGGCGGTGTCCTGCACGCCCGGCAGCTGCACCACGATGCGGTCGGCGCCTTGCTGCTGGATCACCGGCTCGGCCACGCCGAGCTCGTTCACGCGGTTGTGCAGCGTGGTGATGTTCTGCTTGACCGCCGCGTCCTGCACCGCCTTGCGGGCAGCGTCGGTGAAGGTGCCGACGATGTTGTTGCCGTCCATGGCGAACGCCACTTCACGCAGGTTGTCGGCCAGCACGGCGCGCGCGCGGCCGGCGTCGTCGGCGTTATTGAAGCGCACCGTCAGGCGCTCGCCGTCGCGGTCGATGCCGCCGTGGCGGATGTTCTTGTCGCGCAGCAGGGTGCGCGCGTCGCCGGCCAGGCTGTCGAGCTTCTTGTCGACGGCGCCCTTCATGTCGACCTGCAGCAGGAAGTGCACGCCGCCGCGCAGGTCCAGGCCCAGGTACATCGGCAGCGCGTGCATGGCGGTCAGCCAGCGCGGCGAGCCCGACAGCAGGTTCAGCGCCACCACGTAGGTGGCGTCGGCCGCGTCCGGATTCAGCGTACGCGACAGCACGTCCTTGGCCTTGAGCTGCTCGTCGGTGGTGCGAAAGCGCGCCTTGACCGAGCCCGACTGGCCGGAAATATCGAAGAAGACGCCGTCAGGCTGGAGCTGGTTCTGCGCCAGGATCTGTTCGACCTGCTTCTGCATCGACAGGTCGACCTTGACCGTGGCCTTGCCCGAGGACACCTGCACGGCGGGCGCCTCGCCGAAGAAGTTCGGCAAGGTATAGGTGATGCCGATGGCCAGGGCCACCAGGATCACGAGGTATTTCCAAAGCGGATAACGATTCATCTCTGGCCAGTCATTCAGCGGTTGGCGGGGCCGGCGCTGGCGTGGCGCACCACGTCGGCGGGGCCGAACCGGTTTGGCAAACAGCCGCCTGGCAGCCACGCATCGAAGCCGCCGGGGCTTCGTCGGGCTGGATCAGGCGGCTGCCGTGGCATGCGCGAACGGGCATGCCGGAAAAGACAAAGGCGGCGAAGGCGCGAGGTGCGCGCGCGATCCGGGGGATCAGAGCGCCTTCAGCGAGCCCTTGGGCAGCACCGTGGTCACGGCATTCTTCTGCACGGTGATTTCGGTGCCTGCGGCGATTTCCAGGCCGACGTACTGGTCGGTGACCTTGGTCACGCGGCCCAGGATGCCGCCGGCGGTGACGACTTCATCGTTCTTGGCCAGCGCTTCGAGCATTGCCTTGGATTCCTTCTGGCGCTTCATCTGGGGGCGGATCATGATGAACCACAGCACACCAAACATCAGGATGATGGGCAGGAAGCTCATCAGGCCGCCAGCCGCGCCGCCGGCACCGGCGGTCTGGGCAAATGCGTTAGAAATCAGCACGTTGATTCTCCGTCACAAAGTCAGTCAATTAATCGAACATTCTACCATTCGCACTCCGTCCCCCTTTCGCATTCTAGGGCGCCATACGGGTTTGTTCGGGTGCGTTCGGGGCAACTTGCGGCAGCGCCGGCATGGCCGGCCGCGCCCGCCCGCCCGGGGCATGACCCGGCTATTCGACCGCCGGCGGCGCAAAAGTTCGCGCCGCCCGGCGTGGTCACTGCGTGCCGCGGGCGCGGTCGGCGGCGAACTGGCGGCGGAAATCGGCAAAGCGATGGTGCTCGATCGACTCGCGCACCTCGCGCATCAGCTGCAGGTAGTAGTGCAGGTTGTGGATGGTGTTCAGGCGCGCACCCAGGATCTCGCCCACGCGGTGCAGGTGGTGCAGGTAGGCGCGCGAGAAGTTGCGGCAGGTGTAGCAGGCGCAGCTCTCGTCAAGCGGGCGCGGGTCGTTGCGGTGCACGGCGTTCTTGATCTTGACATCGCCGTAGCGGGTGAAGAGCCAGCCGTTGCGCGCGTTGCGGGTCGGCATCACGCAGTCGAACATATCGACCCCGGCGGCCACGCCGGCGACCAGGTCCTCGGGCGTGCCCACGCCCATCAGGTAGTGCGGCTTGTCGGCCGGCAGGCGCGGCGCCACGTGTTCCAGCACGCGCATCATGTCTTCCTTGGGCTCGCCCACCGACAGCCCGCCGATGGCAAAGCCGTGGAAGTCCAGCTCGTACAGGCCCGCCAGCGACTCATCGCGCAGGTCTTCGTACATGCCGCCCTGGACAATGCCGAACAGCGCATTGGGGTTGGCCAGGCGCCCGAATTCATCGCGCGAGCGCTTGGCCCAGCGCAGGCTCATGCGCATGGACTTGGCGGCTTCCTCATGCGTGGCGGGGCGGCCGTCGATCTCGTACGGCGTGCATTCGTCGAACTGCATGACGATGTCCGAGTTCAGCGTGCGCTGGATCTGCATCGAGATCTCGGGCGACAGGAACAGCTTGTCGCCGTTGACCGGCGACGCGAAGGTGACGCCATCCTCGGTGATCTTGCGCAGGTCACCCAGCGAAAACACCTGGAAACCGCCGGAATCGGTCAGGATCGGCTTGTCCCAGCCGATAAAGCGGTGCAGGCCCTCGTGGGCGTTGACCACGTCCAGCCCCGGGCGCAGCCACAGATGGAAGGTGTTGCCCAGGATGATCTGCGCGTCGATCTCGTTCAGTTCCAGCGGCGACATCGCCTTGACCGAGCCATAGGTGCCCACCGGCATGAAGATCGGCGTCTCGACCACGCCGTGGTTCAGCGTGACGCGGCCGCGGCGGGCGTTGCCGTCGGTGGTGATGAGTTCGAAGTTGAGCATGGCGAATAGTCGGAAATCAGGCCTTGGTGCCGGCACCAGGCTGGCGGGTCAGCAGCATGGCATCCCCGTAGCTGAAGAAACGGTAGCGCTGCTCGACCGCATGGCGGTAGGCGGCGCGGATGGCTTCCACCCCGGCCAGCGCCGACACCAGCATCAGCAGCGTCGACTTGGGCAGGTGGAAGTTGGTGATCAGGGCATCGATCAGGCGGAAGCGGTAGCCGGGGGTGATGAAGATATCGGTGTCGCCGCTGCCGGCGGCGAGCGTGCCGTCGGCCTGCGCGGCCGATTCCAGCGCGCGCAGCGAGGTGGTGCCGACCGCGATCACGCGGCCGCCGCGCGCGCGGGTGTCGCGCACGGCCTGGGCCAGTTCCTCGGAAATGGCGTACCACTCCGAGTGCATCTTGTGCTCGGCCAGGTTCTCGGTGCGCACCGGCTGGAAGGTGCCGGCGCCCACGTGCAGCGTCAGGAAGGCGCGGCGCACGCCCGCGGCATCGAGCCGGGCGAACAGCGCATCATCGAAATGCAGACCCGCGGTGGGCGCGGCGACCGCGCCGGGGCTGCGCGCGTAGACGGTCTGGTAGCGGGTCTCGTCGTAGGCGTCCGGATCATGCGTGATATACGGCGGCAGCGGCAGGCGGCCGTAGCGCTCGATCAGGTCCAGCGCCGGCTCGGGGAAGCGCAGCGTAAAGAACTGGTCCACGCGCGGGCCCACGGTGACGGCGAAGGCATCGTCGGCCAGGTGCAGCGTACTGCCCTCGGCGGGCGTCTTGGAGGCGCGCACCTGGGCCAGCACGGTATGGGTGTCGACCACGCGCTCGACCAGCACCTCGACCTTGCCGCCGCTGGGCTTGTGGCCGAAGAAGCGTGCCTTGATCACGCGGGTGTCGTTGAAGACCAGCAGGTCGTCGGGGCGCAGGTAGTCGACGATATCGCTGAAGGCACGGTCGACCATGCGCACCGCATCGGCGGTGTCGGCGGGGGCCAGCCGTTCGACCACCAGCAGCCGGCTCGCGCTGCGGTCCGGCAGCGCGCTCTGGGCAATCAGTTCTGGTGGCAGCGGAAAATCGAAATCGGAAAGCGTCAACATCGTGGGAGCGGGGGGCTGCGCGATCCCCATGCAGGCCGGAGCGGGGCACAAAACGGCACTCCGCTGCCCGTGGTGGCAGCCGGCATGGGTACAATCGGCGAATCCGATATTGTAAGGCCACGGGCGCGCTTGCCGCCGGGCCGGGTGTGATACCGGCTATTCGCCAGTGCCGCGCCAGCCAGCCATGCTGAACCGCAGCGATTGCTGATTATTTCTTGCCGATGCCCGGAACCGCCGCCGAACCGATCCACGACCCCGCCGACGCCGCCAAGGACACGGCGGCGCCCGCGCGCGGCAAGGCAGGCGATGCCAAGGGCAAGGCCGCGGCCTCCGGCACGTCCACCGCGGCCGCCCGGCTGGCCAAGCTCGGCCTGCGCCGTCCGGTCGACCTGGTGCTGCACCTGCCGATGCGCTATGAGGACGAGACCACGCTGGCGCCGATCGCCGAGGCGATCCACCGCGCCGGGCTCGGGCTGCCGGCGCAGGTCGAAGGCGAAGTCATCTCCAACGAAGTCACGTTCCGCCCGCGCCGCCAGCTGGTGGTCAAGATTGCCGACGACAGCGGCGAGCTGACGCTGCGCTTCCTGAACTTCTACGGCAGCCAGACCAAGCAGATGGCCGAGGGCGTGCGCCTGCGCGTGCGCGGCGAGGTGCGCGGCGGTTTCTTCGGTGCCGAGATGGTCCACCCGACGGTGCGCCCGGTGGTGCCAGGCGAAGCGCTGCCGGATCGCCTGACACCGGTCTATCCGTCCACCGCCGGGATTGCGCAGGCCTACCTGCGCAAGGCCATCGGCGGCACGCTGTCGCGCACGCCCATGCCCGAGACGCTGCCGCAGGCGCTGCTGGAGGGGCCGCTGGCACGCCTGCACCTGCGCCCGCTGGCCGATTGCCTGCGGCTGCTGCACGCGCCCCCGCCGCAGGAGAGCGAAGCCGCGCTGGCCGACCGCTCGCACCCGGCCTGGCAGCGCATCAAGTTCGACGAGCTGCTGGCGCAGCAGATCTCGCTGCGGCGCGCGCACGCGGCGCGGCGCGAAAAAAATGCGCCGACCATGCCGCGCCGCGAGGGCGGGTTGCTCACGCGCTTCCTGGCTGCATTGCCATTCCGGCTGACCGGGGCGCAGCAGCGCGTGGTGGAGGAAATCGCCGCCGACATGACGCGCCCGCACCCGATGCACCGGCTGCTGCAGGGCGATGTGGGCAGCGGCAAGACCATCGTCGCCGCGCTGGCGGCCTGCCAGGCCATCGACGCCGGCTACCAGGCCGCGCTGATGGCGCCCACCGAAATCCTGGCCGAGCAGCACTACCGCAAGCTGTCCGCGTGGCTGGAGCCGCTGGGCGTGGCGGTGGCGTGGCTGGCCGGCAGCCAGAAGGCGCGCGAGAAGCGCGAGGCCGTGGCGCGCGTGGAATCGGGCGAGGCGCAGCTGGTGATCGGCACCCATGCGCTGATCCAGGACACCGTGCGCTTTGCGAAGCTGGGACTGTCGGTGGTCGACGAGCAGCACCGCTTCGGCGTGGCGCAGCGGCTGGCGCTGCGCGGCAAGGCCGGTGCCGCCGAGGTGTCGGCGCCCGACGCGGTACCGCACCAGCTGATGATGTCGGCCACGCCGATCCCGCGCACGCTGGCCATGACTTACTACGCCGACCTCGATGTGTCGGTGATCGATGAATTGCCGCCGGGCCGCACCCCCATCGTCACGCGCCTGGTCAACGACGAGCGGCGCGACGAAGTGATCGGACGCATCCATCACGCCGCCGCCGAAGGCCGCCAGGTCTACTGGGTGTGCCCGCTGATCGAGGAAAGCGAGGCGCTGCAGCTGCAGACCGCGGTGGAGACCTATGAAACGCTGGTCGCGGCGCTGCCGGACCTGCGCGTGGGCCTGGTGCACGGGCGCCTGCCGCCGGCCGAGAAGGCATCGGTGATGGATGACTTCAGCGCCAACCGCATGCAGGTGCTGGTGGCCACCACGGTGATCGAGGTGGGCGTGGACGTGCCCAATGCCTCGCTGATGGTGATCGAGCATGCCGAGCGCTTTGGCCTGGCGCAGCTGCACCAGTTGCGCGGACGGGTGGGGCGGGGCAGCGCCGAATCGGTCTGCCTGCTGATGTACCAGGCGCCGCTGTCGCCCACCGCGCGCGAGCGCCTGGCGACCATGCGCGAGACCACCGATGGCTTCGAGATCGCCCGGCGCGACCTGGAGATCCGCGGCCCCGGCGAGTTCCTGGGCGCGCGCCAGTCGGGCGAAGCCATGTTGCGCTTTGCCGATCTGCAGACCGATGCGTGGCTGGTGGAATACGCGCAGGAGGCGGCCGAACTGATGCTGGCGCGCTACCCGGAAGCGGTGGAAGCGCACCTGTCGCGCTGGCTGGGCGGGCGCGAGCATTACCTCAAGGCCTGATCTTCCCGCCTGCGCGGGAATGACGGGATTGAGCCGGCGTCGCTGAGGTCTTACGTATGTGGCCAATAATGCGCACGCTTGCGGCGCTCTGACAGAAGCGGCAATCGAAGGTAAAATCTATCGCCTACCGCAAATTGATAAGTCATGACGCTCACCGAACTCAAGTACATCGTCGCCGTGGCGCGCGAGCGCCATTTCGGCCGGGCCGCCGAAGCCTGCTTCGTGTCGCAGCCGACGCTGTCGGTCGCGATCAAGAAGCTGGAAGACGAACTCAACGTGCAGATTTTCGAGCGCGGCACCTCCGAGGTGTCGGTGACGTCGGTCGGCGAGCAGATCGTGGCGCAGGCCCAGCGCGTGCTCGAACAGACCATGGCCATCCGCGAGATCGCCAAGCAGGGCAAGGACCCGCTGGCGGGGCCGCTGCGCGTGGGCGTGATCTACACCATCGGGCCGTACCTGCTGCCGTCGCTGGTCAAGCAGATGATCGAGACCGTGCCGCAGATGCCGCTGATGCTGCAGGAGAACTACACCCACAAGCTGATCGAGCTGCTCAAGCAGGGGGAGATCGACTGCGCGGTGATGGCCGAGCCGTTCCCGGATTCGGGCCTGACCGTGCGCCCGCTCTACGACGAGCCCTTTGTCGTCGCCGTGCCGCGCGGCCACCAGCTGGCGCAGGCGCAGGCCATCGACCCCGATGAACTGAAGCGGCAGACCATGCTGCTGCTGGGCAGCGGCCACTGCTTCCGCGACCATGTGCTGGGGGTGTGCCCGGAGCTGTCGCGCTTCTCGCAGGCGGCCGACGGCATCCAGAAGACCTTCGAGGGATCGTCGCTGGAAACCATCCGCCATATGGTGGCCAGCGGGGTCGGCATCACCGTGCTGCCGCGCACCTCGGTGCCCGACCTGAAGGCCAAGGGCGACATGCTGTCTTATGTGCCGTTCGCCGACCCGGTGCCCGACCGGCGCGTGGTGCTGGCCTGGCGCAAGAGCTTTACCCGCCTGCCGGCCATGGAAGCGCTGGCCAACGCCGTGGCCGCCTGCGAGCTGGCCGGGGTGCGCAAGCTCGACGCCAAGGAGCTGGCCGAAGCGGCCTGATCTTCCTGCCTCGCAGTACCGGCAAATCCCACGGCCGCAGCGGAGATTCCGCTGCGGCCGTTTTCATTCCTGGCCCCGCAACGGGGCATTTCGGGAACCTGTCTTCGGGCGGTCACTCTCCGCTGCGATAAGTTGCAGAAATCCCGGATAGATTTGACCTAATACATAGGTATAAATAATTGAATTCTCATTTCGATAGATCGTTGGTAGGCTGACTCCTGTCGGTGCGGATGGCATCGATCGAAGATCTTTTCAGCCAACCCACAAGAAGGAAAAAATGAGCAAGAAGGACATGCTTACCACCGCCGCCGGCGCACCGGTCGCCGACAACCAGAACTCGCAGACAGCAGGCCCGCGCGGCCCGATGCTGCTGCAGGACGTGTGGTTCCTGGAAAAGCTGGCCCATTTCGACCGCGAGGTCATCCCCGAGCGGCGCGTGCACGCCAAGGGCTCGGGCGCCTACGGCACGCTCAGGATCACGCACGACATCAGCAGGTACACCAAGGCTTCGGCCTTTGCCCAGGTCGGCAAGGAAACGCCGCTGTTCATCCGCTTCTCGACCGTGGCCGGCGAGCGCGGCGCGGCCGATGCCGAGCGCGACGTGCGTGGCTTCTCGATCAAGTTCTATACCGATGAGGGCAACTGGGACCTGGTCGGCAACAACACGCCGGTGTTCTTCGTGCGCGACCCGCTCAAGTTCCCCGACTTCATCCACACGCAGAAGCGCAACCCGCGCACCAACCTGCGCGACCCGATCGCGGTGTGGGACTTCTGGTCGCGCCATCCGGAATCGCTGCACCAGGTCACCATCCTGATGAGCGACCGCGGGCTGCCGCAGAACTACCGCCAGATCCACGGCTTCGGCTCGCACACGTACTCGTTCATCAATGCCGGCAACGAGCGTTTCTGGGTCAAGTTCCACTTCAAGTCGCAGCAGGGCATTGCCAACTGGACCAATGAGGAAGCGGCCAGGGTGGTCGCCAACGACCGCGAGAGCGCGCAGCGCGATCTGTTCGAGAACATTGAGCAAGGCAATTTCCCGCGCTGGAACCTGCGCGTGCAGGTCATGCCCGAGGCCGATGCGGCCAGGTACCACATCAACCCGTTCGACCTGACCAAGGTCTGGCCGCACAAGGACTACCCGCTGATCGACGTGGGCGTGGTCGAGCTCAACCGCAACCCGGACAACTACTTTGCCGAGGTCGAGCAAGTGGCGATGAATCCGGCCAACATCGTGCCGGGCATCGGCTTCTCGCCCGACAAGATGCTGCAGGGGCGGTTGTTTTCCTACGGCGACACGCAGCGCTACCGCCTGGGGATCAACCACAGCCAGATCCCGGTGAACGCGCCGAAATGCCCGTTCCACAACAGCTTCCACCGCGACGGCGCGATGCGCGTGGACGGCAACCAGGGCGGCAAGCTGAACTACGAGCCCAACCGCGACAGCGCCTATGGTGCCAGCGAGCGCGCCATGGAGCCGCCGCTGGCACTGGAAGGTGCCGCCGACCGCTGGGACCACCGCGTCGACACGGACTATTACAGCCAGCCCGGCGCGCTGTTCCGCCTGTTCGACGAAGGCCAGCGCCAGCGCCTGTTCGCCAATATCGCGGCGGCCATGCAGGGCGTGCCGGAAGCGATCGTGCGCGTGCAGCTGGAGCATTTCAGCAAGGCCGACCCGGCCTACGGCGAGGGCGTGAAGCGCGCGCTGAACCTGAAGTAAGCGGCAACCTGGCGCGGCCGTGATATGCGCCAAGATGGCCCCGGGTTTGGCCGGGATCGTTGGCTGATGCAATAATGCGAGGTACCGCGTCGCCCGGCCCCGGATGCACGGGGCAAGCCCGGCGGCGCCCCTCGTGCCTTTACCAGAACGGAGCATACCTGCCATGGCAAAGAAGAATGAGATGAGCGTGAATATCGGTATTTCGGACAAGGACCGCAAGAAGATTGCGGAAGGTTTGTCCAGGCTGCTGGCGGACACCTACACCCTCTACCTCAAGACCCATAACTTCCACTGGAACGTGACGGGTCCCATGTTCAATACGCTGCATCTGATGTTCGAGACCCAGTACACCGAACTGGCGCTCGCGGTGGACTCGATTGCCGAGCGTATCCGCGCGCTGGGCTACCCGGCGCCGGGCACCTACAAGGAATACGCCCGCCTGTCGTCGATTGCGGAAGAAGAGGGCGTGCCCGAGGCCACCGAGATGATCCGCAAACTGGTCGAAGGCCAGGAAGCCGTGGTGCGCACCGCGCGCTCGATCTTCCCGGTGATCGATGCCGCCGGCGACGAGCCCTCGGCCGACCTGCTGACCCAGCGCATGCAGACGCATGAGAAGACCGCGTGGATGCTGCGCTCGATGCTGGCCTGAGGCCTGCTGGTCATCTCTGGCTGCCCCGGCTGTCCTTCTCCGGCAGCCGGCACTGCGCGTCGCAACCATCCGGGCTGCGGCGCGTTTTCATTGAATCCTCCTTCCCGGATCCGCGCTGTGCAGACCCTCTCGCCGTTGCCCCCCACGCCCATGCTTGAACGCCTTTCCCTCTACGCGCGCCTGGTGCGCATCGACAAGCCGATCGGCACGCTGCTGCTGCTGTGGCCGACGCTGTGGGCCATGTGGATGGCCGCGGGCGGTCCGCCGGCCTGGGGGCTGTTCTGGATCTTCGTGGCGGGGACCTTCCTGATGCGCTCGGCCGGCTGTGCCATCAACGACTGGGCCGACCGCGATTTCGACAAGCACGTCAAGCGTACCAGGGAGCGGCCGCTGACCGCGGGCAAGATCGCCGCGTGGGAAGCGCTGGCCGTGGCCGCCGTGCTGGCGCTGGCAGCCTTTGCGCTGGTGCTGCCGCTCAATGCGCTGACCAAGTGGCTGGCGGTGGTGGCGGCGGTGGTGGCGGGCACGTACCCGTTCTTCAAGCGCTTCTTTGCGATTCCGCAGGCTTATCTTGGCATTGCCTTTGGTTTTGGTATCCCGATGGCATTTGCCGCGATCCAGGACCGGGTGCCGCCGGTGGCGTGGCTGATGCTGCTGGCCAACGTGTTCTGGGCGGTGGCGTATGACACGGCCTATGCGATGGTCGATCGCGACGATGACCTGCTGATCGGCATGAAGACTTCAGCCATTACCTTCGGGCGTTTCGACGTGGCGGCAATCATGCTTTGCTACGCCGCGTTCCTGGCGCTGATGGCCTGGGCGGGTGGGCTGCTGGGGTTGGGATGGCCGTACTGGGTGGGGCTGGCCGCGGCAGCGGTTTGCGCCGGGTACCACTACACGCTGATTCGCGATCGGGACCGGATGCGCTGCTTCGCCGCGTTCCGGCATAACAACTGGCTGGGGGCCTGTGTGTTTGCGGGGACGGCGTTGGCTTATGCGATTCGGTGATCTATTCGATTGCTAATGGTTCGCAACTGGTTTGCTCCCCTCTCCCGCTCGCGGGAGAGGGGCAGGGGGTGAGGGTAGGCGCTGGCATACCGACGCGCCTCACTGCGTGGACACTCCGGCCCTCACCCCCACCCCTCTCCCGCAAGCGGGCGAGGGGAGCGTCCACAAGGGGCGGCAGCCAGGCCAGAGCACCTGCGGTTTGGCCGCGCCTCAATCCTTCCCGAACTCGGCCCCCATCTCCTTGCCCCGCGCCGCCGCCGCATGCATGGCACGCACGAAGGCATCACCGATGCCCGAAGCCTCCATCGCCGTCAGCGCCGCATAGGTCGTACCACCTTTTGACGTCACGCGCTCACGCAGCGTCGACACCGGCTCAGGCGACTGCCCGGCCAGGGCCGCCGCGCCGCGGAAGGTCTCCACGGCCAGCTCACGGCCTTGCTCCGCCGTCAGGCCCAGTTCCGTGGCGGCGCGTTCCATCGCCTCGACAAAGTAGAAGACATAGGCCGGCCCGCTGCCCGAGATGGCGGTGACCGCGTCGATCTGGTCATCCCCATCCACCCACACGCACTTGCCCACGGCCTCGGCCACGGCGCCGGCGATCGCGCGGTCTTCGGCCGACAGCCCGGCCTGCGCGGCCAGCCCGGTCATGCCCATGCCCGCCAGTGCCGGCGTATTCGGCATCGCGCGCACCAGGCGGGTGCGGCCGTCCAGCCAGCGCTGCATGTCCTGCAGGCGGATGCCGGCGGCCACACTGATCACCAGGTTGCCGCGGCCGCTGGCCGGCAGATGCGGCAGCAACTGCGCCGCGGCGTCGCGGAACTGCTGCGGCTTGACCGCCAGCACCAGCACGTCGCTGGCGCCGAAAGCGGCGTCCGGCGCCCCGGCGGCATGCACGCCGAGGTCGCGCGCCAGGCGCTGCCGGGCCTCGGGGAAAGGGTCGACCACGCGGATCGAGCCGGCCGGCACGCCGCGGGCAATCAGGCCGCCGATCAGTGCGGTGGCCATATTGCCGCCGCCGAGAAAGCCAAAGGTAAGGGTATCGAGCATGAGAATCCGTTGGGGGGCTGGAAGGGAAATGACAGGGCGCGCCGGGCTACGTGTACTGGCGCGCGCCGAAGATGGCGGTGCCGATCCGCACCAGCGTGGCGCCTTCGGCGATGGCGGCGTCCATGTCGCCCGACATGCCCATCGACAGCGTGTCGAGGTCCAGGCCGTCGGCGCGCAGCGCCTGCAGCATGGCGCGCATGGCCGCGAACGGACGGCGCTGCGCGGCGGGGTCGTCCTCGGGCTCGGGGATTGCCATCAGCCCGCGCAGCCGCAGGCCGGGCAGCGCGGCGACGGCATGCGCCAGCGCCGGGACCTCCGCCGGGGCGACGCCGCTCTTGCTGGCTTCGCCGCTGATATTGACCTGGATGCAGACCTGCAGCGCCGCCATGCCGGCCGGGCGCTGGGCCGACAGGCGCTCGGCGATCTTGAGCCGGTCGATGGCATGCACCCAGTCGAAATGCGCCGCCACCAGGCGGGTCTTGTTGCTTTGCAGCGGGCCGATGAAATGCCAGCGCAAGTGGCTGCGCAGGTCGGCCAGCGCGGCGATCTTGTCGACCCCTTCCTGAACGTAGTTCTCGCCGAAGGCAAGCTGTCCGGCGGCGTATGCGGCCCTTATGTGGTCGGGGGAAACGGTCTTGGAAACGGCCAGCAGGGCGATGTCCCCGGGCCGTCTGCCGGCTTGTTGTGCGGCCGCCGCGATGCGCTGGTGAACGGCTTGCAAGTTGGCGGCAATTACAGACATAATCCGGCGAACATACAAAAGAAGTACGCAAAGTACCGATAACTATTCAGGGTGGGGTCATTATAGATGGACATCGCGCAGCTATTGGCTTTCGCTGTCAAGAACAAGGCGTCTGATCTTCATCTCTCCGCGGACATGCCGCCGATGGTGCGGATCCATGGCGACATGCGCCGGATCAATGTCGCCTCGATGACGCACAAGGATGTCCACGCCATGGTGTACGACATCATGAGCGACACCCAGCGCAAGGCCTACGAAGAACGCCTCGAAATCGACTTCTCGTTCGAGATCGCGGGCCTGTCCCGCTTCCGGGTCAATGCCTACAACACCCAGCGCGGCGCCGCCGCGGTGTTCCGTACCATTCCCTCCAAGGTGCTCACGCTCGAAGAGCTGCGCGCGCCGGCCGTATTTGCCGACCTGTGCATGAAGCCGCGCGGACTGGTGCTGGTGACGGGCCCGACCGGCTCGGGCAAGTCCACCACGCTGGCGGCGATGGTCGACCATCGCAATGAAAACGACATGGGCCACATCCTGACGGTGGAGGACCCGATCGAATTCGTGCACAGCTCCAAGAAGAGCCTGATCAACCAGCGCGAGCTGGGGCCGCATACGCATTCGTTTGCCAATGCGCTGCGCTCGGCGCTGCGTGAAGACCCGGACGTGATCCTGGTGGGCGAACTGCGCGACCTGGAAACCATCCGCCTGGCGCTGACCGCGGCCGAGACCGGCCACCTGGTTTTCGGCACGCTGCACACCAGCTCGGCGGCCAAGACCATCGACCGCGTGGTCGACGTGTTCCCGCCGGAAGAGAAAGACATGGTGCGCACCATGCTGTCGGAATCGCTCGAGGCGGTGATCTCGCAGACGCTGCTGAAGACGCGCGACGGCAACGGCCGCACTGCGGCGCACGAGATCATGATCGCCACGCCCGCGATCCGCCACCTGATCCGCGAGAACAAGATCGCGCAGATGTACTCGATGATGCAGACCAGCAGCGGGCTGGGCATGCAGACCCTGGACCAGTGCCTGTCGGACCTGATCAAGCGCAGCGTCATCAACTACAACGACGCGCGCGCCATTGCGAAGAATCCGGACGCGTTCATGGGCTGAGGCCCGCCCCATTAGCAGGACACCGCCATGCTCGATCGCGAATCCGCCGCCAAGTACATCAACGACCTGCTGGAGCTGATGGTCAGCAACCGCGGCTCGGACCTGTTCATCACCTCCGACTTCCCGCCGGCGATCAAGGTCGACGGCAAGCTCACGCCGGTGTCGCAGCAGCCGCTGAACCCGACCCAGGCGCTGGGCCTGGTGCGCTCGGTGATGAACGAGCGCCAGGTGCAGGAGTTCGACACCAGCCGCGAATGCAATTTCGCGATCACCGCGCCCAAGGCCGGGCGCTTTCGCGTTTCAGCCTTTATCCAGCAGGGCAAGGCCGGCATGGTGGTGCGCACCATCAATACGCGCATCCCTTCGGTGTCCGACCTGGACCTGCCGCCGACGCTGCATGACGTGGTGATGGCCAAGCGCGGGCTGGTGATCGTGACCGGCGCCACCGGCTCGGGCAAGTCGACCACGCTGGCGGCAATGCTCGATCACCGCAACGCGCATTCCTACGGCCACATCATCACCATCGAAGACCCGATCGAGTACGTTCATGCGCACCAGAACTGCATCGTCACGCAGCGCGAGGTGGGCATCGATACCGACTCCTGGCACGTGGCGCTGAAGAACACGCTGCGCCAGGCGCCGGACGTGATCCTGATCGGCGAAATCCGCGACCGCGAGACCATGGAGTACGCGCTGCAGTACGCCGAGACCGGCCACCTGTGCCTGGCCACGCTGCACGCCAACAACGCCAACCAGGCGATCGACCGGGTGGTCAACTTCTTCCCCGAGGAAAAGCGCCAGCAGCTGCTGATCGACCTGTCGCTGAACCTGAAGGCGATGATCTCGCAGCGCCTCCTGCCGCGCGCCGGCAAAAAGGGGCGCGTGCCGGCGGTGGAGATCATGATCGGCACGCCGCTGGTGGCCGACCTGATCTTCAAGGGCGAGATCCACGAGCTCAAGGAAGTCATCAAGAAGTCGCGCGAGCAGGGCATGATCTCGTTCGACCAGGCGCTGTTCGACCTGCACGAGGAAGGCAAGATCACCTACGAGGACGCGCTGCGCAACGCCGACTCGCTCAACGACCTGCGCCTGATGATCAAGCTGCACAGCGCGAGCGCCAAGGACACCGACCTGGGCGCCGGCACCGAGCATCTGAACGTCATCTGATTCGTGCACTGTCGTGCGCATGGCGGTATGCTTGGGCTACTTTGAGGAGTCCGCCATGAGCAATGTCTACCAGTTCGAAGCCAACTCGCTGGCCGGCCAGCCGGTACCGCTGTCGCAGTTCCAGGGCAAGGTGATGCTGGTGGTCAACACCGCCAGCGAATGCGGGTTCACGCCGCAGTACGAGGGCTTGCAGAAGCTCCATGACGAATACCAGGGGCGCGGCCTGGCGGTGCTGGGCTTCCCGTGCAACCAGTTTGGCAAGCAGGAGCCGGGCAATGCGCAGCAGATCGGCCAGTTCTGCGAAACGCGCTTTGCGGTGCGCTTCCCGATGTTCGCCAAGATCGACGTGAACGGTGCCGACGCCCATCCGCTGTACAAGTGGCTGACCACGGAGAAGCGTGGCGTGCTCGGTACCCAGGGCATCAAGTGGAACTTCACCAAGTTCCTGCTGCGCCGCGACGGCACGGTGTTCAAGCGCTACGCGCCAACCACCAGGCCCGATGAGCTGCGTGCCGATATCGAGAAACTCCTGTCCGATCCGGCCGCCTGAGTCCTCGCGGAATCAAAGTCACTGGATCCCCGCTTACGCGGGGATGACGTTCGAAGGTCCGAAGGCAATTCAATCTCCGTCGTTCCCGCGAAGGCGGGAACCCAGCGTCTTGCAGCAGCGCCTCGAAACGACGCTTACGTCGTTCATGACACCCCGCTGGCGCGCACCGCGCGCAAAAAGCCATTGAGCGAGCGGTCCGGGGTTTCATGGAAGTGGTCGTCCAGCATGCGGATGGCGCGGCAGCGGTCCAGCCGGAAGCTGCGGTAGTCCGAGCGCGTGGTGCACCACGCCGCCAGCAGCCAGGCATTGCCCCAGAAGAACAGGCCCAGCGGCATCACCACGCGTTCGGTGATGCGCTGCTGCACGTCGCAGTAGTCGAGCAGCAGCAGCTTCTGCTCGCCCAGCGCGCCGTGCACCACGTCGAAGGCCTGGCGCACGTGCGCCTGGTTGACGTATTCCGGCGCGAACACGCGGCTTTGCTGCGCCGCCAGCCGGCGCGGCGGCGGCAGCGCGGCCATCAGTTTTTCCAGCGCGGGATCGGCCGCGGCGGCCAGCGCGCCACCGCCCCAGGCTTTCAGCAGGCGCAGGCCGGCGACCAGCGCTTCCACTTCCATGGCGGTGAACATCAGCGGCGGGACATCGAAGTCGGCGCGCAGCCGGTAGCCGATGCCGGCCTCGCCCTCGACCGGCACGCCTGACAGCGACAGCGCCTGGATATCACGGTAGACGGTGCGTTCCGACACCCCGAGCCGCTGCGCCAGCAGCGCCGCCGTGGTCAGGCGGCGCCCGCGCAGCACCTGCACGATCTGGAACAGGCGGTCGGCCCGGCGGCTCATCGGTATTGGCCTGCCATGGGCTTATCCGGCCACTGGCTCATGCAGCCCGATGCGGTTGCCTTCGCTGTCGGTGATATGGGCGATGCGGCCGATCTCGCCCGGCAGGCGCAGCGGCCCGAACACGGTCTTGCCGCCGGCGCGCGCGGCGCGCTCCAGCAGCAGGTCCAGTTCCGGCGCGTGCAGGTAGGGCACGGTGCCGTAGTAGTTGCTGGGGCGGTAGCCCTCGCCGGACACCAGCGCGCCGCCCGGGTCCGGGTGCGGGAACACGGCCATGTCGACCTGGCTCATGGTCTCGCGGCGCAGCTGGACATCGAACACCTGCTCGTAGAAGCCGACCGCGCGGTTCATGTCGACCACGGGGATTTCCAGCCAGTTGATCAGACGGTTGCTCATGATGGTCTCCTTGGTTCCAGGTGAAGGGGAGTGAGGAGTTCGCATCATGCGCGGGGGCTGCTGACAGCGTCCTGTCAGGAGGGTGTCAGTGTGGCATCCACGCCGCCATCACCGGCACCAGGATCGCGGTCAGCACGCCGTTCAGGCCCATGCCGAGCGCGGCGAAGGCGCCGGCTTCCTGGTTGACCTGGAAGGCCCGCGCGGTGCCGATGCCGTGCGCCGCCACGCCGGTGGCGAAGCCGCGCACGGTGTAGTCGCGGATGCGCAGCAGGTTCAGCACGCTGGTGGCGCTGACCGCGCCGATGATGCCGGTTGCCATCACCAGCACCGCCGTCAGCGACGGCAGCCCGCCGATCTTCTCGGCCACGCCCATGGCGATCGGGATCGTCACCGACTTGGGCGCGAGCGAGCGCACCGTCTCGGGCGACGCGCCGAGCAGGTAGGCGATGCCCACCGCCGAGACCACCGCTACCACCGAGCCTGCCACCAGCCCCGCCAGCAGCGGCAACACATGGGTGCGCAGCTTGGGCAGCTGCAGGTACAGCGGCACCGCCAGCGCCACCGTGGCCGGCCCCAGCAGGAAGTGCACGAACTGCGCGCCGTCGAAGTAAGTCTTGTAGGGCGTGCCGGTGACGGTCAGCACCGTGACCAGCAGCGCCACCGCGATCATCACCGGGTTGGCCAGCGGCGAGAAGCGCGAGCGCTCGTAGATGCGGAAGGCGAACACGTAGGCCAGCAGCGTCGCGGTCAGCCCGACCAGCGGGCTTGCGGCCAGGTAGACCCAGATCTCGTTCAGGCGGGGCGTCATCATGCCTGCTCTCCTTTGGCATCGGCGGGCGGCACGTCGGGCGTATCCGGCGTATCGGCGCGCTTGCGCATCAGCATGCGGGTGACCACGGCGGTGGTGGCGATGGCCAGCCACGTGGATACGACCAGCGCCACCAGGATCGGCATCCACTCGCCCTCGATGCGGCTGGCGTGGACCATGATGCCGACGCCGGCCGGCACGAACAGCAGCGACAGGTGCTTGAGCAGTTCAGAGGTGGTGCCCTGGATGATGGGCAGCAGGCGGTCGTCGAAGACGAGCCAGCCGAACAGCAGGATCATGCCCAGCACGGGGCCGGGCACGGGCAGCTTCAGCGCGTAGCTGATCACCTCGCCAACGGACTGGAAAACCAACAGGATTGCAAAGGTCTGGAGCATGGGGCGTGGCGTTTGGACGCAGATGCACGGCGCGCGTCCGGAAGGGATGCGCGCTGCCACCCATGCTGCCCGCCCGCACTAGCCGAGCATCTTGTCGACCAGTTCGATCCAGTGCATCACCGGGGTGCCGGTGCCGCTCTGCAGGTGCGAGATGCAGCCGATATTGGCCGAGACGATGGCTTCGGGCTGCGTGGCCTGCAGGTTGGCGAGCTTGTCGTCGCGCAGGCGGTAGGCCAGTTCCGGCTGCAACACCGAATAAGTGCCCGCCGAGCCGCAGCACAGGTGGCTGTCAGCGCAGAGTTTGACTTCCACGCCGAGGCCGGTCAAGAGCGCTTCGACTTTGCCGCGGATCTGCTGGCCGTGCTGCAGCGTGCAGGGCGGGTGGTAGGCCACGCGCCGGCGGTCGCGCGGGACCGCGCCGGCGGCCGCGCGCAGGCCGTCGGCAAAGTCCGGCAGGACCTCGGACAGGTCGCGCGTCAGGGCCGACACGCGGTGCGCGCGCTCGGCGTAGGCGGGATCGTCGCGCAGCAGGTGGCCGTAGTCCTTGACCATCGCGCCGCAGCCCGAGGCCGTCATCACGATGGCCTCGGCGCCCGCTTCGATATGCGGCCACCAGGCGTCGATATTGCGGCGCATATTGTCGAGGCCGCCATCGTGGTCGCCGGTGTGGAAGCGGATCGCGCCGCAGCAGCCGGCATCGCGCGCCACCACCAGTTGTACGCCGACACGGTCGAACACGCGCGCGGTGGCGGCATTGATGTTGGGCGACATCGCCGGCTGCACGCAACCGTCGAGCAACAACATCTTGCGCGCATGCACAGTGCGCGGCCACACGCCTGGCGCGGCAGCGCTGGACAGCGCCGGCACCTTGTTGCGCAGCGCGCCCGGCAGCAGCGGGCGCACCATCTGGCCCAGGCGCAGCGCGGTGCCGAACAGCGCCGGGCGCGTCAGCCCTTCGCGCAGCACCCAGCGCGCGATGCGCTCGCTGGCGGGGCGCTGCACGCCTTCGGCTTCGAGCTTGTCGTCGACCAGCTTGCGGCCGATATCGACCAGGCGCCCGTAGCGCACGCCCGACGGGCAGGTCGATTCGCAGTTGCGGCAGGTCAGGCAGCGGTCCAGGTGCAGGCGCGTGCTTTCGGTGATGGCATGGCCTTCCAGTACCTGCTTCATCAGGTAGATGCGTCCGCGCGGGCCGTCCAGCTCATCGCCGAGCAGCTGGTAGGTGGGGCAGGTGGCGGTGCAGAAGCCGCAATGCACGCACTTGCCGACGATGGATTTGGCTTCCTCGCCTTCGGGCGTGTCGCGGAGAAAATCGGCCAGGGTCGTTTGCATGGTGTGGGGAAGTTGTGCCTGGGGGTGTCAGGGCGTGCCGGATCAGAGTCCGGGGTACATGCGCTGCGGATTGAAGATGCCGGCCGGGTCGAAGGTCTCCTTCAGGCGGCGGTGGATCGCGGCCAGCGGCGAGGCCAGCGGCGTGAACACGCCCACGGCCTTGTCGCCGTTGCGGAACAGCGTGGCATGGCCGCCCGCAGCCTGTGCCACGGCGCGCACGCTTTCGGCATCGGTCCTGGCGGACCCGTCTTCAGGCAGCCACCAGCGCTGGCCGCCGCCCCATTCGATGAGCTGCGTGCCGGGCAGCTCCAGCGGCGCGGCAACGGTGGGCACTGCCAGGCGCCACAGCGCGCGGCCGGCCTGGGCCGGGGCAAAGAACGGGTGGGTCTGCTCGCGCAGCGACTGCCACAGCGATGCGGCCTGCGCCGGGTCCGCGCGCTCCCCGCCCAGCCTGGCGCACGCGGCGCGCACGGCGGCGGTGGCGCCGGCCAGGCGCACGTGCAGCACGCCCGCGTGCCAGGCCGAGGACGCCAGCGGCAGCGGCTGGCCGCCCCACTGGTTCAGTTGGCGGATGGCTTCGGCCTGTGCCAGTTCGAAGCGCAGCGTGGCCTCGTCGAACGGCGCCGGCAGCACCTTCACCGACACCTGCAGAATCAGCCCCAGCGTGCCGAGCGAGCCCGCCAGCAGCCGCGACACGTCATAGCCCGCCACGTTCTTCATCACCTGGCCGCCAAAGTCCATCACCTCGCCGCGCCCGTCCATCAGCTGCGCGCCCAGCACGAAGTCGCGCAGCGCGCCCACCGCCTGCCGGCGCGGGCCCGACAGTCCCGCGGCGACGGCGCCGCCCAGTGTCGCGGTGCTGGGCTGGCCGGGCAGCGCAAAGTGGGGCGGCTCGAACGCCAGCATCTGCCGCCTGTCGGCCAGCGCGGCTTCGATCTCGGCCAGCGGCGTGCCGCAGCGCGCGGTGATCACCAGCTCGGCCGGGTCGTAGTCGACGATGCCGGCATAGGGGCGCGTGTCCAGCAACTGGCCTTGCGGGGGCTGCCCGTAGAAGTCCTTGCTGCCGCCGCCGCGCAGCTGCAGCGCGGTGCGGGTCTCGGTGGCTTGCCTGACGGCGTCGCGGAAGGCGTCGAGGGTGGCTTGCATAGGCGTCGTGGGGTAGGGAGAGTCGGCTCAGGTGCCGGCGGGTCCGCCGGGCACTTCCGGCCGGTCGTTCCGGTATTCGGGCAGGTGGCTGCCGCAATGCTTGCAGTACAGGGCGTCGGGCTCGTGGCCCTCGGTCAGGCAATGGGTGCAGGTGCGCGTGGTCAGCGGCCGCTTGATGATGCTGGCGGCCAGCTCGGCGCCGACGATGCCGGTGGGGAAGGCGATGATGCCGTAGCCCAGCAGGATGGTCAGCGAGGTGATGAACTGCCCCAGCGGGGACTTCGGCACCATGTCGCCGAAGCCCGTGGTGGTCAGCGTCACCACCGCCCAGTACATGCTGACCGGGATGCTGGTGAAGCCGTGCTGCGGTCCTTCCACCACGTACATCACGGTGCCCAGGATCACGGTGATGATGAACACCGTGCCCAGGAACACGAAGATCTTGCGCCGGCTGTTGGCCAGCGCGCGGTACAGGATCTCGGCTTCCTCGAAATACACGGTCAGCTTCAGGATCCGGAACACGCGCAGCAGCCGCAGCAGGCGCACGTCGATCAGGAAGTGCAGCTCGGGCAGGAAGAACGCCAGCCAGGTCGGTATGATCGAGATGAAGTCGATGACGCCGTAGAAGCTGAACACATAGCGCCACGGCCGGCGCACCACCAGGATGCGCATCGCGTACTCGGCCGTGAAGAACAGCGTGAACATCCATTCCAGCACGGTGAACAGCGGACCCAGGCGGTCGTGCACCGCGGGCAGGCTGTCGAGCATCACCACCATCACGCTGGCGACGATGGCGATCAGCAGCGCGACGTCGAAGAGCCGGCCCGCGCGGGTATCGGCCTCGAAGATGATGGTGTACCAGCGCTGGCGCCAGCCGGTCTCGGGCTGGCCCAGGCGCTGGCGGATAAACGCTTCCTGCTGCTGGCGTCGTTGCGGGTTGGGCATGGCGTGGGTCAGAAGCGCGGCAGCTCGGGATGCGGCAGCAGGCCCTTCTTCACGTGCATCTTGCCGTACTCGGCGCAGCGCGCCAGCGTGGGGATGGCCTTGTCCGGGTTGAGCAGCCGCGCCGGGTCGAAGGCGGCCTTGACGCCGAAGAAGGCCTCGCGCTCGGCGGGCGAGAACTGCACGCACATCGAGTTGAGCTTCTCCACGCCCACGCCGTGCTCGCCGGTGACGGTGCCGCCCAGCTCGACGCAGGTTTCCAGGATGTCGGCGCCGAACAGCTCGGCGCGGTGCCATTCGTCCTGGTCAGCGCCATCGAACAGCACCAGCGGGTGCATGTTGCCGTCGCCGGCATGGAACACGTTGATGCAGCGCAGGCCGTACTTGCCCTCCATGGCCTCGATGCGCTTGAGCAGCGTGCCGATATGCTTGCGCGGGATGGTGCCGTCCATGCAGTAATAGTCCGGCGAGATCCGCCCGGCCGCCGGGAAGGCGTTCTTGCGCCCGCTCCAGAAGCGCAGGCGTTCGGCTTCGTTCTGCGAGACCACGATGCGGGTGCAGCCCGATGCCGTGAGCACCGCGCTCATGCGCTCGATCTCCTCGGCCACTTCTTCGGGGGTGCCGTCGGATTCGCACAGCAGGATGGCGGCGGCGTCCAGGTCATAGCCCGCATGCACGAACTGCTCGACCGCGACCGTGGCGGGCTTGTCCATCATCTCCAGCCCGGCCGGGATGATGCCGGCGGCGATCACTTCCGCCACCGCGTTGCCGCCTTTCTCGACATCGTCGAAGCAGGCCATGATCACCTGCGCCAGCTGCGGCTTGGGGATCAGGCGCACCGTGACTTCGGTGACCACGGCGAGCATGCCTTCCGAGCCGATCAGCACCGCCAGCAGGTCCAGGCCCGGCGAGTCGGGGGCCTCGGAGCCGAACACCACCACCTCGCCCTCCATCGTCACCGCGCGCACGCGCAGCACGTTGTGCACGGTCAGGCCGTACTTCAGGCAGTGCACGCCGCCCGAGTTCTCGCTGACGTTGCCGCCGATGGTGCAGGCGATCTGCGACGAGGGGTCCGGCGCGTAGTACAGGTTGTGCGGCGCGGCGGCGTCCGAGATGGCCAGGTTGCGCACGCCCGGCTGGACCACCGCGGTGCGCGCGTACGGATCGACCGACAGGATGCGCTTGAACTTGGCCAGCGACAGCACCAGGCCCTCGGCGATCGGCATGGCGCCGCCCGACAGGCTGGTACCGGCGCCGCGCGGCACCACCGGCACGCCCAGCTTGTGGCACAGCCGCAGGATGGCGCAGACCTGTTCCTCGGTGTCGGGCAGGGCCACGGCCATCGGCACCTGGCGGTACGCGGCCAGGCCGTCGCATTCATAGGGGACGGTGTCTTCCGGCTTGCTCAGCACCGCGGCATCCGGCAGGATCTGCGCCAGGCCGGCCAGCAGCGCGCTGCGGCGGCCTTCGGCCGTGGCCTGGGCGCTGCCGGTGGCGATGGTTTGGGCTTCGTGCGGGGCATTCATGAGCGACTCCTGTGGGGTCTCCGGGATGGCGGCCGGTGCGCGGCCTGCCGGCCGCGGCGGTGCAGGGCCTGCCGCGGGGGACGGGTGACTATAGCGCAGGGCACCTGGCGCGGGCACCACGCGGGACGTGAATTCCGCATGGCAGGCCGATCAAAAATCCTCATCATGACGTTGCCGCCAGTGCTGCTACAGCCACCAGGGCCAACGGCAGCGGATGCAAGTCCAGCGTAGCACCGCAGCGCGCGGGCAGGGAAGGCTGCCTGCGTGGGCTCAGCCGGCCAGCGGCTTGCCAGGTCCTACCAGTCCAGGCTCAGCAGCCAGTCGACGAAATAGCGCGCCTCGGGCTTGAGCGGGGCCTGTTCGCGCTCGACGATGTAGTAGCCGTGCGGCGACACCGATTCCACATCGAGCAGCCGCACCATCTGGCCCAGCGACAGCCAGTGCCGCGCCATGCGCTGGCGCACCAGCGCCACGCCCTGGTTGGAGGCGATTGCCTCCAGCATCAGGCCGATGTCGTTGAACTGCGGGCCGGTCTGGGGCTCGGGCCAGTCCAGCCCGGCGGTCTCGAACCATGGCTTCCACGGCTCCAGCGGGCTGCGCAGCAGCACCAGGCCGTGCAGGTGCTCGGGTCTGGTGATGGCGCGGCCGTTGACGCGCTCGTAGTACTCGCGCCCGCAGGCCGGGAACACCGGCTCGACCAGCAGTTTGGTGGTCTTCAGGCCGGGGTAGCGGCCGGTGCCGTAGCGGATCTCGACATCGGTGTCCTCGGCCTTCACGTCCAGGAACGGGATCGCCAGGTGCAGCTCGAGGTCGATATGCGGATACAGCGCGCCGAACTCAGGCAGGCGCGGCACCAGGTGCTGGCGCCCGAAGGTGGGCGGGATCGCCACCCGCAGCCGGGTGCGCTGCTTGTTGTACTCGGGCCGCGCCAGCTCGTTCAGCGACTTGAGCGCGTCCTGCACGTTGCGCAGGTAGCGCGTGCCGGCGGCGGTCAGCCGCAGCGCCGCGTTGGCGCGCACGAACAGGTCTTCGCCCCACAGCTCCTCGAGGTTCTTGATCCGGTGCGAAACCGCGCTGGGCGTGACCGACAGCTCCTCGGCCGCGCGCGCGAAGCTGCCCAGGCGCGCCGCCGCCTCGAAGGCGATCAGCAGGTGCAGCGGCGGGACGCGATTGAACATGGCGGCCATCAGCCAGGCGCCTTACCGCGAGCCGCCGCGCGTGGCGCTGAAGATCTTGCCCGGGTTCAGGATACGGTTGGGATCCAGCGCGTCCTTGATCGCGCGCATCAGGTCGAGCGCGTCCTCGCCGTGCTCCGCCACCAGGAAGCGCTGCTTGTGCAGGCCCACGCCGTGCTCGCCGGTGCAGGTGCCGCCCATCGCCAGCGCGCGTTCGACGATGCGCTGGTTGATGGCCTCGGCCTCGGCCATTTCCTCGGGCTTGCCGGGGTCGACCAGGATCGCCACGTGGAAGTTGCCGTCGCCGACATGGCCGACGATGGGGCAGGGCAGCGCCGAGGCGTTCAGGTCCTTCTCGGTTTCGGTGACGCAGTCGGCCAGGCGCGAGATCGGCACGCACACGTCGGTGGTCACCGACTTGCAGCCCGGCTTGAGCTGCAGCATGGCGAAGTACGCGGTATGGCGCGCGTTCCACAGCCGGCTGCGGTCTTCCGGGCGCGTGGCCCACTCGAAGCCCTGTCCGCCGTGCTCGGCGGTGATCTGCTGCACGGTCTCGGCCTGCTCGCGCACGCCGGCCTCGGTGCCGTGGAATTCGAAGAACAGGTGCGGGGTCTCGGGCAGGGTCAGGCTGTCGTGGCGGTTGATGGCGCGGATCGCCAGCGCATCGACAAACTCCACGCGCGCCACCGGCACGCCCAGCTGGATGGTCTGGATCACCGCCTGCACCGCGCTGCCCATGCTGGGGAAGGCGCACACCGCGGCGGAGATCGCCTCCGGCTGCGGGTAGAGGCGCACCGTCACCTCGGTGATGATGCCGAGCGTGCCTTCGCTGCCGATAAAGAGCCGGGTCAGGTCATAGCCCGCCGACGACTTGCGCGCCTGCGTGCCGGTGCGGATCACGCGGCCGTCGGCGGTCACCACCGTCAGCGCCAGCACGTTCTCGCGCATGGTGCCGTAGCGCACCGCGTTGGTCCCCGAGGCGCGCGTGGCGCACATGCCGCCGAGCGAGGCATCGGCGCCCGGGTCGATCGGGAAGAACAGGCCGGTGTCCTTGATGTCCTGGTTCAGCTGCTTGCGCGTGACGCCGGGCTGCACGGTCACGGTCAGGTCTTCGGGCTGCACCGCCAGGACCTTGTTCATCTGCGCCAGGTCCAGGCTGACGCCGCCGGCCACCGCCAGCAGGTGGCCCTCCAGCGACGAGCCGGCGCCGTAAGGGATCAGCGGCACGCCATGGTGGTTGCACAGGCGCGCCACCTCGGCCACTTCCTCGGTGCTGTGGGCAAAGACCACGGCGTCGGGCAGCGCCGGCGGGAACGGGGATTCGTCGCGGCCGTGGTGCTCGCGCACGCCGGCGGAGGTGGTGAAGCGCTCGCCGAAGCGTGCCGCAAGGGCTTCGCTGAAGGCGGGCGGCAGCGGACGGCGGGCGAGGGGGGCGGGCGGCGTGGGGTGGTTCATGCGGGTCTCCGGCGGGTCGGCGCGGCGGTGGTGCCAGGCGTGGTCCGGAAACAGCTCCGGAATGGCCGGCAGGGGCGCGACCCGGTTATCGAATGGACGATGAATGGGGGATATCGGCATTCTACGCCGCGCGGCGGCTCATGCACCCTGGCGGGGCACGTGGACCGGGGGGGGGGGCGGCAGGTACTGGCCGATTGCCGCACAGATTGCGGCACAAGCAGCGCCGGCACACAAGTGCGTGGCCCGCCGCCGTGCTCCGGCGCGATAATGCGCCTTTCCCCCGGCGCCCTGCGTCGCGGGCCATACCACAACAACATGCTTGCGAGGAGACCGGCATGGGCCACCGCCTGTCCAAGATTGCCACCCGCACCGGCGACGCCGGCACCACCGGCCTGGGCGACGGCAGCCGCACCGGCAAGGACAGCCTGCGCATCGCCGCCATCGGCGACGTCGACGAGCTGAACTGCCACGTCGGGGTGCTGCTGACCGAGGACCTGCCGGATGACGTGCGCGCCGCGCTGCTGCATATCCAGCACGACCTGTTCGACCTGGGTGGCGAGCTCTCCATCCCGGGCTACACCCTGCTCAAGCCCGGGCAGGTCGCGCAGCTCGACACCTGGCTGGCCGACTACAACGCCAACCTGCCGCGGCTGGCCGAGTTCATCCTGCCGGGCGGCAGCCGTGCCGCGGCGCAGGCCCATGTCTGCCGCACCGTATGCCGGCGCGCCGAGCGCGCGCTGGTGGCGCTGGGCGCGGCCGAGACGCTGAACGAGGCGCCGCGCCAGTACCTGAACCGGCTGTCGGACCTGATGTTCGTGCTGGCGCGGGTGCTGAACCGGGCCGGCGGCGGTTCGGACGTGTTGTGGCAGCGCGATCGGGACGCATCCGGAGATAACGAATAGGGCACTTTTGGTGCCCGAGCGGCGCCTCCGGCTCAAGCCCCGGCGGCGGATGCCGTTGAGAAGGGACAGAAACCGAGAAAATTACTCGGATTTGCCGGCTCCGCCCTTGAAAAGACCCCGGACGGCCACATTTCGGCCTCAGGTTGAATTGCAGCCGCGCGGATAGCGCCGGCTCAAGAGGAGAGAATAATGGGTAAGATCATCGGTATCGACCTCGGTACCACCAATAGCTGCGTCTCGATCCTGGAGGGCAACACCCCCAAGGTCATCGAAAATTCCGAAGGCACCCGCACCACCCCGTCGATCATCGCCTACATGGAAGACGGCGAGATCCTGGTCGGCGCGCCGGCCAAGCGCCAGGCGGTGACCAATCCGCGCAACACCCTGTATGCGGTGAAGCGCCTGATCGGCCGCAAGTTCGAAGAGAAGGAAGTCCAGAAGGACATCGGCCTGATGCCGTACGCCATCGTCAAGGCCGACAACGGCGACGCATGGGTGTCGGCGCGCGACCAGAAGCTGGCGCCGCCGCAGGTGTCCGCCGAAGTGCTGCGCAAGATGAAGAAGACGGCCGAGGACTACCTCGGCGAGCCGGTGACCGAAGCCGTGATCACCGTGCCGGCCTACTTCAACGACTCGCAGCGCCAGGCGACCAAGGACGCCGGCCGCATCGCCGGCCTGGACGTCAAGCGCATCATCAACGAGCCGACCGCGGCCGCGCTGGCCTTCGGCCTGGACAAGAACGAGAAGGGCGACCGCAAGATCGCCGTGTATGACCTCGGCGGCGGCACCTTCGACATCTCGATCATCGAGATCGCGGACGTGGACGGTGAAAAGCAGTTCGAAGTGCTGTCGACCAACGGCGACACCTTCCTGGGCGGCGAGGACTTCGACCAGCGCATCATCGATTACATCATCAGCGAGTTCAAGAAGGACCAGGGCGTCGACCTGTCCAAGGACGTGCTCGCGCTGCAGCGCCTGAAGGAAGCCGCTGAAAAGGCCAAGATCGAACTGTCGAGCTCGCAGCAGACCGAGATCAACCTGCCGTACATCACGGCCGATGCCTCGGGTCCGAAGCACCTGAACCTGAAGATGACCCGCGCCAAGCTCGAGTCCCTGGTGGAAGAGCTGATCACGCGCACCATCGAGCCGTGCCGCACCGCGATCAAGGACGCGGGCGTCAAGGTCAGCGATATCGACGACGTGATCCTGGTCGGCGGCATGACCCGCATGCCCAAGGTGCAGGAACAGGTCAAGGAATTCTTCGGCAAGGAAGCGCGCAAGGACGTGAACCCGGATGAAGCCGTGGCCGTCGGTGCCGCGATCCAGGGCTCGGTGCTGTCCGGCGACCGCAAGGACGTGCTGCTGCTGGACGTGACGCCGCTGTCGCTGGGGATCGAGACCCTGGGTGGCGTGATGACCAAGATGATCACCAAGAACACCACCATCCCGACCAAGCATGCGCAGGTGTTCTCGACCGCCGACGACAACCAGCCGGCCGTGACCATCAAGGTGTACCAGGGCGAGCGTGAAATGGCGACCGGCAACAAGCTGCTGGGCGAGTTCAATCTCGAAGGCATTCCGCCCGCACCGCGCGGCACGCCGCAGATCGAGGTCTCGTTCGACATCGACGCCAACGGCATCCTGCACGTGGGCGCCAAGGACAAGGCCAGCGGCAAGGAAAACCGCATCACCATCAAGGCGAACTCGGGCCTGTCGGAAGACGAGATCCAGCGCATGGTCAAGGACGCCGAGGCCAACGCCGAGGAAGACAAGAAGGCCCGCGAGCTGGCTGATGCCCGCAACCAGGCCGACGCGCTGATCCACTCGACCAAGAAGGCGCTGACCGAGTACGGCGACAAGCTGGACGCGGGCGAGAAGGAAAAGATCGAAGCCGCGATCAAGGAACTGGAAGACGCCGCACGCGGCGGCGACAAGGCCGAGATCGACGCCAAGGTCAACGCGCTGTCCGAAGTCAGCCAGAAGCTGGGCGAGAAGGTCTACGCCGACATGCAGGCCAAGGCCGGCGAAGGTGCGGCGGCCGGTGCCGCCGGTGCCCCAGGTGCGGCCGGGGGCCAGCAGCACGCCCAGCCGCAGGACGACAACGTCGTGGACGCCGAATTCAAGGAAGTCAACGACAAGAAGTAATCGGGATGCGCGGGCGGCGGTGCAGGCACTGGCCGGCACCGCTGTCCGCCCCGACGCCGGGCGACGGCCATCAGACCCAGCGGGAAACCGCCGTCGGATGCCGCGCTCGGCTTTTTTGCTATTCGCCGGCGGGTGCCGCATGCACTGGCCGGCCAATGAGGTAATGAGCCACCATGGCAAAACGTGACTACTACGAAGTGCTCGGGGTAGGCAAGAACGCGAGCGACGACGAAGTCAAGAAGGCTTATCGCAAGCTCGCGATGAAATACCACCCGGACCGGAATCCGGACAGCAAGGAATCCGAGGAAAAATTCAAGGAGGTCAAAGAGGCCTACGAGATGCTTTCCGACCCGGAGAAGAAGGCCGCGTACGACCAGTACGGCCATGCCGGCGTGGATCCGAACATGGCTGGCGGCTTCGGCGGCGGCCAGGGCTACGGCGGCTTTGCCGAGGCCTTCGGCGATATCTTCGGCGACATCTTCGGCCAGCAGGCCGGCGGCCGCCGCGGTGGCGGCGGTCCGCAGGCCTACCGCGGCGCCGACCTGCGCTACAGCATGGAAATCTCGCTGGAGCAGGCCGCGCACGGCCACGAAGCGCAGATCCGCGTGCCGCACTGGGACGATTGCGACCACTGCCATGGCAATGGCGCCGAGCCGGGCTCGAGCGTGGAAACCTGCCCGACCTGCCACGGCGCCGGCCAGGTGCGCGTGTCGCAGGGCTTCTTCAGCATGCAGCAGACCTGCCCGAAGTGCCACGGCAGCGGCAAGTTCATCCCCAAGCCCTGCACCAAGTGCCACGGCCAGGGCAAGCTGAAGTCGCAGAAGACGCTGGAAGTGAAGATCCCGGCCGGCATCGACGAAGGCATGCGCATCCGCTCGTCGGGCAACGGCGAGCCGGGCATCAACGGCGGCCCCCCGGGGGACCTGTATGTGGAAGTCCACATCAAGCAGCACGCGGTGTTCGAGCGCGACGGCGACGACCTGCACTGCCAGATGCCGATCTCGTTCGCCACCGCGGCGCTGGGCGGCGACCTGGAGGTGCCGACGCTGAGCGGCAAGGCCACCTTCCCGGTGCCTGAGGCCACCCAGTCCGGCAAGACCTTCCGCCTGCGCGGCAAGGGCATCAAGGGCGTGCGCTCCGGCTATCCGGGCGACCTCTACGTGCATGTGAACGTGGAGACGCCGGTCAAGCTGACCGAGGCGCAGAAGGACATGCTGCGCCAGTTCGACCGCTCGGTGCACGAGGGCGGCTCGCGCCACAGCCCGCAGGAGCAATCCTGGCTGGACAAGGTGAAGAGCTTCTTCAGCTGATCTGGCTTGGCGGCATAAGACCGGCCACGTGTGAGCGTGGCCGGTTTTGTTTTTTGTGGATGCGGTTACCCTATCCCCTTGTGTTCTCTTCTCCCGCTCGCGGGGGCGGGGGAAAAGCCAGGCCCAGGCACACCGCAGGAACGTGCTTCATCGACGCGCCCGGCCCTCACCCCAACCCTCTCCCGCAAGCGGGAGAGGGAGCACGCAATCGGCAGCTTGAAAGGCCTGTGGCCTATCCCGTCCCGCTGTTTGCTCCCCTCTCCCGCTTGCGGGAGAGCAGGGGGTGAGGGCGGGCGCTGGCAGCATCGACCACGTGCCAAATATCCTCCCGACGCCCCCGGCGCGCGATAATGCATGGCTGTCCCGCCCTTTTTTCCTGACGATTTCCCGTGGTAGCAAGCATCCAGCCTCCGCCCTCTCCCCCGGCCCCTCTCCCGCAAGCGGGAGAGGGGTGCAACCAGCCGGCGGGAGAGGACGTCTTCATTCTTCTCGATGACGCCACGGCTACCGCTGGGGAAGCAGCATCGCGCCTCTACACCGGTTTCATCCGCGAAGAAGTCTTGCCCGCTGGCAGCGGCATCGCCCAGCTCGACACCATGCTCGCCGACGGCTGGCGCCAGGGCTGGCATGCCACCCTGTTTGCGCCATACGAATTCGGCGGTGCCCTGGTCGATGCCCCGGTGCACACCGGCAACGCGATGCCGTTCCACGACGGCGCGCTGCGCCTGCTGTGGTTCCGTGACCTGCGCCGGCTCGATGCCGCAGCGGTCACGGCATGGCTGCAGCCCAGGGCAGACGCGAACCCCGCGGGCCTGATGGATGTCACTTCCGACACCCCCCGCGCAGCCTTCGATGACGCCATCGCCCGCATCCACCAGTGGATCGAAGCCGGCGACACCTACCAGGTCAACTACACCCAGCGCCTGCGCTTCGGCGCGTTTGGCGATCCGCTCGCCCTGTACGCCGCGCTGCGCGCCGCGCAGCCGGTGCCCTATGGCGTGCTGGCCAGCCTGCCGGACGGCGCCACGGTGCTGTCGCTGTCGCCCGAGCTGTTCGTGCGCCACGACGGCCACGGCCATCTGCTGACGCGGCCGATGAAGGGCACCGCACCGCGCTCCGGCGATGCCGCGCGCGATGCGCAGGCCGCCGCCGCGCTGGCCGCCGATGCCAAGAACCGCGCCGAGAACGTGATGATCGTCGACCTGCTGCGCAACGACCTGGGCCGCGTCGCGCAGCCGGGCAGCGTGGCCGTGCCCGAGCGCTTTGCGGTGCAGCCGTTCGGCGCGGTGCTGCAGATGACTTCCACCGTGACCGCGACCGCGCGGCCCGGCACCGGCTTCGGCGCGCTGATGGCGGCGCTGTTCCCGTGCGGCTCGATCACCGGCGCGCCCAAGCGGCGCACCATGCAGATCATTGCCGAACTGGAGCGCGCACCGCGCGGGCTGTACACCGGCGCGATCGGCTGGATCGATGCGCCGTGCGCCGATGCCATGGCCGGCCCGTTCGCGCTGTCGGTGGCGATCCGCACGCTGGTGCTGGCGCCCGCCGCGGCCAACGGACTGCGCGCCGGCGAGATGGGCGTGGGCGGCGGCATCGTCCATGACAGCGTGGCGGCGGAGGAGTTTGCCGAATGCGGCTGGAAGGCGCGTTTCCTGACGCGGCACGATCCCGGTTTCACGCTGTTCGAGACCATGCGCGTGCAGGACGGGGTGTGCCAGCACCTGGGGCGGCACGTGGCGCGGATCGGGGCGTCGGCGCAGGCGTTCGGCTTCGCCTTCGGCGCCGATGCCGCGCGCGCGGCGGTCGCCGTGCAGGTGATGCAGCTGGGTGCCGGCACATGGCGATTGCGCCTGAGCGTGGACAAGGCCGGCACGCTGGCATTTGCCAGCGGCGCGGTGGCGCCGATGCCGGCGGGACCGGTCGGCATCGACATCGCGCCAGAACCGCTGCCCGTTGCCGACCCGCTGCGCCGCCACAAGACCAGTGCGCGCGCGGGGTTCGATGCGGGCTGGCAGGCCGCCGAGCGTGCCGGCGGCTTCGACCGGCTGTTCTTCAATACGCGCGGCGAGCTGCTGGAGGGCGGGCGCAGTTCGGTCTTCGTGCGGATCGATGGGCGCTGGCTGACGCCGCCGCTGTCGGCCGACATCCTGCCCGGCGTGATGCGCGCGGTGGTGCTGGACGAGGGTGGGGCGGCGCTGGGCGCGCCGGGAGAGACGGTGGAGGAAGCGGTGATCACGCGCGCGATGCTGGTGCGTGCCGAAGCCATCATGGTGGTCAACGCGCTGCGCGGCGTATTGCCCGCCACGCTATCGGCTTAGGCGCCGCCGCTACGGGTGGTGCGTGTCCAGCACGCCGTCGCCCAGCTTCCAGCGCACCACGCCCGGCAGGTTGATCAGCTCGCGGTCGTGGCAGATCATCACCACGGTGCGGCCTTCGGCGGCGAGGTCGCCGACCAGCGCAATCACCTGCTCGCGCGCATGGCCGTCCAGGCTCGAGGTGGGCTCGTCCAGCAGCAGCAGGTCCGGCTCCAGCACCTTGGCGCGCGCCAGCGCCACGCGCTGGATCTCGCCGCCGGACAGGTATTCGGGCGCGGTGTCCTGCAGGTGCGACACGCCGGCCCAGCCCAGCGCCTCGCCCACGCGGCGGGCGATGTCGTGGCGCGGCAGGCCGCGTGCATGCAGGCCGTAGGCGATGTTCTCGCGCACCGAGGTGCGGAACAGGTAGGGGTGCTGGTGCAGGTAGGCGATGCGCCGGCGCAGCGCCGGCGGCAGCGGGCTAAGGGGGGCGTCGTGCGCCTGGCCCTGTGCGTCGGTCCACCGCGCGGTGGCGCCCGGTGCCGGCTCCAGCCCGGCCAGCATGCGCAGCAGGGTGGTCTTGCCGGCGCCGTTCATGCCGGTCAGCACGATCGCGGTGGCACGCGGGATCACCAGCATGTCGATCGCAAACAGCTTGCGCAGGCCGATGCTGCGCGCCAGCCCGCGCACGGTCAGCAGCGGGCTGTGGTCATGGGCAGCGGAGGGTGTCATCGGCGGAAACCTCCGGCACCCTGCAGCCAGGCCATGCCGATATTGACCAGCAGCGCCAGCGCCACCAGCACGATGCCCAGCGCAATACCCTGCGCGAACTCGCCTTTGCTGGTTTCCAGCGCGATGGCGGTGGTGATGGTGCGGGTCGAGCCTTCGATATTGCCGCCGATCATCAAGGCCGAGCCGACCTCGGCAATCACGCGCCCGAAGCCGGCGACCACCGCCGCCATCAGCCCGAAGCGCAGTTCGCGGATCACGGTCAGGAAGGTGCGCCAGCGGCCGGCGCCCAGCACCCAGGCGGTCTCGCGCAGGCGCACGTCGGCGCCCTGCAGGGTCGACAGCGCAAATGCCAGCACCACCGGGAAGCCGATCACCGCCTGCCCCAGCACCATGCCCGACGGCGTGAACAGCAGGTGCAGGCTGCCCAGCGGGCCCTGGCGCGTGAGCAGCAGGTAAAGGATCAGCCCGACCAGCACGGTCGGGAACGACAGGAAGGCCTGTGCCACCACCACCACCGCGCGCCGGCCCGGGAACTGCCGCGTGGCGATCAGCCAGGCCGCGGCAATCGCCGGCACCGTGGCGATGGCCAGCCCCAGCACCGCCACCATCAGCGAGGTCCAGACAATGAACCACAGGCCGGCGTCGCCGCTGGCCAGCAGGCGGAAGGCATCGGCGGTGGCGCTGCCGATCTCCACCGGTCAGGCGGAGAAGGTGTGCTCGGCGGCGGGGAAGCTGCCGTCCTTGACGGCGGCCACATAGGCGCGCACGGCGGCCTCGATCGAGGTCTGGCCGTCCATGAAATTGCGCACGAACTTGGCCTTGCGGCCGGGGTAGATGTTGAGCATGTCCTGCAGCACCAGCACCTGGCCGGTGCAGTCCGCGCCCGCGCCGATGCCGATGGTGGGCACCGTCAGCAGTTGCGTGATGTCGCCGGCCAGCGCCGCGGGCACCGCTTCCATCAGCACCACCTGCGCGCCGGCGGCCTGCAGCGCCAGCGCATCGCGCTTGAGCTGGGCCGCGCCGGCGTCGGTCTTGCCCTGCACCTTGAAGCCGCCCAGCGCGTGCACCGACTGCGGCGTCAGGCCGATATGCGCGCACACCGGAATGCTGCGCTCGACCAGGAACTTGACGATCGGCGCGAGCCAGTCGCCGCCTTCGAGCTTGACCATCTGCGCGCCGGCCTTCATCAGCGTGACGGCGCTGGCAAAGGCGGCTTCCGCCGTGGGATAGGTGCCGAACGGCAGGTCCGTCAGCAGCAGCGCGGTCTGGTTGCCGCGCGCCGCGCATTCGGTGTGGTAGGCCATCTGTTCCAGCGTGACCGGCAGCGTGGTCTGCTGGCCCTGCATCACATTGCCCAGCGAATCGCCGACCAGGATCATTTCCACGCCGCAGTAGTCGAGCAGCGCGGCAAAGGACGAGTCGTACGCGGTCAGCATGGCGATTTTCTCGCCGGCGTCACGCATCGCCTGCAGTTTGGGAATGGTGATGGTCTTGCGGGAGGGATCGAGGAGGTAGCTCATGGCAGTGCCCGTGTAGGACGGCTTTGCCGGTGCCGGGAGGGCCGCCCGCACGGCAACGACAGCCGTTGTTATTGTGTTGGGTCTGGCAGGCAGTGCCTGTCAGGGCGCAGCGAGATTGAGAAAGGCCTTGCGGCCGCGCATGTTTTCGATGCGCGACAGTAGTGTACGGAAATCGTCATCATTGTCCACCGGATTGAAGTGGGCGGTGTCGACGACCAGCACGGGCGCCTCGTCGTACCGGTGGAACAATTCGCCGTAGGCGCCGGCCAGGCGCTGCAGATAGTGTTCGTCGATACCGGCTTCGCCGGCCTCGCCGCGGCGCACGATGCGCTCGCGCAGGAGCGACGGCGTGGCCTGCAGCACGATCACCAGGTCGGCGCGTTGCGGCGGCAGGTCCAGGCGCGCGGCAATGGCGTCGTAGAGCGCCAGTTCGTCCGCGGAAAGGGTCAGCGCCGCGTGCAGCCGGTCCTTGGCGATCAGGAAGTTGGTGACCATGCGCTGGCCGGCCATGATCCCCGCCTGCCATTGCTGCAGCTGCACCGCGCGCTGGGTCAGGCACCACAGCTGCAGCGCCAGCGCGTGGCGCGCGGGATCGCGGTAGAAGGGCTCGAGGAAGGGGCTGCGGCGCGCGCTGTCGGGCAGTTCCTGGGCGTGCAGCGTGCGCGCCAGGCGCTGGGCCAGCGAGGTCTTGCCGGATCCGACGGGGCCTTCGACGACAATGCGGCGCAGGTGATCGAGCATGGCGCTCCGGGCGTCAGTAGGGTGGATGGCAGCGCCGCGGGCGCCGCCGGGCGGGTTCAGCCAGCGGTGCCGCCATCGCCCGCGGCGGCCTGCATGCGCAGGCACTTGCAGGTGGAGACCTTCTCGATGCGCTGGGCGCCGACGCCGGCCAGGTAGTCGGCGGCACGGCCGCGGCCGGGGATGGCCAGCGCCGCGTCCAGCTCCAGCAGCGGCACCAGCGTGAAGGCGCGCTCGGTCAGGCGCGGATGCGGCACGGTCAGGTGCTCGTGGTCGTGCTGCTCATCGCCGAACAGCAGCAGGTCCAGGTCCAGCGTGCGCGGTGCGTTGCGGAACGGGCGCTCGCGGCCGAACTGGTCTTCGATGTGGTGACAGATGCGCAGCAGCTGCCCGGCGGTGAACGAGGTCTGCACCTTGACCACCGCGTTGTAGTAGTCGTCGCCGCCGGCATCGACCGGGGCGGTGCGATAGAGCGAGGAGCGCGCCAGCACCGTGATGCCGACCTGCTGGGCCAGGCACACGATGGCGTCCTTGATGGCCTGGCGGGCATCGCCAAGATTGGCCCCGATGCCGATGAAGGCAAGCGTCATTTAAGTTTCCTCCGGCTGGCCGGGGCCGGCATGTGCTGCCTCGCCCGCGTCCGTATCGCTCCGGGAGGACACTTTATCCGATTTCCGCGGACCGCGCCGGCGGCGCTTCTTGCGTGCCGGGCCTTCGCCCTCGGCGCCCTGGCCACTCTGGCCGCCTTGGCCGCCTTGCGCGCCCGGGCCACGGGCGCCACGCACCGCGTCGATCAGGTCCTCGCGCTCGCCCGGGTCGGCGTCCTGGAAGTCCTGCCACCACGTGGCCAGTTCTTCCGGCAGCTCGCCCGACTGGCAGCGCAGGTGCAGGAAGTCGAAGCCGGCACGGAAGCGCGGCGACTCCAGCAGCCGGAACGGCATGCGGCCCACGCGCTTCTCGAAGCGCGGCTGCATGCCCCAGATATCGCGCATGTCGGTGACAAAGCGGCGCTGGATCGCCAGCTGGCCGGTCTGCTTTTCCAGCACCAGGTCCATGGCGGTGTTCAGCGCGGCGATGGCGTGCTCGCCTTCGTCGCGCAGCCTGGTCCAGCGCTGCAGCACGTGGTGCCACAGCAGCGCGGCAAACAGGAAGCCCGGCGAGACCGGCTTGCCGGCCTGCACGCGGCGGTCGGTGTTGTCCAGCGCCAGCTGCACGAAGCGCTGGCCCATGGGCTGCTCCAGCGCCACGTCCAAGAGCGGCAGCAGGCCCTGGTGCAGGCCCGCCTTGCGCAGTTCCTGCAGCGAGGCCCAGGCGTGCCCGGACATGAGCAGCTTGAGCATTTCGTCGAACAGCCGCGCGCTCGGCACATTGTGGATCAGCGAGGCCAGGCCGGCGATCGGGTCGCGCGTGGCCTCGTCGATGTCGAAACCGGTCTTGGCCGCGAAGCGCACCACGCGCAGCATTCGTATCGGATCTTCGCGGTAGCGCGTGACCGGGTCGCCGATCATGCGCAGCGTGCGCGCGCGGATGTCTTCCATGCCGTGATGGTAGTCATGCACGGTCTGCGCGGCCGGGTCGTAGTACATCGCGTTGATGGTGAAGTCGCGGCGTTCCGCGTCTTCGGCCTGCGAGCCCCACACGTTGTCGCGCAGCACCCGGCCCGAGGCATCGATCGCATGGGTCTTGGTGTCGAGTTCGGCGCGCTTCAGGCGGCGGCCTTCGGGCAGGGTCTCGCTGGCGATGGCGTCGACCAGCGCGCGGAAGGTCGAGACCTCGATGATCTCCTGCTCGCGTCCGCCGTAGAAGGTGACGTGCACGATCTGGAAGCGCCGGCCGATGATGCGCGAGCGCCGGAACAGCGCTTGCACCTGCTCGGGCGTGGCGTTGGTGGCGACGTCGAAATCCTTGGGCTTGATGCCGAGCAGCAGATCGCGCACGGCGCCGCCCACGATATAGGCCTGGTAGCCGGCCTGCTGCAGCGTGGAGGTGACTTTGACGGCATTGCGCGACAGCAGCGCAGGGTCGATCCGGTGTTCGTCGGCGCCGACGATGCGCGGCGTATGGGCGCGGCCGGTGCGGCGCTGCTTGGGGCCGGGTTTGCCCAGCAGCCGGGTGATGAGCTTCTTGATCACGTCAGAACAGATCCATGATGCGCCAGCCTGCCGCGGCGGCGTGGTGGCGCAGGCGATCGTCCGGATTGGTGGCGATCGGCTCCGAGACTTTTTCCAGCAGGGGCAGGTCGTTGGCCGAGTCGCTGTAGAAGGTGGTGTTTTCGAAATGGTCCCACTGCGCGCCCTGGCTCTTGAGCCAGGCCTCGACGCGGGTGATCTTGCCCTCGCGGAAGCTGGGCACGCCCTCGACCTCGCCGGTGAACTGGCTGCCGGGCTTGCCGTCGACGGTGGCCGGCTCGGTCGCGATCAGGTGCTTGATGCCGAAGGCCGCGGCGATCGGCGCGGTGACGAAGCTGTTGGTGGCGGTCACCACTGCGCACAGGTCGCCGGCTTCCAGGTGCTTGTAGACCAGCGCGCGCGCCTGCGGCGTGATCACGGGGTCGATCACCTCGTGCATGAAGCGCACCCGCATGGCATCGAGCCGGTCGCGCGGGTTGGCTGCCAGCGGCGCCAGCGCAAAGCGCAGGAAGGCCTGGATGTCGAGGGTGCCGGCCTTGTAATGGCCGTAGAACTCGTCGTTCTTCTGCCGGTAGGTTTCCTCGTCGACGACGCCCAGGCGGACCAGGAAGCGGCCCCATTCATGGTCGCTGTCGGTCGGGATCAGGGTGTGGTCAAGGTCAAAGAGTGCCAGATTCATGGGCGGCGATTTTACCTTAAGGCGGGATGAGAGGCCGGAAGCAGGCGGGAGGCGCCTAATCCCGGAATTCAGCAAACATTTCACGCAGCAGCGGCAGCGTCACCGGCCGCTTGCGTTCCAGCGAATAGGTGTCGAGCGCGTCCAGCAGCGCCATCAGGCTGGGCATGTCGCGGTAGTGCCGCGTCACCAGCCAGTGCGTGATCTCGGGCGACAGCTGCAGGCCGCGCTCGCGTGCCGCTTGCAGCACGGCGGCCTTCTTGTCGTCGTCGGACAACGGTGCAACCTGGTACACCAGGCCCCAGCCCAGGCGCGTGCGCAGGTCTTCGCGCACAGGCATGGCGCGCGGCGCCAGGCCGCCGGCCACCACCAGCGCGGTGCGCACGTGGGCGCGCACCTCGTTGTAGAGCGAAAACACCGCGATCTGGCGCGCTTCATCCAGCAGCTCGACGTCATCGACGGTGTAGAGCTGGCACCAGGGGTCGAACAGGAAGTCCGACAGCGGGTGGTGCGGGCTCAGATAGCGGCAGCGGATGCCATGCTGCGGCCCGGCCTCGCACACCGCGTGCAGCAGGTGGGTACGGCCGCAGCCGACCTCGCCCCACAGGTAGACCAGGCGGTCGCTGGCGCGCTCCTGGGCGAGCGCGGCCGGCAGCTCGCGCAGGCGCTGCAGCGCCTCGCGGTTGGACGCCACCACGAAATTCTCGAAGGTCGAAGGCGGCGGGCTGCCCAGCTCGAGCGACAGTTGCTTGGGACGCGGGAACATGACGTATGGCTAACTTGCGGGTGTGGGCAGCAGTTGGGGGCAGCCGTTATTTTCGATACAGGTCGCTGGCCAGGTAAGCCCGGCGCAACTGGCGCGCGCCCACCAGCAGCACAGCGCAGGTCGGCAGCGCCAGCAGCACGCCGAAGAAGCCGAACAGCTGGCCAAAGGCGAGCAGCGCAAAGATCACCACCAGCGGGTGCAGGCCGATGCGTTCGCCCACCAGGCGCGGCGTCAGGTAAAAGCTCTCGATGAACTGGCCGAAGCCGTAGACCACCGCCACCGCGCCCAGCCCGTACCAGTTGCCGAACTGCAGCAGTGCGGCCATGACCGCCATGACCAGCCCGACACCAAAGCCAATATACGGGATAAATACCGCCAGCCCGGTGAAGACCCCGACCGGCACGCCGATATCGAAGCCGGCGATGGTCAGTCCGATCGAGTAGATCGCCGCCAGGATCACCATCACCAGGATCTGGCCGCGCAGGTATTGCGACAGCAGCGCGTCGGTCTCGTTGCTTAGCTCGCGCACTTTGGGCACCCAGCGGCGCGGCACCACGCCCTCGATGCGGCGCATCAGCATGTGCCAGTCCATCATCAGGTAGAACATGACGATGGGCACGATAAAGACGATGCCCGCCACCGTGATCAGCGCCGAACCCGACATCTTGACGTAGTTCAGCAAAACCACCAGGAGGTCTTCCGGGCTGGCCGCGAAGCGGTCCGACAGCATATTGCGCAGGCCGGGGAAGTCAAAGCGCACGCGCACGCCAAATTCGGCCAGGCGTGGCGAGACCACGGCGTTGAGCTTCTTCAGCAGGATCGGCAGCTGCTCGCGCACCTGCGGGATCTCGCGCTGCAGCACCGCGATCAGCAGCAGCACCAGCATCACGCAGATCACCGTCAGCAGCAGGATCATCAGCGTCACGCCCACCGCGCGCGGCACGCGGCGGCGCTGCAGCCAGTCCACGCCGGGGTTCAGGATATAGGCGAAGATGAACGCGAACAGGAACGGCGTCAGCACCGGCGCCAGCGCAATGATGGCGGCGAACAGCGCGATGGCCACGACGATCCACAGCAGGATGCGCTTGGCCTCTTGGTTCAGCAGCGGGGCATTCATCAATGGTCTGAGGGGAAGGGCGGCAGCGCGGTTCGCGGCGCGATCTCGCCGGAAACTGGAAGCAAGGGGCCTCTATCCGTTAAAATTGCGATTCTACTGGACTCGCGCCCGCCTTCCGATCCCAAGCGACGGAAGCCGCGGCGGCCCGAGCGCCGAATTCCTCACTTTATTTCCTCCAGGACAAGCAGGTTCCCATGAGCGCATCCCCGACCGCCGGCCAGGCAGGCCTTTCCTACCGCGACGCCGGTGTTGATATCGATGCCGGCGACGCGCTGGTCGACCGCATCAAGCCGTTTGCCAAGCGCACCATGCGCGAGGGCGTGATGGCGGGCATCGGCGGGTTCGGTGCGCTGTTCGAACTGTCGAAGAAGTTCCAGGAGCCGGTGCTGGTGTCGGGCACCGACGGCGTGGGCACCAAGCTCAAGCTGGCCTTCCAGCTCAACCGCCATGACACCGTCGGCCAGGACCTGGTCGCCATGAGCGTCAACGACATCCTGGTGCAGGGCGCCGAGCCGCTGTTCTTCCTCGATTACTTCGCCTGCGGCAAGCTCGACGTGGACACCGCCGCCACCGTGATCCAGGGCATCGCCCGCGGTTGCGAACTGGCCGGCTGCGCACTGATCGGCGGCGAGACCGCCGAAATGCCGAGCATGTACCCGGACGGCGAATACGACCTGGCCGGCTTTGCCGTCGGCGCGGTCGAAAAGAAGAAGATCATCGACGGCAGCACCATCACCCCGGGCGACGTGGTGCTGGGGCTGGCTTCGTCGGGTGCGCATTCCAACGGCTATTCGCTGGTGCGCAAGATCATCGAAGTGGCGAGGCCGGATCTGAATGCCGACTTCCATGGCCAGCGCCTGCAGGACGCGATCATGGCGCCGACGCGGATCTATGTGAAGCCGCTGCTGTCGCTGATCGATACGCTGCCGGTCAAGGGCATGGCCCATATCACCGGCGGTGGCCTGACCGAGAACGTGCCGCGCGTGCTGGCGCAGGACGTTACCGCCGTGCTCAAGCGTGACGCCTGGACGCTCCCGCCGCTGTTCCAGTGGCTGCAGGCGCAGGGGCGTGTGGCGGATGATGAGATGCACCGTGTGTTCAACTGCGGCATCGGCATGGTGGTGATCGTGGCCAGGGAAGATGCTGAGCGCGCTATCCGCCACCTGCAGGCGGCTGGCGAGGCGGTTTGGCAGATCGGTGAGATTCGCGAGCGGGCTGAGGGCGAGGCGCAGACGATCGTGGTCTGACACGACCTCCGCGACCCTTATACAAAAAACGGCGCATGCCTCGGGCATGCGCCGTTTTTTTTTGCCCGACTTCCGGCATGCAAGGGTTTACCCGTGCCATTGGCATAGCGGAGCACGTGAACCAGCTTTATGCACTGTATCAATACCCCCCATGCATCCTCGTTAGTGCTGACAAACAAAATTCCACTTGATTGTATGGCGGTTTATGGCCTAATGTACTGAGCAAAGACGCCGCACACGCATGCAGCGTCCGGAGACAACGCCCGAATGCGACGCCGGGGACCACCGGCGCACCAGGGCAGGCCAGGGACCATTGGAGGATCCACCATGCAAGCAGTCGGCGTCGACACAGCGGCCAAGCACGGCGCGTCGCCCCAGAAGCAATCCATTGCGCGCGTCGCCGGGGCGAGCCTGGCCGGCACCACGCTCGAGTTCTACGACCACTTCATCTACGGATCGGCCGCCGCGCTGGTCTTCCCCAAGCTGTTCTTCCCCCAGAGCGATCCGCTGACCGCGACGCTGCTGTCCTTTGCCAGCTACGGCGTGGCCTTCGTGGCGCGGCCGCTGGGTGCGGCGATCTTCGGCCATTTCGGCGACAAGATGGGCCGCAAGTCCATCCTGATCATCACGCTGCTGATGATGGGCCTGGCCACCTTCGGCATCGGCCTGCTGCCGACCTATGCCGCCGCCGGCGCCCTGGCGCCGCTGCTGCTGGTGCTGCTGCGCGTGATCCAGGGCCTGGCCCTGGGCGGCGAGTGGGGCGGGGCGGCGATCATGGTCAATGAGCTGGACCCGGAAGGGAAACGGCGCGGCATCCTCGGCAGCCTGGTGCAGCTGGCGGCGCCGATCGGCTTGCTGCTCGCCAACGGGGTGTTCGCGCTGGTGACCTGGCAGGTCTCGGAGCAAGCCTTCCTGAGCTGGGGCTGGCGCGTGCCGTTCCTGCTGTCGGCGCTGCTGGTCGGGGTCGGTCTCTACATCCGCTCCAACGTGCGTGAATCCGGCATGTTCGAGAAGCTCGAAGAATCGCATGCCGAAGCGCGCGCGCCGATCATGGAGGTGCTGCGCAACTACAAGAAGCAGCTGCTGATCGCCTTCGGTGCGCGGCTGGGCGGCGATATCGCCTTCTATGTGTTCACGCTGTTCCTGCTGTATTACGTGCCGACCAAGCTGGGCCTGCCCAAGAGCATCGCGCTCAATGCCGTGCTGCTCGGCGCGCTGGCGCAGATCCTGTTCATTCCGGTCGCCGGCCTGCTGGCGGACCGCATCGGCCGCCGTCCGGTGCTGATGATCGGCGGGATCGGCGGCGCGGTGTGGGCCTTTGCCTTCTTCGCGATGATCAAGACCGGCAGCCCGGCGCTGATCATGCTGGGCTCGTTCGTCGGCATGGTGCTGGTGTCGTTCATGTTCTCGCCGCTGGCGTCGTTCCTGCCTGAGTTGTTCGCCACCCGGGTGCGCGTGACCGGCGCCTCGCTCGGCTTCCAGTTTGCCGGTGTGTTCGGCGGTGCCCTGGCCCCGCTGATCGCGGTGGGCCTGCTCGACCGCTTCGGCAGCACCACGCCCGTAGCCATTTACCTTGCGGCGGTGTGCGCGCTGATTGCTGTGGCTGCCGCCGCGGCGCGTGAAACCGCACGCATGCATCTGTCCGACGCGGACCGCTGAAGCGCGGCCGCCCTTCCAATCTTCTTGTGAATAGCATCGTGAAACAGTTCGACCTGATCATCCGCAACGGCACCGTGGTGACCGCCAGCGACACCATGCAGTGCGATATCGCCATCGCCGGCGGCCGCATCGTGCAACTTGGCCATGACCTGGGCGAGGCCGCGCAGACCATCGACGCCAGCGGCAAGCTGGTGCTGCCGGGCGGCGTCGATGCGCACTGCCACCTGGACCAGCCGATGCCCGACGGCCTGAAGATGGCCGATGACTTCCGCACCGGCTCGGTCTCGGCGGCGTGCGGCGGCACCACCACGGTGATCCCGTTTGCCGCGCAGGAGAAAGGCCATTCGCTGCGCGCGGCGGTTGCCGACTACCATCGGCGCGCCGGCGGCCAGGCCGTGGTCGACTACGCCTTTCACCTGATCGTCGCCGACCCGACCGAGGCGGTGCTGAACGACGAGCTGCCGGGCCTGATCCGCGAAGGCTATTCGTCGTTCAAGATCTACATGACCTATGACGACCTCAAGCTGAACGACCGCGAGATCCTCGAGGTGCTGTCGGTGGCGCGCCAGGAAGGCGCGCTGGTGATGGTGCATGCCGAGAACTCGGATTGCATCGCCTGGCTCACCGACAAGCTGGAAGCGGCGGGCAACACCGCGCCGAAGTTCCACGCGCTGGCGCGGCCGATGGCGATCGAGCGCGAGGCCACGCACCGCGCCATCACCTTCTCCGAGCTGGTCGACGTGCCGATCCTGATCGTCCACGTGTCGGGCAAGGAAGCGGTGGAGCAGATCCGCTGGGCGCGCAACCGCGGCATGAAGATCTTTGCCGAGACCTGCCCGCAGTACCTGTTCCTGACCGCCGAAGACCTCGACCAGCCCGGCTACCACGGCGCCAAGTGCGTGTGCAGCCCGCCGCCGCGCGACCGCAGCAACCAGGAAGTGATCTGGGACGGCCTGGCCGACGGCCTCTTCACCATCTTCTCGTCCGACCATGCTCCGTTCCGCTACGAAGACGCGCAGGGCAAGAAGCCTGGCGGCGAGGAAGTCCCGTTCCAGTACATCCCCAATGGCATCCCCGGACTGGAGACGCGCCTGCCGCTGCTGTTCTCGGCAGGCGTGGTGGGCGGCCGCATCTCGGTCAACCAGTTCGTCGCGCTGACTTCGACCAACCCCGCCAAGCTCTACGGCCTGCATCCGCGCAAGGGCACCATCGCCATCGGCGCCGATGCCGACCTGGCGATCTGGGATCCGCAGCGCGAAGTGACGATCCAGAACGCCGGCCTGCACCATGCGGTCGACTACACCCCCTATGAAGGCCTGCGCGTGACCGGCTGGCCGGTGACTACGCTGGTGCGCGGCAAGGTGGTGGCGCACGAGGGCGAGGTGCTGGCCGGGCCCGGCCACGGCGAGTTCCTGCCGTGCGGCCTGCCGGAAATGGCCAAGCCGCGCTACCGCACCTCGGGCGGCAGCCTGTGAGGGCCGCCTTGCGTGACTGATGCCCTGACCGACATTGCAGACATGGAACTGACCAACCGCCTGGACGCGGCCACCATCGCGGCCCGCGTCGCCGCAGGCCGCCTCGATCCCGCCGAGGTAGTCGCGGCCTTCCAGGCCCGCATCGCGGCGCGCAACGACCAGCTCAATGCCGTGTTTGAACAGCGCCAGGAGCTGGTCGATGCCGATCTCGCGCAGCTGCGCGCGCGCCTGGCGCAGGGCGAGCGCCCGCTGCTGGCGGGCGTGCCGGTGATCGTCAAGGATGTGATCTGGAGCCAGGGCCGGCGCGTGACGCAGGGCTCGCAGTTGTACCGCGACTTCATCGCGCCCGCTGACGCGATCGCGGTCGAGCGCCTGCGCCAGGCCGGCGCGATCGTGCTCGGCATGGGCAATACCTCGGAGTTCGCCTGCAAGGGCCTGACCACCAACAAGGTCTACGGCGTGACGCGCCATCCGCTCGATGCCACGCTGACCGCGGGCGGCTCTTCCGGCGGCTGCGCGGTGGCGGTGGCCGCAGGCATGGCGCCGCTGGCGCTGGGCACCGACGGCGGCGGCTCCAGCCGGCGCCCGCCCGCGCATGCCGGCGTGGTCGGCTTCAAGCCATCCTATGGCGCCATTCCCGATTCGGTCGGCTTCCCCCACGCCTTCAACGGCATCCAGGTGATCGCGCCGATCACGCGCACCGTGGCCGATGCCGAGCTGATGTTCGAGGCGCTGGCCGGCGCCGATCCGCGCGATCCCGATACGCTGGGCTTCTCGCTAAGCGCGGCGCGGCCGCTGCATACGCTGAAGATCGCGGTCAGCCCGCGCCTGGGCCTGGACACGCCGGTCGACGACGATGTCGCCCAGGCCTTCGAACAGGCCGTGGCCCGGCTGCAGGCCGCGGGCCTGACCATCGAGCGTGCCGACCCGGCGTGGCCGAAAGGCGCCGACGAGGCCGCGCTGATGCCGCTGCAGCATGTCGGCCTGGCCAGTCTCTACGGCGACGCCTGGCGCCGCGACCCGGATGTGTTCGATCCCGATGTGGCGCGCCAGATCGAGCGCGGCCTGGCGTGGAGCGGTGCCGAGGTGGCGCGCGCGCGCGAGGCCAGCCACCAGATCGCGCTGGCCGTGGCCGGATTCTTTACCCGCTATGACCTGCTGCTGTGCCCGACCACGCCGTGCGTGGCCTGGCGCAACGACCGGCTCGGGCCGGAACGGATCGGCGGCGTCGCGGTGGAGCCGCGCGCCCATGCGGTGTTCACGCCGTTCTTCAACCATGCGCTGGCGCCGGCGATCTCGGTGCCCTGCGGCAGCGGCCGCGACGGCCTGCCCGTGGGCCTGCAGATTGCCGGCCCGCGCGGCGCCGACCGCAATGTGCTGGCGGCCGCGAAGCTGGCCGAAAGCGTGCTGGCGTCCTTGCTTAACCCTGCCTGATAAAACAGATATGCGAATTCTCGTTCTTAATCCCAATACCAGCGAAGGCATCACCGCGCGCCTGATGGCCGCGGCCACCGAAGCCGTCGCGCCCGGCACCGAGCTGGTGCCGCTGACCGCCAGCCGCGGCGTGCCGTATATTGCCACGCGCGCCGAGGCGCAGATCGGTGGCGCCATCGCGCTGGAAATGCTGGCCGAGCATCACGGCCAGTTCGACGCGGCCATCATCGCGGCCTTTGGCGACCCCGGCCTGATGGGCGCGCGCGAACTGTTCGACCTGCCGGTGGTGGGCATGGCGGAGGCTGCGATGCTGTCGGCCTGCATGCTGGGCCGGCGTTTTGCCATCGTCACCTTTGCGCGGGCGCTCGGGCCCTGGTATGAGGAGTGCGTGGACATGCACGGCCTGCGCGGCCGGCTGGCCGGCATCCGCATGCTCGACGGCAGCTTTGCCTCGGTCTCGGACGTGCAGGAAGAGAAGGAAGCCGTGCTGGTGGAACTGGCCAATCGCGCCGTGGTGGAGGACGAGGCTGATGTGGTGATCCTGGCCGGCGCGCCCCTGGCCGGCCTGGCCGCGCGCGTGCGCGACCGCATTCCGGTGCCGGTGGTCGACCAGATGGCAGCCGCTGTCAAGCAGGCCGAGGCGCTGGTCGCGCTGCAGCCGCGCAAGGCCACCGCGGGCACCTTCCGCCGCCCGGATGCCAAGCCCACGCTGGGTTTGCCGGAGGCGCTCGCCGCGCGCATCGAGCACCGCTGAGCCGCGCTCCTTCGTTTCCCGACGGTAACGCCGCGGCTCAGACCGCGGCGAACACTGCTTCCAGGTCGACCTTCTCTTGCGCCGGCAGCTCCAGGCGCAGCGTGCTTTCGACATGGCCGAGATGCTCGGCCATCAGCCGCGCGGCGCGCTCGCCGTCGCCGGCTTCCAGCGCATCGACGATATCGTCGTGCTCGTGATGCGGGCATGACGGCACGCCCGGCGCGTCATAGAGCGCGATGATCAGGCAGGTCAGCGAGCACAGCTCGCGCATGTACTTGCCCAGGTACTGGTTGCCGGTCATTTCCGCCAGCTTGCAGTGGAACTCGCCCGACAGCCGGATGATGGCGCGGCGGTCGTCGCTGTCGCGCGCCTGCGCTTCCTGGCGCGTGGTCTCGCGCAGCACGCGCACACCCCGGGCGCCGATCGCGCCGGCGAGGTCGCGCACCAGTGCGGGCTCCAGCAGGTGGCGCGAATGCAGCACCTGGCGCGCTTCGGCCACGCTCGGACTGGAGACGAAGGTGCCGCGGTTGGGATGCACCGTCAGCACGCCTTCGTGCGCCAGCCGGGCGAAGGCCAGCCGCACTTTGGTACGGCTCACGCCGAATACGCCGCCCAGCTTTTCCTCGACCAGCTTGGTGCCCGGCGGCAGCCGGTGCTCCCAGATCGCGGTCAGGATGCGGTCGGCGATTTCCTCGACCGACGACCCGCGCACGCTGTCCGCGTCGGTCTCGGTGATACCGTCGGCGGCGGGTGTGGCGGGTTGTCCGGCTTTGGTTCGTGGCATGGCGGTCGGCTTGGTAGCCCCGAGAAAAGACAGTCGGTGTCGTTATTGTATGGCGGTTCGCCATCAAGTGTATAACACCGGGGGTGACCGGTTGCCGCCTGATGGTGCGCCGGTCCGTCAGTCCGTCACTTGCCGCGCGAACCCGCATGCAACCGGGTCATTGCCCGAAGTCCGCCAGCCTGCGCACCTGGTCGACATAGCCCGGCGCCAGGCAATCCACCACCAGCCGCTCCGGCGTGCTGCGCAGCCACGTCAGCTGGCGCTTGCACAGCTGGCGCGTGGCGGCGACGCCGCGCTCGCGCATGGTGGCGAAATCGGCTGCGCCGTCCAGGTATTCCCACACCTGCCGGTAGCCGACGCAGCGGATCGACGGCAGGCCGGGATGCAGGTCGCCGCGTGCGCGCAACCGCTCGACTTCCCCGATAAAGCCGTTGGCCAGCATGGCGTCATAGCGCTGCGCGATGCGCGCGTGCAGCGCCAGCCGGTCCGACGGCTCGAGCGCGATCACGCGGTAGCGTTGGTCCGCCGCACCGGCAAAGGTACGCCCCTCGGCCTGGCGCGCCAGCAGCGCCGACATCGGCTGGCCGGACAGGCGGTGGATCTCCAGCGCGCGCTGGATGCGCTGCGCGTCGTTGGGCGCGAGCCGCGCCGCGGTGACCGGGTCGACCTCGGCCAGCATCGCATGCAGCGCCGGCCAGCCGCGCTCGGCGGCAAGCTGGTCCAGCTCGGCGCGCAGCGCGGCATCGGCCTGGGGCAGGTCGTTGAGCCCCTGCGTCAGCGCCTTGTAGTACAGCATGGTGCCGCCGACGATCAGCGGCACATGGCCGCGCGCGCGGACCTGCGCGATCAGCCGCGCGGCATCGGCGACAAACTGCGCGGCGGAGTAGCTATCGGCCGGGTCGATGATGTCGATCAGGTGGTGCGGCGCGCTGTCCAGTTCCTCGCGCGTGGGCTTGGCGGTGCCGATATCCATCTCGCGGTACACCAGCGCCGAGTCCAGGCTGATGATCTCAACCGGCGCGTCGGCCGCCAGCGCCAGCGCGGCAGCGGTCTTGCCCGACGCGGTGGGGCCGAGCAGGCAGACCACGGGCGGATGCGCGGCGGAATCGTGGAGTACGGCGGACATCAAGAACCTTGGATGAGTGGTGCGGGCGAGCCGCTTACTGCCCGCGCAGGAACAGCCGGTCCAGCTCGGTCACGGTCAGCTGCACCCAGGTCGGGCGGCCGTGGTTGCACTGGTCGGCACGCTCGGTCTGCTCCATCTGGCGCAGGAGCGCGTTCATTTCCTCGACCGTGAGCTTGCGGTTGGCGCGCACCGCGCTGTGGCAGGCGAGGGTGGCCAGCAGTTCATTGCGGCGCTCGGCCAGCACGCGCGAGCCGCCGTAGGCGTGCAGGTCGCGCAGCACGTCGCGCGCCAGCGCCTCGGCATCGGCCTGCTGCAGCAGGACCGGCACCGCGCGCACCGCCAGCGTGGTGGGCGATACCGGTGCGATATCGAAGCCCAGCAGCGTCAGCGTCTCCTGGTGTTCTTCGGCCACGCCGATCTCGACCGGGCTGGCGGGCAGCGTGACCGGGATCAGCAGCGGCTGCACGGCCAGGTCGCGCGCGTCCAGGCCGGCCTTGATCTGCTCGTACAGGATGCGCTCGTGCGCGGCGTGCATATCCACCAGCACCAGCCCGCGCGCGTTCTGCGCCAGCACGTAGATGCCGTGCAGCTGGGCGATGGCGTAGCCGAGCGGGTGGTCGTCGGGCGCGTCGGCGCGATCGGCGGAATCAGCAGGATCGGCAAACGCCGGACGCGTCGCCGGCGGCAGCCGGCCCAGCAGGCCGGGCGGATCGTCGGCGCGCGCCGCCTGGGCATCGGCCAGCCACGCCGGCGGTTGCGCCGGGGTGCCGGGAAACGCGCCGTAGGGGCGTGCCGCCGGGGCCGTCGCCTCGCGCACCATGCCCAGGTAGGCCTGGCGCGGCTGGGCGATACCCAGTTCGGCCTGGCGCGCCGCGGAATAGTTGATCCATTGGCCACCGCCGGCGCCGCCACCCTGGCCCGGACGCGCTCCGCCCGCCGGCGTCGCGGCACCAGGCCGCATGGTGATCTCGCCGTCGGCATCGGTATGCAGGCTGTCGCCGTTTTCGCCGGCCTGGCGCGCCAGGCAGCGCTGCACCGCATGGTAGACAAACTGGTGGATGGCGCGCGATTCGCGGAAGCGCACTTCGATCTTCGACGGGTGCACGTTGACGTCGACCATCTCAGGCGGCAGGTCCAGGCACAGCACGTACGACGGGAAGCGGTCGCCGTGCAGCACGTCCTGGTAGGCGCTGCGCACGGCGTGGTTGAGCAGTTTGTCGCGCACGAAGCGGCCGTTGACGAAGAAATACTGCTGGTCCGGCCGCCCGCGCGAGGCGGTGGGCAGCCCGGCAAAACCGTACAGGCTCAGGGTATCCGCCTGTTCGTCCAGCGCCAGCCGGGCCCGGGCAAAGTCGTTGCCCAGCACCTGGGCGGTGCGGGTGGCCACGTCGCCGGCATTCCAGTGCTCCAGCGGCTTGCCGTTGTGGTGGACCGAGATTGTCACGTCGGGCCGCGCCAGCGCCACGCGCCGGACCATCTCCAGGCAGTGCCCCAGCTCGGTTTGTTCCGTCTTGAGGAACTTTCTGCGTGCCGGCGTGTTGAAGTAGAGGTGCTGCACGTCGACGGTGGTGCCGACCCCGCCCGAGGCCGGCTGCACCGTGCCGGTATCGGCGCTGACCTGCGTGGCATGGGCATCGGCCGCGGTGCGGCTGGTCAGGGACAACTGCGACACCGAGGCGATCGAGGCCAGGGCCTCGCCGCGGAAGCCCAGCGTCAGCACCGATTCCAGTTCGTCGAGCGATGCAATCTTGCTGGTGGCGTGACGCATCAGCGCAACCGGCAGCTCGGCGGCAGGGATGCCGCAGCCGTTGTCGGTGATGACGATGCGCCGCACGCCGCCTTCCTCCAGCCGGATGCCGAGCTGCGTGGCGCCGGCGTCGAGTGCGTTTTCCAGCAATTCCTTGACCACCGAGGCCGGGCGTTCCACCACTTCGCCGGCGGCGATCTGGCTGATGAGCTGGTCCGGCAGCGGCCGGATCGGGCGCGGCTGCTGGGGGGTGCGCAGGGCGGTGCTGGAGGCGGAGGCAGGCATCCGGCGATTATACGTGGACGCTCGCACGGAGTCGGGCGCGCAAAAGGCGCCGCGGGTGACGGATTGGTGCAGCCGCTCTTGTATGATTCAGGCCATGGCGGCTCTGGTCAGGACACCGGCCGTATCGAACGAACAGTCAACAAACCAAACGGGGAACGACTTGGATCTCGCTTTGCAGCTCATCGACATGCTGGTGCACGTCGACAAATACCTCGGCACGGTCATCGACCAGTACGGCCACTGGGTCTACGCCATCCTGTTCCTGATCGTCTTTGCCGAGACCGGGCTGGTGGTCCTGCCGTTCCTGCCGGGCGACTCGCTGCTGTTTATCGCGGGTGCCTTCTGCGCAACCGGCGCCATGAACGAGTGGGCGCTGATCGGCCTGCTGCTGGTGGCGGCCATCTCGGGCAATACCGTCAACTACCTGGTGGGCAGCTGGATCGGGCCCAAGGTGTTCGATCACAAGTGGCGTTTCCTGGACCAGGACGCGCTGCGCCGCACCCACGACTTTTATGAGCGGCACGGCGGCAAGACCCTGGTGATGGCGCGCTTCGTGCCGATCGTGCGCACCTTCGCGCCGTTCGTGGCCGGTGTGTCGCAGATGACCTTCGCGCGCTTCCAGATGTTCAACGTGGCCGGCGCCGTGGCCTGGGTGGCTGGCCTGGTCTTTGCCGGCTACTTCTTCGGCAACCTGCCGTTTATCCGCCAGTACCTGAACCTGATCGTGCTGGCCGGCATCGGCGCGGCGGTGGTGCCGCTGCTGCTGGGCGGGCTGTGGAAACTGGTGCGCGGCAATCGCCGCCGGCCCACGGGCGTGGAGCGCTGAGCCGCTGCGCTGCAGCAGACCTCGTCAGTTGAGGCTGCGGCTCATCATCCGCAGCGCGGGCATGCGCTCGCGGATCTGGCCGATATCGGCCGCATCGGGCCGGGCCTGGACATAGGCTTCCAGGTCCGCCAGCGCGGGGCGGAAGCACTCCAGGTTGGCATAGGCCAGGCCCCGGTCGCGCACTTCCTCGATCGAACCCGGCAGCAGGATCACCAGCCGGTTCTGCACCCCCAATAGCCGCTGCCAGCGCGACTCCTGCAGGTAGATGGCCTTCAGGTTGCGCAGCATGCGCGCGATGATCTCGCGGTGGCTCGCCGCGCGCAGGAACAAGCCCAGCGGCACCTGGCTGGCATCGCTGATGCCCTCGCGTTCCAGGTACGGATCCAGCATTTCCTGCAATTGTTCCTTCGACAGGGTCTCGCCGGTGAGCGGGTCCAGTATCACTTCGCCGGCCGGAATCGTCATGCGCAGCAGGAAATGGTTGGGGAACGACACCCCCTTGAGCGGCAGCCCGATCTGCTGGCCCAGCTCCATATGCAACACCGCGAGCGAGATCGGGATGCCGCGGCGCTGGCGCAGCACCACGTTCAGGTAGGAATTGTCGGGGTCGTAGTAGTCGTTCGCGTTCGCGCCGAAGCCGAGGTCGCGATAGAAGAAATGGTTCAGCAGGCGCAGACGCTGGATCGCGGGCGTGCCTTCGGCGATCCGGCGCTTCAGGCGCAGGGCCAGCACGTCCAGCGCCGCCAGCTCGCCTTGCAGGTCCAGGTCGGGGTAAGCGTCCTGCGCGACGGACAGCGCGGTCTCGGTCAGCGGGATGCCGTTTTCGTCGGCCACGAGGCTGGCGAAATAATCCAGGACTTTGGTGGATGTCATGTCGGTTTCCCGGTGCAGCCGTCGGCACCGCGGGCAGCGGGGGTCACCATTGCCGGTCCATCAGCCGGCCCGGCGCCTGAAGGCAGAGTAGCGCAGTCCCATGAGCCACAGTGTACCGAAGTAGACCACCGCTGCAAGCACCAGGCACGACGCCAGCAGCGCGATGCGCAGCAGCGGCGTCGCGCCCAGCCCGATCCAGTCGAAGTTGCGCGCGAACCAGAGCAGCATGCCGGACAGCAGCAGCACCGATGCGCCCAGCTGCGCCAGGAACAGCCACCAGCCCGGCGCCGGCCGGTACAGGCCGCGCCGTCGCAGGCCGAAGAACAGCAGCAGCGCATTGATGGTGGCGCCGGCGCTGATCGACAGCGCCAGTCCGGCATGGCCGATCCACGGCACGAACAGGTAGTTGCAGCCCTGCGTGATCACCAGCACCAGCAGCGCGATCTTTACCGGCGTGCGGATGTCCTGGCGCGCATAGAAGCCTGGCGCCAGGATCTTGATCGCGATCAGCCCGAGCAGCCCGGTGCCGTACGAGACCAGCGCCTGGCGCGTCATCTCGACCGCGTGGGCGTCGAACTTGCCATAGTTGAACAGCACCGCGGTTAGCGGCGCGCCGAACACGAACAGCCCCACCGCGCACGGCACCGCCAGCAGGAAGGTCAGGCGCAGGCCCCAGTCGAGCAGGCTCGAGTACTCGGCATGGTCCCCCGAGGCGTTGGCCCTGGACAGGCTCGGCAGCAGGATCGTCCCCAGCGCCACGCCCAGCAGCGCGGTCGGGAACTCCATCAGCCGGTCGGCATAGGTCAGGTACGAGACGCTGCCGGCGGCCAGCCGCGAGGCGATATTGGTATTGATGATCAGGCTGATCTGCGCCACCGACACGGCCAGCAGCGCCGGCCCCATCTGCCGCAGGATGCGGCGCACGCCGGGATCGGACCACGCGGCGCGCAGGTTGAAGCTTAGCCGCGGCATCGCGCCCAGGCGCCGCAGTGCCGGCACCTGGATTGCCAGCTGCAGCACGCCGCCGATCAGCACGCCCCAGGCCTGGGCGTAGATCGGCTGGTCCATGTGCGGGCCGACGAACACGGCCGCCACAATCAGGCACAGGTTGAGCAGCACCGGCGTAAACGCCGGCACCGCGAACTTGCGCCAGGTATTGAGGATGCCCGACGCCAGCGCCACCAGCGAGATCAGGCCGATATACGGGAACATCACCCGCGTCATGAAGACGGCCGCGGTATAGGTCTCGCTCTGCCCGCGGAAACCGGTGGCGACCACCGTCATCACGAGCGGCGCACCGATCACCCCAAGCAGCGACACGCCCATCAGCACCCAGGTCATCACCGTGGCGACGGCGTCGATCAGCGCCTTGGTCGGCTCGTCGCCGCGCCTGGCGTGGTACTCGCCCAGGATCGGCACGAAGGCCTGCGAGAACGCGCCTTCGCCGAAGATGCGGCGCAGCAGGTTGGGGATGCGGAAGGCCACGTTGAACGCGTCGGTCATGTCCGACGCGCCGAAGGCGCGGGCGATCAGAATCTCGCGCATGAGGCCGGTGACGCGCGAGAGCATCGTCAGGCTGCTGATGGTGGCGAGCGCTTTGAGCAGGTTCAAGGTGCGGACGGGTGCTGACAGGTGCGGAAGGGTGGATCGGTGCGCAAGCACCGCATGCCGGGACGCCTCTGAGACGCGGTCCGGACGGTAAAGTTGCCGGCGCGCCACGTGCTTCGGCACAATGTGGCGCTTATTATACGGACCAGCCGGCGCCTGCCCGGCCTGAGCAGGCAAAGTCTCTGCAGTGTTGCTTTGTGCGCCGGCGTCTGTGTATAATTGCCGATTCACAAGGACAGTTGCGTTCCGGATTCGTGTGTCAGTGCATCCCGGGTCGCTCGATATGACTTAATTGTTGTGTCCCCCGCGGCACGCATCTGAATTCAGGATATTTTTACATGGCAAATACCGCACAAGCTCGCAAGCGCGCCCGCCAGGCCGTTGCCCAGAACGCTCACAATTCCAGCCTGCGTTCGCGTCTGCGCACCGCCGTCAAGGCCGTCCGCAAGGCCATCGACGCTGGCGACAAGGCCGCCGCCGCCGAGATCTTCAAGAACTCGCAAGCTGTGATCGACAGCATCGCCGACAAGAAGATCGTGCACAAGAACAAGGCCGCCCGTCACAAGTCGCGCCTGTCGGCCGCCATCAAGTCGATGGCTGCCTGATACCTGCCCGGGCCGCTCACGCGGCCCAGCAGAGGCGGATGCCCATGCATCCGCCAATAAAAAACGCTCGTCGGATGACGAGCTTTTTTGCTTTCCGGCACAAGGCCGGCGGGCTTATTCGAGCGAGCAGGCCTCGACCAGCTGCAGGTTGTTGTCGCGGGCGAAATTCAGCACGAAGTCCAGTGCCTTGGGTTCGATGTCGCGCAGGCGCACATCCACCACCACGCATTTGACGTTGCCGGCGAAGATCGGCCGCACATAGGGCGAGTAGGTCAGGCGCGGGTCGCCGCTGTCGCCCTCGGGGCGGAACTGTGCCATCACGCCGCACAACCGTTCGGCCCAGTCGCTCGGGCGGAAGGTCTTGCCTTCCTTGGTAATGCCTTGGATAAAGTATTCGCGAACGTTGGGGTTCATGAGGCTGGACACTGCGGGTGAGGCGGATGACTCGACGGTAAACCCGCTGGACGGGCGCCCGTTTGACGCGGCCGGGGCGCGATTGGTTCGCGCTGTTTCCAGCCGGAAGGCGGGGCGTCGGTGTCTGGCGGGGGCACTTTTGATGCCGGCGGCGGGCAGCGGCATGGGTATGCCGGGCCCCGCGTGAATCAGCCAGTATTATATCTTATATAAGAGTTGCGCATAAGGGCGAAATCCTGTCAGGAAGCTGTCAACGGGACGGTGGAATGGTCCGGGCCGGGTTGATCCGGACTCGCCAAAGCAGAAATAATCCCTTATGATTCTTGCAGTTAAATTGCGTATGCGACGCGAAAAGGCGGCTCCGCGGCGCGCTTGGGTCATGAACACTTCATGACGGCGCGTCCCCACCGAGCCGCCTTCTTTGTTTTATGAGCTCAACCCCGATCAAGCATTACCTCCAGTTCAGCGACTTCACTCCCGACGAGTACGAGTACCTGCTGGACCGCGCGCGGATCCTGAAGGCCAAGTTCAAGAACTACGAGACCTGGCACCCGCTGCACGACCGCACGCTGGCCATGATCTTCGAGAAGAATTCCACGCGCACGCGCCTGTCGTTCGAAGCCGGCATCCACCAGCTGGGCGGCCACGCGGTGTTCCTGAACACGCGCGACTCGCAGCTGGGCCGCGGCGAGCCGATCGAGGATGCGGCGCAGGTGATCTCGCGCATGGTCGACATCATCATGATCCGCACCTTCGGCCAGGACATCATCGAGCGCTTTGCCGCGCATTCGCGCGTGCCGGTGATCAACGGGCTGACCAACGAATACCACCCGTGCCAGGTGCTGGCCGACATCTTCACCTACATCGAGCAGCGCGGCAGCATCCGCGGCAAGACCGTGGCGTGGATCGGCGATGCCAACAACATGGCCTACACCTGGATCCAGGCCGCCGAGCGCCTGGGCTTCGCCTTCCATTTCTCGGCGCCGCCGGGCTACCAGCTCGATCCGGCCATGGTGCCGGCGTCCGCCGCCAGCCTGGTCAAGGTCTTCGACGATCCGCTCGCGGCTTGCCAGGGCGCCAGCCTGGTCACCACCGATGTCTGGACCAGCATGGGCTTCGAGGCCGAGAACGACGCCCGCAAGCGTGCCTTCAAGGACTGGATGGTCACCACCGCGATGATGGACCGCGCCGAGCCCGACGCGCTCTTCATGCACTGCCTGCCGGCGCACCGCGGCGAGGAAGTCGAGGCCGCCGTGATCGACGGCCCCAGGAGCGTGGTCTGGGAGGAAGCCGAGAACCGCCTGCACGTGCAGAAGGCGCTGATGGAATACCTGCTCTGCGGCCGCTACTAGTCCACTGAATCACTGAAACCGGTCGGTGCCTGCCATGTCATGCGGGCACATCGCGTCGTTGCAAATGCTCGCAATAGCCGTGCTATTGCTGCGCTTTGCGCCTAGCGCTGTATCCCGCATGACATGTCCTTCACCTCCCATTTCAATGATTCAGTGGACAAGCGCGCGGAGCTGAACAGGGAGGGGCCGCGATGGCCCCTCTTTTTACGTCCTTCGTACAGAAACCCAAGGAGATGGAAGTGAGCCAGTTCGACAACGTGTCGGTCGTCAAGAAAGCCAACCTGTACTTTGACGGCAAGTGTGTCAGCCACACCGTGCTGTTCCCGGACGGCACCCGCAAGACGCTGGGCGTGATCTTCCCGGCCGCGCTGACCTTCAGCACCGGCGCGCCCGAGATCATGGAAATCAATGCCGGCACCTGCCGCGTGCGCCTGGCCGGTTCGGAAGACTGGCAGACCTACGGCGCGGGCCAGCAGTTCAGCGTGCCGGGCAACAGCAGCTTCGATATCGAAGTGCAGGAAACCCTGGACTACGTCTGCCACTTCGCGTGACGAACGCGGCGGGCCAGTCCTGGCCTGCCTGCTTTACAGCACGACCGGCTCGGGCTCGATGCGCACGCCGAAGCGCGCCTGCACCGCATCGGCGATGCGGTTGGCCAGCGCCAGCAACATGGCGCCGGTGCCGCCGCCGTGGTGCACCAGCACCAGCGCCTGCTTGCCGTAGACGCCCACCGGCCCATCGGTCACGCCCTTGAAGCCGCAGCGGTCGATCAGCCAGCCGGCGGCCAGCTTGTACGAGCCGTCCGGCTGCGCATAGCTGACCAGGTCCGGATTGGCCTGCAGCAAGGCGTCGCGCTGCGCGGCGCTGACCAGCGGGTTCTTGAAGAAGCTGCCCGCGTTGCCCAGCTGTGCCGGGTCGGGCAGCTTGCGCGAGCGGATCGCGACCACGGCGTCGCGGATGGTTGCCGCGGCCGGCGTGGCCTGGCCGTCCAGCTCGCGCGCCAGTTCTCCGTACGACAGTACCGGTTGCCATGCCCTGGGCAGGCGCAGCGTCACCGCCGTGATGATGTAGCGGCCGGCGCCGGCGCGCTTGAACAGGCTGTCGCGGTAGCCGAAGTCGCAGGCTTGCAGATCGATCCACACAAAGGTGCCAGTGTGCCGGTCATAGGCGCGCAAGCCCGCGAAGCGTTCGCGCAGTTCCACCCCGTAGGCGCCGATGTTCTGGATCGGGGCCGCGCCCGCGGTGCCGGGGATCAGCGCCAGGTTCTCGAGTCCGGGCATGCCGTCGGCGATGGTGCGGTTGACCAGCGCGTTCCAGTTCTCGCCGGCCCCGGCGGTGACCAGCCAGGCATCGCCAGCCTCTTCGGCCTGGTAGCCGGGAATCTCCATCAGCAGCACCAGCGCGTCGAGGTCGCCGGTCAGCACCACGTTGCTGCCGCCGCCCAGCACCACCAGCGGCAGGCCCTCGGCACGTGGGTCGGCCAGGGCTTCGGTCAGGTCGGCTTCGCTGCGCACATGCACCGCAAAGCGCGCGCGCGCGTCGAATCCGAATGTATTGTGGCGACGCAGGGGATAGAATTCGTGGAAATCTGCCATGCAAGGGAAAGGTGACGCGGCCGCCGCTGTTGGTTGGCAAGCGACCCGGAACTGCGAGGTAGGCTGGATTATACGGAAGGCGCCGTGCGCGGCCGCCCTCCGGGCATATGGATCACAAGGAGAATGCAATGCCGTCGTTTGACGTAGTGTGCGAAGCGAACATGGTCGAGGTGAAGAACGCCGTCGAGCAGGCCAACAAGGAAATCTCGACGCGCTTCGATTTCAAGGGCTCGGACTCGCGGGTCGAGCACAAGGAAAATGAACTGACCGCGTTTGCCGACGACGATTTCAAGCTGAGCCAGGTCAAGGACGTGCTGATCAACAAGATGGCCAAGCGCAACGTGGACGTGCGCTTCCTGGACTATGGCAAGATCGAGAAGATCAGCGGCGACAAGGTCAAGCAGGTGATCACGATCAAGAAGGGCGTGACCGGCGACCTGTCCAAGAAGATCGTGCGCTTGATCAAGGACAGCAAGATCAAGGTGCAGGCCAGCATCCAGGGCGACGCGGTGCGCGTGTCGGGCGCCAAGCGCGACGACCTGCAGAGCGTGATGGCCATGCTGCGCAAGGACGTGCCCGAGGCGCCGCTGGACTTCAACAACTTCCGCGACTGAGCTGCGGTTTTCCGATGCCGGCGCGCCCGCCGGCGTCGCTCACTGCCGCGCCTGCGGCAGCCCGCCAATTTTCGCGCCGGCCTTGATGCCTTTCTGCGCGAACCATCCCTTGTTCATTTCCAGCGCAAAGCGGATTGCCGCCTTCGGGCAATGGTTGTCCTCGGTGCGCGGCGCCATGTCCTCGATATTGACGATGGTGCCGTCGTCGGCCAGGAAGGCGATCGACAGCGGCAGCTCGGTATTGCGCATCCAGAAGCAATGGCCCGCCTTCTGCTCGAAAACGAACAGCATGCCGGCGTTGGGCGCCATGGTCTGGCGGTACATCAGCCCCTGCTCGCGCGCCGGCGGCGTGGCGGCAACCTCGGCCTGGATCGCATACATGCCCGCGGTAAGCGGCACCACCGGCAGCTCGGCCTGCGCGTGCGCGATCCCGGCGCTCAGCGCGAGCATGCCGGCAAGGGGGAAGCATCGTGACAACAGCGTCTTGGACAGGAAGGACATGGTGTTCAGTCTGAAATGGCGCGGGCAGCGGCAGCCGCAAGCATAACGCACGCGCGGCGCACTGATGTGCGGCTCACGGTACACAGCCCCCCCGACTATCTGGAACCGGCAATAAAAAAGGCAGGCGCCTGGCGGCAGCCTGCCATTTCTTTCCCGCCTCGCGCATGCACGGGGCAGGGAAGGGGCCAGCAATTACTGGGCAGCCGGGGCCGAAGCAGCGGCGGCAGCCTTCTTCTTGCTGTGCTTCTTGTGGGTGGTCTTCTTCTTGGCAGCCTTCGGGGCTTCCTTGGCTGCGGGGGCAGCGGTGTCAGCAGCAGGTGCCGAAGCCTGGGCGAAGGCGCCGGTGGCGAACAGGCCAACAACCAGAGCAGCGATCAGTTTTTTCATGGCGTATTACCTCGAAGGATATGAGCAGTCTAAAAAGGGTGACGCGTGATAGGACGTGTCCCCGACAAGAACGACGCCGCTGCCGTCAGGGTTGACCCGCGATTTGTTTTTTTTTGTAACGAGAGGGGCGCTTGGTCTGAACTGTCTGGCTGGTTTTCGATACATGGGGACGGCGTGCGGGGTCCGGCCTGGCGCGCGGGGCTGCGGACGCCAGTCCCAGTCGGGCTGGCAATACCTCGCAGCTCTCCCCGGGCGCCAGCCCCAGGGCGCGCAGGTCGAGCGGGCCGATCCCGACCCGCACCAGGCGCAACGTGGGAAAGCCCGCCGCCGCGGTCATCCGGCGCACCTGCCGGTTCTTGCCCTCGCTGATCTTCACCTCCAGCCAGGCGGTCGGGATCGCCGCGCGAAAGCGCACCGGCGGCTGGCGTGGCCACAGCCAGTCGGGCGCGTCGATGGCACGCACGCTGGCGGGCTGGGTCACGAAGTCACCCAGGTCGACCCCGGCGCGCAGCCGGGCCAGGGCGGCGGCATCGGGAATGCCTTCGACCTGTGCCAGGTAGGTCTTCTCCAGCTTGTGGCGCGGGTCGGCGATACGGGCCTGCAGCGCGCCGTCGTCGGTCAGCAGCAGCAAGCCCTCGCTGTCGGCATCGAGCCGCCCGGCGGGGTAGACGCCAGGCGTGCTCACGCACGCGGCCAGCGTCGGTCGCGTCGGGTGTTCCGAGAACTGGCTCATGGTGCCAAACGGCTTGTTCAGGGCAATCAGGGTCATGGGGCGCAAGTATGCCGCAGTGGCGGGCTGCGCCGGAGGATCGGTGGCGGGCCCGATTGGCGGATGATGAAAATTTGCTGCATAATACGAAATTAGTCTTGTGTCTTATATAAGACTGAAAAGACCAGACGCACCCGGAGTGGCGCATGCGTGTGGCAACGCAGCACGGGCACGCATTGAGGCCCGCTACAATGCCACAGCGCCATCTCCCCGAATCTCGCCGTCCGGCCACGAACCGGCGGCAGTTGCAACCGTTCCGCACTGGAGACGTCATGTACCAACACATCAAGGTTCCGGCCGGCGAAAAGATCACGGTCAACCAGGACTTTTCGCTGAATGTCCCGGACAATCCGATCATTCCTTACATCGAAGGCGACGGTACGGGCCTCGATATCACCCCGGTGATGATCAAGGTGGTCGATGCGGCCGTGGCCAAGGCCTACGGCGGCAAGCGCAAGATCGCCTGGATGGAGATCTACGCCGGCGAGAAGTCGACCAAGGTCTACGGCCCCGACGTGTGGCTGCCGGACGAAACCCTGGACGTGCTCAAGGATTACGTGGTCTCGATCAAGGGCCCGCTGACCACGCCGGTGGGTGGCGGCATCCGCTCGCTGAACGTGGCGCTGCGCCAGCAGCTGGACCTGTACGTCTGCCTGCGCCCGGTGCGCTACTTCAAGGGCGTGCCCTCGCCGGTGCGTGAGCCGGAAAAGACCAATATGGTGATCTTCCGCGAGAACTCGGAAGACATCTACGCCGGCATCGAATGGGCGGCCGAGAGCGACCAGGCCAGGAAGCTGATCGCCTTCCTGCAGAGCGAGATGGGCGTGAAGAAGATCCGCTTCCCGGCCACCTCGGGCATCGGCATCAAGCCGGTCTCGCGCGAGGGCACCGAGCGCCTGGTGCGCAAGGCGATCCAGTACGCGATCGACAACGACAAGCCCTCGGTGACGCTGGTGCACAAGGGCAACATCATGAAGTTCACCGAAGGCGGCTTCCGTGACTGGGGCTACGAGCTGGCGCAAAAGGAATTCGGCGCCGAGCTGGTCGACGGCGGCCCGTGGTGCAAGTTCAAGAACCCGAAGACCGGCAAGGACATCGTGGTCAAGGACGCCATTGCCGACGCCTTCCTGCAGCAGATCCTGCTGCGTCCGGCCGAATACTCGGTGATCGCCACGCTGAACCTGAACGGCGACTATATCTCCGACGCACTGGCAGCGCAGGTGGGCGGCATCGGCATCGCGCCGGGCGCCAATATGTCCGACTCGGTCGCCATGTTCGAGGCCACCCACGGCACCGCGCCGAAGTACGCCGGCAAGGACTATGTCAATCCGGGCTCGGAAATCCTGTCGGCCGAAATGATGCTGCGCCACATGGGCTGGACCGAAGCCGCCGACCTGATCATCTCGTCGATGGAGAAGTCGATCCTGTCCAAGAAGGTGACCTACGACTTCGCCCGCCTGCTGGAAGGCGCGACCCAGGTTTCGTGCTCTGGCTTTGGCCAGGTGATGATCGACAATATGTAAGCACGGACTCCCGCTGCGATGGGCGAACTGCGAGCGAAATCCCCGGTGCCGGTTGGTCGGCGCCGGGGGTTTTTTCTTGCCCGCAGCGCAACGGTGATCCTGCAAGGGTGGCCAGAAACCAGAAAGCCCGGCGCGAGGCCGGGCTTTCCGTCGGATGTGGTGCGTGCAGCTGATGCGAGCCCGTGCCCGCCGCGCCGCCATGGCGGCCAGGCGGGGCGCTGGCATCGGTCCCGTCCCGGGGGAGCTCCCCCCACACCCTGGTTGACCGCTCCGCGGCTCTGCGGCCCGGATGCGGTCGCGGCGCGCTTTAGCTGGCGTCCTGGATATTGGTGGCTTGCTTGCCCTTGGGGCCCTGGACCACTTCGAACGAGACGCGCTGGCCTTCCTTCAGCGTCTTGAAGCCCGCCATCTGGATAGCCGAAAAGTGCGCAAACAGTTCTTCTTCGCCTTCGTCCGGCTTGATGAACCCGAAGCCCTTGGCGTCATTGAACCATTTGACGATACCGCTTGCCATATACTCCCCCAACGAAATAGCAGATTTCAAAGCGGGGAAGCCTTGCCAGCCAGACGGCACGGACTGCGGCGCCATGACCCGCCGCGTCCTGAGGCGCGGCCGGCGATGACGCGCGGCGAGGTGCTATCGCGAGGCGGCCAGTCTCGATGCTGACTCGCCGCCGCGGGGCCGTGGGCCTCCCTGCTCACGGATCACCCGCCTTGGCTGTTGCTTTGGCTCGCTGGCCTTCGGCAGGTGTGCGACCGATTTTTCTGGCAAAGCCGGATACTGTCAAGCTGGCGGATTCCCCACTGCCAGCAGGGTGTGGCAGGAATCGGACGGCGCCTGGTGTTACCGTGGCGGCTAGCGCCGGGGCTGCGCGCGGGCATTTTGCCCGGCGCCGTCCACGTGCCTTGCAATGCCTTCCGCGCGGGAATCCGCATCCATTCACCATGGGAAACCGGTGGCCCGGCTCTTGAATCCGGCGCCTTTTCCCCAAATTGCAGAGTTGCGAGTAAGGGTTAGAATAAAGCCATGGCTACACGGCTTGCGAATGTCCCACAACGCGAAGCAGGCACCATCCTGGAGAGGAAAGAGCAGGCGCTTAAACCGCCTGCCATGTTCAAGGTGGTGCTGCTTAACGACGACTACACTCCGATGGAGTTTGTCGTGATGATCCTGCAGCAGTATTTCAGCAGGGACCGGGAAACGGCGACGCAGATCATGCTCACCGTGCACCGGGAAGGAAAGGGCGTCTGCGGTATCTACACCAGGGATATCGCGGCGACTAAGGTCGAGCTGGTGTCAACGCACGCGCGGCAGGCGGGGCATCCCCTGCAGTGCGTGATGGAGGAAGCATGATTGCGCAAGAATTGGAAGTGAGCCTGCATATGGCGTTTGTCGAAGCCAGGCAGGCACGCCACGAGTTCATCACCGTGGAGCACCTGCTGCTGGCATTGCTCGACAATCCCACGGCAGCTGAAGTCTTGCGCGCCTGCGCGGCCAACATAGAAGACCTGCGCACCAGCCTTAAGAACTTCATCGCGGATAACACGCCGGTGGTGCCGGGTACCGACGAGGTCGACACCCAGCCCACGCTTGGTTTCCAGCGCGTGATCCAGCGCGCGATCATGCACGTCCAGTCCACTTCCAACGGCAAGAAGGAAGTGACGGGTGCCAACGTGCTGGTCGCGATTTTCGGCGAGAAGGACTCGCACGCGGTCTACTACCTGCAGCAGCAGGGCGTGACGCGCCTGGACGTGGTCAATTTCATCAGCCACGGCATCCGCAAGGACCAGTCCGAGCCCGCCAAGCATGGCGATGCGGCCGGCGAGGGCGAGGGCGGCGACGGCAAGGAAAGCCCGCTCGAGCAATACACCCAGAACCTGAACACGCTGGCCAAGGCCGGCAAGATCGACCCGCTGATCGGCCGCGAGAGCGAAGTCGAGCGCGTGGTCCAGGTGCTGTGCCGCCGGCGCAAGAACAACCCGCTGCTGGTGGGCGAGGCCGGCGTCGGCAAGACCGCGATCGCCGAGGGCCTGGCGTGGCGCATCACCAAGAACGAGGTGCCGGACATCCTGGAAAAGGCCACCGTCTACTCGCTCGACATGGGCGCGTTGCTGGCCGGCACCAAGTACCGCGGGGACTTCGAGCAGCGCCTGAAGGGCGTGCTGAAGTCGCTCAAGGACAACCCGAACGCAATCCTGTTCATCGACGAGATCCACACGCTGATCGGCGCGGGCGCCGCATCGGGCGGGACGCTGGACGCCAGCAACCTGCTCAAGCCGGCGCTGTCGTCGGGCCAGCTCAAGTGCATCGGCGCGACGACGTTTACCGAATACCGCGGCATCTTCGAGAAGGACGCGGCGCTGTCGCGGCGCTTCCAGAAGATCGACGTGGTCGAGCCCTCGGTCGACCAGACCGTGCAGATCCTGCGCGGCCTGAAGTCGCGCTTCGAGGAGCACCACGGCGTCAAGTACGCGGCTTCGGCGCTGACCGCGGCGGCGGAACTGTCGGCCCGCTTCATCACCGACCGCCACCTGCCCGACAAGGCGATCGACGTGATCGACGAAGCCGGCGCGGCGCAGCGCATCCTGCCCAAGTCCAAGCAGAAGAAGACCATCGGCAAGGGCGAGATCGAGGACATTGTCTCGCGCATTGCGCGCATCCCGCCGCAGAGCGTGAACCAGGACGACCGCAGCAAGCTGCAGACGCTCGATCGCGACCTGAAGTCGGTGGTGTTCGGCCAGGATCCGGCGATCGAGGCGCTGGCCTCGGCGATCAAGATGTCGCGCGCGGGCCTGGGCAAGACCGACAAGCCGATCGGCTCGTTCCTGTTCTCGGGCCCCACCGGCGTGGGCAAGACCGAGGTCGCCAAGCAACTGGCCTTCATCATGGGCATCGAGTTGCTGCGCTTTGACATGTCCGAATACATGGAGCGCCATGCGGTGAGCCGCCTGATTGGCGCGCCGCCGGGATACGTGGGCTTTGACCAGGGCGGCCTGCTGACCGAGGCCGTCACCAAGAAGCCGCACTGCGTGCTGCTGCTGGACGAAATCGAGAAAGCGCATCCGGATATCTTCAATATCCTGCTGCAGGTGATGGACCATGGTGCGCTGACCGACAACAACGGCCGGCGTGCCGACTTCCGCAATGTGATCATTATCATGACCACCAATGCGGGAGCGGAGACCATGAACCGCGCCTCCATCGGCTTCACCAGCTCGCGCGAGCAGGGCGACGAGATGGCCGACATCAAGCGCATGTTCACGCCGGAGTTCCGCAACCGCCTGGATGCCATGATCAGCTTCCGTTCGCTGGATGAGGAAATCATCCTGCGCGTGGTCGACAAGTTCCTGATGCAGCTCGAAGAGCAGCTTCACGAGAAAAAGGTGGAGGCCAGCTTTACCGACAAGCTGCGCAAGTTCCTGGCACGCAAGGGCTTCGACCCGCTGATGGGCGCGCGCCCGATGCAGCGCCTGATCCAGGACATGATCCGCAAGGCGCTGGCCGACGAACTGCTGTTCGGCCGCCTGGTATCGGGCGGCAAGGTGGTGGTGGACCTGGACGAACAGGACCAGATCAAGCTCGATTTCTCCGAGATCGAGCCGGAACCGCCCGAGGCGCCCGAAGAACAGCGTGCAGAAGCCTGAGCGATGATCGGCCGCGTTGCCTGCAACGTGGCCGATCATCGGGCAAAATACGGGGGCGGCAGTCATGCCGCCCCTTTTATTTTGTTCCGGCGGCCGCGGTTGGCCGTCGCAACGGCCAGAATTCCAGCCTGAAAACCCTGATGTCCTCTGCCGAACGCACGCGGCGGCGCCGCCTGCTGCTCAAGATCTTGCCGCTGGGCGCCATGCCCGTCCCGATGCATCACGCCCTTGCCGCCACCGGCGCCACTGTCGCGACCACTGCCGACGGCGCCGCGGGTAATCGCCCGATCGCGCTGGTGCTGCCGTTTCCGCCCGGCGGCAGCGTCGACATCGTGGCCCGGCAACTGCAGCCCGGGCTGAAGTCGACGCTGGGGCAAACCGTGGTGGTGGACAACAAGCCGGGCGCGGGCGGGCTGATCGCATCGAGCACCGTGGCGCGCGCGAAGCCGGACGGCAGCACCTTGCTGATGGCGTTCGACACGCACGCGATCAACCCCTTTGCTTACAAGCAGCTGCCCTACGACACGTTCCGCGATTTCACGCCGATTTCGCAGCTGGTGCGGTTTCCGCTGGTGATCGCGGCCAACCCCGCGTTGCCTGCGTCCAATGTGCGCGAACTGGTGGCGCTGGCCAGGGCCAGGCCCGGCGGCGTGCGCTATGCCTCGTCCGGCATCGGCAGCCTGAACCAGCTGGCGGCCGAGGCGCTGGCGACCGAAGCCGGCGTGCATATGCTGCACGTGCCCTACAAGGGCGGCGGCCCGGCCGTGCAGGCGGTGCTGTCCAATGAGGTCGATATTTTCTTCAGCAGCTACGCCGCCGTGCAGGCGCACGTGGCCGCCCGCACCATCAAGGTGCTGGGGGTGACCGGCACCAGCCGCCTGCGCCAGCTGCCGCAGGTACAGACGGTGGCCGAGCAGGGCCTGAAGGGCTTCGAGGCCTACTCCTGGATCGGCGTGTTCGGCCCGGCCGGCCTGCCGGCGGCGACGGTCGCGCGCGTCCACGACGCACTGGTCGAATCGCTGCGCCAGCCGCGCGTGGTCGATGCGCTGGCCGCGCAGGGCTTCGAGATCGTGGGCGGCAGCCCGGCCGAGCTTGGCGACCTGGTACGCCGCGAGCATGACAAATGGCATGCGGTGGCGCGCAAGGCCAATATCCAGTTCGAATGACCGTGTCCGGCGCCAGCGTGCGCCGTGAAACCGAGAGGATGCCGATGGCAACGCAAGCGGAAATGTTCGACCACGCCGTGGTGGTGTGCCCTGACCTCGATGCCGGGGCGCAGGCCTGGCGCCGGCTCGGCTTTACGCTGACGCCGCGCGGCTACCACACGCTGGGTTCGCAGAACCACTGCATCATGCTGCGGCGGGACTACCTTGAGCTGCTGCACGTGACCGCGCCCAATTCCAGCCGCCAGTACTACTGGGACGCCCAGGCGCGCGGCGGCGGCTGCGCGGCGATGTCGTGCAAGAGCGCCGATGCCTTCGGTACCGCGGCGCGGCTGCGCGCTTGCGGCTGGCACACCTCCGACCCGATCGAGTTCTCGCGCCCGGTGCGGCTGGACGACGGCAGCGAGCACCCGGCCACCTTCCGCGTGACCGCGCTCGACGATGCGCCGGGCGCGCGCTACTTTTTCTGCGAGCACCGCACGCCCGAACTGCTGTGGCGGCCCGAGTGGACCCGCCATGCCAACGGCGCGCAGAGCATCGCCACCATGTTCCTGGTGGTGGCGCCCGCGCTGGTGGACGCCGCCGCGCGCGCCTACGCGGAGCTGACCGGCGGCGAGCTGACGCAGCTGAGCGAACATGTCTGCAGCCTGGCGCTGGACGATGCCGCGCTGGTGATCAGCACCCCGCAGGCGCTGGCCTCGGCCACCGGCACCGCGCATATCCGGCGCGAGGGGCCGGGCTATGCGGCGATCCGCCTGCGCACCGATGACCTGGCGGCGGCGCGTGCCGGCTGGCGCGAGCAGGGCGTGCCAACCCAGGACCTGGGGCCGCGCGAGACGCTGGTGCCGGCCGGGGCCGCCGGCGGGGTGGCGCTGCTGTTCGAACAGCCGGGCTGAAAAGCAGACTGGCGCCCCACGGGGCGCCAGAATCTTGCGTGGCCGGAGGCAGCGTCAGGCGCTGACCTTGGCGTGATGCACGCCGGTCGAGCCAAAGCCGCCCGCGCCGCGTTCGCTGTCTTCGCTGAATTCTTCCACGGTCGAAAACACCGGCCTCAGCACCGGCACGAACATCATCTGCGCAATGCGCTCGCCCGGCTGGATCACGATCGGCTCGGTGCCCGGTGCATTGCGGTTCCACACGCTGACCATGATCTGGCCCTGGTAGTCGGCATCGATCACGCCGATCGAGTTGCCCAGCACCAGGCCCTTCTTGTGGCCCAGGCCCGAGCGCGGCACGATGGTCGCGGCCATGTACGGGTTGCCCATGTGCACGGCGATGCCTGCCGGGACCAATTGCGCGGGCGTGCCCGGCGCGATCGATACCGGCGCGTCGACGCAGGCATGCAGGTCGATGGCGGCGGCCATCTCGCTCTGGTAGGCGGGCAGGCCCCATTCATTCAGGCGCGCATCGAGCACCTTGATTTCGACGGTCGGGTTCAGAGGCTGGGTCATGGGAATCCTGGGGGAAATCGGTTCAACGGAATAGGTGGCAGCCGCGCATGATACCGGACGCGCGCCCGCGATCAGGGCCGCGTCCGCCCGGGCAGGCGCTGGCCGATGGCCGCGACCAGCTGGCGCGCCAGCGACAGCTTGTCGGCGCGCGGCAGCCGGGTCATGCCGGCGGCGTCGAACAGCACGATCTCGTTGTCGTCCAGGCCGAAGGTGTGGTGGCCGATATTGCCGACCAGCAGCGGCACGCCCTTGCGCTGGCGCTTCTGCTCGCCGTATTGCTCCAGGTTCTCGCTTTCGGCGGCAAAGCCGACGCAGTAGGGCGCGTCGGCCCGCGCCGCCACCGCGGCCAGGATGTCGGGGTTCTGCACGAACTGCAGCGTGGGCGTATCGGTGTCGTTGGCCTTCTTCAGCTTCTGCTGCGCGACCTCGGCCGGACGCCAGTCCGCCACCGCGGCCACGGCGACAAAGACATCCACGCCATGCAGCTGCGCGATCACCGAGTCGTGCATCTGCTGCGCGCTGCGCACGTCGGTGCGCACCACGCCGCGCGGGGTGGGCAGGCCGGTGGGGCCGGCCACCAGCAGCACCTGGGCGCCGGCCTCGCGTGCCGCGCGCGCGATCGAGAAGCCCATCTTGCCGGACGACAGGTTGGTGATGCCGCGCACCGGGTCGATCGCCTCGAAGGTCGGGCCGGCGGTGATCAGCACGCGCTTGCCTTGCAGCGGCTTGGGCTGGAAGAAGGCGATGATGTCCTCGACCAGTTCTTCCGGTTCCAGCATGCGGCCGTCGCCGACCTCGCCGCAGGCCTGGTCGCCGCTGCCCGGGCCCAGGATCATCACGCCGTCGGCGCGCAGCTGCGCGGCGTTGCGCTGGGTGGCGGGCGCGGCCCACATCTGGCGGTTCATCGCCGGCGCCACCAGCAGCGGGCAGTCGCGCGCGATGCACAGGGTGCTGAGCAGGTCGTCGCACAGCCCGTTGGCCAGGCGCGCCATGAAATCAGTCGAGGCTGGAGCGATGACGATGGCATCGGCCTCGCGCGACAGGTCGATGTGCGCCATGTTGTTGTCGATGCGGGCGTCCCACTGCGACAGGAAGACCGGCCGGCCGGACAGTGCCTGCATCGTCACCGGCGTAATGAAATGCGTCGCCGCCTCGGTCATGGCCACCTGCACGGTGGCGCCGACCTTGGTCAGCAGGCGGACCAGTTCGGCCGACTTGTAGCAGGCGATGCCGCCGGTCAGGCCGAGAACGATGTGCTTGCCGCGCAAATCCATGGTGAGGAACCTGGCTGGGGAGAAAGGGAAATGATACCGGGGAAGCCGGCTGAGGGTTGGCTCCCCTCTCTGGCACGGCGGGAGAGGGGCAGGGGGAGAGGGCGGGCGGTTCTGGTGGCGTGGTGCCTTGCTAAACCACCCCTCACCCTACCCTCTCCATGAGGGGAGAGGGAACACAATCAGTGCGCTCAGTGGCGCCGCACCCGCCGCAGTTCGTCCACGATCAGCAGTACCGCGCCGACCGTGATCGCGCAGTCGGCCACGTTGAACGCCGGCCAGTGGTAGTTGCGCACGTAGAAATCCAGGAAGTCGATCACGTGTCCGTAGACCACGCGGTCGATCACATTGCCCACCGCGCCGCCCAGGATCAGAGACACCGCGAAGCAGAACATGCGCTGGCCGGTATGGCGGTACAGCAGCCAGACGATGAACGCGCCGACCACGAGGCCCAGCCCGGTGAAAAACCAGCGTTGCCAGCCGCCGGCATCGGCCAGGAAGCTGAACGCCGCGCCCTTGTTGTAGACCAGCACCAGGTTGAAGAAGCGGGTCACCGGGCGCGATTCACCATAGGTGAAGCTGCGGACGATGACGATCTTGAAGAACTGGTCGAGCAGCACCACCAGCAGCGCGAAGGCCATCCACAGTAGCGGCGTGGTGCCGCTTGCGGCCTTGTTGTTGCGGCGTGCCGGACGCGCGGAACGGGACGTGGTCGATGCCATCAGGCATGGCTCCTGTGTTCGCCGGCGCCGAACAGGTTGCTGTCGCAGCGCCCGCAGAGGGTCGGATGGTCCGGGTTGTGGCCGACATCGGCGCGGTAGTGCCAGCAGCGCTCGCACTTGGCATGGGCCGACGGGGTCACCGTGACCAGCAGGTCGCCGGCCTCGGGCGCGTGCGTGACCTTGGCCGACGAGGTCAGCAGCACGAAGCGCAGGTCGTCGCCCAGGCTCTGCAGCGCTTCCAGCACCGGGCCGCCGGCCTGGATGGTCAGCTCGGCCTGCAGGGACGAGCCGATCTCGCCCTCCACGCGCACGGCTTCGAGCTGCTTGGTGACTTCCGCGCGCACTTCACGCAGGGTGTGCCACTTTTGCAGCAGGTCGTCGGTGCCGTCGTCGACTTCCGGCACCGCGTAGTAGGTGCTGGTGAAGATGGTGTCGGTGTGCCCGGTGCCGTGGGCGAAGATCTGCCACGCTTCTTCGGCGGTGAACGACAGGAACGGCGCCATCCAGTGCAGCATCGCCTGGGTGATGTGGTACAGCGCGTTCTGCGCCGCGCGGCGGGCCTTGGAGTCCGGCGCGGTGGTGTACAGGCGGTCCTTCAGCACGTCGAGGTAGAAGCCGCCCAGGTCCTCGGAGCAGAAGGTCTGCAGCTTGGCCACCACCGGGTGGAATTCATACGACTCGTAGTGCGACAGCACTTCCTTTTGCAGCTGCGCGGTCAGCGCCACGGCATAGCGGTCGATCTCCAGCCATTCCGACGCCGGCAGCGCGTGCCTGGCGTGATCGTAGTCGGACAGGTTGGACAGCAGGAAGCGCAGCGTATTGCGGATGCGGCGGTAGCTTTCCACCACGCGCTTGAGGATCTCGTCCGAGATCGACAGCTCGCCGGAATAGTCGGTCGAGGCCACCCACAGGCGGATGATCTCGGCGCCCATCTTGTTCGAGATGTCCTGCGGCGACACGGTATTGCCGACCGACTTGGACATCTTGCGGCCTTCGCCGTCGACGGTGAAGCCGTGCGTCAGCAGCGCCTTGTAGGGCGGCTTGCCGTACAGCATCGACGCGGTCAGCAGCGACGAGTGGAACCAGCCGCGGTGCTGGTCCGAGCCTTCCAGGTACAGGTCCGCCAGGCGGCCATCGGGCGCATCGGCGGACGGATCGTACAGGTCCTCGCGGTGCGAACCGCGGATCACGGTCCAGTGCGTGGTGCCGGAGTCGAACCACACGTCCAGCGTGTCGCGGTTCTTCTCGTACTGGCTGGCTTCGTCGCCCAGCAGCTCGGCCGGGTCCAGCGCCTGCCAGGCTTCGATGCCGTGCTGCTCGACGCGCCTGGCGACTTCTTCCAGCAGCTGCGGCGTGCGCGGGTGCAGCGCGCCGGTTTCCTTGTGCACGAAGAAGGCCATCGGCACGCCCCACTGGCGCTGGCGCGACAGCGTCCAGTCCGGCCGGTTGGCGATCATGTTGTGCAGGCGCTGCTTGCCCCAGGCCGGGAAGAACTCGGTGGCGTCGATGCCGGCCAGCGCGGTCTCGCGCAGGGTCGGCGCGGTCTTGCCGTTCTCCTCGGTCGGGTCCACGTCCATGCCCGCGAACCACTGCGAGGTGGCGCGGTAGATGATCGGCGTCTTGTGGCGCCAGCAGTGCATGTAGCTGTGGGTGTACTTGTGCGAATTGAACAGGTTGCCCGAAGCCTGCAGCACCTCAACGATCTTCGGGTTGGCGTCCCAGATCGACAGCCCGCCGAATAGCGGCAGCGTGCCGGCATAGACGCCGTTGCCCATCACCGGGCTGATGATGTCCGAATCCGCCATGCCGTGCGCCTTGCACGACTGGAAGTCTTCCACGCCGTAGGCCGGCGCCGAGTGCACGATGCCCGAGCCGGTGTCGGTGGTGACGTAGTCGCCCAGGTAGACCGGCGACAGGCGGTCATAGCCCGCGTCCATCTTGGCCAGCGGGTGGTGGAAGCGGATTTCCGACAGCGCCGCGCCGGTGGTGGTGGCCACGACCTTGCCTTCCAGGCCGTAGACCTTCAGTTGCTCCTCGACACGCTCGGTGGCCAGGATCAGGTAGCCGCGCGGGGTCTCGACCAGCGCGTATTCCACCTCGGGGTGCACGTTCAGTGCCTGGTTGCTCGGGATGGTCCACGGCGTGGTGGTCCAGATCACGATCCAGCCCGGCTTGCCGTTGATCTGGTCGAAGGGCACCTTGAAGGCGTGCGCCAGCTTGTCGGCTTCGGCGAACGGGAAGCCCACGTCGATCGACAGGTCGACCTTGTCCTTGTACTCGACCTCGGCCTCGGCCAGCGCCGAGCCGCAGTCGAAGCACCAGTTCACCGGCTTCAGGCCACGGAACACATAGCCCTTCTCCATGATCTTGCCGAGGGCGCGCAACTCATCCGCCTCGTTGCTGTGGTTCATGGTCAGGTAGGGGTGGTCCCAGTCGCCGAGCACGCCCAGGCGCTCGAAGTCCACCATCTGGCGCTTGATCTGCTCGGTGGCGTAGGCGCGCGCCTTGGCCTGGACCTCCTGCACCGGCAGGCCCTTGCCGAACTTCTTCTCGATCTGGATCTCGATCGGCATGCCGTGGCAGTCCCAGCCCGGCACGTAGACGGCGTCCAGCCCGGTCAGGCCGCGCGCCTTGATGATCATGTCCTTGAGCACCTTGTTGACGGCGTGGCCGATATGGATATCGCCGTTGGCATACGGCGGGCCGTCATGCAGCACGAACTTCTTCGCGCCCCTGCGCGCCGCGCGGATCTTCTTGTAGAGCTGCTTGTCCTGCCACTGCTTGACCCACTGCGGCTCGCGCTTGGGCAGGTCGCCACGCATCGGGAAGGGCGTGTCGAGCAGGTTGACGGGGTATTTGCTTTTCTCGGGCTTGGCGCGTTTGTCGTCAGACATTTCGATTCTCAGGGCAATTCGGTTGGCGCGCGGCTGGCAACAGGCCGGCGGGCGCGCGTGAAGACTGGGGCGGGCGGCGTGCGAACCGGGGCCCGCGCAGCACAGTGCGGGGGCGCCGGCCGCTACCTAATTCGGTCGGTGGCGGAGGTGGCGAAGTCGCGGGCGCCGCTGCCTTCAGCGGCGCCCGGCGCGGTCAGGCCGAAGAAGGCGCGTGCATCGGCGCTGTCCTTGGCGATCGCGGCGGTGAGCTCGTCCAGGTTGTCGAAGCGCGCCTCGTCGCGCAGCTTCTTCATGAATTCGACCCGCACCAGCTTGCCGTACAGGCTGTCATTGAAATCGAACAGGTGGACTTCCAGCAGCACGCGGCCGGCGTCCTCGATGGTGGGGCGCACGCCGATGCTGGCCACGCCGGGCAGCGGCTGGCCGGCGATGCCGTGCACCTGGACCACGAAGATGCCGTTGACCGCCGGCCGCTTGTGCGAGATGCGCAGGTTCAGCGTCGGGAAGCCCAGGTCGCGGCCCAGCTTGCGGCCGTGGATCACGTGGCCGCTGATGGCATAGCCGTGGCCGAGCAGGCGCCGGGCATGCTCCAGGTCGCCGTCGGCCAGCGCCTGGCGCACCGCCGAGCTGGAAATGCGGATGCCGCCCTCGGATACCGAGCCCATCTGCTCGACATCGAAGCCATAACGGTGCCCGGCATCCTGCAGGTAGGCAAAGTCGCCGGCGCGCCTGGCGCCGAAGCGGAAGTCGTCGCCCACCAGCAGCCAGCGCGTGTGCAGGCCGTGCCACAGCACGTTCTCGACGAAGTCCTGCGGCGACTGGCCGGCAAAGTGGGCGTTGAAGTGTTCCACCACCACGCGGTCCACGCCGTTGCGGCGCAGGCTTTCCAGCTTGTCGCGCAGCAGCGCGATGCGGGTGGGGGCCTTGTCCGGGGTGAAGAACTCGCGCGGATGCGGCTCGAAGGTCATCACGCACAGCGGCAGGCCGCGCGCATCCGCCGCCGCGCGCGCGCGCGCGAGCAGCGACTGGTGGCCGCGATGCACACCGTCGAAATTGCCGATGGTGAGCGCGCAGGGCGCCCGGCTCTCGGCGTTGGGCAGGCCGCGGAAGACTTTCACGGGGACGGCGGGAAACGTTCAGGTAAAGCGAGCATTATAAGGCGAATGGGTCGGGTTGCCGCTCCTGCCGCCCCAGGCCGGCGCCGCGCTGCGGCTTTTGTGCCGCAACCGGCCCTCATGGCATGGCGCGATGTGGCAAAAGGCGGCATGATATGGGGCACTTCGGCCGCTTTTCGGCCTCATTCCGGACACTGCCCCGCGGCGCTCCCGATCTCCGCCCACTCCAGGCCCACCTCACTTGAAAGCGCTGCCTACCCGGTTTTTTTCCCGGCTCCTGCCCCGAGTCCTGCCCCAGACAACCGCCCAGCTCGACGTCGAAACGCGCGCCAAGCTGATGGCCATCGTGCACAAGAATGCACCCACGGCAATCGTGGCCTCGGTGGTGCTGCCTGCTCTGACCGCCCTTGGCTTCTGGCGCGACGCGAGCCATTCGGCCCTGCTCGGCTGGTGCGCGGTGATGTTGCTGCTGACAGTCGGCGGCCTGTGGTTCTACCTGGGCTACCAGCGCGACCATGCCTCGATGAGCCGTTCGGTGCACACGCGCAAGTGGTGGAACAATATGCGCGCGGTCGCCTTCCTGACCGGCATGACCTGGGGCAGCTCGGCGCTGCTGCATTTGTATACGGACTCGGCGGTGTTCTCCTGCGTGCTGTACCTGCTGACCCTGGGGGTGCTGGCTGGCGGCGCGGTATCGCAGGCGCCGGTGCCGTCGAACCTGGTCTATGCCGGCGTGCCGATCCTGGTGCCCAATATCCTGATGGCGGAATTTGCCTTCCCCGGCCATGGCGCTTATGTCCAGGTCCTGCTGGTGATCTATGGGCTGATGTTGTCGCGCCATGCCTTCAACCTGCAGGTGACGCTGGTGCGCGCGATCCAGCTCGAGAGCGACAGCCGGCGCCTGGCCAAGCAGTTCCAGCACGAAAAGGAGCGCGCGCTGCACGCCAGCGAGGAGAAGTCGCGCTTTTTGGCTGCCGCCAGCCACGACCTGCGCCAGCCGGTGCATGCGCTGGTGATGCTGGTGGAGGCGCTGCGCGCGCGCAACCAGTCGACGGCGCTCCATCCGCTGGTGGAGCAGGTGGCGGCGGGCACCCAGACCATCGACCTGTTGTTCCGCTCGCTGCTGGACCTGTCCAAGCTGGAAGGGCGCAAGGTCTTGCCGACGCTGGAGCCGTGCGAGCTGGGCGCGCTGATCCGCGACGTGATGAGCCAGTTTGCCGCTGACGCGCGCGAAAGCGGGCTGACGCTGACGCCGCGCGTGCCCGACGAGCTCTATGCAATGGCCGAGCCCGTGCTGCTGCGCCGGGCCTTGTTCAACCTGGTGCAGAACGCGCTGCGCTACACCCAGCGCGGCGGCGTGCTGGTGACCGCGCGCCAGCGCCGCAAGAACGTGCGGCTGGAAGTGTGGGACACCGGCGCCGGCGTCACGCCCGAGCACCTGCCGGACATCTTCTCGCCGTACTACCAGGTCCACAATCCGCAGCGCGACCCGTCGCAGGGCCTGGGCCTGGGGCTGGCCATCTTCAAGGAATGTGTGCGGCTGATGCGCGGCACCTACGGCGTGCGCTCGGTGCCGGGCAAGGGTTCGGTGTTCTGGTTCGCGCTGGCGCCGGTGCCGGCCGAGACCGTCGAAAGCGTGCGCGCGATGCGCGCCATGGCGCAGGCCGAGGAGGCCAAGCCCGATCGCCTGCAGGGCACCGTGCTGGTGGTCGATGACGACAGCCAGATCCGCAAGGCCTGGATTGCGCTGATGGAGGCCTGGGGCATCCGCGTCGCCTGCGCCGCGCACGGCGCCGAGGCCGACCAGCTGTTTGCCAGGGGCCTGCGCCCGGACATCATCTTCTGCGACCTGCGCCTGCCCGGCAGCGAGAACGGGCTGGACCTGCTCGAGCGCTGGCAGAACACGCAGCCGCAGGCGCGCAGCGCGCTGCTGACCGGCGACCTGAAGTCGGCCGCGCTGGCGGCGGCGGAAGAGGCGGGATATTTCGTGCTGCCCAAGCCGGTGGACCCGGCTTCGCTGCGGATGCTGCTGCGGCGCTGGCTGCGGCCGGCCTAGGGCCGGAACCAGGGACAGGGTGGGCCGGCCTTACTGGCGCAGCCGGAACCGTTCCATCCGGGACATGACCTGCATGCGGGTGCGCACGCCCAGGCGCTGCAGGATGGCCGACACATGTTCCTTGACGGTGTTCTCGGTCAGCCCCAGCCGGCGCGCGATCACCTTGTTCGGCAGGCCTTCGAGCACCAGCGCCAGCACCGAGCCCTGGCGCGGCGTCAGGCCGAGTTCGGCCGGCGTGACCGGAATGCCGTGGGCCGGGCCGAACGACTGCGCGTGCCCGTTCAGGGCCTCATCGGTGGGGAAGGAGGTGTCGCCCGCCAGCACCTTGCGCACCGCGGCGGTGAAGGCGCTGGCATCCAGATGCTTGCCAACGAAGCCGCAGGCCGACAGCGCGCGGGCGCGGCCGACGATTTCAGGCGTGGCCTCGGCGGACATGAAGATAAAGCGCGCGCCCGGGATGACAGTCTTGAACGACTGCATGGCATCGAAGCCAGTGCCGTCGTTCAGCCAGATATCCAGCAGCACGATATCGGGGCGCAAGCCCTGCTGCAGGGTGGAGAGGGCCTCGCGGGCACTGCCGGCGGCATGGACTGCCACATCCGGCATCACTTCGGCCAGGAAGGCCGTGGTCCCTGACAAGGCCATAGGATGATCATCGACCACCAACAACGTCGGTGCAGCGTTCGACATGCGAATTCCCGTTCAATTTCCCGTTTCGTCCTTGTTGTCACCAGCTCCGCAGAGCCCCGTGTCTTGCACGGGAATGGCGCGTGGACGTATGGCCCACTCTAGCAGAGGGGGCGAAGCGTCACAATCCATCAATCGGGTTATAGGGCTTCGCTACCACAGGGCAGAGTCTTCGCTACTGTCCGAATTCAGTGAATTAAGCCCGTAATGGGTTGGCGTTGCCGGAGTTTGGTGCCTTGCCTTGGTAGAATTGCGCGATGAAAAAAATTGTCATCCTGATTTCCGGGCGGGGCTCCAACATGGAAGCCATCGTCCGTGCCTGCGCAGGCGGCGGCTGGCCCGCCCGCGTGGCGGCGGTACTGTCGAACCGGCCGGATGCCGCCGGGCTGCGGTTTGCGCAGCAGCAAGGCATTGAAACCGGCGTGGTCGACCATCGCCAGCACCCTGACCGGGCCGCCTTTGACGCGGCGCTGGCGGAGGCCATCGACGCCCATGCGCCCGATCTGGTGGTGCTGGCGGGTTTCATGCGTATACTCACGCCCGGTTTCGTCGACCGCTATGCGGGCCGGCTGCTGAATATCCATCCGTCGCTGCTGCCGTGCTTCCCGGGCCTGAACACCCACAAGCAGGCGCTGGACGCCGGCGTCAAGCTGCATGGCGCCACCGTCCACTTCGTGACCCCTGAACTGGATCATGGTCCGATCGTGATCCAGGCTGCACTCGACGTGCTGCCCACGGATACGCCCGAGAGCCTGGCAGAGCGCCTGCTCGAATGCGAGCATGTGATCTATCCCCGCGCCGTGCAATGGTTCGTCGAGAACCGCCTGCAGCTGCAGGACGGCGTAGTCAACGTTATCAACCCGGCCGAACCGCAATTGCTGATGGCCATCTCCGCCGTTATCCCGGCGGCAGGAGTCAAGGCATGAGCCGTACCCAGGCAGGAACCCGGTCCCCGCGCAGCGAAGGCCGCGCCCCCGCGCGCAGCAAGGGCAAGGGCAGCCCCATCCGCAAGTCGCCCGATGCCAGCGGCGCCCCGGTGCGCTCGCACGGCGGGCTGCATGCCACCCATATCCAGCATATCGACCGCCTGCTGGGCAAGGTCATGCTGTTCGCGCGCCCGGCCGATGCCGTGGTCAGCTATTACTTCCGCGAGAACGCCAAGCTTGGTCACCGCGAGCGCGGCATCATCGCCGAGGCGATCTACGCGGTGCTGCGCCGGCGCGTCGAGTTTGCCCAGTTTGCCGAAAGCGGCACGGGCGCAACCTCGCGCCGCCTCGCGCTGCTGGGCCTGGCCGCGACCCTGGGCCGCGACACGCTGACGCCGTTCCTGCATCCCGAAGAAGCCGAATGGCTGGACCGCCTGACCACGATCGAGCGCTCCAGCCTGGCGCCGCGCGTGCGCGCCAACCTGCCCGAGTGGCTGTACGACGAACTGGTGCGCCAGCATGGCGACGCCTTTGCCGCGGCCCTGGGCGATGCCTGGCTGCGCCCGGCGCCGCTGGACCTGCGCGTCAACCTGGCCAAGACCAGCCGCGAGGCGGCGCTGGCCGAGCTGCAGGGCGCCGGCCTGGGCGCCGAGCCCACGCCGATGGCGCCGGCCGGCATCCGCATGGCCGGCAAGCCGGCGCTGAACCAGCTGCCGATCTTCGTCAACGGCCTGGTTGAGGTGCAGGACGAAGGCAGCCAGCTGCTGTGCAACCTGGTCGCGCCCAAGCGCGGCGAGATGGTGGTCGACTTCTGTGCCGGCGCGGGCGGCAAGACGCTGGCGCTGGGCGCGGCGATGCGCTCGACCGGCCGGCTCTATGCCTTCGACGTGTCGGAAAAGCGCCTGGCCAACCTGAAGCCGCGGCTGGCGCGCAGCGGCCTGTCCAACGTCCATCCGGTGCTGATCGATTCCGAGCGCGACGCCAAGATCAAGCGCCTGGCCGGCAAGGCCGACCGCGTGCTGGTCGACGCGCCGTGCAGCGGGCTGGGCACGCTGCGGCGCAACCCCGACCTGAAGTGGCGGCAATCGCCGGAGTCGGTGCTGGAACTGACCGCCAAGCAAAGCGCGATCCTGGACTCCGCCGCGCGGCTGGTGAAGGGAGGCGGGCGCGTGGTCTACGCGACCTGCAGCGTGCTGGAAGCCGAAAACGAGCAGATCGTGCGCGACTTCCTGGCGGCGCATCCCAACTTCCGCCTGGTGCCGGCCACCGACGTGCTGGCCGAGCAGAAGATCGAAGTGACAGGTCTGGCGGACAACGGCATGTTTGCCCTGTATCCGCACCTGCACCAGACCGACGGCTTCTTTGCCGCGGTGCTGGAACGCACCAGCTGAGCGCTGTTGCCTGCCGGACCGCCCGCCGCGCGCGCGGGCGGCGGCGCCAACCCTGAATCTGCACCATGAACGGTGAAACCCTGTCCGACCTGGGTGGCTTGAAGAACCTGAAGGCCTCCCATTCGATGTTCGGCAAGATGCTGGACGACCTGATCCGCGATGCAGGCGGGCCGGGCTTCTTCTGGCAGCTGCTGGTGGTGGCCGGCTGCCTGCTGGTGGCGTGGCCGCTGGCCCGTTTTGTCGTGCGGCGCCTGGAAGCGCGGTATGAAAGCTCGAGCTTTTCCGTGCGCTTTGCCGCCGCCAGCCTCGAGCGCGCCATGTTCCCGCTGGCCGGCTGGGTGCTGGTGCTGAGCGCCCGCTTCGCGCTGGCGCCGCTGATTCCGATCAGCGTGCTGCGGCTGGCGCTGGTGCCGCTGTTCGGCATCACCGCCCTGAATTTCACCTTCTATGTGCTGCGCCGGGTGATGGCGGGCAGCGGGCAGCTGCACGGCATGCTGCTGCTGGTGGAAAAGGTGCTGACCACGCTGGTTTGGGTCGGCATGACGCTGTACGTGCTGGGCGTGCTGGGCGACGTGGTGGCGTGGATGGAGGGTGTGCGTTTTTCCATCGGCGGCAAGCAGAAGATCAGCGTGGCCGAGACCCTGATGGCGGTGGTCTGGATCCTGCTGACGGTGCTGGTGGCGCTGTGGTTCGGCTCCTGGCTGGAAGAGCGGCTGATGCGCTCGACCAGCCTCGACGGCAACCTGAAGGTGGTGCTGACGCGCATCTCCAAGGCCCTGCTGCTGCTGGTGTCGCTGCTGCTGAGCCTGTCGCTGGTGGGGATTGACCTGACCGTGCTGTCGGTCTTCGGCGGCGCGCTCGGCGTGGGCCTGGGGCTGGGTTTGCAGAAGATCGCCAGCAACTACATCTCCGGCTTCATCATCCTGCTGGACCACTCGGTCAAGCTGGGCGACCAGATCACGGTGGACAAGTACACCGGCATCGTGTCGCAGATCCGCACCCGCTACACCGTGGTGCGAAACGGCGACGGCGAAACACTGGTGCCGAATGAGCAACTGGTGGCGCAGCCGGTGCAGAACCATTCATTTTCGAATACCAGTGTGCGCGTGGCGACACGTGTGCAGGCTGACTACAATGCCGATCCGGAAACCGTGATCGCACTGCTGACCGCCTGCGTGCGCGAGCTGCCGCGCGTGCTGCCCGAGCCCGCGCCGGCCGCCTTCCTGGTGCTGTTTGCCGACAGCGGCATCGAGTACGAGGTGGCGGTCAATATCGCCGATCCGCAGAACGGCAAGCTGGGCGTGCAGTCGGCGATGAACCGCGCGATCTGGCGCACGCTGCGCGAGCATGGCATTTCCATTCCCTATCCGCAGCGCGAAGTCCGCGTGCTGGGCGAAGCACCCTTGCCCGGCACCGATCTGCCCCCATCTAAGGCAATAGCGGATGCCGCGAATGCGGCGAGCGCGGCATAGTCCCGCGGATGGGCGCAGTATGCGCCACCCCAGGAACGAAAACCGTTGCGTGCCGTCAAAATCCGGGAAATAGCGTATGCTTGCGCGTCCCGCGATCCGGTAGAATGCCGGGTTGTCGCGGGTTGCAGCCTAGGTTGCAGGCGTACGCTCCCACATCAGACAGCCGCCAGATTGCAGCGGCTCGTACCTTGTCCCGCCAGCCCTGCGCCATTCCAGCGCCGGCGCGAGACTCGTGTGCCTGGGAACCCGGATTGGCTTCAGGTCCCGTGGCAGGCGCCAGAAAGCTACCGCAATCACTTGGGTTCGCAGCCTTTTTTCTGCGCGTTGCGTGCACCGGCCCCGCTGGCCTGCACGGGAAAGTCCCTGTTTAACCGACGGAGAACAGTTTGTTCGACACTATTCTTGACTGGGCCGCCAACGGCCTTGCCAACTGGACCTGGTGGGAGATCGTCATCTACACGCTCGTGGTGACGCATATCACGATCGCCGGCGTCACCATCTTCCTGCACCGCTGCATGGCGCACCGGTCGCTGGATCTGCACCCCATTGCGCAGCATTTCTTCCGCTTCTGGCTGTGGCTGACCACCGGCATGGTCACGCGCGAGTGGACCGCCATCCACCGCAAGCACCACGCCAAGTGCGAAACCGAAGACGATCCGCACAGCCCGCAGACCCGCGGCATCCGCAAGGTGCTGCTGGAGGGCGCGGAGCTGTATCGCGCCGAAGCCAAGAACAAGGAAACCGTCGCCAAGTTCGGCCACGGCTGCCCCAATGACTGGGTCGAGCGCAATGTGTACTCGCGCTTCGGCTGGCAGGGCGTGGGCCTGATGCTGATCATCGACCTGGCGCTGTTCGGCGTGATCGGCATGACCGTGTGGGCGGTGCAGATGCTGTGGATCCCGATCCATGCCGCCGGCGTGATCAATGGCCTGGGCCACTGGTGGGGTTACCGCAACTACGATTGCGAGGACGCCTCGACCAACGTGTCGCCGTGGGGCCTGATCATCGGTGGCGAAGAGCTGCACAACAACCACCACACCTACCCGACCTCGGCCAAGTTCTCGATCAAGTGGTATGAGTTCGATGTGGGCTGGGGCTATATCCGTGCGATGCAGGCGGTCGGCCTGGCCAAGGTCAAGAAGACCCCGCCCAAGGCACGCCTGGTGGAGGCTCGTCCGGTCGACCACAACACGCTGGAAGCCATCATCGCCAACCGCTATGACGTGATGGCGCGCTACGCCAAGGCCGTCAAGGGCGCGTTCCGCCAGGAACTGGAACGGCTCAAGGAAGGCCGCGTGGCCGAGTACCGCAGCTTCAAGCCCGCCAGCAAGTGGATCCACCGCGAGGAAGCCAAGCTGGCCGCGCCGCAGCGCGAGCAGCTGGCCAGTATCGTCGAGCAGAACAAGGCGCTGCAGACCTTCGTGGAAATGCGCCGTGAACTGGCCGCCATCTGGGGCCGTTCCAACCTGACGCGCGAGCAGCTGCTGCAGCAGCTGCAGGCCTGGTGCCACCGCGCCGAGGCCAGCGGCATCCAGGCGTTGCAGGATTTCTCGCTGCGCCTGCGCCGCTACGCCTGATACAATGCGGCCGTGCCGTATGGTTTGACAAAGCCCCGCCCATGGCGGGGCTTTTGTTTTAGATAAACTCCCCAATATTCTGGCCGGGCCGCACCCTTGCTGGCGGAGGTCTAGAGGAGTACCGGAGATGACCCCACAATCGATCAAGACCGTCGAGTTCGAAAAACCGAACCTGGCGGATGCCGAGAACGCCACTGGCGGCAGCTGCGTGGCCCATGCCTGGGCCAAGGTGCCGCCGGTGCTGACGCCCGATGAGCGCCAGTCGCTGAAGGCGCGTATCCGCCGCCTGCTCAAGGAGCGCAACGCGGTGCTGGTGGCGCACTACTACGTCGACGCCGACCTGCAGGACCTGGCCGAGGAAACCGGCGGCTGCGTTTCCGACTCCCTCGAAATGGCGCGCTTCGGCCGCGACCACGAGGCCCAGACCCTGGTGGTGGCGGGCGTGCGCTTCATGGGCGAGACCGCCAAGATCCTGAGCCCTGAAAAGACCGTGCTGATGCCGGACCTGGATGCGACCTGCTCGCTCGACCTGGGTTGCCCGGCCGACGAGTTCACCGCCTTCTGCGATGCGCACCCGGACCGCACCGTGGTGGTCTACGCCAATACCAGTGCCGCCGTGAAGGCGCGCGCGGACTGGATGGTGACCTCCAGCATCGGCCTGAAGATCGTCGAGCACCTGCATGCGCAGGGCAAGAAGATCCTGTGGGCACCGGACAAGCACCTGGGCAGCTATATCCAGAAGCAGACCGGTGCCGACATGCTGCTGTGGCAGGGCTCGTGCCTGGTGCACGACGAGTTCAAGGGCATCGAGCTGGACCTGCTGCGCCGTGAATTCCCCAACGCCAGGATCCTGGTGCACCCGGAGTCGCCGGAGAACGTAGTGGCGCAGGCCGACGTGGTCGGCTCGACCTCGCAGTTGATCGAGGCCGCCCAGAAGCTGGATGCGACCGAATTCATCGTCGCCACGGACAACGGCATCCTGCACAAGATGCGCATGGCCGCGCCCGGCAAGCATTTCATTGAAGCGCCCACCGCCGGCAACAGCGCCACCTGCAAGAGCTGCGCGCACTGCCCGTGGATGGCCATGAACGCGCTCACCAACCTGGCCGAGGTGCTGGAAACCGGCCGCAACGAAATCCATGTCGACCCGGCGACCGGGCGCCAGGCGGTGACCTGCATCGACCGCATGCTGGACTTCGCTGCCGCGCAGAAGCGCAACGTGCGGCCGTCGGCCGACCTGGCCAGGGAGCAGGCGCTGTTCCAGGGGATCGGCCCGGCATGAGCGTGAACCCCGTTTTCGATAGTTACGGCGCGGCGCTGCAGGCCGCGCTGCAAGCCAATGTGCAGGCCGCCATCGCCGAGGATGTCGGCAGCGGCGACCTGACCGGCCTGCTGGTGCCTGCGGCTAAGGCGGCGCGCGCGCGCGTGATCGTGCGCGAGTCGGCGGTGCTGTGCGGCCAGCCGTGGTTCGATGCCTGCATGCGCGCGGTCGACCCGGCGCTGCAAGTGCGTTGGCTGCAGCAGGAAGGCGCGCGCATGGCGCCGGACTCCGTGGTTTGCGAGATCACCGGCCCGGCGCGCTCGCTGCTGACCGCGGAGCGCCCGTCGTTGAACTTCCTTCAGCTGCTGTCCGGCGTGGCCACCGTCACGCGCCGCTATGCCGACCTGATCGCCGGCACCCGCGCACGCGTGCTGGATACGCGCAAGACGCTGCCGGGCCTGCGTCTGGCACAGAAGTATGCGGTCCGCATCGGCGGCGGCGAGAACCAGCGCCTGGCGCTGTACGACGGCATCCTGATCAAGGAAAACCATATTGCCGCGGCCGGCAGCATCACCGCTGCCATGCAGGCGGCGCTGGCGCTGGACACCAGCGCATCGGTGCAGATCGAGGTGGAAACGCTGCCCGAGCTGGAAGAAGCGCTGGCGGCCGGCGCCAGGTCCGTGCTGATCGACAACTTCACCGTGCCGATGATGCAGGATGCGGTCAGGCTCAACCAGGGCAGGGCGCTGCTGGAGGTGTCGGGCGGCGTCAATGCCGATACCATCCGCACCTTTGCCGAAACCGGCGTGGACCGGATCTCGGTGGGTGCGCTGACCAAGGACGTGCGGGCGACGGACTACTCCTTGCGCATCATCGGCTGATTGTTTGCTCCCCTCTCCCGCTTGCGGGAGAGGGGCAGGGGGTGAGGGCAGGCGCTGGCAGACCGACACGCCTCACTTCGTCGATACTCCGGCCCTCACCCCAACCCTCTCCCGCACGCGGGAGAGGGAGCACACAATCGGCTGAAACTCGCGCGTCAGCGCTTGCGAGCGGCAGGCGGCTGCATCACTGTCGGCAACGCCTTGGGCAGCGCTTCCGGATAGTCGCGGCTGAAATGCAGCCCCCGGCTTTCATGGCGCGAATAGGCGCTGTCCACGATCAGCGAGGCCACCTCGACCAGGTTGCGCAGCTCGAGCAGGTCGCTGGTGACGCGGAAATTGGCGTAGTACTCGGCGATCTCCTCGCGCAGCAGGCCGATGCGGTGCTGGGCGCGTTCCAGCCGCTTGCTGGTGCGCACGATGCCGACGTAGTTCCACATCATGCGGCGCAGTTCGTCCCAGTTGTGCGACACCACCACTTCCTCGTCGGCATCGGAGACGCGGCTCTCATCCCAGGCGGGCAGCGTGATGTCCGGCAGGCCGGCCTTGTCCTTGGCCGCGATGTCCTCTGCCGCGGCGCGCCCGATCACCATGCATTCGAGCAGCGAGTTGGACGCCAGCCGGTTGGCGCCGTGCAGGCCGGTGCAGGCGGTTTCGCCCACGGCGTACAGGTTGCCGATGTCGGTACGGCCCGAGGTGTCTGTCACCACGCCGCCGCAGGTGTAGTGGGCGGCCGGCACCACGGGGATCGGCTCGCGCGTGATGTCGATGCCGAGCTCCAGGCAGCGCGCGTGGATGGTCGGGAAGTGTTCCTTCAGGAAGGACTCGGGCTGGTGGCTGATATCCAGGTGGACGCAGTCCAGGCCGCGCTTCTTCATCTCGAAGTCGATCGCGCGCGCGACCACGTCGCGCGGGGCCAGTTCGGCGCGCTCGTCGTGTTCGGGCATGAAGCGGGTGCCGTCGGGCAGCTTGAGCAGGCCGCCTTCGCCGCGCACCGCTTCGGAGATCAGGAAGGACTTGGCATAGGGGTGGTACAGGCAGGTCGGGTGGAACTGGATGAATTCCATGTTCGACACCCGGCAGCCCGCGCGCCAGGCCATGGCGATGCCGTCGCCGGTGGCCGTGTCCGGGTTGGTGGTGTACAGGTAGACCTTGCCCGCGCCGCCGGCGGCCAGCACGGTGTGCGTGGCGGTCAGGGTGTGCACCGCGCCGGTGCTGTCGTCCAGCACGTAGAGGCCGTAGCAGCGGTTGCCCGGCAGACCCAGCTTGCGCGAGGTGATCAGGTCGATCGCGAAGTGGTCTTCCAGGATGGTGATGTTCGGGTGCTGCGTCGCCTGCTGCAGCAGCGTGCTGACCACGGCATGGCCGGTGGCGTCGGCCGCGTGGATGATGCGCCGGCGGCTGTGGCCGCCTTCGCGCGTCAGGTGGAAGCCCAGTTCGGCCTGCGCGTCGCGCGTGAACGGCACGCCGCGGTCGATCAGCCACTGGATGGCCTCGCGCCCATGCTCCACGATGAAGCGCGTTGCCTCTTCATCGCACAGCCCCGCACCGGCAATGAGCGTGTCCTGCGTGTGCTCGTCATGGCTGTCGCCGGAATCCAGCACGGCGGCGATGCCGCCCTGCGCCCAGTCGCTGGCGCCGTGGGTCATGGCGCGCTTGCTGAGGATGGCCACCCGGTGGGTGTCGGCCAGTTGCAGCGCGACCGTAAGGCCGGCCAGGCCGCTGCCGACGATGGCGACGTCGAAATTCATGGTGCGGAGTGCGCCGGGGGCGCTTGGCAGATGGGGGGAACGCGAAAGTCTACACCCGCGCGCCACGCCGTGCAGCAGTGCCGTGCCGACAAACAAAAAGCCCCGCGGCATGGCGGGGCTTTCTGGCGGGAACCGGGATCAATTACTTGATCTTGGTTTCCTTGTAAGCGACGTGCTTGCGAACGACGGGATCGAACTTCATGATCTCCATCTTTTCCGGCATGGTGCGCTTGTTCTTGGTAGTCGTGTAGAAGTGACCCGTACCTGCGGTCGATTCCAGCTTGATCTTGTCGCGGCCGCCCTTGCTTGCCATGATGTGCTCCTAATTAGACTTCGCCGCGTGCGCGCAGGTCGGCGAGCACGGAGTCGATGCCTTTCTTGTCGATCAGGCGCAGGCCGGCGTTCGAGACGCGCAGGCTCACCCAGCGGTTTTCGGATTCAACGAAGAAACGACGATTCTGCAGGTTGGGCAGAAAACGGCGCTTGGTCTTGTTGTTTGCGTGGGAAACGTTGTTGCCGACCATCGGCGCTTTCCCGGTCACTTGACAGACGCGTGCCATGAAGCACTCCTAAATCTTCTATTCGTGGACAATGTTCGCAACAGATCAACAAAAGGCGCGCGGGCCCGGACTGCAGCGGTTGAGACTTCAGCAAAACGGGCATTATAGACCGGATTCCCCCGCCGAATCAATGCCTTCTGTGCTTTGCCGTCACCGGGCGTGGCTGCCTGGCTTGTGCCGTGGCGTTGGCGTCACAGCCCAGGCAGGCGCTCGCAGCAGTCGGCCAGCGAGCGGATTTCCTGTCCGGCCACGATGAAATGGTCCAGCAGCCGCACGTCGATCAAGTCCAGCGTGCGCGCCAGTTCGCGGGTCAGGTGGATGTCGCTCTGGCTGGGCGCGGTGGTGCCGCGCGGGTGGTTGTGGGCCACGATGATGCCCGCCGCATTATGCACCAGCGCCTGGCGCGCCACCTCGCGCGGGTAGACGGCGGTGCGCGTCAGGGTGCCGCGGAACAGTTCTTCGCTGGCCACCATGCGGTTGCGCGGATCCAGGAACAGGCACAGGAAGACCTCGTGCGGCAGCGGTGCCAGCGTCAGGCGCAGATAGCTGCGCACCGCCGCCTGCGAGTCAAAGCCGGTGGGCAGCCGCAGCGATTCTGCCAGCGCGCGGCGCGCCAGTTCGGGGATGGCCTGCAACTGGGCGTATTTGGTTGCGCCCATGCCCCTGATGCCGGTCAGGGCACGCCCCTCGGCCGCGAACAGGGCCGTCAGCGAGCCGAAACGGTGCAGTAGTTCGCGTGCGAGGTCCACGGCACTTTTGCCGACCGTGCCCACGCGCAGCAGGACCGCCAGCAGCTCGGCATCGGACAGCGCGGCGGCGCCGCTTTCCAGCAGTTTCTCGCGGGGCCGCTCGCAGGCGGGCCAGTTGGCAATGGTCATGGGCAGTCCAGGTAGTCACGTCGTGATCAGGTGCTGCGGGCCCGGGGCGGCGGGCGATGGGCTAGTCGAATACAATACGGGCTGTTGACCGGTTGATCACCCATGAATTTGCAAACTTTCGCGTCGGAAGCCGACGGCGGCACGGCTGGCCGCAAGACTGTCCAGCCAGACTCTTTTCTGACCCTGCACTACAGCATCGCGCTCGAGAACGGCACCGAAGTCGTCAGCACGTTCGAAGAGAAACCCGCGACGCTGCTGCTGGGGCAGGGCCAGTTCGCGCCCACGCTCGAACAGGCGCTGCTGGGCATGCCTGAGGGCGAGCGCATGACCTACCGGCTGGCGCCGGAGCAGGCTTTCGGCCCGCGCAACCCCGAGTTGCTGCAGTGGGTGTCGCTCGCCACGCTGCGCGAGAACAGCTCGTTCGAAGAGGACTACAGCCCGGGCGACCTGGTGGAATTCAACGCGCCCGGCGGCGGCAAGTACGCGGGCGTGCTCAAGGAGATCGGAGAGACGGCTGCGCTGTTCGACTTCAACCATCCGCTGGCCGGGCAGACCATCCTGTTCGACGTGCAGCTGATCGGCATTCTGTGAGCGCGCCGAACCTGTTCCGATACCGCAGCATGCCTGACCTGACCCCCGCACCCGACGCAGAAATCCTGATGGCCCAGCCGCGCGGCTTCTGCGCCGGCGTGGACCGTGCCATCGAGATTGTCGAGCGCGCGCTCGCGCGCTTCGGCGCGCCCATCTACGTGCGCCACGAAATCGTGCACAACGCCTATGTGGTGGCCGACCTGCGCCGCAAGGGCGCGGTGTTCGTGCGCGAGCTCGACGAGGTGCCGGCCGGCGCCACCGTCATCTTCAGCGCCCATGGCGTGTCGCGCGAAGTGCGCGAGGACGCTGCCGCGCGCGGGCTGCATGTGTTCGATGCCACCTGCCCGCTGGTGACCAAGGTGCATGTCGAGGTCAGCAAGATGCGCGCGGAGGGCTGCGAGATCGTGATGATCGGCCATCGCGGCCACCCGGAGGTCGAGGGCACCATGGGCCAGGCCAACAGCGGCATGGTGCTGGTGGAGTCGGTCGGCGATGTCGGCAAGCTGCGGATCGCCGATCCCTCGCGCCTGGCCTACGTCACCCAGACCACGCTGTCGGTGGACGAGACCCGCGAGATCGTGGCCGCGCTCAAGGCGCGCTTCCCGCAGATCCGCGAGCCCAAGAAGCAGGACATCTGCTACGCCACGCAGAACCGCCAGGACGCGGTCAAGTTCATGGCGCCGCAGGTGGAAGTAGTGATCGTCGTGGGCAGCCCCAACAGCTCCAACTCCAACCGCCTGCGCGAGCTGGCCGAGCGGCTGGGGGTGCCGGCCTATATGGTGGATGCGCCCGGACAGGTGCGGCCCGAGTGGGTTGCCGGCAAGCGCCGCATCGGCCTGACCGCCGGTGCCTCGGCGCCCGAGGCGCTGGCCCAGTCGATCGTCGAGCGCCTGCGCGAACTTGGTGCGCGCCAGGTGCGCCCGCTCGATGGCATCGAAGAGAACATGGCCTTCCCGCTGCCGCGCGGGCTGGTGCCCACCAGCGCAGCCGCGTGAGGCATGCGCGGGCGTGCCCGCCATTCAGTCCTGCCTGATTAAGAGGGCGCCGCTTGATGTGGCGCCCTTTTTGTTTTTGGCGCCTTCGGACTGGCAGGTCGCCATCGATCGCCCGATTAATGCACGCGCACGGTGCAGCCATTGATGCCTGTCTTTTGCGTCAGACAAATCAGGGTAATCCCCGGATCTCGGGTTTTCCCTATTATGGTGCGGCGTTACATTCTGCACATTAGAGATCGGCGCCATTGCATTTATATGGAACACCTAATTAATAAAGGAGCATTATAGGTGGCGCCGGCGATGCTCATTCGCCCCATGCGGGCAGTGCAGGCACGATTCTTGTAAGTATGTGGGGCAACCGCATCATGTGAGCGGGAATTGCCGCAATCTGTGCATTGGGGAAATTCCCTAGCTCATTTGGCCGGTAAATGGTTAAGGATGTTGCGTCGCGTATTGCATCGACGAAGAAAGGCGATACAATGCGCGCGTTTCAAATTGAAACTAAACAAAGGCGGTCCAGGGAAACGTCCCGGGAGGCGTTGCAAATCCCTGTTCTTGTGAATCCTAGGAGATCACTCATGCAAATCACGTTTGCCAAGATTCTGCCGATCGCGGCCGCAGTGGCGCTGGTCGCAGCTTGCGGCAAGAAGGAAGAGAAGCCAGCTGAACCGGCATCTTCGGCGCCGGCGGCTGCCGCTCCCGCAGCGGGTGGCGGTGAGGTCGTCGTCAAGATCGGCCACGCGGCCCCGCTGACCGGCGGTATCGCGCACCTTGGCAAGGACAACGAAAACGGCGCCCGCCTGGCCGTGGAAGAAGTCAACAAGACCGGCCTGGAAATCGGTGGCAAGAAGATCAAGCTCGAACTGGTCGGCGAAGACGACGCGGCGGATCCGAAGACCGGCACCGCCGTGGCGCAGAAGCTGGTCGACGCCAAGGTCGTGGCCGTGGTCGGCCACCTGAACTCGGGCGTGTCGATCCCGGCGTCGAAGATCTACAGCGACGCCGGCATCGTGCAGATCTCGCCGTCGTCGACCAACCCGGACTACACCAAGCAGGGCTTCAAGACCACCTACCGCGTGGTGGCCACCGACGCCCAGCAAGGCCCGGCCCTGGCCAACTACGCCGCCAAGACCCTGCACGCCAAGAGCGTGGCCATCGTCGACGATGCCACTGCCTACGGCAAGGGCCTTGCCGACGAGTTCGAGAAGACTTCCAAGGCGGCCGGCGTGAATGTGGTCGCGCGTGAAGCCACCAACGACAAGGCCACCGACTTCAAGGCCATTCTGACCAAGATCAAGGGCAAGAAGCCTGACGTCATCATGTACGGCGGCATGGACGCCACCGGCGGCCCGTTCGCCAAGCAGGCCAAGGAACTTGGCATCGGCGCCAAGATCGTCGGCGGCGACGGCGTCTGTACCGACAAGGTGGCCGAGCTGGCCGGCGATGCCGTGTCGAACATCATCTGCTCGGAGGCAGGCCTGGCCCTGTCGAAGATGGAGACCGGTGCCGACTTCGACAAGCGCTACCAGGCCCGCTTCAACGCCCCGGTGCAGATCTACGCACCGTTCACCTATGACGCCGTGATGGTCGTCGTCGACGCCATGAAGCGCGCCAACTCGACCGAGCCGGCTGCCATCCTGGCCGAAATGCCCAAGACCAACTACAAGGGCGTGATCGGCAATATCGCCTTCGACGAAAAGGGCGACATGAAGGAAGGCACCATCACGCTGTACGAGTACAAGGACAAGAAGAAGTCCGTCCTCGACGTCGTGAAGATGTAATCAGGGCTTACCGGCCCGTCCGAACGGCACCGTGAGTATTTTGCGGTGCCGTTCTTTTTAGCCTCGCCTAATGTAGAAGCATCCTTACCCTGGATGGAACATGGCAGGCCGCTTACCAGCAAACCAACCTCAGCAACCTTACCCATCACACATCATGGTCCCCCCCGGCGTCCATACCATGCCGCAAGGTCCGGGACTGAAGCAGGAGTTTTCATGGATATCTTTATCCAGCAGATCGTGAACGGTCTGGTGCTCGGCAGCATTTATGCGCTGATCGCACTGGGCTACACCATGGTCTACGGCATTCTGGGGATCATCAACTTCGCCCACGGCGACGTGCTGATGATCGGCGCACTGACCGCATTGTCAGCGATCCTCGGGCTGCAGAAATACGCCCCCGGCCTGCCGGAATGGCTGACGCTGGTGATCGCCACGCTGATCGCCATGCCGGTTTGCGCAGTACTGGCCTATTCCATCGAGCGGATCGCCTACCGGCCCTTGCGCAATGCGCCACGGCTCGCACCGCTGATCACCGCGATCGGCGTCTCCATCATCCTCCAGACGATGGGCATGCTGATCTGGTCGCGCAACCCGCTGACCTTCCCGCAGCTGCTGCCGTCCGAGCCCATCGATATCGGCTCGACCGGCGCCACCATCACCGGCAAGGAAATGGTCATCATCGGCATGGCCGTGATGGTGATGGCCGGGCTGCTCGCGCTGGTCAACCGCACCAAGCTGGGCCGCGCCATGCGCGCCACCGCCGAGAACCAGAAGGTGGCCGGCCTGATGGGCGTGAACCCCAATTTCGTCATTTCCGCCACCTTCATGATCGGCGCCACGCTGGCCGCGCTGGCCGGCGTGATGATGGCCACCAACTACGGCAATGCCCACTTCTACATGGGCTTCATCCCGGGCCTGAAGGCGTTTACCGCCGCGGTGCTGGGCGGCATCGGCAACCTGGCTGGCGCCATGGTAGGCGGCATGCTGCTGGGCCTGATCGAAGCGCTCGGCGCCGGCTATATCGGCGACCTGACCAACGGCGTCTTCGGCTCCAATTACCAGGACGTCTTTGCCTTTATCGTGCTGATTACCGTACTTGTGTTCCGTCCGTCCGGCATCATGGGCGAGCGGGTGGCCGAACGCGCTTGAGGAGCGAATCCATGAATACTCCGATTCCATCCACGGCGGCGGTTGCGGCGCCTTCGCGCGTTCCGGCAAAGACCCTGGCCGCGCTCATTGGCTTCCTGGTGGTCGCACTGTGCGCGCCGTTCATCGTGCAGACGCTGGGCGGCAACTACTGGGTGCGCGTGCTCGACTTCGCGCTGATCTACATCATGCTGGCGCTGGGCCTGAATATCGTGGTGGGCTTCGCCGGCCTGCTCGATCTCGGCTATATCGCGTTCTACGCCGTCGGCGCCTACCTGATGGCCTTGCTGGGCTCGCCCCACCTGTCCAACCAGTTCGAGTGGATCCATCAGCTGTTCCCCCACGGCCTGCATCTGTCGATGTGGTTCGTGTTGCCGATCGCGATCCTGGTGGCGGCCACCTTCGGCGTGCTGCTGGGTGCGCCGACGCTCAAGCTGCGTGGCGACTACCTTGCCATCGTGACCCTGGGCTTCGGCGAGATCATCCGCATCTTCATGAACAACCTTGACCGCCCGCTGAACATCACCAACGGGCCCAAGGGGATCACGGCGGTGGATCCGGTCCATATCTTCGGCTTCGACTTCTCGAAGTCCCACGAGATCCTCGGCCTCAAGTTCACGCCGGTGTTCATGTACTACTACCTGCTGGTGTTCCTGGTCATCGCGATCGTGTTCATCTGCCTGCGGCTGCAGAACTCGCGTATCGGCCGCGCCTTTGTCGCCATCCGCGAGGATGAGATCGCCGCCAAGGCAATGGGCATCAACACGCGCAACATCAAGCTGCTGGCCTTTGCCATGGGAGCCTCGTTCGGCGGCGCTTCCGGTGCGGTGTTCGGTGCCTTCCAGGGCTTTGTGTCGCCTGAATCGTTCGTGCTGTGGGAGTCGATCTATGTGCTGGCCATCGTGGTGCTCGGCGGCATGGGGCACATCCCTGGCGTGATCCTCGGCGGCATCCTGCTGGTGGGCTTCCAGGAACTGCTGCGCGTGGTGGCCGAGCCGATGCAGACGGGCCTGTTCGGCCACGTGGTCGTCGATGCCGAAGTGCTGCGCCAGTTGCTGTTCGGCCTGGCCCTGGTGGGCGTCATGCTGTATCGCCCGGCGGGCATCTGGCCGTCGCCGCGCAAGGAAGACCGTCCGGTGGTGCGCCGGGCGGGCAGCATCGGCCGATTCTGATCAGGGGGATAACATGAGCAACAACGATTTCCTCCTGTCGGTACAGGGGGTCAACAAGCGGTTCGGCGGCCTGCAGGCGCTGTCCGAGGTGGGCCTGCAGATCAAGCCGGGCGAAATCTATGGCCTGATCGGCCCCAACGGCGCCGGCAAGACGACGTTCTTCAACGTGATCACGGGCCTGTACACGCCCGATTCCGGTGAGTTCGTGCTGGGCGGCAAGCCCTACCAGCCGACCGCCGTGCACGAAGTGGCCAAGGCCGGCATTGCCCGCACCTTCCAGAATATTCGCCTGTTCAACGACATGACCGCGCTCGAGAACGTGATGGTGGGCCGGCACGTGCGGACCAAGGCAGGCCTGCTGGGTGCGGTGTTCCGGCCGCCTTCGGTGCGCCGGGAAGAAGCGGATGTGGAGGACCGCGCGCATGACCTGCTCGACTATGTCGGCATCGGCAAGTACGCCAACTTCACCTCGCGCAACCTGTCGTACGGCCACCAGCGCCGGCTGGAGATCGCGCGCGCGCTGGCGACCGAGCCCAAGCTGCTGGCGCTGGACGAACCGGCCGCGGGCATGAACGCGACCGAGAAGGTCGAGCTGCGCGGCCTGCTCGACAAGATCCGCAATGATGGCAAGACCATCCTGCTGATCGAACACGACGTGAAGCTGGTGATGGGCCTGTGCAACCGCATGACGGTGCTGGACTACGGCAAGGTGATTGCCCAGGGCCTGCCACAAGACGTGCAGAGCAACCCCGCGGTGATCGAGGCCTACCTCGGCGCATCGGCGCACTGATGGCCGGAGGACAAGCAATGACACAGACAGTACTGAAGATCTCGGGCCTGAAGGTTGCCTACGGCGGCATCCAGGCCGTCAAGGGTATCGACCTCGACATCAAGGATGGCGAACTGGTGACGCTGATCGGCGCCAACGGCGCTGGCAAGACCACCACCATGAAGGCCATCACCGGCCTGCAGGGCTGGGCCGGCGGCGACGTGGAGTACATGGGCAAGTCGATCAAGGGCGTGCCCAGCTACGCGCTGCTCAAGCAGGGCCTGGCGATGGTGCCGGAAGGCCGCGGCGTGTTTGCGCGCATGACCATCACCGAGAACCTGCAGATGGGCGCCTACACGCGCAACGACGAAGCCGGCATCAAGGCCGATGTCGAGCGCATGTTCGGCATCTTCCCGCGCCTGAAGGAGCGTGCCAACCAGCTGGCGGGCACCATGTCCGGCGGCGAGCAGCAGATGCTGGCGATGGCGCGCGCGCTGATGAGCCAGCCCAAGGTGCTGCTGCTGGACGAGCCTTCGATGGGCCTGTCGCCGATCATGGTCGAGAAAATCTTCGAGGTCGTGCGCGACATCTCGGCGCAGGGCGTGACCGTGCTGCTGGTCGAGCAGAACGCGCGCCTGGCGCTGCAGGCCGCGCACCGCGGCTACGTGATGGAGTCGGGCCTGATCACCATGAGCGGGGACGCCAGGCAGATGCTGGACGATCCGAAGGTGCGGGCGGCCTACCTGGGTGAGTAAAGGCCATAGCAAGAGCGAGCGGTTTTGGGTGCTCCAAAGCCGCCCGAACTAGCCTGAGCAAGGTGTTCTCCCTCTCCCCTCATGGGGAGAGGGTTGGGGTGAGGGGTGGTCTAGCTAGGAACCACATCAAGCAGGGCCAACGTTTTTTATAAGCTCGTGGCGCTGGCAAACGCTTGCCCTCACCCCCACCCCTCTCCCGCACGCGGGAGAGGGGTGCCTGCTGCGGGCGTCATCGACGCATTGGCATGCAGCGCTCGATAGCAGCCCTCAGGCCTCGCTTTGCGCGAGGCCTCTTTTATCAGCCCAGCTTCTTCAGCAGCGCGCGCAGCATGCCGATCATCTGGTCGATCTCGTCGCGGGTCACGTTCAGGGCCGGCATGAAGCGCAGCAGGTTGGGGCGCGGCGCGTTCAGCAGCAGGCCCTGCGGGCCCATGTCGCGCGCTTCTTCCACCAGTTGCGGGCCGATGTCCTTGTTCAGGAGCAGCGCGCGCAGCAGGCCCTCACCGCGTTCGCCGCCCAGGCCGAACTCGGCCGACAGCGCCAGCAGTTGCTCCCTCAGGTACTCGCCCTTGGCTTTGACCTCGTCAAGGAAGCCCGGCGCGGTCAGCTGCCCGATCACCGCGCTGCCCACCGCGGTCATCAGCGGGTTGCCGTTGTAGGTGCCGCCCTGGTCGCCGGCCTCGAAGCTGGCGACTTCGGCCTTGCACAGCAGTGCCGACAGCGGCACGCCGCCGCCGATGCCCTTGCCCAGCGTCATGATGTCCGGCTCGACGCCCGCCAGCTCGTAGGCGAACAGCGTGCCGCAGCGCCCGCAGCCGGCCTGGACTTCATCGACGATCAGCAGCAGCCTGTGCTTGTCGGCCAGCGCGCGCAGCCCCTGCATGAAGGCGCGGGTGGCGGGGATCACGCCGCCTTCGCCCTGCACCGGCTCCAGCATGATGGCGACGGTCTTGCTGGTGATCAGCTTTTCCACCGAGCCCAGGTCGTTCAGCTCGGCGCGCGGGAAGCCCGGCACCTGCGGCGCGAAGATGGTGTCCCAGCCGGCCTTGCCCGACGCGCTCATGGTGGCGAGCGTGCGGCCATGGAAACTGTGGTCCATGGTGATGATCTCGAAGGCGCCGTCCTTGTGCTTGCGGCCCCATTTGCGCGCCAGCTTGATCGCGCCTTCGTTGGCCTCGGCGCCGCTGTTGGCGAAGAAGACCTTGTCGAAGCAGCTGTTGTCGGTCAGCTGTTTGGCCAGCTTGAGCATGGGCTCGTTGTAGAAGGCCGGGCTCGGGTTGATCAGCTTGTGCGACTGGGCCACCAGCGCGTCGATCATGCCCTGGTTGGAATGGCCCAGGCAGTTCACCGCCCAGCCCTGCACGAAGTCCAGGTATCGCTTGCCGTTGTGATCCGTCAGCCAGGAGCCCTTGCCCTCGGTGAACACGAGTTCGGGCCGGTTGGTGATGTACATCAGGGATTGGACGGGATACTCAGCAAATGCCATGGCGGACTCCAGGGGTCGGCGTGTAACGATGGACGGACGGGCGCGAAAGACGCAGCAGGAACAAGAACAAAAACAAAAAGCCACGGGGGTTGCCCGTGGCTCGTTGACATGAACAGACGCAGTCGACGGTCAGCCGCGCGGCACCCCAGCGGGGAGCGACGTACGGAAGCTGCGGCGTCGGTTGAAGGTCGTGTGCATGCGGGCAAATATAAGGCGCATGGACCCGGGTGTCAAAACGAATTTTGGCGGGCCCGGGCATTGTTGCGCTGAAGGAACGGCTGTCCGGCGGCCTCAGGCCGCGGGAGCGGCCGGGTGCATGTCGGCCTCGGAGGTGAACGAGTCGGCGAAGAACGCGTCCTCGTGCAGCTTGCACTGGCGGGTGAAGTCGCCGCGCGCGGCATTGATCATCACCGGCGCGCCGCAGGCGTAGACCTCGTGGGCCGACAGGTCGGGATGGTCGGCGATCACGGCCTGGTGGACAAAGCCGGTGCGGCCCTGCCAGTCGTCTTCCGGCAGCGCGTCGGAGACCACCGGCACGTAGCGGAAGTTGGGCAGGTCGCGCGCCCACTGCTCGGCGAGCGCGTGCATGTACAGGTCCGTGGGCCGGCGGCCACCCCAATACAGCGTCATCGGGCGGGTGATGCCGGTGTAGGCGGCGTGTTCGACGATGGCCTTGATCGGCGCGAAACCGGTGCCGGAAGCCAGCAGGATGATCGGGGCCTCGGATTCCTCGCGCAGGAAGAAGCTGCCCAGCGGGCCCTCGAAGCGCAGGATGTCGCGCTCCTTCATGGCCGGCTGGCCTTCCCTGGCGCCAAAGACGTAGTCGGTGAAGGCGCCGCCCGGCATATGGCGGATATGCAGCTCGATCGGGCCGTCCTCATGCGGCGGCGTGGCGATCGAGTAGCTGCGGCGCTTGCCGTCGCGCAGCAGGAATTCCACGTACTGGCCGGCCAGGTACTGCATGCGCTCGGTCGCGGGCAGCTGCAGCTTGATGGCGATCACGTCGTCGGCCAGGCGCTCGAGCGAGGTCACGCGGCACGGCACCTTCTTGATCGGGATATCGCCCGCGCCGTGGACTTCGCGGCATTCGATGGTGATGTCCGAGGCGGCGTTGGCGCAGCAGAACAGGGCGCGGCCCTCGGTCTTTTCCTGCGCGGTCAGTGCCGCCGGGGCGTGGTCGCCCTGCACGATGTCGCCGGCGAGCACGCGGCCCTTGCATGAGCCGCAGGCGCCGTTCTTGCACCCGTAGGGCAGCCCGATGCTGTGGCGCAGGGCCGCGCCGAGGATGGTTTCGTCCGTGGCCACTTCAAACTTGTGGCCGCTGGGCATGACGGTTACTTGATAAGCCATAATCGGTCTATGAGCCAAATTCTGTCGAAGCTGCAGCCCTCGCGCCTTCCACAACTGCCGCGGCTGCCGGCGCCTTCGCGCCGGCTGGGCCGCCCGCGCCTGTTGATCGTTGGCTGCGGGGATGTGGGGACGCGCTGCCTGCGTATCCTGTCGTCGCGCATGCGTGTCTTTGCCGTGACGTCGCAGCCGGCGCGCCGCGCCGAACTGCGTGCCGCCGGCGCGGTGCCGCTGGTGGCGGACCTGGACCGGCCGGCCACGCTGGCACGGCTGCACGGGCTGGCCACGCAGGTGCTGGACCTGGCGCCGCCGCCCGGGCAGGGCGCAGGCGATCCGCGCACGCGTGCGCTGCTCGCCGCACTGCGCCGGACGGCCTGGCGCCGTGCCAGGACGTCCGCCGGCATGCTTGCCGGCGAGCCCGCCATTCTACCCGACCGTACCCGGCCCCGCGCTGCGTTTGTCTACGCCAGCACCTCCGGCGTCTACGGCGACCGGCAGGGCGCCCGGGTGTCCGAATTCCACACCGTGCGGCCCCAGACTGCCCGCGCGCGCCGCCGCGTGGCCGCCGAGCAGGCCGTGCGCGCCTTTGGCCGCGATGCCGGCTGGCGCGCCAGCGTGGTCCGCATCCCCGGCATCTATGCCGAAGACCGCCTGCCGGTGGCCCGGCTCAAGCGCGGCACGCCGGCGCTGGTGCCGCAGGACGACGTCTACACCAGCCATATCCACGCCGACGACCTGGCGCGCACCATGATCGCGGCGCTGTTCCGCGGGCGCCCGCAGCGGGTGGTCCATGCCAGCGACGACACCGAACTGCGCATGGCCGACTATTTCGACCTGGTCGCCGACCGCCGCGGCCTGCCGCGCCCGCCGCGGATCACGCGCGGGCAGGCGCATGAAGTGATCGACAAGACGCTATTGAGCTTCATGAGCGAATCGCGCCGGCTTGACAACCGACGCCTGAAACGCGAGCTGCGCCTGCGGCTGCGTTATCCCACCGTCGCTTCCTTCTTCGACGCCTGACCGCCTGGCGGGTTGCGCCCGTGTGACTGGCACAGGGCTTGCTCTCAGAGTGCGCCGTTTGTTCCTGTCTATACAGCAACACATCTGTCGCCCCGTCGCGGTGCTAGATGCGCGCTTCGTGAACCGGCGTGGTGCTGCGCCTGTTGGCGAATCCCAGCCATAAAGCGCCTTGGAAGGCGGTTACCCGCCTGGTTGCTTGGGGGAAGCCCTACGTTGACTTGTATATACAAGCATTGTTTAATGCCCGAAAACGAGCGCGGCCACACGCATGGCCAGCCGTCGACGGACACACCAAAGGAGCGTACAGATGAGGAATCAGAGCAGGATTCGCGGTCGGATGGCAGTGCAGGCTGCGGTGCTGGTTGTGGCTTTGGGGGCTGGGGCGGCCCAGGCGCAGAACACCCCGGTCACGCTGGGCATGAGCGGCTGGACCGGTTTTGCGCCGCTGACGCTGGCCGACAAGGCCGGCATCTTCAAGAAGCACGGCGTCGACGTCGACATCAAAATGATCCCGCAGAAGGACCGCCACCTGGCGCTGGCCTCGGGCGCGATCCAGTGCGCGGCCACCACGGTGGAAACGCACGTGGCCTGGAACGCCAACGGCGTGCCCATCACCCAGATCGTGCAGCTCGACAAGTCCTACGGCGCCGACGGCCTGGCCGTGCGTGCCGATGTGAAGAGCTTTGCCGACCTGAAGGGCAAGACCATCGGCGTCGATGCGCCGGGCACCGCGCCTTACTTCGGCCTGGCCTGGATGCTGAAGAAGAACGGGATGTCGCTCAAGGACGTCAAGACCACCACGCTGTCGCCGCAGGCGGCCGCGCAGGCCTTCGTGGCGGGCCAGAACGATGGCGCCATGACCTATGAGCCGTACCTGTCGACCGTGCGGCAGAACCCGGAGAAGGGCAAGATCCTGGCAACCACGCTGGACTACCCGATGGTGACCGACACGCTGGGCTGCGCGCCCAAGTGGCTGAAGGACAACCCCAAGGCCGCGCAGGCGCTGGTCGACAGCTACTTCGAGGCCCTGGAGATGATCCAGAAGGAGCCGGCCAAAGCCAACGACATCATGGGCGCGGCGGTCAAGCAGACCGGCGAGCAGTTCGCCAAGTCCTCCGCCTACCTGCGCTGGCAGGACCGCGAGGCCAACCGCAAGTTCTTTGGCGGCGAGCTCGCCAGCTTCAGCAAGGAAGCGGCGGGCGTTCTGCTGGACATCGGCGTGATCCGCCAGGTGCCGGATGTGACGGCACTGTATGACGCGCGTTTCCTCAAGTAACCCGGCAGTCCCCAGGAGCGTGACGTCATGACGCAAGCCCGAATTGGTTCACCCGCCCCGGCCGCCGCCGTGGCGGCTCCCGCCGCGCAGGCAGCGCCGGCGCGCCGGCGCCACCCGTGGCTGGCACCGCTGGTGCCGGTGGCGCCCAACACCCGCTGGATGCTGGGCCTGTCCTTCTTCGTGCTGTTCTTCGGCATCTGGGCGGTGGTGACGCTGGGCGGCTTCGTGCCGCGCACGTTCCTGGCCGACCCGATGACGATGGCCAAAGAAGGCGTGGTGCTGTTCACCGAGTACAACTTCATCGGCGACATCGGCATGACCGTGTGGCGCGTGCTCGGCGGCTTCGTGCTGGCCGCGGCGATCGCGGTGCCGCTGGGCATCTTCATGGGTGCCTACAAGGCGGCCGAGGCGTTCTTCGAGCCTTTCGTGTCGTTCTGCCGCTACCTGCCCGCGTCGGCCTTCATCCCGCTGCTGATCCTGTGGGCCGGCATCGGTGAGACCCAGAAGCTGCTGGTGATTTTCATCGGCTCGTTCTTCCAGATCGTGCTGATGGTGGCGGTGGCGGTCGGCGGCGCGCGCAAGGACCTGGTGGAGGCGGCCTACACGCTGGGCGCCAACAGCGCCGGCATCGTGCGGCGCGTGCTGATCCCGGGCGCGGCGCCGGAGATCGCCGAGATCCTGCGGCTGGTGCTGGGCTGGGCCTGGACCTATGTGATCGTGGCCGAGCTGATCGGCTCGTCGTCGGGCATCGGGCACATGATCACTGACAGCCAGGCGCTGCTCAATACCGGGCAGATCATCTTCGGCATCATCGTGATCGGCTGCATCGGCCTGGTCTCGGACCTTGTCTTCAAGCGCGCCAACCAGCGCCTGTTCCCGTGGAGTTCGATCCAATGAGCGCACTGTCCATCCAGCAGGTCTCGCGCACCTTCTCCAACCCGCGCGGCGGCCAGACCCTGGCGCTGCAGCCGGTCGACTTCGAGGTCCGCGACAATGACTTCGTCACCATCCTCGGGCCCTCGGGCTGCGGCAAGTCCACGCTGCTGCGCATCGTGGCCGGGCTGGACACCCCCTCCAGCGGCCGCGTGCTGCTGGACGGCCAGCCGGTGTTCGCCCCCGGCGCGGACCGCGGCATGGTGTTCCAGTCGTACACGCTGTTCCCGTGGCTGACGATCGAGCAGAACGTGCGCTTCGGCCTGCGCGAGCGCGGCATGAGCGCGGCCGGGCAGAAGGAGCGCAGCGACTTCTTTATCCAGCGCGTGGGGCTGCGCGGCTTCGAGCACCATTACCCCAAGCAGTTGTCGGGCGGCATGCAGCAGCGCACCGCGATTGCGCGCGCACTGGCCAACGATCCCAAGATCCTGCTGCTCGACGAACCCTTCGGCGCGCTCGACAACCAGACCCGCGTGCTGATGCAGGAGTTGCTGCTGGGCATATGGGAGGCCTCGCGCAAGACGGTATTATTCGTGACCCACGATATCGACGAGGCCATTTTCATGGCCAACCGGGTGGCGGTGTTCTCCGCCAGGCCGGGTCGGATCAAGAGCGAGATCGCGGTCGATTTCCCGCATCCGCGCCATTACACGATCAAGACCACGCCGGAGTTTTCCGCGCTCAAGGCGCGGCTGACCGAGGAAATCCGCGCCGAGGCCATGGCCTCGGCCGAGCACTAAGACCTTATGAACCACGCCGCCGGCACCCCGACTCCCGCTTCTGCCTCTGCCACCGCGCTCTACCAGCAGGTGAAGGAGTACATCGCCCGCCAGATCCAGAGCGGCGCGTGGCAGCCGGGCGACCGGGTGCCGTCGGAGCAGGAACTGGTGAACCGCTTCGGCGTTTCGCGCATGACCGTGAACCGGGCGCTGCGCGAGCTGCAGGAGCAGGGCCGGGTGGTGCGTGTGGCCGGCGTGGGCACCTTCGTGGCCGAGCACAAGCCGCAGTCGACGCTGCTCTCGGTGGTCAACCTGCAGGACGAGATCCGCATGCGCGGGCATGACTATGCCTGCGACGTGATCCTGGTGGAGCGCGTCTCGGCATCGATCGAGGTGGCTGCCGCGCTGGAGCTGCGCACCGGCGAATCGGTGTTCCACTCGGTATGCGTGCATCGCGAGGACGGCGTGCCGGTGCAGCTGGAAGACCGCTACGTCAACCCGCGCGTGGCGCCGGACTTCATCGGCCAGGATTTCAGCGAGACCCAGCCCGGCGAGTACCTGCTGCGCCATGTGCCCTACGATCAGGTAGAGCATGTGGTCGATGCCATCGCCGCCACGCCGGAGCAGGCCGCGCAGCTGGAAATGCCGCCCACGCAACCTTGCCTGATGCTGACGCGCCGCACCTGGACCAACGGCGTGCCGGTGACCTTTGTGCGTTGCCTGCATCCGGGCAACCGATATCGCCTCGGCAGCCGCTTCCGCGCCGAGGGCAACCCCGCTTTCGGCTGATTCCAGGAATCAGCCCCACGGTTCAGTTTTTACTCTAAGCTGTATAGACAGGAACATACAAATGACCGCGAGCATACCAGCCAGCCAACAAGACCGCGCTTCCCGCCCCGTGCTGACCTTGCAGCCGGGCCGTGTGACCCTGGCCGACCTGCGCCGCATCTACCGCGGCGAGGTGCGCCTGGCCATGGCCGAATCGGCCTGGGCCGGCGTGCGTGCCGCGCAGGCCACGGTGCAGGACATCATCGACGCCGACGCCGTGGTCTACGGCATCAACACCGGCTTCGGCAAGCTGGCGCAGAGCCGCATCCCGCACGACAAGCTGGCCCGGTTGCAACGCAACCTGGTGCTGTCGCACAGCGTCGGCACCGGCCCGGACCTGGCCGAAGACACGGTGCGCCTGATCCTGGCGATCAAGGCCGTGAGCCTGGCGCGCGGCCACTCGGGCGTGCGCCCCGAACTGATCGAGGCGCTGCTGGCGCTGGCCAACCACGGCGTGACGCCGTGCATCCCGGCCAAGGGGTCGGTGGGCGCCTCGGGCGACCTGGCGCCGCTGGCGCATATGTCGTGCACGCTGATCGGCGTGGGCGACGTGCTGGTCGACGGCAAGCGCGTGCCCGCCGCCGAGGGCCTGGCCCACGCCGGCCTGCAGGCCTTCGAGCTGGGCCCCAAGGAAGGCCTGGCGCTGCTCAACGGCACCCAGGTGTCGACCGCGCTGGCGCTGGCCGGCCTGTTTGCCGCCGAAGACGCCTTTGCCGCCGGCCTGGTGGCCGGCGCGCTGTCGCTGGAGGCGATCAAGGGTTCGGTCAAGCCGTTCGATGCCCGCATCCATGAAGCCCGCGGCCAGGCCGGCCAGGTCGCCGTGGCCGGCGCCGTGCGCGCCATGCTGGACGGCAGCGAGATCGTCGATTCGCACAAGGCCTGCGGCCGCGTGCAGGACCCGTATTCGATCCGCTGCCAGCCGCAGGTGATGGGCGCATGCCTGGACAACCTGCAGCACGCCGCGCGCGTCCTGCAGATCGAGGCCAATGCCGCGTCGGACAACCCGCTGGTGTTCTCCGAGCAGGGCGATGTGGTGTCCGGCGGCAACTTCCACGCTGAGCCGGTGGCCTTCGCCGCCGACATCATCGCGCTGGCGATCGCCGAGATCGGCGCGATTTCCGAGCGCCGCCTGGCGCTGCTGCTCGATACCGGCCTGTCGGGCCTGCCGCCGTTCCTGGTGCGCGACGGCGGCCTGAACTCGGGCTTCATGATCGCGCAGGTGACCGCCGCGGCGCTGGCCTCGGAGAACAAGTCGCTGGCCCATCCGTCCAGCGTCGACAGCCTGCCGACTTCGGCCAACCAGGAAGACCATGTGTCGATGGCCACCTACGGCGCACGCCGGCTGGGCGACATGGCCGCCAACACCGCGGTGGTGGTCGGCATCGAGGCCATGGCCGCGGCGCAGGGCATCGAATTCCATCGTCCGCTGAAGTCATCGCCGCTGGTGGAGCAGGAACTGGCCCGCATCCGCGCGCGCGTGGCCTTTGTCGAAGAGGACCGCTACCTGGCGCCGGATATCGAGGCCATGAAGCAATGGGTGGTGCAGGGCGATGCGGGGGCGGGCTGGCCTGCGGCGGTCAGGGCAATTTTGCCGACTAACGCAAGTTGAAGCGCCGGCGCATCCGGATGCGATACCGCGCAAACACCACCAGACCAAACTGATCGCGCCATAGCCGCCATCAAAGGAGAACAAGACATGAACGCCAACGAAAACCAATTCATCCAGCGCGGCCAGCGCGAGATCCGCGCGCCGCGCGGCAGCCAGCTGCATTGCAAGAACTGGCTGATCGAAGCCGCCTACCGCATGATCCAGAACAACCTCGACCCGGACGTGGCCGAGCGCCCGCAGGACCTGGTGGTCTACGGCGGCATCGGCAAGGCCGCGCGCAACTGGGAATGCTTCGACGCCATCCTCGACAGCCTGCGCCGCCTGGGCGAGGACGAGTCGCTGCTGGTGCAGTCGGGCAAGCCGGTGGGCGTGTTCCGCACCCATGCCGACGCGCCGCGCGTGCTGATCGCCAATTCCAACCTGGTGCCGCACTGGGCCAATTGGGACAAGTTCAATGAGCTGGACCGCGCCGGGCTGATGATGTACGGCCAGATGACGGCGGGCTCTTGGATCTATATCGGCACGCAGGGCATCGTGCAGGGCACCTACGAGACCTTTGTCGAAGCCGGCCGCCAGCACTACAACGGCGACCTGTCCGGCAAGTGGATCCTGACCGCGGGCCTGGGCGGCATGGGCGGCGCGCAGCCGCTGGCGGGCGTGCTGGCCGGTGCCTGCGTGCTGGCGATCGAATGCCAGGAATCGCGCATCGATTTCCGCCTGCGCACGCGCTATGTCGACAAGAAGGCCACCACGCTCGATGAGGCGCTGGCGATGATCGCCGAAGCCACGCAGCAGAAGCAGGCGATCTCGGTCGGCCTGCTCGGCAACGCCGCCGAGATCCTGCCGGAACTGGTCAAGCGCGCGCAGGCCGGCGGCATGCGCCCGGACATCGTCACCGACCAGACCTCGGCGCACGACCTGGTCAACGGCTACCTGCCGGCGGGCTGGAGCGTTGCACAATGGGAAGCTGCGCGGACGCAGGATCCCAAGTCGGTGGAAGCCGCCGCGCGCCCGTCCATCGTGAAACACGTGCAGGCCATGCTCGACTTCCAGAAGATGGGCGTGCCGACGGTCGACTACGGCAACAATATCCGCCAGGTCGCGTTCGACGAGGGCGTGAAGAACGCCTTTGATTTCCCCGGCTTCGTGCCGGCCTATATCCGCCCGCTGTTCTGCCGTGGCAAGGGCCCGTTCCGCTGGGTGGCGCTGTCGGGCGATCCGGAGGATATCTACAAGACCGATGCCAAGATGAAGGAACTGTTCCCGGAGGACAAGCACCTGCACCGCTGGCTCGACATGGCGCACGACCGCATCGCCTTCCAGGGCCTGCCGGCGCGCATCTGCTGGGTGGGCCTGGATGAGCGCCACCGCGCCGGCCTGGCCTTCAACGAGATGGTGAAGTCGGGCGAGCTCAAGGCGCCGGTGGTGATCGGCCGCGATCACCTGGATTGCGGCTCGGTGGCCTCGCCCAACCGCGAGACCGAAGCCATGCGCGACGGCTCGGATGCGGTGTCGGACTGGCCGCTGCTCAACGCACTGCTGAACACCGCGGGCGGCGCGACCTGGGTCAGCCTGCATCATGGCGGCGGCGTCGGCATGGGCTTCTCGCAGCATTCCGGCGTGGTGATCGTGTGCGACGGCACCGATGCGGCGGCAAGGCGCATCGAGCGCGTGCTGTGGAACGATCCGGCCACCGGCGTGATGCGCCATGCCGATGCGGGCTATGAACTCGCCATCGACTGCGCGCACGAGAAGGGCCTGAACCTGCCGATGGTGAAGGGTGCATGAGCCTGATGCAACCACAGCGCTTTGCGCTGGCCGACATCGCGCCCACGCGCTGGAAGAATGGCGGCGGCAACACGCGCGAGATCGCGGTGTGGCCACCGGCCGCCGGCATGGATGATTTCATCTGGCGCCTGAGCGTGGCCGATATCGAACGCGACGGCCCGTTCTCGGCGTTCCCCGGCATCGACCGCCAGATCGTGCTGCTCGAAGGCGCAGGCGTGACGCTGCGCGCGGACGATGCCAGCTTCAGCCATCGCCTCGAGCGCATCGGCGAGCCGTTTGCCTTCTCCGGCGATACCGGCCTGCAGTCGACGCTGCTCGGCGGTGCCACGCGTGACTTCAATGTGATGACGCGGCGCGGCCACTGCCGCGCGCGCGTTGAAGCCTTCCGGCAGGGGTTTGCCTGCGACACCGGCGGCCGTACTGTCTGCCTGCTGGCTGTCAGCGGGGCATGGCGGGCGCGCGACGCTGGCCTGGTCCTGCAAGCGGGCGAAGGGGCGCTGTATGGCGCTGCCGACTCCGCGTCGACGCCATCGTTTGAACCTGTGGGGGATGCGGCCCTGTGCCTGTGCGTCACCCTTGAGACGGAGTCCGGTCAATGACGCTTTCCACTGTATCGTCCGCGCCCAGCGCGGACGGCGTCTGGCACAACTGCCACCTGCTGCCCGATGCCGATCCCGCACGGGCGATCCGTGCTGCCGCGCTGGTGGTCGAGCAAGGCCGCATCGCCTGGCTCGGTGCCGCCGCGGACCTGCCGGATGCCTGGCGTGGCGCACCGCGCCATGACGCCAACGGTGCCTGGATCACGCCGGGCCTGGTCGACTGTCATACGCACCTGGTCTACGGCGGCCAGCGCGCCGACGAGTTCGCGATGCGGCTGGCAGGCGCCGGCTATGAAGAGATCGCGCGCGCCGGCGGCGGCATCGTTTCGACCGTGCGTGCCACGCGTGCCGCCGACGAAGACACGCTGTTCGCGCAGGCGGCCGCACGCCTGCGGCCGCTGCTGGCCGAGGGCGTCACCGCCATCGAGATCAAGTCGGGCTACGGGCTGAACCTCGAAGCCGAGCGCAAGCAACTGCGCGTGGCGCGCCGGCTGGGCGAGCACTTCGGCATCTCGGTCCACACGACCTTCCTGGGCGCGCATGCGCTGCCGCCGGAATACGCGGGCCGTGCCGACGACTATATCGACCTGGTCTGCAACACCATGCTGCCGGCACTCGCCGATGAAGGACTGGTCGATGCCGTCGATGCCTTTTGCGAATCAATTGGCTTCTCGCTTGCGCAGACCGGGCGCGTGTTCGAAGCCGCGGCGCGCCAGGGCCTGCGCGTCAAGCTGCATGCCGAGCAACTGAGCAACCTTGGCGGCGCCGCGCTCGCCGCGCGCCACCGCGCCTTGTCCGCCGATCACCTCGAGCATCTCGACGAGGCCGGCGTCGCGGCGATGGCAGAGGCCGGCACGGTGGCGGTGCTGCTGCCCGGTGCCTACTACTTCCTGCGCGACACCAACCTGCCGCCGATCGCGCTGCTGCGCCAGTACGGCGTGCCGATGGCGATCTCGACCGATCACAATCCGGGGACGTCGCCGGTGACTTCGCTGCTGCTGATGATGAATATGGCGTGCACGCTGTTCCGCCTGACGGTGCCGGAAGCCCTGGCCGGCGTGACCGTGCATGCCGCGCGTGCGCTCGGCGCGGCGGATCGCCATGGCTTGCTGGAAGCAGGGCGCGTGGCCGACTTTGCGCTCTGGCGCATCGATTCGCCCGCCGAGCTGGCTTACTGGTTCGGCCGCAATCCGGTCGCGACCGTGGTGCGCCGGGGACGTGTGGTTGCACACGAAGGAGTCTCGGCATGAGCGGCTCGCAACTCTTCGCGCCCTTTGCGCTGCTGCCGACCGGCTGGGCACGCGACGTGCTGCTGGCCTGGGATGAGCAGGGCCGTTTCACCACCGTGCGGACTGGTGCCGCGCCGGAGGCCGGCGTGCCGCGCGCGGCCGGCCCGGTGCTGCCCGGCATGCCCAACCTGCACTCGCACGCATTCCAGCGCGGCTTTGCCGGGCTGACCGAATTCCGCAGCAGCCCGCAGGGCGACGACCCCGCCGGCGCCGACTCCTTCTGGAGCTGGCGCACGCTGATGTACCGCTTCGCGCAGCGGATTTCGCCCGACACGCTGGAGGCCATCGCCACCCAGCTCTATGTCGAGATGCTGCGCGCCGGCTACACCAGCGTGTGCGAGTTCCACTACGTGCATCACGATGCCGGCGGCAAGCCCTATGCCGATGCCGCCGAGATGTCGCTGCGGCTGCTGCGCGCGGCGCAGCGTACCGGCATCGGCATGACGCTGCTGCCGGTGCTGTACCAGACCGCCGGCTTTGGCGGCAAGCCGCCGCTGGCCGGGCAGCGCCGTTTCCTGCACGACACCGACGCGATGCTGAAGCTGCTGGAACGGCTTGGCCCCGCGTGCGCGCAGTCCGGCGCGCGGCTCGGGCTGGCACCGCACTCGCTGCGCGCGGTGCCGGAGGAAAGCCTGGCGCACGCGCTGGCGGGGCTGCAGGCGATCAACCCGCAGGCGCCCATCCACATCCACATCGCCGAGCAGCAGAAAGAGGTCGACGACTGCATCGCGTGGTCTGGCACGCGCCCAGTGACGTGGCTGTTCGATCATGCCGAGGTCGACGCGCGCTGGTGCCTGGTGCATGCCACCCATATGGACTGGGACGAGCGCCGGCGCCTGGCGCACAGCGGCGCGGTGGCCGGCATCTGCCCGACCACCGAGGCCAACCTGGGCGACGGCGTGTTCGAGGCCGCGCCCTACCTGGCGCAGCAGGGCGCATGGGGCATCGGCTCCGACAGCCATGCCAGCGTCAGCGTGGCGGAGGAGTTGCGCCTGTTCGAATACGGGCAGCGCCTGGGGCTGCAGCGGCGCAACGTGCTGGCATCCGACTCGCATGCGCAGGTGGCCGACCGCTTGTACCTGGAAGCCGTGGCCGGCGGCGCGCGCGCCTCGGGCCGCGCGGTGGCCGGACTGACAGTGGGTCAGCAGGCCGACTTCGTCGTGCTGGACGGCACGCATCCGACGCTGGCGGGCCTGGACGGGCCGCAGGCGCTGGCCACCCATGTGTTTGCCTGCCACGGTCATGAGACACTAGCGGATGTCCGCACCGCCGGCCGCAGCCGCGTGCAGCATGGCGCGCATCCGCTGCAGGCGGATGCGGGGCGCCAGTTCATCGCGGCGCGCGCCAGCCTGCTGGCCGACTGAAACCGGGCGCACGCCCATTGCATTGCAATGACCATGTCCTTCTCCACCGATACCCCCGCCTTTACCCTGCATCGCGGCACGCGTCCGTTGCTGGTATCGATGCCGCACGTCGGCACGCACCTGCCGGCTTCGGTCTCGCAGCGCCTGACCGCCGAAGCGCGCACCGTGCCCGATACCGACTGGCACCTGGAACGCCTCTACAACTTCGCCCGCGAACTGGGCGCATCGGTGCTGGCGGCCACGCACTCGCGCTACGTGGTCGACCTGAACCGGCCGCCCGACAACGCCAACCTGTATCCCGGCCAGGACACCACCGGCCTGTGCCCGGTCGATACCTTTGACAAGACGCCGGTGTACGCCGACGGAAATGGCCCTGATGATGCGGAAATCGCCGCGCGCCGCGATGCAATCTGGCGCCCGTACCACGAGGCGCTGGCCGCGGAACTGGCACGGCTGAAGGCGGAGCACGGCACCGTCGCGCTGTGGGACGCACATTCCATCCGCTCGGTGCTGCCGCGCTTCTTCGAAGGCAGGCTGCCGGACTTCAACCTCGGCACGGCCAACGGCGACAGCTGCGATGCCGCGCTGGCCAGCCAGCTGCTGGAGCAGGCCAGTGCCGTTGCGGGCCACACCGCGGTGCTCAACGGCCGCTTCAAGGGTGGCTACATCACCCGGCAATATGGCAAGCCGGCCGACGGCGTGCATGCGGTGCAGCTGGAGCTGTCGCAGTGCGCGTATATGAGCGAGGTCTATCCCTTCGCCTATGACGAGGCGCTGGCCACGGCGCTGCAGCCGGCACTGCGCGGCATGCTGGCGACCGTGCTGGCGTTCGTCGAGTCCCGCTGAGAGCCCGCGGAACAAAAAAGGCCCGGCGCAATGCCGGGCCCGACGCACGCTGGCGCGGCTTATTTCTTCACGACATTCTTGTCGGCCTTGCTTCCCGTCGCCGCGTTGTACTTCTCCACATACGCTTCGAACAGCTTGCGGATCGAGCGCCCGATCTTGGCGTAGTCGGCTTCGTTCAGGTTGGCCAGCGACACCCGCCCCGACGGATGGCGCGTGCCGAAGCCGCGGCCCGGCAGCAGCACCACGCCCGCCTCATCGGCCAGCTGGAACAGCAGCTCGTTCGGCTCGACCGAGTTCAGCACCCATTTGACAAAGTCCGGCCCGATCGCCTTGCCGCCCAGCTGCTCGATGTCGAGCAGGGTGTAGTAGTCGACGGCGTTCGGGTCGTCGCTGTCCGGCGCAATGCCGATCTCGCGGTACAACGCGGCCTTGCGGCTGCGAATGAGCCGCTTCATCGCGTTCTTGTAGTTGTCCGGCGTATCCATCAGCGAGAACAGCGAGAACAGCACCATCTGCACCTGCTGCGGCGTGGACAGGCCGGCGGTGTGGTTCAGCGCCACCGTGCGGCTGTCGGCCACCAGGCGGTCGATGAACTTGAGCTTCTGCGGCTCGGTGGTGATCGAGCTGTAGCGCTTGTTCAGTTCCTGCCGATCCGCATCCGGCAGCTTGCCGATCTTCAGGTCGAAGATATTGTCGCGGTGCGTGGCGATCACGCCCAGGCGCCAGCCGGTCGCGCCGAAGTACTTCGAGAACGAGTACACCAGGATGGTGTTCTTCGGGCACATCGCGAACAGCGAGGTGAAGTTGTCGGCAAAGGTGCCGTAGACGTCGTCGGTCAGGATGATCAGGTCCGGGCGCTCCTTGACGATCCCGGCCAGGTATTCCAGGCTCTCGTCGCTCATGCGCACCGACGGCGGGTTGCTCGGGTTGACCAGGAAGAAGGCCTTCACCTTCGGGTCGCGCAGCTTGTCGAGCTGCTTCTTCGAATACTGCCAGCGCGACTCGGGATCGGCGTCGACCGACAGCTCCACCAGCTGGTAGTCGTTCAGCTCCGGGATCTCGATATACGGCGTGAAGATCGGCATGCCCAGCGCGATGGTGTCGCCGGCCTTGAGCAGGTGGTTCTCGCGGATGGTGTTGAACAGGTAGGTCATGGCCGCGGTGCCGCCTTCGACTGCGAACAGGTCGAACTCGCCGATGAACGGATGGTTGCCGATCATCTCCTTGCGGATGTACTGGCCGACGATGATCTCCGACAGCTTGAGCATGCGGTCCGGCACCGGGTAGTTGCACGCCAGGATGCCTTCGCACATTTCATAGAGGAAGTCGCCCGCGCTCAGCCCGAGCTGGTCGCGCACGTACGACACCGCGCCGGCCAGGAACTGCACGCCCGGGGTGTCGGCGAACTCGCGCGCAAACAGGTCGAAGCGTTCCTCGATGCCTTCGCGGCGCGGGAAGCCGCCCACGCCTTCCGGCATGTACGAGAACGAGCGTTCGGATTCGCGCATCGCGAACAGGCCCAGCTGCCAGAAGCCGTGGCGCGGCACCGTGGCGAGGAAGTTGGGGTTGCCGCGGCCGGCGTTCAGCATCAGGCGTTCCGCGTCGCTGCTGGCCAGCTTGATCAGTTCATCCTTCAGCTCGAAGGGGGAGAGGCTGGACAGCTTGGAGATATCGAACTTGCTCATGGCTTGCTCCTGGGTAGACGCTTGTCGGTTGGGCTGGCGGGCCGGGGCAGGGGTAAGGCCCGCGCAGCAGGAGGGATATCGAAGGAAGCGCGCGCTAGACGAGGCCGACCACCAGCGGCCCCAGCAGCGTCAGCAGCACGTTGGCCAGCGCATAGGTGATGGCGAACGGCACCGTCGGCACCGGGCTTTCGGCCTTGTCGAGAATGCCGCCGAAGGCCGGGTTGGCGCTGCGCGAGCCCGCCAGCGCGCCAGCCAGCACGGCGGCGTTGTCGTACTTCAGCACGTAGCGGCCGAACAGCATCGTCAGGAACAGCGGCAGCAGCGTCACCACCGCGCCCAGCAGGAAGATGGTCAGGCCGCTCTGGCGCAGCGTGGTCACCGCCTGCAGGCCGGAGTTGATGCCGACGATGGCCACGAACGCGGCCAGGCCGAAATCCTTGAGCAACTGGCACGCGGCGGTCGGCATCGCGCCGAACATCTTGTGCTTGGACCGCGCCCAGCCGAACACCAGGCCCGACAGCAGCGCGCCGCCGCCGGCGCCGAGCGTGAGCGGGATCGAGCCCACGCGCCACACCAGCAGGCCGATCAGCAAGCCCACCAGCACGCCGGCGCCGAAGTAGACGAAGTCCGTCTTCTCGCTGGGGACCAGTTCATAGCCGGCGGTCTCGGCGGCACGCCTGGTGTCCGCGGGGGTGCCGTACAGCGTGATGATGTCGCCGTGCTGCAGCTTGAGGTCAGGCAGCAGCGGCAGCGGATGGTCGTAGCGCTCGATGCGCTCGAGATACACGCCATGGCGCATGTCGCGCCCGACCGTGTCGATGATCTCGGCCACGGTCTTGTTGTTCATGCCCTTGGCGGTGAACACCACGCTGCGCGACTGCATCACCACGCCCATGCCGTCGGCATCGGCCACTTCCACGCCGATCTGTGTGGCGGTGGGCACCATGGCGTCGCGCCTGCCCACCAGCAGCACCAGGTCGTCGGCCAGCAGCACCAGGTCTTGCGCGACCGCCACGGGCTTGCCGCCGCGCAGCACTTTTTCCACCGTGACCAGGTCCTCGCCGCCGATCTCGATTTGCGAGACGGTCTTGCCGGCCGCGCCCGTGACGCGGAAGATCCGGCCCACCAGGCGCGGCAGCGCGCCGCGCTGGCCCGGGCCGAATTGCGGCAGGCCGCCGCTGAGCTGCGCTTCCATCTTCTTGGCGTCGGTCTTCAGGTCCGACTTCATGAGGCGCGGCAGGATGTTCACGCACACGATGATCGCGCCCAGCGAGCCGAACACATAGGTCACCGCATAGCCGATGGCCACGTTGGCCTGCATCGTCTTGACCTGGTCGGGCGGCAGGCCCAGCTTGGTGATGGCGTCGCCCGCCGTGCCGATGATGGCCGACTGCGTCATGCCGCCGGCGGCGAGGCCCGCTGCCAGGCCCTTGTCGAGGTGGAACAGCTTGGCCAGCACCACCACCGTGACCAGGCCGCACACCGCCATGAACACCGCCATGGCGATCTCGCGCAGCGAGCTGCGGTTCAGCGAGTTGAAGAACTGCGGGCCGCTTTCATAGCCCACGGCGTAGATGAAGACCGCGAACATCACGGCCTTGACGCCGTTGTCGATCTCGACGCCGACCTGGCTGATCACCACCGCGGCGAGCAGCGAACCTGCCACGCCGCCCAGCTGGAAACGCCCGAACGTGATCTTGCCGATGGCGTAGCCGACTGACAGCGCGAGGAAGAGCGCAGATTCGGGCGACTTCTGGAAAATCTCATGCAACCATTCCATCGAGGGCTCCTGAAGCGAGTGGTGCGGGTTGGGTGAGTCGTTGCATCGGATTGCTTGGGTGGTGGGAATTTCGGTGCAGGACCAGGCGGCGCAGGACTAAGGGTGCGGAGCGGGCAGGGCGGAGGGCGTTTCCATGGCGCGGCGTGTCCTCGGGAAGCAGGTGATCACGGCGATCACGGCTGTCGCGGCGGCGCGCGGGCGCAGCCTGGCGCCGCGTGACGCGCTTGCAGGGCGCGGCCGCATCAACCGTGCAAATGCAGCGTGAGGCATTATCACTGCCGCTTTTCGGCCAGCGTACTGAAAGCTTTTGTCGGCGAATTAAACGCAGTCAACAACGCGCGCGCCGGGCTGCGCGGCAGTGAGGCTGGTGGCGTGAGCGGCGCGCGAGCGAAGCGACGCGGGGGAAGTCCAAGAGGGCGGAAGGGGGATGCCGCCTCACCCGATCGGGTTGGGCGGCGGTGACCGAAGCGCTGCGCAAGGCAGACGCCAGCGCCCGGCGGCGTCCTTCGTCAGAAGGCCGAAGGAATCATGGATCAGGCCGTGCGCTGCCGTGCCAGGTTGCCGCCGGCCCATGGCGCCGCCGCCGTTCCTGCCAGGTCCGGAACCATCTCGTGCGCAGCACCTACGACCTGGTCCACCTGCACGTCGTCGATATCGGTGCCGACCCGCGGATTCGCGATGCGAATCCGCTCACTGTCGCCCGCGGGCCCGGTCACGTGCCAGAGCGTCGGGCCGAAAATGGCAACAACCGGCGTACCGAATGCCGCCGCGACGTGGGTAGGCCCGGTATCCGTGCCGATCAGAAGCGCGGCATCGGCGATCAGCGTCATCATCTCCGGCAGCGGGGTTTTTCCGCAGAGATTGATGGCATCCGGGAATTTGTCGGCAATCTTCGCAATATGCTCGGCTTCGGACGGCGTGCCGATCAGGACCGGCTTATGCCCCGGGAAAAACCGCGGCCAGCCTTCCAGCAGCTCGATCCATTTATCCACCGGCCAGAGGCGCGTGTTCTTTCTGTTGTGGTAGAACGAGCTGTTCCCGGTATGCAGGCAGATATAGGGCCGATCGAGGCCATAACGCGCCCGGATATCGATATCGGGCCTGCGCAACGAAGGCATGGCGCGCTGCGCGATCGCTTCGGGCACGCAATACGCCAGCAAGCGCTGGATGACCTTGGTCCGGTGTGTTTCCGGCGGATCCACCTCGTGGCGGACCTTGTAGACCTTGACCTTGTGGGCAGCGGGAAACAGCCAGCCCAGGCTGGGAAAAAAGTCCGACCGGTTGATGGTCAGGTCCAGGATCAGGTGATACGGGTAGCGAACCAGCGCGCGCGCCAGGATCAGCCATTTGTGCGGATTGATCAGCAGCGGCAGCCGGGGGCCGCCCCGCAGGATCAGGACGCGCGCGACCCGGGGGTCGTGCTTGAACAGGGCGTCGGATCGATGTTTGACCAGCAGATCGATTTCCATATGTTCGCCGTACGCTTCGCGCAGGGCGTCGATCGATGCGCTGGCCCACACGACATCACCCAGCCCGCCCGTGCACATGATCAATGCGCGGGGGCGGGTCTTGCCGGTGGTCAACGGTCTTTTCAAATGCAATGGCCGCTCCAGAGTTCAGGGGGGCGGGGGACGTGTGGTCTCGGACAGCCTGTTGCCCCAGGGTTCCGGCAGGGTTGCCTGCTCGGACTCGGCACCCTCTGCTGACCGGTCGACAAGATTGCCTGCCTGGCTCCCCGTCATGGCCATGTCGGAGGCGCCCCGCCGGGGCGTATTGTATTTCAGTGCCTGGGCGGGGTTGCAGCCGGTTGTAAAAAGATATTACGGAACCCGGGCTGTAGCCGGCGTGTGGTGTCAGCGGGGGCTGCGGCGCAAACGAGACAGAGCCAGGCTGCGTGGTAATGCCGTTCAGTTAACCACCGTCGTCCCCGCGAAAGCGGGGACCCAGTGACTTCATCCCCGAAGGGGACGTGAACGACGCTGGATTCCCGCGTGCACGGGAATGACGGTGGCGCTTGGGACCTTAACTGAACGGCATTGCAGGCTGCGTGGGTCTGTTGCCGTGCTTTTTGGGGATGGGGTCGGAAGGATATCTGGTGCCCGGGGTCGGACTCGAACCGACACGCCTTGCGGCGGGGGATTTTGAGAACCCCACGGCTAAGTCTGATATGTATAAGTATTTGATTTTTAAGTTAAAAAATATAACAAGTTATACGTCTTGCGTCACTTTTCCCACAAATCGGTGCTATACGTATAAGATTTGTGGGAAAATTGTGGGAATGCAAACGTAACCAAACTATGCCGAATACCGAGCCAGCCAACCAACCGAATTCGAGGGAGAAGTCCCAAGCCCAGAAGGTCAACTTTGCTACGAATGCGGCACTTTTGGGTGCATTCAAGAAGCCGGGGCGAAAAACGGACGCCAATCCGACGTCGCTACAGCTTCGGGTATCCGAAACCAAGCGGGCAGTCTGGTATTACCGATTCCGGGGTAAGGATGGCAAGCCCAACGAGGGAACGCTCAAGTTTCGGGCAGTGCCGCAGGATGGCGATGGCAAGTTGACGCTCGACTACGAGCAAGCGAAGGCGCTTGTTGCGCGAATAAAGCTTGACGCTGCGAAAACCGATTCGGAGCGACATGCGGATAACAACAGGGCGAAGTTCGGGACCTTGGAAGATGGATTCAAGTTTTACCTCGAGCACCGCATGACGAAGCGCGACCAAGGGCTGGTGGAAAGCACGAAGAGGGACTACGAGAAGGTCTTCAACACGTATCTGCGCACCCGCATCCTTGACGAGAAGGAATATCCAAAGCCACCGTCAGAATGGGTATTGGCGGAAACAGAGGTCATGCAGTGGCAAGCACTTTTCGCTGCAATTCGGAAGCGCAGTCTGGCAAAAGCTCGCAACTGCCAGAGCATCATCTCTGGAGTATATGGGGTCGGCGTCGCGCTTAAAGTGCTCGATTGGAACCCAATTAATAACGTTCGCTACCTCCGTACGCTTCCGAGCCTGCCCAAAAAGTCGACGCACGTCGATACTGTGAATCTTCCCAAATTCTTTGACGCGATAGATGCACATCTCACAAGGGAAGACTCGAAAGAGGCAGTGCTCCTGCTTACGATGACCGGAACTCGTCTGCTCGGCGGTCTCGGTCTCCGCTGGGACCAAATTGATTTGGACAACGGGTTTTGTTTCGTCCAACCGAATCAGGTGGGTTGGAAGGGCTTCACAGGAATCCTGCCGCTTAGTGATTTTGTAATTGAATTGCTCAAGAAGCGCCGCGTCAGGCGCGCTGCGGACGATGGCGGATATGTTTTTCCTGCTCACGGTGGCTCAGTGTACCCACACCAAAGCCGGTTGAGCGATGCGATGAAAGCGGTATCCGCAGAGTTCAATTTCAAGGCAACAGCGCAGGACCTTCGTCGAACGTTTGCTACTGTCAGCGCCCTCTGCTTCAACGACAACATGCGCAAGGTGGGAGCTCTGTTGACACACAAATGGGCAGTATCAAAGGAGGGTATGGCAATAACGCAAGATGCCATTACGCGACGCTATGTTCAGAACGAACTGTCCAAGCTGCGCGCGGCCGCCAATTTGGCAGCGAACTTCTTGCTTGAATTGGCGAGTAGAGCACCGATGTCTGAGCGCACGATGGCTATCCTAAAAGAGAACGACCCGGAGAACCTTCGGCTATTGAATCTCAGCGCGGGCAACGAAGAGCGTGAGCTACAGCGCCTTGCGCTGGAGGAGTAGAACTGGCTGCTCTTGTGGCGCACCATAGGTTGATTGCCTTGGCGCAACGGGCCGCATCATGCCGAGGCGAGCGTTCTCCATAGCACGATTGCGCCGCTATTCAAGGCGACAGTGCTCCAGAAGGTGACATGAAATTCCTGCTTCCGATTCTTATGTCGCAGGAGGTATTGAGCGGCAAGCGCGCCCGGCCAGTCACCGCAGAGCGCAAACAAATGCAGGGTGGCCTCAGAAATGCGCCATGTGTTGCGGCTGGCGCGCGTCTTGTCGACCTTGTAGGCGAGGAACGCGAGGATGCTGGCGAGGAGGCTGACGATGCCAACCTGGCGGGGGAGAAAGCCGCCAAGGGCGCCGCCGACCATGACCGCCAAGGCAACCAGGCCAATGAGTGCCGGTAACCAGTTTGCGTCTGCGCCGGCGGTTGACTTCGGCGCGCCGACGATTGCGATGTTGAGCGCCTGCATCCGACCGTCCTTGCCTTTGACGAGCTCGAAGCTGACGCGGTCACCCGGCTTCGGCTGGACGGAGCGCGTCTGCACGGCGGTGACATGGAAGAAGACATCTTTGACGTCCGCATGAACATCGATGAAGCCGTAGCCATTATCGGCCTTCCAGGATTTGATTCGCCCCGCCTTTTTCATGTTCTTGGTTTCGAGTTGTCGACGGCAGCAAGTGTAAGCAAAGCCACGCGCGTTAGTCAGGCTTTGGCGTTTCGGGTTGCCGGGCTCAGGCGCCCAGATACGCGCTCTTCGCGGACGCTCGATGACCGATTAGGCGACGGCGCCATTCGTTGCTCGCGCATCATGAGCGGCGTATCGGCACAGCGCGGCTTGGCAGCACCACTAGCCAACGAACTTCGCGATGAATTCTCCGGTGTCGACCTAAAGGAAGCCGCTACGGCGCTAGCCGAATGCCGGTATCAAGTGCGGCTCAATAAGCTGGCGCCAAGCGAACAAGGCGCGGCAATGACTGCATGCTCAGCAAAGGCTTCCGGTGGCGTCCGGTCGTCTGATTTGCATCCTCGCGCGTCGTGGTAATCCGCCGCAATCCTGCGGGCCACGGCCTCGCCTGAACGGGGCAAGCGCCGGACCTGGTTGGCGGCTGCTGGCAACGGTAGCCCTTGGTGGTTTTTCGCCATTGTTCGCCGACCCGTTGCGTCTTAGTGACCCTGCAGTTCGATGTGAGCGACACAGCCAAAGCAGCTAGGAAGGTTTCGGTGGCGCTGTCCGCGCATTACTCTAGGAAAACCAGCTTTGTCCTGGTTACTTTCCGGAAAGAATGCCCCTGTCCAGGGGCATTGATGGTGGTGGCCAGACGTCCACGCTTCGGCAAGGTGTGGACTACCGGCGTTCCAACGAGCCTTTGTGAACCCAGCGACCGTTAACCTCCACCATAATCCACTCGCGGTCATACCAGCGTGGACTCCGGTTCCCGTTCTCCACGGCTTCCAAAACATCCCCAAGACTGCACCAGGTGTAGACGTCACCATAGCCCCACAGGACGCGCTTGGAGCCGTCAGCATGCTCAGATACCGTACAGCCAAATTGGTTGCTCCAGTCTCGACCAAATGCCGCTAACGCGGTACAGCGTTCTGTGAGTGACGCGTCTCGGTCTAAACCGGCATCCCAAGCTGCGTAGTCAAGTAACTCCAGCAGTAGCGCGAAGGGGGATGCCTGGTCCTCGCTATCCGCTAATGAGTTCCCGTGACGCAGCAGGAGCGCTTCCAGATAGTCAGGGGTGAGGTCGCGCGTATTGACAGGCGGTAAGACGTCATTCTGTGCTCCTGCCACAGCCATGGTGGAAGTGTCATTGGTGGCACGCGGGATGGTGATATACCGATGTGCCGGCTCGTTGCTCACAAATATTTTTGAATCCGGATTCTTCATGGGTTATTCAAGTATCGTGGTTTAAAGAAAGTGTAGGTAACTTGCTTTTTAATTTCGGTGATAGTGATTTTCATTCAGATATGACGCATCGCAAATTCGAGTAAATGCAAACTGCGCCTGACAGAGCGCTATATTTCGCCGCTTGAAAACCAGCGGCACCGGACTCAACGCTCCATGACCTCCGGGACCGGTACGGTGACGCGCGGCGTTAAAAAGTTTCTCCGGAGAAACTAATTGGTTGAAAGTTGCCAAGAAGCGAGGTCCCGCGAAGTTTTGGTGAATGGCCAGCGTATCGGCGATGCGCTGGGCAAAAAGTTTCTCCGGAGAAACTTATTGGTCAAAAGTTGCCAAACGCGGGGTTCCCGAAAGCCCTGGCGAGGCGGCCGGCGTTGTCGGCGATGCGCTGGGCAAAAAGTTTCCCCGGGGAAACTTTTCGGTCAAAATTTGCCAAACGGCGAGGTTGTGCCGCCAAGCTTTGATAAGTGGCCAGCGTTATCGGCGATACGGTGCGCAAAAGTTTCTCCGGAGAAACTTAGTGGTCAAAAGTTGCCAAACATGAGGCGATGCCGGGAAGCCGTGGTGAGGCGGCCGGCGTTGCTAGGCCATGTAATGGGCTTCTCCGCGCACCGTTCCCCTGCCGGCTGCACAGCACATCACGCTTCACACGGCAAGCCGGACGGTAGGCTCAAGGTCGAGTGAACGGGCGCAGGCGATTGCCAATGGTGCAAAAGATGCGTGTCACGGCATTCGCGCTGTCTTTCACCGTCTATGCTTTCCCGGCCGAAAAGGCCTTCGATATGCGAGATACCCGCGAAGTGCCTAATTGAGCATTGGCCGTTTGCTTTTGATTTTTTGCGTTGAAACGGCCAATCCTGAAAAATCAACGAGTTAGGCCACCGAGGCGGTCGCTCATGGCTTACGCTGCCGGCCCGTCCATCGGCAGGAGGATTACCTGGGGTGAGGCCGATTTCATGGTTTATGGATTCGCGCCTTCGTGCTGCTAGGCGGCGGATGGTGACCGAGGCCTGAAGCTCAGTCGCCGGAAGGGGCTGTAAATGTGGCTCAAGTTCTCGGCGAAGATGCAGATAGCCCCCGACCTAGGCCGGCCCCTCAGCGGTCTTCTGAGAAAGGAACATTTACTTTAAGCTTTCGCGGTTCTCAATCCAATATTTCGCAGTAGTTGCGCGTTTGAGTAGTGGATTTCCCGGATTCTTCTGCCAAAAATTATCTCGGATTTCGAGCGCCCATTTGATTTGTCTCGGCGAGCCAGACAGCGTCGGCAGATTCTTCGCCGAGGCCGTGTCCTGCAGCCGCTTTATCGTCTCATCGGCAGCTCGCATCTTCTCCGCGTGTGCCTCGCAGTACGTGCAGGGAAGCGATGGTGCGGAGAGGTGAGTGATGAGCTGGTTCATGGTATTCACTGAGATTTCGTCGAAATGTCCGCAGGATTGGTACCTGGTGACCGTGAGGCGGCTCAATTGCAATTGGTCGTCGACGTCAACCTTCGTTACCTCCAGTCGTTCTCCAGCGGCGGCGAAATCGTGGACTTCTGCCTGAACCACTGGCAGTAGTTCCCTTCGGCGAGCGACTTTGCGTTGAGCATGTTCGGCTATTGCGAAGCTATCCGGGCTCAGTGCGCGCAGACGCTCGTCCAGTTCTTGGCGATTCAACTCCTTGAGTGCATAACCCTCCAACTCAAAAAAGAACTCAGGGCCCTCGCTGCGATTCGAGTCTGCATAGGCATAGGCACGATATACGCCGTCGCCAGTCAGTTCATAATCGAGCGAACCGCTGCGTTTACTGCCGCTACGATTGTCGTGAAATGGTAGGCGCTTCACCGTAAGCTTGCCGCTCGCCGATATGCCAACGACCTTTTCGCATATGCCCGGCCCGTAAGCGCCCCCACCGGTTACACCGCCGTAGAAATATGTTGTGTCGACACTGGATTTGCCGAGAGAAATTTTGTCCATCGATTAATTGTATGATTAATTTGGTGGTGAATGTCATGAAAGCGTAATTAGCGTGAGGAATTCTAGGCGCCTGTCTCTGAGGATGCAATATGACTTTTCGCCTGCCAAATTAATACAAATATAGCCTAATGCAATTAGCTTGATTCAATTGCGTTGGATTTTGGGGTGGGCGGCTGTAGGGAATCTTGGCTTTTTCCTCGCCTTCTCCAAAAAACCATTCCTCCTGATTTATTTTGTTTTGGAAGAGTGATTAAGACATCCGTCAAATGTTTGCAAGCACACAGAAATGGACTTTCTAGGGCGGCCACCACTAAGCATGAGGGCCGGCCTCACCGGGACGCTGAGTGGTTGGTGTCTATGTCGCGACGCTTCAGCGGAGGATGGTCGATGCCATCGTGCGTAATGGCCGCTTGCAGTTGGTGCGCCGAGCCCGGAGCTGCGCGAGCGTAGCGACGACGTTCGACGAGATGCGTACTGCTATGTACGTTGTCTATTGTCATAGACGGAGCGGGGCCGAAAGTCCCCCGGTACTTCTGGAGCCCAGCCACTGGTCTCGGCCGGAAGCGGTTGGTGAAGGAATTGAAATCCAGTGCCCGAATAGTTCCTGGCCATGCCTCAAGTTTGCGCCGCAGATGCCGATATGCTGGTCGAGCCGGCGGTATTCCATATCCTGAGAAGCTACGCGACCGGCGTCGCCTCACGACAAAGATTTCCTTTGAAGGTTTAAAAATGTCATACCCGTACGTCCCTGCAACGTCTGTGATTGCCCCTGATTCACCAGCCAGCGAGCGAACCCGGCACCTTTTCTCTGGAGAACTGGGTGGTCTACGAATGGATTGGTCCCCCATCAAGAGCTATAAGAAAATCGAGGAGAAGAACAGCGACCTCCGCGCAGAATATGTGCTGCAAATTGTGACGAAGGCCGTCGAACTCAAATTCATCACGCCCGAGAACTGGCGTACCGACGTATTCGCTAAGCAAGAGGACTGGGAGTTGTTCCTTGACGACTTGTCGGAACGGACTTGGTGGTGCACCGAGCGCGAATGGTTCGCGCTCTCATACCTCAAGGCAATCCCGGACGCGATTCAAACATTTGAGGAAATCGCGGACCACTGGAGGGATGCGTTGGAGCAAGAATGATTGCAGGAACCAGGGACAGAATGATTTCTTTGGGAATCCGCAATGTTTAAAGCTGAAGGAGCGAGACGATGCTGACCGAAGAGAAGGCTGACGAATTTGTCGCGTTGACCCTGGGTATGTTGCGACGCGCCTATTAAAATGAGGGGCTGGTGGCATTCGGGAGAATCATCCAAGACGTCTCAAGGATGGCGGGCGATGACAGGGTCGCATGGTCCGCATTCGACAGCCGCTACCGCAAAGCTGTGCAGTCCAGCGATGAGGGATAGGAACGGTTACGCCGTTGCCGTCACCAATGCCGGGTAGGAGGCCTACTAGAAGGGTGAGATGAAGGAGCGATACCGACCACAGTCATCTAAACAGTGGTCGGTATCGTGATACCCGCTGACGCGGGTGGTGGTGCTATCCCCGCTAACGCGGGGAATGGTACTGCTAACCTGTTTGCGCAGGGAAGGTGTGCCTAGACATAAACACACGCTCTCGAGCTATCCCCGCTGACGCGGGGTTGGTACTGCAAGCCACCTATTCGGTGGCAAAAGCCTGCATAACGGCCAGGCATGCTCTCTCGAGCTATCCCCGCTGACGCGGGGTTGGTACTGCAAGCCACCTATTCGGTGGCAAAAGCCTGCATGACGGCCAGGCGTGCTCTTTCGAGCTATCCTCGCTGACGCGGGGTTGGTACTGCAAGCCACCTATTCGGTGGCAAAAGCCTGTATAACAGCCAGGCACTCCATGCTGACGCATGGTTTTTCTACAAGCCACCTATTCGGTGGTAAATCCGTCAGATAACTTAACTCTCTAGGCCGATTAATCAGATTTCGAGTAGTCATCGCTAACGTGTTTGGACTATAGCGAAACGACTTATTAATTGCAACACCTTTTTGATGCCTCTAATGAAACCAAATACAAACAAACGTAAATAGACTAAATAGAATTACTTCTTTTTTGTGACTACCGGATGCTTGGTGTCGCTGAAGTCCTCGGTTGCTATACGAAGAGCGCCAATTCGGCGTTCTCATGAGGACATAAAATGAACTTTGAACCGACCGTTTGTGGGGCTTTAATAAGCACGGCAAGGCTGATGTCGCCGTGCGAGGTAAGAGCGGCCACTCGCAATCATCCTGGTTTGCCAGGTCCCCTCGACGGCTGGTGCTTGTGTGGCGACGCGTCGGCACGGATGGTGGACACAATTGTTCGCAATAGCGGCGAGGTTGCCATCCGTCTGACCGGGTTCGTCGGGCCATCCGGCGGTCACTACGCTGTACTCACTCATCAGTTGGGCGGCAGTCAGCACCGATTCCTGCTGCCACAGTACGAGCCAGCAGTCGAATTGTATTTCCGGTCGCTAGAGTCGCAACCCATACAGGTGATGCTCGGTAGGCAGGGCGAGGATGACTCAGTCGTGCTGCATAACCGTCTGCCATGGCCCCACATCGTGCCGCTGGTGGAGATGTGCCAGGTGCAGCGTTGCGCGAGCATGGCCACGACGTTCGACGAGAGGCGTGCTACGACTTTTGCTGTTACCAGGCTGGAAACGATTCCTAGCCTGGACGGTAATGTTGCTGTTAGCGACGTGAGCGTGTCATTAGTGGTGCCGTCGGAATACTGCCTGCAGGCAATTCGCAGGACTGTCTCGGCAGGCAGGGAGCCTAAATGAGCTCCAGAGCATCCGCAGGACTACCCTGTGCAAGAGATTGCGAGTACTACCTCGTCACGAGCTCAGACAGGGGCACCGCCATTGCAGTTGTTGAGGCTGGCGGCGAGGCTGAGGCCAGGGAGTTCTTCGAGGCCTTGCGCTGCATGCTCGGCGCTGCCCCAGACGCCGAGGTGAGACTAACAGGTAACGCATCGCCACTTGCCGGCGTCCCATTGTTCAAAGCGACCTACCTCGAGGCACTGCGCTTACGGGCAGCGGCAGAATGCCGCCAGACTGACGCGACACGACACTGAAAGGCTACAGGGACTTGATGTTTGATTGCATGGCGACCGCATCCCACCCCGGGAGGGTCGCCACTTCTCACGGCCTAGCTGCCCGCTCAGCAACTGTGAACAGACATGGAAAAGGGCCGGACAGCCGTTCCGGGCCTTCAGTTTCCCCGGGGAAACAAATCGCACAAATTTCGCCAAATCGAGGCTTGCCATGGCCGGTGGCTCACTGGCAACGTCATCAGCGTTGGGGCTGCTCCATGCGCATCAAGTTTCCCCGGGGAAACTTATCGCCAAAAATTTGCCAAATCTGGGTCTGTGATGGCCTGGTTTGGCGCAGCAGCCCGCATGCAACCTGACGGCGCGGCGACGCCCTATCGAAGTTTCTCCGGGGAAACCGGCCGCGCAAATTTTGGCAAATTGGGGCTTGCCATGGCAGGTGGCTGGTGGCGACGTCGTCAACATAGCAGGCTACGCGCTGCACGCCGAGTTTCCCCGGGGAAACTAACCGCCAAAAATTTGTCAAGTTTGGGTCTGCAGCGGTCAATTGCGAAGCTGCGGCCGGCATGTAATCGGAGGGGATGGTGACACTGCTCCGAAGTTTCTCGAAGAAACCGAGCGGGCGAATTTCGGCAATCACGGCCGGCACCTTGTCGGTACTCTCGCCAGCGATGCCGGGATGAGCGGCCTATTCGCCTTGCATTCAATTCCCGGAAGGAAACTGGATGCTCATCGGTCATTCTCGAGACCGACAGGTGGCATTTCGTCCCAGCCTGTAACGCGTGGCAGACCATTCGGCATTTCTGCCATGAGGGCGGCCAGCTCGTAGCGCGGACGGCAACGAGACTCAATATCTGCGACAGCCGGAGGCTCGGAAGGCGCGGGCAAGCCGTCTGACGGTAGGGGTAGAGGCGTTGCCAGCCTCTTGCGCGGTCTCATTCCCATTGCCCAGAAGACTTGAAGTGCCCCTCAGGGATAGTCATAGAGCCCCGCGTCGACGCCGGCGTCACGGGGTGAGGGCGCACCCTCCTTCTGCTTGGTGCGTGCGGCCGCGTAAGCATCCAGCGCAGATGCATGGATGCGCCGATGCCCGTATTCAATCACAACGATTTCACCGAGCTTCCCTGCGTCACACAGCTTGAACACGTACGGACGGCTGAATTCCAACCGGGCGGCTGCCTCTGCAATTGTCAGCAGTGTGTCCTCGGGTACCTCGGCGGTGGGGCGATGTGTAAGAGCCATTCGTTCTCTCCATCCACTATCCGAAGTGTAGTGTCCGGATTCTGATACTGTTCAAATTGAGCCCGTTCACGACCTTATGCCCCAATGGGAGGTGTGTCGTAGCACCGCTATTCGGTCCACTCTGCATCGACTTCCCGCAGCAGGTGCCCCGCGAGAATGTAGTCCCCAAGATGGCTTGCCTTCGCTTCCAATGCCGCCAGGTCATTAGCTGTCAACCTGTCTAAATTGAACTGGCAGTACAGGTTTCGCTGCCGGAACGTCGCCTTCCGGCGCTTGAGGCCAGCAATCAACGCCGCCCGCGATTTGACCGCGATGTTTTCGTGACCGCGATATTCGACGCGTATTCCGCGCTTGTCGCCAAGCCGGCCGAGCTCGATTGCGTCTTGCCAACCTGACTCGTAGTCCAACTCGACCACCGTTACTCCCTCTGTATCCAGGAGCTTCAGTGCCTCCCCTCTGGTTCCAGCTCGAGCTGTCGCCATTCTTTCCTCCATCGCTATGTGGCAACGCCAACGCAGTTTAGAGGAAGAACGCACCCACGCGCGCTGGCAGGAAAAATGCTGCGCCGGGTGGTCGTGTAGCCGATGCAGAGTGGTTGTGCCAGCACGAAGCACTGGAAGAGTGTCGAGTTCAATCTTGGCGGGGTTCGTAGCTCGAATCAGCAGTCGTGTTCGGCGCGCCGACCATAACGAACTTGCCCTTCCCCGCGTGCTTGGCTGCGTATAGTGCTGTGTCCGCTTTAAGGAATAGCTCGTTTCTGGTATTGCCGTCAGCTGGTTTATGTATGGCAGCGCCAACGCTGGTCCCGCAGGTAATCTGCTGACCTCCAATGAGGTACGGCTCGGAACTTGCTGCGACTATCATCTGCGCTACACGCTCCACAGCATGCGATGTGGAGACGCCTTCCAAAATCACTGCAAATTCGTCGCCGCCTATGCGTGCAACGGCGTCGGATTCGCGAACATTCGATTTGAGGCGTGCCGCAAGAATGTTCAGCAGCGCGTCGCCAACTGCGTGACCAGAGGTGTCGTTCACTTGTTTGAAATTGTCCAGGTCGACGAGAACCAGGGCCATCATCTGCTCCCCTGCATCCGTCTTTGCCACGGCCGAAGCCAAGCGTCGGTCAAAACCTTTCCGATTCAGCAGGCCGGTTGAGTAGTCCAGCAACGTCTTCTGTTCGAGGCGCCGAATGCTCAGGCGCTCCTCTGTTACATCCCTAGCGAAGACATGGACCCCGACGACTATATCTCCTGTGCGGCTCCAGGCGGGCTGATAAGTGACCTCGAGGCACTCATATTGATTCTCGTCATAAAGTTCAGTGGCGAACGTGGCGAGCTCCCCGGAGAACGCGAGCTTGAGATGATGGCTTAGCGCTTTGACGTAAAGGTCCTCTCCCCAGAGCTCTTTGGGTGTTCGGCCGATAATTTCACCTCTCGGTATCTGGAAGCGCTGCTCGTATGCCTTGTTAACAAATACGTAGCGCTCTTCGGCATCAAGATATGCAACGAGCTCTGGTATATGATTGGCTATTGCGTGGATGCGCTCTTCCCGCTCTTCTGCAAGTTTTCTTGCTTCCAACAGGGCGTTCGTGCGTTCGGAAAGCTGTTCCATAACGCTCGAAAACGTTGTGGCCAGGGCGCCGATTTCGTCCGTTCTCGACGTGGGGAGGGCAGCGTGGGCCGACAAATCTGTCGCACTTTCCTGCACAACCTGTTGGAAGCGTGCCAGTGGAGCTAGAAGGTGCCGGACCACCAGCCACATCAATAGTATTGCGCCGACCAGTGCGAGCGCGGCGGCTGTCAGTACTCTTGGCCTTGCATTCGTGATTGGTGAGAAGGCCTCCCTCGCGGGGAGTGTGGCAACGAGTTCCCAGCCCGCCGTTTCCAGGAGATAGCGAGCCACAATTGGCTGCGTCGGCCATACGATTTCCCATGCCGAGGCTGGCTTGGCAGTGCCGCACGACTCACCGATGGCCTTTGCCTGCTGGAATATCTTTGATGTGTCGGCGTGCATGACATAGCGAGGAGACTGACCCGACGAGACAAGGCAGTAGGTGCCAGTTGTGCCAATGCGGTTGCGAGACAATGCAGCGAGGAAGTTCTCTCGCCACAGGTCCAGACTTCCGACGAGAACTGCGCGTAGCCGTCCATCATCGGAGCGTACAGGCACAGCAATGACGATGCCGGGGGCTCCGGTGACCTTCGTTATCAGCGGCTCCGAAACGACAACAGAGGCGCCGTGAAGAATGTCACGAAAATACTGGCGGTCTGAGAAATTAGCGCGTTCTCCGGTCAGCCTGGTGTCAAATGCGCGCGTGCCGTCTGGCCAAATCATAAACACCCAGTTGAATATCTCGGGGATGGATACGCTCTGCTGGGTGAATCGCTTGAGTTCTTCCGGGCTACGGTCCAGCATTGGGTTGAGGTGCTCGGCAAGACGACGAAGAATGATGCTGCGTACTTCGAACTTATCATCGAGTTCCTCGGCGACCAGTTTTACCTGGGCGTCTTGTTGTGCCTGTAGTGAAGCTTGGACGTTCGTGAAGACGTAATGGCGAGCAACCAATAACAGCAGAACCGCGAAGGCGACTACTATTGCTACAGTAGCAGCGACCACGCGGGACTTTAACGACCATCGCACCATCATTTACTCTGCCTCGGTTGCATTCAGCTAACTGCCAACGGTTAGTTGCCTGGTTGATGCCTTCGCCAGATTAGACCCATCTCAAGTGCCGATGGCCCGGACCATCCGGCCTATTGTTGGCGCTGACATCTCCCGGTCTACGAAATCGCTGGTCAATGTTTGGCATCATGTTGGTGCAGGGGCAGCAGACGGAAAGGCTGAGTGCTCCGGGGCGCCATTCGATGGTGTATTCGAATCGACTTGCCCGAGTTCGGCCGGGTGCTGCGGGTGCGTGGATATTTTATCAGGCTCTTCAGTTGCTCTGCGGTTCCGGGGCCTTCATTTCCCGCCGTAAGTTGCACTGCTCCCTCGTGATGGGCAAGCCTGTGCGTCCCTGGCCGTTTCGCCCACACGAGTCCTCCAATTGTGGCTCTGTTTCGCTTGCGTGTTTGGCACAGCTCGGCGTAGCTGTTGCACTACAGTTGCATCATCGGGCGGAGATACGGAAAGCTCAGGAGCTTCCGCCAGCGCCGATAAGTATTCGGTGGATGCTTAATTTTTGTTTGCGGTGAATTTCGGGGATTGCGATTTAGCTACCGCATTCATGGAGATGATGTAGGATGATGGCATTGCATTTTTCCGAGGGAAAAAGAATGGCCACATACAAGCAATTGATTGCAGAGAAGGAAGCACTCGAAGCCCAGCTCGTCGAAGTTCGCGCCAATGAGGTCGCTGGCGTCGTTGAGAAAATCCGGACTTTGATGGCCGAGTATGAACTGACTGTCGATGACATTACGCCGAAGCGCCGGCGCGGTCGTCCGGCAGGTGACGGCGGCGGGAAGGTTGCGGGCAAGGCGAAGCTGACGTTGCCGCCAAAATATTTGGACCCGAAGACCGGAAAGACCTGGTCGGGTCGAGGCCGAGCGCCAGCCTGGTTGGGCAAGAATCCGAAGCGGTTCCTTATTGCTGAATAAGAGACTGTAGGGAGGCAAGTGTTTGTGAATTTTTACTGGAGCATGGTTTGGGACGTGCTCTAGTCCGCATCCAGCACCGATTTCGCGCTGCGAATCTGTGGGAGGGCGGAGGTTTTCACATTAGCCACGAAGATGGCGCGGTACCTGCCTACCATGGCAGGGCGAATACCTGACCGAAGAGCCAGGCCGTGACAGTTGATGCGATGGGACATGACCACTTCAGCGCTATCCGGGTTAGCAATTGCACGCGGTGACAGTAAGACAGGGAATAGGCCTCCTCGGAGACTGCGGCCAGTTGTGGTCCTCTCGCAGTAGGAAGCCTCTTCCTTCCGGTCGCAGCCGGCCTTGTAGGCGAGGAAGTGGAGGTCGTCAAGTCAGAGCTTGCAGCTCATGCGCCAGGAACCCTGGGAGTTGCCTGTCAATTTAGCCATTGTGTTCGATGTTGTATGGCTACTCACCCCCAGCTCGGTCGCGCCTCGAGGTTCACATTTTCCAGCAGAGCCGATATCTGATTGGATTCGAGTGGTCGCGAAAAGTAATAGCCCTGCCCGAAATCGCAGCCAAGCGACCTGAGGTGATTGACGTGCCCTGAGGTCTCCGTGCCCTCCGCGACGACTTCGATACCGAGATTGCGCGCCAGGCTCATGATGGTTTGGACAATTTGTGCCCCTTCATTATCGCGCCCCAGCCGCGCAACGAAAGACCGGTCAATCTTCAGGACGTCGAGCGGGAATCGGTGGAGGTAGCTGAGCGAGGAGTAGCCGGTGCCGAAATCGTCAATGCTTATGCGTACGCCCAGCTGGCGCAACTGTCCTAACACCTCAACTGTGCGTTCCGAGTCAAGCATGGTGACGCTTTCCGTAATCTCCAGCCTAACGGTATCCGGCCGAATACCCGTGTCAGCAATAATTCTGTCGACCTGCTGGACCAAATCATGCTGCGCAAACTGTCGGGCCGAAAGATTGACGCTAACCGTTAGCGGCGGGACGCGCGGAAAGTCGCGATGCCAACGCGCCATGGTGGTGCATGCTTCGCGCAGCACCCAAAGCCCGAGGAAGAGAATCAGCCCAGTATCCTCTGCCACCTGGATGAACTCGCCCGGATAGACCAGTTCAGTTTCCGATTTGCGCCACCGAACCAGCGCTTCCACGCCTACGATATCACCACCATTCAGGCATACGATTGGTTGATAGTGGACCACGAACTCCTGATTCTGTAGGGCGCGCCGTAACCCAGTCTCCAGGGCGAGGCGATTCACTGCCTGTACGTGCATGGTGTGGTCGAAGATTTCATAACGACCTTTGCCTAGCGTCTTCGCGCGGTACATGGCCAGGTCCGCCTGCCGGAGAATTTCCTCGGCGGAGCCATAGTCAGACGTACTGACAGCGATGCCAATGCTGGCGCTAACGTAGAGCTCCTCGCCCGCAATCCCGAAAGGTTCCGCGACTAACTGCATGAGATGGTCCGCAACGCGAACGGCGTCGTTTGCATCGGCAATGTCGTCGAGAAGGATAGTGAACTCGTCGCCTCCCATCCGAGCCAGCGTATCTTCGTCGCGCAGGCCGCCACCCAGGCGTTTGGCAACCTCAATGATGAGTGCGTCCCCGGCATGATGCCCCAGGCTGTCGTTGACGAGTTTGAAACGGTCCAGGTCAATGAAGAGCACGGCAAACACCTTCTCGGTATGCCGGTGGCTGCGCACGACGGCCTGCGCAAGCCGGTCTTGGAAGAGCGCGCGGTTAGCCAGTCCCGTGAGGGGGTCATGAAAGGCGTCGTGTATCAGCTGGTCTTCGGCGCGCTTACGCTCGACCACGCGACCGAGTTGATTGCCGATTTGGGCCATCAAGTGCAGTAGCGTGTCGTCCGGTTCCAGGACCTGGTCGGTAAAGAACTCCAACACTGCCGCCACACTGTCACCCAACAGCACCGGAAACGCGAAAGCTGCCTTAAGCCCCGCAATCGCGGCTGTACTCGCACGTGGAAAGTTCGGGTCACAGGTGACATCTGTCACCCAAGCAGGCGCCGCGCTTGCCAAGACCTTCCCGGGAAGTCCATCGCCCCTGCCAAATTCCACCGTCTCCGTCTGTTGATAGAAGGCGCGAAAGCGCTCGGCATTGGCGCCGTGCCAAATGGATGCCGACAACAGGTATGTTTCCTGGCCGGAGGACTCGACCAGGTAGGCGTGGCCGACTGGCCAACCGGCGAAATGGCAGATTGTTCGGGTGGCGAACTGCAGCGCGTCGGAGACGGAAGTCGCCTGGTTGGCGGCAGCAGCAATAGCTTCGAGCAACTGCAAGTGCTGCTGCTTCATATACAGCTCGCGCAAGCCTTGTTCTGCGATGGCTTCGGCTTGCGTGCGCGCGTCACGTTCACGCTCAAGTCTGCGGCGCAACCGTTGCGTTTCAACCTCCAGTTCCAGTATCCGCGCGGCTGTCACTCAATCTCTCCTCGAAGCGGCGAACGTGATGCGGCACAGGCAACTAGCGTCACCATTGTGCATACATTTGAGGTGCTCGAACTCCACCGATTCGCCGAACTGGTCGCCAGCCCCTTCCACGAAACCTTGGGCGAGCGCGCACAGTCGCCGCGCCGACCGGTATTCCATCAGCAGCGCGCCGCCTGGTTCATCGCGAAATCCAAACGTCGGGACATCCGCACCCGGGTAGACCTTGCGCACCTCCGGATGGATGATGCTGTTGACGCTGAGTACGAATTCGCGGGCGGCCGCGTGACCCTGGAAATAGGCGGGATACCGAGTCGCCATCAATGGCATGGCTTCCCGCCCGAACCACCGCAGGAGGTCGAAAGTCGATAGGTTCAAGGCTTTGGAGGCAACGCCGACGAGTTTGTAGATGTCGTCATCGGGATAGCTGCCCAGCGAGGTATAGGCTCCCGTCAAGCCCGTGTCGTCCAGTAGCGCGTCCCAGGTGTTCTCGCCGTAGTGTCGGATGACGACCTCTTCCAGCAAGTTGAACACAATTCCTTTCATTTCGTTGCTACCCCGGCTTGTCTTGTTGTAGTTCGGCACTTACTCAGTCTTGCACTAAGCATTGTGCCCATTAGGCACTCTACCGCGAAGCCTTCTGGGGCGCTAGCTTGCTCCCTCCGCAGCATCATTAACGCGCATGGTGTAGCGGCACCCTGCGTCCTGATTAGGCGGTGGCGATTGGCTGTTGTCCTCTGATGGCTATGTTCTATGTTCCAGCAGTATCGGCACGTGTATGTCCGGGCTGTAGCCAGGAATAGATAGTATGGACGTGGGGAGTTGCCGTGTAGACGGTTAACGGGTTCAAGACTGCTGCCGCGTGATGATGCACTGGGCCCTTCAAACGCTTTCTATTCTGACCGACGAATCATCCAGCCATGGATGCGTTAGATGCCAGGGAATGGAAGCGCAGGCGGTACGTCGCCGAAAGCTCCACTTCGGCGGCGGCATCGCTTGCTTGTTCGTACATGACGGCCAACCGCCGGACGACATCGCTTTCATTCAGTAGCGTGGCTAGTCAGGTGAGGATGCATCGCTGGCTTCGAAGCGAATCGCCCGACCCCGTGAAAGTGAATCGTCCAACACTGTTGGGGACCATCGTGCCGGAAATGCGACGAAGCGAACAAAATGCTCGACTGCCCATCAGGTCGCGCTCAACGTAGCGACTAGAATTTCCAGCAAGACGGACTTTCGCCAGAAGTGCCAGAGGGGGTCAGTTTCGGTCATGGATATCTACCAGTTGCGTCTCGTCTCCACGGTCGAGCCAGAATGGCTAACCGTCAAACACAGTGGGCGCGTCGCTGTCGAAAGCAATCAGGTAACGCTGGATGGGGAGCGGCTGCAAATAAGCAGCTTGCACCGTTCAGGCCGAACGGAGGGCGTCACCCTTGCCTCAGGTACCTTGCTCGAAGTTTGGCAGCACTCCAATGGGGTGTTCGTCGGTGCCAGGGCCGAGGATTTCGATGGTGCTCAAGCAGCGAAGACAGCGAGGGAAGAGGCAGTCCGAGTCGTTCGTCACCAAAGTGAGGAGCGTCTTCGTACTCAAGCGCTTGCATTCAATGCGAGCCTGGCGATTCCAGTTCGGTGGGTGCCTGGTCTCGTCGCAGATGACTCGAGAAGTGCCTCGGAAGTGCCTGCGCACGACGTGCGCGAGCACGATGTTCACATCCTGCTAAAGCAGACCATTCGCGATGGCCGGCTGATACGTGCGACAGGGGATTTGCTGTGCAGACGCTTGCGCCGAACTGGCGCTGAGCCTGGGTCCACCCTAGGGCTGGATGAGTACGCTCAGGTTTCTTGCACTACGTGTCTGACAGTGGCGAAGCGGTGGCAGAACGGAAAGTATTAGACCATTAGACGGAGCCTCCGTCCAAGCCGAGCCTAGTCAGTCAGGCCCACGCTGTATCGACGTCGCGCAGTAGATGCCCGGCCAGGATGTAGTCTCCAAGCTTCAATGCCCTTGTCTCCAAGGTTGCCAATTCCTCGGCTGGCAGCTCGAGCAGTCCAAACTGGCAATAAAGATTGCGTTGCCGGAAGGACACCTTCGGTCGACTGAGGCCGGCGATGAGCGCCGCGTGCGACTTCACGGCGATATTCTCATGCCCGCGATACTCCACGCGGATGCCCGCCTTCTGGCCCAAGCGCCCGAGTTCGATGGCATCCTTCCAACCTGATTCGTAGTCCAGTTCGACTAGTGCTATCCCCGCTGCTTCCAGGAGTCTAATCGCTTCGCCTTTGGTTCCAGCCCGAGCTGTCGTCATTTCTGCCTCCCCTTACATCATCCGGCACACGGGGCGCCGGTCTGCTTCTACATGCTGCTGATTTCAACTCAATCTTGCCCGGCTGACTTTGAACAGTGGCTTCAGGTTCGAGGTCAAGGCGCTGCTTAATTCTGACGTAAGAAGATTCTAAGTCAAGGTCCTGCGACCCATGCAACTACCGGGGCGACGCGGGGTTCTCTTTTCTTTTGGCCGCCCAGCTAGCGGCCCGTTCTCTCTTTCAGCCTGAAGCGCCATGCTTCCTTCCGCAACCTCATCTCGTTAGTGGAATTCGGGAAGTAGCGCTAACGCATGCCGTCCGTCAGTCGGCGAATAGCCGCTACCCGCACTGCGTACATATCATGTTGCGACATATCCTTGGGTGACTCAAGAAGGGGCCCCCACGCACGAGGGAGGCAACGAAAAGCTAGGGACTATCCCGAACATGACGGCTAGTCGTATTGAACTGTTGGTGGCAAGTAGTTAGGATGTTCTTTCGGAGCGCGGAAGACCAGCGCTCACCAGCCAGACCTCGCGTCCGAGAGGAAGGAAGCGGCCCGCAAGCCCCGGCCGGCCTTCACGGACGGTAGTGAATTCCCGTAGCAAAAATAGACCCCATTGCTGCTTTGGAGACTACCCCTGTGCTGAGTCATCATGAGTTCGCCACCCTGGTACTGCTAAACGACAGTTCTGACCCAACGGAGCTGGACTGCGCGGATGTGGCAGCGCTGCTCGCGCATCAGATGGTTACGCTCGAGCATGTTGGGCCAAATTACAGCCGACCTCGGGTCACAACACAAGGCTACGCCTTTCTCCAAGCCCTCGGGCGTGTTCGCACAATGGATTGTCGAGCGCGCCACGCCTCTCAATGAGCGCAGTGCTCTAACCCATAGAGACTGCCGGCGTTGGAGCCCTTGCGCCCTATCGACGTGGCCCGCCAGGGTCACAACGCTGCAATCGTTATCACTCGATGCCCGCCCCATCGGAACTCTCATCCGACAGCTCAGGTGACGGGCCGCACTTAGGAGATGCAAGATGACTCAGTGGACAGCAGAGCAATGCACAAAGGCGCAGTTGGCGGGCCTTGATGCCCTGGTAGGACTAACCAACAAGGCCGTTGAGAGTTTCGAAAGACTGATGCAGTTGAACCTCAAGACAATGAAGGCGACGCTGGCGCAGACACGGGAGGGGGCAATTAAAGCTGTATCAGTCCAGAATCCGCAAGAATTCTTCGAATTGCAAATCGAATTATTTCAACCTGCAGCCGACAACGTTTTGGAGTATCAGCGTCAAGTGCAGGACATCCTTGCTGCTACGCGGGCGGAGTTCGAGAAGGTCGTCGAAGTCCAATACACAACAAGCAAGGGCCAGTTGCAGGGTCTCATTGATAGCGCGTTGAGCAACGCCCCATCAGGCTCGACGGCTCCGCTGGCCGCCTGGCAGGAGGCCGTAAAGGCGACCACTATGCTCTATGAGTCAATGCAGTCGACGGCAAAGCAGGCAGTGGAAGTAGCTGAGAACAGTTTCAATACGGCTGCGGCGGCAGCCTCGAAAGGCGCGCGGCATCGTGCAGCGCAGGCGTCTACGGCACCTGCAAAGTAGTTCGGCTTTGGCTCCCCGTTGGCCCATTCACGGGCCGAGGGGGGCGAATTCTAGGAGATACTGGGTCTCGGTGAGCAGCGCTGGGCGGCCGCCTCATCCACGCGGTTATATCAAGACATAGAGGACTGGAGACATGAGCAAAAAGCTTGCCGTAGTCACGGGTGGTATTGGCGGTTTGGGCGAGGCCATCAGCATCCGCCTCCATAATGCTGGTTATTTGGTGGTTGTCACGCATTCTCCCGGCAACAGCCGTGTCGCAGACTGGCTAGGGAGGATGGCAGAGCAAGACCGGAAATTTCACGCCTATCCCGTCGACGTCGCCGACTATGACTCGTGCCAGCAATGCGTGGCAAAGATTCGGGAAGAGCTGGGCTCAGTCGACATCCTGGTGAACAATGCTGGCATCACACGAGACGCGAGCTTCAAAAAGCTGGACAAGGTCAACTGGGATGCAGTCCTCCGCACCAACCTCGACTCGGTGTTCAATATGACGAAGCCGGTCTGCGACGGGATGGTCGAGCGAGGTTGGGGACGTATTATCAATGTATCGTCCATCATTGGGTCCAAAGGCGGCTTCGGCCAGACCAACTACGCGGCAGCCAAGGCGGGCGTGCACGGCTTCACAAAGTCGCTGGCGCTCGAAGTGGCTAAGCGGGGTGTGACCGTCAACACCATCTCGCCCGGCTATATTGCTACCAAGATGGTCACAGCGGTGCCGCAGGAGATTTTGGACACCAAGATTATTCCGCAAATCCCCGTTGGCCGACTGGGAGAGCCCGAGGAAGTCGCGGCGCTTGTCGCGTACCTCTGTTCCAAGGAAGCCGCTTTCGTGACTGGCGCGAACATTGCCATCAATGGTGGGCAGCACCTGCAGTGAGCTGATGCTCCGCTCAGGTCGGATTTGGGGCGGAGCATCATTGCTACGCTGCGCTGGCAGCGTCGAAGCCCTTCGAGAAGGGCCTTTTCCACTTGTGGTGCTCAGACGCTCAGGCGACTACAGCTTGCGAATCTGCGATGCTTGTGGACCTCGACTAAGCAGCGGCCAGCCCGTGCCAACGTGCGCGGCTTTCTTGAACGGGCAACATCGCTCGACCGCATCGAACGCCGGAAGAAGAAGCCTGAGGCGGTTATGCAATCATGGCCAGGGAACTGGTGGGCGGGGCGTGTAACCTGCTTTGAGGCCGTTCAGTCCCAGATGAGGGTAGCATCTTCCAAGAGGTGACCGGGTAAGATGTAGTCACCGTGCTCGACAGCGCGAGCCTCCAGTTCAGCCAGGAGAGCATCAGTCATTAAACTCAAATCGAACATGCAATAGAGGTATCGTTGTCTGAACGTGCCTTTCGGTGCTCGCAATCCGCGCAGGAGTGCTTCTGGACTGCGTGCGGCCACGTGTTCGATGGTTCGGAACTGAACCGCAACGCCATATTTTTGCCCGAGCCTTCCGAGAGCGAAAGCATCTTCCCATCCGTTCTCGTAGTCCAGGTCGACGATAGCACTGACCCCAGAGGTGATGCATGCAATTGCATTGGCCTTGTTGCGCGCGACGTGGACAGTCATGGACGAACCTCACCTGCATGGTCACGATATCCAAGATATATAGTGGTCAGGATGGCTTGTCGACTATCCGAATCCGCCAAGGAACAGTCATCTAGAAGACAACCCCCGCAATGACATTGCGCTGGCCTGCCTTCGCAACAGCAACTTCCGAGAGGGGTCTTGTCGAGAATGTGGCTGCCAGCTTGCCCCTACCCTGGATGGCTAATGACTGACGAAGGCAGATGCGTCCTCCATAAGACGTAATCCCAGCGTCTGGATATGACTGTGGGCTCGCTGTGCACACTCCATAGGAGAGGGATGCGACCCTAGCCTCCGCGCCCCTCTGGCGACCCGCCGAAAAATGAAATCAATCTCATCTTCGGCAAAGTCCCCGTAGGCTACGTATGCTCTCAGCATCTGGCTTATGTAGGCATCCCACTCACCTCGCTGCAATGTCAGCGCTCGTGCCAGCAGAGACCGCGAGTGCCACCGCAGCCACCGGCGTCTCCAGTACTGGTAGTCCTCGTTTCCCAATTGCCCCCCCTTTCCCCGGCGGCGCCATTCTTTCCGCTATCCACAAAATGCCAATGAGGGAGAGCACGCGCGGCGCATCGTCTGAAAATCATCATAGCGTGATGGAAATGGAGGAGCAACCGGCTTTGCCGTCGAGAAGGGCCCACCTAAAGAGGGGTATCAGGAGAGTCGAGTCTCAAGCTCGGGCCGCGTGCATCCACGGAACTGAGCTAGCGCGCGAGCCGCCGGCATCCTGCTGGCAGCGGCCGGATAGAAAACCTCTGGCTACAACTGCAGCTACGTCTCTAAGGCTAAATTGCCGCCAAAGGGCGAAGTGCCCTATGCCATCTCTCTCCTTCGCAGGAGCCCTTCATTGCCTTGCGCGCAGCTCCGGCGCTTAGTCGTTATGTCCGTGATGGCCGTGTTCTCCGTGTTCTCCGTGTTCTCCGTGTTCTCGGTAGCCACGCCTGCGCCATCGCCGCTCGCCTTGTTCGTCGTCATCATCGCGCCCTCGCCAGTAAGGGGCGTAAATGGGCGCTGGCGCGACCACCACCGGGCGGGGGACGTAGACTGGCTGTGGCGCGACATACACCGGCTGGGGTGCCACGTAGACGGGTGCTGGTTCCGCATAGACGACACCTGGAATGCCGATTCCTATATCGACGTTCACATGTGCTTGCGCGGTACCGCTGATGGCCAGCAGCGCACCGCCAAGTGCTCCAATGATTGCAATTCGTTTCATTTCTTCCCTCTGGACTGAGCGAGGGGACTGTACCGGTTCGCGGGCGGAGCCTTGGCGCGTCCACTGTAAATATTTGTAACTTAATCGCCTATTGATGGTCCGGCGCGGGGTGCAGACGTCTGCTCTCAGGGGCATGCCACGGATATAAATGGGCCACTCCGCGTTCCTTTTGCCTGGTTGCGCTCGTTGCCCTCTAAGTTCAGCTGCGGTCATGGATGAAGGCTAAATCACGTCAACGACGCCGCGTCCCAATCGTTTATGACAACGAGGCGGACTGCCTCGCATCCTGAGGAGGGTCATCGTGATAAAGAAATTTTGTACTGTAGCCGTTGCAGCGTTGCTGGCGGTAGGTATTGCTCACGCGCAACCGGCTGCGCCGGCGGCCGGTGCGAAGCCTGCAGCGCCCGCCGCCGCAACCCAGCCTGCTGCCTCGGGTTGCGAGGCGCAAGCGGTTGGTAAAAATGGCAAACCGCTAAGTGGAGCAGCTAAGGCCTCCTTCATCAAGAAATGCGAAGGTGGTGGCAAAGGAAACGGGTCGGCCGCGTGCGAAGCGAAAGCAGTTGGGAAGGACGGGAAGCCGCTTGCCGGCGCTGCGAAAGCGTCGTTTATGAAGAAGTGTGAAGCTGATGCCGGCAAGTAATCCCGCATCACATTAAAAAGCCGGCATGATAATGCCGGCTTTTTAGCTTATTGACCTCTGCTTGTCCCCGTGCGGGCACGCGCGCCCAGTGCATGTCAACTCTCGCCCCGATGGATGGCAAGCTGGTGGCAAAGGCAGCTCTCCCATCTTCCGGATAGAGGTTGCATCGGGCGCCGTCGAAGTTGGGGCGAGCCAGCATTTCCGTCGGCCGCTTTAATCATCGTTGTACTCATGCTAACGGTACCATTCGCGATGGCGCTCGCGCCATTGACGTTCTCGCCAGCGTCGTTCGCGCCACTGCTGCTCCCGCCAAGCACGAGCCTGCCAGTCATTGTAGTAGTAGCCATAGCCGGGTGTCACGACCACCGGCCGAGGTTCGACGATAACAGGCGCCGGCTCATAATAGACCGGTGGTGGAGGCTCATAGTAGACCGGTGGCGGAGCAACTACGACTGGCCAGGGAGTGCCGATAGCAACGCCAATGTCCACGCGTGCCTCAGCAACGTTGGAAGCAAGTCCGACAGCTCCGGCCAGAAGCCAAAGCACTGTGACTTTCCGCATGGTTTGCTCCTTGTCCTCATATAGATACTCTAGGCCGCCTTGCTTCGGCAGTGTATTAGCGGATTCGCACGGCGGTTACTTTTTGTAACCCGATATGGAAGCACTCGCTGTCCCTCCGGACGGAGAGCTCGGCCGACAACGTTCACTGAGCATCTTTCTCGCGGGACCAAAATCGCAGAGCTTCCGAAATGACGTTGCGCCGTGCTGAACGTGGAGGCGCATTTGGCCGTGCTCGCGAATCATGTTTGCCAGTTGCATAACTTACCGATTTTGACGTCCTCCCCTTACTCGCCTTCGGCGCCGGCAGAGCCGGAAAGGAAGGGGATTCCTCCTGCGAGACGGCCACGTCCGGCCGCAGCCTCCAAAGAAGCCTGATTCACCCCCGTACTACGCCAATCGGCGCGCTAGGGGAGCGGCAATCTGTTCTTCCAGCCAAGCCATGCCGCGTGCCCGGATGTTGTGCGCGGCATTGATGTCGCGGTCATGCTCGGCCCGGCAGTGCAAACACTGCCAGCGCCGCACCGACAGCCCAGCGAGCCCCTTGGGGCCGCTGCGGCTGCCACAGACGTGACAATCCTGGGTGGAATAAGCTTCGTCGACCTCCTTGAACCACACGCCTGCGCTATCGCATTTGTACTGCAGCATGGTTCGGAACGTGCTCCAGCCCGCATCCAGCACCGATTTCGCGGCGCGCGTCTGTGCGAGGGAGGAGGCGTTCACATTGCCCACGAAGATGGCGCGATACTTTCGTACCAGCGCGGTCGAATACTTGTGCAGGAAATCCTTCCTGCGGTTGGCTATTCTGGCGTGCAGTGCCCGCACGCGCTGCTTTTTGCCCGCACGCTGTGCTGCAGCAAGCTTCGGCTCGAGGTCGCGGTAGAACTGCGGGGCCTCGACCTGCTGCCCGTCCGAGGTAGCAAAGAAATCCTTGAGACCGAGGTCGATGCCAACCTCGGCCTGGCCCGCTGGCGGCCCCAGCTGCACCGGCACTCGTACGGTGACGTTGAGGTACCAGCGTCCTCGAGCGTCTTCACTGAAGTTACCCGCCCGCAGGTCGTACCGAGACAAGCCGTAGCTGTCCCACAGGGACAGGGTCTGGCCGTTGAAACGCACCTGGCCGTTGGCATATTTCAGTGCCCCGGTCTTGAACGGCACCCAGCCGAGACTGCGCCGCGCGCCACCGCTCACGCGCCAGCGCAACTTCACCTTGTGGAACTGGCTGCGCCGGCGACAGTACTCTTGCCCGACCTCCTGCACCGTATGGCTATGCAGGCCGAGTCCTTCCTTGGTTGCGCCGTCGGTGAATTTTTGCAGTTCGTAGGCGCCGATGAACCGCCGCTCGCGCTCGAATACGCGCACCGAGAGTTCGTTGCAAAAGTTCCACACGAAGTTCACCTCGCGCGCTTGTGCACTGAGCCAGGACGCGTGTTTGTCCTTGACGCGCAAACGCAGGACACGAGTAACGGTAGGAGCGGAAGAGGAAGCCATACCGCGTCTAGGACGCGGTTTTAGCCCTCACAACAATTGGCGTTGCGCCGCTTACCCCGACCTGAAGAGACGGGGCTTGCGCGGCGCTATTGCCGGGTCAACTCGGTCTCAGGCAATGCCGTTCTTGACTGTAAGCGCGGCATATTGCCGAGCCATTGATTTCACGATTCTTATGGAGTTTTCATCATGAAAAAGCTCTTCGCTGCTTTCGCCTCCGCTGCACTCGTCACGACCGTTTTTGCACAGACGGGTGTGCCTGCTTCCTCGGCGCATCCGCAAGTCGGAGCGACCAAAGAGCAGGCAAAGGCCGACAAGGAAAAGAACGTTGCTCAGGCAAAAGCCGACAAGACGAAAGTCGAAGCTCAGAGCGATGCGGCCAAGGCTCAAGCCAACGCTAACAAGGATAAGGTGGATGCCCAAGCTGGCGCTAACAAGGCAGCCGCTTCGGCCCAGGTAGACAGCGCGAAGGCCATGTCGACCAAGGGTGCTCATGACAAGGTGAGCAAGTCTCAGATGAAGGCAAACAAGGAAAAGCACGTCGCGCAGGCCAAGGCCAACAAGGCGAAAGTCGAGGCAACGAATGATGCCGACAAGGCGCAGGCCAAGGCGAACAAAACGAAGGTCGACGCACAATCTGACGCGGACAAGGCTGCAGCCGGTGCCAACGTTGATAAGACCAAGAAGCAATAAGCAGCTCCTGCCTGACGGACGGGAGGGTACGTTGCTCGGCCGAAGGCCGTTGTGACGAAGCTCGAGCGCGGGAGCATTGCGAAGAGGCCAAGTTAGCCGGAAGGTGAGCTTGGTCTCTTCGCCTCTTTTTTTGCAAAGCTGAGTCGCTGCGTCGCGGGCTACTGAAGAGGAAAGCGCTTCTGTAACCGACCGGTCGCCAGCAGTGAACTCGGGGAGCGTCGATGCCAGACTGCGCCTTGTCGGCAGATTTTCGCGGCGCGTTAAGGGGAAAACGTAATCTGAGCGTGGGCGTGCGTTCGCTTATCCTGGGACGTATCGCATCACCTTGTTGGCATCGGCAAGATGCGTGCTCAAGCCCCTGGCAGTTTCCCGATTGAGGGAACAAGACCGCGAACGTATGCTTTCAATCCTCTGATGACGCGCGGCAGAAGATTGGTGTGGCAGAACACGCTTCGCGCTGTATCAGCCACAGCCTAGCGACTTAGGAGCTGGCTAGCGGGGGAGTTATGGCGCTTCAGGCTACCGCACCAAACAACGTGCCAACACCCGACGACACGCCCATCGCCAAAGCACTCCAGAAGACCACGCGGGTAACGCCTGGGCCGACTTTCGCGCCGCCCGTTTTTGCAGCTAGACCGCCCAAGAAGGCTAGTGATGTCAAGGCAGAGATGACTATGGCTGGAATCACCGCTGATTCGGGAGCAAGTGCGGCAACGGCGGCCGGCAGCGCGGCGCCCACAGAAAAGCTGCAGGCCGAGGCCAACGCTGCTTGCAAAGGCTGGGCGGAGGTCGTAGTCGAAATGCCTAGCTCATCGCGTGCATGAGTGCCAAGCGCGTCGTGGGCCATCAGCTTTTCGGCAACCTGCTTAGCAAGCGGCAAATCCAAACCACGACGCACATAGATTGCAGTCAATTCTCGCTGCTCGCGTGGAAAATCGGCATTGAGTTCGGCCTGCTCCTCAACCAAAGCCGCCTCTTCGGTATCTGCCTGCGAAGAAACGGATACGTATTCCCCTGTCGCCATCGACATGGCCCCGGCTACCAACCCGGCTACGGCCGTGAGCACAATGCGTCCATGAGCGGTGTGTGCTGATGCCACGCCGATAACGAGGCTTGCAGTCGATACGATGCCATCATTGGCTCCGAGCACCGCAGCACGCAACCACCCAATGGTTTCAAGACGATGCTGTTCCTTATGTCGCCTAGCCATATTTCCTCAACATTAGTAACGTTGACGTGCCATCCTCATGGCGGTGCGACCAATTGTCCAGTGGCGCTGCCACGATAGTGTATGCCATACGTCTCGCGCGGCAGCGTCCATCAGCCAGCTTCCGTCAGCGTTGCCAAATCGAACAGGCAATACAGGTGGCGCTGGCTGCAATCTCAGCCGGGATTCGAGCCACATGATTAGTGCCAGAAGTCCGTCCAGCTACAGCCAATCTGTCTGAACGCGATACGGTGGCAGAAAGTAGCAGTGCTGGGCAGTCGCCTGCGTTAGCCGAGTCGAAGGCGCTTTGCCCTTGTTGGGTGAGCAAGTGTGCGAGCGACTCCTTGCGCGGCGATGCGGACAGGTCAGTACGTACTATATTGACAAGGGGGACCGTTTTGGACAGATGCTCAAGTGTCACGGAGCCAATCCACAGTGGCGCCGCTGACGCCTTGGGCTCGGCCCCAATGAGGTACTCCGTGTGCCACAACCGCACCACCAGGCGAGCATCGGGGTGGTCGGCGGTATGAACGAACTCCATCGCGGGCGCGACTGATTTCGCTCGCGTTTGCTTGCCTGACATCTCTTAGCTCCTTGCTCGTATTTGAACATAGGGCTAAGAACTCCACTCTTCGGGGGCAACATCAGCTCTCGCGTGGGCGCCCGCGCATATTATTCCGGGAATTGTGTTTGGCGCCTCTCTGCAGTTGCCCGGTGCGGTGACATTCCGGCTTTCCATCCTGCTCGCGTTGTTCGTTGCCGTCGTGTGGGGCGTCGTGCGACTCGTTCGGTTGGGGGTCTCCGGAGGCGCGCGATGGGGCGACGCTGTCGGCTCGGGACTGACGAGATGGGCGGCGCGGACAGACAACCGAGCGAGCCGCTCGTTCTTCGGATACTTGTCCCGGAGCAGCCAGAATTGGGGGGGGGAAATGCAGGTAGGATTGTTCCATGGCGCATCGTCGTGTTGATGAGGCAAGAGCGGGAAAGGCTCGGACACGTCGGAGGCGAATGCTGACCCAGCGCGCCGGATTGATACAGGAGTTACCACCTGTAACCGAACGCGAGCGACGAGTTTGACGCGTCGGACATTGCTGTGGCCACGGTTCATGTACACCGCTATCTCGATAACTAATCTGCACTTCCGTTGGAATGATATCCAAAGAAGGGAGCGGGCCTGCCGGAATCAGTGGCCTACTTCCTCGCCTGCGTTGCGGTCAAATCTACCAAAGCGCAGCGCTAAGGTCGGCAGTATCAGCAGGTTCAGCACGGTCGAGGTGAAGAGGCCGCCCAGAATCACAATCGCCATCGGACCTTCCACCTCGTTGCCTGGCTCGCCGGACTGTAGCGCCAGTGGCAACAGACCCAGCCCGGTAACGAGCGCTGTCATCAGGATAGGCGCCAGCCGCTCCTTCGCGCCCAACGTTGCGGTGTCCAGACTCCACGAATGGCCCTCTACGTTGACCAAATGCTGGTAATGCGAAATGAGCATGATGGAATTGCGCAGCGTGATGCCGAACAGCGTGACGAATCCCACCATGGAACCCAGCGAAAGCAAGCCGCCCGTCGCAAAGACAGTGAGCGCCCCGCCGACCAAAGCGAAAGGGAGATTGGTCAAGACCAGCAATAGCCCACGCCAACTGCGCAGGGCGAGGTAGACCAGCAGGCAGATGACAACGGTAGCGATGCCAAAGTACATCGCCAGGTCCCGTTGCGCGCGTGCCTGCGCCTGGGCCTCGCCGGAGAAGACGATGTAGTAGCCCTTTGGCAGCTTTACGTCGGTCGCGATGCGTCGTTGCGCCGCATCGACGAACTGGCCGACCGACGGACCATTGACCTGGGCGGTGACCGTCTGCAATCGCTGTCCCCCGTTATGCTGGATGAGGTAGCGGCCATCGGTCTGCGCAATGTCTGCGAGGCGACCCAATGGAACGATGAGGCCGTCCGCATTGCGTAGCGGCAATTCGCCAAGCTGAGCAGGGCCTCGCCGGGCCTCCCCGGCCAGTATCACCGCCACATTGGAAACCGCATTGGCTTCATAGACCTGCGCCACTTCGGCACCCTGGTACGCCGTCTGAATGGCTTCCATCACGTCCAGCGGCGAAAAGCCCCAGCGGGTGAGCTGGTCCTGCCGCAGCCGAATGGACAACTGGGGAAGCGTCGGCGGGGCCTGCAGCGTAACCCCGGACGCGCCAGGCGTCGCATTTAGCGTTCCTGATACTTGGCGCGCCAGGCTGTCGAGCACATCCAGGTCCGGTCCGAACACGTTGACGATGACGGGGGCGGTGTACCCGGAGATGGTTTCCTGGACACGCTCGGTCAGGAAGGTCTGAGTCGTAAACGTCAGTCCCGGAAACCCGCTCAGCAGTGAGCGCAACTGAGCAAGGGTCTGCTCCTGTGCCTCGGCACCCAGTCCGGGCTTCAGGTCAATCTCGAACTCGCTGTATTGCGGGCCGAAGACGTCCACACCGCGAGCCGTTCGCCCAACGCGTTGCGCTACGGTGCGGACATTGGGAACGGCAAGCAGGGCCCGGCTGATGCGCTCCCCGATGCGCAAGGATTCCTGTAGCGAGGTGCCGGGCGCCGCCTGCATATGCGTGATGAAATGGCCTTCCCTTAGTTCTGGCAGGAATTCCAGACGATAGAACGGAATTGTCGCAAGCGCCATGAGCACAAGGCTCACGAAGGCGCTGACCACCATGACCCAATGACGTTCCACATGGACGAGCATCGCAGCGTAGTGCGTCTTCAACCATTGGTAGACCTTCGGTTCCTCGGCATCTTCGGTCGCTTGCGGCAACAGCGCGTAGCACAGCGCCGGCGTCAGGGTCAGTGCCACCGCCAGGGACGAAATGATGGCCAGGATATAGGCGGTGCCCAGCGGGGCGAACAGCTTGCCGGCCACGCCGGACAGCGTCAGCACCGGAAGGAAGATGACGGCCACGGTGAAGGTGGCATATATCACGGCACTGCGCACCTCGGTGGAAGCGTGAATGACTACCTGGAGCGCCGATTGAGGATTGCCCAGTCGTATGTTTTCGCGCAGGCGTCGGTGAATGTTCTCGACGTCGATGATGGCATCGTCCACCACCTCACCTAGCGCGATGGCAAGCCCACCCAACGTCATGGTGTTCAGCGGCACCCCGAAGTGATGCAGCACGATGATAGCCATCAGCAAGGACAGCGGAATGGCTGTTGCCGATATGAAGGCCGTCCTGACGTTGAACAGGAAGAGGAACAGGACGACGATGACAAGGGCGGCGCCGACCATCAGCGCCGTTCGCAGGTGGTCGGTGGACGCCACAATGAAATTGGCCGGGCGGAACAGGTCCGGCTGGAGCTGGATGTCGTTGGCCGCGAGCACTGGCCGAAGCGCGGCCAGCGCCTCTTCGACGTTCCGCGTAACCGACACGGTGTCGGCGCGGTACTGGTTGCTGACCATCAACACTACGCCGGGCTTACCCTGAACATTGGCGCCGCTGACGGGAACCTCTTGCCCGACCACAACTTTGCCAATGTCCCCGAGTCGTACCACCGCCCCGTTTTTCTGCAGCAGCACAACTTGTCCCAGTTGTTCGGCGGTTGTGGACTGACCCACGGTATTGAGCACGATACGTTGATTGCCGGTGTCCAGCACGCCAGCGCCACGTATGCCGGTTGCGCGCTGCGTCGCGCCGACTACGTCACGAAGAGAAAGCCCAAGACGAGCGAGCCTTTGCGGGTCGACCTGGACCTGATACTGCTTTACCTCGCCACCATAGATGCCGACGTCAGAGACCCCTGCGCGGCTGAGCAGTCGCGGCTTGAGCGTCCATTCGGCGAAGCTGCGCAAGTCCATCAGTGAACGCTTGTTGGAGGTGAGTCCGACGCCTAGTACCACATTGGTGGATGAACTCAGCGGCGTCATTTTGGGTATCCGCACTCCTGCCGGCAAATCGCCCGCGAGCGTTGCCAACTGTTCCGCCACAAGCTGTCGGGCTCGCAGGATGTCGGTCTGCTCGCTGAATGTCAGGGTGATGACCGAGACCCCCTGTATTGACTGGGAGCGCATGGATTCCAGGCCAATGGAGCCGCCCAGAACGTTCTCGACCCGTTGCGTCACCAGTTGCTCGACCTGCTCCGATGAAAGCCCTGGGGCTTCCGTCTGCACGGTCACCAGCGGCGGCGCAAATTCCGGGAAGACGTCGAGCCTGGTTTGATAGAGCGCATAGATGCCGTAGCCAAGCAGAAGACAGGCAAGGGCGAAGACGACGCCACGCAGGCGTACAGAAAAATCAATGATGGACGTCAGCATCGCTTGGTGGGGTAGACGCCCCGTTATTCGTTCTCTGGTTGGCTACCGGCCTGCGCTCGAGACTCTTCAGACAACAGAAGTTGCGCGCCACGGACGACGACGGAGTCGCCCGGCTTGAACCCTTCGATGGCAAAGAAATCTCCGTCTTGGGGGAAACGCGGGTCGACGGCCCGGCGCTGGAATTGGTCTTTCCCGGTCTGGACGAAGGCCCAGGGCTGCCCGCCATACCAGACGATGGCGCTGGCAGGAATCAGAACTCCGGCCTTTGCCGCCGCCGTTGCTGGTGCCCTGGCGCTGATGCGCGCGCCCGTGGCGAGCGGTGCTGCCGCGCGATAGAAATAGGCTTGGCCCTGGATGCCAGGGTCGACCTGCGGCGCGGCAGACACCAGCCGGGCATCGAACGGGGTAATGTTGTCGCCGGTGGCTTTTAACATCGCGGGTGCGGCCCCGGTTTGACCGCCTGGAAACACGATGCGCAGGAGGACCTCGCGCCGTTCCAGGAAGTGAGCCAATTCCGGGGATGCAGTAGACAATGCCCAACTGGAAACGATGGCGCCATACTGCTGTTGGGCCGAGGCGACTATGCCGCTCATATTGGCTTGTAGCGACTTGACCTTGGCAGTTGCCGCAGCATTCGCAGAGCGTGCCGCCTGCAGCGTCTTCAGCGAGGCGTTTTGGACGTCTGCATAGAGGGCCTGAGTCCGTTCCAGTTCGGCCCGTGCCGCTTCCGCCGCCGCTTTCGCCGATTCGAGGTCGGCCGCGCTCGCGGCATACCGGCTCATGAGGTCCACCAGGGGTTGCAAGTCGATGACTGTCCCGTAGACCGTTGTTCCGGTTGTGGGCTGGATGGCATCAAGGGCTTGCAATTGGATGCCGCTACGGGCCTGAGCCGCATCGTCGACCGTTAGCATGGTCAAGCCGTTTTCGACCGCGACGCGGACCGGACTGCGTACCGGCGCCTCGCGCGCCGCTTCGCTGGCCTGCTCCCCTCGGCTCAGCAGGAAGCCTCCCAGCACCAGCGCGGCCAGAATGGCTGGTAAAAGCAGCTGGAGGCCTTTGAGTAGGGTTCTTCTTGACATGGTCACTTGCGTTCGGGATTCGTGTGTTCGCCGGTTGCCTGCGCAGTAAGCGGGCGCTGCATGGCGTCCTCAAGGCGCCCAACGGCTTGCTGCATCTGGAACGTGGCATCTCCTAGCGCTATTCGGGCGGCGAGTTCAGTTCTTCCGGCAAGCGTGAGCGCCAACCGGTCGACCTGTCCGATGTCGAACGAACGCCGCGTCGCCGCTAGCTGGCGGGACTGAACAGCAAGCTGCGCTTCGTTCTGCCTGACGATATCTCGTGTGACTTGGTAGGCGGCAATCGCGCCGTCGGTCTCACTGAACGCCTGAGCCTCCAACTGCTTTACGCGTGCTTCTGCTTCCAGCCGGCGGCTGCGGGCCTCCGCGATAGGGCCTTCATTACGGTTGAATACGGGCAGAACCAGGCCGGCGAAATCGAAGCCAAGTTTGCGGGCGCCCTGGTCGAATGTATAGCCGGGACCGAGATGGATGTTCGGATACTGCTTGGCCACTTCCAGTTGGAGGGCCGCCTGACTGGCCTCATATTGCGCTAGCCCGGCCTGCACGTCGGCCCGGTTCAGCAAGGCTTGCAGCCGGATGGTTTGGGATGGAAGCGCTGGGTAAGCCTGAACAAACTCCGTCAGGTCCAGGTCGACAGTATCGAGGGCGCTCGCGCGTAGCCCCAGTACAGCGGCCACCTGGACCCGTGCTGCTATGGCCTGCCGCTGTGCCGCAAGCAGGTCGGTCTGCGCTTGCATCACCATCAGCCGCTGCTGATTGACCTCCCATGGGGAGGCGTCGCCAACGGCCAGACGCCGCTCCAGCATTGCGACGGTGCGCTGGTCCAGTTCCAATTGTTGCTGTAGGAGCTGTGTCCGCTCACTGGCGAACCAAAGGTTGAGTAATTGGCTTCGAAGCTGGTTGCGCACACCCCAGGCAATATTCGCAACCTGGAACCGGGCTGCGCTGGACAGATGGGTCGCCTCATCGATTCGGTAGCCGCGCTTGCCGGCTGTTTCTATCGGAATGTCCAGGGCGATGCCGAGCGTCCACGGAGAGTCTCCGCCCTTGGGGTTGAGCGTGCGCTGGAACGGCAACTGCAGGGTGGGATTCGGCCGCTGTGCGGCTGTGGTCACAGCTGCCTCCGTGGTCGCAAGCCTTGAGCGCGACACTTCGAGCTCAGGATTGAAGTAGAGCGCTGCGAGCGTCAGGCTTTCCAGGTCCCACTGGTTGGGGGGCCAAACTTCAGCAGCTCGCGGATAATGCCGCTGAATGAACTCGTGCAGCTCAGGCGATTGCAATGAACGCGCCGTATAGGCATCGGCAACCGAGGCGGTGGACAGCGGGCGTGGGTCGTAGCGGTCAAAGGCGCAGGCAGTGAGAAGCAAACCGACGACAGGCGGGAGCAATCGCCGTGCGAAAGCAAGAATACGCAGCGCTGCGCGCCGCCATTCGGTGCTCGCGGTAGTAGCAGCCTTCATCGCCAGACTTCTCCTTTCGCATTGAGCGGCCGAGGGGTCCCGCGATGGTAGTCATCAAGACTTAGAGAAGACTTAGTTGATGTTAGCAATAAAGCACATTGCGGCGACTGATTCTCTGTACATTTGCAATCAGGCCCAGAAAACTCCACGGTTGTGCTGCTAAGCATCCGCTAAGTCTGGGTGGACATGCTGCGCACCGCAGGCAGACTGGTCAGGCGTCGAAGCAGCAACTGGGGACAAGATGAGAACGCTCTTGGTCGAAGACGACCCGCTTATCGGCGAGGCGGTATGCCAGACGCTACGCGATGCCCGGTACGCCGTTGACTGGGTCACCGACGGAAAACAGGCGTCTTTGGCGGCCTCGACCGAGCAGTATTCCGCCATTCTCCTGGACCTTGGTCTTCCAGGGCAGGACGGTCTGGCCGTGCTGCATCAACTGCGGCAGAGTGGGAACGCGGTACCGGTGCTGGTCATCACGGCGCGTAGTGCGATTGATGACCGCATTGGGGGCCTGGACCTCGGTGCCGACGACTATCTGGTGAAGCCATTCCACGTCGGGGAACTGCTGGCCCGCCTGCGTGCACTGACTCGACGGCGAGGCCAGGAGGTCTCCTCCATCTTGCGCAATGGCGAGCTTTCGCTGGACCAGACAAGCCACGAAGTCTGGTTTCATGGCGCGCAACGGCAGCTGTCAGCGCGGGAGTTCGCACTGCTGCGCGAATTTCTGCTGCGGCCTGGCGCCATCCTCTCTCGGGCCGAGCTCGAGACGCGAATCTATGGGTGGAACGAGGAGGTGGAGAGCAACGCCATCGAGTTCCTTATCCACGGCATCAGGAGAAAGCTGGACGCGGGAGTCATCAAGAATATCAGGGGAGTAGGATGGATGGTGCCAAAGGCCGAGTGAACCGGTCGCTTCTGTGGATGTTGTCGGCATCGATTTGCGGAACAATTCTGCTCATTGGCCTGGTGGCAGCAGCGATGTCGTTCTGGTTCGCTTTCGAGGAGGCGCGTGACCTTCAGGACGATGAGCTGCGGGAGATTGCCTGGTTAGTCTCGCCCGGCAATGCCAAATTTCTGTCCTCGCAGGGTGGGTATAAGCCGGTGGACGAGCCCGAGATGCGCATCTGGGTGCTCAAGATTTCCAAGCTGTCCACACACGTCGTGACGCCAGACCTTTCTCTGAGAGTGTCAGGCGACCTCTCGGACGGCTTTCACACCATCGAGTCGTACGGGCAATCCTGGCGCATCTATATCAGGACGCTTAACGAAGAATACGGCCTCGCGGTGGCACAGCGGACGTCGGCAAGGGACGAAATTGCACGCGACAGCGCGCTCCGTACGCTGATTCCGCTGTTGGTCGTGATACCGATATTGGTCCTGCTGTCGGGTTTTCTGATTCGAATCCTGCTGCGCAAAGTTCAGGAATTGTCCGTGGAAGTGGATAAGCGCGGAGATTCGGATTTGACACCGATTTCCGCGACGGACGTGCCAACGGAAATCCAGCCATTCGTCAATGCGACGAACAGGCTGCTGGAGCGGCTGCAGTCTGTCCTTGCTCAGCAGCGTCAGCTTGTCGCTGATGCGGCGCATGAGCTGCGCTCTCCGGTGACGGCGATGACGCTGCAATTGGAGAATGCGCTGGCCTCGGAGGCCGTGCCCGATACGGTCTTGACCCGCCTCGCGCCGTTGGGGAAGAGCGTTTCACGCATGCGGTCGCTGGTGGAGCAGCTGTTGCTGCTCGCGCAGCAAGAGTCAGCCCAGACGACGGCCAGCCATACCTTCGACGCCAAGGCCGTGGTCATCGATGCCCTGGGGGAGATATTCCCGTTTGCGGAATCCAAGGGGGTTGACCTTGGCCTCGACGTGGGCGAGGCGTTGCAGCTTCGCGGTAGTGAACAGGATTTCCTGGCCTTAACTCGCAATGCCATCGACAACGCGACCCTGTACACACCAACCGGTGGCAAGGTGGATGTGCGTCTGTATCGCAATGGTAATGATGCTGTCTTTGAGGTCGAGGATACTGGCCCTGGCATTCCCAAGGGCGAGCTCACTCGCGTCTTCGACCCCTTCTATCGCGTGGTTGGGTCGGGGCAGCCAGGTAGCGGGCTCGGGCTGGCCATCGTTCGACGCGCGGCGTCGCGGCTCGGCGGTCAGGTCAGCTTGCACACCATCTCGTCGGATGGCAGGACAGGGCTACGGTTCACATATACACAGACTCTCCCGAACGACTAACGGCGGGCTCATGTTCTTGAACCAAGGTCCAGGTCGCGACGAGAAGATATTCCATCTCAAGGAAAGCTGAGGTCGAGCACTGCTTGGCGTCACCATCGAGAAAAAAGATGGCAACGACTGCTTCTGCTAGCACCTTACGCCAGATTCCAAGCGGCATCTGGATGCTGGGCTTCGTCAGCCTCTCCTCATGGATGTGTCTTCTGGAATCATCCATAGTCTGCTGCCGGTCTTCATGGTCACCACGCTCGGTGCGAGCGCCCTGGCGGTCGGGCTGATAGAAGGCGTGGCAGAAGCGACAGCACTGATTGTGAAGGTTTTTTTGGGTGCTCTCAGTGATTATCTGGGGAAGCGCAAGGGGCTTGCTGTGTTCGGCTATGCGCTAGGGGCGCTGTCGAAGCCGTTCTTTGCAATGGCCCCAGGCGTCGGCACAGTGCTGGGGGCACGTCTTACCGACCGCATTGGCAAGGGAATGGGACGCGACCCCGCCAAGGGCGTTCGGGCGGTGGTGGTCGCACAGGTCTACCAGAAATGTATTCTGGAAGACATTTCGGGGCAGGTGGTGCCGGTCACCCACTGAATCGCATGTCCACGCGGCGCTCCGAGCACCAACACCAACATTTCCCGAGTGCCTGGGCCGGACGCCGATGGGAGGAGGCCCAGCCCGCAACAGTCCCGAGTCAGACCCGCTGACCGGCACTCAAGCGCTGCTGGTGGAAAACTGCCTGAAGGTATCTTCTATGCCAAAGTTCTCCCGAGTAAGGGCAGATGGTCGCAAAGAGGGGGAGCATGAGCACGAAGATAGCATCGGCCTGTGTGAGCAGCGCCCGGGCTATCTCAATTCGCAATGCATGCACAAAGCTGAGGTTTGTGCGGCGTCTTGAAACTCCGACGAGGCTCTAGCGTCCGAGGGAGCCTTGTCGGCAGGAATAAGCGAAAAGCCCCAGCGTGCGAAATACGCGGGAGCTGACGCCGACAGCAATACTGCGTGTCGCACTTCGGTGCCGCGTGCACGCATCAGGAGGGCGTCGACAAGGCGAGTAGCAACACCTCTATCCCTGCAGGCCGGTTCAACGGCTACTGAGCGGATGACGATGGATTCCCCATGACGCTCTGCCGCTGCGCAGCCGATGATGCGACCATCGCAATGCGCGACGTGGAAGCTATCAACAATCTTCGTTATGCCTTCTCTGGTTAGGCGGCATTGTTCTAGCAATACAGCTATTTGAGGCAAATCGGCTTGGGAGGCCGAACGGAGGTGGGCGTGGGTTGCCATGATGTTGTCTCCTGCTAGTGCTCAACGTGGCTCCACGAAGCCCGCGACACATCTTATATGTTGCTCACAATCACGACGAATCTCTCCGTGCAATCGCGTGGGGCCGCATGCTACCGTTTGGAATCGTTCCTGGCAACGGTGTGCGGCCACTTCGTCGCCGCAAATTTGCGACGAAATGTATCGGGGCCTTTTCGCGGTGCAGAGAATTTATGCGCCAGGCCGAGGCATCTTCGCTCGCGTGAGTAAGCGAGGCAGACTGCCGAACTGCGGCGGCCCGTTGCGGCGAGATGTGAGGCACGCAAATCGCTTATATCACGAAGTGATGGATTTAATAACTATGCATGGATGCGCCGTGTATGGACGGCGCATGAGATGAGCCCGTGGACGACTTCAAATCATATTGAACCGGGCTCATCGAAGCGCAACGATACGCTCAGTAGCCAGATGTCGAGCCAGCGAGGCAAGAGAAGCGGTGCATGAGCCAGGCGTGCAGTCGCTGACTGTCCTGGCAATCGGTTGAAGTTAGCTGGGGGCTACCGCCGGCGCGACCACGGAAGGAGAGAGACCAGCGGGAGGCCGTCCTCTCCCGAAAATATCTTCGGCAAAAACGAATCCCCAGCAAACCGGCGAGTTTGCTGGGGATTTTAGTGAATCACGCGCCGTTTACCCACGCCTCTGTCGAACGGGCAGCGATTAAAAGGGCTATTTGTACCTGCTGGGCGCGAGCGCCTATAGCTTACGAATCTTTGATGCTTGTGGGCCTTTCTGGCCTTGCGTGGCTTCGAACTCTACTTTCGCGCCTTCCTCGAGCGACTTGAACCCAGCTCCTTGTATTTCCGAATGATGCGCGAACAGGTCTTTGCCGCCGTCATCGGGCGTGATGAAGCCATAGCCCTTCTCATTGTTAAACCACTTCACGGTACCTGTTGCCATCTCATCCTCGAAGCCAAAAGCATGCAAACTTGCATGCAAGGAAAATTGTCAAGACGCTGAACTCTAGTGCAGGACTCGCTGCCGGCAGCTTCTTGTGTCGTTAGCATATCGTGTCGCGCTCCCTAGCGCCAAGGGGTCCCTCGCTAGGGTTTACCTTTGGTGATGGGCAGCGAGTCGCGAAGGCGGGATGCTGGTGGGGTTTGATACAGCCGCCCCTCATGCCGAACGAACCGAAGCCAACCATGTTTATGGTGGACCCAGGGACTTTGCATTACTGCCTCATCTGATATTAAAAATATTCACATCAGAATTAAGTCACTCGATGTTGCCTGGCGCTGGGCACGGAATTGCGAAGGCAGCCACTATGTTTAAAATAGTGTCATTCGTACAGTTAGCCGATGGTATGCCTCGAACCCTTGCGACATACTGCTTGGAGGACATCGTTGCACGTGCGTCGGGAGGCAAGAAAAAAGAATGATAAAAGATATGGGAATCCGCGCGGCCGGGGAATCAGACAAGCAAGCCATTTCGCAGGTGCTCCGTTCCTGCGGTTTGCCTGGCAGCGATGTAGACCCCTCGTCCCGTCTCTACAGTCTGGGCGTCCTGGGTGAGAAGGTAATCGGCTGCGCCTGCGGCGAAATGCTTGGTGGGACGGTCATCATCCCGGCCGTTGCGGTTCTTGACGAGTACCGGGGCCACCAGGTCGCCACGCATCTTGTCAGGGCCATCTTGATGCGTGCCCGTGCCAGTGGCTGCACCAGGGCTGCAGTGCTCACGGCCGAGCATCCCGCGTTCTTTGCCCGCTTCGGGTTCACGCTTACCGCGTTGGACGACATGCCGCAGGAGATGCAGTTGTCGAAGGAATTCCTCCGACGCTTTGGTGCGAGGACGCATTACATGTGCCGTCGACTCGACTGAAGCCCGGTGGCGACTAATGAGCATCGTGATGCTGACAGCAGCGGCGCTGGTTCTTGCCTTGGTCCTCCGTGCGCTATATCTACATATACAGGTGACGCACACAGAGTTGATTCGCCGTGACACGAAAGGTGCGCTTAGCTACGAGGTGCGGCGGCGTGTTTATATGCAGATGCTTCCCTTGCATGTTTCGCGATACCCGGAGCCCAGGGAGGTGCGCACCCGTGTACTTCGGCTTACTGGCGTGGTGCTGTGGCGCAAACCATTAAGCATCGCCCTCCCTGCCGAGGTCTGTGAGCACCTTGGGAATATCTCCGCACAAGAATTTGATAGCAGCTTTCCCCCGTGCTTGCAGTTGGGCCCGTCTCGGGAATGGTAGGTGAGTATGAACTCACCCCTCAATTTCATGGTCGCACCCCCCGTCCATTTGTACTACCTCAATTGAGGTACGGTGCAATTGGGGGAGCCGACAGCCCGGCCAACTATTGACGAACTACGGCCGTGCTATCAGTTGATGATGCGCGTTGATGCCAATCTCACCCCGCACTTTCCCGTGCGCTTTCCTGTCCGAATGGTAGACGACGAGAACGGCGTTGTCGTGCGTAGTTATGCTCGGCGAAATGGTGGTCATAACGGCCTTACCCTTGGCATCGGCCACAAAGTTGTTGTCCGTTCCGTTGCCATCCAGCGGCGTGAAGCCAACCGGTTTTTGGTCAAAATGGTTCTCGAACAGGCTGTAGTGCCCATGAGGTTTCAGGCCCGAAAGAATCACGGTGACTTTCTCCCGCCCATCGGGCTGTGGCGTCAAGATGACCGTGCCTTTGGCGCCAAGCCAAGCGTCGAGGGAAATATCGAGAGGCTGGCCCGATGCGTTCATGACGGGCAGGCTCGGCTCGTCAGAAATCAACGCATTGCGCAAGCCGGCGCTGCGCTTGATACCCTGCGGCCCCACAGCCGCCGGCGCAGATGGCGCAGCAACAAACACCTGCGGGTCCAGTGGCGTCTTCCGGTGCGTCTCATTCGAGAAGAAGGATGCGTGGGTTTCAAAGTTCATCACTTGGCTTTCGCTGCCCGCAAGTGCTCCCACGGCCGAGAAACTTCCCAGTCCAACCAAGCACACAGCAACGGTGCGCTTGAGTATCAGAATCGTTTGTGCATTCATTTATTTTCCTTGGTCGTAAACTCTGCATGGTGGCGCCCCGGCAACTGAATTCAGGTAGCAAGCTATCGTGTTGTCTCGGCAGCGGTGGGATGAGCCGGACTTCACCGGGGGCTATTCGTCCGCCTTCTTTTGACGTTCGGGTTCGCCGACGGCACGGCGGAGCTCGCTGTCCTCAATAATCCCTTCCCAGCATGCGGGGCATTTCAGTGCCCTTAGTAATAAGGACGACCAGGATGCGCGAGCATCTATCCCAAGAGCAAGAGGGATTAAGTCAGCTTTGTGGCAGATGGGGCATAGCATGGGCGGTGACGAGTTAGCAGGTGGCAGACGCGCTGGTCGACGAACAGCATAAACCCGGCTGTTGCTGCATCGGGGTGCACATATTGGTGCCATACGAGCAAAAAACGCAGCAGTCGCCGGCCTTTGGCTTCAGCACGGCATTGCATCGCTCACACTCATAGAACCACTGGCACGCATCGGTCGGCATGGTCTCTTCTTTACTGTGACCACAGTGGGGACAGGTGATGATTGATTGCAATTCGACGCTCATCGTGGCTCCTGCCTGACAGTAGACGGGTACCCAGCTTGGGCGGTAGCAGCGGTCAAGGCTTCCGTAGACGCCTTCGCCGGGTCGTATGTGACGACAGCGCGTTTGGTCTTGTAATCGACCTTGGCCGATTCGACTCCCGGCACCTTCTCTAGCGCCATGCGCACCGTGATTGGGCAAGCAGCGCAATCCATCTTCGTCACGTCGAGCGTGACAACGCGTGCGCTGGCGGCGAGTACGCTCGTCGACGCGATGGCCGCAGCAAGTAGAGTGAGTAGCTTCGTTTGCACGGTAATGTCCTAGTAGAACAGCGGCGCATACAGCGGAAATGCCATCAATGCAGCGGCGCTAAGGGCAACCGTCCAGAATATCGCCCGTTGGCGGCGGCGCACTGCAGGGGCCGCGCATACTTCTTCTGGTTCACAAGCTTCAGATTTCCGGTAGAGGCGATAGAAGGCAAATGCGAATAGCACGACCGCCGCCGAGATGAAGTACGGCTGGAAAGGCTCCAAAGCTGCTAGCCGAGAGCCCCATACGCCGCCAAGCCCAAGCATGACCAGGAGCAATGGTCCGGCGCAACAAGCGGAAGCGCCAAGTGCTGCTGCTGCGCCCGCGAACACTGCGCTGAGGGTAGTCCAACGACTCGTCATTACACTTCCTTTCTTACGTCGGTAAGTGTAGTCTAGGTCCGTAGTTCAGTACGGACGCAAGTGATGGACGAGACATTTTCAATTGGTGAGCTAGCAAAGGCGGCGGATGTGAGCGTTGAAACGATTCGCTACTACCACCGATGCGGTCTCCTGCCGCTACCAGAACGGCCCTATGGCTCGTTTCGCCGGTATCCTCCACAAAGCTTGCAGCGGCTGCGTTTCATCCGCCGAGCTCAGGCACTCGGGTTCACCTTGGACGAGGTCCGCACGCTGCTACAGCTCAACGATGGCGGCTCCTGCGCTACCGTCCGCACGCTGGCCGAACACAAGCTCCGGGTTGTCGAGGAGCGATTGAGGGATTTGCGGGTACTGCGAACCGAATTACGAAAGCTCACAAGTCAGTGCCGCGCAAATCCTGACCAAGCCTCATGCCCATTGGTCGATGCACTTTGCGATGCTGGGTGAGCGCAAGTAACAGCCACATTCAAAGTACTACTTTTTCCCCCAGTTCCTGGAAGGTGGGGCGCTGCACTTCGCAAACGAGCAATGGCATGTCACGTGAAGACATCAATTGGTATGCCTGCGTTTCCAAACTTTTGGGCGAAGTCATCGACCGTTCGGCGAGCCGCCGAAGCGTTTATATAAGAGGTGGTCTAGTGACCAGTTTCCGGCTCCTCGGCAAAGTAGAACCAACAGCATGGCCGCCCACTGGATATGCGTAGGCCAAGCCAGCGGATACACGAATACCTCGATAACGGCAGTCATACCGAGCAGCACCAGTGCCACGGGGCGGGTTGCCAAGCCCAAAACAAGTAAAACCGGTGCGGTTAGTTCGATTGACACTGCTATATAGGCGGCAATCTCGGGGGGAAACAACGGCACTCGGTACTCCTCTCTGAAGAGTTCGAGTGCGGCATTCCAATCCGCCAGTTTGGTCATCGCTGAATTCCAAAAGACGGTGGCAACCGCAAGCCGCAGCGGGAGCGCCAGCAGTGTATGAGGAACCCGCTCCAGCCACGCAATGGCGCGGAGCATGCGGCTGGCCGGCCTTCGTGAGTCAGATTGATATGTCTTTGTCATCTGACTAAACCTCACACAATTGGCTTGTATGGCTGCCCAGAAAGGCGAACACCCGCAAAGCATCCCGACGCCAGCAGAGATGCAAGCCATACAGGTGCTTCGTCAGGAGGCGCTTGCACTAGCGCATCGCTTAAGGGGCGTCCTTCGAGCAATGCAGTTGTGAATGACCATTGCCACGCGCCAATCCGCTTAATATCGACGCCGGAAGTGCACCGGCAAACATACAGGGAGACGGGACCAGCGGCCAGATTGATGCTCGCCAGCGCGCTGTCATCTCGTGTCAAAACTGCACTCCAGATAGCATCCACCGGATAGGCAGACTGGAGAAGGCGTACTGCGGGGTTCGGCAAGAAGCAAACTTGTTGCAGCTCCGCTTCGTCCAATTGTCGGAGGCGCCCCAGGTCGAGAGGGTTCGTGTCTGGCGCATGCAACACTTCATTCACTGGCCATTCCAGCCGCGCTGCATCTGGCAGGTAGACAAGCGACTCCGCCTGAGGCATCTGCTCTAGGAAATTGGGGAACGCTCCGCCATAGCCATCTAGTTGGGCGCTTGCAGGCGGGTTATGCTCGATGAACTGTCTGGCGGCTCCTTCGAAGAACTCGGGTCCGACCAGCGCTTGCACGGCCGGATAGGCGAGTCGTAGCGCCGTTAGTAGCGCGCCAGTTGCGGTGTTGCGATAGATGCCGAGCCATGCCTGCGGTTCCAGGCCGTCTGGCACCACGTACCTGGACGCGTCGCCATCGGCTAGGCCGAGAAAATCCCGCCGGACCGCGTGTTGCAATTCAAGCAGCGTTGGTACGGAGGTTGTCATTTCGCTGTCTCTCCATCGCTGCTTGGGCAAGTGCCGATTCTTCCATCAGGACGTCGAGAGCCGGCACATCGGTGTCCCATTCAATCAGTGTGGGAACCGGCCCAAAGTGCTTGAGGGCCTGTTCAAATAGGTCCCACACCGGTTGTGCGACGCGCGAGCCGTGGTCGTCGATGCAAAGGATACGGCCCTGGTCAAGCTGCCGCACGCTGTGACCGGCCAGGTGAACCTCGGCAACCGCCGATGGTGGCAAGGCATCAAGATACGTCAGTGCATTCCAACCGTGATTGTGGGCACTGACGTAGATATTGTTGACGTCGCACAGGATGCCGCATCCAGTGCGCAGAGCGACGTCCGCAAGAAATTCCCATTCGGGGATAGTCGAGTGCCGGAAGCGTAGGTAGGTTGAAGGATTCTCGACCAGAATGCGCCGCTTCAGATAGGTCTGCACCTGGTCGACGTGCCTGCAAACAGTGTCCAGCGCTTCCTCGGTTAGCGGTAGGGGCAGCAAGTCGGCAAAATAAGTACCCCCACTGATGCTCCATGACAGATGCTCGGAGACCAACCCTGGTTCTACACGCTCGATGACGCTGCGCACGCGCTCGAGATGTCCTACTTCTAAGCCTTCCGCACTGCCCAAGGACAACCCGACGCCGTGCAGCGAGATTGGATAGTCTCGTCGAATGGCGTCCAGGTACTCCGGGGCGCTGCCTCCGCCCATGTAGTTCTCGGTATGCACCTCAAACCACGCGATTGACGGGCGCTCTTCAAGTACCGCCTGGTGGTGTCGGAAGCGCAGTCCGACTCCGGCTCGCGCCGGAATCGGGCCGAGTGCGCGCTGCGATGCGGCTGAAGCGGAATTCATGAGCCACTCAAGCTGGCTTCAGCTTGCCGCCTTGAATTTTGCTGCAATCACCAGCGGGAAGGAGAACGAACGACTTCGCATCGCGAGCTTGCGTCGCTTGGCCCGCACAGGAGTGAGCGCCCTCCGCGCAGTCGTTCTTTGCCACGGTGTTTATGCCATAGCACTTCTCTAGCTTGTTTTTCTCCATCCGTGCCATGTTGTCTTTGACAACTTGTGGCATGCCGCTCATGTCTTTCGTGGCCTGAGCCTGAGCTGGCAAGGCCTGCAAGGCGAGGGCCAGACCGATTGCTGACGATAGCGTTGAGGCGGCCAAAACATGTCTGTTCATCTTGCGTCCTCCTAGGGTAGGCCGGGCATTCCGGCCGTGTATCAAGGTTCGGCGGAGCAGCGCCAGAAGTTACAGGCCAATCGAAATATTTTTGCGCGACAAACTGGCCATGCCTGTTGCAAAATTCCCGCATGCTCAGGCATCCACATTCTCCCAGCCCTCCCTCCGGCCCCGAAAATGGTACTCAAGAGTCCGCCGCGAAGGCGCGCGCGGATAACGCTTTGGCTACGCGAGGTGACGGCAGGCTGGACTGGTCCGTCGCAATGGCCAGGGCGCAAGACGGCGACAAGGACGCCTATCGCCGGCTGCTGGAAGCCATCACGCCCTACCTTCGCGCGCTTGCGGCACGGCAAATCCGTAGCGTCGACGACATTGAGGATGTGGTTCAGGATGTGCTGTTAACCGTACATTCTGTGCGTAATACATATGACCCGCTGCGCCCTTTCGGCCCATGGCTGTTGGCTATCGCTAACAGGCGAATTATTGACACAATGCGCCGGCGTGGCCGCGTTGGCTCGCATGAGGTATCCGTGGATAGGGACCTGGAAACCTTTGGCGCCGTCGAAGCGAACTTACAGGAAGAGGCCGTGGATGCTCGCGTGGTAAGGGACGCCATCGAGCAACTGTCTGCTGGGCAGCGCGATGCCGTGCGCATGCTGAAGCTGGAGGAGATGTCCCTGCAGGAGGCCGCTGCGGCGAGCGGAATGTCAATCGCTGCGTTAAAGGTGGCCACCCATCGGGCTTTGAAACGGTTGCGGGAGTTGTTGCAGCAGCGAGGTGGCAAGTCATGACTCGGACCTCTGACCTGGTTGAACGGTTAGTCGCGGACGCAACACCAGTTCGGCGTTTGCGCGCACCGGTGCCCCGAGCTGCATGCTGGCTTTTGTTTGCCACCCTAGTCATGCTTTGCGTCGGTATTGCGCATGGTGTGCGCGCCGACCTCGCGCTAAAGGTTCATCAGTCGACTTTTGTCTTCAGCGTGGCAGCGGCGATGGCAACCGGTGTCCTGGCGGCTGTGGGTGCATTTATCGCCAGTATTCCAGGAATGCCACGTCGTTGGCTTCTGTTGCCAGCCCCGGCCGCGCTCGTTTGGGTTGCCACGATTGGCTATGGCTGTCTTACCAATTGGGTCGTCATTGGGCCTGAGGGGGTTGCGCTTGGAGAGACGGCCCGCTGCTTCGCAACATTGGCACTGGTTGGCATGCCTCTGTCATTTTTGATGCTGACTATGCTGCGCCATGTAGCCCGGCTATCGCCGGCGCCCGTCACAATGGTGGGAAGCCTCGCAGTTGCGGCAGTGACGGCTGCGGCTCTGTCAATCCTGCACCCGCTTGAGGCCACGGCCATGATATTGCTGTGGAATTTCGGTGTGACCGCGCTATTTCTGGCGTTAGGCGGCCGGTATGGGAAGCAGTTGCTCCAATGGCTGTCTCCGCGCTCAGGGGCGGGTTGGTAAGCGGAGTCGAGTAAGGGGCAACGTGCTCAGCTTTCGTCCTTGTTCAGCTTGCGTTCCGCGTCTTTGCCACGGTGTCCAATCGAAGACTCCCGATGACGAGACATGAAGGCCAAGCTCATTTAGCTACGGTCAAGGAGAAAATTACCCAGCCGGACCACTGGCACTGGCCGAGAGTCAACGACGGCACCAACTTGGGGACATTGCGAACCGAATTGGCATTCCACGAAACTGGGATGTCATCATTGATGGTTTGCTGCGCTCCGCAGTTCCATCGAGCCATCCATCTGCGCTGATATTCCTTGAGGCCTTGGAGGGTATCAGGCACAGCGCCCGCTCGGCTGCTTTCTGCCTTCGTGGCCGCTATCGAGCAAGTTCCTGCCCAACCCGAATGACCTTCCGCGAGATTTGGCGCCGCCGCTTTTATCCCCTGGAACTGACTTTTCGATAAGTGAGAGCGGTGGTTAGCGAAATTTGGAAGCCACCTTCTCTTTTCTGAGGGAACCTGCCACGTGCAGCGCATCCGAAGATGTTGTCGAGATGTCTACGGGAAATATAGAGAATGACGCGAGCCTGAACGGGAAGTTCCTCATTCCGGCCGTTGGCTTCGTGTTCTACGTTGACGTTGTCTGCAGTCAGTCTAAGCCTGCCGTCAATTGATTTGGTCATGACTCTATTCCTCCGTCACACGCCGTAAGGGGTACTTCAATGCAAACCGTAAGCGGTAATGACTCGGCATCTGTCAGTCGTCGCTCTGGGGGGTTCGGTCGTGCAGCAGGATAGTCCACTTGTGCAGTGTAGCTAGAGTTCAGCCTTCATGATTGCCGCCGTTCTGGCACCGGTATCGGAGAATTCACGAGAAGCCAGCAGTTCATGAGGTATGGTCGCACGTTCGACTGGCGTGAAGCCAAGGCGAGTGAAATAGCCGGCCGCAGTTTCAGATTGGACGACCAGGGATTCGATGCCGCGCAAACGTACGTCGGCGACCAGTGCGGACACCAGCAAGGCGGCCAGCCCTGCCCGTCTCGCGCGCTCGGCGACAGCGACTCCTCGCAACAGGCCAACGCTGTCACCGAACACCTCGATACCGGCGCATCCAAGGAGGCCGGTCCTGTCGCGGCTGACATGAAATTGCACCGCCTCACTACGTATTCCGCCAACGGGCAGTGAACACGACCGAAGCAATGCTTCCACATCACGAAGGTCTGCCTTGGTCGCACGACGCGGCCTCATAGGGTTACCCTCAAATCTAAGTAGTGATGATGAGCGACCCGGCATCCCGACCGTTACCCACGCCTAGCCGCGCTCGCGCATGCTAGTCATCGTAGTCGTCATGCCAGCGTCGCCATTCGCGTCGGCGCTCGCGCCATTCGTGCTCCCTCCATCGCTGCTCGCGCCATTGGCGCTCTCTCCAAGCGCGGCCCTGCCAGTCGTCGTAATAGTAGGCCGGAGCCGCTACCACGGGCGGCGGCTGAACGACCATGGGAGCTGGCTCGTAGTAGACGGGCGGTGGGGCGACAACCGCTGGCACAGGGATGCCGATACCAATGCCGACGTCCACCCGCGCCTCAGCCATGTTGGAGCCAAGCGCGGTAACGCCGACTAGAAGCAAGAGCGATGCGGTCTTTCGCATGATTTTCTCCTTTTCTCTTGCAGAGACTCTAGGTCAGCATGGTTCGACGGTGTATTAGCGGATTCGCACAGCCGTGACTTTCTGTAACGCCACGTCGACGCGCTCGGCGTTCAGCCGGACTTTTGAGGCTGTAGCCCAACTGACCATCTCTACGTGGACCGAGGTCGGAGTATTTCCGAAAGGACGAAGACCCCTGCTGGGGGGAGGCACATCCAGCCGTACTCGCGAATTATGTTTGCCGGTTGCAGAACTTACGGATTGTCACGACTTGTCGGTCAACTCGGATTCGAGCCGTACCGTTTTCTCCGATAAGCAAGGCGCACTGCCGAGCTGCTAAATTTCCCCCAGGAGTTCACGTCATGAAGAAACTGTTCGCTGCTCTCGCCTCCGCAGCCCTCGTCGGTACCGTTTTCGCGCAGACCGGTGTGCCAGCTTCCGCAACGCAGCCGCAGGGCGCAGCGGCGAAAGACCAGGTAAAGGTCGTCAAGGAAACCAGGCAGGCAAAGGCCGACAAGGACAAGAAGAGTGTCAGCGCGCAGGGCGATGAAGAAAAGGCTCGAGCCAGCGCCAACAAGGAGAAGGCTGACGTAAAGGCTGATGCCAGTAAGTCCGCCGCCAAGGGCACCCACCACGAGGCGAGCAAGATGAAGGCCGCCAATGCCGAGGCCGGTATGGCGAAGGCTGACGCAAAGAACGATTCCGACAACATGAAGGCCAAGGCGGATGTGGCGAAGGCCGAGGCGCCACCCGAAGCCGCGAAGGCCGCAGCCAGCGTGGACAATAAGAAGAAGCAGTAAGCTGCTCCCATCGGGCGAACCGAGGGTTCGTTGCCAGGGCGAAGGCCGCTGCAACGTAGCCTGAGTGCAGGAGCTTTGCGGAGAGCGCAGGTTAGCTGGAAAGCCAGCCTGGCCTCTCCGCGTTTGTCACCTTTGGGGAATCGCCATGAAACCCATTCTCGCATTGCTGATTGCCGTATCTACGCTGCTCGGCGGTTGCGTCGTGGTGCCATATGATGGCGGGTACTACGGTGGTGGATACTACGGTCCATACGGGTAATGGGGCCACCGGCACCACGGATACCATGGACATCATGGAAACGACGACTAACGCGGAAGGAGCGGTGCAGATTGCGAGCAGCCGCAGTACAACTCCACCGTAACGCGTGAGCACTAGCGGGTTCGAGAAGCAAGCCTGGACCACTGCATTTCGTGGGCACTGCGTTTTGCAGTGCCCCGCTGTCAGGCAAGAATGGCGCGACAGATGACGTTTGCGAAGCGGTCGACTAGCCCCGGCTGTGCGCGCATGGCTAAGCCGAGAGCGTGGTCTGTATTGAGGATGTCTACAATTTCCGCATGCTCCGCACGCCTGGCGTTCGCAATGAGCAGCTCGCCGATGGTGGAGGGAACGACGGTGTCATCGGTCGCGCGAACCACCGTTAAGCGGCCAGGAAATGACGCTATCTGTTCGAAGACAACCGACCGACGCCAGCTTTGCGGTGTGCGGAGTATTTTGGTGAAGGCTGGCCCGAAGGGCACCTCGAAAGCGGCTGAATCGTAGGCGGCGCCGACTAGTGTGACCAGTCGCGTTATGCGGTTGCGAGGGTCAGCGGCAAGGCGCACCGCGATTTCACCACTCATGCTGATACCGATGACAGCGCGCGGCTCGGCGTCATCAAGGTACTGCAACGCTGCAACTGCCTCGTTGTAGCGCTTACTTAGGGAGTTGGGCGTTTGTGCCGAGCTCTCCCCGTGCCCTGAGAAATCCACGGCAACCGACCCAATCCCATGGCTCGCTAGATTCTGGCGGAGCACAAGCCAGTGGGACCGTTCGCTCGTGCTTGCACCACCATGCAGCACGAGGCAGCTGGCGCGCCCATCCGCTGCAAGCAGGTCGCCAGCCAACACCTCGGCACCGGTGTCAATTGCGAAACGCTTCAGGGCAAACATGGTCCTCAGCTGTCAGTGCTCTTGGAGTCGGCGGTAGGCGTTGTAATGCCGTAGTCCGCCCTGTTCGTCTCCTCGCAGTTCGTTAGCCGCGCCAGATTGTAGTGCGCAGTTGTGGTTTGTCGCCTGGTTCGCCCCCTCCGTCCTGGCGCTGATGCTATGCGCATCGCGTTTCGTTATGCCGTGCGCGAGTCGAGCACTTCGACGGTAACATGAGACAAGCTCTTGAATTGCCTTAGGCGTGAGTGATAGTACTGAGGCCCACGTTGCGGTTCATTTGTGGCCACAGACACCACAGCACTCAGGTGGCCCGGGCCTACGCGCCATACGTGCAGGTCGACCAGCTTGTCCCCGTCGGCTTCGATTGCCGCCTTGACTTTGCCCGCCATACGCTGGTCAGGATTTATATCGACCAGGATGCCACCGGTGTCGCGGATGAGGCCGTATGACCAGTTGGCAATTACCAGTGCGCCGACGACACCGGCCAGCGGGTCCATCCAAAGCCAGCCAAACGTCTTGGCTAGCAACAGACCGATGATAGCCATAACGGAGACGGCAGCATCGGCCACAACGTGAATGTAGGCGGCCCGCATATTGTGGTCGCGGTGATGTGCGCCGTGGTCCTCCTCGTGACCGTGCTCTTCAAATTCCAGGGTGTGCACACTGCCGGCAAGGCCGACCAACACGGTGAAGGCATGCGGCTCAGGAATCTCGGTCGTGGACTCCAGACAGTTGGCCTTGCGCAATAGCGCAAATTCCTGGCGGCTGCTGTCCGGCCGAATCGTGGTCACAGTCACCGTGCTGGCCGGCAAGGCCAGGTTTGCCGTTTCTGCCGTGAGGCGAAAAACCGGTGGCACGCCATCTTCGAAGATGGATAGCGCGAAGTCGCCCGCTGGCGTGGAAATGAGCTGTACCTGTTCATCATGGTCGTGCTTGTCGCCGTGCGCGTGCCCGTGACCATGACTGTGCCCATGATGGTCGCCACCGCTCAACAGCCAGGCACTCGCGATATTCACCAGCAGGCCGACGACTGCGATGGGGATGGCTTCGTTGAAGTGAATTGGCACGGGAGCAAAGAAGCGGGCGACCGCTTCATAGGCAATCAGCAAGGCAATCATGGCCAGGATGATGGCGCTGGTGAACCCAGCGAGGTCGCCCAGCTTGCCAGTGCCAAAGACGAAGCGCGGGTCATTGGCGTGGCGGCGCGCGTAGGTGTAAGCGAGCGCTGCAATCAGCATGGCGCCGGCATGCGTCGACATGTGCAGTCCGTCTGCGACAAGAGCCAGCGACCCAAACAGACTGCCGCCGACGATTTCGGCAATCATCATGAGGGCGCAGAGGACAATTACGGCCCACGTCTTGCGCTCGTTCTTCTCGTGCCCGGCGCCCAAGAAGACATGGTCGTGGCCTGCCCCAAATGGGGCGTCGTAGAAATTGCTCATTGCTGTCTCACTTAAAGTAGCTGTGCACTACCTCAATGAGTTGCTCCTTGGCGTCGCCTTCAGACTCGCCATGGGCAGGCTCGGCCTCGACAAGGTGCGTGCGAATGTGGTCCTCCAGTACCACCGCCAGGAGGCCATTCATGGCCCCACGGCAACTCGTGATTTGCTGCAGCACGCCCACGCAACCTTGCTCTTCCTCGAGCGCACGTTCGATGGCATCAATCTGACCCCGGATGCGACGCACCCGGTTCAACAACTTCTGTTTCTCGCGGATTGTATGGCTCACGGCTTCACCTCGAATATAGTATGGGGGAGTATATATTCATTGCCGAACAAGATGGTATGACCTTGCAGGCTTCCTGGTCTTGGGCTCCTGGAACCGGCAAGAGCACTTGGCCGGAAGAGCGCTCGCGGCTTGGCTGAGCACCAGGCGGATATCCCCAGGCGTGAACTCGCGTGGTTGTTCGGCGCAATTCTGGCAGGAGGGGTTGCGGGACCAGCCTTTCTGATGAAAGGCCTGGTTGCAACCGACGCGGCTTCGGCATCGCTGCTTCTTAACGTTGAGGGTGTGTTCACGGCGCTCATTGCCTGGATGGTCGTCAAGGAGAATGCTGACAGGACAGATTGTCCTGGGCATGGTCGCCATCGTGGCCGGGGGCGTTTTGCTTTCCTGGCAGCCGGCGGGGGCGACACTGTCGCCGAGTGCACTGCTGATAGTGGCAGCTTGCGTCTGCTGGGCCATTGATAACAACCTGACGCGAAAGGTGTCGTCCAATGACGCTATCTTGATTGCCTGCTTGAAAGGACTGGTTGCCGGTGTGTGTAACACTGCGTTCGCGCTGATTGCCGGTGCCAAGTTGCCGGGTGCGGTACCTCTGCTGTCGGCGATGGTGGTGGGCTTCGCAGGCTACGGGTTGAGTCTCGCGCTCTTCGTGGTGGCGCTACGCTATCTGGGTACGGCGAGAACCGGTGCGTACTTCTCGGTGGCGCCGCTATTTGGCGTCATCATTTCGCTCGCGCTATGGCCACAGATGTCCAACATGCTGTTCTGGTTGGCCTTCGTCCTGATGGCACTAGGTGTCTGGCTGCATTTGCGTGAACGGCACGAACACACGCATGAGCAGATGGAGCATGCGCATTCCCACCGGCATGATGAGCACCATCAGCATGACCACGACTTTCCGTGGGACGGGCAAGAACCGCACACCCATCCACATTGGCATCCGCCGATTACGCACACCCACGCCCATTTCCCGGACATCCACCACCGACATCGCCACCAGAAATCGCAATAGGGTGGCGGCTCTTGGCGAGAACGGTTTGGACTGCCTCCTCCTCTAGTTCGAGCTGACTCAGTTTGCTGCGATGACCGACTTCGCACGACGTAGTGTGCGTGCCATTGCACGGCACCAGCCCGCCAAAAGTGCGCTAAGCGACATGTTCATCGCGCAGCGGTTCTTCGTCCTCATTCATGCCGCCATGGCGGTTGGCATCTTTCATTGCAGTTCAATCCGTTCGGGCTTCGCGTCGCGCCTCGCTGTGTGGTAACGCAGGGTCAGCATGGTCCAAAACGGCTGCTACAAATGGTTCTTGTAGCAGCCGTAACTATGTTGTAGTTTACGTGACATGGATATGGTTAAGCAGTGGTTGCTGTTGGTGCTCACTCTCCCAACTGACAACCCAACCGCACGCATGCGCTACTGGCGCGCTCTCAAGGCCAAGGGCTGTGCGACCTTGCGAGACGGGGTGTACCTGTTGCCGGCGAGCGAGGAGGCCGAGGCGGACCTGTTGGACCTCGGTCAAGGAATTGGTGAGGCCGGTGGCACTGCCCATCTCGTCTGCACGCCGAGTCGTGACGAAAGCCAGGAAGTGGAGTTTCGGTCAATGTTCGACAAGAGTGCCGATTTCGACGCATTCATCAAGTCGTTGGCCGAGGCGCGCAAGACCCTCTCAGTTCTTACGCCGGCCGAAATCACGCGGTTGTTGCGGCGCGTTAGGAAGGACTTCGAGGCGATTTCGAGTGTCGACTACTTCCCGAGCGACGCATCAACGAGAGCAGAAGCTGCCTGGCAGGACTTCGTTGCTCTCGCGGATACCGTTCTGTCGCCGGGCGAGCCGCACCAGGTAGAAGGCAACATTCGGCTGCTCAATCGCGAGGAGTATCAGGGCCGAGTCTGGGCTACGCGCCAGCGACTCTGGGTGGACCGGGTCGCCAGTGCATGGCTGATTCGTCGATTCATCGATGGTCAGGCGCAATTTATCTGGCTCACGTCGCCTGCTGATTGTCCGCCTGACGCGTTGGGATTTGACTTCGACGGCGCCGCGTTTTCGCACGTCGGCGACCGCGTCACTTACGAAGTGTTGGCCGCCAGCTTTGGACTCGAGGCCGAACCGGGGATGCTCGGCCTCGGCACAATGGTTCACTCCCTCGATATTGGTGGTGCCGCCGTTCCGGAGGCTGCGGGATTCGAAGCAATCATGACGGGAGCAAAGCGACGTGGCCTAGGCGACGACGCACTGCTGACCGAAATAAGTCCTGTGCTGGACTCGCTGCTCGAGCATTTCGCTGCGGCCGAGAAGGATGCCGCGAGGAAGCGTCAATGAACACGATGACCCAAACCGCACCAACCTATACGCTCGGCCAGCTTGTCTTTTATATGTTGCGCCTCGGTACGTTTGGTTTTGGCGGCCCGGTAGCCTTGGCAGGCTATATGCGACGGGACCTCGTTGAGCGCCTCGGTTGGATTACCGAGGCAGATTACAAAGAGGGGCTAACGCTTGCGCAGTTGGCACCAGGCCCTATGGCCGCGCAATTGGCCATCTATCTCGGCTTTGTGCATTTCCGAGTCCTGGGGGCGACGCTTGTAGGACTTGCATTCGTTATACCGTCCTTCCTGATGGTCCTGGCGCTCGGGTGGGCATACGCCCACTTCGGCGGACTCTCATGGATGCAGGCGACATTCTATGGCGTTGGCGCAGCAGTCGTTGGCATCATCGCCATGAGTGCCTACAAACTAACCACCAAGACCGTTGGCTCGGACAAACTACTGTGGGTCATCTACCTGACGCTGGCAGCAATCACGTTCATCACAGAGTCCGAGATTGCATGGCTCTTCATTGCAGCAGGAATTATCGGCTGGCTGCGTCGGGCGCCACCCAAGTGGCTGCAGAAGGGCTCTGTCAACGGATTCGCGGTCGGGCTCCTCCCTGCTATGAGCGGAGCGCTAAGCGGCCTCGACATTCCGTTGCTTGGACACATTGCGCTCTTCTTCACAAAGGCCGGGGCGTTTGTGTTTGGGTCCGGGCTGGCAATTGTGCCGTTCCTCTATGGCGGCGTTGTCACCGAACACCACTGGCTGAACGACCGCCAGTTCGTCGATGCAGTGGCGGTTGCGATGATTACACCCGGCCCGGTTGTCATTACCGTAGGGTTCATTGGTTACTTGGTCGCGGGCTTCGCAGGCGCCTGTGTCGCCGCCCTCGGCACCTTCCTGCCTTGCTATTTGTTCACAGTTCTCCCTGCTCCGTATTTCAAGAAATACGGCCACCTGCCTGCCGTGAAAGCGTTTGTCGATGGCATTACGGCGGCCGCTATCGGGGCAATTTCGGGCTCGGTGCTCGTCATCGCGAAGCGCTCTGTCATTGACATACCGACAGCAGCGGTGGCCTTGGCAACGGTCCTGCTGCTCTGGCGATTCAAGAAGCCCCAGGAGCCTGTCATTGTCGTCGCAGCCGCTCTCTTTGGTCTTGTCGTGTTCCCACTTCTACATGCGCACTAGCGCTCAATGCGCCGGCCGCGTTCCTCTGAATGAGAAGTTATGGCGTCGCGTAGAAAGTTCGTCCACCAGGCGGGCGCAGCAACCGCCAGGTTGGTTTTGGCTGCTGGGTCGGCTGACGCGGCGGAATCACCAGGTTACGTCGACAAGCTGACGGACACCGATGGCAAGTACGCGGCGGCCCCGCTGCCGTTTGCCTACGATGCGCTGGAGCCGCATATCGATGCGCGCACTGTCGAGCTGCATTACACCTTCCATCACAAGCCCGCCGTCGCGGCAGCCAACAAGGTGGAGGAAGCACTGGCCAAGGCGCGCGAGTCCAACCTCGTGGAACTGTCGCATGTGGGAGAGTTGTGCAGCTTCGACGCGTTTCTCAAGAAATACAATCTAACTACGCCGCCGCTTCGGCAACTCGCTGCCATCGTCCGAGGAGCAGACACGTCTCGGCTTGACCTGACGCCACAATCGGCCGGCCTGTATGCGATATTGCTCGGGTTGTCCCAGGCGTTTCCCGACGACCATGAAATGCTCCGACACGGCATGGTCATGTACGACGCGCTCTACGCCCGGTGTGAGAGCTGCCAGGGAGAAATGCATAACTGGCCGCCGCAGATGTAAATGGCTACCGGGAGGCTGACGTGAAACGCATCTTCGCCACGTTGTTTGCTGCACCGGCCGTCACGTTCGCTGCTACGACGGTCCCGTTCGACAGCGATGTCGTCGGAGCACTACCCCCTGGTTGGATTGCTGGCTCAACTGGAGGTGGTTCTCCGAAATGGTCTGTGGAAGCAGACTCGACGGCCCCCAGCCCACCGAACGTCCTGAAGCAGATGGGAACTGGAACGTTTCCCTGGTGTGTGAAGAAGGACGTCGCAATCGCTGACGGCTTCGTCGAGGTCAAGCTTAAGCCGCTAAGCGGAAAAGAGGACCAGGCCGGTGGCATTGTGTGGCGCTGGACCAGCGGTGAGGGCTACTACCTGGCGCGCGTGAACGCCCTGGAAAACAACATCACTTTCTACTACGTCGAGCGTGGAAGGAGAAAAGAACTCAAATCCGTCAACGTAGAAGTTCATCGCAATATTTGGCAAACGCTCCGCGTCGAGTTTAGCGGAACGCACGTCCGCGTGCTCTTCGACAGCAAACCTTACATCGAAACGGACGACCGCCACATTGCCGGGCCTGGGGCCGTCGGGGTCTGGACGAAAGCCGACAGCGTGACGGCATTCGATGACTTCAGTTATGACGGAACACGCTAAACGGCACTATGTGGTCAATGGTTATGTCGGTGGCGAGAAAGTGCACATGCATGTGCGTAACAGGTTCGTGCCAATGTGAGGGGGGAGTGTGGGCATGGAGGGGTGGTGCTCGCAGAGATGTGCGATTGGATGCGCGATGGCTATGCGGCCACCCTCGTCGGGGACATTCAGGTGACGGAGGTGGAGCCTTCGCTTCCAGGTTCAACCGTTTCGTGTTTTTGTCTATCTTGTAAGGGTGGCCGGAGTTCATTCTCGCAACGACGGCAGCTGCCCTCAATGTGAACTAACCAATGCAGCTTGAAGACCCCAATTCGCAGAACGCCTTTCTGAACACAGCGCGCAAAGAGCGGAAGCGTGTCGAGGTATACCTAGTCAACGGCATCAAGCTGACCGGTTCAATCGAGTCATTCGACCAGTTCGTGGTGATGCTCGGCGGGCCCGGCGGCACGCAAATTGTCTACAAGCGAGCAATTTCGACTATCCAGGTGCCGACCGGCGTCCGTCAGGCGGGTTCAGGCACTCGTTCCGAAGGGCGTACGAACTTCGGCAGTGAGCCGAAGGAAGGTGTTGTTGTCAAGCGGAAACGCCGTTTCACGGGGGGCGATGGTGGAAACGAATAATCTCCCTTTTGCACTTTGCAGCCTGCGAAGGCGGGTGCCCTTCTGGCGAGAGGCTTAGGATTGGACTGCTTTGGACAAGGCGTCGCCCCATACGTGCAGTTTTTGGACAATGTCTCCTGCTACCAAGCATGAAACGCTGTGTTCTTGGGCATGTGGCGCGCTGTCAGGCTGTTTTTTGAGAGGCGCGGTGCCACGCGTGCCGGGTAAGCACAAGACTGCGACGCCGTCGCTGATAGCAAGCTGCAGGAGTGGCTTTTGGGGCGGTATTCGTCGCTCACCCTAACGCAGAGGGCTGCGCTGGTTGGGACTTTGAACCACGCTGCAGGCGGGAATCGACTTTCGACTTCCCTGGTTGCCGGCTAGTCTCTGGGAACCCGTTGGTACTCTGAAGTCAAGTGAGTCGACTCGGGAAGACTATGGCAGCCCCATCCATCATTCCGATTACGTCAGTAGCGAGTGCCTCGCCGCAGTTCCTCCATGACAGACTCGGTCATGGGCATCGCTTCGCGCATTGATGCCAATTCTTGCGCGAACGCGTTGCGGTCCCAACTGGCTTGCGCGAATGCTGATATTGCCATCCACGGTAAGGTTCGCCTGCACTTGGTCACCCTCCTTGAGGCCAATTTGGCGAGCAAAATTGGCCGGAATGCGCAGCGCGAGACTGCCGCCCCACTTTGCGATACGCAGAATCATTCGGCGGCCCCCGTTTGATATACATGCATTTTCCACCGACCTCGTCCCCTTCGTCCTCGCGGCCATTATCGCGTACGTGAACATGGTGGGTGTGGTCGTCAGTGGCTTCGGGGTGGCGCTGACAATTTTGGACTGTCCGTGATAGCCCACATGGCGACATGCGTGCCCGACAGAAGGTTCATGTGGGACCTGGGCCAAGGAACAACTCCGCGACTTCGTTGTTATGGGTATCAATGTTGTCCGGCACATCAAATAGGCCCTTGGCAACCCCAATACGCTTGCTTTCGGGGTCCACGTTTAGGGGCACCAGCTTCGCGACGGGGTGGCCGGCTCGGGCGATGATGATTTCGCGCTCGCGCCCTTGCTCCACTGCCTGAACCAGGCGCGAGAACGAAGACTTGGCTTCCCGCATGTTCAGTACTTTCATCGGGCACCTCCTTGCCAGTTGATAATGATATTAGTCCAGTCTGCCTAACAGCTATATTCAGCGCCTTTTTCGTAACGAGCGGAGAGTCGTCGTGGGCATCGTAGGTGGAGTAGCCCACGCCGGGTCTCATAGTCATTTCGTCATTTGTCGCCACAGGCCGTGCACTGGCTATCTCACGGATGCGGCCAGTTCCGTTCTTGAGGAGGCAACAGTAGAACTCCTGCGCTGGCTCAAGTCTCTGCGAGTGACTTCTTCTGCTCTCTTGCTTGGCAATTAAAAAAACGCGACAAAATCGCCAACAAAATTCAAAATTTGCGACAAATCATCATCCTCCATGGAAAGAGCTCGAAAAATAGCGACAGTCGATGAGTCCTGATTCTCCATGTCTATTTCGCCCAGCTTGCCCGCGTCACACAGCATCGATACGTATGGTCGGCTAACGTCTAACTGAGCAGCTGCTTCTGCAATCGTCAGCAGCCTGTCGGGCATCTTGGTGGTCGAGTGATATGCATGAATCCCTGAGTTGTGCTTGCCCGTGAGCACTCGGAGGACAGATGGATTCGCCTGCGTAAGTTGCTCCGTCTCCACTTGATATCCATAGAGGTGGTGGAGTCCTAGGGCTATGGCGCAGGACCGCGAGAAACCCCCCTCGCAATGCACTACGACCGAAGCAATGTCGGCGGGCAGGCAGTCGACGAACTGCCGCACCGCCTGGGCTTGCTCAACTGTGAATGCGCTATCAAGCTTTGCCTTCGCTTTTGCGGACAGTTTCGGCCTCAGGAAGTCCACGTCGGCGAAAGATAAACGCAGTACGTGGTTAATGCCGTCGAGCTGTGCCGCTGGTCGCTCCGGTGCGGTGATAGAGATGACCGCAATTGAAGCGAGGCGAGGCAGCCGCTCTGCATCATCACGAGACAGCGCAAAAACCTGCCGCACCCCGACAGGTGGGCGGTATAGCTTGCTGACAATCTCCTGCAGGCGCCGTGGCATCAGCAATCTTCCAAACCGACAGAAGGCGTCCCCTCCCACCCTTGGACGCGCGGCAGCCCGTTCGGCATTTCTGCTATCAGGTCGGTGAGCTTGTGGCGGGGGCGACTCCTGGCCTCTACAGTCATTTCCTTGCCGGAAACATGAAGGTCGGCATTGGCGCTTTCCTGTAAGCCGTCTTGCTCGCTGAGTGCCTTTGGAATCGCCATTACGAGTGACCCTATGGGACTTTCAATGCATCGTGGGGAGGCGGGCTTGGCCGCCGAAGCGCCTTTCTGCGCTCTCCCGTCGTACAGGGCAGTTAGCAGAACAAGCCACTGGCTGTCCGGGCACTGGGCTGACTATGCCGTCAGAGATTTCAGATAGGCCTCATAGTCGAACGAGGCGCGGTCGAACCCTTTCAGTTCAGACCACCTCCTACGCTTGCCCGTCGCCTGGGCTGGGGGAGCGCCCGCCGCCTGGATGACCCGCTCTAGCTCGTCTGACCTGGCGAGCTCAGCAAGTTCGACTATCGTGTACCGATTCTGGTCGCAAGTTGACATACCCACTATCCAGTGTCCGTCCTGTGTACAGCATAGCCCGCAACGGTGATTCCCGCACGAGATTGTTATGCAAGATTTCGTATCAAGACGACGTCTGTAGAGTGGCAATGCCATGGGGTACTGCGGCTCGGCTTTTATTGAAAAATCTCTTAGCTGGGATTTGAAAGTTGATAATTATATTTTTCAATAAAAATTAATTCAAAATATTGAAAACATTGCTGTCAGCACACTACGCGGCTAGTATCAATCTCATGGTGTATGCCGAGCGAGCGTTGGTCGTTGGACGTGATTGATGGGGGGAGCGATGGACATGAGCGCTGCAGGTGGGAAGGGGCGGATAAGCGAGGCGAGTGCGCCGGGGAATGTACTGTTCCTGGATTACGACAATTGCCTCACTCGCTGCGACTGCTATGTAGTGGGAGAGGGCGCTGTCGCGAGCGAGCCTGGCGTAGAGCTGTTCGAGTACGCCGGGATTCTTGAGCAGCTGCTCGAACCGTACCCTGATGTCAGGATAGTTATCTCCTCTGATTGGGTGCTCACCTTTGGATTTGAGCGCGCACGCGACGCGTTGCCGCTTGCGTCATTGCGCGACCGAGTTATTGGTGCTACCTACCCCGACGACGACAAAAACGCGTTGCAGTTCTCCGCCCTTACGCGGGGAGAACAAGTTTTGCAATATGTCACCAGGCACCGGCTGAGAAGCTGGCTAGCCCTCGATGACCGCAAGGACGGATTCGAGAGCTGCATGCTCAATCTTGTTCACTGTCAACGCGGTGTGGGCTTGGGGGATAGGGACGTGCAACGGATGTTGAGGGAAAGACTGTATGCAACCTTCCATGTCCGGGACTGGCGGTGAGTTGCAATTCCGCAATCGAACTTCAACGCGCGAGGGGTAGTCGTCGTTCTGCGCGAGCAGCAATCGCGCACTGAGGAAGGAGAGAGCATCTTGACAATATGGAAGGCGCGCTCGGTAGAGGAACTCCCGGAAGTCGTATTGGTACGATGGCGAGTGTATGAGACTGAACGCGGGCAGCGGCATTTCGTCGGGTCGCGTCCTGGCCGAGGAACGGGCCGAGTCAGCTCTGCAATCGTCGAATTCGATGCGCATACCTGTGTCGGTGTAACCCGTTCCGGGCGGAGATATCTTCTTGAAGGCGCTCCGGGGACCAGTGTCGAGGGTGAATTGACCTGGGCTGGTTGGTGCCATGTGAACGGAGTGACAAGCTTTCGTGACGTCACTGACGAGTCGCTACTGGGTGGTGCGGGCGAAGCTACCTGACAACTCATGCGGGAGCAATGTTCGACTAGTACGACGAGAGCATCATGTATAAAACATTCAAATGTCCCGCCTGTGGGTGGGTCCATGTCGCAGTTCCCTTGTCTGTTGCTGATGCGCAGATTTGTGAAGCCAATCACTATCTGGCGTCTGAGGGGCTAGCGCGAACAGTAACGCTGGAGAGTTACTCCAGATGTTTCCGCTGTAGCGCAAGCAGCGCAACATTCGTTCCGGCTGAGGAAGGTGATGCCCCGGCGGGCTCCACAATTCAGGCTGTTGTTGTCCCCGGCGCCTATCCATGAAGTTAACTGCCTCGCGCTGGAGCGGCTCCCAGAAGCGTGGGACCGCAGGCTGATATCGCAGAGTGATGACGAGCACTGGTCGGCTTGGTGTCAGGGCCGTGCACACCGCTGTCTTCGGCATCGCTGACCGCAACGCCTTTGCTCAATCAGCAGAAGTTGGGAACAATGTTCGGATAGGCACAGAGGAGGGGAGGGCGGATGGCAACAGAAATCTTCTGTTGGGGCTACACAGCGTGGCGCTCGCAACGTCGTGACGGCTATGAAGTGTCAGGCTTCATCGACGGGCAGGAATTCCATGCCGTCAGAAGAACACCAGATGCTGCTGAGCGCGCGTTCTGTCGCGCTGCGTGGAGGGCGTGGTTGCGTCGGAAGGTAAGGGTCGCCTGCGGATTGCCAGCGCGTGAAACGGCACAGATTAGCTCGGCAGATACATATCACGACGTTCGTCTTCGGACGATTTTGTCCATTGTGCTGCGCGAGAGCGCAAAGGGTGTCCGCCGGTGGATTCGGGCAGTTGGACGCTGGCGGCGCTAATTGAGCGCAGAGCGGCCGTCAGCGCGAGTGCGGTAGTCCGCCACGCGAACCAATGGTGTCAGGTAATCGAGGAACCAGGAATGGCCATGTCATACGAGTGCACGCACTCTCTGTTTGAGCGGGACTCCGTCCGGGCTTCGCCATCTGTATCCGGCGGTCCAACGCGGTCCATGGGAGGGGCGCGGCAATGCGCCTAGCACCTGATAACGCCGTCGCCAGCGACATAGGGTTCGCTGCGCTCGCAGCCATCTTCGAGACTGGTGCGCGCGAATGAATTCCTTAAACCGAACCGGTCACTTAGTAGTTATGGCCACAATAGTTACGATGGCCACCGCCACCCCGAAGACGCCAACTACCATGGCGAGCCGGATGGCAAGTCGGTCGATGTTTTCTTGTGATGACGCGAAGCGCAGCAGTTTGCTCATGGCGTGGTCCTCCAATTTCTTGAGCATAGCACTGACCTATCCGTTGTACTTCCACTTGATGGGTGCCGGATTCTAGTTATGCTATCGACGGATAGAGAGTCTCGCATGCGGCTATGGGATGTTGAGGATTGGTTGTTTGCGGACGCGCCGCTACAGTCTCACTGGTGCGACCAACCACTGAAGCAGGCTGTTCGAGCGGTACGGGCCGAGGCGAAGCACGAGCGCATTGTGCTCAATGGCGATGTTGAAACCGCTCTGCTCGATTCTGCGTATGTCGCATTCCGGGATGGTGAGGAGCTCAGCACGGTGCATGTCAGCGCGCTGCTCGGACGTGGCATCATTGACGCAGAAGAGGGCGAACAGTGGCGCCAGGAAACTTGGCGACACCTGCCGAGCAAGCGGGCTTGATTGGCGGTCGATGGTCCGTTGGTATGTATGACAGCGGACCGAGTCTCTAACCGGCTGAGCAGCCACACCAAGAGAAAAAAGGCCACCCATGTCTGGGTGGCCGAATCAATACCGAAGAGCAGTTTTCCGGAGCGGTCTATTCCGCCGCCGGTCCAGCTTCGGCTGCCGGAGCTGGCTGTTTCGCAATCTTCGCTGCCTCAAAAGCCAAAATCAGCAGTGTTCCTGTAGGCTTGCCCTCGCGTGACAGATAGAAGTCTGTCTTGAGCTTGCCGGTGACTTTGACGAAATCGCCTTTCGCGAGGCCCAGGTCGGCGTCTTTCATGACCCTAACCGTATACCAGCAAGGGTCTGAGTCACTTCCGCGCTGGCTTTCGCACATCCGAAATTCGTAATAGGTCTTGCCGGGGGTCTTTGTGGTCCTGCGCTCCGGCTGGGTCGCCAAGTTTCCGAATGCCTGCATGTGTATCCTTTATGGTGTCGTGAACGGGGTGCTCACAAGACGTATAGGCACCAACTACTTAGAGGGCATGGAGTGCCTGCGCAGCAGGGGAGAGGAGGGAGTTGGCCAAGGTCTGGCGCTCTTGGGCCTGCGATAGGGCAGGTAGTTCTCCTCGAACCAGCCTGATAGCGGCTGTCGGTTGCTGGCATCGAGCCTTACTTTCGGTAGCCATGTTGGCAGCAGCTGAAAGATGACGTGGCCCACAATTAGCAGCACAGATTTCGATGCCTTCTCATCCCATATTGGCGCGATGACCTCGAAGACTCCTTCGGCAAGTTCATTGAAATGACATCCGCGTGTAAGGAAGATGTCTGCCTCATTCGCGGACTTCATCTTTTTTCGCATCAGCTGGACGTGCCGTCGATAGACGATTTCATCCCTGGTCATGACAACCACTCGGCGCAATGACTTGCCATTTTCAAGTTTGCAACCAATCTTGGTTGCTAGAGCAGTCAGGGCGGTCGCTCGGTAGGAGCCCCGCGTGCTTATATCGATTTCAAACCAAGTGACGTCGTCGCCTTGAATTGCGATTGCGTCAGGCCTGAGCCATTTCGGCTTTGGTGGTTCCACATCCAGGTCAATCGTGCGCTCCTCCGAGGACGCCTTCCTGGAGTCCGGTTTGATATCCACTTTTGTCAGCCCCTGCTTGAGAGGTTGGCCTTTTTCTGTGTCTGGGTTCAATTCGTCCCACACTTCCGATTCGGTTAGTGCGAGCAGGCCTCTAGCCTCGCACGCAAGAACGATGAAATTCATCCAAAGCTGGTGCTCGGGGTTGGTTTTCTCCGAGACGCGGCGCACCGACGCGGCGGCGGTGACATCGTGCTCTTGCAACCAGCGTGCTCCACGAGTGGTCAGACCATAAATGTGCTGAAACCGGTTAGTGCGATAACGCCGTACAAATTTGGCTTTGGCCAAACCGCGCATGGCACGCTGAGCAGCCGTCAGCGCCGCCTTGAACGGGCGTTCCGGAAAGCAGGCGACAGCGATGTCGATGGCTCTGATGACCCGGAATCGATTGAGGGTACTCAGCGCTCGCAACCAAATGTCCCTCTGCAGCACCGTTGGATGTACCACTGCGGTCAGGCCTCGGTCCTGGCGTCGCGAAGCACGAGGCTCTGGCAACGACACGCTGTGGGCGGATGATTGCGCCACGGCGGGCGCAGCAGATGTCTCCGTCATGCCACGGTCTTTTCCCTCCGTGGCGCCGTGCGTCGGCCTGCATAGTGTGCCACCGGGTGTCTGCGTGGCGCAGCAGTCGGTATCAATGGGCGCGCGAAGCTGCGCCGCTGAGTGTTCTCGCATTGCGATGGTCTCCCTTGGGTTGCGTTTTCAACGCCACGCGAGCTGCCTTGTGCCGCCGGGCGTGCGTGGTCCGTTTTTTCGTATAGCTACTTGTGCAACCAAGGCCCAATAGGCTGGCCACCACGCCCGCCCGCAAGCGTTGTGTGTCTGCGATGGCTCTCTGCACGGAAAAACAAGGGCATGGGGCAACTGTCTTTTCCCCTTGTTTTTCCTCACGCGCACGGGGGCGCGTGGCTTCGACGTATTCGTCGCGACGTCCATCGAGGGTAACGGGCTCCCGGCCCGGCTGCGCCGGGGCGAAACCCCGCCGCCGTCCGCAGATGTTTTATCGAGGCCACCCTGTTACCTCGACGTCGGCACGCAACCCTTCTTCCGGCATGCCGTGCCGTCCTGGCTGCCCCACGCTGCATGAGCAACTCTGCCTTCGATGCAGCGCGGGGACCCCGCGCCACGCCATGCTCGCGCTGCGCGCCTTGCACCTGTTTCCAATGTCGGCACGCGCGGGGCCGGCGGCGGGGTTTCGCCCCGCCTGGCCGCGCCCTGTCGCGAGCAACTGTCTCCCCGTAGCTGTTCTCGCGAGGCCAAGCGTGACCCGTGCACGCCGCATTGCGTGTTCACAAAGGCCCCGGCTGGACGCCGGGCCGTCCGCCCGCTGCTACCATCAAGAGCGCGGGTCTGGTGCCGTCGGGCCGGGCCTATCTCATAGCCGTACTACCCGATGCTGAGGGTGCTGCCTCGACTGGCCTCGGGGATGCTGTTGGCGGTGGCCGTGGTGACGCTCTCACTGCTCCCGTGGCGAATGCACACAGCATCCGTGGTGACGCACGCGAGTATTTACTTGTCGCCAATTTGGTGTCACCCGCGATGCAGCGGTGGAGCACCGCGAGGGCGCTCGTGCATGTGGCGCAGTGGTGCACTGGCCCCGCAACACAGGGTCCGCACGCGACTGTCGGGCTGAGTATTGATAGCAAGCTTGTCTTGTTTTGCAATAGGCGTGAGCCCTGTCACGGGCAACTACAATGCCTTGCAATCAATCGTCCCGCCCACCGCCAACGCGTATGCACACCCTGTTTGATGTCGTCACTCTGTCCAGACTGGCTTCAATGGCCGACGCGAAGACGTTCGCACGCGGCAGGCCACCCAACCGTGGCCGGCGGAACTGACTGGCGACTTAAAGTGAGGGGCGGGCAGTTATCCTCGCAAGGGTTACTCTGCCGCCCGCTCGTGGCCTATGATTGCGCCCCTGGCACGTATTAAGGTGTCGTGCTTGCCGTCGTACTGCTTGCTACCGGCGTGATATCAATTACTCCGGAAGAGCCCCGGTCCATCTCGGCAAACGTTGAGGCGGCGGGTGTAAAGTTGGTCGTGTTGGAGGCGACAGTACCGGAGGCCACAGCGGCGCGCGAGAAGCCGTTAACGCGGGAGTTGAAGACGCCCCCGGGAAATGAGGAGGTGTGCTGAGTGATTGTTGTCCCTGACATCGGTCCATTGCCGGCCCATGTGACATCGACCTGGACGTCAAAATCGGTGGCGCTGACGAAGTCAGTGAGCGTCACCATTCCGGTCACTCTGGAACTGCTCAGGTCCGGTGCAATCTGAAAGGTGAAGGTCGGGTTGTCGCCAAAGGCGCTTAGCAAAACAACTTGCCGGCAAAAGTCGTACTGATTGACAGATACATTCAGGTCCATGGCTGCCGTACGTGCCGGTCCTCCGTTGGCGACTGTCTTCGTTGCACCGTAAATCCAAGCCACAAAAACGTTCGTGTCTACGCACCCAGTCGGGTCAAAGCTATCGAAGAAAGCTATCGCGTCGCTGCCTTGACTCATCGATATCTGCACCGTGGTCGGCGAAGGCGGCGGCGACGCATTGCTGATAGTTTTCGTGGTTGCGACGGACTCTGCTACGGGCTCGGCAGGGTCACCACCTCCGCAACTTGTCGCCAACAGCGCTACGGCAACCGCGACCAAGGAGGTGTGTGCTGTTTTCAAGAGACTAGGGAAATAGAATGTGCGCTCGTCGCGCGCCGGGGAAGGAATTAGCATAATGGCCTCCTTGGAGGCAGTAGCGCACAACGGGCGGCAACTTGCGGCACCGCCCCGTCCGGTTACGTCGCGTGGTTTACGGATGCCAGCGAGTAAATGCCATATCTAATCTCCAACCCTAATCCATAGCGTTACATCTTTAGGGACGTCCACCGCGTCGGGTCCAAACACGCCTGCAGGAATATGGAAGGTTCCGCCATAGTGAATTTCGTGCTTGCCCGGCGATAGAGGCTTCAGCAACAAGAAATAGCCAGCTGCCACAGACGTGGCGGTGGCGTTCGTGGGGTTAGTACCAAAAATCCAGTTCGCTGGAGGCGTAAACGAGAACTGACCGGTCGTCGTCCGATATGCTGGAATATCGGTCACCGAGACACCGTCGATGGTGCAAAACAAATCCGAGATGTAGCTAGCGAAGGTCGTGGCAATTTTGCGCTGCCCATCGGCTGTTGGTGAATTAAAGTGCGGGTCCGAGTCCAGTGACGACGCCTCAACATCAAGCATGGTGAGAAGGATGGCTGTTCCCCCAGGAATCACCGTCCCTGTCTGGTCGCAGAGGAGCGGCGCAGCATCCGGCGCAGACCAATACCAGACGTTTCCAGTCTGGCTTGCCGAGATTGGCCGGTTCTGGCAGTCGTTGAACGGGTGCGGCAGCGGGCCGGTAGGCAAAACCAGGGCCCATTGCCAGAACGATACCACCCACTCCGTGTATGTCTTGCCACGGAAATTTGCATCGAGCGGAACGACCTGGGGATTGATTGAGCCTGCCGGTGGCGCCGCAGTAGCGGCTAATGTTGCATTGCCAGTACTGTCACCGCCTCCTCCACAGGCCGCTAAGGCCAACATCACCGATATGAGAATTGCTGATGTTCGAAATACCCTTTTGTTGAGCATGACCAAGTCTTTCATGGTGACGCCTCCAAATGCAAAAGCGCTTTACGGGGAGCTGGATTCGCGAGACGCGTCGCGTAAGGACGCCAATACTATGCCGAACAGTAGTCGCCAAGTACTTGACTGGCTCCTGGTCGCAAGATTGATATTCTCGGGCCCAATGGCACACCCATGGGGGAGTCATCAATTAGCCGCAAAGTACAGGGCGTAGATGTGGTACGCCGTGCTGAAGATGCGCTCAGAAAACGAATCCGACATTTTTCGTCTTATTCTTGCTTCATTCAGCTCTCCTACGGCCCCGGTGCCATGTAACGACAGACAACGATAGCCGCGCACTCTACTGGTGCACAGGGTGCCGCGCATTCAGCGGTAGACCAGGAGGTCACAACTCCGAGAAATGCGTTGAGGGCCAAGCAAATGATGCGCCATCCTTCGGTGGCTCAACCTTTGCTGGGAAGACGTAGGATTTAGGGAGTTCCCTGAATGCCTAGGTGTTTCACGCTTGATATGGCGTGGACGCCGCCAACACCATTTGGTCGAAAATTCCTGACGATAACGAGTGGTGCTGACGTATTAAAATAATCCGGGAGGGGTGGCCTAATGTGTCGGAATTATTTCAAAAAAATCTTTTGTAAATTATTGGGCGGATGTCATGGCGTAGTCTACGCCCTTGGGCGGTAACCGGGTGCGGCATCCAGCATATACTCCGATTTCGAAACTACTTGTATCGGTGAAATTTGTAGATTTGAATTTGCTGTACGACTACGTATCAATGTCAATACTTTCGATACACCGATATATGGTGTAAAGGGGCACGAAGCTGAGAGTGCCGAGCATCGGTGTGGCCCGCTGTTACTCACAAGCCCTTGTTTTATATAAAGAATCCAGAAGTGTGCGCCATCGCATCGACTCGATGACAATCACATTCAAGCGAGGTTTCATCCGTGATACAAATTCAGGCGCCAGTTTTCGGTACGAAGAAGGGACCGACAAAGCAGGGAAACGCTGAAGGTGCGAATTTTGTGTCAGTCGAGAACCGCGAAAGCGCATAGGTCCCCTCAAGGGCGCAACAATCCTCTCCTGGGCCCAGGCTAAAGGGGTAACTCACCGGTGCGGCCTCTGTAACTACCTCGCATTCGCTTTAATGAGAACGTTCCGCGTCGAGCTGGCTTGACGGCCGGGACGCGACTTCCTTGTCCGCCTTACATCGAGAACGGGCTGCAACCTTTGCAGCCGTCCACGGCTGGCTCAACTCGCACTTGGACGGTCGACGGCTTGCTGCTGCTCAGGTCGTCACTGACGAAAAGGGAGAACACGTACACAAATGGGGCAACCCCAGTCGTTGGCGTTTAAAAACCGGTGCCTATCCTCTTTTGAGCCGCTAATCGGCTCGGGGACGGGGGAGAGGGGAAAACCACCGCGACCGTTCCAATTGCGTCAAGCGGGAAGTTACGGGCGCGCCCTGGGTGGCAGCTAGAGGGGAACTGGCACGCGACAAATGCGTGAATAGTCTGGCTGTGCGTGAGCGAATCGTCTCGACTCACGTGCTCAATGTTCGACGCTGGCTCCGGCACGGCATATTCAAACGAGCGAAGCACGAGCTGCAGGCATGCCTGCGGGTTGGGGGTGCTTTGCTCACTCGGCCTCACCAACACAGCATAAAAATAAAAGAAAAAGAACTTCTCCTTAGGAGCAGTCTTTTGGACGTGCTGCCTATACAGAGTGTCCTAGGTCTCCAGTATGTCCATACGGACTGTGGACGAAATGATATGGCGCTGGCTGCTTGAGGTGTTGTGATTTCGCAACAAACCTCATTAAAATCGATATTATGTATAAATGCTTGGATATTTTGGTTGACTGCTGATTTATACGTTTATTTATCGATTTTGTGCGATTAATATGAATATCAGTTTCAACCGAGTGATGTTTATTATTTTATATGGGGTCGATGATTATGAGCGTGAACCAGGATTTCGAAATAGCAGAAACCGTGCAGACGGCGTCCTGCTGGACAGGTAGCGGCGATGCGGCGGCATCTGAGCCACGGTATAGCATTCAAAACAAGGCGTTAGTCGTTGCTGAATTTATCGCTCGAATGCAGGCCAGAGGGAGTTCAGCTAAAACCCTGCGTGGTGCCCTTAGATACGCCAGGAGCGCTATGGAGGGCGGTATCCCAGGCCTTGCGTTGCTGCGCTCGGGTAAGCACGCCACGGAGGGGCGCTGGCTATCCAGAAGAATCAACTTTGATACCCAGCACAACTGGTCTCACGCCGCGAGGGTGCAGGCGCGAGCCGAAGCCATTTACGCTCTGACAGCGTGTGGGGGTTCGCTGCTGGAGCGCCTCGACGCTTGCCGGAGCGTGTCGCCTAGGGCGACTCCAGACTTACGTCGAGCAATTGAAGAGATTGCGACGTCTGCCATCGAGCGCCAGGTCGCTGCTGTGTTGAGCTACGACTGGCCCTACCGACAGTCATCTAGCACCTGGGCCGGGGGGAAACATAACGTCACGGTGAGCGTCGACGACCATCCCAGCGCCTCTGGCGATAGTGAGCGAGCCTGGTCTGCCAATGGGAAGTGGTCTGGTACGAACAGCACTGCCACACTCACCATCACTGAGCGTTGCCTGCGGAACTTTGGGCTGATGCCGGTTGTAACTGGCTTATTGACCCTGGATGCCGAACGCGTTGGACATCGCGAGTACAGGGCGGTTTGGGTTGAGCAGGGTCGGGGATTCTCCCTGAAGACCGTCGAGGGCTGGATTATTCGCGGCTATCACGTGGCAGGTGGCTCATTGGATGCCGCTCGCAGAAAGGCCGCCGCTGCTCGTCATCAGCGCCTAATGACTTTGCAGTCTGGGCGAGTTGAAGAGAAGTTCCGAAGCCGGGTGTACGATTTGTCGTCGGTGATGGTCACCCGAGGCGACAGTCTTGCCGCCGGCAATTGCAGCGCCGGAACCGATTCCTTCATCGAGCGATTCAAGAAGCAACTGGCTGGCCGTACAGCGGTCTCTGCGGAAGAACTGCTGCAACTGCGTAACGATTCCCGTACGCGCGCTGTGGTATCTGCCGCGATTCTGCGGAGGCGAAAGGAAGGGAACGACGCGACGGAGCGCGAGTGAGCGGCGGCTGCACCTGAACAAATGGGCTTGGCGCGTGGTCTCCGCCCGCGAGTAGTAGGGGAACCTCCGAAGCATCCGTCCGGCAAGAGGCAGAAAATCCAACGGCCGCCTCTTCGGCGGCCGTCGCATGCGGGGGTCTCTATCTGCCTTTCGGCAAAACTCCCACTCCAGGTGGGACCCGGCTTCGCGGGCGGCACTGCGATTTTTCACCCGCTAATACGCAGTCTTGACGCAATATGGTGCCTTCCACTTCGTGTTTGGTCAAGCCGCTTGGGGCATTTCAAAATCAAGCCGTTGTTCGTACAGCACCGCAGAGCTCTCTTGTGCCCTGTCGCGGAGCACCTCGAGATATAGGCAGTACTCGTCGAGATTGTTCTCGACGTGTTGAATGATGTCAGTCGGAGGGGCGGCAAAGTCAGAGGCTTCCAAGTCGGTCCGCCCGGCCGTGTACTCGGAGAACTCTGCCAGTGATTCGGTCGCTACATGGCAGTCGGTCAGGTGGCTAAAAATCCAGCGCAGCATGCCAAGAGTGAGTGTGCACTCCGTTCGAAACGAAAGGCCAACGTCGTAAAGCGTCAAAAAGACGGGGTCTTCGTCCGGAAGCCATGCCGGTTCGTCTCGCATGTCGATTGCGATACCGCGCAATGCCCATTTGAGCAATTCGGCGTCGGCGACGCATTCAGCGCGGCAGCGCCATTGGGTTGTTTGCAAGGTCGTTTCTTTCATTTCTTCTTGTTTTCTAGTCGTGGGTGTCCCATCGCTCGCATGCCGCGTCAGGTGGTCAAGTTGCATTCGAGCGTGGGGTTATCTGGGAACTGGGCGGGTGGTTATTCTTGTTATTGACGGTATGTCGAGGAGGGCAAATTTAGCCTCGTTGAACCCATAAAGCAAGGGGTTTGTGAAAATGCCATGTATAAAAAGGAACGATTATTTTCAGTGGATGATTCCATCGGTGCATTAAGCGGGTGCCTCCAGTCTAAATAGAAGTAATCTCTTTTAGTTCGAAGACGTTTGTCGCGGGGGCGGGCACCGAAAACGTTTCCAGGTTGGTTCAGACGTCGCAACCTCCAAGCAATCGCCACAGCATCCCGTTGAGCACCGCCCGGGCAATGTCGGCGGCGTGTGTTGTGCCTTCAAATGGCCCCCCAATGGGCAACGTTTTTACCTCTGCTGTCCCCGCTCGATATCGCTCGTTGCACGCCCCTGCATCGCAGGTTGCTATACGAATTGTTATCAACTCATTTGGAGACAAAAATGCACGTAAAAAAACGAAACACCCGCTTCCAGCTCTATCGGAGCACCTATGTGCGTGAAGGGTGGAAGGGAATTACCCACGGCTATGCCGAGCTTGAGTTCGTGGGCAGCTTGCCAGTCGACTCAGAGTCCGTCCCGCCGGAGCTTGCGAGCAAGCTGACCTTTGCTGAGTACCGCTATGTTGAAGGCATGCTCCTGAGGTCAAAGGCAAAAAAGAACACGGAAGAGCTTCAGGGGTAACAATATGCATGCAAAACAACGTAGTGGCCGCTTCCAGCTCTATCGAAGCCGCTATGTGCGCAAGGAGCAGAAGGGCAACTCCCATGGCTATGCCGAACAGGTATTTGTCGGCAGCCTGCCCATCGATTCCCTGTCTATCCCGTCGGAGCTTGTTGACAAGCTGACTGATGCTGAACGCATCTATGTTGAAAGCAAGGTCATTGAGCCCGCGCGTCAGACAGCCGAGGCCAAGCGAATTGCGGAAGAGGCGCACGCGCGAGACCCGAATTGGCGTATCAAGGAGGCGGCTGCTTTGCTGCGCGCAGCCAGTGAGCTGCCGGATGCAGGTCCGGAAAGTTTGAGCGCGGTCGGCGTCGCAGCGGTGGAATACGCCATCGCGTCGTTGCGAGCATTTGCACGTCCTTCAGAGGGGGTTAGTCCGGTCGACCATCCTCTCAAACGCGTCGTTGACGCGCTTCAGGATGCGAGTCGCGAAATCAGTGAGGGCCACCACGACAGGGCGCAGGTCGAGAACATGAAGGAAACCGAGGAGAACAAGCTTTGGACCGAAATCAAGAGCGAGACGGATGAGCTTATGCGTGCCCTTCAAGCCGCTGGCTTTGTGAAGAAGAAAGGAGGGTGAGCCCTGAAGGGGCGGGAGCAGGGAAGCATCGGACTTGGCCCCTTTCTTTTCTGTAAGAACACGCTAGCCCCACTAACTTGCACTTGCCAGTGCTTGTGGGGCTAGCGGTCGGCCGAAGACATCGTACACATCAGGAGGCAGCCGTCTGCAATCGTCGCAGGCCCTCAGGTGTGAGCGAGAACGTCCCAGTTTCCTCGTTTTGGACTAGCAGGTCACACTGCGCGGCAAGGAGCAGGGCATGGCGAAGTCGGTCCACCAGCAGGTCGATGCCGAAGAAGTCCTCGCCATTCCCCGTTCGCTCAAGGCCATGGTCACCCTTGAGCAACACGTAGCGGCTGCGACCGTCCCGGGCGGCGCGCTCCTGCACGATGCCGAAATGCTGGAGTAAAACGTAATGCTGAACGATGTGCACCATGAACGCCGCCGGCGAATCGTGCATGTGCGCCAGCATGACGTCGGCGAGCTTCCCGAGCGTAAGCTGTTCATTCTCCAGCGCCTGGTCGAAATACGGGTCCGTCCGGAAGTTCTTCGCTTCGCTTGCGCAGTAGAGTAGGGCGATGTAGGAACTGCGCAATGCCTGCTCTTCCTCATCCGAGTTGTGCGCGAAGTAGCGCACACTCAGTAGGTAATCCAGCAGGGACTCGATACGTTGCGCGTATTCCAGCTGCGGGCCGGCCGCGTAGAGCGTCGGCTCATCGCCGCGCCAGTCTTCCATCAACTTGACGAGGCTTGCTACGTCCTGGCGGGTGTTCTCAGGGAGGAGCGTGAGCAGCTTGTCGCCAAGGCCCTGCGCACAGTTGAGAATCTCGCGGGGCCTGTTCGTCACGACCGCCCGGTGTACCCACGACTCGCACAGCCGCAGCAGGACGCCTTGGGCAATCCTGACGTACTGCCGCAACTGCAAACTGGCCCACCAACTCTGGGCCTGGGCGCAATCATCGAGCGCCAGCTCGTAGCTGCCATCGTGCGTGCGGCCACGTGCCATTGCGAACCGGATGACGTTCTCGGGCACGCCGTCCTTGTACATGCGCGTCTTCTGTTCGGCGTAGATGGCGCGCAGCGCGAGGGTCAAGCCTTGCTGGCGGTACTCCCAGTTCGGCCCCAAGGTGAGTCCGTCCGGGGATTCTGGGTAGTACTGCTCGATGAATGCGTCAATCTCGCCCTGAGACGGATTGAGCAGGTCCAGCATGCCACCCATCTCCGCGACTTCCTCATCCGAGACGTGCTGCTTGCCGATATCGGCGAGCCAGTCCCGGCGCGGATGCTTCGCAATGGCCTTCTCGTAGGCGTCAGCCAGCTTCTCGCCCGCGTCGGTCAGCAGGTAGGCCCCCCGGACACCCGTCACCTTCAGGCAGGGCATGCCATTGATGATGCTGGGGCCGTACTGTACGGCCTGCAGGAAATTGGCACCGGAGCTCGGCTCGTAGTCCGGGTCGCGGTCCATGGCCTTCTGGTCCTGCGCGCCGACGATGACCTTCATGCTCAGCTTCACTTTCGTGCGCCCCTCCGGGTAGAGGCGCCCGCCGCCGGCGAGCCCCCGGATGTTCTGCCGCACGTTGTACCAGCCAAGCAGCAACTGGATTTTCTCAAGACCATCCAGGGAGAGCGCCTCGATATCCGGGTCGCGCTTGCGCCGGGCCGTCTCATCAATCTGGCGCACCATCCAGCAGATGGCGGAGTACACCCGGATGAAGGCCACTACGTTGTTGATGCCCGGAAACACCGAGCGATAGAGCGACTCCACCACCGCGTTCGTGCCCAGCGGGTCGAGCACGAAATTGTCGGTGAGCGGGTCGGTAAAGTACGGCTTGTCGAGATGCTGGAGCATGGGATTCAGTTCTTCTTGTAGCGGCCAGCCAGTCCGTTCTGGTCCAAGGCGGTGGTATCGAGGGCGTAGAAGACGGGGCGCTGGCAGTTCAGGCACAGACAGACCTGGTCCGCCCGCAAACGGGAAGTGTCCTCCGCCTGCAGTCGGCCGTAACAGCATGGACAGGCCATCGGACCCGTGCTTCGCGCCAGTACCCCGAAAGCGCCGCGCGTGCTCTTGCGGTGCTGCCACAGCGCCTCAAATGCCTTTTGATACCGGGGCGGGACCTTCGGTGCCGATTTCGTGGTGGGATTCGTGACCTGTTCAATCAGGGACACCAGCCGCTGGGACTGGGTCTGCTCGGCCTCGATGGCACCGGCGGCCTCCAGCGCGGCGCGCTTCATATCCTCCGGGATGCGGTCGAACCGGTTCGTGCGCAGGGCCAGGCGCGCGCCCGCCGCAATCTCGCCAGGCTCCAGTGAGCGGCCGGCAAGCAGCTCCAGGGCCTCCTTGAGAGACGGCAGCGAAACCTGAGAGTGTGCGGCGACGGCGCAGCACGCCATGGCCGAGAAGAAGGGCAGCAGAACTCCCCGGTTATCCTCACCGTATTCGAAGGTGGCAAAACGGGTCAGCCAACCCTGCAGCATCAGCGCGAGATGGTCGGCTCCATGCCCGCCACGGGCTCCCTGCACAAGGGCATGCTTGAGCTGCGCGCAGCCCGAGAGTTCGACCAGCATCGGGGCGACAGACGACCGGGCTTCCAGGGCGAGGCCCTTCGGAATGGCCTCCAGGAGTGCCTGATACAGCGCTTCGGTGCGCTGGCGGCGCTCCTCGTCAGCCGAGCTACCTCCCGATGTGAACTCGGACTTCTCCGTGGCCAGCAGCGCGCGCTTTACCGGCGGTGACGCCTTGCCGGTAGGCGCACCCTCCGAAGGTGGGGTATCCCGCTTCTTGGGTGGGGTGGTCGGGGACTCTGTCGTTACGTCACGATTCAGCCAGCGCAGTACGGCCTCGACCGTATTCCGGGTGAGGCCCGCCGGGGTTTTGGCCACGTGGGGCGCCTCGATGCTCGCGCGCCACTCGTCGTAGCTCATCTTGCGGACAGGGGCTGGTGCTGTTCCACTCCGGGTCGACGGGGACACGCGGCCCGCGCCACCCGGTTCCCGCTTTTCCTGCGACTGGACATGGGTTTGCAACCGCGAGAGCCAGCCGAAGATGGTGTCCAGGTCTTCCAGCCGGAATTCGTTGGCCATCACGCGACTGGACGCTTTGGCCAGGTTGCGCTGGTTTTCATCGCCGGCCAGGTCAAGTTCGACGTTAATCCAGCCTTCGGCGTGCAAGTCCAGCCCTTCGACGATGAGGCGCAGGGCTCCGCGAGCATTGACGGGCTGACCCATGTTGACCGAGAACTTGCCATTCTCTAGCCGTACCTCGTCCACCAGTGCAGCGCGTTCGTCGCCATCCCAGACGGACAGCGTCACCAGTTCGGTATCCCCGGCCGGCTCGATATGTCCCACCAGCTCGTTGGCTATCGTCCAGGTGACTTGGAGGGCCGGATTGCGGGCGGTCATCGCCTCGACCTTGAACTCGCAGGGCGTGAATTCGACCGGCGTGGCCTTAACCCACTTGAACGGGGACTTGGGTAGCATGCGGATGAGAGACACCTCCACGTTGTCCGTGGAGTTCAGGCTTTGGCCGGTCGCATTGACGGAGCCGGTCATGACGAGCGTGCCGTTGCTGCCCTCAAGTTCGAAGCACTTGGCGTGCAAGAGGCGCGGGTCTTCATCCTCCCGCTTGGCAACCACGTAGTCGGGCTGCGTGTCGAACACGTCTTCGTCCGCGAACGGCGCGATAAGCGAGCGGGCGTCCAATCCGATACGCAGGGTGTCCACACCGATTTCCCGCGCCAGCTTCTGGACAGGAGCGCCGCTGGGAGCGTGAAAGGGCGAGAGCACCGTGAGGCGATGAGCGTCGTCGATGCGTGCTGCATGGTCCAGGAACTGTTCGTCGGCGGGCGTGGCGAGCGTGTGCACGAGCCACGTGCGGCGGGCCGCCTCATCAACCGTTCCCGCACGCGCAAGCTGGGTGGCCGCGCGGCGCCGGTAGGCGTGAAGTACGTCCAGACTCTCTGCGGAGAAGGAATATTTTGCAGTAAGTGCCTGAAGGAAGTCGCCAAACTCGCCGAATACGGCCGGCTCCGTGTCTGAGCTCAGGGCATCGATGACTTCGAGGTTGCGCCCGTGGCCGGACATCGTCAGATTAGTGCTGGCCACCACGAGATGGTCCAGGTCTTCCCAGCCTTCCAGATAGGCGAGCTTGGGGTGAAAGACTGTGGTCTTCCCCATGTAGACCGGGATGACGCGGTAGGCGCTACCGGCGTACAGGCTGGCGGCTTCATCGGTGGACTTGCAGGCCTGCCGCGCATCAACCAGCACGTCAATCTGTTCGCAGTCGCACTGCCGCAGCGCCGGCAGGACGAAGGCCTCGAACCAGGACAGACTGAACGTGAACGTCGTGAAGAGGGCTCGGCGCGGACGCGCCATCTTGATAGCGGAAACAAGCGTATTGGACATGACCTTGGTAGCGGCGACTAGCGTCGTTTCTCTTTCTGTACCCCCGCGCAACGCGAGTGGTGTTCCCACGTTTGCAGGCCTTTCTTACTGCCAAATCCCGTGTGTATTGTCGCATAGGGGATGCGAAACAAACTCCGGCCCATCGTGTGGTAAATCCAGGACTGGACCGCATGAGAAAATTGCGCTGGCGGGAGACGTGGTCGAACCTTGACCAAGTCGAAAGGTTGTCTCATTTGTGTTGGCAGGTAGTCGGGCAAGCGTGTCCTTACATCTTTTCCCACGAGTTTTTCGTCGAGACTAGGAGCGGCTGAATAAAAAGGCCGCCTACACACAGAGTCACGCCGTGGCACCTGTGAGCACGTAGGCCGCTCTTCTGTCCTCCGTGCTCCAGCGAAACTGTTCTCTGGAGTGTAATCCCCATGTCGAAATTACTCGATATTCATGAACTGGCAGCACTGCTCGGTCGCAGCCCGGAAACCATCAAGAAGGATTTGAAGCGAAATCCGCTGGCAGTCCCTCCGCGCCTGCATATCCCCGGTACGCGCCTGTTGCGCTGGCGTCAAGTTGACGTTGACGCCTGGCTCGCCCAATACGTGGTGGGAGGCGTCCAATGACCCGCCTATCAGAGTTGTGCATGGATGTTCGTCTCGCATTGACAACGGCTCCGCCCCCTTTGGACCAGGTGCTCCCTGGCCTTCTGGCCGGTACAGTCGGCGCATTCGTCGGTCCTGGTGGTGTGGGCAAGACCATGGTGCTGACCCAAATCGCCTGTGCACTCGCAACCGGTCTGCCGCCGCTCGGCGGCGCTCTCGGTGTTGCAGGCTCAAAGCCGTCCAAGGTTGTGCTCTTCTTGGCTGAAGAGTCGTGTCTCATCATGCATCATCGATTACACCCAATCGTTGCTCAGCTTGCCAAGAGTTCGAATGTCGAAGACAAGATGGGGCTTCTCGACCTATTGCGCCAGAACCTCAAACTGCTGCCGTTGGCGGGCCATTCCGGTCTGGTGACCTTACAAGCTGGCGCGGACAATTTCGATGACGTGATTGACGTTTGCCAGGGCGCACGGCTGGTGGTCTTCGACCCATTACGCCGCTTTCACCACGGGGATGAGAACCAGTCTAAGGATATGACGGCGGTTGTGAGCCAAGCGGAAAAAGTGGCTTTCACGACAACTGGGGCCGTGCTGCTTTCTCATCACACTAGCCGCAACTCTATCTTGAATGGCACCGCAGACCAGGTGACGGCGTCACGGGGCTCGACGGCATTGCCAGACAACGTTCGTTGGCAGGTCAATCTTTCACCCGTCACGCCTCAGCAAGCCGCGAAATTTGGCCTTGAGCGAAAAGACTTGGTCCGGCTGGACAGCTCAAAGGCGAACTACTGCTCTCCCTTTGATTCGGTGGCGCTGCGAAGGCTTCCTGACTCGGGCATCTTGGTGCCCACGGTCGGCACGAGCCAAAGCAAACGTGTGTTACGAAAGGGCACTGAAGAAAAGGCCGCCAAATGATTCGCCGTTTGTCGGGTAAACGCGTGGTCCGCTACGACCCAATGCTTCCCTCCGCAGGGCTATTTGGGTCGTTTCTCAGTGGTGAGCGGCCAAAGCTCGACGTCGAGTGTGAGTTTGCGAGTGTCAAGTGGCACCTGCGCGGACCGGACATGCTCGGGGTTGCTGAACAGACCGTGTTGCTGGTTCTCATGGAACTGGCCCATGAACAGTACGGTAATGGCTGCGCGCTCAACGTTGACTGGCAGCCTCTAGTTAGGTCAATAGGGGCACAAGATATGGCCGAGGTTGGGCAGTCATCCTCTGAGGGGCGGCCTGTCGCGTTAGCTGGCTTGTCCGTGAGCTACGGCGAACTGGTACGTCGCTGCGGGCGTCGTGACGATGGGGGAAGTGCAGCACGACAACTGCGCATGCAGCTCAGACGGCTCTGTGAGGTGTCTGTTTGGTTCGAGCAACCGAAAGGAGTGGAGCGGCGCTCGCAGTTGCTGCAATGGCGGGTTGGGGATGCCCACGGCGTGGATGTCGTTCTCAACAGCAGACTGACCGAGATTTTACTCGGGAACCAGTATTCGCCGGTCTCTTTGGCTGAAAGGTTGAGGCTCGAATCCGATATCGCAAGAGCCTTGCATTGTGCACTGTCGGTTCATATCCGGCCAGGGGAGACGCGCGCGTACGCTGTCGATGAGCTCGCAGCGTTTGTTTGGCTTGGCAGTGAAATCGCAGACTCAACAAAGCGGAGGCGGCGTCAACAACTGCGAAAGGCCCTGGCAGAAATAGCTCGGCTCACTGGTTGGACGCTTAAGCCGCATGCCGGAGCGACACTGGACCAGGCGGTCAACCTGACCTTTTATCGCAATAAGCTTGCATATGTCCCCGGCGCAGGCAGTCAGCTGAAGTCGGTGTCTGAGTTTGACGATGAGCCCCACCATAGTTCAACACGGGAGGAGGAAGACGATTCAAGCGGTCCCCTCGATATATCGTCGTGGTTCACAACACCGAAGTCCTGACCGCGTCGTAGATGGAAGCTGGCGATGCGTGTCGCCGCTGCCAGCGCTTGAGCACGGTCTAAAAGCGGAAGAGCGTTCACGCTGTGCCGGGGGCATAGCATGAACGCCTCGAAACGAAAAATCATTAAGAAATACTGATTTTGGCGGAGACACCGAACGCGCCCTATATATAAGTGTGGATGGCGGCTCCGTCCGTCCCCGCCATCCACACAAGATGCGGTGCGTAGCACCGACCTATGGACGCCTATGGCGTCCGACTCTCTCATCGGCGAAGTTCTCATGACGTAGCCTTAGCATTTTCTGACCAGAGCTGGTCGTGGTGGCCCGCTCAATCGCCTAAGAAATAGACTTCGTCCTCAAATCGCTTCTTTGGGCGAAGCCCTGGCGTTCCAGGTTGATAGGAGCCGAGGCTCGTACAGTTCTATTCGCCGTCAGTTGCATGGTTCAGACTCATTGCTAGTCATTACATCGGGTGATGCTCCTTGCCTGACAGTAATTTCGGATATGAAGACTGCCTTGATGGAAGGGGTATGAGCTCCCCAAGAGCAGTGTTGGAAAGAAATGCCAGGGACGCGTTCGGCGCTAGAACGTCGAGATGAGCTGCTCTAATCTTTCTCTAGAAAAATAGCTTTATCAGGGAGGAGTATGGTCGACGGGACTTCTTGTCCCCGCTTGCCACGGACGGCGGTGCCCGCCACCTCGCTATGCCAGGACGCCTGCGGCGTACGGAACTATGCCCATGAAGCAGTCTTTTGGGCGAAGCCCTGGCAAATATCCGAGTTCGCAGTGATGGCGGTCTTCTCCATCAGTTTGACTGGTGAAGGCCCTTCATCTGGTGAAGGGTGCTCCTCGGAGTATGAAATGCGCCAGCGTATTCAGCTCGCGGACGCTCACCAGTAAGTGGGTCTTGCGGTATGCAATGCCAGCGCGCTGCGCGCTATACCGCCCTGGGGGCGAAGTGCTTACCCTTCCTCGAAGCGTGTCAGGCAGAACCCACACCCAAAATCCAGCCCTCGACTTGTGCGACAGCCTGGTCTGCGGGGTCAAGGTGAGGATGGAGTGCCGCCTGCAATAGGCCATCTTGGTCAGCACGCCGCAGCCACGCCGCCACGGTGTACGCGTCGTGCTGGTCGCTGGTCATACCTTCCCGCGCGGTGAACGCGTATCGCCACATCGACGGATAGGCCTCGACAATTGCGGAACGACCTGACGGTATGTGCCAGCCGTCAAACGGCCAGAAGTGAACTCTATCGCCGAGTTTCCGGTGCAGATACAGCAGCCACGGGAGGCCGGAATGCGTCGATTTGGCTACTGAGCCTTGCACGTCGAAGTGAAACGAGGATTTCGCTTTGCAGCGCTCTTCGGTTATGCGCCGCCATTTAGGACTTCCCTGCCGCGCGGCGCCGTTGCCGGCGAGACCATCACGAACAAAATCGACGTAGATGTGCTCCTCGTCGGTCGGCCAGTGTCGTTGAAAGTCGTCCAGGAACACGTACCAGTCGGGTTCCAAGTGATGGACCTCGAAGTACCGTAGCGGGAACGAGAAGCTATGGTCGATGCCGACGATGGTAGGAACGTCTTCCCGTAGCAGGTCCTCCAGCCACATAGCAATGCCACGCCGTGTCCAGTACTTGCGGGGGCTCGGTGGCGGGAGAACTTCGACGGGCTCCGGGTTCTCGGAGCCAGCCATGTAAATGCGCAGGCCCTTTAGGCTGTCGCTGGGAGTCCGGGCGCCCGAATAGTCAATACCAACGTAGCGTCGAAAAGCGGCTGGCATGCTGAGTCGTTTTACAAGGTTTACCACGTGAGAACCGTTGGCTGGCAACCGGGCCCTTGGCGCTACGCCTCTGGCCTCTGGGAAGGACCGGAGCGCGCCCGCAGCGCTTCATAAAGCTGCGCAGGCCCAAGCAGGATATCGCGCAGTCCGTCTCGGACGCGTTCCGAACCGAGCGCCTGCGTGCTCATGGTGGTATGGGCATCCAAAGCATCCATGATGGCGTGAAGCAAGGCGTCCTTCAGGTCGGGCGAATTGGCGAACTGTTCCTTGCTATTGCTCATGGCCTGCTGGACGAGCGTCTCGTTCTCCAGCAGCTTGCCCTTCAGCACGCCATTGACGTACACGAGTTGGTCGTCATCGGTCAGCTCGCCCTCGAACAGCCCGTTCACTTTCTCGATAATTTCGTCGAGGAGGGCCTTCTGCTTGTCCTGCACGGCTCCGCTGCCAACGGCATCCATCGGCGGTAGCTTGGGAGCTTCACCGTGATTCAGGCTCAGCGGCTGGCGGCCGGTGTTCCTCAGGCTATGGTGGGTCAGCACTACCTTGGACAGGTCCACGGTATCGCGCTCACGGCCGAACTCCAGCAGCGGGATGAGGCGCTTGTAGAACAGAAAGCGCTTTTCGATATCGGTATTGCCGTAGTCGAAAATCTGCGATAGGAACGCGTAGAGGCGTACAAACGCGCCCATGTCGTTCTTGAACAGGACCAATGCTTCGAGGACGTCCTTGGCAGCCTGAGCATCCTTGTCGTCGTGCTGCGCCTCGGCGGCGGCTTTGTCCTGCTGCGCGGCCTTGTAGCGCTTGAGCAAGCGGTCCGCCACCGGCGCGATGGCGGTGCTCAGTTGTGCCTGCGTACCCTTCGGGTCCAGTTCGACCTTGACGACGCGGTCAACTTCGAACTCATCATAGTAGCCGCTGGCGTCGAGCTTGGCACGCAGGTCGTAGACGTGATGCGGGTCGGTGGCGGCCTCCAGCTCGGCGGTCTCATAGTAGGTCTTGAACGCCTTCAGGACGTCGCCGGCCTCGTTGACGAAATCGAGGATGTAGGTAGTGTCCTTGCCCGGATGGGCGCGGTTCAGGCGAGACAAGGTCTGCACGGCCTGGATGCCGCCGAGCATCTTGTCGACGTACATGCCACAGAGCAAGGGCTGGTCAAAGCCAGTCTGGAACTTGTTGGCGACGAGCAGCAGGTGATACTCGGGCTCGGCAAAGGCATCGCGGATATCGCGCCCCTTGAGACCGGGGTTCAGCTCCTTGCTGGTTTCGGACACCGGCGCCGGGTAGCTCTCGGGGTCATCGATTTCCCCGGAGAACGCCACCAGCACGCCCAAGGGATAGTTGCGTTTCTCGATATACGCGCGAATGGCCTTCTGCCAGCGTACAGCCTCTTTGCGGCTGGCGACGACGACCATGGCCTTCGCCTTGCCATCCAGCAAGGGCTGCACGTTTTCGCGGTAGTGCTCGACAACGATTTGTACCTTCTGCGCGATGTTGTACGGGTGCAGTCGCACCCACTGCATGATGCCCTTCATCGCAGCACTGCGTTCGACCTCTTTCTCGTCATATTCCTGGCCGTCATGGGCCAGCCTGAAGGCGAGCTTGTAGGTCGTGTAGTTCTTCAGTACGTCAAGAATGAAGCCTTCTTCGATGGCTTGGCGCATCGAATACACATGGAAGGGCTGAGGCAGCCCGTCAGGGCCGGTTCGGCCGAACAACTCCAACGTCTTCTGCTTGGGCGTGGCTGTGAAGGCCACGTAGGTCAGCCTCTTGGCGCCGGTGCGCGCTTCCATTTGGGCGGCCAATACCACCTCGGTATCGACTTCACCGCCATCCTGCAACTCAGCCCATTCTTCGGCCGACAGCAGCTGCTTGAGCTTGGCCGCCGCCTCACCGGTCTGCGAGCTGTGAGCCTCATCGGCGATGACGGCGAAGCGCTTGCCTTCCGTCGCTGCCAGCTCCTGCACCGCTTGCAAGGCAAACGGAAAGGTCTGGATGGTACAGACGATGATTTTCTTGCCGTCTTTGAGTGCCTGACCCAGCTGGGCACTCTTACTGCCGTGCTCGGTGGTGATGGTAGCCACCACGCCGGTGGTACGCTCGAAGTCAAAGATGGCTTCCTGCAGCTGTGCGTCGAGCACTGTGCGGTCCGACACCACCAGCACGCTGTCAAACATCTTTTGGTGTTCGGCGTTGTGCAGGTCGGCGAGGAAGTGGGCCGTCCAGGCTATCGAGTTGGTCTTGCCCGAGCCCGCCGAATGCTGAATCAGGTAACGCGCACCGGGGCCCTGCGCCAGCACATCGGTAACCAGCTTGCGGGTCGCATCGAGCTGGTGGTAGCGCGGAAAAATGACGCTCTTCAGTTGTTTCTTGTCGTCGCGCTTGCCAATTAGATAGCGGTGCAGGATATCGAGCCAGCTCTCGCGCGCCCACACCTCTTCCCACAGGTAGGCGGTGGCGAAGCCGTCCGGGTTCGTCGCGTTGCCCGCCGCGCCGAGATTGCCTCGGTTGAACGGCAGGAAATGCGTGGCCGGACCGGCCAGTCGTGTGGTCATCATGACCTCGGCCTGGCTCACGGCGAAGTGCACCAGCGCACCGCCAGGGAAGCTCAGCAACGGCTCGGCCTGGCCGCCCTTGGGTTGCGGATGACGGTCGAATCGATACTGGTCCACCGCATCCTGAACGCTTTGCGTGAAGTCGGACTTCAGCTCGGCCGTGGCGACCGGAATGCCATTGACGAAGAGCACCAGGTCCAGCGCGTCCTGCGGATAGTTCGGCGAATGCCGCACTTGGCGTACTACGCGCAGGCGGTTCTCGACGTAGTGCTGCTGGATGACCGGGTTGATGGCCAGTGCCGGCTTGAACTGCACCAGCGATAGTGGCTCCTTTAGCCCCAGCATTTCGACTCCACGGCGAAGCACATCCAGCGTCCCGCGCTCGTTCAGGCTCTTGCGCACCCGCTCGGCCAGCCGCTCCTTGAGGGCGGGGCCATGGGTCTTCGTCAGACGCTGCCACGTATCCGGTTGGGTCGTCTCAATCCACGCCAGCAAGTCGGGCAAGAAGAGCGCGCTGGCGCGGTCATAGCGCGCGGCATCGCCTTCGGCATAGAACCAGCCGTTACCCGCCAGGGATTGGCAGATTTCGGCCTCGAAGTGGTGTTCCTGGTGCAGGTTGCTCATGCTTGACCCGTCTTCATTCGATATTGTTCTTTGGATGGGCAGGCGAGGGCCGCCCCCTAGCCTTCTGCGTAACTGCGCTCCATCAGCGGTTTGGCTCGTTCGAGGTCCGCCAGTTGATGGAGGGTCAATTCGAGGTCACCGGTGCCCCAGTGGCCGACCTGGCTGACATCGCGACTAAAACCTTCCTCAAGTGCAACCGAGGTCGGGTCGAGCTTGAGCGTAATGAGCAGGCGATTCGGATAGGCAATCACGCAGGCGAAGTTCTTCAAGCGCCGGAAGGCGGTATAGAGTTTCAGGCGCTTCTCCTGCACGTCGTCGCCCAGCGCAGTCAGGAAGCCGGTCGTTTGGGCGTACAACTCGCGAATCTCTGGCGTGGCCACCGCAAGCTGCTCTTCCAGGGACTTGTCTTTGCCTGTCGGTTTTGGTTTGTCCGGCTCAGCGGGCACTTCGGCTGGACCCGGCTTGACCACCGTGGCGTCGGCAACGGTCTGGGCGTTCACCAGTTCCAGCAACAGCAGGTCGTCGCCGAACAACTTGTAGCGAATCAGTTCGATATTGCGGGGAATCTGCTGCACGGCGTGCCGGTCATAACGCGTGAAATCGGCGGCGATGCACAGCAGTCGTGTGCCCGTCCACTCGATTTGCTCGGCCACATCCTTGCCGAGCTTTTCCATGACCAGCCAGCGGAACTCCGCCTGATGGTTCAACAGCCAGTCCAGATAGAACAGGCCTTGGTTGATGACGTTCTCGTTGCTGTGGCGCTTGTACTCGATGATAACGGGGCAGCCGTTCTCATCTAGACCAAGGGAGTCGATACGGCCCTTGTGAGTCTTACCGGTAGCGTACTCGCTGGCTAGAAAGCGCACGCCGAGGAAGGTCGGCATGTGCGTTTCGATGAGGCCTTGCAACTGCTTTTCCAGCTTCGCGGCCTGGCTCGGTAATTCGCTTGCCTTGCCGTTGGAGAGGTGGAACAGTTGGATGTCGCTCATGCGGCCAGTTCCTCCTGCTGATGCGCCACAGCTCCGCGTACGTCGATTTTGCCGGTGACGGCGGCGGCAATCAGGGCGCTGCGGCGTTCTTTGAGCAGGGCGATGGCGCGCTTGGCTTCGATATGAAGCGCATCGAGCTTTGCCGCCTCCGTACTGATGAAAGTCGCGATGGCCGCTCGCTCGTCGCTTGTTGGAGGAGCCGCAATTACTAAGTTCATCAGTGCTTCGATGGTCAGTTTTGGCTGAGCAGAGCCTGTAACCACCGGCGCCAAGTCCAAAGCTTCGATTCTTTCCGCCCAAAAACTGAGATTGCCGTCGATTGGCTTGAGTATGTGGGCGTGATTGTTAACCCAGTACTTACCGGCCGCTACAAAGGCAATTGGCGTCGAGCGGTTCAGAAGATTCGCTCCGTCTTCTGATACGAGGACCAAATCCTCATCGAAGATGTATTCATCAACGAAGTCTATTACGCCGGACGCTCCGTAGTACGGGAACTCGCCTTGTCGACCTCCTCGCTCCTCCGCACTCAAAGGTATTCGCTTCCCATCCAGGCTGGTGAAAAACCGCTTTATGGCACCGACTTCCCAATGCGCCGGCACCTCACCTAGCGACGCCAAGCCGGAATCCTTCATCGGCGCGTTCGGGTTGAGGCCTCGTGTGACGGCGTGCGAGATGGTCGCCTGGCGCTTTTCTGCCAGCAGAGTGAGGAGCTGTTCCTGCTCGGCAATCAGCGCGTCAATTTTGCCGGTCTCACGGTCGAGGAATTGCAAAATCGAAGATTGCTCAATCCTGGGGGGCAAGACCAACGGCAACTCCATGATGTTGGTTGAAGATATCGATGCCAGATTCGTGCTCTGCTTGGCACGCGTCATGAAGTAGAACTGCGCATAGGCGGAGCTGGTGACGGCATTTAACCATTCAGAAGACACTGAGGTGGGTCGCACCGCGAAGACGTGATTTTGATGAATGCACTCGTCAATTTCACCTCGCCAAATGCATCCGCGACCGAGCTTATCGAAATCACCGCCTTCATTCATTAGGACATCACCGACTTGGAGGCGATAGCGCGGCAGGACTTCTCGAGGGACATCAATTTTGGCGACGTCGTCCAATACCAAAAAACCGTCTTGGACATTTGCCACACGAAGGTAAGGAACCTCGATGGTGTCTTTACCCGCGTTGTCTTTACCCTTGGCAATGCCGGTTTGAACCGTGGCAGCAAACTTGAGTCTCGCGATACCCCAATGCGCCGGCACCTGACCCAGCCACGCCACCCCGCTGTCCTTGTACTGCGGATAAGTCGGCAAGCTCATTCCGCCAACTCCTCGAGCATCTTCATGACGTTGGCTGACACCGCCTTCAGTTCCTCGTCAATCGTATGCAGGTCGCGCGGCGGCTCGAAAACATAGAAGTGCCGGTTGAACGGAATTTCGTAGCCGACTTTGCTCTTTTCGTCATCAATCCAGGCATCTGGCGCGTGCGGCAATACTCCCCGCTTGAAATAGACGCCGATGTCCTCGGTGAGTGGTACGTTCTCTGTATCGCGCAGCGCGCTGTCCGCCTGTGGCTTGCCCTTCTGCTTGCCTTTGACACCCAGCACCACGTGGCCCTGCTCGTCACGCAGCGGGCGCTCCACGGTAATCGTCTTGTAGCCGAACTCCTCGTTCTTAAAGATGCGGGAGATGGGCGCGAATTTGACCTTGCCACCGGCCGGCACCTCAGGCGCGTCTGCTGTGGTCGGGACTACATAACGACCTACTTCCTTGTCCTCGGCGTCCAGCACTGTTGCCAGTTCCGCCTCAAGGAAATTGCCGAACAGCTGAGTCACCATGTCGATATGGTCGTCGCTGAGCTCCTTGCGTTTGCTGCCCAGGCTCTTTCGCATCTTCTGCCAGAAACTCGAGGCGTCGATGAGCTGGACGTAGCCCTTGCGGTCATCCGGCTTCTTATTCGAGAGAATCCACACGTAGGTGGCAATGCCCGTGTTGTAGAACATGTCGGTCGGCAGGCCGACAATGGCCTCCACTAGGTCGTTCTCCAGCACGTAACGGCGGATTTCGCTCTCGCCGCCGCCGGCGCCCCCGGTGAACAACGGGGAGCCGTTCAGCACAATGCCGAAGCGGCTGCCGCCTTCCTGCGCCGGGCGCATCTTCGAAAGCAGGTGCATCAGGAACAGCATCGAGCCGTCTGACACACGTGGCAGGCCAGGGCCAAAGCGCCCGTCGAAGCCTTTCTGTTCGTGCTCCTGGCGTACGGCCTTCTCGACCTTCTTCCACTCAACGCCAAAAGGCGGATTGGAGAGCATGTAGTCGAACTTGCGGGTGCCATGACCATCGTCCGCCAGCGTGTTTCCCGCGACGATGTTGGCGACATCCTGGCCCTTGATGAGCATGTCGGCCTTGCAGATGGCGTAGGACTCGTCATTGAGCTCCTGCCCAAACATGGTCAGGCGTGCAGAAGGATTGTGCTCGAGGAGGTGTTCGCCAGCCACCGACAGCATGCCGCCTGTACCCGCAGTCGGGTCGTAGATAGTACGCACTACGGCGTTGCCAGGCGTGAGTACATCGTCGTCCTCAATAAAGATGAGGTTCACCATCAGCCGGATGACCTCGCGCGGCGTGAAGTGCTCCCCGGCAGTCTCGTTCGAGATTTCCGCGAACTTCCGAATCAGCTCCTCGAAGACGAGCCCCATCTGGGCGTTGTCCACCGTGGTGGGGTGCAGGTCAATATTGGCAAACTTCTCGGTGACCAGATAGAGCAGATTGGCTTTGGCAAGCCGTTCAATCTGGGTGTGGAAGTCAAAGCGCTCAAAGATGTCACGCGCTGCGGGCGAGAACGCCTGGATATACGCGTACAGGTTCTGGCGGATGTGGTCCTGGTCTCCCAGCAGCTTGGCCAGGTCGAGAGGCGAAGTATTGTAGAACTTGGCGTCGCCGACCAGGCGTAACAGGAAAGGCTCCGGATTCAGGCCGGCCTTTGACTTGGCGGCGAACTCGGCGAGCACCGCCGTCTTCGTGGATTCCAAGACGCAGTCCAACCGACGGAGCACTGTGAACGGCAAGATGACGCGTCCATATTCGGACTGCTTGTAGTCGCCGCGCAACAGGTCAGCAACGGACCAGATGAAGGACGATAGCGCTTGATGATTCATTGTGTCAGGGCCTGTGCCTGCTTTGGGGTGTTATGGCAACCGAGCGCGGGATAATGGTCACGGTGGGCATCATTTCCGGCGGCAGTAGGAATTGAGCTCAATTTTACCTTGGGTAGGGTGATGCAGAGGTCGGGTTCCGCGTCATTCGGGCAGGGCGTGGCGCATGTAGGGATTCTGGTTCCCGCCTGCCGCAGGTGATTGTGTTCAATATCGCGTTAGGCCATGGTTCGGCTCCGGTCTATCGGGCTGCCTCTGTCGATTTGTCTTCTGTTTTACTTGCCAAACGGTGTGGATTCAGGTAGAAGGCGCCAGCTGGAGCTCGGTGGAAGTGGGGGCGCAAAGCCTCCAAGACTTAGCGTTCGATGCCTACTTCGACGTAAGGGACATCCCGAGCCAGGACGTGCCAAGCGGCCTCCACTCCAGGGCCCACTTCAGCGCGACGGCCCGTCGCGCAAAGTCAGAGATACCAGGACAACCACATGAGTCTGAACTATCAGTCGTATATCGTTGCGGAGTCCAGCATCGTTGGGGTATCCGGCGTCGCAGGTGTCGGCGTGAAATCGCTTCTGTTCAGTTTCAATTTCACCCTGGCTGCCGGGCAGAGAGGGGAGGCCGAAATCCGCATTGACTCCGTAAGCGCGAGAGTAAGTGTTGTGCCGCGCGCGGGAGGGCTCCGATACCTTGCTCGCGGCGAGTTCGAAATTCCACAAGCTTTTCGGCGTCAACCCTATGGTGGGCGAAGCAATTGTCTCCTGCGAGTGGATATTACGGATGCGCAATTACTAGCGCTGGAAGAACTGCGCGGCTCCAGTGGCGTGGAATTTGAAGTTCAGTTAAATGGCCTCGGCCATTCGGCACAAGAAACCATCCCCGTGGTTGACGGGCTTCGGTACACAGTTAATCTGACTGACTGGGCCAAAGTGCTGGGGCAACTCGGGTTTGCGGACATGTTTGTTGTCGGCGTGGAGATGCCAGTAGGTTCGATTCCCGATGAGTTATCCAGCGCGGTGAAGTTGCTTCGTGACGCACAGCGATTTCTTGTGGCTGGGGAATACGAGCTAGTGGTCGCTTCCTGCCGCCAAGCGCTCGATAGCCTGCAGACGGGCCTCGAACGTGACACTGAAATTAAATCGGCTCGGTCTGAGCGGTCGGGGCGCCTGAGGGACCAATCGAAGTTGCAGCGCGCGTTGGCGATTCTCGATGCGGTTCGCCACTACACGCATCTTGCGCACCATGTCGACGAAAACGGGCGTGCGGAGTGGTACAGCCGCAAGGATGCAACGATGGTCTTAACAACAGCTTGTGCGCTTCTAACAAGTGCCACGGAATGGGTGCGGCGCCAGGGCTGAGAAAGCCCAGGTGGCTAGGCGCGTACCAGGCATGCAGCGCCGACTTGACTAGCCAAATCCGAAGGTAGTTTTCGTCGGCGGCGGGCTACCTGTCCGTATCGGTCATGGCTCGGGGGGGGGTGTAGCCGTACTATGCCACGGACGCGAAGTTGCGCGCGAGGCTATTCCCCAGGAGGCAAGGGGGCGAAGCCCTGGCAAATTTCCTTTGCTGCCATCCCTCAGACTGACGTCCATTCCGGAGCGCTGGCCTGAACCTGCACAGGAGAGAAAGGGCTAGCACTCTAGCGCCGATTCGCAGTTGTGAGCCGCTCTCGCCGTTATGGCCTTCGTCAACAACAGAATGTTGCCGCGCACAACCGTGGCCAAGCTGCTCGCAACTTCGCCGGTGAAATAAATGGCTCGTCCGGCGGCATGCCACTTTCGATGTCGTCCACCGTTTGCGTGGGCAGGTGCCAGAGCGAGCGCTCGAGTCGTACTCGTTCGTAGAGCAGCGCCCATCGGCCGCTCAGGGTCTCCGGGGCGTGATTCGCGACCTGGACGAACAGGTCGGCGCAGGCGAGCGACCAGGGTGCCACAGCATCCAAGCCATCAGCAATCATCATGTTGTCGCCGGCCAGTGCATAGCTGACCCGGTGGTCGAGCCATTCTTGCAAGCTCATTCCGGCTCGTTGTGCGGCAGATAGTGCAGCGGCGCAAACCGCTGGGGAGAGATGCAACACGGTTCGCACGCCGGCCGGTGGGCACATTTCTGTCACGCTCATCTGAGTTCTCCATGCGATGTTGAAACAGCGAAAGCATGCCTCTCACCGTTCTGAGTTGCATCAGGTTTTTGTTACGTAACACCTTGCCGTTGCCTATACGAGACGGGTCTGTCCACTCGGGCAGGCATTACTGGAGGTCAGGGATGACAGGACGCAAGGGCATTACCCAGGTCGACGTTGTCAGGGCTTGCGTAGCGTTGATGAAGCGGGGGCGCAGGCCGGCAGCGCGCAATATCCGGCTGGAATTAGGGAAGGGGAGCATGACTACGATACACCAGCATCTGCGCCGGCTGGCGTTGCGTGATGCTCGAGGTCGGTCAGGGCGTGAAGAAGATTGATTCGGCAGAGGGCCGTCCGTTGAGCGGACGGCCTCTCCTTGTCTGGGCGTGCGATTGCACCGTTCTTTTTTCGACGTTATTTCAGTTCCTCTCTGGTCCCTACGTCACGGGGCTGTCGGCAATCGCTCAGGACGACGCCGGCAGACTGGGCATGCCGTACCGTGGCGCAGACTGGCCCAAGATGTAGCCCAGCGGTGACCATACTTGCAGAGCAGCTGGAGCGGCGCATTCTGGCTGACGAATTCTGTGGACTCGAGGCGCCCGCCGCTCTGCGCCAGGCGTCGTTGAATTTTCTCAAACGTTTCTACGCGATGCCGCGTCGCTTGCTCGGTCTTCCGGCAAATGGGGCACCAACCACCCCGCCGGACGGCTCTTGGCGTCAACGGAAATATGTGCCCCTCGCGGCAGCGCCACCGATGGTTTACAGACTGCCCCAAATACTGACTGTTCAGGAAGGCGCCACTGTGCTCACTTGCCATTGTCTGACACCGAGTTAGCCGCTCATCTACGATTATCTCAAGCTGGTCCAGGTCAACGGGTGGCCGACGCCGCCATTCTTTTCTAGCAAAACCTGTGCGCTCTAGTTCGGTTCGTATGTGCGATTCAATAGCCTGGTTGGGCACCGTGTAGGGGATTTCAATCAAGGTAATGCCACGCTCACGGCATCTGGCGCGCTTGAGTTCATCGCGGGCTTGTAGGGCGGACAGCCGCCTCCCATCCATCTTGAATGACCTGACCTTCACGAAGTGCTGCGCACCGTGGTACTCGAAGGCGAGCTTCAGGCCTTCGCAATACCCGTCCAACTCGAGTCGTGCATCTCGCGCGCCGATGAGCCATTTCGGCCGAACCCGGGGGAATTCCATGCCGAATAGACTCACAAAGACCGCGCGGCAGATGCGCTCGCTCAAACCACGCCCGCATTCGGAGCACCAGTGTCCGGCAATGATGTTCGCCGGCGCAGTGGGCCATTGATGGCCGAGAGCGCATTCCCAGTCCAATGGGTGGTAGACATTTCGATAAACCGTTGACCGGCATCTGCCATGCTTCTTGGCGGCAAGCTTCTGCATGTCTTCGATAGTTAGGTTCGTATTGTCCTTGCTCTTTTTCTCATTTGCACAAATCAGGCACCAATGCCCCGCGAAGACATTGACGGGTTTCGTCGGCCAGCGATGCTTTTTCTTGCATTCCCAAAGGGCCGGCGTTTTGTTATCTTCATAGGTCGGGGACAGGAAGCGGCCGCCATGCTCGCGCGCTATCTGTTGGCATTTCAAATATCCCCGAATCCGCAGCCTCCTTTGGTTGCGTTCAATGGCACAGGCCGGGCACCAACTCCCGGCCTTGACACTCTCACCATTTGCCGACCACTCATGCCCCCTGTGGCAGCGCCACGGCAAATGACTTCTACCGCGAACGTACTCGGTGGCTAGGCATTCACCGCCGCGACGCTGTGCAATCGCTCGCATTTCTTCGAGCGTGAGCTTGGGCTTTCCCCTTGACCAGGAGCGCATGGCACTCTCCTATTGACCATCATGGAGATGACAATAGTTCGAATGTAGTGCTTTTTTGTAGGGAATTTCCTGACAACTCGTTGGCAAGAGATTATCTGCATGCTGCATTGGCAGGCGACGTGCCCTACATAAAGTCGGTCAGGGCGCAAATGAAATGGAATCCAAAAAGGGCTCGTCCGCCAGTGCGCGGATGGCCCGCTCTTGTTGCGCTCGTCGAATTACGCGCCGGGCGATGCGATGAGCCAGGGCGTATTGTTTGGGAGCCATGTACTTCAGAGATGGCGTGTTGATGCCGATAACCGTTGTTCCCCGATTTCTCATAGGAGCATCGATGTCAGCAGCAAAGGTCGCAGCAAAAAAAGTAGTTCGGCCGGCTCAGCCAGCGGCGAGGAAGACCCCCAAAGTAACGGCCGTGAACTACGTGGATGGCTTTGAAGACGACATGCAGCGCATGACCGAGCGAGCGCTGCACGTCATGCGCACTTACCGGCCCGCAGACGAGGACGCTTACCAAATGGCGAAACAATCTGCGCTGGCACCGTTGCTACATTTGGCACACTACCTCGAGCACTACCATGCCATCCTGAACGCGCACGGCGATATGAGCGCAGGGGCTCGCCGCAGGCACAACAAGGCATTGACCAGCCTCCAAAGCCTGGTCGACCATACCGAGCACTATGAACTGCGCAATGCAGCCATGTGTGCCACGACTGAGCGCAAGCGCGAGTCCGCGTGGAAGCGCTACGCTAGTGCCCAGCTGAAATCCGATGCGGCGCGCGCGGGCATGACGGTAGCCAAGTACAAGGCGTCGCTGGAAGAGGCTGAGGCGACCGAAAGGTAATCGCTGTTTGGGGGCTTAAGAATCCTCCGTCTGCAGGAAGCATGTCAGTCGACGACGACCATTGGCTGATGCCCGGCGCCGGGGCTCGAAACTGCGTCAGGGTCATCACTATCGGCGGGCATGTCGCCGGGGTCTGGCATGAGGATGCGGTCGTTTGGCTCGTGCTCGGTCGACCGGGCCTTGATGCTGGACTGGCTGCGTCGGGGTGACCGCTCGGAGTCAGCAGAATCGCGCTCCATGTGGAAGCTAATGCCAGGTATCGCGGCTACGTGTGCGCTGGCGCCCCCGGGGGGGCGTTTGCGCGGACGGTCTAGCCGCCGCTGTTGCGACGTTGTTGCAGCTGGTGCTGGGGGTGGCGGAACGACCCAGCGCTGTTCCTCTTTCCCGCAAGTCCTCTCCACGGGTATAAAGAAACATCCTGCGCGTGTGGGAAATTTGTGGGAAATGTGCCGATGACGTCGATTCGGCGTATGCATGTTCGGGCTACAGAATCCGCCGCAAACCGTTGTCTGATAAGGGATTCGAGGAGATGGTGCCCGGGGTCGGACTCGAACCGACACGAGTTGCCTCGGGGGATTTTGAGTCCCCTGCGTCTACCTGTTTCACCACCCGGGCAGGGTGTATGGCGCCGGAACCGGTGCCGTGCTGAGCCCGGAATTATGCCGGAAATCCCGTCTTCGGACAACCGGCGCCGGGCGCTTCGGCGGCCGCACAAATCCGGTAGCATGGCGACCAGCCTTTTACACGCCCACCGCCCCGACCGCCATGACCGACCAAGCTTCGCTGGCGCGCCTCGCCAGCCTGCCTTCGCAGGACCCCGGCTTCTACGACCGGGAGTACAACAACCGCGCCAATGTGCCGGACAACCCGGTGCATATGGCGCGCTGGGCGCAGTGGTCGGCGCAGGTGCGCGCGCGCAGCCCCTTCCTGGCGGACCTGAGCTATGCCGGCGAAAACTCGGCTCATGCGCAGGGCGAGACGCTCGACTACTTCCCCGCGCAGCGGGCCAACGGGGCGCTGCCGCCGCTGCTGGTGTTCGTGCACGGCGGCTACTACCGGGCGCTGGACAAGCACGACCACAGCTTTGTCGCCAGCGCCTTGCCAGCGCTGGGCGTGTCGGTGGCCGTGGTCAACTACACGCTGGTGCCCGCGGTGACGGTGCCGGAGATCGTGCGGCAGGTGCTGCGCAGCGTGGCCTGGCTGTACCGGCAGGCGGACCGGCTGGGCCATGATCCGCACAAGCTCTTCCTGGCGGGGCATTCCGTCGGCGGGCACCTTGTGGCGATGCTGATGGCCGCGCGCTGGCCGCAGCTGGGTGCGGACCTGCCTGCCGGCCTGGTCAAGGGCGGGCTCTCGGTCAGCGGGCTGTACGACATGGAGCCGCTGCGGCGCGCGGCCTTCCTGCAGCGCGACCTGCAGTTCTCGGAAGACGATGTCGCGCGGCTGTCGCCCGCATACATGCCGCCGGCCAGCGGTGCCCCGCTGGCGATTGCGGTGGGGGAGCTCGAGGCCGCGGAATACCACCGCCAGCACGCGCTGATCCGCGCGGCGTGGCCGGCCAAGGTGACGCATCCGGCAGCGAGCGACCTGGTGCTGCCGGACTGCCATCACTTCAATGTGCTGGACAGCTTTGCCAGCCCGGACGGCGCGCTGACGCGCGCGGTGCTGCGGCTGATGGAGCGCTGAGCGCGCACCGGTCTGCGCTGGCCGGAAGGGCGTCAGCCCTCCAGCACGCGCAGCAGCGACGAGGTGTCGTCCGTGCCCCAGCCCCTGGCCATCAGCGCGCTCAGCTGCGCCGAGGTGGCCTGCATCGCGGGCAGGTCCAGGCCAATCTCTTCGGCAATATCGCGCGCCAGCCCGAAGTCCTTGTCGTGCAGCCGCGCCTCGATGCCGGCGGCGAAATTGCGCGCCACCATCTTGGGGCCCATCAGGTCGAGCATGCGGCTGCCGGCCATGCCCGTCGCCATGGCTTCGAAGACGCGGCCGGTGTCGACGTTCTGCGCGGCGGCAAAACGCATGGCCTCGGCAATGCCTTCGATATTGACCACCTGCGCGATCTGGTTGCACAGCTTGGCGACCTGGCCCGCGCCGTGGTCGCCGATATGGGTGATGGTCTTGCCCAGCCGCTGCAGCAGCGGGCGCGCGCGCTCCAGCATCTCGGGCTTGCCGCCGACCATGATGGTCAGGGTGCCGGCCTCGGCGCCCATGGTGCCGCCCGAGACCGGGCAGTCCAGCGCCTCGATGCCGCGCGCGGCCAGCGCCGCGGCGATCTCGCGCGTGACGATCGGCGAGATGGTGCTGTGGTCCACGCAGAGGGTGCCCGGCGCGGCGCCGTGGATCACGCCCTGCTCGCCCAGCAGCACTTCGCGCACGTCTTCGGAGGAGGTCACGTTGGTGAAGACGACGCTGGCGCCGCGCGCCGCTTCGGCGGGGGTGAAGAAGGGTTCCGCCCCCAGCGCGCGCGCGGCCTCGGCGGCTTCGGGGCGGCGCACGAAGGCGCGCACGGTGTGGCCGGCGGCCAGCAGGTGCCGGACCATGTGCGAGCCCATGGCGCCCAGGCCGATGAAGGCGACGGTGGTGGGGGTGAGAGTGGTGCTCATGCCATGCTTCCTTTCTTGATGCAGCGGACTACTTGTCGCCCGCATAGGCAAACTTGCCGTTGCGGATCACCCCCATCACGCGCGAACGCTGGTCGAAGCCCTGGTGGTCCTTCGGGTTCATGTTCATCACGCCGTTGGGGATGGTGAGATTGGTGGTGGCCTCCAGCGCGTCGCGCATGGCGGCGCGGAACTCGCGCGTGCCGGGCTGGGCGCCGGTCTTCAGCGCGCGGCGGGCGGCGTCGTCCAGCAGCATCCACGCGCCCCAGGCGTCGCCGGCAAACTGCGTCACGCTGTCGGCGCCGTACTTGCCTTCATAGCGGTTGACGAAATCCAGCGCGACCTTGCGCACCGGGTGGCTTTCGGGCAGCTGGCGCGCGACCACGACCGGCCCGGTCGGGAACAGCGTGCCTTCCACGTCCTTGCCGCCCATGCGCAGGAAGTCCCAGGTGGCGATGCCGTGGGTCTGGTAGACCTTGCCCTTGTAGCCGCGCTCGCCCAGCGTCTTCTGCGGCAGCACCGACGGCGTGCCGGCGCCGGCGATCAGGATCGCGTCCGGATTGGCCGCCATCAGCTTGAGCACCTGCCCGGTGACCGAGGTGTCGTTGCGCGAGAAGCGCTCGTTGGCGACGACCTTGATCTTGCGCACCTCGGCCAGCTTCGAGAACTCGCGCCACCAGCTCTCGCCGTAGGCGTCGGCAAAGCCGATAAAGCCGACCGTCCTGATACCGTGGTTGCTCATGTACTCGGTCAGCACGGTCGCCATGTGCGAGTCGTTCTGCGGCATCTTGAAGGCCCAGCGGCGCTTGGCGTCGGCCTGCGGCTCGACGATGGCGGCCGAGGCCGCCAGCGCCACCATCGGCGTCTCGCCCTCGGCCACGGCGTCGAGCGCGGCGATGGCGGTGGGCGTGATATTGGGGCCGACGATCACGTCGACCTTTTCCTCGGAGATCAGCTTGCGCACGTTGCGCACCGCGGCGGACGGGTCGGAGCCGTCGTCCAGGATGACGTAGTGAGCCTTCTGGCCGCCCAGGGTCTGGGGCCACATCAGCACGGTGTTCTTGGAGGGGATGCCGATCGAGGCCGCCGGCCCGGTGGTGGACACATCGACGCCGACGCGGATGTCGGCATGCGCGGCGCTGGCGCAGAGCAGGGCGCCGGCCAGCAACAGGGGGCGCAGGGGCAGTTTCAGCATCGTCTCCTCCGTTCTTATATGTGACGGGAAGGATAGCCGAACTTCGTCGGAAGAGGCACGGGCGATTGCCTGGTGCCGCTTTGCCCTCAATGACTGACACGTCGTCCCCGCGCAGGCGGGGACCCAGCGGCTTTTAAGACGCTGGATTCCCGCCTGCGCGGGAATGACGGTGGTTTCTTGGGCGGAGTCGGCTTCGGAACTGTCTGGGGTCAGCGCACGCCCAGGCGCCAGAGCGAGGTCACTTCGGCGGAACGCGCCGCATGCAGCGGGTCGGCGGCATCCGTTGCGCGCGGGTGGCTCGGGCGGATGTCGGAGCGGCCCAGCACCTTCAGCCCGGCGGCGTCGATCCACGCCGTCAGTTCCTCGCGCGGGCGCAGGCCCAGATGCTCGGCCAGGTCCGACAGCAGCAGCCAGCCTTCGCCGCCCGGCTCCAGGTGGTCGGCCAGCCCTTGCAGGAAGCCGCGCAGCATGGCGCTGTCCGGGTCGTAGACCGCGCGCTCGACCGGCGAACTGGGCCGTGCCGGCACCCAGGGCGGGTTGCACACCACCAGCGGTGCCCGGCCTTCCGGGAACAGGTCGGCCTGCACGATCTCGACCTCCGCGGTGTAGCCCAGTTGCGCGATGTTCTCGCGCGCGCAGGCCAGTGCGCGCGGATCCTGGTCGGTGGCGACCACGCGCTGCACGCCGCGGCGGGCCAGCACCGCGGCCAGCACGCCGGTGCCGGTGCCGATATCGAAGGCCAGCGTCTTCGCCGGCAGCGGCTCGGCCGCGACCAGGTCGACATACTCGCCGCGCACCGGCGAGAACACGCCGTACCAGGGGTGGATGCGGTCTTCCAGCGCGGGGATCTCCACGCCCTTCTTGCGCCATTCAAAGGCGCCGATCATGCCCAGCAGCTCGCGCATCGATGCCACATAGGGCTCGCCGGCCGGGCCGTAGACCTGCTCGCAGGCGTCGCGCACATCCGGCGCGCGGCGCAGCGGCACCTCGTGGCTGGCCTCGAACGGCAGCAGCAGCATGCCCAGCGTGCGGGCGCGCTGCGACTGCGCCAGCCGGTGCAGGTGAAAGGCCTCGGTGGGCGAGGCCGCCGCGCCCTTGGTCTTGTCCCTGGCCTTCTGGCCGGGGCGGCTGGCCTTCTTGGGCTTGCGCTCGGTGCGGCGGGCCAGTGCGTGCAGCAGCTGGCGCGCGTTCTGGAAGTCGCCGCGCCACAGCAGCGCGGTGCCTTCGCAGGCCAGGCGGTAGGCGGTGTCGGCGCTGGTGGTGTCGTCGGCGATGACCACGCGCCGGGGCGGCGGCAGGCCGGCTTCTGAGCGCCAGGCGGCGCTGCGCTCGACGCCGTCTTCAGTCCAGTGAATGCGGGGCAGGTCGCTCACAGGGCCTCCGGCCGGCAGGGCGTGATGGGCAGGAAATGCATGGTTGGGTTTGCTTCTTATATCGGAGAGGCGGCGGCGGGCCGTCCTCAGAGTTCGTAGGCTTCGTGTTCGCCGGACATGGCCTGCTCAACCAGCTTGCGGTTGAGCGTCGGCGAGAACAGTTCGATGAAGGTGTAGACAAAGCTGCGCAGGTAGGCCCCCTGCTTGACCGCCAGGTGCGTCACGTTGCTGCCGAACAGGTGCCCGGCCGGGATGCCGCGCAGGTTGCGGTCGCGCTCGGCATCATAGGCGACGCCGGCGACGATGCCCACGCCCAGCCCGATCTCCACATAGGTCTTGATCACGTCCGCGTCGATGGCTTCCAGCACGATGTCGGGCTCCAGGTGGCGCAGCGCGAAGGCCTTGTCGATCTTGGTCCGCCCGGCAAAGTTGGCATCGTAGGTGATCAGCGGGAAGCCCATCAGGTCTTCCAGCGCCAGGTGCTTCTTGTCCAGCAGCGGATGTTCAGGTGGCGTAATCACCATATGCGTCCATTGGTAGCCCGGCAGCGACACCAGGTTCTTGTCGGCGGAGATGCCTTCCGTGGCGATGCCGATATCGGCCTGGTCGTGCAGCAGCATGTCGGCGATCTGTGACGGGTTGCCCTGCTGGATCGACAGCCGCACCTTGGGGTAGCGCTTGGTGAACTCGCTGATCACCCGCGGCAGGGCGTAGCGGGCCTGCGTGTGCGTGGTGGCGATGGTGAAGTTGCCCTGGTCCTGTGCCGCATAGTCCATGCCGACGCGCTTCAGGCTTTCCACCTCCTGCAGGATCTTCTCGACCGAGCTCAGGATGCGCCGGCCCGGCTCGGTCAGGCTGCGGATGCGCTTGCCATGGCGGGTGAAGATATCCACGCCCAGCTCTTCTTCCAGCTCGATGATGGCCTTGGACACGCCAGGTTGTGACGTGTAGAGCGCTTTTGCAGCTTCGGTCAGATTGTAGTTCTGCCGGACGGCCTCACGCACGAAACGAAACTGGTGCAAGTTCATATATCTGGGTTCGTATAAACAAACAACTTCTTATTAGTTTGAGGTATGAGGCCAGTTTATTACGATTCTCGAACTTTGTTAATGAACGGCCTGCCCTCAGTGCGTCTTCTCGCAGCAGCCACTTTGTGATGCGAGATCCACGGGCCAGGTTTCACCGAGTCCCCCATGTCTGTTGCCTATACCGTTTCCGGTCTGTTTGTAGGCGTCCTCGTCGGTCTGACCGGGGTGGGAGGGGGCTCGCTGATGACGCCGCTGCTGACGCTGCTGTTCGGCTTCTCGCCGGCCACCGCGGTCGGCACCGACCTGGCCTTCGCGGCCATCACCAAGGGCTTCGGCACCATCGCGCACCGCGCCCACGGCCATGTGCAGTGGCAGGTGGTGCGGCGCCTGTGCATCGGCAGCCTGCCGGCGGCGGTGGCCGCCATCCTGGTGCTGAAGAGCGCCGGCGAGCTCAACGCGCAGTGGCTGCATGCGATCCGCGTGACCATCGGCGTGTCGGTGCTGCTGACGGTGCTGTCGCTGCTGTTCCGCAAGCAACTGCTGGCCTGGCTGGCGCGCAACCCCCGCTTCCAGCTGGAAGGCCGCCGGCAGGCCGTCGCCACCGTGGTGGTGGGCGTGGTGCTGGGCGTGCTGGTGACGGTGTCGTCGATCGGCGCCGGCGCGGTTGGCGCCACGCTGATCCTGCTGCTGTACCCCCATATGAAGCCGGCTGAAGTGGCCGGCACCGACATTGCCTACGCCGTCCCGCTGACGGCGATTGCCGGGCTGGGCCATGTGTGGCTTGGCACGGTCGACTGGAATTTGCTGCTGGCGCTGCTGGTGGGTTCGATCCCCGGCATCTGGCTGGGCGCGCAACTGTCCCGGGCGCTGCCCGAGCGGCTGGTGCGCGCCGCACTGGCGACCACGCTGACGCTGGTCGCCATCAAGCTCGTTTCCTGAATTCAACGAATACTGAACGGACCCCGCCATGTATCAGTACGATCAATATGACCAGCGCATCGTCGCCGAGCGCGTCGCCCAGTTCCGTGACCAGGTGCGCCGCCGCCTGTCCGGCGAGCTGACCGAGGAAGAATTCCTGCCGCTGCGCCTGCAGAACGGCCTGTACATGCAGCGCCATGCCTACATGCTGCGCGTGGCGATTCCGTACGGCCTGCTGTCCTCCAAGCAGATGCGCAAGCTGGGCCATATCGCGCGCGAGTACGACCGCGGCTATGGCCACTTCTCGACCCGCCAGAACATCCAGTACAACTGGATGGACCTGGAGCGCGTGCCCGACGTGCTGGCCGAGCTGGCCAGCGTCGAGATGCACGCCATCCAGACCTCGGGCAACTGCGTGCGCAACATCACCACCGACCACTTCGCCGGCGTCGCGCCGGACGAATCGGTGGACCCGCGCGTGCTGGCCGAGCTGCTGCGCCAGTGGAGCACCTTCCAGCCGGAATTCGCCTTCCTGCCGCGCAAGTTCAAGATCGCCATCTCGGCCTCGGCCGACGACCGCGCCGTGGTGCAGATGCATGACATCGGCATCTACGCCTACAAGAACGCCGACGGCGAAACGCGCCTGCGCATCCTGGCCGGCGGCGGCCTGGGCCGCACGCCGATCCTGGGCACCATCATCAAGGACGACCTGCCGTGGCAGCACATGCTGTCCTACGTCGAGTCGGCCATCCGCGTGTACAACCGCTACGGCCGCCGCGACAACAAGTACAAGGCGCGCATCAAGATCCTGGTGAAGGCCATCGGCGCCGAGAAGTTCGCGCAGGAAGTCGAGGAAGAATGGCAGCACAGCAAGGACGGCCCGGCCACGCTGACGCAGGCTGAATTCGACCGCGTGGCGCAGTACTTCACGCCGCCGGCCTATGAAAAGCTGGCCGACACCGACGCCTCGTACGAGAACCACCTGCTGGAAGACAAGGCCTTTGCGCGCTGGGTCAGCCGCAATGTGCACGGCCACAAGGTGCCGGGCTACGCCGCGGTGACGCTGTCGACCAAGCCGGGTGTGGTGTCGCCCCCGGGGGACGCCACCGACGCGCAGATCGAAGCCGTGGCCGACCTGGCCGACCAGTTCGGCTTTGGCGAGCTGCGCGTGGCGCACGAACAGAACCTGATCCTGCCGGACGTGAAGAAGCAGGACCTGTTCAAGCTGTGGGGCCTGGCCAAAAAGGCCGGCCTGGCCACGCCCAATATCGGCCTGCTGACCGACATCATCGCCTGCCCGGGCGGCGACTTCTGCTCGCTGGCCAACGCCAAGTCGATTCCCATCGCGCAGGCGATCCAGGACCGCTTCGACGACCTCGACTACGTCTATGACCTGGGCGAGATCTCGCTGAACATCTCGGGCTGCATCAACGCCTGCGGCCACCACCACGTCGGCAATATCGGCGTGCTGGGCGTCGACAAGGATGGTTCGGAGTGGTACCAGGTGACGCTGGGCGGCGCCCAGGGCAACCAGACCGCGCTGGGCAAGGTGATCGGCCCGTCGTTCAGCGCCGAGGAAATGCCCGAAGTGGTGACCCGCATCATCGACACCTTCGTGGCCAACCGCATCGAAGACGAACGCTTTATCGAAACCCTGTCCCGCATCGGCATCGCCCCGTTCAAGGAACGCGTGTATGCCGACAAGCAGCCGCGCGAGCGCGCTGAAGCCTGAGGACCGGAGACTGAACATGGCAAAGATCATTCAACTGCAACAGGACGGCGCTACCGTCGCCCCCGTCATCGTCGATGACGCCTGGACCGTGCTGCGCGGCACCGCCGAGCAGCCGCTGACCGGCGAGCAGATCGCCGCGGCCGCGCAAAGCCAGGACGCGGTGCTGTTCCCGCTGTCGGTGTGGAAGGCCAGCGAAGCGCTGCTGGCCGGCCGCGACGCGGCCCGCACCGGCGTGTGGCTGGCCCCGGAAGACGAACCGGCCGATGCCGAGGCCTTCTTCGGGCGCGTGGCGCTGGTGGCGGTGGACTTCCCGGTGTTCCGCGACGGCCGCGGCTTTTCCACGGCCTACCTGCTGCGCACCCGCTACCACTGGAAGGGCCAGCTGCGCGCCATCGGCGACGTGCTGCGCGACCAGCTCAACTTCATGAAGCGTTGCGGCTTCGACGCCTTCGCGGTGCGCGCCGACAAGAGCATCGACGACGCCATCAAGGGCTTCACCGAGTTCACCGTGACCTACCAGGCCTCGGTGGACGAGCCGCTGCCGCTGTTCCGCCGCGCGCGGGCAGAGGTTGGCGCGCAAGCGAAGGAAACGGCATGAGCACGGTACTGAGCGACATCGCCGTGGTCGACGCTGGCGCCGTATCGGCGCTGCGCCCGCCCGCGCTGTGGGTCGCGCCGGAATACACCGGCAGCATCGCCGCGCTGGAGCAGAAGGAGCGCGAACTGGGCGAGCGCCTGGCGGGCATCGCCGGCCGCTTCTTCCGCGCGCGCTTCGCCTCGAGCCTGGCGGCCGAGGACATGGTGCTGACCGACGCCATCCTGCGCGGCACCGAAGGCGTGCGCGCGGGCATCCGCGTGTTCACGCTGCAGACCGGACGTCTGCATGCCGAGACGCTGGCGGTGCTGGACAAGGTGCAGGCGCACTACGGCTACAGCATCGAGCAGTTCACGCCGGACGCCGAGGCGGTCGAGAACTACCTGAAGAAGCACGGGCTGAACGGCTTCTACGACAGCGTCGATGCGCGCAAGGGATGCTGCGGCATCCGCAAGGTCGAGCCGCTCAACCGCGCGCTCTCGCACGCCGACGCCTGGCTGACCGGCCAGCGCCGCGAGCAGGCGGTCACGCGCTCGGAGTTGCCGTTCGAGGAACTGGACGAGGCCCGCGGCATCCCCAAGTTCAATCCGCTGGCGGACTGGAGCGAGGCCGAGGTGTGGGCCTACCTGAAGCGCCACAACGTGCCCGTCAACGACCTGCACGCCAAGGGCTACCCCAGCATCGGCTGCGAGCCGTGTACGCGCGCGGTGCGCGCGGGCGAGGACGTGCGCGCGGGACGCTGGTGGTGGGAGAGCAAGGACTCGAAAGAGTGCGGGCTCCACGAACAGAACATCAAGCATTGAGGCCGGAACAAAATGGGCATCATGAACGACATCGCAGAAGCCACCAGTAGCGTGGCCCACCTGTTGCAGGTACAGAACGACCATCTCGACCGCCTGGAGGCGGAGTCCATCTACATCATCCGCGAGGTGGTGGCCGAGTGCCGCAACCCGGCGCTGCTGTTCTCCGGCGGCAAGGACTCGATCGTGATGCTGCACCTGGCGCTGAAGGCCTTCCGCCTGGGCGACCGCAAGATCGAGCTGCCGTTCCCGCTGGTGCATATCGACACCGGCCACAACTATCCGGAAGTCATCGCCTTCCGCGACCAGCGCGTGGCTGAACTGGGCGCGCGCCTGGTGGTGGGGCATGTGGAGGACTCGATCAAGCGCGGCACCGTGCGCCTGCGCAAGGAAACCGATTCGCGCAACGCGGCCCAGGCCGTGACGCTGCTGGAAACCATCGGCGAGCACCAGTTCGACGCGCTGATGGGCGGCGCCCGCCGCGATGAAGAGAAGGCCCGCGCCAAGGAGCGCATCTTCTCGTTCCGCGACGAGTTCGGCCAGTGGGACCCCAAGGCCCAGCGCCCCGAGCTGTGGAGCCTGTACAACGCCCGCATGGCGCAGGGCGAGCAGATGCGCGTGTTCCCGATCTCGAACTGGACCGAGCTGGACGTGTGGCAGTACATCGCCCGCGAAAACCTGGCGCTGCCGCCGATCTACTACGCGCACCAGCGCGAAGTGGTGCGCAAGAACGGCCTGCTGGTGCCGGTCACGCCGATCACGCCCAAGCAGGACGGCGACGTCAGCGAAGTGCTGTCGGTGCGCTTCCGTACCGTCGGCGACATCAGCTGCACCTGCCCGGTGGCCAGCGTTGCCGATTCGCCGGAAGCGATCATCGCCGAGACCGCGGTGACCGAGATCACCGAGCGCGGCGCCACCCGCATGGACGACCAGACGAGCGAAGCCTCGATGGAACGCCGCAAGAAGGAAGGCTACTTCTAAGCCGCACGCAGCAAAGGATTCAGACATGACTCACCAAGCAACCCATCAAGGCCTGCTGCGCTTCATCACCGCCGGCTCCGTCGACGACGGCAAGAGCACACTGATCGGCCGCCTGCTGTATGACAGCAAGGCCGTGCTGTCCGACCAGCTGACCGCGCTGGCCAACGCCAAGAACAAGCGCACCGCCGGCGAGCAGATCGACTTCTCGCTGCTGACCGACGGCCTGGAGGCCGAGCGCGAGCAGGGCATCACCATCGACGTGGCCTACCGCTACTTCTCGACCGCGCGCCGCAAGTTCATCATCGCGGATACGCCGGGCCACGAGCAGTACACCCGCAACATGGTCACCGGCGCCTCGACCGCCGACGCTGCCATCGTGCTGGTCGATGCCACCCGCGTTACCGTCAAGGATGGCCGCGCCGAGCTGCTGGCCCAGACCAAGCGCCATTCGGCAATCCTGAAGCTGCTGGAAATCCGCCACGTGATCGTTGCCATCAACAAGATGGACCTGGTCGACTACAGCGAAGAGCGCTTCAACGAGATCCGCACCGCCTACACCGAACTGGCCAGCCAGCTCGGCCTGAAGGACGTGCGCTACGTGCCGGTGTCGGCGCTGCGTGGCGACAATATCGTGCATGAGAGCGATGCCATGCCGTGGTTCCAGGGCGAGCCGCTGCTGCCGCTGCTGGAAGACCTGCCGGTGGAAGAAGCCGCGCCTGAGGACGATGCCGCGCTGCGCTTCCCGGTGCAGCTGGTGATCCGCCAGGACGGCTCCCAGTCGGACGACTTCCGCGGCTATGCCGGGCGCATCGAGGCCGGCACCGTGCGCGTGGGCCAGAAGCTGCGCGTGCTGCCTGCCAACCGCGACGCCGTGGTGGCCGAGGTGCTGACGCCCAACGGCGCGGCCGAATCCGCCAACGTCGGCGACACCGTTACCGTGCGCCTGTCCGAGGACGTCGATGTATCACGCGGTGACATGTTCGTCGCCGCCGATGCCGCCACAGCGCCGGCCAGGAAGCTGCAGGCCGACCTGTGCTGGTTCGACGACGAGTCGCTGAACCCGGCGCGCAAGTACGTGCTCAAGCACACCACGGCCAGCGTGTTCGCGCGCGTGTCGGCGGTGGACCGCGTGCTGGACGTGCACACGCTGTCGCACGAGACCGGCCGCCACGATATCCGCCTGAACGACATCGGTTCGGTGCAGATCTCGCTGCAGAAGCCGATCGTGTGCGATGCCTACGGCGACAACCCGGCAACGGGCGCCTTCGTGCTGATCGACGAAGCGACCAACCACACGGTGGCCGCAGGCATGATCCGTGCGTTCTCCTGATCGCTGACAGACAGGAACAAACGGGCTAGGGGCCGGAGATGAACCAGCAGGCGCAGAAGACTTACGGCAAGGTGACCCTCATTGGGGCAGGCCCCGGTGCGGCAGACCTCATTACGGTGCGTGGTGCACGGCTTTTGGGCGAAGCCCAGGTGGTGCTGCACGATGCACTGGTAGCGCCGGAGATGCTGGCCTGGTGTCCGCAGGCGGAACTGGTCGAGGTGGGCAAGCGCTGCGGGCAGCGTTCCACCGCGCAGCTGTTCATCAACCGACAGATCGTCGACCTGGCCAGCAAGTACCAGCGCGTGGTGCGCCTGAAGGGCGGCGACCCGATGCTGTTCGGCCGCGCCGACGAGGAACTGCAGGCGCTGGAAGCCGCCGGCATCGAATACGAAGTGGTGCCGGGCATCACCGCCGCGCTGGCCGCCGCTTCGGCCATCGGCAAGCCGCTGACCAAGCGGGGCGTGTCGCGCAGCGTGGCGTTTGCCACGCAGGCGAAGGCCGCGGATGGCGAGGGCTCGGCCGACATCGAAGCCGCGGTCAAGGCCGATACGCTGGTCTATTACATGGGCCGCGACCAGGCGGCATCGATTGCCGCGCAGCTGATCGCGCATGGCAAGCCGGCTTCCACGCCGGCGTGGGTGGTGGAAGCCGCCAGCACGCCGCGGCAGCGCAGCCGTGAATTCACGCTCGGCCGGATGGCCGCGGGCGAGGCGGCCGCGTGGATCGATCCGGTGCAGCCCAGCCTGCTGATGATTGGAGCGGCGCTGGCCGCGCGGACGACTGAAACGGGTAAAGGGGCGGCGGCAGACTCGATGACTGTCAGGGCGGCCTGACAAAGCTGGCATGCTGCTGCTGTGCGCCTCTCTCCCGCGTGCGGGAGAGAGGCAGGGGGTGAGGGCAGGCACTGGCATACCACTGCCTTGCACTTCGTGGTCAAGCCCGGCCCTCACCCCAGCCCTCTCCCGCACGCGGGAGAGGGAGCACACAATCGGTGTGCTGGAAGGTCAGCTTCCGTCAGACGAAGCCGCGCCCAACGACTCCACGCAATACGCAGCAATCGCGTCAAGCACACCATCTGACTCACCTACTGCTGCGGCACAGCGAATCCGCAGCGCCGGATATTGCTGTCGGCACTGTTCAACCAGCACCGGCAGATCTCGCCGCAAATGGCCACCCTGGCCAAAAAACACGGGCACGACGGTGACGTCGGCTACGCCAGCCGCGGCCAGCTCCGACAGGCATGCCTGCAGCACCGGCGTCATCAGCTCCAGGAACGCCAGCCGCACCTCGCAGCCGGGGAGGGCGGCAGCCACTTTCTGCTGCAGGCGGTCGAACGGCTCGCGCCAGCGCGTATCGCGCGCGCCGTGCGCGAACAGCACCAGGGCCCGGGTGGGTGCGGTCATGGCAACCCTCGCCTCAGTGCCGGTCCACCCACCGCAGCGCCAGCAGCGCCACTGTCAGGTAGAGCGTGCCCGGCACCAGCGCCGAGATGATCGGTGGCCAGGTATGCAGCAGGCCGACGTGCGAGAACAGCGTGTTCGACAGGTGGAACGACAGCCCCAGCATGATGCCGCCGAACACTTTCACGCCGACGGCGCCGGCGCGCGCGTGCAGGTAGGCGAAGGGCAGGGCCAGCGCCACCATCACGAACAGCGTCAGCGGGTAGATCACCTTCTTCCAGAAGGCGATCTCGTAGCGCTGCGTGTCCTGCTTGTTGTCGCGCAGGTGGCGGATATAGCGGAACAGGTCCAGCGTCGACATCCGCTCCGGCGTTACCAGCAGCACCGACAGGATCTGCGGCGTCAGCTCGGAATGCATGGCCACGCGCGGGAACTTGACCTGCTCGGCGCGGAAGTCCGGGGCCAGGCCGTCGCGCGCGGGCGCGGCGGGTTGGGCGGGTGCCGGCTGCGCGCCATGGGCCGGAGCCAGCTCGATAAAGCGGGTCTCGCTGACGTTCTGAAGCTCCCAGGACTGGCCCCCCTGGTAGCGCCCCTCCTGCGCCACGCGGATCACGCGCAGGCGGTATTGCGGGTCGAACTCATAGATGGTGATGCCGGTGATGGTCTGGTCCGGCCGCAGCCCCGCCACGTTGACGAAGCGGGTGATCTCGCCACCGCCGGCGGCATCCTTGTCGCGGTCCTTGACCCAGACCCCGGAACGGAAGTCCGACGACACCGTTGCGCCGATCGCCTCGAGCTTGACCTTCTGCGCGAACTGCTCGGCGCGCGGGCCGATGAATTCGCCGAAGATAAAGGTCACCAGCGCCAGCGGCACCGCCAGCTTGAACAGCGAGAACAGCGCCTGGCGCGTGTTCAGGCCGGCCACGCGGAAGATGGTGAACTCGGACTGGCTGGCCAGCTGCGAGAACACGTAGATCGCGCTGATCAGCACCGCAATCGGCAGCACCTCGTACACCCGCGTGGGCGCCTGCAGCAGCACGTGGAACAGCGCGATCAGCGAGGTGTACTTGCCCTTGACGCTCTCCAGCTCGCTGAGCATGTCGAAGAACACGAACAGCGACAGCACCGCGAACAGGATGAAGGCGAACACGCCATAGACCAGGCGGCCGAAGTAGCGTTCATAGACGCGCAGGATCCTCATGCCCGGCCTCCGGTGGCCGCGCGCGTGCCGGTATTGCGCCGGCGCAGGCCGAACACGGCGCGCCAGCCGCCCAGGCTGCGGTTCTGGCGGTAGCGGAACAGCAGCAGCGCCCCCAGCAACACCACCAGGTGGATCGGCCACCATGCCAGCCAGAACGGAAGCGCGCCGGAGCGCACCCAGGACTGCGACAGGTTGATCAGGTTGCTGTAGGTCAGGTAGATCAGCACCGCGAACACCAGCGGCGTGTAGCGTCCCAGGCGCGGGTTCACATAGGCCAGCGGGATCGCGATCATGACGAAGTTGAAGGCCAGGATCGGCAGCGAGATGCGCCACAGCAGCTCGCCCAGGTTCTCGCGCGTGGGATTGCGGATCAGGTCGATGGTGTCGCGGCTCTTGGGCGGCTGGTCGGCCTCGGACTCGGGCGGCTTGTTGTCCACCTTGACCGCATAGCGGTCGAACTCCACGATGCGGTAGTCGACCTGGCCGGGCGTGCCCGAATAGCGGCGGCCGTTTTCCATCACCACCAGGCGGTCGCCGTTGGGCATGGTCTCGAACTGGCCCTGGTGCGCCAGCGCCACGCCGATCTTGTTGGCTTCGGCGTTGGCCACGAAGACGTTGCGCGCATGCTTCATGTCGGCGTCCATGCCCTCGATGAACAGCACGTAATTGGCCTTGGCGGGCTCGATGAAGCGGCCGGCGGCGATCATCGACATCACCCCGCGCTGCTCGAAGCGGTCGCGGAACAGCGTGCTCTGCTGGTTGGCCCAGGGCCAGGCGAACATGCCCAGCAGCAGCGCCAGCACGATGAAGGGCGCGGCGAACTGCAGCACCGGCTTGACCAGGTCGCGCAGCGAGATGCCGGCGGAGAACCACACCACCATTTCCGAATCCTTGTACCAGCGCGTCAGCACGATCAGGGTGGAAATGAACAGCGTGGCCGAGAGCAGGATCGACAGGTAGCCGATGGTGGCCAGGCCGATCAGCATCAGCACGTCGTTGGGGCTGGCCTTGCCATTGGCTGCCATCCCCAGGATGCGGATCACGAGCGACGTGAGCATGAAGGTCAGCATCACCAGGAACACCGCCCCGGCGGTGTAGGCGAGCTCGCGTCGCAGGGCTTGTTGAAGGATCATGCGGGTTCGGTTCCGGGCTGCCGGCCGGAGCGGGCGACGTGCCGCGCGAGGTGCCTGGCAGAACGGCAGGCTGGCGGCACAGCGTGCCGGCAGCGTGGCCGGGGCGTATCAGCGGCGGCAGGTCGCGGGGTAAAAATCGCGGATAATGGAGGCTTTCGTGTCTAACGAGCCCCTGGAAGGAAGCGCGATGGAATTTAGCACAAAAGCCCTGGATTGGAGCAAAGCCGGCCAAAATGGTTTCCTGGCGACCAAGACCGACTGCCTCGTGGTCGGACTGTTCGAAGGCCAGAACCTGGCCGGCGTGGCCAAGGCCCTGGATGTGGCCACCAAGGGCTTGGTGGGCCGCCTGGTCAAGCAGGGCGACTTCGAGGGCAAGCGCGGCACGCAGCTGATGCTGCACGAGGTGGCCGGCGTGGGCGCCGCGCGCGTGCTGCTGGTGGGCCTGGGCAAGGAAGCCGATTTCAGCGACAAGGCCTTTGCCGACGCGGTCCGGACCGCCGTGCGTGCCTTGTCGTCCACGCGCGCGGCCACGGCCCTGTGGTGCCTGGCGCAACAGGCGCCGCAGCAGCGCGACGTAGCCTGGGCCATCATCACCACCATCACCCTGGTGCGCGACGCCGGCTACCGCCTGCTGGAACGCCATCCGGGCCTGAAGCGCAACAACGCGCAGAATGCCGCCAACGGCAAGCCCAACGGCAGCGACAAGCCGTCGCTGCGCAAGGTCGTGATCGCGGTCGACAGCGGCGACGCCCGCGCCGCCACCCAGGCCGCGGTGCGCGGCACCGCCATCGCCAACGGCATGGAGCTGACGCGCGACCTGGGCAACCTGCCGTCCAACATCTGCACGCCGACCTACCTGGCCAATACCGCCCGCGGCATTGCCAAGCGCCATAAGCTCAAGGCCGAGATCCTGGGCCGCAAGCAGATCGAGGCCCTGAACATGGGCGCCTTCCTGGCCGTGACCAAGGGCAGCGAGGAGCCGCCGCAGTTCATCGTGCTGCGCTACGACGGCGCCGGGGCCAGACAGGCGCCGGTGGTGCTGGTGGGCAAGGGCATCACCTTCGACACCGGCGGCATCTCGCTCAAGCCGGGCGAGGGCATGGACGAGATGAAGTACGACATGTGCGGCGCCGCTTCGGTGCTGGGCACGATCCAGGCCGTGGCCGAGATGGGGCTGAAGCTCAATGTCGTCGCCGTGGTCCCGACCTGCGAGAACATGCCCAGCGGCATCGCCACCAAGCCGGGCGACGTGGTCACCAGCATGTCGGGCCAGACCATCGAGATCCTGAACACCGACGCCGAAGGCCGCCTGATCCTGTGCGACGCGCTGACCTACGTGGAGCGCTTCAAGCCGGCCGCGGTGATCGACGTGGCCACCCTGACCGGCGCCTGCATCATCGCGCTCGGCCACGTCAACAGCGGCCTGTATGCCCGTTCCGACGCGCTGGCCGACGGCCTGCTGCAGGCCGGCCGCCGCGCCATGGACACCGCCTGGCGCATGCCGCTGGACGACGAATACCAGGACCAGCTCAAGTCCAACTTTGCCGACATGGGCAATATCGGCGGCCGCCCGGCCGGCAGCGTCACCGCGGCCTGCTTCCTGGCGCGCTTCACCGAGAAGTACGACTGGGCCCACCTGGACATCGCCGGCACCGCCTGGAAGAGCGGCGCGGCCAAGGGCGCCACCGGCCGCCCGGTGCCGATGCTGGCGCAGTTCCTGATGGACCGCGCGGCCTGACGGCGGCGGTCAAGGCAAGGAGCATCGACCGTCCATGACGCGCATCGACTTCCACAGCAACGTGCCGGATGTGCCCGGCTATGTCTGCCGGCTGGTCCGCAAGGCCTACGGCGCCGGGCAAAAGGTGGTGATCCATGGCGCGCCGGCGCAGCTGGCGGACCTGGACGCGCGCCTGTGGACGTTCTCCGCGCTGGATTTCCTGCCGCATTGCGGGCTGGAAAGCCCCAATGCGGCGGTCACCCCGATCCTGCTGGCCGCCACCACCGAAGGCGTGCCGCACCACCAGCTGCTGATCAACCTGGCGGACGAGGCCCCGGAGCAGTTTGCCAGCTTTGAACGGCTGATCGAGGTGGTGGGTGCGGGCGACGCCGCGCGCGAGTCCGGCCGCCGGCGTTACCGCTTCTACCGCGAACGCGGCTATCCGCTGACGCACCACGACATCGGCCAGCCCAAGGGAGACGCCGCATGAGCGAACGCACCACCTCGCGGGTGATCCCGCGGCCAGGCCCGAACGACAGCATTCCGCTGCTGACCGAGGTTGTTGAACTGCCGGATGCAGAGGCCGCGCCACAAGACGGCGTGATCGATACCTTCGGCATGGACGATTCCGGGCTGGTGATGCAGGTGGGCGATACCGGCGAGCCGCCGGTGCCGCCCGCCGCGGACGCCGACGCCCGCGATCCGGGCGAAGACGACCTGCGCGCCGTCCGCACCGAGCTGCTCAGCCGCGTGATGATGCGCTTTCGCACCGAATGGCCGCAGGTCGTGGCCGCCCACACCGAAGCCACGCTGCAGTCGCGGCTGGCGCCGCTGACGGCGCAACTCGCCAGCGAGCTGACGCAGTCGCTGGAAGCGCGGCTGGTCGAGTGGCTGGATGCGACGCTGGAGGAGATCGAGAAGACGCCGGGGGCGGACTGATGGCTTGCTCCCCTCTCCCGCTTGCGGGAGAGACCGCCGCATGCGGCCCATGCCGACTTGCCGTACCAGGAACCAGTACTACAGTGGTTGATACTCGGCATGACGCGCAGTGTGGCCGCGTCCCCTCTGGTGCACATTCTGTCGCCCGTGGGAGAGACTGGCTCCGGCAGATGACATTCGGCTTGTTTGGTGAGCGTTGTTAGCTTCCCGCTAGGTAGGTTTGTTTCCATTTTTGTGTCTACCGGGCACGTTGGCGCCGAGCCTTCCGAGCAAGAGGAGGCCGCAGATGAAAACGCTACCGATATTGGATGAACGCGCCACCGGCATCGACGTGGGCAGCCAGAAGTTGCACGTGTCCATCGCGGGTGACACGCCACGGGTCTTTGGCACCATGACCCAAGACGTGTCGATGCTGATCAACTGGCTGCGTGATGAAGGCGTGCGCTCGGTGGCCATGGAGGCGACCGGGGTGTACTGGCTATACCTGTACGGCGCGCTCGAGGCCGCCGGCATCACGGTTCTGGTGGTCAATGGCCGGCAGGTACGCAATCTGCCCGGACGCAAGACCGACATGGCCGACTGTCAGTGGCTGGCCACGCTGCATGCGCACGGTCTGCTGCACTCCGGCTTCGTGCCCCCGGCCGCCATCCGCCGGCTGCAGGACTATTTGCGCCTGCGCCAGGATCACATCACGATGGCCGCTAGCCACGTGCAACACATGCAAAAGGCGCTCGAGCGCATGAACATCAAGTTCCATGCGGTCATCAGCGACCTCACCGGTGTCAGTGGGCTCAAGGTCATCGAGGCCATCCTGGCCGGTCAGCGCGATCCCGCCTGCCTGCTGACGCTATGCGACGTGCAAATCCGCAAGCACAAGGCCGATCGGGTCAAGGAATCGTTGCGCGGCATGTGGAAGGACGAACATCTGTTTGCCCTACGCCAAGCCTTTGAGGGGTGGCAGTTCTACCAACACCAGATCGCCGAATGCGATCGCGCGATTGAACAGGTGCTGCACGAGCTCAGCGGCCCGCACCGTGACGACGATCCGGCGGCCTCGCCGGCCAAGCCGGGTGGCACGCATACGCCCAAGATCGACGGCCTGCACCGCATGCTGCTGCAACTGTGCGGCGGCAATGATCCCACCCAACTGCCGGGGCTGGCCGACTACTCGCTGCTGCTGGTCATCGGCGAGGTCGGCACCGACTTGAGCCGTTGGCCCAGCGAAAAACACTTCACGGCGTGGACCGGGCTCGCCCCCGGCGCCCATCAGAGTGGCAAGCGCCATGGCCACCAGTCCCGCCACCGCAACCGCACCGGTGAACTGTTCTGCCACATGGCACGCAGCCTGGCCAACAGCGTAGACAAGGCCCTGGGCGGCTTCTATCGCCGCCTCAAGGCCCGCCGGGGCGGACTCATCGCCAACAAGGCGCTCGCCCGCAAGCTCGCTGCCTTGTTCTGGCAGACCATGGTCAAGGGCGCAGACTACGTCGAAAAAGGCCTGCGGCATTACCAGGCCCGCGCCGCGCAGTCCGAACAGTGCGTACTGCGCAAGCTCGCGCTGAAACATGGTCTGGCTCTCGTGCCAGTAAAAACAATGGGTTAGCGAAGGTTCCTAGGTAGGGGCAGGGGGTGAGGGCAGGCACTGGCATACCGACGCGCAATACTTCGTCGACGCTCCGGCCCTCACCCCCACCCCTCTCCCACTTCGCGGGAGAGGGGTGCGTCTGCCAGGGGCGGCGGTACTGCATGCGCTCTGCAAATTGAAAAGCCTGCGATCGCTCGCAGGCTTTCTGACATCTGGCGCACCGCAATCAGTCAGTCACCGCGCCCTTGCTGGCCGTCGACGCCAGCTTAGAGAACTTCGCCAGCACGCCGCGGGTGTAGCGCGGGGCGGGCTGCTTCCAGCCGGCGCGGCGCCGGGCCAGCTCATCCTCCGGCACGTTCAGCTGCAGCAGCAGCTTGTGCGCGTCGATGGTGATCGAGTCGCCTTCCTGCACCAGCGCGATGGTGCCGCCCACGTACGCTTCCGGCGCCACGTGGCCGACCACCATGCCCCAGGTGCCGCCCGAGAAGCGGCCGTCGGTGATGAAGCCGACCGACTCGCCCAGGCCCTTGCCGATGATGGCCGAGGTCGGGGCCAGCATTTCCGGCATGCCGGGGCCGCCCTTGGGGCCCAAGTAGCGCAGCACCAGGATGTCGCCGGCGTTGATCTTGTCGGCCAGGATGGCGTCCATCGCGCTCTGCTCGTCCTCGAACACGCGGGCCGGGCCGGTGATGACCGGGTTCTTCAGGCCGCTGATCTTGGCGACCGCGCCTTCTTCGGCCAGGTTGCCCTTCAGGATCGCCAGGTGGCCTTCGGCATAGAGTGCCTTGTCGATGGGCAGGATCACGTCCTGGTCGGCGCGCGGGGTGTCGGGCACGTTCTCCAGTTCTTCAGCCAGCGTGCGGCCGGTGATGGTCAGGCAGTCGCCGTGCAAGAGGCCGGCCTTGAGCAGGATCTTCATGACCTGCGGGATGCCGCCGGCGCGGTGCAGGTCGGTCGCCACGTACTGGCCCGATGGCTTCAGGTTGCAGATCACCGGCACCTTGCGGCGGATGCGCTCGAAGTCGTCGATGGTCCATTCGACCTCGGCGGCGTGGGCGATGGCCAGGTAGTGCAGCACGGCGTTGGTCGAGCCGCCCGTGGCCATGATCAGCGCCACCGCGTTCTCGATCGACTTGCGCGTGATGATGTCGCGCGGCTTGATGTCCTGCTTGACGGCTTCCACCAGCACGCGGGCCGATGCGGCGGCGCTGTCGACCTTTTCCTGGTCGGGGTTGGCCATGGTCGACGAATACAGCAGCGACATGCCCAGCGCCTCGAACGACGAACTCATGGTGTTGGCGGTGTACATGCCGCCGCACGAGCCGGTGGACGGGCAGGCGTTCTGTTCCACGCCCTCGAAGTCTTCCTCGCTCATGCGCCCGGCGGTGAACTCGCCCACGGCCTCGAACGACGACACGATGGTCAGGTCCTTGCCCTTCCAGTTGCCCGGCCTGATGGTGCCGCCGTAGACGTAGATGCCCGGCACGTTGATGCGCGCCAGCGCGATCATGCCGCCCGGCATGTTCTTGTCGCAGCCGCCGATCACGACCACGCCATCCATCCACTGGCCCTGCGCCGCGGTCTCGATGCAGTCGGCAATGACTTCGCGCGAGATCAGCGAGTACTTCATGCCCTCGGTCCCCATCGACATGCCGTCCGAGATGGTCGGCGTGCCGAACACCTGCGGGTTGGCGCCCGATGCCTTGATGGCATCGATGGCGGCATCGGCCAGGCGCTGCAGCCCGGCGTTGCAGGGGGTGATGGTCGAGTGGCCGTTGGCGATGCCCACCATCGGCTTGTCGAAGTCTTCCTTCTTATAGCCGAGTGCGTAGTACATCGAACGGTTGGGGGAACGTGCCACGCCTTGCGTGATGTTCTGCGAACGCTTGTTGAATGCCATGGTGGGAGTCTCCGGGGGGATCTTCAGTGCCGCTGCGCGCCGCGCCCGAAAGCCGAACGCGCGGCGGCGATGTTGTGCGCCAAAGAATGACGCTTGCGTTTTGGAGTGTCAAATATATTATTTGACCTTTATTGAGTCGAAAAACATATCAGGAGCCATATTGGACCTGCGCCAGTTGCGTTACTTCGTCACGGTGGCGGAAGAGTTGCATTTCGGCCGCGCGGCGCAGCGCCTGTCGATGACGCAGCCGCCCTTGTCGCAGCAGATCCAGGCGCTGGAAGAGGAGATCGGCGTGCAGCTGTTCGCGCGCACGCGGCGCTCGGTGGCGCTGACGCCGGCCGGCCAGCAGTGGCTGCCCGAGGTGCGGCGCGTGCTGGCCGATGCCGCGGCGCTGCCCGGGCTGGCGCAACGGCTGGCGCGGGGCGAGCTGGGGTCGCTGTCGCTGGCCTTTGTCAGCACGGCCGACTACGGCATCCTGCCCGACCTGCTGCGCCGTTTCCGTGCCCGCCACCCGGAAGTGCAGCTGCAGTTGCGCGAGGCCACCAGCGACGTACAGCTCGAAGCGCTGCTCGACGGCAGCATCGACGCTGGCCTGGTGATCCGCCCGCAGTTGCCGGCCATGCCGCACGGCCTGTCCTACCTGCCGCTGGTGAGCGAGCCGCTGGTGCTCGCGGTGCCCGACGGCTGGCAGCCGGCGGGCGACGGCACGATCTCGTTGCGCGAGGCCGCCCACGAGCCGCTGATCATCTTCCCGCGCCGAAGCGCGCCGGCGTTTTATGACATCATTACGGGCTACTATGCGCGCGAGGGCCTGGTGCCCGCGGTCGCGCAGGAAGCCATCCAGATGCAGACCATCGTCAGCCTGGTGTCGGCCGGCATGGGCGTGGCGCTGGTGCCGGCGTCGCTGTGCAACCTTCGCCGCACCGGCGTGTCGTACCTGGCGCTGCGCGAGGCCGGTCCGCAGATCGAGACCGGACTGGTGTGGCGCGATGGCGCGTCCGCCGGCGTGGCGCCGGTGCTGCGCTCGTTCATCGATATTGCGACCGCGCTCGCGCACGAAGCGGGCGCAGCCGGGCTTGCCGGTCGCTGACCTTACGAATGTCACCGAGGCCACCGACAATACGCGGGCCGCGGCCTTCTCAACCACCATTCACGCCAACATGCTGATTCATCCCCAGTTCGACCCGGTTGCCATCCACCTGGGCCCGCTTGCCATCCGCTGGTACGGCCTGATGTACCTGGCCGGGTTCATCATGTTCCTGTGGTTCGGGCGCCTGCGCATCCGCCAGCCGCATATCGCGGCCAGGGGCTGGACCACGCGCGACCTGGACGACATGCTGTTCTTCGGCGTGCTGGGCGTGATCCTGGGCGGGCGGCTGGGCTATGTGCTGTTCTACAAGCCGTCGTACTACCTGTCCCACCCGGTCGAGATCTTCAAGGTATGGGAAGGCGGCATGGCCTTCCATGGCGGTTTCCTCGGCGTGGTCGTGGCGATGTGGCTGTTTGCCAGACTGCGCCGGCGCCACTGGATGGAGGTGACCGACTTCATCGCGCCGATGATTCCCTGCGGGCTGGCCGCCGGGCGCATCGGCAACTTCATCAACGGCGAGCTGTGGGGCCGCGCCACCGACCTGCCGTGGGGCATGATCTTCCCCCAGGCGGGCGACAATATCCCGCGCCATCCGTCGCAGCTCTATCAGTTTGCGGGCGAAGGCGTGGCGCTGTTCATCATCCTGTGGCTGTTCGCGCGCAAGCCGCGGCCGATGGGCGCGGTATCGGGTGTATTCCTGATCGGCTACGGCGCCTTCCGCTTTGCCGCGGAGTTCGCGCGCGAACCCGACAACTTCCTGGGCCTGCTGGCGCTGAAGCTGTCGATGGGCCAGTGGCTGAGCCTGCCGATGATCCTGGCCGGCATCGCCATGGTGATCTGGGCCTACCGCCGCCAGCCCGGCGCCGGCGCACCGCAGCCGGCGGCCTGAGCGCCCGCTCCGACTGCGCTATTCGCCGGCGCGGCGCAGGGCCTCGATGCGCGCCTGCGTTTGCGGATGGGTCGACATGAAGTCCTGGCCGCGCTGCGGCTCGGCGTCAGACGCCGCACCGCGCCGGTTCTCCAGCCTGGCCAGCACGTCGGCCAGCGCCGCGGGCGGCAGGCCGTTGCGCCGCATGACTTCGATCGCATAGGCGTCGGCCTCGCGCTCGTGCTCGCGTGAATAGCGCAGCGTCAGCATGGCGGCCGGCACGCCGGCCAGCACCGACGAGATATCCCCGAACAGGTAGGCCGACAGCGCGGCCAGCGCCGATCCCTGGATCACCTGCTGCAGTCCGTGGCGCCTGGCCACGTGGCCCGCTTCGTGGGCCAGCACGCCCATCATGCCGGGCCCGGTGCCGGCCAGGCTGACCAGTTCGTCGGTGACCACGATGGTGCCGCCCGGCAAGGCCAGCGCATTGGCGCCGATTTCTCCGCCCTGGCGGAACAGGATCTGGTAGTCGTGCCCGGCATCGGGCGGGCGCCGCAGTGCCGCGAAGCCAGAGCGGATGCGCTGCTGCTCCGCGGCCGGCAACTGCGTCGGCTTGACCACGCCGTTGTCCAGGCTTGCCAGGGTCAGCTTGCCGAGATGGGCCTCCAGTTCGGGCGGCACCGCACGCGCCATCAGGCCCGCGCCCCAAGGCAGCAACACGTAGTAGCCCAGCACCAGTACCGCGACCAGCGCCGCCACGGCCAGGCCGGCCAGGCGCCAGCTGTTCTGTGCGCGCGCCACCAGGCTGTCGCGGTGGCCGGTGGCGGCCAGCATGTGGTCGAAGGCGGCGTGGTCGGCGATCTCGCAGAAGGCGCCGTCGGCAAAGGTGACCAGCCGCGGCGCGCGGCGCACGCGTTCGGACACGCGCAGGTCCGACAGCGGCGCGCGCCGCAGCTCGCCGCCGGACGCGTCGCGCAGCACGGCCTGCTGCGCCTCGACGGCCAGGGTGGCCGGGTGCGCGCGCGACGAGCGGCCATCGTAGAAGGTGACTGGGATCATGGTGCTGGCGCGGTCAGCGCATGGTGCCTCAGAGCGCGATGTCGATGTCGTACCAGTCTACCGCCGCATCGCCCAGCGCCCCCACTTGCTGGGCCTCGCCGGCCACGAAGCTGTCGAGCGGACCGGCCGCCAGCATGCTCACGCATTCCAGCCGGTAGCGTGCCGAGCGCACCCGCGCGAACGGCAGGAACAGGCCCAGCGTCAGCGCGGTCGCGATCAGGTTGGTGACGAAGATAAACACCATGCGGGCCGCGCCGACCTCGCTGCGGAACGCATGCGGCGCCAGCGTGGTGTGGCTCCATACGACGTTCTGCAGGCGTGCCGTCACGTAAGGGCTGACCGCCAGCAACGCCAGGTAGAAGCCGCCCACGCCCAGGCCGAATGACAGCATCATGCCCGCCTTGCCTGATGCGGTTGCACCCAGCATGAGGCCGGCCAGCGCCGCCACCGCCACCAGTGCAACCATCACGCCGAAGGCGCGCAGGTAGATCCCGTAGAAATCGCCCGCGCCGGCGTCGAAGGCAAACGGTGCGGTGCCAAAACGGGTGTGGTTGTGCTGATAGCGCTTGAAGCGCTGGTGCGCCACCGGCCCCAGCAAGCCCAGCGTGGCCACTGCCGCCAGCGGCCACAGCACGAACACCTTGTACGCCTCGGCATCGCCGCCGGTGAAGGCGAAGCGCAGGCCGCGGTAGCTGGAGTTGGCCATGCGGAAGCGCAGCGAACGCACCAGCAGCAGCGGGAACAGCGCCAGCAGCGCGACCAGCATCGCCAGCGCAAGGAAGGGCGAGAAGGTCGAGGCGAACTGGAAGGCGAACACCAGCGCGAACACGATGGCGCGGCCTTTCAGGATCGCCGACGGCTTGCCGTGGTAGTCGAAGCTGGCGCCGTCGAGCCGCGTATTGCGATAGAAGTACTGCAGCGTGCGGACCTTGGCCCAGGCCGAATAGATGCCGAACGTGACCAGGGTCAGCAGCACATTGACAATCCAGATCCGGAAGTACTCCGAGCCCGATCCGGTAAAGGTCAGGGCCTGTGGCCGCGGTGCGGCATGGCGCGGTCCGGCGGGGAAGACCGCGTCGTCTGCCGGAGTGCCGGCCGAGGTGAAATCGCTGCTGCCTGCTTGCATGGCGGGAGCTCCAGGTGAGTTTGGACAACGACGGTAAAAGACAGCAATCCTTGCCGCAGTTTCAGAAATGCAACCACATTAATCGGGGCATTTGCGGCGACGCGCTCACATTCTCGCACCGATAAATAGCGGACACGGCACAATCTGCATACGCCATTGCCGCCAGGCAGGTTCCCCCAGCGCGAATGTGGGAAAACCCTCGTAACACGCTAGAAACATCCTGTTACACTGGTCTCATTCTGTAACAATTTTTCGATGCGTGCCATCAATGAAATCAGGGACTTAGTCCCGCTGGCACGCAAATCGCTATGGATCTTGTTACAAGATGAGCGGCAAGCCACAGTCGCCACGGTAGCGCCAGGGGGGAGTAGGCCTGTGGGGTCAAGGGTCACTTGCCGCGCTTCACGAACCTATACGGGCACGGGAAAATCCGCGCGTTCAGCGCGTTTCAAGGGGTGGTGCAGGGCCAGCGCCAGGTAATCCATGGACCCACGCGGCGGGCGCTCACGGTGACCGTCTGCGATGAAACAGCAGTACTGGCAGTTCTTTTCAGGCGCGGGCGTTTCCTTGCGGGGAGGCAGGGAAACGCCCGCCGCACCTCGCGCCGTATCTCCTTTCTTCTCCGCGGTTCTTTCCACGACAAGCAGCGCCACGCCAGTTTTCCGCATGGTTGCAGCGCAGCATCGAAATCCCTTGTACCGTTCGCGCCCTAATCCATAATTATGAATTATGGCGAACGGGGCGCATCGGCTCCCGCAGCCGGATCCTGATCAGCGAGCCGGCCACGCCAACGAGACCCGGGGGGAGCATGCGCATCGTCCAGCAGGCGTTGTACCTGGAAGTGGCAGACCGGCTGCGCGCCATGATCGACGCGCATCGACTGGTGCCGGGCGCATGGATAGACGAGAGCGCGATGGCCGAAACGCTGGGCATCTCGCGCACGCCGCTGCGCGAGGCGCTCAAGGTGCTGGCCGCCGAAGGCCTGGTGCGGCTGGAGCCGCGCCGCGGCTGCTTCGTCAATGAACTGTCCGAGCAGGACCTGGACGAGATCTTCCCGCTGATGGCACTGCTGGAAGGGCGTTGCGCCTATGAGGCCGCCCGCAACGCCACCCGCGCCGACCTGGATGCGCTGGACGGCCTGCATGCCGACCTGGCGCGCTACGCGCAGGCCGGCGATATCGACGCCTACTACGAGACCAACGCCCAGATCCATGAAGCGATCCAGCGGCTGGCGGGCAACCGCTGGCTGACGGGGCTGATCAGCGACCTGCGCAAGGTGCTGCGGCTGTCGCGCCACAAGAGCCTGAAGCTGCCGGGCCGGATCCAGGAATCCTGCGCCGAGCATCTGTCGGTGTTTGCCGCGCTCAAGGCCCGCGACCCCGAAGGCGCCGAGGCGATGATGAAGACCCACTTGCTGCGCCAGCGCGGCGCGCTCAGGACGCTGGATGCCGGCGGCGGCGCCATGGCGGCACCGACGCAGGCTGTGCGCGCGCCGCCGGCGTTGCGCGTGGCGGGCGGCGATGAATAGCCCCGCGACGCCATACCACGCCAGTCCGATGTTGTTCCCACGTTCCGATCGATGCACCAAGGCAGGTACCGCATGAATTCCTTCGACACGGGTGACCAGAAGATCAGTGCGCCGCTGGGCGAGAGCGAGCCGTCGGGCTCGAATATCCTGTCGCGGCTGGGCCGCTGGTGGGGACGCAAGGGCGAGGGCGACGCCAGGGCCAATGGCAAGTCCGCCGTGGCCACGCCGGCCGATGGCGAGGCGCCGCTGCCGCCGCGCGTGGTCCGCCGCCAGCGCGAGCAGCTGCGCCTGTGCTTCGACGCGCGCCTGACCGACGGCGCGGCCAACGCCGCGGCGCAGGCCTGGCAGGCCGAATACGAAGCCGCCGGCGAGGCCAGCCGGCGCGGCATGCTGGCGGTGCTGGCCGAGGTGGCCGGCAGCGGCAGCGAAGAAGGCTCGGCCGACACCGACAAGGGTGCGCGCGGCGCGCGCGCGCAGGCTGGGCCGTCGGGCCTGAGCCAGGCACTGTCCAACGCGCGCATCCGCTTTTTCAAGCGGCTGGCCGCGCTGCACGGCCAGCGCGGCAGCAGCGCCTGCGGCCTGCATTTCCTGATCCAGCTGCGCGCCGACATGCTGCGCTGGCAGCGCCGCATGCCCGGCCTGCGCCCGCTCGACGAGGACCTCGAGGCGCTGTTTTCCAACTGGTTCGACGTGGGCCTGCTGGAGCTGCAGCCGATCACCTGGGACTCGCCCGCGTCACTGCTGGAAAAGCTGATCCGCTATGAGGCCGTGCATGAGATCGCCTCATGGACCGACCTGCGCAACCGCCTGGATTCCGACCGTCGCTGCTACGCCTTCTTCCACCCCCGCATCCCGCGCGAGCCGCTGATCTTTGTCGAAGTGGCCTTCGCCCCGGAGATGGCGGCCGATGTCCATACCTTGCTGGATGAGGCCGCGCCGCTGGAGGACCTGCGCCGCGTCAAGTGGGCAATCTTCTATTCGATCAGCAATACGCAGGCGGGCCTGCGCGGCGTCAGCTTCGGCAATTTCCTGCTCAAGCGCGTGATCGAGGAAGTGCAGCGCGAATTCCCGAAAGTGAAGCAGTTCGCCACGCTGTCGCCGATCCCGGGGTTTGCCGACTGGCTGCGCAAGCAGGACGGCGATGCCGTGGCGCGCGTGCTGGGCGACAAGCGTGTGGCGCGCTGGCGTGAGCGCCACGGCGACGTGCCCGCCGACGGTGCGGGGTGGCTGGAGGCACTGGCGCCGGATGCTGCCGATCCCATGATCCGCGACACCGCCATGACCCTGGCCGCGCATTTCCTGGTGCGCGAGCGCAACCAGTCGATGCCGGCCGACCCGGTGGCGCGCTTCCACCTGGGCAACGGTGCTTGCGTGGAGCGGCTCAACTGGGGCGCCGACCTGTCGCGCAAAGGCCGCAGCCAGAGTTGCGGCATGATGGTCAATTACCTTTACGTGCCCGAGGCGCTGGATGACAATCTGGCACGCCTGGGCGCCGGCAACCCGCGCATCAGCCGCAGCGTCGGGAAGCTGCTGTGACCCTGGTCCGCTAGTCCGGTCACGGGGATCGCCCTCGCACCCGCGGCGCCTCGCGCGCCGCGTTCTTTTGTCGGGACCCATGTCGTAGAAGCAAAGCCAGCCGCGCGGCGCACCTGTGCAGGTGCGTGCGGCACATCAGATTGACTTTCCGGAAGAGAGAGGAGACCACAACATGAATCGTCGTCAGTTCAGCCTGGCCGCATGCGCGCGCGCCGCGGGCATGGTCCTGGGCCTGGCCGGCATCAGCGCCGGCGCCATGCTTGCGGCCCCCGCCGCGCTTGCCGATACCTGGCCTGCCAAGCCCGTTACCGTGATCGTGCCGTTCCCCGCCGGCGGCGGCACCGACGCTTTTGCCCGGCCGCTGACCGCGCAGCTGTCCAAGCAGCTCGGCAAGCAGTTCGTGATCGACAACCGCGGCGGCGCCGGCGGCACGGTCGGCGCCAGCATCGCGGCCAAGGCCGCGCCGGACGGCTACACGGTGTTTATCGGCGGCGCCCACCACGCCATCGCGCCGTCGTTCTACAAGAAGCTGGACTACGACATCGAAAAGGATTTCATCCCGGTCACGGTGATCGCGCAGCCGCCGCAGGTGGTGGTGGTCAACCCCAGCCGCGTCAAGGCCAACACGCTGCAGGAGCTGATTGCCTACGCCAGGGCCAATCCCGGCAAGCTGAACTACGGTTCGGCCGGCAACGGCTCGTCGCATCACCTGGCCGGCGAGCTGTTCAAGCTCCAGACCAAGACCTTCATCACCCATATCCCGTACAAGGGCGCGGGCCCGGCGCTGTCGGACCTGATCGCGGGCCAGGTCGACCTGATGTTCGACGGCCTGGGCTCATCGGCGCAGCATATCCGTGCCGGCCGCATCAAGGCGCTCGCAGTGGCTTCGACCAAGCGCTCGGCCGCCTTCCCCAATGTGCCGACCGCGGCCGAGGCCGGCGTGCCCAACTTTGACGTGTCCACCTGGTATGCGATGTGGGTGCCCAAGGGCACGCCCAAGGAGATCGTCGACCGGCTTTACGCCGAAACCGAGAAGGCGCTGAACACGCCGGATCTCAAGCAGGTCTGGCTCAACAATGGCTCGGAGACGCCCGCCTTCACCCAGGAACAGTTCGCGCAGTTCCAGCGCGCCGAGATCCGGCGCTGGGCCCAGGTGGTGCAGCAGTCCGGCGCCACGATCGACTGACGGGACACATGCCAATGCTGATCCGATGCCAGGGGGCACAGCCATGAGCGGCGGCACCGTGCTGTTTGCCGCGCAGGGCACCACCGCCACCGTGACGCTGTCGCACGCGGGCAAGCTCAACGCCATTTCCGCGCAGATGTGGCGCGAGCTGGCCGCGGGCTTTGCGCGCCTGTCGGCCGATACCTCGCTGCGCTGCGTGGTGGTGCGCGGCGCCGACGGCAACTTTGCCGCAGGCGCCGATATTGCCGAGTTTCCCGCCGAGCGCGGCGACGAGGCTGCGGTGCGCCGCTACCACATGGCCACCATTGCCCCCGCGCTGGCGGCGGTGGCGCAATGCACGCACCCGACCGTCGCCATGATCGAGGGCGTCTGCGTGGGCGGCGGGCTGGAAATCGCCTGCCATTGCGACCTGCGCATCGCCGCGTCGGACAGCCGCTTCGGCGTGCCGATCAACCGGCTGGGCTTTCCGATGGCGCCCGGTGAGCTGCAAGGGCTGCTGGCGCTGGCGGGCCGTGCCGCGGCGCTCGAGATCCTGCTCGAAGGCCGCGTCTTCGATGCCGCCGAGGCGCGCGAGAAGGGGCTGCTGACGCGCGTGGTCGAGCCCGGCACGCTGGCTGCGGAGGTCGACGCCACGGTGCGCCGCATCGCCGCCGGCGCGCCCGCCGCGGCCCGCATCAACAAGGCCACCATCCGCCGGCTGGTGTCGTCGCCGGCACCGCTTTCGCCGGCTGAACTGGATGCGCATTTTGCCTATGCCGAAGGCGCTGACCACGCGGAAGGGGTTGCTGCCTTTCTCGCGCGCCGGCCGCCGCAGTTTCGCGGGGAGTAGGGCACGCCGCCAGCACTGCTTCCCACATCCTTGTCTGCTTCGTTTTTCTTAGCTTTTCGTTCGATCCCCGCCATGAACGCCAACCTGTTCGCCCTGTTCGAATCCCGCTTCCCCGTCGACGGCACCGCCTGCTGCATCGAGACCCATGACGGGCTGTACTACAGCTGGGATGATCTTGACCGCGCCACCGCCAGGCTGGCCAACCTGCTGGCCTCGCTGCAACTGCCTGAAGGCGCGCGCGTGGCCGTGCAGGTGGAGAAGTCTCCCGAAGCGCTGTTCCTGTACCTGGCCACGCTGCGCGCGGGCTACGTCTACCTGCCGCTGAACACCGCCTACCAGGAAGCCGAGATCGACTACTTCGTCGGCAATGCCGAGCCCTCGGTGGTGGTCTGCAGCAGCAAGAATTTCGGCTGGGTCTCCAAGGTGGCGTTCCGCCACGGCGTGAACCATGTCTTTACGCTGGACGACGACCGCAGCGGCTCGCTGCTGACGCGCGCGGCGGGCAAGCCAGATGCCTTCGAGACGGTCGCGCGCCAGGACGACGACCTTGCCGCCATCCTCTACACCTCCGGCACTACCGGCCGCAGCAAGGGCGCGATGCTGACACACCGCAACCTGGCTGCCAACGCCCAGACGCTGCATGAATTCTGGGGCTGGCGCAGCGACGACGTACTGCTGCACATGCTGCCGATCTTCCACGTGCACGGCCTCTTTGTCGCATCGCACGGCGCACTGCTGGCCGGCGCCAAGATGATCTGGGCGCCCAGGCTGGACATGGCGCAGGTGCTGAAATTCCTGCCGCGCTGCACCGTGATGATGGGCGTGCCGACCTACTACGTGCGCATGCTGCAGGAGCCGCGCTTCGATGACGACACCTGCCGCCGCATGCGGCTGTTCGTGTCGGGATCGGCGCCGCTGCTGCTGGAAACCTTCGATGCTTTCCGCGAGCGCACCGGCCATACCATCCTGGAGCGCTACGGCATGAGCGAGACTGTGATGCTGGTGTCGAACCCCTACGATCCCGCGCTGGGCGAGCGCATCGGCGGCACCGTGGGCATGCCGCTGCCGGGCGTGTCGGTGCGCGTGGTCGATGGCGAGGGCCAGCCGGGCGAGATCGGGAATGTCGAGGTGCAGGGCCCGAACGTGTTCAAGGGCTACTGGCGCATGCCGGAGAAAACGAAGGAAGAGTTCACCGGGGACGGCTGGTTCAAGACCGGCGACGTCGGCCGCTTCGGCGGCGCCATCGCCAGCCAGGGGGGCGAGCGCGTGGTCCCGGACCACTACCTGACTATTGTCGGGCGCAGCAAGGACCTGATTATCTCGGGCGGCTACAACGTCTACCCGAAGGAGATCGAGAGCTTTATCGACGAGATGCCGGGCGTGGCCGAGAGCGCGGTGATCGGCGTGCCGCACGCGGACTTCGGCGAGGCAGTGGTGGCGGTGGTGGTGCGCAAGGCGGGCGCGCAGATCGATGAGGCGGCGCTGATCGGCACGCTCAAGGGCCGCATCGCCAACTTCAAGGTGCCCAAGCGCGTGCACGTGGTGGACGAGCTGCCGCGCAATACCATGGGCAAGGTGCAGAAGAACGTGCTGCGCGAACAGTTCGCGGTGCTCTGAGGGCGCTTGGAAGCGCTGCTGGTTTGCTCCCCTCTCCCGCTTGCGGGAGAGGGGCAGGGGGTGAGGGCAGGCGCTGGCATACCACCGGCAGTACTTCGTTGATGCTCCGGCCCTCACCCCAACCCTCTCCCGCAAGCGGGAGAGGGAGCAGACAAACGGGCGGTCGCGTGCCTTTGTTCCTTACTTCAGCATCTGCACGGACCCGTTCACCGACACAGTGACCTGGGTCTTGCCGCCCTCGACCGGCACCGGTACCGCCGCGTCGGACATCATGGCCTTGGCGGCACCGTACATGCGCGGCATCGGCGGCACCACGCCGGTTTCATTCAGGCTGACTTCGCGGATGGTGTAGCTGTTATAGCCGAACAACCTGGTGGTCGACTGCGCCTTGCTGCGGAACGAATCGACGGCCTGCTCGGCCAGCTTGGCCTCGGCCGCCTCGCGTGCTTCGCGCGACAGCGAGAAGGCGATGTTCTGCACCTGCATCTGGCTGGCCAGTTCGCCCGCGAGCCTGGACACCGCCGAGAAATCACGCGACTTCAGGATGACCTCGGAACGCCCGCGCCAGGTGCTGATGCGGCCGTTGCGGTCGGTGTTGGGGTGGATGGTGAAGCCGCCAGACTCGGCGGTCACGCCCTGGACGCGGCGCGCCTGCGTGATGACGGCCTGGGTCCGGGTCGACAGACCCGAAGAAATCGCGGCCGGTTCGGCGCCTTCCTGTTCCGCGGCAAGCGTCAGGTGCACGATATCGGTCGGCACTTCGGTGACGGCCTGCGCGCTCAGCGACAGCACGCCCGACGGCGTTTCAGTAGGGCCGCCATGCGCCGAAGCGACGACGGCGGTGGTGCCAAGCAGCGTGGCGGCGAGCCATTGTTTCATGTTGTTCTCCCGTTCAAACGTGATGGGTATCAGACGTAAGCGAAGGGGCAATCGTTCCGCGACATTGCAAACCATTGTTACGAAGCCGGCGCGAGCGTACCTCCCCCGTTCGGGTCAGAAAGCCTGCCAGGCCTTCCACAACATATAGGTTGCCAGGCACAGCAACAGCACGGCAAAGATTTTGCGCAGTTGGCCCACATCCATCCGGTGCGCGGTGCGCGCGCCCAGCGGCGCGGTCAGCACGCTGGCCGCCGCAATCACCAGCAGCGCGGGCAGGTAGAGATAGCCGAGCGAACCGGCCGGCAGTCCCGGCGCCTGCCAGCCGCTCCAGATATAGCCCGCCACGCTCGCGGCGGCGATCGGGAAGCCAAGCGCGGCCGAGGTGGCCACCGCGTTGTGGATCGGCACATTGCACCAGGTCATGAACGGCACCGAGACGAAGGCGCCACCCGCGCCCACCAGGCTCGACAGGAAACCGATCACGCCGCCCGCGCCCGCCATGCCGGCGAAGTCCGGCAGTTGCCGGCCGGGCTTGGGGCGCCGGTTGCGCAGCATCTGCAGCGCCGAGAAACCCACGAAGCCGGCAAAGGCCAGCGACAGCCAGCTGGTCTTGAGCACCGCGAAGACCTTGCCGCCGCCGATCATGCCGCCGATCAGGATGCCGGGCGCCAGCGCCAGCACGATCGGCCAGCGCACCGCGCCGCGCTTGTGGTGCGCGCGCACCGACGACAGCGAGGTGAACAGGATGGTGCCCATCGAGGTGGCAATCGCCATATGCACGATGGCTTCGTCGGCAAAGCCCAGGCTGGTGAACAGCAGCGTCAGGAACGGCACCATCATCATGCCACCGCCCACGCCCAGCAGGCCGGCGCAGAAGCCGGTGAAAGCGCCCAGGGCAAGCAGCGCGGGAATCAGCACCGGCAGGTTGTCGAACTGCATTGTGTCTTGAAGGTCGTTGTTATTGTTGTCAGGCCCGGCCGGGCATGGTTCAGCGCATGAGCTTGCCGGTGATAAAGCGCCATTCCGCCGGCGTCACCGGCGTGATCGACAGCCGGTTGCCGCGCCTGAGCACCACCATGTCGGCCAGCTCCTCATGCTCGCGCAATGCGGCCAGCGGGATCAGCGCGCTCTTGCGCGCGAAGCGCACGTCGACCAGCAGCCAGCGCGGGGCTTCGGCCTTGGAGGCGGCGTCGAAGTAAGGGCTCTTGCGGTCGAACTGAGTGGGGTCGGGGTAGGGCACGGAGCAGACCTCGGCCAGGCCGGCAATGCCGGGCTCCGGGCACGACGAGTGGTAAAACAGCACGCCGTCGCCGAGCTGCATGGCGTCGCGCATGAAGTTGCGCGCCTGGTAGTTGCGCACGCCGGTCCAGGGCAGCGTGCCTTTCCGGGCCAGGTCGTCGATGCTGGCTTCGTCCGGTTCCGATTTCATCAGCCAGTACTGGCGGGCGCGTTGGTTCTGGTTAGGGCTCACGGCGCGGCTCAGGAATGGAGGGCCCGTGGCAAAAACACAGGCAAGAAAAAAGGCGATGGTTGAGAAAACCACCGCCTTTTTAAGGGGTCCCCGCCTTGGCCGCTGGGTCGGCATCCTGAACCCAAGTGAGGTTCAGAGTGGCTGCGGAAGTCGCATTTCGGGTACATCATCCAATCAGGGAGTCCAGGCCAGGCCCAGACTATGAATGCGACGACGCGCTCGCCCACGCGACATGATCCCGCACCATGCAATGCATATCGGTTCAAGGAGTTTATGACCCTCACGAACCAGGCAGGGAAACTGTCAAACGTCTGACTTTCCAGCCGCATCGTCGTGCCCGGAAAACCGGATCCGCGTGCGGGATGTCAGACGTTTGCCGTTTCTGACTAGGATGGGATGAAAACGGCGGCCGGGCGCGATAACCTGGCCTTTCTGCTGCACATCTGTGGTGCCTCGTGCAGTCTGGCTACACTATACACCGCGCTGCAGGCCATACCAAGTCCACTTGCGCATGTCGTTACATTTTGCGCGACAGCGCGGCATCCGCAGCACATCCCACCGTCATCGCTCAGCCTCGCGTGCCGGTGCCCACGTGCGCATATTGGCGCAGGGCTTCGTCGGCGCGGTCGTTGAGTTCGCGGATGCGCGCGCGGATGGCATCGACCGGGATCGCGCCATCGGCCTGCTGCTTGCGCTGCATCGACAGCAGGTCCGAGGCGATGCTGATGGCGGCCATCACCGCCACGCGCTCAACGCCCTTGGCCGCGCTGCCATTGCGCAGCTTGTTCATCTGCGTGTCGACCAGGGCCACGGCTTCGAGCAGCGCTGCCTCGTTCTCGGGCGCGATGGCAAAGCGGTAGGACTGGCCGGCGATGTTGACTTCGACTTGCTTGTTGCTCATGCGTGTTCTCCGGGGGCCTTGTGCGCCGCGGCTTCTTCGCCGAGCAGGTCGAGCTGGCGCGTGTCGCTGGCGGTCGGCAGCTTGTCAAGGATGGACTGGATGCGCAGTTGCGCTTCCTCGATCTTGATATTGAGCAGCTCGCGGTCGGCGGCCATGGCCTCGCGCTCGCCGCGCAACTGCGCGGCTTCGCCCTCCAGCCGGGCGATCTCGTCGCGCAGCCGCTGGTTCTCCGCCGCCAGGGTGTCCGCATGGTGCAGCACGCGCCCGATCTTGGCGGCCAGTTGTTCGAGTTCGGTGAGCATAGGGCCTGTCATGATGGGAGTGGTGTCAGGTATCGCGATTCTAGCCGATGCGCAGGCATGCACAATGCGGAGGAAAGGGTTTGTGACCGGGCACCCGCATGGAAGTTGCAGCCTTCTGCACTCAAAACGCCGCGAGAGTTGTGACAAAACGCTACCGGCTGGTGCGCGGCTGGTGCGTTGACGCGGGGGGCGAAACCACCTAGACTCGCGCACGTTCCAGGTGCTCGCCCTTTTCGTCCCTGGCGAAAGGGCAGTTCAACGGGAAACAGGGAGCCGGGCCGGCCGCGCCGGACGGGCCAACCTGTGCTGCCCCCGCAACGGTAAGCGACCGCGGTGCGCATCTGCCAGACCCCGACATAGCCGACAGCCAGCCTGCCGGCAACGCCGCTGGCAAGGCCGGATCCATTCCCGGCCACATGCCCCGCAGGACCGGCCACACGCCACTGAACCGCAGGTTCGGGAAGGCGCCGGTCCAGTGTCGCCAGCCCGGATACCGGCCTGAACTTGGGCTGCCGCCCGTGCGCGGCACGCCTCATCGCCATATGGTCCGCGGGGGAACGGGCCCGGCCGTTCCTATCCAGTCCTGCATCATGCGTTCATCGCTCCACAGGTCGACCCGCCCGGCAACCCCGGCGGTGCGTCCGTCCGTGCCCGCCATCCTGGCGGCCATCGCCTCGTTCACCCTCGTTCCGACTGCATCGTTCGCCCAGGCGGCCGACAGCGGCGCCGACAGCCGCACCGCGCAGCTTGCGCCGGTGGTGGTCACCTCCACCCGTACTGCCCAGTCGATTACCGAGGCGCTGCCGCATACGACGGTGGTCACGCAGCAGGACATCGTCAACGCGCAGGCGCCCGACCTGCGCACGCTGCTGCGCAACCAGGCCGGCGTGGAGTTCTCGGCCAACGGCGGCATGGGCAGCAATACCACGCTGTTCATGCGCGGCGCCAACTCCAACCAGACGCTGATCCTGATCGACGGCGTGCGGGTCTCGTCGGCCAGCAGCGGCACCGCGCAGCTGGCCAATGTCCTGCCCGACCAGATCGACCACATCGAGGTGGTGCGGGGCAACGTGTCGGCGCTGTACGGCTCGGACGCGATCGGCGGCGTGGTGCAGATCTTCACCAAGAGCGGCACGGGCCAGGCGCCGGCGGCCAATGCGCAGGTGGAATACGGCAGCAACAACACACGCCAGGGCACGGTCGGCTACGGCGGCCAGGTCGGCGATACCTCGTTCAATCTGACCGGCTCGGCATTCAAGACCGACGGCTTTTCGTCGATCAACACGAAGCAGGCGCCGCGCGCCAACCCCAACGACAACCCGTACGAGAACCAGAGCGTGTCGGGCCAGGTGAAGCATCGCTTTACTGCCGACTGGGATGCGGGCGTCAGCGCCTATTACTCCAAGAGCAAGCTGTCCTTCGATAGCGCTTTCGGCCGTCCCACCGACGACAACCGGACCAACAGCGAGTTGTACACGGTGCAGGCCTTTGCCAACGGCAAGCTCATGCCGGACTGGTCCACGCACTTCAGGCTGGCACAGAGCGAAGACCGCAGCGACACCTTCCTCAACGGCACGCAGAACGGCGCCTTCCATACACGCAACCGCCAGTTCAACTGGCAGAACGAGTACGCCCTGGCCGCTACCCACACGCTGCTGTTCGGTACCGACTACCTGCAGCAGGCGCTTGATGCCAACAGCTTCGGCACTGCCTTTGCCCCGACTCGCAATGTGTTTTCCGTATTCGGCGGCTATGACGGCCGTTTTGGCAAACACCAGTTGCAGCTCAATGCCCGCAACGACCACTACTCGGACTTTGGCAACCAGGGGAGCTTCTTCGCCGGCTACGGCTACAACCTGACCAACGCGCTCAAGCTGATCGCCAATGTCAGCAACGCCTTCCGTGCCCCGACCTTCAACGAGCTGTATTTCCCCGGCTTCGGTAACCCCAACCTGCAACCCGAGCGCGCCAAATCCGCCGAAGCGGGCTTGCAGTACGACACTGCGAGCACCGGGCTGCTGCGCGTGACCGTCTTCGAAACCCGCTACGACAACCTGATCGTCAACGCGACGCAGTCCAATGGCCTGCTCGCGCCCCTGAACGTCAACAAGGCTAAAGTGCAGGGGATCGAGGCCTCGTGGCGCGCCAGCGTATATGGCACCGACCTCGGCGCCAGCGTGACCTTCCAGAATCCGGTCGACGAGCAGAGCAACACCCAGCTGCTGCGCCGCGCGCGCCGCCATGCCGCGCTGGACGTGGGCCGCAACTTCGGCAACTGGCGCTTCGGCGGCGAATGGCTGGTGTCGTCGTCACGCATGGATACCGGCTCGCGCCGGCTGGGCGGATACGGTATTGTCAACCTGAACGCCCGCTACAACATCGACAAGCAATGGTTCATCGCCGCCCGCGTCGAAAACCTGTTCGACAAGGACTACCAGCTCGCCTACCCCTACAACACGCAGGGGCGCGCGGGCTTCATCACGCTGGGCTGGCGCCAGCGATGAGCGCGCGGGCGCGCCATGTCTGAGTTCCGGCGCGCCCTGGCGATCTGGCTGGCGCTGGCGCTCGCGGCGCTGCTGGCGTTCGGGTTGTCGCTGGCGCTGGGCAGCGTGTCGCTCGATGCGCGCGAGCTCTGGCTTGCGCTCGGCGGCGCCCAGTCAGGCACCGACGGCGGCACCGCCGGCGCCATCGTGCGCGAGCTGCGCCTGCCGCGCGCGGCAGCGGCCTTTGCCTGCGGCGGGCTGCTGGCCCTGTCCGGCGCGCTGATGCAGGTGCTGCTGCGCAACCCGCTGGCCGAGCCCTATGTGCTGGGCGTATCGGGCGGCGCCTCCACCGCCGCGCTGCTGGCCATGCTGCTGCTGGCGCCATGGTGGGGCGTGCAGGCCGCCGCCGCGGCCGGTGCGCTGCTGGCCATGGTGCTGGTCGCGTCGCTGGCGCGGCGCGACCTGTTGCATCCGCAAGTGCAGGGCGGCCACCGCGAGGCCGGTGCCCGGCTGTTGCTGACGGGCGTGATCCTGGCCGCGGGCTGGGGCGCGGTCATTACCCTGATCCTTTCCGTCGCGCCGGAATCGCGCCTGCGCGGCATGCTGTTCTGGCTGACCGGCGACCTGAGCGGCACTGCTACCTACGGCGGCGCGCTGGCCATGCTGGTGGTGGCGCTCCTGCTGGCCATGCCGATGGCGCGCGCGCTCAACGTGATGCTGCTGGGCGAGACCGTGGCGCAGTCGCTGGGCGTGCGCGTGGGCAGCGTGCGGCTGGCGACCTTCATGCTGGCGTCGCTGTGCATCGCCGCGGCCATCACCACGGCCGGCTCGGTCGGCTTTGTCGGGCTGGTGGTGCCGCATCTGGTGCGCCTGGCCTGGGGCAACGACCAGCGCCTGCTGCTGCCGGCCGCCACGCTCCTGGGCGGGGCACTGCTGATGGCCGCCGACCTGATCGCGCGCACCGTGGTCGCACCCGCGCAGCTGCCGGTGGGCGTGATCACCGGGCTGCTGGGTGTGCCGACCTTCCTCTACCTGCTGCTGCGGAGGCCGCGATGAGCCAGGGTGCGCACTGGTCCCATCCGCTCGCCGCGTGCCCGCAACTCGTGCTGCGCGACGTGACGCTGCGCACCGGCCAGCGCGTGCTGGTGGACAGCCTGAGCATGACCATCGGCCCGGGCCAGCTGTGGTGCATTGCCGGGCCCAACGGCGCCGGCAAGTCCACGCTGATGACGGTGCTGGCCGGCCTGCGCCACGCCGACGGCGGCAGCGTCGAGATCGACGGCACCGCGCCGGCGCAGGTTGCACCCGCGGTGCTGGCGCGCCAGCGCGCCTACCTGCCGCAGGCCGTGCACGACACCTTCCCGATGCCGGTGCTCGACGCCGTGCGCGTGGGCCGCCATCCGCACCTGTCCGGCTGGGGCTGGACCGGGCGCGAGGACGACCGCATCGTCCACGACGTGATCCGCGCCATGGATATCGAGGCACTGGCCGCGCGCGATGTGCTGACGCTGTCGGGCGGCGAACGCCAGCGGGCCTCGCTGGCCGCCGCGCTGGCACAGCAGGCGCCGCTGCTGCTGCTGGATGAACCCGTATCGCACCTGGACCTGCGCCACCAGATCCTGGTGCTGGAGCAACTGGCCGCGCTGGCCAGGGCAGGGCGCCACGCCATCGTGGTGATCCTGCACGACCTGACGCTGGCGCTGCGCTACGCCACCCACGCCCTGCTGATGGCCGAAGACGGCACCACGCTGCACGGCGCCGCATCGCAAGTGCTGACCCCCGAACATTGCTCGCGCGCGCTGCGTACCGCCATCGTCAGCGTCTCCGACGGCGCGCATACTGCGCTGATTCCCGACGGCGCCGCCCCCGCCTACACCCGAGATACACCATGACCGATAGCCAGAACCCGCCTGCCGAAGACCCGGACCGCGATGCCCGCCACAAGGCGCGCATGGCGCGCAAGAAGGAAGTCGTCGACGCCAGCATTGCCGCCGCGCAGGATGAGCGCGGCGTGATCGTCATCACCACCGGCAACGGCAAGGGCAAGTCCAGCTCCGGCTTTGGCATGGTGGTGCGCGCGCTCGGCCACGGCATGCGCACCGGGGTGGTCCAGTTCATCAAGGGCGCGCAGCCGACCGGCGAGGAGATGTTCCTGCGCCGCTTCCCCGATGAATGCGCCTTCCACGTGATGGGCGAGGGCTATACCTGGGAAACCCAGGACCGCGCCCGCGACGTGGCCAAGGCCGAGGCCGCCTGGGAAGTGGCGCGCGGCATGCTGCGCGACCCGGGCATCGGCCTGGTGCTGTTCGACGAGTTGAACATTGCGCTCAAGCTGCACTATCTTGATGTGGAACAGGTCATTGCCGACCTGCGCGCGCGCCCGCCGATGCAGCACGTGGTCATCACCGGCCGCGGCGCGCCGCCGGCGCTGGTGGAGGCGGCCGATACCGTCACCGACATGACGCCGGTCAAGCATGCCTTCCAGCAGGGCATCAAGGCGCAGCGCGGCGTCGAGATGTAGCCCCGTCATTCTGGAACACAAGGTCAAGGCATCATGCAGTTTCCCGAAATCACTCCCCTCGACGACACCCTGCGCCCCGCGCTGCAGGCCGCCATCGACGACAAGACCAAGCCGCTCGGCGCACTGGGCCGGCTTGAGTCGCTGGCCTTGCAGCTGGGCCTGATCCTCGGCACCGCGCGGCCCGTGCTGCAGCGGCCCACGGTGATCGTGTTTGCCGCCGACCACGGCGTGGCCGACGCCGGCGTCAGCGCCTATCCGGCCGAGGTCACGGCGCAGATGGTGCAGAACTTCCTGGCCGGCGGCGCGGCGATCAATGTGTTCTCGCGCCAGCACGGCATTGCGCTGGAGATCGTCGACGCGGGCGTGCGCGTGCCGCTGCCGGCGGCGCAGGGTCTCGTCAATTGCCGCATAGCCGACGGCACCCGCAACTTCGCGGTCGAACCCGCGATGACGCCGGAGCAGGCGGCCGCGGCGATGACCGCCGGCATGGCGCGCGTGCTGCGCCATGCGCAGCAGGGCTGCAATGTGATCGGCTTCGGCGAGATGGGCATTGCCAACACCTCGGCGGCCGCCTGCCTGATGCAGCGGCTGACCGGCCTGCCGCTGGAAGACTGCATCGGGCGCGGCACCGGGCTGGACGATGCCGGCCTGGCGCGCAAGCGCGACGTGCTGCAGCGCGCGCTGGCGCTGCATGCCGATGCGCAGGCACCGCTGGACGTGCTGGCCACCTTCGGCGGCTTCGAGATTGCAATGATGGCAGGCGCGTTCCTGGCTGCCGCAGCGAGCCGCATGGTGATCCTGGTCGATGGCTTTATCGCCACCGCCGCGCTGCTGGTGGCGCAGCGCCTGAACCCCAACGTGCTGCAGTACTGCGTGTTCACGCACTGCTCGCACGAGCGCGGCCACCGCGCGCTGCTGGACCAGTTCGGCGCCGTGCCGCTGCTGGCGCTGGACCTGCGCCTGGGCGAGGGCACCGGCGCCGCGCTGGCGTGGCCGCTGCTGGCCTCGGCGGCGGCGTTCCTGAACGAGATGGCGACCTTCAGCGGCGCCGGCGTCAGCACCGCCTCGCCATGAGCGTGCCGTCCGACCCGGTGCCAGCGCAAGCCAGCCCCGCGGGCGTGGCCGGCGAGCTGCGCTATTTCCTGACGGCGCTGGGCTACTTCACGCGCGTGCCACTGCCGGCCTGGCTGGCGCGCTGGGTCGGATTCGAACCGCATTACCTGCACGCGGCCGCGCGCTACTTCCCGCTGGTCGGGCTGCTGGTGGGCGGTGCGGGCGCACTGGTCACCTGGGGCGCGATGCCATGGTGGCCGCCCGGCGTGGCCGTGCTGCTGGGCATGGCCGCCACGCTGCTGCTGACCGGCGCCTTCCATGAAGACGGCCTGGCCGATTGCGTCGATGCCTTCGGCGGCGCGTCGCAGCGCGAGGACGTGCTGCGCATCATGCATGACTCGCGCATCGGCGCGTTCGGCGCGATTGCGCTGGTGGTGGCGTTGCTGCTCAAGTGGCAGTTGCTGGTAGCGATCGCGGGGCGCGGCGGCCTGGCCGTGCTGCTGGCGGTGATGGTCGCCGCGCACGCCGCCAGCCGTGCGATGGCGGTCAGCTACCTCGCCACGCTGACCTATGTGCGCCCGGAGGGCAAGGCCAAGCCGGTGGCGCAGCGGCTGGCCGGCGCGGGGCTGGTGTTCGCGCTGCTGTGCGGGCTGGTGCCACTGTGGCTGGTGTCGCCGTGGTTCTGCGCGGCGGCCGCTGGCGCGCTGCTGGTGCTGCGCCTGCTGCTCGGCCGTTACTTCGTGCGCCGCATCGGCGGCTATACCGGCGATTGCCTGGGCATGGCCCAGCAGTGCGCCGAGATCCTGCTCTACCTGGTGGCCGCGGCATGGATGTGGTCCTGATCCGCCACGCGCAGCCACAGGTGCCGGCGGGTACCTGCTATGGCTGCCTCGACCTGCCGCTGGTGGCGCCGCTGACGCCGGCGGCGGCGCGGATCGCCGCGGGCCTGCCCGCGCCCGATCGCATTGTCGCCAGCCCGCTGGCGCGCGCGCTCGGCACCGCGCAGGCGCTGGTGCAGACGTTACCGGCCAGCGCGCCGGCCATCGACACCGAACCCCGGCTGCGCGAGATCGATTTCGGCAGCTGGGAGGGCGTGGCCTGGGACGCGATCGACCGCGCCGCGCTCGACCAGTGGGCGGCTGACCTGCTGCACGCGCGCCCGCATGGCGGCGAGTCGCCGGCGCAGGCGGTGGTGCGGGTTGCCGGCTGGGCCGCGACGCTGGCTGAAGATCGCGTGGAATGCCTGTGGGTGGTCTGCCATGCCGGCCCGATGCGCATGCTGGCCGCGCACTGGCTGGGCTTGCCGCTGGCGGCGACGGTCAACTGGGACTTGGGCTTCGGTGCCAGTTGTGGCTTCACGCTGGGGCCGGGCGCTGTCCGGCTCGGCTGGTGGAACCGCGCCGCCTGATCAGCGCGCGGGCCGGCGGCTGCGCGCCGTGTCGAGGTCCTTGCAGATCTGCTCGGCGCCTTGCACCGCGCGCGGACCGGCGCGGTTGACCAGGTCGCCGTCGATCACGAACAGGTTGTTGCGCGCCACTGCCGTGACCTGCTTCCAGCGCCGCCACATCTCGAAATCCGGCAGCGGCTGGTCCGAGCGCGTGGCGCCGATGCCCGCCGTCAGCATCGCTTCCGGATTGCCCGCGATCACGGCTTCGACCGACACGGTCGGCACCAGCGGCGTCTCGGCCGCGAACAGGTTGCGCCCGCCGCACAGCGCCAGCATGTCGCTGACCAGGTGCTGGCCGTTGAGCGTCATCAGCGGCTGCTGCCAGACCTGGTAGAACACCGTCACCGGCGGACGTGACGCGTAGGCCTTGCGCAGTGTCTCCACCTGCTGGCGGAAGCCGTCGGCGGCACGCCGCGCGGTGGTGTCGGTGCCCAGCAGCGCGCCGAGTTTCTCGATGTTTTCCGGGATCGCCGCCAGCCTGCGCGGCTCGCTGTAGAACAGCGGGATCCCGAGCGCGCGCAGCCGGTCGGTCTGCTTCTGCGCATTGCCGTGGCGCCATACCACGATCAGGTCCGGCTTGAGCGCGGCAATGCGCTCGAGGTCCAGCGCCTTGTTGTCGCCCACGCGCGCGATCTCGCGCGCCTGCGGCGGGTAATCGCTGTAGCTGACCGTGCCGACAATGCGATCGCCGCCGCCCGCGGCGAAGAGCATTTCGGTGACGTGCGGCGCCAGCGAGATCACGCGGCGAGCGGGCTGCGCCAGCGTGACGGTCTGGCCCGAGTCGTCGACGGCGGAGACCGCGGCGCAGGCGGGCAGCGCTGCAAGCATGAGGGTAAAAGCGATAACGGGCGTCGGGCGGTTCGACATGGAATCGGGGAAGGGTTCAGACGGTGGCCGCGGTCAGCGCCGTGTCCAGCCGCTGCCAGGCGTGTGGCTGGTCCGGCGGCAGGCCCAGGCGCAGGCTTGGCGGGCAGCCGCCGGCGGCGTCGAAATAGCGGGTCCACACGCCCTGTTGCGCGAGCGCGTGATGCAGCCTTGCGGCTTCGCGATGCGGCACCCAGCAGAACAGCGGATGCATCACCGGCGGCAGGCGATGGCGCTCCAGCAGCGCGGCCAGCTTCGCCCCGCACGCTTGCAGACGCGCTCGGGTAGCGTCCTGCCAGGCGTGGTCGGCCAGGGCGTGCCGCGCGACTTCACGTGCCGGGCCCGATACGGTCCAGTGGCCCAGGCGCGCGCGCAGCGCATCCAGCAGTGCCGGCTGTGCCAGCACGAAGCCGCAGCGGATGCCGGCCAGGCCATAGAACTTGCCGATCGAGCGCAGCACCACCAGGCCAGCCGCGTCGCTGTGCGCGGCCACCGAGCCATCGGGCAGGCAATCGATAAAGGCTTCATCGACCAGCAGCGTGCCGCCCCGCGCCGCCAGCGTCGCATGCCAGCGCAGCAGCGTGGTGGCGCGCAGCATGCGGCCGGTCGGGTTGTTCGGGTTCACGACGACGAGGTGATCGAGCCCGTCGGCCAGGTCCGCCCGTGCAAAACCGGTTTCGTCCAATGCCACCACCGTATGCCCCGCGGCCGCGAAGGCCGGCGCATATTCGCTGTAGCCGAGCGCGGCGATGCCCACGCGGCCCGGGCGCAACAGGCCCGGCAGCGTGCGGATGGCAGCCTGCGAGCCGGCCACGGGCAGGGCAAGCGGCGCGCCGCATGCCTGCGCGGCCTGCTCGGCCAGGCCGTCGTCATCCTGCGGCAGCCGCTGCCACAGCTGCGCGGGCAGCGCCGGCACCGGATAGCCGTCGGGGTTGATGCCGGTGGACAGGTCGAGCCAGTCATCGGCGGGGCGGCCATAGCGGCGCACTGCGGCCAGCAGGTCGCCGCCATGGCGGATCGGGGGCAGGGCGGCGCTCATGTCGGGGTGGATACAGCCAGCACGGCCAGCGCGCTGGCGCCTGCCAACGCCAGCCACAGCCAAAGCGTGCGCTCGACCAGCCGCAGGCAGGCCATCACATGCGCGGCTTGCGGCGCGGTGCCGGCGCCCAGCGGCGGGCGTTGTTCGATTTCACCGTGGTAGCGCGCGGGGCCGCCCAGCCGCACACCAACTGCACCGGCGCCGGCGGCCATCACGGGACCTGCATTGGGACTCGACCACGCCGGCGCCTGCGTGCGCCAGCAGTGCAGCGCCTGCGCGGTGGCGCCGAGCAGCGCATAGGACAGCGCGGTCAGGCGCGCTGGCACAAGGTTGAGCAGGTCATCGATACGCGCCGCGGCCCAGCCGAAATACACCAGCCGCGGGGTGCGGTAGCCCCACATCGCGTCGAGGGTATTGGCCAGGCGGAACACGATCACGGCGGGCGCACCGCCAATCAGGAACCAGAACAGCGCGCCGAAGATCGCGTCATTGCCGTTCTCCAGCGCCGATTCACAGGCGGCACGGGCCAGCGCTTCGGCATCTGCATCGGCGGTGTCGCGCGAGACGATGTGCGCGGTCAGCGCGCGTGCGGCGGGTAGGTCTGCCGTGGCAAGCGCGTTGGCGATCGGGGCGATATGCTGGTGCAGGCTGCGCGCGCCGAGCGCGGCATACAGCGCCACGGCATGCAGTGCCAGCGCGGCAAGGGGGTGCCAGCCGGCGATGGCATCGACCAGCCACCAGGCGAGCGCGGCCGGGACCAGCACCAGCGCGCACCAGCCGGCAAGGCCGGCGAGGCGTTGGCGCCAGGGCGCGCCACGGCGCGCGGGATCGTTGAGTACGCGTTCCAGCGCGGCAGCGACGCGGCCGAAGCCCACCAGCGGATGCCAGCGGCGTGGCTCGCCGAGCCAGCGGTCCAGCAACGCGCCCAGCCATGCCGCTGCCACGCATGCCGGCCAGGCCAGCATCAGCATGTGGGATCCGGGCCCTTTACCGCAACCGGAATACCCGCCACCAGCAGCCGCACGCAGTCGGCCGCGGCGGCCAGCTTCTGGTTCAGGCGGCCCAGTTCATCGACATAGAAGCGGGTGATGGCGCCCATCGGGACCACGCCGAAGCCGATCTCGTTCGAGACCAGGATCACGTGGCCCGGCAGCGTGGGCAGCGCGTTGAGCAGCGCTTCGATTTCTTCGGTGAAGGCATCCGGCGGCGTGATCACCCCGTGCTCGGGATAGCTGCGGCCTTCCGGGAACAGCAGGTTATTCATCCACAGCGTCATGCAGTCCACCAGGATGCAGCCGTCGTGGCGCGCGTTGCCGTAGAGCGCATCGGCCAGGTGCACCGGCTCTTCCACCAGGCGCCAGTCGGCGGGGCGGCGGGCGCGGTGCAGGGCGATGCGGACCTCAAGCTCCTGGTCGGCCCGCGCAGGGTCCTGGTGCGCGGTGGCGATATAGGTGACCGGGCCGCCGGTGATGGTGGCGTGGTCGCTGGCGAGCTGTTCCGCAAAATGGCTTTTGCCGGAACGTGCGCCGCCCAGCACCAGGGTGAGCTGGCGGCTGCCGGCCCCGCTGGCGGCGGCACGCGGCTGGGCAGCCGCGGCGGTGCCGGGCGCGGGGGCGGGTGCGATGGCCGGGGTTTCCATCCGCGTATTGTAGCCGCCGCATCCGGCCCTCGCACGGCCCGCGTGCGGGCAGGTGCGATAATCCACTGATGCAATCCGACTCCCCGCAACCCCTGCCGCCGGGTGCCCTGCGCGGCACGCTGATGGTCCAGGGCACGACCTCCGACGCCGGCAAGAGCACCATCGTGGCCGGCCTGTGCCGGGTGCTGGCGCGCGCCGGCACACGCGTGGTGCCATTCAAGCCGCAGAACATGGCGCTGAACAGCGCCGTCACCGCCGATGGCGGCGAGATCGGCCGGGCGCAGGCGCTGCAGGCGCAGGCCGCGCGGCTGGCGCCGCATACCGACATGAACCCGGTGCTGCTCAAGCCCAGCAGCGACACCGGCGCGCAGGTGATCATCCACGGCCGGGCGCGGCTGGACCTGGATGCGCGCGCGTATCACGCCTACAAGCCCGAGGCGATGAAGGCAGTGCTGGCCTCGCATACGCGCCTGGCGCAGGCCTATGACGTGGTCCTGGTGGAAGGCGCCGGCAGCCCGGCCGAGGTCAACCTGCGCGAGCGCGACATTGCCAACATGGGCTTTGCCGAGCGCGTCGACTGCCCGGTGGTGCTGGTGGCGGACATCGACCGCGGCGGCGTGTTCGCGCACCTGGTCGGCACGCTCGACTGCCTCTCCGACAGCGAGCGCGCGCGCGTGACCGGCTTTATCATCAACCGCTTCCGCGGCGATATCGGCCTGCTGGAGCCGGGGCTGGACTGGCTGGTGGCGCGTACCGGCAAGCCGGTGTTCGGCGTGCTGCCCTATCTGCACGGCCTGCATCTCGATGCCGAGGACGCCATCATCGGCGCGCAAGCGGACAAGGCCGGCACGCCGGCGCAGCGCCTGCGCGTGATCGTGCCGGTGCTGCCGCGCATCGCCAACCATACCGACTTCGACGCGCTGCGCGCGCACCCGCAGGTGGACCTGCAGTTTATCGGGCCGGGCATGCCGATACCGCCCGCGGACCTGGTGGTGCTGCCCGGCAGCAAGAACGTGCGCGGCGACCTGGACTTCATGCGGGCCAATGGCTGGGATGCGGCGCTGGCCCGGCACTTGCGCTACGGCGGCAAGCTGATCGGGATCTGCGGCGGCATGCAGATGCTGGGGCGGCAAGTGCACGATCCCGACGGCCGCGAGGGCCCGGCCGGCAGCAGCGCGGGCCTGGGCTGGCTCGATTACGAGACCACGCTGGCGGCCGAGAAGCAGTTGCGCCAGGTCAGCGGACGGCTGGCGCTGGAGGGCTCGGACGCGCCGGCACGCGGCTACGAGATCCACCTGGGCGTCACCACGGGCAAGGGGCTTGAGCAGCCGGCCCTGTGGCTGGACTGCGGCGACGGCATGGCGCGGCCCGACGGCGCGCGCTCGGCCGATGGCCAGGTGCTGGCTACCTATGTCCACGGCCTGTTCGACGAGCCGGCCGGCTGCCAGGCGCTGCTGCGCTGGGCGGGGCTGGACGGCGCCCAGGCGGTGGACCTGGACGCGCTGCGCGAAGCGTCACTGGAGCGGCTTGCCGACACCATGGACGCGCACCTGGACCTGGGAGCGATGCTGGCGCCTCTGCGGCGCTGAGGCTGGTCAGCCTGGCAAGGCACGTGGAAGACACGGGGTCCTGTTAGAATTGCGAATCCTTCGCATTTGCATTCTGCGTGGAGATGGCTTTTACGCCATATTCCGTGCACTGCAGCGTCCCGTCCGCTCAACATACTTCGCCCCCGTCATGGTCACCGGCCGCCTGCGCGTCGTCTTCGTCAAGCTGCATCTTTATATCGGCCTTAGCCTTGGCCTGTTGTTCGTCCTGCTGGGCCTGACCGGCATGACCATCGCCTGGCGCGACGAGCTGGATGCCTGGCTCAATCCCGACCTGCTGGTGGCGTCCGCGCCGATGACTGCGCCGGTTTCGCCCGCCATCGTCCAGGCGGTGACCGAGCGGCTGGCCGCGCCCGCCTACGGCAAGCCCAACCTCCTGATGCTGCCGGCCCATGCCAACGGCGTCTTCACCGCCTGGTACCCGGTCAAGGGTCCTGACGGCGTGGTGCCCGGGCGCTCGCGCCAGGTGATGGTCGATCCGGTCACGCTGGCAGTGAAGGGCGAGCGCGTCTGGGGCGAGGCTGGGCTGTCGCGCCGGCTGCTGCTGCCCACGCTGTTCCACCTGCATCGCTACCTGCTGTCGGGCGAGACCGGCAAGACCATTACCGGCGTGGCCGGCATGCTGCTGCTGCTGACCACGCTGGCCGGGGTGGTGGTGTGGTGGCCCAGGATGAAGCTGCGCCCGGTGGTGCAGGCGTTCCGCATCACGCATGGCGGCTCGTGGCCGCGCTTCAACTATTCGCTGCACCGCGCGGGCGGCATCCTGGCCGCGCCGGTGCTGGCCACCATCGCTTTTTCCGGCTGGTACCTGAACCTGCCCAAGTGGGTGACGCCGATCGTGGCGGGCGTGGTCACCGTGACGCCGCCGGCCAAACATGCCTCGGCACCGGCGCCGGCCGGCGCCCGGGCGCTGGACGCGGGCGAGATCATGGCCGCGGCGCAGGCGCAGTACCCGCAAGCGCAGGTGACCCGCATCAGCTTTCCGCGCAAGCCCGGCGATGCGTTCGAGGTGCGGCTGCGCCAGCCCGGTGAGGTGCGGCAGGACAGCGGCGCCACGCGGCTTTGGCTCGATGCCTGGACCGGGCAGCGGCTGGGCGTGCGCGATCCGCGGGACGCGCCGGCCGGCGACACGCTGCTGAACTGGCTGTTCCCGCTGCATACCGGCGAGGCCTTTGGGCTGCCGGGCCGGGTCTTCATTACGCTGTTTGGGCTGGCGCCGCTGGTGTTTGCGGGGACCGGCGTGCTGATCTGGTGGAAGCGGCGGCGCGGGCATCAGCGGCATGTGGTGAAGGCTGCGCAGCGCTCCGGCATGCGCCGGGCGTAAAAAAAGCAGGCCGGCGGCCTGCTTTTTTTGTCTGGCACGGCGGCGCCGCTCAGATTTCCAGATTGTCGATCAACCGGGTCGCGCCCAGCTTGGCAGCCGTCAGAATCACCAGCGGCTCGCCGGCAAGGAATTCCTCGCGCGTAGGCGCCTGCAGATCGACGCGCTTGCGGATCGACACATAATCCGGCTTCCACCCGCGCTTGGCGAGCGACGCCTTGGCGCTGGCTTCCACCGCCAGCAGGTCGGCCGAGGCGCGGTCGCTGCCCAGCACGGTGTCGCGCACGTCGTGCAGGGTGCGGTACAGCACCGGGGCCTCGGCGCGCTCGTCCGGGCTCAGGTAGCGGTTACGCGACGACAGCGCCAGGCCGTCGTCGGAACGCACGGTCTCGGCCGGGATGATGTCGATCGGCAGTGCGAACTGCTGCACCATGCGGCGCACGATCATCAGCTGCTGGTAGTCCTTCTTGCCGAATACCGCCACGCGCGGCTGCGCGCACGAGAACAGCTTCATCACCACCGTGCACACGCCCTTGAAGAAGCCGGGGCGGAACTCGCCTTCCAGGATGTCGCCCAGGTCATGCGGCGGCTCCACGCGGTATTCCTGCGGCTCGGGGTACATGTCGCGCTCGGAGGGCGCAAACAGCACGTAGACGCCTTCCTTCTGCAGCTTCTCGATATCGTCCTGCAGCGTGCGCGGGTATTTGTCGAAATCCTCGTTGGGGCCGAACTGCAGGCGGTTCACGAAGATGGATGCCACCACCGGGTCGCCATGCTGGCGCGCCAGGCGCATCAGCGACAGGTGGCCTTCGTGCAGGTTGCCCATGGTAGGGACAAAGGCAGCGCGGTTCTGGCCGCGCAGCTGGTCCCGCAGCTCTTGGATGGAGGAAATGACTTTCATCTGCCTTGGTGTGCTGGTCGTGTGTGGTGTGACCCGGGCGCCTGTCCCGGTTGGGCGGCGCCAGACATACCGGTCTCGGCCTTCTGTCGGGCTTGAGCTTGTCTGGCCGGCTGTCGGCGGATTGTAGAACAAGTGAGGCGGGGCGGGACCCCGCAGCGCGGGTGGGTCAGGTCGGGCTGTACGCCAATCGCACATAAATCGGCGCGAACGGCTCGGCTTGCGTGATCTCCACCAGAGATTCGCGCGACAGCTCCAGCATGGCGATAAAGTTCACCACCACCACCGGCACGCCCTTGCCGGAGCGCACCGCGTCCTCGAACAGCTCGGAGAACTCCATGAAGCGCGCATGCTGCAGCCGGCGCAGGATCTGGCTCATGTGTTCGCGCACCGACAGTTCCTCGCGCGAGATCTTGTGGTGTTGGTTGAGCTTGGCGCGCTTGAGCACGTCGGCCCAGGCGTCCTTCAGGTCCACGGTTTCCACGTCCGGGAAGCGCGGCGCCAGGCTCTGCTCGATGTAGACCTGCGAGCGCAGGAAGTCGCGGCCCAGCTGCGGCACCGTGTCCAGGCGCTGCGCGGCCAGCTTCATCTGCTCGTACTCCAGCAGGCGGCGCACCAGCTCGGCGCGCGGGTCCTCGGCTTCGTCGTCGCTGTCGGCCTTCTTGACCGGCAGCAGCATGCGCGACTTGATCTCGATCAGCATCGCCGCCATCAGCAGGTATTCCGCCGCCAGTTCCAGGTTGGTCTTGCGGATCTGCTCGATGTACGACAGGTACTGCCGGGTGACCTGCGACATCGGGATGTCGAGCACATTGAAGTTCTGCTTGCGGATCAGGTACAGCAGCAGGTCCAGCGGGCCCTCGAAGGCTTCCAGGAAGATCTCGAGCGCGTCCGGCGGGATGTAGAGGTCCTGCGGCAGCTTGAACAGCGGCTCGCCGTACAGGCGCGCGAACGCCATCCCGTCGACCATGTCGGCCGGGCCTGCCGGACTGGATGCGGCCGCCACGGCCGGCAGCTCCACGGGCAGCGGCAGCTTGTCCTGGTCGCCAGCGCTCATGCTCTGGGTGCGGTCGCGGGGGCGGCGGGAATCAGTTGTCCTGCGAGTAGACGTAAGGCTTCTGCGCCACGCGCGAAGCGTCGGCGCGGGCGCGCTCTTCGAGGTTGATCGGCGACTTGTCCCACAGCAGGGCGCGGCCGTCGCGCTGCTCGGCCTCCAGCGTCGGGCGCTCTTGCTTGAGCTGCTTCAGGAACTGGGTGATATCGGATTCGTAGAGGGCCATGGTCAACCGTGATGCGCCCGCGCGGGCGCCAGATAGGTGCAGTGGGCCACGATTTTACAGTATCGGCCCCCCGGAATGCATCCAGACGGGGGTTCGATGGCCGGAAACGCGCCGGAAAGTTCCGGGTGCCAAGCCGGGTGTGGTCAAATACCGACTTTGTATGTGTGGACAATCGGCGATGCCGCAGGACACCGCTAACACCGCTAACTCCGCAAGCCGCGCGCCGTGGCGCGTGGCCGCGCGCGCGCTGGCTGCCCTGGCCGCGCTGCTGGCGCTGGCCGCCGGCCCGGCCCACGCCGCCTACAAGGTCGAGGTCGACGCACCCAAGCCGATCCGCGAGATACTGGAAGAGCACCTCGACCTGGCCCGCTACAAGGACCGGGCCGACCTCTCGCCGGACCAGTTCGACTATATGGTCGAGACCGTCGGCGAGCAGGTGCGCGGGTTCACCTCCACCGAAGGCTATTTCGACCCGACCACCACCACCCGCGTGGAAGGCGAAGGCGACCAGCGCGTGGTCCACGTCATGGTCGACCCCGGCGCGCGCACGCTGATCCGCAATGTCGACATCCAGGTGACCGGCCCGGCCACCACGCAATCGCCCGCGCAGGTGGCGGAGGTGCAGGCCAAGTGGGGGTTGCCGGCCGGTGAGCCGTTCCGGCAGGGCGACTGGGACAAGGCCAAGGAAGACGCGCTGGTCACGCTGCAGAGCCACAACTACTATGGCGCGCGCCTGGCCGCGTCGCAGGCGCGCGTGGAGCCGGACGACCAGCGCGCGGACCTGTCGGCGCACTATGCCAGCGGTCCGGCCTACCGGCTGGGTCCGCTCAAGGTGGCGGGCACGCGCCGCTACCCGGAACAGATCATCCACCACGTCAACCCGCTCAACGAGGGCGAGCCTTACCGCGTGGAGCGGCTGCTGGAGCTGCAGCGCGCGATCCAGAACCAGCCGTACTTCTCCAATGTGCAGGTCGACCTGGAGCCGCCCCCCGATGCCGACAAGGCGGTTGACGGCGTGGTCACCGCGCCGGTGTCGGTGCGGGTGCGCGAGTATCCGGCGCACCGGCTCAACAGCGGCGTGGGCTATACCACCGACACCGGCGCGCAGGTGGAAGGGCGTTATTCGTACTACAACCTGTTCAACCGCGCCTGGACCTTCGACTCGCAGGCGCGGCTGGAGCAGAAGCGTTCCTACCTGTTCGCCGAGACCGCGATGCCGCCGGACCGGGGCAACTACCGCAACAGCGTGTACGGCAGCTACGAGCGCACCATCGACATCGAGAGCACCGACACCACCAGCCTGCGCGCGGGCCTGAAGCGCTCGCGCTCGCGCGAGAAGTACGACGTGACCACGTCGCTGGACTTCTACTACGACAAGCTGCTGCCGATGGACCAGGCCAGCCAGATCAGCAAGGCGCTGGTGCCGGCCTTTGCCTGGACGCGCCGTGACGTCGACAACCCCGTGTTCCCGCGCCGCGGCAATGTGATCAGCACCCAGGTCGGGGTGGCCGCCAAGGGCCTGCTCAGCGATGCCAGCTTCCTGCGGCTGTACGGCCGTATCCGCCAGTACATCCCGGTCGGCAAGCGCGACCTGGTGGTGGCCCGGCTGGAGCTCGGCGCCGACCTGAGCGGCGAAAGCTCGAGCCAGATCCCGGCCACGCTGCGTTTCCGCGCCGGCGGCACCGATTCGATCCGCGGCTACAGCTACCAGTCGATCGGCACGCCCAGCGGCGCCAGCATCTTGCCGGCCAAGTACCTCGGCACCGGCAGCCTGGAGTACCAGTACTGGTTCAGGCCGGACTGGGGCGTGGCCGCATTCTGGGATGCCGGCACCGCCTCCGACAACCTGCGCGGGGTGACCCTCTACAACGGCGTGGGCGTCGGCGTGCGCTGGCGCACACCGGTGGGCCCGCTGCAGCTGGACGTGGGCTACGGCATCCAGAAGCGGCAGTTCCGGCCGCATATCTCGCTGGGGGTGGCGTTCTGATGAGCGCCCACGACCTGCCTTCCGTGCCCGGCGGCGGCGACCGGGCCCCGCCCCCGTCAGCCCCCGCGCCGCGCCGGCGCAGGCGGCTGTGGCGGGTGCTGGCCTGGCTGATCGGGACGCTGCTGTTGCTGGCGGTGGCGCTGGTGGCCGCCGGCGTGGCGGCGCTGCACACCGAGGCCGGCACCCGCCACCTGTGGACGCTGGCCACGCGGCTGTCTGCCGGCATGCTCAGCGGGCGGCTGGAAGGCGGCACCGTCGCGCACGGCCTGCGCCTGCGCGACGTGGTGTTCGCCAGCGGCCAGACCCGCGTCGCGGTGGATCGCGTCGACGGCAGCTGGGCCCTCGGCTGGCAGCCGCGGCGCCTGCATGTGCAATGGCTGCGCATCGGCAAGGCCGAAGTGAAGCTCGGCCCTTCGGAGCCAAGCACCGGGCCGATGCAGATGCCCAAGTCGCTCGTACTGCCGCTGGCCATCGATGTCGATGCGCTTACGCTTGAGCGGCTGTCGCTGCTGCAGGGCACAGCGCCCACGGCCGCGCCGATGGTGTTCAGCAAGCTGGCCGGTGCGCTGCACAGCGACGGCCAGCGCCACGGCGTCAGCGTGGACACGCTGGAAACGCCCTACGGCAAGCTGGCCGCCAACGCGCAGCTGGGCGCGCTTGCGCCGTTCGCGCTCAGCGCCGAAGCCTTGCTGGAGAGCAGCTGGCAGGATGAGTCCGTTGCCGTCAACGCCACCGCCAACGGCAACCTCGAGGCGCTGCGCGCCGAGCTGCAGGCCAGCGGCGACCGCATCCACCTGCGCGCCGGCGTCGACGTGACGCCGTTCGGCAAGGTGCCGTTCACGCACCTGCTGGTCGATGGCGATCGCATCAACCCGCGCCTGTTCAGCCCGTCGGCACCACAGGCCAACCTGACCGTGCATGCCGAACTGCGGCCGGTGGACGGCGTGGCGGCCGGCAAGAGGCCGGCCGGCGCGGCAGCGGCGTCGACCCCTGCGGCAGCTTCCGCACCAGCAGCGCCGGCTGCTTCCGCAGCCTCGGTTCCCGTGGCCACGCCCGCGCCCGCACCGCTGGCCGTCGCCGGCGACATCGAGATCCGCAACCTGGAAGCCGGTCCGCTGGACAAGGAGCGGCTGCCGGTGCAGTCGGTGCGTGCCCATGTCGAACTGAGCGAGATGGCGCAGGCGGTGTCGGACCTGCGCGTGGCGCTGAGCGGCAACGCCGGGATCAGCGGCAGCGGTTCGCTGCGCGGCGGCCGTGGCGGCTTCGACCTGGACGTGCGCAGGCTGGACCCGGCCGCGCTGCATGGCTCGCTGACCAGCGCCAGCCTGTCGGGCCCGGTGGTGGTGCGCATGGAGCCGGGCCGGCAAAGCGCGGCGCTGGACCTGTCGGACGGGCCGCTCAAGCTGTTTGCCGATGCCAGCATGGACGCCGAGACCGTCACCTTGTCCGCGCTGCGCGCGGCGGTCGGGCCGGGCCTGCTGACCGCCGAAGGCAAGCTGGGCCTGAAGGACAAGCAGCCGTTCAGCGTCAAGGGCAAGCTGACCGCGTTCGATCCCTCGCGCCTGGCCAGGGTGGCCGCGGGCCGGATCAACGCGGATTTCACCGCCACCGGCGAGATCGCGCCGCAGCTTGGCGTGGCGCTGGACTTCGCCGTGCATGAGAGCGAATACGCGGGCCTGCCGATGACCGGCGGCGGCAAGGTGCGCCTGGCGGGCGAGCGGCTCTTGCCGAGCGAGGCGTCGCTGAGCATGGCCGGCAACCAGGCCGACCTGCGCGGCAGCTTCGGCGCGCGCGGCGATGCCTTGAAGCTGGCGGTCGACGCGCCGCAGCTGGAGCGCCTCAGGTTCGGCGTGGCCGGCAGGCTCAAGCTCGACGCCACCATTACCGGCACGCTGAAGAAGCCCGAGGTAGTGGCCGACTACAGCGCGCAGGCGCTGGAAGTGGGCCCGCACAAGGTGGCCAGCGCCAGCGGCCGCGCCGAAGTGCGCGGCGGGCTGGACGGCCCGCTGTCGGTGCAGCTGGCCGCGCGCGACTACCGCGGCCCGCAGGCCAGCCTGAGCACGCTCGATGCCACGCTCAGCGGCACCCAGGCCAGCCACAGTTTCGACGTCAAGGCTGCCGGCAGCCTGAACCAGCGGCCCTTGCGGCTGGCGCTGGCGGGGCAGGGCGCGTGGAAGGGCAAGGACGGCTGGAACGGCACCATCAGCACGCTGGAAGAGCGCAGCACCGTCAACCTGCGCCTGGCCGCGCCGACGCAGCTGCTGGTGGCCGACCAGCGCGTGCGCCTGGGCGCCGCGCGCCTGCTGCTGGACCGCGCCACGCTGGCGATCGACAGCCTGGACTGGGACCATGGCCGCATCCGCACCGCGGGCAGCCTGGATGGACTGCAGGTGAGCCACGTGCTCGAACTGATGGAAACCATCACCGGCGAGAAGCCGCCGGTGCGCTCCGACCTGGTCATCGACGGCCGCTGGAACCTGGCGCTGGCCGAGACCGCGACCGGGTTTGCCGAACTGCGCCGGCGCAGCGGCGACCTGTCGGTCAACGCGGGCCGCGGCTTCACCACGCTTGGCCTGGGCGAGACCAGCCTGCGCGCCGAGGCTGGCGGCAACCGCATCGCGCTGCGCGGCGGCATGGTGTCGGGCCGCATCGGCAAGGTGGTGGTGGATGCCTCCGCCGGCCTGGTGCAGGAGCAGGGGCTGCAGACCGTGGGCCCGGCCTCGACCCTGGGCGGCACGGTGACCGCAGACGTGCCGCGCCTGAAATCGCTGGAAGCGCTGACCGGCCCGCAGTACGCCTTTGACGGCAAGCTGGCCGCGGCAATGCGCCTGGCCGGCACGGTCGGCGCGCCGCTGCTGACCGGCACCGTCGACGGCGACAACCTGGCCGTCACGCTGTACGACCTGGGCCTGCGCCTGACTGACGGCACCGTGCGGGTGGTGCTGGACCAGAACGCGGTCGAGCTCAGGCAGGTGGAATTCCACGGCGGCGACGGCAAGATCACCGCCACCGGCAACGTCAAGCTGGGCGAGGCCGATGCCAACCTGACCGGCAAGATCGTTGCCGACAAGCTGGAACTCTTTGCCAGCCCGGAACGCACGCTGGTGATCTCGGGCGATGCCAGTATCGGCAACGAGAACAGGCAGGTCGTGATCCGCGGCAAGTTCCGCGTCGACCGAGGCCTGTTCGACCTGCCCAAGGCCGGCGCGCCGGTGCTGGGCGACGATGTCGTGGTGATCCGCCGCAAGGACCAGCGCGCCGTGAAGACGGCCGCCACGCCGGCGCCCGAGACCAAGCCGGCCAGCAAGTTCAGCCCGGTGATCGACCTGGCCGTCGACCTGGGCAACAACTTCCGCTTCCGCGGCGCGGGCGCGGACCTGTTGCTGGCCGGCCAGATGGAGGTCAAGAGCGAACCCCTGGCGCCGATGAAGGCCACCGGCACGGTGCGCGTGACCGACGGCACCTATGAGGCGTTCGGGCGCAAGCTCAATATCGAACGTGGCATCATCAACTTCAACGGCCCGATCGACAATCCGAACATGAACATCCGCGCCATGCGCCGCAACCAGGAAGTGGAGGCGGGCGTGGAGGTGACGGGCACGGTGCGGCTGCCGCGCGTGCGGCTGGTGTCGGAGCCCAACGTGCCGGATGAAGACAAGCTGTCATGGCTGATGTTCGGCTATGGCGCGGAGAGCGCCGGTGCCGGCCAGCAACGCCAGCTGAGCGGCGGCGCGCTGGGCGGCGCGGCACTGGGCCTGATCGGCGGCAAGGCCGGCAAGGGTATCGTCTCGCATTTCGGCATCGACGAATTCTCGATCGGGCCCAGCACCGCGGGCCTCAATGACCAGCAGGTGGTCAGCATGGGCAAGGCCATTACCGAGCGCATGTCGGTCGGCTATGAACAGAGCCTGACCTCGGCCTCGAACGTGGTGAAGCTGACCTGGCAGTTGTCGCGGCGCTGGTCGCTGATTGCCAAGGGCGGGTCCATCAACGGTTTGTCGGTCTTGTTCAACCGCCGCTTCGACAGCTGGGCGAACCTGTTCAGCGGGACCTCGAATCGCAGCGGCACCAGAAGGAGCCAGGATGACAGTCAGCCACTCGATTCGGAAAGCGCCGCGCAGGCGGCCTCGGCCGTCATCGCCGAGCCTGTGCGCCGCTGATTTATGCCCATCCACTTTTGCGTCGCCGCGACGCCTTGCCGCCATGGGACTGATTGCCTCGATGCTTGCGCTGTTCGGCTGCGACCAGCAGAAGGTCGATGAAGCCATGAAGAAGGCGGGCGACACCGCCCGCAACACCTGGAACGCGATCAAGCCCGACAGCGAGCTGTTCAAGGGCATCGTGCCGGGCCAGTCCACCGAGGAAGACCTGCGCCGCCAGGCCGGCAAGCCCGAGATCGTCTGGGAAGAGGCCGACGGCGGCCGCCGGCTGGAATACCCGCGCGGCCCCGAGGGCACCACCACCTGGATGGTCACCATCGGCGCCGACGGCAAGGTCGCGAAGATCGAGCAGGTACTGACGGCCGAGCACTTCGCGCGCGTGCGCGCCGGCATGAGCCAGGACGACATCCGCCGCCTGCTGGGCAAGCCCACCAAGGTGGAGGCGTTCGCGCTGAAGAAGGAAGAGGTATGGGGCTACCGCTGGATGGAGAGCTCGACCGACAAGGCCTTCTTTAACGTGCATTTCAACAGCGACGGCACCGTCACCACGACCTCGCGCAGCGACGATCCGTCGAAGATGCAGGGCGGCTGACGCGGGCGATCTTGCGGCCGCGGTACTGCGCGCTCATGGTCTTTTCGGGCAACTGCAGCAGGCCCACGCCATCGAGCAGCACCTTGCCGCCCAGCTGCACGCCGCCCTGGCGCGGCAGCAGGCGCAGGATCGACAGGATGGTCATGGACTTTCAAATCCAAGGTGGAAGGAACGCGCACCGGGCGGAAGTCAGGCGCGGAGCACCGTCACGCACGGGGTCGGTGCCGGGTCCGCGATCTGCTTAACCGGGTACTTCGCTGACCTTATGCCGAACCACCGATGTGCCGCATTTCCTCCGCCAGTCTACTTTCCCGCTCAGATCTCCATCAGATCGCGACCCACCACGATACGGCCCTTGTAGTGCTTTCTCACGTCCTGCGCCCACATGTCGTCGGTGATGCTGTCGTCGTCCCCTGGCACGAAATGGCTCAGCACCAGAGTCTTGACCCCAGCGGCCGCGGCGACGCGACCTACATCTTCGGTCAGGGTATGGCTGGCCAGAAAGTGCTTCTTGATGGTGGCGCCGTTGGCCACGCGCGCCACCAGCGCATCGATACCCGGTCCGTACATTGCTTCGTGCACAAGTACGTCGGCGCCTCTGGCGAATTCTGCAAGCCTGGGGTTGTAGGCGGTATCGCTTGAAAAGACGATGCTGCGGTCTGCGCTTTCGAAGCGGTAGGCGAAGTTGTCGACGATAGGCGGGTGGGGTGTGCGGAAGGCCGTAACCTGAACATCAGCGTTCTGCAGCACCACGCCGTTGTCGAGCACGTCCTTGGCCAGCACCAGCTTGCGCAGGTCAGGCCGCCCTTCGTCGGCCATGCGCGTCTCGATATCGAATCGGTTGAGTTCCCAGTAGGTACGGGTCATTGCCTCCGTGCCCTTGGGGCCGAAGACGTCGACCTGCTGGTTCAGTCCTGTGGCCCAGGCGTTGTAGATCAGGTTGCCGTATTCGAGATTGTGATCCGAATGGTGGTGGGTGATAAAGACGTAGCGCAACCGCGCAAGCGGCACGTGCGCGTTGACCAGTTGGCGCGATACCCCGGTGCCGCAGTCAATCACGTAGGGCACACCGTTGATCAGCAGCAGGTTGGCCGGGTTGGAGCGGGACCCGCCAATGCGGGGCCCACCCTTGGTGCCAAGCAGGATCAGGCGCATGCCCCGCGCACCGGATGAGGAACCGCCCTGGGCTACACTCCAGCCCGGCAGCATGGCCGCGCCGGCAGCAGCCAGCCCCATTGTCAGCAACGTTCTGCGTTCCGGTTTGAACATGGCTTGGTCTCCTGTGATCATTTGAATGGTGGGTATTGATGTAATGCGGAGCTCAGGGCATCGGCGCGTAGCCAGCCTTGCCCGTGGACTTGCTCTCCCAGCGGATCGGGTAGGCATCCGTGCGCCCGCGAAACAACCGGCGGAACAGCGCCACCTTGTCGACCGTGGAAAAGTGCGACAGGCTTCCACGCCGCGACCCCTACGGGGAGCGTGCAGAGTGTAGAGCTTGTTCACGTGGCGGCAATGCAATCAGTTGGGAGACCCAGCCACCTGGGATGCCTTCCAGGCTGCGAGTTCCGAGGGGCGCAGCCCGTAGCGGGCCAGTACGCCATCATGCAGCCGTCGGAGTTCTTCTACGATCAGCGCTTGCACGTTGTCACGATCAACCTCCGGCACTGTTGCCATGACGGCCTGCCGAATTACGGATAGCGCATCCTGATCGGGTTGCAGCACGACGTCCCGGATCGCTTGTTTGACCACATCACGCCAGGCAAGGCGTAATGGATCGGGTTCCGCCATATCCTGCCTGATGGCCAGGTACTCTTGCGTTGAGCGCTCATACGCCCAAACGTAGAGATCGCGCAGCAATTCGACGCGGGTCATCTCATACATGCCAAGGATGGCGCGACTATAAGCTTGCTCCGGCACATCCAGGAACGTCAGCGGACAAAAGTTTGCACGGAACAGCGGCAGATTGGCTACCAGGCGCGAGGTGCGTTTATTGACGTCCGCGAATGGCTGCAGGTATGGCAGGTGCACCAGCACGAAAAATGATTGTTCAAAGGGATCGGCAATCTGATTCACTTTCTCGAGCAGGATATCTAGTGCGTCCTCAATTTGCTGTGGGGCGGAGAGGGGGCGGTAAACACTTTGGCCAATGTCCACCGCGTGCTGGCGAATCCGACCTTCATCGGCAGGGTTGGGCAACAGGTTCTCCGACAAGGCGCTATGCAGGTTCATCAAGGTATAGCGGTCGAAACCGACCGTACCGATGTTCTCCACCAGCAGTTCGATGGCAGTCTTGTGGTTGAGGATCATCTGGGTTTCGATGGCCGCCTTGCCTTGCGCCGCCTTCCCGTGCTCAATCAGCTCACGGGTGTCCAGGCGGGAATAGGTGTTGCCCTCCAAATGACTCGATGCCCATGACAGGTCAATCAGCAGCCGGTTCAGAATCGCCCGGCTATAGGTTCCAGCGGGGGCATCAGCCTGTGCGGTCTTGCCCATCTTGTGTAGCTGACGCCGAAGCGATTCCGACAGATACCGTGTGACATTGGGTTGATAGGCGTCAAGGAAGTCACGTTGGTAGCCCACGGGCTTGCGCGCTTCCGGGGGCTGATCGATATACGCCACGATGTCGCGGCTGTCGGCGGAAAGCGGGATGTAACCCGGGAAGCGGTCCCGCTCCGTGGCGGTCGCGGCAACCTCTGTCGTTTTCGCCACGAAATAACGACGGGCACGCCCTTCGCCGATCGCCGTGATCTGTCCGCCATCGATCCATTGGCTGATCCAACGTTGTGCTGTCCGCCGCGCAACATCGGGATGCTTTGCCAGCAACTCGGCGAGCATCAGCCCCGCGGAGGCTTTCCGAATGCTTTCTAGCAGGGCTTGGGCAGTGGACATGTTGGACGTGGCGCAGTTTGCTTAGAGGATGGCGCGATTGTGGCGCAGTTCTTCAAACTGCGCCACAAATTGGCGCGGATGTGGCGCAGTATGAGGGTTCCTTTAAGTGCTTTATAGGGCGCGTTAGACTCGCGCGGTCTACGCGGCTCGTCAAGCGGTCACAAGCGGTCACAAGCGCGATGCGCCAGAACCATGTATGACATGCCGCGTGTGCATAGCGCGGGGGCGAGGGGAGGGGGATCTGTTGCCCGTTTTGTCCTGCATTGCAGAATTCAGGGCGCTGTGATGCAGGCTTGCCATGACACGTCGTCCCCGCGAAAGCGGGGACCCAGCGACTTCATCCCCGAAGGGGGCGTGAAAGGCGCTGGATTCCCGCCTGCGCGGGAATGACGGAGTGGGGTCTACTTTCCTGGCAAGCGCTCGATGGGAGGGGAGCGGTGAGCAGAACCGGCTTCAGCCGATGCGCATGCCCGGCACCGCGCCGCTGTGCGGTTCCAGGATATACAGGCCCGGCGCGGCCTTCTCATCCGCGGCCGAGGCCGCCAGCACCATGCCTTCGGACACGCCGAACTTCATCTTGCGCGGGGCCAGGTTGGCCACCACCACGGTCAGCTTGCCGACCAGCTGCTCCGGCGTGTAGGCCGACTGGATGCCGGAGAACACGTTGCGGGTGCGGCCTTCGCCCAGGTCCAGCGTCAGCTGCAGCAGCTTGTTCGAGCCCTCCACCTTCTGGCATTCGACAATCTTCGCGACGCGCAGGTCCACCTTGGCGAAGTCGTCGATGGTGATGGTGTCGGCGATCGGCGCGATGGCCGTGCCTGCAGCCGCGGCTGCAGGCGCCGCGGTCGCCTGCAGCGATTCGCGGTTGGCGGCCAGCAGCGCGTCGACCTGCTTGGCATCGACGCGCGTCATCAGGTGCTGGTAGGCCTGCACCGGGCTGGCGGCCGACAACTGCTTGTCGATGGCGCGCCAGTCCAGCGGCTCGACATTCAGGAAGCGCTCCACGCCGGCGGCCACGTTCGGCACCACCGGCTTCAGGTACACCGTCAGCAGGCGGAAGGCTTCCAGCGAGACCGAGCACGCCGCGTGCAGCGCCGCGCGCTTGCTTTCGTCCTTGGCCAGCTCCCACGGCTTTACGGTGTCGACGAAGGCGTTGACCGTGTCGGTCAGCTCCATCACCAGGCGCAGCGCCTTGCTGTACTCGCGGCTTTCATAGAGGTGGGCGACCTGCGGCGCGGCCTGGCGCAGCTGCTCGAGCAGCGGATGGGCCAGCGCGGCTTCATCGACCTTGCCCTCGAAGCGCTTGACCAGGAAGCCCGCGGCGCGGCTGGCGATATTGACGTACTTGCCGATCAGGTCGCTGTTCACGCGCGCAATGAAGTCATCGAGGTTCAGGTCGAGGTCTTCCATGCTCGCGTTGAGCTTGGCGGCGAAGTAATAGCGCAGCCATTCCGGGTTCATGCCGGTGTCGATATAGCTCTGCGCGGTGATGAAGGTGCCGCGCGACTTGCTCATCTTGGCGCCGTCCACGGTCAGGAAGCCGTGTGCGAAGACATTGGTCGGGGTGCGGTAGCCCGAGAAGCGCAGCATCGCCGGCCAGAACAGCGTGTGGAAATACAGGATGTCCTTGCCGATGAAGTGATACTGCTCGGCGGTCGAGTGCGGGCCGACCCAGGCGTCGAAGTCGATGCCCTTCTTCGCGGCCAGGTTCTGGAAGCTGGCGTAGTAGCCGATCGGGGCGTCCAGCCACACGTAGAAGTACTTGCCGGGCGCGCCCGGGATCTCGAAGCCGAAGTAGGGCGCATCGCGCGAGATGTCCCAGTCGGACAGGGTCGAGGTCTCGCCCTCGGCACCCAGCCACTCCTGCATCTTGTTGGCGGCTTCGGGCTGGGCCAGGTCGGCCACCCATTCACGCAGGAAGGTCTCGCAGCGGGGATCGGACAGCTTGAAGAAGTAGTGGGCCGACGACTTGCGCACCGGGGTCGCGCCCGACACCACCGAATACGGGTTCTTCAGGTCGGTCGGCACGTAGGTGGTGCCGCAGACCTCGCAGGAATCGCCGTACTGGTCCTTGGCGCCGCACTTGGGGCACTCGCCCTTGATGAAGCGGTCCGGCAGGAACATGTTCTTGACCGGGTCGAAGAACTGCTCGACCTCGCGCTCGGCGATCAGGTCCTCGGCCTTCAGGGCCAGGTAGATCTTCTCGCACAGCACACGGTTCTCTTCCGCGTCGGTGCTGTAGTAATTGTCGAAGGACACCAGGAAGCTGTCGAAATCGCGCTTGTGCTCGGTCCAGACGCGGTCGATCAGTGCCTTGGGCGTGATGCCTTCCTTCTCGGCGCGCAGCATCACCGGCGTGCCGTGGGTGTCGTCGGCGCCGACGTAGTAGACCTCGTTGCCCATCATGCGCTGGAAACGCACCCAGATATCGGTCTGGATGTATTCCACCAGGTGGCCGATATGGATCTGGCCGTTGGCATAAGGCAGGGCGGATGTGACGAGGATGCGACGTGCGGTCATAGACAGGAGCCGGTCAGGAGCGGGGATATATCGGGGGGACGGCGCCAGCCGGGCGGGGCGGGCGCGTGCCGGGAAGGGGCTATTTTAGCAACTGGCCGGCGCCTGCGCGCCGGTTCCGCATGGCGGAATGGCCTGAGCCCTGGATCCGTCCGGCCAAAAAAAAGCGCCGGTCAGAGCCGGCGCAGCTTTCCACAACGGAAAAGGAGGAGAAATCAGGTACCGCCCGGGAGGTCAGCCACCCATCGCGAGCCAGCAACGGTGGCAAGCGGCACCTGTTTCTATGACAGGGTCATCCTTGAATTGGTTTCAAAAAAATTTCGACGCGGCGATTTTGTGCCCGTCCGGCCTCGGTCGCGTTGTCCGAGACCGGCTGGGTCTGCCCGCGCCCTTCTGCCGTCAGGCGGTTCCGTGCGACGCCGCGATCACCCAGGTAGCCGGCCACGCTCTGGGCGCGGCGCTGCGACAGTTGCATGTTGTAGTTGGGATTGCCGGTGCTGTCGGTATGCCCCACCACGTTGGCGCTCACGTCCTGGTGCTGGCTCAGGGTCTGCGCGACCTGGTCGAGCACCGAGCGGAACGACGGCTTGATGGTGGCGCTGTCGGTATCGAAGGTGACCTGGCTGGGGATGTTCACCTTCAGCGAGCCGTCCGGCTGCTCGGTGATCTGGGTGCCCGTGCCTGCGGTGTCCTTGTTCAGCTTGCCGCGGATGGCGTTCCAGTTGTAGCCGGTTGCACCACCGATGGCACCGCCCACGGCCGCGCCCACCAGCGTGCCGGTGGTGTTGCCGCCGATCAGGTTGCCCAGCCCCGCGCCGACCGCGGCGCCGACGCCGGTGCCAACCGCCGTATGAGTCTGCTGTTCGGTGGCGCACCCTGCGGCCAGCAGCGTGGCGGCGGCGAGCGAGACGGTAACGAGCTTGATCTTCATGCTTTCTCCTTCTGATATTCCCGTAAATGTTCTTGGTACCGCATCGCGATGGTAACGCCAAGGCTAGCGGCAGGTAACCCTTTGTACGCGTCGGGCCTGGCCGGTCCGGGCACTGCCTGCGCGTGCCGACGTGCCGGGCCGCCCAACCGCACTACAATATGGATATGGCGGCGCGCGCACAAGTGCAAGCTTGTGAGATTTGTAAATGTCTGTAATCCCCCACATCAAGGAGGGTATTGCGCGCGGATTACCGGCCTTCATGGCCGGTGCTGCATACTTTGATATATCAGGCGCGAGCCATTACGCGCCAGTCCCCCGAAATCATCCAAGCGGAGTTTGTCTTGAGCGTCAGCACTGAGCAGGTCACCGAAGCCCTGCGCACCGTCATCGACCCCAATACGGGCAAGGACCTGGTGTCCACCCGCTCGGCCAGGAACATCCGCGTCGACGGCGGCGATGTCTCGCTGGAGGTCGAACTCGGCTACCCCGCGAAAAGCCAGTTCGATCCGATTCGCAAGCTGGTCGTTGCCGCCGTGCGGCAAGTGCCGGGCGTGGCCAATGTCAGCGTTGCGGTGACCATGAAGATCGTTGCGCACGCGGTGCAGCGCGGCGTCAAGCTGCTGCCGGGCGTGAAGAACGTGATCGCGGTGGCGTCGGGCAAGGGCGGGGTGGGCAAGTCCACCACGGCCGTGAACCTGGCGCTGGCGCTGGCCGCCGAAGGCGCGCGCGTGGGCATGCTCGACGCCGATATCTACGGCCCGAGCCTGCCGATGATGCTGGGCATCGACGGCCGTCCGGAATCCGCCGACGGCCAGACCATGGAGCCGCTGGAAGGCCACGGCCTGCAGGCCAACTCGATCGGTTTCCTGATCGAGCAGGACAACCCGATGGTGTGGCGCGGCCCGATGGTCACCTCGGCGCTGGAGCAGCTGCTGCGCCAGACCAACTGGCACGACCTGGACTACCTGATCGTCGACATGCCGCCGGGCACCGGCGACGTCCAGCTGACGCTGTCGCAGAAGGTGCCCGTCACCGGCGCGGTGATCGTCACCACGCCGCAGGATATCGCGCTGCTGGATGCCAAGAAGGGCCTGAAGATGTTCGAGAAGGTGGGCATCCCCATCCTGGGCATCGTCGAGAACATGGCCGTCTACTGCTGCCCGAACTGCGGCCATGTCGAGCATATCTTCGGCCAGGGCGGCGGCGAGAAGATGTGCGCCGACTACGGCGTGGACCTGCTCGGCAGCCTGCCGCTGAACCTGCAGATCCGCGAGCAGGCAGACTCCGGCCGCCCGACCGTGGTGGCCGAGCCCGACAGCCCGGTGGCCGAGACGTACCGCGCCATCGCGCGCAAGGTGGCGATCAAGGTCGCCGACAAGGCGCGCGACATGACCAGCAAGTTCCCGAGCATCGTGGTGCAGAACACCTGAGCGCGCCGCGCCGCGGCCCCTGCCATGGACAGCCAGCCCACCCCCGACCTGCCGGCACCCGGTGCCCGCCCCGCCGTCACCGTGGCGGTGGTGATGCGCAAGGTTGCGCTGGCCAACCGCTGGCAGCCGTGGAAATGGGAACTGGATGAGGTGCTGCCCGACCTGGGCGAGTTCGGCACCCACCCGGTGTGCCTGGAGCACGACGCCCACGGCGCGCGCTGGCTGTACCCTGGCTTCGAGGTGGAACTGTTCCGCGACCAGGGTGAAGGCTATTACCTGAACCTGACCTCGACCACGCCGTGCTGGTTCGTGCTGTGGCGCATGCCGGAAGACGACGGCAGCGGCGAGGACGCCCATCCGGTCCCGATGACCGTAACGCTGTCGTACAACGAGGCCGGCCGCTGGCTCGATGCCGGCGAGACCGTCGAGAACGTGCCGCTGGCGCCCGAGCAGCGCGAGTGGCTGCAGGCCTACGTCAGCGAACACTACCGGCCCGAGCCCAAGCAGCGGCGCCGGCCCGAATCCTTCAAGGCGCCGGAAGACCGCGCCCGCTACTGACCCTCGCCGATGAGCGATTCGTCCTTCCTGTCGCGCTGGTCGCGCCGCAAGGCCGCGGCGCGCGAGGGCGTTGCCGTGCCGGCTGAACCGCTGACGCCGCCGGTTGCCGAGGCTGTGCCCGCGACGACTGAAGCATTGCCCGCGGTGCCGGAAGTACCGGCCCCGACGCTGGAGGACGTGGCGGCGCTGCAGCCCGGCGATGACATCGCCCGCTTCGTGGCCCGCGGCGTGGATGAATCGGTCAAGCGCGCCGCGCTGAAGACGCTGTTTGCCGATCCGCACTTCAATGTGATGGACGGGCTCGACATCTATATCGACGACTACAGCAAGCCTGACCCGATTCCGCCGGAGATCCTGCGCCAGCTGCGCCAGGCCGAGACCCTGGGCCTGTTCGAGCCGACCGATGAGGAACGCGCGGCGGCCGAGGCCGCGGCACGCCTGTCGGGGCCTGGACAGGTACCGGCGGCAGCGCATGATGCGGCTGAGGAAAGGGCCACGGAATCCACTGAGCCGCTGGCTCAGGCCGAGGTGCCGGCAGCCGTCGAAACGCGGCCGCCGGCAGCCAGTCAAAGCGTAGAACAGGGCCAGCCAGACCCGGATGCCGTTCAGTTAACCACCGTCGTCCCCGCGAAAGCGGGGACCCAGTGACTTCATCCCCGAAGGGGACGTGAACGACGCTGGATTCCCGCCTGCGCGGGAATGACGGTGGCGTTTGATACCGTAACTGAACGGCATGACCAGCCAGACCCGCACAAACGCGCGTAGCCCCCGTGGGGCACCGCAGCCTACAATAGGCGTCCCCACAATCCGCCGGCCCGCAGCCCCTCGCCAAGAAGGGACGCCCGGACCGGTCAGCCGCATTCGCCATGCCGACGCTGATCTGCAACTGCAACGACACCATGCTGCTTGACGGGGCGGCGTTGTCCGAAGCAACCAGGGACGCCAGCCAGGGTCCCTTGAAGGTCCATCGCCTGCTGTGCCGGCGCGAAATCGGCGACTTCACCGCCGCGCTCGACGGCACCGACGACGTGATCGTCGCCTGCACCCAGGAACGCCAGCTCTTTACCGAAGTGGCCGCGCAAGCCGCCCACGGCAACGATGGCCGCCCGGTGGTGGTCGCGCCGGTGCGTTTCGTCAATATCCGCGAGACCGGCGGCTGGTCGCAGGGCGCCCGGCGCGACCCAAAGACCGCCAATGCCAAGATCGCCGCGCTGCTGGCCGTGGCCGCGCTGCCCGAACCCGATCCCGTGCCGGTGGTGGACTACCGCTCCGACGGCGCGGTGCTGGTGCTGGGCCCGGCCCAGCGCGCGCTGCCGTGGGCCGAGCGCCTGGCCGCGATGCAGCTGGAAGTCACGGTGCTGCTGACCGGCAGCGACCAGCGCGAAGGGGCCGCGGCGCAGCCGGCGGCGCGTGCCTATCCGGTCCACAGCGGCCGGCTGGCCTCGCTGACGGGCTGGCTCGGCGCGTTCGAGGCCAGCTGGGAGACCGGCGCCGGCCGCAGCAACCCGATCGACCTGGACCTGTGCACCCGCTGCAATGCCTGCATCGACGCCTGCCCCGAGGACGCGATCGACTTCAGCTACCAGGTCGACCTGTCGCGCTGCCGCTCGCACCGCGATTGCGTGCGCGCCTGCGGCGCCGCCGCGGCGATCGACTTCGACCGCCCGCAGGGCACCGTGCAGGGCCGCTTCGACCTGGTCTTCGATCTTTGCGACACGCCCGCCTTCACCATGCACCAGCCGCCGCAGGGCTACCTGCACGCCGGCGCCGATACCGCGCGCCAGCAGGCGCAGGCGCTGATGCTGGCGGGGCTGGTGGGCGAGTTCGAGAAGCCGAAGTTCTTCCGCTACAAGGAAAGCCTGTGCGCGCATGGCCGCAACCAGACCACCGGCTGCACCGCCTGCATCGACATCTGTTCGACCGAGGCCATCGCGTCGCGCTGGCATGACGGCAAGGGGCGCATCGAGGTCGCGCCCAACCTGTGCATGGGCTGCGGCGCCTGTACTACCGTCTGCCCAAGCGGCGCCATCAGTTATGGCTACCCGGGGCCGGAGGTAACCGGCGCGCGCCTGCGCACGCTGCTGTCGGCATACCGCCAGGCGGGCGCGCGTGATCCGGTGGTGCTGCTGCATGGCGAGGAACACGGCACGCCCGCGCTGCTGGCGCTGGGCCGCGCCGCCCGCGGCGGCAAGGCCAGCGGCGTGCCCGCCAATGTCATGCCGCTGCCGCTGTTCCATCCGGCCTCGGCCGGGCTGGAATTGTGGCTGGCCGCGCTGTGCTGGGGCGCAAGCCGCGTGGCCGTGCTGCTGACCGGCAACGAGGCGCCGCAGTACCGCACCGCGCTGCAGGAGCAGATGGCGGTCGGGCGCGCCATGCTGGCCGGCCTGGGCTATGACGGCGAGGTGCTGTCGCTGGTCGAGGCCGCCGACACCCCGGCGCTCGATGCGGGCCTGGCGGCGCTGCGCCCCGGCCGCAACGCGCTGCCGCCGGCGCCGTTCGGCCCCGTGCCGGCCAAGCGCGAGATGCTGGACTTTGCGCTGGACCACCTGGCGCGGCACGCGCCGGTGCCGGCGCAGAGCGTGCCGCTGCCGGCCGGCGCCCCGATCGGCGCGGTCGCCGTGGATACCGGCAAGTGCACCCTGTGCATGGCCTGCGTGGGCGCGTGCCCGTCGCAGGCGCTGCGCGACAACCCCGAGCGCCCCGTGCTCAGCTTTATCGAGCGCAATTGCGTGCAGTGCGGTCTGTGCGAGAAGACCTGCCCGGAAGACGCCATCACCCTGGTGCCACGCCTGCTGGCCGGCGACGCGGCACGCCGCCCGGTGACCCTGAGCGAGGCCCAGCCGTTCCATTGCATCCGCTGCGCCAAGCCCTTCGGCACGGCGCAGATGGTGGAGTCGATGCTGGTGCGGCTGGCCGGCCATCCGGCCTTTGCCGGCGCCGCGGCCGAGCGCCTGAAGATGTGCCCCGACTGCCGCGTGGTGGACATGATGGAACGCGATCCGGGCACGATAACCGGAGCCACGCTGCGCTGACGGCGGCAAGACCCCAGGACAATTCATCACGACATGACAGATTTCCAGCCGATCCAGCTTACCGCCGCGCCGCCAGCCGACGATGCCGAGGACACCGCCCGCGCCGACCTGTACGGCCTGCTCGCCACGCTGTTCTACCGCGCGCCCGATGCCGCGCTGCTGCACCACATCGCCGCCAACCGCGCCGTGGGCGAGGACGCGAATACCGTGCTGGGCAAGGCGTGGAACGCGTTGTGCGATGCAGCATCCGAAACCACTGCAGCCGAGGCCGAGGAGGAATACCGGCAGCTGTTCGTGGGCGTGGGCCGCCAGGACGTGTTCCTGTACGGCTCCTTTTATATGACCGGCTTCCTCAACGAACGCCCGCTGGTGGCGTTGCGCGAGGACCTGGCCCGCTACGGCCTGGAGCGCCATGAGGGCGTCAGCGAGACCGAGGACCATATCGCCACGCTGTGCGAGGTGATGCGCTTCCTGGTGGCGGGCGATGACCTGTCGGTGTCCAACCCGGGCGAGCAGCAGCGCTTCTACGCGCAGCACCTGCAGCCGTGGGTGGAGCGATTGTGCGACGCGGTAACGGCGCACCCGCAAGCGCGTTTCTATCGCAGCGTGGCGGGCTTGCTGGGCGCCTTTGCCGGCGTGGAGGCCGTCGCGCTCGAGATGCATTGAGCGCGGCCACGGGCTCGAGACGGCTTTAATACTGCGGGGCCAACGGCAGCCGCATACCCGAAATCGGGTGGGCAGGTAAGGAAAACCCTTGCATATCATGGTCTTTCCTGCCAGTTGCTTCTAGAATATGCATAACAACGCATAACGGCGACAACCATCGGGCTTTGACAGCCGAGGAGCCCTCACATGAGAGAGAAGCCAACCAGGGTCGCGCGCCGCACGTTTCTCGCGGGCGCTGGAGTCGTGGCTGCCGCTACGGGTGCGGCAGCACTGACCGCGCGCGGTCCGGCCATGCCGGGCCAGGCCGCAGCCCTGCCGGAACCCACCGACGCCCCGTCGGACAGCAAGGGTTACCGGGTCTCTGACCACATCCGCAAGTATTACCGGACCACGCTGGTGTAACTGCCAGGGCGGTGTGGTCTGCCGCGCCGCCTGCAACCGGACGTCACCGCGCGCACGCGAATCGTCCGCATCTGAGGTGAGACATGATCTTGACCCGCAAACGCGCGGCGCAGGGCGCATCCGCCCGCCTCGCTGACGGCCTTGCCAACCGGCCTGAACATGCTGGCGCAGTCTCCGGCCGGCTCACGCAGCGGCTAGCGGCCAGCCTGGCCGGTGCGATGCCGACCATGGACCGCCGCAGCTTTCTCAAGCGCTCGGGCATCGGCGTTGGCGCCGGGCTGGCGGCCTCGCAACTGACGCTGCTGCGCAAGGCCGACGCGGCCGATGACAAGACGGCCGCCGCCGAAGGCAAGACCGGCATCGTGGTCAGGCGCACCGTATGCGGCCACTGCTCGGTTGGCTGCGCGGTCGACGCGGTGGTGCAGAACGGCGTGTGGATCCGCCAGGAGCCGGTGTTCGATTCGCCCATCAACATGGGCGCGCACTGCGCCAAGGGCGCGGCGCTGCGCGAGCACGGCCACGGCGAATACCGCCTCAAGTACCCGATGAAGCTGGTCAACGGCAAGTACCAGCGCATCAGCTGGGACCAGGCGCTGGACGAGATCACCGCCAGGATGAAGGAGATCCGCCAGCAGACCGGCCCGGACTCGATGTTCTTCGTCGGTTCGTCCAAGCACAGCAACGAACAGTCCTATCTGCTGCGCAAGTGGGTGTCGTTCTTCGGCACCAACAACACCGACCACCAGGCGCGCATCTGCCACTCCACCACGGTGGCGGGCGTGGCCAATACCTGGGGCTACGGTGCCATGACCAACTCGTACAACGATATGCAGAACGCGAAGGCGGCGCTGTATATCGGTTCGAACGCGGCCGAGGCGCACCCGGTGTCGATGCTGCACCTGCTGCATGCCAAGGAGAACGGCTGCAAGGTGATCGTGGTCGACCCGCGCTACACGCGCACCGCGGCCAAGGCCCAGCACTATGTGCGCATCCGCTCGGGCACCGATATCGCCTTCCTGTTCGGCGTGCTGTACCACATCTTCAAGAACGGCTGGGAAGACCAGAAGTACCTGAACGACCGGGTCTACGGCATGGACAAGGTCAAGGAAGAGGTGCTGGCCAAGTGGACCCCGGACAAGGTCGAGGAAGTCTGCGGCGTGCCCGAGGCGCAGGTCTACATGGTGGCCGAGATCATGGCCAAAAACCGCCCCAGCACGCTGGTGTGGTGCATGGGCCAGACCCAGCACACCATCGGCAATGCGATCGTGCGCGCCTCGTGCATCGTGCAGCTGGCGCTGGGCAATATCGGCGTGTCGGGCGGCGGGGCCAATATCTTCCGCGGCCACGACAACGTGCAGGGCGCCACCGACGTGGGCCCCAACCCGGACTCGCTGCCGGGCTACTACGGCCTGGCCACCGGCGCGTGGAAGCACTACGCCGCGGTGTGGGGCGTCGACTACGAATGGATCAAGAAGCAGTTCGCCTCGCAGACGATGATGGAGAAGTCCGGCACCACGGTGTCGCGCTGGATCGATATCGTCACCGAAAAGAACGAGCTGATCGACCAGGACAACAACGTGCGCGGCGTGTTCTTCTGGGGCCACGCCCCGAACTCGCAGACGCGCGGCCTGGAGATGAAGAACGCGCTCGACAAGCTCGACCTGCTGGTGGTGGTCGACCCATACCCGTCGGCGACCGCGGCCATGGCCAACATGCCGCCGGCCGAGGGCGGCAAGGTCAACCCGAACCGCGCGGTGTACCTGCTGCCGGCCTGCACGCAGTTCGAGACCTCGGGCTCGTGCACGGCGTCGAACCGCTCGCTGCAATGGCGCGAGAAGGTGATCGAGCCGCTGTTCGAATCGATGCCTGATCACGCCATCATGCAGGCGTTTGCCGACCGGCTCGGCTTCGGCAAGGAGCTGTCGAAGAACTTCAAGATGATCGAGGTCAAGCGTGCCGGCCGCACCTGGATGGAGCCTGAGACCGAATCGATCCTGCGCGAGATCAACGCCAGCAACTGGACCATCGGCTACACCGGCCAGTCGCCCGAGCGCCTGAAGTCGCATATGCGCAATATGCAGATGTTCGACGTCAGGACGCTGCGCTGCAAGGCGGGCAAGGACCCGGTGACCGGCTATGACCTGACCGGCGACTACTTCGGGCTGCCGTGGCCATGCTATGGCACGCCTGAGCTGAAGCATCCCGGCTCGCCCAACCTGTACGACACCAGCAAGCACGTGATGGACGGCGGCGGCAACTTCCGCGCCAACTTCGGCGTGGAGCGCGACGGCGTCAACCTGCTGGCCGAGGACGGATCGTATTCGCTGGGCGCGGAGATCACCACCGGCTATCCGGAGTTCGACCATGTGCTGCTCAAGAAGCTGGGCTGGTGGGACGACCTGACCGATGCCGAAAAAGCCAGGGCCGAAGGCAAGAACTGGAAGACCGATCTCTCCGGCGGCATCCAGCGCGTGGTGATGAAGAACCATGGCTGCCACCCGTTCGGCAACGCCAAGGCGCGCGCGGTGGTGTGGAACTTCCCCGACGCGATCCCGCAGCACCGCGAGCCGCTGTACTCGACGCGCCCCGACATGGTCGCCAAGTACCCGACCCACGACGACAAGATGGCGTTCTGGCGGCTGCCGACGCTGTACAAGTCGGTGCAGCAGCGCAATATCGAGAACAAGGTCTATGAAAAGTTCCCGATCATCCTGACCTCCGGGCGGCTGGTCGAGTACGAGGGCGGCGGCGAGGAAACCCGCTCCAACCCGTGGCTGGCGGAGCTGCAGCAGGAAAACTTCGTCGAGATCAACCCGCGCGCGGCGTCCGACCGCGGCATCCGCAACGGCGACTTCTGCTGGGTCAAGACGCCCACCGGGGCCCGCATCAAGGTGCGCGCGCTGGTGACCGAGCGGGTGGGGCCCGATACCGCCTTCATCCCGTTCCACTTCTCGGGCTGGTGGCAGGGCAAGGACTTGAAGGACTATTACCCCGAGGGCGCGATGCCGATCGTGCGTGGCGAAGCGGTGAATACCGCCACCACCTACGGCTATGACGCGGTCACGATGATGCAGGAAACCAAGACCACCGTTTGCCAGATCGAGCGGTTTGCATAAGCGCAGAGGAACACCATGGCACGCATGAAATTTATCTGTGACGCCGAGCGCTGCATCGAGTGCAACAGCTGCGTCACTGCCTGCAAGAACGAGCACGAGGTGCCCTGGGGCGTGAACCGGCGCCGCGTGGTCACCGTCAATGACGGCGTGGTCGGGGCGGAGAAATCGATCTCCGTGGCCTGCATGCACTGTTCGGACGCGCCCTGCATGGCAGTCTGCCCGGTTGACTGTTTCTACCGCACCGAGGACGGCGTGGTGCTGCACGACAAGGACGTCTGCATCGGCTGCGGTTACTGCTCCTACGCCTGCCCGTTCGGCGCGCCGCAGTTCCCGTCGACCGGCACCTTCGGCGTGCGCGGCAAGATGGACAAGTGCACCTTCTGCGCGGGCGGCCCGGAAAAGAACGGCTCCGAAGCCGAGTTCGAGAAGTACGGGCGCAACCGCCTGGCCGAGGGCAAGCTGCCGCTGTGCGCCGAGATGTGCTCGACCAAGGCGCTGCTGGGCGGCGACGGCGATGTGATAGCCGACATCCTGCGCAACCGTGTGATCAAGCGCGGCACCGGCGGCGATGTGTTCGGCTGGGGCACGGCCTATGGCACCGCCAAGGGCGGCGCGGCCCAGCCGGCGCAGCCCGCGCCCGCGGCACCGGCGGCCCCCGCGGCCTCGGGAGGGCAGGCGTCATGAACCGCTTCCGCGTGGTTGCAACGATGTCGCTGTGCGGCGTGCTGCTGGCCGCCTGCGGCGAGAAGCCGCAGACCATCGGGGCGTCGCAGCGCAAGGCCGATGCTCCGGCCTACCAGGGCGCGCCGGACGATCCGTTCGTGGTCAAGGGGTGGACCGCGGGGGACAAGACCAGCTGGACCAATCAGATCCGCCAGCGTAACCAGTTGCAGAACGAGTACAACCGCACGCAATGAAGGCGCTGCGGTTGGGCCGCCCCGGCAGGCGGGCGCTGGCCCCCGACGATCCGAAGGAGCGCATATGACGCCGTCGCAGAATGCATGCCGCGCAGGCTGGCGGCGCTGGCTGAGCGCCGGCGCGCTGGCGCTGCTGGCCGTCGCCGGCACCGCCGCCGCACAGGCGCCGGCCTCGGCCCCGCCGGCACCGGCCGCCGCACAGGCCAATGCCGACGCCAACAACCCGGCCACGCACCCGGCGCAGCCGCTGGCCGGGATCGCATCCGAGAACATCTTCAACGTGCCGCGCCGCGACATCGCCGCCGAGGCGCAGTCGCAGAAGAGCCGCACGGTCACGCAGCCCGGCAACAATGCGCCGGTCTGGCGCGAGGTCAATTCCGACCAGCGCCACTACAGCAGCCTGCCGGACAAGGAAGCCGGCGTGCTGATCCAGCGCACCGGCCAGCAATGGCGCCTGTTCCGCAACGGTGTCATCACCGTCTGGGGCGGCTGGCTGCTGCTGGTGGTCCCGCTGGCGATCCTGGGCTTCTTCCTGTGGCGCGGCACCATCCCGCTGCGCTCACCCCGCACCGGCCGCATGATCGAGCGCTTTACGCCGCTCGAGCGCATCGTGCACTGGTCGATGGCGATCTCGTTCGTGGTGCTGGCGCTATCGGGCATCGTGATGCTGCTGGGCAAGCATTTCATGCTGCCGCTGATGGGCCACACGCTGTTCGGCTGGCTGACCTACGTGCTGAAGAACCTGCACAACGTGGTGGGGCCGGTCTTCACGGTATCGGTGATCGCGGGCTTCGTGGTGTTCGTGCGCGATAACCTGCCCAGCCGCGACGACGTGCGCTGGGTGACCAGCCTCGGCGGGCTGGCCTCTGGCAAGCACGTGCCGAGCGGGCGCTTCAATGCCGGCGAGAAGATCTGGTTCTGGGGCGGCCTGTTCGTGTTCGGGCTGGTGCTGTCGGCATCGGGCTGGGTGCTCGACATGATCGTGCCGGGCCTGGACTACTACCGGGCGACCATGCAGATCGCCAACGTGATCCACGGGATCTCGGCGGTGCTGATGATCGCCATGGCTTGCGGCCATATCTACATGGGCACCATCGGCATGGAAGGCGCCTACCGCGCCATGCGCGACGGCTGGGTGGACGAGGCCTGGGCCAGGGAACACCACGAGCTCTGGTACGACGACATCAAGGCCGGCAAGATCCCGGCCCAGCGCTCGGCCAGCCCGGATGCCGCCGCGGGGCGCCCGGCGCGGCATAGCCCCGGCGAAGCCTGAAGCGGGCACCAACGATCAATCGGGAATCTTCGACGATGACACGCCTCCTGACGCTGATTGCCATGGCTGCCGGCGCCGCTTTCGCAGCCTACACCCCGGGCGCACAGGCCAAGCTGCCGCCGCCGACCGAGGCCCAGCAGGCCAAGGCCGCCGAGGCCAAGGCGCGCACCGCCTGGTCGGACAAGGTCGCTGCCTACCAGCTGTGCCGTGCCCAGGACAAGACCGCCGTGCATTACTACGCCGGCCGCAAGGCGCAAGGCAAGGAAGTGCGCGAGCCCGCGCAGACTGCCCCATGTGCCGATCCGGGGCCCTTCGTGGCGCCGGCCGCGGCCACCCCGGCACCCGCCGTGGCAGGCACGCCCGGCGCGGTACAATCGCCTGCGAAGGCGCCGTAATTCCCGCCCCGATGCATGCCGCTCGGGGCCTTCACCAGCGGCCCCGAGCCGCCTCGTCATGACCCTGCGTCCCGAGCTTACCCAGGCAGCCGTTCCCCTGATCGAAGAGGTTGAAGTCGTCGACGAGCAGGGGCGCGTGCGCGCGGCCTACCTGCCGGGCGAGCGGCCGCTGACGGTCTACCTGGACAAGCGCGAGCTGGTCACGCTGATGACGCTGGGCGGCGCGCCCGAGCATCTGGTGCTGGGCTACCTGCGCAACCAGCGGCTGGTGGAATCGATCGAAGACATCGCCGCGGTGCAGGTCGACTGGGAAACCGAGTCGGCCGCCGTGACCACGCGCAACGGCGTGGACCGCATCGAGGAACGCACGGCGCGCCGCGTGGTGACCACCGGCTGCGGGCAGGGCACCGTGTTCGGCTCGCTGCTGGATGAAGTCGACAGCATCCGCCTGCCGGTTGGCGCCACGCTGGACCAGGACACCCTGTACGGCATCATCGACACCATCCGGCTGCAGCAGTCGGTCTACAAGCAGGCCGGCTCGGTGCATGGCTGCGCGCTGTTCCAGGGCACCGAGCTGCTGATGTTTGTCGAAGACGTGGGCCGCCACAACGCCGTGGACGCCATTGCCGGGCGCATGTGGCTGGAAGGCATGACGGGCGGCGACAAGATCTTCTACACCACCGGGCGCCTGACCTCCGAGATGGTGATCAAGGGCGCGCAGATGGGAATCCCGTTCCTGCTGTCGCGTTCGGGCGTCACGCAGATGGGCTACCAGATGGCGCGGCGCGTCAACCTGACGCTGTTCGCGCGCTGCACCGGCAAGCATTTCCTGCTCTACACGGGGCGCGAGCGCTTCCGTCACCGCCTGCCTGAAGATATAGTGGCTTAATATCCACTTTCGCTGCTGCCCTTTGCTTGAAGGGCGGGCGCCGATTGGTTGTACAATGCGGCGCACTCCGAGCCAGTGTGTCTACCTCCCAACCCTATGAGCATTAAATCCGACAAATGGATCCGCCGCATGGCGGAGCAGCACGGCATGATCGAGCCGTTCGCGCCGGGCCAGGTCCGGGAGGCTGACGGCCGCAAGATCGTGTCGTACGGCACCTCGAGCTACGGCTACGACATCCGCTGTGCCGACGAATTCAAGATCTTCACCAATATCAACAGCACCATCGTCGATCCGAAGAATTTCGACGAGAAGTCGTTTGTGGATTTCAAGGGCGATGTCTGCATCATCCCGCCCAACTCGTTCGCGCTGGCGCGCACGATGGAGTACTTCCGCATCCCGCGCAGCGTGCTGACCATCTGCCTGGGCAAGAGCACCTATGCCCGCTGCGGCATCATCGTCAACGTGACGCCGTTCGAGCCCGAGTGGGAAGGCTATGTGACGCTGGAGTTCTCCAACACCACGCCGCTGCCCGCCAAGATCTACGCCGGCGAGGGCTGCGCCCAGGTGCTGTTCTTCGAGAGCGACGAGGTCTGCGAGACCTCGTACGCCGACCGGGGCGGCAAGTACCAGGGCCAGCACGGTGTCACGCTGCCGAAGACCTGAGCGCATTACAATGCCGGCGTTTGCCGGAACGGCTGGTTCCCGGAAGGGCCGCCGAACCTGACGTGAGAGCCACATGTCGCCGTTGCGGGGAACCCCTGCCGGCCATGTGGCTCAAGTCCTTTATGTCACGCTATTCCATCAAGGATGCCCGATGAAATTCCGCTTCCCCGTCATCATCATTGACGAAGACTTCCGCTCCGAGAACATCTCTGGCTCGGGCATCCGCGCGCTGGCCGAAGCGATCGAGAAAGAAGGCATGGAGGTGATGGGCCTGACCAGCTACGGCGACCTGACTTCGTTTGCTCAGCAGTCGAGCCGCGCCTCGAGCTTTATCGTGTCGATCGACGACGACGAGTTCGTGCGCGACGACGACCAGCCCGAAGCCGCCGCCATCGAGAAGCTGCGCGCGTTCGTCAACGAAGTGCGCCGCCGCAACTCGGACCTGCCGATCTTTTTGTACGGCGAGACCCGCACCTCGCGCCATATCCCCAACGATATCCTGCGCGAGCTGCACGGCTTCATCCACATGTTCGAGGACACGCCGGAATTCGTGGCGCGCCACATCATCCGCGAAGCCAAGGTCTACCTCGATACGCTGGCGCCGCCGTTCTTCAAGGCGCTGATCGACTACGCGCAGGACAGTTCGTACTCGTGGCACTGCCCGGGGCACTCGGGCGGCGTGGCGTTCCTGAAGAGCCCGGTGGGCCAGGTGTTCCACCAGTTCTTCGGCGAGAACATGCTGCGCGCCGACGTCTGCAACGCGGTCGACGAGCTGGGCCAGCTGCTGGACCACACCGGCCCGGTGGCCGCATCGGAGCGCAATGCCGCGCGCATCTTCAACTCCGACCACATGTATTTCGTCACCAACGGCACCTCCACCTCGAACAAGATGGTGTGGCATGCCAACGTGGCGCCGGGCGACATCGTGGTGGTGGACCGCAACTGCCACAAGTCGATCCTGCACGCGATCATGATGACGGGCGCGATCCCGGTCTTCCTGATGCCCACGCGCAATCACTATGGCATCATCGGCCCGATCCCGAAGAGCGAGTTCGATCCGGAAACGATCAGAAGGAAGATCGCCAACCACCCGTTCGCCAGCAAGGCCAGGAACCAGAAGCCGCGCATCCTGACCATCACCCAGGGGACGTACGACGGCGTGCTGTACAACGCCGAGCAGATCAAGGAAATGCTGGCGTCCGAGATCGACACGCTGCACTTCGATGAAGCCTGGCTGCCGCATGCGGCGTTCCACGACTTCTATCGCAATATGCACGCGATCGGCAAGGACCGCCCGCGCAGCAAAGACGCGCTGGTGTTCGCCACGCAGTCCACGCACAAGCTGCTGGCGGGCCTGTCGCAGGCTTCGCAGATCCTCGTGCAGGATTCCGAGACGCGCAAGCTGGACCGCTACCGCTTCAACGAGGCCTACCTGATGCATACCTCGACCAGCCCGCAGTACTCGATCATCGCCTCGTGCGACGTGGCCGCGGCGATGATGGAAGCGCCCGGCGGCACCGCCCTGGTGGAAGAAAGCATCCAGGAGGCGCTGGACTTCCGCCGCGCCATGCGCAAGGTCGAGGGCGACTACGAGGCCGGCAACAACGGCGACTGGTGGTTCAAGGTGTGGGGCCCCGATGCGCTGATCGAAGACGGCATCGGCGACCGCGAAGAGTGGATGCTCAAGGCCAACGAGCGCTGGCACGGCTTCGGCGACCTGGCCGACGGCTTCAACCTGCTCGACCCGATCAAGGCCACCATCATCACCCCGGGCCTGAACGTGGACGGCGAGTTCAGCGACCGCGGCATCCCGGCGGCCATCGTCACCAAGTACCTGGCCGAGCACGGCATCATCATCGAGAAGACCGGGCTGTACTCGTTCTTCATCATGTTCACCATCGGCATTACCAAGGGCCGCTGGAACTCGCTGGTGACCGAGCTGCAGCAGTTCAAGGACGACTACGACCAGAACCAGCCGCTGTGGCGCGTGCTGCCGGAATTCGTCGGCAAGCACCCGCAATACGAGCGCATGGGCCTGCGTGACCTGTGCGATGCGATCCACAGCGTGTACAAGGCCAACGACGTGGCGCGCGTGACCACCGAGATGTACCTGTCGGACATGGAACCGGCGATGAAGCCGTCGGACGCCTGGGCCATGATGGCGCACCGCGAGATCGAGCGCGTGCCGGTGGACGACCTGGAAGGCCGCGTCACCGCCATCCTGCTGACGCCGTACCCGCCGGGCATTCCGCTGTTGATCCCGGGCGAGCGCTTCAACCGCACCATCGTGCAGTACCTGAAGTTCGCGCGCGAGTTCAACAAGCTGTTCCCGGGCTTCGAGACCGACATCCACGGACTGGTCGAGGATCAGGTCGACGGCAAGAAGGCGTATTTTGTCGACTGCGTGAAGCAGGGCGGCTGAGCGGTCCGCTACCGGACGCTCCATGCGAGGGTTTGCTCCCTCTCCCGCAAGCGGGAGAGGGAGCACGCAAACGGTTGTCCGGGCCCGGTCGCACTCGTCCCGCATGAAAGCTTTGTCAGCACGCTGGGGCCCCGCTATGCGGGGCCCTTTCTTCTTTGCCTATTGAGCTTTCCCTGATTCGCGACAGTGCAAAAACAACCACAGTCATTCCCGCGCAGGCGGGAATCCAGCGTCTTTGAAGTCACTGGGTTCCCGCCTGCGCGGGAACGACAAGCAAGAAGCGTTGTCGTGAATTTCGGAAACATCAATAGGTGAACGGATTCAGCAGCATCGCGCCCGTGCCGCGGAAGTCCTCCACATTGCGCGTGACAACGGTCAGGTCGTGGATCAGCGCCGTCGCCGCGATGAACTTGTCCAGCGCGTGCTCCGGCCGCGGCGCGCGCAGCTGGCCCCAGACCTGGGCGACGTCGGCATCGACCGGCAATACCTGCCGGCCAAAATCCTCCAGCACCGTCGCCAGCCATTGCTCCAGCACCGCGGCCTGCGCCGTATCGCCGCGATGCCGGATCAGTGCAACGCCTCGCTGGAGCTCGCCCACGGTCAGCGCCGACAGATAGAGCGCGGCACCTTCCCGCGCCGCCTGCCGGAAGAACGCGCACACGCCTGGGTTGGCGCGCTCGCGCTTGCGCGTTTCGCTGATGACGTTGGTATCAATCAAATACACGCGGCGCCTCGCCCGTATCCTGGGTCCGCTCGAAGTCGGCGTCGTCGCCGACGTCCGGGATGCTGGCCAGCACCTCGGCAAAGCTGCGCCGCCGCGTGCCGCCCAGCGCCTGCGCCAGGATGGCGCGGTGCTCGGCCTCGGCGCTGCGGCCGTTGGCGACGCCCCGCTCGCGCAGGCGCTGGACCAGGGATTCATCGATGCCGCGAACGAGTAGTGTTGCCATCTTGACCTCCTCACCATCGGATGGAGGGATGATAGCATTGTTATCAATGCGGCGGTTACGTATCGATGGCAGGCTGTACATCGCGGCGGTGTCGGGCCGGTCCAAGGCTTTGGTGGTCTGCATGGTTGCTCTCCTGGGTCAAGTCGCTGAACGCAGGAGCCAGTCTGGGCCGCGCCGGAGCGCCGGTCGATGAGCCGATTCGCAATCGCGAACGCGTTCCTTTTGCGCAACGCCAGGCTGCCGCATCGCCACAACCCACCCGCGCCAATGAAAAAGCCCCGCATTGCTGCGGGGCCTTGGGCCGACTATCCGGATCAGTTCTTCTTCTCGAATTCGAACTGTGGTGTCGCGGGCTCGGGTGTCGGCGCCGCGCCTGGCAGTTCCAGGGAACCCGGCGCGGATGCCGGTTTCTCCGGCTCCCCGCCAAGCGGGATGCTGACCTCCGCCGCGTTGCTATGGTGCAGCGAACCCTTGTCGAGCAGGGCGGTCACCATGCCTGGCCAGAACATCACCAGCAGCACCATCACCAGTTGCAGGCCCACCCAGGGCAGGGCGCCCCAGTAGATGTCGGAGCTCTTCACTTCCTTCGGGGCGATGCCGCGCAGGTAGAACAGCGCGAAGCCGAACGGCGGGTGCATGAACGAGGTCTGCATGTTCACGCACAGCATCACGCCGAACCACACCAGCGCCGCCGTGGCGGCAGCTTCGGGATTGCCGCCCATGGAATCCATGACCACCGGTGTCAGCACCTTCACGGCCACCGGGGCCAGCATGGGCACCACGATGAAGGCGATCTCGAAGAAATCGAGAAAGAATGCCAGGAAGAAGATGAACAGGTTCACCACGATCAGGAAGCCGATCCAGCCGCCTGGCAGCGAGGTGAACAGGTGTTCCACCCAGGCGCCCCCGTCCACGCCCTGGAACACCACCGAGAAGCAGGTGGAGCCGATCAGGATGAACACCACCATGGCCGTGATGCGTGCGGTTGACTGGTAGGCGTCGACGATCAGCAGGCGCAGCTCGGTCATCTGGCCGGCGCGCAGCAGCAGCCAGAGGATGACCAGGTACACCACTGCCAGCGGGATGCGGAACGCGTGCGAGCCGAAGGCGAAGATGCCCACGCCCGTGGCCACCAGCGTGGCGGCGAGGCCGACGCGGTAGATCTGGCGGTCGATCCGGCTGAATGCCTTGTCGCGGATCACGGCCAGCACCAGCGCGCCGACCGCGCCCATGGCGCCGGATTCCGTCGGCGTTGCGATGCCCAGCATGATCGTGCCCAGCACCAGGAAGATCAGCACCGCGCAGGGGATGATGCCGCGCAGGCATTTGCGCCACAGCGCCCAGCCCCGCAGCGTGCGGGCTTCGGGGGGCACAGGCGGCAGCCAGTCGGGCTTGAAGCGCGCCAGCAGGAAGGTATAGAGCGCGAACAGCGCAATCTGTACCACCGACGGGCCCCATGCACCCAGGTACATGCTGCCCACGTCGGCGCTGCCCAGCGGCGTCTTGAGCTGGTCGGCCAGCACCACCAGCACCAGCGACGGCGGCACCAGCTGCGTGATGGTGCCCGACGCGGCCAGTACGCCGGTGGCGTACTTCATGTTGTAGCGGTACCGCATCATCACCGGCAGCGAGATCATCGCCATTGCAATGACCTGCGCCGCCACGGTGCCGGTAATGGCGCCGAGAATAAAGCCGACGATAATGACCGAATAGCCAAGGCCGCCGCGCACCGGGCCGAACAGCTGGCCCATGGAGTCCAGCATGTCTTCCGCCAGCCCGCATTTCTCCAGGATGGCGCCCATGAAGGTGAAGAACGGAATGGCCAGCAGCAGCTCGTTGGCCAGCACACTGCCGAATACGCGGCTCGGCACGGCCTGCAGGAAGCTGATGGGGAAATAGCCCCATTCAATGGCCAGGAAACCGAAGGCCAGCCCGACCGCGGATAGCGAAAATGCGACCGGGAACCCGATCAGCATGAATACCACCAGGCCGCCGAACATCAGCGGCGGCATATATTCCAACGGGATCATTGCACCGGCCTCTCGTATTTCGATTCGATACGCACCAGGCCTTGCAGGGCGGCGATGCGCTTGATCAGTTCGGACACGCCTTGCAAAGCCAGCAAGGCAAAGCCGACCGGCACCACCAGCTTGATCGGGTATCGCGGCAGGCCGCCGGAATTACCGGATTGCTCGAGGATGCGCCACGAGGGCAGGAACAGGGAATCCCACGACAGCCAAGTGAACAGGATGGCCGAGGGCAGCAGGAATACGACGATGCCGAAGATGTCGATCCAGTGCTGCGCGCGTTCCGACACGTTGCCGTAGATCAGGTCTACGCGCACGTGCTCATTGCGCTGGAAGGTGTAAGAGGCGCCGAACATCACGGCAATGGCAAACATGTACCACTGCAGTTCGAGTGGCCAGTTGTCGCTCAAGTTGAAGCCATAGCGCAGGAGGGCATTGCCTGCGCTGATCAGGCACGACAGCAGGATCATGATGTTTGCAAGCCTGCCAGTGTGCTGATTCAACCTGTCGATCTGTCGTGACAGACCAAGCAAGTAATACATGGGTTGTCTCCCCGGTTTTTGCGGCGATTAGTTTATCTGTAACAAAATTTACAGGCGCTAGGGGCTACTACCTACAGGGGGCGACGAGATTGCGCCGGAATGGGAAATGCCAATAGAAAAAGCCACCGGGCTCGCGCCGCAGTGGCTTCTTCTTGCGTAAAACTTACGCCAAACTTACAGCGCCGCGCGTGCGGCAGCGATGGCGGCGCGCACCTGCGCCGGCGCGGTGCCGCCGATATGGTCGCGCGCGGCGACCGAGCCTTCGAGCGTCAGCACCGCGTGCACGTCGTCGCCGATCAGCGCGGCCTTGTCGCCCAGGCCGGAGACCTCGCGCAGCTCGGCCACGCTCAGGTCGGCCAGGTCGCACTGGCGGCTGTCGCAGGCGCGCACCGCGTGGGCCACGGCCTCGTGGGCGTCGCGGAAGGGCAGGCCCTTCTTGACCAGGTAGTCGGCCAGGTCGGTGGCCGTGGCATAGCCCTGCAGCGCCGCGGCGCGCATGGCTTCCGGCTTGACGCTGATGCCCGGCACCATGTCGGCGAAGATGCGCAGCGTGTCGACCACGGTATCGACCGTGTCGAACAGCGGCTCCTTGTCTTCCTGGTTGTCCTTGTTGTACGCCAGCGGCTGGCCCTTCATCAGGGTCAGCAGGCCGATCAGGTGGCCGTTGACGCGGCCGGTCTTGCCGCGTGCCAGCTCGGGCACGTCGGGGTTCTTCTTCTGCGGCATGATCGAGCTGCCGGTGCAGAAGCGGTCGGCGATGTCGATAAAGCCCACGCGCGGGCTCATCCACAGCACCAGCTCTTCCGAGAAGCGCGACACATGCGTCATCACCAGCGCGGCGGCGGCGCAGAATTCAATGGCGAAGTCGCGGTCCGACACGGCATCCAGCGAGTTGCGGCAGACGCCGTAGAAGCCCAGTTGCTGCGCCACGAACTCACGGTCGATCGGGTAGCTGGTGCCGGCCAGTGCGGCGGCGCCCAGCGGCAGGCGGTTGACGCGCTTGCGGCAGTCGGCCATGCGCTCGGCATCGCGCGTGAACATCTCGTTGTAGGCCAGCAGGTGGTGGCCGAAGGTCACCGGCTGCGCCACCTGCAGGTGGGTGAAGCCCGGCAGGATGGTGTCGGCGTTCTGCTCGGCCAGGTCCAGCAGCGCGCCGCGCAGGGCGCCGAGCAGCACGATGATGTTGTCGATCTCGCTGCGCAGCCACAGGCGGATGTCGGTGGCGACCTGGTCGTTGCGCGAGCGGCCGGTGTGCAGGCGCTTGCCGGCATCGCCCACCAGCGCGGTCAGGCGCGCCTCGATGTTCAGGTGCACGTCTTCCAGGTCCAGCTTCCACTCGAAGCCGCCGGCTTCGATCTCGGCCTTGATCTGCACCATGCCGCGCGCGATCTCGGCGTGGTCGGCCTCGGCGATGATGCCCTGCTTCGCCAGCATGGCCGCGTGGGCCAGCGAGCCCTGGATGTCGAACAGGGCCAGGCGCTTGTCGAAAAACACCGAGGCGGTGTAGCGCTTCACCAGGTCGGACATCGGTTCGGAGAAGCGGGCGGACCAGGCTTCGCCTTTCTTGGCAAGTTGGGAGGTGGACATGGACGTCGGCTGCAGTGGCTCGCGCGGCAGGCGCCGGCGTGCGGACGGCGGCGGGCGCGAGAAATTGGGAAACGGCGATTATATCGCCCGCCGGCCCGCTGGCGGCGCCGGCTGGCACGGCGGCGCCGTTCGTCAGAGCTGGCTGTGGATCACAGGTCCCTTGAAGACCACCGGGCCGCTGGGCCCGTCGGCACTGGGCGAGCCGCCCGGCGGCTCGACGCTGACCGCCAGCGCCGGCACCCCCGCGGGCCGTTGCGCCAGCGCCAGCCGGGCTTGCGGCGCCCGGCCGATCACGCCCAGCGACTGGGGCTTGCCGCCTGCGGGCAGCGCCCAAAGCTGCAGCACCTGCTGCTCGCTCAGTGTCAGGTGATCCAGGCGCCGCACAATGAGGCTGCGTCCACCAGCATCCCATGACACCAGCATGGCCGGCTGGGCGCGGTCGTCGTTCAGCACGGCAACGACTTCGGCCGGTGCCGTTTCGCCCTGCCGCGCCAGCCGCGTGCCAATGCCGACTGCCAGGACCGTCACCAGCGCCATGGCCGCCGCCGCACCGCGCCAGAAGACGGGGGTAGACCACAGGCGCTGCCACCAGCCGCCGCCAGGGTCGCTGGGGCGCAGCGGCCGGACCCGTTCCGGGACCCGATCCTCGGCGGCCTTCCAGCCAAGCCGCTGCTCGATCCCGCACCAGACTTTGTCGACCGGCTCGGCGGCCGCCTGCAATTCGGCCACGCCCGCCAGCCTGGCTTGCCAGCGGAGGATCGCCGCGTGCACCGCCGGTTCTTCGCGCGCCAGCTGTTCCAGGCGGCGGCGCGCGCCGCCGCGCAGCACACCCAGCGCATATTGGGCGGCGATGCGATCGAGCAGCTCGGGATGGGTGGCGAGCCTCATGCTGCCCCCTCCATGCAGCTGCGCAGCCGCTCCAGCCCGCGCCGGATCCAGGACTTGACCGTCCCCAGCGGTGCGCGCAGCCGCGCGGCCAGTTCAGCGTGGCTCAGGTCCTGCAGGTAGGCCAGCATGATGGCCTGGCGCTGTGGCTGCTCCAGCCGCTGCAGGCAGCGGCTGAGCGCGCGTGCCTGCTGGCTGGCATCGGCCAGCTCGGCGGGCCCGGCCGCGTCGTCGGCAAGCCATTCGCCCAGATCTTCGTCAAGCTCGACCGTCTGCCCGACGCGCGCCGCGGTTGCGCGGCGCAGGCAGTCGAGCGCGCGGTTGCGCACGATCGCGGTCATCCACGTCATCGGCGCGGCCAGGTGCGGCCGATAGTCGCCCGCGTGATGCCAGATGCTGACAAAGCTTTCCTGCACGACATCCTCCGCCCAATCGCGCCTGCCAGTGATACGCAGCGCAAGGCCAAACAGTTTCGTCGCGGTGAGGTCATAGAGTCCGCGCAGGGCCTGCCGGTCGCCGATGGCCACGGCCTGGAGCAAGGCGGCAAGGCGCTCGGCGCCGGGGGGCGCGGCATAGCTTTCGGCGGAAGGGGACACCGTGGAAGGGGGCACCGGGGCGTCTCTCGAAGGGGCGTTGCCGGATTATAGGCATGACCTTGCATCCGGTTGGCGCCTGCGTGCGTATCAGTGGCAGGCGCACGACGGCCGGGGGCCGCGGCGCCATTGGCTCCGCCTTTGACCCACTAAGGAGAACACCATGGAACGCATGCGCAGGATTGCCGCCACGACGGACTCGACCGATTCCCCTGGCCGCATCATTACCGCACCCGATGCACGCCGCCGCGGGCTGCTCAAGGTGCCGGGGCTGTTCGCGCTTGGCTCGCTGGCCGTCATCAGCCTGGGGGAATCCATGCCAGCCTGGGCGCAGACCCAGTCGGGCAGCACCAAGGACGACATCAATATCCTGAACACCGCGCTGGGGCTGGAATACCAGGCGATCGCCGCCTACCAGGTGGGCGCGGAAAGCGGCCTGCTGCAAAAGCCGGTGCTCGCCACCGCGGTCAAGTTCCAGGACCACCACAAGGCACACGCGCAGGTGCTGGCGGGCACGGTGCAGAAACTGGGCGGCTCGCCGGTGATGGCGAAGAAGCCGTCGGACTATGCCTTCCCGACCGAACAGCTCAAGAACCAGGCCGATGTGCTGCGTTTTGCCGCCGGGCTGGAAAAGGGCGCCACCGCCGCCTACCTGGGCGTGCTGCCGAACTTCCACAACCGCGAGCTGACCCGCGCCGCCGGCAGCATCCTCGGCGACGAGGCGATGCATTGGGCGGTGCTGCTGCACGCGCTGGGTGAGGATCCGGTGCCTGGGGCGTTTGTGGGGTGAGGGGGCTGAAGCTTGCTGGCTGTTTGCTCTCCCACTTGCGGGAGAGCAAACACCACGCGTGCCATGCCGACTTGTTCCCAGTAACCGACACGTCGTCCCCGCGAAGGCGGGGACCCAGTGACTTTAAAAGACGCTGGATTCCCGCCTGCGCGGGAATGACAGAGTGGGATCTGCCTTCTTGACAAACGGTTCCTGGCCAGGGAGCAAACCGGCAGCCCTCCGGCGCCTATCAGCCTGTATTGCGCAACCCCGCCGCGACCCCGTTGATGGTCAGGTGGATCCCGCGCCGTACGCGGATGTCATCGCCATCCTTGCCCGAGCGGTAGCGCTTGAGCAGCTCGACCTGCAAGTGGTTCAGCGGGTCGAGGTAGGCAAAGCGGTTCTTGATCGAGCGCGCCAGCAACGGGTTGTCCGCCAGCCGTTCCTGGTGGCCGGTGATCAGGGCCAGCATCTCGCAGGTCAGGTGCCATTCCTTGCTGATCCGGTTGAACACATTGCGGCGCAGCGCGGCGTCGTCGCACAGCTGGGCGTAGCGCGAGGCCACCGCCAGGTCGGTCTTGGCCAGCACCATGTCCATGTTGGACAGCAGCGTCGAGAAGAACGGCCAGGTCTTGACCATGCGGCGCAGCGTGGTCACGGCCTGCTTGCGGGCCTTGTCGTCCGGCGCGCTGTCCAGCAGCGATCTGACCGCGCTGCCAAAGCCATACCAGCCCGGCAGCAGCAGGCGGCACTGGCCCCACGAGAAGCCCCACGGAATCGCCCGCAGGTCTTCGATGCGGCGGTTCTTCTTGTCCATCAGCTTGCGCGAGGCCGGACGCGAACCCAGGTTCAGGTCGGCGATCTCGGTGATCGGCGTGGTGGCGAAGAAGTAGTCCTTGAAGCCCGGGGTCTCGTAGACCAGGTCGCGATAGGCCGTGAAGGCGCGGTCCGACAGCTGCTGCATGACGGCCTCGAAGGTATCCAGGTCCTTCGGCGCGTTCTGCTGCGGCAGCAGCGATGCCTCCAGCGTGGCCGCGACCACCGTCTCCAGGTTGCGCCGGCCGATCTCGGCGTTGGCGAACTTGCTGTTGATGATCTCGCCCTGCTCGGTCAGGCGGATCTGGCCGTTCACCGTGCCCGGCGGCTGCGACAGGATGGCCTGGTAGGTCGGGCCGCCGCCGCGGCCGACGGTGCCGCCGCGGCCGTGGAACAGGCGCAGCTTGACCTTGCGCTGCTCGAACAGCTGCACCAGCGCCAGCTCGGCCTTGTACAGCTCCCAGGTCGAGGTCAGGAAGCCGCCGTCCTTGTTCGAATCCGAGTAGCCGAGCATCACTTCCTGCTCGACCCCATGGTGCGCGATCACCGAATCAAAGCCCGGCAGGTCCAGCAGCGACTGCATGATGCCGGCGGCGTTGCGCAAGTCTTCGATGGTCTCGAACAGCGGGATCACCATCAGTTCCATGCGCGCCGGGTCGGTCTTGCTGCCCAGCGTGCCCTGCAGCATGCCGGATTCCTTCTGCAGCAGCATCACCTCGATCAGGTCCGACAGCGTCTCGGTATGCGAGATGATGTAGTTGCGCGCAATGCGCTTGCCATAGCGCGCACGCAGCTCGCGCGCGGCGGCGAAGATCGCCAGTTCCTTGCGGGTCTGCTCCGAGTACTCGTGCCAGGGCAGGGTCAGCAGGCGCGGCTGGCGCAGTTCGGCCAGCAGCAGTTCCAGCTTGCGCGCCTCGGGCAGGGCGGCGTAGTCGGGGGCGATGCCGGCGGCGGCGAACAGTTCGGCGATGACCGCCTCGTGCACGTCCGAGACCTGGCGCATATCGACCGACGCCAGGTGGAAGCCGAACACGCCGATGGCGCGCGCCAGGGCGTCGATGCGGCCATTGGCCAGCGCCTCGCCGTGGTTGGCGCGCAGCGAGTCGACCACCACCTGCACGTCGGCGGCAAAGGCCTCGGCGCTGTCGTAGGGTTCGGCCGGCGCCACCGGGCGGCGCGGCACGGCGTGGCCGGTCAGCGCCTTGCTGGTTGCGGCCAGGCGCGCATAGATGCCGATCAGCGCGCGGCGGTAGGGTTCGTCGGCGCGATGCTCGGAGTGGTCGGGCGAGCGCTCGGCCAGCGCCAGCAGTTCGGGGCTGGCATCGGCCATCAGCGTCGACATCGACAGCTCCGCGCCCAGCGCATGGACTTCATCCAGGTACCAGTCCAGGATCATCTGCCCCTGCTGGCTGGCGGCATGCTCCAGCGTATCGGCGGTGACGTTCGGGTTGCCGTCGCGGTCGCCGCCGATCCAGGAACCCATCTGCAGGAACGGCGCCAGCGGTGCAGCCTTGGTGCCCGAGGCACCCGGGGTGCCCTTGCGCTTGCGCGTGGCCGGGAACACCGCGGCGATGTCTTCTTCCAGCTCGCTCATCAGCTGCGGGATGCCGCGCAGGAAGGTGGTGCGGTAGTACGACAGCGCGTTCTCGATCTCGTCGGCCACTGTCAGGCGCGCGTCGCGCAGCATGCGGGTCTGCCACAGGGTGGTGACCTTGGCGCGCAGCTGCGCGGTGTTGTGCTCGCGCTCGCGCGCGGTCATCGGCAGGTCGCGCTCGGCCAGCAGGCGGGCGATCTCGCGCTCGGCGTCCAGGATGCTCTTGCGCTGGACTTCGGTCGGGTGCGCGGTCAGCACCGGCACGATCAGCGCCTCGTCCAGGAACTTGCGCAACTGCTTGCCGGTCACGCCGGCGGCGTCGATCGACTCCAGCGCGTGCTGCAGGCTGCCGGCCTGCGGCGGCGAGCCGGCCAGCGCGTGCACGCGGCGGCGGCGGTTGTGGTGCTGGTCCTCGGCGATATTGGCCAGGTGCGAAAAATAGCTGAAGGCGCGCACCACCTGGTTGGTCTGGTCGCGCGACAGGCGCTTGAGCAGCCGGTCCAGTTCCGCGCCCGCGGCCCGGTCGTTCTCGCGCCGGAAGCGCACCGCGGTCTGGCGGATGGTCTCGACCACCTCGAAGGCGGCGTCGCCTTCCTGCTCGCGCAGGCATTCGCCCAGCAGGCGCCCCAGGAAGCGGATGTCTTCGCGCAGCGGCACGTCCTTGTCGGCGGTGCGGCGGGCGGGGGCGGCGATGGTGGTTCCGTTGCTCGACACGATCGAAAGCCTGGGCTTGGCGGAGCGCTTGGCTGCGCGGGGGACGGAAGGGGTGGATTTGGCGGTGGTTGCGCCGGTTACGTCACCTTTTGCGGCGGACGGGTCTTTCGCGGCCGCAGGGGTCTTCCGACCGGACCGGCCATTCGGGCGCGCAGCATGCTGCGTCATGCAATCTCCTCGTTCTTGCTTCTCTAAGCTTATCTAATGGTGCGGAGCGGCTATTGGGTCGCGTGCTACCATAGACGAATGTCGTCTGCCACCCCGTCTTCCTCTACCGCTGTCGTGTCTCGCAATCTTCCGCAAAAGCTCATCATCGCCTCCCGAGAAAGCCGTCTGGCCCTGTGGCAGGCAGAACATGTGCGTGCTGCGTTGCAACAATACTATCCCGCGTGCGGCGTGTCCATTCTTGGCATGACCACGCGCGGAGACCAGATTCTAGACCGTACTTTGTCCAAAGTCGGCGGCAAGGGTTTGTTTGTCAAAGAACTGGAGTTCGCGATGGACGAAGGCCGGGCCGACCTCGCGGTGCATTCGCTCAAGGATGTGCCGATGGAGTTGCCCGCGGGCTTTGCCCTGGCCGCCGTGATGGAACGCGAGGATCCGCGCGACGCGCTGGTGTCCTCGGCCTATGCGTCGCTGGACGAGATGCCGGCCGGCACCGTGGTCGGTACGTCCAGCCTGCGCCGTGAAGCGGCGCTGCGCAGCCGCTACCCGCACCTGGTGATCAAGCCGCTGCGCGGCAACCTGGATACGCGGCTGGGCAAGCTCGACCGCGGCGAATACGGCGCCATCATCCTGGCTGCCGCCGGCCTCAAGCGCCTGGGCCTGGGCGAGCGCATCCGCGCGCTGATCCCGGTCGAGGTGTCGCTGCCGGCCGCGGGGCAGGGCGCGCTCGGCATCGAGACCCTGGCGAACCGTCCCGATCTGGCCGAATGGCTGGCGCCGCTGAACCACCAGCCGACCGCGCTGGCCGTGACCGCCGAACGCGCCGTTTCGCGCAGGCTGGGCGGTTCGTGCCAGGTGCCGCTGGCCGCCCACGCGCGCTGGGAAGGCGACCAGCTGAAGCTGGATGCCTTTGTCGCGCTGCCCGACGGCACGCGCGCCATCCGTGCCGCCGCCTCCGGGCCGGCCGCTGACCTGGCCGCCGCCGAGGCGCTCGGCCGGGCCTGCGCGCGCGACCTGCTGGCGCAGGGCGCCGAAGCCATCCTCGCGGCGCTGGCCGATTCTGGCGATCCCGCCGGCGCCCAAGCTCCCGCCTGAGGCTGCCCGATGCCCCGCCCGACCGTCGTTGTCACACGACCCGCCGGGCAGTCCCGGCAACTGACCGAGGCGCTGCAGGCCGCCGGTCTGGACGTACTCAGTTTTCCCCTGCTGGCCATCGGCCCGGCCAGTGACGGCGCGCCCCTGCGCGCGGCGCTGGCGCGGCTGGACATCTTTGCGCTGGTGGTCTTCGTCAGTCCCAATGCCATCGCCTACGCGCTCGACGCACTGGCCGTCGTGCAAGGCGCAGCCGTGGCCCGATGGCCGGCGCAGGTGCCGGTGGCGGTGGTCGGGCCGGCCAGCGTCGCCGCACTGGCCGAGCGCGGCATTGCGCCGCCCGCGTATCGCGTGATCGCGCCCGCGGGCGCTGCCGCGAGCGGGCAGGGCACTGACGATGCCGCACCGGACAACGACTCGCCGCGCTTCGACTCCGAAGCCCTGTGGGCGCAGCTTGATCCCGCCGCGCTGGCCGGCAGGCCGGTGCTGATCATCCGCGGCAATGGCGGGCGCGACTGGCTGGGCGACCGCCTGCGCGAAGCCGGTGCGCAGGTCGAGGCCGTCGAGGCGTACCAGCGCACCCTGCCCGAACCGAGCGCCATGCAGTGGCAGGCCGTGCGCGACAACCTGCGCCCGGGCGCCGCGCCGCACGCGTGGCTGCTAACCAGTTCCGAGGCGGTGCGCAACCTTGACGTGCTGGCGCGGCAGCAACTGTCGCCCCGGGAAGACGCTTGCCTGCGGCAGGTGCAGTGCATCGCGCCGCATGCGAGAATCGCCGAACAGGCGCTGGCGCTGGGCTTCGCGCATATCCAGCGCGCCGCGCCGGGCGATGCCGGCCTGCTGGCGGCGTGCCTGCAGTGGGCCGATGCCCATGCCGGCCCGGCGCCGGCAAGCATGCCAGCGGAAACTGCTGCACCGGCAGCGCCGCCGGCCGCCGGGCCGCCCACCGTAGTCCCCGCAATGTCAACGAAGGTCGAACGCGTGACGCAAGAAACCACGTCCTCCTCCGCTGTGCCGCCTGGCGCGGCCTCTGCCCACCAGGCGCCACCGGCGCCGCCGCAGGGGGCCGGCCATGCCGGTGTTCCCCGTGCCGTGGCACGCCGGCCCGCCGCGCTGTGGGCCTTGGTCGCCGTGCTGGTGGTGGCGACCGCCGGCGGTTTCTGGTGGCTGCAGCAGCGCGTCGACCACCTGACCGGCGAACTCGCGCGCCGCCAGCAAAGCAACGATGCGCTGGTGCAGGAGTCGCGCGTGCTGACCCGCAACGCGCAGGACACGGTCAAGGAACTGCAGGCCAAGGTCGGCGCACTGGAAAGCGAGGTCGGCGAAACCCGCGACAAGCAGGTGGCGCTGGAGCAGGTCTACCAGGACCTGATGCGCAACCGTGACGACTGGGAAATCGCCGAGATCCAGCAGCTGCTGACCAGCGCCGGCCAGCAGCTGCAGCTGACCGGCAACGTGCAGGTGGCGCTGGCCGCGCTGCAAAGCGCCGACACCCGCCTGGCGCGCACCGACAAGCCGCAGTACAACCTGCTGCGCCGCGCGATCGCGCGCGACGTCGCGCGCATGAAGGCGGTGCCCGACACCGACCTGACCGGCGCCGCGATCAAGCTGGACGAGGCCATCAATCAGATCGACGTGCTGCCGCTGCTGTCCAGCGAGCGCATGCTCGAGCGCAGCGAGGCCGATGCCCGCAAGGGCGCCGCCGGCAATGGCGCCAGCGCCCCGGCTGCGGCGCATGGCCCGGGCTGGTTCACCCGCCTGTGGAACTACCTGCGCGAAGAACTGGCACAGGTGGTCCGCATCCGCAAGGTCGACGACGCCGAGGCGCTGCTGCTGTCGGGCGACCAGGGCTGGTTCCTGCGCGAGAACGTCAAGCTGCGCCTGCTCAATGCGCGCCTGGCACTGCTGTCGCGCAACGAGCCGGTGTTCCGCAACGACCTGGCTGCCGCGCAGGCGATGATCGGCCGCTATTTCGATACCAAGTCGCGCCGCGTGCAGGGTGTGCTGACGCTGCTGCGGCAGGCGCAGGCCGGCGCGGTCACGGTGCAGCTGCCGACCATGTCCGAAAGCCTGGGCGCGCTGCATGCCCTGAAGAAGGAGTAAGCCCATGCGCCTTCTGTTCTGGGTTGCGGTCCTGTTTGGCGGCGCCGTCGGGCTGGCCCTGTTCACGCAGTTCAACCACAGCAATGTGGTGCTGTTCTATCCGCCGTACCGTGTCGAGCTGTCGCTGAACCTGGCGCTGGCCTTGCTGTTGCTGCTGTTCTTCGTGGTCTGGACGGTGATGTCCACCATCCGCCATCTGGCCGAGATGCCGCGCCGCGCCGCCGCCTACCGCGAGCGCAGCCGCATGAGCAAGGCGCAGGCGGCGCTGCGCGAATCGATCGAGAACCTGTTTGCGGGCCGCTTCGCCCGCGCCGAGCGTGCCGCGCGCGAGGCCCAGTCCTGGCACGACCAGTCCCAGACCGCCGCGCTGATCGGCGCCCGCGCCGCGCACCGGATGCAGGAAACCGAGCGGCGCGATGCCTGGATGGCCCAGGTTACGGACTCCGAGCGCGAGCAGGCGCGGCTGGTGTCGATGGCCGAGCTGCTGGTCGATGCCCGCGACGCCGACGGCGCGCTGGAAACCATCGCCCAGCTGCAGTCGCAGGGCGCGCGCCAGATCCATGTGCAGCGCATCGCGCTGCGCGCGCACCAGCACCTGAAGAACTGGTCCGAGGTGCTGCGCCTGGCGCGCTCGCTGGAGAAGCGCAACGCGCTGCATCCGGTGCTGGCGCTGCGGCTCAAGCAGATGGCCGTCGAAGCCATGCTGGACGAGCGCCGCCACGACGCCGATGCGCTGTCAGATTTCTGGCGCTCATTGTCCGCCGACGAGCGCCGCGCCACGCGCATTGCCGAACCGGCCGCGCGCTACTTCGCCGCGCTGGGCCGGCAGAACGAGGCCCGCCGCATCATCGAAGACGCGCTCAAGGTCAACTGGGACAGCCGCCTGGTGCTGCGCTATGCCGATTGCGCCGTGCCCGGCCATGCGCTGCCGCAGATCCAGCAGGCCGAGAAATGGCTGGCCGCGCATCCCGCCGACGCCGACCTCTACTACACGCTGGGCGTGCTGTGCCTGGGCGAGAAGCTGTGGGGCAAGGCCCAGTCCAGCTTCGAGCGCGCGCTGAAATATGCCGAGCCCGATCAGCAGCGCCGCCTGCGCGTGCGCACGCACCTGGCGCTGGCGCGGCTCTTTGAGGAAACCGAGCGCCTCGACGACGCGCAGCGGCATTATCGCGAAAGCGCGATGCTGGCGGCCTGACGCTTCGCCTGAAGCCGGGCGCTCCTCCGGGCTCAGTCCTCCACGCCGGCAGCGTCTTCGCTGCCGGTGCGCTTTGTCACTCCATCCCTTACCACCCCATACCGCATCAGCGTTTGCTTGCGCGCCGCGTCATGCTGCACCAGCGGGCGCGGGTAGTTGTCGCCCAGGCGCACGCCGGCATCCGCCAGCACGGATTCGGGCGCGGTCCATGGCGCATGCAGGTGCTTGTCGGGCAGTGCCGCCAGCTGCGGCAGGTATTTGCGGATAAACCGGCCCTGCGGATCGAACTTTTCCGATTGCGTCACCGGATTGAAGATGCGGAACCATGGCTGCGCATCGCAGCCGGTGGACGCGGCCCACTGCCAGCCGCCGTTGTTGGCGGCGAAGTCGAAATCGTTGAGCTGGTCGGCAAAGTACTGCTCGCCGCGGCGCCAGTCCACGCCGAGATCCTTGACCAGGAAGCTGGCCGTCACCATGCGCAGGCGGTTGTGCATATAGCCGCTTTGCCGGATCTGCAACATCGCGGCATCGATCAGCGGGTAGCCGGTGGCGGCATCGCACCAGGCGCGGAAGTAGCGCTCGCCGGTATCACCGTCCTGCCAGCGGATCGCATCGTAGGCGGGATGGAAGGCCGCACCGGCCGCCACGCGCGGATGGTGATGCAGGATCATGAAGTAGAAGTCGCGCCAGATCAGCTCCGACAGCCACACCGAGGCGCCTGCGCCGTCGGCGCCGCCGCGCAGCACGGCCTCGTGCGCGGCGCGCGCCAGCGTGCGGATCGAGACGGTGCCGAAGCGCAGGTGCACCGACAGGTAGCTGGGGCCGCGCAGGGCAGGGTAGTCGCGCCGGCGGCCGTAGTCGCCCATGCGCGCGGTGAACTCATCGAACAGCGCCAGCGCGCCAGACGCGCCGGTAGGCATCGCGATCTCGGCGAGGTTGCTGGCGCGAAAGCCGAGTTGATCGAGCGTAGGCATGGGTCTGCGGTACGCGGCTGGCACCGGCGCCAGTGCCTGCAGGTATGGATCGACCGGGTATGGGCGCAGGTCGAACGGCTGTACGGTCCTGAGCCAGGCATTCTTGTACGGCGTGAAGACCGAGAAGGCCTTGCCCTGGCCGGTCAGGATCTCGTCACGCTCGAAGACCGCCTGATCCTTGAAGGTGAAGAAGGCGCATGCCTGCGCCGCCAGCGCCTGGCGCACGGCGTCGTCGCGGGCATTCGCGGCGGGTTCGTAGTCGTGGTTGACGAAGACCGCTTCGGCCTCCAGTTCACGCGCCAGCGCCGGGAGGGCGGTTTCGGCGCGGTCGTGTAGCACGATCAGGCCGCCGCCGGCCGCGGCAAGCGTTTCCGCCAGTTCGAGCAGCGACTGCCGGATAAAGTCGACCCGACGGTCGGCCCGCAGGCCGCGCGCCAGCAGTGGATCGAGGATGTCGCGGTCGAACACGAACACACACCACACCCGGGCACAGTGCCTGAGGGCATAATGCAGCGCCGCGTGGTCGGTGGCGCGCAGGTCGCGCCGGAACCAGACCAGCCCACGCGCAAAGTTCTTGCCGATCCGGTAGGGTGGCCGGCCCGTGGCCGGGTTGCCTGCTGACTGCATGCTCGCTTGCCTGTCTGACTGGTTTGGCTGGGCCGAAAGGGTGGAAAACCGGGTCGATCGCGCCGATACCCTAACATAGCGGTACCGCGACGGCATTGCCGCCGCCTGACACGCCTATCACAGCTACCACAGAAGCACATGACTCTCGACCGAATTCTTCAATCCCAGGGCTTTGGCACGCGCCGGTACTGCGGCGACCTGATCGCCGCCGGGCTGGTCGAGGTCAACGGCGAGCTATGCGAGGACGCGCGCGCGCAGTTCGATGTGGACGGCCTGCGCCTGACCGTCGACGGCGAGGAATGGCTGGCCTGCACCAAGGCCTACCTGATGCTGAACAAGCCCACCGGCTACGAGTGCTCGCAGCGTCCGCGCCATCATCCCAGCGTCTACAACCTGCTGCCGGTGCCGCTGCGCCAGCGTGAGGTGCAGGCCGTGGGCCGGCTGGACCACGACACCACCGGGCTGCTGCTGCTGACCGACGATGGCCAGTTCATCCATGCCCAGACCTCGCCCAAGCGCAAGGTGCCCAAGGTCTATGAAGTGACGACCGCCGAGCCGGTCACGCCCGAGCAGGCGCAGGCGCTGCGCAGCGGCGTGCAGCTGCTGGACGAACCGGCGCCGATCGCGGCAGAAGAATGCGAGATCACCGGCGAACGCAGCCTGCGGCTGACGCTGGTGCAAGGCAAGTACCATCAGGTCAAGCGCATGGTGGCGGCCGCCGGCAATCACGTCGACGCGCTGCATCGCAGCGCCATTGGCGGCCTGCAGCTCGATCCGGCGCTGGCAGAGGGCGACTGGCGCTGGCTGACGGCGCAAGACCTGGCCGCATTGAACGGTAAAGGTTGAACCATAAAGGGATCAAACACCACTGTCGTTCCCGCGCAGGCGGGAACCCAGTGACTTTTAACGACGCTGGATTCCCGCCTGCGCGGGAATGACTGTGGTTAACTGAGCGGCATTCGGCCCCTGGCGCGCTCATTGCTGCACCGCAGCGTCCCGCCAATCTTTTCCGGAAGACCCCCGGCGATTTGATAAAATGCAAGGCATGGCGAAGCCCGAAGCACCCATCAATCTGACCAATCAGTTCCTGATTGCCATGCCCGGCATGGCCGATCCGACCTTTTCGGGTTCCGTCGTCTATATCTGCGAACACAATGAGCGTGGCGCGCTCGGGCTGGTGATCAACCGGCCCATCGACATCGACATGGCCACGCTGTTCGACAAGATCGACCTCAAGCTTGAAATCCAGCCAGTCGCGCACCAGCCGGTCTACTTCGGCGGCCCGGTGCAGACCGAGCGCGGCTTTGTGCTGCACGACCCGGTGGGGGTCTATGTCTCGTCGCTGGCCGTGCCGGGCGGGCTGGAAATGACCACCTCCAAGGACGTGCTGGAGGCCGTGGCCAACGGCAGCGGCCCGCACCGCTTCCTGCTGACGCTGGGTTATTCCGGCTGGGGCGCCGGGCAACTGGAAGAAGAACTCAGCCGCAACGGCTGGCTGACCGTCCAGGCCGACCCCGAGATCGTCTTCAGCGTGCCGCCCGACGAGCGCTTTGCCGCCGCCATCCGGCTGCTGGGCATCGACTTCACCATGCTGTCGGGCGAGGCCGGGCATGCCTGACGCCGTGGGGCGTGAACTGCCCCGCGACGGCACGGTCCTGGCATTCGACTACGGCGAAAAAAAGATCGGCGTTGCGCTGGGCAACTTCATCACGCGCGAGGCGCGTGCGCTGACCATTCTCCCCAATATCACCGTGGAAGGCCGCTTCGAAGCCGTGGCGGCGCTGATCCATGAGTGGAACCCCGTGCAGCTGATCGTCGGCATGCCAGTCAATCCCGAAGGCGGCGAGCAGCCCTCGATGAAGCTGGCGCGGCGCTTCGGCAACCAGCTCAATGGCCGCTTTAGCCTGCCGGTGGAGTGGGTGGACGAGCGCTATACCTCGCGCGCCGCGTCGATGGCCGGCGCCCGCCGCGGCGAGCTCGATGCCGAGGCCGCCCGCATCATCCTGCAACAGTATTTCGACCAATTCCCGCTATGACGCAGATCTCCGTTCCCGACGCCGAGTTGCTGTACCGCAAGCTGCTGGACCAGGCCCAGGCCCTGATCCCCGAGGCCGAGCGCGCGCGCTGGTCGGTGGCCGGCATCCATTCGGGCGGCGCGTGGATCGCCGCGCGATTGGCCGCCGACCTGAAGCTGCCCGAGCATGGCGTGATCAACGTAGCCTTCCACCGTGACGACTATGCCAAGAAGGGCCTGCACAGCCAGGCCCAGCCGACCACGCTGCCGTTTGCGGTGGATGACCGCAATATCCTGCTGATCGACGATGTGCTGGCCACGGGCCGTACCATCCGCGCCGCCGTCAACGAGCTGTTCGACTACGGCCGCCCCGCGCGCGTGGCGCTGGGCGTGCTGGTCGACCGCGGCGGGCGCCAGCTGCCGATTGCCGCCGACCTGACCGCCGCCGAGATGGCACTGCCGCCCGGCACCACGCTGGTGCTGTCGCGCCAGGGCGAGGGCGCCGGCGCACAATTCGCCTTTGCCACTGAACCTTCCGATTCCGCCACCGGCTGAGCCGGCACCGTTGCCCCAGGCGCGCTGCGCGCGCCTGACACCCAGCTCCGAGACCAGACCACCCCCGTTTTTTGCCCGCGCCCGACCAGCCATGACCAAGACGTTCCGCAACCCGCAGCTCACCAAGAACGGCGAACTGAAGCACCTGCTGTCGATCGAGGGGTTGTCGCGTGACATGATCACGCACATCCTCGACACCGCCAGCCAGTTCGTATCGCTGTCCGACTCAGACCGCGATGTCAAGAAGGTGCCGCTGCTGCGCGGCAAGAGCGTGTTCAACCTGTTCTTCGAGAACTCCACCCGCACCCGCACCACCTTCGAGATCGCCGCCAAGCGGCTGTCGGCGGACGTGCTGAACCTGAACATCAACGCCTCGTCGACCAGCAAGGGCGAGTCGCTGCTGGACACCATCAACAACCTGTCGGCCATGTCCGCCGACATGTTCGTGGTGCGCCATGCCAGCTCGGGCGCCCCATATTTGATCGCCGAGCACGTCGCGCCGCACGTGCACGTGATCAACGCCGGCGACGGCCGCCACGCACACCCGACGCAAGGCCTGCTGGATATGTATACGATCCGGCACTTCAAGAAAGACTTCACCAACCTGACGGTAGCCATCGTCGGCGACATCCTGCACTCGCGCGTGGCGCGCTCCGACATCCACGCGCTGACCACGCTGGGCGTGCCCGAAGTGCGCGCCATCGGCCCGCGTACGCTGCTGCCGTCGGGGCTGGAGCAAATGGGCGTGCGCGTCTTCCACAACATGGAAGAGGGCCTGAAGGGCGTGGACGTGGTCATCATGCTGCGGCTGCAGAACGAGCGCATGAGCGGCGCGCTGCTGCCGTCCGCGCAGGAATACTTCAAGGCCTACGGCCTTACGCCTGAGCGCCTGGCGCTGGCCAGGCCCGACGCCATCGTGATGCACCCGGGCCCGATGAACCGCGGCGTGGAGATCGACTCCGCCGTGGCCGACGGCCCGCAATCCGTGATCCTGAACCAGGTGACCTTCGGCATCGCCGTGCGCATGGCCGTGATGGGCATTGTGGCGGGAAATAGCGACGAATAAGCGGCGACGAATAGCCGCGACTGAGCAAGATTCAAGAAAACACTGACCAATGCGATGCCTTCCGCCCACCGTCGTCCCCGCGCAGGCGGGGACCCAGTGACTTTATCCCCGAAGGGGACGTGAAAGACACTGGATTCCCGCCTTCGCGGGAATGACGGAGGTAAGTTTCGGGCGGGGCAACAAGAACGCCATAGCCAGCGACACAACATGAAAATTCTGATCAAGGGCGGCCGCCTGATCGACCCGGCCAGCAACACCGACGCCGCGCAGGACCTCTACATCGCCGCCGGCAAGATCGTCGGTGTGGGCAGCGCCCCGGCGGACTTCACCGCCAACAAGACCATAGACGCCAGCGGCCTGATCGTGTGCCCCGGCCTGGTCGACCTGTCCGCGCGCCTGCGCGAGCCCGGCTACGAATACAAGGCCACGCTCGAATCCGAAGTGGCCGCCGCCACCGCCGGCGGCGTGACCAGCCTGGTCTGCCCGCCCGATACGGATCCGGTGCTCGATGAACCGGGCCTGGTGGAAATGCTGAAGTTCCGCGCCCGCACCCTGAACCAGACCCACGTGTACCCGCTGGGCGCGCTGACGCTGGGCCTCAAGGGCGAGACCCTGACCGAGATGAGCCAGCTGACCGAAGCCGGTTGCGTCGGCTTCAGCCAGGCCGAGGCCCCGGTGCAAAACACCCAGGTGCTGCTGCGCTCGCTGCAATACGCCCAGACCTTTGGCTTTACCGTCTGGCTGCGCCCGGAAGACCCGTTCCTCGGCGGCGGCGTCGCCGCCAGCGGCGCGGTGGCGTCACGCCTGGGCCTGTCCGGCGTGTCAGTCATTGCCGAGACCGTGCGCCTGCACACCATTTTCGAACTGATGCGCAGCACCGGCGCCCGCGTGCACCTGTGCCGCCTGTCGTCCGCCGCCGGCCTGGAACTGGTGCGCCAGGCCAAACGCGAAGGCCTGAAAGTGACCTGCGACGTCAATATCCACCACGTCTCGCTGACCGACATGGATATCGGCTACTTCAACTCGCAGATGCGCTTCTCGCCGCCGCTGCGCAGCCCGCGCGACCGCGACGCCATCGTCGCCGCGCTGGCCGACGGCACCATCGACGCCCTGTGCTCGGACCATACGCCCGTGGACGACGACGAGAAACTGCTGCCCTTCGCCGAGGCATCGCCGGGCGCAACCGGCCTGGAACTGCTGCTGCCGCTGACCCTGCGCTGGGCCACCGAGCACAAGGTCCCGCTGGCCCAGGCCCTGGCCCGCATCACCAACGAACCCGCCCGCGTGATCGGCCTGAAGGCCGGCACCCTCGCCGTCGGCAGTGCCGCGGACGTGTGCGTATTCGATCCCAGGCAGGTCTGGAAGGTCGAACGCCGCTCCCTCAAGAGCCAGGGCAAGAACTCGCCGTGGCTTGGTTATGAGATGGAGGGCAAGGTCCGCATGACCCTGGTCGGCGGGCAGGTTGTATACGGAAACAATAACCACCACTGAGTCCTCGATGATCTGGATGCGCAAGACGGCGCTGGTGCTGCATCTGCTACGCGGGCTGGTGACCTGCGCCTTGCTGTTCCCGTGGCTGGGCGTGCGCTCGCGCGAGTGGCATATCCGGCGGTGGTCGCGGCGGTTGCTGCGGATTTGCGGGGTGGAGGTGGAGGTGGTCGACGCTACTGGCGCGGCGTCGACTGGCGCCGGCAGGCAGGGTGCGATGGTGGTGTCCAACCATATCTCTTGGCTGGATATTTATGTGATCCACAGCTGGCAGCCGGTGCGGTTTGTTGCCAAGTCGGAGATCCGGAGCTGGCCGCTGATTGGGTGGCTGTGTGACAAGACAGGCACCATCTTTATCGAGCGCGGACGCAAGCGGGATGCGCATCGGGTGTTGCATGACATTACGGATGTGATGCTGCAGGGGGATCTGGTGGGGGTGTTTCCGGAGGGGACCACGACTGATGGCGCCGCCGTGCTGCCGTTCCACGCCAACCTGATGCAGGCACCGATTTCCGGCGGCCTGCCGGTGCAGCCGCTGGGGTTGAGCTACCTCGATGCCGCTACCGGTCAACCGACGCTGGCGGCTGCCTACATCGGCGACACCACGCTATTGCAGTCACTGGAAGCGGTCTTGCGCGCACCGCGTATCAAGGCCCGGCTGGTGATCGGGCCTGCGCTGGTGTCGGTCTCCGGTGACCGCCGTGAGCTTGCGAACTCCGCCAGGGAGGTGGTCGCCCACCTCAGCCAGGGTGCGCCGGAACACGCCGCCGCTGCAGCCAGGCGGCTGAATCAACCCGCCGAGCCCGGCGGCGAACCCCAGCCAGCCCCGGCTGCCATCGGCTAGCCGTCCTGTCGTCCCCGCCAATGCGGAATTGCCAGTCAGGCCAGCGGATTACAATATTGCGGGCAATCAATCTGAACGACGGTCCGTTCGGCAGGATCCCGTGCCAACCGGGCCGCCGTCAGCTTGCCACCCCAGACGCAGCCCGTATCCAGCGCCATCAGGTTCGGCCGCATGACCAGGCCCAGCGTCGACCAATGGCCGCATACCACCGTCACATCCTCGGTGTGCCGCCCCGGGACGTCGAACCACGGCATGAAGCTATCCGGGGCCTTGCCCAGGCCCTCTTTGGTCTTGAAGTCCATCACGCCGTCGACTGTGCAATAGCGCAGGCGGGTGAGGGCATTGACCACCACCCGGTGACGGTCGATGCCGCGCAGCCCATCATGCCAGCGGTCCGCGGCGTTGCCGAACACGTCGGCCAGGAAGCCTTGCCAGTTGGGGCCTTGCAGCTGCTCTTCGACTTCGTGGGCGAGGTCGATGACCTGGGCGGCTGTCCATTGAGGGAGGACGCCGGCATGGACCAGGAGGAAGTTGTTTTCCAGCAGGGCGAGGGGGCGGTGGCGGAGCCAGGTGAGCAGGTCCTCACAGTCGGGGGCGGTCAGGATGTCGTCGAGGGTGTCGGATTTGCCTTTTTTGCGGACGCCGGCGGCTACGGCCAGGAGGTGGATGTCGTGGTTGCCCAGGACGGATTCGGCGCGGTGGCCCATGGCACGGATGGTGCGGAGGGTTTGGAGGGAGGCGGGGCCGCGGTTGATGAGGTCACCGACGAAGCGGAGGTAGGGCTGTGCTGGCAATTCGATGAGTAGAGTGTCCAGCGAGACTGCGCAACCTTGTAGATCGCCGACGGCAATGGGTGTTGAAAGAGGCACTTTAGTGTTGGGCATCAGAACCTTAGCAGAACAATTTCGCTTCTATTTGTAGTTTTGTGACCGATATGCAGTGGCACCGTTACATGACGCTACAAAAAGAGGGAGAGGGGATGTAGGTTAGGGCATTCCGTCGGATAGAATACCGCCACTTCTGCAGGCACTTAACGCCCCGCCCGTCCTGAAGGGGACAAGGTGGGCGCTCGGCTTTTGTCGGGTTGTCGAAACATATCGAGGCAAGGAGCAAGTTTTGTCGCATATTTTGGTCACAGGTGGTGCCGGGTTCATTGGCGCTAATTTCGTTCTGGCATGGCTGGGCGACAAATCGGCGGATGGGGTCATCAACGTCGACAAGCTCACCTATGCAGGCAACCGGAAGACGCTGGCGTCGGTCGAGGACGATCCGCGGCATGTGTTCTCGCAAACGGATATTTGTGACCGTGGTGCCCTGGACAAGCTCTTCGCGACCTACAAGCCGCGTGCAGTCGTGCACTTCGCGGCGGAAAGCCATGTAGACCGGTCCATCCATGGTCCGGGCGAATTCATTCAGACGAATATCGTTGGTACCTTCACGCTCCTGGAAGCGACTCGCGCGTACTGGGGCAGCCTGGAAGAGCCGGCCAAATCCGAATTCCGCTTCCTCCACGTTTCCACCGACGAGGTGTTCGGCTCACTGAGTGAAACCGACCCCCAGTTCTCTGAGACCACGCCGTACGCTCCGAACAGCCCATATTCGGCGTCGAAGGCCGCCTCGGACCATCTGGTTCGCGCCTACCACCATACCTACGGCCTGCCGGTCTTGACGACGAACTGCTCGAACAACTATGGCCCGTACCATTTCCCGGAAAAGCTGATTCCGCTGATCATCGCCAATGCGATGGCGGGCAAGCCGCTGCCGATCTATGGCGACGGGCAGAACGTGCGCGACTGGCTGTACGTGCGAGACCACTGCTCCGCCATCCGTGAAGTGCTGGCACGAGGCCGCTTGGGTGAAACCTACAACGTCGGTGGCTGGAACGAAAAGACCAACCTCGACGTCGTGCACACGCTGTGCGACTTGCTGGACGACCTGTCCCCCAAGGCAACCGGCCCGTACCGTGATCAGATTACCTTTGTGAAGGATCGTCCTGGCCACGATCGCCGTTACGCAATCGATGCCGGCAAGCTGGAGCGCGAGCTTGGCTGGAAGCCGGCGGAGACGTTTGAAACCGGGCTGCGCAAGACGGTACAGTGGTACCTGGATAACCAGGTCTGGGTGCAGGACGTGATGTCTGGCGAGTACCGGAACTGGGTGGCGAAGCAATATGCAGCATAATCCGACGGTCCCGACCATTCTCGTCACGGGCAGCAAAGGGCAGGTCGGTTTCGAACTGCGTCGCAGCCTCGCGCCGCTGGGCAATGTGGTGGCACTGGATCGTGCCTGCTGCGACCTGTCGCGTCTGGACGAGCTCCGCCGCGTGGTGCGTGACTACCGGCCCGACGTGATCATCAACCCGGCTGCCTACACTGCGGTGGACAAGGCCGAAGCCGAAGTGGATCTGGCCTTTACCATCAACGGTACCGCCGCCGGCCTCCTCGCCGAGGAGGCCAAGGTGCTCGGCAGCCTGCTGGTCCACTATTCGACCGACTATGTCTTCGATGGCACGAAGGACCGCCCCTATCTCGAGACCGATCCGGTCAATCCGCAGTCAGTCTACGGCAAGAGCAAGCTGGCGGGAGAACAAGCCATTACGGTGAGCGGTGCACAAGCGCTAATTCTCCGAACCTGTTGGGTGGCTGGTGCCCACGGCGGCAACTTTGCCAAGACCATATTGCGTCTCGGCAAGGAGCGCGACAGTCTGCGCGTCATTGCTGACCAGTTCGGGGCACCGACGACGGCATCGCTGATTGCAGATGTCACCGCACAGATCGTCGCGCGCCACTGGCTGTCCGCCGATCGCGATGCGTTCAAGTCCGGGATCTACCACCTGGCCGCTGCAGGCGAAACGACCTGGCACGCCTACGCCACGGAAGTGCTTCGGTACGCCAAGGCACATGGCGTCGAACTGAAAGCCGACCCCGAGCGGATCGAAGCGATCCCCGCAACGGCCTATCCACTGCCCGCGCCGCGCCCCGCCAACTCGCGGCTCGACACCGCGCGCGTGCGCGAAGCCTTCGGCATCCATCTTCCGGACTGGAAGCAGGGAATTCACTTCCTGCTGGACCAGATCCTTCCATAACAGATATCACCATGCGTAAAGGCATTATCCTGGCTGGAGGCTCCGGCACGCGACTCTATCCGCTCACACGCTCTGTGTCGAAGCAGCTGTTGCCGGTCTATGACAAGCCGATGATTTACTATCCGCTATCGACGCTGATGCTGGCGGGGATTCGGGACATTCTGATCATCTCCACTCCGGAAGACACGCCGCGCTTTTCGGACATGCTTGGCGACGGCAGCAAGTGGGGGATCAACCTGCAATATGCGGTCCAGCCTTCGCCGGATGGCCTGGCTCAGGCCTTTCTGATTGGCCGGGAATTTATCGGAAACAATCCGAGTACGCTGATCCTTGGCGACAACATTTTCCACGGCCACGATCTCGTCAGTCAGCTTACCCGCGCGGCGAAACAGTCAGAAGGCGCTACGGTTTTTGCTTACCACGTTCACGATCCTGAGCGTTACGGTGTTGTTGAGTTTGATGAAAATTTCCGGGCGCTGTCCCTGGAAGAGAAGCCGGTGACGCCGCGTTCCCATTATGCGGTGACCGGGCTCTACTTCTACGACAACCAGGTTTGCGATATTGCGGCGGATATCAAGCCGTCGCCGCGTGGCGAGCTGGAAATTACTGACGTCAACAAGCGTTATCTGGAGATAGCGCAGTTGGACGTGGAAATCATGGGGCGGGGGTATGCGTGGCTGGATACCGGGACGCATGAGTCATTGCTGGAGGCGGCTAGCTTTATTGCGACGCTGCAGCACCGGCAGGGGCTTATGGTTGCCTGCCCGGAAGAAATTGCGTTCCGGAGCAAGTGGATCACTGCCGCGCAGGTTGACGCGTTGGCCACCCCGCTGTCGAAGAATGGCTACGGCAAATACCTGCAGCAAATTATCTCGGAGTCCATCAAATGAGTCTGAACGTAATTCGCACCGCGATTCCGGACGTCATGATTATCGAGCCAAGGGTGTTTGGTGACGATCGTGGGTTCTTTTTCGAGAGCTTTAACGCTCGTCAGTTCGAGGAAGCGACCGGCGTGAATCGGACGTTCGTGCAGGACAACCATTCCCGTTCAGCGCGTGGCGTCCTGCGAGGTCTGCATTATCAGATCAAGAATCCGCAAGGCAAGCTGGTGCGCGTGGTGAGTGGAGAGGTCTTCGATGTAGCCGTAGATATCCGCAGGCAATCCCCGACATTCGGGAAATGGGTCGGTGTCACGCTCTCCGCCGAGAACAAGCGCCAATTGTGGGTGCCGGAGGGGTTTGCGCATGGCTTTGTCGTGACTTCTGATTACGCGGAGTTTCTGTACAAGACCACAGACTACTGGTACCAGGAGTTCGAGCGTAGCATCGTGTGGGATGATCCGACGCTGGCGATCGAATGGCCAGTAGCAGATCCAATGCTCGCGGCGAAGGATGCCGCGGGCCAGCGTTTCGACGTGGCGGAAGTTTTCGAAGGTGCAGTTTGAGTTTGCGCGCTTTCTGTCCGACGGTGGTAGCGAGGAAAATGTGAGTCTGATCCCAATCATTCTGAGCGGCGGCGCTGGTTCCCGGCTCTGGCCGGTATCGCGCGAACACCACCCGAAGCCGTTTATCCGGCTCGCGGATGGGCAGAGTCTGCTCCAAAAGGCTTATCTGCGGGCGGCGGGCTTGCCGGAGGTTGCGCATGTCATCACGGTGACCAATCGCGAACTCTTCTTCAAGACCGTCGACGAGTATCGGGAAGTCAGCGTCGATGGTGTTCGCCCGTCGTTTCTGCTTGAGCCTGCTGGCCGCAATACGGCGGCGGCAATTGCGGTAACAGCACGGCATGTAGCCGATACTTTCGGCGAAGACCAGGTTCTGCTGGTGCTGGCCGCCGATCACTTGATCGCGGATCAGTCTGCTTTCGGTGAAGCCGTCGCGCGTGCCGAAGCGCTTGCGCGCGATGGTCGGATCGTGACGTTTGGGATCCAGCCCGATTCGCCGGAAACCGGCTTTGGCTACATCGAGGCAGATGGTACGAAGGTCAAGCGTTTCGTGGAGAAGCCAACGCTGGAAAAGGCTCAGGAATATCTTGCCTCGAGGTGTTTCCTATGGAACTCCGGCATGTTCTGTTTTACGGCCGGCAGCATTCTCCGCGAGCTGAGCGAGCACCGTCCGGACATTCTTGCCGCCGCTACTGAATGCATGGAACGGTCGCATGTCGCAGCCGGCTCGGAGTGGACCCAGATCGACCTGGATGCCAGCGCCTTTTGTGCGGTGCCCGACGAGTCGCTTGACTACGCCGTGATGGAGAAATGTGCGCGCGCCTCGGTGGTGCCTTGCAGCATTGGATGGAGCGATATCGGCTCATGGAAGGCGCTTGGCGACCTGCAGAAGGCCGACGCGCACGGAAACCGGATCGATGGCGACGTGGTCATGTATGACGTCGAAAACTGCTTCGTGATGAGCCGTGAGCGCCTGGTTGGTGCGGTAGGTGTCGAGAATCTCGTCGTGGTCGATACGCCGGACGCGCTGCTGATTGCCCACAAGGATCGCACGCAGGATGTGAAGCACATCTACGGCGAGCTGAAAAAGCGCGGCCACGATACCTACAAGCTGCATCGCACTGTGCGCCGGCCTTGGGGCGCCTACACGGTGCTAGAAGAAGGTCCGCGTTTCAAGATCAAGCGGATCGAGGTCAAGCCGGGCGCGAGTCTCAGCCTGCAAATGCATCACCACCGCAGCGAACACTGGATCGTGGTGCGCGGCACAGCGAAAGTGATCAACGGCGAGAAATCGTTTTTGGTGGCCACGGATGAATCAACCTATATCCCCGCCGGACACAAGCACCGCCTGGAGAACCCGGGCGTTGTCGATCTCGTCATGATCGAAGTGCAAAGCGGGGACTACCTCGGGGAGGACGACATCGTCCGCTTCGAGGACGTGTATGGACGTGTCTGATATGGATATTGCAGCAGCAGGACGCTCGGAGAAATATCTCGCGGAGCATGCCGGGAACGACGACCTGATCGTCGGCATTCGCTCGGCGCAGATCTGGGGAACCCTAGGCTGGCATGACATCAAGCAGCGGTATCGACGCTCGGTCATCGGGCCATTCTGGTTTACGCTGAGCACAGCGATCATGGTCGTCGTTCTCGGGGCGCTGTATTCAACGCTGCTGCACCAGGAAATCCGCGACTACCTCCCGTACTTAGCCGTTGGACTAGTGGTCTGGCAGTTCATAGGTGCCGTCGCCAACGAAGGCTGCTTGTCATTCATAGGAGCGGCATACCTGATTAAACAAGTTCGGATTCCGTTGACAATTCATGTCTGCCGGATCGCCTGGCGCAATTTCGCGATCTTGCTGCATAGCTTGCCAGTAGTGGTGATCGTGCTGATCGCGTTTGGTCACTGGCCGACTTGGGAATTCCTTTTGGTGCCGCTGGCTCTCGCGCTGTTGCTTCTACACGGCATCTGGTTTGGTGTTGCGCTCGGTGTCCTGTGTGCGCGGTTCCGCGACATTCCGCCGATTGTCGGCAACTTGATCCAGGTGGTGTTTTTCTTCACGCCGGTGATGTGGTCACCGGAGATCCTGAAAGAGCGCAGCTGGGTGGCGGAGTACAACCCGCTGTACCACCTGATCGAAACGGTTCGTGCACCGATCACCGGGCGGCCTGTCCATTGGGAGTCGTGGGCATGGTCAATCGGTCTGCTGGTGTTTGGTTTTGCGATCGCACAGTTGCTGATGCGCCGCTATCGCAACCGTGTTCCTTACTGGCTTTGACATCGTGAGTTCATATATCAGTGCCCGGGAAATCTCGGTTTCGTTTCCCATCTACGAAAACTCGCATCGTTCACTCAAGAAGACCGTGTTGAACCTGACGACCGGAGGCCGGATTGGCCGGGACGCGGGCAATCACGCGGTAGTGACAGCGCTGGATCAGCTGAGTTTCCGCTTTGGCGACGGCGAGCGGATCGCTTTGGTCGGCCACAATGGTTCTGGCAAGACCACGCTGTTGCGCACACTGTCTGGGGTCTACGCGCCCGTGAGCGGTGTGCTGGAAACGCGGGGCAAGATAGCCTCGCTGCTCGATGTGTCGATGGGGCTTGACCCTGATGCGACAGGCTTCGAGAACATTTATCTTCGCGGCATTCTTGATGGCCTGAAGCCCGCAAAGATCCGCAGCAAGATCGATGAGATTGCTGATTTCAGCGAGTTAGACGAATACCTGAACTTGCCGGTGCGGACGTATTCGAGCGGCATGATGTTGCGCCTGGCGTTCGCTATCTCGACGAGTGTCGAGGCTGATATCTTGATCATGGACGAATGGTTGAGTGTCGGTGATGCTGCCTTTGCCGAAAAGGCTGAGAGGCGGCTCGCGGCGCTGGTTGACAATGCATCGATCCTCGTCGTTGCCTCACATGACCCGAACATGGTGCAGCGGATTTGCACTCGGCGGATCGAGATGCAGCACGGCAGGATCGTATCCGACACCCCAATTGTTTCCCCTGAGGTAGAAGTGAAGCTGCGGGAGGCTGTCTGACGTACAGACGAATGGCCGGGACCGGCGAACCCGTGGCGATGTTGCTGACCGCGGAATAGAAAAGTTGAAAGACATGACCGATTGCGGCCACCGGCATATGCCAGCCGCCAGCAGCGAGTTGGAAGCCCCAATTGAACCGAGATGCGAGCTGATCATCCTTTGCTCCAGTACGGCGAGACTTTTTTCGCACAGCAGCCGTTGAGGCTGGTTAAAGGCATCGTAGGTGGCTATATTGCCTATCCGATTGCACACCGTATGGAGCGACGCAATGTGACCGCCAAGGTTGCGGAGCTCCGCCACCATTACAAGTTACCGTTCCCGCAACGTCGCGCCATAGCCTTCCAGCGGTTGCGCGATATCCTGCGCTTTGCTGGCTCAACGGTGCCGTATTACGGAGACCTGTTCCGGGCGCTTTCGTTCGATCCCGATAAAGTCACTGATGCGCGCCAGCTCGAAGTACTCCCCTACCTGACGAAGGACATCATCCGCGAACAGGGTAACCGGTTGCTCTCAAGGCCGCTTGAGGACCTTCGTCATCACGCTTGCAAGACTGGTGGTTCCACCGGTCTGTCGTGCACAATCTTCTACGACCAGCCCGCTGCAGACCATTCCTCGGCTGTGACGTATTTCGCCCGCCAGGCGATCGGCAAGTTGCGCCATCGTTCGGAGCTGCACTTTGCGTGCCGTTTCCCCAACGATCCAGTTCCGCAATGGCCGTCGCGCGAAGACTTCAAATGCTTCGCGATGAACCGCAGCAATATCTTTTTCGATCGTATCGATGACGTCGGCCTCGAGGAAATCTGGACGACGCTGAAGCGGCGCAAGCCCTATCTCGTTCACGCGCATCCGTCGACGATCCATGCGCTGGCCGTCTATGTTCAACGTCGGTATGGCGGCGGCAAAACATTTGACGTGTTCGAGTCGAGCGGTGAACTGCTCGAGCCAAAGGCGCGCGAACTAATTGCGTCGGCATTGCGTTGCCGCGTGGTGGATCGTTACGGACTGGCCGAACTGGGCGTGATGGCTTATGAATTGAACGGTTCCGGAAAGGGCTTGCAGGTCCTCGAGTCGGAAGGCTGGCCCGAGAGTCGGCCGCTTTCCGACAACGTCGATGGCGCGCATGAGCTCGTTTTCACCGGTTTCCGTAACAAGCTCATGCCGTTGATCCGTTATGCCACCGGTGACCTTGCAACTGTTGAAGAGCGTCCGGATGCGTTCGTCCTGACCAATATCACGGGCCGTATTCACGATGTCGTCCCGATCAATGGCGTCGACTACCCCACCCATCATATTCAGGACATTCTTGATCATCGAGTCGGCGGAATTCAGGAGTTCCAGATCGACCTGCGCACGATGCCACCGACGCTGAGGCTGGTGCTCGAACCGTGGGCTAATCCCGACGAGACTCGCCAGAAGCTCAAGACATTCTGGCCGTCGGGATTCGATATTGCCTACGTTGGTCACGAGGACTTCGTGCGTGTGGGGCGCCGCGCAAAGTTCAGGCATGTGGTGACAGCATGATCGGCGTATTGTTCGCGCAACCGTCGAGTACAGCGGGCCGGCTTGTTGCTGCGGCACTGCGCCGATCGGTCAGCCGTGCGCAAGTCGCGCTGGCTGGGCACGGCGCACTCGATGCCAGTTATCCGATACTCGCTGCTGTCGATTTGCCCGATTCCTGGGGGGACTTGCTGGTCGGCTGGCTGCGCGGCGGGAGCCGGAAGCTGATCCTCTTCGGCACGGTTCCGCCTGTATTGGCGGACAGGCTCGGCTGGACATCCGTTGAATGGCTGGAGTCGCTCCCCGAGGCTTGCCGCAGCAAGGCGGCACCGAGTCGTGCCTGGTGCGCCAGCTCTGCAGTTGTGGCCTATAGCGAGCGCGCCGCAATATTGGGCGGGGCGCAATGGGAAAGGGCCTTCGAGCGATTCGATTTCACCGACGAGTGGAATAACCTTGGCTTCGGCGCAATCCGGGCCGATGGTTCGCCCTGGGCTGTCTCTCGCGCGATGGACACAGCTGCTGATGAAATTGCCGCTGTCACTGTCGACGGCGTTCGTGCCGGTTCGTATGCGGCACTGGGGGAGTTGGCCGACGCGAGCGTGTTGTGGTTCAACCGTCCGGTTGGGCCTTGCGATTCATTCGAATGGCGGATTGTTGAGGCGTTCCTCGCGAACCATCGCGCGGAGAGGTTGCCATGCCAACCAGTTCTGAGCGAGATACCTTGGGGCTATGATGCTGCGATCACATCGCGGCTGGATTGCGACGAGGACGTGGAATCCGCGCGCCCATTGCGGGATGCCTATCGGGACATGAATGTGCCGTTCAGCCTGGCAGTCCACACGAGCAATCTGGCCGATCCCCGCAATACTCCGCTGCTTAATGAGTTGCTCGCCCAAGGCGGTGCGCTCCTGTCGCACACAGCTACTCATGCGCCTAATTGGGGTGGCAGTTACGAGGCCGCTTTGCAGGAAGGCTCGCAGTCCGTCATCCGCATCCGTGAGGCAACAGGATGCCATGTGCGCTACGCCGTTTCGCCGTTCCATCAGTCACCCGGCTATGCGCTCCATGCGCTGGCGGATGTAGGCTACCAAGGTTGCATCGGGGGCATCATCCGCAATGATCCCGAATTCGTTCTCGCGCGCGGGGGCGAACTAGCCGGGCTACCAGTCGGCTTCATCGGGCATAGCCAGCAGTGCATGCTGCATGGCGAATGCATGCTGGCGGAAGGCGATCCGCTGGCGATCTTCAAGCAAGCATTTGATATTGCCAGGGAAGCACGCACACTGTTCGGCTACCTCGATCACCCGTTCTCCGAGCGCTACGCCTATGGCTGGCAGGATGAGCAGAGTCGGATCGACGCGCATCGCGCGCTAGTTGCCTATATTCGCCAGACGACCGATAAGCCGCTCTTCATGAATGAGGATATCGCCATGGACTTCCTGCGCGCCAAGTCGTTGACGCAGGTCATCGCTGGAGACGATGGCTACGGCATCGCGGCGGCACCGTTACGTGTCGGCGATCTCGGGCTCGCGGTCGAATACAAGGGCCATCGCTTGCCGGTATCAAAGGAGTTGTGCTTGCCATGAAGGTCATGGTCGTCATGGGCACGCGCCCGGAAGTCATCAAGCTCGCTCCGGTGATTACGGCTCTGCGTCCGCTGGTTGATATTGTTGTTTGTAGCAGCGGCCAGCATCGCGAGATGCTCGAGCACGCCATGTCGTTTTTTTCGCTCAAGCCAGACTTGCGGTACGACGCGATGGTTCCAGGCCAGTCACTGAATGCGCTGACTGCGCGTCTGATTGCGCAGTTCGACACGGCATTGGAGGAAGAGCGGCCAGATTGGGTGCTCGTGCAAGGGGACACGACTACGGCGCTGTGCGCAGGCTTGGCAGCTTTCCATCGAGGGATCAATGTCGGGCACGTGGAGGCAGGCCTGCGCACCGGCGACCTTGCGAGCCCGTTTCCAGAGGAGGCGAACCGGAGTCTGCTTGGCCGTATTGCCACGCGGCATTTCGCGCCGACTGCGCGCGCACGCGCGAGCCTTCTCAGCGAAGGTGTTCGCGACGACGCGATTGTCGTGACCGGCAATACGGTTGTTGATGCCATTAACGCAGTGCGCCGGAGTTGGAGCGTAGCACCGCCGTTTGTTCCGGCGGAGCTTGTCGCGCTGGAGGGCGGAGCACCCCAGGTTCTCGTGACCTGCCATCGTCGGGAGAATCATGGCGAGGTGTTGCTTGCTATCTGCCGGATGCTCAGACGGCTCTGCGCACGGTATTCGGATCATCAGTGGGTGTTCCCGGTCCACTTGAACCCAAAGGTCCGGAAGCCGGTGCTCGAAGAGCTGTCGGGCATTGCGAATCTCATACTGCTTGATCCGGTAGACTATCCGACCAGCCTCTATCTGATCAGCCGAAGTGTGCTGGTTGTCAGCGATTCTGGCGGGATCCAGGAGGAGGCCCCCACGTTTGGCGTGCCTACAGTTGTCATGCGCGACGCAACCGAGCGAATGGAAGGCATCGATGCTGGCTATGCCACATTGGCCGGGCGGTCCGATATCAGCATTGAGCAGGAAGTGATTCGCTGGCTCGAAGAGCCCGCGCGCCGGGCGGCACTGGCGGGCAGAAGCAATCCCTACGGCGATGGCCGCGCCGCGGAACGGATCGTGGCGAGCCTGACTGGACAACCAATGGAGGCGTTCCTTGGGTAGCCATCAAACGTCCGGCGCCGTTGGCGATTGCGTGCTGTTCTCGACGGCCGATTGGGACGAGCCATACTGGACCAACAAGCAGCACATGGCGCGCGTTTTTGCGCGTATGGGCTGGCGCGTTCTCTATGTGGAGAGCGTTGGGCTCCGTGCGCCGCGCATGGCGAGCCAGCGCGACTGGGGTCGCCTCTGGCGCCGGCTCTGGCGAGGCGTGCAGTCAATATTGGTCGGTGCACCTAGGCGCGATAGCAATATATGGGTGTTTTCGCCATTAGTGGTGCCTGCGCTCCATCACTGGCCGCTGGTTCGCCGCTTCAATCAGGCATTGCTGAGCATTGGCATCGGGCGCTTCGCGAGCGTGCTCGGCTTTCGCAAGCCGCTGGTCTGGACATATCACCCATTCATGATGGATGCCGTTGGCGGGCTGCAACGTGGAGCGCTCGTCTACCATTGCGTTGATGACCTGGCTGCAATTCCCGGCGTCGATGTGGACGCATTCAGCACCGCGGAGCGTCGCCTGCTGGCCGGTTGCGATGTGGTGTTCGCCACAGCAATGTCGCTAAAGGAACGATGTGAGCCGTTCAATCCGAACACGCACTTTCTTGCCAACGTTGTGGACGCTCAACATTTCGGCAGGGCGCTCGAACCAGGGCAGTTGCCAGCAGAGCTGATTGAGATTCCCGAGCCGCGCATCGTCTACCACGGCGTGCTATCTGACTTCAAGGTTGATTTCAGTCTGCTTCTTGCGGCAGCGCGCGCTCGGTCTGACTGGCAGTGGGTCTTCATCGGGGAGGAACGTGAGGGCCAGCGTAGTGAGTTGGTCGCGGAACTTGCGCAACTGGCCAATGTGCATTTTCTGGGTTACCGCAGCTATGCGCGGTTGCCGGACTACCTTCGCGCCATGCAAGTTGGTTTGCTGCCGTCACTGATTAACGACTACACGAAGTCCATGTTCCCGATGAAGTTTTTCGAGTACCTTGCGGCCGGCCTGCCAGTCGTTTCGACGCCCCTCGCATTTACCGAGGCACGTTTGGAAGGCCTCGAAGTCGGCGCCGATGCCGACAGCTTTATCGTGGCAATTGAAAATCAGCTCGCGCGTGGCAGGTTGAGCCGCGATGAGTCATGTCATTTCGTCGGCGACAATACCTGGGACGCCCGTACCATCAAGATGCTCGAAACGGTACGCAGTATGGAGGGTCACGCATGAACCGCATGCTCACGCCTGCTTTTCCCCATGGACGTGCTGGCGCTGGTGGCACAGCTGCAAGGCCGCTTCGCGTGCTGCACATCTATCGCACTTACTTTCCGGATCCTCCGGGCGGCCTTCAGGAGGCTATCCGGCAAATCGCGCTGTCCTGCTCGGAACGGGGAATCGAATCGCGAATTTTCACCCTGTCGCCGACACCGGATCCCAAAGTGGTGAGCTTGCCTGAGGCGCAGGTGGTTCGTACCAGGTCGTGGGCGGCACCTGCTTCCTGCGATCTCGGTGGGCCCCACTCCCTGCTCCGCTTTCGCGCGCTCGAGCGTTGGGCTGATGTGCTTCACTTTCATTTCCCCTGGCCGTTCGGCGACGTGCTGCGCATGCTCGGCCGAAGAAACAAGCCGGCGGTGATGACCTATCATTCGGATATCGTCCGCCAGCGGTATCTGGGGATGCTATACAGGCCGCTAATGCGGCGAATGCTCGACTCGATGGATGCGGTCGTTGCGACTTCCCCCACATATGCACGCACGAGCCCGGTGCTCGGGGCGATGGTGAAAAAGGGGCTGCTGCATGCGATTCCGCTTGGTATCGGGGACTACGCTAGTGCGACGCCGACATCGAACGACGCGGCGTTACTTGCGCGCTTTGGACTAGATGATGATTGCGCCGGCGCCCCGGTTTTCTTGGCGCTGGGCGTGCTTCGCTACTACAAGGGACTGCACACGCTGATCGAAGCCGCACGCGATGTGCCGGCAAGGATTGTGATCGCAGGATCCGGCCCTGAGATGGAACGCCTGAGGGCGCTGGCTGTGCAGCATCACGCTGAGCGGGTTGTATTTGCCGGTCAGGTTTCCGACGCGGAGAAGATCGCACTATTACGCCGCTGCCGTGCACTTGTGCTGCCGTCGCAACTCCGATCAGAGGCATTCGGCATGGTACTGGTCGAAGCCGCGATGTTCGGAAAACCGATGGTTTGCTGTGAAATAGGTAGTGGCACATCGTTCGTGAACGAGCACGGTGTGACCGGTCTTGTGGTTCCGCCGGAGGCGCCTGTTGAATTGGCCGCGGCGCTGCGCCAGTTGCTGGCTGATTCGGCACTTGCCGCAAGGATGGGCGAGGCCGCGCGCGAACGATATTTGCGCTTGTTTTCGGGCACGGCGCTTGGCAAGGCTTATGACGATCTATACCGGAAGGTCGCGCAGACGCGTTACGTTGCGCACAGGTTCACCGATGAAGAACGCGGGGCGGAGGGCGCATGTTGACCCGCAATGCCGAACAATCGGCAAGCCTGACCGCGATACGAATGAAGGCACTATTTTCGACCTATCCAATGGCATTCCACACCCCTGGTGGTGGGGAAATCCAGTTGCTGGCGTACCAACGCAATCTTCCGCGCTTCGGTATCGACGTCACGTTGTTTGACCCTTGGAATCCACGCTTCCTCGATCACGAACTGGTTCATTTCTTTTCGTGTGTGGGCGGGTCCGTCCATTACTGCAATTTTGTCCGGCAACTGGGCTTGCCGCTGGTCGTGTCGTCCAGCTTGTGGGTTACCGAAGAGACCGCACACCTGTATCCGATGGCCGAGATCGCACACCAGTTTTCGCTGGCCGATCGTGTCATTGCGAACTCCGAGATTGAATGCGACACGCTCGCGCGAGTATTCGATCAGCCCCGCGAACGCTTCGTCTCGGTGCTCAACGGTGTAGAGCCGATGTTCTATGAGGCGGTTTCGCCTCAACTGTTCCGCGAACATTTCGACATCGGCAGCGCCTTTGTGCTCAATGTCGGGAATATGGAACCGCGCAAGAACCAGCTTTCGCTGGTGCGGGCGATGAAAGCTTTCCCCGATCGTAAGCTCGTTCTGATTGGCCACCAGCGCGATCCGGCCTACGCGCGCCAATGCCTGGAGGAGGGCGGCAACCAGGTGGCCTATCTGGGCCCCCTCCCACATGATTCCCTGCTGTTGCGCTCGGCCTATGCGGCCTGTGAAATATTCTGCCTGCCCAGTACGCTTGAAACGCCCGGCCTCGCAGCTCTCGAGGCCTACGCAGCCAACTGCCGCATTGCTGTTACCCAAGTTGGGTCTACCTGTGAGTATTTCGGCGACGACGCGGCCTATCTGGATCCGGCCGATACCCAAAGTATCGTTCGTGCAATCCTGGCCGCCATCGGTGGTTCAATTGGATCCAGTCAGCATACCCCGACGCGGGACTTTCGCTGGCCAGCTGTGCTTGAACCCATGGCGACAATCTATAGCTCTGTGATTACGAAATGAAAATCCAACTGAAAGCATTCAGGAACGTCGAGGCCGCCACGGAAGCCGCGTTCCAGTGGCAGGCAATCTCCGGGGATCCTCAATTCCTGATAGAGGGCTGGGAGCAGATGCGAGAGCAGGTTGTACGGTTCTCATTCAGGCTTGCCACCAAGCATCTGCGCCGTTCGCCCTGCGTGCTCTATGTTGATGTCGGTGCGGGCCTGTCGGAGCACGGTGCTATCTATTTCAATGTCGATCCTGATGGTTTTGTAGATCAGGAGATCGTTTTCCCGGCGTCGCTGGGTGGTTTGCGATTCGATGCCGTTTCGCATCCGGGCTTGTTCTCGGTGCTTGATCTGCGTATCGAGATTGTCAGCGGTGTCGATCAGGCCGGCCCCGACTCGCGGCGCATAGTTGTGACGGATAAGAATATTGGCAATGGTTCGGGCTGGGCAGGAGATCAGGTTGCTCTGAGCTACGACCAGTGGATCGAGAACAACGAGCCGTCGCCGGCGAACTACCCGCGCTATCGTGAATGCGCTGCGCGTTGGGCGCAGCAGCCGCTGATCAGCATTGCGATGCCGACCTACAACACGCCGGCGCAATGGCTCCAGAAGGCCATCGAGTCCGTCGTCGCGCAGGTCTACGATCGCTGGGAGCTTTGCGTCGCGGACGACTGTTCGGCCGAGCCGCATGTTCGCGCAATGCTCGACGCCTATGCCGCACGCGATCCGCGCATCAAGGTGACTTATCGCGAGACCAACGGTCACATCAGTGCGGCGAGCAATACCGCACTCGAGATGGCGACGGGCGAGTATGTCGGCCTGCTGGATCACGACGACGAGCTACATCCACTCGCACTGTTCCATATGGTCGAAGCAATCAACGCAAGGCGGGATGCCGTGCTGATCTACAGCGACGAGGACAAGATTTCCGTGGAAGGTGTCCGCTCGGAGCCTTACTTCAAGTGCGATCTCAACTATGCGCTCTTCCTGAGCCAGAATATGATCTGCCACTTCTCCGTCTACAAGGCTGCCGCGTTGCGTGAATTGGGAGGATTTCGCGTAGGCTTTGAGGGTGCGCAGGACTATGACCTCGCGTTGCGCGTGATGGATGCCTACGGCATGGAAGCCGTGCACCATGTGCCCAGGGTTTTGTATCACTGGAGACTGATTCCACAGAGCACCGCGTCGAGCCACGAGGCCAAGCCCTATGCTTCCACAGCGGCGCAGCGCGCGATCGGCGAGCACCTCGTGCGCATTGGCGTGTCGGGCACGGTAGAGCCCGCGCCGCGCGCGAGCGGATTCAACAAGGTTGTCTATTCCCTGCCGGAAGATCTGCCCCGTGTGGAGATCATCATCCCGACGCGCGACGCGGCAGTTCTCGTGCGCCAGTGTATCGATTCGATCCGTGAGAAAACCACGTACGAGAACTATATGATCACGATCATCGACAATGGCTCGACCGAACAGTCGACATTCGACCTGTTTGCGTCCTATGCCAGCGACGCACACATCCGCGTTTCGCGTGACGAATCCCCCTTTAACTATTCGAGGATCAATAACCGCGTGGCATTGGCGAGCGAGGCCGAATTCATCTGTCTGATGAACAATGACATCGAAGTCATTGACCCGGATTGGCTTACCGAGATGGTGTCATTGGCGGTTCAGGACAAGGTCGGTGCGGTGGGTGCCAAGCTGCTCTATCCCGATGATACGGTTCAGCACGCCGGCGTGATCGTCGGTCTGGGAGGCGTAGCCGGGCACTCGCACAAGCATTCGCCGCGCCACGCCCCAGGCTATTTCTATCGGACGCTGCTGCGCAGCGACATGAGCGCCGTGACGGCCGCCTGCCTGCTGATTCGCGCATCGATCTACAAGGAGATTGGCGGTCTCGACGAGCAGTTGGAAGTCGCCTTCAATGATGTCGACTTCTGCTTGCGTGTGCAGCGGGCGGGCTATCGCAACGTGTGGACGCCGTATGCCGAGCTTTATCATCACGAATCGGCGTCGCGCGGATATGAGGATACGCCCGAGAAGAAGGCGCGCTTTGACCGCGAGATTGCCTTCGTCAAATCTCGTTGGGGTGAGAAGCTCTTAAATGACCGCTGCTACTCCCCCAATCTTACTCTGGATTCGGAAGACTTCGCGATTGCCATGTATTCGCGTGTCTCCGGTTCGCATTGAACGAGCATGAAGTCGAATATTACCGGTTGGCTTGCCGAATACCGGCACCCCCTCGAAAGTGCACCCTTCGCGTTACCCAGCGCGATCTATTTCCTGATTAAGTTCCGGGCTGATTTGGCGCACTTCGAAAGCCGCACCGTTCGTGGGCGGATGGTGCTGTATTTCTGGTGGAAGGCCCTCGGCCGAAAAGACTATCCGGACTTCGATTGGGAACTCCGCGAACAGGATGTGGCATTTCTACATCAGTTCGATAGCAAGACGCTGATAGCAGAATTTCCGGAATGCGTAGCGCTATGGCTGCGCAGCTCGGCGCCGGATGTTCTAGATCCCGAACCCCTGATTCGTGCACTGAGCGAGCGGCGCCCCATTGCCGGTAGCGGCATGGAGGAATTCCCGCGCTTTCTGGACCTGATCATCAACAGCAGACCGGACCTGCGCCGCACGTTGGACCTGTCTACACTCGCCGGTCAACTTGCGGCGATGAATTGGTGGGAATCGCACGGACGCGAAGAGTACTCGCGCCTCAATTGGACCTCGACTGCGATATGGCGACACCTGAATGAGCCCGCCGGTGCTCCGATGGCGCTGGGGATGCCTGCACCTCGATTTCTCCCAATGCTTCTGGCCGAACGGCCAGACCTCGAGCCCGTACTTACGACGAACACGCTGCTCGGAATGTTCGCATGCGTGGACTGGTGGGAGCGGCATGGTAAGCAAGAGTATCCTCGTCTCAGTTGGTCCACTGCAGCCATTTGGACCGGGATGAATGAGATCGAGCGCATCGACGCACAGACCGGGCTGCGGCTACCCCTTTTTCTCGAAACTCTGTTGGCCGAGCGTACGGACCTCCCGATTTCGATGAGGATTGACTCCGTTACGGGCCTGTTCGAATGTGCGAACTGGTGGGAGCGTCATGGGCGGCATGAGTATTCGAAACTGGCCTGGAGTACAACGCCCCTTTGGGACTATCTGAACGCCGTGGTTAACGACGCGATGGCCGTCTTGAGGTTGCCGCGTTTCCTTAGTGTCCTGTCTGATCTGCGTGCCGATTTGCGAAGCGCGATGCATACAGATACGGTAAGTGGGCAGTTGGCATGCTGCGAATGGTGGAACAGCCACGGCCACAATGAATATCCGATGCTCGAATGGTCGGAGGGCGGGCAATGGGAGCAGCTGCTAGAGCCATATCGAGCAGAGGGCCTCCCTACACCATTGCCAAGGTTCCTCTACGCGCTGTGGCTGGAGCGCTCGGATCTACGAGCAGTTTTCGACCTAAGCGACAAGGAGAGTGTGTGCGGACTTGTGCGTTGGTGGCAGAGTAACGGACGGGGGGAGTACAACGCATTGGCTGGCGCCGTTGTTCAGTTCGATATCCAGCGCGATCAATATGTAGGAACGGCTACGCAGCGCCTCGGTGCACCACCTTTTGGCGTCAACATTGTTGGATTCCCTCAGGGCTCACTTGGATTAGGGGAGGACGCACGAACCGCGGCGCACGTATTCGAGCGGTTGTCGGTCCCGGTGGTGCTAGTCAATGCGCCAATGGTGGGGCCGGAAAAGCGCGACCATTCTGTCGATCACCTGCTCAGTGTCGATCTGCGTTACGGCGTAACCCTGTTCTGCCTGCCGCCACCGGAGATGATCCGCCTTGCGCTCGAGGGCGGCCGCCGGATCATCGATTCCAATACGTACAAAATTGGCGCATGGCCGTGGGAGCTGCCCCATTGGCCCCAGGCATTCGGTCAGGTGCATGGCTTCGTAGATGAGATCTGGGCACAGAGCCGTTTCGTCGAGACGGTCTATACGCGTCTTGGCCACTCGCGTGTAGTCCATATGCCGATGGCCGTTGAGATCCCAAAGCCAGTGAACCCGGATCGTCAGCGCTTTGGAATGGCTGAAGATCGCTTCCTGTTCTATCTGATGTTTGACGGTAACTCCTGGCTCAGCCGCAAGAACCCAATAGCAGGCGTGCAGGCTTTTCAGAAGGCATTCGGCTCGGACAACGAGCCGGTCGGCCTTGTTATCAAGGCAATGAACGTGCGCGACTCCGATCCGACCTGGCAAGGTGTTCTACGGATGGCGGAAGTGGATCCACGTATTCAGATCGTGTCCGAACACATGAGCCGACAGGACTCGGTCGATTTCATGGCCGCTTGTGATGCATACATCTCGCTACACCGCAGCGAAGGCTTTGGGCGCGTGATCGCCGAAGCCATGGGTCTGGGCCAACCTGTCGTAGCGACCAATTTCTCCGGCAATGTCGACTTCTGCGACCCGCAGACGTCGTACCTTGTGGATGGAGAACTCGTTCCGTTGCGTGCTGGCGAGTATCTGTTCAATGAAGGCCAGTACTGGTGTGATCCAGACGTGTCGATTGCCGCTCAACAGCTTCGCCGGCTTTATGAAATTCCCGAGGAGCGCGCGCGCATTGCGGCCGCTGGTCAAGAACGCATCAAAGACTGTTACTCGCTTGCTGCGGTCGCACGCATTTACGAGGCGCGCTTGAAAGACATCGTCGCGGCAGGTGCAGTACCCGGAAGTCCGCAATGAGGCTGATGATCTGCGCTATCGACATTTTCGCCGGCGACGCCGTTGGCAATCATTGCCTCGGCATTGCGCGCAGCGCGCAGCGCTCTGGCTGGGAGGTGCGGTTGTATGCGCGCAATTTCGATATCGGCGTCGCGGACATCCACCCGGTTGATGCATTGTTTGACGAGATCGGTCCCGAGGATCTACTGCTGGTGAGCTATTCCATTGTCGATTCGCAGCTCGACATGCTTCTGGCGCTGCCGAATCGCAAGCTTTGCTATTTTCATGGTGTCACGGATCCTGAGCTGCTTCAGGAGTTCGAGCCGCGCACGGCCGAACTTTGCTCGGAGGCAATCCGGCAGTTGCCACGCCTCGTTGGATTCGACGTGCTCGTGGCAAACTCGCACTTCACAGCAAGCAGCCTGGCACAGGCCGTGGACAATCAACCGGTGCATGTCATACCGCCGGTGTTCGCCGACTTGCCGGGCTTCGAACGCAGGCGCCCGCGCACCCGATCGAACGGCCGTCCGAACCTGCTGATGGTAGGGCGCGTGGTGCCGCACAAGCGGATCGAAGACGCGCTGGAGGTCCTGCAAGTCCTCCGGTACAGTAACGTTGGGGTATCGCTGTCGATCGTCGGCAGTACGCCCAACCACGAGTATTTGCGTTTCCTGATCAATCGTGCCCGTGCGCTGGGTATTCTGGAGTATCTGGATTTCAAAGGGGTGCTCGATGACGAAGACCTGCTCGATTGCTTCGAGGACAGCGAAGCCATTTTGGTCATGAGCCGTCACGAGGGCTTCTGCGTGCCGGTGCTTGAAGCGATGTTCAGGGGCATGCCTGCGCTTGTCCGGGGTGGTACGGCTGCCGAGGAGCTGTGCGATCCTGGGGACGTCTACGCGCCGGACGCGACTGCTGGCGAGTGGGCCGCTGGCGTCGCCCGGCACCTGGATGGGTCCTCAGTTGACCGCGCGGCGCGCGTTTCGCGCGCATTGGGTGTGCTGGACAGGGCATCGGATGCGCACTGGGCGGAAGTGCTGGCCTTTGCCATGGAGGGAAGTCGCAAATGAACGGCATGAAGTTCTTGCTTACCACTTACAGCACGGCTTTCACCACCAGCGGCGGTGGCGAGTCGGAAATGGTGCAGGTGGCGGAGATCCTCAACGCATCAGGTGTCCACGCGGATATCTATGGCATCGGCAGCCGCCCATTCAGCTTCTATGACGGAATCATGCATTTCTCGGTTCACGCCGATGGCGATGCGATGATCCGTGAGGCCCGGCACCGAAACAAGCCAATTTTCCTGTGGCCGAATGTCTGGTGGAACGAGCCGCCGTCGCAATCAGAAGTCGACCGGATAGAGGGCATCAGCGGCATGGTGCAGATGCTGCTGTTCAAATCCGAGTCTGAGTTGCAGAACTTCAGTCGTTACGTGAACTTGCCTGACGGCAAGGCGGAGGTCGTCCCGGCCTGCGTGTCCCAGCGCTTTCTCTCACCGGTTGACAAGGACTTGGCCTCTGCGGTGTGCGGGGCGAGCGACTACGCGCTTTGTCTTGGTTTGATCGAGCCGATCAAGAACCAGCTGCGACTTATTCGCGCCCTGAACATGTTGGGCATGGATGGTGTGTTTGTCGGCGGTGCTCGCGACGACGCGTACAACCGGCAATGCGTGGAGGAAGCGCACGGCCGCATCGTATTCCTGCCGTTTGTGCAGCCGTGCAGTGCGTTGCTTCGGTCGATCATCGACAACTGCAGCGTGATGGTAGAGGTTAGCAGCGACCCGCCCGGGCGGTCCAGCCTGGAAGGCGCGATCATGAAGAAGCCGATGATCATGGAAGATGGTCCTTGGCAACGGGAGCACTTTGGCGGTGATGTCTGGTATGCGCCGCCGGACTCCGCTGAGGCGCTGGCGACCACGATCAGGGCGAGTCTCGTGGATGCCGATCGGGAGCGCAAGATCCAGGCAACATACGAACGCACGGTGAACCGGCACTCCGCAGAGGTGATCGGGCGCCAGCTTGCCGAGCTGCTGGAAAAAGAGGATATCTGACATGGACAGGATTCCTCGCCTGCTGGTTGTCCAGCGTATCTCCCTCTCTCACGACAAGCTGATGTCGCGGTCAATAGCGGCACGTTTTGGTCCGCTGCTGACCTACATGGCCAACGCGGGACTGATCGAGTGGGAAGAGATAGTTGAAGGCGATGTGACGATCAGCCAATTGCGGCGCTTCGATGCCGTACTCTTCAACAAGCACACCTCGACGCGAGCAGTCGACATTATGAAGATGGCCAACGACCTCGGGTTGAAGACCATTTACGATATGGACGACTGGATCATCGACTTGCCGATGTACAGCGTCACCGACCTGAGCGACGATTTGCTCGCTAACATCATTTGGATGGTGCGCCATGCTTCCGTGGCGACCGTATCGAATCGTGTTCTCCAGGAACGCCTCAGGCGCATTCGGCCGTCTGTGGTGATTATTCCGAACGGATTCGATCATCGGTCGATCGCAAGTGCCGACGGCGAATGGCAGGAGGCTCGTCCGCCGCGGATCCTGTTCTCCAATACAGACGGTATCAAGCTGGTCCATTTCAAGAAAGGCTTTCTTCAGGTCATCGCGGATTTCATGGAAAGCCATCCGGAAGCGGAGCTTGATTTCTGGGGAGACCGCTTTCCGGAAATGTCACGCATCCCGCGTTTGCGCGCACGCGGTTTCCTCGACAATACTGGGTATAAGCGTGCGATCCGCAATGCCGGCTATCTCTTCGCAATCGTTCCCCTGGGAGGACGCGAGGATCCGGATGCGTTGTTCTTCAACAGCTGCAAATCCTGTATCAAGTACATCGATTACGGCAGTCTTGGCATCCCGGGAATCTACTCTCGCACGCCGGTCTACGAGGATGCGATCACGCACCGCCAGACTGCCATGCTGGTAGAGAACAATATGGGCGAGTGGTCCGAGGCGATGGAGGAGCTGTATCGAGATGGAACGCTGCGCAACGCACTGCGACAGAAAGCGCATGCGGATACGCGCGCCCGATTCGGGCTTGATCGCCCCGCGCGGACGTTCATGGAACTGCTGGCGCACGGTGCGCAATAACGGTGTAACTGAGGATTGCATGGACCTGTTGATCATTCGTCATGGCCAATCGAATGCAAACGCCAATGGCCTGTTGATTTCCAATGACCAGGACGAGCTGTCCGCGTTGGGGCGAAGCCAGTCGGAATGCTTGCGTGACACTCTTGCGCAGTACGACTATGCACCCTCGCGCGTCATTAGTAGCCCCTGGCGCCGGGCGAGGCAGACTGCTGAGACGGTGTTCAATGCCGCGGAGATTGCATTCGACGCACGCCTGGCCGAAACACATCCCGGCGTTTTTGGAACGTGGCTCGAGCGCGACTTCAATTCCGCCTATCCCGATTTCCATCGCGATATCCGCAATACCTATGAGGGCGGCGAGTCGCATTGGGACATGACGGTGCGTGTTCGCGCGTGGACGGACGAGACTGTGATGCTCAGAATCGCCGAGGCCGGCCTGCTGGCCGTGGTCGCTCATGGCGGGCCAATCAGCGTTATCCTGCAGCACTTGCTGGGCGTGCCAATCGAATCACATTATCCGACCTTCACCGTGCCCAATGCCTCCTTCACTTACTTGAAGTGGCGCGCGGACCTGAATCGCTTCTGCGTTGAGAGGCTTGGGCACGTATGAGCGCCGATATCGCGATCTTTGAGCCGGTTTTCGCGGAAGGAGCGCAACTCGTCGAGCCCGCCTTTCTGCCGCTTCGGTTCGAGAACGCACGGCCCGAGTGGCGCGAATTCCAGATCCTAATCGATCTCTACCGGAACGGCGCGCATCGGCGCCACCGGTATATGGGGCTGTTTTCGCCCAAGTTCGGCTTGAAGGCTGGGATTTCCGGGGAGCGTTTCTTGAGCTTCGTGCAGGAGAATGACTCGGTTGATGTCGTGTTCATCAATCCGTTCCCGCAGATCGCCTACTGGTCCTACAACGTCTGGACGCAGGGCGAGTACGCTCATCCTGGGATTGCCGACGCCGCGCAGGCCTTGCTTGACGCGAGCGGAGTGGCCATGGATGTGCGTCATGCTCCCCGCAATGACTTCCGTACTCTGGTCTATTGCAATTTCTGGGTCGGTAGCCAAGCCTTCTGGGATCAATACCTGGGAGGCGTGCTGGAGCCCATCGCTCGTTTTCTTGAGGGTTGGCCCGATCATCCCGCCGCACTCGGCGTGATGCAGGAAACGGCCCATACCGATAGGGCGCCGTATCTGCCTTTCGTGATTGAAAGGCTGCTTAGCACCTATTTGGCGGTCCATCCCGAGCTCAAAGCGCGAGCTTACGCGTTCGATCAAGAGCAGGTTGAGTCATACTGCGTCAATTCATTCGAGCGCCTGCTTTTTCAGCGCTTGCGCGATGACGTAAATGCTGCCGACAGGGATGGCTTCTTCACGCCGGAGCTGAAGAAGCGCATGGATCTTGCCTGCAGCCTTTGGCAGCAGCATTTCTTTGATTACTTTGCGACACGGCCGCATCCGCATACAGGGCGGGTGGTGGAGAGTTTCGGCACTATCGCGGACGGGTTGAGATAGCGGCAGGAACAGCGGCAGGCTGCGCTAATGCGTCTTTTGTAGGTTTGTGCGGACCATTCGTCGGTGATGTGAACGGTTACCACGTTAGAATTCCTATCTCTAGAATGAAGCAGAAAATCCGGATAGATCCAATGGGTTTTGTCGAGCGGAACTCGGCCATGGTCGCTACGCGCCAGCGCGGCTCTTGGGTGCTGACCGCTGCTGCAGCGCTCTTGACCTGCTTGCTCCTGATACCTGTGGCGCCATTGATGCCTAGCGCCGGACTTGATCCATCATGGACTCTGGTGCTGAACGAGGCCGTCGCCAAGCGCATGGTTTTTGGGCGCGACGTAATTTTCACCTTCGGTCCATACGGTTCGGTCTACACGCATGTTTTTCATCCCGCGACTGAAGCGCTGATGCTGGGCGGCAGCGCTCTGGTCGCGCTGGGTCTCATGTCAGGATTCTGGTTGCTTGCCTTCCCATACCGGGTGGCACGGCTGGTCTTCGTGCCGGTCGCTGTGGCGCTGTGCCAATTGAAGGATGGTATTTTCCTCGTCCTGCCGCTGCTATTGCTCCTCGCGGTCTTCCGCCTCACTAACGCATCCGGGGAGCGCGAGGCCGTCCCAGGCGACAGCACGACCCGCATTGCGATGACGCTGATCGCGGCAGCCGTCGGGCTGCTACCTTTGATAAAGGGTAGCTTGGGCGGTATCGCCGGCGCTGCGGTCGGTCTGTCGGTTCTCCTTTATCTCGTATCGGGCCGGGTGTCGCAGGCGATCACGTTGGCTGCGGTCGTGGCTGCATCGACGGTCATTGGATGGGTGCTCTCCGGGCAGCCGGTTGGCGCGCTACCTAGTTTTTTCGTGTCGCAGGAGCCGATTATCTCGGGGTATACCGGAGCAATGTCGCTCGAAGGCGATACATCTGAGATCGCCATCTGGCTTGTCGCGGCAACCGCATTCGTGCTGGCTCTTGCTGGAACGCTCAAGGGCGCCTCAAAGGTGCGCCAGGCCTGCACGTTGCTGGGCATTCTTTTTTTTGTATTCGTCACTTTCAAGGCTGCCTTTGTGAGGCATGACGGACACAGCCTGATCGCGGCCAACGCGTTGTTATTTATGACGCTTATTGTGCTGATGACAACGCGCGGCCGGAGCACGCTTGCTGTGGCGGCCATTTGCCTTAGCGCCTCCTGGATGGTCAATCAATCGGCCTCCGGGGAATCCCTCCCGGAAAGTGCCGGCCGTCTGAAGCGCTCCATCATCGGTGACGCACGTGCGTTGTCCTCCCGTTTGTCAGGCACGCAAGATCTGCGCGGTGATTTCAAAAAGAGCAATCGCGAGATCCTCCGCAACGCGCACTTCCGCGTGCTCGCAGGCTCCGCTGATGTCTATCCAACAGAGCTGGCTCCGGTGCTTGCATCTGGGCAGCCTTGGGCGGGGCGCCCTGTGCCCCAGAGCTATTCGTCCTATACCGGGACGCTGCTCGAGAAGGACGCCGGCCATCTCACCGGCCCCGGTGCGCCAGAGCATATCTATTTCACGATCGCCCCCATTGACGGCCGCCTACCGTCACAAGACGATTCACTCAGTTGGCCGTTGCTGCTGAGCCGCTACCGAATTATTGACTTCAATGGGATCTTTCTCACGCTGGCTCGGGAGGATGGGAAGCTGGCGCAATTCGGCCCTGAGCGGCAGCAGACAACCAAGGACGGCGAATCCGTGATGGTGGCCAATGATACGGATCTGCTCTGGGCGAAGGTAGACCTGCGCCTGACCCCGATTGGCAAGCTTATGCTCGGGCTTTACAAGCTGCCTCCGGTGGAGATTGAGCTGGCCCTGCGTGACGGCACGATGGTTACGCACCGCCTAATCCCTGACATTGCCCGTCACGGGTTACTCTTATCACCATATGTTTCATCGGCAGGTGATTTCTTGAGTGTCGCCGGCGGTGGCGAGACCCGTCACGTCCGCTCCTTCCGCATCCTGACAGGCGAATCGGTCTACTGGCAGCGCGATATTGCAGTGTCGACCAGCGAGCTCACAATCTCGCGGCAGCCGGGTGCGCTGAAGCTATTGGCGGTGCGGCCGGCGCAGCCGCTTGCGCCCCATTCGGCGAACTGCGCGCTGGACCGCATCGAGCGTCGTGAAGACGGCCGTATTCATGCGGCTGGTTGGATAACCCCGTCAATCGACAAAGGGATCAATCCGGAGAAGATTTGGGCGGTTGTTCAGGTCGCCGATGGTAGCGTCACAACATTCCAGTTGCCCGTGTCCGATCGTCCTGATGTGGCGGTCGCATTCCGCAAGCCAGTGATGAACAAGACTGGCTTCGACACGACTGTCGACGTGTCCAGCCTGAATGGGGAACTGGAGTTCTCGGTGAGAGCGGAGGCGGGAGGCCTCTTGTATGAGTGCCGGAACCGCGCCACCGTCAAATGAAAGCATGCGCCAGCCAACGCACCGGCGCATTGCGGCCGTACTGACAATTTAGCCGCTAGCGGAACGTGAAGCGCTTGTGGCCGATATAGCTAGTGAACACGGGCACCGCTACCCCAACCATGTGCGCAATTTCCTTGCTGTGCCACATCATGCCCAGCGCAGGCAGTACGCGGTACGCCAACAAAACGCTTACAGCCCAAGTCTGGATTACCGCGGCAATATTGACCAAGGTGAAGATCAGCGCCGAACGTCCTGTCGACTGCGTGGAAGTGGTGAAGACGAACATTTTGGCCAGCACGAACGCCGTCACCATGCCAGTCAAGTAAGCGAGCACAATCGCGTACGAGTAGGGCATCCACAGATTGTAGGCAATGCGGCTCGTCCAGTTGACGGCGGCGGCAAAGCCGCCGGTCAGCAGAAACAGCAGAAAGGTCCGCGACTGCATCAACACATCCTTGCCATCTTGCGCGAGAGGCCGATGCTTTCTGAGATACCGCGGTCTTCGGGATAGTAGTATGAGGTATCGGCGACGAGCAGGCCTTTCACGGGCAGTTGGATCGGCGGCAGGCGGTTGAGATAGCCTGGCTCACAGATCGGCTGCGCGAAGCGGTAGCGGCTCGCACGCACAGCGATGAAGTCCGATTCCGTCAGCGCCGGATTGATCCGCTTCAGGTACGACTTCACCTTCTCGATGAAAACGACATCCGGTTCCTGATATTTTGGATGCTCGCCCGGGACGTAGTACGGTACGTAGACGATGTGGCTGTCCATCGGTCGCAGATTGGTGTACTCGACGATACCCGGGATATCCATGTCGGGGTCATTGACGTTCAGCCAGAAGTTCTCCGTAACTGCCTTCTTCAGCTTGGCGATCACGCACACCACGGCTACGTTCTTGACGCTGGAGAACTTGCCCAGCACGTCGGGGGGAAGGTCAGGCATGATGCGCGGCACGTAAGGCAGCGGTACCGTGCTGATGACCGTGTCATACGAATCGAGTCCATCTTTGGTCTGAATCCCCTTGACTGCGCCGTTCTCCATGACCACACGCTGCACCGGCGTCGAAAGGCGAAACTCGCCGCCGCCAGCGACGATGGCATCGCGCATGGCGTTCAGCAGCGTGTCGGAGCCACCCTCCAGATAGCCGAGCTTCTCGTGGAACAGGTTGTAGCGCGACCGGCCAATCCGGCGGATGCGGCTCCAGATCCAGGCGGCGGAGAGGTTGTAAGCGTTGTCGTAGAACTTATAGTCGAACAGTCGGCGCCAGAGCACTTCCCAGGCCTCTTCGCCAATCCACCGGCGAATCCAGCCGCTCGCCTCGACTTTGTCCAGAGAGCGCCAGTCATCACGCTTGGTGGAGAGGAATGCGTGGAACCCGTAGCGGAACTTGGCAATCCAGCCGAGGCCTTTGAACTTCAGCAGGGCTACCGGGTTGCCCCAGGGTTGCACATGACCCTGGTAGTAGTAGCCCATCTTGGTCTCGCGCCATTGCAGCTTGTCGCTCAGACCGAGTTCGCCGAGCATCTCGAAAAAGGCGACGTCCGATGTGGCGTGGAAGTGATAGTAGCGCTCAATCGACGTACCGCCGAAATCGAAGCAGGCCGCCATGCCGCCGACGCGGTCGTCGGCCTCGTACACGATGGGCTTATGGCCATCCTTGACGAGCTGGTAAGCGGCGCCCAGGCCCATCGGACCTGCGCCAAGTACGGCGATGCGTTGCGCCATTTAGAACTCCAGGACCACGCTGCTATAGCGCGGATCGTTAAAGGTTTCGTCGATTGCTCTTTTGAACGGTGTGGAGGATACGCCGAAGATGCCGGGCCAGTCGATCACTTCGAACTCGTCTTTTGCACTCAGCGCCGCGAGTTGCTGGGTTGTGAACGGCGGGTTCTTGTCAAACCGTGACCAGGTCCAGAGGAGCGAGTAGAAGAGACCGTAGGGAATACGGATGATCGGCGTCTTTGCCCGCGTGGCGCGCTTGATCTCACGAATGATGTCGATGTAGTCGACTTTCTCGTGGCCCGAGATATTGTAGACGCCTGCACCGCGGCGGTGCTCGATGCAGCTGATGATGATGCGGCAGAAGTCACCCACGTAGAGGGGCTGGCGCATATAGCGGCCATCGCCGGGGATCGGGAACACCGGCACCTTTTTCATGAAGCGCGACAGCCAGCCGAGATGCTTGCGGTCGAACCAACCGAACATCAGCGTCGGGCGCAGGATCGGGCAGGGAATGCCGCTGGCCAGGACGATCTCCTCTTGCTCCTTTTTGCTGCGTGTGTAGAAATCATCGGCGACTGACTCGACCACGGAAGAGCTGATGTGCACAAGATACGGGACGTTGTTCGATCTGATCGAGTCGAGGATGACTCGCGTCGAGTCAACGTTATTACGCACGAATTCCTGCCAGTCAATGCCGCCGATCTGGGCCTGCAGCATGACAACTACCGAAGCGCCTTCGAAGTGCTTCAGCCAGGCGCCGGGCACCGACACGTCGACGCATTCGACGAGCACGTCGGGCTGGGTCTTTCTGAGGACTTCTACGTTCGCACTGTGCTTGTCAAGCACAATGATGTTGTTGTAGCCCAAGTCTTTCAGGCGGGCCACAAGGTTTTGTCCAACTAGGCCGGCTCCGCCCGGGAGGATGATCTTCTCATTCAGGTTCTTCACACTTCGCCTCGGTCAGTGATGTTCGCTTCGTCTTGCAGTCCGCTAAGGGGCAAGTCATCGGGAGGCAAGAACTCCCCCGTATGCTGCCGCTATGCAGAGCGGAGCCTTGCATTCAAATGTCCATCTTGCTAAACACAACCCCCGGCAAATGCCGGATCACCATCATGATCACCGCCCATTTCCCCGGTGCGTAGACCACCGGCTTGCCCGCTCGCATCCCGTCGACGATGCATTTCGCGACGTCTTCAACTCGGGCCATCTTGCCGGCCTGCGCCGTCATGTGGGCGGTCATCGGCGTGGCGGTGGGTCCGGGTTTGATCAGCACGACTTTCACGCCGTTGCGGCCGCTCAGTGCCATGCGGTGCTGCAGGCCCTGGGCGTAGCGCGTGACCAGTCCCTTGGCGGCGCCATAGACATAGTTGGACTTGCGCCCACGGTCGCCGGCGACCGAGCCGATGATGCCTAGCGTGCCACGGTTGGCGCTGGCCATGTGGCCGGCGAAGGCTTCGGCGAACAGGACCGGCGAGATGCCGTTGACGGTCAGCGCTTCGCTGGCGGTGCCGAGATCCTGCTGGCATTGTGCTTGGTCGGGCAGCGAGCCGTGCGCGATCAGCACGATGTCTAACGGGCCATCGGCAGCGAGCGTGTCGGCAAGCTGGCCGACTGCGGTCGGGTCGGTGAACCCGGTCTCGACAATGCGAATCGCCGCGCGGGGGCCGCGTACCTGGAGATCGGCGGCGATGCGTTCGGCCTTCTCACGGTTGCGTACCACAAGCGTTAATTCGGCCCCCGGTTCGGCGGCCCATGTGCGTGCGCAGTGCTCGGCGATCGAGGATGTTGCGCCGACGATGACGATTCGCTTTCTGTGGTCTTGCAAGGTCAGTGCCCCATGAGTCTGCGTGACAAGGCGGAGCTGATGCCCGGGTCACGAAATGGAAGGAATTCCGCGAGTCGCGGATAACCGGCTTCAAACAGGTCGCGCGGCATGCGCGCATCCTTGGCCGGATAAAGCCGCCCGCGTGCTTCGCGGACGATGGTGTCGAGACGGTCGAATAGTCTGGCGGTTTTCTCGCCCCGGTTGGGGAAATCAAGCGCGAGCGTGACGCCGGGCTCAGGAAAGCTCAGCATGCCCGGAGCCTGCCGGTCGCCGAAGGTCTTGAGGACCGCCAGGAACGAGCCTTCGCCCGACCTGGCGATCTCGGCCAGCATGGCTTGGACGGCATCGCGGCCGACGGCACGCGGCACCACGCTCTGGTACTGAAAGAAGCCCTTCGGACCGTACATCCGGTTCCATTCGTGCAGGTTGTCGAGCGGATAGAAGAACGGCTCATAGTGGGCCGTGCCACGACCTGCCTTCCACTTGTTCAGATGGAAATAAGTCATGTTGAATGGCCGCAATGTCAGCTTGTTTACCAGTGAAACCGGCGGCACGAACGGCATCGTCTTGCTGCGGTCCTTCGGCTCGGGCAGGCCCGTCACGTTTTTCGGGTTGCCACGCATGAATAGCCCGCGTTGCGAACTGCCGCCAAGGCAGTCGATCCAGGACACCGTGTGCTCCCAGCCGGCCTCGGAGCGGTCGGCAATGGCGAAGAATTCGTCGAGGCTGGCATAGGGCAGGGTCTCGGTGTCGAGCCATGGCCCGGGCACGCGCCGCAGCTGCATCTCGGCCGTCACGATGACGCCGGTCAGGCCCAGCCCGCCAACTGTCGCGGCAAACCAATCGGACCGTTCATCAGGCCCACATTCAAGCATGCTCCCGTCCGTGCGCGCCAGCGTCAGCCGTCGAACGTGATCGCCGAATGAGCCGAACACGTGGTGGTTCTTGCCATGCACGTCGTTGGCGATGGCGCCGCCGACCGTGATGAGCTGGGTTCCCGGTGTCACCGGGAGCATCCAGCCGCGCGGTACCGCGAGATGCTGGATGTCGCGCAGCAGCACGCCGGCCTCGCAGACCAAGTGCCCGTTCGTCTCGTCGAATGCGATGAAACGATCGAGGCCGGTCGTCTGCCAGAGCGTATGGCCGGGATTGAGGCACACATCGCCATAGCTGCGGCCCATGCCGTGGGCAAGTCCGGGTAGGGGGGCGGCAAGGTGCCGCGCAACCTGCGTCCGGTCGGTCAGCGCCCGGACTTCATGTTCCAAGCTTGCGAGCCGGCCCCACGACGAAACGCCTACCACGGCCACCCCACCGTCCCCAACGCGAGCACGGCGGCAAACGCGATTCCAGCGAGCTGGCTGGCGCGATCCTTGACCGCGAAGATCAGCGGGTCGTCGTGCATCTCGCCGCGATGAGCCTTCATCCACATCCAGCTGACCCAGAACAGCATGATGGGCACAGCGCCCCAGATGAATTCGGGGGTGCTGTAGAGCACAAGCACGGAATCGCTGTTGAGGTAGAGCGCAAGCACCAGGACGGATGCGTAGCCGGCGCCAATGCCGAGGGACTGGATAAGCTGGGCGTCGCTAGTGTAATAACCGCGGCCATGGACCTTCTCCTTGCCGCTTTGCAGCTGGACTTCGAGTTCGGCGTAGCGCTTGACGAACGCGAGCGACATGAACAGGAAGATCGAGAACGCCAGCAGCCAGAACGTCATCGGCAGCATTGCCGCAGCGGCACCGGCGATGATGCGCAGCGTGTAGAGTAAGGCCAGCACAAGGCAGTCGACCAGCATGATTCGCTTGAGAGCCAGGGAATAGGCGCAGGTGACGATGAAGTAGATGATCAGCCAGGGCAGGAAGCTGCCGCCGACGAACAGTGCCAGCACCACGCTGATTAGCAGTAGCACGGGCGCCAGTACCACCCCCATCCATGCAGGAACCTGGCCCGACGCGAACGGGCGGAAGCGCTTGCGTGGGTGCTGGCGATCACTTTCCAGGTCGAGCAGGTCGTTGGCAATATAGACCGATGACGCGCAGATACTGAAAGAGAGGAACGCCAGGATAATCGCGACCCAGGTCGTGCCGCTGGTCAGCTCGTGGCCGGCCAACATCGGCACGAACAGCAGCAGGTTCTTAAGCCACTGGTGGATCCGCAGCATGCGGCGCCATGCCGTGAAGCCGAGCCCTTCTGCCGGGAACACGCGCTCGACTTCGCAGCAGCCGCTGGCAGCCTTGGCGAGGCTGGCGGATGCATTGACGACGATAGCATTGCGCGCGCAGCGCCAGACCACGATATCGGCGCTCGAGTTGCCAACGTAGTCGAAGCCGGCCTGGCCGAAGCGCTGGTGGAGAGCGGCCGCCTTATTGGGGCCGGCCAGGTTGGTGATGCCGTCGCTGGCCATGACCTCATCGAAAATGGTCAGGTGTTCGGCGATGGCAATTGCCAGCGACTTGTCAGACGCCGTGCACAGGATCAGCTTGCGGCCTTCAGACTTCTGCACCTTGAGCCATTCGAGCAGCTCTGCGTTGTAGGGCAAGGAGGCCGGGTCGATGTCTACAAGTCCCGCTAAGCGTTCCTTGAGCACGGCCTTGCCTCGCGCAAGCCAAAGCGGGATGCGCAGGGCATTGCCCGGGCTCTCACGCAATATTCGCAACGCGGATTCGTGGAGCATGTCCGTGCGAATCAGCGTGCCATCCAGGTCGACTACAAGTGGCATCGAAACCAAGAAACAACTCCCCCTCTGAGCCTTGTTATATATCCCTGTTTCTCGCGCATGACATCCGTATCGCGGTTGCCGCCGGGGGGCGATCGCCTACTGGAGTCAGTGCGCGGACATTTTTCCTATGGCCGAACGCTGCTAGCGCAAGCAAGTATCGCGCTCTGGTGTGTCTGGCCGTTTGAACCCTAAGGGGTCACTTTGGCTGGCGTGACTGCGAACAAATTGTTTCCGCAGTGGAAGGGGCATATTTTAGCGGAATCGACTGAACATGTATCCAGTTGCGAGCTAATTTGGGGTCGCAATGCTGTGGCGCTGTGGCACGCATATGAATGGAGCGCCATCTACATGCGCCCCCTGCTCGTGCCAGAAACCCGTTCCACCAGTATCCAGGCGGCGTTGCTCGCACTCTGCCGCAACTCGGAGCCGGCTCCGGCAATACGCCGCCTGCCGTGTCCACACGTAAGCGAGAAGAGGCCCTAAGGCAACGCAGCGGAACACAGGACGCAATCCGCATAGTATATAGTCCTGCACAATCGCGGCCAACCCGAGGATTGGGTCATGCTCTTTGAGGTTTCTTCGCATACCGCCCCCAGTGTTCGCTTCGAGCGCAGGTTTTGGTGTGCAGAGTAAGTTACGGTAAACGCCAGCTCGAGGCATGCTCCGGGCGTGCTCTGCACCTGCCGGGCAAATAGGCTGTGCAGGATCTATTCAGGTTTGCTAAATGTTTGATTTTTTTTGGGTTCCACTTTTCTCCCTATTGGCCACGGTCATCGCGGTAGTCGCGTTGCGACCGGTGGCAATTGTAGGCGGGTTGGTAGATCGGCCCGACTCGCGCAAGCGTCACCATGGCGAAATACCTCTAGTAGGGGGAATTGCCATCACGATCGCTGTATGGTCGGCCGCGATGCTGTTCATGCGTTCTCAGGGCTACTATGTTGCCCTCTTAGGGGGGTTGACACTCTTGGCGATTGTGGGGATTCTCGATGATATGAAGGGAATGTCGCCAGTGGCGAAACTTGGAGTTCAGTTGCTGGCGGCCATTCTGATGACATCATGGGGTGGGATTTATCTTGGTACTCTTGGAGATATTTTTGGCCGCAGAGAAATTGAACTGGGTAATTGGGGGATTCCTCTGACACTCTTTGCGGTCGTCGCCGTAATTAATGCCATGAATATGTGCGACGGTTTGGACGGCTTAGCGGGAGGGCTATCCGCCATCACATTTGCCTGGTTTGCATATTTGGCAGGGCAGATCGATAATGGTGCTGCTCAGCGCATGTGCGTAATATTCTGCGGCGCCGTTCTTGGTTTTCTCTTATTTAACATGAAGAATCCGTTTCGGGGGGAGAAAAAGGTCTTCCTGGGGGATGCCGGTAGTTTGATGCTGGGGTTCAGTATAGTGTGGTTCGCGGTTCTTCTCTCGCAGCGTAGCTATAATGCAGATCGCCAAATACCTCCTGTGGTGATGTTATGGGTACTTGGCTTTGTTCTGATTGACCTCTTCACTGTGGTAGTGCGACGGGTACTGAAGGGCAAGAACCCGTTAGCGGCGGATAGGACACATCTTCATCACGTGCTGCTGAGACTAGGGTTAGGGGCTGACGCAATTGTCTGGGTCATCCTGTTCAGCAACGCCATATTTGGGTTCTGTGGAGTATATGGTTGGAAAGCAGGATATTCTGAACAAACACTATTTATCCTCTTTCTTGGACTAGTTCTTGTTCACTTGATGATCATGCGCAATGCGTGGCGTTTATTGAGAATAGGCCGTCGTATTGTGGCTAGATTGACGCACAGATCCTATTGATCCGGCATTCAAGCCGCCTATCACGCGGTTCGTTGCCGAATAGGATGATTAGTTGGTAGCCGAGACCTGCACGGCTAGGTTATCTCACTTTGAGTAGCCCCTTATTGGCCGACCGACGGGTTTTGCTGGGAAGGGGCTGGATTTTGGAGCTCCATCGATGCAGTCATCGTCATGGGCGTCAGAACTCAGCGCCTTCAGTCAGCTCGACCCACAGGCCCAGCACATCGCGTTGACCGTTTGCCTGGGTTCCCATTGCCAGATACACAGCCTTATTGCTGACGATGCCGTCACTGCGGATCTTGACCCGCAACGCGTCGAAGAACACGACCGGGTACATGGCGTCGAGCGGGCGGTTCTGCCAGGCGATGGACTCGGCCATGACTTCGTCGTTAACCGAGCTGATGAAGTCCAGGGAGAGTTACCTCTGATGATATGCCTCGCACAAAAAAATTCCGGAGAGATCCTGTCATCCCAAAGTTGATCTCAGTCCAGAGGTCCTGCCGCCCCATCAATAATTCAATTTCAATTGGTGGGGCGAAACAGGCTGGGCTCTTCGTACTGCGCTCTTATCCCAGCCAAATAACAACTTGCCCCGGCTGCACCTCAACCTTCACCGGCTGCCCAACCGCAAAGCCGGCCTCCTCCAACCAAACCCCCTTCAACCGAATCCAAGGCACAGCCCGCAAACCACTAAAGCCATTACTCCTGGCAGGAAGAACCGGAAAGTATGTACGCCCAGTGGTGAGAGTACGCACCTGAGTGCAAGCAGATTGCTCAGTCATAGCCAACTCCTGAGAGATGTCACTTCGCCCCCATTAAGGGGGGCGGCCGGGTACTTGACCACCGCTCGTAGACGGCCCGCATTATTTCCCTTTCGGGTCTTGTATCAATGCGCGCTACCCGGCCAAAGCGGAGCTTTGGCTGTTACGTAACCACGACTGTCGAGTGTGGTTGAGTCGCTACGAGAGGTGTGGTCAGCACCACTGGCAACACTACGCGGCACGGAGACTCGGGAGAATAAGACAACTCTAAGAGTTTCCAAAGGCTACGCTGGCAGGGACGGGTAACCACGCCGGGCACGCCGGGCATGGACTGGCTTATGCGGAGGCGACAGCGGCTGCAAGCCGCGCCCGAAGCACCAAGGCTAGCCCAACGACCAATGCCACGGCATTACCCACGGCATAGCCCAGCACGGCCCCGCGTGTACCCAGGCGCGGTACCGCAATGAGATCGACGATAACTGTCGTGAGGAGCACCAGAGCCCACTTCACCGCCACCCACCTTGGCTTGCGAAGAAACACCGGCAATAGACTCAGCCCAACATCCGCAAAAACCAGCGTCGACGCCAACGCCGCCAGCCGCAACAGCACAACCGTCTCGCCAAACGCCCGCCCATACAGCAACTGAACTACCCATTCAGCACAAAGTGCCAGGATGATTGCCCCACAGAGCCCGACTGCCGTGATGCCGCCAGTTACGCGCAGCACATTCGCTCGTGCCGCCCCCACCGATTGCTGCCCAAACACATACATCGGCGCCACCCCGGCGGCGAGGATCGTGGCGATAGTCGTAAAGTTGTCCAGCACCTGCATCGTTGCCGCATAGGCCCCCAGTTCCGCCAGCGGCACAAACTCCTTGAGAATCAATTGGTCCGCACGTCGCGCGCACACCATCAGCATAAAGCTCACCCAGAACAGCGTGCCATCACGTACCAGGTCCCGGGTCAGTGACGCGTCGCGGGTTGGTAATGTACGCGGTGCGCGTGACAGGTAGTACCAGGCTAGCAATACCGATGCAATCAACGGTTCGATGGCAAAGGCAGTCGCATAAGCGGGCAACAGATTGACACCGGTGAAGAAGAGCGCGCCGATCAGCCCAGCCTTGGCAGCCAGTGCAATGAGGTTGAAGACGACGTTCGGCCGGTTATGCGTACGCGCCTGCATCCACGCGATGACCACGCCGAAGGGTTCCCGCAGCATGATGGCCGTGCCGAGGATAGCTGCGGGGATCCATGTGTCTGCCGGCTGTTGTGTGAATGCCAGGTAGGCGCAAATCAGCGCATAGCCGGCAAGGCCTGCGGTCAGGCGGATGCCAAAGGCATGGGCGAGCAGCGTATGCGTGGCCTCTGGATCGGGTCGGGCGACGAGCCGTGGCACCACGACTTCGGCAGAGCAGATCAATGGAATGGACGCCGCGATAAACACCAGCGACTGTGCATACTGGAAATGCGCGAAGCCTTCAGTACCAAGCGCACGCGCCAGCATGCCTACCACGGCGATCCCGACCGCTACCTGAAGCCCGCGGTCAGCAAGCATCCAGAGCAAGTTGCCGGCAACTTTGCGGCGCATCAGGGGGTTTCCTTCAGTTGTTGGTACTGCGCCAGCCATTGTCTTGCAACGGCGGATATGTCGAAGCGGCTGATCACCTGCTGTCGGCGCCGGTACTGTTGAGCTTGGGTGCCGGGCAGTTCCTCGATGGCGGTCACAAGACCAGTGGCCAGCGCGGCAGCGTCGCCGACTGGCGTGATTGTAGCGACATCGCCTGCCAGTTCCGCTACGCCGGCCGCTGCGGTCGAAACTACCGGCAAGCCGCTGGCCAGGGCTTCGCCGACGGCCAGGGGCATGCCTTCGATGCGCGAGGACAGGACGAATACATCGGCTGCGCGCAGCAACTCAGGGATGTCTTTCCTCGCGCCAATCAGCAGCACGGCATGGTTCAAACCATACCCGGCAATCTGGCTTGTGAGTCCGGCGCGCAGCGGTCCGTCGCCGGCAATCATCAGCCTGGCCCTCGGAATCCTGCGATGCACCTCGCGGAATGCCTCAATCAGCATGGCCTGGTCCTTCTCCGGCACCAGCCTGCCGACATTCAGGACCAGTACTTCTCCGGCGTTGAGGCCAAGATCCCGGCGCATGCGCTCACGCGAGGCATCGTCCTGCCGGAAGCGATTGGTATCGATGCCGTTTGGCATCACGATCACGCGGCCGCTTGGCACAGCGCCGCTCGCAATCATGGCCTGCCTGCCCGCTTCGCTGACATGGGTGGTGAGGTCGCACCACCGGTCGGTCAGGCGATAGGCGAGGGCCCGCAGTTTGCCGCCTTCGCGCGCGCTATGTGCGGAACAGATAACGGGTGGCATCGGGCCGGTCCGCGCCAGCGCTCGTGCAAACAGGTTGCCGTGGATCATATGAGCGTGGATGACGTCTGGCTGCCACTGGCGAATAATCCTCCGTGCCTTGCGCAGCGCAGCCAGCATGGACGCCGGCGTCTTTCGCATGTGCAGCTCTGTAACGGGGACGTCTGGCGGCAGGTCGACTTCCGTGCCTGTCGTTAGATTCAGGATGGCAACGTCGTTGCCCAGGGCTGTGAAGCTTCCCGCAAGTGCGGCGATTTGCTGCTCGGCCCCACCTAGCCTGAGCCCGGTGGTGATCACCATGATGCGCAATGGCCGTTGCGCAGCCGGACTGCCTGCCATCGCCATCAGCGCGCCCCGTAGCCGGTCGCCAGCGTCCGCAGCGTCTTCACCGCAATCAGCAGGTCCAGCGCCAGCGAACAGTGCTTGACGTAATACAGGTCATAGCTCAGCTTGGTCACCGTTTCTTCGTGGCTGCCGGCATAACCCTGCTGCACTTGCGCCCAGCCCGACAGGCCGGGCCGCACCAGGTGGCGGTAGGGGTAGTAGGGAATGGTTTCGGAAAACTGCTCGACCATCGGCGCCTGCTCCGGCCGCGGGCCGATCAGGCTCATGTGCCCGAGCAGGACATTCCAGAGTTGCGGGATCTCATCCAGGCGGTACTTGCGGATGATGCGTCCGACACGGGTCACGCGCGGATCGCGGCGTGCGGCGAACATGGCTGGTGCGCTGCTGTCGACACCCATGCTGCGGAACTTGAGCATGACGAAAGGCTTGCCGAACAGCCCTACGCGTTCCTGCCGGAACATGGCGCCGCCCGGCGTTTCGAGCCGGATTGCGAGTGCCACCGCGAGCCCCAGCGGCATGGCCAGCGGCGCCAGGCACAGGACGGCCACGATATCGACCGCACGCTTAAGGTAGCCGTAGAGGTAGTGGGCGGCGTAGTCATCCAGGAAGTTTTCGTCGATGTGCGCCAGGCCAACGCGGCCGGTCAGCATTTCCCCGACGCGCTCCACCGAGTACATCCGGACGTGGCTCATCTTGTAGTGTGCGAGCAACCGCGTGCGTTCCGGGTCGCCGGTGGCGCTGCGTTCGACCATCAGGCCGTCGAAATGCCTGGCGTCCTCCAGCGATCCTACTGGCTCGAAGCGGATATGGGCCGGCGGTGCGGCGCCCGGCATGGCAAGGATGGATTCGAGCTGCGCCAGGGTACTCGGTTCGGTATAGCCGAACAGCGGCACGTAGTTTTGCACGAAGCGCCGATAGCCGGCCCAGATCCATGCCAGCGTGATGAGGTAGGACAGCAGCAGGGCGCCGCGCGAATACTCGATATGGAAGGCGGCGAACGCAAAGAGCAGGCCGCAGAACGGCAGCGTCGCGGCCAGGCCCGCCAGGCTGTTGCCCTCCATCGCCGGTAAGTGCAGTGATCGGTGAAGCAGCATGAACGCGACCAGGTACGGCACGACTGACCACAGCAATGTACGGGTGAACACGTAGGTGACAATGCCGGCGCGGTGCGCCATCTCGGCGCCGGCCGCGCTGAGCGCGAACAGCGCCAGGCCAAGCACTGCCCAGCCTACCATCCGGCTGACCCGGCGCACGGTTTCGGATCCGCCTGTACGGCTGCGCAAGGCACGGTGGCGCATGCTGTCGGTCTTGATGTTCATCATGTCGGCACCCGCGCAGCGCGGGGCGTTTGCGCCAGGGTGTCGCGGTAGACGGACCACGTCGCCTCGGTCATGCGCTCCAGTTCATAAAATTGCTCCCACCGGCGGCGCGCTTCGCCGCCAAGCGCTGCGCGCAGCGCATCGTCGCCGGCAAGGCGCCGCAGCGCATCGGAGAAGGCATTGTCATCGTCGTGATCCACCAGCACCCCGAGCCTGTTGTTCTCGATCTGTTCGCGGATGCCTGGCAAGTCCGAGGCGACGACCGGCAAGCCGGCCCGCATCGCTTCAAGCACCGAAAGAGGAAAACCTTCATGGTCGGACGCCAGCACAAAGACCTGGGCGGACGCCAGCAGGGCCGGGATGTCGGTCACGTTGCCGGGAAACTGCACGCGCCCGGGCGCTAGCTGTTGCGCCAACTGCTGCATGGCAGGCCGCTGGGGGCCGTCGCCGGCCAGTACAAGTTCGCACGCTTCCAGGCCGGCACGCGCGAACGCGCGAATAGCCGCATCCGGGCGTTTGGGCGCGGCAAAGCGCGCGACCATGACGATTCTACGCAGGGGGGCTTGTGGCGTGGCGCGATGGGCGGTATCGGCGATGCCGTTGGGGATCACCGTGATGCGTTCGGCCGGCACGGGTAGCGACCGGGCCAGCCGCAGTTCTGCCTCCGCGACGCAGATCACACGCGCCGTCAGCGGCGCCAATAGCCATTCCGCCGCGCGTGCGGCGACACGCTGGCGCACTGGGGCCTCAGGCTTGAAGGCGAAGCCATGGACGGTGTAGACGACGGGTATGCCGAGCAGAAATCCGGCGATGCGCCCCAGCGCGCCAGCCTTGGCACTATGCGCGTGGACCAGGTCGGGCGCGGCCTGCTTCAGCGCACTGACCAACTCACGCAGGGCAGCGATCGCACGCCAGGGAGACAGCGCATTGTCTAGACGCGCCAGCCGGATGGTATGGGCGCCCGACTGTTTCGCGATATCGAACAGGGGGCCGTCGCCGCCCGCCAGCAGGACGGTATCTGCCTTGCCCGCCATCGATTGCATCAGGTCAGCGACGTGCGACTGCGCACCGCCGATTTCCGAATTGGTGATCAGATAGGCGATGCGAGGGCGTGGCGAAGGCTGCGCGGCTGGTCTCAAGGGTCTGTAAGTCCGTGGCGGGGTGGAAGCCGCCGCATGTCTCAGGGCAATGCAGGATGAGGGGATGCCAGATGCGGCGGACCGGACACCGCCCGATGTAGGACAGACTCCGAAAATTGTGTCCATCCGTGATAATGCGGCGATTATACCGCCCGGACCTGCCGCAATCCGGCAAAATACCTCCCTTTGGGGTAAAGCCGATCAGTTTGCGACTGTCGTTCCCGCGCAGGCGGGAACCCAGTGACTTCGTCGCCAAAGGGGACGTGAAAGACGCTGGATTCCCGCCTGCGCGGGAATGACGGTGGGGCATGAGACCTTAACTGAACGGCATCACTCCCTTTGGGGCGCCGCATTTACCATCTGGCAAAGTGCGGCGCGGACGACAAGCAACACAGGACGCTACATGCAAATCGACCCCACCATTTTCAAAGCCTACGACATCCGCGGCATCGTGGGCAAAACGCTCACCCGCGACGTCGCGCGCCAGATCGGCTTGTCGTTCGGGTCGGCTGCCGTGGAGCTCGGCGAGAAGTCCATTGCCGTCGGCCGCGACGGCCGCCTCTCCGGCCCTGACCTGCTCGGCGGCCTCGTCGAAGGCCTGCGGGCAGCCGGCCTGAACGTGCTGGACCTCGGCATGGTCGCCACCCCGATGGTCTATTTCGCCACCAATATCGAAATCGACGGCGTCCGCCCCACCTCCGGCATCATGGTCACCGGCAGCCACAACCCGCCCGACTACAACGGTTTCAAGATGGTGCTGGCCGGCCGGGCGATCTATGGCGAGCAGATCCAGGCCCTGCGCCAGCGCATCGAGGCCGGTACTTTCACCAGTGGGGCTGGGACGTACAAGGAAGTCGATGTGCGTCAAAAGTACCTCGACCGCATCCTTGGCGACGTCAAGCTGTCCCGGCCCATGAAGATCGCGCTGGATGCCGGCAATGGCGTGGCTGGCGCCTTCGTCGGCGACCTGTTCCGTGGCCTGGGCTGCGAGGTGACGGAGTTGTTCTGCGATGTCGACGGCAATTTCCCCAACCACCACCCCGATCCGGCCCATGTCGAGAACCTGCAGGACCTGATGAAGTGCCTGCGCGAGACGGACTGCGAACTCGGCCTGGCCTTCGATGGCGATGGCGACCGCCTGGGCGTCGTGACCAAGGACGGACAGGTGATCTTCCCGGATCGCCAGCTGATGCTGTTTGCCGAGGAGATCCTGTCGCGCAATCCGGGTGCGCAGGTGATCTACGACGTCAAGTGCACCGGCAAGCTGGCGCCGTGGATTCGTGAACACGGCGGCGAGCCGCTGATGTGGAAGACCGGCCATTCGCTGGTCAAGGCGAAGCTGAAGGAAACGGGCGCGCCGATTGCCGGTGAAATGAGCGGTCATGTGTTCTTCAAGGACCGCTGGTATGGCTTTGATGATGGCCTGTACACCGGCGCGCGCCTGCTGGAGATCCTGTCGCGCCATGCGGACCCTAGTGCCGTGCTTAATGCGCTGCCGAACGCGAACAACACGCCGGAACTGCAGCTCAAGTGCGCAGAGGGTGAGCCGTTCACGCTGCTCGACAAGATCAGGGCGAACGCAAAGTTCGAGGGCGCGCGCGAGGTGATCACCATCGACGGCGTGCGTGTGGAATATGCCGATGGCTTCGGCCTGGCGCGTCCGTCCAATACCACGCCGGTGGTGGTGATGCGTTTCGAGGCGGACAGCGACGCCGCGCTGGCACGCATCCAGGCGGAGTTCAAGCGCGTGATCCTGGCAGAGAAGCCGGATGCTCAGCTCCCGTTCTGAGCGCGCGACGGTGCCGCCGGCATCGTCTGACGCGGCCGGTGTGGCGCAGCCCATGCCGGCCGCGGTGCCATTTGCGCTGCCGGAGCGACCCCGCATCCTGCTGGTCAAGGTGTCGTCGCTCGGGGATGTGGTGCACAACATGCCGCTGGTGCATGACTTGCGCGCGCGCTGGCCGGGTGCCGAGATCGACTGGGTGGTGGAAGAGGGCTATGTCGAGCTGGTACGCCTGCTGCCTGAAGTGCGCCGGGTAATCCCGTTCGCGCTGCGGCGCTGGCGCAAGCGCATCCTGCAGGGCGGCACCTGGCGTGAAATGGGCGAGGTGCGTGATGCCCTGCGCCAGGATCGCTATGACGCCGTGATCGACAGCCAGGGCTTGCTGAAGACCGCGGTGGTCGCGCGCGTGGCCGGGCGCGCGCCGGGTGCGCCGATTATCGGGCTGGGCAATGCGACGCAGGGCTCGGGCTATGAACCGGCGGCGCGGCTGCTATACACCGACCCGGTGCGCGTGCCGCGCCAGACGCATTCGGTGCGGCGCTCGCGCCTGCTGGGCGCTGCGCTGACCGGCTTCGCGCCGGCGGAGCCGCCGCAATTTTTCGGGCAGGCCGCGCAATCGTTGCATGTCGACGATCCGCTGTGGGCCGATTTGCCTGCCCGCTATGCCGTGTGTTTCCATGCGACCGCGGGTGCGCGCAAGAAGTGGGCGGTGCAAAACTGGCATGCGCTGGGCAAGCGCCTGGGTGAAGAGGGCCTGGTGATGTTGTTGCCGTGGGGCAATGACAAGGAACGCCAGGCTGCCGAAGCCGTTGCGGCCGGCGTGCCGCAGGCCAGGGTGCTGCCGCGCTTCTCCGTGATGCAGGGCTTCGGGCTGATCAACCGGGCCGAGGTGGTAATCGGCGTGGATACAGGTCTGGTCCACATCGCCGCGGCGCTGTGCCGGCCGACGGTGGAGATCTATACAGCCACGTGGCGCTGGAAGACGGAAGGCTACTGGTCCGACCGCATTGCCAATGTCGGCGATGACGGCGTGGTGCCGTCAGTCGATGAAGTCTACGAGGCGGCTTGCCGCGTGCGCGGGGTGTCTGCCTGATGCTGCGTTTTCTCTATAGCTTGTTGTGGGTGGTCGTGCTGCCGCTGGCGGTGTTGCGCCTGGCCTGGCGGGCGCGCAAGGAGCCGGGCTACCTGCAGCATGTCGGCGAGCGCCTGGGGGTATATGGCGGCCTGCCAAGGCAAGGCCCCTGGCTGTGGGTTCATGCCGTGTCGGTCGGCGAGACCCGCGCCGCGCAGCCGCTGATCCAGGCGCTGCTCGCCGCCTATCCGCATCACCGCCTGCTGCTGACGCACATGACCCCAACCGGTCGTCAGACCGGCGCGCAGTTGTTCGGCAATGAGCCGCGCATCCTCCAGTGCTACCTGCCTTATGACCTGCCGTGGCTAGTGGGACGGTTCATGCGGTATTTCCAGCCGCAGGCGGGCATGCTGATGGAGACTGAGGTTTGGCCCAACCTGCTGCGCGGCGCGCGCAAGGCGGCGGTGCCGTTGTACCTGGTCAATGCGCGCCTGTCGCCCCGCAGCTTCCGGCGCACGGCGCGCTTTGGCCGCGCCGCAACGGCGATGTATGGGGATTTCACCAGCGTGCTGGCGCAGACGGCCGGCGATGCCGATCGCTTTCATGCGCTGGGCGTGCCGGCGGTGCAGATCACCGGCAACCTCAAGTTCGATATGCAGCCCGCACCGGCCGGCGTGGCGCTGGGCGAGCGGCTGCGCAAGATCTTCGGCGCGCGCGCGGTGCTGGCGGCTGCCAGTACGCGCGAGGGGGAAGAGCCGATGCTGCTCGAGGCCTTCTCCCGCTGGCAGTCGCTGGCGGGCAACGTCCCGCGCCCTGCCCTGCTGCTGATCCCGCGTCATCCGCAGCGCTTCGACGAGGTGGCCGCGATGGCGGCGCGGGCGGGGTTTTCGGTGGAGCGCCGCAGCAAACTGGATCTTGGCAGCATGCAGTCACCGCTGACCGCCGATATCGTGCTTGGCGATTCGATGGGCGAGATGGCGATGTACTTTGCTGCGTCGGACCTGGCCTTTATCGGCGGCAGCCTGTTGCCGCTGGGTGGGCAGAACCTGATAGAAGCCTGCGCTGTCGGCACGCCGGTGCTGATTGGCCCGCACACCTTCAACTTTGCGCAGGCGACGGAAGACGCGATTGCCGCGGGCGCTTGCCTGCGTGTCGACAATGCCGATGCGCTGATGCGTACCGCAGCAAGCGTACTGGCCGATCCGGCACGGCTGGCGGATATGCGCGCCCATGCGCAGACCTTCGCGGGGTTGCATCGGGGCGCTACGGTGCGCACCCTCGCGGCGCTGGCGCCGGCGCTGGAAGGCTGAACCGGTGGCTATCCTGGCGCCTTGATCAGGGCATCCCACTGCAGGGCAAGCCGTTCCAGCGTGAAATTGCCTGCCTTGTGGCGCCCGCCTGCGCCAAGGCGGGCGGCCATTTCCGGTTGCCGGATCATGGTCAGCAGCGCCTTGGCCAGCGCATCGGCGTCGTCCGCGGCAACCACCAGCGCGTCCTGCCCCGGGGTGAGCAGTTCCCGGGGGCCGGTCTCGCAATCGGTCGATACGATCGGCAGGCCAAACGCCATCGCTTCGATCAGCACCAGCCCGAATCCTTCATAGCGCGAGCTCAGGCAGAAGACTGATGCGTGGCCATAGGCCTGTACTGGATCATGGCAAACGCCGGGCAGGCTTGCCCGGCCTTCGAGCCGAAGCTCTCCGATCATTGCAGTCAGGGCAGGGCGCTCTTCGCCTTCGCCGTGGATGACCAGCTGCCATTCCGGCGCTGCTTCGGCCACCTTCTGCCAGGCGCGCAGCAATACATCGAAGCCCTTGGCCGCGACCAGCCTGCCCATGGCCAGCACCGTCTTCTGCGTGCGTGGCGCCGGTGCGGCCGGCAGGGGAAACGGCAGCGGATTCGGCAGGCAGACGACTTCGCTGCGCGGCCGCAGTGCTTCAAGCCAGCGGCGGCGGTCTCGCTCGGTCAGCACGACCACCTGCCGGCAGAACCGCGCCGCCAGTCGACGCGCCAGCTTGCGTGCCGGCTTGCCGAGATCCTCGTCAAAGTGGCAATGCTCCCACGCGATGTGGTGCAGGCCCAGGCCAAGGGTGGCCGGCAGCACAAACAGTTCGAGCATGGTGTCGACCTGCACCAGTACCTCGATCCGATGTTCGACGCAGTGCCGGCGGATGCCGGCGGCCGTGGCCAGATAAGCGCGCTTGAAGGAAGGGCGCTGCGCAAACAGTGCCTCGTGGCGGATGCGCGGGTGCAGCGCGAACTGGCTGGCGGCGTCCCAGAGACTCAGGATGGTGACGTGATGGCCAAGGTCGGCCAGCGCATTGGCGACGGTAGCCGTCATCCGCTCCGCGCCCGCCATCGCGTTCAGCGTGCCGGTCAGAAAGCAGATATTGCGGCCGGACGTCGGGTTGTGAAGAGGCATGGCTGGCAAGGCGGCAGGTATGGGGGTGCGGCCAGGAAAGAAGCGGGAACTTACAGGCGTCTGCAATTATCCTTGGCTTTGGCCTGTGTTGGTGCCAATCGTGGTGCGATATGCCTACGCGTTAAACTACACCAGCATCGCGCAGCCAGCGATGCTGAACTTGCATGAAGCCGCCAGGCTCTGAGCCAGCTTGCAGCGTCAAGGGCCGCAAATGGCCTTCTCGCCTTGTCACAGGAGCTTACCCTTATGCAGACATCTTATCGCGGTACCCGCCAGGCAATTGGCCTGCACGGCGCTGTCCTGGCCCTCGTTGCCGCCGCAGTGGCGCTTGCCGCCTGTACCACTGGCCCTGTCGAGAACCTCCCCTCAGCCGGCACCAACCTCAACCAGACCCAGCCCTCCGGCCCCAGCCGCTGGGAACTGGTGCGCTGGCAGCAGCCCGACGGCTCCCTGCGCGATATCCCCCACGGCGACAACGGCCAGCCCATCATTTTCGAGTTCAACCAGGGCATCGATGCCGCGCAGGGCACGGTCAGCGGCACCAGCGGCTGCAACCGCTTTGCCGGCAGCTATGGCAAGACCGATACCGGGATCCGTTTCGACGGCATCGCCGGCACGCGCATGGCTTGCCCGCCGCCGCGCATGGAGCTGGAGTCGACCCTGCTCAAGGCAATGCAGACGCCGTTCGCCACTGTCGGCACGCAGCCGTCGGCGGGCAGTATGGGACGACAGATCATCTGGAAGACTGCTGGCGGCGACCTGCTGCAGTTTGTCGAGCGCGAGGGCGTGGGCAAGCGCGGCGCGAGCGTGGATGCAGGCGGCGTCGAGAAGGTCGTGTACATCGATTCGCAGCGCGTGGCGTGCTCGGGCGTGGGCAAGATGACGTGCTATCGCTGGCGTGAATCGCCGCAGGCCCCGTGGCAGCTCTGGTATGGCCCGATCGAAGGGCTGGACTTTGAGCCGGGCGTGGCCTACAAGCTGCGCGTGCGTGAGTACCAGGTGCCGAATCCGCCGGCGGATGCGTCGTCGATCCGCTGGCAGTTGCTGAAGGTGGAATCGAGGACGCGGGGGCAATAGGGTAGCCGAGGCATCTGAAAATCACTGGGTTCCCGCCTGCGCGGGAACGACGCAGCTTTGGCGCTGCGCGCCTCGCTTATGCACGCCGTCATCCCCGCGCAGGCGGGGATCCAGTGTCTTTGGCCGCAGGCCGCCCGCTCAGGAACGCGGTGCGCCGCCCGTGATCGTTTCACGCCTGCCGCCGCGCCGCTGGGCCGCGGCAGGCGGGTTTGACGGCGTTGCCACGGCGCCTATCTTCGTCTTCGACGGCAGCTTGTACATGGCACCCGGCGACGAGGTCAGCAGCGTATTGATCTGCACCACGTCGTCCTCCTGCAGCACGCCGGTCGAGGCCTTCAGCCGCAGCCCGTTCATGATGGTGTCGTAGCGCGCCTTGGCCAGGTTGGCGCGGGTCTGGAAGAGCTGCGCTTCGGCGTTCAGCACGTCGATATTGATGCGCACGCCCACCTCGTAGCCAAGCTGGTTCGACTCGACCGCGCTCTGGGCAGAATGCTCGGCCGCCTCGAGCGCTTTCACCTGTGCCAGCCCGTTGGAAACGCCCGAATAGCTCTGGCGCGCGCTCTGCGCGGCTGTGCGGCGCGCGAATTCCAGGTCGCTGGCAGCCTTGTCGGCTAACGCACGCGTCTCGCGCACGCGCGACTGGATCTGGCCGCCGGAATAGATCGGCAGCGTCAGCTGCACGCCGATCTGGCCGTTGTTGTTGCGGCTGGCGATGTTGACCTGCTGGGTGGCCATCCCGGTGGAGTTGGTGAAGCCGTACGAGGCCACCAGGTCTACCGAAGGCAAGTGGCCGGACTTGGCCTTGTTGTTCTCGCGCTGGGCCGTTTCCAGGTTGTAGCCGGCCAGGCCGACCTGCGGATTGGTGGCCTCTGCCTGGGCCGCCCACGCGTTCGCGTCCGCGGGCTGCGGGCCGGGAATGGCGGCCTCGGGCCGCAGGCCAAGCAGTTCGTCGACGGGCTTGCCGGTGATCTGCTGCAGGTTCGCGCGCGCAACCTCCAGCGCGCTCTGTGCGGCGATCTCGGTCGAGGTTGCCAGGTCGTAGCGTGCCTGCGCGTCGTTGGCATCGGTGATGGTTGCCGTTCCCACCTCGAAATTGCGCTTGGCCTGCGCCAGCTGTTCGGCGATGGCCTTCTTCTGCGCGCCGGCGAGGTACAGGTTGTCCTGCGCGGTGAGGACGTCGAAGTAGGCCTGCGATGAGCGCGTGATCAGGTCGAGCTCGGCCTGGCGGAACGAGACTTCGCCGGCCAGCGCGGCCAGTTCGCCCTGCTTGTAGGTTTCCCAGCGATCCCAGCGGAACAGCGGCTGGGTCAGCTGCAGCGCCCAGTTGTTGTTGTTGAAGAACCGGTTGGCGACGACCGGCACGCTCTGGTCGACGTTGGTGCGCGTTGCACCGGCCGAGCCGGTGATCTGCGGCAGCAGCCCGGCGCGGCCCTGGGGCAGCTTCTCGCGCGTGGCCAGCAGCTGCGCGCGCGCGCTGGCGAACTGCGCGTCATTGGCTTGCGCATCGCGGTAGACCTGCAGCAGGTCGGCCGCGCTTGCCGGCGCCGCGGGCATCATCGCCAGCAGCGGGGCAAGCAGGGAAACCGCGATCGCCAGGCGCGTCCGGATCACTCCGGGCAGGGCGGTGGGCGCAAACGTCATGAAAGCTCCAGGTTGCCGGGCGCGGGGCGCGGCCTACAGTCGTTTCTTCTTGGTGTTGCTGTGCTGGACTGCTGCGTCAGTACTTCGGCATGGCCGGGTCGACATCGCTGGCCCAGGCGTGGACGCCGCCGGTCAGGTTGTAGACCTTGGCGTAACCCTGGCGCTCCAGGTAGGCCGCCACCTGCATGCTGCGTGCGCCGTGATGGCAGATGCAGACGATGTCGGCGTCTTCGTCCAGTTCGGCTGCGCGCGCGGGGATGTCGCGCATCGGGATGTGGGTGATGCCGGGCATGGCGCAGGTCTGCACCTCCCAGCCTTCACGCACGTCGAGCAGAACCGGCTTGGCGCGGCTGGCGTCGGCCAGCCACTGGGCCAGTTCGGTCGCTTGGATGACCTGCATGATGACTTCGTCCTCAGAACTGGAATTGCGACGGCCGCGCCGCGCCCTGCAGGGGCTTGATCGCGGTTTCGAACAGGTTGACGACCTGGTATTCGGTCTCGGACACGCGCGTGACCAGGCGTGCTTCCATCACCGGCAGCTCGCCGATGAAGGCGGCGATGCGGCCGCCCACCTTGACCTGCGACAGGATCGATTGCGGAATCGCCGGCAGCGAGCCGGAGATGCAGATCACGTCGTACGGTGCGGCGGCGCTCCAGCCATCGGCGGCATTGCCTTCGGCCACGTCGACGTTGGTGATGCCGGCGTTGGCCAGGTTGGTGCGGGCCAGCTCGACCAGCTCGGGCACGATGTCCACGCTCAGCACGTGGCGGGCGCGGTTGGCCAGCAGGGCGGCCATGTAGCCGGAGCCGGCGCCGATTTCCAGCACGTTTTCATGCTTGCGCACGGCCAGGTCCTGCAGGATGCGGGCTTCCACGCGCGGCGCCAGCATGTTCTGCCCGGCGGGCAGCGGAATCTCCATGTCGACGAACGCCAGCGAGGCGTACGCGGGCGGGACAAACTGCTCCCGCTTGACTACCGCCAGCAGATCCAGGATTTCCTGGTCCAGCACGTCCCACGGGCGGATTTGCTGTTCGATCATGTTGAATCGGGCTTTTTCGAGATCCATCTTGCCATTCCTTACCAATGCCAACCGCTTGTCGGTCTGTGCGCCGGCCGCGCGGTGCCACGGCCGGACAGTCTTATCAAACCCACTATTTTAACCTTGTGGACGCCGCCGGGCTCATTCCGCGCTGGCCTCTGCCGAGGCCGGCCGGTCTGGTGCTGCTGACTGGCTGGCGGTCTTGCCTTGCCACAGCCGGCGCAGCCAGGCGCCAAAATCATCAAGATACGTATAGATCACCGGCACCACCACCAGCGTCAGGATCGACGAGGTAATGATCCCGCCGATCACGGTCTGGCCCATCGGCGCGCGCTGCTCGGCGCCTTCGCCCAGGCTGAAGGCCAGCGGCACCATGCCGAAGATCATCGCCAGCGTGGTCATCAGGATCGGGCGCAGCCGCACGCGGGCGGCTTCGATCAGTGCCGCTTCCCGGGACAGCGGCGCCTTGCCGTCGGCGCCGTCCACATGCCCGTGCCGCGCCTGGTTGGCAAAGTCCACCAGCAGGATGGCGTTCTTGGTCACCAGCCCCATCAGCATGATGAAGCCGATGATCGAGAACATGTTCAGCGTCGAGCGGAACAGCAGCAGCGCCGCGAACACGCCAATCAGCGTGAGCGGCAATGAGGTCATGATGGCGATCGGCTGGAAGAAGCTGGCGAACTGCGAGGCCAGGATCATGTAGATGAAGATCACCGCCAGCGCCAGTGCCGACACCGCAAAGCCGAAGGATTCGTTCATCGACTTGGTCGAGCCGCCGAAGCGGTACTTGTAGCCGGCCGGCCAGTTCACGCCGTCCAGCGCGGCCTTGACGTCGCGCGCCACTTCGCCCGCCGAGCGCCCGGCCACGTTGGCGGTCAGCTCGACCTCGCGGTTCAGGTCGCGCCGGCTGATCTGGTTGGCGCCCGTGGTGGGCACCAGCTCGGCGATCTGGCGCAGCGGCACCATCTTCGGCGAGCCGTCGGCATTAGTCTGGCTGCTGGCGATCATCAACGCGCTCAGGTCGGCCATGCCGGTACGCGCGTCCTTGGGCAGGCGCACGCGCACGTCGTAGTTCTGGTCGTCGGGGGCGCGCCAGGAGCTGATGGCGTCGCCGGCCAGCAGCGGGCGCAGGGCATTGCCGATCTGCGCGACGCCAACGCCCAGGTCCGAGGCCAGCTCGCGCCGGATGCGCACCTCGATGGTGGGGCGGTCGTCCTTCATGCTTGAATCCAGGTCGGTCAGGCCGCGGATCGCCGTCATGCGCGCGCTGGCTTCCCTGGACAGGCGCCGCAGTTCGTCAAGGTCTTCGCCCTGGATCGATACCTGGATCGCCTTCTGGCCCCCGGCACCGTCAGGCATGCCCACCATCGTCAGCGTGATGCCGGCGATGCCCGCCAGGCGCTGGCGGATCAGCGGGTTGAGCTGCGCGGTGGACAGCTGGCGCGAACGCCGCTCGGTCAGCCGCACCGACACCAGTGCATTGTTGCGGCCCGAGGCATTGCCCGAGTTGATGGTGGCGTAGGTGTAGGCCACTTCCGGGAAGGATTTCAGCGCGGCCTCCACCTGCCGCACCTTGGCTTCGGTGACGTCGATGGAGGTGCCGACCGGCGTGGTGAAGCCCACCTGGGTCTCGCCCAGGTCGGCATTGGGCACGAACTCCGTGCCGATCAGCGGCACCAGCGCAAAGCTGCCGAAGAAGGTCACCGCCGCGATGATGGCGGTGGCCAGCCGGTGCTTCAGCGCCCAGCCCAGCATGCAGGCATAGCCGTTGCCAAGCTTGTCCATCTTTGCCGAAAACCAGTCCAGCAGCCGCCCCACGGTGCGCCCATACCAGCTTGTCTTGTTGCCGGTGCCGTGCAGGTCCGGGTCATGCCAGACCGACGACAGCATCGGGTCCAGCGTGAACGAGACGAACATCGAGATCAGCACCGCCGCCACCACGGTGATGCCGAACTGGTGGAAGAAGCGCCCGATGATGCCGCCCATGAAGCCCACCGGCAGGAACACGGCGACGATCGAGAAGGTGGTGGCCAGCACCGCCAGCCCGATCTCGTTGGTGCCGTCCAGCGCCGCGGTGTGGTGGTCCTTGCCCATCAGGTTGTGGCGCACGATGTTCTCGCGCACCACGATGGCATCGTCGATCAGCAGGCCGACGCACAGCGATAGCGCCATCAGCGTGATCACGTTGAGCGTGAAGCCGCACATATACATCACGCCGAAAGTGCCGATCAGCGCGATCGGCAGCGTCAGCCCGGTGATCACGGTGCTGCGCCAGGAGCCCAGGAACAGGAACACGATCGCCACCGTCAGGAAGGCGCCTTCAAGCAGCGTCGATCGCACTTCCTTGACGCTGCTGCGGATGCCGCGCGCGGTGTCGTTGACCACGTTGAGCTGCACCCCGGCCGGCACCAGTTTGCGCGTTTGCGCGGTCATGCGCACCAGGCCGTCGACGGTGTCGACGGTGTTCTGGCCCTGCGCCTTCACCACCGACAGGAACAGGGCGCGCTTGCCGTCCAGCAGCGCCAGGCTTTCCTGCTCTTCCTGGCCGTCGCGCACGTCGGCGATCTCGCCCAGGGTGACCGGCTGGCCGGCGCGGCGCGCCACGATGATCTGGCGGAACGCGTCAGGCGTCGGCACGCGGCCCTTGATCTGCACCACCGTTTCCGTGGCCGAGGAACGCAGCTCGCCCGCGGGCAGTTCCTGGTTCTCGTTGCGGATGGCGTTCATCACCTGGTCCACGCCGATACCCAGCGCTTCCAGCTGCGCGGGGCGGATGCGGATCTCGACCTCGCGCTTGGTGCCGCCGACGATATTGATGGCGCCCACGCCGCGCACCGTTTCCAGGCGCTTGCGCACGATCTGGTCGGCGATGGTGGTCAGCTCGCGCTGGCTGCGGTTGGCGCCGGGTGCGTTGGAGACTGACAGATAGAAGATCGGCGCGTCGGACGGGTCATAGCGCAGCACGCGCGGTTCCTTCACCTCGTCGCGGAACTGCGGGCGGATCAGCGCGATCTTGTCGCGCACGTCCTGCGCGGCCTGGCCGACATCGACGCTCAGGTCGAACTTGATGACGACGACCGAAGTGCCCTGGTAGGAGTGCGAGAAGATCTCGTCGATGCCGGAGATGGTGTTGACGATCTCCTCGACCTTGCGCGTGACGTCGGACTCCACCGACTCCGGCGCGGCGCCAGGGTATTCGGTCTGCACCACCACCACCGGGAAGGTGATGTCGGGAAACTGGTCGACCGGCAGCCGCTGGTAAGAGAACAGCCCCACCACGATGAAGGCCATCATCATCATGGTGGCCAGCACCGGGTTGCGAATGGACAGGCGGGTGAACCACATGGCGCGGGTCCTTACGCCTTGACGCGCTTGACCTGGCTGCCGCTGCGCAGCGTGCCAAGGTTGTTGCGGACGATCTCGGTGCCGGCGTCCAGCCCGGCGACGATTTCCACCATGCCGCTGGCCTCGTCGCGGATGCCAAGCTGCACCGGGCGCTCGGCCAGCGTGTCCTTGTCAATGGCATAGACGAAGGCGCGCTCGCCCTCAGTGCGCACCGCCGAGGACGGCACCGCCACCACGCCGGCGCGCTCGCCCAGCACCAGCGCACCGCGCGCGAACATGCCGGCGCGCAGCGTCTGGTCGGCGTTCTCGACGCGGATATAGACCATGATGCTGCGCGTGCCCTGGCTGACGGCCGGGTTGATGCGCACCAGCTTGCCGGTAAAGCGGCCGGCGCCTTCCACGTCCAGCGCCACCGGCTGGCCGACCGCGGCGCGCGCCACGTCCGCCATCGGGATCGGCGCTTCCAGTTCCAGCACGCGCAGGTCGACCACGTCGACCAGGCGTGTATCGGGCGATACCTTTTCGCCCGGCTGCACCGCGCGCGCGGCCACCATGCCATCGAGCGGCGCCTTGACCACGGTGTCGGCCAGCGCCTTCTGCGCCACCGCCAGCCCGCCCTGAGCGGCGTCGAGGTTGGCGCGGGCCACGTCCAGGTCGGACTGGAACTTGTCGAAGGCGGTCTTCGAGATAAAGCCCTTGTCGACCAGCTCGCGGTTGCGCTCCCAGGTCTGGCGCGAGTTCTCGAACTGCCCGCGCGCGGCCAGCATCTGCCCGCGCGCCTGCGCCACCTTGGCCTCGTATTCTGTCGGGTCGATGCGAACGATCAGCTGCCCCGCCCGCACCGGCTCGCCTTCTCGCACCAGCACCTCCTTGACCTCGCCCGAGACCTTGGCCTTGACCGAGGCCTGGTTCAGCGCACGCAGTCCGCCCGACAGCGGCAGCGAGACCTGCAGGTCCTGGCGCGCCACGCTTACCAGGTCGGTCTGCAGGAATTCCACCGCGTTGGCGGCGGCCTGGGCCGGCGCCTGCGGCTGGCGCGCGCTGCCGGCCTTGCGCACGGCGGCCGTGGCGGTCAGCGCAAGGGCGATGCAGGCGGCGGTGATCAGCAGGGTCTTTCGCTTCATGTTCAGGTGCCGGGTCGCGGCGCAGGGGAATCGGGCTCGGTGTCGGCATCCATGGCGGCGGCGCGTTGCGCCAGCATGTCGTCGCGGATGCGTTCCCAGATATAGGGGCCGGTCTGCACCGGCAGCGGGCGCTCGCGGGCGTCGCCGGTGGTCAGTCCGAACAGCAGCGTATCCAGCAGGCCGTCCAGGAACGCCTCGGGATCAATGTCCTTCTCCGAGGTGGCGCGCAGCGCGCGCTGCCACAGCATCAGGAACACCAGCGGTGCACAGATCAGCGTCGTGGTGGGGTTGGCCGGCATCGCGCGGAATTCGCCGCGCGCCACGCCGCGCGCCAGCACCTTGGCGAACAACTCGTCGCCGGGCACCATCACTTCCTGGTTATAGAAACGGGCGATGTCCGGGAAATTGGCCGACTCGGCCATGATCAGCTTGGTCAGCCCCGCCACCGGCGTGGCGCCGATCAGGCCCCACCAGCCGCGCAGCAGTTCGCGCAACAGCTCGGGCGTGCTGCCGGCGTAGGCCTCGACCAGGTTGGAGCCGCGCGCCAGTGCCGGCACCAGGTTCTCGCGCACCACCGACTTGAACAGCTCTTCCTTGTTGGCGAAGTAGAGATAGACCGTGCCCTTGGACACGCCGGCGGCCGCGGCCACGTCTTCCAGGCGCGTGGCGGCGTAGCCGCGCTCCACGAACAGGTCGAGCGCGGCGGCCACCAGCTCCTGCGGGCGGGCGGCCTTGCGCCGGCTCCAGCGCGGGGTGTCGGCGTCCTTGTGCGAATCGGCGGGTGTTTTCACGGAGGTCTTGCTGGTACTGCGGGGCACGGGGGCTGGTCTGGAGGTTAATAACTTATGGGTCAGTAATGTAGATGAGCGTCTTGAGGGGGTCAAGCGCAGGCAGTTTGCCCTCGGGAACAGCCCGAGGCGGATTGGTAAATGTGATCCCGGATGCCTGAGCATCGTCGTTCCCGCGCAGGCGGGAACCCAGTGACTTTTAGACGCTGGATTGCTCGCTATCGCTCACCCTGCGGGCCGTCCTTTGGACGTCCAATGCACATACGTGCATTGTCCCGCCTGCGCGGGAATGACGGTGGGCGATGAAAAGTTATCTATCAGGATCCTGACAAGGTTGCCTCTCACGGCGCTTTCCTTTTCTTACAGGACGGCACCGGCCCTTCGGGCACAATGGCCCCTTTGCGTTGGCCGCCTCAGGCGGCTGCCGATCCTGAGCCATTGTCATGAGTTGCCGGTCAGACCTTTCCTGCCGCGCGGGCTGCGGCGCCTGCTGCATCGCCCCGTCGATCGCCTCGCCGCTGCCCGGCATGCCTGGCGGCAAGCCGGCGGGCGAGCCGTGCGCGCAGTTGCTGCCGGACATGCGCTGCGCAGTGTTCGGCAGGCCCGACCGGCCCGCGTTCTGTGGCGGCCTGAAGCCGTCGGCAGAAATGTGCGGCGATTCGCGCGAAGCGGCGCTGCACTGGCTGACCCGGCTGGAAATCCTGACCGCGCCACAGGCCACGCCCGAGCGGCCCGGTCTGCACGCATGACGCCTGGCAGGGGCGACCCATATATCCCGCAATCGGAGGCAATATGATCCGGACTTCCCGACGACGCTGGCTCGCCGCGGCTGGCGCGGCCACGCTGGCCGTGGGCCTGGCCGCCTGCGGCGCCTGGCGCAACGAGTACACCTTCTCGCAAAGCCAGTTGCAGGCGGCGCTTGAGCGCAAGTTCCCGTTCAACAAGCGCTATATGGAGCTGTTCGACATCCAGCTGGCCAACCCGCGGCTGACGCTGGACCCGGCGCGCAACCGCGTCAACGTGCAGTTCGATGCCACCATCGACAACAAGCTGTTCTTCAGCCGGGCCCTGACCGGCCGCTTTGCGCTGGACAGCGGGCTGCGCTATGACCAGCCCTCGCGCTCGGTGGTGCTGCAGGACCCCGAGGTGCAGCGCTTTGACGTGCAGGGCATGCCCGCGCAGTTCTCGCGCCAGCTCAACGCGCTGGGCGGGATCCTCGCTGAGCAGCTGCTGCAGGGCTATCCGCTCTATACCTTCCGCGAAGACCAGCTGCGTGTTGCCGGCAGGCAGGTTGACCCCGGTACAATCACAGTTTTGTCTGACGGCATCAACGTCAGGATCAATCGGCCCTGAACCGGCCCTACGTCAACGCATCTCCCTTCCGCATGGAAATCGCACTTGCCCTGAAAGCCGTGATACTCGGCATCGTCGAAGGACTGACCGAGTTCCTCCCCATCTCCAGCACCGGGCACCTGATCCTGGCCGGCCAGCTGCTCGACTTCAACGACGAGAAGGGCAAGATCTTCGAGATCGTGATCCAGTTCGGCGCGATCCTGGCGGTCTGCTGGGAATTCCGCGCGCGCATCGGCAAGGTGGTGCGCGGCCTGAGGTCCGATCCGCTGGCGCAACGCTTCGCCGTCAATGTCATCGTCGCGTCGGTGCCGGCCGTCGTGCTGGCGCTGATCTTCGGCAAATGGATCAAGGCCCACCTGTTCAACCCGATCACGGTGGCAATGGCATTCATTGTCGGCGGCGTGGTGATCCTGCTGGCCGAATGGCGCGATGCGCGCCGCGGCACGGTCTCGCATCCGCGGGGCAATGCGCTGCTGGAGGCCGCCAAGGCCGGCGCGCCGCGCATTGAATCGGTCGACGACCTGAACTGGCGCGACGCCCTCAAGGTCGGCCTGGCGCAGTGCTTCGCGCTGGTGCCGGGCACCTCGCGCTCCGGCGCCACCATCATCGGCGGCATGCTGTTCGGGTTGTCGCGGCAGGTGGCCACCGAGTTTTCGTTCTTCCTGGCGATCCCGGTGATCTTTGGCGCGACCGTCTATGAACTGTACAAGGCGCGCGCGCTGCTGAGCGCCGATGATCTCGGCATCTTCGCGGTGGGCTTTGTCTTCGCCTTCCTGTCCGCCTTCCTGTGCGTGCGCTGGCTGCTGCGTTTCATTGCCACGCATGACTTCAAGCCGTTTGCCTGGTACCGCATCGCCTTCGGCATCGTGGTGCTGGTGACCGCGTACTCCGGCCTGGTGTCCTGGCACGCCTGATCGGGTTTGTGCCAGAAAAAAAGCATGGCATCGGCCTAATGCCGTTCAGTCAAGGTACCAAACGTTACCGTCATTCCCGCGCAGGCGGGAATCCAGCGTCTTTCACGTCCCCGTCGGGGATGAAGTCACTGGGTCCCCGCTTTCGCGGGGACGACGGTGGTTAACTGAACGGCATTAGTGGCATCGGCCACGCTTTTTTGTTTGTCCGCCGCCAGCGCTCAGGCGCGTTTGCGGAACACCACATCCCACACACCGTGCCCGAGCCGCACGCCGCGCCGCTCGAACTTGGTCACGGGCCGGTAATCCGGTCGCTCGGAAAAGCCGCCCGGGGCGGTCGACGTGTTCTCCAGCAGCGGCTCGCCCGACAGCACTTCCACCATCTGGTGCGCGTACTCTTCCCAGTCGGTCGCGCAGTGGAGATAGCCGCCCGGCTTCAGGCGCGCGGCCAGCACCTTCACCAGCGGCGGCTGCACCAGCCGGCGCTTGTTGTGGCGCTTCTTGTGCCAGGGGTCGGGGAAGTAGATATGCACGCCGTCCAGGCAGTTATCGGTCAGCATATGGGCGATCACTTCCACCGCATCGTGCTGGAGGATCCGCACATTGGCCAGGCCGCGCTCGTCGATCAGCTTAAGCAGCGCGCCCACGCCGGGCTCATGCACCTCGCAGCCCAGGAAGTTGTCCTGCGGGCGCAGGCCGGCGATATGCGCGGTGGTCTCGCCCATGCCGAAGCCGATCTCCAGGATCGACGGCGCCTGCCGGCCGAACGCCGCTTCCCAGTCCAGCGGCTGCGGCGCGTACGGCACCATCATGCGCGGCCCGACTTCGTCGATGGCGCGCTGCTGCCCGGTTGAAGTCCGTCCCGCGCGGCGCACGAATGAACGGATCCGGCGCGGATGCGCAACGCCTTCAGGATCGGCAGGGGAGGGAGCGGGCGCGGGTGCGGCGGCGCTGTCTACCGGCGCGGCGTCGTCGGCCGGCGTCGGTTCGGTGCTGGGGTCTTGGGGAAGCATGGCAACAAAAAAGCCGCCGGGCAGATCACCGTTACGGTGGCAAAGGCGGCTTGTCTCGACTGGAAGTGAAGCGGGCGATGGGAATCGAACAGACTCACATCACAGCGCGCGATGTTGTGATTCGGAACTGAAGCGCTCACTCGGGTTCGGGTGGAGCGCTTCGCTGACGTTGGACGTGATTCTACCTCACTGGCGACAGGGTACCACTGCCTTGCCCGGATGAACCCGCCGCACCTTTGCGTTTGTCCATGTAGACGATGAAGGTGGCAATGCTGACTGCATAGAACGGGAAAACCTCCCACCAGAGGAAGACTACGTCCGTTAAGCCGAGGATAAATATGCCAGTGATTAGCGATAGGCCCATGCAAGCCACGCTCCGGACTTCCCTGTCTGTATGCCTTAGGTCGCGCACAAAGTAATAAGCTGGCACCAAATATAGGGCGAGCAGTGCTGCGAGCCCGAACAAGCCCAGCCTGGCTGCGTTGAACAGGAACTCATTGTGCGAATGTGCAAAGGTCGATGTTGTCGGAGAGATAATCTTGCGTTCTGCAAGATCCCCGAGGGCATCTCGGTATCTGTCGACCCCCACGCCAAAGACCGGATGCTCTTTGAAAATCACTACAGAGCCTTGCCATATCTGAAAGCGTATGCCGATTGAGGTGTCGACATTAGTTCGATCGATAAACTGTTGAATATCTGTTTGGGCCTCATATATGCGTTCCTTTACTAGTTTGGCATGACCCACGCCTACCAGAAGTACAAGCGTAGCGACTGACAGCAGAGCTAGCTTGCGCCCGGCTCGCATGCTCTTGTTTGCCACCAGGGCGATTCCGAAGAAGATGGGTATTGTAATCCAGGCGCCTCGCGATTGCGAAAGGTAGCTTCCATACAAGATGGCAACTGCCGCCAGCAGCTTTAGCAGGATCAATGATTTCTCTTGCCGCGAATTCCAGGAAATCGAGAGCAGGGCGAACACACCGAGCAACAGCCCCATTTCAATGAAAATTGTGATGGGGATGAAGTCGGTCAGATATCTGATCTCGCCGCCATGCGTAAGTCGGTAGATTTTCAGCGCTGAGAGGAAAGTCCCTGCGATGAATGCCCATTGCAGCTTTCGCAGATGCGTGAGGGGTACCAACGAAATCGCCCAGAATGCCAGAGCAAACATCGCAAGCCGCGATGGACCATCGATATTTCTGCCGGAAAACTGGCCTCTGGAAAGTTCATTGGCGATGATGGCGAACATTGGCGCGGCCATGGCCAAAGCCAACGGCCAATACCGGCGCATGAGCCCGCCCAGCAATACGCTGTTGGATTTCCACTGGAATATTAATGCGGCAAGTCCAAGAGCGATTATGATGCCATAAATAACACCTGCCGCTCGATCAGCAAACAGTGCCAGAACATAAAAAGAGGCCAGTGCTGTTGCGATAAGCCATTGAAAATAGCGCAAGATTTATCCTATCTTTCCCGAAATCAAAGCTAAAACATGAGAAGCACTTGAGGTCAAAGTTCGGCTGACCCCGTTTTGGGCTACCGGGACCAGACGTGGTGCATCAACTGCTATGTCATGCCCTGCAGTCAAGCTTATCGCAGGCTCTGTCTCAGCCTCGATCCCAAGTAGCGGCAATGCCAGTAAACTCCCTCCAAGATGCGGTTCTGGAGGATGAGAAATTTTGAGAACAATTTCAACTCTCTTGTGGTTTTCGGCCCGTCAAGCGGAATCTCCGACCACGGCGACCGGGACTGGATGTCTATAAAGAATTGCCTTATCTCATGCAGGCACCAGGTGTGCCATGGTTTGACTGGCCCGGTGAAGTGCATCAGCACGAATGCCTGGGGTACATTCAGCTTGGTCTCGCCTTTGCTGAGATAATCGACGAGATGATAGCGATAGTTCCATCGTTCATCGACATACTTCACGCGCCCATCGAGCGCGATGTTGAGTGCATCTTGGTCGGCAAAGCGCAGATTTTGTGTTGTAAGGCTCTTCAGTGCTGACTCCCGTATGCCTGCGGCAATCCAGTTCTGAACATTTATATACATCACGCCAGCGTTAAAATAGTGTCCGTGCTTTAGACCTAGCGCCGGGATCTGAGTTCGAACCGTAGTGTCTTTTTCATCGGCGACGGCCGCGGCTATGTGGTCCGAAATATCAAGCGAGAGCAGTTCGGAGATGTTGCCGAAGCAAAGCAGGTCAGCATCCAGGTACAAGACCTTGTCGGTGATGCCATTCAGATTATCCGGGATTAGCAGCCGAATAAAGGTGCCGAGTGAATGGTGGCCGAAGCAGGGAAACTGTTTGAAATCCTGCAGCACTTCGGTGTCGAGTAGATGCAATTGAACGGTAATGGTGTGCCGCTCCTGCAGTTGCTGCAGCTTTTGCCTGATATCTGGGGTAATCGAGAACGCGAAAACATGAAAGACAAAGCACATCCCGGGATTATTTTCCACGATGGATGTGATGGTGACGCCCATGCCACGATAATAACCAGCGTCAACGCCAAAGGCGACGTGAACCGGGTTTGGATTGCAGGAGGGGAGGGAGTCTATCGGTGAGTTCGGCGGCACTTGGCAACCTCGGATAGTCATCCGGCAGTGTGGGACAGTTCCAGCAGTCTCACGCCAGCGGAGAGGTGTCAATTTTTGGGGGCAAGGCAGAAACGGCCGGAGCGGAGGTGGTATTCCTTAGTCTGGCGGCCATATGGTCCACGTTTTCGTGGTGTCCTGCGTGTCACTGCCCTGGTGGTGCCCAATTCCTAGCGAATCAGGCCGCATTTAACATGCGGTGGAGCGGGCGATGGGAATCGAACCCACGTCTTTAGCTTGGGAAGCTAAGGTAATGGCCATTATACGACGCCCGCTACGGCTTACTGGGAGCGGATTCTAGCACGATTCACGGCCGCTGCCTTCGGGCAGGGGTACACGGACGGCAGTTCCTTGAGCTTTGCGATCATGGAGATGCCCCGGGACGCCGGAAGAGGACAGCGGTGCCGTCGCCGGGACCCACTTCGAGATTGCCTGCCTCATCACTAAAGCCACTCACACAGCTACCACGTCGAAATCGCCTTCGGCGTATACACCGGCATCCCGATTCCAGCTGCCGCATCAGTCAGCGGCTCGATTTCCACCACGGGCCGCTCCGAACTTACCTGGCCGAAGATGGCCGCAAATGGTATGTCCCCGGCATCCCGGCCGGTGCCGATGCGAAGCAGGCCGGTGGGGATCGAGATGCCCGAAGGATCGAGCAGATACCACCGGTGCGACAGGTAGATCTCCACCACCGCGTGGAAGTCCGGCGCCCCCAGGCGGATGTCCGCGCCATAGTCGAGGCTGCTGGACATGCGCGCCGGAATGCTGAGTGCGCGGCACAGGGCGATCATCAGGTGGGCGAAGTCCCGGCAGACCCCGGTGCGCTCCACGATGGTGTCGGCGGCCGAGGTGCGCTCGTTGGTGGAGCGCGACAGGAAGCGCACGTGATTGCGCACCCACTCGCGGATGGCATACACGCGCGCATAGCCGCGCTGCATGCCGCCGAACTCGCGGCTGGCAAACTCCATCAGGCGGTCGGATTCGCAGTACCGGCTTGGCGCCAGGTAGGGCAGGACGTCGAAGGGCAGTTCGGCAACGGGTGTTTCCAGAAGCTTGTAGCCGTCTTCCAGGTGGTGATCGATGTCGACGACCGCCTCATAGCGGATGGCCAGCCGGCCCTGGGAGGCGCGCAGCCGAAGCAGCCGGTTGGCCAGCACCGGATCCGTGCAGCGGTCGGCTTCGAGGCCGGGCGGCAGCGTCAGCCGCTCCGAGACGACCGTCTGCCGGGCCGTGCAGGCGGCTTCGATATTGAGCAGGAAGTCCGCCATGGGGTCCATGACCTCATAGGAGAGGCTGACTGCGTACCTGAGTCGGTTCATCGGGCGGTAAGTAACGGCGACGGCCGGGGAAGAGAGACCGTTTCCCCGGGGCCCGGAGATGATGGGCTGACATTGCCAGTGTAGTGCGCGCAGCGCCGCACCACAGGGCGTCGGCAGGGGAGACGGGGCCCCGGACCTATACTTGGCAGGCGGCGGCCTTGTGCAGCCGCCGCGCGGGCCGCTGTTGCCGCGGACAGGAGAAAGCCATGCACCAGGAAGCCGTTATCGGACAGTATCGGGTATCGATCGACGCCCTGCAGAAGCCTGGCCCTGACGATCCCTCCGGTGCCGTGGGCTACGCCGTGCGATACACCATCGCCAGGACCGATGGCGCGCCGGTCCGTCCGAATTTCCCGACTGTGTGCTCATATGAGCTGAACGTGGGCACGACGCTGTTCCCCACGGTCGAGGCCGCGCTGGACTATGGCCTGGCCAAGGCCCGCGACGATATTGCGACGTTCGATGCGCAGCAGGACGCGGCCCGGCGGAGTGCGGCAGCCGATCCGTACTAAGGGCGAAGGGCCGGCGTCTGCATCAAGTTGCGCCGCTCTAGTTTGCGAAGTTCACCAGCGAACTGACGTACCCCGTCCCGCCTGTGCCCTCATCCGCCACTTCCACGTAGTACGCCAGCCGATACCCGTCCCGCAGCGGGAGGCCGGCGCCGTACATCGCGCCATCGCGGCGCATCGGAACCGACTCCCACCTGGCCTTGCGCCAGTCAGCGCTCACCGGATTGTAGGCGTAGAACAGCCGCACACCGACCGGCGCCGCATCGGCCTTGATCCTGGCCTGCACGGCGAACTGCTGGCCCTGCACCGCGCCGCTGGCCTCGATCGCGGGCAGCTTCCGCCCCAGGAACGTATGCGCCAGCCACATGCGCCAGGCGGCCAGGTGCTTGGCCGAGACCCAGGAGTGGGGCAGGTTGTCCACCGCCAGGAAGGCCTTGTCGCCGGACATCTCGGTCAGCATGCTGTTGGGCGTGCCGAGCGCGAAGAACTCGTCGTTGGTGCCGAGCGCGACCAGGAAGCTGGAGCGGATCTGCTTGCGCCACATATACGGGTCGAAGTGCGTCAGCATGCGCAAGCCGGTGGGGTTGTTGATGGTGCGCAGCACGGCATCGGCGGGCTGGAAGCCAGGGCCGCTGCGCTGCTGCGCCGGGCCGCCGACGCCGGGTCCGAACTCCGCGTACTTGCGGGCGATAAAGTACAAGCTGTTGCCGCCGTAGTAGCAGGTGGCCATCACCCCCGCGACGCGGTCGGGGTCGACGCCGGTGGCGATGCTGACGGCGAAGCCGCGCTTGGAGCAGCCCATCAGCACCGCGTGCTCGGTGCGCACGCCGGGCAGGCTGTGCATCAGGGTGATCGCGCGCAGATAGGCCATCGCGATCGGGTAATAGCCGTTCCAGGTCAGGTCGCCGGTCTCCATCACCTTCTTCAGCGCATAGCCGGTCAGGTCGGATTCGTTCATGCCCCAGTAGTCTTCAGCCGGGTTGGCGAACAGCATGACGGGCATGCCGAGGTCGATGGCCGTGCCCTCGGCGTACTCGGCTTCGGTGTCGAGGCCCGTGCCGGGGATGGCGTGGCGCGGCCAGGCGGGTTCGTCGAAGAACTGCCGTTCGGTGCCGATGATGCCGGCGTTGCCGCCGCCCTGGTAACCGTCGGGCACATAGATGCGCGCCGGGTGCGTCCAGGGCAGGCCTTTCCAGTCCTGGCTGGTGAAGCGCAGTTCGATCACACGCACGCGCTTGCCTGGGCGCGCCCGGCTGGGCACCACGGCATCGCGGGCAACCGCCGGGGCCAGCGTGCTTTCGTCGCGTACGGCCTGCATGTCGAAGAACGCCGCCGGCCCGACCGGCTGCGCTTGCGCGGTGGCGATGCCGGGCAGCAGCAGTGACGTCAACAGTAACGCCAGCAGCCGGGCCGCCTGCCGCGCGATGCCGATGATCCGTGTTCTCACGATGTCTCCTTCCTGTAGTGGGAAGGGCATTGTCTTGAGCGGGGCCATCACCGGCAATTCGCCAGATTGCATGGCGCCATCACGAATCGATATGCCCAGCCAGTGCCGGCGGTACGCCTGCGTCCTGCCTTGTCACCGCTTCCAGGGCTTCGCGCACCCGGATCACGGCTGGCGGCGCCTCGATCCCTGCCGGGGTGATGAAGACCAGCCGGCCGGAGGCAAACGGGGTGCGCAACCGCACTTCCCGCACCATCGACATGGCCTGGTAGTGGGCCAGAGCCGTGGCGGGCGCCACCGTCAGGAAGCCGCCGGCGGCGGTCATGGCCAGGTTGCTGTGGAACGAGGCCGATTCGATATGCGGCACCGGCGGCAGCTGGCCGCTGTCGAGAAAGGGCTGCTCGAATACGTCGCGCGTGTGGGTGCCGCGCGGTGGCAGGATCCAGGGACCTTCGTGCAGGTCCGCCAGCGCGACGTCGCCGCGCCCTGCCAGCGGGTGGCCGGGGGCGCAGACCACGGCCAGGTATTCGTTGCGCAGCGGCGTGATCTGGGCCCTGGCCTTGAGCTGGTCGGTGTCGTCTTTCTGCAGCCGGCCCACGATGCAGTCGAGCTCGCCTTCGCACAGCATCGCGGTGAGCCCGCCGACGGTATGTTCGCGCACGGCCAGGCGCGGCAGTGTGCCCTGGGCGCGCAGCCATGCGACGGCTTGCGGCAGCACGTCCACGCCCACCAGCGGCAACATGCCGAGGCGGACCAGCGGTATCTCCGGGCGTGCCAGCAGCGCCTCGCCGGCGGCGTCGATCGCGCCCAGCACCACGCGCAGCCGTTCCAGCGCGCGCTCGCCCGCGGGGCTCAGCCGGCCGCCGCGCGTGGTGCGCTCGATCAGCTTGCAGCCGAAGGCTTGCTCCAGTTCCTGCAGCATCTTGGTGACGGCGGGCTGGCTGATATGCAGCGCTTCGCCGGCCGCGGTCAGCGAGCCGCTGCGCGCCACCAGGTCAAGCAGGCGCAGGTGGCGGATGCGCAGACGGTCGATCCGGTTGGGGGAGGGTGCGGCACCGCTCGCGCGCGTGGGGGAGGTAGGACTCATAACAAAACGTGATGGCCTCATCAAGACTGGATAATTGTTTCGAATGGCCAGGCGCCGGACAATCGGGGCAAACCATGGAGGAGACATGCGATGCATGCCAATGTCGGGCGCCGCCTGCTGCTGAAGTCCCTGCTGGCGCTGCCGGCCGCTGCCACGGTGGGCAGGGCCGGTGCGGCCAGTCCCTATCCCAACCGGCCGGTCCGGTTGGTGGTGCCTTACGCCGCCGGCGGCGGGCCGGATATCCAGACCCGCAAGCTGGCCGAGGTGCTGGCGCGCGAGCTTGGCCAGCCGGTGGTGGTCGAGAACAAGGTCGGCGCCGGGGGCATCCTGGCCGCCGAGTTCGTCGCGCAGCAGCCTGCGGATGGCTACACGCTGATGCTGGGGGCTTCGACCCATGTCACGCAGAAGCTGCTGCAGCCCGGCGCGAAGTTCGATCCGATGGCGTTCACCCACATCATTCGCGTTGGCGTCAGCCCGGCGGTGCTGGTGGTCAGTGCCAGCTCGCCCTATCGGACCGTGGCCGACCTCGTCGCGGCAGCGCGGCGCGCGCCGGGCACGCTGAACTACGCCTCCGGCGGAATTGGCTCCGCGGCGCATGTGTCGGGTGCGGCGTTTGCGTCGGCCATGGGCATCGACGTGGTGCACGTGCCGTACAAGGGCTCGGTCGAGATCGTGCCGTCGCTGGTCAAGGGCGACACGCAGTTTGGCTTTCCGGTGGCGGCAACGGCGATTCCGCAGATATCCGGCGGCAAGGTGCGGGCCCTGGCGGTGACCTCGGCCAGCCGCGCCGCGGTGCTGCCGCAGGTGCCCACGCTGAACGAGGCGCTGGGCCGCAAGGATCTCGATCTTGATGCCTGGAGTGGCATCTGGGCGCCGCCGCGGTTGCCCGCGCCGATCGTGGCGCGCCTGCATGCGGCGGTGATGCAGGCGCTGGGCGATCCCGGCCTGCGCCGGCTCTATGCCGAAATGGGTGCCGTGATTGCGCCGACGCCCACGCCCGAAGCCTTCTCGCGGCTGGTGGCCGATGAGACCACCCGCATCCGCCAGGTCATCGACAAGAACCGCATCACCATCGAATAAGCCACCCCATGACCCTCACTTCACAACCGGACTTTGCACCGCTGGCCGGCATCAGCGTGCTGGACTTCTCGCACGTGATCGCCGGGCCGTTTGCCACCTTCCTGCTGGCGCAACTGGGCGCGCAGGTCACCAAGGTCGAAAGCGCCGGCGGCGGCGACGTGATGCGCCGGGCGGGCAAGGGCCATGCCGCCTTTGTCGCGCTCAATGCCGGCAAGTCGTCGCTGGCGCTCGACCTGTCGGACGAAGCCGGCCGCGCCCATGCGCTGGATCTGGCCGGCCGCTGCGACGTCTTTGTCGACAACCTGCGGCCCGGCGTGCTGGAGCGCTTCGGGCTGGGCTACGAGGCAGTGCGCGCGCGCAATCCGCGTGTGGTCTATTGCAGCATCTCGGGCTTCGGCCGCGGTGCAGCCCAGTGGCATGGCCGGCCGGCATATGACCACGTGGTGCAGGCCGCTACCGGCATGGCCTGGATGGGCGGCAGCGAAGGCGATCCGCCAATGAAGACCGGCTTTCCGGTGATCGACTCCGCCACCGGCATGCTGGCCGCCTTTGCCATCCTGGCCGGTGTGCGCGAGAGCGAGCGCACCGGGCGCGGCATGCTGCTCGACGTCTCGATGGCCACGGCCGGCCTGCAGCTGATGTATCCGATGACGTGCGACGCCATGACCACCGGCGGCGTGCCGGCGCGGCAGGGCAACCAGGGGTATTCGGGCAGCCCGTCGGCCGATTTCTTCCGTACCCGGGACGGCTGGCTGGCGATCGGCGCGAATACGCCGAGGCAGTTGCTGGCGCTGCTTGATGCACTCGGGCTGGGCGGGCTTGCCCAGGATCCGGCCTTGTTCGAGACGCCGCTGGATGCCGGTGCCTTGCCTGCCTTCGTGCGCTCGCTGGATCCGGCCGCGCTCAAGCGCGCGATCGCGGGCGCGGTGGCGGCGGGCACCGCGGTGGACCTGGAACTGCGTCTCAGCGCGCTGGGCATCCCGGCGGCACGCCTGCGCAATATCGCCGAGTTCACGGCGGAGTCGATGGCCAATGGCAGCCTGCAGCCGGTGACGCTGCAGGAAGGGCAGACCGGGGTGCTGTCGCCGGGGCTGGGTTTCGGGGTCTACCGCTGCGCGTGACCCGCGGCGTATAGTTGCTGCCACGATGGCGCACGGCAATGTGTCGCCATCGCCTTTCGCAACGTCAGGATGCCCCCACCTTGACCACCGATTTCTTCGCCCGCTTTGAAGCCGAATGCCTGCCGCGCATTGTTGCCGCGATCGGCCAGCACGACCGGCGCGTGCAACTCCAGACCCTGCCTGCGGAAGCCGCCGGCCGGCCGGCGCGCCTGCGCATGACGGGAGACGCGCCGCCAGACCTGCGGCGTCATCCGCACGCACTCGATATCACGCTGGCGTGGGACGGGCTGGAGGTCCAGCGGTTGTTCGCGGCCGGCGGCGAGGCGCGCTTTGCCGGCTACCTGGCGGCGCTGCCTTCCAAGCTGCGTGCGTGGCAGGAGCCGCGCGGGATCGATTTCCGTTCGCTATCGCAGGCTGATCCGCAGATCCTGATCGGCGGGCTGGATTTCGAGCACTGAGCGCATGCGCTGATTCAGGCCGTGACCCGCAGCCGGCACACCGCGCTTTCCGCTTGCCCTGGCTCGATCCAGCGCAGCCCCTGCCCGTGATGGATGGCATCGGGCAGGCCCACCCACGGCTCCACGCAATAGAAGTCGGAGGTGTCGGACTCTGACCACGTGGTCACCGCATGCCAGGGCGCGCTGCCGGGCAGGTCGAGTTCGAACGTGATGCGCCGCTGCGGCATCGCCAGCACCGCTGACGGACTGTTGCGGAAGACGTGGAAGGTGTCTTGCAGCCGTGGATCGTCCAGCTGGTACGAGGTCTCGCCGGGCTCCGCGGGCCCGGGGCTGCCGTCGGGCTGCTGCCGCATGCGGTCCGTGCCGGGCAGCGTCAGTGACGTCGCGGCGCGCTGTGCGTGTGGCAACGCGAAATAGAAGTGGTGGCCGGGATAGCAGAGCAGGCGCTGCGCGCCGGTATTGGTGGTGCGCAGCGTGACGTCGAGGCCGTCGGGCAGCAAGGCGTAGACGGCGTCGAAGGCGAAGGCGAACGGATAGCCGGCGCGCGTGGCATCGCTGTCGCGCAGCGTCATCGTGATCGCGGCCTGCGCGTCGATGGCGGTGACTTCGAAAGGCAGGTCGCGTGCAAAGCCGTGCTGCGCCAGCGTGTGCAATGTCCCTTGACCGTCGCGCCATTGCCCGGGGTTGCCATCGACAAAATGACGCCCGATAAACGGAAACAGCAGCGGGTTGCCGCCGCGGACCTTGGCCGGGCGCGCCCAGTCGGCGTTATCGGGCCAGTACAGGATGTCGTGGCCGCGGTGCACCCAGCGCACCAGCCGCCCGCCGTGTTGCGGGGCGAGCAGCAGCCAGCTGTCGGCGTGGCCGATCCGCACCAGCGGCTGGCCCTGGAAGTCTTGGGTCGTAAGCAAGGTCATGATGGTCGTTGGCGCCGCGCCGTTCGCGTGCCGCCCGGCGCAGCCGCCATGATAAGCCAGCGCGCCGGCGGCGGCCGTCTCAGCTGCTGGTGTAGATGGTGTCGCGCACCAGCGGATACACCTGCGTCTCCCACCGCCTGCCGTTGAACACCCCGTAGTGCCCGACTCCGGTCTGCACGTGGTGCATGCGCATGTAGGAGCGCAGGCTTGTGCACAGGTCCTGCGCTGCCACGGTCTGGCCGATCGCGCAGATGTCATCGCGCTCGCCCTCCACGGTAAGCAGGGCGGTGCGGCGGATGGCGCGCGTGCTGACCCGACGCCCGCAGACGTCAAGCAGGCCCTGGGCCAGCAGGAAGCGCTGGAACACCAGGCTGATGGTCTCCAGGTAGAACTCCGCGGTCAGGTCCATGGTGGCGAAGTACTCGATGTAGAAGTCGCGGATGGCGTCGGCCTTGTCGTCCTCGCCGCGCTCGCGCAGGGCGTAGAAGTTGCGCAGCGCCTGTTCGTGCCGCTCCGGGTTCATGCTCATGAAGGCCAGCAGCTGCACGTGTCCCGGGTAGACGCGCCGCATCGCGCCGGCAAAGCGCAGCGGCACCATGCCGATCAGGGTGCGCTCGAACCACTCGAGGGACTGGCTCATGGCCAGTTCGTTGACCCTGGTCGGGTTGACGCGCGCGTCGATGGGACCGGCCATCAGCGTCAGGCTGGGCGGTTGGGCGGGGTCCGCGTCCTCGGCCATCAGTGCCGCCGCCGCCAGCGCCGCCACGGTAGGCTGGCAAATCGCCACCAGATGCGTGCCGCCGCCCAGCGCCTGCAGGAAGCTGATCAGGTGCTGCACGAATTCATCGAAGCCGAAACGCCCGGCCAGCAATGAAATGTCGCGGGGGTTGTGCCAGTCAGTGATATAGACGTCGTGGTCGGTCAGCATGGTCTGCACCGTGCCGCGCAGCAGCGTGGCAAAGTGGCCGGACATCGGCGCCACCAGCAGCACGCGCGGCTGGCCGGCGATGCCGTGGCGGCGGAAGTGCAGCAGCGAGCAGAACGGCGTGCGCACGACAACGTCCTCGGTGACCTGCACCGGCTGGCCGCCGACGATCGCGCTGTCGATGCCGAAGGCCGGCCGGTGGTGCGTGAGCCGCGCGAGCGCAATGAGCTCGCAGGCGGCACGCAGGCGGTGCGTGGCGTCGAAGCCGCCGGCCCGGGGACTCGCCGCCAGCGTCGCGGCGGCAAGCTCCGCCAGCGTGCACGCCGGCAGTATCATGTCCGCGTAGGTCTGGTAGGCGTGGTACAGCATGGCCCGGCCCCCGTTATCTTGGTGTCCGCATCCCGCAATATATATGCCACCGGCACGCGCTTGGCACGCGCTTTGCGCGGTGCCACGCTAAAGGCGGGCACGAGCGCTCACAAGTTGTGCAAGATGCGCCTGCGGCAGCTGCATCGCGCCCCATCGTGGCACGAACCCGGCTGCCGGCATCAGACTGGTGCCGCATGAGGGCACTGTATGGGTGCGCGGCGCGGTGGCCTCAGGATGCGACACCGATATCGCGAACGCGCCGACGGCCACCGAGGCGCGGCAAAGGAGGCGTGATGAGCAAGACCACACTCACAATCAGCAGCAAGACCTATTCTTCGTGGTCGCTGCGCGGCTGGTTGCTGGCGCGCTTTGCCGGCCTGGAATTCGAGGAAGTGCTGGTGCCGCCGGACGACGCCGCGGCGCGTGCGGAAATCCTGCTGCTGTCCCCCTCGATCCTGGTCCCGTGCCTGCACCACCAGGGCGTGACGGTGTGGGACACGCTGGCGATCGCCGAATACCTGAACGAAATGCGCCCCAAGGCCGGCCTGCTGCCGGAAGACCGTGCCGCGCGCGCCCACTGCCGCGCCATCTGCGGCGAGATGCATTCCGGGTTTGCCGCGATGCGTTCGGCGCTGCCGATGAACCTGAAAGGGAATTTCCCGGGGCTGAAGGTGTGGTCGCGTGCGCAGGCCGACATCGATCGCATTACGGCGATCTGGACCGAATGCCTGACCCGCTACGGCGGACCGTACCTGTTCGGCACGCGCACCATGGCCGACGCCATGTACGCGCCGGTGGTGACGCGCTTTGTCACCTATGGCGTGATGCTCGATCCCGTGCCGGTTGCCTACTGCAAGCAGATCCTGTCGATGCCGGAACTGCAGGAGTGGATCGCGGCAGCGCGCCAGGAACCCGACGAAATCAGCGAACTGGATGTGGAGTTCTGAGGTCCCCGACTGCCGCGGCCGCCGGGGGTGCCGGCGCTACGCCGTGGCGGATTCCGCCTGCCGTGCCTTCAGGAAGCGCTCGGCATAGTCGAAGTACCAGTCGAGCGTGTCAGGGTTGGCCATTGCGTCGCGGTTGGCGATGCCCTGCGGTGCATGGCCGAGCAGCAGCTTCTTGATCGGCACCTCCATCTTCTTGCCCGACAGCGTGCGCGGCACGCCGGGCGCCTGCACGATCTCGTTGGGCACGTGGCGTGAGGACAGCGCCTCGCGGATGCGCGCGCGCAGGGTGTCGCGCAGCGCGTCGTCCAGCATCACGCCTTCGCGCAGGACCACGAACAGCGGCATATAGGATTCGCGGCCCAGGTATTCCAGGTCGACCACCATGCTGTCGAGCACCTCGGGCAGGTCTTCCACCACGCGGTACAGCTCGCTGGTGCCCATGCGGATGCCGTGGCGGTTGATGGTGGCATCGGAGCGCCCGTAGATCACCGCGCCGCCGCGCTTTGTGATCTTGATCCAGTCGCCGTGCCGCCACACGCCGGGATAAGTGTCGAAATAGCTGTCGCGGTAGCGCTTGCCGTCGGTGTCGCCCCACAGGTAGAGGGGCATCGACGGCATCGGCTCGGTGCAGACCAGTTCGCCCACCGCGTCGATCAGCGGCTGGCCGTTGTCGTCGAAGGCCTCGACCTTTGCACCCAGGCAGCGGCATTGCATCTCGCCGGAATAGACCGGCAGCAGCGGGCAGCCGGCGACGAACGAGCCGGCAAAGTCGGTGCCGCCCGACATCGGCACCAGCCAGATGTCTTCGCGCACATGGCGGTAGATCCAGTCGTAGGCCTCTACCGGCAGCGGCGAGCCGGTCGATCCAAGCCCGCGCAGGCGCGACACGTCGGCGATGCGCGCCGGCTCGATGCCGGCCTTCATGCAGTTGGTGAAGAACGCCGCGCCGGCGCCGAACATGGTCACGCCGGCATCGTCGACAAAGCGCCACAGCACGCCCGCGTCGGGCCAGGCCGGGTTGCCGTCGTAGAGTGCGATGGTGGTGCCCAGCAGCAGCCCGGCCACCTGCGCATTCCACATGATCCAGCCGCTGCTGCTGTACCAGTGGAAGACATCGTCCGGGCCCAGGTTGTTGTGGAAGGCCATCAGCTTGAGCTGCTCGATGACGATGCCGCCATGGCCATGCACGATCGGCTTGGGCATGCCGGTGGTGCCGGACGAATAGACGATCCACAGCGGATGGTCGAACGGCACCGGCTCGACCGCCAGGGGCACGTCGTGCGCCAGCACGTCCTGCCAGGCATGAGCGCGTACGCCGGCGGGCGGCGCGGCGCTGCCTATCTGCGCCACCAGCACCAGGTCGGTGAGCGAGGGCAGGGCAGCGACCAGGTCGGCCAGCACCGGGGCACGGTCATAGGTCTTGCCGCCGTAGCGGTAGCCATCGACGGCGATCAGCACCTTGGGCTCGATCTGCCGGAAGCGGTCGATCACTGCGACCTGGCCCATGTCGGGCGCGCAGCCCGACCAGACCGCGCCCAGGCTGGCGGTGGCCAGGAAGGCGACGATGGTGGCAGGGATATTGGGCAGGTAGCCGGCGATGCGGTCGCCGCGCTGCACGCCCATCTGGCGCAGCGCATGCGCCAGCGACGCCACCTGGGCCTCAAGCACCTGCCAGCTGATGTCGGCCAGCGGCTGCGCCTCGCCGGCATGGCGGATGGCGGCGCGCTGGCGGGCGCTGCCGGTGCCGGCGTGGCGGAACACCTGCTGCACGTAGTTCAGCGTGGCGCCCTCGAACCAGCGCGCACCCGGCATGGCGCGGCGGTCCAGCACCTGCGCGGCGGGGGTGTCGAAGTGCACGTCGAAGTAGGCGCGCACGGCATCCCAAAACGCTTCCAGCTCGGTGACGGACCACTGCCAGAGGCCGTCGTAGTCGTCAAAGGCCAGGCCGCGTTCGTCGCGCAGCCAGCGCATGAAGCGCGCGACCTGGCTGCTGTCGCGCAGCGTCTCGGACGGCGTCCACATCAGGTTCCCTTCGGTGAGCGGGGCGGCGGTCGTCATGTCTCCTCCTTGCGCCCGTCTGCCGCGGGCATCGGATGGTGCGATGTTCGGTTGCGGGCGCCTGTTCGAGGCGCCCGGCATCATCCTGCCATGATAACGGGGGATGGGCCCGGATGCCCGTCAGCCGTTGGCGGGGCGCTCGAACAGCGTTTCCCACATGGTGTCGACCCTGGCCCTGACCGCGGCGTCCATGCTGATCGGCGTGCCCCATTCGCGCGTGGTTTCGCCGGGCCACTTGTCGGTGGCGTCGATGCCCATCTTGGAGCCCAGGCCCGACACCGGCGAGGCGAAGTCGAGGTAATCGATCGGCGTGTTGTCGACCAGCACCGTGTCGCGGCTCGGGTCGACGCGCGTGGTGATGGCCCAGATCACTTCCTTCCAGTCGCGCACGTCGACATCGTCATCGACCACCACGATGAACTTCGTGTACATGAACTGCCGCAGGAAGCTCCACACGCCGAACATCACGCGCTTGGCATGGCCGGCGTACTGCTTCTTCATGCGCACCAGCGCCATGCGGTAGCTGCAGCCCTCGGGCGGCAGGTAGAAGTCGGTGATCTCCGGGAACTGCTTCTGCAGCAGCGGCACGAACACTTCATTCAGCGCCACGCCCAGCACGGCCGGTTCATCGGGCGGCTTGCCGGTGTAGGTGGAGTGGTAGATCGGGTCGCGCCGCATGGTGATGCGGTCGATGGTGAACACCGGGAACCAGTCCTGCTCGTTGTAATACCCGGTGTGGTCGCCGAACGGGCCTTCCAGCGCGTGCTGGTAGCCGGACGGGTGGTTCGGGTCGGGCTGGATATGGCCTTCCAGCACGATCTCGGCCGAGGCCGGCACGCTCAGTTCGGACAGCGTCGGCGTCAGGCAGCCGGCCAGCGCCGTGCGGCTGCCGCGCAGCAGGCCGGCGAACTGGTATTCGGACAGCGTATCGGGCACCGGCGTCACCGCGCCCAGGATGGTGGCGGGGTCGGCGCCCAGCGCCACCGCGATCGGGAACGGTTTGCCGGGGTTGGCCAGCGCATGCTCGCGGAAGTCGAGCGCGCCGCCGCGGTGGGCCAGCCAGCGCATGATGACCTGGTTGCGGCTGATCACCTGCTGGCGGTAAATGCCCAGGTTCTGGCGCTTCTTGTGCGGGCCCTTGGTCACCACCAGGCCCCAGGTGATCAGCGGCGCGGCATCGCCGGGCCAGCAGGTCTGGATCGGCAGGCGCGCCAGGTCGACGTCGTTACCCTCCCAGACCACCTCCTGGCAGGCAGGGCTGCTGACGCGCTTTGGTGCCATGTCCCACACGGATTTGGCCAGCGTGAACAGCTTGCCGGCCTCGCGCAGGCCGCGCGGCGGCTCTGGCTCCTTCAGTGCTGACAAGACCCGGCCGATGTCGCGCAGGTCTTCCATTGATTCGGCGCCCATGCCGAGCGCGACCCTGCGTGTCGTGCCGAACAGATTGGCCAGCACGGGCACGCTATGGATGCCTCCGTCGGTGCCGGCCCCGGAAGGTTTCTCAAAAAGGACCGCGGGGCCGCCGGCGCGCAGCAGGCGATCGCAGACTTCGGTCATTTCCAGGTTGGGCGCGACGGGCCGGGCGATGCGCCGCAGCTCGCCCATGCCTTCCAGCTGGCCGATGAAATCGCGCAAGTCTTTGTATTGCATAGTGAATTCTGTTGTGGTGCGGCATCCGCACGGATCGCCGCAATGCCCCGGTGAAGTCGGTGACGATACACATTCGCCTGCCAGGCTGCAAAAAAAACATCGGCACGACGCCGCGCAAATTGTAAGTTTTTTGCCGGTGCAAGCGCGGCTCCGATGGTGAATACCCAAGGCCAGGCCTGCGTTTGCGGGCAAACGAGTGATGCCCGGTCGACTAAATCGGCATTGTTACAAATAACCTAAAGTAGTAGAAATTAAGATTGTTATTCTTGACGGGATATAACAGCGTTCCTACAATCCCGTCTGCTCCATGGAGTGTTGCGTCGCAACATGGATTTTCCCCCTGTGTCAAGGGGTGCACATCAAAGAAATGCGTGCCAGAAGATCCCTCCAGCAAGGACCGATAGTTGGGCCCGATGCATAGCGGGCCGACGGGTCGCCTCCGGCGACTTGCCGGAGCGTAGTGAGTTTAGTCGTGGCAGGTTGCGCTCCCCCAGGGCGTTGCCTGTTTCCAGTTGGGCGCACGGGGAGCGCCTGCCAACAGATGCTTGGCCGTCACTGCTAGACGGCGCGGCATCCTTACTTGAGTACGTTGAGATCGGGCGCGCGCCGCAGTCGGGCACGCGAAGCGGGCAACGGATGGAGGTAAGCATGAGCGGTTGGAAAACCCTTCATCTTCCCGGCATCGGGCGGGCCTTGCAGGTCCGTCTCCGACAGCCGGTACCCGGAGTGAGTCGGGCATTGCAGGTCCGCCTCGCGCATCCGGTCGCGGGCCGCGCGTTGCGCGGTGGCCGCACAACGCTGAAGTACGCCCTGAACAGCCTGGGCGTGGTCGCGGTCGTTTCGGCCGTGTCGCTGTCGCTGAGCCAGGAATGGCGCACCACGCTGGCCGCCATGCTGGCGGGTGACGAAGCACCCGCGGTGCTGGTAAGCGCTGCCATGCCGGCAGCACCGGCCGCGGTCAGCAATGCCGTGCCGCCGAGTTCGGCGGACGTCGCCGCGGCCAGGCTTGGCTATGGCCATGGTGGCAAGCTTGGCCTGCCGACGGTGTCGGGCGTGGACGAATGGAGCCTGGCGGCTGCCGCCAAGGTGCCGTCGGTCGCGCACCTGGCCGCGCAGATCCCGGTGACGCGCGTGGCGCTGGATGCCCGCAGCACCAGCACGCTGGGCACCGCCCGCGAGCAGGCGGCCGTGGCTGACTATATTGCCCGCAAGTACCGCGTGGCGGCCCAGGCCACCGCGCAACTGGTCAAGGCGGCCTACCTGACCGGCCGCGAGGTCGGCATCGATCCGCTGCTGATCCTGGGCGTGATCGCGATCGAGTCCAGCTTCAACCCGTATGCCGAAAGCGGCGTGGGCGCGCAGGGCCTGATGCAGGTCATGACCAAGGTCCACCAGGACAAGTACGAAGCCGTCGGCGGCGTGGCCGCGGCGCTGAACCCGTACGCCAATATCAAGATCGGCGCGCTGGTGCTCAAGGACTGCATCGCCCGCGCCGGCTCGATCGAAGGTGGCCTGAAGTACTACGTCGGTGCCACCACGGCCACCGACGGCGGCTATGGCGCCAGGGTGCTGGCCGAGCGTGCCCGCCTGCGCCAGCTGCTCGGCGTGCGCAACGCGCCGCCCGCCAACGCCGACAAGGCGGCCGACGGCAAGGTCCCGGCCGAGCACGCGCCGACCGAAAAGCTGGAAGCCAATGCCGGGCCGCACAGCGCCTGAGGCTGACCTGGCTGCGCCAATAAGAAAAGCACCCCGCGGGGCTAGCCATTAAATAGAAAGCGTTGAAGATCTGAGCGAGTCGCCCTAGGAGACCTATCCGGCCTAGGGGGGCTCCAAGGCGCCTGTCGACGAAATCTTCGGCAGTTCGCGTTTGGGATGGCCCCGCCCGCGAGCACGGACGTTAAAGCACGCTATGTGTGCGGTGAGGCTGGCACCCGGCGGTACAGCGTCGGAACGGGCGCTTGGCTCGCGTGGCGCTCACCGTGCCGTCAAAAACTCTCTCGCCGCCCGCCCTGGTCAGCGCTTTGCGCCGTTGCGGTTCCCGTTTTCGGCATCCCGGCACACAGCCGGCAGTTGCTTCAGCAGTTCCGGCAGCGCCGTTTGCACGGTGTCCCACACCAGGTCGAGGTTGATGTCGAAGTAGCCGTGGGCGATTCGGTTACGCATGCCGCGCATGCTGCGCCATGGCACCTCGGGGTGCGCCTTGGTGAACTCACCATCCCCATCCATCACCTTCGTCGCGGCCTCGCCGATGATGATGAGACTCATGATCACGGCCTGCTGGGTGCGTTTGTCCAGCAGGAAGTCATCCTTGGTCAACTCGTCCACGAAGCAGCATGCATCTGTCGCGGCTTGCTGCATGTGGCCAAGGTAGTCGGATAACCAGCTCTCGCTCATACCGGCTGCGCCTCGGCGAGTACCTTCGCCCGAAATCTCGGGGGCAGGTCCGTCGGTGTCAACAGATCGACATGGACGCCGAGCAGCGATTCCAACTCGTCTTGCAGGCCGCCGAGGTCGAACAATGTCGCGCCGGGCAACGCATCGACCAACAAGTCCAGGTCGCTGCCGTCCCGGTCGGTGCCGCGGAGCACCGAACCGAAGACGCGCGGGTTTGCCGTGCGAAAGCGACTCGCCGCTTCGCGGATGGCACTGCGCTTGAGATCGAGAGCTAGCGAGGGTCTCATCGGCGCTTTTCCTTTATCGAAACTCGTTGAAATGGTATGCGATTGAGCATGGTATTTCAAAAACGGAACTCGAGAACACGATGCCTTGCCTGGCATCGACGCGACGGCAGCTGATGCTGCGAACGCGCGTCAGCGGAACAGCTTGCCGAGCCGCGCCATCGCCTCTTCGATGTTCTCGCGCGAGGTCGCGTACGAGATCCGGATGTAGTCCTTCGCGGTATGCGGGCCGAAGTCCTGACCCGGCACCATCACCACGCCTGCGTCATGCAGCATCGCCTGCGTCAGCCGGTCGGCATCGCCGGCGGCAGGGTGGTTGACCCCGCGGCAGTCGGCGTAGACATAGAAGGCGCCGTCGGGGTGCACCGGCACGCGCAGGCCCAGCGACTCCAGCGCCGGCACGATCAGGTCGCGGCGGCGGCGGAACTCGGCCTTGCGTTCGTCGTAGATGGCCAGCGCCTCGGGCGTGAAGCACGCCAGCGCGGCGTACTGCGCCACGGCGGAGGCGCAGATGAAGAGGTTCTGCGCCACCTTCTCGAACGCTTCCACCAGCGCTTCCGGCACCACCAGCCAGCCCAGGCGCCAGCCGGTCATGTTGAAGTACTTCGAGAAGCTGTTCACCGTGACCACGTTTTCGTCCAGGCTCAGGGCCGAGACCGGCGGGGCGTCATAGGACAGGCCCTGGTAGATCTCGTCGAGGATGGCAAAGCCGTTGCGCGCGCGCACGGCCTGCAGGATGCGGGCAAGCTCGTCGGGCAGGATCGAGGTGCCGGTCGGGTTGGAGGGCGACGCCAGCAGCACCCCGCGGGTCTGTTCGCCCCAGTTGGCCTCAACCTGTGCGGCAGTCAGCTGGAAGCGCTCGGCCGGGCCGCTCGGGATCATGCGCGCGGCGCCGTCGAAGGCGGCGACGAAGTGGCGGTTGCACGGATAGCTGGGGTCAGGCATCAGCACCTCGGCGCCGATCTCGACCAGCACTGCGCAGGCCAGCAGCAGCGCGCCCGAGGCGCCGGCGGTGACGATCACGCGCCGGGCCGGGATATCCAGCCCGTAGGCCGTCTTGTAATAGCCGGCAATGGCCTCGCGCAGCGGCTGGATGCCGAGCGCGCCGGTGTACTGGGTGACGCCGCGGCGCATGGCGGCTTCGGCCGCGCGCACCACCGGCTCGGCGGCGGTGAAGTCCGGCTCGCCGATGCCCATGTGCACGATATGGCGGCCGGCGCGTTCCAGCTCGGCGGCCTGCTTGGCCAGTTCCATCACGTGGAAGGCATCGATATTGGCGAGGCGGGAGGCGGTGGCTAGGCGCTGGATGTCCATGGTGGTCCGGGGCGGGCCTTCGGGGCCCGTTTAGTCAATATTATCGAGCTTTCCCTAATTCGCGACAGTGCAAAAACAACCACAGTCATTCCCGCGCAGGCGGGAATCCAGCGTCTTTGAAGTCACTGGGTTCCCGCCTGCGCGGGAACGACAAGCAAGAAGCGTTGTCGTGAATTTCGGAAACATCAATAGATAGGCAGGAACGAAAACACCCGCCTGGGCGGGTGTCGTCTTGATCGCGGCCCCGTGCAGGCGCCGCGATGCACTGTGGCCGGCCGCACCGGCCCGGCTGCCAGGCAGTCAGTTCAACGGCGCGCCGCGACCTCGGCCGCGCGCACCTGGGCGGCGAGCTTGTCCAGCACGCCGTTGACGTACTTGTAGCCCTCGACGCCGCCAAAAGTCTTGGTCAGCTCGACGGCTTCATTGATCACGACCTTGTACGGGATGTCGAGGCAGTGCACCAGCTCATAGCTGCCGACCAGCAGGGCGGCGCGCTCCACCGGCGACAGCTCGTTGACGGTGCGGTCCAGGAAGGGCTCGAACGCGGCGGTCAGGCGGGCCTCTTCGCGCACGGCGCCGTTGAGCAGCGCGTCGAAGTGCTCGCGGTCGGCCTTGTTGAAGCCTTGCGCGTCATGCAGGTGGGCCTGGATCGCGCCGATGTCGTTGCGGTTCAGCAGCCACTGGTAGAGGCCCTGCAGGGCCAGCTCGCGCGAGCGGCGGCGCGCGCTCTTGGGCGGCGCCTTGGCTTCGGCGCGGGCCGCGGCGGGCTTGCCGCCGGCTGCCTTGCCGCCGTCGTTGTCAGGGGTGTTCGACGTATCACTCATCGTCGTCCTCGTCCTCGTCTTCATCGTCCTGGCCGCGCAGCGAATCGAGCGCGACGACCAGGTTGGCCATCTCCACCGCGGCGCGGGCGCAGTCGCGGCCCTTTTCGCGGGTGCGGGCGTGGGCCTGCTCGTCGGTGTCCACGGTCAGGATGCCGTTGGCGATGGGCACGTTGAAGTCCAGGCCAACCCGGGTGATGCCGGCGCCCGACTCGTTCGAGACCAGCTCGAAGTGGTAGGTCTCGCCGCGCACCACGGCGCCCAGCGCGACCAGGGCGTCGAACTGGCCGCTCTCGCACATCTTCTGCAGTGCCAGCGGGATTTCCAGCGCGCCGGGGACGGTCACCACCAGGGTGTCTTCGCCCTCGACGCCGAGCTTTTCCAGCTCGGCCACGCAGGCTTCGAGCAGCTCGGCGCAGACCGGCTCGTTGAAGCGGGCCTGCACGATGCCGATACGCAGGCCTTCACCGTCGAGGTTGCTGGGGTAGAAGCCGTGATCCATTGTTCAGTTCTCCAGTTTTCGGGGCGGCAGCGGCGCCGGGGTGCCGCTGCCAAGTATTGGGGGGTTATTCCGTCTCGCCGTTCATCGGCTGGTAGCCGGTCACTTCCAGGTCGAAACCGGTCATGCTGGGCATGCGCTGCCTGGCGGCCAGCACGCGCATCTTGCCCACGCCCACGTCCTTCAGGATCTGCGCGCCCATGCCGTAGGTGCGCAGGTCCGGCTTGCGGCGCGGACGCGACTGCGGGGCGTCGAGTGCGCTGAACTGCGTGAACAACTGGTCAACGGTGTCGCCGCAGTTCAGCAGCACCACCACGCCGCTGTCGGCGGCGGCGATGGCTTCGAGTGCAGCCGGGATGCTCCACGAATGCGTCGTGCGCTTCACTTCCAGCAGGTCCAGCACCGAGAAGGGCTCGTGCACGCGCACCAGCGTTTCCTGGTCCGGCGCGGGCGAGCCCTTGACCAGCGCCAGGTGGGCCTGGCCGGTGGGCTTGTCGCGGTAGGCGATGCTGCGGAAGGTGCCGTACGGGGTCTGCATGGCGCGCTCGCCCACGCGCTCGATAATGCTCTCGGTGCGGCTGCGGTAGTGGATCAGGTCGGCAATGGTGCCGATCTTCAGGTCATGTTCCTGCGCGAACTCGATCAGGTCCGGCAGGCGTGCCATGGTGCCGTCGTCCTTCATGATCTCGCAGATCACGGCCGCGGGTGTCAGGCCCGCCAGCGCGCCCAGGTCGCAGCCGGCCTCGGTATGGCCGGCGCGGATCAGCACGCCGCCGGGCTGGGCCGTCAGCGGGAAGATATGGCCGGGCTGGACCAGGTCTGCCGGCCTGGCGTCGCGGGCCACGGCGGCCTGCACGGTGCGGGCGCGGTCGGCCGCGGAAATGCCGGTGGTCACGCCCTCGGCGGCCTCGATCGATACGGTGAAGTTGGTGCCGTGCTGGGTGCCGTTGCGGCTGACCATGGGATGCAGGTCCAGCTGGCGGCAGCGTTCGGCGGTCAGCGTCAGGCAGATCAGCCCGCGGCCATGCTTGGCCATGAAGTTGATCGTTTCCGGGGTGACGAAATCGGCAGCCAGCACCAGGTCGCCCTCATTCTCGCGGTCTTCCTCATCGACGAGGATGACCATGCGGCCGGCGCGGATGTCGGCAATGATGTCTTCGGTGCGGGCGATTGTCATGGCGTGCTGAACGGCAAATTGGGGCGAATCGAGCGAAAAACCGGCGAATAGCTGGGGCAGGAACCATGGCCGCGGTTGAAAGCGGCCGGACTGAGGCGGGGCGTCGGGCCGGGCCGGCCAGGCCATATACGCCCGGCAGGTTGCCCAGTCAAGCCGGGTATTGTACGCCAAGGCAGGCAAGGCGGGAGGGCGCGGCACCGGAAAGTACGGCGCCTGCCTGAAGTGGGTGGGGAAGGCGGTTGCCGGCAGGGCGCCGGCGCCGGGTGGCCGAGACCTATGCGGCGGCGCCGGCGCCCTGGGCGATCTCGCAGAGCCGCCCCTTTGACTGCCTGTTGCACGCGCATACCATCACCAGCTGGCCGGTCGCCAATTGCCGCTTCTGCCGCATCAGGCTGGCGCGCATGATCCTGGCACCGACCGCGCCGCCAAGGCACCAGCCGATGATGGCGCCAAGCGCCATGCCGCCGAGGTAGGCCATGAAGCCCGCAGCCGCATTGGCCGGCGTGCCGTAGCGGAACAAGATCCAGGCCATCAGCAGCGCACCGGCGGCCAGGCCGGCCGCGGCGGCTTCATTGAGATAGGTGATCTGCGCCGCCCGGGGCGCGGGCAGGCCTTCGGCCGGCTGGTCGTCGCGCTGGAAGAACCATGGGCCGTCAATGCGTGCGGCGGTCGCAGCCAGTTCGCCAAGCTGCGCCTGCGCCCGCCTTGCCGCGGCAATGTCGTCCAGCCGGAAATACAGAAGGGTGCGCATGGTCAAGCCTCGCTTTGTGTCAGGTCCATTTACCGCTGGACCAGGGAAAGCCTGCGTAACGCCGGGCGCCGGGGCGCCGGAATGTCTTCGGCAGGGGTGAGGACGGCGGCTGCAGCCGCGGCCATCCGTCGCCCACCGCCAGCTCCCAGTCGATCAGCAGCGTGGCGGCACGGTGCAGGTGGGTCGCTGCCAGGCGCACAAAACCCAGGCGCGCCTGCGCCGATGCGGTGGTATGCCGGTCGCGCAGCAGGCGCATCGCCGGAAGACGCTGATACAGGATTCTGGTGGCAGGATCAGGCACGGTGGTTTCCTTCATGAAGGACCAGGCAGCGGCCCGGCCGGCAATCGAAAGCAACGGCGGGAGCGCCAGCTTGCGGACGAGCGCGTGGCGCGGCGGGGCAGGGGTGCATGGAGGTCCCGGTGGTCCCCGTGAGTGACTTCAGGAGTCACCAGTCCTAAGACCGTTGTCTAGGGGGGAAGCCCGGAAACGAGTGGCGGGCGCCTGTGAACGCATATGAACGGCGCTGCTCAATCATTCTAGGTGGCGGGCGCCGCGCAGCCTAGTTCACTTACAACAAAGGCCGGCGAGGCCCCGTGCGGCGCACTTGCCACGTCGGCCGCCGCCGCGCCGGGCGCGCAGGAAACAATTCGCCGCAGAATTGGCGTGGCAGCGTAAGGTCCAAACAGGGCAAGTAGCGCTCAAGTAACGGGCAAGTGGCGGCGGCGCGGTAGCCGCCGCATCGTTGCGGTGATCAGGCGGGAGCCTGCGCGGTTGACAGCATCCGCTCCACATAGCGGGCAATCAGGTCAATCTCCAGGTTCACGCGCGCGCCCGGCTTGAGCTCCTGCAGCGTGGTGACTTCCACTGTGTGCGGGATCAGGTTGATCGAAAACACGCAGCCGTCGGCTTCATCATTGACGCGGTTGACGGTCAGCGACACGCCGTTGACCACCACCGAGCCCTTGTAGGCCAGGTAGCGTGCCAGATCGCGCGGGGCGCGGATGCGCAGTTCATGCGATTCGCCTACCGGCGCGAAGTGCACGACTTCGCCCAGGCCGTCGACGTGCCCGGACACCAGGTGGCCGCCCAGGCGGTCGGCCAGGCGCAGCGCCTTCTCCAGGTTGACGCGGCCGGCGCGCTCCAGCCCCACGGTCTTGTCCAGCGATTCGCGCGAGACCTCGACGTCGAACGCATCGGCCCCCATGGCGATCACGGTCATGCAGGCGCCCTGGATGGCGATGCTGTCGCCGATGATGACGTCCGACAGGTCCAGACCGCCCGCGGCGATATGCAGGCGCACGCCGGCATCGGCGGCGCCCAGCGGGGTAACGGATTCAATGCGGCCGACCGCCGCGACAATGCCTGTAAACATGTGGTGTCTTCTGCTTTGAGTATTGGGAATCCAGATGCGCGGTGCAGTGGTGTGTTGCACTACGCGTCGTTGCGCCGGGCAATCAGCCGCAGGTCGTCGCCGATCTGCCGGACCTCATGCCAGCGGAACTGCTCGGCATCCTGCAGCCGCGCCAGCGGCGGCAGGTTGAACATGCCCTGGGCATCGCCCAGCAGCTTGGGCGCCAGGTAGATCAGCAGCTCGTCGGCGCAGCGCTCGCGCACCAGCGAACCGTTGAGCTTGAAGCCAGCCTCGACGTGCAGCTCATTGATGCCGCGCCGGCCGAGCTCCTCCAGCATGCGGCGCAATTCGACCTTGCCGTGCGCGTTGGGCAGAACCACGACCTCGGCGCCGCGGCCTTCCAGTGCGCGCTGGCGTTGCCGGTCTTCCACCGCGCAGAACACCAGCACCGGCTTGGCGAACTCCCCGGTGTCCGGCGTCAGGATCTGCGCGTCCAGCGGGACTTCCAGCCGCGAATCGACCAGCACCCGCTGCGGTTGTCGCGGCGTGGCGATGGCACGCACCGTCAACGCCGGGTTGTCGTCGCGCACGGTGCCGATGCCGGTCAGGATGGCGCATGCGCGGGCGCGCCAGGCGTGGCCATCGTCGCGCGCGGCCTGGCCGGTGATCCACTGGCTGGTGCCGTCATGCAGCGCGGTGCCGCCGTCCATCGATGCCGCCACCTTGACGCGCACCCACGGCAGCCCGCGCGTCATGCGCGAGACAAAGCCGATATTCAGGTCGCGCGCTTCCTTTTCCAGCAGGCCGCAGCGCACGTCGATGCCGGCATCGCGCAGCCGCTGCAGGCCGCGCCCGGATACCGACGGATTGGGGTCTTCCATCGCCGCCACCACCCGCGCCACGCCCGCGCGCACCAGCGCGTCGGCGCACGGCGGCGTGCGCCCGAAATGGCTGCACGGCTCCAGCGTGACGTAGGCGGTGGAGCCGGCCGGATCCAGCCCGCGCGACAGCGCGTCCTTCATGGCCTGGATCTCGGCATGGTCCTGCCCGGCCGGCTGGGTGAAACCCTGCCCGATGACCTTGCCATCCTTGACCAGCACGCAGCCGACGCGCGGGTTGGGCGTGGTGTTGAACATGCCCCGCGCGGCGAGCGCGAGAGCCTGTTGCATGGCGGCGTGGTCGGTATCGGAAAACATTCGGCGGTCAGGTTTGCCTTGGCACAGCGATTGGGAAGACAGGGCTGCCGGGGTCATGGCGCTCCGGAGGATTCCGTCGCCTCGCAGTCGGCGTCGCGGCCGGGGGTGCAGAGCCGGATACGTCCCTGCGCGCCCAGCCTGACTTGCCGCTGCTCGCCACGGCAGCCGAGCGTGAAAGTGGCGGCCTGAAAACCACCCTGCTCAGATCGAGAGTATCCCACAGGCAGGAATTTCAGCACATTCATGCCGCGGGCGGTCTGGCGCAGCTGTACCGACAGGCATGGCATGCCGGGTTCGACCACAGACAGCACCGCGCTGCGGTCCGGGTCGCCGCCGGCGGCAACCAGCTGCCATCCGGGGCCCAGCGTGGTCTCGCCCGGCAGCGGCTGCAGCGTCACCTCGATGCGGCGAGCCAGTGCGGTGGCCCGTGCCAGCGCCAGCGACGCCGCCAGCCGGTCGGCCGCCAGCGCGACCTGCTGGCGCGCGAGCAGGCCGCTGAATACGGGATAGGCTGCCGCCGCCAGCAGGGCCAGGATGGCCAGGCCGGCGAGCAGCTCGGCCAGGGTCAGGCCGTGGTGGCGTTGGCGCTTGCCGGGCATCATCGCGGCTTCAGCAATGGGCCGGAAGCGGCCGCGGCACGGTTCCCCCTTCAGGCAGCGCAAGCCACTGGCCGGTGCTGCGCAGGATCAGTACCCCGCACTCGGGGTCGGGCAGTTGCGGGACGGCGCGCAGTTCAACGCAGGCGTCCAGCGCGGCCTGCGGGCATGCGGCGGCGGTCACCAGATGCCGCACGGCGCCGCTGGCCGGTACGCGCAGGGGCCACTCGCCGGCAGCCACTTCAGCGCCGGGTTCGGCGGCAAACGTCATGGCGCCGACGGCGTGCCGTTCCAGCTGCAGCATCGCTTCGGTCAGCGCGGTACGGGCCTGCGCCCGCCAGCCCCGCATCAGGTAGCCGTGCCACGCGGGCAGGGCGATCGCCGCCAGGATGGCCAGCACGACCAGCGCCGCCGCAAGCTCGACCAGGCTGAATCCGGCTCCGGGCCGGGAGGCAGGCGCCCCCGTTGTCATGGCAAGTCCTCCCGTGCCGGGCCGACGATCTCGCGCCAGCGCAGGCGCCCGGTGCGCCGGCTGGCCAGGGTTTGCGATAGCCGCGTGACCGTGTTGCCAGCGACTGACCATAGCGACAACTCGTATGCCTGGCGCCCGGTGCGGCCCGGCTGCGCCGGCGCGGCGGGCAATTCGGCAGCGGTCACGAACACGCTGGCGCCTGGGGGCAGCAACTGGCCGGTGGCCACGTGCAGGCGCTCGCCGGTGCCGCGCTGGATGACCGACTCCCCGGTCGCCGCCAGCACCAGGTAGCTGCGTTGCGTGCCCTCGGGCGTGCGCGTCACGAACAGCAGATAGCCCGGGAAGACCGGCTGGATCTCCATGACCTGTTCGCCGGAATGGGGCAGCGTCAGATGCCAGCCGGCATCGTCGGCACCGGCAGGCTGGGCGCGCAGGACGTGACCGCCATCGCCGGCCTGCGCCGCGACCTGGACCAAGGGGACGGCCGTGGCGCCGCGCGAGGAGGACCGGTCGGGCACCGCGGCGAGTTCGTTGCCCGCGGCATAGACCACGACTGGCGCAGTCGTCGATCCGACCAGTACGGGCGCTTCAGCCATCAGCGGTTGCGCTGGCGCCTGCATCCGGTGGAGACATGACACCGCAGGCGCGGCACCCGATTGCGGCGCGTCGGCAAGCGGGAAGCGCCATAGCTGGCCGGCATCGTCTGTCGCATAGGCAGCGCGCGCCGCGCCTGTCATGTCGGATAGCACGCTGACGGCCACGAGGTTGCCGGTTGCTGGCCGGCCCAGGCAGTCGCGTTCCGGCAATGACACTGTGCGCACCGCATACTGCCCGGCCCATGCTGCCCCGGTGGGCTTGTCCAGCGGCAGCAGCGCGAGCGCGGAGCGGGCAGCATCCGGCTTGTCATTGGCGGTGGCGCTCAGCGTCACGACCGCGAACCAGCGCAAGCCGTCGGGGCCAGACATGCCTGCGGCACGTACCGGTCCGCGCGCCGTCAGTGGCAAGGTGTCCATAGCGGCGATCTCCCACAACGACGCAAAGGGCATCGGACCGTCGGGATCGGAAACGTCAAGTGCAAAGGCTGCTGCGGGATTGCCGGCTTTGGCGTTGGCAGGAACCCCGCACAGCAAGACGGTGCGCCATTCGCCGCGGATCATCACGTCCTGCGTTTCGGGGCGCGGGCAGGGAGAGGGCGCCAGTGGCGCGTCGGTCGCCGCCATCGCGGCAGCATAGGGCAGCAGTACGCCGGGCAGATACGCGGCACGTTCCTCGCCTGTCACGGCGTCAAACGCATGCAGCAGCCCGTCGGTGGTGCCAAGCCAGGCCACGTGCGCGCGCAGGCTGTAGCGCACGCGAAAGCCTGAGTGCCCGGGCTTGCCTGGGGCCCATGCAGGGGGCGCCATCACCCGGACGCGGGCGCCTGCCGCATTGCCCAGCCGCGTATCGCGCGGGCGCAGGTTTGCCTGGGTGCGGTCGCCGCGCAGCCATTCGAGAGCGGCGCGATCAAGGCCGTTTACAGGATCAGGATTACCTGTATTGCCCAACGCAGCTACCACGGCATCCCAGTGCAGCGGTATGGCGCGCTCCGGCGTGCCCAGCGGTGCCGAGGACGTGAACACCTTGCGCGATGAAACAGCCCGGCGGTCGAGGTGCTCGCCGGCTTCCCACACATAGTGCGACAGAACCGGAGCCGAACCCTGCCAGCCGACCGCGAACAAGCGCCCGGTCCATGGATAGGCACCGTCCGTGGTCCGGTACGCCAGGGGCAGCCCGCCGGCTTCCGATCCGGTGGCGGCGCACACCGGGGCAACGGCGATGGCAAGGCAGGCGAGGGCCGCGGCGAGGAGTCGAATCATGGCTGGATCACGCTCTGGACCACGGCGCGTACGGCACGGCTGCGGCCGAAGCCGATGGCCGTGATCCGGATTCGCGGTGCCAGTGTGGTGGAAGTGACGGCGTCCGGAGTGACGTAGCCGGGCGGCGCCTCGTCCAGGATCTCGGCGACATACCGCGGCAGCTCTTGCGTCCCGGCCGCACTGGCGGGCAGCACCGGCAGCGATGCCCCGCTAAAGCGGCCGAACGGAACGCCGACGGTATCGGCGTCGGCATCCACAAGCAGCCAGGGCTGCCACACAGGCGGACCCGCCACCGCAGGCCGGCAGATCCCGGCTTGTTGGCCGCTGCCGCAGTGCCCCGGCGCCGGCCAGATGCCGAGCCGGCCGTTCATGTCTTGCGAAGCCGCCGCGGTCAGCACGTCCGCCTCCGCATCGAGCAACGCCACCTCGGCGGCCCGGAATGCGATTTCGCGTTCGAGCTGCATGACGGCAAGTTGACGGCCTGACAGCAGCATGTGCAGCGTGCCGGCCGCAGTCAGCACCACCAGCAGCAGCATCGTGCCGCAGAGCAGCAGCGTGACGGCACCCGACTGGCGGCGGACTGGCAGGCGGGGGGCTAGCACAGCGTCTCCTGGCAGCGTGGCGCATTGCGCAGCCGTATCGTGGTGGCGAACACGCGGCGCGCCATGCCTGCCTGCGGCGTCGCCACCGGCGCCAGGTCGCCGGTCGCGGTGCCGGGTTTCGGCAGCAGGTCTGCGCCGCTGCCCGGACTTGCCGCCGCCGAGCCCGGCCGGTCGCCGCGCACGGCGATGGCAATCTGCACGGCTACCACGCGCTGCCAGGCGGCATCACCCAGTGGCTGGATCTCGTCCGCCGTCACGAAGCGGTCGTGCCGGCCGTCGTCATCCGTATCCAGGCCGTAGCGCAGCTGCAGCGATTCAACGCCACGGACCAGCGCGCCGGAGGTCCAGCCGCTGCCATCGATCACGCCACCGCGGCGCGCCGGATAGCGGCACAGCAGTTGCGGCACGCCATCGCTGCCCGCTGCGACATAAAGCAGGTTGGCCGCGACATAGCCGCTGTGTGCGTCGGCGCCGGCGGTGCGCGCGGCGACGGCGTAGCCGCTGCAATCGGTCATGGTTTCATCCGGCTGTGCCGGTGCCGCCGGCAGGCCGCTGCCGCTGAAGCGGATCAGCAGCGCGTCGCTGCGGCCGACGCCGGCCTTGCCGCAGGATGGCACGGCGCCCATGGCAGGCTGCCCGCAGTTGTCAGCGCCGCTCACGGCGGGCAACGCTGCGTGGAGGCTGGCGGACGAGGGCTCGCCCGGCCATCCGGACTGGCGCAGCAGCGTGGAGAGGATCGTCAGGGCACGCTGGCCGCGTTCTTCGAGCAGGACGCGGTCGGTGGTGGTGAGGTAGGCCGTACGCGTGGCATGGAATGCGGCAATGGCCGCCGCGGCGACCATCAGGCTGAGCAGCAGTCCGATCAGCAATTCGACCAGCGTGAATGCCTTCGAAGCAGACCCTGTCATGGCCGCACCCACAAGGCGATCGCGGGCAGGCCGGCCTGCGCGCCAGGCCGGCCTGCCATGATCAGTCGCGTGTCGTCCGGGCACGCAAATGCCGGGACGCTCCGGCACGGCGCCGGCTGCGTGCTTGCCAGCTCAGCATGCTCTGCTGCCAGCCTTGCCGCCTGGGCCAGCGCGTCGAATTCGCGCTGCCGGGACAGCGCCCTGGGCGCCATCCCCATCATGGGCATCAGCCCGATGCCAACGACGACCAGCGCGCAAAGCACCTCGTGCAGGCCGAAGCCGGCAGAGCGGCCGGCTTCGCGCAGCAGGATGCGCGGGCGTTGACGTATGGAGTTGCGAAGCGCGTGCATGAGCGGTCACCAAGACTTGCCGGGACCGTCAAGGTAACTGTCGTGAGGGCGCGGTAATGTGCCTAAGCGTGAAGGATTTGCGGAATCTTGTTTCGCTAGCCCTTGCGCGGGGTGGACGCGGCAAACTCGTCCAGCACGTCGCGGAATTCCGACACATCCTCAAAGCTCCGATACACCGAAGCAAAGCGGATATACGCAATCTTGTCGAGCTTGCGCAGCTCGCGCATCACCAGTTCGCCGACCTGGCTGCTGGGGATTTCCTTCTCTCCCAGTGCCAGCAGTTTCTCTTCGATGCGGGTGATGGCTTCGTCGATGGCTTCGGCCGAGACCGGGCGCTTGCGCAGCGCCAGGCGCATGGAATCCTTCAGCTTGGCGCGGGCGTAGTCCACGCGCGAGCCGTTTTTCTTGACGATGGCGGGGAAGAACAGCTCGATCCGCTCATAGGTGGTGAAGCGGCGGTCGCAGGCTTCGCAGCGGCGGCGCCGGCGTACGGCATCGCCGTCTTCCGACATGCGGGTGTCGAGTACCTGGGTATTGGAATGACCGCAAAAGGGGCATTTCATGCCGGACCACCTTCAGTTGAACCCCGTCGCCTTGTCCGTGTTGTCGTTCTGCGGTGGCGGGGCGGGTTGGCGAGGCCCGCAGGCCAGTGCCCTGGGGCGCCGGCCTGCGGAGCTGCCGGCCGCCCTTGCGCACACGCAAGGGCGGCCTTGGTACATCAGCCGTAGACCGGAAAACGCTTGGTCAGGGCGGCCACCTGCTCGCGCACGCTGGCGATGTTGGCGGCGTCGTGCGGGTTGTCCAGCACATCGGCGATCAGGTTGCCGACGATGCGGGCTTCTTCTTCCTTGAAGCCGCGCGTGGTCATGGCCGGCGAGCCCAGGCGGATGCCCGAGGTCACGAACGGCTTTTCCGGATCGTTGGGGATGGCGTTCTTGTTGACGGTGATATGCGCCTCGCCCAGGATGCGCTCGGCTTCCTTGCCGGTGATGTTCTTGGCGCGCAGGTCGACCAGCATCACGTGGCTTTCGGTGCGGCCCGAAACGATGCGCAGGCCGCGCGCGATCAGGGTCTCGGCCAGCACGGCGGCGTTCTTCACTACTTGCTGCTGGTAGGTCTTGAACTCGGGCGTCAGCGCTTCCTTGAACGCGACCGCCTTGCCGGCGATCACGTGCATCAGCGGGCCGCCCTGGATGCCGGGGAAGATGGCCGAGTTGATGGCCTTCTCGTGCTCGGCCTTCATCAGGATCACGCCGCCGCGCGGGCCGCGCAGGCTCTTGTGCGTGGTGGTGGTGACGAAGTCGGCGTGCGGCACCGGGTTCGGGTAGACGCCCGCGGCGATCAGCCCGGCATAGTGGGCCATGTCGACCATGAAGTAGGCGCCGATCGACTTGGCCACGCGGCCGATGCGCTCGAAGTCGATGCGCAGCGCGAAGGCCGAAGCGCCGGCGATGATCAGCTTGGGCTTCTTCTCTTGCGCCAGCTTTTCGAGCGCGTCGTAGTCGATGTCTTCCTGGGCGTTCAGGCCGTAGCTGACTACGTTGAACCACTTGCCGCTCATGTTCAGCGCCATGCCGTGGGTCAGGTGGCCGCCTTCGGCCAGGCTCATGCCCATGATGGTGTCGCCCGGCTTGAGCACGGCGAAGTACACGCCCTGGTTGGCCTGCGAGCCCGAGTTGGGCTGCACGTTGGCGGCCTCGGCGCCGAACACCTGCTTGACGCGGTCAATGGCCAGCTGCTCGACAATGTCGACGTACTCGCAGCCGCCGTAGTAGCGCTTGCCGGGATAGCCCTCGGCGTACTTGTTGGTCAGCTGCGAACCCTGTGCGGCCATCACGGCCGGCGAGGTGTAGTTCTCGGAGGCGATCAGCTCGATGTGGTCTTCCTGGCGCTGGTTTTCCTGCTGGATGGCGGCAAAGACCTCGGGGTCGATCTGGTCGATCGTAAAACGGCTGCGTTCGAACATGGCGAAACTCGTCTGAAAAAAGGGGATCCGATTCACGCATCGGGGGTAGGGCGCGCGCGGAAGGCTAGCGGCGACCCACACCGGCGGCACGTTGCAACCGTCGGTGCAGGGCGCACCCTGCTTCCCATTCGCTGCCCAGGCGAGCGGCAGGCGCAAAGAACTTCACGCCAGAGAACTTGCGCTTCCTCGTGGTAGTGCCCACTGACTTCGCCAGTCGCGCAAGATGGAATGGTTGGGCGCAGTGTAGCGCGAGGCGGGCGCCCGCCGCAAGCCGTCGGCCCGCCAGCCAAGCGCTGGCAAGGGCTGGCCAGCAACTTGCTGTTGCAAAGTCGTAATGCGGGTTTACACGAAACCGGTATCGGTCTCCGTTACAATCGCGGCCATGCCAAACTTTGTCTGGACCCTGCGGGTGTACTGGGAAGACACCGACGCGGGCGGCGTGGTGTTCTACGCCAATTACCTCAAGTTCTTCGAGCGCGCCCGCACCGAGTGGCTGCGCTCGCTCGGCATCGAACAGCAGGCGCTTGCCGACGAGGCAGGCGTGGTGTTTATCGTCCGCAGCACGGCGGTGGACTACAATGCGCCCGCCCGGCTGGATGACCAGCTTGAGATCCGCACGCGCATCGACCGGGTCGGCCCGGCTTCGGTGCAGTTCACCCAGGAAGCCTGGCGTGGCGAACTGATGCTTGCCACCGGCGCGATCCGCGTCGGGTGCGTCGACAGAAGCACTTTTCGTCCCGCCCCGATCCCCGACCCCGTTCTAGCTACCATCAAGTCAGCACGATGAATCCCGTGACCGTCACGCAAGACCTGTCGATCGTAACGCTGGTGCTCCACGCCAGCCTGCTGGCGCAGGCCGTCATGGCGCTGCTGCTCGTCATGTCGCTGTTTTCGTGGACCTATATCTTTCGCAAGCACCTCGCGGTGCGTGCCGCGCGCAGCCAGACCGAAGGGTTCGAGCGCGACTTCTGGGCCGGCGGCGACCTGCAGGCGCTATATAACAGTGCCGTCAACAACCGCCACAACACCGGCGCGCTGGAACGGATCTTCGAATCCGGCATGGGCGAGTTCCTGAAGGCGCGCGAGCGCGGCAACGAGGCCGGCGCGCTGCTGGATGCGGCGCGGCGCGCCATGCGCGCGGCCTACCAGCGCGAGATGGACGTGCTCGAATCGCACCTGCCGTTCCTGGCGTCGGTCGGTTCGGTGAGCCCGTATATCGGCCTGTTCGGCACGGTGTGGGGGATCATGAACGCGTTCCGCGGTCTGTCGAATGTGCAGCAGGCGACGCTGGCATCGGTGGCCCCCGGTATCGCCGAGGCCCTGGTGGCCACCGCGATCGGCCTGTTCGCGGCCATTCCGGCGGTGATCGCCTACAACCGCTATGCCACGGAAATCGACCGCCTGGCGATCCGGTTCGAGAGCTTCATGGAAGAGTTCCTGAACATCCTGCAGCGGCAGACCCGCTGACCGTACCCAATACCAGCGGTCCGGGCGCCAGTCCGGGCCGGCGTTTCCAGGAGTCCTGCAATGGCAGCCATTCAGCGCCGCGGCGGCTCGCGCCGCCGGGCCAGCGCCGAGATCAACGTCGTGCCGTATATCGACGTCATGCTCGTGCTGCTGGTCATTTTCATGGTGGCCGCACCGATCGTGAGCCCCGCCACCGTCGACCTGCCCACCGTGGCCAATGCCACGCCGCAGCAGAAGGCGCCGCCGATCGTGGTCACCGTGCATGAAAGCGGCCAGCTGACCGCGCGCGGCAAGGACAACGCCGGCAATGCCTTCGAGCGCAAGCTCGACAAGCAGGGCCTGCTCGACTTCGTGCACCAGCGCCAGAACGAGAACCCGGACCAGCCGGTGGTGATTGCCGCCGACCGCTCGGTCAAGTACGAGGCAGTGCTGGACGTGATGTCGATCCTGAAGGCCGACGGCGTCAAGCGCGTTGGCCTGATGGTCAAGTCCAAGACCTCCTGACGCATTGAAGCGCCTATCCGATTGCCGTTGCGCCTGATGACGACCGCCGCCGCCCATCCCTACCAGCCGGTCAAGGAGCGGGGAACCCTGCGTTCCTTCCTGCTTGCGCTCCTCATGCACGTGATGCTGGTCATCGTGCTGTATTTCGGCGTGCACTGGCAGAGCAGCACCCCGGTCGGCGCGGAAGCCGAGTTGTGGGAAGAGATCCCGGCCGTCACCGCGCCGCCGCCGCCGCCGATATCGCGGCCGGAGCCGGTGGTGCAGCCGCGTCCGGCCCCGCCGGCGCCCGAGGTGAAGAGCAAGGTCGAGGAAGACGCCGACATCGCGCTGGAGCGCCAGAAGCGCCGGGCCGAGGCGGCCGCGCGCGAAGAGGCCGAGCACAAGCAGGCGGCTGCCCGCAAGGAAGCCGAGCGCAAGGAGGCGGAACGCAAGGAGGCTGCCGCGCGCAAGGAAGCCGAACAGCGCGAAGCCGAGCGCAAGGAAGCCCAGCGCAAGGACGACGCGAAGAAGAAGGCCGTACAGCAGCAGGAACAGCAGCGCAAGGAACTGGCCGAGCGCAAGGAAGCCGAACGCAAGGAAGCGGACGCCAGGGCCAGGGCCCAGGCGGACGCGAAGGCCAGGGCCGATGCCAAGGCCAGGGCGGATGCCGAGGCCAAGGCCAAAGCCAGGGCGGATGCCGAGGCCAAGGCCAGGCACGAGGCCGCGGCCAATGCCCAGCGCAAGAGCGAGCTGGCGCGCCTGCAGGCGCTGGCCGGCGGCTCCGGCGCTGGCGGTGGCGGCGTGGGCAATACGGCCGGCGCGGGCGCCGGCGGCGGTGGCAAGGCGTCGCCGGGCTATGCCGACCGCGTGCGCCGCCGCGTCAAGCCGAACATCGTCTTTACCGAGGACGTGCCGGGCAACCCGACGGCGGTGGTGTCGGTGCAGCTGGCGCCGGATGGTTCGCTGCTGTCGGCGCGGCTGTCCAAGTCCAGCGGCGACTCGGGCTGGGACAATGCTGTGCTGCGCGCGGTCGAGCGCTCCGACCCGCTGCCGCGCGATGAGAACGGCAAGGCGCCGGCCAGCTTCACCATTACCTTCCGGCCGAAGGACTGAGTGGCCTGCGCGGCATGATTTGCAACATAATGCAACCTTCACCGCCGGGTCTTGGTCCCAGCGCTAGCATGACAGGTTGCCTGACGCAGCCGACAGTGTGCGGGTCGCACGCGGACGGGGCATGCGCCACGCGCTGCCATGCCATCTTTGCCCGTGTTGCCGATTGCCTGTCGTGCCCGACGAAACTTGAAATCGACTGAGGAGCAGCATGCGAAAGCTTTGGGCCCCCAACTGGCTGTCCGCGAGGCGGCACAACGCAAACCAATCCGCATCTCAACGCGCTACCCGGCCGGCCCCCCTGGCTGGCCGCCGCGCGCTGATGGCCTGGCTGGCCGCGGCAATGACGATGGCGGCCGGCGCCGCGCACGCGCAGCTCAACGTTGAGATCTCCGGGGTCGGCTCCAGCCAGATCCCTGTGGCCACCGCCAATTTCCAGGGCGAGGCCCAGGCCCCGCAGAACCTGACGGCGATCATCCGCTCCGACCTGGCGCGCAGCGGGCGGCTTCGCAATGTCGACCCGGGCGGCGCCACCGTGGCGGAATCCGCCAATGTCGACCTGGGCAGCTGGAAGTCGCGTGGCGCCGATGCCTTCGTCGCCGGCAGCGTGACTCCGGCCGCCGGCGGCAATTACGACGTGCGCTTCCGCCTGTACGACACCGTCAAGGGCCAGAGCCTGGGCGGCCTGGCGTTTACCGTCAGCCAGTCCCAGCTGCGCGTGACCGCGCACAAGATCGCCGACTACATCTATGAAAAGCTGCTGGGCGAGCGCGGCGTGTTTGCCACGCGCCTGTCCTACGTGTCGAAGGTGGGGGGCCGCTACCAGCTGCTGATTTCCGACTCGGACGGCCAGAACGCGCAGGTGGCGCTGACCAGCAACGAACCGATCATCTCGCCGTCGTGGTCGCCGGACGGCGCGCGCGTGGCCTACGTCTCGTTCGAGTCCAGGAAGCCGGTGGTGTACGTGCATGACCTGGCCAGCGGCAAGCGCACGCTGGTGTCGAACCAGAAGGGCAACAACAGCGCGCCGTCGTGGTCGCCCGATGGCCGGCACCTGGCGCTGGCGTTGTCGCGCGACGGCAATACCCAGGTCTACCAGGTCAATGCGGACGGCTCCGGCATCCGCCGGCTCTCGCGCAGCAGCGCCATCGACACCGAGCCGCAGTACTCGCCCGACGGCAAGAGCATCTACTTCACCAGCGACCGCGGCGGTGCGCCGCAGATCTACCGCATGCCCGCTTCCGGCGAGGATGGCGGCGCCGCGCAACGTGTCACCTTCAAGGGCAGCTACAACGTGAGCCCGCGCATTTCGCCGGACGGCAAGTACCTGGCGTACATCTCGCGCACGGGCGGCTTCAAGCTGCAGCTGCAGGACCTGTCCAACGGCGACGTGACGTCGCTGACCGATACGGCCAACGACGAAGCGCCCAGCTTCGCCGCCAACGGCAAGTACATCCTTTATGCCACCCGCGTGGGCGGCCGCGCGGTGCTGGCGGCGGTGTCCACTGACGGGCGTACCCGGCAGGTTCTGTCCCTCCAGTCCGGCGATGTTCGCGAGCCGTCCTGGGGTCCTTTCATGCAATAACAGGAGTCATTCACCATGCCCCAACTGATGACCAAAACCCTTGCCGTTGCCGCGTTGCTGGCCCTCGGCGCCTGCAGCTCCGGCGTCAAGCTGGACGACACCGCCAAATCCGGCGCCGGCGCTGGCGGCACGGGTGCCGATGCCCGCGCCGTCACCCCGGTGACCGCCGCCGACCCGCTGAACGACCCGAACGGCCCGCTGGCCAAGCGCAGCGTGTACTTCGACTTCGATAGCTACTCGGTCAAGCCCGACTACCAGGGCATGCTGGGCGCGCACGCCAAGTACCTGTCGGGCAACCAGGGCCGCAAGATCCTGATCCAGGGCAACACCGATGAACGCGGCACCAGCGAGTACAACCTGGCGCTGGGCCAGAAGCGCGCCGAAGCCGTGCGCCGCTCGCTGGCCTCGATGGGTGTGCCTGACACCCAGATGGAAGCCGTGAGCCTGGGCAAGGAAAAGCCCAAGGCCACCGGCCACGATGAAGCCTCGTGGGCCGAAAACCGCCGCGCGGACATCAACTACTGATCTGTGGACAGCCTTTCATGAAAGCACGCGTTTCCACCCTGTTGTGGCTCGCCGCCGTTGCCGGCGGCGGCATGCTGCCGCTGTCGCACGCGCATGCCGGCGTGTTCGACGATGACGAGGCCCGCAAGGCCGTCATCAGCCTGCGCGACCAGTTCAACGGTTTCCAGGCGACCGCGACGCAGCGCATCGAGCAGAACAGCCGCACCACGCTCGACATGCAGAACCAGCTCGAGGGCCTGCGCCAGGAAGTGGCGCGGCTGCGCGGCCAGAATGAAGTGCTGCAGAACACGGTGGACACGCTGCAGAAGCAGCAGAAGGACTACTACGCCGATCTCGATGCGCGCCTGAAGAAATTCGAGCCGCAGCAGGTCACGGTCGACGGCCGCGAAGGCCTGTCGCAGCCCGGCGAAAAGCCCGAATACGATGCCGCGCTCAAGCAGTTCCAGGCGGGCGACTTCAAGAGCGCCGGGAGTGCGTTCTCGGCGTTCGTCAAGAAGTACCCGCAGAGCCCCTACCTGCCGTTGGCGCAGTACTGGCTCGGCAACTCGCTGTACGCGCAGCGCGACTACAAGGGCTCTACCGCGGTGCTGCAGAACATGATCAACGCCAACCCGACGCATCCCAAGACGCCGGACGCGATGATCGCGGTCGCCAACAACCAGCTCGAGACTGGCCAGAAGGCGGCCGCGCGCAAGACGCTGGAACAGGTGGTGGCCAAGTATCCGGGCACCGAAGGCGCGCAGGCGGCCAGCAACCGGCTGAAGACGCTGAAGTAACACCGGAAGCGGCCGGCTCGTCCGGTCCTCTGTCTGCAAGGCCCGCTTCGGCGGTAATGCCGTTCAGTTAACCACCGTCGTTCCCGCGCAGGCGGGAACCCAGTGACTTCATCCCCAAAGGGGACGTGAAAGACCCTGGATTCCCGCCTGCGCGGGAATGACAGTAGCGTTTGATACCTTAACTGAACGGCATTACCGCTTCGGCGGGCCTTTTTCTTGGGGCGCGTTAAAATATCCGATTCGCCTGAATGTTTTGCGCGCCGACACGGCGCTCCCCATCATGACCAAACGCGCCATCGTCCTGCTGTCCGGCGGACTCGACTCCGCCACCGTACTCGCCATGGCCCGCGCCCAGGGCTTCGAGACCTATGCGCTGTCGATGCGCTACGGCCAGCGCCACTCCTCCGAACTGGACGCCGCCAGGCGCGTGGCGGCCGCGCTGGGCGCCACCCGCCACGAGATCGTCGACCTGGACCTGCGCCGCTTCGGCGGCTCGGCGCTGACCGACGACGCGCTGGAGGTGCCGACCGACGGCGCTTCCGGCGGCATCCCCGTCACCTACGTGCCGGCGCGCAACACCATCATGCTGTCGCTGGCGCTAGGCTGGGCCGAGGCCGTCGGCGGGCGCGACCTGTTCTTCGGCGCCAATGCGGTCGACTACTCCGGCTATCCGGACTGCCGCCCGGAATACGTCGCGGCCTATGAAACGCTGGCGAACCTGGCCACCAAGGCGGGGGTCGAGGGCGACCGCTTCCACGTGCATGCGCCCATCATCGACATGACCAAGGGCGAGATCATCCGCGCCGGCATCGCGCTGGGTGTGGACTACAGCCTGACAGTGTCGTGCTACCAGGCCGACGACGACGGCCGTGCCTGCGGCGTGTGCGATTCGTGCCGCATCCGCCGCGCCGGCTTCGAGGCCGCCGGCGTGCCCGACCCGACCCGCTACCAGGCTGCCGCCTGATCACTAGCCGCCGTCCACGCCCCCGACATGCCTGATATCGACCTTGCCGCGCTCTCGCGCACCGTGCTGCTGAGCACGTTCGTCCTGACCTTCCTGTTTGGCGCCGTGCTGCAGCGCACGCACTTCTGCACCATGGGGGCGGTCTCTGACATCGTCAACATGGGCGACTGGAGCCGCATGCGCATGTGGGGGCTGGCGATCGGCGTGGCCATGATCGGCACCGGCGTGCTGGCCTGGGCCGGCGCGATCGACCCCACCAAGACCATCTATACGGCCAGCAAGCTGGGCTGGCTGTCGGCGTTGGCCGGCGGGCTGATGTTCGGCTTCGGCATGGTGCTGGCGTCGGGCTGCGGCAGCAAGACGCTGGTGCGCATCGGCGCCGGCAACCTGAAATCGCTGGTGGTCTTTGTCTTCCTGGGCCTGTCGGCCTACATGACGCTGCGCGGGCTGTTCGGCGTCGTGCGCGTAAATACCGTCGATGCGGTGACGCTGGCGCTGCCCACCACGCAGGACCTGCCGTCCGTGCTGGCGCAGGGCACGGGGCTCGCGCGCGGCGCGCTGCAGTTGGGCCTGGGACTGGTGCTGGGCGGCGTGCTGGTGGCGTGGGCGCTGGCGGGCCGCGGGTTCCGGTCGTTCGACAACCTGCTGGGCGGCATCGGCGTGGGCCTGATCATCGTGGCGATGTGGTACGTGTCCGGCCACCTCGGCTATATCGCCGAAGACCCCAACACGCTCGAAGAATTGTTCGTCTCGACCAACAGCGGCCGCATGGAAAGCCTGAGCTTTGTCGCGCCCTACGCCTATACCCTCGACTGGCTGATAATGTTCAGCGACAAGAGCAAGGTGCTGACGGTCGGCATCGTCAGCGTGTTCGGGGTGATCGCCGGCGCGGCCGTCTGCGCACTGGCCACGCGCACGTTCCGCTGGGAAGGCTTTGGCAATGCCGAGGACGTTGCCAATCACATGGTCGGCGGCATCCTGATGGGCGCCGGCGGGGTGACCGCGCTGGGCTGCACCGTGGGGCAGGGCCTGTCGGGCGTATCGACGCTGGCGATCGGCTCCTTCATCGCGCTTGCCGGTATCCTGGCCGGGGCGGTGCTGGCGTTCCGCTACCAGATATGGCGCCTGGAGCGCATGGTCTGAGGCGGGTAGCCGCGCCGAAGGCTTGACACATCGGGAATCGCGTCACTATAATCGCGGTTCTGTTTTTTCGGGTCGTTAGCTCAGTCGGTAGAGCAGCGGACTTTTAATCCGTTGGTCGCGTGTTCGAGTCACGCACGACCCACCAGCATTTCGAAGGGCCTGTGGCACAAGTCACAGGCCCTTTTTGCGTCTTCTGGCATGCCCCGGCAGCAGGTGGTGCTTTAACTAGTTCGAGTTAGAGACTTAGGCCTGCCTGCGCAGCACAATGGGTCAACCGCGGCGTGTGGACCGCGGTATCTGGGAGCGGCCGCGAGACACGGCCCCCACAAGACCCTATGCGGCGAGCAGGCGTTTCCTTGCCGGCCAGCGGGCACGTGCTGCGCATCATCTGGCCGTTCGTTCCGGTTGTCGTTGCGCTGGCGTTGTTCAGCATCGCCAGCCTGGACCTGTTGTCGGCCGCGCGCGCGTTTGTCGCGGGCGAGAGCCAGTGGTCCAGGGGGCAGAAGAACGCCGTGCTGCATCTGATGCGCTACGGCGAGGAGCGCGATCCTGAGGATTTCAATGCCTATCTGGAGGCGATCGCCATCCCGCTGGGCGACCACCGCGCGCGCCAGGAGCTCGACCGCGACGAACCCGACCAGGAGCGCGTGCGCGAGGGACTCCTCGCCGGCGGCAACGATCCCGAAGACATTGCGCGGATGGCCCGGCTGTACCGCAATTTCCGCAATGTCCGGGAGGTCGATGCCGCGATCCGCGTCTGGGCGGCAGCCGACACTGAAATCTTTGCCCTGCACGAACAGGCACTGGCGCTGCGCCGCCTGGCCGCCCAGCCCGGTTGCGGTAACGAGTGCGTGGCGCCGGTGCTGCGCCACATTGCACAGATCGACGGCAGGCTGACGCCGCTGGAGCGGGCTTTCTCGGGCCATCTTGGCCGGGCCTCGCGCCGCGTGACCCGCTTGCTCACCACCGGCAGCGCGGTGGTGGCGGCCGCGCTGCTGATGTCGGCGATCCTGCTGTCGCTGGCGCCGTTGCGGCGCGAGCGCCGGCTGCGCGAGGCACTGGCGCACCGTGAAGAGCAACTGCAGCTGGCGGTGGAGGGCAGCAACGACGGGCTCTGGGACTGGCACCTCGGTCGCGGCGAACTGTATTTTTCGCCGCGCTGCGCGCAGATGCTGGGCTACCGCGGCGACGAGCTGCCGCATGCGCGCGAAACCGTGCTGGGCCTGCTGCATCCGTCCGAGCTGTCGGCCTTCGAAGAAAAGCTGGCGCGGCACCTGCGCAGCGGCGAGCCCTATGATGCCGAATTCCGCCTGCGCAACCGGGCTGGCGACTACCTGTGGGTGCGCGCTCGCGGCCGGCTGGTGCGCGGGGCAGGGCGCCGGCGCGCGCGCATGGCGGGCTCGCTGACGGATATCTCCGACCACAAGCGTTACGAGACCCAGCTCTTTGCCGAGAAGGAACGCGCCCAGGTCACGCTGCAGGCCATCGGCGACGCCGTGGTGACGGCCGATGTGTGGGGACGCGTGCAGTCGCTCAATCCCGCGGCCGAGGCCCTCACCGGCTGGCGCGAAGCCGAAGCCCAGGGCCGGCCTCTGAGCGACGTCTGCATGCTGCGCGACGAGGAAAGCCTGGCGCCGCTGCCCGATATCGTGACGCTGGCGCTGCGCCAACGCTGGCGCAGCGGGTCGGCGCAAGTGGTGCAGCGCATCGGGTCCGGGCAGCCCGGCCAGGCGCTGGCGGTCAAGCCTTCGGTGGCGTTGATCCGCGACCGCGCCGCGCAGGCCATCGGCGTGGTGGTGGTGCTGCACGACATCAGCCAGGAGCGGGCGCATGCCGCGCGGCTGGCGCACGAGGCCAGCCACGACGCGCTGACCGGGCTGGTCAACCGCGCCGAGTTCGAGCGCCGGCTGGGCGCGGCGATCGCGCGGGCACGCGCGCAAGGCGTCCCCCATACGCTCATGTACCTGGATCTGGACCAGTTCAAGGTGGTCAACGATACCTGCGGCCATGCCGCTGGCGACGAGCTGATCCGGCAGATGGCGGAGGTGATGCGCAGCCAGCTGCGGCGCAGCGATACGCTGGCGCGCCTCGGCGGCGACGAGTTCGGCGTGCTGCTGGAGCATTGCGGCACCGCCGATGGCGAACGCGTGGCCGAAGCGCTGCGCCGTGCCATCGCGAGCTTCCGCTTCGCCCATCGCCAGCGCACCTTCGCGGTGGGTGTCAGCATCGGCCTGGTGATGATGGACCGGCAGACCGGCAGCGTGGCCGAGGCGCTGAGCGCCGCCGACGCGGCCTGCTACGTGGCCAAGGAAGGCGGGCGCAACCGCGTGCAGGTCTACCATCCCATGGACAGCGTGGTGCAGGCGCGCCATGGCGAAATGGAGTGGGTCAGCCGCGTGCATGCGGCGCTGGCGGCCGGCCGCTTCTGCCTGTTCGCGCAGGAGATCGTGCCGGTGCAATATGGCGCGCTGCCGGAGACGAGCCGCCACGTGGAACTGCTGCTGCGCATGGTCGACGAACGCGGCCGGCTGGTGCCGCCGATGGCCTTCGTGCCGGCCTGCGAGCGCTACAACCTGATGCCGATGATCGACCGCTGGGTGGTTGAGACGGCGTTCGGCGCGCTGGCGGGACGGCAGGCGGAGATCGCCACCTGTGCGATCAACCTGTCAGGCTCGTCGCTGGCGGACATCCAGTTTCCCGATTTCGTGCGCGAGCAGGCGCAGCGCTTTGGCATTGCGCTGGACGGCATCTGCTTCGAGATCACGGAAACCGCGGCGATCGCCAACCTGGCGCAGGCCGGCGCGTTCATCCTGCAGCTGCAGCAGCTGGGCTGCCAGTTTGCGCTGGACGACTTTGGCGCGGGCATGTCGTCGTTCACCTATCTGAAGCACCTGCCGGCGGCCTACCTGAAGATCGACGGCAGCTTCGTGCGCGACATGCTGGCTGATCCGGTCAACCTGGTGATGGTCGAGGTGATCCAGCGCATCGGCCACGCCATGGGCAAGAAGACCATTGCGGAATTCGTCGAGAACGAAGCGATGCTCGAGCGCCTGCGCGAGCTGGGCGTGGACCTGGCGCAGGGCTATCACATTGCGCAGCCGGTGCCGTTCGCCCCGGCCGGCCCCGAGGCAGGGGAACGACTGGCGCTGGTGGGTTGAACTGCCGGGCACCGGGTCAGCGAAGCCGCATCAGGGAACCAGCGGATCGCGGAAGCCGGTATCGGTGGCGGTGGCGGTGGCGGTGGCGGTGCCGGCCGGCGCTGGCTTCGGCATGGTCGCGGAGGGCACCGCCTGACTCCTGGCATCGCGCCAGGTGTTGTAGGCCCAGTAGGCGGCGCCAGCCACCATGCCAACCTTGGACAGCTTCCAGGTCCAGCGCAGCACCCGCGTGCGCTTGAGCAGCGGCAGCGCCAGCGTCACCGCGGTGCTCAGCAGCGGGTAGTCCCTGGTCATGCCGACTACCTTCATCCACGAGCCCGGACGGGCGATGCGCGGCAGCCAGCTGCTGAGGGCGCTCAGGCGCTGCGTGCTGCCGCGCACGGCGTGCAGGGCCTGCAGGCAGTCGTGGCGTTCCAGGGCGGCGCGGGTCAGCAGCAGTTCCTTGCGCACTGCCAGCGGCAGGCGCACCTCTTGCGTGAACCGGGCCCGCCTCGGGCGTTCGCGGCGGGGGCGTCCGGTCGTGCTCTCGTCGGATTCCAGGGGGCTCATCGGCGCAGGATCTCCCGGTCTTTGTCGATTTCGGCGAGCGTGGCCTCCAGCATCGGCGGGGCGTTGCGCACCAGGTTGCGTGCATACGCCAGGCAAATCGCGCACAGCAGCAGGTAAAGGACCGTCAGTGCGCCCAGCGCCTGCCAGCGGTAGCTATCCCAGAACAGGATGGCGACCAGCCCGGTCAGGGTGACCAGCCCGATGCCGAAGAACACCAGGCCGAAGCAGGCCAGCAGCGCGACCTTCATCAGGCGCGCGCGTTCCTCGGCAAGCTCCACGCTGGCGAGTTCAAGGCGGGTCTGGATCATTGCCACCAGCGAGCCGGCCAGGTTGCGCACGGAATCAAGGAACTTGGGGGAAGGAGGGGATTCGCTCATGCGGCTCCGGCGTGAAAGAGCGGCGCGCCGGCGTTGCCGTGCGCGCCTTTCCAGCAGGCGGGGCCGGTGCGCCCGCGTGTGTCGCCAACATGCGGGCGCACCGGCCACTGGCAACCCGATGACCGGGTTGCCGCTCTGGCGCGGCAGCAGCGTGCCGCGCCGGGTTGGCACCGCTTACTTGCGGTTCAGCAGCAGACCGATCAGCAGGCCCACGCCGGCCGCCACGCCTACGGCGCGCCACGGGTGGTCGTGCACGTAGTCATCGGTGGCGCGCGCGGCGGCCTTGCTCTTGGTCACGACGGCGTCTTGCAGGTCCTGGGCCTTTTCCTTGGCTTGCTTGAGCAGGCCCATGCCACGCTCGCGCAGTTCGGCGGCCTTTTCCCCGGTGGTCGAGGCGGCTTGCTTCAGCAGTTCCTCGGCGTCGGACAGAACGGTCTTGACATCGCTCATCAGTTTCTCCTGTTTGCGGGCGGATGGTTCGGTTTGTGCGGATTCTGACATTTTCTACGCTCCGAGGCTAATGGCAATTGTCGGACTGATACTTAGCATATGTGGCGGGCGGCCGCGGTTTCAAGGCTACACGCCAGCGTGCGGGCCGCTTCGGTGCCTGGTATCGCCAGCATGCCCGAAAGCCGGCGTCGTGAATGTCAGAAAATGTTTATATGGCTTCGAGTGATTTTGTAGTGACTTTATATTCGTTTGGGTTGGATATCAATCCAGTTACTCTGGTTCCACCCCGAAATCAGGAGAACAGAACAAACGAACGCGGCCCCGCGAAGGCGGGGCCGGCGTGCAAGACAGGTGTTTTATCGACGGGGGCAGCCTCGTCGTCTCCTTGGTAGTGTGCTTGGCCCGGCTTTACCTCCGGGCCTTTTTATTCCAGAGCGCCTGTCCGAAAGTTGCGGGCTGCGATCAGAAGAAGGCCTGCAGGCCGGTCTGGGCGCGGCCCAGGATCAGCGCGTGGATGTCGTGGGTGCCTTCATAGGTGTTGACCACCTCCAGGTTCACCACGTGGCGGATCACGCCGAACTCGTCCGAGATGCCATTGCCGCCCAGCATGTCGCGCGCCACGCGGGCGATGTCGAGCGACTTGCCGCACGAGTTGCGCTTCATGATCGAGGTGATTTCCACCGCGGCGGTGCCTTCGTCCTTCATGCGGCCCAGGCGCAGGCAGCCCTGCAGGCCCAGCGTGATCTCGGTCTGCATGTCGGCCAGCTTCTTCTGCACCAGCTGCGTGGCGGCCAGCGGGCGGCCGAACTGCTTGCGGTCCAGCGTGTACTGGCGCGCGGTATGCCAGCAGAACTCGGCGGCGCCCAGTGCGCCCCAGGCGATGCCGTAGCGGGCCGAGTTCAGGCAGGTGAACGGGCCCTTCAGGCCGCTCACGCCCGGCATCAGGTTCTCTTCCGGCACGAACACCTGGTCCAGCACGATTTCGCCGGTGATCGAGGTGCGCAGGCCAACCTTGCCGTGGATGGCCGGTGCCGACAGGCCCTTCCAGCCCTTTTCCAGGATAAAGCCGCGGATCGCTTCCTTGCCGTCGTCGCCCTGCAGCTTGGCCCAGACCACGAATACGTCGGCGATCGGCGAGTTGGTGATCCACATCTTGGCGCCGGTCAGCTCGTAGCCGCCATCAACCTTCTTGGCGCGGGTGACCATCGAGCCCGGGTCGGAGCCGTGGTTCGGTTCGGTCAGGCCGAAGCAGCCGATCCACTCGCCGGTGGCCAGCTTGGGCAGGTACTTCTGCTTCTGCGCTTCGGTGCCGAATTCATGAATCGGCACCATCACCAGCGACGACTGCACGCTCATCATCGAGCGGTAGCCCGAATCCACGCGCTCCACTTCACGCGCGATCAGGCCGTAGCTGACGTAGTTCAGGCCCGGGCCGCCGTACTGTTCCGGGATGGTGGGGCCGAGCAGGCCCAGTTCGCCCATCTCGCGGAAGATCTCCACGTCGGTCTTCTCGTTGCGGAACGACTGAAGCACGCGCGGCATCAGCTTGTCCTGGCTGTACGCCGCTGCGGCGTCGCGCACCATGCGTTCTTCGGCGGTCAGTTGCTGGTCCAGCAGCAGGGGGTCGGCCCAGTGGAATTCGGCGTTGGCAGCCATGCAGGTCTCCTTCGGTAGCGCGGCGGAAGCGTCGGGCGGGTCGGCTCAAATGCCGCTGGCCGCGCCGGCGTATCCGGAAATCATGACGGGATCGGTGATCGTGCGGAGGATTTTCTTGAGATCCTTGAAGTTCCGCATTGCGGAACTGTGTTCCGTTGAATTAGTATATCGCAATGGGTTTGCCATGCAACTGGCAAAACCCCCGACTTCCGTGCCTTTGTGCGATGAGCGGACACCCGCCGACCTGAGAGGAGCCGCCCTTGACCCGCCCTGCCACCAGCCCGCCACTTTCTCCCGATGCCGCGCCGCCGGGCCCGGCGCGAGAGAGCGATCCCAACTTCGTCACCGCGCTGGCGCGCGGACTGGAGCTGCTGCGCTGCTTCCGCACCGGCGAGGCCATGCTGGGCAACCAGGACTTCGTGCGCCGCACGGGTTTCCCCAAGGCGACCGTAAGCCGGCTGGCGGGCACGCTGGTGCAGCTGGGCTACCTGCGCTATGACGAGAGCCTGGGCAAGTACGCGCTGGATGCCGGGGTGCTGGCGCTGGGCTATGCCTACCTGTCGGCGTCCGACGTGGTGTCGCTGGCGCGCCCGCATATGCTGGCGTTCGCGCAGGCGTACGGGGTCTCGGTGTCACTGGGCAAGCGCGAGCGCATGGAAGTGATCTACCTGGAATCGATCCGCAACGACGCCGGCGTGATGCTGGGGCTGGGCGTGGGGTCGCGGCTGTCGCTGGTGTCGAGCTCGATGGGGCGGGCCTACCTGGCCGCATTGCCTGCGCCGCGGCGCGAGCGCGTGATGGCGGAATTCAGCCAGGCGTTCCCGGAGCAGTGGAAGCAGCAGGAGGCCGCCACCCGCGCGGCCCTGGCCGAGGCGCAGCAGCGCGGCTATGCGGCGTCGTTCCGGGACTGGCATCCGGCGATCCACGCATGTGCGGTGGCGTTCCGGCCGGTGGGGGAGAAGGAGTTGCACATGCTGAGCTGCAGTGCTTCTTATGGGACGGTGGATGAGGCCGTGTTTCACCAGACTCTGGCGCCGGCGTTGCTGGCGCTGGCGGGCAGGTTGTCGGAGCCGGGGGGGTGAAGGTTTTTCGGTGTGGTGCCCAGGTGGTATGCGGTCGGCCTGGGCTCTTGGCGGGTTTTCTGCTCGTTGGCTTGCTTGGGTATGTCGGTCGGGTTCCCTGTTGTCGTAGGTTTAACCGCCTGGTTCCGCCCTGCTGGGCGGGTCACTTTTTGGCCGAGCGCCAAAAAGTAACCAAAAAACGCGTCGCCTCAGGCGGCTGGCCACCAATTCCACGGCGGGGGTGGTTCCAGCGGCGCTGATTTCCGTTCGACGGGGTAGGTAGTTCAACCCTGCTACGCTCCCGGGATGTGCCTTGCGTCCAGGGACTATTGGACGAACCCGACTTTAGGCCGTTGGCAGCCTGCTAACGAAGTGATCGGTAGGACGCCTACGGCTGCGCTGCGCGCACTCAGTATCGTAGGTCGGGGGCTCGGGCACGGAGTGCATCGCTGCGCTCGCACGGCGTTGTCGCGGATGATGTCGGGCCAACAGCGAAAATCAGGAAGAGGTCCGCAGCTCTGCCACGTTAGGGCGTGCGCGCAGCGCAGCCGAAGGCGTCCGACCGACGCGATGGTTAGGAGGCTGCCAACCGCCTAAAGTCGGGTTCGTCCAATAGTCCGTTGATGTGGGCACAGACAGGGTGCGTAGCAGGGTCGAACCACCACCCCCATGGACCGGAAATCACCGCCGCTGGAACCACCATCGCCGAGGAATGGATGGCCAGCCGCCAGAGGCGACGCGTTTTTGGTTACTTATATGAACGCGCCCCGGTTTGCAAGGTAAAGCCAACATCAGGCTTGGACAGGATTGGCTGCAGACTTATATCCGGCCTTGCGGTGCAGGCCTGGCCTGCAGGCCCTGATGGATTTCGCCGGGAGTGTCCCTATCTTTTGGCCGTGCTTTGAGCACCAGTAACCAATTGGGCTTGCACTCCCGCGGTCCAACCTGTTTTGCCATCACGTGGACATTACCCTCGCAACCTGTGGACGGGTTCCTTGCTTGCTAGCTCAGGCCTGCCCGCTAGGCAGGCCTGACCGAGACGTAGTCTCGGTCATAGGTGCGGTCGTGGACCAACAGGGCCCAGATGGTACGCACCGTCTTGTTAGCCAGGGCAACAGCCGCGACGTTTTTCGGCCGTCGCTGGGCGAGCATCAGGCTCCAGCCGGGCTGGTTCTTTCTGCGCAGATGACTCAGCACGACCCGAGCGCCGTGAATCAGCAAGGTGCGCAGATAGGGGTCGCCGCGTTTGCTGATGCCGCTCAGCCAGACCTTGCCGCCGGTGCCGGTCTGTTTGGGCACTAGGCCAAGATAAGCCGCCAGTTGGCGCCCGGACTTGAAGGTGTGCGCGTCGCCAATGGTGGCAACCATGGCCGTGGCGGTAAGCATGCCGATGCCGGGAATGGCCAAAATCGTTTTGCAGGCCTGACTTTGCCGACCCCAGGTATCAATGCGTTGATCCAGGCGAGCTATCTCTTGATCGAGCCGTTCGATGCTTTGCAATTGTTCGCGCACGAACTCGAACAGCAAGGGCGGCACGTCCTGTTCGATTTCGTCCATTCGTTGCACGATTTCCTGCAGGCCAATCCGTAGCCCGGGACGGATCCGGATTCCGAACTCAAACAACGTGCCGCGCAATTGGTTGACCAGCATGGTGCGCATCTTCACGCGCAGCTGGCGCATGGCGTGCAGGCTGAGCACGCACTGTTGCGGCTCGGTCTTCGGGGCCACGAACGGCATCCCGGGCTGCTGCGCCGCGGTCCAGATAGCCTTGGCATCGGCCGCATCGGTTTTGTTCGTCTGCACGAACGGTCGCACGTACCTGGCGTGCAGCAGCACTGGCTCATGACCCAAGGCTTGCAGTTGGCGGGCCCACCAGTGCGCGCTGCCACATGCTTCGAGCGCGATACGTCCGGGCTCGCGATTCGCGAGAAACTCCAGCAGCTTGGGCCGGCTGAAGCGGCGGTTGGAACACTTGCCGGAAGGCTCGACCCAATAGAGCTGGAAGACAGTCTTTGCAATATCCAGGCCGTAAGTCGTAGTATTCATCTCGGGTCCCTCCATCCTCGCGTGGTTGGTGACACTCCCACTCTGGCACATCGATGCCGTTTCGTGATGGGGGACCCGCCTATCCTGTCACGTTTCCCCGGATGCACAACTGAACTACCGGCGCCTTTGATCGGAGGGCCGGGGCGCGTTCATTCCATCTTTTGTCGCTCGGACAAAAGTGACCCGCCCAGCAGGGCGGAACCAGGCGGTCCAACCTACGAAAACATCGAACCCGCCCGACATAACCAAGCAAGCCAACGAGCAGAAAACCCCGCCGGCTACCCCGGCGTAACAACCCACGCCTGCCAAGAGCGAAAACCTACCCTAACCCTCAACCCTCAAAGATCCGTCCGCAACCTCCACAACTCTGGAAACAACACCACATCCAGCATCCTGCGCAGGTAACTGACGCCCTCGGTCCCGCCAGTCCCACGCTTGAAGCCGATCACCCGCTCGACCGTGGTCACATGCCGGAAGCGCCATTGCCGGAACGCATCCTCCAGGTCGACAAACTTCTCGCCCAGTTCATACAGCTCCCAGTGCGCGCCCGGGTTGCGATAGACCTCCAGCCACGCGGCTTCGACCGAAGCGTTGTAGGCCGTAGGCTGGGTCCAGTCGCGCTCGACGCAATCCGCATCGATGGCGAAGCCGCGCCGCGCCATCAGCCGGATCGCCTCGTCATAGAGGGACGGCGTCTTCAGCGCGGCTTCCACCAGCGCAAGGTGCTCTGCCCGGTGCGCATGCGGCTTGAGCATGGCCGCGTTCTTGTTGCCGAGGATGAACTCGATCTCGCGGTACTGGTAGGACTGGAAGCCCGAGGACATGCCCAGATAGGGCCGCATCGCCGAGTACTCCGGCGGGGTCATCGTGGCCAGCACATTCCACGCCTGCACCAGCTGGTCCATGATGCGCGACACCCGCGTCAGCATCTTGAACGCCGGCGGCAGGCTGTCGGCCTTGACCGACTCGCGCGCGGCGCGCAGCTCGTGCAGCATCAGCTTCATCCACAGCTCGGTGGTCTGGTGCTGCACGATAAACAGCATCTCGTTATGGTCCGGCGAGAGCGGGTGCTGCGCGCTCAGGATCTGGTCCAGGCCGAGGTAGTCGCCATAGCTCATGTCCCTGGCGAAATCCAACTGCGCGCCGTGCCAGCCTTCGCCTTGCGGCGCAGCCTGGCCTGCGGTGCCGGCAGCGCCGGAGAAGGGGCATCCCTTGAATTCACTCATGATGCGCTCCCGATCATCAGGTCACCTGGCCGCGTGTCTGGAAGCGCGCGTCGCGATAGGCGCCGCTGTCCAGCACATCGCGCAGGATTTCCACAGCATCCCATACCTCGGCGAAGCTGGTGTAGAGCGGCGTGAAGCCGAAGCGGGCGATGCGCGGCTCGCGGTAATCGCCGATCACGCCGCGCTCGATCAGGGCCTGCACCAGTGCGTAGCCATCCGGGTGCTCCAGGCTGACCTGGCTGCCGCGGCGCGCGTGCTCGCGCGGGGTGACCAGCGACAGCGGGTGGTGGCCGCAACGGGTTTCCACCAGCTGGATGAACAGGTCGGTGAGCTGCAGCGACTTGGCGCGCAGCGCCTTCATGTCGGTCTGCGCGAACACGTCCAGGCCGCATTCGACCATCGCCAGCGAGGTGATCGGCTGGGTCCCGCACAGGAAGCGGCGCACGCCGTCGACCGGACGGTACTGCGGGTCCATGGCGAACGGCGCGGCGTGGCCCCACCAGCCCGACAGCGGCTGCCAGAAGGCATCGCGCAGCGCGTGCGCGACCCAGACAAAGGCGGGCGAGCCCGGGCCGCCGTTCAGGTACTTGTAGGTGCAGCCGATGGCGTAGTCGGCGCCGGCTGCCTTCAGGTTGACCGGCACGGCGCCGGCGGAATGGCACAGGTCCCACACCGTCAGCGCGCCGCGGGCGTGGGCCAGCTCGGTGAGCGAGGCCATGTCCAGCATCTCGCCGGTCTTGTAGTTGACGTGGGTGAGCATCAGCACGGCGGTGTCGGCGCCCACGGCGGCGTCGATCTCGGCCGGCGAGTTCACCAGGCGCAGCGAATAGCCTTGCTGCAGCAGGTCGGCCAGGCCCTGCGCGATATACAGGTCGGTGGGGAAGTTGCTGGCCTCCGACACGATCACCTTGCGCGCCGGGTCGCGCGTCTGCTGCACGCGCAGCGCCGCGGCCAGTACCTTGAACAGGTTGATCGAGGTGGTGTCGGTGACCACCACTTCATCCTGGCCGGCGCCCACCAGCGGGGCCAGCTTGTTGCCCAGCCGCTGCGGCAGCTCGAACCAGCCGGCGGTATTCCAGCTGCGGATCAGGCCGTCGCCCCATTCCTCGGTCACCACCTGGGCGGCGCGCGTGGCCGAGGCGCGGGGGCGGGCGCCCAGGGAGTTGCCGTCGAGGTAGATCACGCCCTCGGGCAGCGCGAACTGGTCGCGCAGCGGGCGCAGCGGGTCTTGCTGGTCGAGCCGGATGCAGTGGTCGCGGTCAAATGTCGTCATGTCGTCGCTTGGGCAGGTGTGGTTCGTGAGGGGTTCAGTCGAGGCTGCGCAGCACGGCGCGCACCGGGCTGGCGTCGAGCCCGGCAAAGCGCAGCGGCAGCGCGATCAGTTCGTAGTCGCCGGCATCGACTTCATCCAGCACGATGCCTTCCAGGATGGCCAGCCCGTGGCGGCGCACGGCGTTGTGCGCGTCCATGGTCTTGGATTCCTGCGGATCGAGCGACGGCGTGTCGATGCCGACCAGCTGCACACCGTGCGCGGCCAGCAGCGCGATGGTTTCAGGCGCGACCGCACAGAAGGCCGGGTCCCACTGTGCCAGCGGCGCCTGGCGGTAGGTGCGCAGCAGCACGCGCGGCGGCAGGCCGGCCAGCGCGTGTTCGATATGGCGCGGCTCCACCCGCGGCGCAGCGCCGATGCAGTGGATCACCCGGCAGGTGCCGAGATATGGCGTAAGCGGCACGGCGCCGATCGGCGCGCCATCGGCGGCGTAGTGCAGCGGCGCGTCGGCGTGCGCGCCGGTGTGCGGCGACAGGGTGATACGGCCCACGTTCACCGGGCAGTGCTCGTCCATCTGCCATGCCGGCGCTTGCTGGAATGGCGTGTCGCCGGGCCAGACCGGGGTCGCGGGGGAGAGCGGCGGGCTGATGTCCCACAGCCGGCGCGGGACTTGATTGGGGGCGGTCATAGGGTGGGCGGCGCCGTCTCGGAGCGCCGTTTCTGTCTGCCTCGATGTCGGGAATCATAGTCAAAATCGGCGGCAAGAGGCTTGCTAAATGGGCCGTCGATGGATGCATCTTTCGCATAAAATGCGAAGAACTGATGATTTGTCGAAGGAAATTCGAATGAACCTCGATCCCACCGATTTGCGCATCCTGACCTGCCTGCAGGAGAACGGCCGCATCAGCAACCAGGACCTGGCCGACCGCGTGGCGCTGTCGCCTTCGGCATGCCTGCGGCGGGTGCGCCTGCTGGAAGAGTCAGGGGTGATCGGCGGCTATCGCGCCTGGTTCGATGCCGAGCAGCTGGGGCTGGAGCTGGAGGCCATCGTGCAGGTGTCGATGCGCCACGACGTGGAAGGCTGGCACGACACCTTTATCGCCGCGGTGCAGTCGTGGCCGGAAGTGCTGTCGGCGTACATCATTACCGGCGACAGCAACTACATCCTGCGGGTGCAGGCGCGCAACCTGAAGCACTACTCGGACTTCATCGTGAACCGGCTGTACCGGACCAAGGGCGTGATGGATATCCGCTCGAATATCGTGCTGCAGCGGATCAAGGTGGACAGTTCGCCGCTGGCGATCCTGAAGGCTGGCGCCGACAGTCAGCGCTGATGCAGCGCAATCAGCTGGCGCAGGGTTTCCTTGAGCAGCGCGCCTTGCTGCGTGCCGAAGTCGTTCAGCACGGCGCGCTCGTGCTGCGCCGCGCGCTCCAGCAGCGGCTGGGCCACCGCCACGCCGCGGGGCGTGATCGAGATCAGGGCCTGGCGGCGGTCGGTCTTGCCGGCGCGGCGCCTGACCAGGCCGCCGGCGGCCATGCGGTCGACCAGCTTGGTCAGCGTCGGCTGCTTGGTCAGCGTGATCTCGGCCAGCATGCCGATGGTGCAGTCGGGGCGGTCGGCCAGCGTGGCCAGCACGCGCCACTCCTGCACGGACAGGCCGCTGGCTTCCACTTCGCGATGGAATTCGCCCGAGATCAGGTGGCTGGCGCGGGCCAGCAGGTAGGCCAGGTAGCCGTCGACGAAAGGCAGGGATGATGCTGCAGGCAGTTCCGCCATGATGGGCCCGTTGCCGTTCAGAGATCGAGCGGGGCGGTGGTGGTGAACTGGCCGCCCTGGAATACCAGCGGGCCGTCTCCGCCATCGAGCACGCCGCAGCGTTCCACTTCGCCGACAAAGATGACGTGATCGCCCTCGTCGTAGCGGCTGCGGTTGTGGCATTCGAACCACGCCAGCGCATTGGACAGGACCGGCAGGCCGTTGGCCGAGAGCCGGTAGTCCACGCCGGCGAAGCGGTCGCCCTTGAGGGTGGCGAAGCGCTGGCACAAGTCCAGTTGAGAGGCCGACAGCACATTGATGATGTAGTGCGTGCCGTCGCGGAACATCGGCAGGCTGTTGGCGCGCGAGGCCATACTCCACAGCACCAGCGGCGGCTGCAGCGACACCGAATTGAACGAGCTGGCGGTGATGCCGATGAACGGCGGCGCGCCGGCGGCGACCGACTGGTTGCTGGCGCGCGTGGTGATCACCGTGACCCCGGTCGCGAACTGCGACAGGGTGCGGCGAAAGTGCATCGCATCGAAGTCGGGCGCGGCGGCTGCGCTGGCCATCCGTGGCTGGGCCTCAGGCATCCCCATGGGGGCTCCACTGGAGTTCATGAAATTTCATATATATTATTCGCGCCAGGGGCTGCGAGTTCAAGTCCGGCGCCGCACATGGCGCGCCGCGGACGTGGGCTGGCGCACAAAGCAGGGCGGCCGTGCCGCCCATAAAACAACAAGCAGGAGACAAACGTCATGCTCATCGAGCAGATCGAACACCGCTGGCTGGCGGCGTTCCGGCGCACGCTGGAACTCTGTGCCCTGCAGGGCGGCGATGTCGTCGGAATTGTAACGGAGTCGCAATCCCGCCCTGTCAACGTGGCCTTGGCCGAGCTGGCCGTGCAGTCGCTGGGCGCCACGCCGGTACGCATCCAGGTGCCGACACCGCCACTGAGCGCGCCCGCGCCGGTGCGCTCGACCGGCGCCAGCGATGCCTTGCAGAACCTTGCCCCGGTGGTGGCGGCGCTGTCGCGCTGCCACCTGGTGCTGGACTGCACCGTGGAAGGCCTGCTGCATGCGCCGGAGCTGCCGCTGATCCTGCGCGGCGCCGACGGCGTGGTGCCGCGCATGCTGATGGTCAGCAACGAACACCCCGAGATCCTTGAACGTTGCCAGCCCGACCCGGCGCTGGAAGGCACCGTGCGCGCGGCGATGAAGCGCCTGCGCGGCGCGCGCGAGATGCGCGTGCATTCGGCCGCCGGCACCGAGCTGCGCATCGGCCTGGCCGATGCGCGCGTGGGCGGGGTCTGGGGCTTCTGCAACAAGCCCGGCCAGGTCTCGCACTGGCCCGGCGGCCTGTGCCTGGCGTTCCCGGCCAGTCGCCAGGTCAACGGCACGCTGGTGCTGGCGCCCGGCGACGTCAACCTGACCTTCAAGACCTACCTGCGCGATACCGTGGTCTGCCATATCGAGGACGACTATATCGTCGGCGTCGAGGGGCAGGGCGTGGATGCCGACATGATGCGCGGCTATTACCAGGCCTGGGCCGACCGCGAGGGCACGCGCGATGCGTATGCGGTTTCGCACGTCGGCTGGGGCCTGAACCGGATGGCGCGCTGGGATGCGATGACCTTCTACGACAAACGCGACTGCAACGGCACCGAGCTGCGCGCGTTCGCCGGCAACTTCCTGTTTTCGACCGGCGCCAACGAGGTGGCCGGGCGGCATACGCTGGGCCATTTCGACCTGCCGCTGCGCAACTGCACGGTATCGCTGGATGGCCGCGCCGAGGTGGAAGCAGGCACGCTGGCGGAGGTGGCCGCATGAGCGCAACAGCGACGACAGCGACAATGGAACGCCACGCCAACGGCATCGCCACGCTGGCCTGGGGCGATGGCCCGGTGGCCGTGGTGATGCTGCACGGCATCGGCGGCGGCAAGGCGGCCTGGCCCGCGCAGGGCGAGGCGCTGGCGCAGGCGGGCTACCGCGCCGCGGCCTGGGACATGCCCGGCTACGGCGACAGCGCCCTGATCGACCCCTATGACTTCGACGGACTGGCGCGGGCGCTGGCCCCATTGCTGCAGGCCGAGCGCGACACCGGCCGGCGCGTGGTGCTGCTGGGCCACAGCATGGGCGGCATGGTCGCGCAGCAGGCCTGCGCGGCCACGCCCGCGCTGATCGACGGCATGGTGCTGTCGGGCACCTCGCCCGCCTTTGGCAAGGGCGACGGGCCATGGCAGCGCGAGTTCATCGCCGCGCGCACCGCGCCGCTGGACGCCGGCAAGACCATGGCCGAGATGGCCGCCGGGCTGGTGCGCACCATGGTCGCGCCCGATGCCGATGCGCAGGCTGTGGCCTTCGCCACGGCGGTGATGGCGGCGGTGCCGGCGCCCGCCTACCGCGCGGCGCTGGGCGCGCTGGTGCGCTTCAACCAGCGCGACGCGCTGGCGCGCATCGCGGTGCCGGTGCTGGCGCTGGCCGGGCAGCACGATACCAATGCCGCACCCGAGGTGATGGAGCGGATGGCGCAGCGCATTGCGGGCGCCGAGTACCGCTGCCTGCCGGATGTCGGCCACCTGGCATGCATGGAGCGGCCCCCGCTGTTCAACGCGGCGGTGCTGGATTTCCTGCGCCGGCGCTTCCCCGTGCACTGAACCGCGCCACCTTCCGGCAACGCTAAACAAGAACCACCGCCGCGCCGCCGCCCCGCATCCGGCGCGCGCAGGAACACAGGAGACCGCGACATGCCATCCGGCCAGCTCGACTTCATCCCCGCCGTCGGTACGGCGGACTTCACCCCGCAACAAGCGCGCCTGCTGGCGCTGGCCAACCGCCTGGGGCGTGAGCGCTTTGCGGCGCGCGCGGCCACCTGGGACCGCGAAGCCAGCTTCCCGTTCGCCAACTATGACGACCTGCGCGAGGCCGGCCTGCTGGCCCTGTGCGTGCCGCAGGCGTTCGGCGGCGAGGGCGCTGACTTTGCCACCTACTGCATGGTGGGCGCCGAGATCGGCCGCTTCTGCGGCGCCACCGCGCTTACGTACAACATGCATATCTGCTCGACCATGTGGACCGGCATGCTGTCCGACGGCATCGACATGACGGCCGGGCAGCGTGCCGAGCACGAAGCCCGGCGTGAGTTGCACTTCGCGCGCGTGGTGGGCGACGGCGCGGTCTATGCGCAGCCGTTCTCCGAAGGCTCCGCCGCGGCCGCGGGCAAGGCGCCGTTCGGCACCACCGCGCGCAAGGTCGAGGGCGGCTGGGTGCTGAACGGGCGCAAGATCTTCGCCTCGCTGTCGGGTGCGGCCGACTACTACGGCATCCTGTGCACCGAGGACCGCGGCGACCATCATCCCGACATGCGCGACACGCTCTATATCGCCGTGCCCGGCAAGGCGGACGGGCTGACCGTGACCGGCGACTGGGACCCGATGGGCATGCGCGGCACGGTGTCGCGCACGCTGCTGCTCAACGACGTATTCGTGCCTGACCAGGAGCAGCTGATGCCGCGCGGCGTGTACTACCGCGCCGCGCAGACCTGGCCGGCGATGTTCTTCACGCTGTCGCCCACCTACCTGGGCGTGGCGCAGGCCGCCTACGACTTCACCGTGCAGTACCTGCGCGGCGAGGTGCCGGGCCAGCCGCCGGTCAAGCGCCGCATGTACCCGACCAAGCAGATCGCGGTGGCGCAGATGCGGATCCAGCTGGAAAACATGCGCTCGATCTTCTGGCGCGTGATCCATGAGGCGAAGCCCAATCCGACCAAGGACGAGCGCCTGCGCCTATATGCGGCGCACTACACGGTGATGGAGGGCGGCAACGATATCGCCAGGCTGGCCATCCGCACCTGCGGCGGGCAGTCGATGCTCAAGGACCTGCCGCTGGAGCGGCTCTATCGCGATTCGCGCTGCGGCGCGCTGATGCTGCCCTGGACCGCCGAGCTGATCCTCGACCGCATGGGCCGCGAGACCCTGTACGAATCCGGCGAGCGCGACGAATGAGCGCCGCCCGCCGCGCCATGCGAGCGGGCGCCGCCGGGCTGGGCGCGCTGCCGGCCATGCTGCATGGCCATGCCGCCGCTGCACCCGGGCGGGCGGCCTTGCATTACCTCGGCCGCACCTTCACCTACGGCAAGCTGTGGCGCCGCGTGGAGCGCGCCAGCGCCCATCTCGCGGCGACGTGGGGCATCCGCGCGGGCGACCGCGTCGGCACGCTGTGCCTGAACCACGAGCTGCAACTGGTGCTGCTGTTCGCCTGCGCACGCGTCGGGGCGATATTCACGCCGCTGAACTACCGGCTCGCGCCCGCGGAGCTGCGTACGATCGCCGGCCATGCGCAACTGGCCGCGCTGTTCCATGACGGGCGCCATGAAGCCTTGGCGCGGGAGGCTGGCGCTGGCTGCCAGGTCGCCCATCTTGACCGGCTGATCGACCATCCGGCGCCGTTCGGCGTGGTCTATCCGCAGGTGCCGGACGATGCGCCGCTGCTGCTGGCCTATACCTCCGGCACCACCGGCAAGCCCAAGGGCGCGGTGCACACCCAGGCCGGACTGCTGGCCAATGCGCGCGCCAGCTGGTGGGCGCATGGCATGACGGCGGAGGACGACCACGTGCTGTCGGTGCTGCCGATGTTCCATGTCGGCGGCCTGTGCATCCAGACGCTGCCGGCGCTGCTGGCCGGCGCGCAGGTCACGCTGCATGACCGCTTTGCGCCGCAGGCGTGGCTCGATGCGGTGGCGCAGGCACGCCCGAGCCTGGCGCTGATGGTGCCGGCGACGCTGCGCGCGGTGCTGGAGCATCCCGGCTGGCCCGCTGCCGACCTGTCGGCGCTGCGCGGCGTGATGGCGGGCTCGTCGACCATCCCGCTGTCGTATATCGAAGCCTTCCATGCCCGCGGCGTGCCGCTGGGGCAGGTCTATGGCGCGACCGAGACCGGTCCGGTGTCGGTGGTGCTGAAGCTGGAGGATGCGATGGCCCGGCCCGGCTATGCCGGCTGGCCGCAACCGGAGGCCGAAGTCCGCCTGGCCGGCCCGGACGGCGCCGAGGTGGCGCAGGGCGAGGTCGGCGAGCTGTGGGTGCGCGGCGCCAATGTGATGGCGGGCTACTGGGGCCAGGCCGACAACGGCCTGCCCGACGGCTGGTTCCGTTCGGGCGACCTCGCGCACCGCGATGCCGACGGTTGCATCGAAGTGGTCGGGCGCAGCAAGGACATGATCATCTCGGGTGGCGAGAACATCTATCCGGCCGAGATCGAGAACGTGCTGGTCGGCCTGCCCGGCGTGCAGGAGTGCGCGGTAGTCGGCGTGGCCGATGCGTGCTGGGGCGAAGTGCCGGTGGCGGTGATCGTGCCCGCGCCGGGCGCGCCGCGCGAAGCACTGGCGGCGGGGCCGCTGCGCGAACTGCTGGCGGCACGCATTGCCCGCTTCAAGCTGCCGCGCGAGGTGGTGCTGCTGGACGACCTGCCGCGCAGTGCGCTGGGCAAGGTGCTCAAGCCGCAACTGCGCGCGATGCTGGAGGCGCAGCGCCAGCCTGGCTGAATCCGGTGCAAGGGGGCTGATCTGCGCTTATGCTTGAGTCCGTGAGACCACGGACGACACGGCAAGGGAGCGGCGCAAATGGAACATGGACTTGAAACGGCCACGCTGGGGGGCGGATGCTTCTGGTGCCTGGAGGCCGTCTACCAGCAGGTGGAGGGCGTGGTGGCGGTGGAGTCCGGCTATGCCGGCGGCCATGTCAATCACCCGACTTACCAGCAGGTTTGCGAGGGGACTACCGGCCATGCCGAGGTGGTGCGTGTCAGCTTCAATCCTTCGGTGATCAACTACCGCGAAATCCTCGAGATCTTCTTTGCCATCCATGATCCGACCACACCGGACCGGCAGGGGAACGATGTCGGGACGCAGTATCGGTCGGCAATCTTTACGCATTCGGAGGCGCAGCGGGCGACGGCGGAATACGTGATGCGGGAACTGGCTGCTGCCAATGTGTTTGATGCGCCGATCGTGACGCAGGTCGAGCCGGAGCAGCCGTACTGGCGTGCGGAGGTAAGCCACCAGAACTACTACCAGGACAATCCGAGCCAGGGGTATTGCGCGTTCGTGATTTCGCCGAAGTTGGCCAAGTTCCGGAAGCAGTTTGGGGCGAAGTTGAAGAAGTAGGGGGCTCCTGGCAAGCGTCTGTTTCGCCGGCGTAGCCGGCGAGTCACATCAGCCAATTCACCCTTCCAGCCTCGCAACGATCGCCTCGGCCAGCCGCACGCAACTGAGCGGTGCACAGCCTTCGGCGTTGTTGCTGACGATAACGATGGCCGGCTGCCCGGCGCGCAGCGTGCGCGCCACCACATCGGCAATGGCATGGCGGGTGTCGGGGTCGTCATCGACGATGCGGTCGAAGGGCGCGTACAGCTTTTCCGCGTAGGCGTAGGGCCGGCCCCCATGCAGCATCCACCGCAGGATCAGCGGACCCGGCGCTTGCTCATCCATCAGCGCCTGCGCCGCGGCCTGGCGCGGCACCGGCGGCAGGCGGTCGCGCGCCGCCAGGCAGAAGCGCACGCCGTGGCGGCGCAGCAGCCGGATGTAGCGCGGTGTCAGCAGTGCCGGGTCGCGCAACTCCAAGGCGTAGCAGGCATGCGGGGTGATCGACGGATCGGGCGGCGGCAGCGCGCCCAGGAAGGCGTCGAGCCGCTCCAGGAATACCGCGCTGTCGGCCAATGGACCCATCGGCGACAACTGGAACAGCAGCGGCCCGCACTTGCTTCCTAACCCGCTGGTGGCCGGCACGATGAAGTCGCGCACCGCGATCTCCGCGTCCAGGAAGGCGGCGTTGGCCAGCCGGCCGGCGCCGTCGGAGCCGCGCAGCCAGGCATCGCAGACGCTGGCCGGTGCCTTGACCAGGAAGCGGAAGCCATCGGGCACCTGCGCGGCGTAAGACAGGTAGTCCGCCAGCGGGATCGGGCCGTAGAAGCCGCGGTCTATGCCGGCGGCGCGCAGCAGGGGGTGGCGCGAATAGGCGGCCAGGCCCTTGCGCGACAGCAAGCTGTCGCTGTGCTCGCCGTCATAGACCAGTCCGTTCCAGCCGGGGTAGGCCCAGGAGGACGTGCCGAAATACAGGTTGGATGGCAGACGCGCGCCCAGCGCGCGCAGGGCTTCGTCTGCCTGCGCTGGCTGCACGCTCTTGCCGCGTGCCGGCTTGCCGGAGGGGGCGGGCGGGGCGGCCGCGCCTTTGTGGGAGGCGGGCCGTTCCGGAGGGGCAGGTGGGGCGGGCAGTGGCAGCCCGCCGAAGAGGTCTTCAGTCAATCGCCAGCGTTGCCTTCAGTCTTTGCTGCCAATGGGTTGGTCATAGATATAGCGGCGCGACCAAGGCAGCGTGCTCGCCGGTAGCCCGGCCTTGTGGCAGACCACCTGGTAGATCGCCATCTTTTCGGTCTCGAAGGCATGCGCGCAGCCGGCCAGGTAGACGCGCCAGATGCGGTATTTCTTCTCGCCGACCAGGCTGCGGATGGTGTCGCCGCGGGCTTCGAAGTTTTCCGCCCAGTGGTGCAGCGTGCGCGCGTAGTGGCGGCGCAGCAGCTCGACGTCGAAGGCTTCCAGGCCGCCTTGCTGCATCGTGCGCAGCACCAGTCCGATATGCGGCAGCTCACCCTGCGGGAACACGTAGCGGTCCATGAACTCGGCGCCGTCCATCGGCGTCGCGCCGTTGTCCGGGTCGGGCGAGGTGATGCCGTGATTCATCGCATAGCCGTCGTCGGCCAGCAGTTCGCGGATGCGGCGGAAGTAGCCGGGCAGGTTGGCCTTGCCCACGTGCTCGAACATGCCGACGCTGGTGATGCGGTCGAAGGTGCCTGCGGTGTCGCGGTAGTCCTGCAGCCGGATCTCGATGCGGTCGGACAGTCCCGCGGCCCGGACGCGCTCGGTGGCCAGGTCGAACTGGTTCTGCGACAGCGTGATGCCCACGCAGCGCGCGCCGAACTTCTGCGCCGCGCGCAGCACCAGCGCGCCCCAGCCGCAGCCGATATCGAGCAGGGTCTGGTTCGGCTGCAGCCGGATCTTGGTCAGGATGTGGTCGATCTTCTTGATCTGCGCGGTGGCCAGGTCTTCGTCGCCGTGCTCGAAGTAGGCGCAGGAGTAGACCATGTTGGGGTCGAGCCAGAGCTGGTAGAAGTCGTTGGAGACGTCGTAGTGGTACTGGATCGACGCCTTGTCTTCCTGCTTGCTATGCGCGAAGTGCTGCGCCACCTTGTACAGCGCGCCGCCGGCACGGCGCGTGGCCGCGGCCGATAAACCGTAGGAGACCTTGATGATGTCGGCCAGCCTGCCATCGAAGTCAATTTTTTCCTGCACATACGCTTCGCCCAGGTTGTCCAGGCTTGGCGTCAGCAGCAGGGGCAGTGCCGTGGCCTCGCGCACGGTCAGCGTGACGGCCGGCTTGTCGAAGTGCCCGAGCGGGTACTCAGTGCCATTCCACAGCCGCAAGCTGACCGGCAGATTGGCATTCTCTCGCAGGTCGGCGATCCAGTTGTCGAGTTGCTTTTCCAGGGCTTGCTTGAAAAACATGCGCTTTACCTCCCGATGGTTGCGGCACACGCTTCGGCCGACGCATCAGGCAAGGCTGGTACTGCGCTGGAACCTTGCCCGATCCGTCACGAGCGCTGCAAGAAAAGAGTAGCCAAGCGACGCCTGTCTCACTTTAGTCCAATTCCGCAACTTGTGCAGCGCACCGTCCAGAAGACCCCACTAGCGGCCTGTTCGGCGCTGTTGGCGAGCGTTCCGGCGTGCCAGCCTCCTCAGGGCGACAGCCGCACGATCTGCCAGTCGCCGCCGGGTTGCAGGCGGAAGGCGATGCGGTCGTGCAGCCGCGAGGGGCGGCCCTGCCAGAACTCCAGCGCGGTCGGCACCACGCGGTAGCCGCCCCAGTAGGGCGGGCGCGGCGGGTTTTCGCCGAACTTGCTGCGGTATTCCTGCTCGCGCTGCTCCAGCACGTCGCGGCCGGGCACCTCGCGGCTTTGCGCGGAGGCCCATGCGCCCACCCGCGAGCCCAGCGGGCGCGTGGCGAAATAGGCGTCGCTCTCGTCGTCCGTGACTTTCTCGACGCGGCCTTCGACGCGCACCTGGCGCTCCAGCTGGACCCAGTGGAACAGCAGCGCGGCGCGCGGGTTTGCCGCCAGGTCCAGGCCCTTGCGGCTTTCGTAGTTGGTGTAGAAGGTGAAGCCCCGGTCGTCGATGCCCTTGAGCAGCACGATGCGCGCGGACGGCTGGCCGTCGGCGTCGACCGTGGCCAGGGTCATGGCGTTGGGTTCGGGCAGCTTGGCCGTGACCGCCTCGTCGAACCAGCGCTTGAACTGGCTCATCGGGTCGGGGGCCACGTCGGTTTCGGACAGCGCGCCCAGCACATAGGTGCGGCGAAGGTCGGCAAGTTGAGTCATGTCGCAATCATCAGGATATCGGTCGGGAAGCGCGGTGCGCCCGGGGGCGGGGGGCCGCAGGTCCGGCTGATTCGAGTATAGCGAATGCATCGGGGATCGCATTTGCGTGGCGACAAGCGTATCGGTGTCAGCACCCGCGGCGGGTGTCAAACCGGCGGCGGCAGCACCTTGCGCCCCTGGCGCCGCGAGTAGTAGCCGGCGGCGCCCATCGCTCCCGCCATCGACAGGAAGATCGGCAGCATGCCCAGCGCGGTGCCGACCACGCCGAAGGTGAGCGGCCACACGACCTGGCTGGTGTTGAGCACGGCCGAGCGCAGCCCCAGCGCCTCGCCGGCGCGGCCGTGCGGCGACACCGTGTGCAGGATGTTCATGACATTGGGCTGGGCGCTGCCCAGCGCCAGTCCCAGCACGAAGGCCAGCCCGCACATCAGCCAGAACTGCGCAACGAAGGGGTAGGCCAGGTAGGCCAGCGCGCCCACCAGCAGCGCGGTGCGGATGATCTTCCACTCGGAGAGCCGGCGCGACACCGCCGGCATCGCCACGCGGATGGCAAAGGTGGCAATGGCGAAGGCGCCCAGCACCCAGCCGATCGACGACGGCGACAGGCCGATGCGCGAGCCCTGGATCGGGATCAGGAAGGCGTGCAGGTCCCATGCAGCCGACAGCACCGCGCTGGCGATGAACACCGCGCGCAGTTCGGGATGCTGCAGCAAGTCCAGCGTGGAGCGGCGGCTGCCGTCCTCGATGGCGATGCGCCCGGCGTTGCCGCCTTGCGCGGGCAGGCGCGGACGCACCCACTGCAGGCCGGCCTGGCCGACCAGCGCCACCGCCACCAGCACCATGAAGGCGGGGCGGAAACCGGCGTGCTCGATCACGTAGCCCATCGCCACCGGGCCCACCGTGCCGGACACCGACAGCCCCAGCGCATGCCAGGTGTAGTTGCGCAGCCGGGTGTCGTTGGTGGAGACCTGGCCGATCAGCAGCTGCATCGCCACCTGGACCAGCATGAAGCCGACGCCGATCAGCGCGCACGACAGGTACAGCGAGCCAATGTCGTGCCACAGCGCCGGCAGCAGCGTGCCCGCCACCACCATCAGCGAGCCCGCGGTCATCGGCTTGCGCGGCCCGATTTCGTCGATGCGCTTGCCGGCGCGGATTGCCAGCAGCATCGGCAGCACTGCGTAAAGCGACATCAGCACGCCAAGCGTGACGGTGGAAGCCTTCAGGGAAATCGCGAACAGCGACACCACCACGCGGCTGGCATTGAAGGCCACGTGGTTGCACACCGTCAGTGCGATCAGCCAGGTGATCGGCGGGACGGCGGCGTGCGTCAGCGTCATGGGGGCGGCGAGTGGCGTCGTGGGGCCGCGCCCGGTGGCGGCCGGCGGCCGGGCCGAGGCGGAAAAACAAGGGCGGCCGTGGCCGCGCCTTTCGAAGGAGGCTGCCCGGGCGAGCCCGCGCCGCATCCAATGCTTGCCATGCTTGAACTTCTTGTAAGTGGCTGTTTAATTATGCGCCCGCCGGGGGCGCGGCACAACGGATAAGTGCGGCCAGTTGTCGCAGCGGGGCAACGTGTTGCGAATTTGCTTCAGCGAATCTGCTTCGGGTCCCGCAGGCGCCGTCCGGGCGGACGTCGGGAAGTCTAAGCGCCCCGGTAGAACGCGTCGTACGGACTTGGCGGTGCCGGGGCGCGCTGGTGGCCGCCCGGCCTGGCTTGCTCGCGTTCGCGGGCACCCACCGGCCTGGCTTGCTCGTGTTCGCGGGCACCCACTGGTTTGCCTTGCTCGCGTCCGCGGGCACCCACCGGTTTGCCGTGCCGGGCGGCTGCGGCAGCCGGCGCCACAACCGGTTTGGCGGCGGGCGCGCGGACGGCCTTCGGATCCTTGTAGGTCTTGCCCGGCGGCGGCGCGGTGGGGCGCTTGCGCAGGTCGGCCAGCAGCTTCGCGCACTGGGTGTTGTCGCTGCCCGTGGACAGGTCGACCAGCGGCAATACCGCCGTGGCCACTGGCGCCAGCAGCGCCAGCGACAGGGCGCCGCCGGCGCGCAGCGCCAGCACGCCGATGTCCGGGCTGACGGATGGCTTCTTCATGGTGCCGCCCACATACAGCGGCGAGCGCAGCGAGAACACGCGCAGGCCCTTGGAGTCCGGGTGGATGGTCAGCGCCAGCCTTTCATTGCGCAGGTCGATGCCGCCGGTGGTCTCGATCACCGCATCCTGCGTATCCAGCACGAAGGTGCGGGCGCGCGCGATGCCGTCGGTGAAGGTAAAGTCGCTGACGCCGCAATTGATCTGCACCGTCTTGTCGCCGAACAGCTTGCGGATCACCACACTGCCCACGTTCAGCCCCATCGCTTCAAGCAGGAACTTGCTGATCGTGCCGTTCTCGACCAGTAGCTTGGCTTCGCCATTGGATGAGCCCATCAGCGCCGCCACCGAATTGCCGGTGGCCGACAGCCTGGCGCTGCCATTGAGCTCGCCTATGCTCGCGCGCATCAGCTCGAAGGTCGGGAACAGCTGCTTGAGCTTCATGCGCCGCGCGCTCATGTCGACCATGGCGCCCATCGGCTCGCGCTTGCCGTCCAGCCTGAGGGTCGACACCAGGTTGCCGCCCGCCACGCCGAAGTTGAGCGGATCGAGCAGCAGCACGCCGTCCTGCAGTTTCAGGTGGGTGAGCAGGTCGGTGATCGGCAGCGCGGCATCGCGGATGATGCGCTTGCCGGTAAAGTGCACGTCGGCATCGATCTCGTCCCAGCGCTCGGTGCGGAACGGGGCCACCGGCAGCACCTTGTCGACGGGCTGGGCCACGGGGCTGTCCTTGGCCGGGCGGCCGGGCCTGGCACCGGCGCCGATCAGCGGGGCCAGGTCGGCAAAGCGCAGCTGTTCCGACACCAGGTTGCCCGCCAGCAGCGGGCGCGGGTCGCGCTTGGTGAAGGTCAGCGTGCCGGACAGGTCGCTGCCGCCGACACGGCCGGTGAAATTCTGGTATTCGTAGATCGAGCCTTCCTTGCGCAGCGTCGCCATCAGCCGGCCGCGGGTCTGGTACGGCGGCGTCGACGGCAGCACCACGCCGGTCAGGGCGTAGAGTCTGGCCATGCTGTCGCCGGCCAGGGTCAGGTGCACGTCCAGCGCGGCCAGGTGGGCCGGGTTGGTCACGGTGCCTTCGATCTGCGCGCGCGTGGTGCCCACGCGCACGTCGGCCTGGATCGGGAAAGGCACGTCGGCATTGCGCAGGCTCAGCACCGTGCCGGCCTTGCCGGTGGCGTTGATGGTGGCCTCGTTGTAGCGGCCGGTGGCCTTCCAGCGCACGCCATAGCGGCCGTTGGCGGCAGCGGCGGCCGCGGAAGCCGGGCCGGCGGCCGCCGGCGCCGATGCCGTCTCGGGTGCGCTGGCAGGCGGCCCGGGCGCTACCGCGGAGGCCTGTGGTGCGATCAGCGCGCCGTCGCGTGCCTTGTCATAGAGGGCGGCGTTGCCGATGGTGTCAAGTTCGGCCTGCAGCTCGATCTTCTTGAGCTGGTCTGTCAGCGCCAGGTTGCCGCGCGCCAGCACCACCTCGCCGATATCCAGTTGCCATTTGGACTTGCCGGTCTTGGGGCCGGTATCGAAGGTCCAGTTGTTGCGGCTGTCGGCCAGGCGCTCCAGCCACACCGCGGGGCTGTCGATGACGATGGTGGGCACGGCGATCTCGTGCGTCAGCAGCGGCACCGGGCGCAGCACGAAGATCAGTTCGCGCACGGTCGCCATCTTGGGCTGCGCGGCCCAGTCGGTATTGTCGATGGTGATGTCGCGCGCCGACAGCCGCGGCCATGGCACCAGCGTATGCCAGCCGGTCTCGCCCTCGCCGCGGCGCCAGGTCACGGTCAGGTCGCCATTGATGGCAAAGGGCCGGCCGATGGCTTGCGAGACGCGGTCATTGAGCCAGGGCTTGAGCCGGTTCCAGTCAAAGGTCAGAATCACGATCACCAGCAGCGCGATCAGCGCAACCGGTGTCAGGACACTCCACAAAACGACCTTGCGGCGCACGGACATGAGGCAGGCTCTCCTGGCTGGCGGAGCAGCCCCGCGGGCCGCCCGCGCAGGCGCGGGGCGGCGAGCGGGCCACTGCACGTCTATTGTATAGTTGCGCGCTTCCCGCATTTGTCGGGGATTGGCTGACATCGCCGCCGGAAAGCGCCGGTATTTTTCCCGACGTTGCCGCATGCGGTGCAGCCTGTTTCCGGTGACCTGATTCTTTCAGTATGAATGATGCCGCACACGAACTGGCCGGCCTGCCCGAGCCGCTGACCCACGAAAGCCCGGCCGACGACGACTACCACCGCCGTTTCGGCGGCGTTGCGCGGCTCTACGGCGCCGCCGGCCTGGCGCGGCTGGAGGCGGCCAGCGTGTGCGTGGTCGGCATCGGCGGGGTTGGCAGCTGGGCGGCCGAGGCGCTGGCGCGCAATGCGGTCGGCCGCATCACGCTGATCGACCTGGACCATATCGCGCTGTCCAACACCAACCGCCAGATCCATGCGCTGGGCGACGCCTACGGGCGCGCCAAGGTCGAGGCCATGGCCGAGCGCATCGTTGCCATCAACCCGCGCTGCCGGGTGACCCAGGTCGACGATTTCGTGACCGAGGACAATGTGCCGGCGCTGCTCGGCGCGGGCTACGACTATGTGATCGACGCCATCGACGCGGTGCGGGTGAAGATCGCCATGCTGGGCTGGGCCCGGCGCCAGGACGTGCCGGTGATCGCCTGCGGCGGCGCTGGCGGCCAGCTTGACCCCACGCGCGTGCGCATCGCCGACCTTGCGCGCACCATCCAGGACCCGCTGCTGTCCAAGGTGCGCGCCGGCCTGCGCAAGCAATGGGGCTTTACGCGCGACCCGAAGAAGAAGTTCGGCATTGCCGCGGTCTATTCGGACGAGCCGCTGCAATACCCCGAGCCCGAGCAGCAGGCCTGCGAGATCGACGAGGCGCCGCCGGCAGACGGGCACCCTGGCCAGCCAGCCATGCGCGGCCCGCAAGGGCTGGCGTGCGCGGGCTTCGGCTCGTCGGTGGCGGTGACGGCGGTGTTCGGCTTTGTCGCGGCGTCGGCGGTGATCGGCGAGATCGCGCGCGGCTGAACATCGATCCGCCGCTCAGGCGCTCAGCGCGCGCAACAGTCCGTCGATCTCCGGCTCACCCGGGGCCTGGTTGTCGAAGAAGATCAGTTCCGGATATGCCTCGGGTGCGGGCATGAAGCGCCGGGTGCGGTAGGCCTCCCAGTGGTGCAGCTTGTAGGCGTCGTTGGGGTTGCCGCGCCGGATGATGCGGGCATGGGCCTCGTCTTCCGGCAAGTGGACCCAGACCGTGCGCACCGTGGTGCCGGCGGGCAAGTGCAGCCAGTCGGGGTCGTTAAGCAGGTGGGCCTTGACCTCGCGCGACAGCGGGCCGATCACGATCACGCTGATGCCCAGCGCCAGGTTTTCGCGCGCGGTGTCGAGCAGCCCCTGGTATTCCGGGTCGCGCAGGTTATCCAGGTAGGCCGGGCTGTCGCGGTCGTCGGGGTCGCCGGTGATGGCCGCCATCGCCGCGGCGCTGTAGCGGCCGTACAGGGTGTCCTTGTCGAGCAGGCAGAAGGGCTCGCCGGTAGCCTGCATCAGCGGGCCGATCAGGCGGTGGGCGAGGGTGGTCTTGCCGGTGCCGGCATGGCCGCAGAAGAAGATCAGTCGTGGCATGAAGTGCAGAGGTGGCGGGCGGGGCGCATTGCCCACAGCATACCCCGTGGCTTGCGCCAGATCAGGCCCGGGCCGCGCCGATTGGGTATCCTTGCCGTTTTTCTCCACGATTGCCGCCGATCCCATGGACGCCAAAGACCAGCTTTCCGCCGCCGGCCTGCCCGACCACCTCCATCTGGGCGAACCGGTCACCGACGCCACCCATGCCGAATTCGTGCAACTGCTGGCCGCGGTGGCCGGCGCCGACGATGCCGGCTTCCTGGCGGCGATGGACGAATGGATCGACCATACCCGCCATCATTTCGCCCAGGAAGAGCAGTGGATGGAGGCGATGGGCTTCGGCCCGCGCCATTGCCACGCGGGCGAGCACCAGCAGGTGCTGGCCGTGGCCGCCGCGGTGCGCGACAAGGTGCACACCGACGCCGAGTTCCAGCTTGGCCGCCGGCTGGTGGCCGAGCTGTCAGGCTGGTTCGACCATCACGTCAAGTCGATGGACGCGATGATGGTCGAGCATATGCGCGAGAACGGCTTCACGCTGGTCGAAGGCCCCGTCACGGCGGCCTGAGCCATCTCGCCCCGCGTCCGGCCCTTCAGTTCAGCGAAGTGCTCAGCTGACGGCGCCAGCGCGACACCGCATCGGGCCGGTCGGCCAGCATCTCGAACACCGACAGCATGGTCTTGCGGCCGATATCGTCCTCGAAGGTCCGGTCGGCGCGCACGATTTCCAGCAACTGCTCCAGCGCCGGCTCGTACTGCTGGCGCGCGATCAGCAGCCTGGCCAGGTCCAGCCTTGCCGCAAGGTCGCGCGGGTTCGCGGCGATGCGCCCGGTGAGCGTGCCCTCGTCGGGCAGGCCCGACACGTTCTCCATGGCTTCCATGCGTGTACGCAGCGCGGCGCAGGCGTTCTCTTGCGCGGCGTTCGGCGACAGCCCCTCGAACTGGGCCCGGGCCGCGCCGATGTCGTTGCCGTCCAGCAGGAAGGCAATATAGGCCAGCCGGGCGGTGTCGGCATGTTCCGGATCCAGCGCGATCGCTTCGGCGAATCTGGCTTCGGCGCCGGTTCGGTCGCCCTCGGCGGCGAGCTGCTGCGCGTCCTGCAGCGCCGTGGGGGCGGGCTGCGGCGCCAGGCGGCCGAGGAATTCGCGCAGGCCCGACTCGGGCAGCACGCCGATGAACTGGTCCACCGCCTGGCCGTCGGCAATCGCCACCACATGCGGGATGCTGCGCACGCCGAAGTGCGCGGCGAGCTCCTGGTTCTCGTCGACATTGACCTTGACCAGCTTCCACTGGCTGCCCGCCTCGGCTTCGAGCCGTTCCAGCATCGGCCCCAGTGTGCGGCACGGGCCGCACCAGGGCGCCCAGAAATCGACGAGCACGGGTATCTCGCGCGAGGCGTCGATCACTTCGGTTTCGAAATTCTGCAGGGTGACGTCGCTCATGGGGAATCCTGGATCGGAAGGGTTCTATCCCTCTATTGTGAGGGCGAAGGCGCCGAATGCAACGCCCGCTGCAAATACCGCGCCGGCGGCGTTCGGGAAAGCCTGCGGTTGAAAATAGAACGATCGTTCGGTTATAGTCCTTGACCATACCGACAGACCCGGTCCGCGAGACCGCACAGGAGACGTTTCATGCAGACCCCAGCCCGCCCGCATTTCCAGTTCTGGCCGAAGCGCCTGCCGACTGCCATCGTGCTGCCGGAGACGTCGCTCTGGGCCAACCTGGAGGTTTCGGCGCTCCGCCATGCCGACAAGGCCGCGATCCGCTACTTCGGCAACGCGATCACCTTCCGTGAACTGGAGGCGCAGGCCACCGCGGTGGCCGGTTGGCTGCAGCAGAAGGCGGGCGTGAAGAAGGGCGACCGGGTGCTGCTGTACATGCAGAACTGCCCGCAGTTCATCGTCAGCTACTACGCCATCCTGCGCGCCGACGCAGTGGTGGTGCCGGTCAACCCGATGAACCGTGCCGAGGAATTCAAGCACTACGTCACCGATGCGCAGGCGCGCGTGGCGATCTTCACCGCCGACCTGGCGGCCGGGGTCGAGCAGGCTCAGTCTGAACTGGAGCCGGCCGAGCGCCTGCAGCATTTGCTGGTGACGCAATATGCCGATGCACTGCCGTCCGCGCACGAGCACCCGGAAGACGCGCCGCCGGCCTGGCTGACCACGCCGCATCCGCTGCCCGCCGGCGCCACAGCGTGGCCCGAGGCGCTGGGCGCCGGCCTGCAGCCCGGCCCGCACACCGCCGGCCCGGACGACATGGCGGTGATGCCGTACACCTCGGGCACCACCGGCTTCCCCAAGGGCTGCATCCATACGCACCGCTCGGTGATGCACAACGTCGTCGGCGGCGCGACCTGGTCGGGCTCGGGCGCGGAATCGGTGATCCTGTCGGTGCTGCCGCTGTTCCATGTCACGGGCATGCAATACGGCATGAACGGCCCGATCTACAGCGGCGCCACCGTGGTGATGCTGCCGCGCTGGGACCGTGAAGTGGCCGGCCACCTGATTTCGCGCTACCAGGTCACGCACTGGACCAATATCCCGACCATGGTGATCGACTTCCTGTCCAGCCCCAACCTGGCCCGGTTCGACCTGTCCAGCCTGCGCTATATCGGCGGCGGCGGCGCGGCCATGCCGCAGGCCGTGGCCGAGCGCCTGCGCGAGCAGTTCGGGCTGAGCTACCTGGAAGGCTACGGCCTGTCCGAGACCATGGCGCCGACGCACAGCAACCCGTCGGACCGGCCCAAGCTGCAATGCCTGGGCGTGCCGACCTTCAACACCGACGCGCGCGTGGTCGACCCGGTCACGCTCAAGGAACTGCCGCCCAACGAGACCGGCGAGATCATCGTCAGCGGCCCGCAGGTGTTCAAGGGCTACTGGGGCAAGGAAGATGCCACCCGCGACGCCTTCGTCGAGTTCGAGGGCAAGACCTTCTTCCGCACCGGCGACCTGGGCCGCATGGACGAGGAGGGCTACTACTTCATCACCGACCGGCTCAAGCGCATGATCAATGCGTCGGGCTTCAAGGTCTGGCCGGCCGAGGTGGAAAACCTGCTGTACAAGCACCCCGACGTGCAGGAGGCCTGCATCATCGGCACGCGCGACCCGTACCGCGGCGAGACGGTCAAGGCGGTGGTGGTGCTGCGTGCCCATGCCAGGGGCAAGACCACGCCGGAGCAGATCATCGACTGGGCCAGGGAGAACATGGCCGCCTACAAGTACCCGCGCGTGGTGGAGTTTGTCGATGCGCTGCCCAAGTCGGGGACGGGCAAGGTGATGTGGCGCCATCTGCAGGAAAGCGAGAATGCGCGCAATGCCGGCGCGGGGGAGAAGCCGGCCGCCTGAGGGCGAGAGTAAGACGAAGCCAACGGTTTCGGGTGCACCAACGCCGTCCGAGCTAGCCTAAGCAAGGTGTTCTCCCTCTCCCCTCATGGCCTCATGGGGAGAGGGCCGGGGGGAGGGGTGATTTGGCTAGAAACCACAAGAAGCGGGGCCAACGGTTTTTCCCAGCCTAGCGGCTCCGGCAAGCGCCCGCCCTCACCCCCCCACCCCTACCCAGGAACCGTTTCTTTAGAACGTTGACCCCACTCCGTCATTCCCGCGCAGGCGGGAATCCAGCGTCTTTGAAGTCACTGGGTCCCCGCCTTCGCGGGGACGACGTGTCGGTTCTTGGAAGCAAGTCGGCATGGCCCGCGTACATCGGTTTCTCCCGCAAGCGGGAGGGGAGCCTGCTGCAGGCGTTATCGCGAGATGCAAACGGTCCGGGCCGCCTCAATGCCCCCGCACCCGCATCAGCATCTTCACCATGGTCTTGTAGCCCCGCTCGCGCGCATGGCGCGTGGGACTCACGCCTTCGCGGTCCGCCAGGTTGGCGTCCGCGCCCGCATCCAGCAGCAGCTGCACGGTTTCCTCGTAGCGGGCGCTGCCATCGCCCAGGATCACCGCCTCCAGCAGCGCGGTCCAGCCCAGGTCGTTGACGTGGTCGACGGCAATGCCGGCCTTCAGCAGCAGCTTCACCACTTCCACATGGCCTTGCTGGCTGGCGATGATCAGCGCGGTGCCGTCGTAGCGGTCGGTGCTGGCCAGGTCGGCGCCGTTGGCCAGGGCCAGGCGCACCACGTCGGCCTGGCCGGTGGCGGCGGCCAGCAGGAAGGGGCTGTTGGATTCGGCGTCTTTCAGGTTCACGTCGGCACCAGCGAGCAGCAGCCTGCGCGCGACCTCGGTGCGCCGGTTCTGCACGGCCGCCAGCAGCGCGCTGCGCCCGCGTTCATCGGCGGCGCGGGCCGAGGCGCCGGCGGCCAGCAGGCGCGCCACCAGTTCCTGGTCGCCGGCGCCGGCGGCGGTGATCAGGTTGCGGTCGAGCGTGCCGATGGCGTCGTGCCGTATTGGCGGCCGCGTGGCCGTGCCGTGCGGCGGGCGGGCGGCGGGCTGGCTGGCCGCGCCGCCGGCGGGCCGTGCCGCCAGCGTCTGGCCGCCCTGCGCCGCCAGCAGGCCGCCGCCCATCAGCAAGCCCACCAGGCCCAGCAACTCATTGAGTGCCTGTCTGCGGGTGCGGGCAGCGGGGCGCGTCATGGCGGCAGCTCCTTGGCTCAGACGGTTTCGTGGCGGCTGGCCGGCAAGGGCGCCGGCACGCCGTCAAGGGCGCCGTCGGTGGCGCTGGCGGCACGCCCGGCGCGCTCGGCGTCGGCGACATCGTCGGCCTGCAGCTGGCGCCACAGCCGTCCCAGGTAGGGATCGTCGACGCCGTTGGTGGCCAGGCCCAGCAGAGTTTGCTGCAGGTATTCGCGCGCCGGGCCGTACAGCCCGGCGGCGTGGCGCAGGCGTTCGACCACGCTGGTATCCGGCAGCCGTCCGGCGTAGGCCTCGTGCGACCGGTTCATGACGAAGGCGAGGGCGCGCTGCTCCGGCGCGCAGGCGCCGCCGATGCGGATGCGCAGCCAGCGCGGATGGTAGGCGCCGGTCAGCATCTCGCGGCGCCACAACACGCGGAACTCCTGCTCGACCACATGGCTGGGGATGCGGAACACCATGCCGTGGCAGCAGCCGCCGCGGTCCAGGCCAAGCACCAGCCCCGGGTTGTCCCAGGTGCCGCGGTTGATGCGTGAATAGAGGTAAAAGCCGCGGTGGTAGCCGTGCACCGTGGCGCGCAGGCGCTCGGTGTGGACCACCATCGGGTTCCAGATCAGGGAGCCGTAGCCGAATACCCAGACATCGCCGCCCAGTGCGGGGTCTTCCGGGCGGCGCGCCAGCGTATCGGAAAGGGACTGCTCCAGCGCCGCCTCGGGCAGCAGCGAGGACGCAACCGGGGTGCTGCACAGCGCGGTGCGCAGCCGGTCGGATTCGAGGTCCTGTCGCGTGATGCCCATGCTGCAAGCATAAATCAAAGCGGCGCCCCGGGCAGGCGGAGGAAATGACATAAGTGCCAGTTTTCCTCGGAATTGGCTGAGTGAGCGGGGCGGGTGTGGGTGGTTCGCAACGGTCGCGGCGCGGTGCCGCCCCTGCCACTCGCAGCGGACCAGCGCTGCCCAACTTTGTCCGCGATCAGGCGGCCGTGAATTGCTGGCCCGCGCGGCTGCCATGTCCTTACAATGGTGACCTCAATCCGATCAGGGGGAACCTGCGATGGCACGTACGCTTACGGTGGTGTTCGGCAGCGGCAAGGAATATGACTTCACGATCGGCACGGACGAGTTGGGCGCCGTCACCGAGGACGCCGCGTGGCGCTGGTTCGACCGGGAATACACCGAACTGGACTGCCAGGCGTCGAGCCCGGTCGGCAAGGTGCTGGTGATCGACAAGATCCTGAATGTCGCCAAGTTCTCGGGAGAAGCGCGCTTCACCGGCGATGCTGCCTGGGCGCAGGACTATGCGCGCCATGCGGCGCGGCTGCTGGACCGGGACAAGGTCCGCGTCGATGTCGGCAACGCCGCCATCGGGTTCTAGCGATTCGCACGGCGCTCCCGCCCACGTGCCCCGGAGGGGTATACGCGGGAGCGCCGTGCTGGCTTTAGACAGCCAGCAGTTCCACTTCAAACAGCAGCGTTGCGTTCGGCGGAATCACGCCGCCGGCGCCGCGGGCACCGTAGCCGAGGTCGGCCGGGATCACCAGGCGGCGCACACCGCCCACTTTCATGCCCTGCACACCCTCGTCCCAGCCGCGGATCACATGGCCGGCACCCAGCGGGAACACGAACGGGTCGTTGCGGTCCTTGCTCGAATCGAACTTGCGGCCGGCCTGGCCGTTCTCGTACAGCCAGCCGGTGTAGTGCACGGTGACGTGCTTGCCGGCGGTGGCTTCGGCGCCGGCGCCGACGGTGGTGTCTTCGTACTGCAGGCCAGAGGGCGTGGTTTGCATGGCGTATTTCCTTCCGATGGGAACAGACGTGAAAGAGAGTTGAGCGCAGCGCCGCTGCGTTCAGGCTTGGGCGCGCTGGAGCACATCCAGCGTCAGTTGCACGTTGTGGTCGTCGTCGGCCACCCAGATATCGCCGTCCTGGATCGTCACCGACAGGCGCATGGCGCGCTGCGCCAGCGCGGCCAGGGCTTCGACGGCTTCCGCCGGGACATTGTAGACGGTGAGGTTGCGCAGCTTGCCGGCCTTGCCCGCCATGCCCTTCCACCATTCGCGCGCGCTGGCGGCGTTGTAGGTGTAGATGGTCACGCGCTCGGCGCGGGCCGATGCGCGCTTCAGGCGCGCTTCGTCGGGCTGGCCCAGCTCCACCCAGTGGGCGATGTCGCCGGTCAGGCGCTTGTCCCACAGGTCGGGCTCGTCGGGATCGTCCAGGCCGCGGGTGAAGGCCAGGGTTTCGGTGGCTTCGCAGGCAAAGGCCAGCAGGCGCACCATCATGCGCGCGTCATTCTCGGACGGGTGCTGGGCGATGGTCAGGCTGTGGCTGCCGTAGTACGGCCGGTCCATGTCCGAGACGGACAGGTCGGCTTTGAAGATGGTGGATTTGAGCGCCATGAGGTGAAGTGAGCGGCAGGCGCCCCGGCTGGAGTGCGGGAGACGCAAAAGGCCGCATCATACGCGAATCGCAAGAAGGCGAATCACAAGACACGCCGTGCGCGCGTCTTGCCGGTGCCGCGGCTCAGCGCTTGCGGTATTCCTTCAGGTAGAAGCGCAGCAGCGCCGAGACCAGCACCGTGCCGAGGAAGGCGGCCGCCAGCACCAGCGCCTGTCCGGGCGGGGTATTGATCTGGCCGGCGACGCCGAGGCGGAACAGCCAGGTGCCGATCATCATCGCCAGGAAGGGCATCAGCAGCGCGCGGCGGCCATAAGTCTGCACCGCCCACAGCGGGAAGCGGCGCACAAAGTCGCCCGGAATGCTGCAGGCGAGGCACGCGCCGGCAGCCGCCAGCGCGGCGGCCACGATGTCGCCGGAATGGATGTCGAACATGGTCTCTGTCTCGCGCCCCCCGCCAGGCACACGCGGCAGGCGTGGCAGGAATTTGGCAAAGCGCTGATTCTACAAGAGAAATTTGCGCTGCAGGTGACGCTTAGGACTAGCGCGGGGCGTTGCCCGCGGGCGATGCCTCGACCGCCACTTGCAGCGTCACGGTGTCGCCGACTTCGGGCAGGAAGCGGGTCATGCCAAAGGCACTGCGCGGCACTTCAGCATGGAAATCGCCGCCGCAGACCTGGCGGCTCACGCCGAAAAAAGTCACCTCGCCGCAGCGGAAGCGCTCGGCCAGCAGGCGCAGCGGCTGCGTGACACCGTGCAGCGTCAGTTCGCCCTCCACCGCGACCAGCCGGCCGCCTTCGGACAGGAACCGGTTCGCGCGCAACCGGGCCACCGGATGCTGGGCAGTATCGAGGAATTGTGCGGAGCGCAGCACGCCGTCCAGCGTGCGATTGCCGGTATCGACCGAGGCGAGGTCCACGGTCACGTCGAGCGCGCCGGCGCCGCTGTCCGCGTCATAGATGAGGCGCCCGTCGATCTTGCCGAAACGCCCGCGCACCGAACTGCGGTCGACATGGCTGGCGGAGAAATAAACGGTGGTGTGGACCGGGTCCAGGGCGTATTCGACCGGTGCCGCGTGAGCGCCGGCAATGCCTGAGACCGCAAGAAGGGCCAGCGTGCGCAGGACCATGGGATCAGTGGACGAATACCGGCAGCAGGAAGATCCCCACCACCGTCAGGTAGCTGACGGTCCAGCACAGCGTGCGCAGCGTGGCGCGGTCCGTCACGTAGCACAGGGTGTAGAGCAGGCGCGCCGCGATGAAGGCCATCGCCAGTTCGTCGATGCGGGCCTGCGGCGCGTGCAGGTGGCTGGCGGTGAGCACCGCGGCGGCAAAGAAGGGGAAGGCCTCGAAGTGGTTGCGGTGCGCCATGTCGGCGCGGCGCGCGCGGCCGGACTGCCGCTCCAGCCAGCCGCGCGGGTCGTGGTTGTCATAGCCCGGCCCGCTGGCCTTGGCGATGGCCACCGTCGCCAGCGGCATGACGCCGGCCAGCAGCACGCACCAGAAAGCGATCGGCATGTTCCATCCTTTCGGTTGCAATGCCGGCGCGGCCATCACTGGCTGCGCCGGCCGGCCCGCGCGGTCAGGCGGCGACCACGCGGATCTCGATGCCCGCCAGGCCCACCACCTGCCCGGCGCGGATCTTCGCAGTCTTGCGCGATTCGGGCGCGCCGTCCACCGACACTTCGCCGGCGGCGACCAGCGCCTTGCCGGCGCCGCCGCTGTCGCATACGCCCGCCAGCTTGAGCAGGTCGTTGAGCGCGATGAACTCGCCCGCAAGCGGGAAGGTGATGGTCTGCACGGCTGCCTTGCCAGGTTTGGCCATCACTTGCCCCAGCTGTCTTTCAGGCCGACGATGCGGTTGAAGACCGGCTTGCCCGGCTGCGAATCGTTGCGGTCGGCGACGAAGTAGCCGTGGCGCTCGAACTGGAAGCGGTCTTCCGGCCGGGCTTCGCGCAGGCCCGGCTCCAGCCAGGCGGTGATGACCTTCTTGGAGTCCGGGTTGAGCGCATCCAGGAAGTTCTTGCCGCCGGCATCCGGGTTCGGGTCGTTGAACAGGCGGTCGTAGAGGCGCACCTCGGCCTCATACCCGTGCGCCGCGCTGACCCAGTGGATCACGCCCTTGACCTTGACGCTGTCGGCGCCCGGCGTGCCGCTCTTGGTGTCGGGCAGGTAGCTGGCGTGCACGGCAATCACGTTGCCGTCCGCGTCCTTGTCCACGCCCGTGCACTCGATCACGTAGCCGTACTTCAGCCGCACCTTGTTGCCCGGGAACAGGCGGAAGTAGCCCTTGGGCGGGTTCTCGTTGAAGTCCTCGCGCTCGATCCACAGCTCGCGCGACAGCGGGAACACGCGCTTGCCGAGTTCGGGTTTCTTCGGGTGGACCGGTGCCGAGCATTCCTCGCTCTGGCCCTCGGGGTAGTTGTCGATGATCAGCTTGAGCGGATCCAGCACGGCGACGCCGCGCGCGGCACGGCCGTCCAGGTCGTCGCGCACCGAGCCTTCGAGCGTGCTCATGTCGATCCAGCTGTCGGCCTTGGCCACACCCACGCGGTCGCAGAACAGCTGGATCGATTCCGGGGTGTAGCCGCGGCGGCGCACGCCGACCAGCGTGGGCATGCGCGGATCGTCCCAGCCGTCGACGCGCTGCTCGTCGACCAGCTGCTTGAGCCTGCGCTTGCTGGTGATGGCGTAGGTCAGGTTCAGGCGCGCGAACTCGTACTGGTGCGGCAGCGGGTCGCGGAACACGCCGCTGTCGCGCAGGTGCTCCAGCACCCAGTCGTACAGCGGGCGGTTGTTCTCGAACTCCAGCGTGCACAGCGAGTGCGTGATGTTCTCCAGTGCGTCCGAGATGCAGTGCGTGAAGTCGTACATCGGGTAGATGCACCACTTGTCGCCGGTGCGGTGGTGATGCGCGTGGCGGATGCGGTAGAGCACCGGGTCGCGCATCACGATGTTCGGCGCGGTCATGTCGATCTTCGCGCGCAGCACGTGCTCGCCGTCGGCGTACTTGCCGGCGCGCATGTCGCGGAACAGCTGCAGGTTCTCTTCGACGCTGCGCTCGCGGTACGGAGAGGGCTTGCCCGGCTCGGAGAAGTTGCCGCGGCTGGCGGCGATCTGCTCGGCGGTCTGGCTGTCGATATAGGCGGCGCCGCGCTCGATCAGGGTCTCGGCAAAGGCGTAGAGCTGGTCGAAGTAGTCGCTGGCGTAGTAGAGGTGCGGCTGCTTCGCGCCGTCCTTGCCCTCACTGTCCCAGGAAAAGCCCAGCCAGTGCACGGCGTCGATGATGGAATCGACGTATTCGGTGTCTTCCTTGACCGGGTTGGTGTCATCGAAGCGCAGGTGGCAACGGCCGCCGTAGTCGCGCGCCAGCCCGAAGTTCAGGCAGATGCTCTTGGCGTGGCCGATATGCAGGTAGCCGTTGGGCTCCGGCGGGAAGCGGGTGATGACGGTCGGCAGCGGCTCGCCGGCCTGGTCCTGGCGGCCGGCATAGGTGGCGGCGGCGAGGTCCTGGTCGATGATGCTCCGCAGGAAATTGGAGGCGGCGGGTGTGCTGTCGGTAGGCTTGTTGTCGTGGCTCATGGTGGCGCCGGTTGGCCGGCCTGATGCGTCTGGGTGCGTCTGGGTGCGCGTCGGGCCGGGTCGTCAGATTGCGTGGCGGAATGCCAATAAGGGGATTTTACCGTGCCGGAGCCGCCGCACGCCGCGAGCTGGCGCCGATTTCCGGCCATGTCCCGGATTTGCGCGGCGCCGATGCATGCCGGTGCGACGAAAGTGACGTGCCGGAGTAGCATGGAAGCCCGTGCCGGCTCGCTGTGGCCGGCCTTGGTCCACCGCTGCAGGAATGCCCATGAACGCCCAATCCGATGCGGCGCCAGTGCCGCTTGAGCCCTCTGAAGTTGTTGCCGCGCTGTGGCGCGACGCCGGCCTGCCCGCCGAAGCGCTGGCGCACCTGAAGGTGGACGGCGCCGAGCCGGTGCTGCCGTCGAGCTTTGCCGTCGGCACCGCCGCCCAGGCCAGCCTTGGCGCCTCGGCACTGGCCGCCGCCGCGCTGTGGCACAGCCGCACCGGCCGCTGGCAGGACGTCAGCGTCGACATGCGCCATGCCATCACCGAATTCCGCAGCGAACGCTACCTGCGCGTCGACGGCGGGCCCGCGCCCGAGCTGTGGGACAAGCTGGCCGGCGTCTACCGCTGCGGCGACGGCCGCTGGGTGCGCCTGCATACCAATTTCCCGCACCACCGCGACGGCGTGGTGCGCCTGCTCGGCTGTGCCAACGACAAGGCGGCGGTGCAGGCCGCGCTGGAAAAGCGCGACGCCGAATCCTTCGAGACCGCGGCCTCCGACGCGGGCCTGGTGGTCGCCGCCATGCGCAGCTTCGAGGAATGGGACCGCCATCCGCAGGCCGCCGCCTTGCGCGGCCTGCCGCCGGTGACGCTGGAGCGCATCGGCGATGCCCCGCCGCAAGCGCTGCCGGCGCCCGCATCCCCGGACGCGCAGCCGCTGTCAGGCGTGCGCGTGCTCGATTTCACCCGCATCATCGCCGGCCCGGTGGCGGGCCGCACACTGGCCGCGCACGGCGCCGACGTGCTGCTGGTCACCGCCTCGCACCTGCCGTCGATCGCGCCGCTGGTGATCGACACCGGCCGCGGCAAGCGCAGCTGCCAGCTGGACCTGCGCGATCCCGACGACAAGCGCACGCTGCACAAGCTGCTGCACGGCGCCGATGTGATGGTGCAGGGCTACCGCCCCGGCGGCCTGGCGGAACTGGGCATGGGGCCGGAGGCCGCGGCGCGCGCGCGGCCGGGCATTGTCTATGTGTCGCTGAGCGCCTACGGCCACGTGGGGCCGTGGTCGCACAAGCGCGGCTTCGATTCGCTGGTGCAGACCGCGACCGGCTTCAATGACGCCGAAGCGCAGGCGGCCGGCAGCGACACGCCGCGCCCGTTGCCGGCGCAGGTGCTGGACCACGCGGCGGGCTACCTGCTGGCCTTCGGCGCGATGGCCGCGCTGCACCGGCGCGCGGTGGAGGGTGGCAGCTGGCATGTGCGCGTGTCGCTGGCGCAGGTGGGGCAGTGGCTGCGCAGCCTGGGGCGCGTGCCGGAAGGGCTCAAGGCGCCCGAACAGAAGATCGACGACGTGGCCGATCTGCTCGAGGTCATGCCGTCGGGCTTTGGCATGCTGACGGTGGTGCGCCACGCGGCGCACCTGTCGGAGACGCCGGCGCGCTGGACCCTGCCGTCCGAACCGCTTGGCACGCATGCGCCGGAGTGGCTGCCGCGGGCTTAGGCGTATCGGGCGCCGCCGGCCCCGCCACGCGCAAGGTGGTGTTAGTAGAGCGTGGTGCGCTGCCGCTCCGGCAGGTCACGGTCGTAGGCGGCGCCGTCGATGGCGTTTTCGGTCAGCGTGGCCAGGATCTCGCCGTTGCTGGGCAGCGACTGGCGCGCGATCTGCGCCTCCGCTGCCCACAGGCGCGAGCGGATCAGCGCGCGGGCGCACTGGAAGAACACCGATTGCACCGTGACCACCAGCACCGTGGTCGGGGCCTTGCCGTCGACCACGCAGCGTGCGATCAGCCCGGGGTCGACGCTGATCCGCGCGGTGCCGTTGACGCGGATGGTCTCGTTGACGCCGGGGATCACGAACAGCAGCCCCCCGCGAAGGCGGGGACCCGGTGACTTTATCCCCGAAGGGGACGTGAAGACGCTGGATTCCCGCCTGCGCGGGAATGACGGAGTGGGGTCAACGTTCTAAAGAAACGGCTCCTGGGTAGGGGTGGGGGAGAGGGCTGGTGCTTGCCGAAGCCAACTTGCTGGAAAAAACCGTTGGCCTTGCTTTTTGTGGTTCCTAGCTAGACCACCCCTCACCCCGGCCCTCTCCCCATGAGGTCCATGAGGGGAGAGGGAGAACACCATGCTTGGGCGAGCTCGATCGGCGTTGGGGCACCCAACACCGGGCGCCTGTTTTTTGCCTCAGAACCCCACCGCCTGCCCGTCACGCCGGCTGTCGCTGGCTGCCACGTAGCCGTGCTCGGCATCGTCCGACAGGCGCCAGATGAACTGGCCCGAGCCGAAGTCCATGTACGGGTCGTCCACCGACTTGAGCTGGTGGCCGCGCGCCTTCAGGCCTTCGACCGTGGCCGGGTCCATGGTGCTTTCCACGTCCAGCGTGAAGTCGCGGTTGACCTTCCAGCGCGGCGCGCAGCAGGCGGCCTGCGGCTGCTGCTGGTAGTCCAGCATGCGCACCACGGTCTGCAGGTGGCCCTGCGGCTGCATGTCGCCGCCCATCACGCCGAAGCTCATCACCGGCTGGCCGTCCCTGGTCAGGAAGGCCGGGATGATGGTGTGGAACGGACGCTTGCCGCCCGCGACCACGTTGGCCGACTTCGGGTCCATCGAGAAGCCCACGCCGCGGTTCTGCAGGCTGATGCCGGTGCCCGGCACCACCACGCCCGAGCCAAAGCCCATGTAGTTGGACTGGATGAACGAGATCATCATGCCGTTCTCGTCGGCGGCGGTCAGGTAGATGGTGCCGCCCACCTTGGGCATGCCGAAGTTGAAATGCGTGGCGCGCTGCATGTCGATCAGTTTTGCGCGCGACTTCAGGTAGGCGTCATCGAGCATGTCTTCCGGCGTGACTTCCATGCTGCGCGGGTCGGCCACGTAGCGGTAGAGGTCGGCAAAGGCCAGCTTCATCGCCTCGATCTGCAGGTGCTGCGAATCGACCGAATCCACGGGGATCGACGCCATGTCGAACTGGTCCAGGATGCCCAGCGCGATCAGCGCGGCGATGCCCTGGCCGTTGGGCGGGATCTCGTGCAACTCATAGCCGCGGTAGGACTTGCTGATCGGCTTGACCCAGTCGGGGCGGTAGTTGCGCAGGTCGTCGAGCGTCATGGCGCCGCCGCACTGCTGGCTGAAGGCGGCGATCTGCTCGGCGATCTCGCCTTCGTAGTAAGCGCGGCCACGGGTTGCGCCGATCTTGCGCAGCGTTTCGGCGGCAGCCTTCATGGTGAACTTCTCGCCCACGGCCGGGGCGCGGCCGCCGGGCATGAAGGTCTCGGCGAAGCCGGGCTGGTCCTTCAGTTCGGGCACCGCGGCGGCCCACTTGTGCGCCACCACCGGCGGCACGGCGTAGCCGCGCTCGGCGATCTCGATCGCCGGCTCCATCAGGTCGGCGAACGGCAGCTTGCCGAAGCGCTCATGCAGTGCGGCCCAGCCGGCGACCACGCCGGGCACGGTGACCGAATCCCAGCCGCGGATCGGGCGCCTGGCCAGGCCGTTGGCGTCGGTGCCGTACTTGTTCTTGAAGTACTCCGGGCTCCATGCCGCCGGGGCCACGCCCGACGAGTTCAGGCCGTGCAGTGTCTTGCCGTCCCAGAGGATGGCAAAGGCATCGCTGCCCAGGCCGCACGATACCGGCTCGACGATGGTGATCGCGGCGGCCGCGGCGATGGCCGCATCGACGGCATTGCCGCCCTTGAGCAGCATGCGCAGGCCGGCCTGCGCCGCCAGCGGGTGCGAGGTGGAGACCACGTTGCGCGCAAACAGCGGGATGCGCACGGAGGGGTAGGGGTTGGTCCAGTTGAAATTCTGCATGCTTGTCTGTGTCCGTTGCTCGGGCGCCTCGGTGGCGCTTATTCTGCCGTGATCTTGCGATCCTTGATCAGCTTGCCCCAGCGCGCGCTGTCCTTCTTCACCATCGCGGCGAACTGCGCCGGCGTGCCGCCGACCGGCTCCGCACCCAGCTTGCCCAGGCGTTCCCGGACGTCGGGCGACTGGATGGCCTTGTTGAACTCGGCATTCAGGCGGTTGACGATGTCGGCCGGCAGGCCCTTGGGACCGTAGATGCCGAACCAGGTATCGGACTCGAAGCCGGGCAGGCCCGACTCGCTCGCCGTGGGGATTTCCGGCGCCAGCGGCGAGCGCTTTGCGCTGGTCACCGCCAGTGCCTTGAGCTTGCCGTCCTTCACGTGCGGCAGGCCCGAGACGATGCTGTCGAACAGCACCTGCACCTTGCCCGAGATCAGGTCCGGCACGGCCAGCGCGGTGCCGCGGTAGGGGATATGGGTGATGAACACGCCCGCCTGCGCCTTGAAGGCCTCGGCGGTCAGGTGCACCACGGTGCCGTTGCCGCTCGAGGCGTAGTTCAGCTCACCGGGATGCTTCTTGGCGTAATCGATCAGCTCGCGCACATTCCTGGCCGGCAGGCTGTTCGGCACCACCAGCAGGTTGGTGGCGATCGCCACCTGGCCGACCGGGGTGAAGTCGGTCTCGGTGTTGTACGGCAGGCGGGGGTTGATATACGGCCCGATCGAATGCGTGCTGGTGGTGGCGATCAGCAGCGTGTAGCCGTCGGGCGCGGCCTTGGCGGCCATGTCCGAGCCGATCGCGCCGCCGGCGCCGGGGCGGTTGTCGACCACGATCTGCTGGCCCATGCTGGCGCCCACCTTCTGCGCGATGGCGCGCGCCAGCAGGTCGGTCGCGCCGCTGGCCGGGAAGGGCACGATCAGGCGGATCGGCTTGCTGGGATAGGTGTCGGCCAGTGCGGGCGTGGTGGCCAGGCACAGGCCGCAGCCAAGGCCGATGCCGAAGCGGCGCAGCCAGGATTTCATATGTGTCTCCGGTGTCAGGCGCATGGCCCCGATTGATGATCGGCCTTCATTATTCCGTGCTGCCGGTCACAAAGAAAGCTAATATTTCTTTCCAATGTCACAAGAAAATCTTAAGAATCACGCCTTGGCGGCATATGCCTGATTCTTCATTTGCATGCACCGATGAGCACTGTCCGCTTCCTCCGCACCTTTGTCGCCGTGGCCGAGCACGGCTCCTTTGCCGCCGCCGCCGGACAGGTGGCGCTGACCCAGGCCGCCGTCAGCCTGCAGATGCGCGCGCTGGAGACCGAGTTGCGCCGCGAGCTGTTCGACCGCAATGGCCGCGTGGCCGTGCTCAATGCCGACGGGCGCGCGCTGCTGCCGCAGGCGCGGCGCATGCTGTCGCTGTATGACGAGATGCGCTTGCCGCTGGCCTCGGACGAGGCCATGGCAGGTGCGGTGGCGGTGGGCGCGGTGGTTTCCGTGATGGGCGGGCTGTCACACGCGGTGGCGCATATGAAGCGCACGTATCCGGCGCTGGAGGTGCGCCTGGTCGGCGCCAAGTCGATCGAGCTCGCGGCGCAGGTCGAGGCCGGCGAGCTGGATGCCGCCATCCTCGTGGAGGGCGCCGCGCGCGTGCCCGGCACGCTGCGCTGGACGCCGCTGTACCAGGAGCCGCTGGTGGCGATCGCGGCGCGCGGCAGCCCGGGACGCGACGCGCGCGAGGCGCTCGCCGCCAATCCCTACCTGCGTTTCGACCGCAGCCAGCGCACCGGCGTGCTGGTCGAGCGCGCACTGCGCCGCGCGCACCTGAAGGTCAACGAGTTCCTGGAGCTGAATGCGATCGAGGCCCTGGTGGAACTGGTGCGGCAGGAGGTCGGCGTGACCGTGGTGCCGCTGCTGCGCCGCGCGCGCTGGCGCGACGACGAGGCCCTGCGCATCCTGCCGCTGCTGGTCAACGGCGAGCCCGTGATGCGCCACATCGGCATGCTGGAGCGGCGCGACCACGGGCGCGGGCAGGTCACCGGGGCGGTGCGGGCGGCCTGTGCCGAATTGTTCGGCGCCTACCTGTCCCCTGCCTGACTGCCATAACCAAGGCCTATCGGCAGGATAGTCAGAAACGCATTCTCCTGAAGATCACTATTGCATATATTCTGGTTGCGGACGGCCGCTGCTGCGGCCCGACTCGCCATGGGCGCCACGACCTCCCGCGTTGGCGCACGCCCTCGCGCGCCCGCTGATCGCCCGACCTTTGACGCCATTGCTGCAGGTGTTTTCAGTACGTCCCCACATGGAGAAACGTATGTCAAACGAAGCAAAGTGTCCCTTCAGCCATGCCGCCGGCGGCGGCACGACGAATCGTGACTGGTGGCCGAATCAGCTGCGCCTGGACCTGCTGAGCCAGCATTCCAGCAAGTCCGACCCGTTGGACGGCGACTTCAACTATGCCAAGGCCTTCAAGAGTCTCGACTTCGCAGCGGTGAAGAAGGACCTGGCTGCGCTGATGACCGACTCGCAGGACTGGTGGCCGGCGGACTTTGGCCACTACGGTCCACTGTTCATCCGCATGGCCTGGCACAGCGCGGGCACGTACCGCATTGGCGATGGCCGCGGGGGTGCGGGGCGCGGCCAGCAGCGTTTCGCACCGCTCAACAGCTGGCCGGACAACGCCAGCCTGGACAAGGCGCGCCGCTTGCTATGGCCGATCAAGCAGAAATACGGCCAGAAGATCTCCTGGGCCGACCTGATGATCCTGGCCGGCAACGTTGCGCTTGAAACCATGGGCTTCAAGACCTTCGGCTTCGGTGGCGGCCGGGAAGACACCTGGGAACCGGATGCAGATGTTTCCTGGGGCAAGGAAAAGACCTGGCTGGGCGGCGACCTTCGCTACGGCAAGGGTGCTGCCGGCAAGGATGACGATGCAGGCGTGATCGTGGCCGATGAGGCGCTGCATGGCACCGAGGCCAGCCGCACCGACCCCGGACGAAACCTGGAGAACCCGCTGGCCGCCGTGCAGATGGGCCTGATCTATGTGAACCCGGAAGGCCCCGATGGCAATCCTGACCCGCTCGCCGCGGCGCACGACATCCGCGAATCGTTCGGGCGAATGGCCATGGACGACGAGGAGACCGTCGCGCTGATTGCCGGCGGGCATGCCTTCGGCAAGACCCACGGTGCCGGTCCCGCGGACAACATCGGGGCCGAACCCGAGGGCGCGGATCTCGAACAACAGGGCCTGGGATGGGCCAGCACCTTTGGCACCGGCAAGGGCGCCGACACGATCACCAGCGGCCTGGAGGTGACCTGGAGCAGTACGCCGACGAAGTGGGGCAATAGCTATCTGGAGAGCCTGTTCGGCAACGAATGGGAGCTGACCAAGAGCCCCGCCGGTGCCAACCAGTGGGTCGCCAGGGATGCGGGCGAAACCATCCCGCACGCTTACGATCCCGCGAAGAAGCTGCGGCCGACGATGCTGACCACGGACCTGTCGCTGCGTTTCGACCCGGCCTACGAGAAGATCTCGCGGCGCTTTCTGGAGCATCCTGAGCAGCTCGCCGATGCCTTTGCGCGCGCGTGGTTCAAGCTGATCCACCGCGACATGGGCCCGCGCGCCCGCTACCTCGGCCCGGAAGTGCCGGCCGAAGAGCTGCTCTGGCAGGATCCCATCCCGGCGGTCGATCATCCGCTGGTCAATGAGCAGGATGTCGCCGCGCTCAAGCAGAAGATCCTGGCGTCCGGGCTGCCGGTTTCGCAACTGGTGCAGACCGCCTGGGCCTCGGCATCCACCTTCCGCGGCTCGGACAAGCGCGGCGGCGCCAATGGCGCGCGTATCCGCCTGACGCCGCAGAAAGACTGGGCAGCCAACCAGCCAGAGCAGCTGGCGAAGGTGCTGAAGGCCCTCGAAGGCATCCAGGCCGAGTTCAACGGCGCACAGTCCGGCGGCAAGAAGATTTCGCTTGCCGACCTGATCGTGCTGGCCGGCGGCGCGGGGATCGAGCAGGCAGCGCAAAAGGCTGGCCACAAGATCACCGTGCCGTTTACGCCGGGCCGCATGGACGCCTCACAGGAAAAGACAGACGTGCAATCCGTCGGGGCGCTCGAGCCGATTGCCGATGGCTTCCGCAACTTCCTGAAGGGGAAGTACAGCATCGCGGCGGAAGACCTGCTGATCGACAAGGCGCAATTGCTGACCCTGAGCGCCCCCGAGATGACGGTGCTCATTGGCGGACTGCGCGTGCTGAACGTCCACACCGGGCAGGATGCGCACGGCGTATTCACCGACCGGCCGGAAACCCTGAGCAACGACTTCTTCCGCAACCTGCTCGATATGCGCACGGAATGGAAGCCGCTGTCGGAGGCCCGGGACGTTTTCGAAGGGCGTGACCGCAAGACCGGTGAGCGGAAGTGGACCGGCACCCGCGTCGACCTGGTGTTCGGGGCGAATTCCCAGCTCCGGGCCCTTTGCGAGGTCTACGCAAGCGAGGACGGGCAGGAGAAGTTCGTCCGCGACTTTGTCGCCGCGTGGGTCAAGGTGATGAACCTCGACCGGTTCGACGTCGCCTGAACACCTGATCGCGTAAGCTATCAGGCGCTTGCATGGCCCCGTCAGGATCTTCTTCCGTGACGGGGCATTTTTCATCCGGACGTGAGCGGGCGGGGCTGCAGCGTTGCCGGCGCAATGAAAAGCGGCCGGCAAGCGCCGGCCGCATGGACCTGTCAGGGCATTCAGATCTGGCCTACATGATCCTGTGCGCAAAATGCCCGTGCCGCGCCTCGGCCATCAGGTCGAGGAACTGCCCGGTGCTCATGTGCACCAGTTCCTGGTGGTCGCCCGCCTCGAAGTAGACGTCCGGATGCGTCAGCAGACTCTCGTCTAGCCAGGTCTGCGTGCCGTACGCCATGCCGACCGGCGGGATCGCGCCCTGGTCGCAGTCGCGGAACACTTCGCGCACGCCATCCTCGTGTGCCAGCGTCAGCTTGCGGCCGGTCTGCTCGCGGATCTCCGACAGCTTCAGGTGGTGCGTCGAAGGAATCACGGCCACGACATAGCCGCCGCCGTCTTCAAGCAGGATGCTCTTGGCCAACCGGTCTCCGGGAATGTTCGCAGCCTGCGCAGTGGCCATGCTGCTGAGGCTGTAGGGGTGCCGAACGGTGTCGAACTGGCTTTGCCTCTTGCTCAGGCACTTCGCCAGCGTGGTAGCCATGGTCATGATCTCAACCTCCATCGCGTCGTGGGCGACAGTTGTCCGAGTGCTACCAATATAGTTCGTCACGCGGCGGGCAGCGGCCGGGAGGAGCAGGAACCTGGCGGCAAGCACAAAAAAAGGGCACCTTGCGGTGTAATGCCGTTCAGTTAGCGACTGTCGTTCCCGCGCAGGCGGGAACCCAGTGACTTCATCCCCGAAGGGGACGTGAAAGACGCTGGATTCCCGCCTGCGCGGGAATGACGGTAGGGCTTGAGACCTTAACTGAACGGCATTACACCTTGCGGTGCCCTGAGTGCGTTGTGCCGCCGGCGCCAGGGCCGGCGAGATTTGCTGCTTATTCTTCCTGGAACGCTTCCTCGCGCTTGGACTTGATCGACGGCATCGCTACGACCAGCACCAGCACCGCGGCCGCAATCAGCAGTCCCAGCGATAGCGGGCGCGTCACAAACACGCTGAAGTCACCACGCGACAGCAGCAGCGAACGGCGGAAGTTCTCTTCCATCATCGGCCCCAGCACGAAGCCCAGCAGCAGCGGCGCGGGCTCGCACTTGAGCTTGATGAACAGGTAGCCGATCACGCCGAAGGCCGCGGTCTGGAACACGTCGAAGGTGGTGTTCTGGACCGAGTACACGCCGATGCAGCAGAACGTCAGGATGGCGGGGTACAGGTAACGGTAAGGCACTTTCAGCAGCTTCACCCAGATGCCGATCAGCGGCAGGTTCAGCACGATCAGCATGAAGTTGCCGATCCACATCGAGGCGATCAGGCCCCAGAACAGCGCCGGATTGCTGGTCATCACCTGCGGGCCGGGCTGGATGTTGTGGATGGTCATCGCACCCACCATCAGCGCCATCACCGCGTTGGGCGGAATGCCCAGCGTCAGCAGCGGGATGAAGGAGGTCTGCGCCGCGGCGTTGTTGGCCGATTCCGGACCCGCCACGCCTTCGATCGCACCCTTGCCGAACTCATGCGAGTACTTCGAGGTCTTCTTTTCCAGCGAGTAGGCCGCGAACGAAGCCAGCGCCGCACCACCGCCCGGCAGGATGCCCAGGGCCGAGCCCAGCACCGTGCCGCGCAGCACGGCGGGGACCATGCGCTGGAAGTCGGCCTTGGTCGGGAACAGGTTGGTGATGTGATCGGTGAAGGTCTCGCGGTGTTCCTTCTGTTCCAGGTTGGCGATGATCTCGGCAAAGCCGAACACACCCATTGCCACCGAAACGAAGTTCAGGCCGTCGGTCAGTTCCGGCACGTCGAACGAGAAGCGCGCGGCGCCCGAGTTCACGTCGGTACCCACCAGGCCCAGCAGCAGGCCCAGCACGATCATGGCGATGGCCTTGACCAGCGAACCCGAAGCCAGCACCACGGCGCCGATCAGGCCCAGCACCATCAGCGAGAAGTATTCGGCGGGGCCGAACTTGAACGCCAGTTCCGACAGCGGCGCGGCAAAGGCGGCCAGGATCAGGGTGGCCACGCAGCCAGCGAAGAACGAGCCCAGGCCGGCTGTGGCCAGCGCCACCCCCGCTCGTCCTCGCCTTGCCATCTGGTAGCCATCGATGGTTGTCACCACCGACGACGATTCACCGGGCAGGTTCACCAGGATGGCGGTGGTCGAGCCGCCGTACTGGGCGCCGTAGTAGATACCGGCCAGCATGATCAGCGCGGCCACCGGCGGCAGCGTGTAAGTCACCGGCAGCAGCATGGCGATGGTGGCCAGCGGCCCCAGGCCCGGCAGCACACCGATCAGGGTGCCCAGCACGCAGCCCAGGAAGGCGTACGCGAGGTTCTGGAAGGTCAGGGCGGTGGAAAAGCCCAGGCCCAGGTTGGCGAGTAGTTCCATATTGGCGGCCTCCTTAGCTTGCCAGGAAAGCCGGCCACACCGGCATCTGCAGGTTGATGCCGTACACGAACGCACCCAGGCTGATCACCACCAGGACGATGGCGTTCAGGATGGCACCCTTCCAGCTGAATTCGTGGCTGGCCATCGACGACACCAGCACCAGCACCAGCACCGACAGCACCATGCCCAGCGGCTTGAGCATCAGGCCGAACAGCACCACCGCGCCGAGGATCCACAACAGCGACTTGACGTCCCAGCGGGCCAGGTGGTCTTCTTCCGCCTTGGAAGACAGCGCCCCCCACAGCACCAGCGCGCCCAGCAGGGCGAGCACGACGCCAAGCCAGAACGGAAAGTATCCCGGTCCCATTTTTGCGGCGGTTCCCATGGAATAACCGCGCGCGACCCAGGAAAAGCCGAATCCGACCAGGATGAACATCAGGCCGGAGGCAAAGTCCTTTTGGCTACGTATGCGCAAAGTGAATCTCCTCGATAAGACTGCTTTGAAATCTGCGGCCGACCTCCTGCTTGCCTTTGTTGCGCTGCATCAATGCGGCATTCTTCGGAGGCCCGGCTGCGGGCAGGGTGCAAATTAAGGGGGCGACCTTTCAGCTACCTTTCAGATGTCTGCAAACAGGGTCATCCTGAGGGTATCCCCTAGTCAGGGAGCGCTTAAAAGCCCGGTGAGCGCCAGTCTGGAGGCGGGTTGGCGGACAGAGGCGCCGTCCCGGGGCGGCACCGCTGCGCTATCATCCGGAGCAATTCGGAGGTGGTCTTCAGCCGCGCAGCGGCACCTGCTGCTGAGCGGCTTGAAAGGTTCCGCAAGGGAACGCTCACGCCACGCAAGGAGCCGTTTGGAAACCATCGACCACGTCATCCTGCTCGGCGCCATCGTGATGTCGCTGGGCATTGTGCTGGGCGCGTTCTCGGCGCGCCTGGGCGTGCCGTTCCTGCTGGTCTTCCTGGCCGTGGGCATGCTCGCCGGCGTGGATGGCCCGGGCGGCATCCGTTTCGCCGATACCTGGCTCAGCTTCCTGGTCGGCAACCTGGCGCTGGCGGTGATCCTGCTCGACGGCGGCTTGCGCACGCGCCTTGCGACCTTCCGGGTGGCGCTCAAGCCCTCGCTGTCGCTGGCCACCGTCGGGGTGCTGGTGACAGCCGCGCTGGTGGGGATGTTCGCCGCGTGGCTGCTGGGCATTGACTGGCGGCTCGGGCTGCTGCTGGGGGCCATCGTCGGCTCGACCGACGCGGCCGCGGTCTTCTCGCTGCTGAACAGCAGCGGCATCCGGCTCAAGGACCGGGTCGCGAGCGTGCTGGAAATCGAATCCGGCATCAACGACCCGATGGCGATCTTCCTGACGCTGACGCTGATTGAATGGCTGACCGCCCCTGAGGGCCTGACGCCGCTGGGCCTGGCCATGCGGCTGCTGGTGCAGTTCGGCTTGGGCGGCGCGCTTGGCCTGGTCCTTGGCTATTGCCTGGCCAATGTGCTGGAGCGCATACGCGTGGCCGAGGGGCTGCAGGCGATCCTGCTTTGCTCGGGCGGCGCAATGGTCTTTGCCATCGTGCAGACCGCCGGCGGCAGCGGCTTCCTGGCGGTGTACCTGACCGGCATGCTGATCGGCAACCGCGAGCGCGCGGTCACCGCCGACACCATGCGCGCCATGGACGGCATGGCCTGGCTGGCACAGTCGGCCATGTTCCTGCTGCTGGGCCTGCTGGTGGCGCCGCACCGGATCTGGGAGGTGGCCGGCCCGGCGGCGGCCGTGGCGGCCTTCCTGATGCTGGTGGCGCGCCCCGTGGCGGTATGGCTGGCGTTGCTGCCGTTCCGCTTCAACGTGCGCGAGACCGCTTTTGTCGCCTGGATGGGCCTGCGCGGCGCGGTGCCGATCGTGCTGGCGCTGTTTCCGCTGCTGCGCGAGGTGCCGCAAGCGGGGCTGCTGTTCCGCATTGCCTTTGCCGTGGTGCTGGCGAGCCTGCTGTTCCAGGGCACCACGGTGTCGGTGGCCGCGCGGCTGGCGCGCGTGCTGCGCCCCGGCTACCCCGAGCCGCTTGCGCGTTCGCGCCTGCGCGGCACGCGCGCGCCGATCCTGGAGGTGATGCAGTTCGAGGTGAGTCCCAACGCGCCCGTCGAGAACGTGCGTGCCGACCAGCTGGAGCTGCCGCCGCGCTGCCGGCTGATGACGGTGGCGCGCGACGACGCGCTGGCGGTGCTGGACCAGACCGTGCTGCGCGCCGGCGACAGCGTCTCGGTGCTGGCCCCGGTGACGACCCTGCCGATGCTGTCGGCGCTGTTCCAGGCGCCGGGCCGCGCGCCCACCTGGGAGCAGGCCTCGCATGATTTCCTGCTGTCCGGCGATGCGCTGCTGCGCGATGTGGCGGCGCTGTACGGCACGCGCGCGCTGACGCCGGCAGAAGCGCCGTTGACACTGGAGGCTGCCATGCTGCGGGCCTTCACCTCGCCGCCGGTGGAGGGCGACAGCGTCGAGATTGCCGGCCTGCCGCTGACGGTGACACGCATGGAGGGCGCGCGGATCCTGCAGGTGGGACTGCTGCTGCCGCGGCTGGAGGGGGATTCGGGCGGGCGGCTGTGGCCGCGGCGGAGAAAGGACGGTGGCGCCAGGAGCGGGGAGGGCGCCGAGGCGGAATAGGGACAAGAAAGGCGGCCATGGCCGCCTTTTCGTTCAGTCCACCTTCGCCCCTGACACCTTCACGATCTGCGCATACTTCTTCAGCTCGCGCTGGACCAGCGCCGCGAACTGCTCGGGCGTGGTCGGCGCCGGCTGCGCGCCGATGCGGGCCAGGCGCGCCTTCATGTCGTCGGTCTTCAGGATCGCCACGATCTCGTGGTTGAGCCGCTCGACGATCTCGCGCGGGGTGTTGGCAGGCGCAAACACGCCGAACCACGTGGAGATGTCGAAGCCTTCCAGGCCCAGCCCCTTGCCGGCTTCGGCAATGGCCGGCAGTTCCGGGAACGCCGCCGCGCGGCTGGCGGTGGTGACGGCGAAGGCCTTGAGCTTGCCGGCCTTGATATTGGCCGACGCCGAAGCCAGGTTGTCGAAGATCAGGTCGGTCTGGCCCGACAGCACCGACAACTGGGCCGGCGACGCGCCGTTGTACGGGATATGGACCATGCTGATCTTCGCCATGCTCTTGAACAGCTCGCCCGACAGGTGCCCGGCGCTGCCGTTGCCGCCCGAGGCGTAGTCCAGCTTGCCCGGGTGCTTGCGCGCGTATGCGACCAGGTCGCGCACATTGTCGATATGCAGCTCGGCGGCCTTGCCCGGGTGCATCACCAGCACGTTGGGGACGTCGGCCACCAGCGTGACCGGGGCGAAGTCCTTGACCGGGTCGTACGGCATCTTGCTGAACAGCGTCGGGTTGATGGCGTGCGTGGCCACCGCGCCCATGACGATGGTGTAGCCGTCGGCCGGCTGCTTGGCGACATAGTCCGCGCCCAGGTTGCCGCCCGCGCCGGGCCGGTTCTCGACCACCACCGGCTGGCCCAGGCTGTCGCGCAGCTTCTCGCCGATGGCGCGCGCGATGGTGTCGAGCGGGCCGCCGGCCGGGTAGGGCACCACGAAGCGGACCGGCTTGGCCGGATAGGCATTGGTGGCCGCCATGGCGGCGGCGGGGAGCAGGGCCGCGGTCAGCGCGGCGGCAAGCAGTTTCTTCAGCATGTCTTGGACTTCAGGGGGATTGGGATACTTACCTGGCGCCGATGCCCCGCGCCATCATGACCGCGCACAGCGGCAGCAGGATCACCAGGTGGGCTTCGATCATGACCCAGCGGCGGGCGGCCTTCAGTTCCGACGGCGGCGGCACGTAATCGGGCAGCCGGAGCGCCTGCTTGCGCCAGCGCGCAATGGCGAAGGTCGGCGGCAGCGAGCACAGCGCGATCAGCACGAACACGCCGATCTTGGCGTGGAACCACGGGTTGTGCAGGTAGAAGTCGACGCCCTTGGCGCCATAGAACAGGCGCAGCAGGCCGGTGGCCAGCACCACCATTGCGGACAGGAAATAGAACAGGTCGTACAGCGACAGGCGCCGCACCGCGGCCGGCGTGATGTCCGGGCGCAGCACCACGGCCTCGGCGGCCATCAGGGTAATCAGGACGAAGATCGCAAGGAAATGCAGGAAGGCCAGTATGGCGTCGGTGAGCATGGGTTCTCCTTTGCTCCTTTGCTTCAGTGGGGACTGAATGGCATCCGGAAGGCACCGGCGGCAGGTCACGGCCCGCCGCCGGCAGGAGGAGAATCTTACAGCACACCCTTTGCGCGTAGTGCTTCGATCTGCCCGGCGCTGTAGCCCAGCGTGTCGGCCAGCACCGCGTCGGTGTGCTCGCCCAGCAGCGGCGGGTGGCGCAGCGCCTGCGGCGGCGTGGCGCTCATCTTGATCGGGCTGCCCACCAGCCTGACCTCGCCGGCGCTGGGGTGGGGCAGGTCCACGCGCAGGCCGCGCGCCTTGACCTGGTCGTCCTCGAACACGTCGTCCAGGGTGTTGATCGGGCCGCACGGCACGCCGGCGGCCTCCAGGTCGCGGATCCACTGGTCGCGGGTGCGCGGGCGCACCATCTCGGCCAGGATCGGCACCAGCACGTCGCGGTTGGCCACGCGCTGCGGGTTGGTGGCAAAGCGCGGGTCGCCGGCCAGCTCGGGTTTGCCGCCGTCGGTGACGAACTTGCGGAACTGCCCGTCGTTGCCCACCGCCACGATCAGCCAGCCGTCGGCGGCCTGGAAGGTCTGGTAAGGGACGATATTGGGATGCGCGTTGCCCCAGCGGCGCGGCGCCTCGCCGCTGGCCAGGTAGTTGGTGTTCATGTTGGCCAGCATCGCCACCTGCACGTCCAGCAGCGCCATGTCGATGTACTGGCCCTCGCCGGTGCGGTCGCGGTGCGCCAGCGCCGCCAGCACGGCGATGGTGGCGTACTGGCCGGTCATCAGGTCGGAAATGGCCACGCCGGCCTTCTGCGGGCCGCCGCCGGGCAGGTCGTCGCGCTCGCCGGTCAGGCTCATGAAGCCGCCCATGCCCTGGATGATGAAGTCATAGCCCGGGCGCGCGGCGTACGGGCCGGTCTGGCCAAAACCGGTGACCGAGCAGTAGATCAGGCCGGGCCTGACCTGTCTGAGCGATTCGTAGTCCAGGCCATACTTCCTGAGCTGGCCGACCTTGTAGTTCTCCAGCACCACGTCGCTCTGCGCCGCCAGCTCGCGCACGATCTGCTGCCCTTCCGGCGTGCTGATGTCGCAGGTCACCGAGCGCTTGTTGCGGTTGGCGGCGAGGTAGTAGGCAGCTTCGGCGGTGTCGCGGCCGTCCTCGTCCTTGAGCCAGGGCGGGCCCCAGGTGCGGGTGTCGTCGCCGGCGCCGGGGCGCTCGATCTTGATTACGTCGGCGCCAAAGTCGGCAAGGTTCTGGGCGCACCACGGCCCGGCAAGCACGCGGGTCAGGTCTAGGACGCGGAGATGGCTTAAAGCTCCCATGGCGGTAGTCAAGGCTGAGGGTAAGGCGGGGATCGGTCGCAATTGCGAGAGGTCGGCGTGGCCCTTGAATCCGGGGCCGGCGCGAGTTGCGTGCACTGTACCATCGGCCAATCGCCGGTGCGCCTGCGAGTGCCTTATGAGGCGCTTAAAGCGATGGGATTTGGGCGATAGCCGGCCGGGTCCGCGGTGCCGTGCCTGGCGTGCCCGACGGGCTGCCTTGCCCGTATAATCAACGGTTTGCAAATCCAATACTGATTCGTCGCGCCCGGCCACGCCAGGGCAAGCGTCCGCCATCCCATGAAAGTCTCAGACATTCGCAGCAAGTTCCTGCAGTTCTTCGAATCGAAGGGCCATACCGTGGTCCGCTCGTCCAGCCTGGTGCCGGCGAACGACCCGACGCTGCTGTTCACCAATTCCGGCATGGTGCAGTTCAAGGACGTGTTCCTGGGCACCGACAAGCGCCCCTACACCCGCGCCACGTCATCGCAGCGCTCGGTGCGCGCCGGCGGCAAGCACAACGACCTGGAGAACGTGGGCTACACCGCGCGCCACCATACGTTCTTCGAGATGCTTGGCAACTTCTCGTTTGGCGACTACTTCAAGCGCGAGGCCATCCAGTACGCATGGGAACTGCTGACCAAGGTCTACCAGCTGCCGGCAGAGAAGCTGTGGGTGACGGTCTACGCCGAGGACGACGAAGCGTACGACATCTGGGCAAAGGAAGTGGGCGTGCCGACCGAGCGCATCGTGCGCATCGGCGACAACAAGGGCGCGCGCTACGCCTCGGACAACTTCTGGCAGATGGCCGACACCGGCCCGTGCGGCCCGTGCTCGGAAATCTTCTTCGACCACGGCCCGGACGTGTGGGGCGGCCCCCCGGGATCGCCCGAGGAAGACGGCGACCGCTATATCGAGATCTGGAACCTGGTGTTCATGCAGTTCAACCGCGACGAGCAGGGCAACATGACGCCGCTGCCCAAGCCGTGCGTGGACACCGGCATGGGCCTCGAGCGCATTGCCGCGGTGCTGCAGCATGTGCACAGCAACTATGAGATCGACCTGTTCCAGGCACTGATCAAGGCCGCCGGGCGTGAAACCCACATCGACAACCTGAACCAGAACTCGCTGAAGGTCATCGCCGACCATATCCGCGCGTGCGCGTTCTTGATCGTCGATGGCGTGATCCCCGGCAACGAAGGCCGCGGCTACGTGCTGCGCCGGATCATCCGCCGCGCCATCCGCCACGGCTACAAGCTGGGCCAGAAAACCCCGTTCTTCCACAAGCTGGTGCCGGACCTGGTCGCGCAGATGGGCCAGGCCTACCCGGAACTGGCCGAAGCGCAGTCGCGCGTGACCGAAGTGCTGAAGGCCGAGGAAGAGCGCTTCTTCGAGACCATCGAAAACGGCATGGCCATCCTCGACACCGCGCTGGCCGACCTGAAGCTCAAGGGCGGCAAGACGCTGGACGGCGAACTCGCGTTCAAGCTGCACGACACCTTTGGCTTCCCGCTGGACCTGACGCAGGACGTGTGCCGCGAGCAGGAAATCGCTGTCGATGAAGCCGCCTTCGATGCCGCCATGACCCGCCAGCGCGAGCAGGCGCGCGCGGCCGGCAAGTTCAAGATGGCCGCGGGCCTGGAGTACACCGGCGACAAGACCGTGTTCCACGGTTACGAGAAGCTGGAACTGCCGCAAGCGAAGATCGCCGCGTTGTATGTCGACGGCGCTTCGGTCGATGCCATGCAGCCGGGCCAGACCGGCGTGGTGGTGCTCGACAACACGCCGTTCTACGCCGAGTCCGGCGGCCAGGCCGGCGACCAGGGCGTGCTGAAGACTGGCAATGCCGTGTTCGCCGTAGCGGACACCACCAAGGTCCAGGCCGATGTGTTCGGCCACCAGGGCACGCTGCAAGGCGGCGCGCTCAAGGTGGGCGATGCCGTGTCGGCCCAGGTCGACGCGCAGCGCCGTGCGCGCACCGTGCGCAACCACTCGGCCACCCACCTGATGCACAAGGCCCTGCGCGAAGTGCTGGGCAGCCACGTGCAGCAGAAGGGCTCGCTGGTGGACGCGGACAAGACCCGCTTCGACTTCTCGCACAACGCCGCGTTGACGGATGCGCAGATCCGCCAGGTCGAAGAGATCGTCAACGCCGAGATCCTGCGCAACGACGACACGCACGCCGAGATCATGCCGTTCGACGACGCGGTCAAGAGCGGCGCGATGGCCCTGTTCGGCGAGAAGTACGCCGACGATGTGCGCGTGCTGTCGATCGGCACCTCGAAGGAACTGTGCGGCGGCACCCACGTGCACCGCACCGGCGATATCGGCCTGTTCAAGATCGTGATGGAAGGCGGCGTCGCCGCCGGCATCCGCCGCGTGGAAGCCATCACCGGCGACAATGCGCTGCACTACCTGCAGGGCCTGGACGCCAGACTGAACGAAGCCGCCGCCGTGCTGAAGGCCCAGCCTTCTGAGCTGGTGCCGCGCATCGGCCAGGTGCAGGACCAGGTGCGCGCGCTGGAGAAGGAACTGGAGCGCCTGAAGAGCAAGCTGGCCGCCTCGCAGGGCGACGAGCTGGCCGCGCAGGCGGTCGACATCAAGGGCCTGAAGGTGCTGGCCGCGCAGCTGGACGGCGCCGACGTGAAGACCCTGCGCGAGACCATGGACAAGCTCAAGGACAAGCTGCAGAGCGCGGCCATCGTGCTGGGCGCCGTGGCCGACGGCAAGGTCAGCCTGATCGCTGGTGTCACCGCCGACGCCACGGGCAAGGTCAAGGCCGGCGAGCTGGTCAACTTTGTCGCGCAGCAAGTGGGCGGCAAGGGCGGTGGCCGTCCCGACATGGCGCAGGCCGGCGGCACCGAGCCGGCCAGGCTGCCGCAGGCGCTGGCGGGTGTCAGCGAGTGGGTGGCGAGCAAGATTTGATGGCGTAGCGTCGCCGCCGGTTTGCTCCCCTCTCCCGCTTGCGCTTGCCTTTACCCACAACTTCCGGCGGCTTACTCGTTTTTCTGGAAGATCCGATACATTTCGGTGATTTCGTGCAAAACGAGGAAGCCGCGCCAGAGGACAGTAGCACCGGGGGGATCGTCGTTTTTGCGACCCAGGTAGCCACCGAGCTTGGCGATCCAAAGGACCGCTTCGCTGAGTTTGGGTGCCTGCTCCGGTGGCTTGGTTGTGCCGTGCGTGCGGCAGTACAAGGCCTGCCATTCGAGCGACTGCAATAGCACCGAGCAAGGGATATCGGCTTCAAGCCGGCCGAGCATGGTCGCGTACATGATGCGCCAGCCGATCACGGCGAACAGCGCCGTGGCGCGCAGGAACCGCTCCAGCGTCCCGAACTGCCGAGCCTCGATCTGGCAGCCACTTTTCAGGACACGATGCCAGGATTCAATGGTCCAGCGCCGGGCATACCAGCTCAGCCGTTCCAGCACATCTTCCAGCGTTTGGGTGGGCATCGAACTGAGCAACATCCATTCGAGCGGCTCAACACCTTCGGGCGGATCGATTTCCAGTGCGTGAATGGCAAACACTTCGAGGCTTGGTAGGGCCTCTGCGCCGCGGCTGCGCGGCGGTCGCAGTTGGACGGGCACACAGCGCAAAGCCAGTCGGGCGCTACGCGCTTGCCTGGCGCCACTCCTGGGCACGTGCAGGACGGTCTCCCCAAGTACGGGGGCCGCAGCAACCGTCTCCCACAGATACTTCTCTGGGTGATCCACGCCCCGATTCCAGGCGGCCCGCACCAACCAGTCCACCCCCGCTGGGCGCTGCGCCAGGAACACGTCGTACACATCGCCCTCGCGATCGCTGACGGCAACAAGGTGCGTGTCCGGACACTGCATCTTGAGCGGCTCAAGGCATTCCAGCCCCTCCAGCCACTTCACGCTTTCCTTGTCACGAATGGACAGCGCCCGGCGCTGCCTGGCCTTGCCCGATGCTTGCGGCGCACGCACCCACGTCTTCATGCTCAACACGCCCAGTGGCAGGCCCTCAGGCGTCACCGCCAGCACGCTGTGCAACATGAATCCGCGCAAATTGCCGCCCGTGCCGTGACCAAGTCCCTCAGTCGCGGGCAAATTTGCCAGATTGAATTCCGTGGTGTCCTGCACCGCCAATACGACAGGTACCTGCTGCATGCGACCCACGGTTTGAACGACGTGGCTCGCCAGTATTCCGTCCGGGTCGACCGCCTCATTATCAAAGAAGCGATATGCCGCCTTGAGTTGGGCACCACTCAAGGCCTGCGGGAACGAAACATGGGCTTTTTGCGCTAGTCCGCGCGCCAATGCCACAAGGCGCTGCGTGCGACGTGCATCGCCCAACTGAGCGCCACCGAATTCGTCGCTGGCCCAGTCTTCCAGATCTTCCGTATCAGACAAAATTGCCACCACTGATTGTCAACTTCCCCGAAGTTAACACCGTCCAATCCCGTTTACAACCTTTCCTATCGAGATGTGGGTAAAGACAAGCCCGCTTGCGGGAGAGGGGCAGGGGGTGAGGGCGGGCGGTGGCATACCGCAGGCTCTACTTCGTTGATGCTCCGGCCCTCACCCCAACCCTCTCCCGCAAGCGGGGGAGCACACAGTTGGTCGATGTCACGTTGTCACAAAAGCAGAAAGGGCGCCACGGCGCCCTTTCTGCTTTTTTACTTTTCCGGCGTTCCCTTGCCGCTGCCCAGCACCGTCAGCAACTCCATCGGCAACGGAAACACGATCGTCGAACTCTTATCCCCCGCAATCTGCGTCAGCGTCTGCATATAGCGCAATTGCATCGCCTGCGGCTGCCGCGCCAGCATCTGCGCCGCTTCCAGCAGCTTCTCGGAAGCCTGCAGTTCGCCCTCGGCATGGATCACCTTGGCGCGCCGTTCGCGTTCGGCCTCGGCCTGCCGCGCAATCGCGCGGATCATGGTCTCGTTCAGGTCGACGTGCTTGATCTCGACGTTCGAGACCTTGATGCCCCAGCCGTCGGTCTGCGCGTCCAGCGCCTGCTGGATGTCGAGGTTGAGCTTCTCGCGCTCGGCCAGCATCTCGTCCAGTTCGTGCTTGCCCAGCACCGAGCGCAGCGTGGTCTGCGCCAGCTGGCTGGTGGCCTCCAGGAAGTTCGCCACCTGGATGATGGCGCGCTCCGGATCGACCACGCGGAAGTACACCACCGCATTGACCTTGACCGAGACGTTGTCGCGCGAGATCACGTCCTGCGGCGGCACGTCCATCACCACCGTGCGCAGGTCGACCCTGACCATCTGCTGCACGGCGGGGATCAGCAGCACCAGGCCAGGGCCCTTGACGCGCCAGAAGCGTCCCAGCATGAACACCACGCCGCGTTCGTATTCGCGCAGCACGCGGAACGACATGATCACCAGCAGTGCCAGCAGGAAGATCACACCGCCGAAGCTGAATCCGTAGGCCATGGTCAGGCTCCCTTGTCTGGCGTCGGTTGGGATGGGGTGGTCGGAACAAACGGGGCGTTGCCGGCGGCGGTCACCTCAAGCACCAGGCCATCGCGGGCGGTGACGAGCACCGGCGTGCCGCGCGGCAGGGGGCTGGCGCTGCGCACGCGCCAGGTCTCGCCGCGCACCGAGGCCCAGCCTTCGCCGCGCAGGTCGTCCAGCATTTCGCCGCGCATGCCGACCAGTGTGTCGGCACCGCTGACCACCGGGCGCCTGCGCGCGCGCAGCAGCATTGCCGACATGCCGAACACGAAGATCGCCGACAGCGCCGACATCGCCGCCACCATCGGCAGCGGCACGCCGAAGCCCGGCACGTCGGTGTCGATCAGCATCACCGCGCCAAAGGCGAAGGCAATGATGCCGCCCACGCCCAGCGCGCCGAAGGTCGGCAGGAACAGCTCCGCCACCATGCAGCCGATGCCCAGCGCCACCAGCGCCAGCCCGGCGTAGTTCACGGGCAGCATATGCAGCGCGAACAGCGCCACCAGCAGGCAGATTGCGCCGCCAATGCCGGGCACCACCATGCCCGGCGTGGAGAACTCGAAGATCAGGCCGTAGATGCCGATCATCATCAGCAGCAGCGCCACGCTGGGCTCGGTGATCACGGCCAGGAAGCGGCTGCGCCAGTCGGGCTCCAGCGTGACCACTGGCGCATTGCCGGTGCGCAGCACGATGGCCTTGCCGGCGGCGGCGGTGAGCTTGCGGCCTTCGACCTGGCGCAGCAGCGCCGGCAAGTCGGGGGCCACCAGGTCGACCACGCGCTGGGCCAGGGCCTCGTCGGCAGACAGGCTGACCGACTCGCGCACCGCGCGCTCGGCCCATTCGGCATTGCGTCCGCGCAACTGCGCCAGGCCGCGGATATAGGCCGAAGCGTCGTGCATCTGCTTGCGCGCCATGGTGTCGCCGCCCGCGGGCTCGCCGGCCGGGGCCGAGGCGGGTTTGGCGCCGGGCAGGGCCTCAGGCTTCTGCGGCCCGCCAATGCCGATCTGCACCGGGGTGGCCGCGCCCAGGTTGGTGCCCGGCGCCATCGCCGCGATATGGCTGGCATAGAGGATGTAGGTGCCGGCGCTGGCCGCGCGCGCGCCGCCGGGATAGACATAGCTGGCTACCGGCACCGGCGACGCCAGGATGGCCTGGATGATCTCGCGCATCGACGCGTCCAGCCCGCCCGGGGTGTCCATTTCCAGCACCACCAGCTGGGCGCCGGCCTCGCGGGCGCGTTCGATGCCGCGCAGGATAAAGCTGGCACTGGCCGGGCCGACCGCGCCTTTCAGCGCAATCACATAGACCGGCGCGGTGCCTGTGCCGATGGCTGTGGCGGACGGTGCCGAGGCGCCGGTGGCGGCCAAGGCAAGGGCGCAGCACGCCAACACCTGGCTGGACAGCAGCCGAAGGGCCCGCAGCAGCGCGGTGACAGGTTTCATGGCAGGGGCGAGGCACGCTGGGTGCAGTGGTGGCGCCACTTCAAGTGTAGGCCACCGGGCACATCTTGCACGCGGCCTGCCGCGCCCGCCCCGGCCCGCTCAGGCAGCCGCCAGTTCCGGCTTTCCGGCGGGCGCGGGGGATGCGGTGGTGAGGGTGTCGACCAGGGCATGCAGGGCCGCACTGGCCATCGACGGGTGCCAGGCCAGCAGCGTGCGCACGCGGCCCGCCGCACCCAGGCTGTGCTGCCGGATGGCGGGCGGGTCCCGGTACAGCCCCAGCACCGAGCTCGGCACGATCGCCGCGCCGATGCCGGCCGCCACGCAGGCGACGATGGCATGGTACGAGTTGAGCTGCAGCACGCGCGGCGTCGGGGCATCGCCGATCACATACCAGTTTTCCAGCCGGGCGCGGTAGTTGCAGCCGGGTTCGAATGCCAGCAGCGTCGGCACCTCCAGGTCGGCCGCGGTGCGCACCGGCCGATGGCGCTCGCGCGTGATCACCACCAGCTCTTCCTCGAATACCGGGACGGCGCTCAGCCCCGGGTCGGTCAGCGGCTCGGCAACGAAGGCGCACTCCACTTCGAAGCGAGCCAGCGCGTCCAGCGCCTGGCGCGTGGGCAGCGTGACCAGTTCCAGCTGCACTTCCGGCCACGCCTGGTGGTACGCGGCCAGCACATTGGGCAGGCGGCTGGCGGCCGTGCTTTCCATCGAGGCGATGCGCAGCCGGCCGTGCGGGCGTGCCGGCAACACCGCCTGGCGCGCTTCCTCGGTCATCGTCAGGATGCGGCAGGCGTAGTCGAACAGGGTCTGGCCGGAGGGCGTCAGCACCATGCGCCGGCCGTCGCGCACAAACAGGTCAACCCCCAGCGACTGTTCCAGCTGGCGGATGCGGGTGGTGACATTGGACTGCACCCGGTGCAGCCGCTCGGCCGCGCGGGTGATGCCGCCGGCTTCGACAACGGCGCGGAAGATTTCAAGCGCGGCAAGATCCATGGGGGGCTCCGGTGGTTATCCATCTGAAATCAAGATGCATGTCATCTCGATTATTCATTTTTTGGGATGATAAAGCCAGCGTAGCATACAGACATCGCAATGCAACCGCTGTCCCCAGCAGCCGACCATCATGCCGACTCCCCACAGCCTCGAGCCTGAATACCCCGCCGCGCGCCTGGCCGCCTCGGCCGGGCCACGCCACGAAGCCGGGCCGGTCGCGGTGGCCGTGGCCGGCCTGGTGTCGCTGGCGGTGGTGATGGGCATCGGCCGCTTTGCCTTTACGCCGCTGCTGCCGATGATGCTGCATGACGGCACCGTCACGCTGCATGAGGGCGGCTGGCTGGCGACGTTCAACTACATCGGCTACTTTGCCGGCGCCGCCGTGTGCATGTTCATCCGGCCCGATGCGGTGCGCATGGTGCGCTGGGGCCTGGTGGCGACGGTGCTGCTCACGCTGGGCATGGCCCTGCCGGGCGGCATGCCGGCCTGGTCGCTGTGGCGCGGCGCCGCGGGCGTGGCCAGCGCGGTGGTGATGGTCTACACCGCGGGCTGGTGTCTGCAGCGGCTGGCGGAACTGGGCAAGCCGGAGCTTGCCGGGCTGATCTTCTGCGGGCCGGGGCTGGGCATTGTCGTCACCGGCCTGGGTGCATCCGGCATGGTTGGCGCGGGCTGGCATGCGGACTACGGCTGGCTGGCGTTCACCGTGCTGGCCGTGATGCTGGTGGCCGCGGTCTGGCGGATCTTCGTCGCGGAGCCTGCCGTGGCGGCCGCGCATGCGCCGGCCCACGCGACGGCAGACACCGCCGCCGCTCCGCTCGATGCCCAGACCTGGGCGCTGACCTTCGCTTACGGCCTGGCCGGCTTCGGCTACATCATCACCGCGACCTTCCTGCCCGTGATTGCGCGCCAGGCGCTGCCGGGCACGGTCTGGGCCGACCTGTTCTGGCCGATCTTCGGCGCGGGCGTGGCGGTGGGCGCGTTCCTGGCGACGCGGGTGGGCATGGCGCACGACAGCCGCAAGCTGCTGACGCTGCTGTACGGCATGCAGGCGCTGGGCGTGGCGATTGCTGTGGTGTTCCCGACCGTGGCCGGCTTTGCCCTCAGCAGCCTGCTGGCGGGCCTGCCGTTCACCGCGCTGGTGGCCTTTGCCATGCGCGAGGCGCGGCGCCTGTGGGGGCCGCACGCGCCGCGGCTGATGGGCCTGATGACGGCATCCTACGGGCTGGGCCAGATTGCCGGGCCGCCGCTGGCGACCGCGCTGGTGGCGCGCACCGGGGGCTTCGCCGGTTCGCTGGCGTGCGCGGCGGCGGCGCTGCTGCTGGGCGCGCTGGTGTTCGCCTGGATGCGCCGCGCCTGGCCGCTGGCGCCGGTCCGGAGCTGACCGGCAAGGTGCGCTAAAGTATTGCCTTTGCCGCCTGGCGCGCCACGCGAGCGGCTGCCGCGCCCATGCGTGCAGCCCGTGGCGCGGCACAGAAGGCCGGGGCCGTACCCGGCACGCGACACCGGGCGGCGCAGGAGCGACCCCATGTCTTTTACCTTGCAGCCCGCGCGTGCCGCGGGTGCTTCCCATCCCGTTTCCGCCGAAGAGCAGCGCGTGCGCGTCGACCTGGCCGCGGCCTATCGCCTGGCCGCGCGCCAGGGCTGGGATGACCTGATCTACACCCATATCTCCGCCACGGTGCCGGGCGAGCCCGACCACTTCCTGATCAATCCCTTCGGCTTTGCCTTCGACGAGATCCGCGCCAGCGATCTGGTCAAGATCAACGGCCGCGGCGAAGTCGTCGGCGAGACCGTGCATCCCGTCAATGTGACCGGCTTTGCGCTGCACGCCGCGGTGCACGCCGCGCGTGCCGATGCAATGTGCGTGATGCACCTGCATAACACCGCCGGCATTGCCGTCTCGGCACAGGCGGCGGGACTGCTGCCGCTGTCGCAGCATGCGATGCGCTTTTACGGCCGCATCGCCTGCCACGACTATGAGGGGCTTGCCTTTACCCCGGCCGAAGGCGCGCGCCTGACCGCGTCGCTGGGTGCGCATCCGGCCATGCTGTTGCGCAACCACGGCACGCTGACGGTGGGCCGCACTGTGGCCGAGGCCTATGTGCTGATGGCGACGCTGATCAAGGCGTGCGAAGTCCAGATCGCAGCACAGGCGGGCGGTGCGCTGGTGCAGCCCGCTGCGGCGGTGGCGGACAAGACCTCTGAACAGCTCTACGACAACGGCGCGGTCGAAGGCGTGATGGAGTGGCCCGCGCTGCTGCGCAAACTGGATAAAATCGACCCCTCATACCGGGAATGAAGGGGGCCGGTTCCCCGCCGGATCCACAAGAATCAAGCAAAGGAGCATTGCATGCCGACTTTTCACGTCGAAATGTTTGGAGGCCGCACCATCGAGCAGAAGCGCAAGTTTGTCGAGGAAGTGACGCGCGTGAGCTGCGAGACTCTGGGCTGCTCGCCCTCGGCCGTCGACATCATCATCACCGACATCAAGCGCGAGAACTGGGCCACCGGCGGCGAGCTCTGGGCCGACAAGAAATAAGGGTTGCCGCAGCGACACACTGAACCCATGCAGCACTGCGCTGGCCGCCGACATGCGCGCGGCATGCGGCGCGTGAGCGGCACCCCAGACCTATAACGACGAGACCTCTCCAGGAGCCCCCAGATGCAATACCGATTCTGTCCGCAGTGCGGCGCGCCGCTGGAGGTGCTGCCGCTGTCCGGACGCGAACGCCATGCCTGCATGCAGCAGGAATGCGGCTTCGTGCACTGGAACAACCCGCTGCCGGTGTTGGCGGCGGTGGTGGAATACCAGGACAAGCTGCTGCTGGCGCGCAATGCCGCATGGCCGGAGACGATGTTCGCGCTGGTCACGGGTTTCCTGGAGCGCGACGAGCCGCCCGAACTGGGCGTGGCGCGTGAACTGAAGGAAGAGACCAACCTCGATGCCGAGTCGGTCTCGCTGATCGGCGTCTACGAGTTCATGCGCAAGAACGAGCTGATCATCGCCTATCACGTCAAGGCCACCGGCACCGTCGAGTTGTCCGAGGAACTGGCCGACTACAAGCTGGTGGCGCCCGAGGACGTGCGCGTGTGGTCGGCCGGCACCGGCTTCGCGGTGGCCGATTGGCTGGCCGCGCGCGGCCACCCGGTGCGCTTCTTCGACCGCCACACCGGCGAGGATATTCCGGACCCGCGCCGCCCGCACGACTTCGGCCAGGTCGGGGCTTCGCTACAATACCGCTGGTAACGCTGGTTTCCAGCCAGCTCCCAGCCCCCAAGCACCGAAGGAAGAGACGAATGGAGTTCCAGAAAGAAGTGGATGCGCGCGGCCTGAACTGCCCGCTGCCGATCCTGCGCACCAAGAAGGCGCTGGCCGACATGGCCAGCGGCGATGTGCTCAAGGTGCTGGCCACCGATCCCGGCGCCACGCGTGATTTCCAGGCCTTTGCCAAGCAGACCGGCAATGAGCTGCTGTCGCACTCGGAAGTGGACAAGGTGTTCGTGTTCTACATGCGCCGGCGCTGACGCGCACATTGGCCCGTACGCTGCGGGCTCGCCCAAGGAAAAAAGCCGCTCGAAGCGGTAATGCCGTTCAGTCAAGGTCTCAAGCCCTACCGTCATTCCCGCGCAGGCGGGAATCCAGCGTCTTTCACGTCCCCTTCTGGGATGAAGTCACTGGGTTCCCGCCTGCGCGGGAACGACAGTCGCCAACTGAACGGCATGACGCTCGAAGCGGCTTTTTCCTTGCCTGGATGACGGCAGGCAGCGTCAGCTGCCGATGCCAGTCAGGTGCTCGCGCGATTCCAGGTAGGCGCTGAAGTCGGCGCCGACTTCCGGGTGCTTCAGGGCAAACTCGACGGTTGCCTTCAGGTAGCCCAGCTTGCTGCCGCAGTCATAGCGCCGTCCCTGGTAGCGGTAGGCCAGCACCTGCTCCTGGCCGAGCAGCGACTGGATCGCGTCGGTCAGCTGCAGTTCGCCGCCGGCGCCCGGCTTCAGGTCGCGCAGGTGGTCGAAGATGCGCGGCGTCAGGACGTAGCGGCCGACCACGCCGAGGTTGGACGGCGCGTCTTCCGGCGCCGGCTTCTCGATGATGCCCGAGACCTTGATCACATCCTCGTCCCACTCGCGGCCATCGATCACGCCGTAGGAGCGGCTTTGCTCGGGCGTGATTTCCTCGACGCCCAGCACCGAGCAGTTGTAGTGGTTGAAGGCATCCACCATCTGCTTCATCACCGGCGGCTTGCCGTCGATCAGGTCATCGGCCAGCATCACCGCGAACGGGGTGTCGCCCACCAGCTTGGCCGCGCACAGCACCGCGTGGCCCAGGCCCAGCGCTTCGGGCTGGCGCACGTAGTAGCACTCGACGTTGGCCGGCTTGATCGAGCGCACCACATCCAGCAGCGCCTGCTTGTTCTTGGCTTCGAGTTCCACTTCCAGTTCGAAGGCCTTGTCGAAATGGTCCTCGATGGCGCGCTTGGAGCGGCCGGTGACAAAGATCATCTCGGTAATGCCGGCGGCCATGGCCTCTTCCACGGCGTACTGGATCAGCGGCTTGTCCACAACCGGAAGCATTTCCTTGGGGCTGGCCTTGGTGGCCGGCAGGAAGCGGGTGCCCAGGCCTGCAACCGGGAACACAGCCTTGGTGACGCGATTTTCCATATCAGGTGTACCTCTCAGAATCCAGTCCATAACCCTGCCAGCCATCGTGGGCGCTGTCTGTCAGGTTCTGTCCGACGAAGCCGGACAGAACCCCGGCCGGCAGGGGCGTGATTGCGGCCGCCGCGCCGTCAGGCCGGCAGCCGCTGCAGCTGGCCTTGCAGCTTGGCCAGCGTCTGCTCGAAATCGGCCAGGCGCTGTGTCTCTTGCGCCACCACGGCGGGCGGCGCCTTGGCGACAAAGCTCTCGTTGGACAGCTTGGCGCGGCACTTGCCGATTTCACCACCGATGCGTTCGACTTCCTTCGACAGGCGCGCGCGCTCGGCGGCGATATCGATCTCGATCTTCAGCAGCAGGTGGTTGCCCCCGGCAATGGCCACCGGCGCGCCGGCGCCTTCAGCCTGCAGGGCAGCTTCATCTTCGAAGACGCGCACCTCGGAAAGTTTCGCCAGTGCCTGGATATGTGCGCTTGCCGCCTTCAGGAAGGCGCTGTCGCCCTCGGCGTAGAGCGGGATGCGCTGGGCCGGCGAGATGTTCATCTCGCCGCGCAGGTTGCGGCAGGCATCGATCACTTCTTTCAGGCGCGCGACCCATTGCTCGGCATTTTCGTCGATCTTGGCCACGGCGGGCAGCGGATACGGCTGCGTTGCGATCGTTTCCGCACCATCGCCCTTGGCCCGGCCGGCCAGCGGGGCCACCTTCTGCCACAGCTCTTCGGTGATGAACGGGATGATCGGATGCGCCAGGCGCAGCACGGTCTCGAGCACGCGCAGCAGCGTGCGCCGCGTGGCGCGCTGCTGGGCCTCGGTGCCGTGCTGGATCTGCACCTTGGCCAGCTCCAGGTACCAGTCGCAATACTCGTCCCAGACGAACTTGTAGATGGCGTTGGCAATATTGTCGAAGCGGTACTCGGCAAAGCCCTTTTCGACCTCGGCCTCCACGCGCTGCAGCAGCGACACGATCCAGCGGTCGGCCTGCGAGAAGTCCAGGTAGCCGTCCGGGCCGCAGTCGTTGTTGCACGGGCCCATGCCGCAGTCATGGCCTTCGGTGTTCATCAGCACGAAGCGGGTCGCGTTCCACAGCTTGTTGCAGAAGTTGCGGTAGCCCTCGCAGCGGCCGGTGTCGAAGTTGACATTGCGCCCGAGCGTGGCCAGCGACGCGAAGGTGAAGCGCAGCGCGTCGGCACCGAAGGCGGGAATGCCTTCCGGGAATTCCTTCTTCGTCTTCTTCTCGATCTTGGGCGCATCCTTGGGGCGGCGCAGGCCGGTGGTGCGCTTCTGCAGCAGGGTGTCGAGGTCGATGCCATCGATCAGGTCCACCGGATCCAGCGTGTTGCCCTCGGACTTGCTCATCTTCTTGCCTTCCGAATCGCGCACCAGGCCGTGCACGTAGACGGTGTGGAAGGGCACCTTGCCGGTGAAGTGCCTGGTCATCATGACCATGCGCGCGACCCAGAAGAAGATGATGTCGTAGCCGGTCACCAGCACCGACGACGGCAGGAAGTGCTGGATCTCGGGCGTTTCTTCCGGCCAGCCCAGCGAGGAGAAGGGCACCAGCGCCGACGAGAACCAGGTGTCGAGCACGTCTTCCTCGCGGCGCAGGCTGCCGGTGCTGCCGGCGGCCTTTGCCTTGGCCAGTGCTTCGTCTTCGGTGCGGCCGACAAAGCAGTTGCCGGCGTCGTCGTACCACGCCGGAATCTGGTGGCCCCACCACAGCTGGCGCGAGATGCACCAGTCCTGGATATTGCCCAGCCACTGGTTGTAGGTGCTGATCCAGTTTTCCGGCACCAGCCTGATCTCGCCGCTCTGCACGGCTTCCAGCGCCACTTCGGCGATCGAGCGGCCCGGGTAGAAGGTGCCTTCCGGCGCCGGCTTGCTCATGGCGACGAACCACTGGTCGGTCAGCATCGGCTCGATCGCGCTGCCGGTGCGCTCGCTGCGCGGGGTCATCAGCTTGTGCTTTTTGACCTCGGCCAGCAGGCCGCGCTTGTCCAGGTCGTCGACAATGGCCTTGCGCGCGTCGAAGCGGTCCAGGCCGGCGTAGGCGGCGGGGGCGTCGGCGACGATCTTCGCGTCCAGCGTCAGGATCGACAGCTGCGGCAGGTTGTGGCGCTGGCCCACGGCATAGTCGTTGAAGTCATGGCCCGGGGTCACCTTGACCACGCCGGTGCCGAACTCGCGGTCGACGTATTCGTCGGCAATCACCGGGATCTGGCGCTCGGTCAGCGGCAGCTGCACGAACTTGCCGATCAGGTGCGCATAGCGCTCGTCTTCCGGGTGGACCATCACCGCCACGTCGCCCAGCATGGTTTCGGGGCGGGTGGTGGCCACGGTCAGGTGGGTCAGGCCGCCCTTGGCGTCAGTCTCGACCAGCGGATAGTGGATATGCCACAGCGAGCCTTCTTCCTCAACGCTGTCGACTTCCAGGTCCGACACGGCGGTGCCCAGCACCGGGTCCCAGTTGACCAGGCGCTTGCCGCGGTAGATCAGGCCCTGCTCGTACAGGCGCACGAACACTTCGGTGACCGCCTTCGACATCTCGGGCGACATCGTGAAGTACTCGCGGCTCCAGTCGATCGACGCGCCCATGCGCCGCACCTGGCGGGTGATGGTCGAGCCCGACTCTTCCTTCCAGGCCCAGACCTTCTCGGTGAATTTCTCGCGGCCCAGGTCATGGCGCGACACGCCCTGCGCCTCGAGCTGGCGCTCCACCACGATCTGGGTGGCGATGCCGGCGTGGTCGGTGCCCGGCACCCACAGCGTATTGGCGCCCTTCATGCGCGCATGGCGTGCCAGGCCATCCATGATGGTCTGGTTGAATGCGTGGCCCATATGCAGCGTGCCGGTCACATTGGGCGGCGGCAGCTGGATCGCAAAGTCCGGGCGGGCCGGGTCGAAGGTCGGCTGGGCAATGCCGCGCTTCTCCCACTCTGGGCCCCATTTCGCCTCGATGGCGGCGGGTTCGAAGCTCTTGGCAAGCGATTGGTCTTGGGCGGTCATGCTGGGATGTCGATGTTGGCGTCGGGGGTCGTCGCAGGTGCTTCGGCCTGCGCCTGGCGAGGCGGCGGCCGTTGGCAGCCGGCATTGCGCCAGTAAAACGTTAAATTATACGGGGGGTGGCAGGCTGGTGCCTATTTCCGGGCATCCGCCCCCGCCGGATGTGACTTGCCGGACAAGGCCGCCCGGTATAATTGCCGCGATTCCACCAGGCCTCTCCGATGTCCGATCTGCTCGCCAACCTGAACGCCGAACAACTAGCCGCCGTCACCCTGCCCGACGAACCGGCGCTGATCCTGGCGGGCGCGGGCAGCGGCAAGACCCGCGTGCTGACCACGCGCATCGCCTGGCTGATCCAGAACGGCCATGTCTCGCCGGCGGGCATCCTGGCGGTGACGTTTACCAACAAGGCCGCCAAGGAAATGCAGACGCGGCTGTCGTCGATGCTGCCGATCAACACCCGCGGCATGTGGATCGGCACCTTCCACGGCCTGTGCAACCGCATGCTGCGCGCGCATTTCCGCGACGCGGGCCTGCCCCAGACCTTTGCCATCCTGGACAGCCAGGACCAGCTCTCGGCGCTCAAGCGGCTGCTCAAGGCGCTCAACGTCGACGATGAGAAGTACCCGGCCAAGAACCTCCAGTACTTCATCAACAACGCCAAGGAGCAGGGCCTGCGCCCGGCCGACGTCGAGGCCAACGACGACTTCAACAAGCGCTTTGTCGACCTCTACGCCGCCTACGACCAGCAGTGCCAGCGCGAGGGCGTGGTCGACTTCGCCGAGCTGCTGCTGCGCTGCTACGAGCTGCTGCGCTACAACGACGCCATCCGCCAGCACTACCAGCACCGCTTCCGCCATGTGCTGGTCGACGAGTTCCAGGACACCAACGTGCTGCAGTACCAGTGGCTCAAGCTGCTGGCCGGCTATGGCACGCAGAACCCGGCCGCGGTCTTTGCCGTGGGCGACGACGACCAGAGCATCTACGCCTTCCGCGGCGCCAACGTCGGCAATATGCGCGACTTCGAGCATGAGTTCCGCGTGCGCCGGATGATCAAGCTGGAGCAGAACTACCGCTCGCACGGGCATATCCTGGATTCGGCCAACCACCTGATCTCGCACAACGCGCGCCGCCTGGGCAAGAACCTGCGCACCGACGCCGGCCATGGCGAGCCGGTGCGGGTGTTCCAGGGCGGCTCGGACGGCCAGGAGGCCGCCTGGATCATCGAAGAAATCCGCGACCAGATCGCGCAGGGCGCCAGCCGCGCCGAGATCGCCATCCTGTACCGCAGCAACGCGCAGTCGCGCGTGATCGAGCATGCGCTGTTCTCGGCCGGCATCCCGTACCGCGTGTACGGCGGCCTGCGCTTCTTCGAGCGCGCCGAAATCAAGCACGCGCTGGCCTATATGCAGCTGCTGGAGAACCCGCGCAACGACGCCGCCTTCGGCCGCGTGGTCAATTTCCCGGCGCGCGGCATCGGCGCGCGCTCGCTGGAAGTGCTGCAGGACATGGCGCGCCAGTACGACAGCGCGCTGGCCGGGGCGGTGGCCTACGTGCCCGGCGCCGCCGGCAGCAAGCTGGCGGCATTCACGCGCCTGATCGACAAGATGCGCGAGGACACGCGCCGCATGACACTGGCCGAGACCGTCGAGTACGTGATCAACCACAGCGGCCTGATCACCCACTACCAGGGCGAGAAGGAAGGCCAGGACCGCATCGAGAACTTGCAGGAACTGGTGACCGCCGCGCAGGCCTTCGTGGTCGAGGAAGGCTACGGCCTGGAAGCGCTGGCCGCGGTGATCCCGGCCGATCGCAGCCCCGCCGCGCCGGCGCTCGCCGATGGCGACCAGGCCCAGCAGGTGCTGGACCCCGAAGCGCTGCCGGTGGTGATGACGCCGCTGGTTGCGTTCCTGACCCACGCGTCGCTGGAAGCGGGCGACAACCAGGCCCAGGCCGGCCAGGACGCGGTGCAGATGATGACCGTGCACGCGGCCAAGGGGCTGGAGTTCGACGTGGTCTTCATCAGCGGCATGGAAGAGGGGCTGTTCCCGCACGAGAACAGCATGATGGACCCGGACGGCCTGGAGGAAGAGCGCCGGCTGATGTACGTGGCGATCACGCGCGCGCGCAAGCGGCTCTACATGTCGTTCGCGCAAAGCCGCATGCTGCACGGCCAGACCCGCTACCACGTGCGCTCGCGCTTCTTCGAGGAATTGCCCGAGGCCTCGCTCAAGTGGCTGACGCCGCCGGCGCAGAGCTACGGCGGCGCGCGCCGCCAGGAGCGTGACAACGCCTGGGGCCGCGACTGGTTCCGCAAGCCCGAGGACGTGCCCTACACCGGCACGCGCCCCACCGGCGGCATGGACACCGGCAACGGCTATGCCGATGCCAGGCGCGAGGCCGGCACCGGCTTCCGCGTGGGCCAGTCGGTGTTCCACAACAAGTTTGGCGAAGGCGTGATCACCGCGCTGGAAGGCGAGGGCACGGACGCGCGCGCCAATATCAACTTCAAGCGCAACGGCGCCAAGTGGCTGGCGCTGTCGGTGGCGAAGCTGGACGCGATCGACTGAGCGGGTCCGGCTTCGCGGCCGACTCAGGGCAAGGCGTGGCGGACCTCGCCAGCCTTCTGCTCGGGACTGTCCACGGTCAGCAGCGGATTGATGAACAGCGAGGCCACTGCGCCAACGCCGAGCAGTGCCGCCGAGATCATGAACGGCAGGTGATAACTGCCGGTAGTCTCGATCAGGTAGCCGAACACCACCGGCGACACCATGCCGGCCACCCCGAAGCCGGTGTTCATCATGCCGCCCGCGGTGCCGGCGTACTTGCCGGCGATGTCCAGCGGCAGGCTCCACAGCACGGCGTTGGTCAGCTCCAGGAAGAAGAACGACAGCGACAGCAGGATCACGGCGTTGACGGCATCGCCGGTGTAGGTCATCGGCACAATGAACATCAGCGATCCGGCCAGCCCCACGAACAGGATCGAGCCGCGTGCCAGGCGCAGGTTGCCGGTGCGCCGGTAGATGCGGTCCGACAGCACGCCGCCGAGCGTGTCGCCGACCACGCCAGCCAGCAGCGGCAATGACGTGAACAGGGCGAGTTGCTTGAGGTCGAAGCCGCGTGCTTCCTTCAGGTAAGAAGGGAGCCACGTCAGGTAGACCCACAGCGACCAGCCGTAGCAGAAGTCGACGAAGGTCACCAGCCACATGCGCCGGAACAGGCGCCGCCACGGCGTCGCCGCCTTGGCGGCCTGCTGGCACTCGCCGCGCCGGTAGCCGATCTCCTGCAGTTCCTGCGCGGTCACGCGGCTATGTTTGTCGGGCGAGTCCTTGAACACGAAGGCATACAGCAAGGTCCAGCCGAGGCTGACCGCGCCCAGCACGATAAACGCTTCGCGCCAGCCGGCGGTGGCCACGATGGCCAGCACGATCGGCGGCGTGATCGCGCCGCCCAGCCGCGCGAAGCTGTGGGTGATGCCCTGCGCGAAGCCACGTTCCGCCACCGGCATCCAGTAGGTGAAGGCGCGCGTCGCGGTCGGGAATGCCCCGCCTTCGCCGATACCCAATGCGAAGCGCAGCACCACCAGCATCAGCACACTGCCGGCGAAGCCGGTCAGGACCGTGGCCACGCCCCAGATCAGCGACAGCACGATCAGCACCCTCTTGGGCCCGAATTTGTCGGACATCCAGCCGCCGAGGATCTGCATGGCGGCATAGGGGTAGGCAAAGGCCGAGAACACCAGGCCCAGCTGCGACGAGGTCAGCCCCATTTCCTCGCGGATCAGGGGGGCGGCGACCGAGATGTTGACGCGGTCGATATAGGCGATGAAATACATCAGGCACATGACGCCCAGGATCATGTGTCGGGTCTTGATGCGTTGCTTCATACCACCTCCTATGTGCGGCGCGCGCACGTGGCGTTGACGGGACGGCGGGCCGGCGCACGGTCCGTAGCCATGCGCTTGCGGCGCGCCGGGGGCGCGGCGCCGGCCGCACTGCCCCGTCCTTGAGCAATCTGTCTGTAGTCTTGCGTAGTGTCTCCTGGTCTGGTGGTTTCCGGTCGGGCAGGCTCCTTGGCGAACGTTGTGGAAAGGGCGCGAGGGTTCAGGCGTGGTCGAGCAGCTTGAGCCGCTGCACCTTGCCCGACGGGCCGCGCGGCAGTTCGGCGATGAAGCGGAACTCCTTTGGCGTCTTGTAGCGGCCCAGCTCGCGCAGGCAATGCGCGCGCAGTTGGGCGAGCGCGTCTTCATCGCAGCGCGCCGCCTCGCGCATGACCACGTAGGCGACGATCTCCTGCCCGTAGGCCGGGTCCGGCACGCCGACCGCAGCGGCTTCGAGCACGGCCGGATGGCGCAGCAGCGCCTCGTCGATCTCGCGCGGGGCGATGTTCTCGCCGCCCTTGATGATCAGTTCCTTGGCGCGCCCGGTGATGTAGAAATAGCCATCGGCGTCGCGGTAGCCGAGGTCGCCGGTGCGCAGCCAGCCATCGTGCGTAAAGGCCTCGCGCGTGATGTCCGGCGCCTTGTAGTAGCCGGCCATCACGTTCTCGCCCTGCAGCACGATCTCGCCGACCTGTCCGTCAGGCACGGGCTTGCCGTCGCGCCCGAGCACGCGGGCGCGCGTGCCCGAGGGCTGGCCGATGCTGCCGATGCGCCGCCGCTCCGGGTCGAGCGGATTGCTGAACGCGGGTGCGGCGGTCTCGGTCATGCCCATGGTCTCGATCACGCCGATGCCGAAGCGCGCTTCGAAGGCGCGGTGATGCTCGGGCGGCAGCGCGGCCGAGGCCGAGCGGCAGAAGCGCACGCCGGCCGGCGCCCGGCCGTGCGTATCGTTCAGCAGGTAGGCGATGATGGTCGGCACCACGTTCAGCCAGGTGCAGCCGTGGCGCGCGCTGTCCTGCCAGAACGCGCTGGCGGAAAAGCGCATCGGCATCACCACCGAGCCGCCGTGCACAAGCGGCGCGATCGCGGTCACGACCAGGCCGTTGATGTGGTACAGCGGCAGCGTCGCCAGGACCCGGTCGGCCGGCCCGAGACAGTGCTCGCGGCTGACGTTGGCACCGTTGGCCATGAGGTTGCGCTGCGTGAGCAGCACGCCTTTGGGCGTGCCGGTGGTGCCGGACGTGTACATGAGCAGCGCGGGCGCGTCAGGCCGTGGCGGGGGCAGTGGCGACGCGGCTTGCTGCGTGGCGGGCAGTGCCGGCAGGGCGCTGGCGTCGGGCGCGGTGACGATCACCGGCAGGTCCAGCCCGGCCTCGCGCAGGGCCTCGCGGATGGCGGCTTCACCGTCGGGCCAGGTGAAGACCAGCCGCGTATCCGAATGCGCAAGGATGTAGCGCAACTGGGCCGGCTGGCACAGCAGGTTGATCGGGTTGGCGACCAGCCCGCAGGCCATGGTGCCGAGCAGGAGCCGCGCGGTCTGCTCGCCGTTGGGCAGGTACACCGACACCGTCTGCCCGCTGCCCAGTCCGGCTGCCGCACAACTGCGGCTTAGCGTGTCGGCGTCGGCCGCCAGCGCGCCGAAGGTGAGCGCATGGCCGCTGTCTGGCGACAGCAGGTAGGGTTTGTCGGGCCACTGCGCGGCACGCACGGCCACCAGCGCGGCGAGGGTGTCGAACACTTCGGGTTCGGTGCGCGCGTTCATTTGCCGACCCTCGCGAAGTAATCGCCCAGCAGGTCCGCTTCATCGGGCACGTGCTCGGCGATGGGCACGGCGATGCGGGTGATGTTCAGGTACTGGCGCCAGCCGAGGTTGTCCGAGAAGTTGTTGCCGCCCCAGGTGCCGCAGCCCATCGACAGCGAGAACGGCAGGCCGTTGTCGAAATTCCCGCCGGTGGCGAAGCAATGCGCCTGGTTCACGATCACGCGCGCCACCGGCAGTTCCTGCCCGAGTTGCAGCGCGTGACGCGGATTGGTCGAATGCAGGCTGACCGAATGGCCGGCGCCCATATAGGCGTACAGGCACGCGACGCGCTCGACCGCCGCCGCGAAGTCGGCGGCGCGGTAGACCGTCAGCACGGGCGAGAGCTTTTCGCCGGAGAAGGGGTAGCCGCTGCCGACGCCGGTTTCTTCCACCAGCAGCATCGCGGGCTGCAGCGCGCGCACGCGTTCCAGCCCGGCAAGTTCGGCAATGCGCGTCGCGCTCTGTCCCGTGAAGGTGCCGGCGAGCTTGCCGTCCTGCCACATCAGCGCCTGCAGCCGCGCCTTCTCCGTAGCCGTGAGCAGCACGCCGCCGACTGCCGCCAGGGCGCCGAGCATGGGCAGGTAGACGGCGTCGAGCACGACCAGGCTGTTCTCTGACGAGCAACTGGTGGCGTTGTCGAAGGTCTTGGAGCGCACCACCTTGGCCGCCGCATCATCCAGCGCCGCGCTGGCGTCGATGATCGAGGCCACATTGCCGGCGCCCACGCCGAAGGCCGGCGTGCCGGACGTGTAGGCCATGCGCACGTTGGCTTGCGAGCCGGTTGCGACCACCAGGTCGGCCTGCCGCATGAGCGCTGCCGTCGCGGCCTTCGACACCGGCGCTGGCAGCATCTGGACCAGGTCGGCGGGCAGGCCGGCGCGGGCGAACTCGGCGTGGATGAACGACAGCAGCAGCGCGCACGTGTCCTGCCCTTTCGGCGACGGCGCCACGATCACGCTGTTGCCGCACTTCAGCGCGTTGATGATCTTGTTGGCCGGCGTGGCCGCGGGATTGGTCGACGGGGTAATGGCAGCCACCACACCCACGGGCCGCGCGATCTCGGTGATGCCGGCGGCCGCATCCTGCGCGATCACGCCCACCGTCTTGCGGCCATGCAGGTCGCGCAGCAGGCCCAGCGTCTTGCGGTAATTCTTGCGGATCTTGTCGTCGACATTGCCCAGGCCGGTGTCGGCGACAGCACGCTCGGCCAGCTGGCGGTTGCGTGCGGGCTCCATGATGGCCCACGCGGCGGCGGCGACCGCGGTGTCGACGGTGGCCTGGTCGGCACGCGCGAACTCGCGCTGTGCGTGCCGGGCCCGGGCCACGACTGCTGTGACGGCTTCGGCTGCATCCGCTGCGGGATCCGCAGACTGCGCGGGCGCCGTCGGTAGGGACAAATCGGAATTGTTGGACTGCCGGCGATGCAGTATTTGCACACTCATGGATTCGACTCCGCGGTTTGGACGGTCAGGGCCGCCGCGCTTTGTCGTGCACTTCGCGACACTGGTCGGCGGCCCTGGATTGAATCTAGTGAAGCGCGCCAGACAGTCCGTCCCAATTTGTGCGCTTTCGCGAGCGCGCAGCCGGGGTGCGATCCGGAATTCAGTTTTCGGGACGGCCTAGCGTCCCGGAATCCTTTAAATTTGATCCATGAGCAATCATTCGAATGCCGCCGCGGTGCGTGCCTTCCGCATTCTCGAGATCCTGTCCACGGCCGATGAGCCGCTGTCGCTGGCGGCCATCGTGCAGGCGATCGAGCTGCCGAAGCAGACCGTCCACCGCATCCTCAAGCAGCTGGAAAGCACATGGCTGGTGTCGCGCACGGCCGGCAACCGCCACTACGAGTGCTCTTCGCGCGTGCGGCAGCTGGCCGTCAATGTGCTGATGCAGGCAGGTCCGGCGGCGGCGCGGCATGCGATCCTGCAGCAATTGGTCGACAAGATCGGGGAGACCTGCAACCTGACCATGCTGTCAGGCGATGACGTGGTCTACCTGGACCGCGTGGAAACGCAGTGGCCGCTGCGCATGCACCTGCAGCCAGGCTCGCGCGTGCCGCTGCATTGCACCGCCAGCGGCAAGCTGCTGCTGGCGTTCCTGCCGAGCGCGCAGCGCCAGCGGCTGGTCGCCAGCCTGCCGCTGCGCGCGCACTCGGCGCACACCATCACCAATGCCGAGGCCTTGCATGCGGAGCTGGCCGAGACGCGGCGGCGGCGCCTGGGGGTCAACAATCAGGAAAACCTGGAGGGCATGATCGCGGTCGCGGTGCCGGTGATGCGCAACCGCAGCCGCGCCTGCGCGGCGATTGCCGTGCAGGTGCCGATGGCGCGCATGACGATGGACCAGCTGATGGGGTTCGTGCCAGACCTGCGCCTGGCAGCGGACGAGATGGTGAAGACGTTCTGCGAGTAAGCCGTGGTTCAGGCGCCTGGCGTTGCCGTCGCGGCGGGGTCAACTCCCGGCGGCGTCACGTTGAAGCAGCCCCGGTACGTCGCATAGAACGAGCAGTACAGGATCGCCAGCATCAGCAGCGAATATGGCGTGACCAGGAACGACAGCACCGTCTCCGCGCCGAAGGCGCTGAACACCGCCTCCAGGAAGAACGGGATCGCCACCAGCAGCATCGCGAACAGCACCGCGTAGGTGAAGAACGCGCCGCGGTTGCGCCAGCACGCGGTCCAGCTGAAGAACAGCGCCTTGACCGGCGGCACGCCGTGCCAGGCCGCCAGCAGCGGCGCGAACCAGAACATCATTGCGATCGGCGTGTACAGCAGCGCGCCGATCAGCATGGCGTAGTACAGCTGGCGCACCGCCTCGGCGGTCGGCGCTTCTTCCTTCAGCACGATCGGCACCAGCGCGCTCATGTCGACCACCGCGCCGGCGATCAGCCCCAGCAAGAACACCAGCCCGGCGTAGATGCCGCCCAGCACCAGCAGGTTGCGCGTGGCTTCCTTGCCGTTGGCGCGAAAGCCCGCCAGCAGCACGGTGGGCAGCACGCGCTTGTTCTGGATCACGTCGCGGCATGCGGTCATCACGCCGACCGACAGGCCGGGGGTGACCACCAGCAGCGCGATGATGCCGATCAGCGGCACCACGATGGCCAGCTGCGCGGCGATCAGGTAGACGAACAGCAGCATCAGGAAGGTCAGCGGATTCTTGCGGAACAGCCAGATGCCCTGGCGGAACCAGGTGTAGCCTTCCTTGGCAGGGACTTCCAGTAGTTGCATACAGATCAGATCCAGGGGAGCGGGGCGCTCGCAGGGTTCGCGGGAGTTGCGTCCAGGCGCCGGCGCAGGATGCGTTCGAAATGGGTCGGATCGTGCGGCTGCAGCATGTCGGCCTCGCGCGGCAGGTAGAAGTCCCACAGCCGCGACACCCAGAAGCGCAGCGCACCCGCGCGCAGCATGTCCTGCCAGTGCGCGGCTTCAGTATCGGTCAGCGGCCTGACCGCATGATAAGCCCGCAGCAGGGCCTGCGCGCGCGCCGGGTCGAGTTCGCCGCTGGCCAGGTCGATGCACCAGTCGTTGACGGTGACCGCCACATCGAACAGCCACTTGTCGTTGCCGGCGAAGTAGAAGTCGAAGAAGCCGCCCAGGCGGTGGCGCCCGCTGCCGTCTTCCTCGAACAGCGCGTTGTCGCGGAACAGGTCGCAGTGGCACGGGCCTTCGCCCAGGCTGGCGTAGGCCGCGCTGGCAAAGAACGCGGCCTGGTGGGCGATCTCCTGCTGCAGCAGCGCGCGCTGGCCGGCATCGAGAAAGGGCAGGATCTCGCGCTCGGTCTGCTGCCACCACGGCAGGCTGCGCAGATTGGGCTGGCGGCGCGGATAGTCCAGGCCGGCCAGGTGCATGCGCGCCAGCATGTCGCCGACTTCGGCGCAGTGCTGCGCGTCGGGCGCCAGCTGCGACGCGCCGGGCAGGCGCGTGACGATGGTGGCGGGCTTGCCCTTGAGCGGGCGCAGGATCTCGCCGTCGCGCGCCGGGATCGGCGCGGGCACGCGGATGCCGCGCTCGGCCAGATGCGCCATCAGGTGCAGGTAGTAGGGCAGCTGCTCGAACGTCAGGCGCTCGAAAATGGTCAGCACGTACTGGCGCGTCTGGCCATCGTGCTCCATGGTGAGGAAGAAATTGCTGTTCTCGATGCCAGAGGCGATGCCGCGCAGTTCGCGCACTTCGCCAAGGTCGAAATCCAGCAGCCAGCGGGCGATCTCGTCCTGCGAGACCGTGGTGAATACGGCCATACTTGTTATGTGAAGCGAATCGGAAAACGGCGCGCGCCAAATTCGGACAAAGTCCGGGCCGCCGCCGCGGCATGACTGCCGGAGGGCCGGCGCGGCCTGGGGCTTATGCCAGGCCGTGGGCAAGCGAACTCAGAACTTCAGGTTGACCGAAGGCACGCGGTTGACGTCGTGCTCGCGGATCTTGGGCGAGCTGTCTTCCGGCTTGCTCATCTCATATTTGGTGCCGAAACCCGATTTGACCTGGATATCGGTGGCCCGACCCTTGTCGCGGTACTCGCGCACCTGGGTGCCATCGCGTTCATTGAGCTGGAAGCTCGGCTCGCGCGGCTGGTTCAGTTGCGACTTGGCCGCCGGGGCGATCGGCTGGTTGTTGATCTGGTTCAGCTCCTGCTGCGTCAGCGCATTGCTTTCCTGCGCAACGGCCCAGCCGGAAGCCAGCGCCAGCGCGGCCGCCACGGCGGCGAGGCTGGACACGGACCGCCTGGCAGGCGATTCGGGCTCGCCGGCCACGGCGGCAGACCGCGTGGACCGGACTGAGCGGACGGGAGAGGGGGAGGTCATCAGGTGCTCCTGTGCGGGCTGCGGAGTGACTGGCGCGCAGCGCCGCGGCATGCGGCGGTTGGACTGCAACCCGGCGGCGCCGGGCTTGGCAGACGGACAGGGTTCCATTCTAGCAATTCCTGCCGTGCGCAGGCCGCCGCCGTGGCCCGAGGGGCACCTGCGTGATGGCAACAAGTGCGGCAAAGACCTCTCGATGACCCGTGCCTGGCCTGGCGCCCGTTCCCGCCTTACAGGTAGAACATCTCTTCCTTGGGCGGGATCGGCTTGTCGCCGCCGCGCTTTTCGTAGTAGTCGTAGACCGCTTCCAGCACTTCGTGCGGCTCGTCCACGATCTTCATCAGGTCCAGGTCGTGCTCGGCGATCAGGCCCATCGGCAGCAGCGTGAAGCGGAACCAGTCCAGCAGGCCCTTCCAGAAGCGGCTGCCGAACATGATCACCGGCACCGAGCGCGACTTGCCGGTCTGCACCAGCGTCAGCACCTCGGCCAGCTCGTCGAGCGTGCCGAAACCGCCCGGCATCACGATAAAGGCGTCCGAGTTCTTGACGAAGGTGACCTTGCGCGTGAAGAAGTGGCGAAAGCGCATGGCAATGTCCTGGTACGGATTGCCCTGCTGCTCGTGCGGCAGTTCGATGTTCAGGCCCACGCTGGCGGACTTGCCGGCGTGCGCGCCCTTGTTGGCCGCTTCCATGATGCCGGGGCCGCCGCCGGAGATCACGGCAAAGCCCGCGTCCGAGAACAGCCGGGCGATCTCGATGGTGCGCTGGTAGTACGGCGAATCCTCGCGCAGGCGCGCGCTGCCGTAGATCGACACGGCCGGGCGGATCTCCGAGAGGTACTCGGTCGCCTCGATGAACTCTGCCATAATCGTGAACATTTGCCACGAGGCGCGCGCCTTCTTTGCGGTAGCGCGGTCTTCGTCGGCCAGCGCACGCAGGCTGGGGATCATCTTGCGCGGATTGGCGCGCGCCGCCGCCGCCGCAGCCTTTTCAGCAGCAACTTCAGGCGGATGGCCCGCGGCGGCGGCATCGGCGGCCGCGGCGATGGCCGCGGCATGCTCGGAAGCAGCCTCCGGCGGGGGTTGCACGGTATCGCCGGAAAGATCGGAAACATCCGGGTCAGCAAGGGGGGCGGTCGAAGCACCGCCTGCAGCGGCACCAGTCAATTTTGAGTCCATGGGAATGTCGGATAGTCCAAAAACACTCTTGCTCGTCGATGGATCGAGCTATCTGTATCGCGCTTATCACGCTCTGCCGGACCTGAGGAATGGGGAGGGTCTGCCCACAGGGGCAATCTACGGCATGATCAACATGCTGCGCAAGTTGCGCAACGACTACCCGGCAGAGTATAGCGCCTGCGTCTTCGACGCCAAGGGCAAGACCTTCCGCGACGACATGTATCCGGCCTACAAGGAGCACCGCCCGTCCATGCCGGAAGACCTGGCGCGCCAGATCGAGCCGATCCATGAAGCGGTGCGCGCCATGGGCTGGCCGATCGTGGTGGTGGAGGGCGTGGAGGCCGACGATGTGATCGGCACATTGTCGCGCCAGGCCACGGAGCAGGGCGTGCGCACGGTGGTGTCCACCGGCGACAAGGACCTGGCGCAGCTGGTCAACGGCCAGGTCACGCTGGTCAACACAATGAGCGGCGAGGTGCTCGATCCCCCGGGCGTGGTGGCCAAGTTCGGCGTGCCGCCCGAGCGCATCATCGACTACCTGTCGCTGATCGGCGATGCGGTGGACAACGTGCCGGGCGTGCCCAAGGTGGGCCCCAAGACCGCGGTCAAATGGCTGGCCGAGCATGGCTCGCTCGACGGCGTGATGGCCGCCGCCCCTGGCATCAAGGGCGTGGTCGGCGAGAACCTGCGCAATACGCTGGAGTGGCTGCCGATGGCGCGCCGGCTGGTCACGGTCAAGACCGACTGCGACCTGTCCGCCGCGGTGGCGGACTTCCACGCGCTGCGCGAAACCGGCGAGGACAAAGAGAAGCTGGTGGCGTTCTTCTCGCGCTACGGCTTCAAGACCTGGCTGCGCGAAGCCACCGGCGAAAGCCTGCCCGATGCGCGCGCCCAGGCCCGCGCCCGCGCGGCGTCGGCCCCTGCCCAGGGCGGCCTGTTCGATGCCCCCGCGGCCGCTGCCGGCGAGGCCGAGGCGCCGGCAGCGGAAGAAGCCGCGCCGACCGAGATCCGCTACGAGACCGTCAGCACCGAGGCCCAGCTGGAAGACTGGATGCGGCGCATCGAGGCCGCGCCGCTGGTGGCGATCGACACCGAGACTACCTCGCTGGATCCGCTGCAGGCGCAGCTGGTCGGCATCTCGCTCTCGGCCGAGCCGGGCGTGGCCTGCTATATCCCGGTGGCGCACCGCGGCCCGGACGTGGCGGGGCTGCCCGACCACGGCCAGTTGTCGCGTGACTTCGTGCTGGGGCGGATGCGAGCATGGCTGGAAGATGCCAGCCGTCCGAAGCTGGGCCAGAACCTCAAGTACGACGTCCATGTCTTCGCCAACCACGGCGTGACGCTGCGCGGCGTGGCGCACGACACCATGCTGCAAAGCTACGTGCTGGCCTCGCACCGCAACCACGGCATGGACAGCCTGGCCGAGCGCCTGCTGAGCCTGAAGACCATCACCTATGAAGAGGTGTGCGGCAAGGGCGCCAGCCAGATCGGCTTCGACCAGATCGACCTGGCGCGCGCCACCGAGTACGCCGCCGAAGACGCCGACGTGACGCTGCGCCTGCACCGCAAGATGTTCCCGCAGGTGGAAGCCGCGGCGGGCCTGCGCCGCGTGTATGAAGAGATCGAGATGCCGGTCTCGGTGGTGCTGCAGAAGGTCGAGCGCAACGGCGTGCTGATCGATGCCGGGCGCCTGGCCACGCAGAGCGCCGAGCTGGGCCAGCGCATGCTGGCGCTGGAGCAGTCCGCCTACGAGGCCGCCGGCCAGCCCTTCAACCTGGGCTCGCCCAAGCAGATCGGCGAGATCCTGTTCAGCCAGATGAAGCTGCCGGTGGTGAAGAAGACCGCCAGCGGCGCGCCCTCGACCGACGAAGAGGTGCTGCAGAAGCTGGCCGAGGACTACCCGCTGCCCAAGCTGCTGCTGGACTACCGCGGCCTGGCCAAGCTCAAGTCCACCTATACCGACAAGCTGCCGAAGATGGTCAACCCGCAGACCGGCCGCGTGCACACCAGCTACGGCCAGGCCACCGCGGTGACCGGGCGGCTGGCGTCGACCGAGCCCAACCTGCAGAACATCCCGGTGCGCACCGAGGAAGGACGGCGCATCCGCGAAGCCTTTATCGCCGAGCCGGGCAGCGTGATCGTGTCGGCCGACTACTCGCAGATCGAGTTGCGCATCATGGCCCATATCTCGGGCGACGAGAACCTGCTGCGCGCGTTTGCCAACGGCGAGGACATCCACCGCGCCACCGCCGGCGAGATCTTCGGGGTCGAGCGCGAGGCTGTCAGCAGCGAGCAGCGCCGCTATGCCAAGGTGATCAACTTCGGCCTGATCTACGGCATGAGCGCGTTCGGGCTGGCCGGCAACCTGGGCATCGAGCGCGAGGCCGCCAGGCACTATATCGACCGCTACTTCATGCGCTATCCGGGCGTGGCCCACTACATGGAAGAGACCCGGCAGACCGCGCGCGAGCAGGGTTATGTCGAGACCGTGTTCGGCCGCCGGCTGTGGCTGCCCGATATCAACGGCGGCAGCGGCCCGCGCCGCCAGGCCGCCGAGCGCGCCGCCATCAACGCGCCGATGCAGGGCACGGCAGCCGACCTGATCAAGCTGTCGATGATCGCGGTGCAGAACTGGCTGGAGCGCGACGGCCTGCAGACGCGCCAGATCATGCAGGTGCACGATGAACTGGTGCTGGAGGTGCCGGAGCATGAGCTGGACCTGGTCAGGGTGCGGCTGCCGGAGTTGATGTGCTCGGTGGCGCAGCTGCGCGTGCCGCTGGTGGCCGAAGTGGGCAGCGGCGCCAACTGGGAAGAGGCGCACTGAAGCCATACACTGGCGCGTCGGCCTTCCCGGCCGGCTCGCCCGCCCTGCGTGGTGGTATCGAATGAAGCGACTGCTGAGTCAGGCCTGCCGGCTTGCCAGCCATGCTGCAATGCAGCAGACTGTGGAAAATGCCTCAGGCAAGAATTCATAAAAACGCATCAGGTAGACCATGACAGAAACTAAGACGCCCCGCATCGTTGTCGTCGGAGGGGGAGCAGGGGGGCTGGAACTGGTAACGAAGCTGGGCGACAAGCTCGGCCGCAAGGGCGAGGCGCAGGTGGTGCTGGTGGACCGCCTGCCCACCCATATCTGGAAGCCGCTGCTGCATGAAGTGGCGGCCGGCAGCATGGACCCCAATACGCACCAGCTGGAATATGCGGCGCAGGCGCGCTGGCATCACTTCGAGTTCCAGCTGGGCGAGCTGACCGGCATCGACCGCACCCGCAAGACCATTTCGGTGTCGGCCAGCTTCGACGAGGACGGTGCCGAACTGCTGCCCGCGCGCGAACTGCCCTATGACACGCTGGTGCTGGCGATCGGTTGCGTCACGCATTTCTTCGGCGTGCCGGGCGCGGCCGAGAATGCCATCGCGCTGGATGTCGTGGCGCAGGCCGAGCGTTTCCGCAAGCGGCTGATCGCGGCCTGCGTGCGTGCCCAGAACGGGCGCGGGCGCATGGGCGAGGACGGCCGGCCGCGCGTGGACATCGCCATCATCGGCGCGGGCGCCACCGGCGTGGAGCTGTCGGCCGAGCTGCGCAACACCGCGCATGTGCTCAGCGCCTATGGCCTGCACCGGCTTGACCCGCGCCGCGATGTGCGTATCCACGTGATCGAGGCCGGCCCGCGCATCCTGCCGGCGCTGTCCGAGCGGGTCTCGGCCGAGACCGCCAAGCTGCTGAAGAAACTCGACGTCAATGTCCTGACCGGCGAGCGCGTCACCGAGGTCACGCCGCAGGCGGTGCTGACCGCCAGCGGCAAGCATATCGATGCCGACCTGACGGTGTGGGCGGCGGGGATTACGGCGCCGCTGGTGCTGGCCAGCCTGGGCCTGCCGGTCAGCCGCCAGGGCCAGATCGTAGTCGGGCCGACGCTGCAGAGCGAGGGCGACCCGGACATCTTCGCCTTCGGCGATTGCGCCAGCTGCCCGTGGCCGGAGAAGCAGGCCTCGGTGCCGCCGCGTGCGCAGGCCGCGCACCAGCAGGCTACCTTCCTCTACGACGCGCTGCGCGCCCGGCTGGCAGGGCGGCCGCTGCCCCAGTTTGCCTTCAAGGACCTCGGCTCGCTGGTGTCGCTGGGGCATTTCAGCGCGGTGGGCAGCCTGATGGGCGGGCTGATCGGCGGCTCGATGTTCATCGAAGGGCTGATGGCGCGCGTCATGTACACATCGCTCTACCGCATGCACGTGATGGCGCTGCACGGCGCCCTGGGCATGGCGCTGGACACCGTCTCGCACTGGCTGCGCCGCAAGACCAGTCCGCGCGTCAAGCTGCACTGACGCGGTGGCCCGGCCGGCTCCGGCCGGGCTCCCAGTCAAGCCTCCAGGCACGCTCCCCCGGCCGGCCGCCGGCGTGCATGCGCCGCCATGTCTTCTCCATGTCTGCTTAAAATCTGGCGCTGGCGCCGCATCTCGGCCCAGCCACCAACGATCCTGGAGACACGCATGCTCAAACCGGAAGTGGATAGCCTGGTCCCCGGCCAGACCTTCGACCGCCGCGGCTTTGTCAAGACGGCGCTGGGTTCTGCCTTTGCCGCGGCCGCGCTGCCGGTGATGGCCCAGCAGGCCATCAAGACCGACTTTGCCGGCCTGAGCGCCGGCGAGATCACCATCCCCTCGGGCGGCTTCAGCATGCCGGCCTATCGCGCCCAGCCGGAAGGCAGGAAGAACCTGCCGGTAGTGCTGGTGGTCAGCGAGATCTTCGGCGTGCACGAGCATATCGCCGATGTGTGCCGGCGCTTTGCCAAGCTGGGCTACCTGGCCATCGCGCCGGAGCTGTTCGCGCGGCAAGGCGATCCCCAGAGCTTCGGCACCATCCAGGAGCTGCAGCGCGAGGTCATTGCCAAGGTGCCTGACGCGCAGGTCCTGGGCGACCTGGACGCCGCCGTGGCCTGGGCCGGTGCCAACGGCGGCGACGTGTCGCGCCTGGCCATCACCGGCTTCTGCTGGGGCGGCCGCATCACCTGGCTCTATGCCGCGCACAATATGCGGCTGAAGGCCGGGGTAGCCTGGTACGGCCAGCTGGCGCCCGAGCCGACCCCGCTCAAGCCGAAGAACCCCATCGACCTGGTCGGCCAGCTCCATGCCCCGGTACTCGGCCTGTATGGCGGCAAGGACACCGGCATCCCGCTGGAGCAGGTCGAGAAGATGAAGGCCGCGCTGGCGTCGTCGTCCGACCCGGACGCCAGGGCCTCGCGCTTTGTCGTCTATCCGGAATCCGGCCACGCCTTCCATGCCGACTACCGGCCCAGCTACCGCGAGGCCGATGCCAGGGACGGCTGGCAGAAGTGCCTGGACTGGTTCAGGCAGCACGGCGTGGCTTGAGCGACAGAACTGGCATGTGGAACCCACTCCGTCATTCCCGCGAAGGCGGGACAATGCACGCATGTGCATTGGGCGTCGACAGGACGGCCCGCAGGGGGAGCGATAGCGAGCAATCCAGCGTCTTGAAAGTCGCTGGGTCCCCGCCTTCGCGGGGACGACGTGCCGGTTTGCCCGTCTTGGCAGGGTGGCGAGCTATGCGTGCCAGAACCTCCAGCCATCCTCAGGATTGCAAAGTCCCGGCGGATACGTACAATGCGGCCTTTGAGTTATTGCAACAATGTTGCGTTTGCCGCCCGGCGCGATGCGGGCGGAACGGCGGGGCCGCGCGGCACCGCCACCCCGGGAGCCCATCATCCATTCGACGCTTTTGTATATCCTGCTCGCCGCCACGATCTCGGGGGTGGGCAGCATCTTCGGGGCGGCGCTGCTGTCGCTGACGGTGGCGTCCCGCGTGGTCGAGCGCATGGTGAGCTTCTCGGTGGGCGTGCTGCTGGCCACCGCGCTGCTGCATTCGCTGCCCGAGGCCTTCGAGTCCGGCGCCGACTCGCGCGCGCTGTTCGGCACCTTGCTGGCGGGGCTGCTGGGCTTTTTCCTGCTGGAGAAGATCTCGCTGCTGCGCCACTCGCACCACCACGAGGGCGACGGGCACCACCACCACCACGGCCATGACCGCGAGGAAGCGGGCCGCAGCGGCCTGACCATCCTCGTCGGCGACACCTTCCACAACTTTGCCGACGGCATCGTGATCGCGGCGGCCTTCCTGGCCGATCCGCATATCGGCGTGGTCACCGCGCTGGCGATCGCGGCGCACGAGATCCCGCAAGAGGTGGGCGACTTCATCGTGCTGCTCAACGCCGGCTTCTCCAAGGCGCGCGCCTTTGCCTTCAACCTGCTGTCGAGCCTGGCGGCAATTGCCGGCGGCCTGGTCGGGTACTACCTGCTCGACGAGATGAGCGGGTGGATTCCGTACGTGCTGGTGATTGCCTCGAGCAGCTTCCTCTATATCGCGGTCAGCGACCTGATGCCGCAGATGCAGCGCAAGCCGCGCTGGCGCGAATCGGCGATCCAGGTGGTGCTGGTGGCCGCGGGCATCTCGGCCATCGTCTTCATCACCAACGGCGTGCACGAGCAGCACAGCCACGGCGGGCACGGCCATGCCGCGCCCGTTGCCTCGTCACGCTGAGGTCAGGCCGCCCCGGTAGCGACCGGGCGCGCCGGGTCGGCGCACCATTCGCTCCACGATCCCGGGTACAGCGCCGCGCCGCCCAGGCCGGCCGCTTCCAGCGCCAGCAGGTTGTGGCAGGCCGTGACGCCGGAGCCGCACTGCATCACCGCCTGCGCCGGGGTGCGTGCACCCAGCACCGCGCCGAACTCGGCGCGCAGGGTTTCGGCCGGCTTGAAGCGGCCGTCCGACCCCAGGTTGTCCTTGAAGAAGCGGTTGACCGCGCCGGGGATATGGCCGCCGACCGGGTCCAGCGTCTCGTTCTCGCCACGGAAGCGGTCTGCGGCGCGGGCATCCACCACCAGCAGCCTGGCGCTGTCGAGGTTGGCGACCAGCGCGGCCGCGTCGACGGTCGGCACCAATGACTTGCGGCGGCTGACCTTGCCGGGGAATTCCGGCTCTTCGGCGGCATCGTGCTCCAGCGGCAGGCCGGCCTTGACCCAGGCGTCCTTGCCGCCGTCGAGCACGGCCACGGCATCGTGGCCGATCCAGCGCAGCAGCCACCACAGCCGCGCGGCGAATATGCCGCCCTGGGCGTCGTAGGCCACCACGGGGGTGTCGTCGTCCACGCCCAGCGCCTGCAGGCGTGCGACCAGGTCGTCGGCATCCGGCAGAGGGTGGCGGCCGTTGCTGCCGCTCCTGGGGCCGGACAGCTCATTATCCAGGTGCAGGTAGAAGGCACCGGGCAGGTGGCCGGTGCGGTAGGCCTCGCGGCCGGCGGCCGGGTCGGCCAGGTCGAAGCTGCAGTCGATCACGACGCAGCGGCCGGGCGCGGCCAAGAGCGATTGCAGCGCGGTGACGGAAATCAGCGGTTTCTGCATGGGAGTCCTGTAGCGATCGAACGAAAGGATCAAGGGGAATCTGGCCTGGCCAATGCTACACCTCGGGATGCACTTCCGCCTCGGGTGACTTGACCGGCGTGGCAGGGGTCGGCTTGGCATCGGTGCCCTGGCGCGCGCGCATCAGCGTGGTGGCGATGCCGCTGGCGATGATCAGCGCCATGCCCAGCCACGACAGCCAGTTCAGGCGGTCGGACCAGATCAGCATGCCCCAGACGCTGGAGAAGACGATGCCGGCATATTGCAGGTTGGCGGTCAGCAGGGTGTTGCCGCGCTTGTAGGCGCGCGTCATCGCGGTCTGGCCCAGCGTGGCCAGGATGCCGATGGCCAGCAGCAGGCCGGCGCCGTACCAGGTATGCGGGCTGACGCCGCCAAGCAGCATCCACCCCAGCCCGGCGATCATGCCGACCAGCGAGAAATAGAACACAATGCGGCCCTCGGGCTCGCCCAGCTGGCCGAGCTGGCGCACCTCGACATAGGCCAGCGCGGTGAACATGCCCGAGATCAGGCCGACCAGGCCGCCGGTGAGCTGGTCCTTGCCGACCGAAGGCTGCAGCAGGCAGATCACGCCGGCAAACGACAGCAGGATCGCCAGCACCAGGCGCCGGTCGGCATTGCCGGCGGTGCCGGCCAGCGCCGCGCCGGCGCCCAGGATCAGCGCGATCCACACCGGCGACATGTAGTTCAGCGTCATCGCCGTGGCCAGCGGCAGCAGCGAGATCGAGGTGAACCACAGCATCAGCGCGGTCACGCCGAATACGCTGCGCTTGATGTGCGACAGCATGTAGGGCGTGCGCACCGGGACCCCGCGCGAGGACAGCAGCACCCACATGATGACCACGCTGATCAGGCCACGGTAGAAGACGATCTCGCCGGTGGTGTAGAGATCGGACGCCAGCTTGACGCCAACCCCCATCAACGAGAAGGCGAAGGCGGCGAACAGCATCCAGAGCGATTGCATGGCGAGGGCGTGGTGAAGCGGGCAGAAGCGGGAGAGGAGTCCGGCGCGCGAGCGGGGCTTCGTGGCTGGCCTCGCGTCGCGGAACGGGCCGGCGCGGGCGGCATGCGCCGCTGGCGCCGAACGATGATTCTAGCAGCGCACATCGCGTGCCAAGGCAAAACGGACCGCCGTGGCGGTCCGTTCCTGTGGGCGTTGTGCGGTTATCGCACTAGCCGGCGTAAGCCATCGCGCGGCGATACCACTCGTGGAAGTGCTGCATGCCGTCTTCCATCGGCGACTGGTACGGGCCGACCTCGCTGGTGCCGCGCTTGAGCAGCGCCAGCCGGCCGGCGTCCATGCGCTCGGCGATCTCGTCGTCCTCGACGCAGGTTTCCATATAGGCGGCGCGCTCGGCCTCGACGAACTCGCGCTCGAACAGCGCGATTTCCTCGGGGTAGTAGAACTCGACCACATTGCGCGTCTTGCGCGGGCCGACCGGGTGCAGCGTCGAGATCACCAGCACGTTCGGGTACCACTCCACCATGATGTTGGGGTAGTAGGTCAGCCAGATCGCGCCGTGCTTGGGCAGCACGCCGTTGTTGAAGCGCAGCACCGCGTCGTGCCATTTCTGGTACGTCGGGCTGCCGGGGCGCTTCAGGCCGGCATGCAGGCCCACGGTCTGCACGCTGTGCCACTCGCCGAACTCCCACTTGAGGTCGTCGCACGACACGAAGCTGCCCAGCCCCGGGTGGAACGGCACGACGTGGTAGTCCTCCAGGTAGACCTCGATAAAGGTCTTCCAGTTGTAGTCGCACTCGTGCACCTCGACGTGGTCCAGCATGTAGCCGTCGAAGTTCAGGTCCTGCGCCACGCCCAGCCTGGCCAGGTCGGCGCGCACGTCGCGCTTGCCCTCGAACAGCAGGCCGTTCCAGTTCTGCAGCGGCGAGCGCTTCAGGTGCAGGCAGGGTTGCTTGTCGAAATGCGGCGCGCCGAGCAGTTCGCCCTTCAGGTCATAAGTCCAGCGGTGCAGGGGGCAGACGATGTTGTGCGCATTGCCGCGGCCGTTGAGCATGATGGCCTGGCGGTGGCGGCAGACATTGGACATCAGTTCGATGCCGGCGGCGTTGCGCACCAGCATGCGGCCTTCGTCCTCGGCCTTGAGCGTATGGAAGTCTCCGACTTCCGCAACCATCAGTTCGTGGCCGACATAGCCCGGGCCATTCCTGAACAGCAGTTCGAGTTCTTGTTGATGCAGTGCTTCGTCGAAATAGACCCCGACGGGCAGTTGCGAATCAGCCGGCGCCAGATTGAGCGCGGTGCTGAGATTGGACATTATCCCCACTCCCAATGAACAGGTGAAAGCAGTGAACAACCCAACCATCGAAAATTGAATCGATTTGGGAAAGACAGTCGCCAGGTCGGAAGAGGCTCCCGCACACCCCTGGCGGCGAACGGGGGATTGTACCCGAGCCAAAAAGTTAAGGGCCTGATTTTTTTGCCTTTTTAGCGAAAAAGTCGACCCGGGTCGTCATCGGGGTGCCGTAGCGGGCGCATTCGGAAAGACGACCCGAGCGCACAAGTCACTTCTCGGGTTCGGGCACCGGAATGGGGCATGTTGTGGACATGTTGCGCTGCGCAAGGTTGGGGGAAAGCGTGCGCTTTGGCGTAAAATCCGGGCTTCCCCATCCGGGCCTCCCCCCCGGCCCTTGATTCCAGGTCCTGATATGCCAAAAACCACGACCGCTCCGGTCCAGACCGACAACACCGACAGCAGCGCCTCGGCGCCGCCGGCTTCCTACGAGGCGGCGATGGCCGAACTGGAAACGCTGGTGGCCAGCATGGAAAGCGGCGAACTGCCGCTGGAGGCATCGCTGGCGGCCTACCGCCGCGGTGCCGAGCTGGTGCGCTACTGCCAGCAGAAGCTGGAGCGGGTCGAGCAGCAGGTCCGGGTGCTGGAGGGCGATGTGCTCAAGCCCCTGGCTGGCGACGGCAATGGTGGCAACGGTGCACTGGGGGCGGACGAGGCATGAGCGACTTTGCACAATGGATGCAGGCCCGGGGGGTCCGCACCGAGGCCGCCCTGCAGGCAGCGTTGCCTGAAGCCAACACCGTGCCGCACACCCTGCACGAAGCAATGCGGTATGCTGCACTGAGCGGCGGCAAGCGCGTGCGGCCGCTGCTGGTGCATGCCGCCGGCGAAGTCAGCGGCGCGGCCCCGGCCGCCTGTGACGCGGCGGCCTGTGCGGTGGAGATGATCCACGCCTATTCGCTGGTGCACGACGACATGCCCTGCATGGACGACGATGACCTGCGGCGCGGCCGGCCGACGGTGCACAAGGCTTATGATGAGGCCACCGCGCTGCTGGTGGGTGACGCCTTGCAGACCCAGGCCTTTGTCGTGCTGGCTGGCGCCGGGGGCATCGCGCCCGCGGTGCGGCTGCAACTGGTGGCGGAGCTGGCGCAGGCGTCGGGCTCCGTCGGCATGGCCGGCGGCCAGGCGATCGACCTGCAGAACGTGGGCCGCGCCATGACGCGCGAGGCGCTCGAGGCCATGCATCGCATGAAGACCGGCGCCCTGTTGCGCGCCAGCGTGCGCATGGGTGCGCTATGTGGTGAAATCGATACCCAGGGCCTGGCCGCGCTGGACCGCTATGCGGCGGCGGTGGGATTGGCGTTCCAGGTGGTTGACGATATTCTGGACGTCACTGCGGATACCGCCACGCTGGGCAAGACCGCCGGCAAGGACGCCGCCCATGACAAGCCGACCTATGTGTCGCTGATGGGACTGGACGCGGCGCGCGAACTGGCCGGAGCGCTGCGCGCAGACGCCCACGAGGCGCTGGCTGGCTTTGGCGACCGCGCGGCCCGCCTGCGCGACCTGGCGGACCTGATTGTGCTGCGCACACATTGAACTGAGAGCCGGACGTGAGAATTCGGCGGCCGAACGGACACCATGACCTACGCACTCCTCAACAAGATTGACGCCCCCGCAGACCTGCGCAAGCTCGACCGGCGCGAGCTCCAGACCCTGGCGGACGAACTGCGCGCCTATGTGCTGGAGTCGGTCTCGCAGACCGGCGGCCACCTGTCGTCCAACCTGGGCACGGTCGAGCTGACCATCGCGCTGCACTACGTCTTCCACACCCCGGACGACCGGCTGGTGTGGGACGTGGGCCACCAGAGCTATCCGCACAAGATCCTGACCGGGCGCCGCGAACGCATGGGCACGCTGCGCCAGTGGGGCGGCATCTCGGGCTTCCCGCGCCGCAGCGAGAGCGAATACGACACCTTTGGCACCGCGCATTCGTCGACCTCGATCTCGGCCGCGCTGGGCATGGCGCTGGGCGCGCGCACGCTGGGCCAGCAGCGCGTCTCGGTGGCGGTGATCGGCGACGGCGCCATGACCGCGGGCATGGCCTTCGAGGCCCTGAACAATGCCGGCGTCTACAAGGACCTGCCGCTGGTGGTGGTGCTCAACGACAACGACATGTCGATCTCGCCGCCGGTGGGCGCGCTCAACCGCCACCTGGCGCGGCTGCTGAGCGGCCAGTTCTACGCGGCCACCAAGAAGGGCATCGAGAAAGTCCTGTCGGTGGCGCCGCCGGTGCTGGAGTTTGCCAAGCGCTTCGAGGAGCATGCCAAGGGCATGATGGTGCCGGCCACGCTGTTCGAGGAATTCGGCTTCAACTACATCGGCCCGATCGACGGCCATGACCTGGGCTCGCTGGTGCCGACGCTGCAGAATATCCGCCAGCGCGCGCTGGAAGGCGCCGGCCCGCAGTTCCTGCACGTGGTCACCAAGAAAGGCCAGGGCTACAAGCTGGCCGAGGCCGACCCGATCCTGTACCACGGCCCCGGCAAGTTCAATCCGGCCGAGGGCATCCGCCCGGCGGCCAAGCCCGCGCGCAAGACCTACACGCAGGTGTTCGGCGACTGGCTGTGCGACATGGCCGCGGCCGACAAGCGCCTGGTCGGCATCACCCCGGCGATGCGCGAGGGCTCGGGCATGGTCGAGTTCGAAAAGCGCTTCCCGGACCGTTACTACGACGTGGGCATCGCCGAGCAGCACGCGGTGACCTTTGCCGGCGGCCTGGCCTGCGAGGGCCTGAAGCCGGTGGTGGCGATCTACTCGACCTTCCTGCAGCGCGGCTATGACCAGCTGATCCACGACGTGGCGCTGCAGAACCTGCCGGTGGTGTTCGCGCTGGACCGCGCCGGCCTGGTCGGCGCCGACGGCGCCACGCATGCGGGTGCCTACGACATCGCCTACCTGCGCTGCATCCCCAACATGATGGTGATGACGCCGTCCGACGAGAACGAGTGCCGTCAGCTGCTGAGCACGGCGTTCCACCAGGCCTGCCCGACCGCCGTGCGCTATCCGCGCGGCGCCGGCCCGGGCGCGGCCATTGCCGCCGCGCTCACCACCTTGCCCGTTGGCAAGGGCGTGGTGCGCCGCGAGGGCCGTGCGCGCGCGGGGCACCGCGTGGGCTTCCTGGCGTTCGGCTCGATGGTGCATCCGGCCCTGGGTGCCGCCGAGGCGCTGGATGCCACGGTTGCCGACATGCGCTTCGTCAAGCCGCTCGACGTGGAACTGGTCAAGCGCCTGGCCGCCGAGAACGACTACCTGGTGACGGTGGAAGAAGGCAGCGTGATGGGCGGCGCCGGCAGTGCCGTGCTGGAGGCGCTGGCCGAGGCCGGCATCGACAAGCCGGTGCTGACGCTGGGCCTGCCCGACCGCTTCGTCGATCATGGCGATCCGGCCTACCTGCTGCAGCAATGCGGCCTGGACGCGGCCGGCATCGAGCGCTCGGTGCGCGAGCGCTTCGGGCTGGACCAGCCCAAGGTTATGGTCGCCTCGCGCGTGGCCTGATTACCTGCCAAGCTCAGGGGGATTCGGGCCACAGCACCACGTGTGCGTCCGAATTTCCTTAAACTCCCCTTTTTTGTGTTCGCAGCTGCGGGCCTGCCTGTGCCGGGTCCCGTGGTTTCACACTCGTTGCGCGGCATGGATGGACTGCGAAAATGCCGCGACCGTAAGGGCTTGTGCCGCCCCCATTGGCGCCACCCTGGAGGAAACCGTAGATGAATGACATCAATCCCGCCTTCGTCATGCCCGACGTCCAGTCGAGCCCCGACACCCGCCAGATCCCCATCCAGCGTGTCGGCGTCAAGGGCGTGCGTTACCCCGTGACCCTGAAGACCCCGACCGGCATCGTGCCGACCGTGGGCACCTTCAACCTGGACGTGCATCTGCCGGCGGACCAGAAGGGCACGCATATGTCGCGCTTTGTCGCGCTGCTGGAAGAAGAGCGCGCGCCGCTGGAGCTGTCCAGCTTCCGGCTGATGCTGGACAAGATGCTGGAAAAGCTGGAAGCCGAGGCCGGCCGCATCGAGGTCAGCTTCCCGTACTTCATCAGCAAGATCGCGCCGGTGTCGGGCGTGGAGTCGCTGCTGGACTACGAGGTCACGCTGACCGGCGAAGTGCGCAACGGCGCTACGCGCGTGTTCCTCAAGGCGCTGGTGCCGGTGACCAGCCTGTGCCCGTGCTCGAAGAAGATCTCGCAATATGGCGCGCACAACCAGCGTTCGCATATCACCATGAACGTGGAGCTGGCCGGCGAGCTGCCGGTGGAAGCGCTGGTGCGCATGGCCGAGGAAGAGGCTTCGTGCGAACTGTGGGGCCTGCTCAAGCGTCCGGACGAGAAGTTCGTCACCGAGCGCGCCTACGAGAATCCCAAGTTCGTCGAGGACCTGGTGCGCGATATCGCCATGCGGCTGAACGCGGATGACCGCATCGTGGCCTATGTGCTGGAGGCGGAGAACTTTGAGTCGATCCACAACCACAGCGCGTATGCCGTGATCGAGCGGGACAAGCGCGTCGACTGATCGGGTTGTCGCTGCCAAGGCAAAAGCCACCGCATGCGGTGTAATGCCATTCAGTTAAGGTCTCAAGCCCTACCGTCATTCCCGCGCAGGCGGGAATCCAGCGTCTTTCACGTCCCCTTCGGGGATGAAGTCACTGGGTTCCCGCCTGCGCGGGAACGACAGTCGCTAACTGAACGGCATTACCGCATGCGGTGGCTTTTGCTTTAGTCGTTTCATTGCCGAGTGTTTGCTCCCCTCTCCCGCCTGCGGGAGAGGGAGCACCCAAGCGGTTATTCGACACGCTTGGGGTTTGCCAAGCGTCAGGCCGCCGACGGCAGCCGGATATCCGCCAGGTCCCAGCGCGGCGTCACGCCGTAGCCGTATTCGTGCCGCCCCAGTTGCGGCGCTGCCTGCAAACGCATCGCCCCGGCAAACGCAATCATTGCCCCGTTGTCGGTGCAGAACGCCAGATCCGGATAGTAGACATCGATCCTGCGCTGCTTGCCCATCTGGTCCAGCCGCTCGCGCAGTTGCCGGTTGGCGCCCACGCCGCCGGCCACCACCAGCCGCTTGTGGCCGGTCTGCTTGAGCGCCGCCATCGACTTGGCGGCGAGCACGTCGACGATGGCATCGACAAAGGACCGCGCCAGGTTAGCGCGGTCCTGCTCGCAGGTATTGGCGAGCTTGCGGGTTTGCGTCAGCACCGCGGTCTTCAGCCCGGCGAAGGAGAAGTCCAGGTTGCCCGAATGCAGCATCGGCCGAGGCAGCGCGAAGGCGCCGGGGATGCCGAACTCGGCCAGCCGCGACACTTCCGGCCCGCCGGGATAGCCCAGGCCCAGCAGCTTGGCGGTCTTGTCGAAGGCCTCGCCGGCGGCGTCGTCCAGCGTTTCGCCGAGCAGCGTGTAATCGCCGATGCCGCGCACTTCCATCAGCTGCGTATGCCCGCCCGACACCAGCAGCGCGACGAACGGGAAGGGCGGCGGCTCGCGCGTCAGCAGCGGCGACAGCAGGTGGCCTTCCAGGTGGTGCACGCCCACCATCGGCACGTTCAGCGCAAAGCCCAGCGCATTGGCCACCGAGGCGCCGACCAGCAGCGCGCCGGCCAGGCCGGGGCCCTGGGTGAAGGCGATGGCGTCGATGTCCTGGCGGGTGCGGCCGGCGTCGGCCAGCACCTGTTCCAGCAGCGGCAGCACGCGCCGGATATGGTCGCGCGACGCCAGCTCGGGGACCACGCCGCCGTAGTCGCGGTGCATGGCGATCTGCGAGTGCAGCGCATGCGCCAGCAGGCCGGAGCCGGTGTCATAGAGGGCGAGGCCGGTTTCGTCGCAGGAGGATTCGATGCCGAGGACAAGCATAGGAAAGTGCGCAGGACCGTCTCCGGTCAGGGAAACGGCTGTCGAAACAACAGGTTGCAGGAAGCGCGCAGGGTAGCACAGCGGCGCGCGGCGTGCTTTTCGCTACAATCTGCCCTTTCTCTGGCGGTGGCAATACACATGGATTCGCGAGGCGTGCAATGAGCGGGGCAACCCCGGCCCGGACGGGCCGGTACGACGTGGCCGTGCTGGGCGCCGGCGCGGCCGGCATGATGTGCGCCGCCGTGGCCGGCCAGAACGGCGCGCGCGTGGTGCTGATCGACCATGCCACCAAGCTTGCTGAAAAGATCCGCATCTCCGGCGGCGGGCGCTGCAACTTCACCAACCTGCAGGCCGGGCCCGCCAACTATCTGTCGTCCAATCCGCACTTCTGCCGCTCGGCGCTGGCGCGCTACACGCCGCAGGATTTCCTGGGACTGATGCGCCGCTACGGCATCGACTGGCACGAGAAGCATCGCGGCCAGCTGTTCTGTAATGACAGCGCCGAAGACGTGATCGCCATGCTGCGCGCCGAATGCGACGCGGGCCAGGTGCGCTGGCAGACCGGCTGCACCGTGGCCGAGATCCGGCGCGAGGGCGACGACTACCTGCTGCTCACCTCCACCGGCACGGTGCGGGCCGGGGCCGTGGTGGTCGCCACCGGCGGGCTGTCGATCCCGAAGATCGGGGCCACCGACTTTGGCTATCGCATTGCCCGGCAGTTCGGGCTGGGCATCGTCGAAACCCGCCCGGCGCTGGTGCCGCTGACCTTCGATGGCAAGGACTGGGCGCCGTTCGCGCCGCTGGCCGGCGTGTCGCTGGAAGTGGATATCGCCACCGGCAACGGCAAGGCCGCTGGCGCTTTCCGCGAAGACCTGCTGTGGACGCACCGGGGCCTGTCCGGCCCGGCCGTGCTGCAGATATCCAGTTACTGGCGCCCCGGCACGCCGGTTGCCATCGACCTGTTCGACGGCGAGGATGCCGCGGCGTGGCTGCTGGAACAGAAGGCCGGCAGCCGCAAGCACCTGGGCAACCTGCTGGCGCAACGGCTGCCGGCACGGCTGGCCGATGCCTGGTGCGCGGCCTCGGGCGTGGATGCGACCATGCCGCTGCATGATGTGACGGACAAGGCGCTGCGCAAACTAGGCGCCACGCTTAACGACTGGCGCATCGTGCCCTCGGGCACCGAAGGCTACCGCAAGGCCGAGGTCACGCTGGGCGGGGTCGACACGCGCGCGCTGTCGTCGGCCACGATGATGGCCCGCGAGGTGCCGGGTCTCTATTTCATCGGCGAGGTGGTGGACGTGACCGGCTGGCTGGGCGGCTACAACTTCCAGTGGGCCTGGGCATCGGCAGTGGCCGCCGGGCAGGCCGTGGCCGAGGCGGCGCGTACTTCGTCGGCAGGGCAATCGGTGGCCTGAGGGTGGTATCGAAGGCGGCGCGGCGTGTCCGTTGCAGGCCACTTTCCCGTTGGATTGTTGGTGCTACAATGCAGAATCTCGTAAAGCCGCTATCCCGAAAATTTTTCTATTTTCTGGCCAGATGACAACGTACTGACCCGGCGCTCCCGCTTGCCTCCGACCCGCTGTGGCGCACGCTTCGGCGGGTTTTTGCGTTCTGGGCCTTGCAGCGGGCGGCTGCCGCCGCCATCTGTGAGTGTCCGCCCACTTTCTGGAAGATCACGATGTCCCTCAAAGCCCGTATCAGCGAAGACATGAAGACCGCCATGCGCGCCCGCGAAGCGGAGCGCCTGGGCACCATCCGCCTGCTGCTGGCCGCCATCAAGCAGCGCGAAGTCGACGAGCGCGTGGAGCTGGACGATACCGCCGTGCTGGCCGTGGTCGAAAAGCTGATCAAGCAGCGCAAGGACTCGATTTCGCAGTTCCAGCAGGCCGGCCGCAATGACCTGGCCGACAAGGAACTGGCCGAGGTTGAAGTGCTGAAGGTCTACATGCCCGCCGCGCTGTCCGATGACGAAGTCGCCGCCGAGGTGCAGCAGGCCGTTGCCGCCACCGGCGCCGCCGGTCCGCAGGACATGGGCAAGGTCATGGGCGTGCTCAAGGGCAAGCTGGCCGGCCGTGCCGACATGACTGCCGTGTCGGCCCTGGTCAAGGCCGCACTTGCGGGAAAGTAAATACTGATTTAATCGGTTGCGAGCAAGATGGGCGCCGGATCTGCGTGGTTCGGTGCAGTTGCACGGAGATATTGCACAGTCCGGGCGGCCTTATCGTGCTGCACTACAATATTCCGATAGCAGCCGGGCGCCGCACCGGTCACGCATTCCTAGAAACACGCCGCCCGCCGCGGGACGGCCATGCCTCAGGACGGTCATTCGGGTGATTCCGCAATCCTTTATTCAGGACCTGCTCAATCGTGTCGACATTGTCGATGTGGTGGGCAAGTATGTGCAGCTGAAGAAGGGCGGCGCCAACTTCATGGGACTGTGCCCCTTCCATAACGAGAAATCCCCGTCGTTCACGGTATCGCCGACCAAGCAGTTCTACCACTGCTTCGGCTGTGGCGCCCACGGCTCGGCCATCGGTTTCCTGATGGAGTTTTCCGGCCAGTCGTACCCGGAGGCGGTGCGCGAGCTGGCCCAGTCGGTCGGCATGACCGTGCCGGAAGAGCGCGACCGGCTGCCGCCCGGCCAGCGCGCCGAGCAGCAGGCACGCTCGGTGGCGCTGTCTGACGCCATGACCCGCGCCACCGATTTCTACCGCCGCCAGCTGCGCGGCGCCCCGCAGGCCATCCAGTACCTGAAGGGCCGCGGGCTGACCGGCGAGATCGCCGGCCAATTTGGCCTGGGCTATGCGCCCGACGACTGGCAGGGCCTGGAAGCGGTGTTCGGCGGCTATCGTGACGACAAGGTGGCGGCACCGCTGGTCGAAGCCGGCCTGCTGATCGAAAGCGACAAGCGCGATGCCGACGGCAAGCCGCGCCGCTACGACCGCTTCCGTGACCGCATCATGTTCCCCATCCGCAACACCAAGGGGGCCGTGATCGGCTTCGGCGGGCGCGTGATGGGGCAGGGTGAGCCCAAGTACCTGAACTCGCCCGAGACCCCGCTGTTCAGCAAGGGCACGGAGCTGTACGGGCTGTTCGAGGCCCGCCATGCAATCCGGGAAACCGGCTACGTACTGGTGGTCGAAGGATATATGGACGTCGTGGCGCTGGCCCAGCTCGGTTTTGCCAATGCCGTCGCCACCCTGGGCACGGCGTGCACCCCTGTGCACGTGCAGAAGCTGCTGCGCCAGACCGATGCGGTAGTGTTCTCGTTCGACGGCGACTCGGCCGGGCGCCGCGCGGCCAGGCGGGCGCTGGAGGCCTGCCTGCCGCATGTGGCGGACAACAAGACCATTCGCTTCCTGTTCCTGCCGGCCGAGCACGATCCGGACAGCTATGTGCGCGAAGAGGGCACCGAGGCCTTTGCCACCCAGGTGCGCAACGCCATGCCGCTGTCGCGCTTCCTGCTGCAGTCGGTCACTGAAGAACTGGACCTGCGCCAGCCCGAAGGCCGGGCCCGGGCCCAGTACGAGGCCAAGCCGCTGCTGCAGGCCATGCCCGCGGGCGGCCTGCGGCTACAGATTGTGCGCGAACTTGCCGATGCCACGGGTACGACACCCGCGGAGATTGAAGCCATCTGCGGCCTGCGCAGCGACCCGGCCCGTGTCGGCCGCTTCGCCCAGCCGCGCCCGCGCGCGCGCCGCCAGGCCCCGACCGGCCTGGAGCAGCGGGTGGTCCAGCTGCTGATGTGCTACCCGGCGCTGTCGGTGCGGCTCGACGAGGATGCGCGCGCACTGCTGCTGGACGGCGAGAGCGGCGACAGTGAAGTGCTGGCGCACCTGGTGCAGGCGTGCGACAGCGTGCAGGGCGAGGTCAATTTTGCGGCGTTCAGCGAACATCTGGCCCAGTCGCCCTACGCCGAGGCATATGCCGTGGCGCGTACCGCGGTGCTGCGGGAAGAGATCGAAGAGGAGCCCGCGACCCAGGAATTCGATGCGGCCATCACCAAGCTGCTGGCCGAGCCGCTGCGGCGTGAACTCGACGCCCTGCAGGCGGAGGTGGTGGCCGGCACGGCCGATGAAGCGGCCAAGCAGCGCATGCGCTGGCTGGTGGGAGAAATCCACCGGCGGCGCCAACTTGGCTAAGGCACATGTGGGTGCCCTGGCATATCAACCAGGAGGCGGCAGTAAGCGTTGGGTAAGCGTTGGATCAGGGACTGAGTCCGGCTCCGCCGAGCTTAAGCCTTGATTTTTCAGGTGAAAACCTCACCTGACAGGGAGCTGGCTATGTGTGGCGTGCTACAATAGCCGGTTTGGATTGCGAAATCTCTCTCCAGTTCTGGTGAAAGTGAGCGTGCCAATGGCAAAGGCCAAAGCAACCGAAAGGGTTACCTCTAAAGCTCCCCAATCAGGGAGCGGCAAGGCGTCTGTGAAAACAACGGCGGCGAAGACATCGACCGCGTCAGTCAAGACACCAGCCCGGTCTGCGCCATCAAAGTCCGTGCGTAGCGCGCAAGCGCCCGCCGAGACGACTCCCACCAGGACCCGCACATCCGAAAAGACAAAGGCCTCGACTTCGGCACGCGAGAGCGGCAAGAGCGCCAGTACGAGCGGCAAGGTCGCCGCATCTGCACCAGTGAAAGGCAAGAGTATCACCGTGGCGAAACAGCAGAATACCGAAGTCGAGAGCAAGCGAGCGGCAGCCGCCGGCGCCAAGAGTGGGGAGGCCAAGGCTGGCACCGCCACCACGGCAACCAAGGCGCGTGCCGCGACACCTGCATCCGTTGCATCCGAGCGTCCCGCTGCGCCGGCAATCAAGCCGGAGCCGAAAAAGCGTGGCCGCAAGCCCAAGGCCGAGATGCAGCACGACGACAGCACAACAGACGACGTGACTGAAGAGTTTTACGAGAACGATACGCGCGCGGCGGCAACACCCGCCGTGGCGCCGAAGACCGAAAAGCAGAAAGCCAAGGACCGCAAGGCCAAGGAAAAGGCGCTGCTCAAGGAGTTCGCCTCGACCCAGCAGGGCACCGAGGAAGAGCTTGAACTGCGTCGCCAGAAACTCAAGGCGCTGATCAAGCTGGGCAAGTCGCGCGGCTACCTGACCTACGCGGAAATCAACGATCACCTGCCGGACGACATGGTCGATTCGGAAACGATCGACACGCTGGTCGCCACGCTGAACGACATCGGCATCGCTGTCTATGAACAGGCGCCGGATGCCGAGACGCTGCTGCTCAACGACAACGCCCCGTCCGCCACCAGCGAGGAAGAAGCCGAGGAAGAGGCCGAAGCGGCCCTGTCCACGGTGGATTCCGAGTTCGGCCGCACCACCGACCCGGTGCGCATGTACATGCGCGAGATGGGCACGGTCGAGCTGCTCACGCGCGAAGGCGAAATCGTGATCGCCAAGCGCATCGAGGCTGGCCTGAAGGACATGGTGATGGCGATTTCGGCTTGCCCGGTCACCATCTCCGAGATCCTGGCCCATGCCGAGCGCGTGGCCAACGACGAGATCAAGATCGACGAATTCGTCGACGGCCTGATCGACCCGAACGCCGAGGAAGTGGCCGAGTCCCCGGCCGCCGCAGCCGCGCCCGCCGCTGACGAAGACCTCGAGTCCGACGATGAAGAAGACGTCGATGAGGACGAGGACGACGAAGGCGACGCGGGTGCCGGTGCCTCCGCGCGCCAGCTTGAAGAGCTGAAGCAGAACGCGCTGGAGAAATTCCGCGTGATCGCTGAGCAGTTCGACAAGATGCGCCGCGCGTTCGAGAAGGAAGGCTACAAGTCCAAGTCTTACGTCAAGGCGCAGGAAGCCATCCAGGCCGAGCTGATGGGCATCCGCTTCACCGCCCGCAACGTCGAGCGCCTGTGCGACACGCTGCGCGGCCAGGTGGACGAAGTGCGCAAGCTCGAGCGTGCCATCCTGAATACCATCGTGGACAAGTGCGGCATGCCGCGCGCCGATTTCGTGGCCCGCTTCCCGGGCAACGAGACCAACCTCGAGTGGGTTCATACCGTGATCGCCGATGGCAAGTCGTACAGCACCATCGTCGAGCGCAACGTGCCGGCGGTGCATGAGTTGCAGCAGAAGCTGATCGACCTGCAGTCGCGCGTGGTGCTGCCGCTGAAGGAACTGAAGGACGTCAACCGCAAGATGGCCGAAGGCGAGCGGCGCGCCCGCGAAGCCAAGCGAGAGATGACCGAGGCCAACCTGCGCCTGGTGATTTCGATCGCCAAGAAGTACACCAACCGCGGCCTGCAGTTCCTCGACCTGATCCAGGAAGGCAACATCGGCCTGATGAAGGCGGTGGACAAGTTCGAATACCGCCGCGGCTACAAGTTCTCGACCTACGCCACGTGGTGGATCCGCCAGGCCATCACGCGCTCGATCGCCGACCAGGCGCGCACCATCCGTATCCCGGTGCACATGATCGAGACCATCAACAAGATGAACCGCATCTCGCGCCAGATCCTGCAGGAAACCGGCAATGAGCCGGATCCGGCAACGCTGGCCGAGAAGATGGAGATGCCGGAAGACAAGATCCGCAAGATCATGAAGATCGCCAAAGAGCCGATCTCCATGGAAACGCCGATCGGTGACGACGACGACTCGCATCTGGGCGACTTCATCGAGGACACCAACACGCTGGCCCCGGCCGAAGCGGCGCTGCATGGCTCCATGCGCGACGTCGTCAAGGACGTGCTGGACTCGCTCACGCCGCGCGAAGCCAAGGTGCTGCGCATGCGCTTCGGCATCGAAATGAGCACCGACCACACGCTGGAAGAGGTCGGCAAGCAGTTCGACGTCACGCGTGAACGGATCCGCCAGATCGAGGCCAAGGCACTGCGCAAGCTGCGCCACCCGAGCCGCTCGGACAAGCTGAAGAGTTTCCTGGAAGGCAACTAAACGCTTCCAAGGGCCTCTAGCTCATGCCTGGTTAGAGCAGCGGACTCATAATCCGTTGGTGCCGTGTTCGACTCACGGGAGGCCCACCAATGTGAAAAGGGACTGCAGGTGATGCCTGCAGTCCCTTTTTTCTTGCCTCGGGCGAAGTCGGGCCGGCCGCTGGGCCAGGCGCCGGCGCTCAGGCAGGCCAGTTCAGATCAGATGGAAGACCATGCCCAGGGCGATGGCGCCACCCAGGGTTTCCACTGCTGCGAGGGCGAGAAGGTTCTTCAGTACGAAAGCGTCTTCTTTCTTCGTCACCATGGTCTGTCTCCCGGTCATTGGACTTGTTCTGCAGCACCATCGGCTGTGGCGATCCGGCGTTTTCGGTGCCAGGCCGTCGATGTGAGTCCAGTAGACCGCATCCGCCCGCTGGCCGGAAGCTGGCGAAAACCCGCTTGGCGAAAACCCGGATTCCTTCAGAAATATGACAGGATCATGATTGACAGGCTTTGCAGGGCACGTTTGCGGCTTGCTGGCGACGCTGCATGGCGCTGGCCCGCATTTGGGGGATGTCCGCCGTAGCCCGATGCGCCAAGATCAAGGCGCGGGTGATCCAAGAGATTGCCCCGCTACCATTTGAGCCCCGCTGCCTCCCCGGCAAGCGGGGCTTTTCTATAAGAGGCGCGAGCGGCTCGACGCGCCTGCGGGATGGTTCTGAAGCGGGCAGCGGCGCCAGGAAACACGTCTCCAGCCGTGCCTTGTCGGATGCCGCTCACGTGGCCCGGCTGAAGCTCAGGCGGGCTGCTGCGCTGGCTGCTGGGTGGCCGGCAGCGCCGGCACCGGCATTGCCGGCTGGCAGGCGGCCGCAGCCAGGCCCAGGAACTGGCTGGAAGTGCGCAGGAACTGCTGGCAGGTCTGGCGGAAAAGCTCGAAGTCCATGTAGGTCTCGGTGTGATTGGGCTGCGCGGTCAGGCCATGGCCGCCGCGCCGCCGGCATCTTGCGTGGCCGATGTGACAGTATCTTGAAATCCCGCCAGCCTGCGCCTGCCACTGTCGCGCCGCACGCACGCTCCCGCCATACCGCCCACTGTGCTGGCAGAGATGCTAAAATGTAAGTCTTTGATTCTCTTGGCCAAATGCTGTAGGCAGCATGGCCGCGCCGGAACCCGCCCGGCGCCAGGCGAGAGTCAGGGCGAGATGAGTTCCAGACGCGTATCCGTTTGTGCCGGGTTCGCCTCCCGCCAACACCGATACCCATGACCACTACGAACGCACCAGAAACTACCACCGCCGCAGGGCAGACCGCCGTTCAGACTTTCGAAAGCTTCGGTCTGGACGCGCGCATCCTGCGCGCCCTGTCCGACCAGGGCTACACCACCCCCACGCCGATCCAGGCGCAGGCCATCCCGGTCGTGCTGCTGGGCAAGGACGTGATGGGCGCCGCGCAGACCGGCACCGGCAAGACCGCGGGCTTCGCGCTGCCGATCATCCAGCGCCTGCTGCCGCTGGCCAATGCCAGCGCCTCGCCGGCACGCCACCCGGTGCGCGCGCTGATGCTGACCCCGACGCGCGAGCTGGCCGACCAGGTCTACGACAACGTCGCCCGCTACGCCCAGCACACCGACCTGCGCAGCACCGTGGTGTTCGGCGGCGTGGACATGAACCCGCAGACCGACGCCCTGCGCCGCGGCGTGGAGATCCTGGTGGCCACCCCCGGCCGCCTGCTCGACCACGTGCAGCAGAAGTCGGTCAACCTGTCGCAGGTGCAGATGCTGGTGCTGGACGAAGCCGACCGCATGCTCGACATGGGCTTCCTGCCGGACCTGCAGCGCATCATCAACCTGCTGCCGGCGCAACGCCAGACGCTGCTGTTCTCGGCCACGTTCTCGCCGGAAATCAAGCGGCTGGCGTCCAGCTACCTGAAGCACCCGGTCACCATCGAGGTGGCGCGCAGCAATTCCACCAACGAGAACGTGCGCCAGATGGTGTACCAGGTCGAAGACGGCCACAAGCAGGCGGCGGTCGTGCACCTGCTGAAGCAGCGTGCGGAGCAGGGGCTGTCGCGCCAGTGCATCGTCTTCGTCAACAGCAAGATCGGCTGCTCGCGCCTGGCGCGCCACCTTGAGCGCGAAGGCGTGAATGCCGCCGCCATCCACGGCGACAAGACCCAGACCGAGCGCATGCAGACGCTGGACGGCTTCAAGAGCGGCACCATCGACGCGCTGGTCGCCACCGACGTGGCCGCGCGCGGGCTGGATATTCCCTCCATGCCCTGCGTGATCAATTTCGACGTGCCGTACAGCGCCGAAGACTACGTGCACCGCATCGGCCGCACCGGCCGTGCCGGCGCCAGCGGCGATGCGCTGTCGATCTACGTGCCGGGCAATGACGAGCGCCTGCTGTCCGATATCGAGAAGCTGATCAAGCGCAGCATCCCGCGCGGCCAGCTGGAAGGCTTCGACCCGACCGGCGAGCGTGCGCGCCAGGCCGACACCGAGCGCCGCCGCGAGCGTGGCGACGTGCGCCGCGCGCGCGGCAACGGCGATGGCGAAGAGCGTCCGCGCCGCCACGACCACAGCGCCAGCCGCCAGGTGTTCCGTGCCTCGGATGACCCGTTCTTCTCGCGTCCGTACGAGCCCAGCGCCGCCAGCGTCGCGCAGGCCAAGGCGGCCGACGAAGTGGCGGCCGCGCTGACCCGCGGGCGCCAGGCGCCCAAGCGGCCGGTGGCAGCCTTGCTGGGCGGCGTGCCGCGCAAGTCCTGATCCTGCCGTAGCCAGGAATGGCCCGCACAGGCGGTAATGCCGTTCAGTTAAGGTCTCAAGCCCTACCGTCATTCCCGCGCAGGCGGGAATCCAGCGTCTTTCACGTCCCCTTCGGGGATGAAGTCACTGGGTTCCCGCCTGCGCGGGAACGACAGTCGCCAACTGAACGGCATCACCGCCTGTGCGGGCCAATTGCTTTTTCGGGGGCCGCTAGCCGTGCGGGGGGCGCGGCAGCGTGGCCAGGCGCTGCCGCCAGCCATCGGTGGCACGCGCAAGCCAGTCCTTCGCATTCCCCGCGTCGTTCGACAGGCCCAGGTGGGTGCCGGCCTCGCGCAGCGCGTCCAGCGGCGCGCTGGTGTCGATCGCCTGCGCGCCGCTCTGCTTGCTGAGCTTCTCGCCGATGTCGTTGGCCACCACCGGCACGTGCAGGTAGGCCGGCGTGGGCAGGCCCAGCAGATGCTGCAGGTGGATCTGGCGCGGGGTGGAGTCGAGCAGGTCGGCGCCGCGCACGATATGCGAGATGCCCTGCAGGCCGTCGTCGACCACCACCGCGAGTTGGTAGGCCCAGAGGCCGTCCGCGCGGCGCAGCACGAAGTCGCCCAGCTCGGTTTCCAGGTCCTGGCACTGGCGGCCCTGCCAGCGGTCGTCAAAGCAGACGGTGGCGGCCGGGCCGTCCGGCACGCGCACGCGCCAGGCGCGCGGCAGCTTGCCGTTCAGGCCGTGGCGGCACGTGCCGGGATAGCCCAGGGTCTGATGCCGCTCGCGCACGTGCACCAGCGAATCGGCGATCTCCTTGCGCGAGCAACCGCACGGGTAGAGTTGCCCGGCGGCGTCGAGGCGGCGCAGCGCATCGGCATAGAGCGGTTCGCGCCGGCTCTGCCACACCGGCGCTTCGTCCGGCGTCATGCCCAGTTGCTCCAGCGTGCGCAGGATGTCTTCGTCGGCGCCGCGCACGCAGCGCGGCATGTCGATGTCTTCGATGCGCACCAGCCATTGCCCGCCATGCGCGCGCGCATCGAGCCAGCTGGCCAGCGCGGTGACCAGCGAGCCCATATGCAGCGGCCCGGTGGGCGAGGGCGCAAAGCGGCCGCGATAGCCGGCCGAGGCAACCGTGGGGACTGCCGTCACTGCCATGGACCTGCCCTCAGCCGGCGAAGTCGGGTTGCTGCAGCAGGGCCTGCGCCAGGCGGGGATCTTCCAGCTTGCCGGCCCACCACTGCAGCGCCTTGCCGCGGTTGCTGCTGCGCCAGGCCACCTTGAAGTTGCCCGGCGCGCGCACCTCGACGGTCTCGCGCGCCTGCAGCACGCCGCTTTCGATATGGGGTTGCGCCATCGGCGCCGGCAGCCAGCCGCAGCCCAGTCCGCGGATCTGCGCTTCGAGCTTGTCGCGCATGGTGGGCACCACCAGCACGTCCTGCCCGGCCAGCACACCGTGGGTGCGGGCCGGCAGGTTGCGCGAAGTGTCGCCCACCGCGACGATGCGGTGTCTGGCGATCTGGATGGTGGTGAGCGGGCCTTCCTCGGTGGCCAGCGGATGGTGCGCGGCCACCGCGAACACGAACGGCATCGACCCCATCGGCCGGATCTGGAAGCCCTGCGTGCTGGGTGCATCGTAGGCGCCGCCGATCACCAGGTCGGCGCGGTTGCTGACCAGCGCATCCCAGGCGCCGCCCAGCACTTCCTTGGAAAAGCGCAGCCGGGTGGCGGTGTTCTCGGCATAGAAGTCTTGGATCACCGGCAGCAGCGCGCGGAAGTTGATCAGGTCGTCGACCACGATGGTGAGGGTGGCTTCCCAGCCGGTGGCCAGGCGCTTGACGCGCCGTGCCAGGTCGTCGGCGGCATGCAGCAGGTGGCGGCCCTCGTCGAGCAGGGCACGCCCGGCCGGCGTCAGCTCGGCGCGGTGGCGGCGCCGGTCGAACAGCAGCACGTCCAGGTCTTCTTCCAGCTTGCGCACCACATAGGTCAGCGCGGACGGGACCTTGCCCATCTCGTGGGCGGCAGCGGCAAAGCTGCCCTTGCGTTCGATGGCGTCCAGGACTTCGAGGGATTCTAGCGAGAGGGCCATATTCAGAAATTCTGAATGACTGCTTCTAAGGTGGTCCCCGCAAATATACGCCTCAAGCCCTAAACTTCCTAGCATCAAAAGCGAAGACGTATGTCGAGACACGGCTATCCAGCCGATGCTTCCCGCGAAAAGGCTCAAGGAGGGCCATCAAAATGATTGAAATCAGAAAGTCGGCAGAGCGCGGTTACGCCGATCACGGCTGGCTGAAGTCCTATCATTCGTTCTCATTCGCCGACTACTACGACCCGCAGCATGTGCAGTTCGGGCCGCTGCGCGTGATCAACGAGGACCGCGTCGCGCCGGGCATGGGCTTTGGCACCCATGGCCACCGCGACATGGAAATCATCAGCTATGTGCTGGAAGGCGAGCTGGCCCACAAGGACAGTATGGGCAACGGCAGCGTGATCCGTCCGGGCGACGTGCAGCGCATGAGTGCCGGCACCGGCGTGCGCCATTCGGAGTACAACCACGCTGCGCACGACACCACCCACTTCCTGCAGATCTGGATCATGCCGGCCGAGAACGGCATCGACCCCGGCTACGAGGAAAAGCACTTTGACGCGGCCGACAAGCGCGGCAGGCTGCGCCTGGTGGCCAGCGCCGACGGCGCCGAAGGCTCGGTGGTGGTGCACCAGGACGTGCGCCTGTACGCCGGGTTGTTCGATGGCGACGAGGCAGCCGCGCTGGCGCTGGCGCCGGGCCGCCGCGCCTACGTCCACGTGGCGCGCGGACGGGTAACGATCAACGGCAAGGCGCTCGAGGCCGGCGACGCGGCCAGGCTGGAAGACGTGGCCGACATCGCGCTGTCCGGCGGCGATGGCGCCGAGGTGCTGGTGTTCGACCTGCCCTGAGCCGCGTTCATTGCCGCATGCGAGAGCCCGCCTGATGGCGGTAATGCCGTTCAGTTAAGGTATCAAACGCTACCGTCATTCCCGCGCAGGCGGGAATCCAGCGTTTTTTGAAGTCACTGGGTTCCCGCCTGCGCGGGAACGACAGTGGTTAACTGAACGGCATTACGCCTGATGGCGGGCTTTTGCTTTTTGCGCGGCGCGCCGGGCCCCGGCAGGTAGCGCTGTGCTATCTTCTCGCTATGCATTGCGCCTGCGCCGGCACATCGCCGGCAAGCCCGGAAGGGCCGGGCGTGCCCTGGGAACACCCCGTACCAAGATGACCTTTGTTTCCATTCTCCTGGCGCTGATCGCTGAGCAGTTCCGTGCCCTGGGCCGCAACAACCCGATCCACGAGATCGTGCGCGCCCTCGGCGACCGCGCGGAACACGCCTTCGACACCGGCCGCCCGCGCGACGCCGCGCTGGCCTGGCTGACCGTGGTCCTGCCCCTGACCCTGGCGGTGATGGTGGTGCACTACCTGCTGGCCTCGATCAGCGTGGCGCTGACGCTCGCCTGGAACGTTCTGGTGCTGTACATGACGCTGGGCTTTCGCCAGTTCAGCCATTACTTCACGGATATCCACGAAGCCCTGAACCGCGACGACGTCCATACCGCCCGCACGCTGCTGCACGAGTGGACCGGCCTGGACACGGTCGAGATGCCGGTCTCCGAGATCGTGCGGCACACGCTGGAAGCGGCAGTCATCGCCGTGCACCGGCACGTGTTCGGCGTGTTCTTCTGGTTCCTGGTGCCGATCGGCCCTGGCGGGGTGGTGCTGTATCGCACCGCCGAATACCTCGGCCGCCACTGGAGCCTGCCCTCGACCGAGCGCAGTCCCGCGCTGGGCCGCTTTGCGGCGCGCGCCTTCTATGTGCTGGACTGGATTCCGTCGCGGCTGACATCGATCGGCTTTGCCATCGTCGGCAACTTCGAGGACGCGGTCTATGCCTGGCGCAACCACGCGCGCAAGTGGAACGATGCCGTCAACGGCATCCTGCTTGCCAGCGGGGGCGGCGCGCTGGGCGTGCGCCTGGGCACGCCCCTGGCCGAGGACGATTCCACCGTGGTGCTGCGCGCCAGCGTGGCCGGCCCGGCCGTGGACTACGCGCCCGGCATGGAAGCGGAGGATGACGGCAGCGGCGGTCCGGAACCCGCGCCGCCAGAGTTTGGCGCCGAGCCCGGCGTGCGCACGCTGCAGTCGGCCGTGGGCCTGGTGTGGCGCGCAGTGGTGTTGTGGATGCTGCTGCTCGCCATGCTGTCGCTGGCGCTCTGGATCGGCTGAGCAGGGGCCTGAACCGGGCCGGCCGCGCTAGTCCCGCGCCGCCCCGCAGCGCCAGCAGGCGCCGAACTGTGCCTCATGCCATTCCAGGCAATGGCGGCATTGCCAACTGGGCCCCGGCGCCGGGTTGGCGGCCGCATTGAGCACCGCCCACGCCTGGGCTTCCATCTCGTCATCCACCAGCCACACCTGTGGCGCACTCTCCCGGAACGGGATCTCGCCGGCCGCGCCGGCCAGCCAGGTATTGCGCAATTCCGCCCGGATGCCGGCCGCCCGCAGGACGTTCCGGCAATGGGCCGCATGGACGAGGGAAGTGGCGGACAGCAGCAGTTTCATGGCAGCGCACCGGGAACCCAGGTGCGCTTACCTTACCACGGCTTCACCAGGGCTTCTGCTGGCTGGATTCGTGCAGCAGCTGCGTGTAGAGCTGGTGCCGGCGCTCGGAAATGGCACCGGATGCCACCGCGGCCAGCACGCCGCAGCCGGGCTCGTTGACGTGATGGCAATTGTAGAAGCGGCACTGGGTCAGCAGCGGCCGGAACTCCGGGAAGGCGCGTTCCAGCATGCCCTCGCTGAGGTGGTACAGGCCGAACTCCTGGAAGCCCGGAGAATCGATCAGCGCGCCCGGGCGGCCGTCCACCGTGCCCCAGTCAGCCGGCAGGTGGTAGAGCCGGGTGAAGGTGGTGGTGTGCTTGCCTGAATCGAGCTTGGCCGAGATCTCGCGAGTCTGCGCGTCGACGCCGGGGATCAGCAGGTTCAGCAGCGACGACTTGCCCATGCCCGACTGCCCGATCAGGATGCTGGCCAGTCCCGCCAGGCGCGGCTTGAGCGTGGCCAGCGCTTGCGCCGGGTCGGCGCGCACCGACAGCTCCAGCGTGTCGTAGCCCAGTTCGCGGTACAGCGCCAGGCGGCCCCGCGCTTCCTCCAGCCGTTCGGGCAGGTCGGTCTTGTTGAGCACGATCAGCGGCCGGATCTCCAGCGCTTCGGCCGACACCAGCGCGCGCCCCAGCAGGTCTTCGGAGAAGCCCGGCTCGGTGGCCAGCACGATGATGACCTGGTCGATATTGGCGGCCAGCAGCTTGGACTTGAACTGATCGGAGCGGTGCAGCAGGTTCTTGCGCGCCGAGGCTTTGGTGATCACGCACTGGTCGGCGGCGGCGCGCTCCACGCTGACATGGTCGCCCACCGCGCAGTCGCTCTTCTTGCCGCGCGGGAAGGCATGCATGCGCGTGCCGTCGCCCAGTTCGACCACATAGTGGCGGCCGTGGGCGGCGACGATCAGCGCAGATTCGGTATGGGTGCCGGCATTGGTGCCGCCGCCGGCGTTGCGGTGACGCGCGGCGCGGCTCATGCGTGCGCCAGCAGTCGGTCGATCCGCTGCGCGGCGGGCGGATGCGAGTAGTAGAAGGCGCTGTAGAGCGGGTCGGGCGTCAGCGTCGAGGCGTTGTCCTTGTACAGCTTCACCAGGGCCGAGACCAGGTGGCCGGCGTTGGTCTGGTCCGCGGCAAAGGCGTCGGCCTCGAACTCGTGGCGGCGCGACGACTGGCTAGCCAGCGGCCCCAGCAGGAAGGTGAAGACCGGCAGCGTCAGGAAGAACAGCACCAGCGCCAGCGCGCTGTTCGATACGCCCAGGTTGGGCACCACGCCCAGCCCGGTGTAGAACCAGCTGCGCGTGGCCAGCCAGCCCAGCAGCGCCAGGAACACCAGGCTCAGCGCAAAGGTGACGGCGATGCGCTTGGCCACATGGCGGCGCTTGAAGTGGCCCAGCTCATGCGCCAGCACGGCCTCGATCTCGTCGCCCGACAGGCGCGACAGCAGCGTGTCGAAGAAGACAATGCGCTTGGCGGCGCCAAAGCCGGTGAAGTACGCATTGCCGTGGGCGCTGCGCTTGCTGCCGTCCATCACGAACAGGCCCTTGCTGGCAAAGCCGCAGCGCTGCATCAGGGCCTCGATGCGCTGGCGCAGCGACTCATCGGTCAGCGGCTCGAACTTGTTGAACAGCGGCGCAATAAAGGTCGGGAACACCACCAGCAGGAACAGGTTGAACGCCATCCACACCAGCCAGGTCCAGACCCACCACAGCGAGCCGGCGCGCGCCATCAGCCACAGCACCGCCAGCAGCAGCGGCAGGCCCAGCGCGCATGCCACCAGCAGCATCTTGGCGATGTCGGCCAGCCACAGGCCGAAGGTCATCTTGTTGAAGCCGAAGCGCTCTTCGATGCCGAACTGGCCGTACAGCGAGAAGGGCAGGTCGACCAGCCCGCCGATCAGCGCCACGCTGGCCACCAGCGCCACGCCGTAGGCGTAGCCCGGCCCAAAGGCGTCGAGCCAGAACTGGTTGAGCCACTGCAGCCCGCCCAGCATGGTGAAGCCGATCAGCACCGCGGCCCCGGCCAGCACTTCCAGCATTGACAGCCGGGTGCGGGCGATGGTGTAGTCGGCGGCCTTCTGGTGCGAGGCCAGGGTGATGGTGTCGGCAAAGCGCTCTGGCACCGCATTGCGGTGCCGCGCCACATGCCGGACCTGGCGGGCGGCCAGCCAGAGCTTGGTCAGCACCATCAGCACCAGGGCGGCGAGAAAGACAATCGTGAACATCGGCAAGAGCCTTGTTGTGGGTGCGGGCGCCCGGCATTGTGCGCGGCGGGCGTCCGTTGGGACCGCCGGATCCCGGGGTGGGGCAGGCGGCGGTCCGGGATATCCGGAAAACGGCCCGGCGCTGGTGCGCAAACGGCCATCCCGGACGGATATGCGAGAATTATAAATTGTTCGCGCCCGGCCCCGCCGCGGCCGCTTCCCTGAAATCCCACTCTTGCGCAGTCCCGATGACAAGCCACGCCGCCGCCAAATCCGTCAAAAGTGAAAATAACCTGATCTGGCTGGACATGGAAATGACCGGCCTGCAGCCGGATACCGACCGCATCATCGAAATCGCGATCGTCATTACCGACTCCGAACTCAACATCCTGGCCGAAGGCCCCGTGCTGGTGATCCACCAGAGCGACGCCGTGCTCAACGGCATGGACAACTGGAACAAGGGCACCCACGGCCGCTCGGGCCTGATCGACAAGGTCAAGGCGTCGACCCTGACCGAAGAGCAGGCCGAGGCCGAGCTGCTGGCCTTCCTCAAGCGCTGGGTGCCGGCCGGCAAGTCGCCGATGTGCGGCAACTCGATCTGCCAGGACCGCCGCTTCATGGCGCGCTACATGCCCAAGCTGGAGTCGTTCTTCCACTACCGCAACCTGGACGTGTCCACGCTCAAGGAACTGTGCAAGCGCTGGGAGCCGGCCATCCACAAGGGCTTTATCAAGCGCCAGCTGCACACGGCGCTGGCCGACATCCTGGAGTCGGTCGAAGAGCTGCGCTACTACCGCACGCACTTTATCCGCCACACCCCGCCGGGCGCGGCACCCGCTGCCGATGCGCCAGCCGCCGACACCCCGGCGCAATAAGCGGGGCCAGCCGCTCCTGTCACAACAACCCACCACAACCGACGCGCCGTCCGCGCCGGGCGGCCGCCTTGCCGCCGCCGGGCGCCCGCGCTGCCCGAGGCGCGCCCCGCCCGCCTGCCCATGTTCGAGCGCATTGTCTCCATCATCACACCGGTCATCCTGATCATCCTGGTCGGGTGGCTGTACGGGCGCAAGGCCCATCCGGACATGGCCGGCATCAACCGCGCCACGCTGGACGTGATCGCGCCGCTGCTGGTGGTGTCGGCCTTCGTCAGCAAGGATTTCGTGCTGGCCGACCAGCTGGTGCTGCTGGGCTGCGCGGTGGCGGTGGTGCTGGGCTCGGGCGTGCTGGCCTGGGGCATGGCGCGGCTGCTGAAGCTCGATCCGCGCACCTTCGTGCCGCCGATGATGTTCAACAACTGCGGCAACATGGGCCTGCCGCTGTCCGTCTTCGCCTTCGGCCCGGCCGGCCTGGCGCCGGCGGTGGCGCTGTTCGCGGCGTCGAACCTGATGCACTTCACCCTCGGCATGAAGATCGTCAACCGGCATGCGTCGCTGGCGCAGATCGCGCGCAACCCGATGGTGCTGGCCACCGTGGCGGGCGTGGCGCTGGCGCTGGCGCGGCCGTGGTTCACGCTGCCCGATCCGGTCTACCAGTCGGTCAAGCTGCTGGGCGACGCCACCGTGCCGCTGATGCTGTTTGCGCTGGGCGTGCGCATGAAGGACGTGAGCCTGCGCAACTGGGGCATGGGCCTGGTGGGCGCCGCGGCGTGTCCGCTGACGGGGATCGCGGTGGCGCTGCTGCTGGCGCAATGGGTGCCGCTGACTGAACTTCAGCGCGGGCTGCTCTTCGTGTTTGCCGCGCTGCCGCCGGCGGTGCTGAACTTCCTGGTGGCGGACCATTTCCGGCAGGAGCCGGACCAGGTGGCGTCGATCGTGCTGCTGGGCAATATCGCCGCGGTCGTGTTCGTGCCGGTGGGGCTGTACCTGGGCTTGCGCTGAGGCCGGCTTTCCGAGGTCGCTAGAAGGCGCGCTCGTCATTCCCGCGCAGGCGGGAATCCAGCGTCTTTCACGTCCCCTTTGGGGATGAAGTCGCTGGGTCCCCGCCTGCGCGGGGGCGACGGGCAAAACCATCAAGCCGCGGGTTTGGCCCGCACGGCGTTCTTCGGGCGCCAGGCCTTGACGATGGCTTCGTCGGTTTCCATGTAGGGGCCGCCGATCAGGTCGATGCAATACGGCACCGCCGCAAAGATCCCTTGCACCACGGACTTGCCGTCGGCGTCGCGCAGGCCTTCCAGGGTCTCGCGGATCGCGCGCGGCTGGCCGGGCAGGTTGACGATCAGCGCGGCGCGGCTGGCGGTCTCGCGGATCACCGCCACCTGCCGCGACAGGATCGCGGTCGGCACGAAATGCAGGCTGACCTGGCGCATCTGCTCGCCAAAGCCGGGCATTTCCTTGGTGCCCACGGCCAGCGTGGCCTCGGGCGTCACATCGCGGCGCGCCGGGCCGGTGCCGCCGGTGGTCAGCACCAGGTCGCAGCCGGCCACGTCGACCAGCTCGATCAGCGTGCGCGCGATCAGCGCCTGCTCGTCCGGAATCAGGCACTCCAGCGCCTGCCAGGGCGAGGTCAGCGTGCGCCCGAACCAGTCGCGCAGCGCCGGGATGCCTTCGTCCTGATAGGTGCCGGCCGAGGCGCGGTCCGAGATCGAAACGAAGCCGACAACAAGTTCGTCGGGATGGTTGCGGACAACCGGCTGGGTGGTCTGGGTCATGCCTCGGGCTCCGGGGTGGGGGCTTGGTCCGCCGTGGCAGCGCCCTTGCCATCCTTCAGGTCGAGCGCCGTCTTGATCGCCTGGAACAGCTCGCGGAAATAGCGCGGCGGCTTGGCCAGCTCTTTTTCCTTGCGCGCGTTGCGGATGGTGTTGCGCAGCGCCTGCACGTCGCTGCCGGGATGCTCGGCCAGGAAGCGCGTCAGCGCCGCGTCGTCGGCCAGCAGCAGTTCGCGCCAGCGCTCGATCAGATGCATGCGGGCGGTCTCGGCCTTGCTGGTGCCTTTGAAGCCTTCCAGCGCTTGCCGGATCACCTCGACCTCTTCGTCCTCAAGGCCGCGCATGATCTTGCCCACGAACTGCATCTGGCGGCGCTTGCCTTCGTGGCTGTTGATGCGGCGCGCCTGGTGGATGGCGTCGGCCAGCGCTTCGGGCATGGGCACGCGCGCCAGGCGGTCCTTGGCCAGCGCTTCGAGTTCGGCGCCAAGGTCCTGCAGGGCGGTCATGTCGCGCTTGCGCTGCGACTTGCTTTTCGGTTCGTCGTCTTCCGGTTCGGGCGCAAAGCCTCCGGGAAAGCGCGAGCCTTGGGGGTTACGGGAATTTCGCGTCATGCCCGGCATTTTATCTTGCTATGATTGCCGCTTGGACTTTTGATGACACCCGCCCCAGCATGGACCACATGGACCAGATCGCCGAACAGACCGCGCATTTCACCTACACCCAGGCCCAGCTCAGCGAGATGGCCGCCGATGTGCTGCGCGTGGCACGCGAACTGGGGGCGACCGACGCCGCCACGGAGATTTCGGAAGGCAGTGGCCTGTCGGTATCGGTGCGCAAGGGGCAGGTGGAGACCATCGAGCAGAACCGCGACAAGGTGGTCGGGGTCACGGTGATGATCGGCAAGCGCCGCGGCAACGCCAGCACCTCGGACTTCTCGCCGGCCGCGCTGCGCGCCACTGCCGAGGCGGCCTACAACATCGCCCGCTTCACCGCCGAGGACGACTGCGCCGGCCTGGCCGAGGAAGACCTGCTGGAACACGCGCCGCAGGATCTGGACCTGTTCCACCCGTGGGCGCTGGACGCCGAGCGCGCCATCGACATCGCCACCCGCGCCGAGGCCGCGGCCTTCGCGGTGTCGCCGCGCATCCGCAACAGCGATGGTGCCAGCGTGTCGGCGCAGCATTCGCAGTTCGTGCTGGCGACCACGCGCGGCTTCTCGGGCGGCTACCCGTATTCGCGCCATTTCATCTCGTGCGCGCCGATCGCCGGCAGCGGCGGCGGCATGCAGCGCGACGACTGGTATTCGTCCAAGCGCTCGCCGCTGGCACTGGCCGCGCCTGAGGACATCGGCCGCTACGCCGCCGAGCGCGCGCTGGCGCGGCTGCAGGCGCGCCAGCTGTCCACGCGCCGCTGCCCGGTGCTGTTCGAGGCGCCGCTGGCCGCGGGGCTGCTTGGCGCCTTCGTGCAGGCGGTATCCGGCGGCGCGCTGTACCGCAAGTCCACCTTCCTGTGCGATTCGCTGGGCCAGGCCGTGTTCGCCCCGCACATCCAGATCCATGAACAGCCCCATACCCCCGGCGCCATGGGCAGCGCCCCGTTCGACGAGGAAGGCGTGCGCACCCGCGCCCGCGACGTGGTGCGCGACGGCGTGGTGCAAGGCTACTTCCTGTCGACCTATTCCGCGCGCAAGCTCGGCATGCAGACTACCGGCAATGCCGGCGGCTCGCACAACCTGACGCTGTCGAGCAAGCTGACCGAGCCCGGCGACGACTTCCCGGCCATGCTGCGCAAGCTCGGCACCGGCCTGCTGGTGACCGAGCTGATGGGGCAGGGCGTGAACTATGTGACCGGCGACTATTCGCGCGGCGCCTCGGGTTACTGGGTCGAGAACGGGGTGATCCAGTACCCCGTGGAAGAAATCACCATCGCCGGCAACATGGCCGAGATGTTCCGGCAGATCGTTGCCATCGGCGCGGATGCGCTGGTGCGCGGCACCAAGGAAACCGGCTCGATCCTGCTTGAGCAGATGACGATTGCCGGCACCTGAGCGGCGCGTGCCACCCAAAGAAGAAGCAGGCCGGCCGGCCTAATGCTGTTCAGTTAAGGTATCAAACGCCACTGTCATTCCCGCGCAGGCGGGAATCCAGCGTCTTTCACGTCCCCTTCGGGGATGAAGTCACTGGGTTCCCGCCTGCGCGGGAACGACGGTGGTTAACTGAACGGCATTAGGCCGGCCGGCCTGCTTTTTTATTGCCCGCGCAACGCCTTACGATTCGTCCGACGGCGGCCGCTCATATGTGACGAAGGCATAGTCGAAGCCATTCGCCTCCGAATGATGCGTCTCGCGCGCGGTTTCAATCCATTGGGTGCGGTCGATCGCCGGGAAGAAGGCATCGCCTTCCACGTCCGCGTCGATCTCCGTCACCACCAGCCGGTCCGCGCATGGCATGGCTTCGGCATAGAGCTGCGCGCCGCCGATCAGGAAGATCTGCTCGGCGCCCACGCATAGCAGTTGCGCGTCTTCCAGCGAGGCGGCCACCTCGGCGCCCTCGATGCGCAGATCCGGGTTGCGGCTGACCACGATATTGCGGCGCCCCGGCAGCGGGCGGCCGATCGAGTCCCAGGTCTTGCGGCCCATGATCACGGGCGCGCCCATGGTGGTGCGCTTGAAGTGCGCCAGGTCTTCCGGCAGGCGCCACGGCAGCGTGTTGTCGCGGCCGATGGTGCCGTTGCGGGCGCGGGCAACAACCAGTGTCAGCAGCGTCATACGGCCACCGGTGCCTTGATGGCGGCGTGCGACTGGTAGCCGGCCAGTTCGAAGTCTTCGTAGCGGTAGTCGAAGATGCTGTCGGGCTTGCGCAGGATCTTCAGTTGCGGCAGCGCCAGCGGCTCGCGCGCGAGCTGGGTCTGCACCTGCTCGAAATGATTGTTGTACAGATGGCAGTCGCCGCCGGTCCAGACGAAGTCGCCCACGTCCAGCCCGGTCTGCTGCGCCATCATGTGGGTCAGCAGCGCATAGCTGGCAATGTTGAACGGCACGCCCAGGAAGATGTCGGCGCTGCGCTGGTAGAGCTGGCACGACAGCCGGCCATCGGCCACGTAGAACTGGAAGAACGCGTGGCAGGGCGGCAGCTTCATGCGCGGGATGTCGGCCACGTTCCAGGCCGACACGATCAGGCGGCGCGAATCCGGGTTGGCGCGGATCTGCGCCACCAGGTCGGTGATCTGGTCGATATGGCGGCCGTCCGGCGCCGGCCACGAGCGCCACTGCGAGCCGTAGACCGGGCCCAGTTCGCCGTTCTCGTCGGCCCACTCGTCCCAGATGGTGACGCCGTGCTCCTGCAGCCAGCGCACGTTGGTCGAGCCCTGCAGGAACCACAGCAGTTCATAGATGATCGACTTCAGGTGCAGCTTCTTGGTGGTGACCACCGGGAAGCCTTCGCGCAGGTCGAAGCGCATCTGGTAGCCGAACACCGAGCGCGTGCCGGTGCCGGTGCGGTCGGCCTTGTCGGTGCCATGCTCGTACACATGGCGCATGAAGTCGAGATACTGTTTCATCGGCGCGGGGCGGGATGGGAAGTGACGCGGGCGCTGGACCCGCAAAGCAGGCATTTTAAAGCAATAAGGGCCGCCCCTCCGGGCGGCCCTTATTGCAGGTTGCCGGGGCTTGCCGCCCCGGCATGGCGGCAGGCCTTAGTGGCTGGTTGCCGGCAGCTGCACGCGGCGCTTCTGCACCAGGTAGCCGGCGCCCAGCACGCCGCCGACGATCAGCACGTACAGGCCCCAGTTGATCAGCGGGTTGGCTTCGAAGTACGCCTTGATCATGGGCTCGTGCACGATCATCTTGACCGCGGTGAACGCCAGCACGCCCGCGCCCAGGTAGATGATGACCGGGAAGCGGGCCATCAGCTTGAGCACCAGGCTCGAGCCCCACACCACGATGGGGATGCTGATCAGCAGGCCCAGCACCACCAGCAGGAAGCTGCCGTGGGCGGCGCCGGCCACGGCCAGCACGTTGTCCACGCCCATCACCGCGTCGGCGATGATGATGGTTTTCATCGCGCCCCACAGGGTCGAGGCGCCCGAGCCGTGCCCGTCGCCGTCGCCTTCGTCGGACAGCAGCTTGTAGGCAATCCACACCAGCGCCAGGCCGCCAACCAGCATCAGGCCAGGAATCTTCAGCAGCCAGACCACGCCGATGGTCATGGCCGAGCGCACCACCACGGCACCGACGGTACCCCAGACAATGGCCTTCTTTTGCAGGTGGGCGGGCAGGTTGCGTGCCGCCAGGGCAATCACGATGGCATTGTCGCCGGCCAGCACCAGGTCAATGACGACGATGGACAGCAGTGCCGTCAGGAACTGCATCGTGAACAGATCGGTAAACCACTCCATGAACTCTCCTCAGGGTACGAATCGGCGCAAGCGCGCGTTGGGTTCGCCTGGATTCACGGAGCATGGGAGGGTGGGGCCGCCTTTGCAAACCATGAGAACCAGGTTGCAAAGGTCTTGCTCGACAGCTGGCGCGGTATGCGCGCCGGTGTCAGCACAACCGGAGGCGCGAGCCTCGGAATGACGATTGTGCTAAGGGCATGGGCCCCGGAGCTACTCCCCTTTGAGGGACGCGACCAATTCGGGGTCGCGCTGGGCGGAATTATAAACGAACTGCAGGGGCCATGCCTCATCAGGAAAGACACTGACGCAAGAAATCAAAGTGCCGAGTTCGGCTCCTATGGGTAGCTCAGGCTGTCCGAACGCCTTCCATATCGCCATTGGACGCTGCGCGATCCGCCGGATCGGCCTATCCTTGAAATTCGGCTCCGCCCGATGCGTCCCGGACAGCACAGGAATGCGTTGCGGAGACCGGCGCGCACGACATGCAAGCGCGGCCTTGGGGAATACGCAGTGCCCATTTGCGACCATACAAGGAAACAACATGCCGGCTGTCCCGAACCCGCCGAACACGCCCCCGCAGAACAAAGCCCCGCAGCCACCTCTCCCGCCTCTGAACCACCATAACGGCCATGCGGCCGCGCCGCTGGCGCTGGTTGCGCTGGCCAATGGCCACCCGCACCGGCCGCCGCAGCCGGAATTCGTGCAGCAGTACCGCGAAGACAGCGGCGCGTTGCGCGAGCAGGTGCTGGCCGGCCTGCGCGCCGGGCAGGCTGCCATCAGTCCCAAGTTCTTCTACGACGTGCTGGGTTCGCGCCTGTTCGAGGCCATCACCGACCTGCCCGAGTACTACCCGACCCGCACCGAGGCCGAGATCTTTGCCAGCGCGGGACCGGCCATCGCGGCGCGCGCCGGCAGCGGTTGCGTGCTGGTGGACCTGGGCGCGGGCAACTGCGAGAAGGCTGCGCGGCTGTTCGGCAGCCTGCGTCCGGCGCAGTACGTGGCGCTGGATATCTCGGTCGAGTTTCTGCGTGCAACGCTGTCTGCGCTGCAGCAGCAGCATCCCGAGATCCCGATGCTGGGCCTGGGCGCTGACCTGTGCGCGCCGTTCGACCTGCCTGTCAATGTCAGGCGTGGCAGGCGCCTGTTCTTCTACCCGGGTTCGAGCATCGGCAATTTCGCCCCGCTGGAGGCCCTGGCGCTGCTGCAGCGCATGCGTGGCGCGGCCGGGCGCGGCGACGGCGTGCTGATCGGCGTGGACCTGCACAAGGACGAGGCCACGCTGGTATCGGCCTATGACGACCCGCTGGGCGTGACCGCCGCGTTCAACCGCAACGTGCTGCGCAACGTGAACCGCATCGTCGGCACGGACTTCTCGATCGATGACTGGCGCCATGTGGCGAGCTTCGACCGCCAGGCCTCGCGCATCCAGATGCACCTGCAGGCCTGCCGCGAAGTGCGCGTGCAGTGGGAGGGCGGGGCGCGCGAATTTGCCGCCGGCGACCGCATCCATACCGAGGATTCGTACAAGTACCGCCCGGAAGACTTCGCACTGCTGCTGGAAGCCGCCGGCTTTGACGATCCGGTGTGCTGGACCGATCCGCGCGGCTGGTTCGCGGTGTTTCACGCGCGCGGCTGATGCCCTGCCGGGGCGCGCCTGGCAGGGTTGGCAGGTGGTGTCATAATGGCCGATAGTCACGGCGCGCCGTGACTGTCGCCTGCTTCAATCCCTGCCTGTCACTGTTCATTCCCTGCGCGGACCCTCCCGATGAGCGGCTTTCCCATGCTTCCCGATCTCTATTTCACCGGCGGCAAGGCAACCTGGTCCGACCCGCGCCGCTTGCCGCGCGAAGGCCTGGCACAGGCGCTGGTCGACGCGCGCAACCGCACGCTGGCGTGGCTGGCGCCGTTCGGGCAGACGCGCCGCGCCTGCGACGTGCCGCGCCAGTACGATGCCGATCCGCCGCTATGGACGCTCGGGCATGTGGCCTGGCATGCGGAGTGGTGGTGCCTGCGCGGCGTGCGCCAGGTCGATCGCGGCGGCGTGCCGGTGCCGGTGGCGTCCGAGCCGTCGCTGCTGGACGGCGCCGACGAATGGTTCGACCCGGACCGCATTGGCCCGGACGAGCGCTGGGATGTCGCGCTGCCGGACGTCGCGGTGGTCAAGCGCTATGCGGCCGACGTGCTCGACGGCGTGCTGCGCCGGATCGCACTGCTGCCCGACGACAGCGATCTGACCCTGTACCCGTACCGCCGCGCCCTGCTGCACGAGGATGCGCGGGGCGAAGGGGTGGCCGCCCTGTTGCAGGCACTGGGCATGGCGCCGGCGGAGGCCATCGGCGCCGGCCCGGCGCAGCCGGCAGGGCATGGCGGCACGCTGCATTTCCCGGGCGGACGCTTCACGCTGGGCTGGAGCGACCCCGACGGCTTTGCCTGGCCGGACGAGCTGCCGCCCCAGCCCACCTATGTCCCTGCGTTTGAACTGGACATGGCGCTGGTCAGCAACGCGCAGTTCCTGGAGTTTGTTGAGGACGGCGGCTATGAGCACCCGGCCTGGTGGTCGTCGGCGGGGCGCCAGTGGCTGATGACGCAGGAGCGCTCGGCGCCGCGCTACTGGTCGCGGCATCCGGATTCGCGCGCCTGGATGGTGGAGCGCTTCGGCACCCTGCGCACGCTCAATCCGGACGAGGCGGTGCGCCACGTCACGCTGTACGAGGCGCAGGCGTGGTGCGTGTGGGCGGGACGGCGCCTGCCGGTGGAATCGGAATGGGAGCTTGCCGCGACGCAGAACCGTGGCCTGCAGTGGGGTGCGCTGCGGGAGTGGACCGCCACGCCGTACGAACCCTATGCGGGCTTTGCCGCGGCGCCGTCCGACGGCGAGATGGTGGGGCGCTTCGGCACGCACCAGGCGGTGCGCGGCGTCTCGTTCGCCAGCCCGGCGCGGCTGCGCCATGTGCGGGCACGGTGGGCGCGGCTGCCCGAGGATGATCTTTCCTTTATCGGCTTTCGCACCTGCGCGCTGTAGCGGCGGCAAGCGGCTTCAGCAGGCGCCTGCCGGAAGAATGGCGATGACGGCCAATCGCCGTCGTGATGGCACTTGCCTGCTTCCGGGGCGCGTACTGAACTCCATTATTCCGGCTTGACGCCGGCTGCGAGCGCCAGCCGGTGCCACGTCTTCATGTCGTGTTCCACGAGTTGCCTGAACTGGCCAGGGCTTAGCGGCGGGACCGATGCGATGTTCAGCGCCGTCAGACGGTCCTGCAGCTGCGGGGTGGCGAGGCCCCCCAGCACTTCGCCATTAAGCCGGCGCACGATTTCGGCAGGGGTGTGCGCCGGTGCAAACAGGCCGTACCAGCTCGTGGTATCGAAGGCGTAGCCCTGTTCCGACATGGTCGGCACATCTGGCAACTGTGGCAGACGACTGCTGCCGCTCACGGCCAGCGCGACAAGCCTGCCCGCCTTGACTTGCTGGATTTGCGAGCTTGAGTCGGCCCAGCCAAGCATGAGCGTGCCGCCCAGCACGTCCGTCGCGACGTTCGCGGCACCCTTGTAAGGAACATGGTTCATGACGATGCCGGCCTGGCCGAGGAACGTCTCCATGGCAAGATGCGCCCCGGAACCGATTCCCCAGCTGCCGTAGCTCAGTTCCCCGGGATGCTTTCTGGCGTAAGCCACAAGCTCGCGCAGGCTGCGCACTGGCAGCCGCGGTGATGCTAGCAACAGGTTGCCGACGGATCCCGCCTGAGCAATGGACTCGAAGCTCTGCAGCGGATCAAGCGCCCTTCGATACAGCGCTGGACTCACGACCATGGCGCCCGCGAAGGAAAACAGGAGCGTGTATCCGTCAGGGGCGGCGCGCGCTACCGTCTCGCTGCCGATCATGCCGTTGGCGCCCGGCTTGTTCTCGATCACGAAGGGTTGCCTGAATGCCGCCGACAACCGCTCGGCCAGCAATCTGGCAAGAATGTCGGTGCCTCCCGCGGGCGGCGCGGGAACGACAATCCTGACCGGCCTGCCGGGCCAGGCCCCGCTGGCCTGCGCGAACAGAGGAGGCGTTGCCGGCAGCGAGGCAATCGCGGCAAGTAGTTGTCTGCGTCGGACGAAAGTCATTCCAGTCAGCTCCATTTCCTGATTGAGGCTCCGCGAGCGCGCTCTATGTGGATTCGCGCAGAACTCCGGATGCTTTGTGCATCGGACGGGGTCAGTTGCCGCCAGCGCCATCGCGGCATTGGGCCGGGATGGGCGCCGCCTTGACATACCGGAACGTGCCAGATGCACGCGAAACCAGCTTGCCGTCGGCATCGACAATCTCGCCCTCGCAAAAGGCCATGGTGCTGGTGTGATGCACGCAATGACCGCGCGCGGTCAGCTTGCCTCGCCCTGGTGCCATGAAAGTCGTCTTCATTTCGATGGTCAGGACACTGCGCACGTCCGGATCCGATGAGCGCCCCGCGTTGGCCATGGCCACGTCGAGCAGTGTCATCAGGACGCCCCCATGGGCCATGTCCCAGCTGTTCTGGTGATCCGGCCGAACGCCGAGTTCGATCTCGCTGCGTGCGTTTGCTGCGGCGTTGAAACGCACGCCAAGCCCGGCGAGGAAGGGGATATGGTGTGGAGTGCCGACAGGCAGTGTCATGGCAATGCGTTCCCGGGCGTGATGCCCGCGCTCAGCGGTCAATGTTCGATGGCCCTGGCAAGGATCTTCAGTCCGTCATCCAGCACTGTTGCTTCGATGGCTGGTGGATAACTTGCCCGAAACGGCTATTGGCGGGCAAGGCCAGTGTCGGACACGACGGCCTGGTACTTCTTCATTTCGGCGGCGATGAAGGCCCTGAATGCGGCACCCTGCAGCGGCGTCGCGGTCAGCCCCTTTTCCTCGAGAGCCTTGACCAGGGCATCGCTCGCGAGCACCTGCCTCACATCGGCACTGATCTTGCCCTCGACAGCCGGCGGCAAGCCGGCTGGCGCGAACACGCCGAACCAGTTTGTCATTTGCAGGGACGCCATGCCCAGTTCCGTCGTGGTGGGCACATCGGGCAACATCCTGTCGCGTGCCGGACCCGCCACGGCAATGGGTTTCAGCTTCCCGGCACGCACATACGGAAGCGCCGCGACCGTGGTCCCAAAGAACAGGTCGATCTGCCCACCCAGCAGATCGGTCAGGGCGGCGGACGTGCCACGATAGGGAACATGGGTCAGCGGCAAGCCGGTCAGCCGCTTCAGCATCTCGGCGGCCAGGTGCTGCTGCCCGCCGATGCCCGGCGAGCCATAGGTGATGGGCCGGCCAGTGGGCTTCAGGGCAAGCAATTCCTGCATGGAGGAAACCGGCAACCCCGGGCCGCTGAACAACACCAGCGGTGCCGAGGCGGCCAGCGAGATGGGTGTGAGATCGTTGATGGGGTCGTAGCGCATCTCCTTGAACACAAGCTTGTTGAAGGACACCTCGGGCGAATAGCCCAGCAGCAACGTATATCCATCGGCCGGCGCACGCACGGTCTGCAATGCGCCGATCATGCCGCTGGCGCCGGGCTTGTTCTCCACCACGACTGGCTGGCCCCATCTGGCGCCCAGGCGATCGGCGAGGAGCCGCGCGACGATGTCGGTCGCGCCACCTGGCGCATAGCCGACGACCAGCTTTACTGGCTTGTCCGGATATGCGGCCAGAACAGGCATACTGCACAGCGCCAGCACGACCAGCACGGCGCCGCGAAGGGAGGAGCGAAGCGACATGGACTTCTCCTGTGGGTTGGAGAACGGATGGAATGCGTCGGCGGCCTATGCGCGACGGATCAGCAAGACCTGGAGTTGCGCATCCTGATCCGGCAACCTTGCCTTGAACGCCTCGGCGTGGCCGGAGGCGGTGTCCCGCCGGCCGGTGACAAGATCGTGAACGATGCTCTGCGCTTGCTCCCGCGCGAGGCTCTCCAGCGCACGGGGCGCATCCAGGCACAGCAACAGGTACGGCTGGCCGTGGGCCGTGAAGCAAAGCATCCCGTCCGATGCTGCAGGATCATCGGTGAGCTCGAGCAGTGTCTCCTGGGAAAACAGCGCCGCGAGCGTCGTGAACGCGTGTGCCGCAGGGCGAAGATCGAAGCGGCGGTCAATGAAGCCGTGGCGCGGGAAATAGCCCCTGTCCACGTCCATGAAGGTGTCGAACACGTAGCGGATATGGGGTGATGCCTTGGACAGGATCATTGCCTGTGCCGTCTTTGCGACCATGCCGCGATCATCGGCTTGCTCGGTTGCGAGACTCGGCCCGCTCGTCTTCAGCGAAGCCAGCACCTTGCACCCCGAGTTCCTGACAAACGCGGCGAGCCGCCGGGCTGCCGGCACCAGCGGCTGGTCGGTCTCGATGCGGACCGTCACGCCGTCTATATATCCATCCTCACGCCATTGCGCCACAGTCTCCTGCCGCTGTTCGAGGTCATCGAGGGTGAAGCCGGCCTTGATGAAGTGACTGAAGTGCTTGCCGTCGTAGTGCGAGTCGTCGAAGGCATGGATCCTGGAGAAGTAGATCCCGGTGCCGGTGTCATGGCGAAGCTTGCGCAGGGCATCCCGCTGGCGCAGGAAGGCATCGAGCGTGGTGTTGACCTCGTAGGCGGCCACACCGCAATCGCCCGTATCCGCGGCAAGCAATGCGGCCTTCGGCCCTCCCAGCACCGTGACGATATGGCTGTGCCCAAGACGGGCCAGCAACCGCATCCGCGAGCGAGACTCCTCTTCGAGAACATCCAGGTCTGTTACTTTCGAAAGGCGCACGCCCATTTCCCACAGTGCAAGCAGCGGATAGTCGTTGCGCGCCCATTTCCTGCCGAATTCCTGCACACCGCCGGTGGCCGTGATCTGCATGCTCTCGGCCCAGGGATGACGCAGTTCCACGCCTACGCAGTCGAATGAAGAGGTCTTGGGGTGGGCCAGATGGCGGAGCTGGGGGCTTGCTGGCGGCTCGCCGGCCTTCGCCTGCGCCCCCATGGTGCGCACCGAATAGGCGACATGCCCCTGCGGGAAGACATCGACGACGAAATAGCCGAATTTCTCGACATCGGCTCGACCAAATTCCACGCCCGGCGCGACGCGGTAGAACTCGGTGAAATCGTGCCGCATGAAAGCGGTGGATGGCAGGGTGTAAAACTCGGCGTCGCCAATGCGGTCGTACCAGAAGTTGTGGACATGGCCGGCGAATATCGCCTCCACGCCGGGCTTGCGGATCAGCGACAGTAGCCAGCTCCGTGCCGGCTCATCGATGTTGTCGTAGTTGCCGCGCTCTGCGCTGGAGTAGATGTAGGGCGGGTAGTGCATGAAAAGGAAGACCCGCTGCCCGTCCGCGATCGCCTCCGCGACCTGCTGCTCCAGCCATGCCTGCTGGGTAGCCTCATCCGGCAGGCCGGAATTCAGCAGCAGTGAATTGACCACAATGAATCGTATGCCGCGCTCCTGGAAAGCAAAGTAGTCGCGCCCGAAAGCCTCCCGGTACGTTTGCAGGTACGCCTCGCACACCTGGCCTGCGGGCATCCACTCTACGCGCTTGTCTCCCACATCATGATTGCCCGGGACAAGGTGCACCGGAATGGTCACGGGTGCCGTGATTTCCCGGTAACGCGCCACGGCATCCTGGAACGTGGGCAGCGACGGCACCGGATTGACGATATCGCCAAGGTGAACCACGAACTTTGGTGCCGGCTCCATGGCGGCGATTTCCTGGAACACGTGCCGCGCGCGGTCGTTGGCCAGCCTGCTCCGCGGAAATGGCGAACTGGATACACCGTCCTGCTCGTTGATATGGGTATCGGCTACCACAACGAAGGAAAAAAGGGGATCCCCGTGCCCCGCACGGCTGGCTTTAAGCATTGTTCACTCCATTCCTGGCGTTATCTGGTCTTGATAACCGAATAGTGGAATTCAAAACCGCATAGTTGAACTTTAGTGTGGTTGTCGTTCGATATAATGTCAAGGCCAAATCAACAGGAGGGCCCCTTTGGAAGATCTCGATGCAGGCGGCGCGGAACTGGTCGATCCCGCTGCGCTGGAGGCGAATCCGCAGTTCGCGTCCACGCTTGCCAATGGCCTGGCCGTGCTCGGCTGCTTCGGCAGCGGGTTGACAGCGTTAGGCAACAAGGACATTTCTGAACGGCTGCAGCTGTCGCGGCCGACGGTGACGCGCCTGACGTTCACACTGATGGGGCTCGGCTATCTGCGGCGTGACCGCAGAACCGGCAAGTACACCCTGGGCCCCGCGGTTCTGTCGCTTGGCTATCCATTGCTATCGCAACTGACCGTGCGCCAGATCGCGTCTCCTGAAATGCTGGAACTGGCGCGTTATGCGCGCGGGCCGGTCTCGATCGGCACACGCGACCGCTTGCAGGTGGTGTATGTGGAAACGGTGCAGGCCAACGAGACCAGTTCCAGCAAGCCGGATATCGGCTCGACCCGGCCGTTCCTGCGCACCGCGATCGGCAGGGCTTTGCTGTCCAGCTACATGGAGCGTGACCGTGCTGTCATCCTGCGGCGGCTGCAAGAGACCCATGCGCAGGACTGGGCTCAGTTTGGCGCTGCCACGACCGAGGCGTTCAGTCAGATCCTGGCTACGGATTTTTGCATCGCGATGGGAGATTGGCGGCCAACGCTGGCAGCCGTGGCGGTACCGATGCGGGCCGAGGTGAACGGCATGCATCTGGCATTCAATCTGACCGTCCCATCCTATGCCACGAATCGCGAGCATCTGGAGAAGGATCTCGGGCCAAGACTTGTCAATCTGGTCAGAAGCATCGAGTACAAGCTTGGCCTGGCCGATGTATGAGGCCGGGTCGCGGGCATGATTTCTGCGCGCGTCGTCCGGCTGCCCGCACGCAAGCGCCGGAAATGAAGACCAAAAAAAAGCGGGGTCAGCCGAAATGGCTGACCCCGCTTCATTCACACATCTTGTGGCTGGCTGAAGGGGGCTGACGCCCCCGTTCAGGTGCGCTCAGCGCACCGCCCCATCAACGCTCGTAGCGCGACCGGCTGTTGCGATTGCCGCTGCCATTGCCACCGAAGCCGCCGCCAAAGCCGCGGTTGCCGTCACGGTTGCCATCGCGGTTGCCGAAGCTGCGGCCTTCGCCGTTGCCACGGTAGCCGCCGCTGGTGCCGCCGCCGTTGCCGCGATTGCCGTCGCCGAAGCTGCGCGCGGCGCCGTCGCGGTTGCCGAAGCCACCACCACGGTTGTCGTCGCCGAACGTGCGGCCGCCTTCGCGGTTGCCGAAGCCACGCGCGCCGTCGCTGGCGCCGCGGTAGCCGGTGCCCTGGGCGCCCTGGCCACGGTAGCCGCCTTCACGGTTGCCGAAGCCGCCGCGGTTGTCGTCACCGAACGGGCGCGCGCCTTCCGTGCGGTTGCCGAAGCCGCGGCTTTCGCCGCTGAACTTGCGCTCGCCGAAGCCGGTGCGGTTCTCGCCGCCGCCGAACTTGCGGTCGCCGAAGCTGCGTTCGCCGCCACGGTAGCCGCCGCCATTGCCGCGGAAGTCACCGCGGGCGCCGCCCGGCTTGCCGCCGAAGTTCGAACGCGGCTTGGGCGAGCGGCGCGGCTCCAGGCCCTCGATCACCGAAGCGTCGATGCGCTGGTTGGTGAAGCGTTCGATGCGCTTCCACTGGAACATGTCGTTGTGGTTCACCAGGTTGATGGCGGTGCCCGAGCGGCCGGCACGGCCGGTACGGCCGATGCGGTGCACGTAGTCCTCGGCCTGCTTGGGCAGGTCGAAGTTCACCACGTGGGTGATATCGGGCACGTCGATGCCGCGCGCGGCCACGTCGGTGGCCACCAGCACGCGCAGGTTGCCGCGGCGCAGGGCGGTCAGGGTGCGGTTGCGCGCGCCCTGGGTCATGTCGCCGTGCAGCGCGCCGGCGGAGAAGCCGGTGTCGGACAGGCGCTCGGCCAGCGAATCGGCATCTCGCTTGGTCGCGGTGAAGACGATGGCCTGCTTGAGCGTTGCGTCGCGCAGCAGGTGGTCCAGCAGGCGTTCCTTGTGCGACATGTCGTCGGTGAAGTGCAGGCGCTGCTCGATATGGCTCTGGTCGGCGCGGGCCGCGGCGATCTCGATGCGTTGCGGGTCGCGCAGCTGGCGCGAGGCCAGCTGGGCGATGCGGGCATCCAGCGTGGCCGAGAACATCAGCGTCTGGCGCGTGGCCGGGGTGGCATTGACGATGGCGTCGATGTCGTCGGCAAAGCCCATGTCGAGCATGCGGTCGGCTTCGTCGAACACCAGCATCTGCAGGGCCGACAGGTCGATGCGGCCGGCGTCGATATGGTCGAGCAGGCGGCCCGGCGTGGCCACCAGGATGTCAGGCATCTTGGCCAGCGCGGCCAGCTGCTTGGGGTAGGGCATGCCGCCCAGGATGCTGGCGCAGACGATGCGGCGCAGGTTGCGGCCGTACTTGGCTGCGGCTTCGGTCACCTGCAGGGCCAGTTCGCGCGTCGGGGTCAGCACCAGCAGAGCGGGCTGCGCCGGCGACGGACGGGGGCGCTTGCCCTTCATGCGCTTGGCGGGCTCGGTCGAGCGTTGCGGCGCCGGCATCTCGCTGATGCGCTGGATCGCGGGCAGCATGAACGCGGCGGTCTTGCCCGAGCCGGTCTGGCTCGAGACCAGCAGGTCGCGGCCGGCCAGGAAGGCCGGGATGGCCTGGGCCTGCACCGGCGTGGGCGTGTTGTAGTTCAGTTCGGAGAGGGCGCGCAGGATGGCCGGATCGAGGCCAAGCGTGGCGAAACCGCTTTCCACGGCCGGGGCTTCCACAGCCGGGCTGGGGTTGAGCAGGGCGTCGAGCTTGTCGAGCGGGCTCTGGGCAGCGTCGGAAGTGATCGAAGCGTCGGTCGCGGAGGCAATAGCTTGCTCCGCACGAATGTCGTGCTGGGTCATGTCGGAATGGTCAAATAAATGCATGGCACCCCGAACGCAATGGGGTGGGCGCAGTGCAAAGTCTTTAAAAAGGCTTCGGCGCCAATCGGTGAGGCCGTTACGACAGACACAGCTGGCAGTACGGCGGCAGGCAGGGCGGTGGCTGGTTCCGCTAGGCGGTCCGGCCGAATCCCTGGCAGGCAAACAGCTCAGGTTTCAGGCTGTTCAACAGGATCGGAGACGAGGCGACGTCAGGTGAGCGGTGCGTTCTGCTGGGCGGCTGGGGCCATGTTGTGATGATTAGGCGTCCGGCAGCGAGGAAACAGAGCTTGGGAGGGCAGCGGATTCGCCGCGGCAGGTAGCCGGGCGCTTGGCGGATCTCACAGTTGCGAAACTCACGGCGCGGATTATAGCAGAGTCAGAAATTTTTGTTGCACTGCGAAAGCGTAACCGGATATGTCAGGCGTTCGGCACCTCGGGGACAGGGCCCGCGCCATGCTGGTTGCAAGCCGGAAAGCCCCGCCTATACTGGAGGCGCGAGCACACAGGATGCCCGCACGGGGCGGACGAAAAACGCTCCCGCTTGACCTCTTCCAGCGGCATTGGGCCGCTGTTCGCGGCGAGCACTGCGGTCATTGACTCCACGCGCCAGGTCTTCCTGCGGCTATCCGGGTGGTCCGGATGGGCGTCCGCTTCATGGGCGGAATCATGGGAAGCCTGCCGGGAACAGAATGACCGAACTGCTGACCGCGTGACCCAGGTGGTCCGGGCCCGTCCGCATCCAAAGCCCGCCAGCGATGGCGGGCTTTTCATTTGGGCGTTCCCGGTTCGTTCCCGGTTGCCGCTCAGTCCTCGGCGTCCTTGCCCGCGGCCTTGCGCGGCAGCCGGCCGAGGGGCTGCTCGCGCGGCATCGCGAGGCGGTTGCCAGGCAATCCACCCGGGTAGTCGACGATGCGCGCGGCGCCCTGACGCCGCAGGCCATGCCATGCCTGGCCGCCGGCGGTGCGCCCGCCACCGAGGATGGCGGTCATGGCCTGCCGGTCGAGATCGATGCTGTCGGGCAAATCCTTGATGACGATCACTGCCATGGCTGTCTCCGGTCAAGCGGGGCCACGGCCATGCGGCCGCGGGACCGCTTCAGTATAGGCGAGGCGGCCCGCGCTCTTGCCCGCGGGCCCGCCGCGCGGTGCGCTCAGACGGCGGCGAAATTGCCGCCCCATTGCGCCGGGTTGACGTTCACGCGCACCGGGCCGGCGCCGGGGCCGACGAAGCTGCCGTTGAGCGTGTTGACGTTGATGGCCTGCAACTGCGCGATGTTCTGGTTGACGTTGACGGTGACGTTGGCCAGCGGGCCGACGTCGCCGATACCGCGGCTGAGCCACGAATTGCCGCCGCGTACGGCGCACAGCGAGGCACGGTCGAGTTCTTTGCTCAGGGCCAGATCGCGGACGAGGATGGTTGACATGATGGTGCTCCTTTGCGTGGGGTGTCGGGGCAGCTGGCGCGCAGATTGCTGCGTTGGGGCGGCGTCTGCGCGCGTGCTGCGCATCCGTGTATCAGCCGAAGATGTTGTTGGTGCCGTTCTGGTTGGTGCGCACGTCGGACTTGACGTGGTCCAGGAAGGCCGAGCCGTTGCCGTTCAGGTTGGTCACGGACTGCATTTGCGCGATGGATTGCGTGGCCTTGATGCTGTCGTCGACCGACACCTTGATCGGCATGTAGACGGCGGCGAAGGGGAGGTAAGCGAGGCCGCCGCGCACGGCGTGCATGCGCTTGCTGTCGAGGGTTTCGGCGGCGGACAGGTCCTTGATGGTCAGCGTGGTCATGATGGTCTCCGGTATTGGTAGTCAGTGCTTCGGTTCAGTCTGCGGGCGCCAGGGCTCAGCCGTAGATGTTGTTGGTGCCGTTCTGGTTGGTGCGCACGTCGGACTTGACGTGGTCCAGGAAGGCCGAGCCGTTGCCGTTCATGTTGGTGACGGACTGCAGCTGGGCGATGTCCTGCATGGCGTTGATGCTCTTGTCGATCGACACCTTCACCGGGCTGTAGACCGCGGCGAACGGCAGGTAGGCGAGGCCGCCGCGCACGGCGTGCATGCCCTTGCGGTCCAGGGTTTCGGTGGAGGACAGATCCTTGATGGTCAGCGTGGTCATGATGGTCTCCTGGTAAAGGAAGGTGTTGCCTTGGGTTGGGTTTCGAGCATCGGGTTGGTGTCGCGCTCGGGAGGTACTAACGCAGGGACTGTGCCAAGGCCGTGGCCGACCTCGCCGGACACGCGCAACTACCTGAAAATATGAGGGATTTATCTTCGATGTCGGCTTGGGCGCACTGGCTGCGGCGCGTGCCGCGGGCCGCGGGTGACGGGCCGCGGCCAACAGGCAGCACACGGGTGTTGGCGCGGCCGCGACAGTGGCGCTCTGCAACGGCCACCGCTGGCCCGTGCGGCCCGCGCGCGGCATTGCACACCGGCTTCGCATGGATTGCGCATGCCATGGGTGCGCACTAGTATCCATCGAAGGCAGGGCATATCCGCACGGTGGGACCAAGCCCTGCCAGCAACCATGTCGGGGCATCCCGTGGCCAGTCTCAAAGACCTGATCCGCAAGTTCCAGAACGGTGGTCTCTCCGACGACGAGTTTGTTGCGTCGATCGAAACCGCCCTGGCGCAGGATCCCACCACGCCCAGCCAGGCCGCGCGCGTGGTCATCGAGGAAAACACGCGCTTTCCGTTCCCGCCGGCGGTCTATGCGGAAGTCATGCGGCGCATCGAGCGCCGCGGCGCCACCCAGTACGAGGGCGCCACCGAAGCCACGCGCCTGGCCGGCACCGAAACCGGCTCGATGTACGTGGCCACGCCCGAGCCGGGCACGCTGCCGCAGACGGCGCACACCAAGGGCGTGGGCGATACGCTCAACGGCCGCTTCGTGCTGGAGGAGTGCCTGGGTGTCGGGGGCATGGGCACGGTCTACAAGGCGCTCGACCTGCGCAAGCTGGAGGCCTCGGACCGCAAGCCGTACATCGCCATCAAGGTGCTGAACCTGCAGTTCAGCGGACATCCCAAGTCGCTGATGGCGCTGCAGCGCGAGGCGCGCAAGGCGCAGACGCTTGCGCACCGGAACATCGTCACCGTTTATGACTTCGACCGCGACGGACCGGTGGTCTTCCTGACCATGGAATATTTGTCCGGCTCGTCGCTCAACCATGTGCTCAAGGCCCCGGGCTTTGCCGGCATGCCGATGGCGCGCGCCATGCCGATCATCAATGGCATGGGCAACGCGCTGGCGTACGCGCACGAGCGCGGCTTCGTGCACTGCGACTTCAAGCCCGCCAATGTCTTCCTGACCGACAACGGCGAGGTCAAGGTGATCGACTTCGGCATTGCGCGCGGCTTCCTGCCGCCGGCCGACGAATCCGACCGCACTGTATTCGATCCCGGCTCGCTGGGCGGCATGACCCCCGCCTATGCCAGCCCCGAGATGTTCGAGCACCGCGAGCCCGACCCGCGCGACGACATCTACGCGCTGGCCTGCGTGAGCTACGAACTGCTGACCGGCAAGCATCCCTACCAGCGGCTCTCGGCCAACCAGGCGCGCGATGCCGCGCTCAAGCCGGTGCAGCCGCCGCAGTTGAGCCGCACGCAATGGAAGACCCTGCGCGAGGCGCTCTCGCTCGACCGCGAGACGCGCACGCCGACGGTCGCGTGCTTCCTGCAGGGCATGAGTGCCGTGCCGGCCGCGCCTATGCGCCGCCCCGACCCGCGCATGGCGGGCGGCGTGCTGGCCGTGCTCGCGGGCGTGGCGGGGCTCGGCTACTACGCCTGGCATTCGCAGCGCCAGGCCCAGGCCCCGGCCACCGACTCCCGCGCCGAAGCGCCTGTCACCCCGGCCGCGCCGGCGCCTGCGACGCCAGCCGCGCCGATGCCCGCACCGGCAGCCCGTCCGGTGGAGTTGTCGATGGCCGAGGTCGGCAAGCTGCTGGCCGCCGTGCCATGCTCGCTGCTCACCGCCACGCAGCAGGGCCAGACGTTGCACGTGCGCGGCCTCCTGGCCGAGAGCGTGGGCGCGGCGCGCCTGCGTGAACAGCTCAACCGCCTGCCGGGCGCCAGGGCGCTGAAGAGCATGGCGGTGGACACCCAGCCGCTGGCCGCTGACAAGTGCGACGTGGCGACGATGATCGCGCCGTACTGGTCGGGCAAGCGGCAGGGCGGGACGGCCTCGTCACTGCGCCTGCGCGGCCAGGGCACGCAGCTGACAGAGGGCTCGCCAATGGTGCTGGAGTTGCGCACGCCGGCGCAGGACTCCTATGTCTACGTCGATTACTTCGCGGCCGACGGCAAGGTGGCGCATATGGTGCCGAGCACGCACATACCCGCCAACCAGGCGCCGCCCGGGTACAGCGCCACGATTGGCGACAGTGGCGACTGGGTCGTCTCCGCGCCCTTCGGCACCGAAGTGGTGGTGCTGCTGACCACGCCGGCGCCGCTGTTCGCGGCACGCCGCGCCGAGGTCGAGTCGCGGCAGGATTACCTGCGGGCGCTGGAAAAGCCGCTCGCGCAGATGGCGCGCACGTACGGCCAGGACCGCATCAGCGCGGACCTGGTGCAGATCTCCACGCGCGCGCGCTGACGGCTGTCCGAGGCCGGCTTGGCATTTCCGCCACTAGTTACTTCATGTCGCGCACTACGCGAAAGCCGTTCTGCGATTGCCGCACGCTGGCGCTGTACTTGAAGCGCGTCGACGACACCATGTAGCTCGCCCCTTCGCGCCAGGAGCCGCCGCGGATCACGCGCGCGCCGCAGCCGTTTTCGTTCCACGCGCGCCCGTCGACGGGTGCGCCCTTGTACGAGCTGTGCCAGCAATCGGCAACCCATTCCCACACGCTGCCATTGACGTCGTACAGGCCATACGGGTTGGCCGCGAACGAGCCGACCGTGGCCGGCGCGTCGGGGTTCCAGGGCTCGCCGCAGTCCTTGCAGTTGGCATTGCCCTTGCGCATCTGGTCGCCCCACCAGTAGGCGCTGGCGGTGCCGCCGCGCGCCGCATATTCCCATTCCGCCTCGGTCGGCAGCCGGTAGCTCTTGCCGGTGGTCTTGCTGAGCCAGGCCACATACTGCTGCGCATCGTCCCAGCTGACATCGCGCACCGGCGCGCTCTTCGGGCTTTCGGCAACGGTGGCAATGCGCTGGCAGCCGCCGGCGTCGGCACAGGCATTCCATTGCTCGACCGTGACCTCATAGCGGCCGATGGCAAAGGGCTGGCCGATGGTGACGTGATGCGGGGGCTTCTCGGCGGGATCGCTGGTGCTGCTGCCCATGGTGAAGTTGCCGGCCGGCAGGGAGACCAGCACGGGGCAGGCCGGGCAATCGCGGATCTCGCCATTGTGCAGCGTGGCGCTGACCGCGCCGCCCGCCGCCACGCCCGGGCGCGGCGGTGTTGCTGCCGGCGGCGCAGCCGGTGGCGCTGCAGGACGCGCTGCGGTGGCAGGTGCGGCGGGGGCGGGCGGAGCAGGCGGGCGCGAGACCTGACCAGCGGCGGAAGTGCTGGAGCGTGGCGGTGGCGTGGGGGCTTGTGCCTTGGGCGCGGAGGCGCTCGCCGCCAGCCGCTCCAGGCGCGCCCTGGCCAGCACAGCGAAGCGCCCGTTGGGGTATTGCTTCAGGTAGGCCTCGTAGTCCGCGGCGTAGTTGCTGTTCTTGATCGATTCCCAGAAGGTCAGTTCGTACTGCTCGTCCGTGTTCTTGGGCATGATGCCGGCGAGCAGCAGTGGCTCAGTGCGCGGTGCATCAGCGGTAACCGCCAGCGCGGCCAACGGCGCGGCGGCGAGGATCGCGGTCATTGTGGCCATTGCGCTTACCGCGGCCACGCGTACGACTGGTAGATTGCGCCACATCTTCACACCTCGCTGGAGCCGCCGCGATCCCGCCGCATGCTGGTACCTGCCAGCCTATGCGTGGGGGCGCATTGTGGTGTTGCCGAGACGTCGACCGGCTTGCTTCAAGATAGCACAGCACTTGTGTGTCCGGCGGAGCATTCCCATGCCGCCGCGGCACGCCGGGGTCGCTTTTTCCGGGCTTGCGTCCTAACCTGAATGACGAATCGCCGAGCGCTGGCCAACAAGCAACAAGAACGGGCTTTCGGGACAACGTGATCGGGTTTCGGACAGAACTCCGGGAGGCGCCGCGTATGTCCAGACGATTTCTGTTCAGCCTGCTGGCGGCCGCAACGCTGGCCGCCGCCCCCTCGCTGTCGTTGTCGACGGCGGCCCCGCCCAATGCCGAGGCCTACATCATCTGGCCGTACGATGGTGCGGTCATCAGCGGCGGCAAGTTCTGGGTGCGCATGGGCCTGCGCAATATGGGCGTCTGCCCCAAGGGCGTCGAATCGCCGCGCTGCGGGCACCATCACCTGCTGATCGACACCGATCTGCCGCCGCTGGACAAGGAAATCCCTTCGGACAAGAACCACCTGCACTTCGGCGCGGGCGAGACCGACGCGCGCATTGAACTGCCGCCTGGCAAGCACACGTTGCAGCTGCTGGTAGGCGATGCCAAGCATGTGCCGTTCGAGCCGCCGATCTATTCGAAGAAGATCACGGTCACGGTGAAATAGCGGTGCAGTGCGTGCGCCGCCGCGCATGCCGACCGAGGCCGATCAGGAAACAGGGGAGAGCGTCATGTCCAGAATACTTGCCGCGGCTGTGTTTGCCGCCAGCCTGCTGCTGTCCGCGCTGGTGCAGGGTGGTTCGACGCCGGCGCCGCCGAACGCCTATCTCTATATCGGCTGGCCCAATAACGGGCAGACCTTGCCCGCGGGCAAGCCGTTCAAGGTGTGGTTCGGGTTGCGGAATATGGGGGTGGCGCCCAAGGATGTGAAGTTCCCGAATACCGGGCACCATCATCTGTTGATCGACGTCGATCTGCCGCCGATGGACAAGGAAATCCCCAATGATCGGAATCATCTGCATTTCGGGGCGGGGGAGACGGAGACGATGGTTGAGTTGCCGCCTGGGACGCACACGTTGCAATTGCTGATGGGGGATGACAAGCATATTCCTACTAACCCGCCGGTTTATTCGAAGAAGATTACGATTTATGTGAAGTGAAGGGGGGGCTGCCTTTCCTGCTGCATCTATCTGGTAGTTGTTCGAATGCCCAGTTCCGCCCTGAAGGGCGGGTCACTTTTGTCCGAGCGACAAAAGATGGAATGAACGCGCCCCGGCCCTCCGATCAAAGGCGCCGGTAGTTCAGTTGTGCATCCGGGGAAACGTGACAGGATAGGCGGGTCCCCCATCACGAAACGGCATCGATGTGCCAGAGTGGGAGTGTCACCAACCACGCGAGGATGGAGGGACCCGAGATGAATACTACGACTTACGGCCTGGATATTGCAAAGACTGTCTTCCAGCTCTATTGGGTCGAGCCTTCCGGCAAGTGTTCCAACCGCCGCTTCAGCCGGCCCAAGCTGCTGGAGTTTCTCGCGAATCGCGAGCCCGGACGTATCGCGCTCGAAGCATGTGGCAGCGCGCACTGGTGGGCCCGCCAACTGCAAGCCTTGGGTCATGAGCCAGTGCTGCTGCACGCCAGGTACGTGCGACCGTTCGTGCAGACGAACAAAACCGATGCGGCCGATGCCAAGGCTATCTGGACCGCGGCGCAGCAGCCCGGGATGCCGTTCGTGGCCCCGAAGACCGAGCCGCAACAGTGCGTGCTCAGCCTGCACGCCATGCGCCAGCTGCGCGTGAAGATGCGCACCATGCTGGTCAACCAATTGCGCGGCACGTTGTTTGAGTTCGGAATCCGGATCCGTCCCGGGCTACGGATTGGCCTGCAGGAAATCGTGCAACGAATGGACGAAATCGAACAGGACGTGCCGCCCTTGCTGTTCGAGTTCGTGCGCGAACAATTGCAAAGCATCGAACGGCTCGATCAAGAGATAGCTCGCCTGGATCAACGCATTGATACCTGGGGTCGGCAAAGTCAGGCCTGCAAAACGATTTTGGCCATTCCCGGCATCGGCATGCTTACCGCCACGGCCATGGTTGCCACCATTGGCGACGCGCACACCTTCAAGTCCGGGCGCCAACTGGCGGCTTATCTTGGCCTAGTGCCCAAACAGACCGGCACCGGCGGCAAGGTCTGGCTGAGCGGCATCAGCAAACGCGGCGACCCCTATCTGCGCACCTTGCTGATTCACGGCGCTCGGGTCGTGCTGAGTCATCTGCGCAGAAAGAACCAGCCCGGCTGGAGCCTGATGCTCGCCCAGCGACGGCCGAAAAACGTCGCGGCTGTTGCCCTGGCTAACAAGACGGTGCGTACCATCTGGGCCCTGTTGGTCCACGACCGCACCTATGACCGAGACTACGTCTCGGTCAGGCCTGCCTAGCGGGCAGGCCTGAGCTAGCAAGCAAGGAACCCGTCCACAGGTTGCGAGGGTAATGTCCACGTGATGGCAAAACAGGTTGGACCGCGGGAGTGCAAGCCCAATTGGTTACTGGTGCTCAAAGCACGGCCAAAAGATAGGGACACTCCCGGCGAAATCCATCAGGGCCTGCAGGCCAGGCCTGCACCGCAAGGCCGGATATAAGTCTGCAGCCAATCCTGTCCAAGCCTGATGTTGGCTTTACCTTGCAAACCGGGGCGCGTTCATATAAGTAACCAAAAACGCGTCGCCTCAGGCGGCTGGCCACCAATTCCACGGCGTTGGTGGTTCCAGTGGCGGTGATTTCCGTTCGGTGGGGTTGGTGGTTCGACCCTGCTACGCACCCTGTCTGTGCCCACATCAACGGACTATTGGACGAACCCGACTTTAGGCTATTGGCAGCCTGCTGATATGACTTCCCGTGTCAATCGAGATTGTTTGGCTCAGGGTTTCATAGTTCCATGCTGTTCCCAATTTCCTGAGGGCGGCGTAGCAGTAAGTCTCGACGGTGGATCACGCTGATATCCGCGGGTTGGTTACCGCATTACAGAGGTCCGCTCAATGAGCCTGCCGCTAACTAAGGCCGCAAGTCGGATGGAATCCGTTGCCTAGCAGGGACGCGGGTTGCTCGTGTGCCGGGCTACGCCGCCTTCAGGAAACTGGCCTCCCAGTAGTTTGTCGGATAGGTTGATTTGTACCCCCCGGTGCCTGGTTACATTGTCCGCGCCTCGTTTGGTACTGAGAGGGACATCGCAAGGCGGCTGATGTCCCAGATGAAGCCGCTCAGTTCGCGGGCCACCGCAACCACCGCAATGTTCGGGTTCTTGCCGCGAGCGGCCAGCCTCCGATAGCGCCGGCAAAGTCGAACCTGGGCGTCCCAGGATCGGTCAACGATGGCCTTTGGAATACCTTCGTGCCGGCGCTGGATCTGAGGGCTCACGCGTGCCGGGTGTCGGTAACTCCAGGCCGCCTCGACCAGTAGCTTTCTTGCATAGCTATTGCCGTTCTTGGTGATGCTGCCCTGGCGCCGTTTCTCGCCCGACGAGTGTTCGGCGGGCGTTACACCAAGCCAGGCCATCAGTTGGCGCGGATGCGCGAAGCGCGAGAGATCGCCCAACTCGGCGAGCATGCCCACCGCCGTGGTGAAGTCGATGCCGCGCATGGTCTGCAAGCCCAGTACAGCCGGATAGAAGCGCCAGTTGACCATTGCCTCGCGCAGGGCCGCTTCGAGACGGCTGCATTGCGCAATCCGGTCCTCGATGGTCCGTCGATATTCCTCAAAGGCAAGTTGCTGCCACACGCTGTCGAACGCATATTGGCTCAACCAACGCTGGTGTGCCGGGCCCCAGTCGGCTTTGCCGGTGTAGCGAACCCCGTGCGAGAGCAGAAAGGCCTTCAGTCGCTGCCGTGCACGCTTCAGATCGTTCTTGGCGCTGACCCACGCGCGCGACAGATCCCGGAAGGCTTCATCCTCCACGCTGGGCACGTACACCGCCGACAGGTCGCCGGCCCGTAGCGATCGCACAAGCTTGACCGCATCGCGTCGGTCGGTCTTGACACGCTCACCGGGCTTCTTCGGGATCAGTGACGGTGCGCATACCATGCACTCGACCCCTTTTCCTGCAAGCTGCCGGTAAAGGCCATATCCGCAGGGGCCGGCCTCGTAGACGATCCGGATGTGGCGCGCTTTGGACTGCAGGCGCTTGCACAGGCGATCGATATCGGCCTGCGACGTACCGATCTTACCAAGCAGTTCCACTTCGCCCATGCCGAGTGCATAGGCGACCGTGATCGAGTCCTTATGGACGTCCAGACCGACATACAAAGTGCTATCGTGTTCCATGCTGGCCTCCGCGCTGGAAATCGCCGGGTGTGGCACTGTCCACACCGTGCGGCTCTGGCAGTCATGCTAACCCGCGTTTGATTCCTCGCGGCGGGCCAGCCCTCTTGCCCCAGGGGAGTCATACTGACTAATCACGTCGTCGGTGGGACGCCTTCGGCTGCGCTTCGCGCACGCCCTAACGTGGCAGAACGAACGACCATTTCCTGGTCCCTGCTTTTGGCCCGGCATCATCCGCGACAACGCCGTGCGAGCGCAGCGACGCACTCCGTGCCCGAGCACCCGACCTGCGATACTGAGTGCGCGCAGCGCAGCCGTAGGCGTCCTACCGATAACCTCGTTAGAAGGCTGCCAACAGCCTAAAGTCGGGTTCGTCCAATAGTCCCTGGACGCAAGGCACATCCCGGGAGCGTAGCAGGGTTGAACCACCAACCCCACCGAACGGAAATCACCACCGCCCGAACCACCCACACCGTGGAATGGGTGGCCAGCCGCCTGAGGCGACGCGTTTTTTGGTTACTTTTTGGCGCTCGGCCAAAAAGTGACCCGCCCAGCAGGGCGGAACCAGGCGGTCCAACCTACGACAGCATCGAAATCCCCCCCCCTGTCGCCCCCCAACCAACACCACCACAAAAATCCGTTGGCCCCTCCCCACCACCACACCGCACATCAACCCCATCACCCCCCAACCCAAACCGCGACCTGAAAAGAAAAACCCCCATATTTTCAGGCACTTCCGCAATCCCCCCGCTCATGGCACCCCAGCTGGCACGCTCCCTGCGATTGTTCATCCCGAGCGCGACACCAACCCGATGCTCGAACCCAACCTCAAGGCAATACCTTCCTCTACCAGGAGACCATCATGACCACGCTGACCATCACCGACCTGACCACCATCGACACCCTGGACCGCAAGGGCATGCTCGCCGTGCGCGGCGGCCACGCCCTGTTGCCGTTCATGCCGGTGTTCCGGCCACTGAGCCTGTCGTTCGACAAGAGCATCACCGCCACGCAGGACATCGCGCAGATGCAGACCGTCACCAACATGAACGGCAACGGCTCGGCCTTCCTGGACCACGTCAAGTCCGACGTGCGCACCAACCAGAACGCCTCCAACAACATCTACGGCTGAGCCCTCGCGCCCGGCTGACTGAACCCAAGCACTGACTACCGATACCGGAGACCATCATGACCACGCTGACCATCAAGGACCTGTCCGCCACTGAAACCCTCGACAGCAAGCGCATGCACGCTGTACGCGGCGGCCTGGCCTACCTGCCCTTTGCCGCCGTGTATGCGCCGATCAAGCTCGCGTTCGACGGCAGCATCACCGCCAAGCAAGACATCGCGCAATTGCAGTCCGTGACCAATCTGAATGGCAATGGCTCGGCCTTCCTCGACCATGTCGATTCGCATGTGAATACCAACCAGAACGCCAGCAACAACATCTATCGTTGAGAAGGTTGTTGAGATGGCGCTGCGCCGCGGGGGCGTCCCCGCGGCGCTTTTGTTGACCCCTTGCATATCGGGGTTGGAGCGCGCGCCAGCGCGCACCACAATACAGACAGACTTCGCGGCCCCGGCATGCCTTGGGGTATCTCCAGCGTATCCCGCCAGCCGCCGTCGCACGCAGGAACACATCGTGCCTGAATCCATCACTGCCTCGACCGGGCTTGCGTCAATCCCCGCGCCGCGCCGCGCTGCCTGGCTGCCCGCGCTGGCGGCTTGCGCGGCGCTGCTGGCAGGCTGCGCCGACTTCCGGCCGCCGGTGTACAAGCGCCCGGAAACGCCGGCCAAGACGGAATGGTCGCGCCAGGGTTCGATCACGGTATCGCCGGCGGAAACGGTGCAGCCGAACTGGTGGGTGGGATTCAGGGATCCCTACCTGAACAAGCTGATCGAGCAGGCGCTTGCCGGCAACTACGACATCAAGGTGCTGGCGGCGCGCATCCGCGTGGCCAACGCGCAGATCGGCGAGGCCCGTGCCGGCGGGCTGCCGGTGGTCGATGTCGCTGCCGGCGCAAGCTTCGACAAGAGCACCGGGCAGAAGTCCACGTGGACGTATAACGCCGCCACCCAGTTGAACTGGGACATCGATATCTGGGGCAAGGTGGAGAAGGGCGTGCAGGCGCAGGCCGCGGAGTTCCGAGCCACCGAGGCCGACTGGCGTGCCGGCTACCTGACGCTGGTGTCCAATGTATCGACCACTTACTTCCAGATCCTGCAGTTCGACGAGCAGATCGAGCAGCAGACGCGCACCGTGGCGAAGAACGGGCAGATTCTGTCGACCTATCAGGCCATGTACCAGAACGGCCTGGTGCCCAAGATCCGCGTGATGCAGCAGCAGGCGGAAATCAACCGGCTGAACAAGGACCTGCTGGAACTGCGCCGTTCGCGCGATGTGGCGGAGAACGCGCTGGCCACGCTGGTCGGCGTGCCCGCCGGCAATCTCAAGGTGCCGCCAGGGCGCCTGCAGGACCGCGTGCAGCCGCCCGCGGTGCCGGCCGGGCTGCCCTCGCAGTTGCTGGCGCGCCGTCCGGATGTGGTGGCGGCTGAATACCGCGTGCTGGCGGCCTACAACATCGTCGGCCAGGCACGCCTGGCGCAACTGCCCTCCATCAGCCTGACCGCGCGCGGCGGCACCGCCAGCTTTGCGCTGAGTGACCTGCTCAAGTCCTTCACCTTCGGCTTTATGCCCAGCATCAACCTGCCGATGCTGGACCCGAGCGTGCGCGCGCGTGTGAAGACCACGGAGGCGCAAGTGGGCGTGGCGGAAAACGAATATGGCCGTACCGTGATGACCGCGTTCGAAGAGGTGGAGACCGCACTGGTCAACGTCGACGCGCACAAGAAGCAGCGCATCGAGCTGCAGCAGCAGGTGGAGCAGCTGCGCGTCGTGTCCGCGCAGATCGAGGCGCAATTGAAGGAGGGGGTGGTTTCGCAGCTGGAGGTGTTCGAGACCGAGCGCTCGCTGCTGGCCGCGCAACTGCAATTGTTGGCGGTCCACCAACAGATCCTGGCCGATACCGTCACGCTGTACAAGGCGCTTGGCGGCGGCTGGCCCGATGCGGATGTGCGCAACACGGCCTTGAATCCGCCGCAATAAGTGCTGCCCACCGCGCTGCGCCGGTGTCCAGGTGACGCCGGCGTACGCAACGCGTTGCGTAACGTGTCTGCACCCGCTGGCCGCTTGCCCCGCTGCAGGTGCCGTTGCCGTGCCAACCGCGCGTCCCGCGGCCGATTGACTAGCCTAAGCCGTCGCCTACTATGTTCTTAGTCGCTTCACCCCCCTGGCCTGCCGCCGCGGCAGCCGCGCTGTTGGCTCGCTGGAAACATGGCTCCTGACGAAGCACTGATCATGGAAATGCCGGTGAAAATGGCCCAGGGATTCGCTCGGGAGTTCTCTCAGGATCAGGCTCAGGAATTCGATGTGTTCCTGACGCCCGTGGCGCGCCCCGAGCTGGGCGAGATCCGCATCGACGAAGACCTGTTCGCGGTCGGCCGCAGCGAGTTGCCGTTCGCCGCCTACCCGGAAGACCTGGCCGCGCCGCTGTCGCGCCGCCATGCGCGCATCTTTGCCGAGCATGGCGCGGTCTACGTGGCGGACCTCGGCAGCAAGAACGGCACGCGCGTGAACGGCGCGGCGGTGGCGCGCCTGCCGGCGCAGCTCAGCGATGGCGATGAGGTGGCCTTCGGGCCGGCGCTGTCGTTCCGGGTGCGGCTGTCGCCGCGCGCGCCGCAGCCCGAGCCGCCGCGGGTGGCGCTGACGCTGGTGCCGGAACGCAATGACGTCGGGCTGCAGCCGCTGCATGTGGATCAGTTCCCCTACCTGATCAGCAAAGCTGACGATGCCTTCGCGCGCTATCGCGACAGCTATCCGCACCAGGTCAACTACCTGTCGCGGCGCCACGCGCATGTGTATCTCAAGGCCGGCGTGCCTTTCGTGGAAGACCTGGGCAGCACCAACGGCACCTTCGTCAACGGCAAGCGCCTGGCGGACCACGGCGTGCCGCTGGACGACGGCGACCTGATCGCCTTTGGCGGCAATCACTTTTTCTACAAGGCGCAGGTCCAGCGCACCGGCGACGGCGAGGTCACGGCGACGCATTCGATGCTGCAGCCCGTCTCTGCGCCGGACGCGCCGCCCGCATCCCCGGCGGCACCCGCGCGCGACGAGGACGACCGCACCACCTTTGTCGGCGCGCCCGATTCCTTTCTCGACATCTTCTGCGTCGACTACGCGGCGCATCAGGATGACGAGATCAACACCGAGGCCGAGGCCCTTGCCGCCGCGGCCACGGCGGCGCACGAAGGCGCGCAGGCGCGCCGCAAACGCGGCCGCGCCGCGCTGCTGCTGGCGGAAGGGGCCCGGATGTTCGGCCTGGACGATCCGGCGCGCACGCGGCGCGCGGCGCGATGGGGAGGCGCCTTGCTGCTGCTCGCGGTACTGGCGGGCGCGGTGGTCTACTGGCGTGGCGCGCCGGAGCGCGAGGTGCAGGCACGGTTCGCCGCCGGCGACCACGCGGGTGCGGCGCAGGCCGCCGACAGCTACCTGGCGCGCCATCCCGACAATACCCAGGTCCAGGGCATCGGCACCGAGGCATTGCTGCAGGCTTATGTGCCCGACTTCGCCGTCAGGCTGAAGTCGGGCGATGTCACCGGTGCGGATGCCGTGCTGGCACAGATGCGCAAGCTGAGCACGCACAATGCCGATGCGCGGCCGCTGGTGGCCGAGCTCGACTGGATCGGCAGGCTCGAACGCTTCACCGCGCAGCGCGGCGCCGACGCGCCGGTCCGCCTCTATACCGACGAGGCGCCGATCCGGCACCTGCTGGCGTACTGGAACGACGACACCACCGCGCACCAGCGCGCGCTCGGGCGCATCGCGGGCGAGGTGCCGGCCTTCCGTGACCTCTATGCCGATGCGCTCAGCGAAGTGCGCCGGCTGCAGAACGACGCCTCGGTCTACCTGGCGGCGGTCGACCGGCTCAATGCCACCATCACTGCCGAACTGGGCCGGGACCGCCCGGAGGCCTTGCCGCCGGTGATTGCCGAGTATCGCGAGAAGTATCCGCGCCTGGCCGGGCTGGACCGCGTGCAGTCGGACCTGGACCGCTACACCGCGCTGATGCAGGCGCTGCGCGCGCGCCGGCCCGGGCCGCTGGTGGCGCGGCTGGCCGACAGCCGCTTTGACACGCCGCCGTTCCAGGCACAGTTCGCCAGCCTGGCGGCGCGCCTGCCGCCGCCGGAGATGGCAAGCCAGTATGCAAGTGTGGCCAAGGCATGGCAGCAGGGAGACAGCACCACGGCAATCGCAGGCCTCAGGCAGATCCGCGGCGGCCCGTGGGCCGACGACCTGGCGCGCGACCTGGCGCACAAGCAGAAGGTGGTTTCGCAGTACGCGGAGCTGCAGTCCGCGCGCGGCACCAAGGGCTACGAAGACCGGCTGCTGGGCTTCTACGCCATGCTCGATGCCGATGAGGACCGCTATTTCGCCAAGGCCGTCGAGGCCGACGTCAACGGCGTGCGCGACAGCGCCCTGCGGCGCGCGCGCGAACTGATGGCAAGCGCCGTCGCGGCCTGGAAGCAATACCGCAGCAACGGCGTGATCGGCGGCGAGCTGCGGCTCGAGGCCGGCATCTCGGCCAAGTTCCGCGCGCAGGCACGGCTGCTGTCGCAAGCGCAGGACGATGCGCGCCAGGGCATGCGCATCTTCACGCAATTGCGCGCGGGGGAAAGCGCCGATCTGGCGCAGCTGGCCAAGGTCGAGGAAGACATCCGCGCCGAGGCCGACCAGCAGCGGCATGCACTGCGTGAACTGCGCACCGTGCTCGATCCGGCTGTGCTCAAGACCAAGCTGGAACTGATCGGCGGCGAGGACACCGGCAAGGCGCCTGAAACAGCCGCACCAGCCGCACCAGCCGCACCAGCCGCGGCGCCTCAACAAGCGGGGCAGTCATGAAGGACGATGCACGCCAGGGCGGCCTCAAGCCGCTTTCGGAGGCGCTGGAAGACCACGGCGCCGAAGGCATCGGCCTGCTCAGCGCCGAGCCGTCGCGGCTGGGCCTGCTGACCATCGTCACCACCTTCGCGCTGGTGATATGCGGGCTGGTATGGTCGTTCGTCGGGCATGCCGATGTCATTGTCACGGCGCAGGGCACGCTGGCGCCGGAATCCGAGGTGCGGCGCTTCTATGCCCCGGTGGACGGCGAGCTCGCCGACCTCTACGTGGCCGAAGGGCAGCCCGTGTCCAAGGACGACGTGCTGGCGCGCCTGAATGCGCGCGGGGCGATCGAGGCCGCGGCCAATGCGCTGGAGGCGCAGCTCAAGCTGGAAGACTCTGAGCGCGAGTGGAAGCAGTTCCCCGACAAGAAGGCGCTGATGGAACGCCGCGCTGCGGCGCTCAAGCAGCAGATCGATGTGGCCACGCGCCAGCACGAGACCCGCATCGCCGAAGGCACCACGCGGCTCGCCGAGCAACAGCGCGCCCAGTTGCAGGAAGCGCGCAGCAACCTCGAGAACGCCCGCCGCGCGCGCGAGTTCGCGCGCCAGGAGCAGGACCGCTATGCGCGCCTGCTGGCACTGCCCGGCGGTGGCGGGGTGTCGCAGTCGCAGGTCGACGCCAAGCGTGCCGCGGCGCAGGACGCCGAGAACAACCTGCGCGTGGCGCAGTCGCGGCTGTCCGAACTGGACGCGCGCCTGGGCCGCGAGCTCACCCAGGCCAGTTCCGAGCTTGAAAGCAGTGGCCAGGACCTGGCCGGGTTGCGCGTGCAGTACGACGCGGCCCTGCGCGAGATCGCCAACACCGAGGACAAGCTGCGCCTGCAGGTGCAGACGGCGCGACTGGTGGCGGACGCGGCGGCGCGCATCCGCTTCGAGAATATCGACAAGGACAACTTCCTGCTGATCCTGGCGCCGGTGTCGGGCGTGATCACCGATGTCACCTCGACCCAGCGCGGCGACAAGGTCCAGGCCAATACGCCGCTGGGCGGCATTGCCCCCAAGGATGCGCGCCCGGTGGTGAAGATCGTGATTGCCGAGCGCGACCGCGCCTTCCTGCGCGAGGGCCTGCCGGTCAAGCTCAAGTTCAGCGCCTTCCCGTACCAGCGCTACGGGATCATCGACGGCACGCTCGAGTTCATCTCGCCCGCCACCAAGCCGGGCGGGCCTGACAAACAGCCGGTCTACGAGGGCCGCGTGCGCCTGGCACGCGACTACTACGCCGTGGCCGACAGCAAGTATCCGTTGCGCTACGGCATGACCGCCACGGCGGAGATCGTGGTGCGCGAACGCCGCCTGATCGACCTGGGGCTGGACCCCTTCCGCGAGGTAGCCGGCTAGCGCAGCAGGGAAGACTGGAACCGCATGTCTGGACAGCCTGGCTGCGTAACCGCGCCGGGCGTCAAAGGAGCCGAGAAAATGACTGGCATTGTGCGTATCGACGACGAGGTGCTTGGCGTCGAGGAATTCGTGCGCATGCTCAAGCTGACCGGGCAGTTCGAAGGGCTGGTCGAGCAGATGGTGCGCGACAAGCTGACCGTGCACGCGGCAAAGCGGCAGGGCCTGGTGGTCACGCCCGAGGAGATCCAGGAGCGCGCCGACCAGTTCCGCCGCGTGCAGGGCCTGCACCGCGCCGCCGACATGAATCATTACCTGGACGCGCTGAACGTCAGCCTGGACGAGTTCGAAGCCTTTATCACCGACAGCCTGTACCAGGAGCGGATGATGGAGCAGGTATGCAGCGAGGCCGCGGTGCAGGAGTATTTTGCGCTCAACTCGCCGCGCTTCGACAGCATCGAGGTCAGCCATATCGTGGTCGACAGCGAAGGCAAGGCCAAGGAACTGATCTCGTATCTGCAGGACGATCCCGAGGCCTTTGCCGAGATGGCGCGCGAGCATTCCATCGCCGACACGCGCGAGCGCGGCGGCGAGATCGGCAAGGTGCTGCGCGGCTCGCTCAAGACCGATATCGAGGCCAAGGTCTTCAACGCCGAGCCCGGTGACCTGCTGGGGCCGTTCCCGGCCGCCGACCGCTCGTTCTTCGAAGTCTTCCTGGTGCGCGACAAGCACCCGGCCGCGCTCGACAGCGACGTGGCGGTGGAAGTGCGCCGCCTGCTGCGCGAGGACTGGCTGATGGCCAGGGCGCAGGAACATGTCATCGAAGCCCGCTAGCGAGTCCGGCGGGGCCGGCGAGGGCGCCGCCGCGGCTGCCGCACAGAAGCCGGAGGCAGGCCAGGCGCTGGCCGCCTTCCTGGCTTCGGTGGAGATCCTGTCGGTGCTGACGCCGGAGGAGCTGGCGCGCCTGGCCGACGCGGCACAGGTGCTGACGTTTGGCTTTGGCGATACCGTCTGCAATGCCGGCGAAGCGGCACCGGGCCTGTTTATCGTCAAGTCCGGCTCGGTGCGCGTGTTCAACGAGGAGCACGGCAAGGAAATCAGCATGGGCGTGCGCAAGACCGGCGAGGTCTTTGCCGATATCGCGCTGCTGCGCGACTACCGGCATGAGTCGTCGGTGCGCGCCTCGGGCAAGACCGAGCTGCTGATGATCCCGCGCAGCGTGAGCGAGCCCGTGGTGGCGGGCAATCCCGCCGCACTGGCCTTTATCACCAGCTATGTCGCGATCAGCTCGGCCGGCGGCTTTGTTGCGCGGCTCTTTGATTTGCGCGGCAAGCTTGACAAGCAGGAGCTGGAAGACGCGGTGCGCAGTGTCGGCGTCAAGCGGGTGGCGGCCGGCAGGGAGATCCTGAAGCAGGACGGGCGCGAGGACCGGCGCCTGTACGTGGTGCGCCAGGGCACCGTGCGCATCGCGCGCAGCGAGGAAGGCAGCGAGTTCCCGCTGGCCACGCTGGGGCAGGGCGATATCTTCGGCGAGCGCGCCTGCGTGATGCGCCAGGAGCAACTGGCCTCGGCCATTGCCGAAACCGACGTGCGCCTGCTGGTGATTCCCGAGAAGACCGTGCAGTTGATCCTGGAGCGCAACCCGCGCCTGCGCGAGGTGCTGGAAGAGCGCATCCGCGTGCTGGACCGCGAACTGCATCGGCAGAAGAAGCTGGCCGAACGGCGCAAGCGCCCGGTGCTGCTGGACCTGCAATCCAGGCCGGAACTGGGCGAGAAGCTGATCCGCCGCTTTGCGCTGGTGGAGCAGGCCGAGGAAATGGATTGCGGCGCCGCCTGCCTGGCGATGATCTGCCGGCACTACAGCATCCCGATGACGCTGGGCAAGCTGCGCGAGCTGGCCAATGTGACCACCCAGGGCGCCACGCTCGACAGCCTGGCGCGCGCGGGCGAATCGCTTGGCTTCACCACGCGCGGGGTGCAGTGCACGCGCGATTCATTGATGGGTTTCGAGCTGCCCTTCATCGTGCACTGGGAGGGCTACCACTACGTGGTGGTGTACGGCATCTCATCGCGCTGGGTGTGGGTGGCCGATCCGGCCATCGGCTTCCGCAAGATGAGCGCGGAGGAGTTCGAGCGCGGCTGGAGCGGGACCTGCCTGCTGTTCACGGCGGGCGAGAGCCTGGCCCAGCTGTCGGTGTCGCGCTCGCCGTGGCTGCGCTTTATCGGCTATCTCGCCCCGTACAAGAAGATCCTGGCGCACCTGTTCCTGGCCACCTTCGTGATCCAGATGCTGGGGGTGGTGCCGCCGCTGATCATCCAGAACATCCTGGACGGCGTGGTGGTGCACCAGAACGTGGGGCTGCTGCACTTGCTGATCGTGGGGCTGATCATCTCCAACGTATTCTCGCAGCTGATGGCGACGATCCGCGCGTACCTGGCCAACTTCATGGTGCGCAACATGGATTTCGCCATGATGTCGCATTTCTTCAAGCACACGCTGTCGCTGCCGCTGTCGTTCTTTGCCAAGCGCAAGACGGGGGACATCTTCGCGCGCTTCCAGGAGAACCAGACCATCCGCGCCTTCCTGACCGAGTCGACGGTGACCACGGCGCTGAACCTGCTGATGGTGTTTATCTACTTCACCATCATGTTTCTCTACAACGTCAAGCTGACGCTGCTGCTGATCGCCTTCGTCATTCCGATCGCCGCATTGACGGTAGTGGTGACGCCCAGGGTCAAGACTTATGCGCGCGAAGTCTTCGCTGCCTCGACCGATGCCAAGGCCTACCTGATGGAGACGCTGGGCGGCGCCGAGACCGTCAAGGGCATGGGCATCGAACGCCCGGTGCGGCTGCGCTGGGAGCGCAAGTACACCAAGGCACTGGAGGCGCAGTACAAGGCGCAGGCCTTCCATATCCTGGTCGGGCTGGCAAGCCAGCTGCTCAATGCCGCGACCACCATCGCGGTGCTGTGGGTGGGCGCGACGCTGGTGCTGGAGCGCGAGCTGACCATCGGCCAGCTCATTGCCTTCAATGCCTTCATGGGCAGCGTGCTGGCGCCGCTGATGGGGCTGGTGGCGTTGTGGGGCCAGCTCAACGACGCCGGCGTGGCGATGGAGCGCCTGGGCGACGTGCTCGACCTGGAGCCGGAGCAGAAGCCGCAGGACGTGCTGTCGCGCGTGATGCTGCCCGACCTGCAAGGCGAGATCGTGATGAAGGACCTGTACTTCCGCTACGGCGGCGAAGACACGCCCTACGTGCTGGAGAACATCAGCTTCGCCATCCGCCCGGGCGAGATGGTGGCCATCGTCGGGCGCAGCGGCTCGGGCAAGACCACGCTGGCCAAGCTGCTGGTGGGCTTCTACAAGCCCACCGAGGGCACCATGACGGTGGACGGCTACGACCTGAACGTGATCGACGCGGCCTTCTACCGCGCGCAGGTGGGCTACGTGATGCAGTCCAACCTGCTGTTCTCGGGCACCATCGCCGAGAACATCGCCTGCGGCGACGACAGCCCGGACCGGCGCCGCATCGAGGAGGTGGCGCGCATGGCCGACGCCCATCCCTTTATCAGCAAGCTGCCGCTGGGCTACGAGCAGGTGGTGGGCGAGCGCGGCATCGGGCTCTCGGGCGGGCAGATCCAGCGCCTGTGCATCGCCCGCGCGCTGTACCACGACCCGCGCCTGCTGGTGTTCGACGAGGCCACCTCGGCGCTCGACACGCAGTCAGAGAGCAACATCCTGGCCAATATGCAGGAGATCCTGCGCGGGCGCACCGCGGTCATCATCGCGCACCGGCTCAGCACCATCATGCAGGCCGACAAGATCCTGGTGCTGTATGAGGGCGCCATCGTCGAGCAGGGCCGGCATGAAGAGCTGATCGAGCGCAAGGGCATGTATTTCCAACTGGTGCAGAAGCAACTGAGCGCGGCATGAAGCTATATAACCAGGGTGCCACCCCCGCCTCGGTCACCTCGCCGGTGTCGTTCGCCGGCCTGATCGAGAAGATCGAGATCCTGCGCTCCACGCTGCGCTGGTCGTCGCGGCTTGACCGGCCGGAGATCGAGAAGCTGCTCAAGCAGGCCACCACGCTGCGCGACGAAGTGATGGGCCTGTCGCACAAGGAGCGCTTCGTGCAGGCGGCGTCGGCCGAGGCCGCGCCGCCGCAGCCGGAAGTCGAGCGCATGCCGCGCGAGCGCCGGCAGGCGCTGATGGAGCGCAGCTTTGTCTTCGAAGGGACCTTTGGCGACAATCCCAAGCTGCTGGAAGCGCTGGAGATTGCCGAGAAGGCGGCGCCGACCGACCTGCCGGTGCTGATCGACGGCGAGAGCGGCACCGGCAAGGAACTGATGGCCAAGGTGATCCATGCCAATGGCTCGCGCACGGACAAGCCGTTCATCTCGGTCAACTGCGGCGCCATTCCCGACAGCCTGCTCGAATCCGAACTGTTCGGCCACAAGAAAGGCGCCTTCACCGGCGCCAGCAACGACCGGCGCGGCAAGTTCGAGAGCGCGCATACCGGCACCATCTTCCTGGACGAGATCGGCGAGCTGCCACTGACCGGGCAGGTCAAGCTGCTGCGCGTGCTGGAGGCGCACGAGATCCAGCGCGTGGGCTCGGATGAAATCATCTCGGTCGATACGCGCATCGTCGCGGCGACCAACAAGGACCTGCGCCGGATGAGCCAGGCCGGCACCTTCCGCGAGGACCTGTTCTACCGCCTCAGCGTGATCCACGTCAGCCTGCCGTCACTGCGTGAGCGGCGCGACGAGATCCCGCTGCTGGTGGCGTACTTCAGCGACGAGGCCGCGGGCATGCTCAAGCGCGCGCCGGTCAGGCTGACGCCGCGGCTGCGCGACTTCCTGCTGCACTACGATTACCCGGGCAACATCCGCGAGCTGCGCAACCTGCTGTACCGGCTGAGCTGCCTGGCCGGCGACACTGCTGACCTGGCCCACCTGCCGCAAGACATCCGGCCGAAGCCCGCCGCGCTGGCAGTGGTGGGCGCGGGCACTGCAGCGGTGGACATCACCATGGCGACGTCACTGAGCGAGGCCAAGCGCGCCGCCAGCGACGAGGCCGAGCGCGCGTTTCTCGAGCGGGGCTTGCAGGAAGTGGGCGGCACCGTCGCCGAACTGGCGCGGCGCTTCGACATGAACCGCTCGCACCTGCAGATGCTGCTGAAGAAGCACGGCATCCACTCGAAGGACTTCCGCGCCAGCCGGCAGGCCGAAGGCGGCAAGGGGTAGGGCGCCGGCGCTTCAGACGTCCAGTTCCGGGTTGACCAGGGTCTTGTCCGAGCCGTAGGAGTCGGCCGCGCGGAGCACCACGACCGACACGTTGTCGCGCCCGCCCGCGTCGAGCGCCATCTGCACCAGTGTCTGCGCGGCCTGCGCAACGTCCTGCTGCGCCAGCACCGCTGCGATATCGCTATCGTCGACCTCGTTGCTCAGGCCGTCGCTGCACAGCAGATAGACGTCGCCGTCGGCCACGTCGGTGAGCAACTGCTCCGGCGCCAGCGTCGGGGCCGCGCCGACGGCGCGCGTGATGGTGTTCTGCGCGGGATGGTGGCGCGCCTGCTCCGGGGTGATCAGCCCGCGCGCCAGCAGGCGCTCGACCTGGTTGTGGTCGCGCGTGAGTCGGGCCAGCTGGCCGCCGCGCAGCCGGTACAGGCGGCTGTCCCCGGCCCACAGGCAGGCGCAGCGGCGGTCTCCGGCCAACAGCACCACCACGGTACTGCCGATGCAGCGCACGCCCAGGCGCGCGGCTTCGTCGACCAGCGCCAGGTTCACGCCCTGCAGCGCCGCGCGGGTGGCCTCGACACGGTCTTCCAGCCGGGCCTGCGGCGGCAGCGCGGCCAGCGCCTGGACCACGGCCTGGCTGGCGAAGTCCCCGACGGCATGGCCGCCCATGCCGTCGGCCACCGCCCACAGGTCCTGGCCGGGCAGGTCCAGGCAAGCGTCCTCGTTGCGCTCGCGCACACGCCCGACGTCCGTGCACGCCGCCGAGGTCCACTGGAAATGCGAGTCGAAACCCAATCTTGCCTCCGGTCCGCGTAAGCTCCGGACGAGCCGGGGCGTTGCCACGGCGGCACTGGCGATCAGATCCGCATCAGATCAGCCGGCCGTCGTTCCTTGCACTCTGGTCGCCACGCACATTGATATTGGCGTTTGGCGCGTTGTTGCGGATATCGATGTTCTGGAACTGGTTGTTCATCTGATCAGCATAGAAGTTGTTGGTGATCTCGTAAAAGTTGATCACCGACCCGAGCGGCAGCGGGGACGACGGCACGAACGGCCGGATCCACCCGAACACCCATTGTCCGCCGGCGCCGCGCACGTGGGCCATGGCGGCGGGAGCAAGGTCGCGGCAGCAGGTGAGGTCGTTGATCGCAAGGGTGGCCATGTTCGGTCTCCGGTGAAAGCGGGGGCGGTACCGGGATTGAGCAAGGCGCGTGCCACACCGCGTGCCGGGCAAGCCGATGTCTCGAATGCAAGGCGTGGCGAGGTTTTCCGGGTGAGGCGGGGACGATGCGCGGCCCGGCGGCAGGCCGGCCGCGTTGGCGGCGCCCCGACACACTGGCAAGCCGGTGTCGGGCAATACCCACCATGGTGTCTCCACTGCGAGAGCCCGCGCTTCCGGCCGCCGCTGCTCCGCGGCATGTCACGGATGGGGGTTGCCTGCCAACAGATCGGCCGTCGCGCCGTTGGCCGGCAACCGACAGTTGATCCCCGCCAAAACCCTCGGATTACACCCGGAACCATTGTGCCGCCGTGGCTCGCTGGCTTTGGCATGGTTGATGCGGTTGGCCTGGCATGAGGCAGCAATGCCTGCAACCACCCGACACACCGAGACCAGCCATGAACATCCGGAACCAACAAGAACGCGAAACCGGCAGCGATGAGCATTTTGCCGACCCGCTGCCGCTCGGCGCGCACCTGGTCACCGAACGCCACGGCTACGCCCACCATGGCATCTATATCGGCGCCGGCCGCGTGATCCACTACGCCGGCTTCGCCCGTGCCCTGCAAGCCGCCCCGGTCGAAGAAGCCAGCATTGAGGCCTTTGCCGCCGGCTTCGGCGTCGCCGTCAAGCCGGAACCCTGCGCGCGCTTTACCGGCCGGCAAGCCGTCGAACGCGCCCGCTCCCGCCTGGGCGAGAACGCCTACCACCTGCTGACCAACAACTGCGAGCACTTCTGCTCATGGTGCCTGTCCGGCGAAAGCCGCAGCGAACAGGTGGAAACCTGCCTGCGCCACCCGCGCGCCGCGCTGCAAACCGTCTGGCTGCTGCTGGCCGCGGTGCTGCAGGCGGAACTGGGCGGCCTGAACCTGAGCGCGCGCCTCGCCTGAGCGCGCGACCGCAACCGAATCAAGGAGCCTGCCATGTCCGGACTGATCGACTGGGAACTGCGCTGCAACCTGCGCGGACAAGCCTGCCACCGCAGCTGTACCACTGCCGCCAGTTGCGCCCGCGGCCGCCACCGCCCGGCGCGCCGGGCCCTGCGCCACGCCGGCCAGCCGGCGCGCCGGGCGTCATCCGGGCGCGCCACGGGGCGAAGCCGGCGGGACTGATCCGCTACCGCCGCCGGGCAGGTCGGGTGCGGATTTTGATATACTTCCGCCCGTCTCCAGGATCACCGCGCCCGCGGCCCCCGATTCTGGCAGTCCTGTCCCTCGCCGTAGTTCAATGGATAGAACGAGCGCCTCCTAAGCGCTAGATACAGGTTCGATTCCTGTCGGCGGGACCAGCCCCACTTTCCCCGCACCACTTCATTTCACCGCAAAGCACCGCAGCATAAGGCTTTGCGGGCGATTCCCGGTCCCCCGGCTACCCTAAGAATCCCACCGTTTACGGTATATTTCTCGCTGCCGTTACGCCGGATTTACGCCTGTGGCGGGCGCCCCCTTGACTCGCAAGTCGGGCGTTTCCCGTCCAGCAGGCCGCCTTGCGCAGCGGGGGGGCGAACGATCAATGCTTGCTGTGCGCATGGTGCTTGCCATGCCGGGTGTGCAACTCGGCCCTGTCCCGCGCGCGCGCGCGCCCCTTGTCGCGGTCTGCCGTATCCGGGCCATTGCTGTTACGCAGTCCCTGGCTGCTGATGTGGCTGTCCGAGCGGCCGCCGAAATCGCCCCTGGCTCCGCCCACGCCGCCTCCACCGCCACGCTGAGCAAACACCGACATCGAGCCTGTTGCCAGCATGGCGACCGCGATCAGGGAAAGTATGCGGGTCTTGCTCATGGGATCCTCCTTTATTCAATCTGTGTTGACATCCTCAGGTGCCCGTTTGGCGCTGCCAGGCTGGAGCATAGGGCGCTTTGTGCCCTGAGCACTGTAATAACTTGTAATCCGCCGAGGCCGTTGCCTGTCCATTGCGCGTTGTAGGAGGAATCCACGTTGTGGAAGACCCCATGTCCTACATCCGTCCGCCAATCCAATACATATGCTGAAAAAGAGGAAGAAGGTTGAATAGGAGAGCCTTATGAAGCCCATCCTTGCGCTGCTTGCCGCTTCCATTGCATTGCTCAGCGGCTGCGTTGTGGCGCCCTATGGAGGCGAGCATCGGGGCGGTGGCGGTTACTACGGCCGAGATGGCCGCGGGGACCACGACCGGGACCACGGCGATCGCGGCTGGGGCGACCACCGGGACTACGGTGGCGACAGAGACCGGTGGCAGGGCGGGCAGCGATACTAGGCCCTCAATCACATGGGCGTATGGAGATCGAGATGCGGAAGATCAAGATGTTTGCCAGCCTGGCGCTAGCGGCGTGCACTGTCATTTCGATTGCCGCCCATGCCCAGGGCAGGGGTCCTGATGGCGATGATCGCGGAAGGCCTTCCATGGGTCACGATCAGGGTCAGGATCGCGATAACCAGCACGGCTACAACGGCCACGGCCGGGACGGTGACCACGGCCGGCAGGGTGACAGAGGCTGGGACGGTGACCGGGGCAGGGGGCAGATGGACGGCGGGTACGGCCCCGATCGTCGCGCTGACCGCCCGGGCCCTGGCCACTGGCAAAAGGGTGAAAGGATCCCGCCGGAATACCGTCACCGTCAGTACGTGATCGATGACTGGCGCGCCTATCGGCTATCGCCGCCGCCGCGCGGATACCAGTGGGTGGGGATTGGCGGGGAATACTTCCTGGTCGCCGTCCCGACCGGCGTAGTCTTCCAGGTGGTCATCGGGCGCTAGGGAACGGTACAAAGGAAAAGCCCCGCCGGCACGAGGCCTGGCGGGGCAGCGACGGATCGACACTTCGCAGTGTCGCCCCGGGCGCCAGTTGCGGTCAGTTGTAGGTGTACACGGCGGTCTTGTTGCTGTTGTTCAGCATCCGATAGCCAAACAGCACGGCGCGTACCGACGACGACGTCATGGCCGGGACCGGGGCCTCGACCACGAGTGAAGTCACGCCCTTGGGAGCCTGCTTGGACGTGCTGTAGCTGCCGATCGCGTCAACCGTTACTGCAACACTGCCAATCTGCTCGGCGGCAATGTTCTGGATCCAGTCAGTCTTGGTCGACGTCTGCGCGCCGGCAAGGCTGCCATTCGGATCCAGGAATGCCAGCGTTGCGCTGCCCGGCGTATTCCACGGCAAGTTCACTGCCTGGGTGGCGACGATCATGTCGCTCAGCAGGGTCTTGTGGTACGTGTAGGTCGGCGTGGTCTTGCTGCCGTAGAACAGCTCGATCTGGTAGCGCTGGCCCTTGGCGGGGAACGTCGTATCGAGATTGTCCGAAGTCTGCGCCCAGGACGGTCCGCCCGCATTGTTGGCAAAGGTGGTGGCGGCGGTGCCGGTCAGGCCGGCGGTACGGCCAATCCAGAAGTTCGGGCAGTTGTAGCTCTGCGCGCCCCCGTTGGAGCCGCCGCAACGCGTCGTGTTGGTCACCGACCCGACCTTGTTGCTGACATCCATGTAGTTCTGGCCGACTTCCGCATTGACCGGAGCGATATAGACCAGCCCTGCCTTGGGCAGCATCGGCCCGGTCACGCGGGCATAGGTCAGGGTGCCATCGGCGGTGACGCTGCCCGGCCCCTTTGCGTTCACCTGGAACTGGATGCCAGTCTGGAACCGGCTGAATACCTGGGTATTGGCCGGGTTGATCTGCTCCACCCGCCGCACCAGGGGCCGCACGGTGACGTCAACCGGCTGCTGGTTGCCAACCAGCCACCACGTGCTCGGGTGCGCCTGCGTGGAACCGCTGGCAATATTGCGCGCGACGGTGATCAGGTTGCCGGGGTTGCCTGCCGCATCCAGGTACTTGATGTTCAGCACGGCTTCGTCTTTGCCCGACGTGGTGCTGCTTGCGCCGTAGAAGGCCATCACCTCAGGGACGCTGAACTGCGCGCCGGTCATCGTATCGCTGGTGAGCGTGTTGTACAGATACTGGCCTGCCTCGAAGCCGTTGTGCAGGAATTCCACGCCTGCCGCGTTATTGCTGGCTGCCGCGATATTCTGGCACGCGGGCGCCGCGGAGGTCACGGTCGGTCCGCCCTGGGCCGCCGGCACGCTGGTGTCGGTCGCCAGCACGCGCTGGGACGTCGGCAAGGCAAAGCAGGCGGTCAGCGACTTGGCGACCAGCTGCGCGGCCTTGGGCAGGTCGGACAGGCCGGCGTCAGGAGCTGGCAGCGCCGTGCCGCTGTTGTCCGCGCCGGCCAGGAGGATGGGCGTCGGGTTGTCGACCGTGGCGATCGCCGGCTTGCCGGTCGTCGGATCGGTGGTCACCTTGACGATGTCCAGGAGCTGGTCCGCCGTATTGCCAGCGCTGGAGGGTGTTGCCGCGGCAATGGCGGTGCTGAACGGGTCGTAGTCTGCCGGGGCGCTGATCGACTTCAGCACGTTTGCAAGCTGCGCCAGGACGTTGGTGGTCACCTTCTTCAACGCGGCGGTGTCGACGGTCTTGCTGTTGACCACGGACAGCGCGTTACCGTCCGAGGCAAGCTGGGCAACGATGGCGGTGGTCAGCGGCGTGGCGTTGACCGTCAGCGCGGCGCCCGCGGCAGGGGTGGTCGTGGCTATGCTCACCAGAGGAGCGCTGTTGCCGGTCGGATCGGTCACCACGACAAAGAAGGGAGCGGTCTCTGCGCTCTTGAGCGTGCACGTGTAGGTGCCCAGGGCAGTCGTCGTGATCGACGCTTCCTCGCAAGGCGAGTTGCCGCTGCTGTTGGTGATGGTGACGTTGGCATTGGCAAGAGCCGCGCCGGTTGCGGCGGTGCCGCTCATCACGGTCTTTGCGGCCGGTGCCGTGGTCGTCTGAGGCGGGGCCGTGCTGCTGCCGTCTCCGCCGCCGCAACCGGCAAGCGTTACCAGTGCGGCGCTGGCCATGGCCAGCGCAAGTTTCGAGCGATGACTCTTCATAAGGTACTTCCTCCCGTTCTTTTATGGGTGATATTGCGCGGGAGGGCCACGAATGGCGGAATGCGGTTCTCTTTCAGGCGATGACGACCGCTGACCTCCGCCCACGCCGGGGGAACTGTACGTTTTCACTTGTTCGAGCGAATACCACACGAAGGAAGGGCGTCAGATTTCATCCCACTCACCAGTTTGGGGGATGCAATCTGGCCTGACAACTGGCAGAAGAGAAGCACTGGCGCTGCCTGAGCCGGTTGCCGCTGCGCAAGCTCAAGTGCCGGTACGCTCGGCGATCAGCACTTCCGCCGGGATCTTCAGTTCGCGAGTGAGCCGCCGGATCATGGCGAGACTCAACGCACGCTTGCCGTTCAGCACTTCATAGACCCGGTTCAGGTTTCCCAGGTAGGGCTGCATGTCGCGCGGCGCCAGGCCTTCCTGCTCCATGCGAAACCGGATGGCGGCCAGGGGGTCGGGCAAGTCCAGCGGGAAGTGCCCGGCTTCATAGTGCTCCACCAGCATGGCAAGGATTTCCAGCTTGTCGCCGTCAGGCGTATCGGGAGCAGGGCCGGCGTCGACCAGGGCGGAGACCGCGGCCAGCGCTTCCTTGTAGTCGGCTTCGGTGTGCAGGGGACGGATATCCATGGTGATCACTCCGTTTCCACGGTGGCGGCATCAAGACTGGTGAATATGATCCACCGGCGAGCATACCCATTATCAGTGCGCGCTGGTCTTCGAAAACAGCTGGATGACGGCCACGCCGCCAATAATCAGACCAATCCCAACGCACGCCGCCAGATCCGGCACCTGCCGATACAGCACCACGGCGATCAGCGACACCAGCACGATCCCCGCTCCGCTCCAGATCGCATACGCGATGCCGACCGGCACGGTGCGCATCACCAGCATCAGCAGGTAGAAGGCGGCGACATAGCCGGCGACCACCAGCACGCTGGGCACCAGCCGGGTAAAGCCCTGCGAGGCTTTCAGGCTGCTGGTGGCGATGACTTCGGCGACGATGGCGAGGGCGAGGAGCAGGTATCCGTTCATGGGAGACAGAAAGCGGGGGCGGGCCGAAACGGGCCGAAGCCGGCATCTTAGCGCCCGCGCGTGTTGCGCCAAAGCCGCGTCCCTCCCTTGCGGTGGTTGTGCAAAGCGGCGATGGGGGATTGAATGTGGCTATAAAGAGGAAAAGAAGCGGGCGCATGCCGGCCCGCAGTGCAAGACAGTCATACAGGTAGTCGCGGTCGTTCGCCCGACCAGGCCGGCACGGACCCGACGATGCCGGCGGCGGGCATGGGGTAAGGGGAGCGGTATGCATCACACTGGCACTGACGACACCGTTGTCTCGACGTCATCCGCGTCCGGGGACGCGGACTTCGCGCCGGACACGAATCCATGGCAGGACACCATTGCAGCGGCGGACACCGCGCTGGAAGAGGCCGCGCGCATCCAGCGCGGTGTGCAGCACAACCTGAAGCTGATGCATGAAGTGCGCTCGCTGCGCGAGGAGCTGCGCAAGGCGCACGCGGAGACCGACCGGTATCGGGGCATGCACGCCCGGGTGGTGGTGGGAATGCGCCAGCTGGAAGATGAGCACGCCAGCGCCATGAGCCAGCTGCATGCCGAGAACGAGATGCTGCTGGTGCGGCATCGGGTCTATCGGCTGATGGCCGAGCACTACGCGCGCGTGGCGCTGCGGCTGGACCCGGACACTTTCGCCGCGCACCGGGACCGCGTGCTCCAGCACATCCTGTTCCAGCGCCGCAAGGGTGTGCCGCCGGAAGAGATTGGCCTGTCGGATCTGGCTTTCCTGTTGCTGTAGCGCGCTGCTCCCGGGCGGCAATCAGGCCGCGCGCGGGCGCAGCACGTGGAAGGCCAGCATTCCGCCCGCCACGCCCCAGAACGCCGAGCCCACGCCGCCCAGCGTCATGCCGGAGGCCGTGATCATGAAGGTCAGCAGCGCCGCTTCGCGCTCGGCCGGGGTTTGCATGGCCACGGTCAGGCCGTTGGCGATCGAGCCCATCAGCGCGAACGCGGTCACGCCCACCACCAGTGCCTGCGGAAAGGCGGCGAACAGCGCGGCGATGCTGGCGGCCAGCGTGCCCGCGGCCAGGTAGCCAATGCCGCAGACCACGGCCGCGGTATAGCGGCGGTTGCGGTCGGGATCGGCCTGCGGGCCGGTGCAGATGGCGGCAGTGATCGCCGCCAGGTTGATGCCGTGCGAGCCGAACGGCGCCAGCACAGCCGAGGCCAGCCCGGTGATCGAGATCAGGCGCGAGGCCGGCACGTGGTAGCCATCGGCCTGCAGCACGGCCAGCCCTGGGATGTTCTGCGAGGCCAGCGCCACGATGAACAGCGGGATCGCCATGCTGACGAAGGCCTGCATCGAGAATGCCGGCGTGGTCCACACCGGCGCCGCCAGCTCCAGCCGCACGCCCGAGAAATCGAGCTGGCCGAGCACCGCGGCCACCACCACCCCCGCCAGCAGCACGCCCGGCACCGCATAGGCCGGCCACAGCCGCCGCCCGAGCAGGTAGGCGCCGAACATGGCCGGCAGCAGCACGGTCTGGTGCTGCGCCTGCACGAACACATCCACGCTGATGCGGAACAGGATGCCGGCCAGCAGCGCCGAGGCGATGCTGGCCGGCAGGGCGCGCATCAGCTTGTCGAACCAGCCGGTCATGCCGGCGGCCGTCATCAGCAGCGAGGCCAGCAGGAAGGCGCCGATGGCTTCGGCGTAGGGCACGCCGGGCAGGCTGGCGATCAGCAGCGCCGCGCCGGGCGTGGACCACGCCACCACGACCGGCACGCGCAGCGCCAGCGACAGGCCGATGGTGGTGATCCCCATCCCCATCGACAGCGCCCAGATCCAGGACGAGATCTGCGCATCGCTCAGGTGGGCGGCGTGACCGGCCTGGATCATCAGCACCAGCGAACTGGTGTAGCCGGTGAGCGTGGCGACCAGCCCGGCGACAAGCGCGGACACGGACAGGTCGGACAATTTCAGCGAGGCGGTGGTCATGGGGCGGCGGCAAGCGCATTGGCACGGCCGACATCTTCGCATGAGTGCCTTGGCCGTACCAATTTGCGCCGGCCGGGTCCCGCCATGGGGGATGACGGGACTTTCCCTTACGGACTTGTCCGACTGGAGCGGGCGAGGGGGCGTTGTTATGCTGGCTTGGTGCCTTGCGAGCAGGGCACCGAGGAGAGACTCTTGGGCCCGCAGTGCGCGGGCCCTTCTTTTTGGGGGCCGGCCTTGGCCCCGCCCCGGTCGTCTACAATGCGGGCTGCCGTGCCCCGCCAGCCCCGGCTGCGGGGCCGTCCCTCCTTTCTCTCGTCGTCTCGTCTTTCTCCCATGGCCCTGTTTTCCATTACCGACGCCCAGCTTGCCTTCGGGCACGTGGCCCTGCTCGATCACACCGACTTTTCGCTGGAGGCCGGCGAGCGCGTGGGCCTGATCGGGCGCAACGGCTCGGGCAAGTCCTCGCTGCTGAAGATCGTGGCCGGGCTGTCGGCGCCGGACGACGGGCTGATCGCGCGCCAGAGCGGGGTGACCAGCGCCTACGTGCCGCAGGAACCGCAGTTCGAGCCGGGCATCACCGTCTTCGATGCAGTTTCCCAGGGCATGGGCGACGCGCACGACCTGCTGGTGCGCTACGAGGCCGCCGCCGACCGCGTGGCCGAGAAACACGACGACGAAGCCGCGCTGGCCGAACTGCACCGGCTGCAGTCCGAACTCGACGCCGCCGGCGCCTGGCAGTTGCGCACCCGCGTGGAAACCACGCTGGCGCGGCTGGGGCTGGATTCGCACACGCGCGTCGACGCACTGTCCGGCGGCCTGCAGAAACGCGTGGCGCTGGCGCAGGCGCTGGTGGCCGAGCCCGACATCCTGTTGCTGGACGAGCCGACCAACCACCTCGACGTGGAAGCGATCCGCTGGCTGGAAGACCTGTTGCTGGGCTTCCGCGGCAGCGTGCTGCTGATCACCCACGACCGCGCCTTCCTGGACCGGGTGGCCACGCGCATCATCGAACTGGACCGCGGCCGGCTGGTGTCCTTCCCCGGCAACTTCGCCGCCTATCAGGCGCGCAAGGAAGAGATGCTGGCCGCCGAGCAGGTCGAGCAGGCCAAGTTCGACAAGCTGCTGGCGCAGGAAGAGGTGTGGATCCGCAAGGGCGTGGAGGCGCGCCGCACGCGCAGCGTGTCGCGCATCCAGCGGCTGGTGGCGATGCGCAACGAGCGCGCCGCACGCCGTGAAGTGCAGGGCAACGTCAGGCTGGAAGTATCGCAGGCCGACCGCTCCGGCAAGATCGTGGCCGAGCTGACCGATGTCAGCAAGGCCTATGGCGACAAGGTGGTGGTGCGCGACTTCACCGCCACCATCATGCGCGGCGACAAGGTCGGCCTGATCGGCCCCAACGGCGCCGGCAAGACCACGCTGCTGCGGCTGATCCTGGGCGAACTGGCCCCGGACGGCGGCACCGTGCGCAATGGCAGCAACCTTCAGGTGGCGTACTTCGACCAGATGCGCACCGCGCTGGACCTGGAGAAGTCGCTCGCCGACACCATCAGCCCGGGCAGCGACTGGGTCGAGGTCAATGGCCAGCGCAAGCATGTGATGAGTTACCTGGGCGACTTCCTGTTCGCGCCGGAGCGCGCGCGTTCGCCGGTCAAGTCGCTGTCGGGCGGCGAGCGCAACCGGCTGCTGCTGGCGCGCCTGTTCGCGCGCCCGGCCAATGTGCTGGTGCTGGACGAGCCGACCAACGACCTCGATATCGACACGCTGGAACTGCTGGAAGAGTTGTTGCAGGACTACGGCGGCACCGTGTTCCTGGTGTCGCACGACCGCGCCTTCCTGGACAACGTGGTGACCTCGACCCTGGCCGCCGAGGGCGACGGCGTGTGGCGCGAGTCGGTGGGCGGGTATTCCGACTGGGTCGAGCAGTCGGCCCGCAGCGCGGCGCTGCAGGCGGCGCGCAAGCCGGAACAGAAGGCCGCGGAGCCGGCCCGCGGCAAGGACTCGCGCGAGGCGCGCGGCGCCAACCGGACCGTCAAGCTGTCGTACAAGGAGCAGCGCGAGCTGGATGGCCTGCCGGAGCGCATTGCGTCGCTGGAAACCGAGCAGAAGACGATCTCGGCGCAGCTGGCGGATGGGTCGCTCTATGTCAGCGATGCGGCCGGGGCCGCGCTGCTGGCCACGCGGCACGACGAGATCGAGATGGAGCTGCTGGAGGCGCTGGAGCGCTGGGAAGTGCTGGAAGCGAAGTCGAAGGGCGAGGGCGCCTGAGGGTCGGCCGGGGCTCGCCTTACCCGCACCACGCCAGCACCATATTGGTCAGATCGACCATAAACGACGGCCGCAGGTAGCCCACGAACCCAAGCGCCAGCAGCCCGGCCAGCACTGCCAGCCCGGCTGCCTTCGCCACGCGGACGCGGGCTGCCGTCATCATGCCGCGGCCGGCTGCGCGCGCACCAGCGCCTGCTCGCGGATCGGCAGGTTCACCAGCGCGGCCAATATGCCCAGCGCGATCGAGATCAGCCACACCGTGCTGTAGCCGCCGGTGCGGTCATAGAGGTAGCCGCCCAGCCAGGCGCCCAGGAAGCTGCCGATCTGGTGCGAAAAGAACACCACGCCCGACAGCATCGACAGATACTTGACGCCGAACACCTGGGCGATGATGCCGTTGGTCAGCGGCACGGTCGACAGCCACAGGAATCCCATCAGCGCGGCGAACACCCAGGTGCTGGCCACCGTCAGCGGCAGCAGCAGGTAGCCGGCGATCACCACCGAGCGCGTCAGGTAGATGGCGGACAGCAGGTAGCGCTTGGGCAGGCGCTGGCCCAGCGCCCCAGCGGTATAGGTGCCGAACACATTGAACAGCCCGATCAGCGCCAGCGCCACGACGGCGACCTTCGGGTCGGTCAGGCCCTGGTCCTTCAGGTACGGTGCCAGGTGCACGCCGATAAAGACCACCTGGAAGCCGCACACGAAGTAACCCAGCGTCAGCAACTGGAAGTTGCGGTTGCCGAAGGCTTCATGGATGGCCTGGCCGATGGTCTGGTGGTGGCCGCCGGTGTGGGCCGCCTCGCGCGGCTCGCGCAGCGTCAGTGTCAGCGGCAGCATTACGCAGGCCATCAACGCCATCACGTAGAGCGCGTTCTGCCAGCCCAGGCCGGAGATCAGGCCCTGTTCCACCGGGATCATCAGGAACTGGCCGAACGAGCCCGCCGCGGCGGCGATGCCCATGGCCCAGACCCGCTTTTCCGGGCTGGCCACGCGGCCGATCACGCCGTAGACGATGCTGTAGGTGGTGCCGGACTGGGCGATGCCGATCATCACACCCGCGCCGGTGGCAAAAGCGGTGCCGCTCGTGGCCAGCGCCATTACCACCAGCCCGGCCACGTACAGCGCCACGCCGATCAGCATGATGCGCAGCGCGCCGAACTTGTCGGCCAGCGCCCCGGCGAACGGCTGGCTGGCGCCCCACATCAGGTTCTGCAGCGCCAGCGCGAAGGCGAAGGTCTCGCGGTTCCAGCCGTGGGCCTGGGTGATCGGCAGGTTGAACAGGCCGAAGCCGTGCCGGATGCCCATGGAAAGTGTGACGAGCAGTCCACCGCACACGAGGACGGTGGTCAGGGAGAGTTGTCGGTTCTGCATGTCTTGGCTCGGTGTGCGGCAGTCCCACCGGGTAGGGCGGCGCCGACAGGGATTGTGTGTGCTTGTTGTTGTTGTTGTTGTTGTTGTCCGTGCCGGGACGGCAATCAGGCTTGCCGGGGCCGGGTGGTGGCGAGTTTACTCCGGCTCGGAAAAACGCGTACGGCGGCGCCCGACTTGCCGGCGCCCCGGCAAAAAGTGGCGCTGGCCCGGCAAACCGGTGCTGGCGCGGGCTGGCGTGGCGAGTGCTTTTTGGCGGGATTGCCGTCGCCCGCTTCCATTACAATGCAGTGCCCGGTGCCCCGGCGCGTGCACAGTTGTGCGCCTCGCGGCAGCCGGGACCATCACTTTCGTAGCGACTCCATGGCGAGCAAAACCAGTCAGTACAGCGAATCTTCCATCCGGGTCCTGAAGGGCCTGGAGCCGGTCAAGCAGCGCCCCGGCATGTACACCCGGACCGACAACCCCCTGCATATCGTGCAGGAGGTGATCGACAACGCCTCGGACGAGGCCCTCGGCGGCCATGGCTCCGAGATCCTGGTGACCCTGCATCGCGACGGCAGCCTCAGCGTGGAGGACGACGGCCGCGGCATCCCGGTGGGTATCCACCCGGAAGAAGGCGTGCCGGTGGTCGAGATCGTTTTTACCCGGCTGCATGCCGGCGGCAAGTTCGACAAGGGCAAGGGCGGCGCCTATGCCTTCTCGGGCGGCCTGCACGGCGTCGGCGTGTCGGTGACCAATGCCTTGTCGACGCAGCTCGACGTGACGGTATGGCGCGATGCCATGTGCTCGACGCTGACGTTCTCCGGCGGCGACGTGACCGTGCCGCTGGCCTCGCGCAAGCTCGAGCGTGGCGAGAAGAAGTGCGGCACCCGCGTGCAGGTGTGGCCGGACGCCAAATATTTCGATTCGGCCGCGATCCCGCTGGCCGAACTACAGCGCCTGCTGCGCAGCAAGGCGGTGCTGCTGCCGGGGGTCAAGGTCACGCTGGTGACCGAGAAGACCGGCGAGCGCCAGACCTGGCAGTACGACCAGGGCCTGAAGGGCTACCTGGTCGAGTCCCTGGCCCAGGGCAGCGGTGCGGAACTGGTGATCCCGATGTTCGAGGGCGAGCACTTCGCCGACCCCGACGCCAATCCCGGCGAGGAAGGCTTTGCCGATGGCGAAGGTGCCTCCTGGGTGGTGGCCTGGACTGAAGACGGCGCGCCGGTGCGCGAGTCCTATGTCAACCTGATCCCCACGCCGGCCGGCGGCACGCATGAATCCGGCCTGCGCGAAGGCCTGTTCCAGGCGGTGAAGAGCTTTATCGAGATGCACGCGCTGCAGCCCAAGGGCGTCAAGCTGATGAGCGAAGACGTGTTCGCGCGCGCCTCGTTCGTGCTCTCGGCCAAGGTGCTGGACCCGCAGTTCCAGGGCCAGATCAAGGAACGCCTGAACAGCCGCGACGCGGTGCGGCTGGTGTCCACCTTCAGCCGCCCGGCGCTGGAACTGTGGCTGAACCACCATGTCGAGTACGGCAAGAAGCTGGCCGAGCTGGTGATCCGCCAGGCGCAGGCACGCACGCGCGCGGCGCAGAAGGTCGAGAAGAAGAAGGGCTCCGGCGTGGCCGTGCTGCCCGGCAAGCTGACCGACTGCGAGTCGACCGACGTGACCCGCAACGAACTGTTCCTGGTCGAGGGCGACTCGGCCGGCGGCTCGGCCAAGATGGGCCGCGACAAGGAATTCCAGGCCATCCTGCCGCTGCGCGGCAAGGTGCTCAATACCTGGGAGACCGAGCGCGACCGCCTCTTTGCCAACAACGAAGTGCACGATATCGCCGTGGCGATCGGCGTGGACCCGCACGGCGCCAGCGACGAGCCCGACCTGTCCAACCTGCGCTACGGCAAGATCTGCATCCTGTCCGACGCGGACGTGGACGGCGCGCATATCCAGGTGCTGCTGCTGACATTGTTCTTCCGCCACTTCCCCAAGCTGATCGAGACCGGCAACGTCTGTGTGGCGCGTCCGCCGCTGTTCCGCGTCGACGCGCCCGCGCGCGGCAAGAAGCCGGCGCAGAAGCTGTACGCGCTGGACGAGGGTGAACTCGTGGCCATCCAGGACAAGCTGCTCAAGGATGGCGTCAAGGACGGCTCGTGGCAGATCTCGCGCTTCAAGGGCCTGGGTGAAATGAGCGCCGAACAGCTCTGGGAAACCACCATGAACCCCGATACGCGCCGCTTGCTGCCCGTATCGCTGGGCGAATACGACCTGCCGCAGACCGTCGAGATGATGAACATGCTGATGGGCAAGGGCGAGGCCGCGCAGCGCCGCAGCTGGCTGGAAGAAAAGGGCAACGAGGTCGAGGCCGATATCTGAGGCCCGATTGGCGCATAATGCCCGCTCCGGTCCGCCGTACTCTGGAACGCACGATGAAGACGACAATCCCCGGCAATGCATGGTGCAAGGCGGCAGCAGCCCTGCTGGCGCTGGCCGGGCTCGCCTTCGTGCCGGCGGCGCATGCCGAGCTGTGGGGCTTTATCGATGCCGACGGCATTGCGCACTTTGCCGACCAGAAGCTCGACGCGCGCTACAAGCTGTTCATGAGGGACGGCGGCAAGCTCGATACCTCGCGCCTGGCCGCGCGGCAGGGGCAGGCAGCCGCCGGTGGCGACATCGACCTGGAACAGCACAAGCTGTACCGCTACGTCGTCAACCATCCCAATATCAAGACGGTCGAGCCGCTGATCCACCAGATCGCCGGCAAGCAGGACGTGGACCCGGCGCTGGTCAAGGCGGTGATGGCGGTGGAGTCGGGCTTCAACCCGGCGGCGGTGTCGCCCAAGGGCGCGATCGGCCTGATGCAGGTGATCCCCGACACCGGCGCGCGCTTTGGCGTGAGCGCCGATGCGCGCCGCACCGTCGAGCAGAAGCTGGCCGATCCGCGCACCAATATCACCGCGGGCGTGCGCTACCTGAGCTGGCTGATGCAGTTGTTCCCGAACAACCTCGAGCTGGTGCTGGCTGCCTATAACGCCGGAGAGGGCGCGGTGCAGCGCTACAACAACCGCATTCCGCCTTACCCGGAGACCCAGCAGTATGTCAGCACCGTGCTGCAGTTCTACCGGCTGTACCAGCCGCAGCAGGGCGCGGTGCTGGCGCGCGCCAGCGCCAGCGGCGACGGCCCGCGCGTGAAGATGGTCATCGGTGGCGGGCGCAGTGCCATGCCCTGACCGGCACTACCGAACAACAAGCAACCCGGCGCGCCGGCAGTTCATCGTGGCGCGCCGAATTCTTGCCTACCCATGGAACAACAAGACATCACGTTTCAACCTGAAGAGCCGGCCGATTCGCTGACGCTGGCGCGCTACGCCGAGCGTGCCTACCTGGATTACGCCGTCAGCGTGGTCAAGGGCCGCGCGCTGCCCGAGGTGGCCGACGGCCAGAAGCCGGTGCAGCGGCGCATCCTGTTCGCGATGCACGAGATGGGCCTGCGCGCCGACGCCAAGCCGGTCAAGTCCGCGCGCGTGGTCGGCGACGTGCTGGGCAAGTTCCACCCGCACGGCGACCAGTCCGCCTATGACGCGCTGGTGCGCCTGGCGCAGGACTTCTCGCTGCGCTACCCGCTGATCGACGGCCAGGGCAACTTCGGCTCGCGCGATGGCGATGGCGCGGCGGCGATGCGCTACACCGAGGCGCGCCTCACGCCGATCTCGCGGCTGCTGCTCGATGAGATCGACGAAGGCACGGTCGACTTCGCCCCCAACTACGACGGCTCGATGCAGGAGCCCAGGCTGCTGCCGGCGCGGCTGCCGTTCGTGCTGCTCAACGGCGCCTCGGGCATCGCGGTGGGCATGGCGACCGAGATCCCGCCGCACAACCTGCGCGAAGTCGCCGCGGCCACGGTGGCGATGATCCGCAACCCGAGCATCACACTGGCCGAGCTGCTGGCGCTGATGCCGGGGCCGGACTACCCGGGCGGCGGCCAGATCATCTCGCCGGCGTCCGACATCGCCCAGATCTACGAAGGCGGGCGCGGCAGCCTGAAGGTGCGCGCGCGCTGGACCATCGAGGAGATGGCGCGCGGCCAGTGGCAGCTGGTGGTGACCGAGCTGCCGCCGAACACGTCGGCGCAGAAGGTGCTGGAAGAGATCGAGGAAATCACCAACCCCAAGATCAAGACCGGCAAGAAGGCGCTGACGCAGGACCAGCAGCAGCTGAAGGCCACCATGCTGGCGGTGCTGGACGCGGTGCGCGATGAATCCGGCAAGGATGCGCCGGTGCGCCTGGTGTTCGAGCCCAAGAGCAAGAACATCGCCCAGCAGGAATTTATCCAGACGCTGCTGGCGCATACCAGCCTGGAGTCGGGCGCGCCGATCAACCTGGTGATGATCGGCACCGACGGGCGTCCGCGCCAGAAGGGCCTGCGCGAGATCCTGTCCGAGTGGATCGCGTTCCGCTTCGACACCGTCACGCGCCGCACGCGCCACCGCCTGGCCAAGGTCGAGGACCGTATCCATATCCTCGAAGGCCGGATGCTGGTGCTGCTCAATATCGACGAGGTGATCCGCATCATCCGCGAGAGCGACGAGCCCAAGCCGGCGCTGATCGAGGCCTTCGGCCTGAGCGACCGCCAGGCCGAGGACATCCTGGAAATCCGGCTGCGCCAGCTGGCCCGCCTCGAGTCGATCAAGATCGAGAAGGAGCTCAAGGAACTGCGCGAGGAGCAGGCCGACCTGGACGTGCTGCTCAAATCCGAGACCATGATGCGCCGTCGCATCATCAAGGAGATCGAGACCGACGCCAAACAGTACAGCCCGGAAGACAAGGACCCGCGCCGCACGCTGATCCAGGAAGAACGCCGCGCCGCCGCCGAGGTGCGCGTGGTCGACGAGCCGGTGACGGTGGTGATGTCGCAGAAGGGCTGGGTGCGCACGCGCCAGGGCCATGGGCACGACGCGCAGCAGTTCACCTTCAAGGCCGGCGATGCACTCTACGGCACCTTCGAATGCCGCACCGTCGACGTGCTGCTGGCCTTCGGCACCAACGGCCGGGTCTATTCCGTGCCGGTCGCCAGCCTGCCTGGCGGGCGTGGGGACGGGGTGCCCATCACCACGCTGATCGAACTGCAGTCCGGCAGCCAGGTCGCGCACACCTTCGCGGGCGCAGCCGAGCAGCGCATGCTGATTGCCACCGCGGGCGGCAATGGCTTCCAGACCAGGGTGGGCGACATGATCAGCCGGCAGAAGGGCGGCAAGTCGTTCCTGACGCTCGATGAAGGCGACAGGGCGCTGGCGCCGGCGCCGCTGGGCGACGAGGCTACCCATGCCGCCTGCCTGTCCGGCAACGGCCGCCTGCTGCTGGTGGCGCTGGATGAAGTGAAGGTGCTGTCCGCCGGCGGACGCGGCGTGATCCTGATGGAGCTGGAGCCCAAGGAGAAGCTGCTGCAGGCCGTGGGCGTCGGCGCGCCGGGGCTGATGCTCTCGGGCGCGGGCCGCGGTGGCAAGCCGACCTCGCAGAAGCTGGCAGGCGTGGCCTTGCAGGCCTACGTGGGCAAGCGCGCGCGCAAGGGCAAGGCGATCGAAGCCAGGCTCAAGGAGCCGCGCATCGATCCGGTGAGGATCGACCCGCCGGCCAGCGGCAACTGATTAGCTGAACCGTCAGCCCAGGCGAATGTTGGCTCCCGTCTCCCATTTATGGGAGAGGGGCGGGGGAGAGGGCTGGCGTCTCCACGAAGTGAGACGCTGTCATGCTTGCCAAAGTCCTGCCCTCTCCCCCTGCCCCTACCCCGCAAGCGGGCGAGGGGAGCAAACAGGCGACTCAATCCACGCCCACGAATCCCCCCGTCTGGTGCGCCCACAGCCGCGCATACAGCCCGCCCTGCGCCAGCAATTGCGCGTGCGTGCCGCTTTCGACGATATGGCCGTTGTCCAGCACCACCAGCCGGTCCATGCGCGCGATCGTCGACAGCCGGTGCGCGATGGCGATCACGGTCTTGCCCTGCATCAGGGTTTCCAGGCTTTCCTGGATTGCCGCTTCCACTTCCGAATCCAGCGCCGAGGTGGCTTCGTCCAGGATCAGGACCGGCGCGTTCTTGAGCAGGACCCGTGCGATGGCAATGCGCTGGCGCTGTCCGCCTGACAGCTTCACGCCGCGCTCGCCGACCTGCGCCTCCAGCCCGGTATTGCCGTAGGCGTCGACCAGGTGCGGGGTGAACTCGTCGGCGCGGGCGCGGTGCAGCGCTTGCGCCAGTTCGGCCTCGGTGCTGGAAGGCTTGCCGTAGAGCAGGTTCTCGCGGATCGAGCGGTGCAGCAGCGAGGTGTCCTGCGTGACCATGCCGATCTGCGCGCGCAGGCTCTCCTGCGTGACCGCGGCGATGTCCTGGCCGTCGATCAGGATGCGGCCGCTTTCCACGTCGTAGAGGCGCAGCAGCAGGTTGACCAGCGTCGACTTGCCGGCGCCGGAGGGGCCCACCAGTCCGATCTTCTCGCCGGGCCGCACGGTCAGGTTCACGCCTTCGATGACGCCGGAACCCTTGCCGTAGTGGAAGCCCACTAGCTCGAAGCGGACTTCGCCCTGCGTGACGCGCAGCGGTTGCGCGCCGGGGCGGTCGGTCACCTTGCGCGGCACGGCAATGGTCTTCATGCCGTCCTGCACCTGACCGACGTTCTCGAAGATGCCGTTGACCACCCACATGATCCAGCCGGACATATTGTTGATGCGGATCACCAGCCCGGTGGTGAGCGCAATCGCGCCGGTGGTGACATGGCCCTCGCTCCACAGCCACAGCGCCAGCCCGGTGGTGCCGGCGATCAGCGCGCCGTTCATGGCGGTGATGGTGATGTCCATGCCGCTGACCATGCGCCCGGCCATGCGCGTCTTTTCGGTCTGCTCGGCCATGGCGTCGCGCGCATAGTCTTCCTCGTGCCGGGTATGGGCGAACAGCTTGAGCGTGGTGATATTGGTGTAGCCGTCGACGATGCGCCCCATCAAGCGCGAGCGCGATTCCGTGGCCACCACCGAGCGCTGCTTCACGCGCGGCACGAAATGGAGCAGGGCCGCCACGTAGCAGACGATCCAAAGCAGCAGCGGGATCATCAGCCGCCAGTCGGCCTGCGCGAACAGCACCAGCGAGCTGACCGCGTAGATCACCACGTGCCAGAGCGCATCCACCGCCTGCACGGCGGAATCGCGCAGCGAGAAGCCGGTTTGCATGATGCGCTGCGCGATGCGCCCGGCAAAGTCGTTCTGGAAGAACGACAGGCTCTGCTTGAGCACGTAGCGGTGATTCTGCCAGCGGATCAGGTTGGCCAGGCTGGGGTTGATGACCTGGTGCACCAGCACATCGTGCAAGCCGAAGAAGATGGGACGCAGCAGCACCGCCACCGCCACCATCCACAGCAGTTCATTGCGGTGCCGGCTGAAGAATTCCGCGCCGGGCGTGGTCTGCGCCATGTCGACCAGCCGGCCGAGGAAGCTGAACAGCGCCACCTCGATCAGCGCGCCGACCAGGCCCACCAGCAACAACAGCACGAACACGCCCCAGACTTCGCGCAGGTACCAGGCATAAAAGCGCCAGACCTGGCCGGGCGGCTCGTGGTCGGGCATGCCCCGGAAGGGGTCGATCAGTCTTTCCAGGCGACGCAACATGGCAGGTTCCCGTTGTGCCCGGCGCGCCCTGGCGTCTTCGTGGGAAGCCGGGCGGGCGTGCGGCGGATCAGACACAACATGATACGCGCCTTGCGCCATGGAAAAGCCCCGCCAGGGGCGGGGCTTCGGCTGCAATGACATGCGGCCGTGGCCGCATGGGTCAGTGGATCACCATATGCGTGAATGGCGGCACATAGGCCTGCAGCGTGACGAAAATGCCGACCAGGATCGCCAGTGCGATCGAGTGGAAGAACACATAGCGCAGGATGTCGCCCTCGTGGCCGTACCACTTGGTTGCGGTGGAGGCCACCACGATCGACTGCGCATCGATCATCTTGCCCATCACCCCGCCCGAGCTGTTGGCCGCCGACATCAGCACCGGCGACAGGCCAAGCTGCTCCGCCGTGGTCTTCTGCAGGCCGCCGAACAGCACGTTCGAGGCGGTGTCCGACCCGGTCAGTGCCACGCCCAGCCAGCCCAGCATGGTGCCGAACAGGGGGTAGAGCACGCCGGTCTGCGCAAAGGCCAGGCCCAGCGTCGCATCCAGGCCCGAATAGCGCGTCAGGTAGCCGATGCCGAACATGGCGCTGATGGTCAGCAGCGAGAACTTGGTCAGCTTGATGGTTTCCCAGTATTCCTTGAGCATGCGCGGGATCGAGTAGCCCATCAGCACGCCGCCCACCACCGCGGACACCAGGATGCCGGTGCCGGCCATCGACAGCACATTGAACAGGAACACCGCCGGTTCGGCGATTTCCTTGGGCGTGACCGGCGGGTGCTTGATGATCGCCTTGTCCAGGCCCGGCACCGGGAATTTGAACTGCCACAGGGCGTCCATCATCTTCTTGAACTCGGGGATGCCCCACACGAAGACGAACACGGTCAGGATGACCCATGGCATCCACGCCTTCGCCACTGAGATGCCGGCCGAGGCGGCGGTGGCGCGGGCGTCAGCTTCGAGCGCCTCGGGGTGGTCGACCTTGGATTCGTCGTGGCGGCCCAGGATCTTGGTCGAAGTCCAGATCTCCTTCGGATGCCAGACCTTCAGGAACAGGGTCAGGCAGCCCATCGAGACCAGCGACGAGATCACGTCCACCAGCCAGGGGCCATGGAAGTTCGACACCAGGAACTGCGGGACGGCGAACGTCACGCCGGCCACCAGGATCGCCGGCCAGATCGCGAGCATGCCGCGCAAGCCCGCGAAGGCCCAGATCAGCCAGAACGGCACCAGCACCGAGAAGAACGGGAGCTGACGGCCGATCATGGCGGACAGCGTGACCTGGTCGATGCCGGTTACCGACGACAGCCCGATGATCGGGGCGCCCAGCGCGCCGAATGCCACCGGCGCGGTGTTGGCGATCAGCGCCAGGCCCGAGGCCGCCAGCGGCGAGAAGCCCAGGCCGATCAGGATGGCGCCGGTCACGGCCACCGGGGTGCCGAAGCCGGCCGCGCCTTCAAAGAAGGCGCCGAAGCTGAAGGCCACCAGCAGCAGCTGCAGGCGGCGGTCTTCGGTGACGCCGGAAATCGAGGTCTGCAAGACCTTGAAGGATCCGTTCAGCGTGGTGAGCCGGTGCAGGAAGATGATGTTGAGAACGATCCAGCCGATCGGGAACAGGCCGGAGACAATGCCCAGTCCGGCCGCTTTGCCGGCCATGGCCGACGGCATGCCGAACACCGCGGAAGCCACCACGATGCCCACCGCCAGCGCCAGGCCGGCGGCAAGATGGGCCTGCATGTGAAAGAACGCCAGTGCGACCAGCAGCACGGCGACGGGTATCCCCGCAGCAATTGTGGACAGCGCCATATTGCTTAGCGGGTCATAGACTTGACTCCACACGATGGAAATCCTCCTCTGGTTTGGCTCGGGCGCCCGGGCAATCTGCGTGCCCTGGACATCCCGCAGGCGCTTTGCACCGGCGCGCGGCTGCCGCCGCGCATCGGCAAAGAACAGGGATTGTAAGAACGGGTTCCCTCGTGGCTGCCGTACATCGCGTCATGCCTGCCATGAGCCACATTCAGGGATCAGGGTTTGCCCCCGGGGGGCATGACAGCGCATGTGCGGCCTTTCCGCCACACTGTCCAGAGTACTCTAAACGGCGCCTGTTGCAAAAGGATGCGCACCCGTTGCGATGCAGCATGAGCGGCCGATACAGCCACAGGGTGCCGGCTGGCGCGAGCGTCGTCGCCAAGCCATACTGGCAGGCAGCGCGCGGGCACGCCGCCCGCGCCGACCATTTCGAGGCGAGGTTTCCCCATGACCGAATTCCTTCCCCCGTGGCCGTTGCTGACCGCGTTCGTGCTGGCCAGCCTGGCGCTGGCGATCACGCCTGGTCCGGCGGTGGTCTATATCGTCACGCGCACGCTGGCGCAGGGCCGGCAGGCCGGGCTGGCCTCGATCGGCGCGGTGGCGCTGGGCAACCTGGGCAATGCGATTGGCGCCTCGCTGGGGCTGGCGGTGCTGTTCTCGGTGTCGGCGCTGGCGTTCACGGTGGTCAAGTACGCGGGGGCGGCCTACCTGATCTGGCTGGGCATCCGCGCGTTGCGCGGTGGCCAGGCGGCGTCCGGCGGCGACACGCCGGAAGCGGCGCCGCGCAGCCTGCGCCAGGTGGTGCGCGACGGCTTCGTGGTGGCGCTGCTCAACCCCAAGACCACGATCTTCTTCGCGGCCTTCCTGCCGCAGTTCATGAACCCGGCGGGCTCGGCGCTGACGCAGAGCCTGGCGCTGGGCGTGGCCTTCGTGCTGATCGCCGCGACCACGGACGCCTGCTACGTGATGGCCGCCGCCGCGGTGATGCCGGCGCTGCGCCGCGCCGGCCGGGCGCGCGCGTTCGGCCGCTACCTGACGGGCGCGGCGTTTATCGGGCTGGGGGTATTTACCGCGACGTCGGGCTCGCGCGCGCCGAAGTAGGGCAGGGCACCGGCCTTTGCCGCGGGAAGAAAAAACTGCCGCGGCTCAGCGCAGCGGCAGTTCCAGGATGCCGCCCGCGGCGGGGCGGGCGCGCATTGCGCTCAGCCAGCGCCCCAGGTCGGGGCGCGGCTGGTGACTGACCGGCAGCCCCATCCAGCGGTGCGCGGCGCAGGCCAGCGAGATGTCGGCCATGGTGAAGCGGTCGCCGCCGATGAACTCGCGTCCGGCCAGGGCCTTGTCGAGCAGCGCGGCCAGCGGCTCGGTGCGTTCGCACGACGCCTGGATGGCGGCGTCGTCGCGCTCCGCCTTGGGCTTGCGCACCAGGTTCAGGAACGCCGTCACCATGGCCGGGCTGAAGGCGGTAGTCTGCCAGTCCATCCAGCGGTCGGCCGAAGCGCGCGCCTTGACGTCCTCGGGCCACAGCGTGCCTTCGCCATAGCGCGCGCACAGGTAGCGCACGATCGCATTGGACTCCCACAGCACGAACGGCTCGCCGCCGACATCGGTGCCGCGGAAGTCCTCGATCACGGGGATCTGGCGGTTCGGGTTCAGGCGCACATAGGCCTCGGTGTCGAGGTCGCCCTTGGTCACGCCGATATCGATGCGCTCATGGTCCAGGTGCAGCTCGCGCGCGCACCAGACCACCTTCTGCACGTTGATGGAGGAGAGTCGGCCCCAGATACGCAACATGGCAGCTCCAGTGGTGAGGCGTGCCCGGGCTTCAGGCTGCGCGCGGCTGCCTGGCGGCGGCCGCGGCAATGGCTTCGCGGAACAGCTCGCCGAGGATCGCCACGCCCTGTTCGATGCGCTCGGCCGACACCGTGACAAAGGCCAGGCGCAGCGCGTTGCGCTTCGGGTTGCTGGCATAGAAGGGCGCGCCCGGCACATAGGCCACGTTGCGCTTCACCGCTTCTTCCAGGATCACCATGCTGTCCAGGCCCTCGGGCAGCTCCATCCAGATGAACATGCCGCCTTCGGGCGCGTTCCAGCTCACGCCTTCGGGCATATGGCGCTTGAGCGCGTCCAGCATGTACTGGCACTGCTTGCTGTAGAGCTCGCGGATGGTCGGGATATGCGTGTCGAGCAGGCCGTCGCGGATGGTTTCGTAGGCCACGCGCTGGGTGAAGGTCGGCGTATGCAGGTCCGATGCCTGCTTGGCCTGGCACAGCTTGAAATGCAGTTCGGGCGGGGCGATCACGTAGCCCAGGCGCAGGCCGGGGGCCAGGATCTTCGAGAACGAGCCCATGTAGATCACGCCGTCGGGGTTCATCGACAGCAGGCTGGGCAGCTGGTCGCCGGTATAGCTGAGCGCGCCGTACGGGTCGTCTTCGACCAGCAGCACGCCCTGTTCCCTGGCGCGGGCCACCAGTGCCTGGCGGCGTTCCAGCGGCAGGCGGCGCCCGGTCGGGTTCTGGAAGTTGGGCAGGGCGTACAGGAAGCGCGCACCGGCGGTCAGCTCGGGCGTCAGCGCTTCGGGCAACAGGCCCTTGTCGTCGCTGGGGATCGAGACGAATTCAGGTTCGAACAGCGAGAACGCCTGCAGCGCGCCGAGGTAGCTGGGCGTTTCCACCAGCACCTTGCTGCCCGGGTCGATCATCACCTTGGCGATCAGGTCCAGTGCCTGCTGCGAGCCGGTGGTAATCAGCACGCGCTCGACCGGCGCGCCATGGCGCTTGGCGATGAACTCGCGCAGCGGCAGGTAGCCTTCGGTCGCGGCATATTGCAGCGCCGCCTGCGGGTTATCGGCGAATACGCGGGCCGTCGCTGCCTCCATGGCCGCTACCGGGAACGAAGCCGGCGACGGCAGGCCGCCGGCGAACGAAATGACTTCCGGACGCTCGGTGACCTTCAGGATTTCGCGGATGGCCGAGCTGGTCAGTTGCTGCGCCCGGCGGGAGATGGCCCATTTCATGATGTGTCTCTTGTGGTCTGGGGGTATGTCGATATGGCGGCGCCGGCAGCGGCGCCGGCGCGGGATTCAGTTCCTGGTCACTGCACTTCAACGATCATTTCGATCTCGACGCAGGCACCCAGCGGGATCTGCGCCACGCCGAAAGCGCTGCGCGCATGCTTGCCCTTGTCGCCGAACACTTCGGCCAGCAGTTCCGAGGCGCCGTTGGTGACCAGGTGCTGCTCGGTGAAGTCGGTGGTCGAATTGACCAGGCTCATCACCTTGACGATGCGGGTGACGCGGTTCAGGTCGCCCACGTGCGCATGCAGCGTGGCCAGCAGGTCGATGGCGATGGCGCGCGCGGCGGCCTTGCCGGTCTCGGTGTCGATGTCCTGGCCCAGCTTGCCGGCCCATACCTTGCCGTCCTTGCGGGCGATATGGCCTGACAGGAACACGGTGTTGCCGGTTTGCGCGGCCATCACATAGGCGGCGGCGGGGGCGCTGACGGCCGGCAGTTCGATGCCGAGGCGGGCAAGGGTATCGTAGACGGACATGCGTTGGACTCCTGGTCAGTGAGTGCGTCCTGGAAGGACAGGGGACGTTGCCGTGGCGGGTGCGGTCTGGCGCACAGCGGCGCGGCGGCCAAGGGCCACGACAGCGATCACCGCCACCGCGAAGGCGATGGTGGGGGCGTCAAGCGGCTCGGCCAGCATCAGCGCGCCGCCCGCCAGCGTCAGGAACGGCTGCAGCAATTGTATCTGGCCGACGCGGGCCACGCCGCCTTTTGCGAGGCCGGCGTACCAGAAAAGGAAGCCGACAAACATCGAAAACACCGAAACATAGGCCATGCCGCCCCAGGCGCGCGGCGACGCCGCGGCGATCGCCGGCAGGTCGCGCAGCGCCAGCCAGGCCACCACCGGCACCAGGACCGGCAGCGACACCACCAGCGCCCAGCTGATGGTTTCCAGCCCGCCCAGCTCGCGCGACAGCTTGCCGCCCTCGGCATAGCCCAGCGCGCCCAGCACCACGGCGGCAAACAAGTACCAGTCCGCATGCTGCAGGCCGCCGGCACCCTGCCACACGGCAAAGCCGACCACCAGCGCGCTGCCGGCCACGGCCGACAGCCAGAAAGCAGGCGACGGCCGCTCGCGCCCGAGCCAGGCGGCGAACACCGCGGTCGCCAGCGGCAGCAGGCCGATCACGATGGCGCCGTGGCTGGCCGGCACCTCGCGCATGGCCAGCGAAGAAAACAGCGGGAAGCCCGCCACCACGCCCAGCGCGGTCACGGCCAGCCGCGGCCACTGGCCGCCGCGCGGCCGGCGGCTGGCGGACAGCGCGCCGCGCCAGGCCAGCAGCACCAGTGCCAGCACCGCTGCCAGCACGGCGCGCGCCAGCGCGACAAAGATCGGGTCCAGCTCCGCCACCGCCATGCGCGTGAACGGCAGCGTCTGGCTGAAGATGGCGACGCCGACAAAGCCCAGCAGCATGCCGCCGGAAGCCGGCGCGGCAGCTGCCAGGGGCGGTGAAGGGGGACGGCGGGTGGCCAGGGCCGGCCTGTTGGTTGTCATGGTCCGAAATCCGGTTGCGATGGTCCTACTGCCCGCCCGGGCGGGCGCTGACGGCAATCCACAGCGCGGTCAGCGCCAGCGCCGCACCCATGGCGCGGTTGAACCAGCGCACGCGCCGGCCCTGCCGCAGCCATTGCCGCAGCGATGCGCCCAGCACGCCGTACACGCCGTTGCTGACAAAGCCGAGCACGCCGAACACGCCGCACACCAGCAGCACGCGCTGCGCCGGCGCGGGCGCGCCGGCCATGTAAGAGGCCGCGACCGCCAGCGCGAGCATCCACGCCTTGATGTTGGCGTACTGCAGCAGCGCCGACTGCCACACGCTGAGCGGGCGCAGCACCTGCTTCTCGGCCAGCGCCGTGCTGCGCGCGATCTTCCACGCCAGCCACAGCAGGTAGGCCACGCCGGCCCCGTGCACGACCGCGGCCAGCGCGGGCTGGCCCAGGATCAGCGCGCCGACGCCCAGCGCGCACAGCGCCAGGATGCTGGCAAAGCCGAAGGCCACGCCCACGCAGTGCGGCAGCGTCGCGCGCAAGCCGAAGTTGGCGCCGGTGACCGCGGCGATGGTGGTGTTGGGCCCGGGCGTGAACAGGCCGACCGTCAGCAGCGTCAGCAGGGCCAGGAATTGCGCGGCGGTCAGGCCGGTGAGCAAGCCGGACGCCATCACGCGAACGCGACCACCACGCGCCGGTTGGTGCGGCTTTTCTTCTCGATCTTTGTCACCACCACGGCGCCGATCTCGCTGGTGTTGGCCACGTGCGTGCCGCCGCAGGGCTGGCGGTCCACGCCCGGGATCTCGATGATGCGGATGCTGGCCGTGCCCGCCGGCGGCGCGGCGCCGATGGTGCGCACCAGTTCGGGCTGGGCGGCCAGTTCCTGCGGCGTGATCAGGGTGGTGCGCACCGCGGTGTTGGCATGGATCAGCGCGTTCAGGCGCTCGGTCAGGTCGGCCTTGTCCAGCGTCGATTCCGGCAGGTCAAAGTCGATGCGCGCCGATTCCGGCGAGATGCCGCAGCCGGTCACCGGCACCGGGATCAGCGAGCCCAGCAGGTGCAGGCAGGTGTGCAGCCGCATCAGCTTGTGGCGGCGCGCCCAATCGATGGTCACGGTGACGCGCTCGCCCGCGCGCGGCAGCGGCGCATCTGGCGCCGGCACATGCAGGATGCGGCTGCGGTCGTCGGCGTAGACGGTGTCGGCGATGGCCACAGTGCGCCCGTCGGCCAGTGCCAGGGTGGCGGTGTCGCCGGCCTGGCCGCCGCTGCGCGCATAGCACACGGTTTCGTCGAGTTCGATCCCTTCGGCGCTGGCCGCTACCACGGTGGCGGTGCAGTGGTCGAGGTAGGGGTCTTCGTCGAAGCGCTTGCGTGTGGCGGACATCGGGGGGGCTCCTTGTGGGCTTGTTCTGGGTGCGGCTGGCGCGGGGTACGGATGCCCTGCGCGGTTGCGGTTCCGGCGCCCAGCTCGGGCGCGTTTCATCCTGGCTTGATGGTAGACAAGGTAGTCGGTACAGTACCGGTACAGTTCAGCGGATCATATTCAGTACAGTTGCGGGAGCAGCACATGGATACCAACAGCAGGGACGGCGGCACTGGCAACGATACCGCCGCCGTTGCCCGTCAGAAGGATAGCGCAGGCGACGCACAAAGCACATCCGGACAAGCCTCCGGGCGTGCGCTGCGGCTGGTGGTGCCGCCCACCGAGCGCCTGCCGGACCCGATCCCCTCGGCGCAGATGACGCTGGTCGAGCAACTGACCGAATGGGCCCGCATGCGCATCGACGAGCGCGTGTTCCGCGCCGGCATGCGCATGCCGTCGATCCGGCAACTGGCGCAGGAGAAAGGCATCTCGCGCTTTACCGTGGTCGAGGCCTATGAGCGGCTGGTGGCGCTGGGCTACCTGGAGTCGCGCCGCGGCTCCGGCTTCTACGTGCGCGAACGGACCCCGGCCGCGCCCGCGGCACCGGTGTCAAGCGACGTCGCGGTGGCGCGCAATATCGACGTGACCTGGCTGCTGCGCAGCATGTTCCATACCGCCGAGGCGCACAAGGCGCCCGGCCTGGGCTTCCTGCCCAACGACTGGCTCGACGGCGAACTGATCGCCAGCGCGCTGCGCGGCCTGGGCCGCCAGCCCGGCAACCATTTCCTGGCCAGCGGCACCCCGCAGGGCTTCCTGCCGCTGCGCCAGCAGCTGCGCACCCGGCTGGAAGAGCTGGAGATCGGTGCCAGCGCCGAGCAGATCGTGCTGACCTCCGGCATCACCCAGGCGCTGGACCTGATCGCGCGGCTCTGCCTGCAGCCCGGCGACGCCGTGCTGGTGGGCGACCCGGCCTGGTTCGTGATGTTCGGCCGCTTTGCCGCGCAGGGCGCGCAGGTGATCGGCGTGCCGTACACCGCCGAAGGGCCAGACCTGGAGGCGCTGGAGCGCATCGTGCAGGCGCGCAGGCCAAAGCTGTTTGTGATCAACTCGGTGCTGCACAACCCCACCGGCACCTCGCTGTCGGCGGCCAAGGCCTTCCAGCTGCTGCGCCTGGCCGAGCAGTACGACTTCCTGATCGTCGAGGACGATATCTACTGCGACCTGTGCCCGCCCGGCCACGCCGCCACCCGGCTGGCCAGCCTGGACCAGTTGCGCCGGGTGATCTACCTGGGCAGCTTTTCCAAGACGCTGGCGGCCAACCTGCGCGTCGGCTTTATCGCCGCGCACCCGGAGATGGCCTCGGCGCTGACCGACAGCAAGCTGCTGGCGGGGCTGGCCACGCCGGAGATCAACGAGCGCGTGCTGTACAAGGTCCTGACTGAAGGCCACTACCGCAAGCATGTAGAGCGCGTGCGCACCCGGCTGGACCGCGCCCGCGACGACATCCGGCGCGAGCTGGAGCGCCTGGGCCTGCGCCTCTTCCCCGGCCAGCATGCCGGCATGTACCTGTGGGCCGATACCGGCCGCGACACCAACGCGATCGCCACGGCCGGGCATGAAGAGGGCTACCTGTTCGCCCCGGGCAGCCTGTTCTCGCCGTCGCAGATGCCGTCGGGCTGGATGCGCTTCAACGTGGCCAGCAGCGGCGACCCGGACATGCTGGCCTTCCTGGCACGCCAGCTCGAACGCATGTAAGCCACGCCGCCGTTACACGCCGGGGCCTTGAAAAATGGCCCGGGCGGCCCTATTTCTGGCGGCACCGGCCACGTTGGCGTGGCCCCATCCACTTTCCCGATTCGCCTGTTTCCAAGAGGAGAACCATGACCGCACCGCACGAGACGATGAGCTTCCAGGCGGAAGTGAAGCAACTGCTGCACCTGATGATCCACTCGCTGTACAGCAACAAGGAAATTTTCCTGCGCGAGCTGGTCTCGAATGCTTCGGACGCCACCGACAAGCTGCGCTTCGAGGCGATCGCCAACCCGTCCCTGCTGGAAAACGACGCCGACCTGGCCATCCGCATCGAGGCCGATGCGCAAGCACGCACGCTGAAGATCTCTGACAACGGCATCGGCATGAGCCGCGACGAGGCCATCCGCAACCTCGGCACCATCGCCCGTTCGGGCACCAGGGAATTCTTCCAGCAACTGTCCGGCGACCAGCAGAAGGACGCCGCGCTGATCGGCCAGTTTGGCGTGGGCTTCTACTCGGCCTTTATCGTCGCCGACAAGGTCACCGTGGAAACGCGCCGCGCCGGCCTGGGCGCCGAAGACGCGGTGCGCTGGGAAAGCACCGGCGACGGCGAGTTCACCGTCGATGCCATCGCCCGCACCGGGCGCGGCACCACCATCACGCTGCACCTGCGCGAGGGCGAGGACGATTTCCTGTCTGCCTGGCGCCTGAAGAGCATCATCCAGAAGTACTCGGACCATATCTCGCTGCCGATCCGCATGCCCAAGGAGGTGTGGGACGCCGAATCCAGCACCTACAAGCGCACCGACGAATGGGAAAGCGTGAACCAGGCCAGTGCGCTGTGGACCCGCGCCAAGTCCGACATCACCGACGAGCAGTACACCGCTTTCTACCAGCACATCGCGCACGACAACGAGGCGCCGCTGGCCTGGACCCACAACCGCGTGGAAGGCCGCAGCGAATACACCCAGCTGCTGTATATCCCGGCGCGCGCGCCGTTCGACCTGTGGGACCGCAACCACAAGGCCGGCCTGAAGCTGTACGTCAAGCGCGTTTTCATCATGGACGACGCCGACCAGCTGCTGCCGGGCTACCTGCGCTGGGTCAAGGGCGTGGTCGATTCCGCCGACCTGCCGCTGAACGTATCGCGCGAGCTGCTGCAGGAAAGCCGCGACGTCAAGGCCATCCGCGAAGGCTGCACCAAGCGCGTGCTGTCGATGCTGGAATCGCTGGCCGACAGTGAAGAGGAAGCCGAGCGCGCCAAGTACACGACCTTCTGGCAGCAGTTCGGCCAGGCGCTCAAGGAAGGCATTGGCGAAGACCAGGGCAACCTGGAGCGCGTGGCCAGGCTGCTGCGCTTTGCCTCCACCCACAACGACACCGCCGAGCAGAACGTGGCGCTGGCCGCTTATGTCAGCCGCATGAAGGAAGGCCAGGACAAGATCTACTACGTCACTGCCGATACCTGGTCCGCGGCCAAGAGCAGCCCGCACCTGGAAGTGTTCCGCAAGAAGGGCATCGAAGTGGTGCTGCTGACCGACCGCGTCGACGAATGGATGCTGTCGTTCCTGCGCGAGTTCGACGGCAAGGAACTGGTCTCGGTCGCACGCGGCGACCTGGATCTGGGCAAGCTGGCCGACGAAGCCGAGAAGGCGGAGCAGGAAAAGGCAGAGGCCGACTGGAAGGGCGTGGTCGAACGCGCCAGGGCCGTGCTCGACGGCAAGGCCAAGGACGTGCGCGTGACGCTGCGCCTGACGGCATCGGCTTCTTGCCTGGTTTCTGACGAAGGCGACATGAGCGGCTACCTGCAGCGCCTGCTCAAGCAGGCCGGCCAGAAAGCGCCGGACGCCCAGCCGATCCTGGAGCTGAACCCGGAGCATGCGCTGGTGCAGAAACTACGCGATCTGCCCGAGGGGGATGCCTTCAGCGACCGCGTGCAGGTGCTGTTCGACCAGGCGCTGCTGGCCGAAGGCGGCATGCTGGAAGACCCGGCCGCCTACGTGCAGCGCGTCAACAAGCTGCTGGCCTGAAGCCGGCACGGCTCCTCCGCTGCGCAAGCGGCGGGGGAGTTCCATCACACATTGTCGCAACGGAGGGCGTGACCGATGACGCTGAAGCGATGCTTCCCGCCCGTCGTTGATGCTGACACGCGGGTGCTGATCCTCGGCAGCCTGCCGGGCGAAGCGTCACTGGCGCAGAGCCAGTATTACGCGAACCGGCAAAACCAGTTTTGGCGTTTGGTCGGCGATATCACCGGCGAAAGTCTTGTCGGGATGGAATATGCGGCGCGGTTGCGAACGCTGCTGGCCCACAGCATTGGGTTATGGGATGTGGTGGCGGAAGCGAAGCGCGAAGGGAGCCTGGACAGCAACATCCGTGAGCATGCCGGCAATGATCTTGTGGGTCTGATTGAATCGCTGCCGAATCTGGCAGTGATTGCGTTCAATGGCGGCACCGCTGAACGTATTGGATTGAAGGCCCTTGGCCGGCCCGCCGACGGTCATCACCTGGTCAGGTTGCCTTCCAGTAGCCCGGCTCATACCATGTCCTACGTGGAAAAATTGCGTGCCTGGCAGGCGTTGCAGATGTGGCTACGGGACTGAGGCCGATGCTCGTAGCGGCAACTTCCTGTCACATTACTTCCCTGAAAGCCAAACAGATACAAACACTCCCCGACCCTGCGGACAAGGGTGGTATCGTACGCTTTTGGCCTGAGCGTCGATGATGCGCAGTTGCAACATCAGCGTTGCTGGGGGATTGGACGTCAACCGCGATGGTGGATTCGGATTACCCACAATTCTTTCGTCCGTTGACGCTAAAGAGGCGTCGGCTGATCGCTGCCTGCATCCGCGCATTCTATGCGCGGCTTTATGGTTCCCATGCCGATTATCGTTCCATTCTTGGGCGCGAGGATTTGCGCGATCTGTTTGTTCAGGTCATGCAATCCGTTCCGATGCCGCTCGATCCGACCGAGGATGATGGCGACGAAGGCTTCGCTACCGGAGACCTTGCAGACGACCAGAAGCTGGCGAGTGCCATTGTGCGTCTCCTCGTCGCGGATGGCTGGCTTGAAACCGCGGAAGATCGCGTGCGACTGGTTACCGCCTATCGGTTCACCCGGGCAGGCAAGATCTTTGCTCAAGCGCTGACGCTGGCCGACCGTCCGCGCGAGCGGACCCGCCAGCGCAACATGCGTTCCTGCAAGAACGCCCTGAGCGCTTTCATCGAGCGCCGCGACGTGGAGGATCTGCTCGACGCCTATGAATATGCCGACCGGGTCATTGCCGACCTCTCCGAGGATATCGAGCTCTTCTACGACCTCGCGCGCAAGATACTTCTCGACGCGCATGGGCAGGGAAACTGGGACGGCTTCATCGAGTTCGTCGAGCGACGCTTTCGTGACGAGTTTTCGCCGCGGTTGGTCTATGACAATGCCGAGCGCCACCGGCTGGACATCGGGGCACTGATCGGGCGTCTTAACGAGCTGAGCGCGGCCGAGATGCAGGCTATTGACGATGACCTGGCAAACCATGCGGCCTGGGCCGCTCAGGCCGCGCCGGACGGGGCCATCCTGAGATGGGTGCTCGATCGGATCGACGAGATGGTGACCGCGGCTTGCAGGACCAAGCAGCCGGAATTGTTCCGGGCCATGGAAAGCTATGTCCGCCGCCATGTGGTTTTGTTGTCGCAGAGTCTGTTCATGGGGGCTTCGGGCAGTGGCGCGGCGTTGTCCGCGCTGATTCGCCGGGTGGGCGAGATGCCGCCGCGGGAACAGGCCGTCTGGCTGGAGCGGCACGGCAAGGTGCTCGCACCGATGAGTGTAGCCCTGTACGACCCGGCCACGGTGCAACTGCGCAAGGTCGCTGAGCGCAATCAGGCGCAGGCCGTGAGCATTGTTCCTGAGATCACCCGGGAAGAGCGCTTACGTCAATTCGTGCGGCAGGCGGAGGAGCGGGCCTTCTCGCTGTCGCATCACGATGTCGTGGAATACCTGCTCGGCAACATGCGTGGAACAGGCGCGTTGCGCTTGTCCGAGCTGGCCGTCGACGACGCCATCCAGGCGCTGTCGTTGCTGCGGGCTGTCGAGGCGGCGCGGGATCACGACGGACTGGAGGTGGAGCGTCTGGATGGCGAGCCGCTGGACAACGAGATCATGTCGGGCACTGACTATGCAATCAGGAGGCGCCATATCGGCCATGGATGACATTACGATCGGGCAACTGGTGGAAGCGGAATTGAAGGCCCGGGGCGTCAGGCAGGAGGCGTTCCAGCAGATTGTCGGCCGCCTGTTCGGGCTGTCGATTCTGCACCGGGAGGACAGTGCCATTGAACGCCAGCTTTACGACGATGCCGTGCGTATCGAAGGCCTGCTCAATGCGTACTTCGACTTGGGCGGCTTCCGGCTGCTGCATGAGCGGCATCAGAGTTATTTCCGGCTTTACCCGCCAGGCGCGCGCGTGCCGGGACTGCCCGCCGAGGACGATGCTGTCGTGGTGGATGCAGTGCGGGCGAGGTTGTCCGCCGATTTCGTAGCCTGCTGCCTGGTGCTGCGCTTGCTGTACAACGAATGCCTGCGGCAAGGCTCGATCAACGACCGCAATGAAGCACTTGTCACAGTGGAATACCTGAACGCCACGCTTACCGCGCAGGTGCGCCGCTCATTGCCGGCCAAGACTGCCCGGGAGAAGCTTTTCGCCGATCTGAAGCGTGCCCGACTGATTGACTACCGGGCGGACTCAGAGGTGGAAGATGCTGATGCGCTGATCGCCATTCGCGGTACGATCCTGCAGTTCGTGGCGGATTCCGCCATCAATGCCTTGCTGGCCGAAGCACAGATGCCAGCACAGGCTGCCAAGCCGTCGGAGCCTGATCATGAAGCTTGAGAAGCTCATCCTGGTCAACTGGGGCTTCGTGATGTCCCGGGAATATCCTTTTGGCGACACCACCTTGCTGTCAGGATCGACCGGGGTCGGGAAGTCCTCTTTTCAGGACGCGATCCAACTGGTCATGACCGGCGGCAAGCAGCACATCAACGTGTTCAACTCCGCGCAGGACGAGAGCGGCGCCTCGCGCGCGGGCGGCAAGGTGAGGCGGACGCTGGCGTCCTACGCGGTAGGCATGCGCGACAACCTCTGCGTCCGGCCGCATGGGTCGCACACCTACGTCGTCGCCGTCTTCGCGCCCGATGCCGGAGAATCCGCCGAGCCGTTCACCGCCGTGGTGGCCGTCGAAGTCACTGTGTCCGGCACGCGCGAGCAAGGCCGCAGCGTTGAGGTGGCGCGCAAGCTCTACTTTGTGCTGCCAGCCAGCCGCGCGATGGAGGCGGATTTCATCGAGTCGCGCAAGGGCAATTCGGTTACTGCGGTGAAGGTCGAGAATATCTATCATCGGCTGCGCCAGCGCTATCCGCGCGTCCTGCCGTTCGAGAACAGTATCGAAGACTATCTATGCAGGCTTTACGCAGAGTTTCGCGGTGGCGGCAAGACGCTGGTCGGGCCGCGCGAGGCTGAAGCCGCTGCGCGGGCCTTCGTCCAGTCCATTGCTCGCAAGACTGTCGGCTCGGTGGACGAGTTGATTCGTGAGCAGGTGCTGGCCGAGCCTGATTTTTCGGAGCAGATCGGGCATATTGCGTCGCTTATGCAGAACGTGCAGCGTCTGCGCAAGATCGCTGCGGAATTGCTGGCGTGCCGGGAGCGGCTGGGAGAGCTGAAGGCGCATGCGGATGCATTTCTTGCAGCGTTCGAAGAGGCCATGGAGGCTGAGCTGGGCGAAGCCCTGCGCCGGCAACAGGATGTCAAGGAGGATATCCTGCGACTGGAGACTTCCAGGCGCCTTGCCTTGACCGAGGTTGAAAGGCAGCAGGCGCTGGCCGACCGGCATGCACGGGCGCTGCTACGCGCCATGGATTTGCACGGCACGGCCAATGGGCGTCTCAATAGCAACCCGGTCGCGCAGGACCGTGAGCGGCTCAACCGCGGGATCGTGGAGGCTACCAACGACCGATCCCGCATTGCCGTGGACATCCTGGTGGCCCTGGCGGGCTTGCGCGGTATGTTGGATGAACTAACTGCCTTGGCCGGACGACCTGCCGGGAAAAGTTCCGCCTACTCAGCCCATGTGGAACGGCTGGTTGTGGACGCCGCGGCGATCGATGTTGCCGACGGCCGAGCCGCAGCGCGTGAGCTGGAGGCGATGCTTGCCAACGCACAGGTTGATCTTTCGAGTTCGCGGCGCGATCGACTCGCCAGGCTGGATGCCGCACTGACTCCCATTGCGCAGCGGCTGCAAGGCGCAGATGGCTTGTATGGGGCGGTGGTTCAGGAGCAGACCCGGGAGTCAGATCGCGCTGCGACCTTGCAAACTGAAATTGATGAACTGAAGCGGCGACGCCAAGGACTGGAAGATGGCCATTTTGACCTGCCCTCGCATGTCGAGGTTGCTGTCCGCTATCTTGAAACCCAGATGCCGGGCGCCCGCCCCAGGGTGCTGTGCAACCTTGTTCAGCCTCGCGAGGGCTCGCGATGGCAAAACGCTATTGAAGGACTTCTGGGTGGCAACCGCTTTGTGATTCTGGTCGACGCGCAGTACGAGGCGCGTGCGATCCGGGCTCTGCGGCACGAATTGCCGGGGATTCGGCAGGGGCGGGAGGCTTCCGTTGTGCAGGGCGAACTGGCGAAGCGGCGGGCCGAAAGCCAGGCGCTGTCGCCCGACGCCATACTGCAGGAGCTGGTGATTGCCGATGAGACCGCGAGGGCTTATCTGGTTGCAAGCTACGGTCGTTACATCAAGGTGACGGACGCTCAGGCGCTGCGCAGCGCGCCGCAGGCCCTGACGGTAGACGGCATGGCCAGCGGCGGATTCAAGATGTTCTCGTCATGGGTGGAAGACGGCGAACTGGCCTTCGGCGCCGAGGCACGGCGCAAGCGCGTAGTGAGGCTTGGCAGCCAAATCGAAGAAAAATCGCGGGAACGAAGCACGCATCGGGAACGCGCTGAGGAGTTGGCAGCCTGGGGCGCGCGCCTGCTCGGTCTGAAGCTCGTGCCTGTTGCCCCGATGCTGGACGAGCTGGGCGAGGCGCAGCGCAAACTGAGCAACCTCGCAGCGCAACTCGCGAGTCTGGATGACGCCGATCTTCTCGTGCTGGAGCGCCGCGTAGCCCGCGCGAAGCAGTTGGCGGATGGTCACCACCAACTTTCCAATGCCGCGTCGCACGCGGCAGGCGAAGCGGCAGGCCGGGCGCGCGGTCTGGAAGCGGATATCGCTACCGCCGAGGCTGCCCGTGCCGACTGCCTGGATGGGGTGCGGCGGGTCAACGCTCGTGTGACCGAACTGATCCGGCTCAACCCATATTTTGACCCGGCCCAACTGGATCAGCGCGCCCGCGAAGCAGCCATGGAGCAGAACACTGCGTCTTTCGAGGGCCGCCGGCGCCAGCAGGCCGGCCTGTATCGTCAGGAGCGCGAGGCGTTCGAGCGGAAGCTGGAGGACCACAATCGCTTGTCGTCCTCTTTCGATGAGCGGGTCGAGTATCAGCCGTGCCGGTCCACTGAAACCGAATACGAGTGGCAGGCCTATGGCGGAGTACCCGCCGCCCGGCGCCAGATCGCGGCCATGCTGGAGCGGCTCGACCAGGTGCGAATTCTCAACAACTCCCGGGAACTGCAGGGCGCCGAGAAAAGCTTCAACAACACGTTCAGCACTCACTTCGCATTGCTGGTTCGCACGGCGGTGGAGCAGGGCGTCGACCCCCTCAAGCGGCTCAACGAAAAGCTCAAGCGCCTGGCATTCGGCGAAGACCGCTTCGAGATCGAATATGGTCAGATGGTCAAGGAATACAAGAAGTACTTCGACCTGTTCCAGGAATTGAACCGCCTGGCCGAGACGCAAACGCCGGTAGACCTGTTCTCGGCGGCTGAAGGCGTGCTGTCCGCCGACAGCGTGGTGGCGCTGGACGACATCAAGGCGCTGTTGCTCGACACCAACCGCGACTATGCGCTGCGGCGGTTGAAGGATATTGCGGACTACCGCAATTATCGCGAGTATGACATCCGCAAGTATTCGGAGGATGGGCGCGAGGCGTCCCTGGCGAGAATGGCGACATTCTCCGGAGGCGAGCTGATGACGCCGGCCTATCTGGTGCGGGCCGCGGTGCTGGCCCAGGCATTTCGCCAGTTCGAGAAGACGCCAAGCCTGAAGCTCATGATGATCGACGAGGCCTTCGACAAGATGGACGAGGGCCGCACTGCCGCTGTGATGCGCTATCTCAACGAGAATCTTGGCCTGCAATTGGTGGTTGCCATGCCGTCCCGCTCCTCCGGCCCGCTGCTCGAACTATTCAGTTTCGAGCATCGCTTTTCCCTGATGAAGGTGGCGGGTCTGGCTGGAGAGCTCGACAGAATTACCGAGGTGGACAGCTCGTTGTTGAAGGCTGACCGTCTGCATGCGCTGTGGACTGAGCGCCGCGCGTCAGTGCGGCGTGAAGCGGCGCGGGAGTTCGACCTGCAGGAGGCGCGCAAGCAACTGGCTTCGGGGACGGAAACATGAGTGCCGACGGTCTGCCGGGAGGCCGACCGGCCGCCCTTGCTGCGTTGCTGAATGCGCTGGTGGACCGCATCGAGGCGAAGCCATTTGCCGAAAGGCGCCGTGATATCAGCTACCCGCTGAGTGCGGGGACTTGGCCCGAGTTTTTCTCGATTGCTCTCCACGGCGAACGTATGTTCGTTTGGCGCGCACTGGAAGCGTTGCAGGCACAGCCGGGGTTGGGTCTGGCCCTCGACCAGCGTCGCGGACAGCGGGATCTCGATATCTGGGAGCGTTCACCACGGCTCATCGTTGGCGCGCAAGCGGAAGCGTTCCTTCGTGACGAGACGGGGCGTCGGCCCGGTGCAGTGGTCGCCTGGATGGCGCAATGGCGGCAGGCAGTGCTGGCGCGTTTCAGCAACATGGCGCTGTGCGAGCGGTTGCTGTCCCGCCCTATCCTTATCCTGTCGCGTCCACCGGAGCAGGTGTTGGAGCGCCTTGCCGGCATTCCGGCACTTGCCGGTGAGAACCTTATGCTCCATGAGGCAGCGAGCCGGCAGTTCTGGGGCTTGTCAAAGATTCTCAATGGCCAGCAGGAGACCATTGCCCTGCTGCTTGATGCCGATACCTGTCCGTTTCCGGACAAGCCGGTGCAACTACTGGTTGCGGCTCGCACAGCCGATCCCGCAGCACCGATCCTGTTTGTGGAAAATGCTGCGACGTTTGAATCGATGGCAGTAGGGAGGCTGAGCGCTGCCGAAGGTTTTGTTCTGATATACGCATCAGGATACAAAGCTAGCGCGCGGCGGCTGCGCCAGCCAGGAGGCAGCTCCGTCTATTTTGCGCCTGACGTGATTGAGCGGAATGCGGCATTGATAGGCAGCTTCCCGGCATGGCTGCAGGGCACCGATGTCTCGCGCCCGGTTCATTTCTGGGGCGACCTGGATTTCTCCGGCATGGATATTCTCAAAGAATTGCGTGTAGTGTTCCCTGGCGCGCAAGCGTGGAAGGCTGGCTACGAAGCATTGCTTGCACGCCTTCTCGCGGAGGAGTCCCACGCGCCGGATGAGGCAAGAAAGTCGGGTCAGGCCGATCCGGGGCTGACCGGCTGCAGCTATGCCGATGAAGTACTGCTACCGGCGCTGCGCAGGCTTGGCCGGTTTGTCGACCAGGAGAGTCTGTAGCTGTAGCCTTTCGCTATTCAGCAAGTGGTGTCAAATTGGCATAGCCCGTTCACGCTCCCGCTTTACTTGGGCATCGCCTCATACATGCCGGTGACGTCATCCATCACCTGAAGAATTCGCTCGCTGGTCGTGGCAATGTTTCTCAACTGTTCCGGGCGACTGACCCCGGTCTGATTGAGCGCCTCTTCGAAGAACAGCCACTGAGAGCCGGCAAGTTGCAGTTCGTGTCGGATAGCTGCCGTGTTTTGCGGCGCCGAGGTGAGAAGTTCCTGCGCGACGGCGAATTCCCTGGTTGCCGTGTCCAGATCCTGCGCCATCCGGGGCGAGGAGATGCCCCAGGCGCGGAACATGCTGATCTTGGCGATTCTCTGCGAGAGCATCCGCTGGCGGCCGGCAACGTTGATCAGCTTGCCCGTCGTAGTGCCGGAATGCTTCTCGAGCAGGAGGGTTCCCTGCTGCGCAAGCTTCAGCGTGTCCTCGCTCATCCTTGCGATTGTTTTCGCGTTCTCGGGATTCGGGTCGCCGCCGGACAGCAACTGCCGGTAGGGAATCCACGTCTGCTCGAGCCTGGCGTAGATGTCCTTGATCTCAGGCGTGGGGGCAAAGGCCTTCAGCTCCGTGAGCTGCTTGTCGAAGAGCGCCACGGATTGTTCGAGAATCTTCTTCGAACGTTCGACTTCAACGCCGAGGCCAGCCTGGCAGTAGGCCTTGGCCATGCGCTGAGACAGCATGCGCTGGCGGCCCGCCTTGTTGATCGCCGCGTTGATCGTCAGCGTTTCGGCGAAGGCGGTCCCGGCCAAAGCCAGCGCCAGGACGCCGCAGACAATCGTGCAGAAGGAACAGAGGTAACGTTTCAAAGGCGTCTCCGCATCAAACTCTGGTTGAACCTCTGGACGTATCGCTCGAGCCGACGACGTGACGGATCAGCTGGTCCATCTCCTTGATGATGTCCGCAAGCACCTGCGTGATCACCGAGAACTCCCTGCCATGTTCTCCGGCCCGTGCCGCCGAGATGCGCGCATTCATTGCGACGATGTTTGCCTGCATCGAAATACCGCTGAGGCGCCCGACGAGGTCGGTCTGGCGTTTGCGCACGGCGGCTTCACAACGGTGCATTTCCTCCTGGTAGGCCTGCGTGACGGTCTGCAGCAGTTCAAGAATTGACGTGGCCTGCGCCACCAGCACATCGAGGGATGACGCTTGCCGGCTGGTGTCCGCCAGTGGTGCGTCTGTCGCTGTTCTGACCTGGGCGATGAATGCACGGATACGCGCGTCAGCGCGCGGACTACCAAAGTACAGCTGCTGCAAGGCGCCGGAGAATGTGCCGGGAAAACGCTCATTGCCCGTCACCAGATCCGAATGCGCCGATTCGAACATTGACAGGCACTTGCGTGCGATATCGAGCGCGGCAGTGTCCCCGCGCGAAGCGAGCAACAACTGGAGGATGATCCGTTGCGACAGCATGCGCTGCCTTCCGGAAAGGTTGATCAATGCGCCGATGGTTTCGGCGGACACTTCGGCCTCGGGTGACGGAGTAGAGAAAGCGTTCATGCCATGCCTTGCAGGTAGTGTCGACGCAGACGCGCACCGCGCTGACCGGCAAAGAAAAAGCGCCCCGAAGCGAGATGCCTGCGAACCGGTTGGCCGGTTCGTGGTCATTTCCCTTCGGGGCGCCGTTGCCCGGGATGCTCCTTTTCGGAGCGTGTCATCGCGACTTGCCAGTTTGTTTCAAGGCCGCCGTTGGCCTGTGTGTCTCTTGAGCAATATCTATGCCATAGCTCATGGGAGTTGCCTCGGGTTGCGGGCGCAGCGAAATGGCGCGGCGGGACCGGCCCGGGCACTGATCTTGTGCCAGATGCGTCATCACGACGCATGCGTTGGGGAGTCTCGGCAAGGGCGGCATGGCTGACAGCCCGCGCCGCACCTGAACCCGTCCCGGCTTCTTTGTGAAAGGCGCTCTCAGCCCAGTTGCGGCTGCGTGGCCGCATAGCTCAGCCGCTCGCGCATGACAGCTTGCGCGCGCCGCACATTGGGATACTTCTCCAGCAACGCTGCACCCTCAGGGAACATGCCGACATACATCAGGATCGGCGCGAGGAACAGGTCGGCCATCGACAATACGCTGCCGACCAGGTAATCGCGGTCGCCATAGGCCGCGTCGAATACCGCCAGATGCTTGTCGATGTCGGGCACTGCAGCGTCGATGACGGCGCGGTCGGGCTGGCCGTTCTCACCCTTGGGGAAGATGTACTGCAGCACGTAGCGGCGGACCATCGCATCATAGCCATGGCAGTTGATCAGGCTGATCCATTGCTCGCCGCGCGCGCGGGCGGTGACTCCCCATTGCGGCAGCAGGCTTGGCCCTTCGAAGGCCTCTTCGATGTAGCCAAGGATGGCGCGGGTTTCGTAGAAGGTGATCGGGCCGTCGCTGAACGCCGGCACGCGGCCGAACGGGTTGTGCGCGAGCACCTCCGGCGAATGCGGGGGCACGGGATTCAGGGTGTAGGCCACGCCTTTCTCTTCCAGCGCCATCCGCACCGTGCGGCAGTAGCTGCTGCGCGGATCGCCGAAGACGGTCACGGTGCCCGCGCTGCCCTTCGGGTCCAGGTAATCGCTGAGGCGGTTGAACACGGATTGCCAGCCGCCCATGTGCGAGTCGCGCGCCTGTGCGTTCGGGAAGCCGCTGTGGCGCATGTGCAGGTGGGTGCCGTCCTCCTGCTCGGTCAGCGTGACTTCGATCAGGGTCTTGAGATCGGGCGGCAGCGAGCCCGACTCCCAGGCCCAGGTGTAGGCAAGGAAATCGGCGCGGTCGATGGCCTGGTATTCGCCGCCGACAATGTGCTGCGAGCCGTCGCGTCCGCCCATCACGATGCGGTAGCTGCCGCCGACCCGTGCATCGGCGCTTGCCTCCAGCACGCTCATGCCGCGCGGGCAATGCCACGCGGCCAGTGCGGCCTGGTTGGTAAAGGCATCGAAGACCCGCTCGCGCGGCGCGCGGATCAGGCGGGTCATTTCCAGGTGGAAGGTGGCAGCTTGGTCCATGATGGTTTCCCTCAGTCCTTGGTTGAGTCGTCCGGGCCCGTGGCGGACGCCGCCGCGTGGGTTCGTTCGACGAATTCGACGAGCCGGTCGAGGTTGCCTTCCCAGTGGCGGCGATAGGTGTCCAGCCAGTCGTGTGCATCGCGCAGGGCGTTGGCGCGCAGATGGCAAATACGCCAGCGCGCGTTGATCTCCCGCTCGATCAGCCCGGCTTCGGCCAGCACGCGCAGGTGCTTCGAGATGGCCGGGGCCGACATCTCGAACGGGCGCGCCAGTTCGCTCACCGGGGCCTCGCCCTCCGACAGCCGGGCCAGGATCGCTCGCCGGGTGGGGTCGGCCAGTGCGGCGAAGATGCTGGAGAGGTTGTCGGGCGTGGCAGGCATGGGTTCATTTAACCAATCGGTTAAATGAAAGTCAAGCAGGAAAATGAGTGCAGGGGCATCGACGCCATGGCGGGCGGCCGGCCGCAATTGGCCGGCGCGGGCATTCCGGCGGGCGGCTGAAACCGTTTGCCGTGCCTTTCTGTCACAATGCCGGCGGCTGGCGCGCCGGCCATTGATTCAAAGGTGAATTCTCTATGCGTATCTTCGGCGTCAGCATCCATATCATCGTTGCACTGTTCTTCGCGGTGCACGCGGTGCGCACGCACCAGAACATGTACTGGCTGCTGATCCTGTTCCTGTTCCCGGGGCTGGGCAGCGTGGTGTACTTCTTTGCGATCTACCTGCCCGGGCTGCGCCAGTCGCGCGGCGCGCGCGCGGCCACGCGGGCCATCACGCAGCTGGTCGATCCGAACCGCGCGGTGCGCGAGGCCCGCTCCGACTTTGACCGGGCCCCGACGGTGGCGCACCGCATGCGCCTGGGCGCTGCCTTGCTGGCGGCCGGTGAGCCGGCAGAGGCCTTGCAGCACTACCAGGCCGCGGCCAACGGCCCGTTTGCGACTGATCCCGCGCTGCTGCAGGGCCTGGCGCGGGCGCAATTCGCCACCAACGATGCAACCGGCGCGCTGGCGACGCTGGAGAAGCTGTTCGCGGCCAGTCCGCAGTCGCGCCAGCAGCCCGATCCGGCCTTGCTGTATGCGCGGGCATTGGCCGCCACCGGTGCCGCCGGCACGCGGGCTGCCTTTGAGCAGGCGCTGACCAGTGCCAGCGATGCCGCGCCGCGCTGCCTGTTTGCCGACTGGCTTGCCGCGCAGCCCGACGCCGCTGACCGCGAACGCGCGCAGCAGCTCTATGCCGAAATCGTCCACGACGCCCGCCACTGGCCGCGCCACGCCCGCGAACACAACCGCGAATGGCTGCAGCGCGCGCAGGCGGCGCTGGGCAAGTAATCCGCGCCCCCAACTCCATGCTGGATCGGGTGCTGAACGCCATTCTCGACAACATGACCCTACTGAAACGCAAATCGATTGAAGCCGTGGCTTCGCGCCGTCCGGCACGTGGCACCCGTACCCGTGGCGAGGCGCCGGCACGCGAAGAGAAACGCATGACGCCGCGCTTCGCGCCGGTGACCTTCTCGGAAATGGACGGGGTGCGTTACCTGCACTTCGGCACCGAGTGGGTGCAGGGCGCGATGCGCCTGCGCAAGCCCGATGCGATCGAGCTGGAATACGCGCAGCAGATGATGGCCTGGCTGCTGTTCCTGTCGCCGTCCGTTGAAGAATTCCACGTGGTCCAGCTGGGCCTGGGCGCCGCGGCGCTGACCAAGTTCTGCCACCGCCAGTTCAGCCGCGCGCGTGTGACGGCGGTCGAGCTGAACCCGGCCGTGATCATCGCCGGGCGCAGCATGTTCGGCCTGCGCGAGGACGACGCGCGCCTGACCGTGCGCGAGCAGGACGCCTGGGACTACGTCATGGACGGCGCCCACACCGGCGTCATCGACGTGCTGCAGGTGGACCTGTACGATGCCACCGCGCGCGGCCCGGTGCTGGACACCACCGCGTTCTACCGCGCCTGCCGCCGCACGCTGAGGGCACCCGGCGTGATGACCATCAACCTGTTTGGCGACCACGACAGCTTTCCGAAGAACATCGAACGCATCTGCGATGCCTTCGACAACCGCGTGCTGGTGTTCCCGGAAGTGCATGACGGCAACATCATCGCGATGGCCTTCAACGGGCCGGATATCGATGTGTCGTGGGAAGCGCTGGAGGGGCGTGCCGAGGTGGTGGAGAAGTCCACCGGACTGCCGGCGCGCGACTGGGCGCAGAAGCTGCGCGCGGCGAATGCGCGGCAGGAAGAGCGGTTGAAGATCTGAGGTACTGAGGAACTGTCCCTCTCCCGCCGCGCAGGAGAGGGAAGCCGCCGCTCTTACTCCTTATGGAAGAACTGCGCCAGCGACCATTCGTCGGTGCGCGCTTCGTACTTCAGTCCCTTCTTCATCGCCCACATTGCCAGCTGGCTGTGCGACGGAATGATCGCGTGGTCGGCCAGCGCAAATCTTGCCGCGGTGCGGGCATTCTCCTCGCGCGCCTTGTCGCTGCTGACCGTGGTCAGCGACTTCTCGATCAGCTGGTCCAGTTGCGGGTTGCTGTATTTGCCCCAGTTCCAGGTGCCGTAGCCGGTCTTGGGATTGGGCGTGCCGGTGATCGAGCGCAGCGCCACGTCGGCAGCGGCCGAGCCCCAGCCCAGCATCTGGAAGGCAAACTCGCCCTGGCGCGCGCGCGTGAAGTAGGCCGCCACCGGCAGGGTTTCGACCTTGGTCTGGATGCCGATGCGCGTCAGCATGCTGGCGGTGGCCTGCGCCACCGCGGCGTCGTTCAGGTAGCGGTTGTTGGTGGCGTGCAGCGTCAGGCCGAAGCCGTCGGGGTAGCCCGCGGCGGCCAGTAGCTTCTTCGCGCCTTCCGGGTCGTAGGCTTCGGGACGGGTGCCGGGATGGCCGAAGATCTGCGGCGACACGATCGACGATGCCGGCACCGCCAGCCCTTCCATGATGCGGCTGACGATGGCGTCGCGGTTCAGCGACTTGCTGATTGCGGCGCGCACGCGCGCGTCCTTGAACGGGTTCTTGCCCAGCGGCTTGCCGGCCTTGTCGGTGACAAAGGGCGGGTTGTCGCGCGACTGGTCCATCTGCCAGAAGATGGTGCGCCACGACACCTGCTGCTCGATCCTGAAATTGGGGTTCTGTCTGAGCCTGGCCACATCGGCCGACGGCACGCTCTCGATCACGTCGACGTCGCCCGCCAGCAGCGCGGCGCTGCGCGCGCCGTTGTCGGTGATGATGCGGAACACGGCGCGGTCCCACTCGGGCCTGGGGCCCCAGTAGTTCGGGTTGCGCTCCATCACGATCTCTTGCCCGCGCGCGAAGCGCACGAACTTGAACGGGCCGGTGCCGATCATCGCCTTGCCCGAGTCAAAGTCCGCCTGGGTCAGCGTGGCGGCGACCTTCTTCGGCATGATCGGCACGCTGTTCAGGTCGTTGGGCAGGTTGGCGTAGTTGGGCACGCTCATGGTCAGGCGCACCGTCAGCGGGTCGGGCGTGTCGATGCGCGCGATCGGCTTGGTGTAGCTGGTGAACGAGCCCGGGCTGTTGGTGAGCTTCTCCGGGCGCTCCAGCGAGGCCTTGACGTCCTCGCTGGTAAAGGGCGAGCCGTCGTGCCACTTCACGTTCGGGCGCAGCCTGATTTCCCAGGTGATGGCGTTGACCGGCTTCCACGACAGCGCCAGGCCGGGGATGTAGCGGGCGTTCTTGTCGAGGAACACCAGCGACTCGAAGATATGCAGCGCGATGGCGTTGTTGGGGCCGGAATTGTTCCAGTGCGGATCCATCGACGTGACGTCGGCCGACAGGCCGATGCGCAGGTCTTCGGCATGGGCGGCGCCGGCCGGCAGCAGCGTGAAGGCGGTGCTGCCCAGCACCAGCGCCGCGGCGGCATGGAGTGCCGCGCGGCGCGTGGGGTGGGCAAGGCGGCGGGGCGGACGGGTCGATGTCATCTGGCTGGCTCCTCGTACGGGTCCGCGCGGGCGCGGACGGGTTCTCACGCGGTTTTGTCCCGCATTGTGCCGCTAAAGTGACATGGTTGCAGCCTTTGGCGGAAGCGCAGGTTCCCGACCGGTAAAATGGCGCCCATGTTTGCCAATTCCCGCACCATTGTCTCGGCCCAGGCCGATGTCCACGAGCACCTGGCTGCGCGCGTTGCGCGCCACCTGGCCGAACCGTTCCGCAAGCCCGTCGGCGAGCCCAGCCGGCGCGAGCTGGCCGCGGCGCTGCAGCGCTGGCAGCAGGCCGGCGGTGCACCGCTGATCCTGGATGCGGGCTGCGGCGTCGGCGAAAGCACGCTGCGCCTGGCGACGCAGTTCCCGGACCATTTCGTGATCGGCATCGACCAGTCCGAGAAGCGCCTGGCCGCCGGCAAGGACTGGTGGGGCGAGGCGCCCTTGCCAGCCAACTTCTGCTGGGCCCGGGCCGACCTGGTCGACGTCTGGCGCCTGCTGCAGGCCGAGGCGGTGCCGGTGGCGCGCCACTACGTGCTGTACCCGAATCCGTGGCCGAAGATCGGCCACCTGGGGCGGCGCTGGCAGGGGCACGCGGTGTTCCCCGCGCTGGCTGCCTGCGGCGATTACCTCGAGTGCCGCAGCAACTGGCGCATCTATATCGATGAGTTCGCCCAGGCGCTGGAGCAGGTCGGGCGCCCGGCGCGGCTGGAGGCCTGGGAGCCGGCGCAGGCGATGACGCCGTTCGAGCGCAAGTACGGGGCATCGGGCCACGGCTTGTGGCGTTGCCTCACCGAGCGCACGCCTGCCTGATCCGTGCACCAATGAAAAACGGCCCGCGCATGCGGGCCGTTTTTCAGTCTGGTGCACGGCGCGTCAGTGGAACAGCGGCTGCTGCGTCGGCGCGTCCTCAGGCAGTTCGGCGTGCACGATCTCGCCGTTGCGGTCCGCGTACAGCGGCGTGCCGCAGTCTTCGCAGTACTCCGGATCGAACAGCGCGGCATGGCGGAAGATGTCTTCCACACCGGCGTTGCGCAGTTCCTCGCAGATCTGGTCGAGCGGGTTGCCCTTTTCATCGGCGTCGACCTCGCCGGCTTCGCGGCCGTAGACCGGCCAGACGATGCCGTAGATCACATCCTTCTCGCCGCGCATGGTGAAGCCCACGCGGTATTCCTCGACCACTTCCTCGCCGAAGGCGGCCACCACCGCGGCCAGCTGGCCGGCGGAGATGTCCAGCGTGCCGCACAGGTAATTGACAGCGGCGCGCACGGTCAGCGGGCGGATGCTCTTGTCGGATTCGCGGCAGGACAGGAAGAAGGCATCGGGCAGCAACAGCTCGAACTCGCAGCCCGGCAGCAGCAGCGCCACCGACGGCTGCACCTGGTTGCGCCATTGCTCCAGGCAGGTCGAGCGCTCGGCGTGGTGCTCCTTGGCGTCTTCCTGCCAGCGGAACAGCGCCTGCTCGTGCGGAGCCACCACCACGGCCAGCAGGTAGCGCGGATCGGCCAGGATCGGCGCGGTCTCGGGCAGGTCGCGCAGGTCGACCTTGGGGACCGCACCGGCCAGCGCGGCCGCGGCCAGCTTGTGCGTCAGCGCGAAGGTGTCACTATGCGTGCGCGGCAGCTGGTCGATGCTGTACAGGTAGGGCGACAGCGACACCCTGGTGCCGTTGGCCAGCACATGTGCCTGCAGGTGCACGGCCAGCGTCTGCGCCAGTTCCGGCTTGAGCGCGCCGGAAGGAATGGCGTAGCGCGTGTGCGCCAGGATCGGGGCGGCGATCAGCAGCGCGTCATAGACCTGGCCGTCCACCTCGATAGTGGCGGATTCGGCCAGTGTCTCGGCCTGCTCGGCCAGCACGTCGGACGCGTCTGCATTGTGCTTGAACAGGTGTTCCAGCGCCGCGTCGAGCGCGGTCTGGCTCCCGTTCTTCAGCAGGCGGCCCAGGCGCTGAGATAGCCGCCGTTCCCAGTATCCGTCCTCCATGCGGCTGCCCGATGCGTCAAGGGCGAGCGCGTCGGCCACCAGACGCTCGGCGTCTGGGGAGAGTCGTGGGGAAGCCTTGGGGCGAAAACCTGCCATAGAAAGAAACCGTCCGTTTATGCGTAAAACGGTATTCTACTCGCTGCGTTGACACGCAGGCCGCTATATGCGTGCGGTCGGCGCCGGTGCAGGCTGCACGTGCGGCTTATTTCTCGGCCGGCGCGGAGGCGGGGGCGGCGGGGGCGTGGCTTTCGACGCTGTGCGACTCGCCGGCAATGGAAACGTCGCTGCCGCCCTTGGTCAGCAGATAGAGGGCCGCGCCGGCGACGACGACGAATGCGATAAGGATCTTGACCACGGTGTCTCCTGATTTTGGCTGATGCCGGGGGATCCCGGCCTCCGGTCGTGCGACCGCTGTTCTTGTGGGGCACAGTGTGGCAGCGCTGGCTTGCGTGGAACTTACACGCGCCGGGCATCGTGCCGAGTGACTCAGAGGCCGCAGGGGGCAATGAAAAACGCCGCCTGCGACCCCGCAGTGGAGGCCAGGCAGGCGGCGCCGACGGCGCAGGTGACGCTCAGGCGGCCAGCAGCTGGCGCAGCACGAACGGCAGGATGCCGCCGTGGTTGTAGTAGTCGACCTCGATCGGCGTATCGATGCGCAGCAGCACCGGCACCCGCTGCGCGTCGCCGTTGGCGCGATGGATCACCAGCACCACGTCCTGCTGCGGCTTCAGCTCGCCCTCGATACCTTCGATGTCGAAGGTCTCATCGCCAATGATGCCCAGCGTCTGCGCACTGTCGCTGCCCTTGAACTGCAGCGGCAGCACGCCCATGCCGACCAGGTTGGAGCGGTGGATGCGCTCGAAGCTGCGGGCCACCACGGCCTTCACGCCCAGCAGCTGCGTGCCCTTGGCCGCCCAGTCGCGCGACGAGCCGGTGCCGTACTCTTCGCCGCCGAACACCACCGTGGGCGTGCCCTCGGCGACGTACTTCATGGCCGCATCGTAGATCGACATTTCATCGCCGGTGGGCTGGTGCAGCGTGATGCCCCCTTCCACGCGCGAGCCGTCGGCCTTGGCCGGGATCATCAGGTTCTTGATGCGCACGTTGGCGAAGGTGCCGCGCATCATCACTTCATGGTTGCCCCGGCGCGAACCGTAGCTGTTGAAGTCGGCCTTGAGCACGCCATGCGACAGCAGGTACTTGCCTGCCGGCGAGGTGTCCTTGATCGAGCCGGCCGGCGAGATGTGGTCGGTGGTCACGGAATCGCCGAAGATGCCCAGCGCGCGCGCGCCGCGCACGCTGGCGCTGGTGGCGGCCGGCTGCATGCTGAAGTCCTGGAAGAAGGGCGGCTCGGCGATGTAGGTCGATTTGGGCCAGTCATAGACCTGGCCCTTGGTGCCCTTGATGCCGGCCCACAGCTTGCTCGGCTTCTTGACCTGTTCGTAGTTGCCCTTGAAGGTCTTGGCGTCCATCGCATACTTCATCAGCGCGTGGATCTCTTCCGAGGTCGGCCAGATGTCGCCCAGATAGACGTCGCGGCCCTTCTTGCCCTTGCCGACCGGCTCGGTCATCAGGTCGCGGGTCACGTTGCCGGCGATGGCATAGGCCACCACCAGCGGCGGCGAGGCCAGGAAGTTGGCGCGGATGTTCGGATGGATGCGGGCCTCGAAATTGCGGTTGCCCGACAGCACCGCGGCGGCCACCAGGTCGTTGCTGGTGATGGCCTCGTTCAGCTCGGGCGTCAGGTCGCCGGCATTGCCGATGCAGGTGGTGCAGCCATAGGCGGTCACGCCGAAGCCCAGCTTTTCCAGGTACGGCAGCAGGCCGGCGGCCTTCAGGTATTCGGTCACCACGCGGCTGCCCGGTGCCAGCGAGGTCTTGATGTGCGGCGCCACCGTCAGGCCGGCTTCCACCGCCTTCTTGGCGAGCAGGCCGGCGCCCAGCAGCACGCTCGGGTTGGAGGTGTTGGTGCAGGAAGTGATCGCGGCAATCAGCACGTCGCCGTTCTTCACCTCGAGGCCGTCGGCGGTGGTGTAGGCGCGGTCCAGGTCGGCAGCATCCTTGTTGAAGCCGTTCTCGGCCACCGGCTTGCTGAACAGCGAGGCAAAGGTGGTCTTGACGTTGCCGATCTCGATGCGGTCCTGCGGGCGCTTCGGGCCCGCCAGCGACGGCGCCACGGTGCCCAGGTCCAGCGTCACCACCTTGCTGTAGTCGATCTCGCCGGCCTTGGGAATGCCGAACATCTTCTGCGCGCGGAAATAGCCCTCGAACGCGGCGATTTCCTCTTCGGTGCGGCCGGTGCCCTTGAAGTACTCGATGGTCTTCTCGTCCACCGGGAAGAAGCCCATGGTGGCGCCGTACTCGGGCGCCATATTGCCGATGGTGGCGCGGTCGGGCAGGGCCAGGCTGGCGGTGCCTTCGCCGAAGAACTCGACGAACTTGCCCACCACCTTTTCCTTGCGCAGCATCTCGGTGACGGTCAGCACCAGGTCGGTGGCGGTGACGCCTTCGCGCAGGCGGCCCTTCAGTTCCACGCCGACCACGTCAGGTGTCAGGAAATACACCGGCTGGCCCAGCATGCCGGCTTCGGCCTCGATGCCGCCGACGCCCCAGCCGACCACGCCGATACCGTTGATCATGGTGGTGTGCGAATCGGTGCCGACGAGGGTGTCGGGGTAGTAGACCCCATCCTTCCTGTGCACGCCGCGGGCCAGGTACTCCAGGTTGACCTGGTGCACGATGCCGAAGCCCGGCTGCACCACGCCGAAGGTGTCGAAGGCCTGCATGCCCCACTTCATGAACTGGTAGCGCTCGTTGTTGCGCTGGAATTCCAGTTGCATGTTCAGGTCCAGCGCTTTCTTCTCGCGGAAGTGGTCGACCTGCACCGAGTGGTCGACCACCAGGTCCACCGGCACCAGCGGCTCGATCTTCTTGGGGTTCTTGCCCATCTTCTCGGCGACGTTGCGCATCGCCGCCAGGTCGGCCAGCAGCGGCACGCCGGTAAAGTCCTGCAAGACCACGCGCGCCACCACGAAGGGAATCTCGTCGACGCGGTCGGCGTTCGGCTTCCAGCCGGCCAGCTGCCTGACGTGTTCCTCGGTGACTTTCTTGCCGTCGCAGTTGCGCAGCACCGATTCCAGCACCACGCGGATCGACACCGGCAGGCGCGCGATATCCAGGTCCAGCGCCTCGCCCAACTGGGGCAGGGAGTAATACTGGCCCTTGCCGGAAGAGCCGATCTTGAATTCTTTTAGCGTGTTCTTGAGGTTGTGGGGCATTGCCGTACTCCGATCGAAGGATGATGCGATGGCATTTGGCTCGGACCTGATTCGAGACCCCGGTGCGCTGCCGCGGCGATTGACCGCGGTCCGAGGCCGGCAGCGCACTGCAACTGCATACTCTAACCGGGGCGCGGCTTTGCCGCCACCCGGCTCGGCATCCAGCCGGCCACAACGACGCCGGCCCGACAGCATGCCCCGCCCGGGATTGACTGCCCGGCAAGGCAAAAAGGGCGCTGGCGGCCGGAATTCAACGGCTGCCAGCGCCCCGGTACGGACTTACTGCTTAGGTGCGGCGGATTGCTGGGTGCCTGCCGGCTGCAGCGCCTGGCCGCCCGGCACCTGCGTCGGGCCGCCCGGGGGCGTGACCAGCAGCGGGGCGGTCACCGGGGCGCGCAGGCCGCCGGCCTGGGTCGGGGCAGCCGCGCCGGCCTGCATCGCTGCGGACTGGCATTCGTCGGCCAGGCGCTGGCCCAGGTTCTTGTTGAACAGCATGGCCTTGCTCGGGATCACCACCAGGTCCAGCCCGGAGCGGGCGTCGTAGTAGCGGTCGGCGCCGGTCACCGTGGTCTGGCGCGGCAGCTTGTAGTCCTTGCCTTGCCAGTGCACGGTCAGGACTTCGTCGCGCAGCATGTCGCCGGCGATATACAGGCTGTTGCCCAGTTCGCACTGCCACTTTTCGCCGTTCGGGGTGACTGCGGCAGCGGTGCCTGCGGCCGCGGCGGTGCCGGCAGCCGCCTTCTTCTTGGCCGAGGACTTCTTCGCGGTGGTCTTCTTGGCGGGTTCCTGCGCCATCGCGGCGGTGGCGGTGGTCAGGCTGAATGCGCCGATGCAGGCGGCAAGGACAAGATGTTTCATTTTGTGAGTGCCTTTCGGATACTGAAATCGATCTATGTTTGATTCGCCGCCCTGGGATCGGGGCGGCGCCGGGACAATTTCCGCCGTTATTCTCTACGATTTGGCGAAGGCGGCGTAGTGCTCTGGTCTTTGGTTACATAATCGGCGCCGCTGTTGGCCCGGCTTCACTTGCGCTTGCCGATCGGCACGAACTTAAGGTTCTCCGGACCGGTGTAGTTGGCGCTCGGGCGGATGATCTTGTTGTCGATGCGCTGCTCGATGATGTGCGCGGCCCAGCCCGAGGTGCGCGAGATCACGAACAGCGGGGTGAACATCGCCGTCGGCACGCCCATCATGTGGTAGCTCACCGCGCTGAACCAGTCCAGGTTCGGGAACATCTTCTTGATGTCCCACATCACCGTTTCCAGGCGCTCGGCGATGTCGAACATCTTCATCGAGCCGGCGTCCTTCGACAGCTTCTTCGCCACTTCCTTGATCACCTGGTTGCGCGGGTCGCCGGTGGTGTACACCGGGTGGCCGAAGCCGATCACGACTTCCTTGTTCTCGACGCGGCGGGTGATGTCGGCCTGCGCTTCATCCGGGTTGTCGTAGCGCTTCTGGATCTCGAACGCGACTTCGTTGGCGCCGCCGTGCTTGGGGCCGCGCAGCGCGCCGATGGCGCCGGCGATCGACGAGTACATGTCCGAGCCCGTGCCGGCGATCACGCGCGCGGTGAAGGTCGAGGCGTTGAACTCATGCTCGGCGTACAGGTTGAGCGAGGTGTTCATGGCGCGCTCCCACAGCGCCGACGGCTTCTCGCCGTGCAGCAGGTGCAGGAAGTGGCCGCCGATGGAGTCATCGTCGGTTTCCACTTCGATGCGGCGGCCGTTGTGGCTGTAGTGGTACCAGTACAGCAGCATCGAGCCGAGGCTGGCCATCAGGCGGTCGGCGATATCGCGCGCGCCCGGGGTGTTGTGGTCTTCCTTCTCCGGCAGCACGGTGCCCAGCACCGACACGCCGGTGCGCATCACGTCCATCGGGTGGGCGCTGGCGGGCACCCATTCCAGTGCGGCCTTGACGTTGGCGGGCAGGCCGCGCAGGCTCTTGAGCTTGGCCTTGTAGGCGGCCAGTTCGGATTTGGTCGGCAGCTTGCCGTGCACCAGCAGGTGGGCGATTTCCTCGAACTCGCAGGTCTCGGCGATGTCGAGGATGTCGTAGCCGCGGTAGTGCAGGTCGTTGCCGGTGCGGCCGACGGTGCACAGCGCGGTGTTGCCGGCGGTCACGCCCGACAGGGCGACGGATTTCTTGACCCGGGGTGCGGCCGGCTCGCTGGCCGTGGCGGCAGGTGCGGCGATCTTCGAGGCGGACATTCGTGTCTCTGGCTATTGGTATGGGTATCGGCTTCAGGCGAAGAACAGCGCTTCCACATTGGCCGGCAGCGGCGTGCCGGTGGCCTGCGCGCGCTGCAGCAGCGACCAGTAATAGCGGTAGCTGGCGCGGTCGTGTAGCTGGCCATCGTGGCGGATCGGTGCCCAGTTGTTCTCGTGCGCCGCCAGCAGGATCTGGCTGGCCGCGCCGATCTCTTCCTGGCCCGGGCAAAACGCCGCCACGATCGGCGCGATCTGGCCCGGATGGATGCTCCACTTGCGCCGGTAGCCGAATTCGCTGCGCGCGCGCAACGCATCGTCGCCGGCACGCTGCGGCGCCTGCACGTCGGTGCTGACGTTGTGCGACGGCACCTTGCCGTGCCGATGGCAGGCGGCGGCAATCTCCAGCATGGCGCGGCGGATCAGCGGGTGCTCGAACTGCTGCGGCGAACGCATGGCCTCGCCCGGGATGGCGCCATGATGCGCCGAGACAAAGTCCATCAGCCCGAAGCTCAGGCATTCCACCTGCACCAGCGCGGCGATATCGAAGGCCTGCTCCAGCGCGGCATGGGTCTCGATCAGGACATGGATCGGGATATGACGGGCGATGCCGGCATTGCGCGCCGCCTGGTTGACATGGTCGGTCACGCGTGCGACCTCGACCACGTCGGTAACCTTGGGCACTACCACATAGGCCAGGCGCGCGCCGGCAGCACGCACCAGCACGTCGACGTCCTCGCGCCAGCTGGGGTGGGCCGGGTCGTGGATGCGCACGCCGACGCGGTTGTGGGCATTGAGCGGGCTGTTGACCAAATGCGCGCACAGTTCGGCGTGCTCGCGCTCATGGCCGACGGCGGCGCCGTCCTCGCAGTCGAAGGTGATGTCGAACACCGGCCCAAGCTCTTGTTGCAGGGCAAGCGATTTGCGCATCAGCTTTTCGCTGCCCGCGTAATGGTCACACACCGGCAACTGGACCGGGATGGCTTCGCCCTGGAACAAGACCTCGGAAGGATGCACGTTGATTCGGATAGATTGGCGTTGACGGGAAAGCGCAGGGGCCAGCCTGGCCCCTGCATATGAAAAAACCGGGGTCCGCGCTGATTCTTGAATCGTTGCGGAACCCCGGTCTTTCCTCGAGCGAGCGGAAGGTCAGCCCAGCAGGTGCTGCACGCCGGCCTTTTCTTCTTCCAGTTCGTTCAGGGTGATGTTGATCTTTTCGCGGCTGTAGGCGTCGATCTCCAGACCCTTGACGATCTCGTACTTGCCGTTGGCGGTGGTCACCGGGTAGCCGAACATGGTGTCGGCCGGGATGCCGTATTCACCGTTGGACGGGATGCCCATGGTAACGACCTTGCCGTTGGTGCCCAGCACCCAGTCGTGCACGTGGTCGATGGCGGCGTTGGCAGCCGAGGCAGCCGACGACAGGCCGCGCGCTTCGATGATGGCGGCGCCGCGCTTGCCGACGGTCGGCAGGAACACGTCGTTGTTCCACACCGGGTCGTTGATCATGTCCTTGACGCTCTTGCCGTCGACGGTGGCGTAGCGGTAGTCGGCGTACATGGTCGGGCTGTGGTTGCCCCACACGAACAGCTTCTCGATCGACGACACCGGCTTGCCGGTCTTGGCGGCGATCTGCGACAGGGCACGGTTGTGGTCCAGGCGCAGCATTGCGGTGAAGTTCTCGCGCGGCAGGTTCGGTGCCGACTTCATGGCGATGTAGGCGTTGGTGTTGGCCGGGTTGCCGACCACCAGCACCTTGACATTGCGGCTGGCGACTTCGTCCAGCGCCTTGCCCTGCACGGTGAAGATCTGGGCATTGGCTTCGAGCAGGTCCTTGCGCTCCATGCCCTTGCTGCGCGGACGGGCGCCCACCAGCAGGGCCACGTCGGCGTCCTTGAAGGCAACCTTGGGGTCATCGGTGATGACCACGCCGGCCAGCAGCGGGAACGCGCAGTCTTCCAGTTCCATCACCACGCCCTTGACGGCTTGCTGGGCTTGCGGGAGGTCGAGCAGTTGGAGGATGACCGGCTGGTCTTTGCCCAGCATGTCGCCGTTGGCGATGCGGAACAGCAGGGAGTAGCCGATCTGGCCAGCGGCGCCGGTCACTGCGACGCGCATTGGGGCTTTAGCCATGAGTAAATCTCCAAACGATAGAAGGGGGGAAGCCGGCCGGCGTCACGCCGCTGTCATGCAAAGGGGCGCGGTGCGTCACCGGGTGCTGGTTGTCGCCACAGCGGGGAGCGGCCGTCCGCCGGAGCCAGGTGGCGGGGCCACGGGGCCGAACCGGTGGGGAGAGCCGCAACGGGTCATGGTGATGCAACAAAGCGTTAGTCTACTGCGAAGCGAGGCGCCATTTCCAGACCGGGCCGCCGCCGGACCGGCACATTCCGGTATGCTGGCGGGCCTGGGCGGACCATCGCGGGCGTGGACCAGCGCGAGTGTAGGCCGGGCCTCCCATGATGTCAATTCATATGTCTTATATAAGACATAAGACAATTAACGTAAGGCTGGACGTATCTCGCCCTTTTGTGGTGAAATCCCGCTATGTCCTCCCTGCCTACGTCCCTGACCGGCGCAGCCGCCCCCGGCGCGCAGGAATCTGGCGCCGCCACGCCTGGCGCCGGGACGCAGCCGCTTTCGCCTGCGCCTGCCCAGCAGTCCGCCCCGCAACCTGCTTCCGCCCCTGGTCCGCACGCCGTGCCGTCGCCCACCTTCAGCCCGCTTTACCAGCAGATCAAGGCGCTGATCACGCGCAGCCTGCAGTCCGGCGAATGGAAGCCCGGCGAGATGATCCCCAGCGAAATGGAGCTGGCCTCCCGCTACAAGGTCAGCCAGGGCACCGTGCGCAAGGCTATCGACGAACTTGCCGCCGAGAACCTGGTGGCGCGCCGGCAGGGCAAGGGCACCTTCGTGACCACGCACCATGAAGACGTGGTCAAGTTCCGCTTCCTGCGCCTCGTCCCCGACGAAGGCGAGCCCCATTATGGCGCCAGCCATGTGCTGGAATGCAAGCGCCTGCGCGCCCCCGCGGAGATTGCCCGGCTGCTCGACATCCGCACCGGCGACAGCGTGGTGCAGATTCGCCGCGTGCTGAATTTCTCGGGCGAATCGACCGTGCTGGACGAAATCTGGCTGCTCGGCGCGAACTTCAAGGGTCTCACCGCTGAAAAGCTGACGGAGTGGAAGGGCCCCATGTATGCATTGTTTGAGGCCGAATTCGGTACGCGCATGATTCGCGCCTCGGAGAAAATCCGCGCCGTGCCCGCCGATGAGACGGCGGCCGAGTTGCTGTCCGTTCCGGTGGGCTCGCCGCTGTTGTCGGTCGAGCGCGTTTCCTACACTTATGGCGATCGCCCCGTAGAGGTGCGCCGCGGGTTGTACGTAACGACCAGGCACTATTACCAGAACGACCTGAGCTGAATCACGGAGCCGGCGGGATGCCCGCGCCGGCGCCGGTTATTGCGGCTTTTGTCATGGTAATGCGGGCCGTTGCGCGGCGCATGTGGTTGTTGCGTGACGCGGCGCGCCGGATGTGGTTTGTGTGCGATTGTCGGGCGGCGCTTGTCGACGCCTGATAGCTGAAAATTATTGGTGCAGCGCGCAACAAAGGCGCTAAAATCTCATGGTTTTGCCCTAATGCATCCCGTTGCATGCAGGGCAATGGCAGTTTCGTTTCTTTGTTTACCGCTAATGGGGTCTCGCATGGCTGAAGCCGTCAAACAAGCCAGGCCGGAGTTCCGGAATATCGGTATTTCGCAGATCGCGAAATACCGGTTGCCCTGGGCCGGCAAGGTATCCATCCTGCATCGCGCGAGCGGTGCACTGATGTTCCTCCTCCTTCCCTTCGTCCTGTATCTGTTTGAACAGAGCATCACCTCCGAACTGAGCTTCGCAAAGTTCTCGGCCCTTTTGTCCGGTGGCTTTGTCAAGCTGGTTGTGCTGGCCCTGATCTGGGGTTATCTGCATCACTTCTGCGCTGGTATCCGCTTCCTGCTGCTGGATGTGCATGTGGGTGTCTCCAAGCCCGCCTCGGCCAAGTCTGCCATCGGCGTGCTGGTTGTGAGCCTGCTGCTTACCCTGATTTTCGGCCTGAAGCTGTACGGCCTGTTCTGAGGAGAATCACGGTGGCAAACAACAATATCGGTCCCAAGCGTCTTGTCGTCGGTGCGCACTACGGCCTGAAAGACTGGCTCGCGCAACGCGTCACGGCCTGCATCATGGTGGTCTTCACCGTGGTCCTGGCCATTGCCTTCCTGCTGTCGAACGGCGCTTCGTATGAAGCGTGGGCAGGGCTCTTCTCCAACCAGTGGATGAAGATCATCACGTTCCTGACCATCCTGTCGCTGCTGTATCACGCCTGGATCGGCGTGCGTGACATCTGGATGGACTATGTGAAGCCGATGGCCGTGCGCCTCGTGCTGCAAGTTCTTACGATTCTGTGGCTCGTCGGTTGCGCGGGCTACGCTGCTCAGATTCTCTGGAGGGTGTAATAAATGGTCGCAGTCAAGACTGGATTGCCGCGTCGCCGTTTCGACGTGGTCATCGTCGGTGCTGGCGGCGCCGGGATGCGCGCATCCCTCCAGCTCGCGGAAGCCGGCCTGAACGTGGCCGTGCTGTCCAAGGTGTTCCCGACGCGCTCGCACACGGTGGCGGCCCAGGGCGGCATCGGCGCTTCGCTGGGGAACATGAGCGAGGACAACTGGCACTACCACTTCTACGACACCATCAAGGGCTCGGACTGGCTGGGTGACCAGGACGCCATCGAGTTCATGTGCCGTGAAGCCCCGAAGGTCGTGTACGAACTCGAACACTTCGGCATGCCGTTCGACCGCAACCCCGACGGCACCATCTACCAGCGTCCGTTCGGCGGCCACACCGCCAACTACGGTGAAAAGCCCGTGCAGCGCGCCTGCGCCGCGGCTGACCGTACCGGCCACGCACTGCTGCACACGCTGTACCAGCGCAACGTGCGCGCCAAGACCCACTTCTTCGTCGAGTGGATGGCGCTGGACCTGATCCGCGACCAGGACGGCGACGTGCTGGGCGTGACCGCGCTGGAAATGGAGACCGGCGAGGTCTACATCCTCGAGGCCAAGACCACGCTGTTCGCGACCGGCGGTGCCGGCCGTATCTACGCCGCTTCCACCAACGCCTTCATCAACACCGGTGACGGCCTGGGCATGGCGGCGCGCGCAGGCGTGCCGCTGGAAGACATGGAGTTCTGGCAGTTCCACCCGACCGGCGTGGCCGGCGCGGGCGTGCTGATCACCGAAGGCGTGCGCGGCGAGGGCGGTATCCTGCGCAACAAGGACGGCGAGCGCTTCATGGAGCGCTATGCCCCGACGCTGAAGGACCTGGCGCCGCGCGACTTCGTCTCGCGCTCGATGGACCAGGAAATCAAGGAAGGCCGCGGCTGCGGCCCGAACGGCGACTACGTGCTGCTCGACCTGACCCACGTCGGTGCCGAGACCATCATGAAGCGCCTGCCGTCGATCCGCGAAATCGGCATGAAGTTCGCCAACGTCGACGCGATCAAGGAACCGATCCCGGTGGTCCCGACCATCCATTACCAGATGGGCGGCATTCCGACCAACTTCCACGGCCAGGTCGTGGTGCCGAAGAACGGCAACCCGAACGAAGTCCTGAACGGTTTCTACGCGATCGGCGAATGCTCGTGCGTGTCGGTGCACGGCGCCAACCGCCTGGGCACCAACTCGCTGCTCGACCTGGTGGTGTTCGGCCGCGCCGCCGGCAACCACATCATCGCGCAGAACCTGAAGCAGAAGGAACACAAGCCGCTGCCGGCCGATGCCGCTGACCTGGCGATGTCGCGCCTGGCCAAGCTGCAGGCCACGTCGTCGGGGGAGTACACGCAGGACGTCGCCAACGACATCCGCAAGAACATGCAGTCGCATGCCGGCGTGTTCCGTACCCAGAAGCTGATGGACGAAGGCGTCGAGCGCATCCTGGAAGTATCCGAGCGCGCCAACAACATCCACCTGAAGGACAAGTCCAAGGTCTTCAACACCGCGCTGGTGGAAGCCCTGGAAGTGGCCAACCTGGTGGAAGTGGCCAAGGCCACCATGATCTCGGCGGCCGCCCGCAAGGAATCGCGCGGTGCCCACGCGCACAGCGACTTCCCGAACCGCGACGACCAGAACTGGCTCAAGCACACGCTGTTCTACAGCGAAGGCAACCGCCTCGACTACAAGCCGGTGAAGATGGAACCGCTGACGGTGGAAAGCGTGCCGCCGAAGGCCCGTACGTTCTGAGCACCGCATCGTAGAGACAACAGGACCCACAGAAATGAAGCGTATTTTCGAAGTCTACCGCTACGATCCGGACAAGGATGCGGCGCCGCGCATGCAGACCTACGAGGTCGAACTGGACGGTCACGAGCGCATGCTGCTGGACGCGCTGGTCAAGCTGAAGAAGCTGGACGAAACCATCTCGTTCCGCCGTTCGTGCCGCGAAGGCGTGTGCGGCTCGGACGCGATGAACATCAACGGCAAGAACGGCCTGGCCTGCCTGACCAATATGCGCGAGCTGCCGGACCGCATCGTGCTGCGTCCGCTGCCCGGCCTGCCGGTGGTGCGCGACCTGATCGTCGACATGACGAACTTCTTCAAGCAGTACAACTCGATCAAGCCGTTCCTGATCAACGACGAGCCGCCGCCCGAGAAAGAGCGCCTGCAGTCGCCGGAAGAGCGTGACGAGCTGGACGGCCTGTATGAGTGCATTCTCTGCGCCAGCTGCTCGACGTCGTGCCCGTCGTTCTGGTGGAACCCGGACAAGTTCGTCGGCCCCGCCGGCCTGCTGCAGGCTTACCGCTTTATCGCGGACAGCCGCGACCAGGCCACCAGCGAGCGTCTGGACAACCTGAACGACCCGTACCGCCTGTTCCGTTGCCATAGCATCATGAACTGCGTCGATGTGTGCCCGAAGGGTCTGAACCCGACCAAGGCCATCGGCAAGATCAAGGAGCTGATGGTCCGCCGCGCGGTCTGATCCGGCGGCTGTCTGCAGTAGTTGTAAGCGACACGTCAGCCCGAGCGGCTATATCGGGCTGGCGTGTCGGAAGTAGGAAGCCATGACTGAGAGTCCTGCCACCACTTTCTCCCATCAGGCCGATCCGCACAAGCGCGCCCGCCTGCGCTGGCGCGCCCGCCGCGGCCTCCTGGAGAACGACATCATCGTCGAACGTTTTTTCAACCGTTACGAGGAGAGCCTGTCCGACGAGGACGTGGCTTCGCTGAGCACCCTGTTCGAACTCAGCGACAACGAGTTGATGGACCTGCTCCTTGCGCGCAAGGAACTGGACGGTGAGCTCGACACGCCCCCGATGCAGCGAGTCATCACCCTGCTGCGTACGGTCTGAGTTTTGGTCAACATTATTATTCACAGCATTTGAAGGATCCGACATGACGCCGTCCGATGTGAAAGCCACGCTATCGTTCTCCGATGGTTCCCCCAGCGTTGAGCTGCCGATCTACACGGGTACCGTTGGCCCGGACGTAATCGACATTCGCAAGCTGTACGGACAGACCGGTAAGTTCACTTACGACCCCGGTTTCATGTCGACGGCTTCGTGCAATTCCAAGATCACCTATATCGATGGTGACAAGGGCGAACTGCTGTACCGCGGCTACCCGATCGAGCAACTGGCGCAGAAGTGCGACCACCTCGAGACCTGCTACCTGCTGCTCAAGGGCGAACTGCCCAACGCCAAGCAGAAGGAAGAGTTCGTCAACTCGGTGATGAACCACACCATGGTTCACGAGCAGCTGCAGTTCTTCCTGCGCGGCTTCCGCCGCGATGCCCACCCGATGGCGGTGCTGACCGGCCTGGTGGGCGCCATGAGCGCCTTCTACCACGACGCGATGGACATCGACGATCCGCACCAGCGCGAGATCTCGGCCATCCGTCTGATCGCCAAGATGCCGACCCTGGTCGCCATGGCGTACAAGTACAACATCGGCCAGCCGTACATCTACCCGCAGAACGACCTGTCCTACTCGGGCAACTTCATGCGCATGATGTTCGCCACCCCGTGTGCGCCGTACACCGTGAACCCGGTGCTGGAACGCGCGCTGGACCGTATCTTCATCCTGCACGCCGACCACGAGCAGAACGCGTCGACCTCGACCGTGCGCCTGGCCGGTTCGTCGGGCACCAACCCGTTCGCAGCCATCGCCGCCGGCGTGGCCTGCCTGTGGGGGCCGGCCCATGGCGGCGCCAACGAAGCCGCGCTGAAGATGCTGGAAGAAATCGGCAGCGTCGACAACATCAATGAGTTCATCAAGCAGGTCAAGGACAAGAACTCGGGCGTGCGCCTGATGGGCTTTGGTCACCGCGTGTACAAGAACTACGATCCGCGCGCCAAGCTGATGCGCGAAACCTGCCATGAAGTGCTGGAAGAGCTGGGCCTGCACAACGACCCGCTGTTCAAGCTGGCCATGGAGCTGGAAAAGATCGCGCTGGAAGACGAGTACTTCGTCAGCCGCAAGCTGTACCCGAACGTCGACTTCTACTCGGGCATCGTCCAGCGCGCGCTGGGTATCCCGACGTCGCTGTTCACCTGCATCTTCGCGCTGGCTCGTACCCCGGGCTGGATCTCGCAGTGGGAAGAGATGATTACCGATCCGGAATACAAGATTGGTCGTCCGCGTCAGCTGTTTGTTGGCGCGGCTACGCGTGATGTGCCGGATGTGGCCAAGCGGTAAGCGGTTGGCTACTGTTTGACCACCGCGTCGAAGCGGTAGGAGAAACGCCTCGGTTATCCGGGGCGTTTTTTTTTGTGTTTTAGGTCGGCGCGAAGGCCCGGAAAAGAGGGGCGCCGGCCAGCGAACCGGTCTCAATTGCTGCGCAGTTTCCGGCATCCAGTCCACCCCGCAAGTGCCTCCTACACCAATCCGTGTCGCAATGCACAAAAGTGGTGATAAAAGCAATTTGTGGGCAATCGTGCCGCAGTCTGCCAATCTGGTCCGCCATATATTGTGCGATTTTCGCATCCATCAGGAAATTTGACCCTATAATGCGGGCTGCTTTGCCGACGGCAGCCGGGCCACCCTTCCGGCATGCAGTGTGGCAAGCGGGGCAGGCGAATCGCTTGCGCAATAGAGAACGCATCAATCGTTGTCTTTCCGAACCTTGGTCCCCATTACCTCAGGGGGACTGACACATGCCGGGCCCCGCAAAAGCTGTCTCTCCCTTGCAGGCCCGTCTTCCGCGTCTCGGGCGTCTTTATCTGTAGTCCGCGGGTGTTGTTCGATTGCGCAGGTCATACCGTTTCTGCCCGGTTGACCCAAACATAAATCGAGGAGCTCCTGATGACGCTGTCCCGTCTTACGTCCATCTCGCTGGCCGCCATGCTGGCCACCTTTGGCGCCGCCGCCAACGCTGAAACCGTGAAGATCGCCATTGCCGGCCCGATGAGTGGCTCGGTGGCGCAGTATGGCGACATGGTCAAGGCCGGTGCGCTGACCGCCATCGAACAGATCAACGCAGCTGGCGGCGCCGGCGGCAACAAGTTCGAAGTGGTGATGATGGACGACGCCTGCGAGCCGAAGCAGGCCGTGGCGGTTGCCAACAAGATCGTCAGCCAGAACATCAAGTACGTGATCGGCCATGTCTGCTCGGGTTCGACCATCCCGGCCTCGGACATCTATGAGAACGAAGGCATCGTGATGGTGACGCCGTCGGCCACCGCGCCGCAGCTGACCGAGACCAAGAAGCGCAAGTTCATCTTCCGCACCATCGGCCGCGACGACCAGCAGGGGCCGGCTGCCGCCCAGTACATCATCAGCAAGGTCAAGCCGAAGAAGGTTGCCGTGCTGCACGACAAGCAGTCGTACGGCCAGGGCATCGCCAGCTCGGTGAAGAAGGACCTGGAAGCCGCCAAGATCCCGGTGGCCGTGTTCGAAGGCATCAACGCCGGCGACTCGGACTACTCCGCGGTCATCACCAAGCTCAAGTCGCAGGGCGTGGACTTTGTCTACTTCGGCGGCTACCACCCGGAAATGGGCCTGCTGCTGCGCCAGGCGCGCGAGCAGGGCGTGAAGGCCACCTTCATGGGCCCCGAGGGCGTGGGCAACAAGGACGTGACGGCGATTGCCGGCCCGTCCTCGGAAGGCATGCTGGTGACGCTGCCGGCCGACTTCTCGGCCGACCCGGCCAACGCCGCGCTGGTGAAGGCCTTTGCCGACAAGAAGCGTGACGCCAACGGTCCGTTCCAGATGCCGTCCTATGCCGCCGTCAAGATCATCGGCGACGCCATTGCCGGCGCCAAGAGCACCGATCCGGCCAAGGTCGCGGCGTGCATGCACAAGAACGCCTTCCAGACCCCGATCGGCAAGGTCGAGTACGACGACAAGGGCGACCTGAAGTCCTTCAAGTTCGTGGTCTACACCTGGCACAAGGACGCCAGCAAGACGGCCGCCAACTAAGGCATTCGCATCCCGATGGGGTGCTCCCCTCTCCCGCTTGCGGGAGAGGGGCAGGGGGTGAGGGCAGGCGGGTCAGAGGCTGACGGCCGCGGGGTCAAACCGATGGCCCCGCTTGATGTGGCTCCTAGCTAGCCCACCCCTCATCCCGGCCCTCTCCATGAGGGGAGAGGGAGAACACCTTGCTTTGGCAAGTTCGAATGGTTTTGGTGCATCCCTGCTGAGGCCAGCTCTGCGGCTTCGAGGTTTTCCCCCAATGAATGAATTCCTTCCACAGTTCACCCAGCAGCTGGTCAACGGCCTGACGCTGGGTGCGATCTATGCGCTGATCGCCATCGGCTACACAATGGTCTACGGCATCATCGGCATGATCAATTTCGCGCACGGCGAGATTTACATGATCGGCGCCTATGTCGGCCTGGTCACGCTCACCGCGATCGGCGCCCAGGCAGGCTACCCCCTGCCGCTGGTGCTGGGCGCCGCCTTGCTGGTCTCGGTGCTGGTCACCGGCGTCTACGGCTATGCGGTCGAGCGGGTGGCATACCGGCCCTTGCGGGGCGGACCGCGGCTGGTGCCGCTGATCTCCGCCATCGGCATGTCGATCTTCCTGCAGAACTATGTCCAGATCGGGCAGGGCGCGCGCGACGTGTCGGTGCCGGTGCTGATCTCGGGCGCCATCGAGTTCCAGATGGGCGGCGACTTCACCGTGACGGTGCCTTACTCGCGCCTGCTGATCGTGGGCGTGACGCTGCTGCTGATGATCGCGCTGACGCTGTTCATCGGCCGCTCGCGCATGGGCCGCGCCTGCCGTGCCTGCGCCGAGGACATGCGCATGGCCAACCTGCTGGGCATCGACACCAACAAGGTGATCTCCTTCACCTTTGTGCTGGGTGCGATGCTGGCGGCGGTGGGCGGCGTGCTGATCGGGCTGACCATCGGCAAGCTCAATCCCTTCATCGGCTTTATCGCCGGCATCAAGGCCTTTACCGCGGCGGTGCTGGGCGGCATCGGCAGCATCCCGGGCGCGATGCTCGGCGGCGTGCTGCTGGGCCTGGCGGAGACCTTCGCCTCGGGCTACATGCCGGCCGAATACAAGGACGTGGTTGCGTTCAGCCTGCTGGTGCTGGTGCTGCTGTTCCGTCCGACCGGGCTGCTGGGCAAGCCTGATGTCGAAAAGGTCTGAGGGAGGACGAGACCATGACTAACAAAGTTGGCGCAATACCCGCCGGGCAAGCCGCACGCGCTGCGGCGCCGGGCCAGTCGCTGAAGAACGCGATCACCGCGGCCGTGATGACGGCCATCCTGACCATCCCCATCCTGGGCCTGCAGCTCAAGCTGGAAGGCTACAAGGTGGTGCTCGAGCCGCACTGGCGGCCGGTGTGGATCGCCGTGGCGGCGGTCTTCCTGTTCCAGCTGTTCAAGCCGATGCTGTCGCGGGCCGGCAGCGCGGTGCACCTGCCGGCGGTGCCGCAACTGGGCGCGCGGCAGCAGCGCGTGGCGGTATGGGTGCTGCTGGCGGTGGGGCTGGTGTGGCCGTTCTTCGGTTCGCGCGGCGCGGTCGACGTGGCCACGCTGGCCCTGATCTACGTGATCCTGGGGCTGGGCCTGAATATCGTGGTGGGCTATGCCGGCCTGCTCGACCTGGGCTATGTCGGCTTCTACGCCATTGGCGGCTATACCTACGCGCTGCTCAACCAGTATTTCGGGCTGAGCTTCTGGGAATGCCTGCCGATCGCCGCGGCGATGTCGGCCACCTTCGGCTTTATTCTTGGCTTCCCGGTGCTGCGCCTGCGCGGCGACTACCTGGCCATCGTGACGCTGGGCTTTGGTGAGATCATTCGCCTGCTTGCCAACAACCTGACCAGCCTGACCGGCGGCCCGGACGGCGTCTCGGGCATCCCGAAGCCGACCGTGTTCGGCATCGAGATGGCGCGCAGCGCGAGCGTGGAGGGCGCCAGGACCTTCCATGAACTGCTGGGCTGGGACTACAGCGGCCAGCACATGGTGATCTTCCTCTACCTGCTGGCGCTGCTGCTGGTCGGCTTCACGCTGTTCGTGACCGGCCGGCTGATCCGCATGCCGATGGGCCGCGCCTGGGAAGCGCTGCGCGACGACGAGATCGCCTGCCGCTCGCTGGGCCTGAACCCGACCCGCATCAAGCTGTCGGCGTTCACGCTGGGGGCTTCGTTCGCCGGCATCGGCGGCGCCTTCTTCGCGGCGCGGCAGGGGCTGGTCAATCCGGAATCGTTCACCTTCATCGAGTCGGCGCTGATTCTGGCGGTGGTGGTGCTGGGCGGCATGGGCTCGCAGCTGGGCGTGATCCTGGCGGCGATCCTGCTGACCGTGCTGCCCGAGGTGGCGCGCGGCTTTGCCGAATATCGCATGCTGATCTTCGGCCTGGTGATGGTGCTGATGATGATGTGGCGTCCGCAGGGCCTGCTGCCCGCGAGCCGTCCCCACGTGGAGTTGCCGCGATGAGTGCAAACGCAGAATTGCTGAAGGTCTCCGGCCTGCAGATGCGCTTCGGCGGCCTGCTGGCGGTGGACGGTATTGATTTCGATGTGCGCAGCGACGAGGTCTTCGCCATTATCGGCCCCAACGGTGCCGGCAAGACCACGGTGTTCAACTGTGTGGGCGGCTTCTACAAGCCCACCGCCGGCGAGGTCACGCTGGATGGCCACGCCATTGCCGGCCTGCCCAGCCACCAGGTGGCGCGCAAGGGCCTGGTGCGGACCTTCCAGAATATCCGCCTGTTCAAGTCGCTGACGGTGGTGGAAAACCTGCTGGTGGCGCAGCATCGCCAGGTGCAGGCCGGCATCCTGCGCGGCCTCTTTGCCACGCCCGCCTACCGCCGTGCCGAGCGCGAGGCGCTGGAGCGCGCCGCGGTCTGGCTCGAGCGCATGAACCTGACCTCGGTGGCCAACCGCGAGGCGGGCACGCTGTCGTACGGCCACCAGCGCCGGCTGGAAATCGCGCGCTGCATGATCACCAAGCCGCGCCTGCTGATGCTGGACGAACCGGCGGCTGGCCTGAACCCGCAGGAGAAGATCGAACTGCAGCAGCTGATCGACCAGCTGCGCCGCGAGTTCGGTATCTCGGTGCTGCTGATCGAGCACGACATGAGCCTGGTGATGGGCGTGTCGGACCGCATCCTGGTGATGGAACACGGCAAGCCGATCGTGATCGGCAAACCGGAGGAAGTGCGCAACGACCCGCGCGTGATCAAGGCCTACCTGGGAGAGGACTGATGCTGAAGCTGGAACAGGTCCATACCCACTACGGCGCGGTGGAGGCGCTGTCGGGCGTATCGATCGAAGTCAACAAGGGGGAGATCGTCACCCTGATCGGCAGCAACGGCGCCGGCAAGACGACGCTGATGATGACCGTGTGCGGCACGCCGCGCGCCTCGAGCGGGCGCGTGCTGTTCGAAGGGGAGGACATCACCAACCGGTCCACGCACGAGATCATGCGCTTGGGGCTCGCGATCTCGCCCGAGGGCCGGCGCGTGTTCCCGAGCCTGACCGTGCTGGAAAACCTGAAGATGGGCGCGTTCTTCGCCAAACGCGACGAGATCGAGGCCGGCATCGAGCACGTGTTCAAGCTGTTCCCGCGCCTGAACCAGCGCGCCAGCCAGCGCGCCGGCACCATGTCCGGCGGCGAACAGCAGATGCTGGCGATCGGCCGCGCGCTGATGAGCCGGCCGCGCCTGCTGTTGCTGGACGAGCCCACGCTCGGCCTGGCGCCGCTGATCATCGCGCAGATCTTCGACATCATCCGCACCATTCGTGACGAAGGCGTCACTGTGTTCCTGGTCGAGCAGAACGCCAACAAGGCGCTGCAGGTCGCGGACCGGGGCTATGTGCTGGAAACCGGCAAGGTAGTGCTGGCCGATACCGGCGCCAACCTGCTGGCCAACGACCGCATCAAGGCGGCGTATTTGGGCGGCTGACGAAGCCGCGCCCCGGGCGCAGACGAGGAGGGTGGTGTTGGGTGCTCCCAAGCCGCCCGAGCTTGCCCAGGCAAGGTGTTCTCCCTCTCCCCTCACGGCTTGCCTTTACCCACAACTTCCGGCGGCTTACTCGTTTTTCTGGAAGATCCGATACATTTCGGTGATTTCGTGCAAAACGAGGAAGCCGCGCCAGAGGACAGTAGCACCGGGGGGATCGTCGTTTTTGCGACCCAGGTAGCCACCGAGCTTGGCGATCCAAAGGACCGTTTCGCTGAGTTTGGGTGCCTGCTCCGGTGGCTTGGTTGTGCCGTGCGTGCGGCAGTACAAGGCCTGCCATTCGAGCGACTGCAATAGCACCGAGCAAGGGATATCGGCTTCAAGCCGGCCGAGCATGGTCGCGTACATGATGCGCCAGCCGATCACGGCGAACAGCGCCGTGGCGCGCAGGAACCGCTCCAGCGTCCCGAACTGCCGAGCCTCGATCTGGCAGCCACTTTTCAGGACACGATGCCAGGATTCAATGGTCCAGCGCCGGGCATACCAGCTCAGCCGTTCCAGCACATCTTCCAGCGTTTGGGTGGGCATCGAACTGAGCAACATCCATTCGAGCGGCTCAACACCTTCGGGCGGATCGATTTCCAGTGCGTGAATGGCAAACACTTCGAGGCTTGGTAGGGCCTCTGCGCCGCGGCTGCGCGGCGGTCGCAGTTGGACGGGCACACAGCGCAAAGCCAGTCGGGCGCTACGCGCTTGCCTGGCGCCACTCCTGGGCACGTGCAGGACGGTCTCCCCGAGTACGGGGGCCGCAGCAACCGTCTCCCACAGATACTTCTCTGGGTGATCCACGCCCCGATTCCAGGCGGCCCGCACCAACCAGTCCACCCCCGCTGGGCGCTGCGCCAGGAACACGTCGTACACATCGCCCTCGCGATCGCTGACGGCAACAAGGTGCGTGTCCGGACACTGCATCTTGAGCGGCTCAAGGCATTCCAGCCCCTCCAGCCACTTCACGCTTTCCTTGTCACGAATGGACAGCGCCCGGCGCTGCCTGGCCTTGCCCGATGCTTGCGGCGCACGCACCCACGTCTTCATGCTCAACACGCCCAGTGGCAGGCCCTCAGGCGTCACCGCCAGCACGCTGTGCAACATGAATCCGCGCAAATTGCCGCCCGTGCCGTGACCAAGTCCCTCAGTCGCGGGCAAATTTGCCAGATTGAATTCCGTGGTGTCCTGCACCGCCAATACGACAGGTACCTGCTGCATGCGACCCACGGTTTGAACGACGTGGCTCGCCAGTATTCCGTCCGGGTCGACCGCCTCATTATCAAAGAAGCGATATGCCGCCTTGAGTTGGGCACCACTCAAGGCCTGCGGGAACGAAACATGGGCTTTTTGCGCTAGTCCGCGCGCCAATGCCACAAGGCGCTGCGTGCGACGTGCATCGCCCAACTGAGCGCCACCGAATTCGTCGCTGGCCCAGTCTTCCAGATCTTCCGTATCAGACAAAATTGCCACCACTGATTGTCAACTTCCCCGAAGTTAACACCGTCCAATCCCGTTTACAACCTTTCCTATCGAGATGTGGGTAAAGACAAGCCTCACGGGGAGAGGGCCGGGGTGAGGGGTGGTCTAGCAAGGAGCCACATCAAGCGGGGCCAACGGTTTTTTCCAGCACCGTGGCTCCGGCCAGCGCCCGCCCTCACCCCACCCCCCCGCGGCAGAATAGATGTCGCCCCTATAGAATTTGAACCCTGGGGGCGATAAGAGAAAGAAGTGGCTCGTTACGGACAAGAATTCAAGGACCGGGCGGTAGCACGGTTGTTACCGCCGGAGAGTGCGGCGGTGGAAGTGGTTTCAAGGGAATTGGGTGTGGCAGTGGCCACGCTTGAGCGCTGGCGTGCGGACGCTATGTCCATGCCCGCTCGCGAGCGAGCATGGACAGCGGCGGCCAGGTTTGAGGCGGTGCTGGCGACGGCTGCGATGGACGAGGCCAGTAAGAACGCCTGGTGCCGTGAGAAAGGTGTGTATCCGCAGGAGTTGGAGCAGTGGCGCACCGCCGCCACGCAGGCGCTGGCTGAGCCCGAGGATGCGCGCGCCACCCATCGTGAGACCAAGGCCGATCGGCGCCGCATCAAGGAACTCGAGCGCGAGCTGCGCCGCAAGGAGAAGGCCCTGGCCGAAGCCGCCGCCCTGTTGATACTCTCAAAAAAGCTCGAGGGCATCTTCCCGAAGGACAAGGACGAGGACGCATGATCGGCCTGGAAGATCGCCACACGATGGTCCGCCATATCGAAACCGCTCACGCAGGCGGTGCTCGCCTGCGCCTGGCCTGCGAGGTAGCTGGCATAACCGTGCGGACGCTGCAACGCTGGAAGGCCCACGATGGCTTGGTGGTCGGCGACCGCCGCCCCGGGGCCGAGCGGCCCACGCCCGCGCATGCGCTGAGCATCGAGGAGCGCGAACGCATTCTGGCCGTTGCCAACGAGCCGCGCTTCGCCGACATGCCGCCGGCGCGCATTGTGCCCATGCTGGCCGATGAGGGTGTCTACCTGGCCAGCGAGTCGAGCTTCGGCCGGGTGCTGCGCGCCCATGGGCAGGCCCGGCACCGAGGACGCGCCAAGGCGCCGCGCCAAAGCCGTCCGCCCACCACGCACGTGGCCACCGGGCCACGCCAACTGTGGTGTTGGGACATGACCTATTTGCCGGCTGAGGTCGCCGGGCGCTGGTTCTATCTGTACCTCATCCTGGACGTGTACAGCCGCAAGATCGTGGGTTTCGAGGTTCACGACCGTGACGACGCCGACCACGCGGCGCATCTGGTCAAGCGCACGGCGCTGGCCGAAGGCATCCATGCCATGGCGGCCAAGCCGGTGCTGCATGGCGATAACGGCGCCACGCTCAAGGCCACCACGGTGCTGGCGATGCTGCACTGGCTGGGGGTCAAGCCTTCGTACTCGCGCCCGCGCGTGAGCGACGACAATGCCTTCGTCGAAAGCCTCTTCCGCACGGCCAAGTACCGGCCGGAGTTCCCGTCTACAGGCTTTGCCGATCTGGCCACGGCGCGTACGTGGGCGGCCCACTTCGTCCACTGGTACAACCATGAGCACCGGCACAGCGGCATCCGCTACGTGAGCCCGGCACAGCGCCACGCCGGTCAAGACGACAAGATTCTCGCCGCGCGCCACGCGCTGTACGTTCAGGCCCGTGAGCGCAACCCGCGTCGCTGGTCATGCAACACTCGAGATTGGTCGCCAATCGACACGGTCACGCTCAATCCGGAGCGCGAGATTGCCGTGCCCACCGGTATCAAGCCAGGCGCCGAAAACCAGCGTTTGGCTGCATGAATGAGGCGACATCTACCTTGACGCGCGCCGCCACCCCTCTCCCTCGCTGTACAGGCCGGGGAGCCTGCTGCCGGCGTCGTCGCAAGGCGAAGCCGGCAAAACCTTTTCGCCATCCGCGAAATCCCCCTTTCGCCAATCACATTACATTCCAGCCGCCGCCCGGGCCGGGCAGGGGGCTGACTGCCGCACCCCCTGTGGCATAATTGATTGCACAGTCAAGCATCGCAGTCACGCTTGAAATAACGCTCGCTTCAGGCGGCTTCCGGCGCGATCATGCGTTATCGCATTGCCATCGCATCGGCATGCCGCTTCGCTCGCCACCGCGATTGAAGCGAATAAAACCCCTGCAAACTACTGCGCGGTTTCCGCGGGCCTCTCCTGCCAGGGACGGGTCATCCGGGCCGCCACCGCATCATGGCCAAGACGCTCTACGACAAACTCTGGGATGACCACACCGTCCACGTCGAGGAAGACGGCACCACGCTGCTCTACATCGACCGCCACCTGCTGCACGAAGTGACCAGCCCGCAGGCGTTCGAGGGGCTGAAGCTGGCGCAGCGTCCGGTATGGCGCATCAGTGCCAACCTGGCCGTGTCGGACCACAACGTGCCGACCACCGACCGCAGCCAGGGCATTGCCGATCCGGTGTCGAAGCTGCAGGTCGACACGCTGGATGCCAACTGCGACAGCTTTGGCATCACCCAGTTCAAGATGAACGACCACCGCCAGGGCATCGTGCACGTGATCGGGCCGGAGCAGGGCGCGACGCTGCCGGGCATGACGGTGGTGTGCGGCGACTCGCATACCAGCACGCACGGCGCGTTCGGCGCGCTGGCGCATGGCATCGGCACCTCCGAAGTGGAACACGTGCTGGCCACGCAGACGCTGCTGGGCAAGAAGGCCAAGAACATGCTGGTCAGGGTGGAAGGCAAGCTGCCGCGCGGCTGCACCGCCAAGGACATCGTGCTGGCCGTGATCGGCAAGATCGGCACCGCGGGCGGTACCGGTTTCACCATCGAGTTCGCCGGCTCGGCCATCCGCGACCTGACCATGGAAGGCCGCATGACGGTCTGCAACATGGCCATCGAAGCGGGCGCGCGCGCCGGCCTGGTGGCGGTGGACGACGTCACGCTCGAATACGTGAAGGGCCGCCCTTACGCGCCGCAGGGCGTGGAGTGGGAGCAGGCCGTGGGCTACTGGCGCACGCTGCATTCCGATGCGGGTGCGCACTTTGACCAGGTGGTCGAACTGCGCGCCGAAGAGGTCCGCCCGCAGGTGACCTGGGGCACCTCGCCGGAAATGGTGATCAGCATCGAAGACCGCGTGCCGGATCCCGAGAAGGAAAAGGACCCGAACAAGCGCAACGCCATGGAGCGCGCGCTGGAATACATGGGCCTGCAGCCCAACGTGCCGGTCGAGAGCATCAATATCGACAAGGTCTTTATCGGCTCCTGCACCAACAGCCGCATCGAAGACATGCGCGCCGCCGCCTGGGTGGTGCAGAAGCTGGGCCGCAAGATTGCCTCGAACGTGAAGCTGGCGCTGGTGGTGCCGGGTTCGGGCCTGGTCAAGGAACAGGCCGAGCGCGAAGGCCTGGACAAGATCTTCAAGGCCGCCGGCTTTGAATGGCGCGAGCCCGGCTGCTCGATGTGCCTGGCCATGAATGCCGACCGCCTCGATGCGGGCGAGCGCTGCGCCTCGACTTCGAACCGCAACTTCGAAGGCCGCCAGGGCGCGGGCGGACGCACGCACCTGGTAAGCCCGGCGATGGCCGCGGCCGCCGCCATCGAAGGCCATTTCGTCGATATCCGCAAGCTGGGCTGAGGAAGCAAGGAAAGAGAACATGGACAAGTTCACCGTACACAGCGGCCTCGTGGCGCCGCTCGACCGCGAGAACGTCGATACCGACGCCATCATCCCGAAGCAGTTCCTGAAGTCGATCCAGCGCACCGGCTTCGGCCCCAACCTGTTCGACGAGTGGCGTTACAAGGATGTCGGCCAGCCCGGCATGGACAACAGCAAGCGTCCGCTGAACCCGGACTTCGTGCTGAACCAGCCGCGCTACCAGGGCGTTTCGATCTTGCTGGCGCGCCGCAACTTCGGCTGCGGCAGCTCGCGCGAGCACGCACCGTGGGCGCTGACGCAATTCGGCTTCTGCGCCGTGATCGCGCCCAGCTTTGCCGACATCTTCTTCAACAACTGCTACAAGAACGGCCTGCTGCCGGTGGTGCTGACCGAGCAGCAGGTCGACCACCTGTTCAACGAGACCAACGCCTTCAACGGCTACAAGCTGACCATCGACCTGGACAAGCAGGTGGTGCTGACGGCCGGCGGGCAGGCGTATGAGTTCGACATCGCCCCGTTCCGCAAGTACTGCATGCTCAATGGCTTCGACGATATCGGCCTGACCCTGCGTCACGCCGACAAGATCAAGGCCTACGAGGCCGAACGCGTGGCGAAGATGCCGTGGCTGAACAACCGCCTGGTCGGCTGAACGCCGTACGGACATAAAACAAGGAAGACACAGCATGAAGATCGCAGTCCTGCCGGGTGACGGCATTGGTCCCGAAATCGTCGCGGAGGCCGTCAAGGTCCTGAACGCGCTCGACGAGAAGTTCGAACTCGAAACCGCCCCGGTGGGCGGCGCCGGCTACGAGGCCGAAGGCCATCCGCTGCCGGAGAACACCCTGAAGCTGGCCAAGGAGGCCGACGCCATCCTGTTCGGCGCCGTCGGCGACTGGAAGTACGACAGCCTGGACCGTCCGCTGCGCCCCGAACAGGCCATTCTGGGCCTGCGCAAGCACCTGCAGCTGTTCGCCAACTTCCGCCCGGCGATCTGCTATCCGGAACTGACCGGCGCCTCCAGCCTGAAGCCCGAGCTGGTGGCCGGCCTGGATATCCTGATCGTGCGCGAACTGAACGGCGACATCTACTTCGGCCAGCCGCGCGGCGTGCGCGAAGCGCCGGACGGCCTGTTCAAGGGCGCGCGCGAAGGCTTCGACACCATGCGCTACAGCGAGCCCGAGATCCGCCGCATCGCCCACGTGGCGTTCCAGGCTGCCGCCAAGCGCGGCAAGAAGCTGTGCAGCGTCGACAAGGCCAACGTGCTCGAGACCTTCCAGTTCTGGAAGGATATCGTGATCGAGGTGCACAAGGAGTACCCGGAGGTCGAGCTGTCGCACATGTACGTGGACAACGCCGCCATGCAGCTGGTCAAGGCGCCCAAGAGCTTCGACGTGATCGTCACGGGCAATATGTTCGGCGACATCCTGTCGGACGAGGCCGCCATGCTGACGGGCTCGATCGGCATGCTGCCGTCGGCTTCGCTGGATGCCAACAACAAGGGCCTGTACGAGCCGTCGCACGGCTCGGCGCCGGACATCGCCGGCAAGGGCGTGGCCAATCCGCTGGCCACCATACTGTCGGCGGCGATGATGCTGCGCTATTCGCTGAACCGCGCCGGGCAGGCCGACCGCATCGAGAATGCGGTCAAGAAGGTGCTGGCCCAGGGCTACCGCACCGGCGACATCCTGACGCCGGGCTGCAAGCAGGTCGGCACCCGCGAGATGGGTGACGCGGTGCTGGCGGCACTGTAAGTCACTGCAGCACGCATCAAAATTCCACCGTCATTCCCGCGGAGGCGGGAACCCAGCGTCTTAAAAGTCACTGGGTTCCCGCCTTCGCGGGAACGACGATGATTGAGCGGGAATGGTGTTGCGTGTTCAGTTCGATTTCTTGAATTTGTCCCCAATTCCCACGCTGCGGCAGCGCCGCAAAATCGTGTAGACTTCCCGGATGGCCCGATTTTCCCAGTCCACCCTGACTGCTGTTGTTGCCCTGACCGCTACCCGCGGCCCGGTCGGCACGATTTCGCTCGGCCAATCTGCAACGACGATTAAAACCACTATTAAAACCGCGATCGCCTAGATCCGTTCGTCGTGCCTGCCCGTCTTCCCCGCGCAGCCACGCCGGGCGAGGAAAATGGCGGGGAAGTTCAAATCACATCGAGGTAAGTCATGATTGTAGGTCTCGTCGGTTGGCGGGGAATGGTTGGCAGCGTCCTGATGCAACGCATGCAGGAAGAGCGTGATTTCGACCATATCGAGCCCGTCTTCTTCAGCACGTCCAATGCCGGCGGCAAGGCGCCCGCCATGGCGAAGAACGAAACCACGCTGAAAGATGCCAATGACATCGAAGCGCTGAAGAAGTGCGATGTGGTCCTGACCGCCCAGGGCGGCGACTACACCAACGAGGTCTTCCCCAAGCTGCGCGCGGCCGGCTGGAAGGGCTACTGGATCGACGCGGCGTCTTCGCTGCGCATGAAGGACGATGCCATCATCGTGCTGGATCCGGTCAACCAGGGCGTGATCAAGGACGCGCTGTCCAAGGGCGTCAAGAATTTCATCGGCGGCAACTGCACGGTCAGCTGCATGCTGATGGGCCTGGGCGGCCTGTTCCAGGCCGACCTGATCGAGTGGATGACCTCGATGACGTACCAGGCGGCCTCGGGCGGCGGCGCGCAGCATATGCGCGAACTGCTGACCCAGTTCGGCACCCTGAACGCGTCGGTCAGGCCGCTGCTGGACAACCCGGCCTCGGCCATCCTGGAAATCGACCGCACCATCCTGTCGACCCAGCACGGCCTGTCCGCCGAGGAAACGAAGCAGTTCGGCGTGCCGCTGGCCGGCAACCTGATTCCCTGGATCGACAAGGACCTGGGCAACGGCCAGTCCAAGGAAGAGTGGAAGGGCGGCGCCGAGACCAACAAGATCCTGGGCCGCGGCGAGGGCTTCCTGGGCGCGACCGGCGCCACGCCGATCGCCGTGGACGGCCTGTGCGTGCGCATCGGCGCGATGCGTTGCCACTCGCAGGCGCTGACCATCAAGCTGCGCCGCGACGTGCCGCTCGATGAGATCGAAGGCATGCTTGCCGCCCACAACCCGTGGGCCAAGGTGGTGCCGAATACGCGCGAAGCCAGCATGACCGGCCTGACGCCCGCTGCCGTGACCGGCACGCTGACGATCCCGGTTGGCCGCCTGCGCAAGATGCAGATGGGCGGCGAGTACCTGTCGGCCTTCACGGTCGGCGACCAGCTGCTGTGGGGCGCGGCCGAGCCGCTGCGCCGCATGCTGCGTATCCTGATCGAATCCTGATCCAGGGCCGCCACCTGTTGCCCGGCTGCGTCCGTTGCAGCCAGGCAACAGAATGGATCGCATTGTCAACAACGCCGCGCCCATGCGCGGCGTTGTTGTATCCGGGCGCCTATTTTCCCGGGCGATGCGTCACAATACGCCGGCATGCGCCCCGCGCCTGCAGGTGCTGGCATCTGCACGCGGGCTGGCAAAGGGGCCGTTCAGAATGTCCCGCCAGCCGGGCGGACCTGGTTTATGGGGTCGGTTTGTCGATTCATATCGCTACTAAAACATAACGGAGCATAAGGTGAGTGTGAGCCAACATCGCCGGAAAGATGCGCCTACTGCCCGTCAGCGCTGGTCAACGCTGGCCGTCACGGCACTGGGCCTGCTGCTTGCGCAGCCGGCCGCATATGCCGCGGGGTTCGGGCAATTGCGGGTACAGTCGAATCTGGGGCAGCCGCTGCAGGCTGAGATCGACATCAGTGGGGTCAGTGCCGAGGAGGCTGCGGGACTCAGCGTCAAGCTGGCGCCGCCAGCAGCCTATGCCGCGGCCGGGCTGACCTACTTGCCGGCCATCGGCAGCCTGCGGCTTGAGGTCGAGCGCCGCCCGAACGGCAGCTACGTGGCCCGGGTCCGCTCCGCCCAGCCGATCAGCGAGCCCTTTGTCGACCTCCTGGTCGACATGAGCTGGGCCAGCGGCAAGGTTTCGCGCGCCTATACCTTCCTGCTTGACCCTGCTGGGGCCAGGCCCTCCAACCAGACTTTCTCGCCGGCGACGGTGGTGCCGGCCGCAACACCGGATGCACCGCCGGCAGCGGCCGCACCGCAGCCCGCGCAGCAGGCTGCGCCTGCCGCCACGGCCGAGGTTGCCAGGCCAGCCGCACTCGCGCGCCCGGCCCGCCGGAGTGCGCAGCGCGCCCCGGCGCCGGCCGCCAGCGGCGGCGCCGACATGGCGCCCGGCGGCGGCTACACCGTGCAGCGCGGCGACACGCTTTCCGGCATTGCCGGCGAAGCCGTGCAAGGCCAGGAATCGGTCTCGCTGGACCAGATGCTGGTGGCGCTCTACCGCAACAATCCCAACGCCTTTATCGGCGGCAACATCAACCGGCTGCGCAGCGGCGCGGTGCTGCAGGTCCCGACCCAGCAGCAGGTGCAAGCCGTGACGCCGAAGGCCGCCCGCCGCGAGGTGGTTGCGCGTACGCAGGGCTTTGACGCCTACCGCAGCCGGCTGGCCAGCGCGGCCGCGGCCAAGTCGGTCGAGCCCGACAGCGGGCGCCAGCAATCGGGCAACGTGACCGCGCGCGTGCAGGAGCAGGCCGCCCCGGCCGACGGCCCGCGCGATGAACTGAAGCTCAGCAAGGCCGCGCGTGGCGCGCAGGCCGACGCCGCGGCCAAGGCCGAAGCCGGCGTCGCGCGCGAGCGCGAGCTCAAGGAGGCGCAAGCGCGCCTGGCGCAGCTGGAAAAGAACGTCGGCGACATGCAGAAGCTGCTCGAGCTGAAAAACGTCGAGATCGCCAAGCTGAGCCAGGCCAACCAGGCCGCGCTGGCCGACAAGGAAAAGGCTGACGCAGCGGCCAAGGCCGCGGCGGCGGCGCCGACCGTGGTGGCGGCCCAGCCGCCGAAGGCCGATGCCGTGGCCCCGGCTGCTGCCGCCGCGACGGCTGCCGCAACCGTTGTTGCGGCAGCCAGCGCACCTGCCGCGGCAACAGCCGGCGCCAGCGCCGCGGACGCCGCGGCACCGGCAGCCGCCTCGGCCGTGGCGGCAGCGCCCGCCTCGCAACCGGCTGCCGCCGTGGCTGCCAAGGCCGCACAGGATGCGGCCGCGGCATCGGCTCCTGCGGTCAAGCGCACGCCGCCGGTGGTGGCGCAGCCCGCGCCGGTGCCCGAACCGTCGTTTGTCGATGGCCTGCTGGCCAACCCGATGCTGCTGCCGGGCGGCGGCCTGCTGGTGGCGTTGCTGGGCGTCTACGCGATCTACCGCCGTCGCCAGCAGCAGAAGACAAGCGATACGACCGGCTTCGGCGACAGCGTCCTGTCGCAGGAAAGCACGGTGATGGCCGGCGCCAATTCGCTGTTCGGCACGGCCGGCGGGCAGAGCGTCGATACCTCGCAGCACAGCGTGTTCGGTGCGGATTTCCGTATTGGCAACAACACGCCGGAAGCCAACGAGGTCGACCCGATCGCCGAGGCCGAGGTCTATATCGCCTATGGGCGCGATGTGCAGGCAGAGGAAATCCTGCGCGAAGCCCTGGAGAAAAACCCGGAGCAACAGCCGGTACGGCTCAAGCTCCTGGAGATTTACAGCAACAGACAGGATGTGGAAGGGTTCCGCGTGATTGCAGAAGAAATGTTCGCCCAGACCGGCGGACACGGGGCGGAATGGCTGAAGGCAGCAGAAATGGGGCGCGCGCTGGAACCGGGCAACGCGCTTTTCCTGGCGGTGACGCCCGAGGCCGCGGGTCCCGAGACGGCATCGCCGGCAACGGACCAGTGGCGCACGCAGGATCCGTCGCATAACCCGGCCTCGATCCCGACGCTGGAGCCGTCGCTGGGCGACCTGGCGCTGCCGCTGGACGCCTTCCCGGCACCGGCCGCCGGCGATCCGATCGTCGCCCCGGCCTCCGCGGCCATGGTGTTCGGCGCCGAGGCGCAGGATGCCGGCGAGGCCGTGCGCCTGGATCTTGGCCTGCCTGAGTCCGGCGTCGACCCGCTTGCCGACGACGTGCCCAGGCTCGACACGCCGACCCGCGGCCGCCCGCTGGAGTTTGACATGTCGGGGTTGTCGCTCGACCTGGGCAGTGCCCCGCTGGACGATGCGCGCAGCAAGGCCGCGCTGGACGAGGCCACCGCGCCGCTGCCGGCCACCACCCTGCTGCATGACGGCAAGCTGGCCGAGCCGATCGACCTGTCGCGCGTGGCCCCCGACACCGGCGGCTACCTCACGCAAGGGGGGGCGCCGAGCACGCTGTCGGCCGACGGCATGGACGGCGGGCGCGACATGCAGATCAAGCTGGACCTGGCCCGCGCCTATATCGAAATCGGCGACAAGGAAGGCGCGCGCGAACTGCTGCAGGAAGTGGTCGAGCAGTCGCAGGACCCGCTGCAGGCCGAGGCCCGTTCCCTGCTCCAGGAAGTGGCCTGAGCTATCATTGACGGTCCGGCCGCGGCACGCGCTGCCGCGGCCTGAAGCGATGCGCCGGAAGCGTCCCTTCCGGCGCATTTGCTTTTCCGGCGGGCGTGGCGTGAACCACTGCGCCTGAGCCTGTGCCCGCCGCCTTGCCTGATCCCCTGACATGAACCGCATCGCCCTTGGCCTGCACTACGACGGCGCCGCCTTTTCGGGCTGGCAGTCGCAGCCGCACCGCAACACCATCCAGGACCGCCTGGAAGACGCCATCGAGCGCTTTGCCGGCGTGCGCCTGCTGACCACAGTGGCGGGGCGCACCGATACCGGCGTGCATGCGCTCGGACAGGTCATCCACCTGGATACAGCACTGGAGCGCGAGCCTTTTTCCTGGGTGCGCGGCGTCAATGCCTTCCTGCCGCCATCGATCGCGCTGCAGTGGGCATTGCCGGTCGACGATGGCTTCCATGCCCGTTTCCTGGCGTTCGAGCGCATGTACTACTACGCGCTCTACACCGGCCCGCACCGGGTGCCGCTGGTGCAAGGCCGAGCCGGCTACCAGATGCTGCCGCCGGGCCAGCGGCTGGATGTCGACGCCATGCGCGAAGCGGCCGCCTGCCTGATCGGCGAGCATGATTTTTCCGCCTTCCGCGCCGCCGAGTGCCAGGCCAAGTCGCCGGTCAAGACGATGTACGACGTCACCATCCGGGACGACGGCAACTGGGTGTTCCTGCGCTTTCGCGCCAGTGCCTTCCTGCACCACATGGTGCGCAACCTGATGGGCTGCCTGGTGGCGGTGGGGCGCGGACGCTACCCGGCGCAGTGGCTGGCGCAGGTGCTGGCCGGGCGCGAGCGCAAGCTGGCGGCGCCGACCTTCATGCCGGACGGCCTCTACCTCGTCGGCGTCAAGTATCCTGATCCTTACCGGCTTCCCGCGGCCGATCCGTCCGCAAGCCTGTTCCATGGAGTCTTCGATGACGCATCCTGAAGCCGCCGAAGGCAGCACGACGCACATGCCGGCCCGCACCCGCATCAAGATCTGCGGCCTGACCCGCGAGGAGGATGTGCGCGCCGCCGTGGACGCCGGCGCCGACGCCATCGGCCTGGTGTTCTACCCGAAGAGCCCGCGCTACGTCGACGTGGCGCGCGCCGCGGCCCTGGCCGAGGCCGCTGGCCCGTTCGTGGCGATCACGGGGCTGTTCGTCAATGCCGACGTGGAAGACATCGCCCATGTGGCCGAGCGGGTGCCGCTGACGCTGCTGCAACTGCATGGCGACGAGACCCCCCAGTTCTGCTCGCAGGCATCGCAGCGCTGCCGGCTGCCGTTCCTGCGCGCCGCCCGTGTCCGCCCCGGCCTCGATTTGGTAGAATTCGCCGATCAATACCGTGATGCCGCTGCCTTGCTGCTCGATGCCTTCGTCGAAGGCTATGGCGGTGGCGGCCACGTCTTCGACTGGACCCTGATTCCTCCGGCATGGCTTCCGCCTACTCCCCCGGTACCAGCTACCGGCAACCCGAACGCAAGCGGCGCTCCTCGCATCGTTTTGAGTGGTGGGTTGAACGCGCAAAACGTCGCTGGCGCGATTGAACGCGTGCGGCCCTACGCCGTGGATGTCAGCAGCGGGGTAGAGGCCGCCAGGGGCGTGAAGGACCACGCCCGCATCGCCGCGTTCGTGCGCGCAGTGCGCAGTGCCGAGGCAGGATGAGCCGGGCCGTCTTTCGCGTCTCCCGCGTCTTTCCCCATGCCGCCCGTGGCCTGCCGCTTGCGGGCACACGCATCGCAGTCAACCATGCGCCCTTGCCGGATGAGGCAAGGCCGCTGTTCCGAAGAGTCTAGACATGTACGACTTGCCCGATTCCCGTGGCCATTTCGGCCCCTATGGCGGCACCTTCGTGTCCGAAACGCTGGTCCACGCGCTCGATGAGCTGCGCGAGGCCTATGCGCACTACCAGAAGGATCCGGAGTTCGATGCCGAATACCGCCGCGAACTGAAGCACTTTGTCGGCCGTCCGTCGCCGATCTACCACGCGCAGCGCTGGAGCGAGACGCTCGGCGGCGCGCAGATCTACTTCAAGCGCGAAGACCTGAACCACACCGGCGCGCACAAGATCAACAACGTGATCGGCCAGGCGCTGCTGGCCAGGCGCATGGGCAAGCCGCGCGTGATCGCCGAGACCGGGGCAGGGCAGCATGGCGTGGCCACCGCCACCATCGCCGCGCGCTTCGGCATGGAGTGCGTGGTCTACATGGGGGCCGAGGACGTCAAGCGCCAGGCCGCCAACGTCTACCGCATGAAGTTGCTGGGTGCCACCGTGGTGCCGGTGGAAAGCGGCTCGCGCACGCTCAAGGACGCGCTCAATGAAGCCATGCGCGACTGGGTCACCAACGTCGAGAACACCTTCTACATCATCGGCACCGTGGCCGGCCCGCACCCGTACCCGATGATGGTGCGCGACTTCCAGTGCGTGATCGGCGAGGAAGCCAAGGTGCAGATGCCGGAAATGACCGGCCGCCAGCCGGATGCCGTGATCGCCTGCGTCGGCGGCGGCTCCAATGCCATGGGCATCTTCTACCCGTATATCGAGCACCAGGACGTGCAGCTGATCGGCGTGGAAGCCGCTGGCGACGGCCTGGACACCGGCCGCCACGCGGCCTCGCTGACCGGCGGCACGCCCGGCGTGCTGCACGGCAACCGCACCTACCTGCTGCAGGACGCCAACGGCCAGATCATCGAGACCCATTCGGTGTCGGCCGGCCTGGACTACCCGGGCGTGGGCCCCGAGCATGCCTGGCTCAAGGACAGCGGCCGCGCGCAGTACGTGCCGATCACGGATGAGGAAGCGCTCAAGGCCTTCCATGACTGCTGCCGCATCGAGGGCATCATCCCGGCGCTGGAATCGAGCCACGCCATCGCCTATGCCTGCAAGCTGGCGCCGACGCTGCCCAAGGACAAGCTGCTGCTGGTGAACCTGTCCGGGCGCGGCGACAAGGACATGCACACCGTGGCCGAACGCGCGGGGCTCAAGCTCTGATGCGCGCGCTGCCTCCGACCGGACTTGCCGTGGGCGGCGCGGGTGCACCGGATGCGTCCGGTGCGCCCGATTCCGCCCAGTTGCGCCTGTTCCAGGAAGACATGTTCGAGGGCATTGCCCGCCTGCCGGACGGCTCGGTCGACCTGATCGTCGCCGATCCGCCCTACGGGCTGGGCAAGGACTACGGCAACGATTCCGACCTGCTGTCGGGCCAGGCCTACCTGGACTGGTCCGAGCGCTGGATGGACGCGGTCGTGCCCAAGCTCGCGCCCAAGGGCACGCTCTACCTGTTCTGCACCTGGCAGTACTCGCCCGAGCTGTTCGTGATGCTCAAGCGGCGCCTGACCATGATCAACGAGATCATCTGGGACCGCCGCGTGCCCAGCATGGGCGGCACCACGCGCAAGTTCTCGTCGGTGCACGACAACATCGGCTTCTTTGCGCGCGCGCGCGACTACTACTTCGATCTCGACCCGGTCCGCATCCCCTACGACCCCGAGACCAAGAAGGCGCGCAGCCGCCCGCGTTTCGAAGGCAAGAAGTGGCTGGAGGTGGGCTACAACCCGAAGGACCTGTGGAGCGTCTCGCGCATCCACCGCCAGGACCCGGAGCGCGCCAACCACCCGACGCAGAAGCCACTGGAGATCGTCGAGCGCATGGTGCTGTCGTGCTGCCCGCCGGGCGGCCTGGTGCTGGACCCGTTCGCCGGCAGCGGTACCACCGCGGTGGCCTGCCTGCGCCATGGGCGGCGCTTTGCCGGCTTCGAGATCAATCCGGAGTATGTGCAGGTGGCGTGCGGCCGTGTGTCCGCCGCTGCCGCCGCCCTTGCCGTCGCGAACGCGGCCGCCGAGCCCGCCGCCACCCAAACCCTGGCCGCCGCCAACGACGATGTCTCGCCGGTGCCGCGGCCTCACCTGATTCCCTGATATGTCCCGTATCCAGAAGACGTTCGCGGCACTGGCCGCGCAGCAGAAGAAGGGCCTGATTCCGTTTATTACCGCCGGCGATCCCGAGCCCGGCCTGACCGTGGCGCTGATGCACGCGCTGGTGGCGGGCGGCGCCGACGTGATCGAGCTGGGCGTGCCGTTCTCGGACCCGATGGCCGACGGCCCCGTGATCCAGCGCGCCTCCGAGCGCGCGCTGGCGCAGGGCGTGTCGCTGACCCAGGTGCTGCAGTGGGTGCGCGAGTTCCGCCAGACCAACGCCGACACCCCGGTGGTGCTGATGGGCTACGCCAACCCGATCGAGTGCATGGGCGAGCAGGCCTTTGCCGCCGCCGCGCGCGAAGCCGGCGTCGACGGCGTGCTGGTGGTCGACTATCCCCCCGAGGAGTGCGAGTCGTTCGCCGGGTTGATGCGTGACAACGGCATGGACCCGATCTTCCTGCTGGCGCCGACCTCGACCGATGCGCGCATCGAGGCGGTGGCGCGCGTGGCCAGCGGCTACCTGTACTACGTGTCGCTCAAGGGCGTGACCGGCTCGGCCGCGATCGACCTCGGCAGCGTGGCCGCGCGCCTGCCGCTGATCAAGCAGCACGCCAACCTGCCGGTGGGGGTGGGCTTCGGCATCCGCGACGCGCAGACCGCGCGCGCGATCGGCAGCGTGGCCGACGCCGTGGTGATCGGCAGCCGCCTGGTGCAGTTGCTCGAGGACACGCCGCGCGAGCAGGCGGTGGCGACGCTGCAGGCATTTATCGCCGAGATCCGCCAGGCGCTCGATAGCTGAAGTGATGCAATGCCGACCCGGTGGTCGCCTGGAAGTGCGTCAGTATGCGCAAATTGCGCGTTGCGCTTCGAGGTCACCGGGCCGGCATGGTAAATTCGCGGGTTGATTCCCTGCCATCTGCCAACGGGCGTCCCGACACCGGGCTTGCCGGCGGACCGCAGTCATCCGAAAGGAGCTTTCATGAGCTGGTTGGATAAACTCCTGCCCCCCAAGATTCAACAGACCGACCCCAGCACCCGCAAGGGCATCCCTGAGGGTTTGTGGGTCAAGTGCCCGTCGTGCGAGTCCACCCTGTACCGGACCGACGTCGAGGCCAACCTGCACGTCTGCCCCAAGTGCGACCACCATATGCGCATCAGCGCGCGGGCGCGCCTGGACGCGCTGCTGGACGCCGAAGGCCGCTATGAGATCGGCCAGGAGATCGTGCCGGTCGACGCACTCAAGTTCAAGGATTCCAAGAAGTACCCGGACCGCATCAAGGCCGCCATGGACGACACCGGCGAGACCGATGCCATGGTGGTGATGGGCGGTGCCATCCACACCATCCCGGTGGTGGCGAGCTGCTTCGAGTTCGAGTTCATGGGCGGCTCGATGGGCTCGGTGGTGGGCGAGCGCTTCGTGCGCGGCGCGCAGGCCGCGCTGGAGCAGAAGGTGCCGTTCATCTGCTTTACCGCCACCGGCGGCGCGCGCATGCAGGAAAGCCTGCTGTCGCTGCTGCAGATGGCCAAGACCACCTCGATGCTGAACCAGCTGAGCGCGGCCAGGCTGCCGTTCATCAGCGTGCTGACCGACCCGACCATGGGCGGCGTGTCCGCCAGCTTCGCCTTCCTGGGCGACGTGGTGATCGCCGAGCCCAAGGCGCTGATCGGCTTTGCCGGCCCGCGCGTGATCGAGCAGACCGTGCGCGAGAAGCTGCCGGAAGGCTTCCAGCGTTCAGAATTCCTGCTGACCAAGGGCGCCATCGACATGATCGTCGACCGCCGCAAGTTGCGCGCGGAACTGGCGCAGCTGCTGGCGCTGCTGCAGAAGCAGCCCGCCGACGCGGTGGCATAACAACGTCTGCATGGCAGATCAAGGGCGCGGATGGTTGACGCGCCTTTTATGTTTTTTGGATTGTCGTTCCCGCGCAGGCGGGAACCCAGTGACATTTTAAGACGCTGGATTCCCGCCTGCGCGGGAATGACGGTAGAGACTGGATTCGTTATCTCAACAAACGACGTCTGCCCTTGACTTTGCGGGCGGCTGGCCGAATCTGGTAGCAAAGCATTCTCGTATCCCCGCTTCCACGCACCCCACATGCCTGTCTTCCATACGCTCCCCGAATGGCTTGCCCATCTCGAAACCGCCCATCCCGTGGGCATCGACATGGGCCTGGCGCGCATCACGCGCGTGAAGGAGGCCCTCGGGCTGCGCATCGACGCCGTGGTGTTCACGGTGGGCGGCACCAACGGCAAGGGCTCTACCTGCGCCATGCTGGAGCGCATCCTGCTTGAGGCCGGCTACAAGGTGGGCTGCCATACCTCGCCGCACCTGATCTCGTTCAACGAGCGCGCCCGCATCAATGGCGAGATCGCCAGCGATGCGCAGCTGCTGCCGCATTTCGAGGCGGTCGAGCGCGCGCGCAACAGCTTTGCCGACCCGATCAGCCTGACCTACTTCGAGTTCACCACGCTGGCGATCATCCATGCCTTCGCCGCGGCCGGGCTGGACGCGATCATCCTGGAAGTCGGCCTGGGCGGGCGGCTCGATGCGGTCAACGTGATCGATACCGACTGCGCCATCGTCACCAGCGTCGATATCGACCATACCCAGTACCTGGGCCACACGCGCGAGGAGATCGGTTTCGAGAAGGCCGGCATCTTCCGCCCGGGCGTGCCCGCGATCTGCGGCGACCCGGTGCCGCCCAAGTCGCTGGTGGCGCACGCCGAAGCCGTCGGTGCCGAGTTGTGGCTGCTGGGGCGCGATTTCCATTTCCACGCCGCCAAGGGCCAGGAACGCCAGCAATGGGACTGGAGCGGCGGCGGGCGCAAGCTCAACGGCCTGGGCTACCCGGCGCTGCGCGGCGCCAATCAGTTGCTCAATGCGGCGGCGGCGCTGGCCGCGCTGCAGGCCATGCGCCAGCGCCTGCCGGTGAGCGCGCAGGAAGTGCGCAACGGGCTGGCCTTCGTCGAACTGCCTGGCCGCTTCCAGGTGCTGCCGGGCCGCCCGGCGGTGATCCTGGACGTGGCGCACAATCCGCATGCGGCGGCCACGCTGGGGCAGAACCTGGAGAACATGGGGTTCTTCCGCTACACCTATGCGGTGTTCGGCGCGATGCAGGACAAGGACATCGCCGGGGTGCTGCAGCATGTGGCCGACAAGGTCGACCACTGGTGCCTGTGCGACCTGCCGACCGAGCGCGCGGCCAGCGCCGCGGAGCTGCTGGCCAAGCTGGAGGCCGGCGGATTCCAGCCCGGGCCGGATGCCACCGCGGCCTGCTTTTCCAGCCCTGAGGCGGCATTCCGGGATGCCATCGAGCGCGCCACCGAGAATGATAGAATTCTGGTCTTCGGATCGTTCTATACCGTCGCCGGCGTCATGGCCTATCGTGCCACGCAGGCTAACTGAAGCAGGCGCCCCGGCGCCCGCTGACCTGGCAACCCCGGCGGCCTTGGCCGATCATTGAGCGGCAAACGCAACGAGCGGCCCACGAGGCCGTATCACCGAACCAATCTATGGGCCTGCTTTCGCTGTTTTCTTCCCGCAAGGGCAACGACCCGGCACCCGAGCGTGCGCGGCGCCAGCGCACCGACACGGGTGCGGGCATCGCCTCGTCGCGCCGCCTGGCCGATGAGTATGCCGACGACACGCTGGACCCCGAATTCCCGCAGAAGCAGCGCGCGCGCCGCCGGCTGATCGGCGCCGTGGTGCTGATGGTGGCCGCCGTGATCGTGCTGCCGATCGTGTTCGAGACCAAGCCGCGGCCGGTGTCCGAGGACGTCTCGGTCAAGGTCACGGGCGGGCAGGGGGCGCAGAAGCCGCGCGTCGAGCCCCGCAAGGCCGATCCGCTACCGCCCGCGCCGGCCGCGCGCAACGATGCCGCGGCACTGGACGCCGGCGAGGAAATCGTCAACACGCCGCAGCCCGCGGCAACGGCCGCTGCCGCCGACAAGCCCGCGCAGCGTGCCGAAGCCAAGCCTGGCAGCGGCAAGTACCTGATCCTGATCGGCGCTTTCTCTTCCGAAGAACGCGCCAAGGGCTGGCTGGCCAAGCTCAAGGCGAGCAAGGTCCCGGCCTATGTGGAAAAGAAAGTGCTGGCCGACGGCGATCGCATCCTGCTGCGTGCCGGCCCCTTCAGCGACCGCGATGCCGCCGACGCCGCCGACAAGCGCATCCGGGCAGTGGGGTTGGCCTCCAAGGTCGTGGAACAGTAAAGGGCAGCCACGGCCGGTGCCTGTGCCCGGCCGCCAGCAACGATGCAGCCGACTTTCTTCGACTATGCCGTGGTCTTCATCCTGCTCGCCTCGGGCCTGCTCGGCGTGCTGCGCGGCCTGGTGCGCGAGGTGCTGTCGCTGATCGGCTGGGTGGTGGCGTTCTGGGTGGCGTTCCGCTACGGCGCGGTGGCCGCGGGCTGGATGCCTGAATCGATGCCCGGTGGCGAGCTGGCCCGGCATGCGCTGGGCTTCGTGGTGCTGCTGATCGGCACCGTGCTGGGGGCCTCGCTGGCCGGCATGGTGGTCGGGCAGCTGCTGGAGAGCACCGGGCTCAAGCCCGCCGACCGCGGGCTGGGACTGATGTTCGGCCTGGTGCGCGGCGTGCTGCTGGTGATGGTGATGGTCACGCTGGCGAGCCTGACCAAACTGCCGGAAGAACCGTTCTGGCGCAACGCGGTAAGCCGCCCCTACGTGATGCAGGCCATGGAATCGGTCAGGCCATGGCTGCCGCCGGAACTGGCGAAGTACGTGAAGACATGAGGCCGGGCACGTTGCCCGGCTGGTAGTAACGCAGGCCTTGGGGTCCGGAGGATATGCCGGGCCAGGCTGCGCCCCCTGAATCAAAGCCTTTCCTGGGAGCTTGGCATGTGCGGTATCGTCGGTGTGGTGTCATCCACGCCCGTCAACCAATTGATTTACGACAGCCTGCTGTTGTTGCAACATCGCGGACAGGATGCTGCCGGCATCGCCACCGCCAACGGCAGTACCTTTCACATGCACAAGGCCAACGGCCTGGTGCGCGATGTCTTCCGCACCCGCAACATGCGCAGCCTGCCCGGCGCCGCCGGTATCGGCCAGGTGCGCTATCCGACCGCCGGCTCGGCATCCAGCGAGGAAGAGGCGCAGCCGTTCTACGTGAATGCGCCGTACGGCGTGATCCTGGCGCACAACGGCAACCTGACCAACTGGGAGCAGTTGCGCGAAGAGATGTTCCGCCGCGACCGCCGCCACATCAACACGCATTCGGACACCGAAGTGCTGCTGAACGTGCTGGCCGACGAGCTGCAGCGCGCCAGCAGCGGCATGGCGCTGGACCCGGACATGATCTTCACGGCGGTCAGCGGCCTGCACCGCCGCGTGCGCGGCTCGTATGCCATCGCCGCGCAGATCGCCGGCTACGGCATGCTGGCGGTGCGCGACCCGTTCGGCATCCGCCCGCTGTGCCTGGGCAGCGTCGAGACCCCGAGCGGCAAGGAATGGATGGTGGCGTCGGAGTCGGTGGCGCTGGAAGGCATCGGCTACAAGCTCGAGCGCGACGTGGCGCCGGGCGAGGCCATCTTCATCGACCTGGACGGCAAGCTCCATAGCAAGCTGTGCGCCGAGAACGCCGTGCTGACGCCTTGCATCTTCGAATACGTCTACCTGGCCCGCCCGGATTCGTGCATCGACGGCGTGCCGGTCTATGACGCACGCCTGCGCATGGGCGACTACCTGGCCGAGAAGATCCGCCAGGAAGTGTCGGCCGGCGATATCGACGTGGTCATGCCGATCCCTGATTCCAGCCGTCCGGCCGCGATGCAGGTGGCCAACCGCCTGGGCGTGAATTACCGCGAAGGCTTCTTCAAGAACCGCTATGTCGGCCGCACCTTCATCATGCCCGGCCAGGCGGTGCGCAAGAAGTCGGTGCGCCAGAAGCTCAACGCCATGGGCGTGGAGTTCAAGGGCAAGAACGTGCTGATCGTCGACGACTCGATCGTGCGCGGCACCACTTCGTTCGAGATCGTGCAGATGGCGCGCGATGCCGGCGCCAACAAGGTGATCTTCGCCTCGGCGGCGCCGCCGGTGAAGTACCCCAACGTGTACGGCATCGACATGCCGACCCGCAGCGAACTGGTGGCCCACAACCGCACGCACGAAGAGATCGCGAAGATCATCGGCGCGGACAAGCTGGTGTACCAGGACGTGGAAGCGATGAAGCAGGCCGTGCGCGACATCAACCCGGCGCTGAAGGACTTCGATGCTTCGTGCTTCGATGGCCGCTACATTACCGGCGATATCGACGAGGCCTACCTGAACCGCCTGGAAACGGCGCGCAGCCAGGCCGACCGCGATGGCACCAATGGTGACACCGAGCGCTCGCAACTGCACCTGCAGCGCTCCGGCGGCAACGAGTAAGCGGTGCCGCACGCGCCAGCGCGTTGACTAACGCGAAGCCCGGCCGTAACATGGCCGGGCGTCGATTTGATAGTCAGCTTGCGGACGCGGGTACAGCCCGAAACAGCTAAAGAGATGGCGGTCAGCAACGAATTCCGGTCCCCAGTGCCTTCCCGGCACCGCGATTCCCGGAAGCCGGCCGCCACAGCCTGAAGCCAAAGGCCATTCGCAGAACAGCAAGCCCGTCGATCCGACCACCCGATCGCACGGGCTTTTTTCATGGCTGCGCGCCGCTTCCCCGGACCGGCGCGCAGCTTGTCGAAACCATCGCATTTGCGCGGGTACGACCGCGCCACCAGCATGAACGAACCGCTCAACCCCGAATCGCTTGGCATCGACACCCTTGGCGTGCGCGCCGGCACGCTGCGCAGCGAATTCATGGAGCACTCCGAGGCCATGTACCTGACCTCGAGCTTCTGCTTCGGCAGCGCGGCCGAGGCCGCCGAACGCTTCGCCAACTCGGAAGAGGGCTTCACCTACTCGCGCTTCACCAACCCGACGGTGTCGATGTTCCAGTCGCGCCTGGCCGCGCTCGAAGGCGCGCAGGCCTGCATGGCGACCGCCTCGGGCATGAGCGCGATCCTGTCGGTGGTGCTGTCGTCGATGCAGGCGGGCGACCACCTGGTCAGCTCGCGCGCGATCTTCGGCTCGACCATGACGCTGTTCGGCAATATTTTCTCGAAGTTCGGCGTCGAGACCACCTTCGTCGATCCCAGCGACCTGAACGCCTGGCGCGCCGCGGTGCGCCCCAACACCAGGCTGTTCTTCCTGGAAACGCCGTCGAACCCGCTGACCGAAGTGGCCGACATTGCCGCCGTGGCCGACATCGCCCACGACGCCGGCGCGCTGCTGGTGGTCGACAACTGCTTCTGTTCGCCGGCGCTGCAGCAGCCGATGAAGTTCGGCGCCGACATCGTGGTGCATTCGGCCACCAAGCATATCGACGGCCAGGGCCGCGTGCTGGGCGGCGCGGTGCTGGGCTCGCACGATTACATCATGGGCAAGGTGTTCCCGTTTGTGCGCACCGCTGGCCCGACGCTGTCGGCATTCAATGCGTGGGTGCTGCTCAAGGGCATGGAGACACTGGCGATCCGCATGGAGCGCCATTCGGCCAGCGCACTGACGCTGGCGCAGTTCCTGGAGTCGCATCCGGCCGTGGCGCGCGTGTTCCACCCGGCGCTGAAGTCGCACCCGCAGCACGAGATCGCCATGCGCCAGCAAAGCGGCGGCGGCGCGATCGTGTCGTTCGAGCTGAAGGGCGCCACGCCCGAGCAGCAGCGTGCCAACGCCTGGCGCGTGATCGACAACACCCGTCTGTGCTCGATCACCGGCAACCTGGGCGACACCCGCACCACCATCACCCACCCGTACACCACCACGCACGCGCGCGTGAGCCCCGAGGCCAAGGCGGCCGCGGGCGTGGGCGAAGGGCTGATCCGCCTGGCGGTGGGACTGGAGTCGGTCGAGGACCTGAAGGCCGACCTGCTGCGCGGCCTGGGCGACTGAGAGCGCTTACTGCGCAGGCGGCGGCGACGCAGGGCGATCGTCGCTGCCCGCCACGGCCTTCACGCCAGCGGCCGTGATGTCATAGGTGGTGCTGACCGTGGTCGTGGCCACGCTGACGGCGGCGGATCCCACGGTTGCCACTGTCGACACCGCGGCACTGCCCACCGCCACCACCATGCATCCGGCCAGCGGCGCCGTCGCGAACGCGGCCGCCAGCGCCAGGGCGGTGCGCGGCAAGGCGGCGGGTTCTCCGCTGTTGTTGCGCGCGTTGCGGCGCAATCCTGGAATTTGATATGGCATGGACACTGCTGGCCCTGGCAGGGCTGTTCGAGGTGGTGTGGGCGGCCGGCCTCTGGGCCGGCATCGGCGCGGCCGGTACCGCGATCCCCGGCATCATACTCTTCAATGAGCCCGCCACCGCCGCGCGGCTGGGCTGCATCGGCCTGATCGTGTGCGGGTTTGCCGGGCTCAAGCTGATAGGCAGCGCCTGAGCCTGGCATGCGGCAGTCTTAGCGCAGCAGCCGGCGGCGCAGCAGCACCAGGCATACCACCAGCGCTGCCACCGCATAGGCGCCCAGCACCGCGAGATGCAGGCCGGCGCCATCCACCGGACGGCCCAGCATCAGCGGGCGGATCAGTGCCACGGTGTGCGCCAGCGGCAGCAGCTTGGTGGCTGCCTGCACGCCTTCGGGCAACTGCTCCAGCGGGAAGAACACGCCGGAGAGCAGCAGCATCGGCGTCATCACCAGCGTCTGGTAGAACATGAAGAAGTCGTAGCTGGGCGCCAGCGCGGTGACGATCATCGCCAGCGCGGCAAAGGCAATGCCGGCCAGCACGATCACCGGCAGCGCCAGCAGCGCGCCGGGCATCTGCGCATAGCCGAGCGCGCCCGCCACCAGCATGATTGCCAGCCCGGACAGCACCGCCTTGCTGGCGGCCCAGGCAATCTCGCCCAGCACCACGTCGCCCAGCGTCAGCGGGGCATGCATGATCGCTTCCCAGGTGCGCTGCACATGCATGCGCGAGAAGGCCGAATACATCGACTCGAAGCTGGCCGACATCATCACGCTGGACGCGGTGGTGCCGGCCGCCAGGAAGGCGATATACGACACGCCGTTGACCTGGCCCACCATCAGCCCCAGCCCGAGGCCGAGGCCGAACAGGTAGATCATCGGGTCGGCCAGGTTGCCGATCATCGACGGGATGGCCAGCTTCTTCCACACCATGTAGTTGCGGTACCAGACCATCATCCAGTTGCGCAGGTTGCGCGGCAGCAGCGGCTGCGGATAGGTCTGCCGCGGGGGCGCGGCCGTGTGGCCGGCGATGGCGGGGGAGGTATCGGTGGTATCCGCGCGGGGATCCTGTTCGCTCATGTCAGTGCCTCGGTTCAGTCCCGCATCTCGCGGCCGGTCAGCTTGAGGAACACGTCCTCCAGGTTGGCCGGGCGGTGCAGGTAGCGCACGCCGCTCCTGCCGTGCAGCGCCGCCAGCAGCGGGGCGGGCTCGCGCACATAGCAGAACAGCGTCTCGCCGCTCATCTCCGTGCGCTGCGCCAGCGGTGTCAGGCTGTCGCGCAGCGTGTCCAGTTCATCGCCATAGACCTCGACCACGTCGCAGCCGATCTGGCTGTCGATCAGGTCGTGTGGCTTGCCTTCGGCAATCTTGCGGCCGCCGTCGATCACGCACAGGTAGTTGCACAGCCGTTCGGCCTCTTCCATGAAATGCGTGGTCAGCAAGATGGTCTTGCCGCTGGCCATCAGCGACTTCAGGCGCTCCCAGATCAGGTGGCGCGCCTGCGGGTCCAGGCCGGTGGTGGGCTCGTCCATTACCAGCAGGTCGGGGTCGTTGATCAGCGCGCGCGCCACGGTCAGGCGCCGGCGCATGCCGCCGGAGAGGTCGCGCACCTGGGCATCGGCGCGGTTCTCGAGCCGGGCGAATTCCAGCAGCATCGGCACGCGCCGCTCGATCTCGGCCGACGACAGCCCGAAGTAGCGCCCGAAGATGCGCAGGTTCTCGATCACCGAGAAGTCAGGGTCGAGGTTGTCGAACTGCGGCACCACCCCCACGCGCATGCGCGCCTGCGGCGCGCGCTCGGGGATGGGCTCGCCGCACAGTGTCAGCGTGCCGGCCATGGGCGTGCTCAGGCCCAGCAGCAGGCGCAGCGTGGTGGTCTTGCCGGCGCCGTTGGGGCCCAGCAGGCCGAAGCACTGGCCGCGAAATACCTGGAGGTCGAGGTCGTCGACCACGACCGTGTCGCCGTATTGCTTGCGCACCTTGCGCAACTCGATAATGGCAGTCAAGGCTGGGTCCGGTGTGGCGCCGCACGGGCGCAATATTCGCCATTATGCCGGTCATCGGCGCAGCGCTCAGATGGTGCCATGCAGCAAAATCCGCGGCCGCAACGAGCGGGGGCTGGCCTGGTGCGCGGGCATAAAAAAACCGCCAGCGAACTGGCGGTTCTTCTTGCCTGGCACTGCCAGGCGGCGAAGCGTACTGGAATCAGTACATCTTCTTCGGCAGCATCTGCATGCGCAGGCGCTTGCGCAGACGTGCTTCGGCGGCCTTCTTCTTGCGCTTGCGCTCGGTCGTCGGCTTCTCGTAAGCGGTGCGGCTCTTGAGTTCAACGATCAGGCCAGTCTGCAGAATGGCGCGACGGAAACGCCGCATTGCAACTTCAACGGGCTCACCGGGTTTCAAGACGATCTTAGTCAATTCAGTCCTTTAGGGGATTGCCGCAAGGAGCGGCTGGTTCACACGGGGGGAAACTGCGGTCGCCGGAGCGACTGGTATTGCACGCCGGGCTAATGCCCTGTGCGCCCCCGCGAACCTGAAAGATGTGGACGTTTCAGTCCGTGCAACCAGTGTCAGGGGTGATAGCGCCAGGTCCTATACAACTGGAGCCTGACAGTACCGGTTTCCATGAATGCTATACGCCCGTAACTATGGCATGTATACGACGCCACTGTCAAGAATGCAGTGCAATGCGCGTGCGGCCGTGGCGTCGGAAATCTCCCGGCAGTCTCTTTTGGCGCACTTTGTACCGCCGCCTGCGTGGCACAATCTGGCTGCGCTCCCGCCGCTGCGAGGGGAGCGCGCCCACCATGCCTGTGCCGCGCCAAGCCGACGACCTCCGTCCTGACCCCGACAACCATTCAAGGATCCGACGCCTCATGCCATTCGAGTTTTCGCCCACGGTGCTGCTGGTGGAAGACGAGCCCCATATCCGCCGCTTCGTGCGCGCGGCGCTGCAGGACGAGGGCTGCACCGTGCACGAGGCCGAATCGCTGCAGCGCGGCCTGATCGAGGCCGGCACGCGCCAGCCCGACCTGGTGATCCTGGACCTGGGCCTGCCCGATGGCGACGGCGTATCGATGATCGGCGACTTGCGCACCTGGACCGAGGTGCCGGTGCTGGTGCTGTCGGCACGGACCGGCGAGGCCGAGAAGATCCGCGCGCTCGACGCCGGCGCCGACGACTACCTGACCAAGCCCTTCGGCGTGGGCGAGCTGGTGGCGCGCCTGCGCGTGCTGCTGCGCCGCCATGCGCGTGCCGGCGTGCAGGCGCGGGCGCAGGTGGCGTTCGGGGACGTTGCTGTCGACCTCGCCAACCGGCAGGTCACGCGGGCGGGCGAGCCGGTGCACCTGACGCCGATCGAATATCGGCTGCTGGCGGTGCTGCTGGCGCATCGGGGCAAGGTCATGACCCACCGGGAGCTGCTGCGGGAGGTGTGGGGGCCGTCGCATGCCGAGAGCAGCCAGTATCTGCGGGTCTATATGGGCCACTTGCGCCACAAGCTGGAGGCCGACCCGGCCCAGCCTGCCTTTCTGCTGACCGAGATCGGCGTGGGCTATCGCTTCGCCGGCTGATCGCCAGGTCACTCCCGGGACACTTTTTTTGCCGATCACGCGCCGCGTGAGGCCGGTGCTCGCCTGCCGCATCCGCTCCCGGTAAACCCGAAACGGCGTCGAAAAGGTTTGACGATTAAATTCATATGTATAAACTAATATTCATAAATATGAATTCATGCAGGAGTGACGCATGCCAGACCAACCCGTCTATTTCATCTCGACCGACGACGTCGAGGGCTACCACCCCGCCAACCATGTCGGCACGCTCAACCGCCGGCTGATCGGCCCCGAGACCGTGGGCTCACGCCACCTGGAAGTCATCCACGGCACCATCGAAAAGGGCAAGGGCGCGCTGCCGCATGCGCATCCCGGCATCGAGCAGGTCTGCTATGTGCTGGAAGGCCGGGCCGTGGCCGAGGTAGGCGGCCAGCGCAAGGAACTGGGCCCGGGCGACTGCTGCTTCTTCCCGCCGGACCAGATGCACGTGTTCACCGTGGTCAGCGACGAGCCGGCCAGAATTCTGGTGATTTATTCCCCGCCATACGAGGAATCCCCCGAGCGCGTGATACGGCCCGCATAAGACGCGGCCGGTCACGGGAAGGGATCAGAAAACTACAGGAGACAACCACCGTGAAGTCCTTCAAAAACACCTTTGCCAGCCTGGTGGTCGGGTGCGCTACGGCGCTGGTCGCCACCCAGGCGCTGTCGGCCGACGAATTCCCGTCCAGGCCGCTGCGCCTGGTGGTGCCGTTTGCCGCCGGCAGCGGCACCGATGCCGTGGCGCGCCTGACCGCGAAGTACCTGGGCGAGTCGCTGCACCAGCCGGTGGTGGTGGACAACAAGCCCGGCGCTAACGGCACCATCGCCGCCGAGTTCGTGGTCAAGGCTCCGGCCGATGGCTACACGCTGTTCATGACCACCAACACCACGCATTCGGCCAACCCGTCGCTGATGAAGCAACTGCGCTATGACCCGGTCAGGGATTTCACGCCAGTCTCGCGCATGGGCAACCTGCCGTTCATGCTGGTGGTCAACCCGGCGCTCCCGGTGAAGACGCTGCGCGAGTTCATCGACTACGCCCGCGCGCATCCGGGCCTGAGCTATGCCAGCGGCAACAGCACCGGCATCGTGTCCGGCGCCACCCTGTCCAAGATGGCCGGCCTGAACATGCTGCACGTGCCCTACAAGAGCACGCCGCCGGCCATGACCGATGTGATGGGCGGCCAGGTGCAGGCGATGTTCGTCGACTTTGCCGCCGGCATCGCCAACGTGCGCGCCGGCAAGCTGCGCGCACTGGCGGTGACCACCGCGCAGCGCAGCGCGCTGCTGCCCGACCTGCCGCCGGTGGCGAGCGTGCCCGAGCTGAAAGGGTTTGACATCACCTCGTGGAACGGCGTGTTCGCGCCGGCCGGGGTGCCAGCGCCGGTGGTGGAGCGCCTTAACCGGGAACTGGTTGCCATTGCCAGCAACAAGCAACATGCGGCTCAGTTCCACGCGCTGGGCTTCGAGCCGTTCGGCAGCACGCCGGCCGAGCTCAGCCAGTTTGTCGTGGCCGAGCTGCAGAAGTGGTCGCGGCTGGTGAAGGACGCAGGCATCCAGCCGGAATAAGCGACGAACAAGACAACGAAAGCAAACAAGTAACGCCATGAATTTCGATCTCTCCGAAGAACAGTCATCCATCGTCGAGGCCGTGCAGCAGGTCTGCGCGCAATTCGACATGGAGTACTGGGACCGCCTCGACAAGTCCGCGACCTATCCGCACGAGTTCTACAAGACGCTGTGCGAAGGCGGCTGGCTCGGCGTGGCCATGCCCGAGGCCTTCGGCGGCGCGGGCCTGGGCATCCTGGAAGCGGCGCTGGTGATGCAGACCATCGCGCAGTCGGGCGCGGGCATGACCGGCGCTTCGGCGGTGCATATGAATGTGTTCGGCTTGAACCCGGTGGTGGTGTTCGGCACCGACGAGCAGAAGGGGCGCTTCCTGCCGCCGCTGATCGCCGGCCAGGAGAAGGCCTGCTTCGGCGTGACCGAGCCCGACGCGGGGCTGGACACCACCAAGCTCAAGACCTTTGCGCGCAAGGTGCCGGGCGGCTATTCGGTGAGCGGGCGCAAGATCTGGATCTCGACCGCGCAGGTGGCCGACCGCATGCTGCTGCTGGCGCGCACCACGCCGCTGGAGGCGGTAAAGAAGCCGACCGAAGGGCTGTCGCTGTTCTACACCAGGGTCGACCGCAGCAAGATCGAAATCCGCGAGATCGACAAGATGGGCCGCGCCGCCGTCGATACCAACATGTTGTTCATCGACGACCTGTTCATCCCCGAGCAAGACCGCATCGGCGCAGAGGGCAAGGGCTTCGAGTACATCCTGCACGGCCTGAATCCGGAGCGCATCCTGATCGCCGCCGAGGCCATCGGGCTGGGCCGCGCCGCGCTGGCCATCGCCACCCGGTACGCCAAGGAGCGCGTGGTGTTCGGCCGCCCGATCGGCATGAACCAGGGGGTGCAGCACCCGCTGGCGCAGGCGTGGATGCAGCTGGAATCGGCCAACCTGATGATGCTCAAGGCCGCCGCGCGCTACGATGCGGGCCAGTCCTGCGGCGCCGAGGCCAATGCCGCCAAGTACCTTGCCGCGGAAGCCGGCCACAACGCCTGCCAGACCGCGATCCTGACGCTGGGCGGCATGGGCTACTCGCGCGAGTACCGCGTCGAGCGGCTGCTGCGCGAATCGTATATCCCGCGCATCGCGCCGGTCAGCCCGCAGCTCATCCTGTGCTTTATCGCCGAGCGCGTGCTGGGCTTGCCCAAGTCGTACTGAGCGGAGCGACGATGCCAGACAAGCAAGCACAGGCAAGCGCCGCCACCGGGCCGCTGGCCGGCATCCGCGTGATCGACATGACCTCGGTCGCGATGGGGCCGTATGCCACGCAGATCCTCGGCGACATGGGCGCCGAGGTGATCAAGGTCGAGCCGCCGGCCGGCGATGTGTTCCGCCACGCCGAACCCGCGCGGCACGCGGCCATGGGGGCCAGCTTCCTGAACCTGAACCGCAACAAGCAGTTCGTGGTGCTGGACGTGAAGCAGCCCGACGACCTCGCCGCGCTGAAGGCCCTGATCGCCACCGCCGATGTCTTTGTCTCCAACGTGCGGCCGCAGTCGCTGCGCAAGCTTGGGCTGGACTATGCGTCATTGCGCGCGGAACATCCGCGGCTGATCTACTGCGGCGCCTATGGCTATTCGGAAGCGGGCCCCTATGCGGGCGCGCCGGCCTTCGACGACATCATCCAGGCGCGCAGCGGCATGGCGCAGTTCCAGGGCGCCAACTCGAATGAAGGGCCGCAATACGTCAACACCATCCTGGCCGACAAGGTGGCCGGGCTGACCGTGGCCTACGCAATCCCGATGGCGCTGTACGAGCGCGAGCGCTCCGGCCAGGGGCAGGCCATCGAGGTGCCGATGTTCGAGACGCTGGTGTCCTTTCTGGCCGCCGAGCAACTTGCCGGGCAGACCTTTGTCCCGGCGCTGGGACCGGCAGGCTATCCGCGCGTGATGTCGCTGCACCGCAAGCCGTACCGCACGCGCGACGGGCATATCGCGCTGCTGCCGTACACCAGCGCGCAATGGCTGCGCTTCTTCGATGTGTCCGGCCACGGGCAGCTGGCCGGCGATCCGCGTTATGCCACGCCTGCCGCGCGCAGCGCCAATATCGACGCGCTCTACGCCACGCTGGCCGAGATCGTCGCGCAACGCACCACGGCCGAGTGGCTGGATCTGCTGCGCGATGCCGATATCCCGCACAGCGAAGTGCCGCACTTCGACAGCCTCGCTGACGACCCGCACCTGCGCGCCACCGGCATGATGTTCGAGTACGACCACCCGAGCGAAGGGCGTCTGCGCGGCGTGGGCATTCCCACGCGCTTCTCGCGCACGCCGGGCAATATCCGCAGCTGGCCGCAGGCCTTGCCGCAATCCGGGAGCGAGGAGGACTGACCCGCGCCGCCGCGTACAATCCCGGCCAACGGAAACTGAAGTCGAGGAAGCCAACGATGGCAGAAAACGAAGCGGCGGAGAAATCCGGTTACGCCAGCGTCAAGACGGCGCTGCGCGTGATCGAGATCATGGAGATCTATGCGCGTGAAGGGCGCTCGCTGACGCTGACCGAGCTGGCCAGGCTGCTGGGCGCGCCGATGTCGAGCTGCCTGGGACTGATCCGCACGCTGGCTTCGCTGGGCTACCTGTACGAGACCGGTCGCCGCCAGGGCTATTACCCGACGCGCCGGCTGCTCGACATCGCCCAGCGCATCGCGCGCAACGACCCGCTGCTCGAACGCGTGCAGCCCGTGCTGGAATCGCTGCGCGACACCACCGGCGAGACCGTGGTCTTCGGCAAGCTGCAGGATGACGGGCGCGTCCTGTACCTGGAAGCGCGTGAATCCGCCAACCCGGTGCGCTATATCGCCGCGCCCGGCGAACTGCGCGACGCGCATGTCAATTCCATCGGCCGCGCCATACTGGGCACGCTGACGGCCGGCGCGCGCGGCGAGCTGCTGTCAGGGCTTTCGTTTGCCGCGCGCACGCCGCGCACCATCGGCTCGGCGCAGGCGCTGGAAGCGGCCATGCAGGGCTGGCAGAAGCAGGGCTGGTATCCGAATTTCGGCGAGTCGTTTCCCGACCTCGGTGCCATCGCCATTCCGGTGACGATAGGTGGCGCAATTTTTGGCCTGTCGGTCGCGGGACCGCTGCATCGGGTGGAAGCCAATGCGCAGAGCATCGTCGCGGCACTGAAGGCTGCCGGTGCTTCGCTGCAGGGATGAGATAAGAGAGAAAGAGGGGGGCGTTGCGGCAATGCGTGTGCCGTGATGCTTTCCGCGACGACTTGTGCCGAAGCCGGAAACGAAAAAGCCCGGTGCGTTTGCACCGGGCTTCCGTATCGGTTGGCTCCCCGACCTGGGCTCGAACCAGGGACCTGCGGATTAACAGTCCGTCGCTCTACCGACTGAGCTATCGGGGAACAGCTGAGAAAGAAATTATAGCCAGTTTCTCTTTTCTTCGTCAACACCTTTTCGACATTTTGTTTTTGTCAGAAGGTGTCTGGAAGCTTCCGGCTTGCTGTCTGCCGTACGGTGCGAAGGGCATCTCTGCTGGCTTCGTGCCGTCGTGCTGAACAGCGAGGCCGCATTATAGCTACGGTTTTGGATTTGTGCCAGAAAAAAACCGCCTCGCGGCGGCTTTTTTCTGCGGGTCTCGCTCGGGTCAGTCGAACACCGGCGAATCCACGCCGAGGATCTTGTGCAGCTTCGGCGAGGTGGTGGTGTACTGCATGTGGATTTTCTTCTCGGGGAAGATATACGGGGCAGCCCCGAACGCGGCCAGCGCGGCCTCGTGGAAGCCGGACAGGATCAGCTTCTTCTTGCCCGGGTAGGTGTTGATATCGCCCACCGCGAAGATGCCCGGGATATTGGTCTCGAACTTCTCGGTGTCCACCTTGATCTGCTTGCGCTCCAGGTCCAGGCCCCACTCGGCGATCGGCCCCAGCTTGGGCGACAGGCCGAAGAACACCAGCAGGTCGTCCACCGGCAGGCGGCGGGTCACGCCGTCGGCGCCGGTCACCTTGATCTCGGTGAGCACGCCGTCCTTCTCTTCATAGCCGCCGATCTGGCCGACCAGGAACTGCATTTCCATCTGTTCGCACAGTTCCTTCATCTTGGCGACCGAGGCGGGCGCGGCGCGGAAGCCGTCGCGGCGGTGGATCATCACCACCGACTCGGCCTTGCCGACCAGGTCCAGGGTCCAGTCCAGCGCCGAGTCGCCGCCGCCGACGATCACCAGGTTGCGGCCGTGGAAACGGCTCGGATCCTTGACGCGGTAGTACAGCTGCTTGCCGTCGAACTTGTCGATGCCCTCGACCTTCAGCGTGCGCGGCTGGAACGAACCCACGCCCGCAGCGATGAAGATGGTCCTGGTGATGAAGCGGGTCCCGAGCGAGGTCTCGACGAAGAAGCGGCCGTCTTCACGGCGCTCGACCACGGCGACTTCCTGGCCCAGGTGGAAGGTGGGCTCGAACGGCTCGATCTGCTTGAGCAGGTTGTCGGTCAGTTCCTGGCCGGTGCAGATGGGCACGGCCGGGATGTCGTAAATGGGCTTGTCCGGATAGAGCTCCACGCACTGGCCGCCGACCACCTTCAGGGAATCGATGACATGTGCCTTGATTTCGAGCAGGCCCAGTTCGAAGACCTGGAACAGGCCCACCGGACCCGCACCGACGATCAGCGCATCGATTTCCAGCGGCTGGCCGCCGGCGGGGCTGCCGCCGTCGACCTGCCTGGTCGTGTCGGCGACGGGATTTGGAATGCTCAAGTCCATATTCGTCCTGATACGTTTGCGTGGGCAGCTGGTGCCCGGTATTGCGGAAAGCGCGTGGGGACGGCCTTCTGGTTCTGTCAGCGCTGCAGGTATTGCAGCTTGTCCGTGGCGTCCTTCCACTCCTCGGCCTCGGCCAGCGGGGCCTTGGTCTTGGTGATGGAAGGCCAGTTGCGGGCCAGTTCGGCGTTCAGGTCGATGAACTGCTGCTGGTCGCCCGGCACATCTTCCTCGGCATAAATGGCATTCACCGGGCATTCGGCCACGCACACGGCGCAGTCGATGCACTCATCCGGGTCGATGGCCAGGAAGTTGGGGCCTTCGCGGAAACAATCGACCGGACATACGTCAACGCAGTCTGTATAGCGGCAACGGATGCAGGATTCGGTGACAACGTGAGTCATTTCGGTTCCAGGAAAACGGGTCGGCTTTTAATGGGAAACAGTTGGGCCGCTTCTTGCCGGCGGACGCGCTGTGTCTACCGCGCGAGTGCTGCTACACGGGTGCCACATGTTGCCGCAGGGCAGCATGGGTTGGACGAGCGCCGGCCGAGGCCTTTCGGAAGCCGATATTGTAGCCGAGCCTTCTGGCAAGGATAGCGGGTCTATATAGCCGGATAAGATAGTTTTCTTATTTCTTTATGTGCTTTTGACTTGAACCATGGGGCGCGCTGGCATCTCGGCCCGCCTGAGGGCATGATGAGGGCCGCCAGCAGTCACTTGCATCCGTGCCGGGAGACCCATATGCCACGCCAGCCTTGCCTTGCCAGCCGTGCCAGCTTGCGGCGCCATGCCGCGATGTGCCGGACGTTCGCACCCATTGCTGTGCTGCTGACGGCATTTCTGGCGCCGATAAGCGCCGCTTCCGCGCAGACCCTGGCCCAGTCTCCGGCCATGGCCGACAGCGTGGTGTCGCGCCTGGTGGCCTGGCGCGCGCGCACCGACGCGCCGGTCGCCTTGCCGGCGCTGACCAGCTTCGACTGGGATACCTTCAGCGTGACCGATGCGCCCGCGGGCGACGGCGTTGCCCATTGCGGCCGGGCCGGCCTGATGCCGTGCGGGCCGCAACTGCAGCCGCAGCCGGGCGACCGCGTGCAGGTGCTGCGCTTCGACCGCGCGGGCGCGCAGGTCTACACCGAACGCATTATGGCCGCCGATGGCGCCTTTGCCGAACCGCTGCCGCGGCAGGTGCGGCGCGCTGCCGCCACGCTGGTGTCATGCCCCGGCGCGCAGGGGCGCCAGCTGTGGTGCCTGCAGGGCAAGGCCAGGGGCAGGGGCGCGTTGCGGCAGCCACAACCCTTTCTCGATGGTGCCTGAGCGGCAGGCGCGGCGCCGGAGGTGGCCGGACTTCGGTTAGCATGACGTACTGACCCCGGCATTGCCGTCTGGCTCGTTATGATCATCCAGTCTCTGCTCGACACCGACCTGTACAAGTTCACGATGATGCAGGTGGTGCTGCATCAGTTCCCGCAGGCGCAAGTGGAATACCGCTTCAAGTGCCGCAACGCGGGTGTCGACCTCACGCCCTATATCGATGAGATCCGCGCCGAGGTGGCACACCTGTGCCAGCTGCGCTTCACCGACGACGAACTGGCCTACCTGCGCGGCCTGCGCTTCATCAGGAGCGATTTCGTCGACTTCCTCGGGCTGTTCCACCTGAACGAGAAATATGTCTCGGTGCGTCCGTCCCCGCAGGGCAACGGCGAGATCGCGATCTCCATCGTCGGCCCGTGGCTGCACACCATCCTGTTCGAAGTGCCGATGCTGGCGATCGTCAACGAGGTGTATTTCCGCCGCACCCAGCCGCGGCCCGACCTGGCCGAAGGCCGCCGCCGTCTGGAAGACAAGATGGCGCTCCTGAAGACCCCGGAGCTGGCCGATTGCGTGATCGCCGACTACGGCACGCGCCGGCGCTTCTCGCGCGACTGGCAGGAAGAGGTGCTGCTGACCATGCGGCGCCTGCTGGGCCCGCAGCTGGCCGGCACCAGCAACGTCCACTTTGCCCGCCTGCACAATATGGTGCCGCTGGGCACGATGGCGCATGAATACCTGCAGGCCTGCCAGGCGCTGGGCCCGCGGCTGCGCGATTCGCAGGTGTTCGCGCTGGAGCGGTGGGCGCGCGAGTACCGCGGCGACCTGGGCATCGCGCTGTCGGATACCTACGGCTTCGACGCCTTCCTGCGCGACTTCGATCTTTATTTCTGCAAGCTCTTCGACGGCGTGCGCCACGATTCCGGCGACCCGATGCTGTGGGGCGAGCGCATGGTCGCCCACTATGCGGCCAACCGCGTCGACCCGCGCACCAAGACGCTGATCTTCAGCGACAGCCTCGACATCCCGCGGGTGATCGAACTGTATGAGCGCTTCCATGGCCGCTGCCGGCTGGCATTCGGCGTCGGCACCAACCTGACCAACGATCTCGGCTACACGCCGCTGCAGATCGTGATCAAGATGGTGCGCTGCAATGGGCAGCCGGTGGCCAAGCTGTCGGACACGCCGGAAAAAACCATGTGCGACGATGTCGGCTACCTGTCCTACCTGCGCCAGGTGTACTCCGCTCAGTCTGGGGCGTAGCAAAATTCAACACATCGCGAGCGCCCCGACACGCTTTGCATGCGGCGCTCGCCTCTATAATCGGCGCTTCGCGACCTCCAGCCACACCTTATGGAAACCAACGACGCCCGCGACCGCATCTTTGCCCGCATCCGTGCTGCCCAGGGCCGGCCGACCCGGCCGAGCGCAGGCGAACGCGAGGCCGTGGCCGACTACCTGGCGCGCCACCCGCAGGGCCCGCGTCCGGCGGTGGGGGCCGACCTGGCCGAAGCCTTCCTGGCCCAGGCGCAGCGCATGGCCTCGACCGTGGACCGCGTGGCGACCATGGACGAGGTGCCCGCCGCCACAGTGCGCTTCCTGGACAGCCTGAGCCTGGTGCACCGCGCGGTGGCGTGGGACGCGCTGGGCCCGCTGCCGTGGCAGGCCGCGGGGCTGGCGGTGGAGTGCCGCCCGCCGGTGCGCGAGGTCGAGGCCGACCACGATCATGGCGACCTGGTCGGCATCACCGGCTGCTTCTGCGCGATCGCCGAGACCGGCTCGCTGATGCTGCTGTCGGGCCCGGCCACCTTCGCCTCGGCCGCGCTGCTGCCCGAAACCCATGTGGCGGTGGTGCCGTGCTCGCGCATCGTCGCCGGCCTGGAAGACGCCTTTGCGCTGGTGCGCAGCGAACGTGGCGAACTGCCGCGCGCCACCAATATCATCAGCGGCCCGTCGCGCACGGGCGATATCGAACAGACCATCGTGCTTGGCGCCCATGGCCCGTACCGCGTGCACGTGATCCTGGTCGACGGGGCCTGAGCCCGGGGGCGCTTGCGGCACGGAAGGCGGCGCTCCGCGCAGGCCGCAGGCGCGGGCGCAAGCGGTGCTTGAATTACACTTGCAGGCTTGCCTTCGTGCCTTGGCTTCGTGCCGTGGCGCGCCCATGATCGCTGCATTCCCGAGGAGATCCTGCCTGATGCGACGTGCCTCCGTGCTGTTGCCGCCGCTGGCCATGCTGGCCGCCTTTCCCGCCGTTGGCCATGCCGCGGGCCTTGACGGGGCCTCGCTGTCTCCGCTGTGGGGGCTGCCATTCGCCGGCATGCTGCTGTCGATCGCGCTGTGGCCGCTGCTTGCGCCCAGGTTCTGGCACCACCACTACGGCAAGATCGCCGCGGGCTGGGGGCTGCTGTTCCTGTTGCCGTTCGCGGCCGTGTTCGGCGCGCATGCGGCTGCCGCCAGCGCGGTGCACGCGCTGCTGGCCGAGTACATCCCGTTCATCGCACTGATCGCCGCGCTGTATATCGTCGCCGGCGGCATCTGCGTGCGTGGCAACCTGCACGGCACGCCCGGGCTCAATACCGGCATCCTGGCGCTGGGCACGCTGCTTGCCAGCTTCATGGGCACCACCGGCGCGGCCATGCTGCTGATCCGCCCGCTGCTGCGCGCCAACGACAACCGCCGCCATGTGGCGCACGTGGTGGTGTTCTTCATCTTCCTGGTGGCCAATGCCGGCGGCGCGCTGACGCCGCTGGGCGACCCGCCGCTGTTCCTGGGCTTCCTGAAGGGCGTGGACTTCTTCTGGACCATGCGCAACATCTTCCCGCAGACGCTCTTTATCTGCGTGCTGCTGCTGGCGCTGTTCTACCTGGTCGACCGCCACTACTACCACAACAAGGAAGAGGAACTGCCGCCGGGCAGCGACCCGACGCCGGACTCCGGCGGCATCGCCATCGAAGGCAAGTTCAACTTCGTGCTGCTGCTGGCCGTGATCGGCCTGGTGCTGATGAGCGGGCTGTGGCAGCCGGGCATTTCGTTCGACATCCTGGGCACCGAGGTGCCGCTGCAGGCCGCGGTACGCGATGCGCTGCTGGTGGTGGTGGCGGTGGTTTCGCTGCTGGTGACGCCGCACACGGCGCGCGCCGGCAATGAATTCAACTGGGAACCGATCCTCGAGGTCGGCAAGGTCTTTGCCGGCATCTTCCTGACCATCGTCCCGGTCATCGCGATGCTCAAGGCGGGTACGGACGGCGCCTTCTCCGGCGTGATCCGCGCGGTCAGCGACAGCAACGGCCAGCCGGTCGACAGCATGTACTTCTGGGCCACCGGTCTGCTGTCGTCGTTCCTGGACAATGCGCCGACCTACCTGGTGTTCTTCAACACCGCCGGCGGCGACGCGGCCACGCTGATGACGCGCGATGCCCCGACGCTGGCGGCGATCTCGGCCGGGGCGGTGTTCATGGGCGCCAACACCTATATCGGCAATGCGCCCAACCTGATGGTCAAGGCCATTGCCGAGAGCCGCGGCGTGCGCATGCCGAGCTTCTTCGGCTACATGCTGTACTCGGGCATCTTCCTGATGCCGCTGTTCGTCATCATGACCTTCCTCTTCTTCCATATCTGATGCCATGAAGCCGTCCGTCCTGGTCACCCGCGCCATCTATCCCGACGTCATCGCGCACCTGGCGCAGTACTTCGATGTCGACGACAACCAGCAGGACGCCGTGCTCGACGCCGCCGCGCTGAAGGCGCGCCTGGCGGGCAAGGCCGGTGTGCTGGCCAACGCCGCCGACCGCATCGACGCCGACGTGGTCGCGGGGCTGCCGTCGCTGCGCGCCGTGTGCAACATGGCGGTCGGCTACAACAACCTGGACGTGCCGGCGCTGACGGCAGCGGGCATTGTCGCCACCAATACGCCGGACGTGCTGACCGAGACCACCGCCGACTTCGGCTGGGCCCTGCTGATGGCCACCGCGCGCCGCGTGACCGAAGCCGAGCACTACCTGCGCGCCGGCAAGTGGCAGCGCTGGAGCTACGACATGCTGGTCGGCATGGACCTGTACGGCAGCACGCTCGGCATCCTGGGCATGGGCCGCATCGGCCAGGCGCTGGCGCGGCGCGCGAACGGGTTTGGCATGAACGTGCTGTACCACAACCGCAGCCAGCTGCCGGCGGAGACCGAGCGCGCGCTCAACGCGCGCTATGTCAGCAAGGAAGACCTGCTGCGCCAGTCCGACCACCTGCTGCTGGTGCTGCCCTATGGCCCGCACAGCCACCACGCCATCGGCGCCGCCGAGCTGGCGCTGATGAAGCCCACCGCGACGCTGGTGAACCTGGCGCGCGGCGGTATCGTCGACGACGCCGCGCTGGCGCAGGCGCTGCGCGACAAGCGTATCTTTGGCGCCGGCCTGGATGTGTTCGAGGGCGAGCCCAGCGTCCATCCGGACCTGCTGACAGTGCCCAACGTCGTGCTCACGCCGCATATCGCCAGCGCGTCCGAGAAGACCCGCCGCGCCATGGCGATGCTGGCCGCCGACAACCTGATCGCCGCGCTCGACCAGGGGCCGCAGGCCGGCCATCCGCCCACCGTGATCAATCCTGAAGTGATGCCGCATCGCCGCTGAGGCGGCCGCGGCGCTTCATCCAACCTGTTTTCTGCTGCATGACCCTGATTCCGTTCCTGACGCTGGCCGTGGCGCTGCTCGCGGTCGTCCTGCTGGTAATCGTATTGCTGCGCCAGCAGGCTGCCTCGCCCGGCGCCGGCATGGCGCGGCAACTGGACGAGATGCGCGTGGAGAACGCGCGCGGCATGGAGCGGCTGGAGCGCGAAGTGCGCACCGAGGTGGCCGAGTCCGCGCGCGGCAGCCGCGGCGAGTCGGCGCAGCAGATGCTGCGCTTCCAGCAGGCGCTGTCGTCGCAGCTGACCGGCATTGCCACCTTGCAGAACAACCAGATCGACACCTTCGCGCAGCAGCTGGCCAAGCTGACCGAGACCAATACCCAGCAGCTCGAGCAGGTGCGCCAGCACCTGATGCTGCAGGGCCAGCAGGCGCGCGACGAGCAGGCCGGCACGCTGCGCCGCTTCGGCGACGGGCTGCAGCAGCAGCTGGCACAGATGTCCGAAGCCAACGAGCGGCGCCTGGCCGAAGTGCGCGCCACGCTGGAGAAGAAGCTGCAGGACATTGAGGCCAACAACGCCGCCAAGCTGGAGGAAATGCGCCGCACCGTCGACGAGAAACTGCATGCGACGCTGGAGCAGCGCCTGGGCGAGTCGTTCCGGCTGGTGTCCGACCGGCTCGAGCAGGTGCACCGCGGCCTGGGCGAGATGCAGGTGCTGGCGCAGGGCGTGGGCGACCTGAAGAAGGTGCTGACCAATGTGAAGTCGCGCGGCACCTGGGGCGAAGTCCAGCTGGAAATGCTGCTGGAGCAGATGCTCACGCCGGAGCAGTATGGCAAGAACGTGGAAACCGTGCGCAATTCGGGCGCGCGGGTGGAGTTTGCGATCCGGCTGCCGGGCAAGGCCGCGGGTGGCGAAAATGGCGATGGCGCGCCGGTCTGGCTGCCGGTCGACGCCAAGTTCCCCAAGGAACAGTACGAGCGCCTGGTGGATGCGCAGGAGCGGGGCGATCCGGACGGCGTGCTCGCCTTCGGCCGCGAACTGGAAGTGGCCCTGCGGCGCGAGGCCCAGACCATTGCCGAGAAATACCTGTCGCCGCCCCAGACCACGGACTTTGCCATCCTGTTCCTGCCGACCGAGGGGCTGTATGCCGAGGTGCTGCGCCGGCCCGGCCTGACCGATCTGCTGCAGCGCGACTACCGTGTGACCGTGGCCGGGCCGACCACGCTGACCGCGCTGCTGAACAGCCTGCAGATGGGCTTCCGCACGCTGGCGCTGGAAAAGCGCTCAAGCGAGGTGTGGGAGGTGCTGGGGGCGGTCAAGACCGAATTCGGCAAGTTCGGCGACGTGCTGGCCAAGACCCGCGATACGCTGGAGCGCGCCGCGCGCAATATCGAGCAGGCCGAAGTGCGCACGCGCCAGATGGCACGCAAGCTGCGCACGGTGGAAGCGCTGCCGGGCGAGGCCGCGCAGCAGGTGCTTGGCCTGAACGCGGCGGATGCCGCCGCAGGCAGCACGGAAGACAGTGCGGAGAGCGGCGGGGGCTGACCGTGCTGCCGGGAAGGCGCAGGGCGGGAGGGGGGCGGCCGGCATGCCGCCGGCCTGGATTGGTGCGCGCCGCTCAGACCTCTTCTTCGGGCGGCAGCTCGCGTACGTGGACTTCGATGCCGCCGAAGCGGGCGGCCACCCAGTTGTAGGCCTTGCAGGCCAGCCACAGCAGGCCGAAGCCGATCAGCGCATTCAGGATGATGGCGCTAAAGACCGTGATGGCCGGCAGGTCACCATAGCGGACGAAGGTGACGAACAGGCCCAGCGACACGATCGGCAGCGAGAAGCACAGGTAGACCAGCACCAGCGCGCGAGCTGTCTTGACGGGGTGGAGGTAGGCGATCTCCTGATTCATGACGGGGAGTTACTCAATTGTTTCAGAATCGTGCGCCAAGTGTAACGATTGGCCGATCCCAAGCATAGTCCGGCGTCCGTGGGGTGGTCGAAAGCCCCGCGCCAGGCGTACGGTTACCGAAAATGTGCGGCACAAAAACGACACATTGATACCGCCGCGTAGCGAATCGTTGCGCGCAGACCCGCCGGACCGGCTAGACCAGCCCGTCGAACAACAGCACCTCGACCCCATCCCCGGCCTTGACCGAATCCTGTTCGTGACCGAGTACGATAAAGCAGTTGGCCTCGCTCATCGAGCGCAGCACGCCCGAGCCCTGCTGGCCGGTGATGCGCACCTCCCATTGTCCGTCTTCGGCGCGGGCCAGGATGCCGCGCTGGTATTCGGTGCGGCCGGGTTTCTTGCGGATGGCCTGCGCGCTGCGCACGCGCAGCAGCGGCAGCGGCGGCACGCTGGCGCCCATGAGGCGGTGCAGCGCGGCGCGCACGAAGTGGTAGAAGGTGACCATCACCGCCACCGGGTTGCCCGGCAGGCCGAACAGCAGCGCGTCGCGGCCGTTGGAGTTGATGCGGCCGAAGGCCATCGGCCGGCCCGGGCGCATCGCGATCTTCCAGAACGTGACATCGCCCAGGCGCGCCATGATCGGCTTGGTGTAGTCGGCCTCGCCGACCGAGACGCCGCCGGAGGTGATGACCGCGTCGGCGGTCTCGCAGGCGGTGCGGAAGGCGGCCTCGAGCGCGTCGGGGTCGTCGCGCACCACGCCCATGTCGAGCAGGTCGACGTTCATCCGGCGCAGCATCCCGTGCAGCGTGTAGCGGTTGGAATCGTAAACGCAGCCGGGATCGAGCGGCTCGCCGATCGAGCGCAGCTCATCGCCGGTGGAGAAGAACGCCACGCGCAGGCGCCGGCGCACGCGCACCTCGGCCACGCCCAGCGAGGCCAGCAGGCCAAGGTCGGCCGGCTGGAGGATGCGGCCGGCCTGCAGCGCGGACTGGCCGCGCGCCAGGTCTTCGCCGCGCAGGCGCCGGTTGTCGCCGGTGCGCACGCAGCCGGCGGCAAAGCGGATGCGCGCGCCGTCGGCCGCAGTTTCCACGAATTCCTGCGGCACCACCGTATCGCAGCCGGCCGGCATCACCGCGCCGGTCATGATGCGCACCGCCTGCACGGCGGTCGGGGCCAGCTCGCCGGCGCCGCCCGCGAAGGCGCTGCCGATCACTTCCAGCTCGACCGTGTCGGTCTGCGCGGCAGCCAGCGCCGCGCCCTGGAAGGCGTAGCCGTCCATGGCCGAGTTGTCATGCGCGGGCACGTCGATGGGCGAGACGATGTCCTCGGCCAGCACGCGGTCCAGCGCGCTGCGGATCGGCACCTGTTCGACGCCGCGCACCGGCTCGACCACCTCGCCGATGATGCGGTTGGCCTGGTCCACCGGCAGCGCGGTGGGATCGTAGTCGGAAAGGCAGGAAATGACGGATTGCAGGGAGGGCATGTTGGCTCGGCGGTGGCTCGAAGAAGGCTCAGCGCGTCTCGTGCGTGCGCAGTTCGTCCAGGGTATTGATATTGGCAAAGGCCGCGGCGTCGTCGAACAGCACTTCGGCCAGCCGGCGCGAGGCGGCCCAGGTCTCGATCTTGCGGCCGCCGCCGGCAAGATAGGCCACCAGGCTGTCGAGCGCACTGACCGGCATCAGGCAGAACACGGGTTGGGTCTGGCGCCGGCCGTCCTGGTCCAGCGTGACCGGGATCGCCACCTCAGCGCCTTCGGCCTCGATGGCCTGTGCCAGGCGCGCCACCAGGTCGGCCGGCAGGAAGGGCGAATCGCAGGGCGCGGTCACCATCCACGGCGTGGCGCATTGCTCCAGGCCGGCCAGCATCCCCGCCAGCGGGCCGGCGAAGTCGGGCACGGTGTCGGTGTAGACCGGCACGCCGAATGATTCGTAGGCGGCCAGGTTGCGGTTGGCATTGATCATCAGGCCGCCCACCTGAGGCGTGAGGCGCATCATGGTGTGCATGGCCATCGGCGTGCCGTGCAGCGGCTGCAGGCCCTTGTCGGTGCCGCCCATGCGGCTGCCCCTGCCGCCTGCGAGGATCAGGCCGGTGATGTCGTCGCGTGCAATCATGGCTTTTGGTGTGCCGGCGGGATCAGCCACCGATATAGGACATCTCGATCTTGCGCTCGGCGCGCCTGGCGCGCACCGTCGGGTCGCTGCGCTGCTCGGAGTAATTGTCAGTGCGGCCCTGCCACACTTGTGCGATGGCGTTGGAGATTTCCAGGTCGCTGTAGCCGCCGCGCAGCAGCGCGCGCAGGTCGAAGCCCTCGGTGGCGAACAGGCACAGGTAGAGCCGGCCTTCGGTGGACAGCCGGATGCGGCTGCAGTCGCCACAGAAGGCGTGGGTGACGCTGGAGATCACGCCGATTTCGCCGCTGCCGTCGCGGTAGCGCCAGCGTTCGGCGGTTTCGCCGGAGTAGTTGGCCAGCACGGGCTCGAGCGGGAATTCCGCTTCGATGCGCTTCACCACCTCGGCCGACGGCAGTACTTCGTCCATTTGCCAGTGGTTGCTGGCGCCGACGTCCATGAACTCGATAAAGCGCAGGATGATGCCGCTGTGGCGGAAGTGGCGCGCCATCGGCACGATTTCCTGGTCGTTGGTGCCGCGCTTGACCACCATGTTGACCTTGATCGGTGACAGTCCGACGGCCTGGGCGGTCTCGATGCCGTGCAGCACGTCGGCCACCGCGAAGTCCACGTCGTTCATGCGGCGGAAGGTGGCGTCGTCGATCGCGTCCAGGCTGACGCTGACGCGCGTCAGGCCCGCATCGCGCAGCGAGCGTGCCTTGCGCGCCAGCAGCGAGGCGTTGGTGGTGAGCGTCAGGTCCAGCGGCTTGCCCGAGGCGGTCTCGATCTTTGCGAGCATCTCGACCAGGTGCTCGATGTTCTTGCGCAGCAGCGGCTCGCCGCCGGTCAGGCGGATCTTCTCGACGCCGTGGGCGACGAACAGGCGCGCGGTGCGCTCGATTTCCTCGAAGCTCAGCAGTTCGGAATGCGGCAGGAAGGTGTAGTCCTTGTCGAACACTTCCTTCGGCATGCAGTAGACGCAACGGAAGTTGCAGCGGTCCGTCACCGAGATGCGCAGGTCATGCAGCGGCCGGCCGCGGGTATCGGCCACCAGGCCAGTGGGTGCAACCAGCTTGCCGGGAATGCTGGGCGTCATCGAGCGGTAGCGATGGTCGCGCAGGTCGAAAATCGGGATGACGGATTCGGTCATGGCCTGTGGGTGGGCACGGCATCCGGGGAACGGCCTGGCGGCAGGGCTGGTCAGGGCATTCGGGGGCCGGATGCATTCTGCTGCCATTCTAGCCGAGCCGGGGGCGGGGCACCCGCATCCCCCGGTGATGGCGGGGATTCATCTGGCCGGCTGCCCATGAAAAAAGGGGACGGCCTGGCCGTCCCCTTCTCACTTTGGCTGCGGTGCAGCGGCGTCGCTTACTGCTGCGATGCCATCTCCACTTCGCGGCGGCCGGTTTCCACCAGGATCATCGGACCCTGGGGCAGCGGCGGCAGCGGCTTGCGCTCGCGCGGCGCGCGCGGGGCAGGCACGATGCGGGCGGCGGCTTCCTGGGCCGTGCGCAGCTTGTCGCTGTCGGTGTGGACCCATTGCAGGCCGGCGGTGGCGAGCATCGGTTCCAGGTTCTCCAGCGCTGCCGGGGTGGCGGGTGCTGCCGGTGCTGCCGGTGCGAAGGGCGCTGCGGCCACCGCCGGAGCGAAGACCTCGGGCTGGGCTGCCGGTGCGGTCTCGGCGACAGGTGCAGCCACAGGGGCGGCGACAGGTGCCGGCACGGCTTCAGCGGCCGCGCTCACGGCGGGCTCGACGATAGCTTCGGCGGCTACGGCTTCCGTGACGGCGACGGCCACCGGGGCGGCTTGCTCGGCGACCTGCGGGGCCACCGGTGCGGCCTCGGCAACCGGGGCAGGCGTCACGCCTTCCGGCACGGCGATGCGGATCGCTTCGACAGCCTCGGCTGCGGCCACCACGGCCACGGCCGCTTGCGGTGCCGGCTCTGCCTGCACGCCGGCCTCAGCCGTTGCCGGGGCAAAGCCTTCGGCAGCGGTTTCGCCGTCGCCTTCACCTTCACCCTGCGCGCCTTGCGCCGACTCGTCGCGCTCGCGGCGATAGCGGTTGCGGCCACGGCGGTTGCGGCGGCGGCGCTCTTCGCCTTCAGCGGTCTCGGCTACACCTTCGGCGCCTTCCGGCAGCTCGACGCGGGCTTGCGTCTCTTCGGTCACGGCCTGCGGCAGCACGCCCAGGGCCTGGGCGGCGGCGATGGCCTCCGGCTGCGGCGCTTCACCGGCTTCGGCTTCGCGCAGTTCACTGCGCTCGCGCTGGCGTTCACGCTGGCGCTCGCGGCGTTCCTGGTTGCGGTCGCGGCGGCCTTCCTGGCGGCCCTCGACGCGCTCGCCCTGGGCGCGCTCGGCTTGCACCGCCTCGCCCTGGCGGGCGACGGCCGGAGTGGTCTGGCCTTCACCTTGCTGGCGCGGCGGGCGGGCCTGGCGTTCGCCACGGCCTTCGCGCTGCTCGCCGCGCTCGCCACGTTCCGTGCGCTCGGCACGCTCACCACGCTGGCCACGGCCCTGGCGCTCGCCACGCTCACCGCGCTCGCCACGTTCCGCGCGCTCACCACGCTCGCCACGCTCACCGCGTTGGCCACGGCCTTCGCCGCGCTGGCCGCGCTCGCGGCGGCCTTCGGCGCTACGGGCTTCCGCGGCGGCTGCCGGCTTGGCCGGCTCCACCACCGGCGGGGTTGCCGGGCGGGCACCGAACAGGCCCTTCAGCCAGGCGATGAAACCGCCGCTGACCACCGGCTGGGTGGCCGGCACGGGCGGGGCGGCCGGGGTTTCCGGCTTGGGGGCGCGCTCGGGGCGCGGCACCGAGACCGGGGCGGGCTGTTCCGGGGTGATGCCCTTGACCGCGGCTTCCTGGCGCGGCTTGGCTTCTTCCTTGCGGCGGCTGCTGTAGCTGGTGTCGGCTTCCAGTTCCTTGGCGGCAGCCTCGGCCATCTTGTAGCTGGCGGTGCTGTCTTCCAGGCGCGGGTCGTCGTGGCGCAGGCGCTCCAGCTTGTAGTGCGGCGTTTCCAGGTGCTTGTTCGGAATCAGCAGCACGTTGACCTTGAAGCGCAGCTCGATCAGGTTGATTTCCTGGCGCTTCTCGTTCAGCAGGAAGGCGGCGACCTCCACCGGCACCTGGCAGTGGATGGCGGCGGTGTTTTCCTTCATCGCCTCTTCCTGGATGATGCGCAGAACCTGCAGGGCGGACGATTCGGTATCGCGGATGTGGCCGGTGCCGTTGCAGCGCGGGCAAGTGATGTGCGAGCCCTCCGACAGCGACGGGCGCAGGCGCTGGCGCGACAGCTCCATCAGGCCGAAGCGGCTGATCTTGCCCATCTGCACGCGGGCGCGGTCGTGGCGCAGGGCGTCCTTCAGGCGCGTTTCCACGTCCTTCTGGGCCTTGCCCGACTCCATGTCGATGAAGTCGATCACGATCAGGCCGCCCAGGTCGCGCAGGCGCAGCTGGCGGGCGATTTCGTCGGCGGCTTCGAGGTTGGTGCGCAGCGCGGTTTCCTCGATGTCGGCGCCCTTGGTGGCGCGGGCCGAGTTCACGTCCACGGAGACCAGCGCCTCGGTGTGGTCGATCACGATGGCGCCGCCCGAGGGCAGCATCACCATGCGCGAATAGGCCGACTCGATCTGGTGTTCGATCTGGAAGCGCGAGAACAGGGGCACGTCGTCCCGGTACTTCTTCACGCGGTTCATGTTGTCAGGCATCACCACGCTCATGAAGGCGCGGGCCTGTTCGTAGATCTCGTCGGTGTCGATCAGGATCTCACCGATATCCGGCTGGAAGTAGTCGCGGATGGCGCGGATGACCAGGCTCGATTCCAGGTAGATCAGCAGCGGGGCCTTGTTGTCGCCGGCGGCGCCGTCGATGGCCTTCCACAGTTGCAGCAGGTAGTTCAGGTCCCACTGCAGTTCCTCGGCCGAGCGGCCAATGCCGGCGGTGCGGGCGATGATGCTCATGCCGTCCGGCACGGTCAGCTGCGCCATGGTTTCGCGCAGTTCCTGACGGTCTTCGCCTTCGATGCGGCGCGACACGCCGCCGCCGCGCGGGTTGTTCGGCATCAGCACCAGGTAGCGGCCTGCCAGCGAAATGAAGGTGGTCAGGGCCGCGCCCTTGTTGCCGCGCTCTTCCTTCTCGACCTGGACGATCAGTTCCTGGCCTTCATGCAGGGCGTCCTGGATGCGCGCGTTGCGCACGTCGATGCCTTCCTTGAAGAAGGCGCGGGCCACTTCCTTGAACGGCAGGAAGCCGTGGCGCTCTTCGCCGTAGTTGACGAAGCAGGCCTCGAGCGACGGCTCGATGCGGGTGATGACGCCCTTGTAGATGTTGCCCTTGCGCTGTTCGCGCCCGGCAGTCTCGATGTCGATATCGATCAGCTTCTGACCGTCGACGATGGCGACGCGCAATTCTTCCTGTTGCGTCGCGTTGAACAGCATGCGTTTCATCGCAATACCTCACTCCAGTGTCGCGGGTGGCACCGTCTGGGCGGTGTCCGCGGCGATCCATGGAGCACGCGAGGGAGCGAGCGAGGCGCGAGAATTGCCGGAAAGCGCCGCTGCGCGAGACATGCGAGCGGCTGGGCGCGGGTGAAAGAGAGCGATGACGTCGGGGTAACGTCCGCGGGCGGGAGAGAACACCGGAGGCTGCTCTTGCGCAGACATCCGGCGCATTCCCGTGCCGGAGGCGATGCAGGACGCCGGCGCAACCGGCGCCGGCGGCATCGCGGCCGGCCGCGGAAGGCCTAGACGCGTCAAAGAGCAAATTTTTCGGACACGGCCTGGTTGCCGTTGCTGCCTGACTTCTCCTGGCGGGCGCACCTACTACTTCTTGGAGTTCTGCGACCGGGCGCCGGTAACTTCCAGTCAGGCGGCAGGCTAACCTGCCGGCCGGCACCGTTTCCCGGTGCGGGCGGGACTTCTCTCACCGAAGCGGATGCCGGCAGTGGCATCCGCCTTTAAATTCTGTTTTACCTGAACACTCAGTTCCCACGTCACCGCCTGCCCGTGCCGAAGCCACCTTTGGGCGACTTCCTGCATGCCGGCGGCACCGTGCGTGCTGCTTTTACTGCCATTTACCCGTCTGGGGCGCCTGCGGATCACGCGAAGTTGCGGGAGACGGGCGGGGTTGGCGGCAACCCCAAGTGTAGAATGCGAAAAATCGAAGAAACTCGAAGACTAATCGCTTACACAGGTCTTGCGCTGCCGGCCACAAGCCGGGACAGCGAGGAAATTATATTGAAAATGAATGAGTTACGCCATCAAATTGAAAAGGTTGCCGAAGCTGCGCCGGCCAGCCCACAGGTGGCGTATGTCACGATTGACGAAGGCTCGGAAGGTCAGCGCATTGACAACTTCCTGCTGAAAGTCGCCAAGGGCGTGCCCAAGAGCCATATCTATCGGGTGCTCCGTTCGGGGGAAGTTCGCGTCAATAAGGGGCGGATCGATGCCACTTACCGGCTCCAGTCGGGGGATGTGGTGCGCATCCCGCCGATGCGGGTGGCGAGTCCGGCGCAATCGGCCAATGCCCAGCATGTGCCGGCGGGCGAATTCCCGGTGCTGTTCGAGGACACGCACCTGCTGGTCATCAACAAGCCGGCTGGCGTGGCGGTCCATGGCGGCTCCGGCGTGGCCTTCGGCGTGATCGAGCAACTGCGCCGGTCGCGGCCGCAGGCCAGGTTCCTGGAACTGGTGCACCGGCTCGACCGCGAAACCTCCGGCATCCTGGTGCTGGCCAAGAAGCGCTCGGCGCTGGTCCACCTGCATGAGCAGATCCGCGGCAACGCCATGGACAAGCGCTATTTCGCCTGCGTGGCCGGCGAATTCCCCAACGCGCGCCAGCATGTGAAGCTGCCTCTATATAAGTACAGCACGCCGGACGGCGAACGCCGCGTGCGGGTGCAGGCCGACGGGCTGGCGTCGCACACCGTGTTCAACCGGGTCGAGGCCTTTTCCGGGTTCACCCTGCTGGAGGCCGAACTGAAGACCGGCCGCACCCACCAGATCCGCGTCCACCTGGCGCATTCGGGTTTCCCGATCGTCGGTGACGAAAAATATGGCGACTTCTCGCTGAACAAGGCGCTGGCGCGTTCCGGCGCCAGGCCCGGCCTCAAGCGCATGTTCCTGCACGCCCACCGGCTGGTGTTCATCCATCCGGACACGGGCGAGCCGCTGGCCGTGGAAGCTCCGCTGCCCGACGAATGCGTCGGATTCCTGCAACAATTGCGTGAACTGCGTGCCCCAGAGTAGGGTAGTGCATCAAACGACACAAGGACTGCCATGTCCAGGCAACAATTTGATCTGATCGTATTCGACTGGGACGGGACGCTGATGGACTCGACCCCGACCATCGCCAAGTGCATCCAGCTTGCCAGCCGCGACCTGGGCCTGCCGGTGCCGGACGACCGCGCAGCCAGCCACGTGATCGGGCTGGGCCTGAAGGACGCGCTGTCTTATGCGGTGCCGACGCTCGACCCCGCCGACTACCCGCGCCTGGCCGAGCGCTACCGCTACCACTTCCTGACCCGCGACGCCGACCTGGTGTTGTTCGACGGCGTGCGCGAAATGCTCGAGACCTTGCGCGGCGAGCACTATTTTCTCGGCGTGGCCACCGGCAAGACCCGCGTGGGCCTGCAGCGCGCGCTGGCCTCCAGCGGCCTGACCCGCCTGTTCGACGCCACGCGTTGTGCCGACGAGACCTTCTCCAAGCCGCATCCGGCCATGCTGCACGAACTGACCCGCGAACTGGGCCAGGACGTGGAGCGAACGGTAATGATCGGCGATACCACCCACGACCTGCAGATGGCGGCCAATGCCGGCGCCAAGGGGATCGGGGTGTGTTACGGGGCCCATCCCGCCGATTCGCTGCGCGCGATGGCGCCCGTGCACTGCGCCACCTCGATCGCCGACCTGACCGAGTGGCTGCTTGCCCATGCCTGAGGCACTGTCCGGCCAGGTGCCGGTGCGGCTGTGCGCAGCGGCCGACCTGGAGGAAGGCGGCCTTGGCGTGCGTTTCTCGGTGGCGCTGGACCGGCGCGAGATCGGCGCCTTCGTGGTGCGCTTCGACGGCGCCGCGCATGGTTATCTGAACCAGTGCGCCCATGTGCCGATGGAGCTGGACTGGCAGGAGGGCCGGTTCTTCGATGCCTCGGGCCTATACTTGCTGTGCGCGACACATGGCGCGGTTTATGCCCCGGACAGCGGCGAGTGCGTCGGCGGCCCCTGCCGCGGGGCTTCGCTGGCCAAGCTGCGCATCGAAGAACGCGACGGCCAGGTCTACTGGCTGCCGGAGGCGCCGTACCGGATGGCTGAACCCGCCGGCGGTGCCTGAATGGATTTCCACGAGCGAGTTGCATGACAGAACAACAGAAACCGCCTTTGGGCGGAACGGGTGAATCGGGTGCGTCGGGTCAGTCAGACGAGCGCAAGCCAGCTGGCGAGGGCGCACCGGGCGAACGGGTTGGCGAGCAAGGGCGCCAGCCCGAGTCCGAGCGCCTGGTCACTGCTACGCACGCTGACTATCCGCTGGACGATGAACTGCGCGCGGGAGAGGACGCCGCACGGCGCGAAGCGCGCGAGCGCAAGGCGCGCATGGCCGGCGCGGCCGGCGGCGGTCCGGTTGGCGGCTCGACAGGCGGCTCGGGCGGCGGCTGGGAGCGCGATGTACTGGAAAGGGTGCTGACCGCGTCGCTGCGCGAGCAACGCGCGGCGCGGCGCTGGCGCATCTTCTTCCGCTTTGTCGGCCTGGCCCTGTTGGCGCTGATCCTGCTCGCCGTGTTCGACTTCAAGGGCGACGGCGCCATCAGCACCTCGGGCCGCCATACCGCGATGGTCACGCTGGAGGGCGAGATCGCCGCCGGCACGCCGGCCAGCGCGGATTCGATCAATACCGCGCTGCAGGCGGCGTTCGCGGACAGCAACGCCGCCGGGGTGATCCTGAAGATCAACTCGCCGGGCGGCTCGCCGGTGCAGGCCGGCATGATCAACGATGAGATCCATCGGCTGCGCAAGCTCTATCCGTCCAAGCCGTTCTACGTGGTGGTGGAAGAGATCTGCGCCTCGGGTGGCTATTACGTGGCCGCCGCGGCCGACAAGATCTATGTCGACAAGGCCAGCATCGTGGGCTCGATCGGCGTGCTGATGGACGGTTTCGGCTTTACCGGCCTGATGGACAAGCTGGGCGTTGAGCGCCGCCTGTACACCTCGGGCGCCAACAAGGGCATGCTGGACCCGTTCTCGCCGCAGGTGCCAAGGCAGAAGGCCTTTGCCGAGGCCATGCTCAAGCAGATCCACCAGCAGTTCATCGACGTGGTCAAGGAAGGGCGCGGCGACCGGCTCAAGGACGATCCGGAGCTGTTCTCCGGCCTGTTCTGGTCGGGCGAGCGCAGCGTCGAGCTGGGCCTGGCCGACGGGCTGGGCAGCACCGACTATGTGGCGCGCGACCTGTTCAAGGCCGAGGACATCGTCGACTACACGGTCAAGGAGAACATCGCCGAGCGCGTGGCCAAGCGCTTTGGCGCGGCCGTGGGCACGGCGGCGATGAAGACCATGCTGTGGAGCACCGGCATGCAAGGCATGCGCTGACAACGGCTGGTGCAGCGGCCATGACAAAGGGGGCGTTCGCGCCCCCTTTGCCGTTTGCTGCACCGTCGCTTCTTATAAGGCCAGCAGCGAGAAGATCGCCGGGCGCTTGTGCACTTCGATCCGCTCGGGGCGCCAGTCCGACAGCGGCAGCGTGACGATGGTCTCGCCGGGCAGCGTCAGGTCCACTGCCACGGACAGCAGCGTGGTGCCGGCGCAGTGCTGGCGCATGGCCTCCAGCAGGGCCGCGTTGCGGTAGGGCGTTTCGATGAACACCTGGGTCTGGCTGGCCTTGCGCGAGCGCTGTTCCAGTTCGCGCAGCCGCTGCGCGCGCTCGCCGGCGTCGACGGGCAGGTAGCCGTTGAAGGCAAAGCTCTGGCCGTTCAGGCCCGAGCCCATCACCGCCAGCAGGATCGAGCTGGGCCCGACCAGCGGCCGCACGCGGATGCGGCGCGCATGGGCCAGCCGCACCAGATCGGCGCCCGGGTCGGCCACCGCCGGCACGCCGGCTTCGGACAGCAGGCCGCCGTCGCGACCGGCTTCGAGCGGGGCCAGCAGCGCGGCCAGGGCGTCGGCGCGGGTATTGACGTTCAGTTCGCGGATCTCGATCTGCTGGATCGGCCGCGCCAGCGGCGTGGTTTCGCTCAGCTTCTTCAGGAAGGCGCGCGCGGTCTTGGCGTTCTCGGCGACAAGGTAGTCAAGGCTGGCGGCGATCTGCTGCACGCCGGCCGGGATCACATCGGCCAGCGGGTCGGCTTCGTCGCGTTTGCCGAGGGTATTGGGGATCAGGTAAAGAGTGCCGCTCATGGTGGGCTCGTGCGGGTCATGCGGTAAGGAGAGGGTAGCCGGCCAGGCGCAGCATGCCGGTCAGCGCGATCAGCGGCAGGCCGATGAGCGCGGTGGGGTCGTCGGACTCGACACGTTCCAGCAGCGTGATGCCCAGGCCCTCGGATTTGGCGCTGCCGGCGACGTCGTAGGGGCGTTCCGCCTGCAGGTAGGCCTCGATCTCGGCGTCGGTCAGGTCGCGCATGGTCACGCGGGTCTGCACGTCCGCCAGCTGCACGGTGCCGGTGCGCGCGTCCAGCAGGCACAGGGCTGAATGGAAGGTGGCGGTGCGCCCGCGCATGCGGCGCAGCTGCGCCACGGCCTTGTCGTGCGTGCCGGGCTTGCCCATCTGTTCGCCGTCCAGGGTCAGCACTTGGTCCGAGCCGATCACCAGCACGCCCGGGTGGCGCGCGGCAATGGCTTCGGCCTTGCGCTGCGACAGCCGCAGCGCGGTGGCCTCGGGTGCTTCGCCGGCAAGCGGGGTTTCGTCGATGTCGGGCACGGCCACCTCGAACGGGATGCGCAGGCGCTCCAGCAGTTCGCGTCGGTAGGGCGAGCCGGAGCCGAGGATCAGCCGGGGGCGGGAATCTGGGGGCATATGTCGTTGAATCGGAACTGGAAGCCATGTGGCCTGGGAAGCAAGCCCTTTGACCTCGGAAAGGTTTACGTCGTATAATCGCGCGTTTTGCCGCATCCGCACCCGGGCGCTGTGCCGCCAAAGTGCGCGGCCCGTAGTCCGTCAGGCGAGGAATGTGGCGAACCAGTCATTGTATTGCGACAGGAGCCACGCACATGACCCAGCCGATTGACCTGCGCGCGCTTGATCTCTTCGCCATGTGCCGAAAGGGTGAAAGCCTGGCCGGCGACGTGGCAGTGCGGGATTTGCCGCGCATCTTAGCCGAGACCGCCGCGCAAGCGCCAGCCTCGGCACCCGATGAGACGTTTGCCTACACGGCCACCGGCTTCATGCGTGAAGAGGCGGCCGAGCCGGGCGCCCCGGCGGCGCGGCGGCTGTTCCTCGATGTGACCGTGAAGGGCCGGGTATGGCTGGATTGCCAGCGCTGCCTGGCACCCTACGCCGAGCCGATCGATACGGCAACGCGATTCGAGGTGGTGGAAAGCGAAGAAGCGGCCGACGCCGCGCCGATGGACGACGACGAAGTCGACGTGATCGCCGGCTCGAAGCGTTTCTCGCTGCTGGACCTGATTGAAGATGAAGTGCTGCTGGCGCTGCCGGTGGCACCCAAGCATGACGTCTGCCCGACGGTACACGAAAGCCTCGTGACCGGTTCGGACGGCGAGGCACAGCCAGAGGCTGAGCCTGAGGAAGAAAAGCGGCCTTCGCCCTTTGCGGCGCTGGCCGGCCTGAAGACCAGGCATTGAGCCGCCGGCAGGCGGTGCGCAAGGTCTTGCAGGTGAATCTGAAGCATCCGGCCGGGCCCCGGCTACGCCTTGGGCGGGATGCGTGTGTTAATATTGAAAAATTCTCGAAGGAGTCATCATGGCTGTTCAACAGAACAAGAAGTCGCCGTCCAAGCGCGGCATGCACCGTTCGCACGATCACCTGTCGGCCGCGCCGCTGGCAGTTGAGCCGACCACCGGCGAAACCCACCTGCGCCACCACGTGAGCCCGAACGGCTACTACCGTGGCCGCAAGGTCATCAAGACCAAGAACGACTGATAGCTTCGCCAGGCGTGACGTTGCGTCTCGCTCGCGCATGCCTGTAGGTCGGACACTTAAAGGTCAGAGACAAAAAAGCGGCAAGATCGTTGCCGCTTTTTTGTTGGGCGCTCGGGATTCCCGCCGGGCGCGGCGTGCGCCGCCGCGCTATCCGTACCAGGAACAATGACGATCAAAATCGCTATCGACTGCATGGGCGGCGATCACGGTGTCTCCGTGACGGTGCCTGCGGCGATCAGTTTTCTTTCCCGCCACGACGATGCCGAGATGGTGCTGGTCGGCTTGCCCGACGCCATCCGGGCGCAGCTGAAGAAGCTGCACGCGCTGGACCATCCGCGCGTCAGCATCGTCGAGGCCACCGAGGTCATCACCATGGATGACCCGGTCGAGGTGGCGCTGCGCAAGAAGAGGGACTCCTCGATGCGCGTCGCCGTCACGCAGGTCAAGGAAGGCCTGGCCGGTGCCTGCATCTCCGCCGGCAATACCGGCGCGCTGATGGCGGTGTCGCGCTATGTGCTGAAGACGCTCGAAGGCATCGAGCGGCCGGCCATCGCCACCACCATTCCCAACGAGCAAGGCTGGGGCACCACGGTGCTGGACCTGGGCGCCAATGCCGACTGCGAGCCCGAGCACCTGCTGCAGTTCGCGCGCATGGCCGAAGCCATGGTGGCCGTCGTCGATCACAAGGATCACCCCACGGTGGGCCTCCTGAACATCGGCGAGGAAGTCATCAAGGGCAACGAGGTGGTCAAGCGCGCGGGCGAACTGCTGCGTGCCTCCGAGCTGAACTTCTACGGCAACGTGGAAGGCAACGACATCTTCAAGGGCACTACCGACATCGTGGTCTGCGACGGCTTTGTCGGCAACGTGGCGCTCAAGAGCACCGAGGGCCTGGCCAAGATGATCGGCAGTATGATCAAGGAAGAATTCACCCGTTCGTGGTTCACCAAGCTGCTGGCCGCGGTCGCCATGCCGGTGCTGTCGCGCCTGGCCAGGCGGCTCGACCCGGCGCGCTACAACGGCGCCTCGCTGCTGGGGCTGCGCGGGCTGGTGATCAAAAGCCACGGCTCGGCCGATGCCCATTCTTTTGAGTGGGCCATCAAACGCGGGTATGATGCCGCCAAGAATGGCGTGATCGCCCGCATCACCCGGGCTTTTGCCGATAAATCCAGCGCCGCAGGCGCTGCACAGCCCGCCCCGGAGACAGAGGCGCCTGGCGCGCATCCCAGCCCCCACGTCGCCTGAGCGCCACGCGCGCCGGTCGCGGGTGCCAGCGGGCCATACGATCCGACAACACATGACCAAGTACGCAAAAATCATCGGTACCGGGAGCTACCTGCCGCCGCGGCGCGTGACCAACCATGACCTGGCCGCGCAGCTTGCCGAAAAGGGCATCGAGACCAGCGACGAGTGGATCGTCTCGCGCAGCGGCATCTCGGCGCGCCACTGGGCCGAGCCCGATGTGGCCAGCAGCGAGCTCGCGGTCAAGGCCGCCGAGCAGGCCATCGAGGCCGCCGGCATCGACCGCCAGGACATCGACCTGATCATCGTCGCCACCTCGACGCCGGACTTCGTGTTTCCCAGCACGGCCTGCATCGTGCAGGAGAAGCTGGGCATCACCAACCACTGCCCGGCGTTCGACCTGCAGGCGGTGTGCTCCGGCTTTGTCTACGCGCTGGCCACCGCCGACAAGTTCATCCGCAGCGGCTCGCACCGCAACGTGCTGGTGATCGGCACCGAAGTGTTCTCGCGCATCCTGGACTTCAACGACCGCACCACCTGCGTGCTGTTCGGCGACGGCGCCGGTGCGGTGGTGCTGTCGGCGTCCGAGGAGCCGGGCATCCTGTCCAGCGCGATGCACTCGGACGGCAGCCATGTCGATATCCTGTGCGTGCCGGGCAACGTCGCCGGCGGCAACATCACCGGTAACCCGTTCCTGCGCATGGACGGCCAGGCTGTATTCAAGCTGGCCGTGAACGTGCTGGACAAGGTCGCGCGCGAAGCCATGGAGGCCGCCAGCGTGACGCCGGACCAGGTCGACTGGCTGATCCCGCACCAGGCCAATATCCGCATCATGCAGGGCACGGCAAAGAAGCTGGGCCTGCCGGCGGAGCGCATGGTCGCCACCGTGCACGAGCACGGCAACACCTCGGCCGCGTCGATCCCGCTGGCGCTGGACGTCGCCGTGCGCGACGGCCGCATCCGCCCGGGCCAGACCGTGCTGATGGAAGGCGTGGGCGGCGGCTTCACCTGGGGCGCGGTGCTGTTGCGCATGTAATACGCGGCCGGCGCCCGGGGCGTGCCGTGCAGGCAGGATCTGCCGCGGCGCCGGCCACCGATTTCTTGTTAGGGTTTCCATCCGATGAAATTCGCTTTCGTATTTCCCGGCCAGGGTTCGCAGTCGGTCGGCATGCTCAATGCCTTCGCGGATAACGCCGTGGTACGCGCTACCGTGGAAGAAGCCTCGGCCGCGCTCGGCCAGGACCTCGGGCGCCTGATCGCCGAAGGCCCCGCCGAAGAACTGAACCTGACCACCAACACGCAGCCGGTGATGCTGACCGCCGCCGTGGCGACCTACCGCGCCTGGCTGGATGCCGGCGGTCCGGCGCCGGCGCTGGTGGCCGGGCACAGCCTGGGCGAGTACTCGGCGCTGGTGGCAGCGGGTGTGATCCCGTTTGCCGACGCGGTGCCGCTGGTGCGCTTCCGCGCGCAGGCCATGCAGGAAGCCGTGCCGGTGGGCGAGGGCGCCATGGCCGCGATCCTGGGCCTGTCCGACGACGACGTGCGCGCCGCGTGCGCCGAGGCAGCGGCAGCCGGCGTGGTCGAGGCCGTGAACTTCAACGCGCCGTCGCAGGTGGTGATCGCCGGCAACAAGGCCGCGGTCGAGAAAGCCTGCGAGATCGCCAAGGGCAAGGGCGCCAAGCGCGCGCTGCCGCTGCCGGTGTCGGCGCCGTTCCACTCGTCGCTGCTCAAGCCCGCTTCGGACCGCCTGCGCGAGCGCATGGCCGGGCTGGCTTTCTCGGTCCCGTCGATCCCGCTGGTGAACAACGTCGACGTTGCCATCGTCAACGATCCGGATGCGATCAAGGACGCGCTGGTGCGCCAGGCCGCCGCCCCGGTGCGCTGGGTCGAGTGCGTGCAGAAGATGGCCGCCGAAGGCGTCACGCACGTGATCGAATGCGGCCCGGGCAAGGTGCTGGCCGGCATGACCAAGCGCATCGACGGCAACCTGACTGGCGGCGCGATCTTCGATCCGGCCTCGCTGCAGGACACGCTGGCACTCCTGAAGTAAGCAAGAGGACATCCGCATGACCAAACTTCTCGACAACCAGGTTGCGCTGGTCACCGGCGCCTCGCGCGGCATCGGCCGCGCCATCGCGGTGGAACTGGCCCGCCAGGGTGCCACCGTGATCGGCACCGCCACCAGCGAAGCCGGCGCGGCCGGCATCACCGACTACCTCGGTGCCGCAGGCCTGAAGGGCAAGGGCGCCGTGCTCAACGTCAATGACGCAGCCGCTTGCGACGCGCTCATCGACGAGATCGTCAAGACCCACGGCGGCATCGGCGTGCTGGTCAACAATGCCGGCATCACGCAGGACCAGCTGGCAATGCGCATGAAGGACGAGGACTGGCTGGCCGTGATCCAGACCAACCTGACTTCGGTGTTCCGCCTGTCGCGCGCGGTGCTGCGCCCGATGATGAAGGCGCGCCAGGGCCGTATCATCAACATCACCTCGGTGGTGGGCTCGGTCGGCAACCCCGGCCAGATGAACTACTCCGCCGCCAAGGCAGGCGTGGCGGGCATGACCCGTTCGCTGGCCGCCGAGATCGGCAGCCGCAATGTGACCGTGAACTGCGTCGCGCCGGGCTTTATCGATACTGACATGACCAAGGCGCTGTCCGAAGAGCAGCATGCTTCGCTCAAGACGCAGATTCCGCTGGGCCGCCTGGGCCAGCCGGAAGATATCGCCAATGCAGTGGCCTTCCTGGCCGGTCCGCAAGCCGCCTATATCACCGGCACGACGTTGCATGTGAACGGCGGGATGTACATGAATTAATGGATTTTCGGGCGGCTTTTTTCGGGTAAGAAGCCAGAAGAAGCCGCCGGAAGTAGTAGTTTTCCGAACCAAACGGGCGCGATTCTTGCAAAGGTTGGCAGGCAGCATTTCTGTCGCCTCAAACCTGCTAAAATGCGCCCACTTTTTGTCGAACTTCCCTGGAGGGTTACATGGACAATATCGAACAACGCGTCAAGAAAATCGTGGCAGAACAGCTTGGCGTGGCCGAGGCAGACATCAAGAACGAATCGTCGTTCGTGAACGATCTCGGTGCGGACTCGCTGGACACGGTTGAACTCGTGATGGCGTTGGAAGATGAATTCGGCATGGAAATTCCCGATGAGGAAGCCGAAAAGATCACGACCGTGCAACAGGCCATCGACTACGCCACTGCGCACGTCAAGGCCTAAGCCCGTCGTCTCTGCATTCCGAGCCACAGAAGGCAGGTGGGTGGGCCGTCTCGGCCTCGCCTTGCTGTTTTCTGTGGCTTTCGTCTGTTCGAAGAAGCAGAATGGAATGCGCTTCGCCGCGCGGCCCGCAGGGCCGGCGGCGGGTAGCTCTGCGTTCCGTTCCCGTTTCACGCACTCGTAGGAAAACATAGTGAGCCGTCGTCGCGTCGTCGTCACTGGGCTTGGCCTTGTGTCTCCGGTCGGAAACACGGTTGCCGAAGGCTGGGCCAACCTGGTAGCCGGCAAGTCCGGCATCGCCACCATCACCAAATTCGATCACTCCGCGCTTTCCGTGCATTTCGCCGGCGAAGTGAAGGGTTTCAATGCCGAGGATTACATCCCCGCCAAGGAAGCCCGGAATATGGATACCTTCATCCATTACGGCATCGCGGCCGGTACCCAGGCGCTGAAAGACAGCGGCCTGGAAGTGACCGAAGCCAACGCCGACCGCATCGGCGTGCTGGTGGGCTCGGGCATCGGCGGCCTGCCGATGATCGAGGACACCCATGCCGTGCTGACCGAACGTGGTCCGCGCAGGATTTCGCCGTTCTTCGTGCCGGGCTCGATCATCAACATGATCGCGGGCCACCTGTCGATCATCCATGGCATCAAGGGCCCGAACCTGGCTGCCGTGACTGCCTGCACGACCGGCCTGCACAGCATTGGCCTGGCCGCCCGCCTGATCCAGGCCGGCGATGCCGACGCCATGCTGGCCGGCGGCGCCGAGTCGACCGTGTCGCCGCTGGGCATCGGCGGTTTCGCCGCTGCGCGCGCACTGTCGACGCGCAACGACGACCCGGCCGCCGCTTCGCGTCCGTGGGACAAGGACCGCGACGGCTTCGTGCTGGGCGAGGGCGCCGGTGTGATGATGCTGGAGGAGTACGAGTCGGCCAAGGCCCGCGGTGCGCGCATCTATGCCGAGCTGATCGGCTTCGGCATGAGCGGCGACGCCTACCACATGACCGCGCCGAACATGGACGGCCCGCGCCGCTGCATGGTCAACGCGCTCAGGGACGCCGGCATCAATGCCGACCAGGTGCACTACCTGAACGCCCATGGCACGTCCACGCCGCTGGGCGACAAGAACGAATCCGATGCCATCAAGGCGGCATTCGGCGACCAGGCCTACAAGATGGTGGTGAACTCGACCAAGTCGATGACCGGCCATCTGCTGGGCGGCGCCGGTGGCCTGGAATCGGTCTTCACCGTGCTGGCGCTGCACAACCAGGTATCGCCGCCGACGATCAACCTCGACAACCAGGACCCGGAGTGCGACCTGGACTACGTGGCCAATACGGCACGGGAGATGAAGATCGACGTGGCGGTGAAGAACAACTTCGGTTTCGGCGGCACCAACGGCACGCTTGTTTTCCGCCGCGCCTGATCCGTGGTTGAGGCGGGCCCTTCGCGGGCTGCGCCAGGGCAGGGTCCAACCGTTGCGATGGGCCCTGTTTGTGTTTTGTGCCGGCGAATTGCTGGCGCTCGCGCTGCTGGCGCGGACGCTGGCCGACGCCATCGCCGGTAGCCAGGCCGGGTTCCTGTGGTGGCACGCCGCCGCCGCGCTGGGACTTGCGCTTGCCACCCTGGCAACGGTGCGCGCCTGGCCGGCGCGGTGGCAAGGCCTGCGCTGGCGCTGCACGGCCATGCAGGATGTGGCCGACGGCAGGGGGGCATTGCGGATCCGCCTGGAAGGACCGGGCGGTGCCCGGCACGAGGCCGTTGTCGGGCAGTGCTGGCAGGCCGGCGGCGCCGCTGTCGTGCGCCTTGTTCCTGGTGCTCCCGACATGCCGGGAGCCATCTTTCTCCCCTGGCAAGTGGCTTCCCCCGAGAAGGCGCGGCAGTTGCAACGTGCCGCCAGAGTTGCACTGCAGGTGCAACCTGACTTGTCGACAGGGAACGATCTTGTTAGCTTGCGGTCACAGGATGCGCGTTGCTCCACCGGGCGGGCTGAGAATCGTAGGTAAAATACAACGTTTGTCGTGACGACCAAACCAAGAGATACACTGCAGGTGAGCCATACGTGAGCGAACGCGAAGCCGATCAGCTCCTAGTTGAACGCGTCCAGCAGGGCGACAAGCGGGCCTTTGAACTTCTGGTGACCAAATACCATCGGAAGATCATTCGCCTGATTTCGCGCCTGGTCAGGGATCCCGCTGAAGTCGAGGATGTGGCGCAGGATGCCTTCATCAAGGCATACCGCGCCTTGCCCCAGTTCCGCGGGGAGTCGGCCTTCTACACATGGCTGTACCGGATTGCCGTCAACACGGCCAAGAACTACCTGGCTACCCAGGGCCGCCGCCCGGAAGCGTCCAGCGATATCGATGCGGAAGAGGCTGAAACTTTTGCGGACGGTGAGCAACTAAGGGATATCAATACGCCGGAGTCGATGCTCCACACGCGCCAGGTCGCCGAGACGGTGAACCGCGCGATGGAGGCGCTTCCGGAGGAATTGCGGACTGCCATCACGCTGCGCGAGATCGAAGGCCTCAGCTATGAGGAAATCGCCGAGGCGATGGGATGTCCGATCGGCACGGTGCGCTCGCGGATCTTCCGGGCGCGCGAGGCGATCGCCGATAAATTGCGTCCGCTGCTGGGAACGGCAGAGGGCAAGCGGTGGTAGTGGTTCGCTAGTAGTCGGCAGTAAAGAAGAATGTCGTGCGGCCAGCGTTGCAGCCTATTCCTGCATCGATAAGCGACAGAAGCAACGGGATTATCGGTGTTCAATGGAATGTCTTGGGGTGGGAAATGGGTCAGGCTCATAAGCAGTCGGTTCATGTAGTGGAAGCAGCGGAGCAGATCTCCGTACTGATGGATGGCGAACTGGCGCCGCATGAAGTCGATGCCGTGCTGGGCCTCGCGAAAAGCGATGCCGGCATGTCCGACTGGACCACGTACCAGTTGATCGGCGACACGCTGCGTTCGGAAGAGCTGACGCATGCGGGCTCCACCGCCGATTTCCTCTCTCGTTTCTCCGCACGCCTGGAAGCCGAGCCGCACGTACTGGTGCCGGCCGTGGCGCAAGCGAGCGCCCGCCACCGCCTGCTGGTCAGGCCGTCGTGGGTGCGCCGCGTGATGCCTGGCACCGCGATCGCCGCCGCGGTCGCTGCGGTCAGCTGGGTGGTTGTGCCGCAGATGCGCGGCCCCGCCACGCTGGGCACGCCGGACGCCGTGGTGGCGCGTGCCGACCAGCCCGCTGCCGCCCAGGGCGCCGGCATTGTCACCGTGGCCGCCGAAGCGCCCCAGATGATCCGCGACCCGCGGCTGGACGAATACCTGCGTGCCCATCGCACGTCCGTGGCAACGGAAGCGTTCGTGCCGACCATGCGCACGGTTGCCAACGGTGCAAACTTCACTCAGGAAAATACGCAGGAATAATGCCGGACATGCATAAAGGAGGGTCGCCCGCCCATGTAGCGGGCGCCCAGAAAATCAGGGCCCTGCGTAGGTCCTTTTTTCTGGCCTTGTGTCTGAGCGCTGCCGCGGCGACCGCGCAGCCTTCGGACAGTACGCTGAACCGACGCGACGCCACCGCCTGGCTCAACAAGATCCACAAAGCCGCGCAGCACGAGAACTACGTCGGCACGCTGATCTATCAGCGCGGCAGTGTCATGCACGCCTCGCGTATCCAGCATTACAGCGATCTCGTCCACAACGAGTACGAACGACTGGAAACGCTTGACGGCAAGCCGCGCGAAGTGCTGCGGCAGAACGACGTGGTGCACAGCCTGATTCCGGAAGCCAAGCTGGTGGTAGTGGAGAAGCAGGAAGCCAAGGACCGCTTCCCCGCGCTGCTCGCCACCAACAAGAACGACGTGCTGGACCTGTACGACATGCGCAAGATGCCCGCCGAGCGCGTGGCCGGCGTTGAGTGCGAGGTCTTTGCGCTGGAGCCTCACGATGCTGCGCGCTACGCAGTGCGCCTGTGGGCGGAGAAAAACTCCGGCCTGCTGATGCGCGCGCAGACCATCGGCGAAGGCGGCAAGGTGCTGGAGCAGGTGGCGTTTTCGCAGGTGCAGATCGGCGTGCCGTCCGAAAAGCAGCGCATCCTGGGCGCAATCAAGAATTCCAGCGGCTGGAATCACTATGAGGTGACCTACCAGCCGGCCAATATTGCCGACGAGGGCTGGTCGATCACCGTGCCGCTCAAGGGTTTCCAGAAGATCCGCGAAGTCCGCCGGCCCCTTGGCGAGTTGCGCGCGCCGGCCCCGGGCAATGCGCGCGGGCAGGTCTTTGAAGTGCTGCAGGTCGTCTACAGCGACGGGCTGACCGGCCTGTCGGTCTTTATCGAGCCGGTTTCCGAGCAGCGTGTGCGCCGCGAAGGCGTGGCCGCGCTCGGCGCGACCCAGGTCGTGGTGCGCCGGATTGCCGATTACTGGATTACCGTGGTGGGCGAAGTGCCGGCGAGCACCGTTCGCCAGTTTGCGACGGCCGTGGAATATCGCCCTCCCAAGGCGGTACACTGAGCTTGACGCAGGTGCAGCCGACGCCGCCGGACTTTGTCCCGGCGCCGGCGCCATGAAACCTGTGCAGGGGTCCCCGCCACGGGATCATATCCAGTCGGTTTTTCTTCTTTTCGCTGAATCCCGGGAGTTGTCGATGATGTTCAGATCTCCAGCCCTGGCGCGGGCCGTGGTCATGGCTGCCATGATGCTGCTCGGCCCTACCGTTGCCGAAGTCAGCCACGCCCAGGCTGCCGCCTCCAACTACAACCTGCCCGACTTCACCGACCTGGTCGAGAAGGCGAGCCCGGCCGTGGTCAATATCCGAACCACCGAACTGGTGCGCCAGCGCGGCGCGCCCGGTAGCGATGACGAGATGGCCGAGTTTTTCCGCCGCTTCTTCGGTGTGCCGATGCCGGGTGCGCCGGCGCCCGGCGCCCCGCGCCGCGGCCAGCCGCCGCAGCAGGAAGAGCAGAGCCGCGGGGTGGGTTCGGGCTTCATCATCAGCCAGGACGGCTACGTGATGACCAACGCGCACGTGGTGGCAGACGCCGAAACCATCTATGTGACACTGCCCGACAAGCGCGAATTCAAGGCCAAGCTGATCGGCTCAGACAAGCGCACCGACGTGGCGCTGCTCAAGGTCGACGCCACCGGCCTGCCGCGCCTGCCGCTGGGCGATTCCAACAAGGTCCGCGCCGGTGAATGGGTGCTGGCGATCGGCTCGCCGTTCGGGCTGGACAACAGCGTGACCGCCGGCATCGTCTCGGCCAAGGGCCGCGACACCGGCGACTACCTGCCGTTCATCCAGACCGATGTGGCGGTCAACCCCGGCAACTCCGGCGGCCCGCTGATCAACCTGCGCGGCGAGGTGATCGGCATCAACTCGCAGATCTACAGCCGCAGCGGCGGCTATATGGGCATCTCGTTCGCGATCCCGATCGACGAGGCCATGCGCGTGACCGAGCAGCTCAAGGCCACGGGCCGGGTGACGCGCGGCCGCATTGCCGTGGCAATCGGCGACGTCACCAAGGAGGTGGCCGATTCGCTGGGCCTGGGCCGCGCGCGCGGCGCGCTGGTCGGCAGCGTGGAACCGGGCGGTCCTGCCGAGAAGGCGGGCATCGAGGCCGGCGACATCATCCTCAAGTTCAACGGCCGCGATATCGAACGCGCCTCGGACCTGCCGCGCATGGTGGGCGAGACCAAGCCGGGCACGCGCGTGCCGCTGCAGCTGTGGCGCAAGGGGGCGACCCGCGACGTCACGATCACGGTGACCGAGCTGGAACCGGACGGCAAGACCAAGGCGCGCGGCAACGCCACGCCCAAGGATGACAGCACGGCGCAGGCCAGCAAGCCCAACGCGCTGGGGCTGGTGGTCAACGACCTGCCCGATGCACGCCTGAAGGAGCTCAAGCTCAAGTCCGGCGTCGAGGTGGAAGTGGCCGACGGCCCGGCGCTGCGTGCCGGCATCCGGCCGGGCGACATCATCCTGCGCCTGGGCGACACGGACGTGACCAACGCCCGCCAGTTCAATGAGCTGGTGCGTGGCCTGGACAAGAACCGGATTGCCGCGGTGTTTGTGCGGCGCGGCGACGCCACCCAGGTGCTGACGCTGCGTCCGGGCGCAACGTCCAGCTCCAGCCGCTGAGCCACCGTGGCCGCCATGCCCGCGCTGACGCTGTACGGCCGGGCATACTGCCACCTTTGCGAAGACCTCAAGGTCGCGCTGGAGCCGCTCCGGCGCGATTTTTCTTTCACCCTGCATGAGGTGGATGTCGATGCCGACGCGGGGCTGGAAGACCGCTTCGGCGAACTGGTGCCGGTGCTGATGCCGGGCACGCCGGCCGACCTGCAAGACGGCGCGAAGCCGCTTTGCCACTATTTCCTCGACACGGCGGCGGTATGGGTGTGGCTTGACGCACATGATGCCGCGCATACCATCCGCTGAATGCCGCCCGCGGCAGTGTCGCGCCGCCATTTGATGACCCGGAAGTCATTGAAAATCCGGTAAAATTGCGGATTGGCGCAAAAAATTGCACCCCCCGAACCTGCGGTACGCCCGCGCACGCCTTGTGGCGCGCGGCGCCGGGCCGCTCAACCGCTTGTTGCCGCCCGGGCCCTCATGCCGGCGCTCCCCTGAACACTAGATGGACCATATCCGTAATTTTTCGATCATTGCCCATATCGACCATGGGAAGTCCACCCTGGCCGACCGGATCATTCAGCTTTGTGGAGGGCTGTCGGATCGGGAGATGGAAGCGCAGGTCCTCGATTCGATGGATATCGAAAAAGAGCGCGGCATCACCATCAAGGCGCAGACCGCCGCGCTCAGCTACAAGGCGCGCGACGGCCAGGTCTACAACCTGAACCTGATCGACACCCCGGGGCACGTCGACTTCAGCTATGAAGTGAGCCGCTCGCTGTCCGCCTGCGAAGGCGCGCTGCTGGTGGTCGACGCCTCGCAGGGCGTCGAGGCGCAGACCGTGGCCAACTGCTACACCGCGATCGAGCTGGGCGTGGAAGTGGTGCCGGTGCTCAACAAGATCGACCTGCCGCAGGCCGACCCCGATAACGCGATCCAGGAAATCGAGGACGTGATCGGCATCGACGCGCAGGACGCCACGCCGTGCTCGGCCAAGACCGGGCAGGGCGTGCAGGATGTGATCGAGGCGCTGATCGCCAAGGTGCCGCCGCCCAAGGGCGACACCGACGCCCCGCTGCAGGCGCTGATCATCGACTCGTGGTTCGACAACTACGTGGGCGTGGTGATGCTGGTGCGCGTGGTCAACGGCACGCTGCGCACCAAGGACAAGGTGCTGCTGATGGCCACCGGCTCGCAACACCTGGTGGAGCAGGTGGGCGTGTTCACGCCCAAGTCGATCCAGCGCGATGCGCTGACCGCGGGCCAGGTAGGCTTTGTCATTGCGGGCATCAAGGAACTGAAGGCGGCCAAGGTGGGCGACACCATCACCACCATGCAGCGCAAGGCCGAAGCGCCGCTGCCGGGCTTCAAGGAAGTCAAGCCGCAGGTGTTCGCCGGCCTGTACCCCGTCGAGGCCAACCAGTACGAGGCGCTGCGCGAGTCGCTGGAAAAGCTGCGGCTGAACGATGCCTCGCTGCAGTTCGAGCCGGAAGTGTCGCAGGCGCTGGGCTTCGGCTTCCGCTGCGGCTTCCTGGGCCTGCTGCACATGGAGATCGTGCAGGAGCGCCTGGAGCGCGAGTTCGACATGGACCTGATCACCACCGCGCCGACGGTGGTCTACCAGGTCGAGATGCGCGACGGCACCATGGTCACCGTGGAAAACCCGGCGAAGATGCCGGACCCGAGCAAGATCGAGGCGATCCTGGAGCCGATCGTCACCGTCAACCTGTATATGCCGCAGGAATATGTCGGCTCGGTGATTACGCTGTGCACACAGAAGCGCGGCTCGCAAATCAATATGAGCTACCACGGCAAGCAGGTGCAGCTGACCTACGAGATCCCGATGGCGGAAATCGTGATGGACTTCTTCGATCGCCTGAAGTCGGTGTCGCGCGGCTATGCGTCGATGGACTACGAGTTCAAGGAATATCGCCCGTCGGATGTGGTCAAGGTCGATATCCTGATCAACAGCGACAAGGTCGATGCGCTGTCGGTAATCGTGCACCGCTCGAATTCGCAGTACCGCGGCCGCGAGGTGGCAGCCAAGATGCGTGAGATCATTCCGCGCCAGATGTACGACGTGGCGATCCAGGCGGCCATCGGCTCGAATATCATTGCGCGCGAGAACGTCAAGGCGCTGCGCAAGAACGTGCTGGCCAAGTGCTACGGCGGCGATATCACGCGCAAGAAGAAGCTGCTGGAAAAGCAGAAGGCCGGCAAGAAGCGGATGAAGCAGGTCGGTACCGTCGAGATCCCGCAGGAGGCCTTCCTGGCTATCCTGCAGGTGGACGACAAGTAAGGCGCTGCGGCGGGCAGTGACAGTGCCACGCGCGGCGGCTTGCCGCCGTGGCGACAGAACAGGCTGTACCAGGATTTCAAAGAACCAGAAGCCGTCATGAATTTTGCACTGATCCTTTTTGTGCTGGTGTTGATTACGGGCGTTGCGTGGGTTGCGGACAAGCTCGTGTTCGAGCGGCAGCGCCGCTCTTCGGCGCGGCTGGCGCTGGCCGAGTTCGACTCGCGCCAGGCCAGCCTGCAAGGCAGCTTCGGCGCGGCGGACGCTGATGCCACGCGCAAGCGCCTGGCCGAGGAAAAGCTGCGCCAGCCGTGGTGGCTGGAGTATTCAGCCAGTTTCTTCCCGGTGATCCTGGCGGTGTTTGTGCTGCGCTCGTTCGTGGTCGAGCCGTTCAAGATCCCGTCCGGCTCGATGATCCCGACGCTGCTGATCGGCGACTTCATCCTCGTCAACAAGTACGAGTACGGCATCCGCCTGCCGGTGGTGAACAAGAAGGTCGTAGAGACTGGCCAGCCGCAGCGTGGCGACGTGATGGTGTTCCGCTACCCGAAGGACCCGTCGCTCGACTACATCAAGCGCGTGATCGGCGTGCCGGGCGATGTGGTGCAGTACGCCAACAAGCGCCTGACCATCAACGGCAAGCCTGCCGAGTACACCGCGCTGCCGGACTTCCTTGACGAGGAACGCTTGGCGTATTCGAAGCATTTCCGTGAAAAGCTGCCGAACGGCGTCGATCATGGCATCCTGAACGACGCCGACCGTCCGGCGTTTGTCGCGGGCGCGGATCCGGAATTCCCGTACCGGGAAAACTGCACTTACAATCAGCAGGGTGTGACCTGCAAGGTACCTGCAGGTCACTATTTCGTCATGGGCGACAACCGGGACAACAGCCTGGACTCCCGTTACTGGGGCTTCGTGCCGGACGAGAATATCGTCGGCAAGGCGTTCGTGATCTGGATGAACCTGGGCAACTTCGGACGCGTGGGATCGTTCAAGTAAGAATCTCCGCGGCGCAAGAACACTCAACACAAAAAGAGGGCAAGCGCGATGGGTCGATTTGGGAAGGTGGGGGCAAGGAATCCGGCGCGGCGCCGGGCGGGCATGGGCGGGTTTTCCGTCTGGACGCTGCTGGTGATCGTGGTGTTCGTGATCGGCGTGGCCTTGCCGGCCCTGCGCGCGATCCCGAGCATGGTGGAGTATTTTTCGGTGAAGCGCGCCGCCAGCTATGCCAAGCAGCGCGCCGCCAACAAGCGTGAAGTGGTCGAATTCTTTGAGAAGCAGGCAGTCATCGACCGGATCACCGCAGTAAAGGGCGAGGATCTCCTGGTCCAGGAAGACGAGAACGGCACCATCCAGTCGGTCGAATTCTCGTACCGGACCGAGGTGCCCGTCTACGGACCCCTGAGCCTGTTGATTACCTATTCAGGAACGCAGCACTGATATGAACCTCGACGCCTTGCAGCAACGACTCGGCTACCGATTCAGCAAGCCCGAATTGCTGCAACAGGCGCTGACGCACCGCAGCCACAGCGCCCAGCACAACGAACGCCTTGAATTCCTGGGCGATTCGGTGCTCAACTGCGCCGTGGCGGACATGCTCTATGGCATGTTCGGCAAGCTCGACGAGGGTGACCTGTCGCGCGTGCGGGCCAACCTGGTCAAGCAGCAGGCGCTGTATGAGATCGCCCAGATGCTGCAGTTGTCCGATACGCTGCGCCTGGGCGAGGGCGAACTGAAGAGCGGCGGCTTTCGCCGCCCGTCGATCCTGGCCGATGCGCTCGAAGCCATAGTCGGCGCGGTGTTCCTGGACGCCGGCTTCGATGCCGCCCGCGCACTGATCCGCAAGCTCTATATCCCGATCCTGGAACAGGTCGATCCGCGCACGCTGGGCAAGGACGCCAAGACCCTGCTGCAGGAATACCTGCAAGGCCACAAGATTGCCCTGCCGCAATATAACGTAATCGCCACACACGGGGCCGCGCACAGCCAGCAGTTTGAAGTCGAGTGCACGGTGCCTAAACTGGAAGTCCGGGTGTTCGGCACCGGCGCCTCGCGGCGCGCCGCGGAGCAGGCCGCCGCCAAGCTGGCGCTGGATGAAGTCCAGAAGCTGGTGCCGCAGCTGCTCAAGCGCAGCCGCGCCGAGCGTACCGGCAAGACCCGCAAGCAACCCGTGCCGCAAGACCCACAGCTGTCTCTCAGGTTGAAGGAATGACCGAATCTACCCATCCGCAGCAAGACGCGGCGGATACCCAGGCCGCGGCGTTCCGCTGCGGCACCGTGGCCATCGTCGGCCGCCCCAACGTGGGCAAGTCCACGCTGATGAACGCGCTGGTCGGCCAGAAGATCAGCATCACCTCGCGCAAGGCGCAGACCACGCGGCACCGCATTGTCGGCATCCAGACCACGGACGACGCGCAGTATGTGTTCGTCGACACGCCGGGTTTCCAGACCCGCCACGCCAGCGCCCTGAACCGTTCGCTGAACCGCGCGGTCACATCCACGCTGTCGTCGGTGGACCTGGTGCTGTTCGTGGTCGAGGCCGGCTACTACGGCGCCGACGACGAGAAGGTGCTGTCGCTGCTGCCGAAGAACACCCCGGTGCTGCTGATCGCCAACAAGCTGGACCGCGTCAACGGCGAAAACCGTTCGGAAGTGATGATGCCCTTCCTGGAAAAGATGGGGCAGCAGTTCCCGTTCCGCGAAGTGGTGCCGATGACGGCCAAGACCCGCGACCATATCGCGCGCCTGTTCGAGATCATCCGGCCCTACCTGCCGGAAGGCGAGCCGATGTACGACGCCGACGCCATGACCGACCGCAGCGAGCGCTTCCTGGCCTCGGAGATCATCCGCGAGAAGGTGTTCCGCTGGACCGGCGACGAGCTGCCGTACACCAGCACCGTGATCATCGACAAGTTCGAGACCGAAGGCCGCCTGCGCCGCGTCTTTGCCACCATCCTGGTCGAGCGCGATGCGCACAAGGCCATGATCATCGGCAACAAGGGCGCCAAGCTCAAGACGATCTCCACCGAGGCGCGGCTGGACATGGAAAAGCTGTTCGACGGCAAGGTCTACCTGGAAATGTGGATCAAGGTGAAGAGCGGCTGGGCCGACAACGAAGCAGGGCTGCGCGCGTACGGCTACGAGTGAGCACAACTGCGAGCGACCAGTGAGCAAGACGGCTGACATCGCGCGCGCTCCGGCGCCGGCGCCCCGGTCCCGCCGCGCCGACCCCGTGGTCGACGAGGCCGCCGAACTGCTCGACAGCAAGGCGCTGCCGGGCATGGCCGACGCCGCCGCACGGGCGATGATGGACCGCGCCATGCGCATCGTGCCGGCGCGCCCCGAATCGCGCGTGGCCGAGCAGCCGGGCTTCGTGCTGCACGCCTGGCCGTATCGCGAGACCAGCCTGATCCTGGACCTGTTCACGCGCGACTACGGCCGCATCTCGATGGTGGCCAAGGGGGCCAAGCGCCCGCACTCGGCGCTGCGCGCGGTGCTGCAGCATTTCCACCCGGTTTCGGTGTCTTGGAGCGGGCGCGGCGAGGTCAAGACCCTGACCAAGTCCGAGTGGGTCGGCGGCATGCCGCCGCTGGACGGCGATGCGCTGCTGTCGGCGTTCTACCTGAACGAACTGCTGATGCGCTTCTGCCCGCGCGAGGACGCGCATCCGGTCCTGTTCCGCCATTACCTGACAACGCTGACGCGGCTGGCGCAGGGCGAGCAGGCCGGGCTGGTGCTGCGCGGCTTTGAGCGCGTATTGCTGCAGGAAACCGGCTTCGCGGTGGCCTTCGACCAGTGCCTGAGCACCGGCGAGCGGGTCCTGCCGGGCCTGGACTATGTCTACCAGCCTGAACGCGGCGTGCGCCGCGCGCAGCCGAGCGACCCGTCGTCGTGGCCGGTGGTGTCGGGCCAGACGCTGCTGGACATGGCGCAGGACGACTACAGCCGCGCGCAGACCGCCGCGCAAAGCCGTGCGCTGATGCGTTTCCTGCTGCATTATTATCTGCAAGGCGAGCCGCTGAAGACGCGCCAGATACTGATCGACCTGCAGTATCTCTGATACAAGAACCCTCCGACTTACTCCTGCTCCTGCTCGCATGATCTTCCACGCAAATCCGGGCGTCATCGACCTTGGCGTCAATATCGACCACGTCGCCACGCTGCGCAATGCGCGCGGCACCGTGTATCCCGATCCCATCCGTGCCGCGCTGCTGGCGGAACAGGCCGGCGCCGACCTGATCACGCTGCACCTGCGCGAAGACCGCCGCCATATCCGCGATGCCGACGTGCGCGCGCTGCGCCCGCAACTGGCCACGCGCATGAACCTGGAATGCGCGATCACCCAGGAGATGCTCGACATCGCCTGCGAGATCCGCCCGCAGGACGTGTGCCTGGTGCCCGAGCGCCGCGAGGAAGTGACCACCGAAGGCGGGCTGGATGTGGCCGGGCGCTTCGGGCAGGTCAAGGCGGCGTGCGCGCAGCTGGCCGGTGCCGGCATCCGCGTGTCGCTGTTCATTGATCCCGATGCCGACCAGATTGCCGCTGCGGCCGCGTGCGGCGCGCCGGTGATCGAGCTGCACACCGGCCGCTATGCCGATGCGCATACGCCCGACGAGCAGGCCATCGAGTTCCGCCGCATCGCCGATGGCGTCGATGCCGGCCAGAAGCACGGACTGGTGGTCAACGCCGGCCACGGCCTGCACTACACCAACGTGCAGCCGATTGCCGCGCTGCCCGGGATCAAGGAGCTGAACATCGGCCACGCGATCGTCGCGCACGCGGTGTTCGCGGGCTGGGAGAACGCGGTGCGCGAGATGAAGGCCATCATGGTCGCCGCGCGCCTGGGCACGCAATACCCTGCCGTGGGCACCCCGGCGTGATCTACGGCGTCGGCACCGACATCATCCAGATCGCCCGCGTGCAGGGCGTGATGGAACGCACCAACGGCCGCTTTGCCGAGAAGGTGCTGGGCCCGGATGAACTGGCCAAGTACCATGCCCGCAAGGCGCGTTCCGAAAAGCGCGGACTGGCCTTCCTGGCCACGCGCTTCGCGGCCAAGGAAGCCTTCTCCAAGGCCATCGGCCTGGGCATGCGCTGGCCGATGACGTGGCGCGCCATGGAACTGATGAACCTGCCGTCGGGCGAGCCGACGCCGGTGTGCCATGGCGAGCTGGCTGCATGGCTGGCGGAACGCGGGCTCGCCGTGCGGGTCAGTGTCAGTGATGAACATGATTACGCAGTCGCCTTCGCCATTGCCGAGCGCACGGGCGGGGCGGCGTCCCAACCTACAGCTTCGTGAATCCAACCACTTCCATGTCCAAGAAGAATTCCGGCAAGCGGCCGGGCCCGGTGGTCCTCGACGTCGTCGGCAAGCAGCTCGACGCGGAAGACGCGCGCCGCATCGCGCATCCGCTGACCGGCGGCGTGATCCTGTTCGCGCGCAATTTTGAGTCGCGCGCGCAACTGCTGGCGCTGACGCGCGCAATCCGCGCGGTGCGCGACGACGTGCTGATCTGCATCGACCATGAAGGCGGGCGCGTGCAGCGCTGCAAGACCGACGGCTTCACCCACCTGCCGGCGATGCACCGCCTGGGCGAGCTGTGGGAGCGCGACGTGCTGGCCGCGACCAAGGCGGCAGTCGCCTGCGGCTACGTGCTGGCCGCCGAGCTGCGCGCCTGCGATATCGACCTGAGCTTCACCCCGGTGCTGGACCTGGACTACGGCCGCAGCGCCGTGATCGGCGACCGCGCTTTCCACGCCGACCCGCGCGTGGTGTCGATGCTGGCCGGCCACCTGAATCACGGCCTGCTGCTGGCGGGCATGAGCAACTGCGGCAAGCACTTCCCCGGCCACGGCCATGTCGAGGCCGACTCGCACGTGGCGATCCCGGTCGACGAGCGCCCGCTGGACCAGATCCTCGGCCAGGATGCGCGCCCGTACGAATGGCTGGGCCTGTCGCTGTCGTCGGTGATGCCGGCGCACGTGATCTACCCCAAGGTCGACCCGAACCCGGCCGGCTTCTCGCGCTACTGGCTGCAGGACGTGCTGCGCGCCCAGCTGGGCTTCGAGGGGGTGATCTTCAGCGACGACCTCAGCATGGAAGGCGCCAGCGTGGCCGGCAACGTCACCGAGGCCGCGCGTGCCGCGCTGACCGCGGGCTGCGACATGGTGCTGATCTGTAACCATCCGGACCGCGCCGACCAGCTGCTGACCGAGCTGGACGTGGGCATCGGCAAGACCTCGCAGCGCCGCGTCCGCAAGCTGTTCGCGCGCAGGAAGCCGCTGGACTGGAACAAGCTGCACCAGGAAGGCGAGTACCGTGCCGCGCTGCGCACGCTGAAGGAGCACGGCCTGATCGCCTGACCGGGGTCTCGTGCGGAAACAAGAATGGCAGCCGAGGCTGTAATGCTGTTCAGTTAAGGTATCAAACGCTACTGTCATTCCCGCGCAGGCGGGAATCCAGCGACTTTCACGTCCCCTTTGGGGATGAAGTCACTGGGTTCCCGCCTGCGCGGGAACGACGGTGGTTAACTGAACGGCATTACAGCCGAGGCTGCCATTTTTGTTGACCGGCCCCGCGCTGAAGCGGGGCGAAGCAAGCGCCTTAGTTGGCGCGGCTGCGGTATTCGCCGGTGCGGGTGTCGATTTCGATCTTGTCGCCGATGTTGCAGAACAGCGGCACCTGCAGTTCGAAGCCGGTGTTGATCTTGGCGCCCTTGAGCACCTTGCCCGACGAGGTGTCGCCCTTGACGGCCGGCTCGGTGTAGATGATTTCACGGACCAGCGTGGTCGGCATTTCGACCGAGATGGCCTTGTCGTTGTAGAACACCACTTCGACGTTCATGCCGTCCTCGAGGTAGTTCAGCGAGTCACCCATGCTGTCCTTCTCGACTTCGTACTGGTTGTATTCGGTGTCCATGAACACGTACATCGGGTCAGCGAAGTACGAGTAGGTGCATTCGCGGCGCTCGAGCACAACCACTTCGAACTTGTCGTCGGCCTTGAACACCGACTCGCCCGGTGCGTCCGTCAGCAGGTTCTTGTACTTCATCTTGACCACAGCGGCGTTGCGGCCCGACTTGTTGTATTCGGCCTTCTGCACGACCATCGGATCGCCGCCGATCATGAACACGTTACCGACGCGGAGTTCCTGTGCGATTTTCATCTGAACTGATTTCCTGAAAAATAAAGTCTAGGAATTTGGAATGGCGAAGGCGCGCTGCCGGCGTTCCCGCGGTAAGCCCGCGAGAGCCAGGATCCACGCGCTCGCGACCCCGTGCCCAGCTTGCTTTCAGGTCTTTGCCCAAGGTTGTTTCAACGCCTGGACAAGACCCTGGTTCTCCGGCCCGGTCGCCATTTGGATCAACCGGCTATTTTACCTGATTTTCGCAGAACGCCACCAGGTTGGCGGCAAGGTCGCCGGGATGCTGCAAACGCCGCTCCCAGCGCGGCGCGATCGCCGCAAGTGCCGGCAGCTGCGCGCGCAGGCGCGGCCAGTCCGCGGCGTTGCCGTAGCCGTTCCAGGCGTGCCAGAAATCCGTCAGCGCGGCCGCCGCCTCCGGGGGCACGCCGCCCTGGCCGAACAGGCCGAGCCAGGCGTCCAGCTTGACCCGGTGCGCGGCGTCGTCCTGCGGGTAGATATGCCAGACCAGCGGCCGCGCCGCCCATTGCGCGCGCACGAAGGAATCCTCGCCGCGCACGAAATTGAGGTCGCAGGCCCACAGCAGTTCGTCATAGTGCTCTTGCCGCACGAAGGGGATGGCCTGCACGCACAGGCTGCCGCGCTCCACCGGCGCGCCAGGCTGCAGCGGCACCCCAAGCCATTCCGCCACCTGGCTGGCAGCCAGGCCCGCTGGCACCAGGCAGTGGATGGCCTCGGCGCCGTCGCGCCATTGTTCCAGCAGCGCCGGTAGGGCGGGGTTGCGGTAGGCGAACAGGCTCACGCGCAGCGCATCGGGCCGCGGCGTCACGCTGAGCCGGTGCCACAGTGCGGCCTGCGCCGCCGCCCCGCCCAGGAACGCCTCTCGTTGCGCGCCCAGCATCGATTCACGCAACAGGCCGCCGGTGCCGGGCTCGAAGCCGGGGAAGAAGAAGTGCTTGACCAGCGGCAGCCGCGGATGGGGCGAGGGCATCGCGTGGTGTTCGCGCACCCAGGGCTCGGCACTCAGGTATTCCAGGTTGATCCAGGCGGGTTTGGGCTGGCGTGCCGCCATGCGCTCGAGGAAGGCCTGCGGCAAGTGGCAGGCAAAGGCTTCGATGACGGCGTCGTGGGGCATGGCGTCGCCGGTGCTGTCCGGTGCGCCGGGCTGCCATGGGCGGATCTCGACGCCGGCCAGGTGTTGCACGGCGGCGCCCGGGTCGAGCTCCGGCGCAAGCCGGGCGAAGCTTGGCAGGTCATCGACCCACAGCCGCACCGCGTGTCCGTGCTCCTGCGCCAACTGGCGGGCCAGCCGCCAGCAGACGCCGATGTCGCCGAAGTTGTCGATCACGGTGCAGAAGATGTCCCAGGAGCGGATAGGCATGTGAGGTAGGCGTGTGGGTAGGGCATGCGGGCAGGGCGCCCGCTGAATTGCTCTAAACTTGCGATTTTAGAGGCCGCGCTGCTTTGGTGCGCGCCGGCCCGCAGCGGTCACCGTCCCCACATGTCAGACCAGCAACCCGATTCCCCGAATCCCGCCGACGAGGTACCGGCCAAGGCGCCTGCCGACGTGCCGAACGATAAGTCCGCCGATAAGTCTGAGGACAAGCAGGCCGATGCGCCGGCCGAACCGTTCGACGCCCGGCCGGTCATCTCCCGCCTGCCGGGCCTGCCCGGCGTCTACCGCTATTTCGACGCCAGCGGCAATGTGCTGTACGTCGGCAAGGCGCGCGACCTGAAGAAGCGGGTATCGAGCTATTTCAACAAGACCCAGTTGTCGCCGCGCATTGCGATGATGGTGGCGCGCATTGCCCGCATCGACACCACGGTGGTGCGAACCGAGGCCGAGGCGCTGCTGCTCGAGAACAACCTGATCAAGGCGCTGGCGCCGCGCTACAACATCCTGTTCCGCGACGACAAGTCGTACCCGTTTCTCAAGCTGACCGGGCACCGCTTCCCGCGCATGGCGTACTACCGCGGCGCCACCGACCGCAAGCACCAGTACTTCGGGCCGTTCCCGAGCGCCTACGCGGTGCGCGAGAGCATGCAGATCCTGCAGAAGGTGTTCCAGCTGCGCACCTGCGAGGACACCGTCTTCAACAACCGCACGCGGCCGTGCCTGCTGCACCAGATCCACCGCTGCACCGGGCCGTGCGTCAATGCCATCAGCGAAGAGGACTACGCGCGCGATGTCACCAACGCGGCGCGCTTCCTGCAAGGCCGCCAGAGCGAGGTGCTGGAAGGCCTGCAGGGCAAGATGGAGCAGCACGCCGAGCGGCTGGAGTTCGAGCAGGCCGCGGCGGTGCGCGACCAGATCGCGGCGCTGTCGACCGTGCTCAAGCGCCAGGCGGTGGAAGAAGTTGGCGGGCAGGCGCGCGACATCGACGTGCTGGCCGTCGCGGTGGAGGGCGGCCGTGCCTGCGTCAACCTGGCCATGGTGCGCGGCAGCCGCCATCTGGGCGACAAGGCGTACTTTCCGGCGCATGCCGACGAAGCGGCGATGATCGTCGAGGATGCCGACGAGCGCGCGGAGGCTGGTGCGGATGAGCGCGCGGAGGGGGCGGACAGCGCCCGGGCCGCGCCGCCGCTGACTGTCGACCGCATCGCCACGCGCGTGCTGTCGGCCTTCATGGTGCAGCACTACCTGGAGCAGCCGGCGCCGCCCATCATCGTCGTCAGCCATGTTCCGGACGATGCCACGGTGCTCGAGGCGCTGGCGCTGCACGCCGGGCGCAAGGTCACGCTGGTGCGCCAGCCCCAGGGCCAGCGCAAGGTCTGGCTCGAGATGGCGCAGCAGGGCGCGGCGCTGGCGCTGTCGCGCCGGCTGGCCGAGCAGGGCAGCCAGGAAGCCCGCACGCGCGCGCTGGCCGAAACCATCGCGCTGGACCTGGAAGACCTGGCGCTGCTGCGCGTGGAATGCTTCGACATCAGCCATACCGCCGGCGAGGCCACCCAGGCGTCGTGCGTGGTGTACCACCACCATGACATGCAGAACAGCGAATACCGCCGCTACAACATCCAGGACATCATTCCCGGCGATGACTACGCGGCCATGCGCCAGGTGCTGACGCGGCGCTACCAGAAGCTGGTCGAGCAGATCCAGGAAGACGGCGGCATGGAGGCAGGCGGCGAAGCCGCGGCCCTGGTGCCGCAGATCGTGCTGATCGACGGCGGCAAGGGCCAGGTCGAGGTGGCGCGGCAGGTATTCGAGGAGCTGGGGCTGGATATCGGCCTGCTGGTCGGCGTGGCCAAGGGCGAGGGCCGCAAGGTCGGCCTGGAGACGCTGGTGTTCGCCGATGGCCGTCCGTCGCTGGAGCTGGGGCAGGGCAGTGCCGCGCTGATGCTGGTGGCGCAGATCCGCGACGAGGCGCACCGCTTTGCCATCACCGGCATGCGCGCGCGCCGCGCCAAGACGCGCACCACCTCGCGGCTGGAAGAGATCGAGGGCATTGGCGCGCGCCGGCGCCAGAAGCTGCTGACCCGTTTCGGCGGGCTGCGCGGCGTGATGGCAGCCAGCATCGATGAACTGGCCAGCGTCGAGGGCATTTCACGCGGTCTTGCCGAAGAGATCTACCGGCAGCTGCACTGATCGCGCCGGCCGCGCCTTGCGGCGGGCGTGCAGGAAAATGGCCAATGATGGTCGATTGGCCTGGAAATCGGCGACAATCGCAAGATTGGTTACCGTCCCCGCCGCCCGAGTTCCATGCCCTTCAATATCCCGATCCTGCTGACCTGGCTTCGCGTCGCCATGATTCCCCTGGTGGTAGGGGTCTTCTACCTGCCGGACGCATGGCTGCCGATGCACACCAAGAACCTGACGGCGGCATCGTTCTTCATCATTGCCGCGGTGACGGACTGGCTGGACGGGTTCCTGGCGCGGCGCTGGAACCAGACGTCGTCGTTCGGCGCTTTCCTGGACCCGGTCGCCGACAAGCTGATGGTGACGGCGGCGCTGCTGTCGCTGCTGGCGCTGGGGCGGGTCACCGACCTGATCGCGCTGGTGATCATCGGGCGCGAGATCACCATTTCGGCGCTGCGCGAATGGATGGCGCAGATAGGCGCTTCCAAGAGCGTCGCGGTGAATTTCCTCGGCAAGCTCAAGACCACCGTGCAGATGATTGCGATCCCGCTGCTGCTGTACAGCGACCGCCTGCCCGTCTTCGATGCCCGTCTGCTCGGCACGTGGATGATTTATGTAGCGGCGGTGCTGACGCTGTGGTCGATGTTCTATTACATGAAGCTCGCCTGGCCGCAGATCCGCGAGCGCAGTGGGATGGTGGCGCGCGCCGGCGCACCGAAGTGAAAAGAATTTTCGAAAAGATGTTGACGGCGAGAGCAGTTCTTTGCATAATCTCATTCTCGTTGCTGACGACGCAAACGAAAGCAGCGAGATAAGGTTGGTTTGACGCAAGATGTTGTGAGTTGGCAGCGTGTTGCGGCATAAATCGCCTTAGTTTGATTTTCAGCAGTGCCCTGCGGGAGTAGCTCAGTTGGTAGAGCGCAACCTTGCCAAGGTTGAGGTCGCGAGTTCGAGACTCGTCTCCCGCTCCAGGTTAAAGAAGGTCCGGCAGCGTGGTTACGCGATGCGGGGCTGGCAGTACAAGTTGTATGCGGGAGTAGCTCAGTTGGTAGAGCGCAACCTTGCCAAGGTTGAGGTCGCGAGTTCGAGACTCGTCTCCCGCTCCAATCCCCAAAGGGAAGCAACGCTTCCCTTTTTGTTTGGGTTGAATTGCGGCAAGCAACAGGCCGCAAGCAGTTTGCCGCAAGATGCGCTCCGGCAGCATCGGCTGAATGCGGATACAATCCAGCAGCACGTCACCTGGCGGGGTGGCAGAGTGGTTATGCAGCGGCCTGCAAAGCCGTGTACGCCGGTTCGATTCCGACCTCCGCCTCCAGTTGCATGCAGAACGGCGCCTCGCGGCGCCGTTTTTGTTTTCCGCGCCTGCTTCGGGCACATCTCTCGTTCCATACACCAAGCAGGCACCAGGGTACCCGCTATCTCCCTGGTGCTGGCGTGTGGCGGGCATGTTACATTACTCCTGTCGTACGCTTTTCGGGGGGCTCCGCGTGATGGATTGCGGAGCAGCATGTCAATCGCCATCCCCGATCCGTGACGCGCCGCCGGCGTGTCCGGGGCCGCTGCGGCACTTCCCGTTCTTCCCCGTTCCGATGCTGCTGCCGATTGTTGCGGCGACTGTCCCGCGCTGACCGCTGGTGCGCGCCGGATGCGCTGTTGTGGTTGCCAGGGCAGGGAACGGGTTAGCCGTTCAGCCCCTGACACGAGGAATCCCGCACGCATGCATCACGCCACCCCGCTTATCAGTACCATCGTCGGCGGCATCGTCCTGGCCTTTATCCTTGGCGCGGTCGCCAGCCGGCTGCGCCTGCCGCCGTTGGTCGGCTACCTGTGCGCGGGCATCGTGGTCGGGCCGCACACGCCCGGCTACACCGCTGACCAGGCGCTGGCGCCGGAGTTGGCCGAGCTTGGCGTGATCTTGCTGATGTTTGGCGTGGGGCTGCATTTCTCGATCAAGGACCTGATGGCGGTCAAGCGCATCGCCATCCCGGGCGCGGTGGTGCAGATCGGCATTGCCACGCTGATGGGTATGCTGGTGGCCTGGGGCTTCGGCTGGTCATGGGGGCAGGGGCTGGTGTACGGGCTGGCACTGTCGGTGGCCAGCACGGTGGTGCTGCTCAAGGCCCTGCAGGAGCGTGACCTGGTGGAATCGCCGCAGGGCCGCATCGCGGTCGGCTGGCTGATCGTGGAAGACCTGGCGATGGTGCTGGCCCTGGTGCTGCTGCCGGCGCTGGCGGGCCTGCTGGCCGGTTCCGGCGCAACCCCGGGCGAAGTTTCCGGCGAGGCCGCGCCGGGTACCAGTGACGTAGTGGTTGCGATCTTCACGACGCTGGGCAAGGTGGCTGCCTTTGTCGCGGTAATGCTGGTGATCGGCCGGCGCTTTATCCCGTGGATGCTGGAGCGCATCGTCTGGACCGGCAACCGCGAGATGTTCCGCCTGGGCGTGCTGGCGACGGCGCTGGGCGTGGCCTATGGGGCTTACGCACTCTTTGGCGTGTCGTTCGCGCTGGGCGCATTCTTCGCCGGCATGGTGCTGGCCGAATCCGAATTCAGCCATCGCGCGGCCGAGGAGTCGCTGCCGCTGCGCGATGCTTTCGCCGTGCTCTTCTTCGTTTCCGTGGGCATGCTGTTCAACCCGATGGTGCTGGTCAACGACCCGTGGGGCGTGCTGGCGACGGTGTTTATCATCGTGGTTGGCAAGTCGCTGGCGGCGCTGGGCATCGTGCGCGCCTTCGGGCATTCGGGGCAGACCGGCATGACCATCGCCGTGAGCCTGGCGCAGATCGGCGAGTTCTCGTTCATTCTCGCCAGCCTTGGCGTCTACCTGAAGATCCTGCCCGAGCGGGGCCAGGCGCTGATCCTGGCCGGCGCACTGCTGTCGATCCTGCTCAATCCGGTGCTGTTCCGTTTGCTCGATCTCTACACGGCGCGGCGCAAGCCCAGCGCAGACCCGCAGCCGGCCTGATGTGCGCCTGGGCCACGCTCAGGTGCCTATCCGCGGCGCCATGGTGCGCAGATATTCGGTAAAGGCCAGCAAGCCCTGGGTCGGGAACTTGTCCTGGTGCACCACCAGTTGCAGCGGCCGCACAATGCGCGGCATGCCGTCGCGGATCGCGACCAGCGTGCCGCGTTCCAGTTCATCGCGCACCACGTGCAGCGACAGGCAGCTGACGCCGAAGCCGCTCATCACGGCGCGCTTGATGGCCTCGGCGTTGCCCAGTTCCAGCGCGAAGCGCAACTCACCCAGCAGCGGCACCAGCCGCTCCTCGATCACTTCGCGCGTGCCCGAGCCGGGCTCGCGCACGATCCACTCGGCGTCGCGCAGCGCCACCAGGTCGTGCGGCGCGGCGGCCAGCGGATGCGACGGTCCGACGATCACCACCATCTCGTCGTCGCACCAGTGCACGCTGCGCAGGTCGCGCTCATGGCTGGCGCCTTCGACCAGGCCGATATCGGCTTCGAACTGCAGCAGCGACTGCAGCACTTCGCGGGTATTGCCGATGCGCAGGTCCAGCGTGCACGGGCCGCTGCGCGAGTGACGGAAACCCGCCAGCAGCGGTGGCAGCATATAGCTGCCGATGGTATTGCTGGCGGCAATGCGCAACTGGACCCCGGTCTGGGTCGCAAAGCGTTCCAGTTCCTGGGCCTGGTCCAGCAGCGACAGCGCGCGCGGGAAGAACTGCCGTCCGGTTTCATTGATGCTGAGGCGGCGGGCAACGCGGTCGAACAGCGGGCTGTCCAGGGCACGCTCCAGTTCAGCCAGCGAGGCGCTCACGGCCGATTGCGACATCGCCAGCGCCTGCGCGGCCGCCATGGTGCTCCCATGCTGCGCCACGGCCACGAAGACGGAGAGCTGGCGCAGCGTCAGGCGCAGGGGCCGGTGTTCGGGGCGCAGCGAAGGATGGTGGGAGTCTGGGCGGGGATCCATATCGATAAAACAAATAATGCATAACGATATTACCCGTTTTACGGGTTAGGTGGGCGCCAGTACGCTTGAGTCACCAAAGCACACGACCCGAGCCCGCCATGTCTTCCGTCTCCGCCCCCCGCACCGCCCCCGCCGCTGCACCGGCCTTGCCGCCGCCCTGGTCACAGCGCTTGCTGACGCTGGTCCCGCTGGGCGGCATCGCCTGGCTGGCGATGGTGCTGGCCGAGCATCCGGCCGTGTCGCGCTACGGCCTCAGTGCGTTGACGCTGGCCATGTGCGCCGGCATGGTCGCTGCGAATACGCTGCCGCGCCACTGGCTGGCGCCGCTGGCACCCGGGATGCAGGTCGCCCGCCATTACCTGCTGCGCACGGGTGTGGCGCTCTATGGTCTGCGTTTGACTTTCGCCTCGATCGTCGCGCTGGGCCTGCCGGGCATCGTGGTGCCGCTGACCATGCTGGTGGCCACGCTGCTGTTCGGCACCTGGGTGGGCACGACGTTCTTCGGCCTGAGCCGCCGCGAGGCGATCCTGGTCAGCTCGGGCAGCGCCATCTGCGGTGCGGCCGCGGCCATCGCCGTGTCCTCGGTGGTGCGCACCGACGACAAGCAGACCGCGGTCGCGGTGGCGACGGTGGTGCTGTTCGGCACCGTCGGCATGCTGCTCTACCCCTATCTGTACGAGCTGGCGACCGGCCACTGGCACTGGGCGATCAGCGAGCGCATGTTCGGCATTTTCACCGGCGCGACGCTGCATGAAGTGGCGCAGGTGATCGCCGCCGGCAAGATGATCAGCGAGCCGACTGCAGACGCCGCCGTGGTGGCCAAGATGGTGCGCGTGCTGGCCCTGGGTCCGCTGCTGCTGGTGATGGCGCTGTGGCCGCAAGGCGGTTCGCAAGCGGAGCAAGGCGCCGCCGGCGGCAACCGTCTGCGCGGCATCCTGAAGTCGGTGCCGTGGTTCGCGGTGGGGTTTGTCGCGGTGATGGCGGTCAATTCGGCCGGCACCGTGCCCACCGCCTGGAAGGCTCCGCTGATCGCACTGGATAACTGGCTGCTGGCCTGCGCCATGCTGGCGATCGGCCTGCACACCCGCATCGGCGACCTGTTGCGCGCCGGGCGCAAGCCGCTGGCGCTGGCCGGGGTCCTGTTCGTGTTCCTGATGGGAGTGGGTGCGCTGATGTGCTACGCGATGGCGTAAGGCGCGCTTGCAATGACCGGAGGAGGGGGCGATAGCCCCCTTTTTTGCTTGCTGGTGTTGCTCCGGGGGGTACTTAACGCAAACCGCAAGCGGTAATGACTCGGCATCTGTCGGTCGTCGCTCTGGGCGGCCCCATACTGTTACCTGCAAACCTAATGCGTGATGGCGAGCCCCCCGGCGTTCCGACTGTTACGCACAAGCAACTAGCGCTCGCGCATGCTAGTCATCGTAGTCGTCATGCCAGCGCCGCCATTCTCGCCTGCGTTCCCGCCATTCGTGCTCCCTCCATCGCTGTTCGCGCCATTGGCGCTCTCTCCAGGCGCGGCCCTGCCAGTCGTCGTAATAGTAGGCCGGAGCCGCTACCACGGGCGGCGCCTGAACGACCACGGGAGCTGGCTCGTAGTAAACGGGCGGCGGGGCGACAACCACTGGCACAGGGATGCCAAACCCAATGCCCACGTCCACCCGCGCCTCAGCCATGTTGGGGCCGAGCGCGGCAACGCCGACCAGAAGCAAGAGCGATGCGGCCTTTCGCATGATTTTCTCCTCATTCTCTTGCAGAGACTCTAGGTCAGGATGGGGCCACAGTGTATTAGCGGATTCGCACGGCGGTGACTTTCTGTAACGCGACATTGATGCGCCGGGTGTCCAGCCGTACTGGCGGGGCCATAAAACAATCGAGCATTTTTCAGCGTGGACCGGAGTCGGAATTATTCCGAAAGGACGACGCCCCATGCTGCAGGTGTAGGCATATCCGGCCATGCTCGCAAAATCGGTTTCGCCTGTTTCAGAACTTACGGATTGTCACCGGTTCTGAGTCAACTTGGCTCAGGACGGTGCCGTTCTAGCGGGTAAGCACGGCGCATTGCCGAGCTGCCAAAAATTCCTCAGGAGTTCGTCATGAAGAAGCTGTTCGCTGCTTTCGCCTCTGCAGCCCTTGTCGGTACCGTTTTCGCGCAGACTGGTGCGCCAGCTTCCGCGATTCCGCCGCAAGCACAGGCGACGAAAAACCAGGCAAAGGTCGTCAAGGAAAAGAAGAGCGTCAGCGTGCCGGGCGACGAAGCAAAGGGTCAAGCCAGCGTCAGTAAGGAGAAGGCTGAAGTAAAGGCGGATGCCAACAAGTCCGCCGCCAAGGGCACCCACCATAAGGCGAGCAAGACGAAGGCCCCCCATACGGAGGCTGGTATGGCGAAGTCTGAAGCCAAGAATGATTCCGACAAGGTGAAGGCCAAGTCAGAGGTGGCAAAGCCCGAGGCGCAGCCCGAAGCCGCAAAGGCCGCAGCCAGCGTGGACAAGACGAAGAAGCAGTAAGCTGCTCCCATCGGGCGAGCCGAGGGGTGTTGCCCGGGCGAAGGCCGCTGCAACGTAGCCTGAGTGCTGGAGCTTTGCGGAGAGCGCGGGTTAGCTGGAAAGCCAGCCTGGCCTCTCCGCGTTTGTCACCTTTGGGGAGTCGCCGTGAAGCCCTTCTCGCATTGTTAATTGCCTCTTCCACGCTCGGCGGCCACGTTAGTGATACGGCTATGGCCGTCACAGTAATGTCATTTGGATACCGACATAATTGCTCATCAAGCGACTCCGAAGTTCCGAATGATATGCACGTAACGATTCGTACATTTACTATTCCAGGAAAGCGGAGCCGCGAGCCTCTGCACCAAGCGGTCGTGTACGCCGCAACAGCGCAGGACGCCACTCCCCTAATGAGAAGTGAATGGAGTCAGCGAGAGTCCGAGGTATTCAAAGCAGCGCTGAATTGGGCTCGACGGAATTCTTATATCGTGTCGAATCCCCTGTCGGGCTCATTCTATGGAATCGCTGCCAGCGGCTAATCGGAGCGGATGCCATGGCACCGCTGCCAAGTGCAATGGGATTCAGGCGCGATAGTACGTTTCAGCCTACCATTTTCCGCGCTTGGTACCCGTGCGGCCTCTTGTGTGCATCCAGGCGGGAAGAGAGGGTTTGAACGGTGGCGGTCGAGGATTGCTCGCTCCGGAAAATTCGCCGTCTCAGGCGTTCATGTCGACCCAGATGCGGTCCCAAGAGCTCGCATAACTCAAGGCGTGCTCTCTGTCGAAAAATAGTCGAGAGTTGAGCAGGTGCGCGCGGGCCGCCAAGTTTCTCGATGACAAGCTCGGCGGCATGAAGACCGCCTTGCGCAGGGACTGCGCTGGCTTTGAGCAGGTATCCCCTATGCGAGGTCAGAGCGGGTACCGTCATGTATGGGTTCACGCATCTGTAACCGTTTCTCGGAGCATCGGGAGGCACGGGGGAAGGCTGGCGATACTTGCGGGAGCAGACGCTAGAACTCAATTTTCATCACTTCCGCTGTGCTGGCCGTGGGCACACTTGCCATTTCCGGTTCAGCGCTCCTCCAGCCGTCTTCCCGTGGTCAATCTTGCCAGCATGACTAACGCGATGCCGGTTTGCCTTCGGTTTAGCGGGGAGTGCCAGTTTTCGCCCCTGTGTTGGCTGTGTTCCTCACGCTATGCTCTTCCTGTTCGTGCCATCGCCGTTCACGCCAATATTCTTCTCGTTGTTCGCTTTCACCCCTATAGGGCGAGTACCGTGAGCTCGGAACAGCAACATATACAGGCCGGGGTGCAACGTAGGGGGAGGATTCCGCAGGAGCGACGCCAGCAACATCAATATCGACATTCGCTGCGGCAAAGGCCGACGAGACGACGCAGAACAGCGTGCCGACAACAGCCTTGCTGATTGCACGGTGCTTCATTCCTGCCTTCTTGGCTTTTCGTGGCTGCAATTCTACGGACGCGTTTGTGCCTGGCTCAATCATCTTCATCATCGTGCCAGCGACGCCACTCCCGGTGATGGATGCGCCATTCACGCTCGCGCCAGCGCCTTTCTCGCCACTGCTGTTGTTGCCAGGCACGGGCTCGCCAATCGTCGTAATAGCCGGGCGCAGCGACAATCGGCGGCGGTTGGACATAAGCCGGTGCCGGCTCATAGTAGACGGGCGGGGGCTCGTAATAAACGGGGGGAGGTGGAACAACGAACGCCGGCCCGGGAACGCCAATCCCTATTCCCACATCTACGCGCGCCTCAGCGATGCCCGAGGTAAGGGCGACACCTGCAGCCAGTAGGCAAATGGCCAAGGCTTTTCGCATGATGATGCTCCTTTGTTTCTATTGATACTCTAGGCTGCAAGTAGGGGCGCGCGTCTTTGTGAACTTATACAGGCGTTACGACCTGTAACAAGGCGGACGTGGTCGAGCGCTGCTTGACGTGGTTAGGGGAAATGGAATGGCAATGAATGCTTCTGCCACCACGCTGCGCCAGATTCCAACCGGCATCTGGATGCTGGGCTTCGTCAGCCTCCTCATGGATGTGTCGTCGGAAATCATCCACAGCCTGCTGCCGGTCTTCTTGGTAACTACGTTGGGCGCCAGTGCCATGGCGGTCGGGCTGATAGAAGGCGTGGCAGAAGCGACAGCGCTGATGGTGAAGGTCTTTTCCGGTGCTCTCAGTGACTATCTGGGGAAGCGCAAGGGACTTGCTGTGTTCGGCTATGGGCTCGGCGCGCTGTCGAAGCCGCTTTTTGCAGTGGCTCCAGGCGTCGGCACGGTGCTGGGGGCACGTCTTACCGACCGCATTGGCAAGGGAATTCGCGGTGCCCCGCGCGATGCCCTGGTAGCGGATATTGCCCCTGCGCATCTTCGCGGCGCTGCCTTTGGCCTGCGGCAGTCCCTTGACACGGTGGGCGCATTCCTTGGCCCCCTGATTGCCATTGGACTGATGTATCTGTGGGCAAACGACGTCCGGGCTGTTTTCTGGGTAGCTGTCATCCCCGGCATATTGTCAGTTGCCCTGCTCATGTTCGGCGTGCAAGAGCCAGAGGCGAACCAAGGGGTGCGAAGGGTGAACCCCATCCGGCGGGCAAACGTTGCTCGCCTGAGTCCCGCCTATTGGGGCGTGGTTGCCGTGGGTGCGGTGTTTACGCTGGCACGCTTCAGTGAAGCCTTCCTGGTGCTGCGAGCTCAGCAAGTCGGCCTGCCGCTATTTTTGGCGCCGTTGGTTCTCGTAGTGATGAATCTCGTGTATTCCGTCTCGGCCTACCCATTTGGGAAGCTTGCGGACGGACACAGCCATACCAGACTTCTGGTGTGGGGGCTGGTGTTACTGATTGCCGCTGACATCGTGCTTGCGATGAGCTCGCACTGGGCGGTTACGCTGTGCGGGGTTTCGCTCTGGGGCCTGCACATGGGTATGACGCAGGGGCTCCTGGCGACTATGGTCGCCGATACCGCGCCGGCTGACCTCCGGGGCACGGCGTTTGGGGTTTTCAATCTGGCGAGTGGTTTGGCGCTGCTGATGGCCAGCGTATTTGCAGGTTGGCTTTGGGACAAACTGGGTGCGGCGTTCGCGTTCTACGGTGGAGCGGCCTTCTGCGCCGCGACTATCGTATTGATTTTGTCGATGCGTCCACGTGCAGGGCGGCAGAACGGATGAAATAAGAATGCCCACTTGGGCGGCCGAGGAGGCTTGGATGCCGGCAGCGCCCACAGTAGTTCGTGATGCTCGTCCTCACCGCTACAAAAGAAGGCTGAAGAAACTGAGGCGATTGCAGGTCGCGTGGTCCGCGCCTTCGGCGCCGAAGCGCCGAAGCGCCGAAGGCGAAGGAGGATGTGAATGGGTATGCGGCGTTCCCAATCGGTCGTGCGAAGTCACCGACCACCGGACTTTCTGCCAATTCGGCCATAAAAGAAGTGGTCCAATGACCAGTCCCCGGCTCCACGGCAAAGCAGAATCAACAGCATGGCCGCCCACTGGATATGCGTGGGCCAGGCCTGCGGATACACGAATATCTCGATGACAGTGGTCATCCCGAGCAAGATAGTTGCCACGGGGCGTGTCGCCAGGCCCAACACCAGCAGCACCGGTGCGGTCAGTTCGATTGACACCGCCAGATAGGCCGCTATCTCGGGTGCAAGCAGTGGCACTCGGTACTCTTCCCTGAATAGTTCGAGCGCCGCTTCCCAGTTGGCCAATTTGGTCATGGCCGAGTTCCAGAAGACCGTGGCGACAGCGAGCCGCAGCGGAAGCGCCAGAAACGTATAGGGCACGCGCTCCAGCCATCCGATTGCCCGCAGCACGCGGTCGTTCCACGTTGACTTCCGTGAGTCGGACTGAGATACCTGCGTCATCTGGCTGGACTCCCCATTGCTGGATTGCATGGTCGGCCGCAAAGGCGGACATCGGCGAAGCATGCTGATGCGAGCAGAGAAGCCAGCCATACCGGCGCTTCGTCACCTGGCACTTCGACAAGCGCATCGCTCAAGGCGTAGCCTTCGAGCAATGCGGTCGCAAATAACCATTGCCATTCGCCTATTCGCTTAATGTCCACTCCGGAAGCGCTTCGGCTGACGTACAGAAAGACAGGGCCAGCGCTCAGGCTGATGCTCGCCAATGAGCGGTCATCACGTGTCAGCACCGCATTCCAGATGGCATCCACTGGATAAGAGGACCGAAGAAGCCGCACGGCGGGGTTCGGCAAGAACTTGACAAGGTGCAGTTCGGCTTTGTCCAGTTGCTCCAGGCGACTCAAGTCGAGTGGGTTCGTGTCCGGCGCGTGCAGCGCTTCATTCACCGCCCATTCCAGTCGCGCAGTGTCAGGCAAGTAGACCAGCGAGGCCGCTTGCGGCAATTGCGCCAGGAACTCCGGGAACTCAGCGCCGTAGCTATCGAGTTGGGCGCTTGCGGGCGGCTTGCAGGCGATGAACTGTCTGGCTGCGCCTTCGAAGAACTCTGGCCCCACCAGCGCCTCCACGGCCGGATAGGAAAGCCGTAGCGCCGTCAGTAGCGCACCAGTTGCCGTGTTCCGATAGATACCGAGTCTTGCCTTCGGGTCCAAGCCATCGGGCAACACATACCTGGAAGCGCTGCCGGAAGCGCTGCCATCGGTAAGGCCGAGTAAGTCCGACTGGACCGCGCGTTGCAGTTCAAGCAGCGTTGGCGCTGAGGCTGTCATTTCGCTGTCTCTCCATCGCTGCCTGGGCAATCGCCGATTCTTCCATGAGAACTTCGAGAGCGGGCACATTGGTGTCCCATTCAATCAGTGTGGGAACCGTGCCAAAGCGCCTGAGGGCCTGTTCAAACAGGTCCCACACCGGTTGTGCGACGCGGGAGCCGTGGTCATCGATGCGAAGTACGCGTCCCTGGTCGAGCGGCCGCACGCTGTGGCCCGCCAGATGGACCTCGGCAACTGCCGATGGCGGCAAGGCATCCAGATAAGTCAGTGCGTTCCAACCGTGGTTGCTGGCACTGACGTAGATATTGTTAACGTCGCACAGGATGCCACACCCCGTGCGTCGACTCACCTCGGCGAGGAACTCCCACTCCGGAATGATTGAGTGCCCGAAGCGCAGGTAAGTGGACGGATTCTCAATCAGAATGCGGCGCTTCAGATAGGTCTGGGTCTGGTCAACGTGCCGACAGACGACGGTCAGTGCTTCCTCGGTTAGCGGCAATGGCAGCAGGTCGGCGAGATAAGTGCCGCCGCTGATGCTCCAGGAAAGATGCTCGGAGACAAGTCCAGGCTCGACACGCTCGACAACCCTGCGCACCCGCTCGAGATGCCCGGCGTCCAGCCCTTCCGCGCTGCCCAGAGACAGGCCGACGCCGTGCAGCGAGATGGGATAGTCTCGTCGAATGGCGTCCAGGCAGTCTGGCGCGCTGCCTCCACCCATGTAGTTCTCGGTATGCGCCTCAAACCACGCGATTGGCGGGCGTTCTTCGAGCACTGCCTGATGGTGACGGAAGCGCAGCCCGATTCCGGCGCGCGCCGGAATCGGGTTGAGCGAGCCCTGCGATGAAGCGGCATGCATCGGATACCCCAACGCTTAAGCTGGCTTCAGCTTTCCGCCCTGAATTTTGCTGCAATCCCCAGCGGGAAGGAGAACGAATGACTTGGCATCGCGCGCCTGGGTCGCCTGGCCGGCACAGGAGTGAGCCCCCTCCGCGCAGTCGTTCTTCGCCACCGCGTTTATCCCATAGCACTTCTCCAGCTTGTTCTTCTCCATCCGGGCCATGTTGTCTTTGACAATTTGCGGCATGCCGCTCATGTCTTTCATCGCCTGGGCCTGAGCTGGCAAGGCTTGCATGGCGAGCGCAAGGCCGATTGCTGACGATAGCGTTGAGGCGGCCAAAACATGCTTGTTCATCTTGTGTCCTCCTGAGGGTGCGGCCGGAAGTCTGGCCGTGTATCTAAGTTCGGCGGAACGCTGCCGGAGGTTACAACGCACAGTGACTTTTTTTGCGCGACAAATCGTCTTGCCTGTCGCAGAATTCGGGCATGCCCAGGCATTCAACCTTACTTACATCTGGCTCGGCCCCCGAGGGAGACGCTCAGGTGTCCCCTGCGACAGGCCGGGAGGCTGGCCCCTTGGTCAGACGAGGTGATGGCAGGCTGGACTGGTCCGTCGCCATGGCCAGGGCGCAGGAGGGTGACCAGGGCGCCTATCGCCAGCTGCTTGAAGGCATCACGCCTTACCTCCGCGCACTTGCGGCGCGCCACTTCCGCAGCGGCGATGATATCGAGGACGTGGTTCAGGATGTGTTGCTGACGGTACATGCGGTGCGCGGCACTTACGACCCGGCGCGCCCGTTCGGTCCCTGGCTGGTTGCTATCGCCAATCGGCGGATTGTTGACGTACTGCGCCGGCATGGGCGCGCTGGCTTGCATGAGACGCCACTGGATTCGGAGCACGAAACCTTTGTTGTCGCCGGAGCGAACTTACAAGAAGAGGCAATGGACGCCCGCTTTGTGCGTGAGGCCATCGAGCAGCTGTCTGCGGGGCAGCGCGATGCGGTGCGCATGCTGAAGCTGGAGGAAATGTCCTTGCGGGAGGCCGCTGCGGCTAGCGGGATGTCCGTCGCCGCGTTGAAGGTGGCCACCCACCGGGCAATGAAACGGCTGCGCGAGCTGTTGCGGCAGCGGGGTAGCAACTCATGACACGGACCTCCGACTTGATTGAACGCCTGGTTGGGGACGCAACGCCGGTCCGGCGGCTGCGCGCACCGGCGACGCGAGCTGCGTGCTGGATTCTGTTCGCCGTACTGGTTGTGCTCTGCGTCGGTATTGCACATGGCGTGCGCGCAGACCTGGCGCTTAAGCTGCACCAGCCAACCTTTATCCTCAGCGTGGCTGCAGCCACGGCCACCGGTGCTTTGGCCGCGGTGGGAGTGTTTTTCGCCAGCATTCCGGGTATGGCGCGCCGCTGGCTTCTGCTGCCAGTTCCGGCTGCTCTCGTATGGATTGTCACGATTGGCTATGGATGTCTTGCCAACTGGGTTGTCATCGGGCCGGACGGAATGTCTGCCGGAGAAACGGCTCGCTGCTTTGCGACATTGGCATTGGTTGCCATGCCGCTATCTCTTGTGACGCTGATTATGCTGCGTCACGTTGCTCGACTGTCGCCGGTCCCTGTCACGATGGTAGGCAGCCTCGCGGTCGCGGCAATGACGGCAGTGGCTTTGTCGATCCTGCACTCGCTCGAGGCCACGGCCATGATATTGCTATGGAATTTCGGTGTGGCCGCGCTATTTCTGGCATTGGGCGGCCGGTACGGGAAGCAGCTGGTTGAATGGCTGGCTCCGCGCTGAGGGGCGGGTGCTTGCCGAGCCCGGGAGGCGGTCAGGGCGGCTGCTGCCACGCTATCGCTCCGGTACGCCAGACGTAGAGCGACAGAATCTACTGGTGCGGCCGACGGGACTCGAACCCGTAAGCCTGGAAAGGCGGCAGATTTTAAGTCTGCTGAGTCTACCAATTTCTCCACGGCCGCATGGCAAGCCCGGTATTGTGGTGGCTCCGCATCCCGGATGCAAGCGCGCAGCAGGAGAGAGCGCCGGCAAGTGGCGCAGCCGGGGCCACGCCGCCTAAAAGTGACGCCACTGTTACGGCTGGTAACAATGTCGTGTGCACCGTTGCACCTGGAAATTTCCGAACCTCTACAATACCGAGTAAGAGAATTCTCACATTGAGAGGCGGATATGAAACGTTGGTGGCTCGCAGCATTCGGTATCGCGGCCGGGTTGGCGTCTGGGGCAGCAATGGCCCATGTAAGCGTCGGCGTGGCGATCGGCGTGCCGGGCGTGGTGATCGGCGCGCCGGCCTACTATCCGCCCCCTCCGGTGTACTATGCCCCGCCGCCGGTGGTCGTAGCCCCGGCTCCGGTGTACTATGCCCCGCGTCCGGTCTATTACGGTCCGGGCTATTACGGCCCGCCGCGCTATTACGGTGGTTACCGCGGTTACTATGGCCCGCCGGGATGGCGCCGTGGTCATGGTCACGGCCGTTGGCGCGACGACGACTGATGGTCGCGCGTACGAAGCAAGTCGTACGAAGCAAGTTTTTGAAAGAGAAGGGGCCCTGCAGGGTCCCTTCTCTTTTTCTTGCCGCACTGCGACATGAAGACGATAGGCCGGTTCCGGGAAACCTACGTCTTTCTGATCGCCGTCAAAATATTTGAACAGAATGCTCAAAGGATCACGTCTGTCGATATAAGGGTTTTCCCCTAAACTACGCCCATGGCATCGTGATGACGCCTGTTTCGTGGGCCTCCGCGGTGCCTCGACCAACCAAGTAGCAAGGGGAATTTCATGAAGATCAAACAAGCCGTTGTTGCCGCCGCCGCGCTGGCGGTGCTGGCCACTGTATCCAGCGCCTCGTTCGCCGCTGTCGGCAAGGTCGACCCGTATCTGGACGGCGCCAAGATCGGCGCGGTCGATCCGTACACCGACGGTGCCAAAGTGGGCAAGCCGGATCCGTTCACCGATGGTGCCCGCATCGGCAAGGCCGACCCGTACACCGACGGCGCCAAGCTGGGCAAGCCCGATCCGTTTACCGACGGCGCCTGATCCCGAAGCTGTGCCTGCCTGACAAATGGCCCGCCTTGCGCGGTAATGCCGTTCAGTTAAGGTCTCAAGCCCTACCGTCATTCCCGCGCAGGCGGGAATCCAGCGTCTTTCACGTCCCCTTAGGGGATGAAGTCACTGGGTTGCCGCCTGCGCGGGAACGACAGTCGCTAACTGAACGGCATTACCGCCTTGCGCGGGCCGTTTCGCTGTGGAACGCACCGCTGTACATGCCGCAGCGGTGCGTCTGCCATGACGATGGCGGGGGCGCGGCGCTATACTTCGGCCTCAACCAAATGAATGTCCAGGAGAGTGGTATGCAGCAAAAGACGGTTCTGACGGCAGACGACGTGAAGAAGATCATGGCCGCAGCGGAAACCGAGGCAAAGAACCATCAGTGGGCCGTGTCCATCGTCGTGGTCGACGACGGCGGCCATATGCTGGCCATGCAGCGCCTCGACGGCGCCGCACCGATTTCGGCCTATATCGCCAGTGAAAAGGCCCGTACCTCGGCGCTGGGCCGCCGTGAGTCGAAGATCTATGAAGATATGATCAACAATGGCCGCCACTCGTTCATGACGGCGCCCCTGCTGCAAGGCATGCTGGAGGGTGGCGTGCCCATCGTCTGCAATGACCAGGTGGTCGGTGCCGTGGGCGTGTCGGGCGTGAAGTCGACCGAAGACGCGCAGATCGCGCGTGCCGGCATCGCTGCGCTGGGCCTGTAAGGCATCGTGCCGGCGAATGTGCTGACCATCGCGCCGGCGCATGAAAAAGCCCCGCAGGCATGGCCTGCGGGGCAGAATAAAAGAGGGCATGGCTGGGTACGGTCGGCCTGGCGTGGGGTCTGAATCCCGCCCGCGATCATTACCTAGCTACTACCCAACACCTCGTTCCGAGGTGGTCCCCACAAAAGTCTTTACTGCCACTTGCGTGGCGCCCGCGCCCGGCGCGGGTCTCGATCGTCTCCCTTTGGCTTCCACCTCGCGGTAGCGCGCCAGGGCCGCGTCATTTCGTCAGGATCAGCTTGCCGTAGCGCGTCACGCGCAGCGTGTAGACCTCGCCGTTATGCAGGATCGGCAGGGTGTTGGCGCCGCGCATGATGGCGTCCAGTGCCACGGGATCGCCGGCCGGCGCCGACGACAGACTGTCGCGCACCAGCGCCTCCAGGCGGGCGGGCAGGGCCGCCACGGCGGACTTCACGGAGGCAATGGCCGACGGCGCGGCCTTCGCGCTGGCCTCGCGGCGCGGTTGCGCGGCCACCTCGACGCGGCGTAGCGACAGCCGGCGGCGGGTGACTTCACGCGGTTGCGGCAGCGGCAGGGAAAGTGTGCTCATCATCTGGCTCCGTTCTGCAATAAGGGAGGGCAATCAGGGGAGGGTGCGCCGCGCATGGCGCAGTCGATGGAGTGATATTAAATGAGAATGATTATTAGTACAATAGCCTTCGACAAGATTCGGAAAACGGCTACGAGTCGGCTGAAGGGCATGCAGAGACGATGTGGCGCGCGGTGGCATGCTGAATGGGCAAAGGGCCCCCGTGAGGTGTAATGCCGTTCAGTTAAGGTCTCAAGCCCTACCGTCATTCCCGCGCAGGCGGGAATCCAGCGTCTTTCACGTCCCCTTAGGGGATGAAGTCACTGGGTTGCCGCCTGCGCGGGAACGACAGTCGCTAACTGAACGGCATTACCCCGTGAGGTGCCCTTTCCCATTCGCAAGCGCCTGGAGGCGCCGCTTTAGTGCTTGGGTTCGGTGATAAAGCCGATCTTGCCCAGGCCGCCGTGCTGCGCGGCGGCCATGACCTCGGCCACGCGCTCGTAGCGCACCTCGCGGTCGGCGCGCAGGTGCAGCTCAGGCTGCGGCTGCTGCTGCGCGGCCAGCGCGATATTGCTTTCCAGCGTGGCCTGATCCACTTCCACCTGGTTCCAGAAGACCTTGCCGCTGGCGTCGATCGAGACGTTGATGCTTTGCGGCTTCGGGTCGTTCGGCGTGTTGGTGGCGCGCGGCAGGTCGATCTTCACCGCGTGGTTGATCACGGGGATGGTGATGATGAAGATGATCAGCAGCACCAGCATGACGTCGACCAGCGGCGTCATGTTGATCTCGCTCATCACCTCGTCGTCGTCGCCGTCGAGAGTACCGAATGCCATGATGACTTCCTTGCTGGCGGTTTAGCGCTGTGCCGCGGCCAGGCGCACGGTGCCGTCCTCGGCGCGGGCGCCGCTGGGGCGCACGCGCGCGCCGGTGACGAAGTAGGCGTGCAGGTCGTGGGCAAAGCGGTTGAGTTTCGAGATCACCGACTTGTTGCCGCGGGTGAGGGCGTTATAGCCCAGCACGGCGGGAATTGCCACGGCCAGGCCGAAGGCGGTCATGATCAGCGCCTCGCCCACGGGGCCGGCAACCTTGTCGATGGTCGGCACGCCCGAGGCACCGATGCCGATCAGTGCGTGGTAGATGCCCCACACGGTGCCGAACAGGCCGACGAACGGTGCGGTCGAGCCCACCGAGGCCAGCACTGCCAGGCCCGACTGCATGTGCGCCACCGAGTCATCGATGGAGCTCTTGAGCGATCGGGTCAGCCAGTCGGAGATATCCATCACGTCGTGCAGCTGCGGCTGGCTGGCGCGGTGGTGCTGGGCGGCTTCCTTGCCGGCGACGGCCAGGGTGCGGAACGGGTTGGCATCGCTGGCGCCCAGGGTTTCGAGCGCGTGGTCGAAGTCGTCCGAGTGCCAGAAGCGCTTTTCCGCGCCTTGCGCCATCTTCTTCAGGCGCACCAGATCCCATGCCTTGGTAAGGATCACGATCCATGAGGAGAGCGACATGATCAGCAGAATGATCGCGGTCGCACGCATGACGAAGTCGCCTTGCGTCCAGAGGTGGGAGAGTCCGAGGTCCTGCATGTGTTGGTTCCTGGTGAGTTCGCTTGGTTTAGGTCAGATCAGTCAGACAGATCAGAGATCGGAAACCGGGGTCAGTTCAGTTCGAAGCCGATCGGCTGCTGCGCCGTCACGGCAACGGCGCGGCCGTTGTCCATGTACGGCTTGCAGCGCATGCCCTGCACGGCTTCCACCGCGGCCTGGTCCAGCCGCGACGAACCGCTCGACGACACCACGGCAGTCTTCACGACCTTGCCGCTCTCGTCGGTGGTCAGGCGCACCACGGCCTTGCCGGTCTCGCCCATGCGGCGTGACTGGGAAGGATACTTCGGCTGCGGCGGCGTGCACTGGATTTCGCCGATGCCGACCGCGCGCGGTGCGGCGGATACCGGTGCCGGGGCGGGTTCAGGGGCTGGTGCCGGAGGGGCCGGCGGTGCGGGCGCAGCCTCGGGCGCATTCGGCGTCGGCGGCAGGCTGGCCACCGGCTGCGGGGTCGGCCTGGGCTGCGGCGGGGTCGGCCTGGGCGTGGTCACCTTCACCTGCTTGGGCGGGGTTTCCTGCTTGGGCGTGGCTTTGGGCGGCTCCGGCGGGGCTTCTTGTTTGGGGGGCTCCAGCGGAATGATGCGCGCGATGATCTCGGGCGCGATCACGGCCTCGGTGAGCTTGCGGCCCAGGCCGCTCTGGATCAGGTATAGCAGGCCGACGTGAAACAGCAGTACGGCGAGCGTAATCTTGAAGAAGCGTTGGTCGAACATGTGTCAACAACAAAAGTCTGCCGGCGGCGGCACCGCAGCGGCTGTGCGCGTCATTTGCGATAGAACAGGATCAGCGAGATGCCGCAACCGACCAGCAGGCTAAGCAGCAATTCCATGATAAACGCTCCTTCAACTGGGTTGACGTGGGAGCGCCACTCTGGGGCAGCGTGTCAGCTGCGCAGTATAAACGATAATGATTCTTATTTGTTGTGATTTGTGCATCGCAACTGGAATTTTCGATCCCGGCACGTTATACCGGCTAGTCCAGACAGTACTTACGGAGGTGAGGCAGTAGCGCGCGCGTTGGCGTCCTGGCACTTGGCTGCGCTTCGGTGCCCCAGGCCACAATCGCCGGCGCCCGTTGTGCACAGGCATGCGCGAGTGGCGTCAAAGCGCGCTAGCATAGGAAGACACAGCAGACGTGGCGGTGCGCCGGTTGCGGCCCCGCCATCGCGCATAGCGCATTCAGGGACCCGTCCATGGACTTCACACGTTTTGCTGAAGATGACCGATCGACGATTCTGCGCTCCATGCCTGGCACGTCGTCCAGCTCGGCGCTGGACTGGATGTGTGCCCAGTTTGCCCTGCGTGTGGTCTGCGCACTGGGCCCGCGCTTCAACCTGCGCAGCAATATCAACGATGTCCTGACCGTCAGCGCGCAGGAGATGGTGTGGCCATACGGCGTGGTGCTGCGCGTACAGCGCTTCCTGGCCGCGCGCTGCGCCGACATGCCGGCCTGGAAGGGCACGGCCCGCCTGACCCCTGAGGAATTCCTGGACCGCCACGGCCAGTGGAACAGCGCCTTCGACGAAAGCGCGCTGTTTTATTACCTGGACGAGTACGTCAAGCACCACGCCAAGGACATGTTCGCCGTGTTCGACGCGTCGGCCGCCGCCATCGCCCAGCGCCTGGAGGGCGAGCGCGTGCTGCTGGTGCGCAATATCGATATGCTCAGCCATGTGCTGGACCTGCCCGAGCACGAGCGCAAGCTGCTGCTGTATGCGGCGCTGGCCAAGTACAAGCGCGACCTGCGCGCGGTGATGGTCGACTGCAAGGTGGCGCACAGCCAGGAGGCGTTCCAGATCCTGGCCGGCCTGACCGGCGCCGGCGCGGCCGACGTGGCCGCCTCGCTGCGGCCGGGCTCGCGGCTGGAGACCCTGAACCTGATCGAGCAGCCGCTGCCGGAAAACAGCGTGACCGACCTGGGCGACCTGATGCGGCTGTCCGACCGGCTGCTGCACGTGCTGCTCGGCAACTATGCCAACGAGGCCGAGATGATGGCGGTGTTCACGCGTCCGGCCGCGCCGCCCACGCTGACCACCGCCGACTACCCGCATGTCGAGACCGATGCCCGCTACCTGTGCGCGCTGCTGGCCAATGCCACGCGCCAGCATGCCAGCGGCGTCAACGTGCTGATCTACGGCCCGCCCGGCACCGGCAAGACCGAGTTCGCGCGCTTGCTGGCGCGCGAGGCCGGCTGCGAGCTGTATGAGGTGGATTGCCTGGACCGCGACGGCAACAGCCTGTCGGGCAAGGACCGCTACCGCTCGCTGCAGGTGTCGCAGGCCTTCCTGCGCGGGCGCGCCCATACCGCGCTGCTGTTCGACGAGGTGGAAGACGTCTTCCCCGGCAGCGCGCGCGAGCTGATGAGCCTGTTTGGCCAGGAAGACACGCGCGCCTCGGTCAACGGCAAGGCCTGGGTCAACCAGACGCTTGAGCAGAACCCGGTGCCGGTGATCTGGATCTCGAATTCGATCCGGCAGATCGATCCCGCCTACCTGCGCCGCTTCCAGTTCCATCTTGAGCTGAAGATCCCGCCGCCGCTGGTGCGCGAGAACATCATCCGCAAGCACCTGGGCGGGCTGGATGTCAGCGATGCCTTTATCACCGGCCTGGCCGGGCGCAAGACGCTGACGCCGGCGCAGGTGCAGTCGGCCGCGCGCTTTGTCGAGCTGGCGCGTCCCGATGTGGAAGAGCCGGTGGAGGCGCTGATCCTGCGCCAGCTGGAACACGCCGACCGCGCCATGGGGCTGCGCCCCGAGGCCGAGGCGCGTCCGGTGGTTACGCACTACCGGTTGGAGAACCTGCATCTGGAAACGCGCTACGAGGTGGTCAAGATGGTCGACGCGCTGCGCGTGCGCCAGCGCGGCACGCTGTGTTTCTACGGCCCGCCCGGCACCGGCAAGACCGCACTGGCGGAGCATATGGCGGCGGAACTGGACCTGCCGCTGATGATCCGCCGCGCCTCGGACCTGATGAGCAAGTATGTGGGCGAGACCGAGCAGCAGATCGCCGCCATGTTCGCGCGCGCCGAAGAGGACGGCGCCGTGCTGCTGCTGGACGAGGCCGACAGCTTCATGCAGAGCCGCCAGCAGGCGGTGCGCAACTATGAGATCTCGGAGGTCAACGAGATGCTGCAGGGCATGGAGCGCTTCAACGGCATCTTTATCTGCACCACCAATCTGTTCGACCGTATCGACGAGGCCGCGCTGCGCCGTTTCTCGTTCAAGATCCGCTTCCTGGCACTCAGGCCCGCGCAGCGCGTGGCGATGTTTGTCGACGAGGCGCTCGACGGCGACGCCGCCGGCCTGACCGATGCCATGCGGCGCGAACTGGACGCAATGGATTGCCTGACACCGGGCGACTTCGCCACGGTCAAGCGCCAGTGCGTGCTGCTGGGCGAGGCGCTGACGCCCGATGAATTCCTGGCGCAGCTGCGCCAGGAGCATGCGATCAAGCCCGAGGTGCGCGAGCACCGGCCACTGGGCTTCCTGCAGTAAGGGAAGGCGCCGGTCAGAGGGCCGGCGCCGGCTCGATCACCACCGTTTCCGTATCCGCTTCCACCTGCAGCAGCGTGGCTGCCATCGCGCGCAGGTGCGCGGCGTCCTTGGTGGAGGCAAAGCGGTCGTGCGGGGTGGCATCGGGCGCGGCGGCCAGCTTGTGCTCGGCCAGCTTGCGCGCCAGCTGGCGCGCGATGGCACTGCCGGTATCGACCAGCGCCAGCTGGTCGCCCACCATCGCGCGGATGGTGCCGGAAAGAAAAGGGTAGTGGGTGCAGCCCAGCACCAGGGTGTCGGCGCCGGCTTCCAGCATCGGGGTCAGGTAGGCGTCCAGGCGCTGGCGCACGGCCGGGCCGTCGGTCTCGCCTTGTTCGATCAGTGACACCAGTCCCAGGCCCGCCTCGCACAGGAAGCGGCTTTCGCCTTCCAGCGATGCCAGCAGCCGCGCGAACTTGGCGCTCTTGAGGGTATTGGCGGTGGCCAGCACGCCTACGACCTTGCTGCGGCTGGCGGCGGCAGCGGGCTTCAGGCCGGGCTCGACGCCGATGATCGGCACTGCCAGCCGTTCGCGCAGCGTCTGCACCGCATGCATGGTGGCGGTATTGCAGGCGATTACCAGCGCCTTGCAACCCTGGCCGAGCAGCCATTCGCAGGCCTGCAGCGTGCGCGCCTCGACGAACGCCTCGGGCTTCTCGCCATAGGGCGCATATTTTGAATCCGCCAGGTACAGCAGCGATTCATGGGGCAGCTGCGCGCGGATCTCGCGCAGCACGGACAGGCCGCCAAGGCCCGAATCGAAGACGCCGATGGGTGCGGGGTTCACGAGGATGGTGGAGCGAAGCCGAAGAACTTGCTGGTGGTTTGCTCCCCTCTCCCGCTTGCGGGAGAGGGGCAGGGGGTGAGGGCAGGCGCTGGCATACCGATACGCTGCACTTCGTTGGGACTCCGGCCCTCTCCCCAACCCTCTCCCGCCGGCGGGAGAGGGAGCACGCAGGTGGTGTCCGGAAGCGGTGGCGCTACCCTCCCGTGAGGAGGGTGCCGGCTTTACAGCGCGGCGACCGGGATCTTGCCGATCCTGGCCTGCCATTCGGCGGGGCCGGTCTTGTGCACCGAGGTGCCTTCGCTGTCCACGGCGACGGTCACCGGCATGTCCTTGACGTCGAACTCGTAGATGGCTTCCATGCCCAGGTCCTCGAAGCCGACCACTTTGGCTTCCTTGATCGCCTTGGCCACCAGGTAGGCGGCGCCGCCCACGGCCATCAGGTAGGCCGACTTGTGCTTCTTGATCGCCTCGATCGCCACCGGGCCGCGCTCGGCCTTGCCGATCATCGAGATCAGGCCGGTTTCGGCCAGCATCATCTCGGTGAACTTGTCCATGCGGGTGGCGGTGGTGGGGCCGGCCGGGCCGACCGCCTCGTCGCGCACCGGATCGACCGGGCCGACGTAGTAGATCACGCGGTTCTTGAAGTCCACCGGCAGCTTCTCGCCCTTGGCCAGCATGTCGGCGATGCGCTTGTGCGCGGCGTCGCGGCCGGTCAGCATCTTGCCGTTGAGCAGCAGGGTCTGGCCCGGCTTCCACGAGGCCACTTCTTCCGGCGTCAGCGTGTTCAGGTCGACGCGCTTCGAGGTCTCGGTGTTCGGTGCCCACTCCACCTTCGGCCATTGCGACAGGTCAGGCGCTTCCAGCCTGGCGGGGCCGCTGCCGTCCAGCGTGAAATGCACGTGGCGGGTGGCGGCGCAGTTGGGGATCATGGCGACCGGCTTGGACGCGGCGTGCGTCGGGCTGGCCATGATCTTGACGTCCAGCACGGTGGCCAGGCCACCGAGGCCCTGGGCGCCGATGCCGAGCGCGTTGACCTTCTCGTACAGCTCGACGCGCAGTTCCTCGACCCAGTCCTTCGGGCCGCGGGCGATGATGTCCTGGATGTCGATGGACTCCATCAGCGATTCCTTGGCCATCACCATCGCCTTCTCGGCGGTGCCGCCGATGCCGATGCCCAGCATGCCCGGCGGGCACCAGCCGGCGCCCATGGTCGGCACGGTCTTGAGCACCCAGTCGACGATCGAGTCGGACGGGTTCAGCATCACGAACTTGGACTTGTTCTCCGAGCCGCCGCCCTTGGCCGCGACCTGGATGTCGACGGTGTTGCCCGGCACCACTTCATAGTGGATCACGGCCGGGGTGTTGTCTTTGGTGTTCTTGCGGGCGCCTTCGGGCGGGCTGACGATCGAGGCGCGCAGCACGTTGTCGGGGTGCGTGTAGCCGCGGCGCACACCTTCGTTGATCATGTCGGTCAGGCCCATGGTGGCGCCGTCCCAGCGCACGTCCATCCCCACCTTGACGAAGATCGTGACGATGCCGGTGTCCTGGCAGATCGGGCGCTTGCCCTCGGCGCACATGCGGCTGTTGGTCAGGATCTGCGCAATCGCGTCCTTGGCCGCCGGGCTCTGCTCCAGCTCATAGGCGCGGCCCAGGCTGGTGATGTAGTCCATCGGGTGGTAGTAGCTGATGTACTGCAGGGAGTCGGCGACGCTCTGGATGAGGTCTTCTTGCTTGATGACAGTCATTTTGTGGGGGAGGGCAGCGGTGAAACACAGCCTGAAATCATACACTGAGCCGGGGCGCTCTGCCCGGCTGCATACATCCGTCCACAAGCGATAATGTGCGGCAAGCGCCGCCAGGTGCGTGGTGGCCGGCCGGAAAGCAAAAACCGCGGCACATGGCCGCGGCCTGGCAAGGGCAAAACGCCCTGTATCTTGCCCGCAGTGACCCTCAGCCAGGGGCTCCGCCGTCCGCGCCGGCGGGTTTGCTGCGCCAGGCGGCGCGCGCCAGCCGCCCCGGCCAGCTGGCCAGCACGATCCCGGCCAGCACGCACGCCAGCGCCACCCCATGCGGCCAGCCAGGCTGCTCGCCCAGGAAGACGATGCCATAGGTGGCGGCCGCCACCGGCAGCACCGAGGTGAATACCCCCGCCAGCTGCGCCGGCACATGACGGATGCCCTTCATCCACAGCCAGAACGAGAACACGCTGGCCGACAGCGCGTACCACAGCACCATCAGCCAGGTCTGCGCCGGCACCGCGGCGGCATCGAAGTTCAGCAGCGGGACCAGCCCCAGCGGCAGCATCAGCAGCCCGCCGATCAGATGCGTATAGGCACAGATCTCGATCGCGGCCAGGGTCTGCGTGAGCCGGCGCGACAGGATCACGTAGATCGATTCGCATACCACCGCGCCCATGATCATCAGGTTGCCCAGCCATGCCTGGCTGCCATTGCCGGCGCCGTGGGAATCGCCCCGGGCGATGTTGAGCACCACGATGCCGGCCACGGCCAGCAGCACCGACAGCACCGTGCGCCGCGACAGGCGTTCGCGCAGCAGCAGCCACGACAGGATCGCCACCGTGGCGGGGATGGTGCTGGTGATCACGCCGGCGGCCATGGCGCTGGTCAGCCGCACGCCGTTGAGCATCAGCAGCGTAAACAGGAAAGTGCCGAAGAACGCCTGCAGGAACAGGTTCAGCCATTCCCCGCGCGAGACCCGGCGCATGCGCGCGGGCCGGTACCAGGGCGCCAGGCAGACAATGGCAATGGCAAAGCGCAGCAGCGCAAACAGCAGTACCGGCACATGCGCGATGATCGATTTGCCGAGGCCGACATTGCTGCCGACCAGCGCCATCGAGGCAATCAGGAACAGGGCGTAGACAGGTGCGAAAACTGGCGCATTGGCGGGCACGGGAACCTTGCCTTGGTGGTCCGGCGGGCCGGCCGGCGTCTGGCGCGGCAGCCTCGGTGCCGGTCGAATGCGGCAAGGGAGAGCGCCGCGTTCGGGTATCGGGTCCGCGGCATTATAGCTGTGCTAGCCTAATGGAGAAGGCAGCACATTCGCGCCGGGCGGCGGGACTTTCCTGTTGCGCTGCAGCATGCGGGTGAGCGTCGGGGTGGGCGTCGGTGCGGGCGTATATCCGCGCCGACCGTCAGGTTTAAGTAAGCCGTCGGGCGTACCTTGGCAGCCAAAGCCAGTCCAAAGTCAGGAGACAAGTCCATGTCCAACATCGAATCGGTGATGCAAGAGCATCGCGTGTTCAACCCGCCCGAGGCATTTGCCAGCCAGGCCGCGATCCCCAGCATGGAGGCCTACCGCGCCCTGTGCGACGAAGCCGAGCGCGACTACGAAGGCTTCTGGGGCCGCCACGCGCGCGAACTGCTGCACTGGAACAAGCCCTTCACCAAGGTGCTGGACGAGAGCGACGCGCCGTTCTACAAGTGGTTCGAGGACGGCGAGCTCAATGCTTCGTACAACTGCCTGGACCGCAACCTGCAGAACGGCAACGCCGACAAGGTCGCGATCGTGTTCGAGGCCGATGACGGCACCGTCACCCGTGTCACTTACCGCGGGCTGCACGGCAAGGTCTGCCGCTTCGCCAACGGCCTGAAGTCGCTCGGCGTCAAGAAGGGCGACCGCGTGGTGATCTACATGCCGATGTCGGTCGAAGGCGTGGTCGCGATGCAGGCCTGCGCGCGCCTGGGCGCCACGCACTCGGTAGTGTTCGGCGGGTTCTCGGCCAAGTCGCTGCAGGAGCGGCTGGTGGATGTCGGCGCGGTGGCGCTGATCACCGCTGACGAGCAGATGCGCGGCGGCAAGGCACTGCCGCTGAAGGCCATCGCCGACGACGCGCTGGCGCTGGGCGGCTGCGAGGCCGTCAGGAACGTGATTGTCTACCGCCGCACCGGAGGCAAGGTCGCGTGGGCTGAAGGCCGCGACCGCTGGATGGAAGACGTCAGCGCCAACCAGCCGGACACCTGCGAGGCCGAACCCGTCGGCGCCGAGCATCCGCTGTTCGTGCTCTATACCTCCGGCTCCACCGGCAAGCCCAAGGGCGTGCAGCACAGCACCGGCGGCTACCTGCTGTGGGCGCTGATGACGATGAAGTGGAGCTTCGACATCAAGCCCGACGACCTGTTCTGGTGCACCGCCGACATTGGCTGGGTCACCGGCCACACCTATATCGCCTATGGGCCGCTGGCCGCCGGCGCCACCCAAGTGGTGTTCGAGGGCGTGCCGACGTACCCGAACGCCGGCCGCTTCTGGGACATGATCGCGCGCCACAAGGTCAGCATCTTCTACACCGCGCCGACCGCGATCCGCTCGCTGATCAAGGCCGCAGAGGCCGACGAGAAGATCCACCCCAGGCAATACGACCTGTCCAGCCTGCGCCTGCTGGGCACCGTGGGCGAGCCGATCAATCCGGAAGCCTGGATGTGGTACTACAAGAACATCGGCAACGAGAACTGCCCGATCGTCGACACCTTCTGGCAGACCGAGACCGGCGGCCACATGATCACGCCGCTGCCGGGCGCCACGCCGCTGGTGCCGGGCTCATGCACGCTGCCGCTGCCGGGCATCATGGCCGCCATCGTCGACGAGACCGGCCATGACGTGCCCAACGGCAACGGCGGCATCCTGGTGGTCAAGCGCCCGTGGCCGGCCATGATCCGCACGATCTGGGGCGATCCCGAGCGCTTCAAGAAGAGCTATTTCCCCGAAGAGCTGGGCGGCAAGCTCTACCTGGCCGGCGACGGCTCGATCCGCGACAAGGACACCGGCTACTTCACCATCATGGGCCGCATCGACGACGTGCTGAACGTCTCGGGCCACCGCATGGGCACCATGGAGATCGAGTCGGCGCTGGTAGCCAACCCGCTGGTGGCCGAAGCCGCCGTGGTCGGCCGTCCCGACGACATGACCGGCGAAGCCATCTGCGCCTTCGTCGTGCTCAAGCGCTCGCGCCCCGATGGCGACGAGGCCGTCAAGATCGCCACCGAGCTGCGCAACTGGGTCGGCAAGGAGATCGGCCCGATCGCCAAGCCCAAGGACATCCGCTTTGGCGACAACCTGCCCAAGACGCGCTCGGGCAAGATCATGCGCCGCCTGCTGCGGTCCCTGGCCAAGGGGGAGGAGATCACGCAGGATACTTCGACGCTTGAGAACCCGGCCATCCTGGAGCAGCTCAAGCAGGCCCAGTGATCCGGTAGCGCAAGCCTGAGCGCAACCCTGAACCCGCCGCCGCGCACCCGCGCGCCGGCGGGTTTGTTACGATAGCCCCCCACCGACCACGGACCGTCCCCATGCCTGAAGCCCAGTCGCGCTTTCGCCGACGGTTGCTGCTGTACTACGGCCTGTTCACGCTGGGCTTGTTCGGCTTCGTCGGCATGATGGCGCTGCTGGAGAAATCCAATGCCGATGCGCTGTGGCTGGGCTACGTCTTCCTGTTCGTCACCATCGCGATCTATGCCTGCATCGGGCTGATCTGCCGCACCTCGGATCTCAGCGAGTACTACGTTGCGGCGCGGCGCGTGCCAGCCCTGTTCAATGGCATGGCGATCGCCGCCGACTGGATGAGCGCGGCGTCCTTCATCGGCCTGGCCGGCATCCTGTTTTCGTCCGGCTACGAAGGGCTGGCCTACGTGATGGGCTGGACCGGCGGCTACTGCCTGGTGGCCTTCCTGCTGGCGCCGTACCTGCGCAAGTACGGCGGCTACACCATTCCGGATTTTCTCGCCGCGCGCTACGGCAACGGCAAGCCGGGCGGCAACCTGCCGGTGCGCGCGATCGCGGTGCTGGCGGCCTCGCTCTGCTCCTTCGTCTACCTGGTGGCGCAGATCCAGGGCGTGGGGCTGGTGGTGACGCGCTTTATCGGCGTGGAGTTCGCTGTCGGGATCTTCTTCGGGCTGGCGGGCATCCTGGTCTGCTCGTTCCTGGGCGGCATGCGCGCGGTCACGTGGACGCAGGTGGCGCAGTACATCATGATGATCGTGGCCTTCCTGGTCACGGTATCGATGATCGCCTGGAAGCATCATCACGAACCGCTGCCGCAGCTGAGCTACGGCACGCTGCTGTCACAGCTCGACGCGCGCGAACAGCAGCTGGAGCGCGAGCCCGCCGAGCAGGCCGTGCGCGAGTATTACCGGCAGCAGGCCATCCTGCTGCAGGAGCGCATCGCCCGGCTGCCCGAGTCCTTCGCGCAGGAGCGCGACGCGCTCGACGCGCGCCTGCAGGACCTGCGCGCGCGCAACGCCCCGCTGCGCGAGATCAAGTCGCTGGAGCGGGAACGGCTGGAATTCCCGCGCGACGCCGCGGCCGCGCAGCAGCAATGGAACCAGCAGCGCGAAGATGCGCTGGCGCGCAGCCGCAATTCGCTGTCGTCCACCGAACCCTATCCCGCGGCATCCGAGCAGGAGCGCAAGACCAAGCGGCTCAATTTCGTCTTGCTGGTGTTCTGCCTGATGGTAGGCACGGCCAGCTTGCCGCACATCCTGACGCGGCTCTACACCACGCCGTCGGTCAAGGAAACGCGCAACTCCGTGGCCTGGGCCGTGTTCTGCATCGCCTTGCTGTACGTGTCGGCGCCCACGCTGGCGGCGCTGGTGAAATACGAGTTCTTCCAGCACCTGGTCGGCACCCCCTATGCCGAACTGCCCCAGTGGGTGGTGCAGTGGCGCAAGGTCGATCCACCGGTGTTCAGCATCCGCGATGTCAACGGCGACGGCATCGTGCAGTGGGCCGAGATCCTGCTGCAGCCCGACATGATCGTGCTGGCCGCGCCGGAAATCGCCGGCCTGCCATACGTGATCTCCGGCCTGATCGCCGCCGGCGCCCTGGCCGCGGCGCTGTCCACCGCCGACGGCCTGCTGCTGACCATCGCCAACGCGCTCTCGCACGACGTCTTCTATCACATGGTCGACCGCGAAGCGAGCCACCAGCGCCGCGTCACCACCGCCAAGATCGTGCTGCTGGCCGTAGCGCTTTTCGCCTCTTACGTCACATCGCTGCGCCCCGGCAACATCCTCTTCCTGGTCGGCGCCGCCTTCTCGCTGGCCGCCTCCAGCTTCTTCCCGGTACTGGTCCTCGGCATCTTCTGGCGCCGCACCACCGCGGCCGGCGCCGTCGCCGGCATGGTGGCCGGGCTTGGCGTGGCGGTGTACTACATCTTCGTCAACTACCCGTTCTTCACCCGCATGACCGGCATCTTCGGCAACCGCTGGTTCGGCGTCGACCCCATCGCCTCCGGCGCCTTCGGTGTGCCGGCGGGCTTTGCGGTGGCGATCCTTGTCAGCCTGATGACGCCACGCAACGCGCCGGTGATCGACCGGCTGGTGAGTTACCTGCGCAAGGGGTAGGGCGGGGGCTGTTGCGTAGGGCGAGTTACGGTGACGAAGCACTGGATTCGTCGAACAACTCTGCTATAATCTCGGACTTCCCGGAGAGATGGATGAGTGGTTTAAGTCGCACGCCTGGAAAGCGTGTATAGGTTAATAGCCTATCGGGGGTTCGAATCCCCCTCTCTCCGCCACTTATTCTGTAAGGCTTTGCGGGCTCTGTAAGAGCTAACTGCCGGGTCATAAAGCGCCATGTGGGTCATTCCCCCTGGCGCTTTTTGTTTGCCTGCAGCGCCTCGATAAACTTTCGCCAGGCACTTGCCGTGAGTGCGCGGCCCATTCCCAGCCCATCATCCATCCCATCAGCAAATGCCGGATGGTGCCGGAACATCCTAGACTTCACCGGGCAAGAAACGAGGTGAACCATGGCGATCACAACGTCGATCTTCCCCCGCCGGCGCTCTGTCTCAAGGATCCGATGGGGCATCGTTTGCGCGCTGCTGCTGCTGACGCCGGGCACTCACGCCGATGACGACCTGCAGAACCGCGGTCATGACCCGTTCTTCCAGGTCTCCTCGGCCATTCCTGACTGCCCCGAACCTGCCGGCCCACGCGTGAATGAAGCCGAGTGGAAGCGCGACTCGCATCATCGCATCGAGCACGGCAACCACTGCTGGCTGGAAGGGCGCTGCCGCCTGCCGAATGCCTTCGCTTACGATGATGAGATTGCCGACAGCACGCGCCGCCGGCTGCAATGGCTGTCTGCCAACTTGCCTGCGTGGCGGCAGAGTACCTTGTGGGTGACGGTGTGGCAGCGCTGGATACTGATCCAGGGCTGCGTGGCACCGGGCTTTCCTGTGGCACCGTTCATGGCTGCGTTGCGCGAGGTGCCTGACGTCGAGCGCGTCATTGACGAATCCACCGCGCATCCCGAGCGGGGGGTGCCTTATGCGCTGTTTCGCAAAGACCTGTCGCGGCATGGCGGAACGAAAGCGCAAGCGGCCGAGGGCTCGGTGCAGGGCAAGTGACCAGGCCTGGCATGGGAGCGGCCCTATGGCACTCCGGCGCCTGGCGGGATAAAGAAAAGCCCTCGGCCAGGGTAGGCGAGGGCTGAAATGGTATGGGGCGAGTCGCGGAACCGCCCCTGGGGAATGGTCGTACAGAGCATTGTGATCGCGCATCCCTCTAAATAGAGGTGTCGCTGCCATGCGACGGACGAAGCGGCGGCTCCCGTCTCCCTTTGCCGCCATAGCGTCAGCCTGGGAAGGACCGGATACAAAGCCTTACAAGACTCTCAGGCGCCAGGGTCAACCGTCACAACCTCCCCCCGTTACACGAGGTAACCAGCTTTAGGTTCTGGTCATACCAATCAGGGCGATAACGCCCTAAGGTATTGGCACCAATCGACGGAACAGCATCATGCAAAAGATCCTGGCAGTTTGTGCAATTGCTGCGGCAACCCTGCTTGCCTCTGGCGCCGCGCAGGCAAGAGTAGATGTAGGCATTGGCATCGGTATTCCTGGTGTCGTCGTCGCTGCGCCTCCGCCACCCGTGTACTACGAGCCGGCTCCTGTTTATGTGGCTCCGCGCCCGGTAGTCGTGGCGCCTGGCTACTACGATGACTGGCAAGGACGCGCGTGGCGAGAGCAACAGTGGCGTGAGCAGCGGTGGAGAGAGCACGAGTGGCGGGAACGCCATCGCAAGTGGCACCGCTGGCATGATGACGATGATGATTGATGCTGGCGCTATCGGACAATGAAAAGCCCTCGGCCGGGGTTGCCGAGGGTTCGACGTTGCGGCGGGCGAGTCGCGGCCGGCGATCCCGAACGCCGGCGCATTCGGCAGCCGTATTGGCCAGCCTCATGCGCAAATTGCATAACCCTGCTTGCGCTGCCGTGAAAGAATCAGGCATCTCTTTCGAAGGTCTCGCAGCAAGCCCATGTCCGACCCCGTCGTCCACCTCAACGGCACCCTGACCCCTCTCTCCGAAGCCCGCATCCCCGTCCTCGACCGCGGCTTCATCTTTGGCGACGGCATCTACGAAGTCATCCCGTACTACAACCGCAAGCCGTTCCGTGGCGCCCAGCACCTGGCGCGCCTGCACCGCAGCCTGGAAGGCATCGGCATTCCCGATCCGTATAGCGTTGCGCAGTGGCTGGAACGGGTTGGCGAAGTGGTCCAGGCCAACGGCCTGTCGGATCAGCTGGTCTATATCCAGGTGACGCGTGGCGTGGCCAGGCGCACGCATGCGTTTCCGAAAGAGGTCGTGCCGACGGTGCTGATCATGACCAGTCCGATGGCGTTGCCGTCGGCGCAGATGCTTGAGCAGGGCGTGGCGTGCGTGACGATGGAGGACCGGCGCTGGCTGAATTGCCAGATCAAGTCGACGTCGCTGCTTGGCAACGTGCTGGCGGCGCAGCATGCGGCGGAGCGCGGGGTGACCGAGGCCATCCAGTTCCGGGATGGCTGGCTGACCGAGGCGTCGGCGTCCAATGTGTGGGTGGTGCGCGATGGCCGCGTGCTGGCGCCGCCCAAGGACAACCTGATCCTGGAAGGGATCCGCTACGGGTTCATGGAAGAGATGTGCGCGGCGATGGAGATTCCGCTGGCGTCGCGCCGGATTGCGAAGGAAGAGGTATTTGCGGCCGATGAGGTGCTGCTGTCGTCGGCCAGCAAGGAATTGCTGCCGGTAGTGAGCATCGATGGCCGCGCGATTGGCAAGGGCGTGCCGGGGCCGGTCTTCGTGCGGCTCTACGCGGCTTACCAGGCCGCCAAGGCGGCCCTTTGAGCCTAATGCCGTTCAGTTAAGGTCTCAAGCCCTACCGTCATTCCCGCGCAGGCGGGAATCCAGCGTCTTTCACGTCCCCTTCGGGGATGAAGTCACTGGGTTGCCGCCTGCGCGGGAACGACAGTCGCTAACTGAACGGCATTAGCCCTTTGAGCCCCCTTCATGCTCACCCACATGCGTGCTAGGATGCGCTCGGATTCAGCCAGGAGACTGTCATGGCCAAGCGCGAGCGCGGCCGGCGTGCCCTGCAGGACGAGGTGAGCCGGCGCATCCAGCAAATCTATGAAATCGGCGAAGACGGCGCCAAGATCCGGGTGCCGGCGCCGGCGCCGGTGCCGCATCCGCGCGACGCCCGCGGGCGCAACTGGGACATGACCGGCTTCGCCCATGTGCATGGTTACGAGGCCAGCGTGCGCAAGGTAGTCGACAAGGTGCGCGACGAGTTCGACCTGAACGATGCTGTGGAGAATCGCGCGCCCAATCCCTTCGGGGACTGAACGAGCGGTCTCAATCGACGCAGACGATGATGGCTACGCGCCGGTTCTCGGCGCGTCCTGCCGCGGTGCGGTTGCCGGCCGCCGGGCGGGTCTTCGGGTTCTCACTGCGTGACGTCCAGGCGTGGCTCGGCGCTCTGCCAGATGCCGCCTGAGCGCCGCTTGGCGCCGTACATGGCGGCGTCGGCGGCGTGCAGCAGTGCCTGGCTGCCTTGCGCGTGGACAGGGAAGACGGCCACGCCGATGCTGAGCGAGGCCTGCACCGTGGCGCCGCCGGGCAGTCCGATGGGGGCGGCCATGGCCTGCAGGATATGGTCGGCGATATGCATGGCATCGCGCGGCGCGCGCAGCGCCGCGGCCAGCACCGCGAACTCGTCGCCGCCGATGCGCGCCACGGTGTCGCCGGCGCGCAGGCTGGCGCGGATGCGCTGGGCCACCGCTACCAGCACCGCGTCGCCGGCCGCATGGCCGTGCCGGTCGTTGATGTGCTTGAAATCGTCGCTGTCCAGGTACAGCACGGCTGCGTACTCGTCGTTGGCCGCGGCGTGGCGCACGGCGTGCTCCAGCGCCTCGACAAAGGCGGCGCGGTTCAGCAGTCCGGTCAGCGCATCGTGGTTGGCGCGATGGGCGAGCGAGCGGTTCTCGTGCTGCATCTGGTTCTGCCAGGTCTGCAGCTCGTCGAGCAGGCCGTTGAAGTCTTCGCTGAGCGCATTGAGTTCGGCGATGCTGGCGGGCGGCGTGCGCTGCGCGAAATCGCGCTGGGAGCGCACCGCATGCGCCACGTGCATCAGGTTGCGCAATGGCTCGACGATCTGCACCAGCAGCCGGCTGGCCAGGTAGTGCGCGCCGACGGCGGTCAGCAGCAGGCAGCCCAGCAGGCCCAGCGCGCCCTGCAGCAGGAAGTGCAGCAGGTAGCGAGGGTCGCCACTGACGCGCAGCATGCCTACCTGCTGTGCCTGGTGCAGGATTGGTTGCTCGACGGCATCCATGGCGAGCCATTCGCCCAGCGCGTGACGCGGGCCGGTCAGCGGTGTCTGGCCGGGGCGCTGCCACTCAGCCAGGACATGGTGGTCGAGGTCGTAGACGGTGGCGCGCGCGATATCCTCGGACGCGGCAATCATGGCCAGCGTTTCCGTGGTGGCCGCCTGGTCGCGGAACACGACCGGCGCCTCCAGCGTGTAGGCGATGGAGCGGGCCAGCAGCCGCACGTTATGCTCGGCGTAGACGCGCAGCGCCGTCACGCCGATCGCGCTCAGCGACAGCCCGGCGGTGCAGACGGCGATCAGCGCCACGCCCAGGTGAATGCGGCGCAACACGCTGTACAGGGTGGGGCGCGGGCCATTGCCGCGCAACGGTTTGCGCGCGCTCATGACGGTGCCCCCTTGCGGCGGCCAAGTTGCAGCACGCTGGGGTGCATGTGCACGCCGCTGCGGGCAAGGGCATCCAGGTTGACGCGGAACGAAACCTGGTTGTCGCGGATGTTCAGGCAGAACATGCTGCCGCCTTCGCACTCGAAGTCTTCCTCGGCGATCACCAGCACCGGGCGGCCGGTCAGCTCGGCCGATATTCGCTTGCGGCGCGCTTCGCTCATCGTGCCGACATACAGCGCATCGCACGCCGGGTGCAGCATGTCGGCCAGCACGTCGACCTGGCGGGTTTGCACGGTCCGTCCGTTGGTGAGCGTGCCGCCTTCCAGCAGCCGCGCGGCATAGCGGCTGGCGTTGTCCACACACAGCCGCACGGGATCGCGCTCCACCGGCCAGCGCGCGTAGCCCAGCAGGCTGAGCACCACGCGCGCGACCAGGTCGGTACGCTGCGGCGCGGGCTGCGCGGTCACGACTGGCGGCAGCATGGCCGGCAGCACTGCCAGTGTCACGGCGAGCAGCAGCGCCGTCAGGCCACGGCGCAGCAGCGGGCGTCGCCAGACAGGGGCTGTATTCGGAGGGGGGCTGGCTGGGGCAGGAGCCATGTTCTGGGGGCGTTCATCGACCCGAAGTGGTGGGTATGAGCAGTAATCCGTGGAGCCCCGCGAGTGGCGCGGCTTGATACGAAATGTTTATCGGTTCCGCGTCGATTTCCTGAAGGACGCGAAAACGGTGTTGCACGCGCGCAGCGCTTCGCCGTGGCGGACACAACACTTAGAATGGGGCCATCGTCCCCAACGCGCGCCTCGCCGCCGCCTGCCGCCATGACTGCTGACCCGCTTTTCCGCTTCCTGCACGTAGCCGGCGTCGCCGTCTGGGTGGGCGGCATGTTCTTCGCCTACCTGTGCCTGCGGCCCGTGGCCGGCAGCGTGCTGGAACCACCTGCGCGGCTGCGCCTCTGGCGTGGCGTGTTTGCGCGCTTCTTCCCCTGGGTGTGGGCAGCGGTGATCGCAATCCTGCTGAGCGGCGCGGCGATGATGGCCGCGGTGGGCATGGCTGGTGCCCCGCGCAACTGGCACCTGATGCTGGGGACCGGGCTGGTCATGACCCTGATATTCTGCTACGTGTGGTTCGGGCCGTATCGCCTGCTGGGCCAGGCCGTGCAGGCCCAGGACTGGCCGGCCGGCGGTGCCGCGCTGAACCGTATCCGGCAGGCCGTGGGCACCAACCTGGCGCTCGGGCTGGTCAATATCGCCATGGCCACGCTGGGGCGCTGGCTGGCCTGAGCGGGCAGACGTCCCGCCATGGCCCCGCACTAATTGGCATCACCAAGCAAAAGGGAGAGCCGCAATGCGCGTCATCGCATGTCTTGCCGTCCTGGGTCTTGCCGTGGCGGCCGCACCGGCCTGCGCCGCGGAAAACGATGGCCTGAGCGACGAATACGAGCGTTGCATGGCCAAGACTGTGTCGACCGCCGACATGCTCAACTGTGCCGCGATGGAATCGCGGGTCCAGGACTCGGCGCTGAACAGTACCTACCAGGCCCTGCTGCGGCGGCTGGAAGCGCCCCGCACCGGGCAGCTGCGGGTGGCGCAGCGGGTCTGGCTTGAATTCCGCCAGGCCAATTGCGCCTATGTGGCCAATCCGACCGGCGGCACGGCCGCGCGGGTGGCCGGGGCGACCTGCATGCTGCAGATGACGGCCGCCCGGGTGCGCGAACTGCGTGCCTTTGCCACCGAGGCTTCCGCCCGGTGAGCTGGCGGGGCTTGTGCTAGAGTTCTCAGACACCTGTGCTGCGGCACGTCTCACCAGGAGATGGATCATGGCAAGTGAATCGCGGAACAACCTGAAGGCATTCGTGCAGACCGCGCCCCAGGCGGGGCGCTATGTGTGGGTGATCGCGCTGGTGGATTTCGGCGCGCAGCAGGTCCGGCGCGCCATCGTTTCGGACGACACCTTCACCACTTCGGACGCCGCGCGGGTCGCCGGCGAGGCCCAGCTCAAGGCGATGGCCGAGGATCACTAGCGCCGCGCGCACACACGCGCAAGCGTGTGTTGCGCGTCGGCATCTCTGTGATCGTCCGATACCCATTCTTACAATTCCATGGGATCAGGGAGCGCTAGACTGTGGGCATGTTCCTCCACAAGAAAGGACTCCCATGAGTGATCGCACGCTGCGCCCGGCCAGGGCTCTCCTGCTGGCGGCCCTGCTGGGTTCGGGCCTGACCTTCAGTGCCGCGTCGATGGCCCAGGTTTCGGTCAATATTGCCATCGGCGTACCGCCGCCGGCCCCGGTCTATGAGGTCGTGCCCGCGCCGCGCGCCGGCTATGTCTGGATGCCCGGCTACTGGGACTGGGACGACCACTACCACAAGCATGCGTGGAAGAAGGGCCGCTGGGAACGCGAACGCCCTGGCTATATCTATGAGTCGCCGCGCTGGATCCAGTCGCGCGACGGCTGGGTGCTGGTACCGGGCCGCTGGGACCAGGGCGGGTACAAGGACAAGGGCTACAAGGACAAGGGCCACAAGGACAAGGGCTACCACTGCCCGCCCGGCCACGCCAAGAAGGGCGAGTGCTGATGTGCCCGCGGCCCGGCGCCACGCGGTGACGCCGGGCTGCCCTGCCATGCTACGATCCCCGCCATGACAACCGCGCCAGCGCGGCGCATCGGCAGCGGATACCCGGAGGGAGTGATGGCTAAGCATGTCTTCACGCGCGCGCAGTATCTCGACATCCTCAATGACAGCCTGCGCAAGCATCCCGGCTGGCAGCCCGGCATGGCCTTTGTGTTCCTGCCGCCCGGCGCCGATGCCAGCCAGGCCACGGCAGTGGGCTGCACCGGCCCGATGGACGCCATCCCGGTCTATGCGGAAATCCAGCGGGTGGCTGCCGAACTGATCGAAGTCAGCAACGCCTAGCACAACCGGATGGCGCAACCGGCGCGGGGCGCCAGCCGCGGGGCGGCCGGTGGCCGCCGCAGGTGCGTACAATACCGGCCTCTACAGACTTTCGGATATTGCCGTGAAGAAAACGGACCTGGAAAAGAACAAGGGCCTGAAAATCGCCAACAGCCTGAAGCAGGCTGCGGCGGGGCGGGGCGGCATGCCTGGCGGCGCGGCGCGCCCGGACCGGCGCGAGCAGCGCCGGCTGGACCAGGAGCAGGGTCTGGTGCCCTTTGCGTGCAAGCTGGACGGCACGCTGGTGAAGCGCCTGCAGGCGCTTGCCGTCGATCACCCGGGTGGCATGACCGGGTTGCTCAATGAACTGCTGACCGGCGCATTGCCGCCGGAACAAGGCCAGGCCTGAGCGTTTGCGCGGCGGCCGCGGCCGCCGCTGGCCTGACGCCCTGGCTTAGTCCTCTTCCTCGTCGTCGAGGAATTCGCGGCGCAGCATCCAGTTGGCAATAGCTTCGTCGCAGATGCGCTTGAATTTCTGCTTGTCGGGCATCTTGTCGAACAGCTGGAAATTGACCAGCGCCATGCCGGCATCGGTGATGTAGAACATCCGGCTCGGATCGTCTTCATGGACAATGCGGCCATCGATGGCGTCTTCCCCGCTTTCCGCCGGCATGTCCTCCAGCTCGACCACGCGGCAGGTGAAGCGCGGGCTGCGGGTGTGGGTCAGATACTCGAACTCGTCGTGCATGACCTCGCCGCCTTTGCCTGCGATAACGGCGAAGCCCCAGATAAAGCGGGGCATCGGCAGATCGGACAGATCTTCAATCTCGTCCATGGTGTTCTCCCTGATTCAATCCCCGCATTATCGCCCGGAACGGCGCTGCCTCAAATGGTGACGTGGCGTGACGGTGTCATTTGCGTCCCGCTCAGGGCTTTGCATGGCAATTGGCCAGCGCCGGCGCGGCGTTTTCGGCCTGCATCAGGTCGCGCAGCGTGCCTTCCTCGCCCTTGGTCCACCATTCGTAGCGGCCGCCGACATAGCGCGCGCCCGAGGCCGACACGGTGCTGACCGCCAGCACCGGCTTGCCTTCCAGGCGGAAGACCGCCGCCTGGTTGTCCGGGCTGTTGAAATAGCGCACGGACAGCGTCTTGCCGCCGTCGCACTGGTAGCGCACGGTGCGCACGTCCGGGAAGCGCACGCCGTCGATGCCCGGGGCGCGGGCGGCGTTGGCCGCGGCGCAGGCGCCGATGGTTGCCAGCAGGGCCACGGTGTGGGCGCAGGACAGGATTGGGCGATGGGTCATGGCTGTGCGTAGGTCGATGGGTGGTTTATCAGCCGAGCATGTAGCCGGCGGCGAGCGTGCGGAAGCTCTCGACTTCGCGTGCCTGCCAGGCGTCGTCTTCGCCGAGTTCTTCGGCCAGGATCGCGGCCACGGCCGGGGCGGCGCCGACGGCCGCCCGGGCGTCCAGGAACAGCGCGCGGTTGCGGCGGGCCAGCACGTCCTCGACCCGGCGGGCCAGTTCATGCCGGGCGGCAAAGCGCACATGGGCCTCGGTCAGGCCCGATGCCGGCGCCAGCATCCGGTCGTGGCCCGGCAGCGCGCGCAGCATGTCCAGTTCGTTGCCGTAGTAGCGGTCCGGTGAGCCTGCATCCGTCGGCGGCAGCTCGGCGGGCAAGCCCGCGGCGCCGTGCAGCGGTAACTCCGCGGTCACGCACGGAGCCGCGCGCACCATCTGGCGCTGGATCGCGGTCTCGATCACGTCTTCGGCCATCTTGCGGTAGGTGGTCCACTTGCCGCCGGTGACGGTGATCAGCCCGGCCCTGGACACCAGGATCGTATGCTCGCGCGACAGCGACGCGGTCGAGGCCTCGCCGGTGGCCCGCACCAGCGGCCGCAGGCCGGCCCAGACGCTGGTGACGTCAGCGCGGGTCGGGTCCCTGGCCAGGTAGCGTGACGCAGTTTCCAGGATGAAATCGACATCGTCGGCACCGGCGTCGGGCTCCAGCGGCAGGTCGCGGCGCGGCGTGTCGGTGGTGCCGACGATGGTATGGCCATTCCAGGGCACGACGAACAACACCCGGCCGTCGTCGGTCTTGGGGATCAGGATGGCGCGCTCGCCCGGCAGGAAGCTGCGCGGCAGCGTCAGGTGCACGCCCTGGCTGGGCGCGACCATGGCGCGGGCCTGGCCGTCTTCCATCTGGCGGATCGCATCGACCCACACGCCGGTGGCATTGATCACGCAGTCCGCCCGCAGCCGGAAGGTGGCGTCTCCGAGCGCATCCTGCACGGTCACGCCGCTGATCACGCCGCCTTGCTGGCTCAAGCCCGTCACGCGCATGTAGTTGATCGCGGTGCCGCCCACGTCGAACAGGGTGCGCATCAGCGCCACCGCCAGCCGGGCATCGTCGAACTGGCCGTCGAAATACAGGTTGCCGCCGCGCAGTGCACGCCCGCCGACATGCTCGGCCAGGTTGGGCGCCGCGGCCAGCACTTCGCGGTGGTTCAGCCAGCGGCTGCCGGCCAGGTTGAGGTTGCCGGCCAGCATGTCATAGACCTTCAGGCCGATACCGTAGAAGGGCTGGTCGAACATCTGGTAGGCCGGCACCACGAAGCCCAGCGGCCACACCAGGTGCGGCGCGTTGCGCGCCAGCAGGCCGCGCTCGTGCAGGGCCTCGCGCACCAGGCTGATATTGCCCTGGGCCAGGTAGCGCACGCCGCCATGCACCAGCTTGGTGGCCTTGCTGGAAGTGCCCTTGGCAAAGTCCGCGGCTTCGACCAGCAGCGTGCGGTAGCCGCGCGAGGCGGCATCGACCGCAGTGCCCAGGCCGGTGGCGCCGCCGCCGATGACGATCACGTCCCAGCGCGGCTCGCGCTCAAGCGTGGCGAGCAGGGCCGCGCGCTCAGGTGGCTGGATCGGGGGGGGAATTCTTTGCATGACGCTGTTTCAAGTGTGTGCGGATCGGGCTGGCGCTCAGGTGTGACTGCTGTTGCTTTCGTCCTCGCGCGCCCAGTCGCGCGCACGGTCGACGGCGCGGTGCCAGCGCGCCAGCCGGTGGCCGCGTTCGTCGGCCGACAGGTTTGGCTCGAAGCGCCGCTCCACCTGCCATTGCTGCGCGATCTGTGCCGGATCGCTCCAGTAGCCGGTGGCCAGCCCCGCCAGGTAGGCGGCGCCCAGCGCGGTGGTTTCGGTCACGCGCGGGCGCACCACCGGGGTGCCGAGCAGGTCGGCCTGCATCTGCATCAGCAGGTCGCTGCGCGAGGCGCCGCCATCCACACGCAGCTCGGCCAGCGAGATGCCGGCGTCTTTCTGCATGGCCTCGAGCACGTCGACGCTCTGCAGCGCGATCGACTCCAGCGCCGCGCGCGCGATCTGCGGCCGGCCCGTGCCGCGCGTCATGCCGACCAGCGTGCCGCGCGCAAAGGCGTCCCAGTGCGGCGCGCCCAGCCCGGCAAAGGCGGGCACCAGCACCACGCCGCCGGTGTCGTCGCACTGGCGCGCCAGCGGCTCGACCTCGGGCGCGCTGTTGATGATCTTCAGGCCGTCGCGCAGCCACTGGATGGTGGCGCCGCCCATGAACACGCCGCCCTCCAGGCAGTACCGGGTCTGGCCGCCGATCTGCCAGCCGACCGTGGTCAGCAGCCGGTTGCGCGAGACCACTGGCTGCGAGCCTGTGTTCATCAGCAGGAAGCAGCCGGTGCCATAGGTGTTCTTGGCCATGCCCGGCGACAGGCAGGCCTGGCCGAAGGTAGCCGCCTGCTGGTCGCCGGCGATGCCGGCAATGGGGATCTGCATGCCGAACAGCCGCGCCGACGTGCGCGCCACCTCGCCGCTGGACTCAACCACCTCGGGCAGCAGCGCGTGCGGGATGTCGAGCAGTGCCAGCAACGTGTCGTCCCATTCGAAGCTGTGGATATTGAACAGCATCGTGCGCGAGGCATTTGACACATCGGTGACATGGCGCGCGCCGTCGGTCAGCTGCCAGATCAGCCAGCTGTCGACGGTGCCGAAGGCCAGCTCGCCGCGCTGGGCGCGTTCGCGCGCGCCTTCGATGTTGTCGAGCATCCAGCGCAGCTTGGTGCCGGAGAAGTACGCGTCGATGATCAGGCCGGTCTTCTCGCGGAACAGCTCGCCGTGCCCGGCCGCCTGCAGTGCCTCGCACATGGGCGCGGTGCGGCGGTCCTGCCAGACCAGCGCGCGGCCGACCGGCTCGCCGGTCTTGCGGTCCCACAGCACGGTGGTCTCGCGCTGGTTGGTGATGCCGATGGCGCGCACCTGCGAGGCCGAGATGCCGGCATCGGCCAGCACCGCGTGCGCCACCGCCAGCTGCGTCTGCCAGATCTCGTGGGGATCGTGCTCGACATGGCCGGGATGTGGGTAATATTGGCGGAACTCGCGCTGCGCGAGCCGCACCACGCTGCCGGCATGGTCGAACAGGATGGCCCGCGAGCTGCTGGTGCCCTGGTCGAGCGCCAGCACATATTGCGGCTCGGTGGGAAGCTGGGACGATGCAGGGCGCTGGGCCTGCGCGGCTGGCTGGTTCATGCGTTCGATCCTGACAATGACAAAGCGCGCCGGCCCGGCCGGCGCATGGATTCCTGATGGCTGAAATGTCTTTCCTGCCGGCTGCCGATGCCGCCGGCACCCCGGCGGCGCGGATTGCCGCTTCGCTGGCGGCGCGCAGCGGCTTCGATCCCGCCACCAAGCTGCGCCTGATGGTGTCCGGCCTGCAGGTCGGCTGGCTGCCACGCGCGCATGCCGGCATCCTGCGCGGCATGGGCGGCGTGCTCGGGCCGGACGAGCGCCTGGCCGATGGCACCGCTGCCGTGGCGTTGCTGCCAGGGCGCGACGATTTCAACGCGCGCAGCGCCGCGCTGCAGGCGCTGGCCCGCCAACTGGCCGATACCGGCCACGTGCGCGGCTGGCGCGATGAACTGTTCGCGGTGACCCCCGCGCTGGACGCGCCCGCGGTCGCGGTGGTGGAGCGCGCCGCGGCGCGGTTCCTCGGGCTGCTGACCTTTGCCTCGCACATGAACGGCATTGTCGATGGCGGGATGGGTGCACAGCCCGAGGGCGGCCCCGCGCTGTGGATCTCGCGGCGCAGCCCGGCCAAGGCCGTCGACCCCGGCATGTGGGACAACCTGGTGGCCGGCGGCATGCCGCACGGCAGCGATCCGCTGGCGACGCTGGTGCGCGAGTGCGAGGAAGAGTCCGGCATCCCGCCCGACCTGGCGCAGGGCGCGCAGGCCCACGGCGTGATCGAGGTGCTGCGCGACCTGCCCGAAGGCGTGCAGTGGGAACAGGTCTATGTCTACGACCTGCTGCTGCCGCCCGGCTTCACGCCGCATAACCAGGACGGCGAGGTCAGCGAGCACCGGCGCGTCGGCGTGGCGGCATTGCTTGCTATCATGTCGGCCGGCGCCATGACGGTCGATGCGACAATGGTGACGCTGGATGCCCTTGGACGGCGTGGCTGGCTCGGTGCCGGCCATCGCGCCTGAGCCCCCGCCTGTTCGCGTACCGACCGAGCCGACCTTGCCGACCTGGCTTCCCCGGCCCTGCGCCGCGCCACTCCGACAGAACCACACACCATGAGCAACACCGGATTCATCCTGACCCTCTCGTGCCCCGACCAGCCGGGCATCGTCCATGCCGTTTCGGGCCTGCTGTTCCAGCACGGCTGCAATATCGTCGATTCCGACCAATACGGTGACGAATTCACCGGCCGCTTCTTCATGCGCGTGCATTTCACGCCGGCCGCCGGCGGTCCGGACCTGGACACGCTGAAGGCAGCGTTCACGCCGGTGGGCGACCAGTTCGGCATGCAATGGGAGCTGAACGACGCCGCGGTCAAGCCGCGCGTGATGATCATGGTGTCCAAGATCGGCCATTGCCTCAACGACCTGCTGTTCCGCGCCAAGGTGGGCGGCCTGCCGGTCGAGATCGCGGCCATCGTCTCGAACCACCGCGACTTCTACCAGCTGGCGGCGTCGTATGACGTGCCGTTCTTCCACCTGCCGCTGATGAACGCCTCGGCCGAGCAGAAGGCCGCGCAGGAAGCGCGCGTCTTCGACGTGGTGCAGGAGCAGAAGATCGACCTGGTGGTGCTGGCGCGCTACATGCAGGTGCTGTCCGACGACCTGTGCCGCAAGCTGGCCGGGCGCGCGATCAATATCCACCATTCGTTCCTGCCCAGCTTCAAGGGCGCCAAGCCCTACTACCAGGCGCATGACCGCGGCGTGAAGCTGATCGGCGCCACCGCGCACTATGTCACCGCCGACCTGGACGAAGGTCCGATCATCGAGCAGGAGATCGAGCGTGTGGACCACAGCATGGACCCGGAGCAACTGACCGCCGTGGGACGCGACGTGGAATGCGTGGCGCTGGCGCGCGCGGTCAAGTGGCATGCCGAACACCGCATCCTGCTGAACGGCCACAAGACCGTGGTGTTCAAGTAATCCTTCGTTTCCCCCGGGGTTTGCTCCCCTCTCCCGCTTGCGGGAAAGGGGCCGGGGGAGAGGGCAGGTGCGTGCCATGGCGCAGACGCCAGGTACTGCCCCAGCGCCCGACGTCACCACCCGCTCCGCCTCCGCCAGCGTGCCAGCCTCAAGCCGGCCCACGCCGCGCTCAATCCCGCTCCGCCACCACACACTGCACCCCACTGTCGGCCAGGATCTGGTCGAACGGCGCCGCCAGCGGCTCATCGGTAAAGAGCCGGTCGACCTCCGACACATGCGCTAACTCCACCATCGCCTGGCGGTTGAACTTGCTGATGTCCGCCGCCAGCCATACCTCGCGTGAATGCTCGATGATGGTCCGCGCCACCTTGACCTCGCGGAAGTCGTAGTCGCGCAGCGTGCCGTCGGCCTCGATGCCCGAGATGCCGATCAGCCCGATATCGACCTTGAACTGGCGGATGAACTCCACCGTGGCCTCGCCCACGATGCCGCGGTCGCGCGAGCGCAGCACGCCGCCGGCGACGATGACCTCGCAATCGGGATTGTCGGCCAGGATGTTGGCCACGTTGAGGTTGTTGGTGATCACGCGCAGCCCGCGATGGTGCATCAGCCCGCGCGCAATTTCTTCCACCGTGGTGCCGATGTTCAGGATCAGCGAGCAGCCTTCGGGCACCGCGGCCGCCACCGCGCGCGCGATGCGCGACTTGCCCTCGGCATTGAGCACCTGCCGCTGCCGGTAGGCGATGTTCTCGGTGGTGGAGCCCTCCACCCGCACCCCGCCATGGAAGCGCGCCAGCATGCCGTTCTCGGCCAGCAGGTTGACGTCGCGGCGCACCGTCTGGAGCGTGACGCCGAACTTGCGCGCAAGTTCGTCAATGGAGGCAAAGCCCTGGGTGCGGACTTCTTCAAGCAGGGCCGTCTGGCGGGGATTCAGGGTCATGCCGGGATTCTAGTTCAAACAGAAACGAAAACAAATGATGCGGTGCACTATTGTTTTATGTTCGTTTTGTTGCTAAAACGAGCGTAAAGCCAAGATTTGTGCGCTCGCATCGAGCGATAACTGTGACGCAGGAAGCATATCGAACATGGAGACCGGATGCAGCTACGTTTGGAAGGCGTCGCACAGCAGGCAGGTTCGCAGGCGTATCTCTATCCGATGACGCTGGCCCCGGTCCCCGGCGCGGTGACCATCCTGCTGGGCGCCACGCAGGCGGGCAAGACCTCGCTGATGCGGGTGATGGCGGGGCTGGACCGGCCCAGCGCCGGCCGCGTGCTGGTCGACGGCCACGACGTGACCGGCATGCCGGTGCGCGAGCGCAATGTGTCGATGGTCTACCAGCAGTTCATCAACTACCCGTCGCTCAAGGTCTTCGACAACATCGCCTCGCCGCTGAAGCTGCGGCGCAAGGCCCCGGCCGGCGAGATCGGCGCGCGCGTGCGCGAGCTGGCGGCGCGGCTGCACATCGATCACCTGCTGGACCGCTACCCGTCGGAACTGTCCGGGGGGCAGCAGCAGCGCGTGGCCCTGGCGCGCGCGCTGGCCAAGGAGGCGCCGCTGATGCTGCTGGACGAGCCGCTGGTCAACCTTGACTACAAGCTGCGCGAGGAACTGCGCGAGGAGCTGGCGCAGCTGTTCGCGCATGGCGACGCCACCGTGATCTACGCCACCACCGAGCCCGGCGAAGCGCTGCTGCTGGGCGGGCATACCGCGGTGCTGGATGCGGGCGAGCTGCTGCAGTACGGCCCGACCCCGCAGGTCTTCCACTATCCCGATTCACTGCGCGTGGCGCGCGCGTTCAACGATCCGCCGATGAACCTGGTCGAAGGCAGGCTGCAGGGCGGCCGGGTCGCGCTGGCCGGCGAGATTTCGGTGCCGGTGCCCGGCGCGGGCGGGCACGACGGCCCGGTCACGATGGGCGTGCGGGCGTCGGCCTTGCGCCTGGCCGGCGAGCCTGGCGCGGTGGCGGTGCCCGGGCGCGTGGCGCTGGCCGAGCTGTCGGGGTCCGACACCTTCGTCCACGCCGATACCCCGGTGGGCAACCTGGTGGCGCAGTTCGCCGGCGTGCTCGACCTGCAGCTGGGCGAGCCGGTGTCGCTGCACCTGCTGCCCGAGCAGATCTACCTGTTCGACGCCGACGGCCGCCGCATCCACGCGCCGCGCCGGCCGGGCGGGCTGGCGGCTGACGTGCCGGGCGGCACGGTCGCGGCTGCCGGGGCAGGGGGCTGAGATGGCGCGCATCGACCTGGACCTGGCGCACGCCTATGTGCCAACCCCGCGCACGGATGAAGACTACGCGCTGCTGCCGCTGCGCTTCACCTTTGAAGACGGCGGCGCCTATGCGCTGCTGGGCCCGTCCGGCTGCGGCAAGACCACGCTGCTGAACTGCATTTCCGGGTTGCTGCGGCCCTCGCATGGCACCATCGCCTTTGATGGCCGCGACGTGACCGCGGCCACGCCGCAGGCGCGCAATATCGCCCAGGTGTTCCAGTTCCCGGTGATCTACGACACCATGACCGTTGGCGAAAACCTGGCGTTCCCGCTGCGCAACCGCGGCGTGCCGGAAGCCCAGGTGCGCGAGCGGGTCGGGCGCGTTGCCGAAATGCTGGACCTGTCGGCAACGCTCGACCGCCGCGCCAGCGGCCTGGCCGCCGACGCCAAGCAGAAGATCTCGCTGGGGCGCGGGCTGGTGCGCCAGGACGTGTCGGCCATTCTCTTCGACGAGCCGCTGACCGTGATCGACCCGCAGCTCAAATGGCAGCTGCGGCGCAAGCTCAAGGAAATCCACCACGAGTTCCGCCTGACGCTGATCTACGTGACGCACGACCAGACCGAGGCCCTGACCTTTGCCGACCAGGTGGTGGTGATGTCGCGCGGCAAGGCGGTGCAGGTGGGGCCGGCCGATGCGCTGTTCGAGCGGCCCGCGCATACCTACGTCGGGCACTTCATCGGCTCGCCGGGCATGAATTTCCTGCCCGGGCAGTGGCGCGACGGCGCGATCGAGCTGGCCGGGCGCCGCTACCTGCCGGAGTTGTCACCGTCGGTCGAAGCGGCGCTGCGCGAGGCCGGCAGCTTCCGCATCGGCGTGCGGCCCGAATACCTGCGCCTGGCGCCGGAGCGCGACACGCAGGCGGTGCCGGTGCGGGTGGAGCGCGCACAGGACATCGGCACTTACTGGTTGCTGACCAGCGGCGTGCAGGAGGCGGGCGCACTGGCCGGCACGCTGCGCGCACGGCTGGGCGTCGAGGCGGCCGGCCTGCGCGCGGGCGACACGGCCTGGCTGTCGGTGTTCAACCGGCATACCTGCTACTACGTCAATGAGGAACTGGTGTCATGAAGCCCGTCAACCAGAAGGCCTGGCTGCTGGTGTTGCCGGTGGTGGCGTGCGTGGCGTTCTCCGCCATCCTGCCGCTGATGACCATCGTCAATTATTCGGTGCAGGACATCATCTCGCCCGAGCGGCGCGTGTTCGTCGGCACCGAATGGTTCCGCACCGTGCTGCGCGACGGCGAGCTGCACGACGCGCTGCTGCGCCAGCTCGGTTTTTCGCTGGCGGTGCTGCTGGTGGAGATCCCGCTCGGCATCCTGCTGGCCTTGTCGATGCCGGCAAAGGGCTGGAAGGCGTCGGCGGCGCTGGTGACCATCGCACTGTCGCTGCTGATCCCGTGGAACGTGGTCGGCACCATCTGGCAGATCTTCGGGCGCACCGATATCGGCCTGCTGGGCGCCGCGCTGGCGGCGATGGGCTTCGACTACAACTACACCGGCAGCGCCTTCGATGCCTGGGTCACGGTGCTGGTGATGGACGTCTGGCACTGGACGCCGCTGGTGGCGCTGCTGTGCTACGCCGGCCTGCGCGCCATCCCCGACGCTTACTACCAGGCCGCGCAGATCGACGGCGCCTCGCGCCTGGCAGTGTTCCGCTATATCCAGCTGCCCAAGCTGCGCGGGGTGCTGATGATCGCGGTGCTGCTGCGCTTCATGGACAGCTTCATGATCTATACCGAGCCGTTCGTGCTGACCGGCGGCGGTCCTGGCAACGCCACCACGTTCCTGTCGCAGTACCTGACGCAGAAGGCCGTGGGCCAGTTCGACCTGGGGCCGGCGGCGGCGTTCTCCATCGTCTATTTCCTGATCATCCTGCTCATGTGTTTCATCCTCTACAACTGGATGCAGCGCGCGGGCACCGCCGGCAGCGAGGACATGCCCCATGGCTGAGATGGCTTCCGTGATCCCTTCCGTGGTCCCTGCCGCGATCCCTGCGCAGGCCAGCCGCGCCACCTGGTGGCGCGCCGGCTTCTTGCTGGCTTACCTGCTGTTCGCCATCGTGCCGATCTACTGGATGGTGAACATGTCGTTCAAGACCAACGAGGAAATCGTCTCCACGCTGTCGCTGTGGCCGGCCGAATTCACGCTGGAGCATTACAAGACCATCTTCACCGATCCGTCGTGGTATTCGGGCTATGTCAACTCGATGATCTATGTGGCGATGAACACGGTGATCTCGATCAGCGTGGCGCTGCCGGCGGCCTATGCCTTTTCGCGCTACCAGTTCATCGGCGACAAGCACGTGTTCTTCTGGCTGCTGACCAACCGCATGACGCCGCCGGCGGTGTTCCTGCTGCCGTTCTTCCAGCTCTACAGCACCATCGGGCTGATGGATACGCACCTGGGCGTGGCGCTGGCGCACCTGGTCTTCAACGTGCCGCTGGCGGTGTGGATCCTGGAGGGCTTCATGTCGGGCGTGCCGCGCGAGATCGACGAGACCGCCTATGTCGACGGCTACTCGTTCCCGCGCTTCTTCCTGACCATCTTCCTGCCGCTGATCAAGGCCGGCGTTGGCGTGGCGGCATTCTTCTGCTTCATGTTCAGCTGGGTCGAGCTGCTGCTCGCGCGCACGCTGACCTCGGTCAACGCCAAGCCCATCGTGGCCACCATGACGCGCACGGTGTCGGCCTCGGGCATGGACTGGGGCGTGCTGGCCGCGGCCGGCGTGCTGACCATCGTGCCCGGCGGCATCGTGATCTGGTTCGTGCGGCACTACATCGCGAAGGGCTTCGCGATGGGCCGCGTGTAATCCCTGCCTTGTCGTTCCTGAAGCCAACGCTAGGAGATGGCGCAATGCTGAGCTGGATGGTGTGGACCACACCGGTGGCGGTGTTCTTTGCCTGCATCGTGGTCATGCTGATCGGCATGACGATCCTGGAAGTCCGGTCGCCGTCGGTGCTGCGCAAGGGCTTCCTGCCGATCGCCACCACGCGCGGCGACCGGCTGTTTATCGGGCTGATGTGCGCGGCCTGGGTCAACCTGGCGTGGGTGGGGCTGGGCGAGAAGGTTGCGGCGTGGCTGTCGCTGGCGGAAGAGCCCTCGGTGTGGATCAGCTTCACGGTGTCCATGCTGGTGCTGGCGCTGGTCTTGCGCAAAGGCTAGTGGCAGCGGGCAAGCAGACATGAATGGGATTTGCGGCTTATCCCTGCCCGGGGCCGCCATCCAGACGACAAGCCGGGGAGGGGAACTCTTGAGGAGACACGGATGAAAGTGCACGTGAAGTTGGGGATGTCAGCCCTTGCCTGCGCGGCTGCGCTGGCTTGCGGGTCCGCCTGGGCGGGCGAAGCGGAAGCGAAGAAGTGGATCGACAATGAGTTCCAGCCCTCGTCGCTGGCCAAGGACAAGCAGGCGGCGGAAATGAAATGGTTTATCGATGCCGCAGCCAGGCTCAAGGCCAGGGGCGTCACGCAGGTCAGCGTCGTGTCGGAGACCCTCACCACGCACGAGTACGAATCCAAGACCCTGGCCAGGGCGTTCGAGGAGATCACCGGCATCAAGGTCAAGCATGACCTGATCCAGGAAGGCGACGTGGTGGAGAAGCTGCAGACCTCGATGCAGTCCGGCAAGTCGATCTACGACGGCTGGATCTCCGACTCCGACCTGATCGGCACGCACTACCGCTATGGCTCGATCCTGCCACTGACCGATTACATGAGCGGTGCGGGCAAGGAGTGGACCAACCCCGGGCTGGATGTGAAGGACTTCATCGGCACCAAGTTCACCACCGCGCCGGACGGCAAGCTGTACCAGCTGCCCGACCAGCAGTTCGCCAACCTTTACTGGTTCCGCGCCGACTGGTTCGCGCGCAAGGATCTGCAGGACAAGTTCAAGGCCAGGTACGGCTACGACCTGGGCGTGCCGACCAACTGGTCGGCCTACGAGGACATTGCCAATTTCTTCACCAATGACGTGAAGGAGCTCGACGGCAAGAAGGTCTACGGCCATATGGACTACGGCAAGAAGGACCCGTCGCTGGGCTGGCGCTTCACCGACGCGTGGCTGTCGATGGCCGGCGCCGCCGACAAGGGCCTGCCCAACGGCATGCCGGTGGACGAGTGGGGCATCCGCGTGGCCGAGGACAAGTGCACGCCGGTGGGCGCTTCGGTGTCGCGCGGCGGCGCCACCAACAGCCCCGCGGCGGTCTACGCGCTGACCAAGTACGTCGACTGGATGAAGAAGTACGCCCCGCCGCAGGCAATGGGCATGACGTTCTCCGAGGCCGGCCCGGTGCCCGCGCAGGGCCAGGTGGCGCAGCAGGTCTTCTGGTACACCGCCTTCACCGCGGACATGACCAGGAAGGGCCTGCCAGTGGTCAATACCGACGGCTCGCCCAAGTGGCGCATGGCACCGTCGCCCTACGGCCCGTACTGGAAGCAAGGCATGCAGAACGGCTACCAGGACGTGGGCTCGTGGACCTTCTTCAAGAACACCGATCCCGACAAACTGGCGGCCGCCTGGCTGTACGCCCAGTTCGTGACCTCCAAGACGGTGTCGCTGAAGAAGTCGCTGACCGGGCTGACCTTTATCCGCGACAGCGACATCCATCACGACTACCTGACCAAGAACGCGGCCAAGTACGGCGGGCTGATCGAGTTCTACCGCAGCCCCGCGCGCGTGGCCTGGACGCCGACCGGCACCAACGTGCCTGACTATCCAAAGCTGGCCCAGCTGTGGTGGAAGAACGTGGCCACCGCGGTAACCGGCGAAAAGACGCCGCAAGCCGCCATGGACACGCTGGCCGAGGAAATGGACCAGGTCATGGCGCGGCTGCAGCGCGCCGGCATGAGCAACTGCGCGCCCAAGCTCAACCCGAAGGGCGATCCCGGCAAGTGGCTGTCAGGCGATCACGCACCGTGGAAGAAGCTGGGCGATGAGAAGCCGAAGGGCGAGACCATTGCCTACGACAAGCTGCTGCAGGCGTGGAAGGAAGGGAAGGTGCGCTGAGGCATATCTGAATGCCGTTGGTTTGCTCCCCTCTCCCGCAAGCGGGCTTGCCTTTACCCACAACTTCCGGCGGCTTACTCGTTTTTCTGGAAGATCCGATACATTTCGGTGATTTCGTGCAAAACGAGGAAGCCGCGCCAGAGGACAGTAGCACCGGGGGGATCGTCGTTTTTGCGACCCAGGTAGCCACCGAGCTTGGCGATCCAAAGGACCGTTTCGCTGAGTTTGGGTGCCTGCTCCGGTGGCTTGGTTGTGCCGTGCGTGCGGCAGTACAAGGCCTGCCATTCGAGCGACTGCAATAGCACCGAGCAAGGGATATCGGCTTCAAGCCGGCCGAGCATGGTCGCGTACATGATGCGCCAGCCGATCACGGCGAACAGCGCCGTGGCGCGCAGGAACCGCTCCAGCGTCCCGAACTGCCGAGCCTCGATCTGGCAGCCACTTTTCAGGACACGATGCCAGGATTCAATGGTCCAGCGCCGGGCATACCAGCTCAGCCGTTCCAGCACATCTTCCAGCGTTTGGGTGGGCATCGAACTGAGCAACATCCATTCGAGCGGCTCAACACCTTCGGGCGGATCGATTTCCAGTGCGTGAATGGCAAACACTTCGAGGCTTGGTAGGGCCTCTGCACCGCGGCTGCGCGGCGGTCGCAGTTGGACGGGCACACAGCGCAAAGCCAGTCGGGCGCTACGCGCTTGCCTGGCGCCACTCCTGGGCACGTGCAGGACGGTCTCCCCGAGTACGGGGGCCGCAGCAACCGTCTCCCACAGATACTTCTCTGGGTGATCCACGCCCCGATTCCAGGCGGCCCGCACCAACCAGTCCACCCCCGCTGGGCGCTGCGCCAGGAACACGTCGTACACATCGCCCTCGCGATCGCTGACGGCAACAAGGTGCGTGTCCGGACACTGCATCTTGAGCGGCTCAAGGCATTCCAGCCCCTCCAGCCACTTCACGCTTTCCTTGTCACGAATGGACAGCGCCCGGCGCTGCCTGGCCTTGCCCGATGCTTGCGGCGCACGCACCCACGTCTTCATGCTCAACACGCCCAGTGGCAGGCCCTCAGGCGTCACCGCCAGCACGCTGTGCAACATGAATCCGCGCAAATTGCCGCCCGTGCCGTGACCAAGTCCCTCAGTCGCGGGCAAATTTGCCAGATTGAATTCCGTGGTGTCCTGCACCGCCAATACGACAGGTACCTGCTGCATGCGACCCACGGTTTGAACGACGTGGCTCGCCAGTATTCCGTCCGGGTCGACCGCCTCATTATCAAAGAAGCGATATGCCGCCTTGAGTTGGGCACCACTCAAGGCCTGCGGGAACGAAACATGGGCTTTTTGCGCTAGTCCGCGCGCCAATGCCACAAGGCGCTGCGTGCGACGTGCATCGCCCAACTGAGCGCCACCGAATTCGTCGCTGGCCCAGTCTTCCAGATCTTCCGTATCAGACAAAATTGCCACCACTGATTGTCAACTTCCCCGAAGTTAACACCGTCCAATCCCGTTTACAACCTTTCCTATCGAGATGTGGGTAAAGACAAGCGCAAGCGGGAGAGGGAGCACCCAAGCGGTCGTCTGAGCCCGGACTCCGGTACTAGCTCTCTTGCGTTGCCAGGTCGGTTGTTCCAGGGTGCGGCTTTGCCGTGACCCCTGACTGCACCGCATAACACGCCTTCCCATGCCGCTTGGCCTCATACAGCGCCATGTCGGCATGCATGAACAGCTCGCTGACCGTCATGGCATGGCGCGCGGCATGGATGGCGGAGCCGACGCTGGCCGATGCCGCCACCGTGTGGCCGTCGATCACGAAGGGCATGCGCGCCGCCTGCACGACGGTGTTGGCGACCGATGCCATGGCATTGCGGTCGGCAACGCCATCCAGGATCACCGCGAATTCGTCGCCGCCGATGCGCGCGACTGCATCGCCCTTGCGCACGCAGGCGCGCAGCCGCTGCGCGAAGGCCACCAGCAGCTGGTCGCCCACCGGATGGCCAAAGTTGTCGTTGACGCCCTTGAAGTCATCCAGATCCACCAGCAGCAACGCCAGCGGCCGTCCGCCGGCGCTGGCGCGCGCCATGGATTCGGCCAGGCGCCGGTCGAACCCCTTGCGGTTGAGCAGGCCGGTGAGATAGTCGGAGATGGTCTGCGCTTCCAGGCTGCGCAGCTTTTCGCGCTCATGCGTGACGTTGCGCCCGAACATGTGCAGGCCGATGACGGTGTCCTGGGCATCGTTCCAGGCCGGCTGGCAGGTGATTTCGATGCATTCGGTGCCATCTGCGCTTTCGCGCGTGAAGGTCACCGCGCGTCCGGCGCGGGCTTGCTCCAGGTACTGCTGGCACGCCACGTATTCCTGCGTGCCCCACAGCTCGCGCAGCGACAGCCCCACAATCTGCTGCGCTGGCACGCCGTACCGCTGCGCATACGCCTGGTTGACGAAGACGTAGCGCTGCTGCATGTCGATGAACGAGATGAAGTCCGGCACATGGTTGGCGATGGCCTCGATGCGCTTTTCGCTTGCGGCGGCTCGGTCCTTGGCCGCCTTCAGGGCGGCTTCACGTTCCGACAACTGCGCCACCACTTCGGCGAAGGTCACGGCCAGTTCGCCGATCTCGTCGGCGCGGCCGGCGGGCAGGTCCGCCACTGCGGCCGGGTTGGTGCCGATCTGGCGCACCGCGCGGTGCAGCCGCTGCAGCGGCTCGAGCAAGCGCAGCATGACCAGCCACATCAGCGCGGCGGCAATCAGCATGGTGGTGCCGCCGACGACGAGGGTGCGCTTGCGGACCGAAACCAGTGGCGCATAGGCTTCGGCGGCGGGCAGGATCGCCACGACTTCCCAGCCGTTGGATTCCAGCAGATAGCGCGCCACGACCGGCTGCGTCGGTGTCAGGACTTCCAGCAGCGCGGGGGCTTGGTCGGCACCGCAGGCTTCACCGATGGCGCGTGCGGGGCTCAGCACCCGGGTCACGTCCGAATGCATCGCATAGCGGGGGTTGCTGCCTCCGGAAACCAGGCAGAAGCTGCCAGTGGTGCCCACGCGGTTGTGCGCAAGTTCGCGCAGGAAGTTGCTGTCGGCGAGGTTCAGCACGCCCCCGACCACGCCGCGCAGTTCGCCCCCCGGCCCGAGCATCGGCACTGCCAGCACCACCCCGGGGGCGTTGGTCTGCTTGCCCTGGATCAGGTCCGACACCGCGAACGCCTGGCCGCGCAGGATATCGCGGAAATAGTCGCGGTCATCCACGCGCATGCGTACGCCATCCGGCACGGCGGTGCTGAACAGCAGTTGCCCGTCGGTCGCGGTCAGGAAGACTGCATTGAAGGTTTCGGGTATTTCCACCAGGCTCTCCGCGGCCCGGCGCAAGTCGGCCGGCTTTGCCGCAACCATGGGGGAGAACTGGCGTGCCAACCGGCGCAGGACCGCGGCCCGGCTCTGCAGCTTTTCATCGAGCTGCTCGGCGACCATCTTGACTAGCGTGTCCTGCTGGCTCTGCCGCAGGTTCTTCAGGCCATCGTAGGCGTAGTACTGGGCGTAGAGCGCGCGCAGCACGATGATCAGCGTCACCACACCCGCCGTGGCAAGCGCCATCCGATACTTCAATGAGTGCTGCATGGTTGACTTCTTTCTTGTGCGCACTGACCTGTTATTCCCGTCCCCCCGGCACTGGGCGGTCGGTTCCCGATGTCCAGTGGCGTGCTTGGAAGGTTAGCAGATGTCAAGGGGTATTTCGCAACTGTTTGCAACCAAAAGAGCGTGCGGCAAGCAGAATGTGCCTTCCTGTCCGCTCTGGCGAGGCTGACCAGTCGAGGGCTTCACATGCACAACTCGTTGCCGCGCAGGTGCCTGGCGCCGCTAACCCGCGACTGGCCAGGTGCGCACGCACAGCACCGTCTGGTCGCGCGGGCGCAGTGTCAGTTCCAGGGCGGTCGGTACGCCCCGTCGCGTGATCTGGGCAATGAAGCGGGCGGTGTCCACCGCGGCCACACCACCCGCGGCGAGCCGCGTGCCACAGCGTATCGCCAGCCGCAGGATATGCATCGGGACGAACCGGATTGGCTCGTGCATGTCCGCCAGCGCGCCGAGCGTGAAATACAGTGGCTGCCGGGCCAGTGCGATGAAGCGCCCGCGCAGCCGCGCGAGCGTTGCCGAGGGCGCCGCCAGTCCTTCCCCCTCTGCGCCGCTGCGCGTCATGCCGCGCACGCGCGGCTGCCACAGCGTGCCGGCGACCAGCAGCGGCGCATGCGCCGCGCCATCTTCATCCGGACATGCATCGATTGCCGCGACCTGCCCCGCGAGGTCATAGGTGGACGCCACCGAGGCAAAGCTGCGGTGGTAGCCGATGATGCAATCCATGTCCTCGTCATAGACCGGCCGCGCATCGCGCGGCACGCGCACCGGGCGCATCTCGAACCAGCCGGCACTGACCGGATTGCGCCCGGTCCAGGGCAGGGCGGGTTCCTGTTCGCTTGGGGCGGGGCTGGAAAAGGGCAAGGCGCGCTCCGGTGGCAGTCGTGGCGTTCAAGGTATCCAGTGCGCTAGTGGCCGGAAATGAGACAAGCCTTGCCCGCGAGAACGCGTTTGTTTCGGGTCGGCGCGCGGAGTCAATCCAACGCCTTGAGTTGGACTACGCTGAAAGCGCATCGAAGCGCTTCGCATCAGCCATTTGCAACGCAATGAATCAATATGATTAATGCGCGTACCGGTAGACCTCTTACCACTGACCGTCCGGAAGCTGCAGAACGGTATCAGCTCGCTGTTGATCGCATTCTCGGTTCCGAGGCGGGCGCCGCGGAAGCACTGGATCAGGCTTTGGCGCTGGACAGCAATCTCGCGCTGGCCCTCGCTGCGCGCCATATGCTTGCTAAAGACGCCAACGCCGCGGACGCCGGTTCTTTCAAGGAGCGCACGCTACTGGCAGCACGGGTTGCGTTGCCCTGGGAGCGTGCGCATATCTCCGCGCTCTTTGGCCTGCTTGAAGACCCTTACACCAACCTTGCAGCGACTGAGGCCTACATCGCTGCCAATCCCAGTGACCTGCTGGTCATCTCGCAACTTTGCGGGTATCTGATCTTTTATGGCGGTGCGCGCAAGCTTGAGCGCGTTCTCAACATCATGGAATCGGTCGATCCCGGTTTGCATGATGATTGGGCCTGGCTCGCACGCATGGGGTTCGCGGCCAGTGAGGCCGGTGATCAGGGCCGTGGTCATGCACTTGTCGAGCGAGCATTGCAGCAGCGCCCACAGGCTCCCTACGTCATCCATAGCTATGCGCATGTGCTGCACGACCAGGGTGAGCCTGGAGAGTCATTGGAATTGCTGGGAAACTGGCTAAATGAGCACCGTCCGTCAGCGGAGGGCGGCGCCATGTATGGTCATGTGCAGTGGCACCTGGCCCTGGCAGAGTGGCAGCTGGGGTTAACCGAGCAGGCATGGCAGCGCTATGAGCGCTACTGTGCACCAGAGACCACTCGCTGTGGTCCGGTGTTGACGCTGGCCGATTGTGGCGGCTTTTTGTTGCGTGAATACCTGCGCACAGGAACCGCACGTCCGGTCTCAGCCGCGGTTTCCGCCCTGTCCGAGCGCTTCAACTCTATGCTGTCGCATCCGTTCATAGCGCTGCATCTTGCTGGAATTCAGGCGTCGGCGGGCGATATTGCTGCGCTTGAGCAAAGCAAGGCCGCTATCACGGCTCAGGGATCCAGCGACCAGGCGCGGCTCTCGCTCAGGCTGGTTGATGCCGTCAGTCAGTTTGCCAGAGGGCAGTACGCTGAGGCAGCCAATACATTAAAGCTGATATCTGCGGATCAACGCGTTGGTGTCGGTGGAAGCCGTGTTGAGCGCATACTGATCGATCTGCTTGAAGCGAGAGCAGTTGAGCTCGCGGCCTAGTTCGCATCTTCTTCTGGTTGCAACAGTCGCCGGCGTGAAGCGGCCGGCCGTCGCATGGTGAGCGCGCTGCCGCACAGAGTGGCCACATCCTGGCGTGCCAATGTTTCTATAAAGAAACGTGACGGGTCCAGATACATTACAACGCCGCTGCTCGCTGCAGCCATGCCGGGGGAACTCGGACTCACGTCAGCAGATAGCGAGGAGGCGTCGTGAGCGAAGTCAAGATGGGCATTCTGTCCCTGGCCCTGTTGGGAGGAGCCCTTTATGGATTGGCAAGCACGTTGGGCATAAATTCGAGCATTGCCGATATGGCGGGGCAACTCGTGCAGCTAGGTTCTGATCTGCTGCACCGGCTATGGCTCTGAAGAACCCATGCCCGGCGCGCCAGGCAAGATTACCCGCGGCCGTGGCAGGCCGACGCTGAAGCCAAGGCCAGGGACAGGTGGGGGCGCCATGATGGCCTGGCGCCATCGTCTCAGCGTTTCCAGACAATCGGCGCGGTGGCGGAGCAGTCGGTTACCTTGCCGAACCAGTTCCTGCTGGTGTTCAGCTTGAAGCGTTGATCGTCCACGGGTTCGATCTGCCTGTGCCTGCGGTCGGCCAGGCTGTTGGCCACATTGATCGCGGCTGCCTTGCACTCGGCCGCCGCGGTACCGGGCAGCATCGTGAATCGCTGGTAACGGTAGTTGACCGTGAGCGTGAAGCCGTCCGGCACGTATTCCACCGTGTACTCCGTCGCCATATCGTAGGTGGACATCTGGCGGCCGGAGTGGGGTGGCGCTGTGGTGGTGCAGGCAGCAAACACCAGGCAGGCCATCACCGCCGGGATCTTCAGGTGTTTCACAGTGCGATCTCCATTCGTGCCCACCCAGAATACATACCCTCAAGGGGCGTGGATACCGGCGGCAAACCGTGGCAAGCGCTGGGCAACAAAAAACCCAGAAGGCCTGACGCCGTCTGGGTTCCTTGGCAACGTAGGCAGTTGCTAGCCCTTTGTCTGGTGGGCGGTACAGGGATTGAACCTGTGACCCCTGCTGTGTGAATCGGCAGTGCTGCCCCAAAACCAAAAAGGGAAAAAATCACAATACGCTCTATAAAAATAGCTTACGTTAGCTACTATTAGCGCATGTTAGCACGGGCGCGATTCTTGCGCGGAGCATTTTTGGGGCACTTCCAGACGCGCGGTTGCGCCGTTTCACCGCGCGCCATTCCTCCGGCGAGAATTTGAACGGTTCGCTGAGCTGTTTTGAGTCAACCCATCCTTATTTGCCATCGCCTCTACAAACTTCGCCCAGTCACTGTAGAGCTTGCTCCGCTACTGTTGATATGTCGAGCGGCTCGGGCCGAGTCCCGCCCGTCGACCCCACCCAGCCCACCGCCATTGTGCTGGTCGGCAAGCACCGCGGCGTCAGCATGCATGCCCTGCTATGGGTGGAGCGGCTGTTTCCCGGGCATTTCAAGAACGTGATCTTCCTGGCGGTGGGAGAAGTCGATGCCCAGAGCTACGAAGGCCAGGAAACGCTGCACCACCTGCAGCAGGCCATCGGCGAATCGCTGCACTACTACGTCGCAAGCTGCCAGCGCCACGGTCTGGCCGCCGACTCACGCGTGGCTTTCGGCACGAACCCCGTGCGCGAGTTCATGAAGCTGGTCGAGGGCGTGATGGACGAATATCCGAACAGCGTCTGCTTCGCCAGCAAACTGATCTTCCAGCATGTCAACTTCCTGACCGCCTGGCTGCATAACCAGACTCCGAACGAACTACAGGCCAGGCTGCATCTGCTTGGCAAGCAGATGGTGTTGCTGCCGATGAACGTGCCGTAAGTGGTATATCCCGTGCGCGGGAGGCTCACTTGCAGCGCTACGGGCTCGAAGCTGTGTGCGCCCATGCCCCACCAAAGCGGTCAGCAGGCGACCGTGGCTCGGCCGCTTCAGCCGTTCGCTATCGATCCAGCAATGGCTTGCCGAACAATGAGGGCAAGATGTCATCCAGGAAGAACAGTAGCTGGATGTTTGCACCGACTCCGCGCGTCGATCCATGGGTTAGCGGAAGAACCAGTTCCGCTGCGACCTGCCAGGTATCCCTCACGTAGGCGATGCCCGGGTTGACCGTGCCTCTGGTCCGTTGGCCAACCGGCGAGTCAAAGGCAAACTCCACGAGTGGAACGAACTGGTGAAGCGGCTCCTCCTTTGGCAGTACGCCCGGAACGAAGCGATCGGTCAGGTAAAGCGTGCTGTATTCGACTGCAAAGCTCCAATGGACGGTGGTGACGTTTCGCGTTCTGACACTGTTGAACTGGCGAGCAGCGGGGACGTAGTTCAAGTTGTCGGACTCTTTGCTAGTTGGGACGGCAACGCTGACGCCCGCTGTCACGCCGAAAGGGCGCAGCCACGCAAGGGATTGCGGTAAGGCTCCAAAACCCTGTCCTATATAAAGGCTTGGTGCAATGGTGGCAGGTGCATTTGCGCCGATCCGCTGGGCGCCACTGTGTGGCATGCCGAAGATCAGCGAGCCCGCGACGAGGGTTTCATTGAGATCGTTCTCGTAGAGTCGGGATTTGAGTGTGATGCTGGTTCCGGATGCCCCCGATTGTCGGGCGCCCTCCCAGGTGCGTCGCGTTAAGCCGCTATCGAACCCGATGGAAACATCCGGTGTCAGCAGACGGGCAAATGAAACCGTCACGTTCTGATCTGTTACGGCATTGCCGTTGGCGGATTGACGCAAGAATCCAGGCGTGATGACAAGCTCGTCGGCCACGGCAGGATCGTCGAATGTCAGCGTTCCTGGAAAGAAGCGATTGCCGGCAATACCATGCGCGTGCGACGCTACGGGCGCAATCGCACAAAGTACCGCCGCTGCCATGAGTTGGTGGGCCAAAACCGGGAAGCGATTCATGTTGGCTAATGCCGGCTGGCAGTCTGCTGGTTGCCCGTGTGCGCCAGTGCTGGTGCGGCAGTCGGTTTGCTGAGTCCCTGCACACCCTGACCGCCAACATACAGGCCGACCAGCACGATCAGGGCGCCGGACAGGTAGGGCGCCTTGCGCGCAAAGTCACCGAAGCCGCCCCAGCGTCGGGATACATGCTTGACGCTCAGCGCAGCCAAGGCTCCGGATGCGACCATCGTCATGGCCAGGCCAATGCTGAAGCACAGTACAAGCGTGGCGCCGAGCGTGATCTTCTTGAGTTGCAAACAGAGCAAGAGCACCGTGACGGACGCGGGGCACGGAATCAGGCCACCGGTCAGGCCAAAAACGATGATCTGGCCAGTTGTCACCTGCCGGTTGGCGAAGCGACGGCGGATGTCGTTCGCGTGCGCAAGTTCATGGGCATCCTGGTATCCAGGAGCCGAGACATCCAGCGCTTCGTAGTCCTTGACCACGTGGTGATGGTGATCGTGCTCGACGAACTCGATGTCGTAGTCGTGACTATGGTGTCCGTGTCCCAGGCTCAGGCGCGCAACGAACTCATGCGGTTCAGGGATCGTCTGTGCGGATTCCACGAATCCATCTCGTTGCGCAAAAGTGAAGGTTTGGCGAGTGTCCTCAGGGCGCTCGGTTTCGATGCGCACATCGCTCGCCGGCCAAGCATGCCCATGCTGGCTGTCGCGATAGAGGCGGAAACGAGGTGGCACGCCGTCCTCAAACACTTCCAGCCGGACCACGCCGTGACCGGTGACGATGAACTTGGCGTCGTCGTGCTGGTGGTCATGGCGGTGATCATGACCATGGGCGTGCGCCAGCCGCTGCTCCCGCCACGTTCGCCAGATCATCCACACCGCAACACCGATGATGAGAGCGGCGGAGGCGACCTGGAGATACGGCTCCGTTGACTCAGCGCTCCAGTTCCGACCGAAGTACAGGCCAGCCATGGCGACCGCCCAGACCACGGCTGTGTGGGAGACCGTTGCCGAGAGGCCAAGCAAGACGGCCTGCGTCAGCGTCCCCCGGATAGCCACAATAAACGCCGCCATCATGGTCTTCGAGTGGCCAGGTTCCAGGCCGTGCAATGCACCCAGCAGGATGGCGCTGGGAATGAACAGCCAGGCGTTGCCCTGTTGCAATAGGGTGGAGAACTCAGTCATGGTCGACGATCGCTAGACATTTTGCGTCGGCGAATTATACTCCCCCCTAGTATATTGGTGCTACGCTCCGTCGCTGACGAACCACACTGATCCCCGATTCATGCCACATACCATTCGTGACAAGGCCAAATTGTTGGCGCGCTTGCGGCGCATCCAGGGGCAAGCTGCTGCCCTGGAGACGCAACTCAATGAAGAGGAGGATTGCACGGCGGTGTTGCAACAAATCGCAGCCATTCGGGGTGCGGTGAATGGGTTGATGGCGGCCGTGATTGAGGGTCATTTGACCGACCACGTGGTCAAGGAGCCTGCGGAAGAGCAACGCCAGCAGGATCTCGATGCAGTCATGCAGGTGATCAAGTCGTACTTGAAATGAAGTAGGCGTGTACCTTGGTCATGCCTCGAAAGCTTCGGGGCGTCGCACATCGATCAACTGCATGGCGACCGGACCTTGCGTCGTCGCGGCAAGCTCATGCGGGGAAATTGGCTTGGGCATGTCCTGGCAACTCCGCTCTAACGCTGCGCCGCCGTCTCGAAACGGGCGGAGACTTGTCGCCAATGGATGTTTTTCATGAACGCGTCGACGTAGGCCGCTGCCTTGGCACCATAATCCATGTGATAGGCGTGCTCGTACATATCGAGCGCCAGGATCGGTGTGCCTCCGGCGAGCGTATGGGCATGATCCGCAGCCCATTGGTTGACGAGCCGCCGGTCGCGCGGCGAGTAGGAGAGCAACACCCACCCCGAGCCACCGCTAAGCGCCTTGCCCATTGCCGTGAACTCGGCCTGCCACCGCGCGACCGAGCCGAAGTCGCGTTCGATGGCGTCCCGCAGGTTGCCCTCTAGAGGCCCGCCATCGCCGAGGCTATCGAAGTACACCTCATGCAGGATCATGGAATTCGTGGCGATCAACTCCTCACGCTTCAAGCCGTTGAGAACGAAAACCGGGGCGGTTGCCACATCCAGGGCGGCAATGTCCGCCGTGATCGCATTCAGGCGCCTCACGGCACCGCCATAGTTGTTCTCGTAGTGGCTGACGATCAGCTTCTCGGACAAACCTCGCAAGTTGGCCGGAGCGCATGCCAGCGGCTTCATTTGATAGGTCATGGGTTCTCCTCTTGCAACTCAATGGTGCAACAGCGGATACGCGGCCAGCCCGATCACGGCGGCCCCGACAACGATCACGGGCTCCGACAGCTTCTTGAACTTCAGCAGCAGTGCGACGGTGACCAGCGCCAGCAGCGCTGTGGTAGTAGCCAGGCCTTGCCGTCTTCCTGCTGCGTTTCGTCGGCCAGCTCACGCAATTGTGCGGCTTGCTCCGCATTTTCAGGCAGAAGATAGGCGCCGTCACGCAAGGCCGCGCAGCCGAGCGCCTTGACCGTACGCCAGATACGCATGCGCGCGATCGCGCCGGCTGTCGGCAGGCTGACGATCAGCAGAAGCCAGGAGTTGGTCTTGGTAGTCATGACGGCAGCATGGAGTACCGTACGGACTACTGCAATACTGTAGAGATCGCTACAAAATATGGCTTATACGGCGCCTGTGGCTCGGTGAGCGCCCAGATCATCCGACCATCCGCAGGTGCTGAAATCGCTCAGAAATGTTAATCGGCGTTAATGACTCACGAGCGATGAGGCGAAGTGGCGCGCTTCGTGGTCAACGGTGCTGGACTACAAGGAGATAATCTGCCCCGAAGCGCCCGATAGGAGACTCCATGACGGTGGCCCAAGCGCGAGCGTCTGTTTTTTGGGGAAGCCGCGGGAGATCGCTGGCCACCCCTTACGGCGGACCCGTGCTTCCCAATAGCTTCCTCGCTGCCTGATCGTTGCCAACTCTAGCCTCCAAAGCTCAACGCATGGAGCAAATTGGAGTGGTCGAACCGATTCGGCGAGGGCACAAAATTCCGGGTTAGTGCCTTCTAACTCCGGAAATGAGAAAAGCCAGCGCGAGGCTGGCTTTTCCGAATCTGGTGGGTGGTACAGGGATTGAACCTGTGACCCCTGCCGTGTGAAGGCAGTGCTCTACCGCTGAGCTAACCACCCCTTGCTGCGCCGTCGTTGCCGTCGTGCAGCGGAGAAATGAGATTATGCAGAGGTTCTTGTATCTTGTAAAGCCCTTTTTTGATTTTTGTCAGGCGGCCAGGTTTCCGGGCGCCGCCGCGGGGGCTTCCTGCCACACCGTCTTGCCGCCGCTGGCCTTGTCCAGCCCCTTGAGCAGGTCGAGGTGAGCCTGGTGTTCCTCGTCAGTGGCGCGCAGCACGGGCAGGGCGAGGCGCGACAGGTCGGCCGCCGCAACCGCGCCACCGTGGCTTGCGCTGCTGTCGTGCATGTCGATCACCAGCGAATCCTGGCCGCGCGTCATGGCCAGGTAGACCTCGGCCAGCAGCTCGGCATCCAGCAGTGCGCCGTGCAGTGTGCGGTGGGCGTTGCTGATGCCCATGCGGTCGCACAGGGCGTCGAGCGAGTTGCGCTTGCCGGGGAACATCTGGCGGGCTTCGCGCAGGGTATCGATCACATTGCCCGCATGCTGGCGGAATGGCGGCAGGCCCAGCAGCTGGAATTCCATGTCGAGGAAGCCCAGGTCGAACGGCGCGTTGTGGATGATCAGTTCGGCGTCCCGGACGAACTCGCGGATGTCGTCGACGACCTCGGCAAAGCGGGGCTTGTCGGCCAGGAATTCGACCGTGATGCCGTGGACGGCGATCGCGCCCTCGTCGATATCGCGTTCCGGATTGACGTAGAAGTGCAGGTGGCGCCCCGTCAGGCGGCGGTTCATCAACTCGACGCAGCCGATTTCAATCAGGCGGTCGCCGGTGGCGGCATTCAGGCCGGTGGTTTCGGTATCGAGAACGATTTGTCGCATGGCGGGCATTCTAGCGGAGCGGCGCGGGCCTTCCGCGGTTCTTGTCGCTTGTGATGAAGAATCCGGTCAGCGGCCGATCGATTCGACGCCGCGGTTGGCCAGCGCGTCGGCGCGCTCATTGCCGGGGTGGCCATTGTGGCCGCGCACCCAGTGCCACGAGATCTGGTGCGGCTGCGCCAGGGTGTCCAGCTCCTGCCACAGGTCGGCGTTCTTGACGGGTTTCTTGTCGGCGGTCTTCCAGCCGCGGGCCTTCCAGCCGGGCAGCCATTCGCTGATGCCTTTCTGGACGTACTGCGAGTCGGTGTAGACGCGCACGACGCAGGGCCGCTTGAGCGCGCGCAGCGCTTCGATCACGGCGGTCATTTCCATGCGGTTGTTGGTGGTGTTCGGCTCGCCGCCGAACAGTTCCTTTTCGCTGGTGCCGGCGACGAGCACCGCGCCCCAGCCGCCGCGGCCGGGATTGCCCTTGCAGGCGCCGTCGGAGTAGATCGTGACTTCTTGCATGTGATTCCGTAGTGGCCACCCGCATGGCGGGTGGCGCATTGAGGTGTCAGGGGAAGGGCGCAGGACCGCGTCAGCGTTCTTCGCGGGGGGTCTTGCCGTGCGTGCCGGTGGGTGTGGCCACGGGCGACGATACCGGGGCCAGCGCCGGCTTGCTCTTCCAGGCCGGTCCGACCAGGCGGATATTGCGCACGCGCTTGATCGCCGAGATCATATAGACCGCGCCGAAGATCGGCCACCAGCGGTCGCCGGCCTTTTCCATGAAGGCGGCGCGCTGCAGCCAGCGGTCGGTGCGGTAGGGCGGACAGTAGCAGCCGAAGCGGCCGCGGATGATATCGAAGCCCAGCAGCTTGAGCCAGTCCTTGATGCGCACGAAGCCGATCTGCTGGGCGTCGGTGGGCAGGAAGGGCGTGGCGCCAAGCCGGTTCATGCCCTGGCGCGCGCCCCACAGGCTCATCGGATTGAAGCAGGTGACCACCACGCGGCCTTCGGGCATCAGCACGCGCGAGACCTCGCGCAGCACTTCGTGCGGGTCTTCGGCGAATTCCAGAATGTGCGGCAGCGTGACCAGGTCGATGCTCTGGGTGTCGAACGGCAGTTCGTCGAAGCGGCACAGCAGCTGGCGCGCGTCCGGATGTGCGGCACGCGGCCCGTGCGGCCCGCTGGACGGGTCCAGCGCCAGCGCCGAGAACGGCATCCGGTTTTCGCGCAGGGTATCGATAAAGGGCAGGCCCATCTGCACGGCGTGGTAGCCGAAGATGTCGGTCACGATCCGGTCGTACTGCTGCGCCTCCCAGCGCAGCATGTACTCGCCGGGCGGCGAGGCCAGCCAGTCTTCCCAGCTTACAATCGGATGTTTGGGACGATTGGACATAGGAGCATGCGCATGTTGAAGGTTGAGCCGATCCCGGCGTTCCAGGATAACTATATCTGGGCCATCCACGACGGCCATTGCGCGGCCGTGGTCGATCCTGGCGAGGCCGCGCCGGTGGAGCGCTTCCTAGCGCAAAGCGGTCTGGCTCTGGGCGCTATTGTAATCACCCATCACCACGGCGATCACCAGGGCGGCGTGGCCGAGTTGCTGGCGGCGCACCCGCGCACGCCGGCGGGCGAGCCGATGCCGGTGCTGGGGCCGGCCGGCGAGCGTATCGGCGCGCGCACCCAGGCCCTGCGCGAGGGCGACCTGGCGACCCTCAAGGCGCCGGCGCTGACCCTGCGCGTGCTGGACGTGCCGGGGCACACCGCCGGCCATATCGCCTACGTGGGCGACCTGGGCGCAGCCGGCCCGGCGGTCTTCTGCGGCGATACCCTGTTCGCCAGCGGCTGCGGGCGGCTGTTCGAAGGCACGCCGGCGCAGATGCTGGATTCGCTCGACAAGCTGGCGGCGCTGCCGGGCGATACCCGCGTCTATTGCGCGCACGAGTACACGCGCAGCAATGTGCGCTTCGCGCGCGCGGTCGAGCCGGGCAATGCCGCGCTGGCGGTGTGGGAGCAGCGCGTCGAGGCGCTGCGCGCGGCGGACCAGCCGACGCTGCCGACCACCATTGCCCACGAGCGCGAGGTCAACCCCTTCCTGCGCTCGCGCGAGCCGGCGGTGCGTGCCGCGGTGTCGGCCCAGGGCGGCGCCACCGCGGGCGACGCGCAGGCGTTCGGTGCCCTGCGCGGCTGGAAGGATAATTTCCGCTAGGCCCGCCAGGGCTGCAATGCCTTGCGCCACAAGGCTTTGCAGCTGACCGCCGGATATGGGACATGTGGAAAATCTGATTGACGCGATACGCGGTTTTTTTTAGCATCACGCATCCTTTTAGCGTCACGATTCGAGAACTTAATGAATATTGGTCGATTACTGGCGGTGGTCGCGTGCGCCGCGCTGCTTGCAGCGTGCGCCAGCACCCCCACGCCGCCTGATGGCGCCGACGGCGCCGCGACCGCCCAGACTGCCAAGCGCCAGGATCCGCTCAACTCGCTCAGCGACAAGTCGGCGCTGCCTTCCTCAGCCACGCTCAATGCCGACCGGGGTGGCCTGGACTGGCTGCGCGGCCCGTCCAACGACATCTGGGACCGCATCCGGCGCGGCTTTGCCATGCCGGACCTTGAGGGTACGCTGGTCGATGACCGCACCCAGTGGTATGCGCAGCGGCCGGAATACATGGAACGGATGGTCGGGCGCTCAAGCCGCTACCTGTATCACATCGTCGAAGAACTGGAGCGGCGCAAGATGCCGACCGAGCTGGCGCTGCTGCCGTTCGTCGAGAGCGCATTCAACCCGCAGGCGCAGTCCACCGCCAAGGCGGCCGGGATGTGGCAGTTCATCCCGAGCACGGGCAAGACGTACAACCTGAAGCAGAACATGTTCCGCGACGAGCGTCGCGACGTGCTGGCCTCGACCGACGCCGCGCTGGACTACCTGGCGCGGCTTTACGACATGTTCGGCGACTGGCAGCTGGCGCTGGCGGCGTACAACTGGGGCGAGGGCGCGGTGTCGCGCGCGATCGCGCGCAACCAGGCGCGCGGGCTGCCGACCGACTACGCCAGCCTGCCCATGCCCAACGAGACGCGCTACTACGTGCCGAAGCTGCAGGCGGTCAAGAACATCATCGCCAACCCGGCGGCGTACGGCGTCAAGCTGCCCGAGATCCCGGACCACCCGTACTTTGTCACGGTGACCACGTCGCGGGATATCGACGTGAACCTGGCGGCCAAGCTGGCGGACATGTCGTTGGAGGAGTTCAAGGCGCTCAACCCGTCGTTCAACCGGCCGGTGATCCTGGGCGCGTCGAACCCGCAGATCCTGCTGCCGTTCGATAACGCCGAGCGCTTCCAGTACAACCTGAACACCTATCGCGGCGGGCTGTCGAGCTGGTCCGCGGTGACGGTGGACAGCCGCGAGCGTGTTGAATCGCTGGCGGCGCGGCTGAATGTCGACGCCGATACGCTGCGCGAGATCAACAGCATCCCGAAGGGCATGCGCCTGAAGGCGGGCTCGACCGTGATGATCCCGCGTTCGGGCCCCCACGACCAGGACATCAGCGCGACCCTGGCCGACAGCGCCATGCTGGCGATGGAGCCCGACCTGCCGGATGCGCGCCGCGTGGTGGTGCGCGCCAGCCGGCGCGACACCGTGGCCTCGGTGGCGCGCCGCTATGGCGTGTCGGCGGGGCAGGTGCAGTCGTGGAACAAGCTCTCCGGCACCAAGCTGGTCGCCGGGCAGAGCCTGGTGCTGATGGTGCCGGTGCGCGGCGCCGGCGCGGTGCGGGCGGCACGGGCCGAGCAGGCTGACCGGGCCGAGCGCGCGGAGATTGCCGAGCGCCCCGAGCATGGCAGCAAGGCAGGCAAGGGCGGCATCGTCCGGGTTTCCGCCAAGGGCAAGGCGGATCCGCGCAAGCGCGTTGTCGTCGAGGCCTCGCCGCGGCACACCACCAGGACGGCGCCGGCGCGCGTGACGCGCGAGGCCAAGGCCGGCCCGACCGTCAAGGCGTCGGCCAAGGCCGGCACCAAGGCCAAGGCCCGCTGACGCAAGCGGGCGTGGGCACATGAAGAAAGGGGCGATGCTTCGGCACGCCCCTTTTTTCATGTGCCGGCTCCGCCGCCGTGCGGCGCCCCTCCCAAACTGTAGCCACGCGCACCCGCGCCGGTGGCAAACTACGGCCATATCACAAATGACCGCAGACGCGGAGGAGACAGACATGACGGCAAGCCATGCCGCGCATGCCCGTTCGCTGGCCGACCCCGAAGGGTTCTGGGCCGAACAGGCGGCACGCATCGACTGGGAAACCCCGTTCAGCCAGGTGCTGGACAACAGCCGCGCGCCCTTCACGCGCTGGTTCGTGGGCGGGCGCACCAACCTGTGCCACAACGCGGTCGATCGCCACCTGGCGGCCCGCGCCGGCCAGCCGGCGCTGCACTGGGTCTCGACCGAGACCGACCAGGCCCGCACCTATACCTATGCCGAACTGCACGACGAAGTCTGCCGCATGGCTGCGACCCTGCAGGGCCTGGGCGTGCAGAAGGGCGACCGCGTGCTGATCTATATGCCGATGATCCCGGAGGCCGCGTTTGCGATGCTGGCGTGCGTGCGCATCGGCGCGATCCATTCGGTGGTGTTCGGGGGCTTTGCCTCGGTCAGCCTGGCGGCGCGCATCGAGGATGCCCGCCCGCGCGTGGTGGTCAGCGCCGACGCCGGCTCGCGTGCCGGCAAGGTGGTGCCGTACAAGCCGCTGCTGGACGAGGCCATCCGGCTGTCGTCGCACCAGCCCGAAAAGGTGCTGCTGGTGGACCGGAAACTGGCGGACATGCCGCGCACCGAAGGACGCGACCAAGACTATGCCGCCTGGCGCGAGCGCGTGGCCGGCACGCAGGTGCCGTGCGTGTGGCTGGAATCGAGCGAGCCATCGTACGTGCTCTACACCTCCGGCACCACCGGCAAGCCCAAGGGCGTGCAGCGCGATACCGGCGGCTATGCGGTGGCCCTGGCCACGTCGATGGAATACATCTTCTGCGGCAAGCCTGGCGACACCATGTTCACCGCGTCGGATATCGGCTGGGTGGTGGGGCACAGCTATATCGTCTACGGGCCGCTGCTGGCCGGCATGACCACGCTGATGTATGAAGGCACGCCGATCCGCCCGGACGGCGGCATCCTGTGGCGGCTGGTGGAGCAATACCAGGTCAACCTGATGTTCAGCGCGCCGACCGCCATCCGCGTGCTGAAGAAGCAGGACCCGGCCTGGCTGAGCCGCTACGACCTGTCCAGCCTGCGCCTGTTGTTCCTGGCCGGCGAGCCGCTGGACGAGCCCACCGCGCGCTGGATCCAGGACGGCCTGGGCAAGCCGGTGGTCGACAACTACTGGCAGACCGAATCCGGCTGGCCCATCCTGGCGATCCAGCGCGGCATCGAGCCGCTGCCGCCCAAGCTGGGCTCGCCCGGCGTGCCGGCCTATGGCTATGACCTGAAGATCGTCGACGAGAACACCGGCGCGGAATGCCCGCCGGGGCAGAAGGGCGTGGTCGCCATCGACGGCCCGCTGCCGCCCGGATGCATGAGCACGGTGTGGGGCGACGACGACCGCTTCGTGCGCACTTACTGGCAGGCAGTGCCGAACCGGCTGTGTTATTCGACCTTCGACTGGGGCGTGCGCGACGCGGACGGCTATGTCTTTATCCTGGGCCGCACCGACGACGTGATCAACGTGGCCGGCCACCGCCTGGGCACCCGCGAGATCGAGGAAAGCCTGTCGTCCAGCGCCGCCGTGGCCGAGGTGGCGGTGGTGGGCGTGCACGACGCGCTCAAAGGGCAGGTGGCGATGGCCTTCTGCATCGCGCGTGATCCGGCGTGCACGGCCACGCCCGAAGCGCGGCTGGCGCTGGAGGGCGAGTTGATGAGAACGGTGGAGCAGCAACTGGGCGCCGTGGCCCGGCCGGCACGCGTCTTCTTTGTGAATGCGCTGCCCAAGACGCGTTCGGGCAAGTTGCTGCGGCGCGCCATGCAGGCCGTGGCCGAAGGGCGCGACCCCGGCGATCTGACTACGATTGAGGATCCGGGCGCCCTGGAGCAGTTGCAGGCGGCGCTGAAAGGCTAGCCTGTCATTCCCGCGCAGGCGGGAATCCAGCGTCTTTCACGTCCCCTTTGGGGGCGAAGTCACTGGGTTCCCGCCTGCGCGGGAACGACGGTGGTTAACTGAACGGCATTAGGGCGATTGGGGGTGCCTTGCGGGGCACACTGCATCGCGTCCTTGCCATCGGTCGTGATGCAGACTAATATTTGAAGCATAAAATATTTAAACATGATGTAGATGGCGGTGCGGCCCCGGGGCAAGGTGCCGCGGCGCAGCCGGCAGGAGGCAAAAAAGATGCGAGTGCTTTGTATTGGTGGCGGCCCGTCAGGCCTGTATTTCGGCCTGCTGATGAAGCTGCAGGACCCGGCCAACGAGGTCATCGTGGTCGAGCGCAACCGGCCCTACGACACCTTCGGCTGGGGCGTGGTGTTCTCCGACGCCACCATGGACAACCTGAAGGAAGCCGACCCCGTCAGTGCCGCCGAGATCAACGCGGCCTTCAACCACTGGGACGATATCGACATCCATATCGGCGGGCGCACCATCCGCTCCGGCGGCCATGGCTTTATCGGCATCGGCCGCAAGCGGCTGCTCAATATCCTGCAGGCGCGCTGCGAGGCGCTGGGTGTAAAGCTGGTGTTCGAGACCGATGTGTCCGACGACCAGGCGCTGGCGATGCAATACCAGGCCGACCTGGTGATCGCCTCCGACGGCCTGAACAGCCGCATCCGCACCCGCTACGCCGACACGTTCCAGCCGGATATCGATACGCGCCAGTGCCGCTTTGTCTGGCTGGGCACGCACAAGCTCTTCGACGCCTTCACCTTTGCCTTCGAGAAGACCGAGCACGGCTGGTTCCAGGCGCACGCCTACCGCTTTGACGACACCACTTCTACCTTTATCGTGGAGGCGCCGGAACCGGTCTGGCGCGCCGCGGGCATCGAGCAGATGAGCCAGGAAGAGGGCGTGGCCTATTGCGAGAAGCTGTTCGCGCGCTACCTCGACGGCAACAAGCTGATCACCAATGCGGCGCACCTGCGCGGCTCGGCCATCTGGATCCGCTTTCCGCGTGTGATCTGCCGGCAGTGGGTGCACTGGAATACCTTGCCCGACGGCCGCCGCGTGCCGGTGGTGCTGATGGGCGATGCCGCGCACACCGCGCATTTCTCGATCGGCTCGGGCACCAAGCTGGCGCTGGAAGACGCCATCGACCTGGCCGAGGAGATCCGCGGCAAGGGCCATGACGGCCTGCCCGATGCACTGTCGCGCTATGAAGCCACGCGCGGCGTGGAGGTGCTGAAGATCCAGAACGCTGCGCGCAACTCGACTGAATGGTTCGAGAACGTCGAGCGCTACGCCGGCAGCCTGCCGCCGGAGCAGTTCGCCTACTCGCTGCTGACGCGCTCGCAGCGCATCTCGCATGAGAACCTGCGCGTGCGCGACGCCGGCTACGTGGCGCAGTTCGAACACTGGCTGGGGCAGCAGGCCGGCGTGCCGGCGGACAGCCTGCGCCTGCGCGAGCACCAGCCGCTGCCGCCGATGTTCACGCCGTTCCGCATGCGCGGGGTCATGCTGAAGAACCGCGTGGTGGTGTCGCCGATGGCGATGTACTCGTGCACCGACGGCGTGCCGGGCGACTTCCACCTGGTCCACCTGGGCTCGCGCGCGCTCGGCGGCGCCGGCATGGTGGTGGCGGAGATGACCTGCGTGTCGCCCGATGCGCGCATCACGCCGGGATGCCCGGGTTTGTGGAATGACGCGCAGCGCGACGCCTGGCGGCGCATCGTCGACTTCGTGCATGCCAACAGCGATGCACGCATCGCCATGCAGATCGGGCACTCGGGCCGCAAGGGCTCGACGCAGCTCGGCTGGGAGGCGATGGACCATCCGCTGCCGGAAGGCAACTGGCCGGTGATGTCGGCCTCGCCGCTGCCCTACCTGCCGGGCGAATCGCAGACCCCGCGCGAGATGACACGCGAAGACATGGACCGCGTGCGCGATGACTTCGTCGCCAGCGCGCGCCGCGCTGCCGAGGCCGGCTTCGACTGGCTGGAACTGCACTGCGCGCACGGCTACCTGCTGTCGAGCTTTATCTCGCCGCTGGCCAATACGCGTGAGGACGAGTACGGCGGCTCGCTGGCGGCGCGGCTGCGCTACCCGCTCGAGGTGTTTGCCGCGGTGCGCGCGGTCTGGCCGCAAGACAAGCCGATGTCGGTCCGTATCTCGGCGCACGACTGGGTGGAAGGCGGCATCACGCCCGATGACGCAGTCGAAATCGCGCGCGCCTTCAAGGGCGCCGGCGCCGACATGATCGACTGTTCGTCCGGGCAGGTCAGCCCCGACCAGGCGCCGGTCTACGGCCGCATGTACCAGACCCCGTTTGCCGACCGCATCCGCAACGAGGCCGGCATCGCCACCATCGCGGTGGGCGCGATCTTCGAGGCCGACCATGTCGACTCCATTGTCGCCGCAGGCCGCGCCGACCTGTGCGCGATCGCGCGGCCGCACCTGGCCAACCCGGCCTGGACGCTGCAGGAAGCGGCGCGCATCGGCTACCGCGATATCGCCTGGCCCAAGCAGTACCAGGCCGGCAAGCGGCAACTCGAAACCAACCTGGAACGCGCCGCGGCGCAGGAGAAGCAGGGATGACGCGCAGCACGGGTTCATTGTCAGGACGCCACGCGCTGGTCACCGGCGGCGGGCGCGGCATCGGCGCGGCGATCGCGCGCCGGCTGCTGGCCGATGGCGCCAGCGTGACGCTGCTGGGGCGCGATGCCGGCACGCTGGAGGCGGCGGTACAGGCGCTGCGCGATTCGGCCCTTGCAGGCGCCGTGGTGTCCTTTGTCACGGCTGATATTGCCGATGCCGACAGCGTGGCGCATGCCTTTGCCGCCGCCAGTGAGCAGGCCGGCCCGGTGTCGATGCTGGTCAACAACGCCGGCCAGGCGCACAGCGCACCGTTCCTGAAGACCGATGCCGCGCTGTGGCAGCGCATGCTGGACGTGAACCTGACCGGCACCTTCCTGTGCACGCAGGCGGCGCTGCCGGCAATGCTCGACGCGGGCTGGGGCCGCATCGTCAATGTGGCCAGCACGGCGGGGCTGATCGGCTATGGCTACGTCAGCGCGTACTGCGCGGCCAAGCACGGCGTGATCGGCCTGACGCGCGCGCTGGCGCTGGAAACCGCGGCCAGGGGCGTGACCGTCAACGCGGTCTGCCCGGGCTATACCGAAACCGACATCGTGCGCGACGCGGTCGCCAATATCGTCGGCAAGACCGGCCGCACCGAGGAACAGGCGCGCGCCGAACTGGCCGCGCGCAACCCGCAACGCCGGCTGGTGCAGCCCGAGGAAGTGGCCGACGCGGTGGCCTGGCTGTGCCAGCCGTCCGCGGGCGCGATCACCGGCCAGGCAATTCCCGTCGCCGGCGGCGAAGTGATGGCAGGCTGAACCAGACCGACTGCAACTGACAACGAGAGAAACCCATGACAGACATCGCACTCGACATGCGCCACCACAAGCGCAGCTTTGCCGGCTATGCGCCGAAGCACTTCCTGTGGTCGGTGTCCGGCGACGGCAAGGTCGGCACCGTGACGCTGAACCGTCCGGAGCGCAAGAACCCGCTGACTTTCGATTCCTATGCCGAGCTGCGCGACCTGTTCCGCGGCCTGTGCTACGCCAGCGACATCAAGGCGGTGGTGGTGACCGGCGCGGGCGGCAACTACTGCTCGGGCGGCGACGTGCACGAGATCATCGGCCCGCTCACGCGCATGACCATGCCGGAACTGCTCGATTTCACGCGCATGACCGGCGACCTGGTCAAGGCGATGCGCGCCTGCCCGCAGCCGGTGGTGAGCGCGGTCGACGGCATCTGCGCCGGTGCCGGCGCGATGATGGCACTGGCCTCTGACTTGCGGCTGGGCACGGCGCAGGCCAGGACCGCGTTCCTGTTCACGCGCGTCGGCCTGGCCGGTGCCGACATGGGCGCGTGCACGCTGCTGCCGCGCGTGATCGGGCAGGGGCGCGCCAGCGAGCTGCTCTACACCGGCCGCGCGATGAGCGCGGAAGAGGGCCTGCAATGGGGCTTCTTCAACGCGCTGCACCCGTCCGAAGCGGTGCTGGCGCAGGCGCAGGCGCTGGCCGCGCAACTGGCCGCCGGCCCGACCTTTGCCCACGGTGTGACCAAGAAGCTGCTGCACCAGGAATGGAACATGGGGCTGGACGAGGCCATCGAAGCCGAGGCTGAAGCCCAGGCCATCTGCATGCAGACGCGCGACTTCCGCCGCGCTTACGAGGCCTTCGTCGCCAAGACGAAGCCGGTATTCGAAGGGGACTGAGCCGCCATGTCCGACAAGACCTACCTGGACCTGCCGCTGTTCGACGACGCGCACCGCACGCTCGAGTGCGAACTCGACGCCTGGTGCGCGCAGCACCTGCATGTCGACCACAGCGATACCGATGCCGCCTGCCGCGCGCTGGTGCGGCAACTGGGCGAGGCCGGCTGGCTGCGCTACTGCGTGCCGGCCGCGCACGGCGGTGCGCTGCCCGCGCTGGATTCGCGCTCGCTGTGCCTGCTGCGCGAGACGCTGGCGCGCCACGACGGCCTGGCCGATTTCGCCTTTGCCATGCAGGGGCTGGGCTCGGGGGCGATTTCGCTGGCCGGCAGCGACGCGCTGCGCGCGCACTACCTGCCGCGCGTGGCCCGCGGCGAGGCGATCGCAGCGTTTGCGCTGTCGGAGCCGGAGGCCGGCTCCGATGTCGCCGCGATGCAGTGCAGCGCACGGCTGTCGGATGACGGCAGCCACTATGTGATCGATGGCGCCAAGACCTGGATTTCCAACGGCGGCATCGCCGACTTCTACTGCGTGTTCGTGCGCACCGGCGAGGCGCCGGGCGCGCGCGGCATCTCCGCCTTCGTGGTGGATGCGGATACGCCGGGCCTGACCATCGCCGAGCGCATCGACGTGATGGCGCCGCATCCGCTGGCCACGCTGCGTTTCGACAACTGCCGCGTGCCGGTGGGCAACCGGCTGGGCGAGGCGGGGCAGGGCTTCAAGGTGGCGATGATGACGCTCGACATCTTCCGTGCGTCGGTTGCGGCGGCTGCGCTGGGCTTCGGCCGCGCCGCGCTGGACGACGCGCTGGCACGCGCCTGCGCGCGCCCGATGTTCGGCGGCGTGCTGGCCGACCTGCAGCTCACGCAGGCCGCCATCGGCGACATGGCCACCGCCATCGACGCCGCGGCGCTGCTGACCTACCGCGCGGCCTGGCTGCGCGATGTCAAGGGCCAGCGCACCACGCGCGAGGCGGCCATGGCCAAGATGGTGGCGACCGAGAACGCGCAGCAGGTGATCGACCGCGCGGTGCAGATGTTCGGCGGCCTTGGCGTCAAGGTTGGCACGCGGGTGGAGAGCCTGTACCGCGAGATCCGCTCGCTGCGCATCTATGAAGGCGCCACCGAAGTGCAGAAGCTGATCATTGCGCGCGAGACGCTGGCCGGGCGCAAGGCCTGACGCGCCCGCGAGCTGCCCACGAACTGCCGTACCGATACAGAGCAGACAGGAGACAAGTCATGGCGACCACAGCCCACCTGGATACCTTCGCGCGCGACCGGCTGCCGCCGCCCGACACGTGGCCGGTGTTCCGCTTCAATGCCGATACCGACTATCCGGAGCGGATGAACGCCGCGGTGGAGCTGGTCGACCGCCATGTCAGCGAGGGCCGCGGCGAGCGCATCGCCATCCGCCATCGCCGCGAAGGGAAGATCGAGACGGTCACCTATGCGCAGCTGGCGGCGCTGGTGAACCGCATCGCCCATGTGCTGGTCGAGGACATGAAGCTGGTGCCGGGCAACCGCGTGCTGCTGCGCGGACCCAACAACCTGATGATGGCGGCCAGCTGGCTGGCTACCGTCAAGTCCGGGCTGATCGCGGTGCCGACCATGCCGCTGCTGCGCGCCAAGGAACTGAAGCAGATCATCGACAAGGCCCACGTCAGCGCCGCGCTGTGCGATGCGCGGCTGCGCGAGGAACTCGATGCCAACCAGCAGGCGGGCGGCGAGTTCCATTGCCCGAGCCTGGCACGCGCGCTGTACTTCAACGGTGAAGGCGAGGGTTCGCTCGAGGCGGCGATGGCGGGCAAGCCGCAGACCTTCGACGCCTGCGACACCGCCAGCGACGATGTCTGCCTGATCGCCTTCACCAGCGGCACCACCGGCCAGCCCAAGGGCACCATGCACTTCCACCGCGACGTGCTGGCCATGTGCGACCTGTTCCCGCGCCAGGTACTGCGCCCGCAGCCGGACGATGTGTTCTGCGGCACGCCGCCGATCGCTTTTACCTTCGGGCTGGGCGGCATGCTGTGTTTCCCGCTGCGCATCGGCGCCAGCGCCGTGCTGGCCGAGAAGCTGACGCCAGAGACATTGCTCGAACTGATCCAGGATTTCCGCGCCACCATCGTCTTTACCGCGCCGACCTTCTACCGGCAGATGGCTGCGCTGGCCCCGCGCTATGACCTGTCCAGCCTGAAGAAGAGCGTGTCGGCCGGCGAGGCCCTGCCGGATGCCACGCGCCAGAGCTGGAAGGCAGCCACCGGTATCGAGATGACCGATGGCATCGGCGGCACGGAGATGATGCATATCTTTATCTCCAGCGCCGGCGCCGACGTGAAGCCCGGCGCGATCGGGCGCGTGGTGCCCGGCTATGTGGCGCAGATCGTCGACGAGAACATGCAGCCCTTGCCGCCGGGCCAGGTCGGCAAGCTGGCGGTGCAGGGCCCGACCGGCTGCCGCTACCTGGACGATCCGCGCCAGGCCAACTATGTGAAAGCGGGCTGGAACCTGCCGGGCGATACCTTCGTGGCCGACGAGGACGGCTACTACTTCTACCAGTCGCGCTCGGACGACATGATCATCTCGGCCGGCTACAACATTGCCGGGCCGGAGGTGGAAAGCGCGCTGATGCAGCACCAGGCCGTTGCCGAATGCGGCGTGGTCGGCGCCCCCGACGATGAGCGCGGGCAGGTGGTCACCGCCTATGTGGTGCTGCGCGAGGGCACGGCGGCGGACGACGCCACGCGCACCGCGCTGCAGGACTACGTCAAGCGCCAGATCGCGCCCTACAAGTATCCGCGCCGCATCGTGTTCGTGCCCGCGCTGCCGCGCACCGAGACCGGCAAGCTGCAGCGCTTCCGGCTGCGGCAGATGGCGGAGCAAGGCAACGGCAATGGTGGCAACAACAACGGCGGAGGGAAGCCATGAGCCCCGTGTTCCGCAGCACCGTGCTGGTGCGCTTCAAGCACTGCGACGCCGCCGGCATCGTGTTCTACCCGCGCTATTTCGAGATGCTCAACGACCTGATCGAAGACTGGTTCAGCGAGGCGTTGGGCTGGCCGTTCGATGCCATGCATGGCGAGGGCCGCGCCGGCGTGCCGACCGCCGAGCTGGCGTGCCGCTTCCTGGCGCCAAGCCGGCTGGGCGAGGTGCTGACGCGTGAACTGCGCGTGCTGAAGCTCGGGCAATCCAGCTTCACCCTGGCGATCCGCTTTGCCGGCCCGCACGACGATACCCGCATGGAAGTGACGCAGCGGCTGGTCTGTGTCGATACCGGCTCGATTGCTCCCCAGCCGTTGCCCGATGCCGTGCGCGCGGCCATGTCGGCCTATCTGGTCGCCACGGCCTGAGTCCCGGACTCCATTCATCCATAAAGCTATCAACAGGAACACACCATGAAGATCCTGCAGCCGCCCGACTGGGCACCCCCGCGTGGCTACGCCAACGGCACCATGACCGAAATGCAGGTGGGCAGCCGCCTGCTCTTTGTCGGCGGCCAGATCGGCTGGACCGGTAAATGTGAATTCGAGACCGACGACTTCGGCCTGCAGGTGGCGCAGGCGCTGCGCAATGTGGTTGCCGTGCTGGCGGCCGGCGACGCGCGGCCGGAGCATATCGTGCGCATGACCTGGTATGTGAAGGACAAGGCGGAATACGTCGGTGCCTACCGGGCGATCGGCGAACATTACCGGGCCATCATCGGCCGCCACTTCCCGGCGATGACGGCGGTCGAGGTCGCGGACCTGGTGGAGCCGCGCGCCAAGGTGGAAATCGAGGTCACGGCGGTCGTGCCGCCGCAGGCGTAACGCAGCTGGCGCAGGGCGGCGCGGCCGCCTGCCGCGCGCAAGTCCTTGAAAACTTGAGAAATTGGGTGGCGCGGGATATAATTCGAAAGTTTCGCTTTCAGAACCCTTCACCCTAGCGCCTACCGCTTTCCACCTTCCGCCGCCCCCATCCGCGCCGCCTTTGCCGTCCGCACTTGATGTGATGCAAAGAGCATGTCGCGACCGGATCCGACCGCATCGGCGCAATGCCGCTGCCGCCGTCACGGATCCGGCCTGGGAGGCACGAGGCGTCGATTGGTCGGTCACGGGGTGAGTCCAGCAGGAGCCTACCCGTGTTACCGTCTTTTCCGTCCGCCATTCTCGCGCTTGCAGACGGCACGGTCTTTCGTGGCTATTCCATTGGCGCTTCCGGCCATACCATCGGTGAAGTGGTGTTCAACACCGCCATCACCGGCTACCAGGAAATCCTCACCGACCCGAGTTACTCGCGGCAGATCGTCACGCTGACGTATCCGCATATCGGTAACTACGGGGTCAACCCTGAGGATGTCGAAGCCACGAAAGTCCATGCCGCCGGCCTGATCATCAAGGATCTGCCGATCCTGGCCTCCAACTTCCGCAAGGAACACACCCTTGGCCACTACCTGAAGCAGGAAAAGGTGGTGGCCATCGCCGGCATCGATACGCGCAAGCTGACGCGTATCCTGCGCGAGAAGGGCGCCCAGAACGGCTGCATCCTGGCCGGCGAGGACAATGTCCAGAAGGCCATCGACCTGGCCCGCTCGTTCCCCGGCCTGACCGGCATGGACCTGGCCAAGGTGGTTTCGGTCAAGGAACCGTACCAGTGGACCCAGTCCGAATGGAAGCTGGGCGAAGGCTACGGCAAGCAGGACCAGCCGCAGTTCCACGTGGTCGCCTATGACTACGGCGTCAAGTACAACATCCTGCGCATGCTGGCCGAGCGCGGCTGCAAGGTCACGGTGCTGCCCGCCCAGGCAAGTGCCGCCGACGCGCTGGCGCTGAATCCGGACGGCGTGTTCCTGTCCAACGGCCCCGGCGACCCCGAGCCGTGCGACTACGCCATCGCCGCCACGCGCGAGTTCATCGAACGCGGCATCCCGACCTTCGGCATCTGCCTGGGTCACCAGATCATGGCCCTGGCCGTTGGCGCCAAGACCCTGAAGATGAAGTTCGGCCACCACGGCGCCAACCATCCGGTCAAGGACCTGGACGACGGCCGCGTGGTGATCACGTCGCAGAACCACGGCTTCGCGGTCGACGCCGACACGCTGCCGTCGAACGTGCGCGTCACGCACAAGTCGCTGTTCGACGGTTCGCTGCAGGGTTTCGCGCTGACCGACAAGCCGGCGTTCTGCTTCCAGGGCCACCCGGAAGCATCGCCCGGCCCGAACGACGTGGCCTACCTGTTCGACCGCTTTATCCAGCTGATGACCGACGCGCGCAAGTAAGCGCAGCCGGGAACAGCGCAGACACAGGGACATCCCATGAACGCCTTCATGCATACCGCCTTCGGCATCACCGATTTCTGGACCTACGTGCTGGGCACGATCTTCATCGTGCTGCTGCCGGGGCCGAACTCGATGTATGTGCTGTCGGTGGCGGCGCAGCGCGGCGTGCGCGCCGGCTACAAGGGCGCGTGCGGGGTGTTCCTGGGCGACTTCGTGCTGATGGTGCTGTCGGCGGCGGGCGTGGCCTCGCTGCTCAAGGCCAGCCCGGCGCTGTTCTACGTGGTGAAGTACATCGGCGCGGCCTACCTGGCGTGGATTGGATTCAACATGCTGCGCGGCGCGCTGCGCAACTGGGCAGCGCGCGGCGAAGCCGCGCCTGCCACGGCGAGCGCGCCCGCACCCGCACCCGACCAGTCCAACCCGTTCCGCAAGGCGCTGCTGATCAGCCTGCTGAACCCGAAGGCCATCCTGTTCTTCATCTCGTTCTTCATCCAGTTCGTCGACCCGGCCTTTGCGTACCCGGTGCTGTCGTTCGGTGTGCTGGGGCTGGTGTGCCAGATCTGCAGCTTTGCCTACCTGACCACGATCATCTTCGTGGGCGCGAAGCTGGCCGAAGCGTTCCGGCGCCGCCGCCGGCTGTCGGCCGGCATGTCCAGCGGGGTAGGCGCGATGTTCATCGGCTTCGGCGCCAAGCTGGCGACGGCCACGATGAACTGAGCCAGACGATATTTTGAATCCGGAAGGATTCCCTGATTACCGGCGCGGTCCGCAGGCAAGGCGGACCGGCCCATAAAGAGAGCGTGCAATGCCAAAACGCACAGACATCAAGAGCATCCTGATCATCGGCGCGGGCCCCATCATCATCGGCCAGGCGTGCGAGTTCGACTACTCCGGCGCCCAGGCCTGCAAGGCGCTGCGCGAGGAAGGCTTCAAGGTCATCCTGGTCAACTCCAACCCGGCGACCATCATGACCGATCCCAACACGGCCGATGTGACCTACATCGAGCCGATCACCTGGGAAGTGGTCGAGCGCATCATCGAGAAGGAGCGTCCTGATGCGATCCTGCCGACCATGGGCGGCCAGACCGCGCTGAACTGCGCGCTGGACCTGCATCGCCATGGCGTGCTGGACAAGTACAAGGTGGAACTGATCGGCGCCTCGCCCGAAGCCATCGACAAGGCCGAGGACCGCCAGAAGTTCAAGGACGCGATGACCAAGATCGGTCTGGGTTCGGCCAAGTCGGGCATCGCCCACTCGATGGACGAAGCCATGGCCGTGCAGTCGCGCATTGCCCAGGAAACCGGCAGCGGCGGCTACCCGATCGTGATCCGCCCGTCGTTCACGCTGGGCGGCAGCGGCGGCGGCATTGCCTACAACCGCGAAGAATTCGAAGAGATCTGCAAGCGCGGCCTGGACCTGTCGCCGACGCGCGAGCTGCTGATCGAAGAATCGCTGCTGGGCTGGAAAGAGTATGAGATGGAAGTGGTCCGCGACAAGAAGGACAACTGCATCATCATCTGCTCGATCGAGAACCTGGACCCGATGGGCATCCACACCGGCGACTCGATCACCGTGGCCCCGGCCCAGACCCTGACCGACAAGGAATACCAGATCCTGCGCAACGCCTCGCTGGCCGTGCTGCGCGAGATCGGCGTCGATACCGGCGGCTCCAACGTGCAGTTCTCGATCAACCCGAAGGACGGTCGCATGATCGTCATCGAGATGAACCCGCGCGTGTCGCGTTCGTCGGCGCTGGCGTCCAAGGCCACCGGCTTCCCGATCGCCAAGGTCGCGGCCAAGCTGGCCGTGGGCTACACGCTGGACGAACTCAAGAACGAAATCACCGGCGGCGCGACCCCGGCCTCGTTCGAGCCGTCGATCGACTACGTGGTCACCAAGGTGCCGCGCTTCGCCTTCGAGAAATTCCCGCAGGCCGACAGCCACCTGACCACCCAGATGAAGTCGGTGGGCGAGGTGATGGCCATGGGCCGCACCTTCCAGGAATCGTTCCAGAAGGCCCTGCGCGGCCTGGAAGTGGGCGTCGACGGCCTGGACGAAAAGTCGTCGGACCGCGATGAGGTGGTCGAGGAAATCGGCGAAGCCGGCCCCGACCGCATCTGGTACGTGGGCGACGCGTTCCGCCTGGGCATGTCGCTGGAAGAGGTCCATGCCGAGACCGACATCGACCCCTGGTTCCTGGCCCAGATCGAAGACATCGTCAAGACTGAAGGCCTGGTCAAGTCGCGCACGCTGGACAGCCTGTCGACCGCCGAGCTGCGCTACCTGAAGCAGAAGGGCTTCTCGGACCGCCGCCTGGCCAAACTGCTGAAGACCGATGCCAAGGCGGTGCGCGAGGCGCGCATCGCCCAGAACGTGCGCCCGGTCTACAAGCGCGTGGACACCTGCGCGGCCGAGTTCGCCACCAACACCGCCTACATGTACTCGACCTACGAGGCCGAGCATGGCGAGTGCGAGGCGCAGCCGACCGACAAGAAGAAGATCATGGTGCTGGGCGGCGGCCCGAACCGGATCGGCCAGGGCATCGAGTTCGACTACTGCTGCGTGCACGCCGCGCTGGCGCTGCGCGAAGACGGGTACGAGACCATCATGGTCAACTGCAACCCGGAAACCGTGTCGACCGACTATGACACCTCGGACCGCCTGTACTTCGAGCCGCTGACGCTGGAAGACGTGCTGGAAATCGTCGACAAGGAAAAGCCGGTCGGCGTGATCGTGCAGTACGGCGGCCAGACCCCGCTGAAGCTGGCGCTGGACCTGGAAGCCAACGGCGTGCCCATCATCGGCACCAGCCCCGACATGATCGACGCGGCCGAAGACCGCGAGCGCTTCCAGAAGCTGCTGCAGGAGCTGGGCCTGCGCCAGCCGCCCAACCGCACCGCGCGTGCCGAGGACGAAGCGCTGCGCCTGGCCGAAGAGATCGGCTACCCGCTGGTGGTGCGCCCGTCGTACGTGCTGGGCGGCCGCGCCATGGAAATCGTGCATGAGCCGCGCGACCTCGAGCGCTACATGCGCGAGGCCGTCAAGGTGTCGAATGATTCCCCGGTGCTGCTGGACCGCTTCCTGAACGACGCCATCGAGTGCGACGTCGACGCACTCTGCGACGGCAAGCGCGTGTTTATCGGCGGCGTGATGGAACACATCGAACAGGCCGGCGTGCACTCGGGCGACTCCGCCTGCTCGCTGCCGCCGTACTCGCTGTCGGCCGAGACCGTCGCCGAACTGAAGCGCCAGACCGCCGCGATGGCCCGCGCCCTGAACGTGATCGGCCTGATGAACGTGCAGTTCGCGATCCAGCAGAGCAACGGCGTCGACACCGTCTACGTGCTGGAAGTGAACCCGCGCGCCTCGCGTACCGTGCCGTACGTGTCCAAGGCCACCGGCATGCAGCTGGCCAAGATCGCCGCGCGCTGCATGGCCGGCCAGTCGCTGGACGAGCAGGGCATCGGCGAAGAGGTCATCCCGCCGTACTACAGCGTCAAGGAAGCGGTGTTCCCGTTCAACAAGTTCCCGGGCGTCGATCCGGTCCTCGGACCTGAAATGCGTTCGACCGGCGAAGTGATGGGCGTGGGCAAGGCCTTCGGCGAGGCGCTGTTCAAGAGCCAGCTGGCCGCGGGTTCGCGCCTGCCCGAGAAGGGCACCGTGCTGATCACCGTGAAGGACAGCGACAAGCCGCGCGCCGTCGGCGTGGCCCGCATGCTGCACGACATGGGCTACCCGATCGTTGCCACCCGCGGCACCGCCTCGGCCATCGAGGCCGCCGGCATCCCGGTCAGGGTGGTCAACAAGGTCAAGGACGGCCGTCCGCATATCGTGGACATGATCAAGAACGGCGAACTGGCGCTGGTGTTCACCACCGTGGACGAGACCCGCACCGCGATTGCCGATTCGCGCTCGATCCGTACCTCGGCGCTGGCCAACCGCATTCCTTACTACACCACCATCGCCGGCGCCCGCGCCGCGGTGGAAGGCCTGAAGCACATGCAGAGCCTGGAGGTCTACGACCTGCAAAGCCTGCACGCTTCGCTGGCCTGACGTCCGCAAGGTAAGGCGAAAGCACATTGCAAAAGGCCGGGCGCACTGTGCCCGGCCACCCCAGGAAGCCCGCCGGAGTTGCTGCCGGCGGGCTTCCTGGCCTAAACTACGTCAAATTCGTCGATCGATGCGGCGTGCCCGCATTCGGTCCTGTCTGAAAGCCGCGGTTGAGCGGAAGTGCCCTGGCGGGGTTTGCCAGGGATGGCTCCAGCTCCGCTGCGGCTCATTTTTTTGTTGAACGAAGACATGAGCACCATTCCGATTACCAAGCGTGGCGCAGAGCTCCTGAAGGAGGAGCTGCAGCGCCTGAAGGCTGTCGAGCGTCCGGCGGTGATCAATGCGATCTCGGAAGCCCGCGCGCAAGGCGACCTGTCTGAAAACGCCGAATACGACGCCGCCAAGGAAAAGCAGGCCTTTATCGAAGGCCGCATCCTGGAAGTGGAGGCCAAGCTGTCGGCCGCGCAGGTCATCGACCCGACCCAGCTGGATACCGACGGCCGCATCGTCTTTGGCGCCACCGTGGACCTGGAAGACCTGGAGTCTGGCAGTCCCGTCAGCTACCAGATCGTGGGCGATGACGAGGCCGATATCGACATCGGCAAGATCTCGGTCAGCTCGCCGATCGCGCGCGCGCTGATCGGCAAGTTCGAAGGCGACGTCGCGACCGTGCTGGCCCCTGGCGGCGAGCGCGAGTACGAAGTCATTACCGTACGCTATATCTGACGCCGGCGCGGCCGGCAGGCGTGGCGCCTGGCCCGGCCACCGGAAAGACCGGCTCGTGTTCTCCAGTTCCTATAACAATCTGCCGCCGCTGCCGCACCGCATCTTCCTGTTGCTGACGGTGGTGTGGGCGGGCAGCCTGTGGACCGTCGGCTACATGGTGGCGCCGACGCTGTTTTCCGTGCTGCCCAGCCGCGAGACGGCGGGCATGATCGCCGGGCACCTGTTCCATACCGAAGCCATCACCGGCGTCACCATCGGCGTGCTGCAGCTGGTGCTGTGCAACGTGATGATCCGGCGCGGCGCCCATCGCTACCGTGGCCTGCGCTGGCTGGTGCTGGGCATGCTGTGCTGCGTGCTGGCGGGTTACTTCGGCACCCAGCCGTTCATGGCCGGCCTGAAGGAAAAGGCGCTGGCGCTGGGCGTCGGCGTTTCCGAATCGCCTTACAAGGGGCAGTTCGGCATGCTGCACGGCGTGTCGAGCGCCTTCTACCTGCTACAGAGCCTGCTGGCACTGGCGCTGGTGTGGCGCGCTTCGGCGCCGCGTTCGGCCGGGGAGTGAGTCCGGTCGCCGGCGCCGCCACAGGCGTGGCGTGCCGGCATCGGGGGCGCCTGGCGGCGGCCCCTTTATGCTTCAGCTGGCAGCGTTCAGCCCAGCGCCTTCTTCTTCTGGCTGGTCGGGCGGGCGCGCGAGCGCTTCACATTGCCGCCGGCGGTGACGCGCTCGTTGCCAAGCACTGTGACTTCCTTGCGGGTCGGGCGGCGGTTCGGCGCGGCGCTGGGCTTCTTCACTGTCACCGTGCGCGGGGCGGCGCCGCCGCGGCGGGCGGGGGTGTGGCGGCCGAGGTCTTCCGCCTGGTTTTCCTTCAGGCGGGCTTCGCCCGGGCGCCAGACCACCAGCAGCTTGCCGATATGCTGGATCGGCGCGGCGCTGAGCTGGTCGCAGATTTCTTCGTAGATGGCGATGCGCGCTTCGCGGTCGTCGCCGAACACGCGGATCTTGATCAGGTCGTGGGCAGCCAGGCTGCGGTCGATCTCGGCCAGCACGGCACGGGTCAGGCCTTCGGCGCCGACCATCACGACCGGGTTCAGGGCATGGGCACGGGAGCGCAGGTCAGAGCGCTGGGCAGGGACTAGTTGTAGAGCGGGCATAGGTTGGCGCTGGTATTAGGCGCTTGAAATAGTGATAGAGCGCTGGGCGCTGGAAAATCGGGCGCTGCAGCCCGCGCCGGTCGTGACACGGCGGGTCGGGCAAAAACAGGCTGCCGACGGCCGCCGGAGGCGGCAAGCCGGTGGCCGATCAAGGCGCGCCGGCGGTCGGGATGCGGATTGGCGCGTATTATCCGTCAATCCGGCACTGTCGGGCAGCAAAATCATCAAAACAGTAGGAAAACCTTCGTGCGCGGCACTGAGCGGCGGGCGGGGGCAGGGAACAGGCTGGTATCTGGCATGGCAAAAAACAAGTTCAATCATTCGTGGCTGCACGACCACATCAACGATCCGTACGTGAAAATGGCGCAGCGCGAGGGCTATCGCGCCCGCGCGGCCTACAAGCTCAAGGAGATCGACGAGCAGGACAAGCTGATCCGCCCGGGCCAGGTGATCGTGGACCTGGGCGCGGCACCGGGCAGCTGGAGCCAGTACGCCCGCAACAAGCTGGCGGACTCGCCCCGGGCCAAGGACGGGAGGATCGACGGCGCCGTGGTGGCGATCGACCTGCTACCGATGGAGCCTGTCGCCGACGTCACTTTCATCCAGGGTGATTTCCGTGAGGAATCGGTGTTCCGCGAGCTGGAAAGTGTGGTGCTGGACGCGTCCGGCGGCAACAAGATCGATCTTGTTTTGTCCGACATGGCCCCCAACTTGTCCGGTGTAGCCTTCGCCGATGCAGCGCGGATCGAGTACCTGTGCGACCTGGCGCTGGAATTTGCGCAGGCCCACCTTAAGCCCGAGGGAGCATTGCTGGTAAAGTGTTTCCACGGGAGCGGCTACAGCCAGATCGTGGAAAAGTTCAAACGGCACTTCAAAGTGGTCGCGAAGCGCAAGCCCAAGGCGTCGCGCGACAAGTCTTCCGAGACCTTTATCCTTGGGCGCTACCTCAAGGCGGTGGATTGACCGATCTCGATATAAGCCAGGGCGGAAGCGGAAATGTAGGGGAAAGTGCCCCCACCCGGTGCTATCGGCATCATAGTTTCTCTGTTTCCCCTCGAGGGCGGGCACTGCATTACAATGCAGCTATCCGTTGGCAAGGCAATTGCAAAGGAGTTCGGCCTTGAATAACAACCTGTTTCAAAAGGCGGCAATCTGGCTCGTGATCGCGCTGGTGTTGTTTACCGTCTTCAAGCAGTTCGACAAGCCCCGTGCGCAGGACAGCGTCACCTATTCGCAGTTCATGGATGACGCCAAGAACGGCAAGGTGTCGCGTGTCGACGTGCAGGGCCGCAACCTGGTGGTCTCGCCCAAGGAAGGCGCCAAGTACACCATCATCTCGCCGGGCGACATCTGGATGGTCGGCGACCTGATGAAGTACGGTGTCCAGGTGACCGGCAAGGCGGACGACGAACCCAACGTGCTGGTCCAGGCCCTGTATTACCTCGGACCGACCCTGCTGATCATCGTGTTCTGGTTCTACATGATGCGCCAGATGCAGGGGGGCGGAAAAGGCGGCGCTTTCTCATTTGGCAAGTCGCGTGCGCGCCTGATCGACGAGAACCAGAACGCCGTCACGTTCCAGGACGTGGCCGGCTGCGACGAGTCCAAGGAAGAAGTGGTCGAGCTGGTCGACTTCCTCAAGGACCCGCAGAAATTCCAGAAGCTGGGCGGGCGCATTCCGCGCGGCGTGCTGCTGGTCGGCCCTCCGGGTACCGGCAAGACGCTGCTGGCGCGTGCCATCGCCGGCGAGGCCAAGGTGCCGTTCTTCAGCATCTCGGGCTCCGACTTCGTCGAAATGTTCGTTGGCGTGGGCGCGGCCCGCGTGCGCGATATGTTCGAGAACGCCAAGAAGCAGGCCCCCTGCATCGTGTTCATCGATGAAATCGACGCGGTCGGCCGCCATCGTGGCGCCGGCATGGGCGGCGGCAACGACGAGCGCGAGCAGACCCTGAACCAGATGCTGGTCGAGATGGACGGCTTCGAGGCCAACTCGGGCGTGATCGTGATCGCCGCGACCAACCGTGCCGACGTGCTGGACAAGGCGCTGCTGCGTCCGGGCCGCTTCGACCGCCAGGTCTACGTGGGCCTGCCGGACATCCGCGGCCGCGAGCAGATCCTGAAGGTCCATATGCGCAAGGTGCCGATCGGCAACGATGTCGACGCCTCGATCATCGCGCGCGGCACCCCGGGCTTCTCGGGCGCCGACCTGGCCAACCTGGTCAACGAGGCCGCGCTGTTTGCCGCCCGCCGCAGCAAGCGCGTGGTCGACATGCAGGACTTCGAGGACGCCAAGGACAAGATCTACATGGGTCCGGAGCGCAAGTCGACGGTCATGCGCGAGGAAGAGCGCCGGGCCACGGCTTACCACGAGTCGGGCCATGCGGTGGTGGCCAAGCTGCTGCCCAAGGCCGACCCGGTGCACAAGGTCACTATCATGCCGCGTGGCTGGGCCCTGGGCGTGACCTGGCAGTTGCCGGAGCATGACAAGTATTCGAAGTACAAGGACAGCATGCTGGAAGAGGTTGCCATCCTCTTCGGCGGCCGCGCGGCGGAAGAGGTCTTCCTCAATGCCATGAGCACGGGCGCTTCCAACGACTTCGAGCGCGCCACCAAGATCGCCCGCGACATGGTGACCCGCTTCGGCATGAGCGATTCGCTGGGTGCCATGGTGTACGTGGATACCGAGCAGGACGGCATGTTCGGCAAGCTGTCGTCGAAGACCGTGTCGGAAGCCACGCAGCAGAAGGTCGACGCCGAGATCCGCCGCATCATCGACGAGCAATATGCGCTGGCCAAGCGCCTGCTCGAAGAGAACCGCGACAAGGTCGAAGCCATGACCAACGCGCTGATGGAATGGGAAACCATCGATGCCGACCAGGTCAACGACATCATGGCCGGCAAGCCGCCGCGCCCGCCGCGCAGCGCGTCGGGCCAGAACGGCGGCGGCAGCACGCCTTCGGGCGGCTCGCCGGTGGCGCCGACCAACGCGCCCGCGACAGCCTGATCCTGCGCTCGTCCCACTGACGACGCTGTCATGATGGCTGAGTAGTATCTGTCCCTGAAGCCGGTGCCTGGTGCACCGGCTTTTCCTTTTGCGCGGCACCTTCGTGCCCGGATTGATTCAGGCATTCCTACCTTGCAGCAGACTTCTCAGACCCGGTATTTCCAGTGCGGCCGTTTCCGCTTTGCCCTGGACCAGCGCCCGCTGGTGATGGGCATTCTCAACGTCACGCCCGATTCTTTCTCCGACGGCGGCCAGCACGCCAGCCGCGACGCCGCGCTGCGCCATGCCGAGCAGATGATCGCCGAGGGCGTGGACATCGTCGACATTGGCGGCGAATCGAGCCGGCCGGGTTCGGCGGCGCTGCCGCTGGAAGAGGAACTGGCGCGCGTGATCCCGGTCGTGGAAGCGCTGCGCGACTGCGGCAAGCCGCTGTCGATCGATACCTACAAGCCCGAGGTCATGCGCGCGGCGCTTGCGGCGGGAGCCGATCTCATCAACGATATCTGGGGGTTTCGCATGCCGGGCGCGGTCGAGGCCGTGGCGGCGGGGCAGGCGGGCCTGTGCGTGATGCATATGCAGCGCGACCCGCAGACCATGCAGGAGGACCCGCACTACGACGACGTGGTCGCCGAAGTGGCGCAGTTCCTGGCCGAACGCATCGATGTGCTGCGCGCTGCCGGCATCGACGCCAATCGGATATCCCTCGATCCGGGGTTTGGCTTCGGCAAGACGCCGGATCATAATCTGCGCCTGCTCGGACAATTGCCGCGGCTGGCGCTGGAGGGCCTGCCGGTGCTGGCGGGCATCTCGCGCAAATCGACGCTGGGCGCGGTCCTCGGCGGGCGGCCGCCGCAGCGGCGCATCGCCGCCAGCATCGCCGCGGCGGTCTGTGCGGTGGAGCGCGGCGCGTTCATTGTCCGTGTGCACGACGTGGAGCAGACCGTGGATGCAGTGAAGACCTGGTGGGCCGTGCGCAACGAATCCGTCGGTATCGGCTGAGCCGCTTGCGGGCACGGCCCGGGCAGCACAACGAACACAGAACACAGAACAGAGAGGGAAACAGCGAATGACGCGCAAGTATTTCGGGACAGACGGCGTGCGGGGCAAGGTCGGCGAGGCGCCGATCACGCCGGACTTCGTGATGCGGCTGGGCCATGCCGCCGGCAAGGTGCTGGCCCACGGCGCCAGGACCGGGCAGGGCAAGCCGACCGTGCTGATCGGCAAGGACACGCGTATTTCCGGCTATATGCTGGAAGCCGCGCTGGAAGCCGGCTTCACCTCGGCGGGCGTGCATGTGCTGCTGACCGGCCCGCTGCCGACGCCGGGCATCGCCTACCTGACGCGGGCGCTGCGGCTGTCCGCCGGCGTGGTGATCTCGGCCAGCCACAATCCCTACTATGACAACGGCATCAAGTTCTTCTCGGCCAACGGCGACAAGCTGCCCGACGCGGTCGAGGCGGCGATCGAGGCCGCCATCGACGAGCCGATGGTGTGCGCGCCGTCCGACGACCTGGGCCGCGCCCGCCGCATCGACGATGCCGCCGGTCGTTATATCGAATTCTGCAAAAGCACCTTCCCGTATGAACAGGACCTGCATGGCCTGAAACTGGTGGTCGACTGCGCTCACGGCGCGGCCTATCACATCGCGCCGCCGGTGTTCCATGAACTGGGCGCCGACGTGGTGGCGATCGGCAACCAGCCGGACGGCCGCAATATCAACGCCGGCTACGGCGCCACTGCGCCGCAGAAGCTGATCGAGGCGGTCAAGGCCAATGGCGCCGACCTGGGCCTGGCCTTTGACGGCGATGCCGACCGCCTGCAGGTGGTGGATGCGGATGGCCGCCTCTACAACGGCGACGAACTCCTGTATCTGATCGTGCGCGACCGCCAGGCCGCCGGCCATGTGGTGCCGGGTGCCGTGGGCACACTGATGACCAATATGGCGGTGGAACTGGCGCTCAAGCGCGAGGGCGTGGAATTTGTGCGGGCCAAAGTGGGCGACCGCTATGTGCTGGAAGAACTGAACAAGCGCCACTGGACGTTGGGCGGCGAGGGCTCCGGCCACTTGCTGTGCCTGGACCGCCACAGCACTGGCGACGGCATCGTGTCGGCGCTGCAGGTGCTGGGCGCGCTGCGCCGCAGTGGCAAGACGCTGGCGCAGCTGCTCGACGGCGTGAAGCTGTTCCCGCAGACGCTGATCAATGTGCGGGTGCAGAAGGGCTTCGACTGGCAGACCCATGCCGGCCTGCAGGCGGCACGCGCGGCGGTAGAGCCGGAACTGGAAGGCCGCGGCCGGGTGCTGATCCGTGCCTCCGGCACCGAGCCGGTGGTGCGTGTGATGGTCGAGGCGGAACAGGCCGAGATGGCCGAGCGCGCGGCCAGGACGCTGGCGAACGCGCTGGGCGCCTGATACGTCCCACCCTTGTCAGAAACGCCGGGTTTGTCCCGGCGTTTTTTTGCTCACTAACGCAATTAACCGCCGTCATATTGCGCCGGCATGACAACCGCATGGCAACGGCGAACCCTTGCTGGGGGCGGCTTTCAAGAAGATTTGAAGATGTCACGGAATTGTCATATAGGGAGCATAGAGTTCGTCTTGTCAAAAATTTGTCATTCCCAACCAATGTTCTCTGGAGGACATATGAAGCTGGTCAAGACTGCCGTGGCAGGCATCGTTTCGATGGTGGTGGCGGGTACTGCGTTCGCGGCGGAAATTACCGGTGCAGGCGCTTCTTTCCCGGCGCCGGTGTATTCCAAGTGGGCCGACGCATACCAAAAAGCAACGGGTAACAAGGTCAACTATCAATCCATCGGCTCGTCGGGCGGGATCAAGCAGATCGGCGCCAAGACGGTTGATTTTGGTGCCTCGGACGCGCCGCTGAAGGACGAAGACCTGAACAAGCAGGGCCTGGTCCAGTTCCCGACCGTGATCGGCGGCGTGGTGCCGGTGATCAACCTGCAGGGTGTGAAGCCGGGCGAGCTGACCATCACGGGCGAAGTGCTGGCCAACATCTACCTGGGCAAGATCAAGAAGTGGGATGACCCCGCGATCAAGGCGCTGAACCCGCACGCCAAGCTGCCGAGCCAGGACATCCTGCCGGTGCGCCGTGCCGACGGTTCGGGCACGACCTTCATCTTCACCAACTACCTGTCCAAGGTCAGCCCGGACTGGAAGAACTCGGTGGGCGAGGGCACCACGGTCAACTGGCCGGGCGGCGGCACTGGCGGCAAGGGCAATGAAGGCGTGGCCGCCTTCGTGCAGCGCCTGAACGGCGCCATCGGCTACGTCGAGTACGCCTACGCCAAGCAGAACAAGATGACCCACCTGAACATGAAGAACGCTTCGGGGGCCGTGGTGCAGCCGGGCGATGACGCCTTCAAGGCCGCTGCCGCCGGTGCGGACTGGAGCAAGAGCTACTACCAGATCCTGACCAACCAGCCGGGCAAGACCGCATGGCCGATCGCCGGTGCCACCTTCATCCTGGTCCACAAGCACCAGGAAAAGGCCGCGCAGGGTGCCGAAGTGCTGAAGTTCTTCGACTGGGCCTACAAGAGCGGCGCCAACATGGCCGCCGACCTGGACTATGTGCCGCTGCCGGAAAACGTTGTGAACCAGATCCGTTCGACCTGGAAGACCAGCGTCAAGGACGCCTCGGGCAAGGCGCTGTACTGATCTGACGGTATCGCCGGCCCCGCTGCGTGCGGGGCCGGTGTCCGGGCAGCCCGAAACCGGCCCGGACACCGGGCTTCCGCCCAGGCGGGAGCGGCGACCCCCCTGAATTCCCGACATGGCGACTACCCCCTCCGAGTTCCGCAACGTGCAGCCCCCCAGCAGGCTTGGCGACATCCTGTTCGGCGGCCTGACGCGTGGCGCCGCCATCGTGACGCTGCTGCTGCTGGGCGGCATCATCGTTTCGCTGGCGATCAGCGCCTGGCCTTCCATCCAGACTTTCGGCGCGCGCTTCCTGTGGACTGCGGAATGGGATCCTCCCGCTGATGTCTACGGCGCGCTGGTGCCCATCTACGGCACCATCGTGACCTCGCTGATCGCGCTGATCATCGCGGTGCCGGTCAGCTTCGGCATCGCGCTGTTCCTGACCGAGCTGTCGCCGGCCTGGCTGCGCCGCCCGCTGGGCACCGCCATCGAACTGCTGGCCGCGGTGCCGTCGATTGTCTACGGCATGTGGGGCCTGCTCGTGTTCGCGCCGATCTTCGGCGAGTATTTCCAGAAGCCCCTGGCCGCCACGGTGGGCCAGCTGCCGGTGATCGGCAAGCTGTTCCAGGGCGCGCCGCTGGGTATCGGCCTGCTGTGCGCGGGCGTGATCCTGGCGATCATGATCATCCCGTATATCGCTTCGGTGATGCGCGACGTGTTCGAAGTTACCCCGGTGCTGCTCAAGGAATCCGCCTACGGCGTGGGCTGCACCACCTGGGAAGTGATGTGGAACGTGGTGCTGCCCTACACCCGCGCCGGCGTGATCGGCGGCGTGATGCTGGGCCTGGGCCGCGCGCTGGGCGAGACCATGGCCGTCACCTTCGTGATCGGCAACACCAACCTGCTGGACAGCGCCTCGCTGTTCTCGCCGGGCAACAGCATCACCTCGGCGCTCGCCAATGAATTTGCCGAAGCCGGCGCCGGCCTGCATACCGCCGCGCTGATGGAACTGGGCCTGATCCTGTTCTTCATCACCTTCGTGGTGCTGGCGTTGTCCAAATTGCTGCTGCTGCGACTGGCAAAGAATGAGGGAACCAAATGAGCCACGCGAGCCAAGCCCGAGCCGTGCCTAGCTCTACCGTATCGGTCCCGGCGGTCCGCCCCGACGCGGACGCCATCCGCACCCGCCTGCAGGCGCGCCGCCGCCGCACCAACTTCTATGCGCTGACCGCCTCGCTGGCGGCCATGGGCTTCGGCCTGTTCTGGCTGGCGTGGATCCTGTGGACCACCGTCACGCTGGGCGTGGGCGGCCTGTCGCTGGACCTGTTTACGCAGATGACGCCAGCGCCCAATACCGCCGGCGGCGGCCTCGCCAACGCCATCTTCGGCAGCTTCGTGATGGTCGGCATGGCCACGCTGTTCGGCACGCCGCTGGGCATCCTGGCCGGCATCTATCTGGCCGAGTACGGCAAGAGCTCGCCGCTGGCCAGCTTTATCCGCTTTATCAACGATATCCTGCTGTCGGCGCCGTCGATCGTGATCGGCCTCTTTGTCTACGCGCTGGTGGTGACCCGCATGGGCCACTTCTCGGGCTGGGCCGGGATCTGCGCGCTGGCGCTGCTGCAGGTGCCGATTGTGGTGCGCACCACCGAGAACATGCTGAACCTGGTGCCCAACGCGCTGCGCGAGGCCGCCTTCGCACTCGGCACGCCCAAGTGGAAGATGGTGCTGTCGATCACGGTGAAGTCATCCTACGCGGGGATTGTGACCGGCGTATTGCTGGCCGTGGCCCGCATCGCCGGCGAGACCGCGCCGCTGCTGTTCACCGCACTGTCCAACCAGTTCTGGACCAGCGACCTGAACAAGCCAATGGCCAACCTGCCGGTGACGATCTTCCGCTTTGCCATGAGCCCGTTCACCGAATGGCAGCAGCTGGCCTGGGCGGGCGTGTTTCTGATTACGGTCGGTGTGCTGGCCCTGAATATCCTGGCGCGCATCCTGTTCAAGAAATAACCGGCGCGGCCGCTGATCCGTCCCGCCCCAAAGACTGCAAGCGAGAAAACGCAATGACCTCCACCGTCATCGACATTCCCGATTCGGTACGCGCCAAGATCGACGTGCGCAACCTGAACTTCTACTACGGCCAGTTCCATGCGCTGAAAGACATCAACATGTCGATCCCGGACCGCAAGGTCACGGCCTTCATCGGACCGTCGGGCTGCGGCAAGTCGACGCTGCTGCGCACCTTCAACAAGATGTACGCGCTCTATCCCGAGCAGCGCGCCGAGGGTGAGATCAACATGGACGGCGACAACCTGCTGACCGCGCGCCAGGACATCGCCCTGCTGCGTGCCAAGGTCGGCATGGTGTTCCAGAAGCCGACGCCGTTCCCGATGTCGATCTACGACAACATTGCCTTCGGCGTGCGCCTGTTCGAAAAGCTGTCGCGCTCGGAGATGGACGACCGCGTGGAATGGGCGCTGACCAAGGCCGCGCTGTGGAACGAGGCCAAGGACAAGCTGCACCAGTCGGGCTACGGCCTGTCCGGCGGCCAGCAGCAGCGCCTGTGCATCGCGCGCGGCATCGCCATCCGCCCCGAAGTGCTGCTGCTGGACGAGCCGTGCTCGGCGCTTGACCCGATCTCCACCGGCCGCATCGAAGAGCTGATCGCGGAGCTGAAGGACGAGTACACCGTGGTGATCGTTACGCACAATATGCAGCAGGCCGCGCGCTGCTCGGACTACACCGCCTACATGTACCTGGGCGAGCTGATCGAGTTTGGCGAGACCGAAAAGATCTTCATCAAGCCGCACCGCAAGGAAACGGAAGACTACATTACCGGCCGCTTTGGCTGATTCGGGCTGATTGTTACCGCAGGGCGTAGCATATCCATAAGCGGCCAGGAGAATTCCATGACTGACAAACACCTGTCGACCCAGTTCGACGCAGACCTCAACGCGATCAACACCAAGCTGCTGCAGATGGGCGGGTTGGTCGAGTCGCAGATCGAGTTCGCCATGCGCGCGCTCGCCGACTTCGACGGCGAGATTGCCGACCAGGTCATTGCCCGCGAACAGCAGCTCAACGCGCTGGAAGTCGAGATCGATGCCGATTGCGGCAACATCATCGCCCGGCGCCAGCCGACCGCGCGCGACCTGCGCCTGGTGATGGCCATCTCCAAGACCATCACCAACCTGGAGCGCGCCGGCGACGAGGCCGAGAAGATCGCCAAGCGCACCAAGCACATCATGGAAGACGCGTCGGCGCACAGCATCAACTATGCCGAGGTCAAGCTCTCGGGCGAGATGGCGATCTCGCTGCTGCGCCAGGCGCTGGACGCGTTTGCCCGCCTGGACACCGTGGCGGCGGCCCGCATCGTCAAGGACGACAAGGCCATCGACGAGGAATTCCGCGGCTTCGTGCGCAAACTGATCACGTACATGATGGAAGACCCGCGCACCATCTCGGTCGCGCTGGATTTCCTGTTTATTGCCAAGGCTGTGGAGCGCATCGGCGATCACGCCAAGAACATCGCGGAATTCATCATTTACATTGTCAAGGGGACGGATGTCCGCCATGTCTCGCGCGAGGAACTGGAGCGCGAAGCGCTGAGCTGAACTCAGCCGCCCACGGAGAACAATACACATGCCAAGCAGTATTCTCGTTGTCGAAGACGAACCGGCGATCGCCGAACTGATCGCCGTGAACCTGCAGCACGCGGGGCACTATCCGATCCGGGCCTACAACGCCGAGCAGGCGCTGTCGCTGATGAGCGACGTGCTGCCTGACCTGGTGCTGCTGGACTGGATGCTCCCGGGCAAGTCGGGCGCGAACTTCGCCAAGGAGTTGCGGGCCAACGACCGCACCCGCCAGATCCCGATCATCATGCTGACCGCGCGCGGCGAAGAGCAGGACAAGGTGATGGGGCTTGAGGCCGGCGCCGACGACTACGTCACCAAGCCGTTCTCGCCCAAGGAACTGCTGGCGCGGATCAAGGCCGTGCTGCGCCGCCGTGCGCCGCAGCTGACTGACGACGTGGTGGCCATCAACGGCCTGCGCCTCGACCCGGCCACGCACCGCGTCACCGGCCAGGACGACAGCGGCCCGATCAAGCTGGACCTCGGGCCGACCGAGTTCCGCCTGCTGCACTTCCTGATGACGCATCCGGAGCGCGTGCACAGCCGGTCGCAATTGCTCGACCAGGTCTGGGGCGACCATGTGTTTGTCGAGGAACGCACTGTCGATGTCCATATCAAGCGCCTGCGCGCCGCGCTGACCCCCGGCGGCTACAGCAATATGATCGAAACCGTGCGCGGCAGCGGCTACCGCCTGGCGCGCACGCCCGGCGCCTGAGGCGCTGGCCAGGCCCACGCTGCTGGCAGGGCGCGGCGAAATCGTGGCACACTCCGTCGCAACCCTGCAGCCGGCACCCTTGGCCGGCTGCGAGCCTGAACCCTGCGCATGAACGTCATCTGGGCCCGTTCCGCGGCCATCCTGATCTGCCTGCTGGTGCTGTCCGCCGGTATCTACCTGGCCGTGGGCCCGGTGCCGGCGCTGGCGCTGGCCTGCGTCTCGCTGTTCGGGCTGCTGGCCTACTACCTGTACCAGATCAACCGCTTGTGGAAAGTGCTGGATGCGCCGGTCTACGGCGAGATTCCCAGCGCGCTCGGCCTGTGGGGCGAGGTGTATTACCGCCTGCACCGGCTGGTCAAGCGCTGGCGCACCCAGGTGCTGCAGGTCGAGCAGCAGCATACGCGCTTTATCCAGGCCATCCAGGCTTCGCCCAACGGCGTGCTGATGCTGGATGACGTCGACCAGATCGAGTGGTGCAACGACGTCGCGGAGCAGCATTTCGGCCTGAACGCGCGGCGCGACGTGCGCCAGCGCATCACCCACCTGATCCGCCGTCCCGAATTCGTCCACTACCTGACGCTGCAGCGTTTCGACGACCCGCTGGTGATGCGCGACATGGGCGAGCACAAGCACAGCGTGATCGCGGTGCAGATCCTGCCCTACGGCGACAACCGCAAGCTGGTGATCACACAGGACATCACCAAGCTCGAGAACACCGAGTCGATGCGGCGCGATTTCGTCGCCAACGTCTCGCACGAACTGAAGACGCCGCTGACAGTGCTGACCGGCTTTCTTGAAACCGTGCGCGATCTGCCGGTATCCGAGGACGACCGGCGCCGCTACATCGACATGATGCTGGCGCAGTCGGTGCGCATGCAGAGCATCGTCGAAGACCTGCTGGCGCTGGCCAAGCTGGAAAGCGATGCGCAGCCGCCCGGCAATGACATCGTGCCGATCCGGGCGATGGTGGCGCACCTGACCCACGACGCCGAAGCCCTGTCGCAGGGCCGGCACCAGGTCGCGGCCGAGGTCGACCCGACCGTGGGCATGCGCGGCGCCGAGACCGAATTGCTGTCGGCGCTGGGCAACCTCGTGTCGAACGCGGTGCGCTACACGCCTGACGGCGGGCGCATCACCATCAGGCTGGCCTGGGAAGATGGCCATGCGGTGTTTTCGGTGGCCGATACCGGACTGGGCATCGCGCCCGAGCATATTCCCCGGCTGACCGAACGCTTCTACCGCGTGGACCGCAGCCGCTCGCGCGATACCGGCGGCACCGGGCTGGGGCTGGCCATCGTCAAGCACGTGCTGTCGCGCCACCATGCGGATTTGCGCGTGACCAGCGAAGTGGGCCGGGGCAGCGTGTTCCGGGTGATCTTCCCGCTCGAGCGCAGCCTGCGTTTTGCCGGCGAGGGCGCGGACACACCAGCGCCAGGCGCGGGTCCCACGTTACCGCCGCAGGCGCCGGATACGTCGCGGCGCGCCGCCTGAGCCCAAACGAAAATCCCGCCTTGGCGGTAATGCTGTTCAGTTAAGGTATCAAACGCTACTGTCATTCCCGCGCAGGCGGGAATCCAGCGTCTTTCACGTCCCGTTCGGGGATGAAGTCACTGGGTTCCCGCCTGCGCGGGAACGACGGTGGTTAACTGAACGGCATTACCGCCTTGGCGGGGTTTTCGGGCCCCTCAGGGCGTGCCCCCGAACATCACCAGCATATCGTTCTGGCTCACATGCGGATGCTTGGACCGTGTCTGCTTGCGCTCATAGTTGCCGTCTGGCTGCATGATCCACGCCGAGGCGTTGTCGCGCAGATGCACCTGCAGGCTTTCCTTGATGACTCGCGCCTTCAGTGTCTTGTCCAGCACCGGGAAGGCAACTTCCACCCGGCGGAACAGGTTGCGGTCCATCCAGTCGGCGCTGGACAGGTACAGCACCTCCTCGCCGCCGGCGTGGAAGTAATAGACCCGGTGGTGCTCCAGGAAGCGCCCGATGATCGAGCGCACCGAGATGTTCTCGGACATGCCCGGCACGCCCGGCATCAGCGCGCACACGCCGCGCACGATCAGGTCGATCTTCACCCCCGCGCGCGAGGCCTTATACAGCTCGTCGATGATCGACGGCTCCAGCAGCGCGTTCATCTTGGCGATGATGCGCGCCGGCTTGCCGGCGCGCGCGTTGCGGGCCTCGGCGCGGATATGGTCGACCAGGTTGCTCTGCATGGTGAAGGGCGACTGCCACAGGTGGTTCAGCCGGATGGTGCCGGCGGTGCCGGTCAGCAGCTGGAACACATGGTGCACGTCTTCGCAGATGGCCTCGTCGGCCGTCAGCAGGCCGAAATCGGTATAGAGCCGGGCCGTGCGCGGGTGGTAATTGCCGGTGCCAAGGTGGGCGTAGCGCCGCAGCTTGACCTGCTTGGCCTTGGGGCCGGTGGGCTCGCGCCGCACGATCAGCAGCATCTTGGCGTGGCACTTGTGGCCGACCACGCCGTAGATCACGTGGGCGCCGGCGGTCTCCAGGCGCTCGGCCCAGTTGATATTGGTTTCCTCGTCAAAGCGCGCCAGCAGCTCGACCACCACCGTCACTTCCTTGCCGTTGCGGGCGGCGGTCATCAGCGCTTCCATCACCAGCGATTCGTTGCCGGTGCGGTAGACCGTCTGCTTGATCGCGACCACGTTGGGGTCGGCCGCCGCCAGCTGCAGCAGGTCGAGCACGGAACTGAAGCTCTCGTACGGGTGGTGCAGCAGCACGTCCTGCTGGCGCATCACGTCGAACATCGATGCGCCGCCGGAAAAGACCTTGACCGGGGCCGGCACGTACGGCGCGAACTTCAGTGCGGGCCGATCGACCATGTCGGGGATCTGCATCAGCCGCACCAGGTTCACCGGGCCGGAAACCCGGTACAGGTCCTGCTCCGACAGGCCCGATTCCAGCAGCAGCCGGCGCGCCAGTGAGGCGGGGGTATCGGACGAGACTTCCAGCCGCACCGTGTCGCCGAAATGGCGCGTGGGCAGTTCGCCCTGCAGCGCCTCGCGCAGGTCGGTGATCTCGTCTTCGGAGACGAACAGGTCGGAGTTGCGCGTGACGCGGAACTGGTAGCAGCCGTGCACGGCGATGGCGGGGAACAGCTCATGCACGAAGCCCTGCATGAACGACGACAGCATCACAAAGCCGTACGGGTAGCCCGACAGCTTTTCCGGCATTTTGACCACGCGCGGCAGCGCACGCGGCGCCTGCACGATGGCCAGATCGGCGTCGCGCCCGAAGGCGTCCTTGCCGGACAGCTCCACCACGAAGTTCAGGCTCTTGTTGAGCACGCGGGGGAAGGGGTGGGCCGGGTCCAGTGCGATCGGCGTCAGCACCGGCGCCAGTTCGCGCTGGAAGAACTCGCGCGCCCATTCGCGCTGGGCGTCGGTCCAGGTGGTGGTCAGGTGGAAAAAGACCCCTTCTTTTTCAAGAAGTGGAAAAATGGTGTTCTGCAGCATGTCATACTGCGAAGCCACAAGCCGTTGCGTGCGCTCGGTGACAAGCTGGTAGCTCTGCTGGAACGAGAGGCCATCCGGCGTCAGGCCCGACGCGTTGTCGCGCATCTGTTCCTTCAGGCCCGCCATGCGGATTTCAAAGAACTCGTCCAGGTTGCTGGACACGATGCAGATGAATTTCAGCCGCTCCAGCAGCGGGACCTTGGGGTCCGCGGCTTGCGCCAGCACGCGGGCATTGAATTCCAGGATGCCCAGTTCGCGGTTGAGCAGCGTGCTGGACGGAGTCGTCGACATGAGCATGGCCTTCTTTTGGTAATGTGGCGACTTTTTCATAAGAAAGTGTCACTTTTATGACAGTTTGATTTTGTCATGATGCAGACATCACAACGACATATTTTTCCCGGGCGCGAACGCCGGCAGGCCAAGGCACCAGAGTGCACCTGCCGCGCCACGCAACGCCAACGCGAATCAGCCCTCCCAAGCACACGATGAACAACACTCCACGCCTGCTGGCCGCCGTCGACATGGGTTCGAACAGCTTCCGCCTGATGATCGGGCGGGTGGACGAGACCCCCACGGCCAACGGCCCGGCCAGCCAGATCTTCCAGGTCGACGCGCTGCGCGAGCCGGTCCGGCTGGCCGCCGGTCTGACGCCCGACAAATACCTGGACCAGCCCGCGCGGCGCCGCGGCATCGACGCGCTGCGGCGCTTCGGCGACCGCCTGCGCGAGTTCGCGCCGGGCCAGGTGCGCGCCGTGGCCACCAACACCCTGCGCGTGGCCAAGAATGCGTCCGAGTTCCTGATCGAGGCCGAAAGCGCGCTCGGCTTCCCGATCGAAGTGATCGCCGGGCGCGAAGAAGCGCGCCTGATCTACCTCGGGGCCTCCCACGATGCGCCGGCGTGTCAGGGCAACCGGCTGGTGGTCGATATCGGGGGCGGCTCGACCGAGTTCATCATCGGCAGCGGCTACCAGTCCAAGCTGATGGAAAGCCTCTATATCGGCTGCGTATCGCATAGCCGCCAGTTCTTTCCCAGCGGCAACGTCGACGAATACGCGATGAAGCAGGCCGAGCTGGCCGCGCGCCGCGAGATCCAGGTGCTGGTGCGCCAGTACCGTGCCGCGGGATGGCAGCAGGCGGTGGGCTCGTCAGGCACCGCGCGCGCGCTGGCCGAGCTGATCGAGCTGAACGGCATGAACGACAGCACCTCCGAGCACGGCATCACGCGCGAAGGGCTGGAACGCCTCAAGCGCGCGCTGATCAAGGCCGAGAACACCAACCGCGTCAAGCTGACCGGCCTCAAGCCGGACCGCATCCCGGTGCTGCCGGGCGGGCTCTCGATCATGCTCGGCGTGTTTGCCGAACTCGATATCGAGCGCATGGACGTGACCGACGGCGCGCTGCGGCTGGGCGTGCTGTACGACCTGCTCGGACGCAGCCATCACGAGGACATGCGCACGGTCACGGTGGACCAGTTCATGCGCCGCTACGGCGTGGACCGGGCCCAGTCCGGCCGCGTGCGCCGCGCCGCGCAGACGCTGCTGTCACAGTTTCCGGAGCCGGTCAACGAACGGCGCGAGGACAACCTGGCGCTGCTGGGCTGGGCCGCCAGCCTGCATGAGACCGGCATGTCGATCTCGCACAGCGGCTACCACAAGCATTCGGCCTATATCGCCACGCATGCCGACATGCCGGGCTTCTCCAAGACCGACCAGGCGCGGCTGGCAACGCTGCTGCTGGGCCACGCGGGCAAGCTCGGCAAGCTGTCGGGCAGCGGCAAGTTTGTCGACTGGCGCATGCTGTTCAGCCTGCGCCTGGCCTTTGTGCTGTGCCGCCGCCGCTCGGACGTGGCCTTGCCCGATATCCGCGTGAGCCAACTGACCGAAGCGCTGGATGAAGGCTTCACGGTGCGCTTGCCGAAGGCGTGGATCGAGGCCAATCCACTGATCGAATACAGCCTGGCGCAGGAGGCTGACGAGTGGCAGCGGATCGGCAAGCGCTACAAGGTGATTTACGACTGAAGCGGAAGCAAAAAAGCAGGGCGGCCGCCGATATGGCGGCCGCAAGCGGAAGGGATCTGGCGCGACGCCGCTCAGGCGGCGTTGTTCAGGCCCAGGAAGTGGCGGGCGTAGCGAGGGTTCATGTCGTTCACGCGCAGCAGCGTGAGGAAGTCCGCCACGTTGAAGTCGGGATCCCAGGCCGGCTGGCCGCAGATCTTCGCGCCCAGGCGCAGGTAGCCCTTGATCAGCGCGGGCGGCTCGACGTCCAGCTGCTGGTTCAGGTCTTCCACCGGCAGCGGCAGGCGCGGGAAGGCGTGGTATTCGATCGGCGCCAGCGAGCGCTCGCTGAACAGCCGGTGCAGGCTGGCCGCGTAGTGCCCGCCGTCGCTCATCGGCACGCTGGCGCAGCCCAGCATCGACTCGATGCCCCAGCGTTGCAGGTATTCGCCCAGCCCGCCCCACAGCGCCATGATGACGCTGCCGGAGCGGTAGTCGCGATGCACGCACGAGCGGCCCAGTTCCAGCATCTTGGGGCGCAGGTGGGCCAGGCGCACCAGGTCGAATTCCGATTCCGCGTACAGGCAGCCCAGGCGCTTGGCCTGGTGCGGCGGCAGCACGCGGTAGGTGCCGACCACGCGCAGCGTGGTCATGTCGCGCACGATCAGGTGGTCGCAGTAGGCATCGAACATGTCGATGTCCAGCTCCGGCACCGAAGACGTCAGGCGCGCGCCCATCTCCTCGGCAAAGACCTTGTAGCGCAGGCGCTGGGCCTCGACTACTTCATCCTGGTGGCGCGCCCACGCCACGCTGAGAACAGGCGACTCATGTGCCGGTGTATCTGATTGGCGATGAAGACGCCTCCGCGCCGTCTGGCCGAGGCCATTGGGCAGAGAGTCGAAGAGCGGCTGGGTTGGCGTCGGCAGATCTCGCATCAGTATGTCCTTTTGGTGACGAAACTGTTGCGATGCAATGTAGTGAGGGCGGGTGACAGTGCCGTGACCCGGCGATGACGGTTCCGTGACGTCGTTAGCCAGGGCGGGGCGCCGGGATGCATCCGGCGGCGAATCGGGCAGCGAATTGCGGTCCTCGCCAGCAATCCGGCGAGCGGCGGGGTCATTCATGGGGAATCTCCGTGACACCTGCAAGCGGCGCCAGGAAGGGGCGCCGGGGCCACTTTAGTAGGGAGGGATTCCGCCCGCCATCAGCTATTTCTGATTTTGGCGGGCCAGGATGAGCCAGGCGCCGTCAGCCGGCACCCGCAAAGCCGCAGGCAGGGTTCAAAGGAATTCGGGGTTGATGACCGCGCGCAGCACGGTCTGGGCCTCGCTCTCGCGCGTACGGCCGGTCAGCCACCAGATGCCGCTCTTGCGCACGCTCCAGTTCATTTCCGAGCCGGCCAGCAACAGGCTGGCGACGCGGCCGATCCATGGCTGGTGCCCGACCACCACCACGTGCTCGGGGCGCTCCGGCCATTCGACGGCGGCCAGCACGGCGCTGACGTCGGCGCCGGGTGCCAGGGCATCCACGATTTCAGGCTCGCTGGCCAGTGCCGCCGCGGTTTCGCGGGTGCGCAGGGCGGGGCTGCACAAGACGCGGGTATCGGCCGGCAGATGCGCGCGCAGCCATCTGGCCGAGACTTCCGCCTGCTTGCGGCCGCGGCGCGTCAGCGGACGCTGCAGGTCCGCATGCCGGCTCAGGCTGAGCGCATCGGGGAGGTCTTCCGCTTCGGCGTGGCGCCACAGGATCAGGTTCATGTCGGGCTGAGCGATGGGGATGATTCGAGTATGGTGAAGCGGCCCGACCGGCGCAAGCGCCCGCTTGCCCGTTCCACCGGCACCGGCATGGCCTGGCGCGGGCGACGCGTAAACGAAAGCAGGCTGCCGGTCGGGCAGCCCGCAAGTGTGTCCGGGCGCGGTGTCAGCGGCGTGACAGCGCGTCGGCGCACCACGGCAACGGCGCGGGCGACGGGCGCGAATGCGGCGTCGCCGGGGCCGTTCGGAAACTCAGGACTTGTGGCGGAAGTTGATGCGTCCCTTGGTCAGGTCGTAGGGCGACATTTCCAGGGTGACACGGTCGCCGGCCAGGATACGGATGCGGTGCTTCTGCATCTTGCCCGAAGCGTATGCCCAGATTTCGACGCCGTTTTCCAGCGTGACACGATAGCGGTTGTCAGGCAGGGCTTCCGACACCACGCCGCCAAATTCAATGAGTTCTTCCTTAGCCAATCTGTCTTCCTTTTCGGCAGCCCGCGAAGGCTGCATGGTTGCGTTATCAAAAATCCTGTTCGGTTCGCCCGGCCCGGCGCGGAACCGCGGCGCATTTCGCCGTCGCGGCGAACTGCGCCTTGGGGTTGTTCGGGGCAGGCTCACGCGGACTGCGGCGCGTGGCGCCTGATTGCTCGGTGTCAGCGGTATTGCCCGACGGGCGCGGATAGCTTGGGCGATTACCTTGCCGCGGACGGCCGGAGAGACCGTGTGCTTCGCGGAGCAGGCGGGCAGGTGTACCCGGTGGTTCGCCAGTTTGGTGTCGTCGCGGATGGCCCGCGCCGGCGGCTGCTGTTCGCTCGCAAGAGCGCGCTGGTGAGAACGCCCGGTTACAGGGATGCTCGGACACCCCGGGGGCTACTTTGACATTGTACCACGTACGCAGTTGCAGCATGGCCACTTCGTCGGTTGCACCTTCGTTGCTGGCCGGCAATAAATGTGCTTAAAGCACTACTCAAAGAAGTCAGGACGGCTTGGTATTTGCCTCGTATGAGCTAGAACTGACTTGTACGGCCTTGCCGGGCCGGATCTCGCAAGGAGACTGCCATGGAACTCCATCTGGAATCGCATCGCTATGTCCGCTGCCGGCCCGACTGGCGGGCCGCGGTGCTGGCGGGGCTGATTGCCGGCGCGGTCTACATGGTGCTGGAGTTGCTGACCGCGCGCTTTCTGCTGTACCAGGGCGCCTGGGGGACCGTGAAAATGGTCGCGGCGATCATTCTGGGGCGCGAGGCGCTGTCGGCGGATGCCTTCAACTGGACCGTCGTGCTGGCCGCGGGCACGGTGCACTTCGGCCTGTCTATCATCCTGGCGGCGGTGCTGGCCCTGATCCTGTCGTCGTTCCGGCTGGATTCCAGCCTGGGCCTGGCCTCGCTGGTCGGCATCGCGTTCGGCGTGGTGGTGTACCTGATCAATTTCTACGTGCTCGGGCGCTATCTCAACTGGTTCGACGAGGCTCGCGGCTGGGAAAGCCTGTTCGCCCATGCGCTGTTCGGGCTGGTCGCGGCCGATGTGTACTGCAACCTTGAGCGGCGGCGCAACGATGCGGCGGGCCAGCATCCCGCCTGAACCGCTTAACCCATCTGGTCGATATGACGTACAACGCCCCCGCACTAACCTTGAGGAAAACGATCACAGCGGCTGCCGCCAACCAGGCCTGCGGGCAGCCACACCGGAGTGCCCATGCGGGTCGCCATCGTCAGTACCGAAACCACCGGGCCCATGCCAGCTGATGAGCCCGTCAGCATCGGCTTGTTGCTGGTCGAGGTGGCGCCGCGCGTGGGCAGGCTGTTGCGGGAGGTCGCCAGCTATTACGGCTCACAGGAGCCCGCTGTGCCGATCAGCGCGGCTGCCACCGGCACCCACGGGCTGACCGCGGAGATGCTGCGCGGCCGCCGCTTTGACGTCGACGCCATCCGTGCCATTGTCGACGACGCCGACGTGCTGGTCGCACACGGTGCGGATTTCAACTCGAAGATGCTGGAGAAGGTGCTGCCCGACATCCGGCACAAGTCCTGGCGCTGCTCGGTGCGACAGGTGCGCTGGTCCCGCTTGTTCCACGTCCCCGACCACAAGCTCGATACCCTGTGCGAGCATCTGCATATCTTCCGGCCGCGTCCGCAGGTCGCCCTGGACGATTGCCTCGCGCTGTCCAAGCTGCTGTTCCGGCCGATGGGGGGTGCCGGCCCGCCAACGCCCATGAGCTTCCTGTTGGCCGAGCCCGATTTTGTGCCGCGCGCGGCCATCAGCGCGTCCGCGCAAGCTGCCGCCGAGTCCGCGGCGACGGATCGATCAGACGCCGTGCCGTCCTGGATGCCGCAAGTCGATACCAGCCGTGATGGGCCCGGCCGGGGGCTCGTCATTGCTGCCGTGGTGCTAATGCTGTTCGCTGGGGCACTGATCTGGCCGGATTTGTAGTTGTGATAAGTGATGCGGCCGGCCTCTGGGGATGAGCGGAAGTTGCTGCGGAAAAGAAAAACGGCTTGGATCTTCCGATCCAAGCCGTTGTTTCCACTACATATTTCTGGTCGGAGCGATAGGATTCGAACCTACGACCCTCTGATCCCAAATCAGATGCGCTACCAGGCTGCGCTACGCTCCGAAGCCCGCGATTGTAGCGCGCTCCCCGGAGTGTGGTCAATCTGAAGTAATGCAGCCCGCTTTGGCCTCCTCAACTCTGTTATCCGGCTCCCCCTTCTGGCGGGGGCGCTTTGGCTTGACTTGGGTTTGCGCGCTGCGATAATCCCGCACACCGCTCAAGTCCGACCGGCGTGCTGTTGGGAACGCCCGGTTGGCGTATTTCCTTCCGGACTGACCTGATCACCAAAACAAGGACGGCGCTCCCGCCCCCGGCGAGCGGCCCGGTGTGCTTGCGTTTGCCGGCTGGCGGCGCCGGCCGGCCTGAAGCGGGATGTGCGGCAATTGATAACAACGGTCCGGTACAGGACCGGCAAAGAAGCAGGGAAGCGCGGTGCCATGCGGAGCGCCGCTTGTTGCCTTGGACGGGAATAAAGATGTTTCAGTCGCACATAGTTGTGCTCATCGCAGGGTTGTTTGCCCTGCAGATGGGGGTGGTTTGCGTCGTATTGCGCCGGTCGTCAGGCATGGATCGCAGCGGCCTGACGTCTTGGGCGCTGGGGAGCGTGCTGGCGGCGCTTGCCGCGGCCCTGGCGGCGGTGCAGGAACTGCGCCCGATGTGGCTGGTGCGGGAGTCGACAGACCTGGCGCTGCTGGCGGCGCTCTCGGTGATGGTGGTGGGAGCGCGTCACTTCGCGGGACGGTCCGGCCGTGCCACGCTGTTGCTGGCGCTGAACCTGGCGGCCGCGGCTGGGGTGGCCTGGCATGACCTGGCGCCGCAGTACCTGGGGGTGCCGGTGGCCCTGCCGGAGTTGGCGCCGCTGCTGAGCGCGTGCCACATCGTGGTGCTGCTGGACCTGGCACGCAGTGTCATTCGGTCAGTGCCCGCCACGCGCGGCACGGGCCGGCTGGCGGCGTTGTCGCTGGCATTGATCGTGATCGCGGCGGCGGCCATCAATGCATGGACCGTGTCGCTGCCGCTGGCGGTGGTGGCGCAGGACGGCGCCTGGCCGCGGTCGATGCCGTGGGACGGCGAGCTCGCCATGCTCAATGTCTTTGCCCTGGTGGGCGTGTCGGTCAGCTTTGCGCTGATGGCGCACGACCGGCTGCGCCGCATGCTGGAGCGGCGCGCGCGGCATGATGACCTGACCGACGTGCTGCTGCGCGGCGCATTCTGGGAAGCGCTCGAGGCGGCATGCCTGCGCGCCGAGCGGCAACGCAAGCCGCTGACGGTGGCCTTTGTCGATCTCGATCACTTCAAGGCCATCAACGATGTCTATGGCCACCTTGCGGGCGATAGCGTGCTGCGGCATTTCGCCGGGCTGCTGCGCAAGACGGGTGGCCAGGTCGATGTGGTGGGGCGCCTCGGTGGAGAGGAATTTGCCATCGTGATGCCGGACACTGCGCTGGAGCAGGGCCGGCTGGCCTGCCTGCAGCTGGCCACGGCGGTGCGCGCCACGCCGTGTCCGTCCGAGCCTGACCCGATCGCCTATACCGTCAGCATCGGCGTGGCCTCGCGCCAGCCCGGCGAAGGCGCCGATGCCCTGATGCGCCGAGCCGACCGCGCGCTGTATGACGCCAAGCTGAAGGGGCGCAATTGCGTGTCGCTGCACCCGGCGGGGGCCGATGGCGTTGCCGACCCCGCGCCCGATGGCCGCTATGTCACGCGCGGCCAGCCGCGGGTGGCGTCCTGACACTTGCTCCTTGTCACCACGATGCGGCGCTGCGGTAGAATGCACGCCTTCGCGTCCTTAGCTCAGTTGGATAGAGCACTCGCCTTCTAAGCGAGCGGTCAGAGGTTCGAGTCCTCTAGGACGCGCCACGGTTTACAGGCAATCGCCCACGCCGTGCGATCGCCCATGGGGCCCCGCCCCTTGCTTCAGGGCTGGCTTTGAATCTGCCTGCTTGGCAGCCGCCCCCAGCGCGCGGAACGTCGCCCCCACCGCACGCGCGGCGGTGGCTGGACCACTCGACGTCGAAGTCGCGTCCCGATCAAGGCAACGCGAAGGTGCGCATCACAACCTTCAACCAGCATGACGAACCCATGCAGGCCGGCGTCGTCAATCTGGTCGCGCAATGCCGTCCCGCTGGCACCGCATGGATATGGGTACTCGGTGCCGGCCGGCCGTTCAGCAGATCGTGTAGGTGGTCCGCTCACCAGGGTTGTAGAGCTCCCTGGCCAGTTCCAGGATCTGGTCCCGATGATCGTCGAAGGTGGCGAGAAGGGCGGCTTCTTCAGCGGCGCCCTGATGGCTCAGGCGCAAAAGGATGGCGTCAGTGACCTGGAATGCCACTTCGCGCGCGTTGTCGTAGCCCCAGAAGCAAACGCAGTGCCGCGCCGCATCGTAGCTGCGGCTGGGATTGGGAAAGTTCAGTGCCATTGCAGACTCCTGTCCGGTGAGGGAACGCCGTGCAAGGTCGGCTTGCAGGCGCCGGCGAGTGCTGCCGACCCTAGTATGCGCCTGTTTGCCGGAAGCCGGGCACCTGTTCGCCATCCCTTGCCAGAGCCCATGGCCGCTCCCTGCGGAAAGTTATTTATTTGGCCGGCGATTTAGCGCGTATGCTGGTGTTGCCATTACCTCCAGGCAAGCCATTCAGGAGTTCATCATGGCCAAGAGTCAACTACGCAGCAGCCGCGAAGCCAAGAAACCCAAGCAACCGAAGAAGCCATCCGTGCCGGCTTCCCCATTCAGCACGGCCCAGGCCCAGGCTCGGGGCGGGCACGATGATGTCGCCAAGAAAAAAAAGTGATTGAAGCCGGTGGCACAGCAGCCACTCCGACCGGCGGGCCAGCCGCAGCTTGTCGACTACCGGCGCCCCGCAATCAACCACTCTGGCCGCATCCGCGCGGGCAAAGGCCTGGTGCGCGTGGGGCGGGATCACCCTGAAGCCCAGCGCGCGCGACACCGGTTCCAGGACTGACCCGGGGCAGCGCCGGCAAATTTTGCGGTTTTGCCGCACAATACGGCCTGCGCGCCGCACAGGAGCACGCTGGATCGATCAGAGGCGAGGGCACTGACCTCGCCCGTCAGCGGGCGGCATTTTGTTGAACATCCTGCAATCCTGTACATGGCCGCCCCACATGCACAATCGGCCGCGGATCCCGTCCGCGGCGCCGACGCTTTCCTGTCTTCCCGCGATAGCAATCCATCCGGCCGCCTGCCGCTGCTGGCACTCGGCGTCGGCAGTTTCGCCATCGGTACCGGCGAGTTTGTCATCATGGGTTTGCTGCCCGATGCCGCGAGCGACCTCGCCATCTCCATCCCGCAAGCCGGTCACCTGATCAGCGCCTATGCGCTGGGCGTGGTCATCGGCGCGCCGCTGTTGGCGGTGCTGGGCGCGCGCTGGCCGCGGCGCAACCTGCTGATCGCGCTGATGGCGGCGTTTGCCGCCGGCAATGTCGCCAGCGCGCTGGCACCTTCCTACCTGTCGATGATGGTGGCGCGCCTGCTCACGGGCTTTCCGCATGGCACGTATTTCGGCGTGGCGGCGCTGGTCGCCGCCAGCCTGGTCCCGCGTGCGCGGCGCGCGCAGGCGGTGGGGCTGGTGATGCTGGGCCTGACCATTGCCACGCTGGTGGGCGTGCCGATCGCGGCCACCGTCGGCACCTGGCTGGGCTGGCGCTCGGCCTTCCTGATCGTCGGCGCGCTCGGCGCGCTGACGGCGCTGCTGGTATGGCGCTGGGTGCCATTCGTGCCGGCCGACCGCCGCGCCAGCCCGCTGCGCGAACTGTCGGCGCTCAGGCGCAAGCAGGTGTGGCTGACGCTGGGCATCGGCGCGATCGGCTTCGGCGGCATGTTCTCGGTGTTCAGCTACATCAAGCCGACCATGCTGGAGCTGGCGCATATGCCGGCGGCGGGCATCCCGGTGGTGCTGGCGCTGTTCGGCATTGGCATGGTGACGGGCAACCTGGCCGGCGCGAAGCTGGCGGACAAGGCGCTGATGCCTGCCATCGGCGGCGTGCTGGTATGGACAGCGCTGGTCCTGGGCGCCTTCACCTTCACCGCGCCGCATGCCTGGCTGGCGGCCTTCAATGTGCTGCTGGTGGGCACCGCCGTGGCGCTGGGGCCGGCGCTGCAGATCCGGTTGATGGATGTGGCCGGCGACGCGCAGACGCTGGCCGCGGCGCTCAATCATTCGGCCTTCAACATGGCCAATGCGCTCGGCGCGTGGCTGGGCGGCGTCACCATTGCCGCCGGCTATGGCTGGGAATCGACCGGCTGGGTGGGCCTGCTGCTGGCGCTGGGCGGACTGGTGGTCTATGCCTGGTCGATGCTGAGCATGGGCCGGCAGGGGGCGCCCGCCGCGGCGTAAGGCGTGCGGGTGCACCTGGTGCGCCCGTACATCCGCAAGGAACGAAAAAGGGGTGCCACATCGGCACCCCTTCTTCAATCGCGTCCCGCAAGCGGGCGGGCTTACTCCGCGTCCGCGAGGCTTGCGCCGACCACGTTGAAGCCGCCGTCGACATAGGTGATTTCACCGGTCACGCCGCTGGCCAGGTCGGACAGCAGGAAGGCGGCCACGTTTCCGACTTCTTCGATGGTGACGTTGCGGCGCAGCGGCGCGGCGTCCTCGAAGTGGCCGAGCAGCTTGCCGAAGCCCTTGATGCCCGAGGCGGCCAGGGTCTTGATCGGGCCGGCCGAGATGCCGTTCGCGCGGATGCCGCGCGGGCCGACCGAGGCGGCCAGGTAGCGCACGCTGGCTTCCAGCGAGGCCTTGGCCAGGCCCATGGTGTTGTAGTTGGGGACCACACGCTCGGCGCCCAGGTAGGTCAGCGTCAGCAGCGAGGCCTTGTCCGACAGCAGCGGCAGCGCGGCCTTGGCCAGTGCCGGGAAGCTGTAGGCGGAAATGTCATGGGCGACGCGGAAGCCTTCGCGCGACAGGCCTTCCAGGAAGTCGCCGGCGATGGCTTCGCGCGGCGCGAAGCCGATCGAGTGCACCAGGCCGTCGAATTTTTCCCAGCGCTGGCCCAGCGCGGCGAAGGTTGCTGCGATCTGCTCGTCGCTGCCGACGTCGCACTCGAATACCAGGTCGCTGCCGAATTCCTTGGCAAAGTCGCTGATCCGGTCCTTGAACCGTTCGCCGACGTAGGTGAAGGCCAGGTCGGCGCCTTCGCGCTGGCACGCCGAGGCGATGCCGTAGGCGATCGAGCGGTTCGAGAGCAAGCCGGTGATCAGGATCCGCTTACCTGCCAGAAATCCCATAAATTCTCCAAGGTGGTGTATCAGGCACGCTTCGTGCGTCCGCCATGCGGCCGTGCGGGTGCCGGGCTGTCTTGCGGCCCTTTTATTGCGCCGCGCAGAGGGAATGTCCGGATGGCTGGGGCCACCCCGGACGCATGTAAAATTGTCTCATACTTGGCCCGGCCGCAGAATGCCGGGCCCGACAGGTCATAGCGGAGGAATCCAAAGGGATGCCTATTCAAGCACGTTGGCCGCTTCAGGCGGCATGGCAGTGCTTCCGGCGGGATGCAGTACTGCGCGGGTGGGTGGCAATGGGGCTGGCGATGGCGCTGGCGGCGGGGGGGTCACTCTGCTCCGGTCCGGCCCTGGCGGCGCATGGCTTCGCCCTGCACGGGGACCTGAAATACCCTGAGAATTTCCACCATTTCGACTATGCCAATCCGGATGCGCCGGTCGGCGGCACGCTGACGCTCGCCAATCCGGACCGGCGCACCAGTTTCGACAAGTTCAACCCGTTCACGCTGAAGGGCACGGCCGCGCCCGGCCTGAACGCGCTGATGTTCGAGTCGCTGCTGATCAGCAGCGCCGACGAGAGTGCCAGCGCCTATGGCTTGCTGGCCGAGGACGTCACGGTGGCGCCGGACGAATTGTCCGTCGCGTTCACGGTCCGCCCGCAGGCGCGCTTCTCCAATGGCGACCCGGTGCTCGCGTCGGATGTCAAGTATTCATACGACATGCTGATGAGCAAGGCTTCGAGCCCGGGCTATCGCAGCATGTGTAGCGATGTGAAGGCGGTGGTCGTCACCGGCGAGCGCACGGTGCGCTTTGATTTCAAGCAGCGCAACCGTGAACTGCCGCTGATCGTCGGCTCGCTGCCGGTGTTCTCGAAGAAGTGGACGGAAAAGGTCCCGTTTGAAAAGCTGACCTTCGAGCCGCCGGTCGCCAGCGGGCCCTACCTGATCGAGCGCTACGACGCCGGCCGCGGCATCATCTTCCAGCGCGACCCGAAATACTGGGGCAAGGACCTGGCGGTGCGGCGCGGCACCTTCAATTTCGCGCGCGTGGTCTACCGGCTCTACAAGGATGAGACCGCCAGGCTGGAAGCCTTCAAGGCCGGCGAGTTCGATGCCATCGTCGAATACAAGGCCAAGAACTGGGCCAAGAGCTACCAGGGCACGCGTTTTCGCACTGGCGAACTGCTCAGGACCGAGTTCCCGCACCGCAACGGCGCCGGCATGCAGGGCTATGTCATGAACCTGCGCAAACCGGTGTTCCAGGACGTGCGCGTGCGCCAGGCGCTGATTCTTGCGCTGGACTTCGAATGGCTGAACCGGCAGTTGTTCTACGGTGCCTACAAGCGGCTGGACAGCTGGTTCTCCAATAGCGAACTGGCCGCCAGCGCCACCTTCGATGGCCGTCCCGGCCCGGGCGAGCTGATGCTGCTGGAGCCGCTGCGCGCGCAGCTGCCGCCGGAGGTGTTCGGCCCCGACGTGGTCCAGCCCAGCACCGCGGCGCCGCGCTCGCTGCGCGACAACCTGCGCCTGGCGCGGCGCCTGCTGGCCCAGGCCGGATGGACCTATACCGATGACGCGCTGCGCAATGCCAAGGGCGAGCCGCTGGTGTTCGAGTTCCTTGACGACGGCGGCGCCATGAGCCGCGTGATCACCACCTATGTGCGCAACCTGGAGAAGCTCGGCATCCAGGTGCACCAGCGCACCACGGATTTCGCGCTGTACCAGAAGCGGCTGGAAGATTTCGACTTCGACATGGTGTCGATCCGCTTCCCCGACTCGCAAAGCCCCGGCAATGAATTGCGCGACCGCTTCTCCAGCGAGGCGGCCGCCACGCCGGGCTCGGACAATCTGTTCGGGCTGAAATCGCCGGTGGTAGACAAGCTGGTGGACAATGTGCTGCACGCCCACACCAGACAGGAACTGGTCACCGCCGGGCGCGCGCTGGACCGGGTGCTGATGCATGGCTATTACATCGTGCCGAACTGGTACAGCGCCTCGCACCGGGTCGCATACCGCAAGACGCTGGCCTATCCGGAGCGGCTTCCGTATTACTACACGGCTGAAGGCTGGATCCTGAGCCACTGGTGGCGCACGGACCTGCAGGCGCAGGCCCGTTGACGCGCACGGGCGCTGACGCGTTCGGCAAGGAAAAAGGAAGGAACGGGCCATGCTTGCCTATTTGCTCAAGCGCATCCTGCTGATGATCCCGACGCTGATCGGGGTTATCACGCTGACCTTCGTCGTGATCCAGTTCGTGCCGGGCGGTCCGGTCGAACAGATGATGATGGAACTGAAAGGGCGCGGCGGCGCTGGCGAAGCCAGCGGCGGCGGCGGCGCCGAATACCGTGGGCGGCGTGGCGTCGACCCCGACAAGATCAAGGAGATCCAGGCTCTGTACGGCTTTGACAAGCCGCCGCTGGAGCGCTACTTCCTGATGCTCAAGCGCTTTGCGCAGTTCGACCTGGGGCAAAGCTACTTCCAGCACCGCAGCGTGTGGGAGCTGGTCAAGTCCAAGCTGCCGGTGTCAGTCAGCATCGGTTTGTGGACCTTCTTCCTGACCTACCTGATATCGGTGCCGCTCGGCATCTCCAAGGCGATCCGGGCGGGCAGCCGTTTCGACGTGGTGACCAGCATCATCGTGCTGGTGGGCTATGCCATTCCGGGCTTCGTGCTGGGCGTGCTGCTGCTGGTGCTGTTCGGCGGCGGCACCTTCGTGCAGTGGTTCCCGCTGCGCGGGCTGACCTCCGACAACTGGGAGCAGCTGTCACTGATGGGCAAGGTGATGGACTACCTGTGGCACCTGGTGCTGCCGATCACGGCGTCGGTGGTGGGCAGCTTCGCGGTGGTGACCATGCTGACCAAGAACGCCTTCCTCGAGGAAATCCGCAAGCAGTACGTGCTGACCGCGCGCGCCAAGGGCCTGGGCGAGCGCCGCGTGCTGTGGAAGCATGTGTTCCGCAATGCCCTGATTCCCCTGGTGACCGGCTTCCCGGCGGCGTTCATCGGCGCCTTCTTCACCGGTTCGCTGCTGATCGAGACGCTGTTCTCGCTGGACGGGCTGGGCCTGCTGTCCTATGAGGCGGTGCTGCGGCGCGACTATCCGGTGGTGCTGGGCACGCTCTATCTGTTCACGCTGATCGGGCTGGTCACGCGCCTGATCTCCGATGTCTGCTACGTGCTGGTGGACCCGCGCATCCATTTCGAAGGCCTGCACCGATGAAACCGTTCACGCACGCGGCCCCCAACGGGCTGCCGCATTCGCCCTCGCCGCGCCAGCGCGCCTGGCAGCGCTTTCGCCGCAACCGGCGCGGCTACTGGAGCCTGGTGATCTTTGTCGCCATCTTCGTGCTGAGCCTGGGCGCCGAGCTGCTGTCCAGCAACCGGCCGCTGGTGGTGCACTACAAGGGCGAATGGTATTTCCCCATCGTCAAGGTCTACCCCGAAACCACCTTTGACGGCGATTTCGCCACGCCCGCCGACTATCTGGACCCGTATATCCGCGACCGCATCACCAGCAACGGCAATTTCGCGGTGTTTCCGCTGAACCAGTATTCGTACGACTCGCTCAACTACTTTGCCAAGGAGCCCAATCCGGCGCCGCCGTCCGCGGAGAACTGGCTGGGCACCGATGACCGTGGCCGCGACGTGCTGGCGCGGCTGCTGTACGGCTTCCGCGTGTCGGTGCTGTTCGCGATGGCGCTGACGGTGATCGGCATGCTGGTCGGCACGCTGACCGGCGCGCTGATGGGCTTCTTCGGCGGGCGCTTCGACTTGTTCTCGCAACGGGCCATCGAGATCTGGAGCTCGATGCCCGAGCTGTACCTGCTGATCATCTTCGCCTCGATCTTCGAGCCCAGCCTGGCGCTGCTGATCATCCTGCTGTCGCTGTTTGGCTGGATGGGCTTGTCCGACTACGTGCGCGCCGAGTTCTACCGCAACCGCTCGCTCGACTACGTCAAGGCGGCGCGCGCGCTGGGGCTGTCCAACGTGCAGATCATGTGGCGCCATATCCTGCCCAACAGCCTGACGCCGGTGATCACCTTCCTGCCATTCCGCATGAGCGCCGCGATCCTGGCGCTGACCAGTCTGGACTTCCTCGGCCTGGGTGTGCCGCCGACCACGCCCAGCCTGGGCGAGTTGCTGGCGCAGGGCAAGGCCAACCTGGACGCGTGGTGGATTTCGCTGTCGACCTTCGCGGTGCTGGTGGTCACGCTGCTGCTGCTGACCTTCATGGGCGATGCGCTGCGCGATGCCTTCGATACCCGGCTGGGCCTGGCCGCGCTGCGCGGCCGTGTTGAACCCAAGGTCCCGGCGGGCGCGCCCACCGGGGCGGCACCGGAGGCCACGCCATGACCGCGGTGTCTCCCGTGATCCAGCCGGATCTGGTGCCGGCGGCGGTGCCGGCACCCGGTTCCACGCTGATGTGCGTGGACAAGCTGTCCGTCACCTTTGGCCATGGCGAGCATGCCACCCGCGCCGTGCGCGAGATCAGCTTCGACCTGCGCGCCGGCGAGCGCTATGCGCTGGTGGGCGAGTCGGGCTCGGGCAAGACCGTGACCGCGCTGGCCATGCTGCGGCTGGTGGAAGACGCCTACTACGACGGTGCGATCCGCTTCGAGGGCAAGAACCTGCTGGAGGTATCGGACCGCGAGATGCGCGGCATCCGCGGCGCCGAGATCGCGATGATCTTCCAGGAACCGATGACCGCGCTCAACCCGCTGTACACCATCGGCAACCAGATCGTCGAGACACTGGCGTTGCACGAGGGCCTGGACCGCCGCGCCGCGCGCGAGCGCGCCATCGCGCTGCTGGAGCGCACTGGCATCAGCGACGCCGCCCACCGGTTCGACAGCTTTCCGCACCAGCTCTCCGGCGGCCAGCGCCAGCGCGCCATGATCGCCATGGCGCTGGCGTGCCGTCCCAAGCTGCTGCTGGCCGATGAGCCGACCACGGCGCTGGACGTGACCATCCGCGCGCAGATCCTGGACCTGCTGCGCGACCTGCAGGCCGAGTTCGGCATGGCGGTGATGCTGATCACGCACGACCTCAACCTGGTGCGCGCGTTTGCGCAGCGCGTGGGCGTGATGGAGAAGGGCGTGCTGGTCGAGACCGGCGAGACCGCCAGGGTATTCGCCGCCCCGCAGCATCCCTATACCCGCAAGCTGATCGACAGCCGCCCCCGGCGCGAGGTGCTGCCCCTGGTGCCGCTGGCGCCGATGCTGCTGGAGGCGCGCAAGCTGGGGGTCAACTATGCGCGCAAGCGCCGTGGCCTGGCCGGCTGGTTCGGCAAGGACCAGTTCGCCGCGGTCAAGGACGTGGACTTCCAGTTGCGCGAGGGCGAGACCCTGGGCATCGTCGGCGAGTCCGGTTCGGGCAAGACCACGCTGGCGCATACCGTGCTGGCCCTGCAGCGCAAGAGCGCGGGCACCATCCATTTCCTCGGGCGCAGCTTCGACACCGCCACCCGCGACGATCGCCGCCAGTTGCGTGCGCGCATGCAGGTGGTGTTCCAGGATCCGTTCGGATCGCTGGCGCCGCGCATGACCATCGAGCAGATCGTCGGCGAAGGCCTGGCGCTGCACCAGCCCGGGCTGTCGCGCGAGGGCACGCGCCAGCGCGTGATCGAGGCGCTGCGCGAGGTCGGACTGGACCGCACCGCGCTGGGGCGCTATCCGCACGAATTCTCGGGCGGGCAGCGGCAGCGCATCGCCATTGCCCGGGTCCTGATCCTCAAGCCGCAGGTGCTGGTGCTGGATGAGCCGACTTCGGCGCTGGATGTGTCGATCCAGCAGCAGGTGCTGGCGCTGCTGTCCCAGTTGCAGCACAAGTACAACCTCAGCTACCTGTTTATCAGTCACGACCTGGCGGTGATCCGCGCCATGGCGCACCGGGTCATCGTGATGAAGGCGGGTGAGGTGGTCGAGGCCGGCGATACCGAAGTGGTGCTGGGCGCACCGCAGCATCCCTATACGCGCAAGCTGATGGCGGCAGCGCAGGTCGGCGCGGCTTGAATGGCCGGCGCGGGTGCTGGGGGCCATCAGCGCCGCAGTACCGGCCGGCTAGCACCGATCGATAGGATTAATCCGACAAAGAAGATGCGAAAACCTGCCTATATCTTTGATTCGGAAGCCAAATCCGCCGAATTTGTAACGAACTTTGACATGTGAATGACAACCCTTTACCATCCCGCCAGAACTATTTTTGGGGGTGGTCCGTCCGTCGCATCGATGCATGCCACGCACGTTTGCGGTGCAGGACCGGCCAGATCGCCTGGCGCAGATGTTGCGTAAGGTTCGCCCCCGTAGTTCACAGGATTTTCATGCGACGTTCCTGAAACGACCGCGCGAAATTCACAGATACCCAGCCGCCCCGGACTTTGTGCCGGGGCTTGCTTTGGAACGTTCAACGGGAGAACCAATGCAGCGATCGGTGCTTCATTCCCTGGCGCGCGCCGCTGTCGGAATTGCCATTGCCTGCGGTGCGACTGTGTCGAATGGAGTGCTGGCGGACACGGTATTCAAGGATGCCGACACCCGTATCGATGCCACGGCCCAGGCCGCGGACTCGCATCCGGAAGGCAAGCGCGGCTTGCTGTCGTCGGTGGTGAATTCCACCAGCAATGTTGCCAGCAAGGCTGGCGACCTGGTCATGAACGCGCTGGGCCTGATCGGCGTGCGTTACCGCTTCGGCGGCAACAGCCCCGAATCCGGCCTGGACTGCAGCGGCTTTGTCCGCTACGTGTTCCAGGACACCTTCGGCTTCATGCTGCCGCGCCGCTCTGTCGAAATCAGCCGTGTCGGCACCACCGTGGCAGCCAGCGACCTGCGTCCGGGCGACCTGGTGTTCTTCAACACCATGCGCCAGACCTTCTCGCACGTCGGCATCTATATCGGCGACAACAAGTTCGTGCATGCCCCGTCCACGGGCAGCAAGATCCGTGTCGACGACATGCGCGCGACGTACTGGGTGACCCGCTACAACGGTGCCCGCCGCATCGACGATGGCAAGGACGGCAGCAGCCGCGTCGAAGGCCTCGGCGACATGGTCGAGACGCTCAAGCGCTACGACCCCAACGCCGCCCGCGCATCGATGTACGGCGGCTGAGGTTTCGCTGCGCTACAAGCAAAAAGGACTGCCGCGGCAGTCCTTTTTTGCTTTGGCCGGATCCGGCCTCCCCGGCTATTGCGCGGCGACCGCGCCAGCCGGCGTCAGGCGGGCCTGTTCCAGCCGCTGGCGCAGCGTTGCCATCACCGCGGCGGTGGCCTGCTCGCCCGCCAGCACGGCGCGGTTGCGCGCGTTGAAGTCGCTGCCGCCCATGTCGGGCAATTCCGGCCGGATCACCACGTCGGCGCGCGCCAGCGCCATCTTGTTGATCGACTGGCCCATGATCGCGGTGGTCTGCAGCAGCACGCCGCTCTGGCCGGCGTTCTTTTGTGCCGACGGCTCGGCCGAGATATTGACCGCGATGACAAAGTCCGCGCCCATGCTGCGCGCGGAATCCACCGGCACCGGCTCGACCAGGCCGCCATCGACATAATCGCGGCCCTGGATCGACACCGGCTGGAACACGCCGGGCACGCTGCTCGACGCGCGCACGGCCTGGCCGGTGTTGCCGCGGCGGAACAGGATCTTCTCGCCGCTCTTGAGGTCCGTGGCGACGATGCCCAGCGGCAGCTTCATGGCCTCGATGGTCCGGTTCTGCACCAGCCGGTTGACGTAGTTCTGCAGCGCCTCGCCCTTGAGCCAGCCGCCGAAGCGGGTGCCGAAGGGCAGGGCCCAGTCGGCGATGGCGGCCTCGTCCATGGTCAGCGCCAGCTTGTTCAGCTGGAACCCGTTCAGACCGCTGGCGTACAGCGCCGCCACGACCGCGCCGGCGCTGGTGCCGGTGACCAGGTCGACGTGGATGCCCTGGGCCTCGAGCGCCTTGATCACGCCGATGTGGGCAAAGCCGCGCGCCGCGCCGCCGCCCAGCGCCAGGCCGATCTTGATGGGCCGCGGCGCTGGCGGCGTGGTGGCGACCGGCGGCGCGGGACGCGGGCCGAACGAGCAGCCAGCCAGCAGGGCGGCGGCGGAAATGCCGAGGAAATGACGTCGTTGCATGAAGCGGGATCAGTAAACAGGTGGGGCCGGCGGATACAGGAATGTGACGCGGGCGCACCTCCCTGGGGGTGGCGCCGCATTGCCTGAATCACCGGCATCACCTCAGACCGGCGCAAGCATAAATGATTCCGCACGGCGCCGGCACGCGGGGCGGGGCGGGCGATACGCGTTGGTATAATGCAAGACCTGCACATACACCAGCCTGCGCGCCGCTGCGCGCGGGCTTTCTTGTTTCTGCCCCTGACCATGACCCAACGCGTCCGCACCCGCTTTGCGCCGAGCCCGACCGGTTTCATCCACCTCGGCAACATCCGCTCCGCGCTCTATCCCTGGGCCTTCGCCCGCCGCATGCAGGGCGACTTCATCCTGCGCATCGAAGACACCGACGTCGAGCGTTCGTCGCAGGAAGCGGTCGACGTGATCCTGGAAAGCATGGCCTGGCTGGAGCTGGACATCGACGAGGGCCCGTTCTACCAGATGCAGCGCATGGACCGCTATCGCGAGGTGGTGGCGCAGATGGTCGAGGCCGGGCTGGCTTACCGCTGCTACATGAGCACCGAAGAGCTGGACGCGTTGCGCGAAGCCCAGCGCGAGCGCGGCGAGAAGCCGCGCTACAACGGCTTCTGGCGTCCGGAACCGGGCAAGGTCCTGCCCGAGCCGCCGGCCGGCGTGGACCCGGTGATCCGCTTCAAGAACCCTATCGGCAGCAGCGTGGTGTGGGACGACGCAGTCAAGGGCCGCATCGAGATCTCCAATGATGAGCTCGATGACCTGGTGATCGCGCGCCCGGACGGTACCCCCACCTACAACTTCTGCGTGGTGGTGGACGATCTCGACATGCAGATCACCCACGTGATCCGCGGCGACGACCACGTCAACAACACGCCGCGCCAGATCAACATCATCCGCGCGCTGGGCGGCACGCCGCCGGTCTACGCCCACTTGCCGACCGTGCTCAACGAGCAGGGCGAGAAGATGAGCAAGCGCCATGGCGCGATGAGCGTGACCGGCTACCGCGACGAGGGCTACCTGCCCGAGGCCGTGCTGAACTACCTGGCGCGCCTGGGCTGGGCCCACGGCGACGCCGAGATCTTCTCGCGCGAGCAGTTCGTGGAATGGTTCGACCTGGATCACCTGGGCAAGTCGCCCGCCCAGTACAACCCCGAGAAGCTCGCCTGGCTGAACAACCACTACATCAAGACCGGCGACAACCAGCGCTTGGCCGCGTTGACGCAGCCGTTCATCGAGGCACTCGGCGGCAAGGTGGAAGGCGCCGACCTGGTTGGTGTGGTGGCACTGGTGAAGGACCGCGCCAATACGCTGAAGGAAGTCGCGCAGGCCGCGCTGCTGTTCTATCGTGGCGAGCCGCAGGCCGACGCCGCGCTCAAGGCCGAGCACCTGACGCCGGAGATCCAGCCTGCGGTGGCCGCGCTGGCGACCCAGCTGGCAGCGCTGCCGGAGTGGAAGCGTGAGGCCATCGGCGCCGCCTTCAAGGCGGTGCTGGCCGAGTTCGGTCTGAAGATGCCCAAGCTCGCCATGCCGGTGCGCCTGCTGGTGGCCGGCCAGTTGCAGACCCCCGGCATCGACGCGGTGCTGGAGTTGTTCGGCCGCGGCACGGTGCTGCGCCGCCTGGGCGCGGTGTCCAACGCGTAAAAAATCATGCAAAAGTCCGCGCCGGGGGCTTGCGCTTCGGGCCGGACTTGCGCATAATCTCGTTCTCCCTGCAGCGCGGTCACTGACCGAGCGGGCTGACGAATCCGAAAGGGTTCTCGCGGTCTCCGGAGCTGGTTTTACGGCGAAAGAGAATGCGAAAAAATCAAAACGGGAGCTTGCAAAGATTAGCAGTTGATATATAATCTTGGCTTCGCTTGAAACGGTAGTTAAATCAGGCGAAAACGCAGCAAGTTGCAGTAAATGGCAGTACCATGGGGCTATAGCTCAGCTGGGAGAGCGCTTGCATGGCATGCAAGAGGTCAGCGGTTCGATCCCGCTTAGCTCCACCAAGATTTCAGCGTCATCCAGGCAGTATCGGGTGGCGCCAGACGGAACGTGTTGCAAGACAAGTTTCTGTCCCCTTCGTCTAGAGGCCTAGGACATCACCCTTTCACGGTGAGTACAGGGGTTCGAATCCCCTAGGGGACGCCATAACAGCAGGGCGTAATCAGACGCCCAGCATGTCGTCTCAAGCATCAGCTTGAAACGGCAGCCGACTAAGGAGTGGTAGTTCAGTCGGTTAGAATACCGGCCTGTCACGCCGGGGGTCGCGGGTTCGAGTCCCGTCCACTCCGCCAAAACTAGACCCGCATGGTTCGCGCCATGCGGGTTTTTCTTTGGGTGAGGGATTATGTCGTTAATCGCCGCAAACGCAATAAAAAATGTTGCATTCGTTGCGAAATTCGCTATATAATCCTGTCTTCGCTGCAAATGCTGCGGTAAGCGGCAGACAGCGAAGGTAGTTCCAGCAGTAACCGTCCAGCAGTACCGGATACGGGGCTATAGCTCAGCTGGGAGAGCGCTTGCATGGCATGCAAGAGGTCAGCGGTTCGATCCCGCTTAGCTCCACCAGAATTTGGGAGGCGTCTGAAAAGAAGCTTCCCAGGCGCGAAAAAGCCTGCTATGATGCCGGACTTTCCAGCGCAAGGCAGAAAACGCGTTGTAAAACAAGTTTCTGTCCCCTTCGTCTAGAGGCCTAGGACATCACCCTTTCACGGTGAGTACAGGGGTTCGAATCCCCTAGGGGACGCCATAACAGCAGGGCGTAATCAGACGCCCAGCATGTCGTCTCAAGCATTGGCTTGAAACGGCAACCGACTAAGGAGTGGTAGTTCAGTCGGTTAGAATACCGGCCTGTCACGCCGGGGGTCGCGGGTTCGAGTCCCGTCCACTCCGCCATATTAGAACGCCCGCGCAAGCGGGCGTTTTTCTTTTTGCGTACGCGGATCGCACGCTTCGGATTCGCTCCCTGTCCTGCGTGCGGGAGAGGAGCATCCGGCAAGTCATTCGAGGGCCTTACCTGTTTCAGTTTTCCGGATCCTTGCTGACCCGGCTGAAATACCGCACCAGCAGCACGCCTGCGATCGCCAGGCTGACGCTGTTGGCCAGCCAGAAGCCGCTCGCGCCGCGCGTGAAAGCCGGCATGCCCTCGATCAGCCCGAAGCCCAGCACGTACCCCCCGCCAAGTCCGATGCCCCACAACGAGCCAGCGTAGATCAGCGTCGGGATCAGCGCGATCTTGTAGGCGCGCAGGATAAAGGCCGTCATCACCTGCACCGCGTCGAAGGCCTGGTAGAACGCCACGAACAGCACCAGCGGCAGCGCCGCCGCGACCACCGCGGGGTCGCTCGCATAGGCGTCCAGCACTGGCTTGCGCAGCGACCAGAGCAGGGCGCCAGTCAGCAGGGCCAGTGTCACCGCCGTGCGGATGCCGCGCCAGGCAAGGCGGCTGGCGCCGGCCAGGTCGCGCGCGCCGAGATGCTGCGCCACCAGTGTCGAGGTGGCAATCCCCAGCGACAGCGGCAGCATGTAGGCCACCGCGCCCAGGTTGGCGATGATCTGGTGCCCGGCCAGCGTCACCGTGCCCAGGCGCGTGATGAAGATCGACATCAGCGTGAACGAGGTGATCTCGATCAGGTAGGTCAGGCCCATCGGCACGCCCAGGCGCAGCAGCGCGCGCAGCGGTGCTGCGGCCGGCCAGCTCCATGTACTGAAGATACGCAGCGGGTGATAGGCGCTGCCGTAGCGCAGGATCAGCAGCCCGGCGATGCACCAGGCCCAGCTGATCAGCGTCGAGGCCAGGCCGCAGCCGGGACCGCCCATGGCCGGCACGCCCAGGCCGCCGTGGATGAACCACGCATTGAGCGGCACTTTCAGCGCCAGGCCACCGATCTGCAGCACCGTCACCATGATCGGGCGCGACAGCGCATTGTTCAGCGCCGAATAGATGCGGAAGCCCAGTGCCGCCGGCAAGCCGAAGGCGCCGAAATGCAGATAAGCGGTGGCCTTCTCGACCAGCTCGGGCGGGGCCTTGGCGAAGGCCAGCAACGGTCCGGGGAAGGCCAGCAGCAGCACGCCGGGAAGCGCCAGCGCTGCGCCCAGCCATGCGGCCTGCCGGACTTCAGCACCGATCGCTTCGATGCGGCCGGCGCCGTAGAGCTGCCCGGCGATGGGCGACAGCGCCTGCAGCACGCCCATCAGGCTGATATAAATGGTGACGTAGATCGAGCCGCCCAGACCCACCGCGGCCAGGTCGGTGGCGGAGGCGCGCCCCGCCATCACGGTATCGATCACGCCGAAGGCGATCACGGCGAGTTGGCCGGCGAGCACCGGGGCGGCGAGGCTGGTAATGCGGCGAAGGTCGTGGAACAGCGTCATTCAGGGCTCTGCAGGCTCGGTCGGGGCTGGCGCTTCAGCCCCGCAACTGCCTGCGGCCGGAATGGTTCGATGGCGCGTCAGGCGCTGCGTATGTTGCGCGGTCCATGGATACGGTTCAGGGCTGGCGCGGCAGGCGATGCCGCGGCAGGTCCGGGCGCGGATGGCTGGCGCGCGTGGTATCGATCAGGCGATACATGCGGAAGCGTTCATCGCGGTCCGCGGGGCGGCGGCCTTCCCAGATCAGGCGCCATTCGAAGTGCGAGATATTGCCCGGTTCGCCGTAGTCGGCCCCGTCATGGCGCAGCAGCACGTCGCAGCCGTCGCTGGGGCCGCCAAAGCGGATATGGCCGAAGTAGGCGAACGAGGCCAGCTGCGCATCGCCCATGCGGATCGGCTGCACGCACTGGTACGCGGGGGGCAGCGCCATGGCCGCGGCCTGGGCCACGTCGCGGTAGGTCTTGCCGTAGTTGATCGAAGGCAGCCACAACGTCATCGCCATCACCCACATCAGCGTCGTGCCGGCGGCAGAAATCACCACCGGGCGCCAGATCTGCTTGGGGGCGCGCGACAGGCGCCAGCGCACGATCAGCACCCATGCAAGCGTCGCCGCCAGCGCGAACACCACCGCGGCGACGGTGAACTCGTGCTGGTAGCCCGGCAGCTGGCGGAACACGTTGCGCGCGATGCGCGGGGGCCAGCCCGTGGTCTTGGCGATCCACATGAACCAGACCGTGCCGCCGAAGATGGTGAAGAACAGCAGCGCGAACCAGTCGATGGCGTTGATCACGCCGCGCGCCAGCGTGGGCAGCGCAAAGGCTGCCAGCACGGCCATCGGGGGCAATAGCAGGATGAACTGCGCATCGCTCGCAATGCGTTGCAGGAACAGCAGGATCAGCACCGGCAACAGCAGCGCCAACGGTGCCGCGACGTGGGGTGCGCGCCGCATGCCTGTCCACGCAATCCAGGCCCAGCCGGCGATCGGCCACACTGGCCACGTGTACAGGAACAGGTTGCGCATATTGAAGCCGAAGGTCGCCATATTGGGCGAGCCGTAGCTGCGGCGGTCATAGCGCGACCAATCGCGGATGAAGGTCACTGCCTCACTGCGGTCGGCCGCGCCGAAATAGGCGGCCGCCATCCACGCCAGCACGATCAGCAGGGCCAGCGGAATGCCGATGGCACCCAGGCGCCGCCACGGCAGCGGCTTGCACGCCAGCGCGCAGACCGCGCTGCCACCCAGCAGCGCCAGCGGCAGCAGGGGCCCGCTGGCCAGCGTGAGCCCGCCCAGCGCGGCGCCATAGGTCAGGCTGCCCTGGATGGGCTTGTCGAGGCTGCGCACCATGCCGTACAGGGCCATTGCGATGAACGCGACCTGGCCCACCTGCGGCGTGGTCTCGTGCCCACGCATGGCCAGGCCCACGCAAGCCAGGAAGATCAGCAGCGCGCCGTCGGCCAGGGTGCGGCCGTAGTCGCGCGCATTGGGCTGGCCGCCGAAGGCATAGGCAAACGGCTGGACCTCGTCGCGCCGGCCCAGCAGGTAGGTGGTGTACCAGATGCAGGCGCAGGTCGCGAAAAAGAACAGCGCCGTGGCCAGCCGCGCGGCGTCGGCCGCGCCCAGCCAGCCGCCGAAGCCGCGGATCATCAGCGCGCCGATCCAGAACACCAGCGGGCCGTCCTCGCTGTACGGGCGGCCGACGATATTCGGCATCAGCCAGTCGTGCAGGCTGCCGGTCGCCACCTGCCACATCACGCCAAAGCCGGCGGCGTCCTCGTTCTTCCACGGGTCGCGGCCGAACAGGCCGACCAGGCCGTAGATGATGCAGATCGCCAGCAGCAGCGCGCGCGGCAGGGCGCCGGTTGCGGCAGCGGTCAACTGGACGGGTGAGGTATTGGCTTGACGCATCGATGCTCAGGTCGGGCCGTGGCGCCATGGCGCGAAGGCCACAGTATCGCGCATGCGGCGGCCGCGCGGGCTGTGGCATGGCGTGGAAGCCACACGGGGTGTGGGGTAAATCCCAGGGTGCAGCAGTGCCGGCCAATTGTCCGGCACAAAAGCAAAGAGGCAGCCGATGCTGCCTCTTTGCTGGTTCGCACAGGCCCCGGAGCATCTGTCCGCGGGCCTTGCAAAGCGGGGGTCGCCGAAAGCGATTACTTCGCAGCCTTGCCCAGCTTGTTGCCGAACTTCTGGCGGAACTTTTCCACGCGGCCGGCCGTGTCCATGATCTTCTGGGTGCCGGTGTAGAACGGGTGCGATTCCGACGAGACTTCGATCTTGGCCAGCGGGTATTCCTTGCCGTCCTTCACGATCTTGTCCTTGGTCTGGATGGTCGAGCGCGTGATGAAGCTGAAGTCGCTGGACATGTCCTGGAACACGACTTCGCGGTAATTCGGGTGAATGCCTTCTTTCATGATGAGTCCTTTCTGGTTGGGTAGCCAGTCCGTTGCAATCCGCGGTTCTCCGCCAAATGGCGAGAGGGCATGGCGCGGCGACGAACGAACCACTTGCCGGTAACGGGCAAACTGGGATTATGGCAGAAAAACAAAGACCTGGGGAAGGGGCCGCGCAGTGTCGGACACAGAAAGTGTTGCGCGCGAATGCAGCAAAAACGTCACATCGCGGCCGGATCCTGCCGGTAGAACGTAGCCAGCGACTGGTAAACCACCGGCCAGTGCCGCGCCAGTCCGGCTGGCTCGACAAAAAATGCCTCTGACGTCACGGCAAAGAACTCGCTCGGCGCTTCCCTGCCATATGGGTCGATGATGCGCAGCGCCGGCGGCAACCGCTCGGGGTGCTCCCAGTCGGCTTCGTCGCGCGTGTCCCAGGCTTCGGCAAAGCGGTCGTACTCGGTCAGGAAGGTTTCTGCCCAGGCCTCTGCGTCGATGTCCGGATGCAGCACGCGCGAAAAGGGCGGCACGCCGTCAGGCTCGCCGTCGAGCATGTCCAGCTTGTGGGCGAATTCGTGGATGACCACGTTGTAGGTGTCGGCCGGCAGGTCGTGATCGCTGCCGATGCCCGCGCCGGGGGTGTGCACGTCGGGCCAGGACAGGATCACCGGTCCGTGCTCCCATGCTTCGCCGCTGGCTTCCTCGACCACGCCGTGCACCAGGCCGATTTCATCCTGCACGGTCCGGCGGATGATGAACTCGCCCGGGTAGAGCACGATGCCATGCCAGCCGCGATACCAGGGCAGCCCCAGCTTCAGGATCGGCACGCAGGCCTGCACCGCGACGCTCACCACCATGTCGTCGGCCAGCGGCAGGTCGTGCGCGGTGGAGTATTCCTTCTCGGCGATAAACAGCGTGGCCAGTTCGCGCAGCGCCGCCAGGTCGGCGCTGCCGTAGCGCTGCACGAACGGCAGCGTGGCCACGGTCTGCGTCCACAGCGCGTCGGGGATCGCGTAGTGCTCCAGCTTGCGGGCCCGGGAGCGGGTGCGCAGGAATGCGGTCAGTTTGCCGAACATGGCGGGGCGCCGGTTGGCCCGGCGCGTGAAATCGTCAGAAAACAAAAAAGGCGTGCCGCGGCACGCCTTCCTGTCTGCATTGCGGCAATGCCGCAGCGAGGCTTAGCCGCCTCTGCGCATCATATCGAAAAACTCGGCGTTGTTCTTCGTGGCCTTCATCTTGTCCATGATGAATTCCATCGCCTGCACTTCGTCCATGTCGGAAATGAACTTGCGCAACACCCAGATCTTCTGCAGGATTTCCGGCTTGATCAGCAGTTCTTCGCGGCGCGTGCCGGACTTGTTCAGGTTGATCGACGGATAGACGCGCTTTTCGGCCAGGCGGCGTTCCAGGTGCACTTCCATATTGCCGGTGCCCTTGAACTCTTCGTAGATCACGTCGTCCATGCGGCTGCCGGTTTCGATCAGCGCGGTGGCGATGATGGTCAGCGAGCCGCCTTCTTCCAGGTTACGGGCCGCACCAAAGAAGCGCTTGGGGCGCTGCAGGGCGTTGGCGTCCACACCACCGGTCAGCACCTTGCCCGAGGCCGGCACCACCGTGTTGTAGGCGCGTGCCAGGCGGGTGATCGAGTCCAGCAGGATCACCACGTCGCGCTTCAGTTCGACCAGGCGCTTGGCCTTCTCGATCACCATTTCGGCGACCTGCACGTGACGGATGGCCGGTTCGTCGAAGGTCGACGCGACCACTTCGCCGCGCACCGAACGCATCATCTCGGTCACTTCTTCCGGGCGCTCGTCGATCAGCAGCACGAACAGGTCGGCTTCGGGATGATTGTTGGCGATCGCGTGGGCGATGTGCTGCAGCATCACGGTCTTGCCGGACTTGGGCGATGCCACCAGCAGCGCGCGCTGACCGCGGCCGATCGGCGCGATCATGTCGATGATGCGGCCGGTGATGTTCTCTTCCGCCTTGATATCGCGTTCGAGCGTGAGCGGCCGGTTCGGGTGCAGCGGCGTCAGGTTCTCGAACATGATGCGGTTCTTGACCGCTTCGGGCGGCTGCCCGTTGACCTTGTCCACCTTGACCAGTGCAAAGTAGCGCTCGCCGTCCTTGGGCGTGCGCACTTCACCCTCGATCGAATCGCCGGTATGCAGGTTGAAGCGGCGGATCTGCGACGGGCTGATGTAGATGTCATCCGTGCTGGCCAGATACGAAGTTTCGGGCGAGCGCAGGAAGCCGAAGCCGTCGGGCAGCACCTCCAGCGTGCCGTCTCCAAAGATGGTTTCGCCCATCTTGGCGCGCTTCTTCAGGATCGCAAACATCAGTTCCTGTTTGCGCATCCGTTGTGCGTTGTCGATCTCGAGCGTAGCCGCCATTTCGAGAAGCGCAGACACGTGAAGCGATTTGAGTTCTGTCAGGTGCATAGACGAGGGGTACAGATGGGCCCGGACGGGCGAGACCTAAAGGAAGGGGGAGAAAATGAGCGAACGCTCGGGGAGTTGTTGGTGGCATCTTAGCACAATCCGACCGGCGCGCCAGGGTGTGGCGCACGCACGTCGGATCGTGACGAAACCGGGACTGTTGGTCAGGTCCCGGCGCGCAGCTTACAAGTTGCCGTCGAGGAAGGCCGTGAGTTGCGACTTGGACAGGGCGCCGACCTTCTGGGCCGCGACCGCGCCGTTCTTGAACAGGATCAGCGTCGGGATGCCGCGGATGCCGAACTTGGCCGGCACCTGCTGGTTTTCATCGACATTGATCTTGGCGATCTGCAGCTTGTCGCCGTAGTCCTTGGCGACTTCGTCCAGGATCGGCGCGATCATCTTGCAGGGACCGCACCATTCCGCCCAGAAGTCGAGCAGGACGGGTTTGTCGGACTGGAGGACGTCAGCGTCGAAGGAGGCGTCGCTCACATACTTGATTTGTTCGCTCATGGCGGAAAACCTCTGGTTTCGCTCTGTTTATGTTGAAGGCTGGAGACTTCGGAGGGCCGAACCGTTACCTTACACGAGATTGCGCGGACTCGCCGGGCAGCCACTGCAGCCTGAAAACAGACTGTGGTGGCCGCTGCCGCGCCCGGTGCTGCCGATATGTTACCAGTTTGCCGATTTTCAAGACCGACCCGGCAAACACCCGGAAGACCGCCGGCATGGAAATGATTCTGCTGCAATCGGGGGATTCATTGAAATGCTTATTTTCTATGGCGCCGAGAGATTCGGCCAATCGCTTGCGGTGTGCGAACGGGTGTGTCATAGAATGCACTTAGAACCCATTTCATCATGAAGAAGGGGACGCGTTCAAGCCAGGCGCGGCGCAGGCTAGGCGCGGGCCGCCGGCCTTGGTCATTCCAAGGTCAAGGCCCGCAACAACGCATGCGCCGCGCCTGGCTTGAACCCGAAGGGAAGGCTGCTGCCGGGTCGCATGGCGTTGTTGCAGCTGGATTGCGTGGAATGACCACGCGGCGTCGGCTGCGCCTAGCCCTGCGGCCCGGCAGCAGCCTTCGCGCCCCTTCTTCATTATGAAATGGGTTCTTATGCGTGCGCCGCGCGGTGCCGGATGCGTGGTGTGTGCGGGTAGAATAGAAAGCGGTTCGCAGGCGCCGCCGGCGGACCATCCATGCATCCTGCGCCACCGACTAGGTCATCGACATGAACACCGATCCCCGCAAGCCTTCGCAGCCCGAGCCCGGCCAGGCGCCCGACGTGGAGCACCTGAGCGATGCGCTGGACCATATCAGCAGCGCCGTGGAGACCAACAGCATTGCCAGCGGTGCCGCCCGCGGCCTGGTCTACAGCATCATCGAGACCCTGGGTACCCTGGTGGGCGATCCTGACCTGCCCGAGCATGCACGCTCGGGCTATGAAGGCCTGCTTGAAACCGCGCGCGAGATCCGCGCCCGCCTGGAAAGCGGTTCAGACTGAGCCGGCACCGCCTGGCACGCATCGCACTTGCCGCCTGCCTTCCAGGCCGGCGGCGCCCGTCTTGTTCCCGCTTGTTCCGTTGCCACCTGACGCTTTCGCTGACCGACGCAGTTCACGCAGCCATTCCGGGCTGCGCCCCACGCGCCCATGACGTCGCTACGTTTCCGCCCTGGCCCTGACTTCCTCGACCAGGCCGCCACCGCTGCCTGGTATTTCCTCGACCGCTGCGGCGCGCCGGAGGCGGGCGCGCACGTGGTCGTGCCGACCGCCGCGCAGATCCCGGGCGTGCGCCAGGCGCTGGACGCCGCCGCGCGCGCCGCGGGCCGCCCGCGGCTGCTGCCGCGCGTGCTGACGCTGGGCCACTGGCTGCTCGACCTGCCGCCCGAAGGCACCCCGGTGCGCAGCCCGGCCGCGCGCCTGCTCGCGGTGCAGCAGGCGGTGCGCGGGCAGGACTGGCTGCGCCGAGCCTTCGGCGCCCAGAACGAGACCGCCGCATGGGGCCTGTCGCAGACGCTGCTGTCGGTCTGCGATGAACTCAACGCGCGCTGGCTCGAAGACGCCGCCATCCGCGACGATGACGAGATCGATGGCGACGATCGCGCCGCCCTGCTGCAGGGCGCGCTGGAGCGGACCTTTTCGCATCTGTCCGAGCGCTTCCTCGGCGAAGAAGCGCGCATCGTGCTGGCCTTCTGGCAGGCGCTGTCCGGGCCGGACGATCCGCTGCCGGCGCGGCGCCGCGGCCTGCGCGAGCTGTCGCAGCAGTTGCGCGGCCCAGTGATCTGGATCGCGCCGACCCCGCCCACGCCGCTTGAAGCCGCGTTTCTGCGCGATGCCGCCGAGCTGGTGCCGGTGCTGCAGGTCGGCTATGACTGGACCGGGCAGGGCGAGAGCGATGCCGACTGGTACCAGACGCTGCTGGCGCTGTGGCCGGAAGCGAGGATCGCCGACGATGCGGAAACCGTCGCCATGCCGCCGGCGATGCCTGCGCTGCCGCCGCAGCGGCCGTCGGTCCGCGTGATCGGCAGCGCGCGCTTCGAGGATGAGGCCGCCGCCGCGGCCGCGCAACTGGTGCAGTGGCTCAACGAGGGCCGTCGCCAGGTGGCGTTGGTCGCGCACGACCGCGTGGTGGCAAGGCGCGCGCGCGCCTTGCTGGCGCGTGCTGGTGCGCCGGTGCGCGATGAAACCGGCTGGAAGCTGTCGACCACGCGTGCCGCCGCCGCGCTGATGCGCTGGTTCGACCTGCTGGTGCGCGAGGGCGACACCGCCGCGCTGCTGGACCTGCTCAAGAGCCCGTTCTGCCTGCCGGAGGTTGCCGGGCGCGGCGCGGCCATCGCGCTGCTCGAGCGCCAGGTGCGGCGCGAAGGCATCACCGGCGGCTGGGCGCGGCTGCGCCAGCTGTTCGGTCACGCACCGACCGCCGCGCAGCAGGCGCTCAGTGAGGACGAGGATGCCGGCGAAGGGCCGCGGCGCGCGGCACACGGCCTGATTGCCTTGCTTGCCGACGAAGCCGCGCGCTGGCCGCGCGGCTTCGCGCAGCATCCGCTGGCGACCTGGCTGGAACGGCTCGATGGCATGCTCGATGGCCTCGGCATGCGCGCCGCGCTGGCCGCGGACGATGCCGGCAGCCAGCTGCTCGATGCGCTGGCGCGGCTGCAGGAACTGCCGCGCGACGAGACCGGCGGCCATGCCACGCTGTCACAGGGCGAGTTCCGCGCGATGCTGTCGGCGCTGCTGGAGTCGGTCGCCTACAAGGAGCCCTCTGCCAGCGGCCCGGCGCGCATCACGATCCTGCCGCTGAATGGCGCGCGCATGCGCCGCTTCGAGGGCGTGGTGATCGTCGGCTGCGATGACGCGCAGTTGCCGTCCAGCGCCGCCGAGCTGATGTTCTTCTCGAACCAGATGCGGCGCGAGCTGGACCTCGAAGACCGCGAGGCGCGCTTTGCACAGCAGGCGCGCGACCTGGCCGAGGTGCTGCTGAACAACGACGACGTGGTGCTGACCTGGCAGCGCTACGGCAGCCGCGGCGAGCCGCACCATGTGTCGGGCTGGATCGAGCGGCTGGCGGCGTGCTGCGCGCGCGCCGGCGTCAGCATCGAAGCCGTGGCCGCGCCGCAGGCGCACGAGACCTTTGCCGATCCGCACGGCATGCCGGCGCCGGTGGCGGAGCCCGCGCTGGTGCCTGAGCGCTGGAGCGCGCAGGCCTACAACATGCTGCGCCGCTGCCCCTACCAGTTCTTTGCCGGCCGCATGCTGGGCCTGGCCGGGCTGGAGACGGTCAGCGACGAGCTGGAAAAGCGCGAGATCGGCGAGACCCTGCACCACGTGCTGCTGCGTTACCACAAGGACCTGCAGGCGCGGCGCGAGCGCGGCGAGACGCTGGCCGAAGACCAGCGCCAGGCCCGCCTGGCCGAGATTTCCGACGAGGTCTTCGGCGCGCTGATGGCCGAGGACGGCAATGCCATTGCCTACTACCGGCGCTGGCGCGAGGTGCTGCCGTCCTACGTTGGCTGGCAGTCCGCGCGCGAGGCCGAGGGCTGGTTCTGGCGCGGCGGCGAACTCGATGCCGGCATCGACCTGCCGATGCCCGACGGCCAGCCGCTGCGCCTGACCGGGCGCATCGACCGGCTCGACCAGGGGCCGGGCGGCGCGCATGCCGTGCTCGACTACAAGACGCAGAGCGCCACCCGCCTCAAGCGCAAGCTGGCCGAGGTCGAGGAAGACTGCCAGTTGCCGTTCTATGGCCTGCTGCGCGCGGATGCAGCGGCGGGCAGCTGGGTGTCGCTCGAAGGCGCGCGCGAGGGCGCACCGGCGGCGCAGCGCGAAGTCGGCCTGCCGGATTTCGAGGCCGCCGTCACCTGGCTGGAACGGCAGATGCGCGACGACGTGATGCGCCTGCGCCAGGGCGCGAAGCTGCCGGCCTTCGGCGATGCCTCGGCGTGCCTGTATTGCACCGCCCGCGGCCTGTGCCGCAAGGGCTTCTGGGAATCCACCGCCGTGCCGGCGCTGACATCATGACGCCTCACGACCTGGACCACGTCCAGCCTTACCAGCGCGATGGCCAGCCCGTTTCCGAGGCCGACTTCACGCGCGCCGCCTGCGATCCGGCACGCTCGGTCGTGGTGGAAGCCTGCGCCGGCAGCGGCAAGACCTGGCTGCTGGTGGCGCGGCTGGTGCGCCTGCTGCTGGCCGGCGCCGCGCCGCACGAGATCCTGGCCATCACCTTCACGCGCAAGGCCGCCGAGGAAATGCGCGACCGTCTGCTGGAGGTGCTGGCACAGCTGTCGCGCGACCGCGACGAGGACGTGATCGCGGCGCTGGTGCAGCGTGGCCTGGCACCCGACGCCGCGCGCGAGGCGCTGCCGCGCGCGCGGCGCCTGCATGCGCAGGTGCTGGCCGCGCCCGGGCGCATGGCCATCGATACCTTCCACGGCTGGTTCGGCACGCTGCTGCGCGGCGCGCCGCTGGCCTCGGGCATCGTGCCGGGCGCGGCGCTGCGCGAAGATGCGCTGCGCATGAAGCGCGAAGCCTGGGCCCCGGTCTGGCGCGCGCTGGCCACGGAGCCATACACCGACCTGCGCGCCGCGTGGGAAACGCTGGTCGATACCGTGGGCGATTTCCAGGCGCGCGCGCTGCTGGACGCGATGTTCCACGCCCGCAGCGAATGGTGGGCGATGCAGGAGGGCGGCGAACCGCTGCAGGCCCTGTCCGAGTGCCTGGGTGAAGATGCGCAGGGCGACGTACTGCTGCAGGCACTGGCCGACGAAGGCTGGCGCGATGCCTGCGAGTCGCTGGCGTTGCGCCTGGGCGCGGCCGGCAAGACCGAGCAGACCCACGCCGCCCGCATCACCGATGCGCTGATGGCGGTCACCGCCTGGCGTGAAGCAGGCGCAGCGCCGGGCAAGCCCGCCGAGCGCGTATTCGCGCAACTGCGCGCGGCGTTCTTCACCACCACCGGCGGCCCGCGTTCCCTGCGGCGCACGGCGGCGCTGGTCAAGGCCGCGGGCGGCGAAGGCATGGTCGATGCGTTGCTGGACGAGCATGCCGCGATCTGCGCCATGCTCGACGACATCAGCGCACGCTGCTGCGAGGCCGCGGTGCTGGCGATCAACCAGGCCTTGTTCCGCATTGGCGATGCCTTGCTCCGGCGCTACCAGCAGCACAAGGATGAACAGCGCGCGATGGACTTCGCCGACCTGGAATGGCAGGCCGCGCGGCTGATGTCGGACGAAGAGACCGCCACCTACCTGCAGGTCCGGCTCGATGCGCGCTACCGCCATTTGCTGCTTGACGAGTTCCAGGACACCAACCCGCTGCAGTGGCGCATCCTGCAGGGCTGGCTGGCCGGCTACGCCGGCCTGGGCGAGCGGCCGACGGTGTTCCTGGTGGGCGATCCCAAACAGTCGATCTACCGTTTCCGGCGCGCCGATGCACGGTTGTTCGGCGCCGCCGGCGAGATGCTGCGCGATGCGTTCGGCGCCACCGTGCTGCGCACCAATCGCACCCGGCGCAATCGTGCCGAAGTGCTCGACTGGGTCAATGCCGTGTTCGACAGCGCGCGCGCCGAGGGCCGCTATCCGTTGTACGCGACCCAGACCACGGCACTGGCCGGAGGCAATGGGCCGGTCTGGCTGCTGCCGCTGGTGGAGCCCGAGGACAAGGCCGCAGACACCGTGGACGGTGCTGCCGAGGATGAGCCCGCCGAAGCCGCCTCCGCGCATCGCGACACGCTGCTGCAACCGCGCCGGCAGGCCGGCGATTCGCTGCGGCTGGAAGAGGGCCGGCGCGTGGCCGCGTGGCTGCGCCTGGTGCGCGACACCGTGCCGGTCCACGACGGCGGCGGGCAGCGCCCCGCGCGCTGGAGCGACATGCACCTGCTGGTGCGCCGCAAGACGCATCTGGCCGACTATGAGCGCGCGCTGCGCGAGGCCGGCATCCCGTGCCTGAGTCCGCGCCGCGGCGGCCTGCTGGCCACGCTCGAGGCGCTCGACCTGTCGGCGCTGCTGGCGTTCCTGATGACGCCGGAATCGGACCTGGACCTCGCGCACGTGCTGAAGAGCCCGCTGGTGGGGGCGACCGACGACGACCTGCTGGCCCTGGCCCAAATGGAGGGCGAGGGCGGCTGGTGGGCGCGCATCGAGGCCGGCGGCCTGCCCGCGCACGTGTCCGACGCGCTCTGCGAAGGCGTGCCGCGGCTGCGCCAGTGGCTGCGCGTGGCACCGCACCGGCCCGTGCATGACCTGATCGACCAGATCTTCCACGGCGGCGAAGTGCGGCGCCGCTACGCCGAGGCCGCGCCGCCGGATATCCGCGAGCAGGTGCTGGCCAACCTCGATGCCTTCCTCAAGCTGTCGCTGGACCTCGACGGCGGGCGCTATCCAAGCCTGCCGAAGTTTATCGACGAACTGCAGGAAATCCGCCGCGGCGACGAGGGCGAAAGCCCCGACGAAGGCGGCATGGGCGAGAGTACCGAAGACGTGGAGCCGGCCGAGGACGATCCGGCGTATGCCGGCCTCGACGCGGTCCATATCCTGACGGTGCACGCGGCCAAGGGGCTGGAGGCGCCGTTCGTGGTGCTGCTCGATGCCAACCACAGCGAGCCCGCCGCGGACCGGGGCGGCATCCTGGTCGACTGGCCGCCGTCGTCGCCGGTACCGCGGCATTTCTCGGCCTACGGCAAGCGCAGCGAGCGCGGGCTGGCGCGCGCGCCGTTGTTCGAGGCCGAGGCGGCGCTCGGCGAGCGCGAGAACTGGAACCTGCTGTATGTGGCCATGACGCGCGCGCAGCAGGGCTTGCTGGTCAGCGGAGTCAAGGGCCGCGCCAGCCGCAGCAGTGCCGGCGAGGGCAATACCGAGATCGCCGGCAGCTGGTACGTGCGGTTGCAGGCCGCGGGCGTCGGCGAGTTGGTGCCGGCCTATCCGGGCGAGCTGGTCGATGAGGTCGATGCGCAAGACCAGGCCTCCGAGCTCGCGCGCCTGAGCGAGCCCGTGCGCTTTACTGACTTCCGGCTGCGCTACCGCGATGCGGTGGAGGATCGGCAGGGGATGCCGTTTGAAGAAGACGGGGCAGAAGCTGAGGACGAATCCGATGGCATCGTCTTTAACGCCGCGGCCGCGCGCCACGGCGAACTGGTGCATGCCTTGCTGGAACGCCTGACGCGCTATCCCGAAGCCTTTGCCGGCGTGCCCGCGACCGACACCGTGTTGCGCTGGTTCCCGCTGACGGGCGCACACACCGAGGCGGCGCGGCAGGCGTGGCGGCAACAGGTGGAAGACGCGCTGGAGGCGGTGGGGGCGATGCTGCGTGCGCCGGCGCTGGCGCTGCTGCTGGGGGCGGGTGAGGCCTGCAGCGCGCGCAACGAAGTCGAACTTTACGACGCGCGTGGCCGGCTGCTGCGTATCGACCGGCTGGTGGAGTTCGACGACCGCGTGGTGATCGTCGACTACAAGCTGCGCCTGCTGCCGCAGGAGCACGTGTCGTATCGCGCGCAGCTGGGCCGCTACGCGGCCGCGATCGCGCCGATGTTCCCGGGCAAGCGTATCGAGGCCGGCGTGGCCACCGCCGCTGGCGAATGGATTCCCGCCGAACGCCTGGCGCCGCCGGTACCGCAGCAGGGCACGCTGTTCTGAGCGCCGGCATGGCGCCCGCACAGGGTGCCAGAATCGGCGCAAAATGGGGTGTCCGGCGCGCGCGATGGCGGCCCGGCTGTACTAAAGTGACAGGGACTGCGCTGCAAGCGGCTCGTGCGTGCGGGGGGTATTGCCGGGGGTGGGGTGAAACAGGGGGGCAGCAGGAGGGGGTGTGAGGTGGACGAGCCTGACCCTCGGCACTGGCGGAAAACGGCTGTGGCTGCTTCGTTCCCGACCTGACCAGGTTGACCGCGCCACCATGCGAGGAGGCCCGTCCGAGCGGCATTGTAACCCAGACCGCGAGGTCGCGGAGAATATCGCGGAGAAATTGCGTCGAATGCCCTTTGCGAGCGCGGGTCATTGCCCGCGGCATGGCGCTGGCTTGATCTGGCGCAGGCGATGCGGGCCGCGCCGGCCCGACCATTCATGAACCCGCACACGTGGTGAGCCAATACATGAACGCAAACGACCAGATCATTCGCGGCACGCTGGCGCCGCAGGAAATCTCCACCGAAGTCCTGATCGAGAAATACGCCAAGGGCGAAGAGGGCAGCATTGCCGAGGTCAGGCAGCGCGTGGCGCGCGCGCTGGCGCAGGCCGAGCCCGAGGCGCAGCGCGACGCCTGGAGCGCGCGCTTCCTGTGGGCGCAGGAAAACGGCTTCGTCCCGGCCGGGCGCATCAATTCGGCGGCGGGCACCGGCATCCAGGCCACGCTGATCAACTGCTTCGTGCAGCCGGTGGGCGATTCGGTGTCGGAGCCGCGCGAAGGCCGCCCCAGCATCTACACGGCCGTGGCGCAGGCCGCCGAAACCATGCGCCGCGGCGGTGGCGTGGGCTATGACTTCTCGGCAATCCGCCCGGCCGGCGCGCTGGTGCGGGCCACGCATTCGCGCGCTTCGGGGCCGGTGTCGTTCATGAAGGTGTTCGATGCGTCGTGCGCCACCGTGGAATCCGCCGGCGCCCGGCGCGGCGCGCAGATGGGCGTGCTGCGCTGCGACCATCCCGATATCGAAAGCTTTATCCACGCCAAGGACAAGGGCGAGCTCAGCAACTTCAATATCTCCATCGGCGTCACCGATGCCTTCATGCAGGCAGTGCAGGCCGACAGCGAGGTCGAACTGGTGCATGAGGCCGAGCCGGGTGCCGACATGATTGCCGCCGGGGCCTATCGCCGCGACGACGGCCAGTGGGTGTACCGGCGCGTGCCGGCGCGCAACCTGTGGGACCAGGTCATGCAGGCCACCTACGACCATGCCGAGCCGGGCATCCTGTTCCTGTCGCAGATCAACGCCGACAACAATCTCTATTACTGCGAGCGCATCGAGGCCACCAACCCCTGCGCCGAGCAGCCGCTGCCGTCCTATGGCTGCTGCTGCCTGGGCTCGGTCAACCTGACGCGCTTCGTGCGCCAGCCGTTCACGCCGCAGGCTGAATTCGATTTCGATGCCTTTGCCGAGGTGGTGCGCGTGGCCACGCGCATGCTCGACAACGTGCTCGACGTGACCTTCTGGCCGTTGCCGGAGCAGCAGGCCGAGGCCCACGCCAAGCGGCGCGTCGGGCTGGGCTTCCTGGGGCTGGGCAGTGCGCTGGTGATGCTGGGCCTGCGCTATGACACCGAGCCGGCGCGGCAGCTGGCGGCGCGGATCTCGGAACGCATGCGCGACGATGCCTACCTGGCGTCGGCCGGGCTGGCAGCGGAGAAGGGCGCCTTCCCCCTGTTCGATGCCAGTGCCTACCTGCAGAGCGGGTTTGCCAGCCGGCTGCCGGAACGCGTGCGCGATGCCATTGCGCGCAACGGGCTGCGCAACTCGCACCTGCTGTCGATCGCACCGACCGGCACGATCACGCTGGCCTTTGCCGACAATGCCTCCAACGGCATCGAGCCGGCCTTCTCGTGGACCTACAACCGCAGGAAGCGCACGCCGGACAACGGCTATCGCACGTTCGAGGTGGCGGACCATGCCTGGCGGCTTTATCGTCACATGGGGGCCGACATGTCCCAGTTGCCGGATGCCTTCGTCACGGCGCTGCAGATGTCGGCGCTGGACCATATGCGGATGCTGGAAGCGGTGCAGCCGTATATTGACACCAGCATCAGCAAGACCGTCAATGTGCCGGAGGACTACCCGTACGAAGCTTTCCGCAACCTGTACCTGGAGGCCTGGAAAGCCGGCCTGAAAGGGCTGGCGACCTATCGCCCCAATTCGGTGCTGGGGGCCGTGCTGTCGGTGGAGGCCCCGGCGGCGGCTGCCGTGGCCGACGACAACCCGCTGGTGCGGCCCTTCGGCAGCCGGCCGGTGGGCGACCTCGAGGGCGTGACTTCCAAGGTCGAATACCTGACCTACGAGGGCCACAAGACCGTCTACCTGACCGTCAACTTCATGCGCGTCGCCGGCGTGGCCGACGGCAAGCCGGTGGAGATCGAGCGTCCGGTGGAGTTTTTCATGCCGGCGGGGCAGCGCAGCGAGGGCCAGCAGTGGATCACCTCGACCATGCGGCTGTTGTCGATGGTGGCGCGCTCGGGCGGGTCGGTGGCCAAGGCGCTGGCGGACATGCGCAACGTGGTGTGGGACAAGGGCACGGTGCGCTACGGCTCGCTGGTGCGCCAGGACGGCTCCGAGGTGCCGCGCTTCCATGACTCCGAAGTGGCCGCGCTCAGCTATGCCTTGCAGCGCATCCTGATCAAGCGCGGCTTCCTCGATGCCGAGGGCGGCCAGGTGCCGGTGGCCGCGCTGGCGGCACGCCTGGCGCAGCGCGGGGGCGCGCCGCCGGCGCTGGACGCCGGCGCGGGTCTCGCCAGCGAGTCCCGCGCCCCTGGCACCCCCGGTGTCGGCACCGGCAAGCCTTGCCCGGAGTGTGGCGCGCACGCCCTGCACAAGGTCGACGGCTGCGCCAAATGCGCCAATTGCGGCTACGTGGGCGAGTGCGGCTGAGTCCCGCCGCGCGCGGGTTGCGGCCACCGGAGCCGGCCCGCGCGGCGCGTGGCGAATAAAGACCGCGGGGCCGGGGCGGCGGCGGCCGGAGGGGGGCCGCCTTTTGCTACAATCGCCGCCATGAGTTATCAAGTTCTAGCGCGCAAATGGCGCCCCAGGGATTTCACCACGCTGGTCGGCCAGGAGCACGTGGTCCGCGCGCTCACGCACGCGCTGGAACAACAGCGGCTGCACCACGCCTACCTGTTCACCGGCACGCGCGGGGTCGGCAAGACCACGCTGTCGCGGATCCTGGCCAAGGCCCTGAACTGCACCGGCCCCGACGGCAACGGCGGCATCACCGCCCAGCCGTGCGGGCAGTGCAAGGCCTGCCAGGAGATCGACAGCGGCCGCTTCGTCGACTACATCGAGATGGATGCCGCCTCCAACCGCGGCGTCGATGAGATGGCGCAGCTGCTGGACAAGGCGGTCTACGCCCCGGCCTCCGGGCGCTTCAAGGTCTACATGATCGACGAAGTGCACATGCTGACCAACCACGCCTTCAACGCCATGCTGAAGACGCTGGAAGAGCCGCCCGGGCACGTCAAGTTCATCCTTGCCACCACCGACCCGCAGAAGATCCCGGTCACGGTGCTGTCGCGCTGCCTGCAGTTCAACCTGAAGCAGATGCCGCCGGGGCATATCGTCTCGCACCTGGACCATATCCTGGCGCAGGAAGGCATTGCCCACGACGGCAATGCGCTGCGGCTGCTGGCCCAGGCCGCGCACGGCTCGATGCGCGATGCGCTGTCGCTGACCGACCAGGCCATCGCCTACAGCGCGGGCCAGGTGTCGGAAGACGCGGTGCGCGGCATGCTGGGCGCGATCGACCAGGGCTACCTCGTGCAACTGCTCGACGCGCTGGCCGCCGAGGACGGCGCCGCCATGCTGGCGCTTGCCGATGCCATGGCCGACCGCAGCCTGTCGTTTGCCGGCGCGCTGCAGGACCTGGGCTCGCTGCTGCACAAGGTCGCGCTGGCGCAGGCCGTGCCGGCCTCGGTGCAGGACGAATGGCCCGAAGCCGATGAGGTGCGGCGCCTGGCCGGCGTGTTCGACGCGCAGGAAGTGCAACTGTTCTACCAGATCGCCAACCTGGGCCGCAGCGAGTTGGCGCTGGCGCCGGACGAGTACGCCGGCTTCACCATGACGCTGCTGCGCATGCTGGCGTTCCGGCCGTCGTCCGAGCCGACCACGACGCAGGGGCAGGGCGGCGGTGCCGCGCCTGCGCGCCAGCGCGGCGCCGCGGCGCTTGAAGTTGCCCAGCCCGTCGACGGCCGCTACGCGGCGGCTGCAGCCAATCCCGTCGCACACGCCAAGGCTGCTACGGCGGTGGCACCGGCGCCTGCCCCGATGCCCGCACGGGCGGTACCGCCCGCGTCCGTGGCCGAAGCTGCCGCGGCGCCGGCCACAGTTCCCGCATCCGCTGAAGCCACGCCAGCACGCCCGGCGGCCGCCAACGGCACCATGTCGCCCGCCGCCGCCGCACTGGCCGCTGCCCGCCAGGCTTCCGCCGCGCGCGGCGGCGGTGCCCGCAAGACCCCGCCGCCGGCCATGCCGGCCGCACCGGCCGCCGCGCAGCGCCCGCCGGCCCAGCCCTTGCGCGCCCCCGGCGCGGCAGCCGTGAGCCGCCCGCCTGCAGCGCCGGCGCCGGTTGCGAAGGCGCCCGCGCAGCCGCCGGCCCAGCCGCCTGCAGCGGCGGCACGACCCGCGGCGCGCCAGCCGGATCCGGAATCCGTGCCACCCTGGGAACTGGCGGGTGGCAGCGACGTGCCGCCGTGGGAAGAACTGCCGCCTGACCTGCCGGTCATCGGCCCCTATGACAGCGATCCCGGCTACAGCGACCACGGTTTCAGCGAACCGGCACCGCGCGCCGCCGCGCCACGCAACGGCGCCGCCCGGCCGGGCAGGGTGCCTGCGCGTGAGGCCGAGCCGGCCCGCGAGGCCGCCGCCCCTGCCACGCAGCCGGCCCCGGCGCCCGCAGAGTCCGCCAAATTGGTCGCCCCGCGTCCGCCTGCGGCGGGCGAGGATGGCACCCCGCCGGCCTTCACCGGCGAATGGCCGGTGCTGGCCGCCGGCCTGCCCCTGAAGGGCCTGGCGCAGCAGCTGGCCTACCAGAGCGAACTGACACAGGTGGTCGGGCGTACCTTCCACCTGCGCATCCCGGTCGCGGCCCTGGGCGAGAACGGCGTGGCCGAGCGGCTGCAGCAGGCGCTGTGCGACCACTTCGGCGAACCCGTGCGCGTGGTCTGCGAGGTGGGCGGGGTTTCCATCACCGCGGCGGCAGCCGATGCCGAGGCCCGCGCCGAACGCCAGCGCCAGGCCGAGGCCGTGATCCAGGCCGATCCCTTCGTGCAGGGGCTGCTGCGCGACTTTGGCGGCCAGATCGTGCCGGGCTCGATCCAGCCGCGCGCCGCCTGACCGGCGGCCTGCATTGGCCTTACCGAATTACCGTCACCGAATTTCTTACCGAATCCAGGAGCATTCCATCATGATGAAAGGTCAACTCGCCGGGCTGATGAAGCAAGCCCAGCAGATGCAGGAAAACATGAAGAAGATGCAGGAGCAGCTGGCCCTGATCGAAGTCGAGGGCCAGTCCGGCGCCGGTCTCGTCAAGGTGCTCATGACCTGCAAGAACGACGTCAAGCGCGTCACCATCGACCCCAGCCTGCTGGCCGAGGGCGAGGACAAAGACCTGCTGGAAGACCTGGTCGCCGCCGCCTTCAACGACGCCGTGCGCAAGGCCGAAGCCACCACGCAGGAAAAGATGGGCTCGATGACCTCCGGCCTGCCTCTGCCCCCGGGCTTCAAGCTGCCGTTCTAAAGACAAGCGACCGTGAAGGCATCGTCCCCGACCTCGCTGCAGGCACTGGTCGAAGCGCTGCGGGTGTTGCCCGGCGTCGGGCCCAAGTCCGCCCAGCGCATGGCCTACCACCTGCTGCAGCACGACCGCGAGGGCGCGCGCAAGCTGGGCGATGCACTGCGCGGCGCGGCGGACCATATCCGCCACTGCCAGCGCTGCAACACCTTCACCGAGCAGGAGATCTGCGAGACTTGCCTGGACGACCGCCGCGACGCGTCGGTACTGTGCGTGGTGGAAACCCCGGCCGACCAGGTCATGATCGAACAGACCCTGACCTATCGCGGCAAGTACTTCGTGCTGATGGGCCGGCTCTCGCCGCTGGACGGCATCGGCCCGCGCGAGATCCACCTGGACCGGCTGCTCGCGCGCGCGACCGAGCCCGAGCTGGGCGGCCCGGTCGGCGAAGTCATCGTCGCCACCAACTTCACCAGCGAGGGCGAGGCCACCGCGCACTATATCGGCGAGATGCTCAAGGCGCGCGGCCTCAAGGTGTCGCGCCTGGCGCGCGGCGTGCCGGTGGGCGGCGAGCTGGAATACGTCGATGCCGGCACCATCGCCCGCGCGGTGATGGACCGCCGCAACCTCTGAGCCCGATCGCGCGGGGCCGCTTGCCCGCGCGCCGGTCTTCGGATTTCTACGCCATCTTGCCCGCCCCATGAACCTGGCCCGCTTCGATCTTGTCACGCTTGGCTTGTTCGTCGCCGTGGCCCGGCAGGGCAGCATCTCGGCCGGCGCGCGCCAGTCGCACCTGGCCGTGGCGGCCGCCAGCAAGCGCATCTCCGACCTGGAAACCGCGGTCGGCGCGCCGCTGTTCTTCCGCCATGCCGCCGGCGTGCAGCTCACCGAAGCCGGCCAGGCCTGTTTCCACCACGCGCTGACCATCCTGCAGGATGTGGAGCGCATGGCCGGGGTGATGTCGGACTACGCCTCGGGCGTGCGCGGGCAGGTGCGGGTGTGCGCCAATACCTCGGCGATCACGCAGTTCCTGCCGGACGACCTGGCGTCGTTCATGCAGCGCCATCCCACCATCCGCATCGAGCTGGAAGAGCAGAACAGCCGCGATATCGTCGCCGCGCTGGTCGAGAACCGCGCCGACGTCGGCATCTTCGCCGACCGCACTCCTGCTGCCGGGCTGATGACGATCGAGTACCGGCAGGACGAGCTGGTCATCATTACCCCGCCCAACCATCCGCTGGCCGCGCGCGGCCCGGTGCGCTACGCCGATACGCTGGAATTCGACTTCGTCAGCCTGCCGCAGGAGACTTCGCTGGCTGCGCGCCTGCTGGAGGAGAGCAGCCGGCTGGACCGGCCGTTCCGGCTGCGCATCCAGGTGCGCAGCTTCGATGCCATGTGCCGCATGGTGATGGCGGGGCTGGGCGTGGGCGTGCTGCCGCGCATCGCGGCCGAGCCGCACGTCAAGTCGATGGGGCTGTCGCTGGTGTCGCTGCAGGACGCGTGGGCGCGCCGCTCGCTGCTGATCGGGCTGCGCGACCCGGCCGGCCTGACCGTCTCGGCACGCTTGCTGATTACCCACCTGTGCGGGGACCGGGCGCCGTTCTGACGCCTGCTGCCTAGGGCTTTCCCCAGGCCTTTCGCGTTCCGAGAAAGCCCGCTTCACCGATTGCCGATTCCTGGCAAGCCCCGTGCTGGGGCACACTCCGTCCGAACGCAATGTATGGCACGCCAGTCATTGGCTTTGCCGCACTGCAACAAGACAGCCGCATCGCACGGAGACACCCCATGGCGCAACAGATCCTCGAGGGCATTCGCGTCCTCGAACTCGGACAACTCATCGCCGGCCCCTTCGCCGCCAAGACCCTGGCCGACTTTGGCGCCCATATCATCAAGGTGGAGCCGCCGGGACAGGGCGACCCGCTGCGCAAATGGCGCATGCTGCATGAGGGCACCTCGGTCTGGTGGGAAGCGCAGTCGCGCAACAAGGAATCGATCTGCATCGACCTGCGCCAGCCGGAAGGCCAGGCGCTGGTGCGCAAGCTGGCCGCCCAGGCCGACGTCCTGATCGAGAACTTCCGCCCCGGCACCATGGAGAAGTGGGGCCTTGGCTGGGACGTGCTGCATGCCGACAACCCGCGCCTGATCATGCTGCGCGTGTCGGGCTACGGCCAGACCGGGCCGAAGAAGGACGAGCCCGGCTTTGCCGCCGTGGCCGAAGCCATGGCCGGCCTGCGCCACCTGACCGGCGAGCCGGGCCGCGCGCCGGTGCGCGCCGGCCTGTCGCTGGGCGACACCATCGCCGGCCTGCACGGCGCCATGGGCGTTCTGCTTGCGCTGTATCAGCGCGACGCGCGCGGCGGCGAAGGCCAGGTCATCGACGTGGCGCTGTACGAGTCGCTGTTCAACCTGAGCGAAAGCCTTCTGCCGGAATACTCGGCCTTCGGCGCGGTGCGCCAGCCCGCCGGCGGTGCGCTGCCCGGGATCGCGCCGTCCAACGCCTATCCCTGCGCCAGCGGCGAATACGTGCTGGTGGCAGCCAACGGCGACGCCATCTTCAAGCGCATGATGCTGGCCATCGGCCGCGCCGACCTGGCTGACGATCCCGCCCTGGAACGCAACGACGGCCGCGTGCAGCGCGTCGACGAGATCGATGCCGCGATCGCCGACTGGACCCGCACGCAGACTGTGGACGCGGCGCTGGCGGTGCTGCGCGACGCGCAGGTGCCGTCAGGCCGCATCTATACCGTCAAGGACATCGCCGAAGACCCGCACTACCGCGCCCGTGGCGTGATCGAATCGGTGACCTCGGCCGGCGGCCTGACGGTGGAAGTGCCGGGCGTGGTGCCCAAACTGTCGGCCAGCCCCGGCGCCATCCATGACCGTGCGCCCACGCTCGGCGAGCATACCGATGACGTGCTGAAGCAGGCGGGCTTCGATGACGCGGCTATCGCCGACCTGCGCGCGCGCAAGGTGATCGCATGAGCGCCGCCAGCCGGTTGCGCGGCCCCGCGCGCGTCGAGATCAACGAAGTTGCGCCGCGCGACGGCCTGCAGATCGAGCCGGTGGTGGTGCCGACCGACGCCAAGGTGGCCTTCCTCGATGCGCTCTCGGCCTGCGGCTTCGCCCGCATCGAAGCCACCTCGTTCACCTCGGCCCGCGCCATCCCCGCGCTGGCCGATGCCGAGGCGCTGATGCACCGCATGCAGCGTCACGCAGGCGTGCGCTACACCGCGCTGGTGCCCAACCTGCGCGGGCTGGAGCGTGCGCTGTCGTGCCGCCCGGACGAGGTCAACCTGGTGATGTCGGCCAGCGAGACGCACAACCGCGCCAACCTGCGCATGACGCGCCGGCAGTCGCAAGAGCAGTTGCTGGCGATGATCGGGGCGGCGCGCGGCGCCGGGGTACCGGTCAATATTTCGCTGTCGACCGTGTTCGGCTGCCCCTTCGAGGGCGAGGTCGACAGCGCCGCGGTGATGGCGCTGGCCACGCGCTTTGCCGAGGCCGGCGCGGCCGGCATCACGCTGTGCGACACCACCGGCATGGCCTGTCCGGACCAGGTCGCGGCACTGTGCGAGACCTTCCAGGCAGCGCTGCCGCGTACCGGCCTGACCATCCATCTGCATAACACCCGCGGCATGGGCCTGGCCAATGCCCTCGCTGCCTGGCAGACCGGCGTGACGCGCTTCGACGCGGCCGCCGGCGGCCTCGGCGGCTGCCCGTACGCCCCCGGTGCCAGCGGCAATGTCAGCACCGAAGACCTGGTCCACATGTTCGACTGCATGGGCGTCGAGACCGGCGTCGACCTGGGCGCACTGCTCGACGTGGTGGCCGGCATGCCGGCGCTGGTCGGGCGCGACCTCCACAGCCAGCTGCTCAGCGCCGGCCCGCGCCTGCACACGCACCAGCCGCCGGCCTGGATGGCGGAGCATTTCGCCGGGCAGGTCTAGCACGGCCCGCCAGTACAAGAACAAAGCATTCACAAGATAACGGAGACCCTCATGAAGAAAGCCCTTCAACACAAGCCGGTCGTGCCCGTACGGCGCAAGGCCGTGGCCGCCGCGCTGGCGGCACTCGGCGCGGCGTGGATCGCCCCCGCCGCGCTGGCGCAGGACGGTGGCTATCCCAACCGGCCGGTGACGCTGGTGGTATCGGCCGCGGCCGGCGGCACCACCGACCTCGCGGCGCGGATGATTGCCGAACCGCTGTCCAGGGCCCTCGGCCAGCCGGTGGTGGTGGACAACCGTCCGGGTGGCAATGGCAGCATCGCTGCGCAGCTGGTGGCGCGTGCCAGGCCCGATGGCTACACGCTGATGCTGCAGTACTCGGGCTTCCACGTGATCACGCCGCTGCTGGTGAAGAACTTGTCGTGGGACCCGGTCAAGGACTTCGCGCCAGTGGCCAACATCCTGTCGGCGCCGCAGGTGCTGGTGGTGCGTCCGAGCCTGCCGGTCAAGACGCTGAAGGAACTGGTGGCCTACGCCAAGGCCCATCCGGACAAGCTCAACTACGCCTCGTCGGGCAACGGCTCGCTGCAGCATGTGTCGACCGAGCTGCTGAACCAGATGGCCGGCACGAAGATCACGCACGTGCCCTACAAAGGCACCGGCCCGGCCATGACCGACCTGCTGGGCGGCTCGGTCGACCTCACCATCACCACGCCGCCGCCGCTGATGGGCCATATCGCCGCCGGCAAGCTGCGCCCGCTGGTGGTGACCAGCAAGACCCGCCTGCCCAGCCTGAAGGACGTGCCGTCGGCGCCCGAGGCCGGCTACCCCGACCTGGACGTGTCGTCGTGGTTCGCGATGTACGCGCCGGCGGGCACGCCCAGGCCGGTGATCGACAAGCTGACTGGCGAGATCGAGAAGATCATGCGCACCGAGGCCTTCCGCAAGAAGGCCGAGGAACTGGGCGCCGAGGCGAAGTACATGAACCCGCAGCAGCTGGCGCAATACCAGCAGGCGGAACTGGTGCGCTGGGCCAAGGTGATCAAGTCCGCCGACATCCACGCGGAATGATGGCGATGGCTGAGGCAAGGTGATCGAAAGGTAGGGGCGCTAGGCTGCCGGGTTTGCTAGGTATTGATACCGATGCGGTACATCACACCGACCGGTAGCATCGCAATTTGCCGCGCCGCGGCGCGCCCCCTGCGAGCGCACGTGCCGCAGCGCCAGTCCAAACGGGTAGGAGATCCGCATGTATAACAAAAAATTCTGGAAGCAATTCCTGATCGCGCTGGCGCTGTTCCTGGCTGGCTGGTTCACCTTCGGCCAGGCGCAGGCGCAGGGCAAGCCCGAGAAGACCAAGGTCACCATCGCGGTCGGCGGCAAGAACCTGTTCTACTACCTGCCGCTGACCATCGCCGAGCGCCTGGGCTACTTCAAGGACGAAGGGCTCGACGTCGAGATCGTCGACTTTGCCGGCGGCGCCAAGGCGCTGCAGGCCGTGGTGGGCGGCAGCGCCGATGTGGTCTCGGGCGCGTACGAGCACACCATCAATCTGCAGGCCAAGGGCCAGCGCTACCAGGAATTCGTGCTGCAGGGCCGCGCCCCGCAGATCGTGCTGGTGGTGTCGAACAAGACCATGCCCAACTACAAGTCGATCGCCGACCTGAAGGGCAAGAAGATCGGCGTGACCGCGCCGGGCTCTTCGACCAACATGATGGCCAACTTCGTGCTCGCCAAGGCCGGCATGAAGCCGTCCGACGTGTCCTTCATCGGCGTGGGCGCCAGCGCCGGCGCGGTGGCGGCGATGCGTTCGGGCCAGATCGATGCCATGGCCAACCTGGACCCGGTGGTGTCGATGCTGACGCAGAAGAACGAAGTGCGCATCGCCTCGGATACCCGCACGCTCAAGGACACGCAGGCCGTGTTCGGCGGCAGCATGCCGTCGGGCTGCCTGTATGCCTCGCAGGCGTTTATCCACCAGAACCCCAACACCACGCAGGCGCTGACCAACGCCATGGTGCGCGCGCTCAAGTGGCTGCAGAAGGCGGGCCCGTCGGATATCGTCAAGACCGTGCCGGAAAGCTACCTGCTGGGTGACCGCGCGCTGTACCTGGCCGCGTGGGAGAAGGTCAGGGAAGCCATCTCGCCGGACGGCACCATGCCGGCCGACGGCCCGCGCACCGCGTTCAACGCGCTGAGCCAGTTCGACGCCGAGCTGAAGGGCAAGCCGGTCAAGCTGGAAGAGACCTACACCAACGCCTTCGTGCAGAAGGCCAACGCCAAGTACAAGTAAGACCCCTGCCGCCGGTGCCACCGGCCCGCTGTCCGCAGCGGGCCTATGCTTCGCAGCATCGATGGCCAATCCATCATCACCCGCCCGTGCCGCGCCCCCCGGCGCCGCCGCCGCGGGACCGAGACGGTACACCATGAGCACTCCCGCACTTTCCCTCGACCAGGTCACCTGCACCTTTGTCTCGCGCGATGAGCGCAGCCAGCGCTATACCGCGGTCAAGGATGTCACGCTGTCGATCCAGCCCGGCGAATTTGTATCCGTGGTCGGCCCGACCGGCTGCGGCAAGTCCACGCTGCTGAACGTCGGCGCCGGCCTGCTGGAGCCTTCCAGCGGCGAGGTGCGCGTATTCGGCGAGCCCCTGCGCGGCATCAACCGGCGCGCTGGCTACATGTTCCAGGCGGAGGCGCTGATGCCCTGGCGCAGCGCGCTGGATAACGTCGTTGCCGGCCTGGAATTCCGCGGCGTGGCACGTGCCGAGGCCGTGCAGCAGGGCGAGGAATGGCTGCGCCGCGTGGGCCTGGGCGGCTTTGGCGACCGCTATCCGCACCAGCTCTCGGGCGGCATGCGCAAGCGGGTCGCGCTGGCGCAGACGCTGGTGCTGGACCCGGACATCATCCTGATGGACGAGCCGTTCTCGGCGCTGGATATCCAGACCCGCCAGCTGATGGAGAACGAGGTGCTGGAACTGTGGGCCGCCAAGCGCAAGGCCGTGCTCTTCATCACCCACGACCTGGACGAGGCCATCGCCATGAGCGACCGCGTGGTGGTGCTGTCGGCCGGCCCCGGCACGCATCCGATCGGCGAGTTCGAGATCGACCTGCCGCGCCCGCGCGACGTGGCCGAGATCCGCAACCATCCGCGTTTTGTCGAGCTGCACGCCGCGATCTGGGACGTGCTGCGCGAGGAAGTGCTCAAGGGTTACGCCCAGCAGCGCAAGGTGGCCTGAGCCATCCAACAAACAAGACCTGAATCCCGATGGCATTCCGTACTGACTCCAAGGGCATGCTGCGTGTCTGGCAGCTGCTCGTCCTGGTGGTGATCCTCGGCGTGTGGCACCTGGCCACGCGCTCGCAGGAGGTTGCCTTTTTCTTCGGCGAGCCGCTGATGGTGGCGCAGCGCATCTGGAGCTGGTTTATCGTCGAGCGCGATATCTACCTGCACCTGGGCGTGACGCTGATCGAAACCGTGCTGGCCTTCGGCATCGGCACGGTGGCGGGGCTGGGCGTGGGCCTGTGGCTGGCGCTGAGCCCGCTGACCTCGGCCATCCTCGATCCCTACGTCAAGGCCATGAACTCGATGCCGCGCGTGATCCTGGCGCCGATCTTCGCGGTCTGGTTCGGCCTGGGCATCTGGTCGAAGGTAGCGCTGGCGGTGACGTTGGTGTTCTTCATCGTCTTCTTCAACGTCTACCAGGGCGTCAAGGAAGTGAGCCCGGTGGTGCTGGCCAACGCGCGCATGCTGGGCGCCAACCACAAGCAGCTGCTGCGCCATGTCTACCTGCCGAGTGCGACCAGCTGGGTGTTCTCGTCGCTGCATACCTCCGTGGGCCTGGCCTTCGTGGGCGCGGTGGTGGGCGAATACCTGGGCTCGGCGCGCGGCGTGGGCTACCTGATCCTGCAGGCCGAAGGCACGTTCGACATCAATACCGTGTTTGCCGGCATCGTGGTGCTGACGGCGTTTGCGCTGGTGCTGGACTGGATGGTCGGCACCGGCGAGAAGCGGTTGATGAAGTGGCAGCCGAAGAGCGGGGAGACGGAGAAGCTTTGATGCAGGACATGCCGGCAAGCGTGGCAGGCCGGCGGTTTGCTCCCCTCTCCCGCTTGCGGGAGAGGGGCAGGGGGTGAGGGCAGGCGGTGGTATACCGCAGGCTGGACTTCGTGGATGCTCCGGCCCTCACCCCAACCCTCTCCCGCAAGCGGGAGAGGGAGTACCCAAGCGGTTAGGGACAAGCCTCGCGATTGCTGTCGACAGCGCCGAATTGCACCGACACCGTCAGCCCGCCTCCGGCCGTATCCTCAAGTTCAACCACTGCCCCATGCAACCGCGCGATCTCCCGCACGATCGATAATCCCAGGCCCGTGCCATCCACCGCCTGTCCGCGTTCGCCCCGATAGAAGCGCCCGAACACAGCATCGCGTTCGGCCGGCGCGATGCCAGGGCCATTGTCGATCACCTGCAGCCGCGCCACGCCGCCATCCAGCGCCATGCGCACTGTCACCACCGCGCCACGGCCCGCATAGCGGATCGCGTTGTCGATCAGGTTGCCCGTCAGTTCCTGCAGCAGCTCGGCCTGGCCCGCGACCTCAACCGGCCCTTCCTGCTCGAAGCCCAGGTCCACCTCGCTGCCCCGCGCCACCGGCGCCCAGTCCAGCGCCACGCCCTGCGCCAGCGTATCGAGCCGCAGCGGCCTGAGCGTGGGCATATAGCCCGCGTCGGGTTCCAGCCGCGATAGCGAGAGCAGCTGCTGCACGCCCTTGGACGCATGGCGCACGGTGCCGTGCAGCAGCCGCATATGCTCGCGCACGCGTTCGCCGTCGCGCTCGCGCAGCGCCAGCTCGGACTGCGCCTGGATGATCGCCAGCGGCGTCTTGAGCTGGTGCGCGGCATCGGCGAAGAAGCGCTTGCGCGCCTGCACCATGCCGTGGAGCCGGTCCATATACTGGTTCAGCGCCTGCACCAGCGGCTTCATCTCGGCGGGCAGGTCCTTCTGTTCGATCGGCTCGAGCTGCGTGCCGCGCCGCGCCACGGTGTCGGAGAGCCGGTTCAGCGGCCGCAGCCCGCGCCGCACCCCGAGCCAGACGATGCCCAGCGCCAGCGTCACCAGCATCAGCTCCTGCAGCAGCGAGCCGATCAGGATGTCGCGCGCCACCAACTGGCGCGGCTCGATGGTCTCGCCCACCAGTACCCATACCAGCCGCGCATGCGCCGAGCCCACGTCGTGCACCGGCAGCGGCTGGGCCGCCATGCGCAGCGGCTGGTCGCGGAATACGGTGTCATAGAACACGGTGCGGTACAGCCGCAGCGGCGCCTCGGCCGGCATCGGCAGGTCGTCGTAGCCGGTCACGGTGGCGCCGTGCTCGTCGCGGATGCGGTAGTAGATGTGCGGGCCGGCCTGGTCGTCGAAGAGTTCCAGCGCCAGGTTGGGCACGTCGACGTCAAGCCGGCCCTCGCGCAGGCTGATGCCTTCGCGCATCGCGCGCAGCGACGCCTCCAGCGTGCGGTCGAAGGCGATATGCGCGGCCGACATGGCGCGCTCATAGGTCATCCACGCGTCCAGCGCGAGCAGGCCCATCAGCGGCAGCAGCAGCCACAGCGACAGCTGCAGCCGCAGGCTGGGCGCCCGGCGCGGCTTCATGCCGCCGGCCGCGCTTCGAGCAGGTAGCCCAGCCCGCGCAGCGTGACGATGGCCACGCCGCTGCCGTCGAGCTTCTTGCGCAACCGGTGCACGTAGATCTCGATCGCGTCCGGATTGACCGATTCGTCGATGCCGAAGATCTTCTCGGACAGGGCGCCCTTGTTGACCGCGCGGCCGTCGCGCAGCAGCAGCACTTCCAGCACGGCACGCTCGCGCCCGGTCAGCGGCAGCAGCTCGCCATGGAGCAGGAAGGCACGGCTGATGCTGTCGTAGTGCAGCGGGCCACAGGCGATCTGCGTGCTGTCGTGGCCATGGGCGCGGCGGATGAGCGCGCGGGCGCGCGCTTCCAGCTCGGACAGGTCGAAGGGCTTGGCCAGGTAGTCGTCGGCGCCCAGGTCCAGCCCGCGCACGCGGTCCTCGACCGAGCCGTGCGCGGTCAGGATCAGCACCGGCAGCGGGTTGCGGCGCTGGCGCAGGCGGCGCAGCACTTCCAGCCCGTCCAGGCCGGGCAGGCCCAGGTCCAGGATCAGCAGTGCGTAGTCCTGCGTGCTGAGCAGGTTGTCGGCGCTGCGGCCGTCGTGCATGCAGTCGACCGTGAAGCCGGCCTGGCCCAGGGCCTGGCTCAGGGAGTTCGCCAGCATCACATTGTCTTCGGCAAGCAGGATACGCATGGGGCAGGGCAGTCAGGCGGCAAACCGGAAAAACGGCCGCAACGGCCGAGGCCAGACTGATACAGGGAAGCGCGCCCGCTTTGAAGCTAGGGAAACCACCAACCCCGCGGCGGCGCGTGCCCGCGAAAAGCCTGCATTCCGAAAGCGAACTGAAAGTGCGTGTCCCCTACCATCCGGCCGGCTAACGATTACCACAACAAGCACAAGCAAGGAGAGAGCATGAAGCGTACGGCAATGACATTCGCAGCGCTGGGTCTGGCTGCGGCCGGGTCGGCATCCGCCCAATCGAGCGTGACCATGTATGGCCTGGTGGACGCCGGCATCGAATATGTCAGCCACGCGGGTCCGAACGGCTCGGCAGTCAAGCTGACCTCGGGCGGCAAGAACACCTCGCGCTGGGGCATCCGCGGCAGCGAAGATCTGGGCGGCGGCCTGAAGGCGGTCTTTGCCCTGGAAAGCGGCATCGCCATCGACACCGGCAAGCTGGACACCGACAACACGCTGTTCGATCGCCGTGCCACGGTGGGCCTGGCGAGCCGCTACGGCCAGGTAGTGCTGGGCCGCACCTTCACCACGACCTACGACTTCATGCTGCCGTTCGACCCGATGGGCTACGCGCCGGCCTATTCGTGGGCGACCTCGTCGACCGCGACCGGCGGCCGCAAGGACGGGCTGTTCTCGCGCGCCTCGAATGCGATCCGCTATGACGGCACCTTCGGCGGCCTGAAGCTGGGCGCGACCATGGCGATGGGTGAAGTGGCGGGGGATTTCAAGAGCTCGTCCAAGTACGCGCTGGGGGTGGGCTACAACGCCGGCAAGTTTGCCGCGGCCGCCACCTGGGACCGCCAGAACGGCGCCGGCAGCAGCACCACGCCGGCCGACAGCACCAACTACATCCAGGGCATCCATGCCGGCGCCAGCTACGACTTCGGCAACCTGGCGCTGTTCGCCGGCTACCGCAACTACAAGCGCACCTTCACCACGGGCGCGCCGGATGACCGCAGCGACATGTACTGGGGCGGCGCCAGCTATGACTTCACGCCGGCGTTCACGCTGTACGGCGCGGTCTACAAGCAGAACATCAAGGGCGGCAGCAATGCGGACCCGATCCTGTTCTCGCTGCGCGGCCAGTACGCGCTGTCCAAGCGCACGCTGGCTTATCTGTCGGTGGGTTATGCCGAAGCGCGCAACGGCCAGAAGGTCAGCGTCTCGCGCGACCTGGTCGGCTTCGGCGGCAACCAGACCGGCGTGATGGCCGGCCTGCAGCATCGCTTCTGAGGGCAGGACGGCCTCGTTGGCCTGCTTTGCCTGATTGGGAACTGCCAGCCGCCTGGCGCATGGGTGTGCGCCATCCAGGGTGGCCGGCAGCTTGAGGCGTGTTGCCTCAGCCGGGCGCAGGGCGTAGCCGCACGCCTTGCGCCCATTCTTTTACCGGCGGGCCTGCCCGTGAGCGAACCGCCGGCGTGCGTGCCGCTCAGGGCACGATCACGATCTTGCCGGTGACCTTGCGCGCTTCCATGTCCTTGAGCGCCTGCGGAGCCTGCTCCAGCGGGTAGCGCGCCGAGATATGCGGGCGGATCTTGCCTTCCTTCATCCAGCCCAGCATCTGCGCCATATTGGCCTGGTTGGCCTTGGGCTCGCGCCGCACAAAGTCGCCCCAGAACACGCCCACCAGCGAGGCCCCCTTGAGCAGCGCCAGGTTCAGCGGCAGCCTGGGGATCTCGCCGTTGGCGAAACCCACCACCAGGTAGCGGCCGCGCCAGCCGATCGAGCGGAAGGCCGGTTCGGCATAGATGCCGCCCACCGGGTCATAGACAACGTCCGGGCCCTTGCCGTCGGTCAGCGCCTTGACGCGCTCGCGCAGGTCCTCGGTGCTGTAGTTGATGAAGGCATCGGCGCCGTGCTCCTTGCACACCGCCAGCTTTTCGTCGGTCGAGGCGGCCGCGATCACACGCGCGCCGATGGCCTTGCCGATCTCGATCGCCGCCAGGCCGACGCCGCCGGCCGCGCCCAGCACCAGCATGGTCTGGCCGGCCTTCAGCTCGCCCCGGTCGATGACCGCGTGGTGCGAAGTGCCGTAGGTCAGGGTGAAGGCCGCCGCGGTCTCGAAGTCGATGCCCGGAGGCATCGGCACCACCGACGCCGCCGGCGCCTTGGCCTGGCTGGCGAACGCGCCATTGCCCAGGTAGGCGATCACCTTGTCGCCCGGCTTGACGTGGGTGACGCCTTCGCCCACCGCATTGACCACGCCGGCCAGTTCCGAGCCCGGGCTGAACGGCAGTTCAGGCTTGGCCTGGTATTTGTTCTGGATGATGAGCACATCCGGGAAGTTGACGGCGGCCGCCTTGACGTCGATGACCACTTCGCCCTTGGCCGGCACCAGGTCGGGCAGGGTTTCGATGGTCAGCGAATCGGGCGGGCCCCAGGCTTTGCACAGTACGGCTTTCATCTTGTCTCCGGTGATGTTGGTGGCATTCCGCGCCAGTCAAGCTTATGCGGACGGGCAGGGCAAGTGTAGCGCAGAAATAGCACGGTCGTTCTGTTCCATGCCGAAGCTGTGGAGGCGGTTATTTGTGGCCTGCATACCGTGCCGGAAACGCGCTTTCAGGGCGGCGCGCGGGCCGCTTGCGCCCGCGCGCTCAGGTACAATCGCGGCATGCATATCCTTCTCGCCAACGACGACGGTTATCTCGCGCCGGGACTGGCCGTTTTGCATGCTGCGCTCGCGCCGCTGGGCCGGATCACGGTCATCGCGCCGGAGCAGAACCATAGCGGCGCCTCCAATTCCCTGACCCTGCAGCGCCCGTTGTCGATCTACGAAGCGCGCGAAGGCGTGCAAAAAGGTTTTCGCTTCGTCAACGGAACGCCGACCGACTGCGTGCATATCGCGCTGACCGGGCTGCTCGACGAAAAACCCGACCTGGTGGTGTCAGGCATCAACCAGGGACAGAACATGGGCGAGGACGTGCTGTATTCCGGCACCGTCGCCGCCGCCATCGAGGGCTACCTGCTGGGCATTCCGTCAGTGGCCTTCTCGCAGGTGGACAAGGGCTGGGAACATCTGGACGCCGCCGCACGCGTGGCGCGCACCGTGGTGGAGCGCATCATCGGCATGCCGCCCGCCGAGCCATTCCTGCTCAACGTTAATATCCCGAGCCTGCCGTTCGAACATATCAAGGGCTACCGCGCCACGCGCCTGGGCAAGCGCCATCCGTCGCAGCCGGTGATCACGCAGGTCAATCCGCGCGGCGACATCAACTACTGGATCGGCCCGGCGGGCGATGCGCGCGATGCCAGCGAGGGCACTGATTTCCACGCGACCGCGCAGGGCTATGTCTCGCTCACGCCGTTGCAGCTCGACCTGACCCACCGCGGGCAGCTCGACGCGCTCGAACAGTGGCTGAAGTAGGCCGCCTGTCCTGAGCCGCAGAGTCGCCGTATCGCGCCCCCGATGAGTCCCACGCCCCCCCGCAACAAGTTTCCGCTGCCGCTGGATGCGGTGGTCGAACGCAAGCCCGCACCTGCCCGCACCGCCGGCATGCCTGCCGTGGGCGCGCCGCGGCCTGCAGCGCCTGCACCCAAGCCGGCCAAGGCGCGCCCGGCGCGCGCCGCCGCACCGGCGCCCGCGCCGGTACCTGCGAGCGCGGTCGAGCAGCGCGCCTCGGCGGCCACCGCCGGTGGCGGCGGCATGGCCTCGGCACGGGCACGGGTTGCGCTGGCGGCGCGGCTGCGCGCCGCGGGCATCCGCGACGAGCGCGTGCTGTCGGCCATTGCCACCGTGCCGCGCCACCTGTTCGTCGAGCCGGGGCTGGCATCGCAGGCGTATGAAGACGCCGCGCTGCCGATCGGCCACCAGCAGACCATCTCCAAGCCGTCGGTGGTGGCGCGCATGATCGAGCTGCTGCGCGAGGGCCTGGCCGCCGATATGCCGCTGGAGCGGGTGCTGGAGATCGGCACCGGCTGCGGCTACCAGGCCGCGGTGCTGAGCCAGGTGGCGCGCGAGGTTTTCTCGATCGAGCGCATCCGGCCGCTGCATGAGCAGGCCAAGGCGAACCTGCGGCCGCTGCGCGTGCCCAACCTGCGCCTGCATTATGGCGACGGCATGCTGGGATTGCCCCAGGCCGCGCCGTTCTCGGCCATCATCCTTGCCGCCGCCGGCATGGAGGTGCCCGAGGCGCTGCTCGAGCAGCTGGCCGTGGGCGGGCGCCTGATCGCCCCGGTGGCGGTGGTGCCGCCGGCGGGCGTGCCGGGCCAGACCGTTACCCAGCAGCTGTTGCTGATCGAGCGACGCAACCGCCATCGCTTTCACAGAACCGCGCTTGAAGCCGTTTTCTTTGTGCCCTTAAAATCGGGCACCATCTGAGTCGAACTATGCACAACATCGTGAAATCGCAATATTTCGCACGCGCCGGACAACTTTTTGCGGCTTCGGCGCTGACGGCCCTGCTGGCCGCCTGCGCCAATTCGCCGATGCCGGCGCCGGTCGTTGACCGTACCTCAACTTCCGGTACCACGGCCGCGACGCAGGAACCGGCCCCCCCTGGATACTATCGGGTCAAGCGAGGCGATACCCTTTACCGTATCGCGCTGGAAAACGGCCAGTCGTACCGCGATGTGGCTGCGTGGAACAACCTGACCAATGTGAACCAGATCGAGGTCGGCCAGTTGCTGCGCATCGTGCCGCCGGGTGCCGACGTCAACACTGCGCCTGGCGTGGCCACCATGCCCGTGGCGCCGGGCACGGTGCAGGCGCAGCCGATCGACCAGGCCCGCCCGGTGGGCTCGCCGGTGACCCCGCCTGCCGCTGCTCCGGCGCCGGCGGCAGCGCCTGGCGCGGCCGCTGCCCCGTCGGCGCCGGTCGCCGACGGTTCGATGAAGCTGGCCTGGCCGGCAACCGGCCAGATGGTCGCTAAATTCGACGACAAGGGCAATAAAGGCATCGATATTGCGGGCAAGAAGGGTGATGCGGTGCTGGCCGCGGATGACGGTCGGGTGATTCACGTAGGCCCCTTGCGCGGCTACGGGAATCTTGTCATCATCAAACACAACGAGACATTTCTTACTGCTTACGGGCACAACGACAAGGTGCTTGTGACTGAGCAATCCACGGTCCGAAAGGGCCAGAAGATTGCGGAGATGGGCAACAGCGATACCGACCGGGTGAAGCTTCATTTCGAAGTTCGCAAGAACGGCAAACCGGTTGATCCGATGCGGTACCTGCCGCCACAGTGAGGGTTCATGCCACGCCAGAAAACTGTCTCCTCCGGAACCGTCAGCAGGGCACGCCGTCCCAAGCAGCCGGAAGTGAAGGCTGGTGTGGCACATCCCGACGAGCGCGCCGATGCGGAAGGCTTCGAGCCTGATCTCGCAGCCGAGCTGATCCCCGTGACCGACGAGCCTATCGCCACGTCCACTTCAGTGGGCCTGCGCGAGGCCGACCTGCTTGCCGACGACAGCGAGCGCAACGAGCGCCAGCTGCGCGACGACGACGAGGACGAGTCGGAGGACGAGGAAGAAGAAAGCGCGGAGAATGGCACCGATGGCGCAGCCGCCGAGCACGACGATTTCCGCACCGTGCTGCATACCGAGCTGGCCGCGGACACGGTCCAGCATTACCTGAACCGCATCAGCATCAAGCCGCTGCTGTCGGCGCCGGAAGAACTGCATTTCTCCACGCTGGCCAAGGACGGCGACTTTGCCGCGCGCCAGGTCATGATCGAGCGCAACCTGCGGCTGGTGGTCAGCATCGCCAAGGGCTACCTCAATCGTGGCGTGCCGCTGCTCGACCTGATCGAGGAAGGCAATCTCGGCCTGATGCACGCGATCGAGAAATTCGATCCGTCGCGCGGCTTCCGCTTCTCGACCTACGCGACCTGGTGGATCCGCCAGAGCATCGAGCGCGCCATCATGAACCAGGCGCGCACGGTCCGCCTGCCGGTCCACGTGATCCGCGAACTCAACCAGGTGCTGCGCGCCAAGCGCCATCTGGAGAAGGGCGGCACCGACGGGCGCGACGCCAGCCTGGAAGACATCGCCCACCTGCTGGGCAAGACGCCGGACGAAGTGCAGGACGTCCTGGCCCTCAACGAACACACCACCTCGCTCGATACGCCGTTCGATCTCGATCCCGGCTCGAGCCTCCTGGATTTCCTCTCCGACGAGCACAACGCCGCCCCCGACCAGGAGGTGGCGCACCGCGAGCTGGAAGGGCTGATGAAGCTCTGGCTGGCGCGCCTGTCGGAAAAGCATCGCTATGTGGTGGAGCGCCGCTTCGGCCTCAACCATATCGAGCCCGCCACGCTGGAAGAGCTCGCCGAGGAGATGGGCCTGACGCGCGAGCGCGTGCGCCAGATCCAGCAGGAGGCGCTGGTCAAGCTCAAGCGGCATTTCGCTTCGCAAGGTGTCAGGAAGGACGCCGTTCTATGACCACTGTGCTGGTATTCGACATCGAGACCATTCCCGATGTCGCCGGCCTGCGCCGTTTGCATGACCACCCCGATACGATGAGCGACGCCGAAGTCGCCGAGCATGCGTTTGCCGCCCGCCGCGAAAAGACAGGCAGCGATTTCCTCCCGCATTACCTGCAGCGCGTCGCCGCGATTTCCTGCGTGCTGCGCCGCACGCACCGCGACGGCTCGGCGGTGTTCCATGTCGGCTCGCTCGGCACCCCGCAAGACGGCGAGGCCACGCTGATCCAGAAGTTCTATGAACTGATCGCGCGCTACAGCCCGCAACTGGTTTCATGGAACGGCGGCGGTTTCGACCTGCCGGTGCTGCACTACCGCGGCCTGGTCAACGGCGTCACCGCGCCGCGCTACTGGGAGATGGGCGAGGGCCGCGACGACGACAGCCGCGACTTCAAGTGGAACAACTACATCAGCCGCTACCACATGCGGCACCTGGACCTGATGGACCTGCTGGCGATGTACCAGCCCCGCGCCAGCGCGCCGCTGGATGACCTGGCCAAGCTGTGCGGCTTCCCGGGCAAGATGGGGATGGACGGCAGCAAGGTCTGGCACGCTTACCAGTCGGGCCAGCTCGACGAGATCCGCGCCTATTGCGAGACCGATGTTGTCAACACCTACCTGATGTACTGCCGCTTCCAGCTGATGCGCGGCGGGCTCTCGCCGCGCGAGTTCGACGTCGAGATGGAGTTCGTCCAGGAATCGCTGGCCGAGCTGCCGGGCGAGCAGTGGATGGAATACCTGCAGGCGTTCCGGCTGCAGCGTCTCACGCCCGAAGCCGAAGACCTCGAAGACTGAGGCAGGCGGCGTCCCGCCGGCATGGACTCACAGATCCAGTGACAGCAGGATCGGCTGGTGGTCCGAGCCGGCGGTATCCCCATCGACCTCGCAGCGCAGGATGCGCGCGGCGAGGTTCTCTGTCACGAACATGAAATCGCAGGCGAACGGCGGCTCGGGCCATTGCTCCTTGTCGTAGAGGGCGCAGGTGGGCGCATGCGGCTGGCCGGGATGCGTGTGCAGCCAGGCATCGCGCCAGGGGGGCGTGGCATCGTCAAAGGGCTCGAGCACGCGGCGATAGGCGATATCGTCGGGTTTGCTGTTGAAGTCGCCGCAGAGGACGGCCTCGGACGGGCGCGGCTCGGGTGTGAACGGGCCCGGCCGTTGCTCGCTGCGTCCGGGGTGGCGCGCATGATCGCAGGCTTCGGCGTGCCAGTTGCGCAAGGCTTGGGCCTGGGCGGCGCGCTGGTGTGACGAGTAATACTCCAGGTGCGTGCAGATCAGGCGCAGCCGCCGGGTGCCGACCTCTACCGTGGCTTCCAGGGCCACGCGCGGCATCGACGCCACCTGCGGGTCCGCCGGCCAGGGCAGGGCATGGCGGAAGACTTCGCGCACGGGCAGGCGCGTGGCGATCAGGTTGCCGAACTGCTTGCGTCCTCCGGTGGCAGTGCGCCGGTCGACGCCCGGCGCGTAGAGCAGGTGGTAGCCGGGCAGCAGGGCGGTCAGTTCCGCCACCTGGTCTTCACCGGGGCTGCCGCGCAGTTCGCCGAACCCGCGCGTGACCTCCTGCAGGCACATGACGTCGGCCTCGGCAATGCCGCGCAGGGCGTCGACCTGGCGGGCCAGGTCGACATGCCCGTCGGCGCCGCGGCCCCACTGGATATTCCACGAGATCAGTTCCATTTGCCGTCTCCGTCACATCGCCGGGACGCTGCCACCGGTGGCAGCCCGGTCTGGCATACAATCCCGCTTTCGCAAAACAATACGTCAGGTTTCGTCTGGTGTCCCAAGCCGTGTCCTCCCCCCAAGAAACGCCGGCAGCCCCGGCCGCTGTTGCCGATTCAGGTGCTGCTCCCGCCGCAAAAGAGTCCCGTGTCCGCGCTGCCGCCGATGCTGGCGCCCCCACGGCCGATCCCGTGGTATCGATCGACAGCCTCGACATGGAGGCCCGCGGTGTCGGCCGCCTGGTGAATGAGGACGGCACGCCCGGCAAGGTGATTTTCGTCGAGGGCGCGCTGCCCGGCGAAACCGTCAGCTACCGCAGCTACCGCCGCAAGCCCAGCTATGAGCAGGCTCACCTGGCCGAGATCCGGCAGGAGTCGGTGATGCGGGTGAAGCCTGGCTGCCAGCATTTCGGCGTCTGCGGCGGGTGCTCGATGCAGCATCTGGACTCGCGCGCGCAGCTGGCGATCAAGCAGCGCGTGCTGGAAGACAACCTGTGGCACCTCTCCAAGGTGAAGCCCGACGTGGTGTTCCGCCCGATCGCCGGCCCGGACTGGGGCTATCGTTACCGCGCGCGCCTGACCGTGCGCCACGTGGCCAAGAAGGGCGGGGTGCTGGTCGGCTTCCATGAGCGCAAGAGCAGCTACGTGGCCGACATGACCCGCTGCGAAATCCTGCCGCCGCATGTGTCGGCCATGCTGGTGCCGCTGCGCGAGCTGGTGGGCGGGTTGTCGATCCGCGACCGCATGCCGCAGATCGAACTGGCCGTGGGCCAGGAGGTCACCGCGCTGGTGCTGCGCATCCTGGAACCGCTGACCGATGCCGACAAGGACCTGCTGCGCGCCTTCGCCGACGAGTACAAGGTGCAGTTCTGGCTGCAGCCCAAGGGCCCGGACACGGTTTACCCGTTCTACCCGGCCGATGCCGAGCTGGCCTACACGCTGCCGGAATTCGGCATCCGCATGCCGTTCAAGCCGACCGACTTCACCCAGGTGAATCACCAGATCAACCGTGTGCTGATCGGCCGCGCGCTGCGCCTGCTGGACGCGCAGCCGCAGGACCGCCTGCTCGACTTGTTCTGCGGCATTGGCAACTTCACGCTGCCGCTGGCCACGCAGGGCAAGTCGGTGATGGGCATCGAAGGCAGCGAGGCCCTGACCACGCGCGCGCTGGCCAACGCCGAATACAACGGGCTGGCGGCCAGGACCGGGTTTGCATGCCGCAACCTGTTCGAGGTCACGGCCGAGGACATTGCCGCGCTGGGCCGCTTCGACCGCTGGCTGGTCGATCCGCCGCGCGAAGGCGCGCTGGCCGTGTGCAAGGCGCTGGGCGAACTGGCGCAGCAGGGCAGCGACGTGCTGCCGCAGCGCATTGTCTATGTCTCGTGCAGCCCGGCCACGCTGGCGCGCGACGCCGGCCTGCTGGTGCACGAGGCGGGCTACCGGCTGAGCGGCGCGGGCGTGGTCAACATGTTCCCGCATACCTCGCATGTGGAGTCGATCGCCGTGTTCGATCGAGGCTGATCGCGCGGGTGCGCCAAAAGAAAAACCGGCCATCAGGCCTAATACCGTTCAGTTAAGGTATCAAACGCTACCGTCATTCCCGCGCAGGCGGGAATCCAGCGTCTTTTAAAGTCACTGGGTTCCCGCCTGCGCGGGAACGACGGTGGTTAACTGAACAGCATTAGGCCATCAGGCCGGTTTTTTCGTGCCGCGGGGGGCGGTTGCCGTCAGTCGCGGCTGCCGCCGAAGATGCCCAGCAGCGCCAGCAGGTTGACGAAGACGTTGTACACGTCCAGGTAGATCGCCAGCGTGGCGGTGATGTAGTTGGTCTCGCCGCCGTTCACCACGCGCTGCACATCGAACAGGATGTACGCCGAGAAGATGCCGATCGCGATCACCGACACCGTGATCATCAGCGACGGCAGTTGCAGCCAGATATTGGCAACGCTGGCCAGGATCAGCAGGATCACGCCGACGAACAGGAACTTGCTCAGGCCGGAGAAATCGCGCTTGCTGACCGTTGCGATGGTGGCCATTGTGCCGAACACCGCCGCCGTGCCGCCGAAGGCATACATGATCAGCGCCGGACCGTTCGAGAACTGCAGCGTCGCGCCGATCAGGCGCGACAGCATCAGGCCCATGAAGAACGTGAACGCCAGCAGCAGGACTACGCCCATGCCGCTGTTCTTGGTCTTCTCGATGCCGTAGAAGAACGCGAACGCGATGCCCAGGAACAGGATCAGCGACAGGCCGGGGCTGCCCGCCATGAGGCTGAAGCCGGTGGCCACGCCGATCCACGCGCCGAGCACGGTGGGGATCATCGAGATGGCCAGCAGCCAGTAAGTGTTGCGCAAGACCCGGTTGCGAACGACGACGTCAGTGACGCCCGACGCACTATTGCCGAAACCGTAGGTGTTCAGCTTGTTATCCATGGTGACTCCTGTCTCAAAACGGTGAGGCGCCGGGGATTCGAGGCTTCGGTTGCGAAGATTCGCATGGACCCCGGACGGAACCATCGTCAATGTGGCATCGGGTAGGCCGAATTGCAAGAGCGGAGTAATTCAAAGGGCACTCCGCGCTGCTTTTACGTCCGTTCGACGCCGCTTACATTGGATGGTAGCCGGGGCGCCGTGTTCCGGGCATGACAAGGTTGTAATGTGCGCCGTGGGATACCTGGCGCCGGCTTGTACCGCAAGGGCGACCGGACACTGCCCGATACAGGGAAGACCCTCGAAAGGGTCATAGTCTTCGTGCTAGAATCGCATGTTTAATCCATTTGTAACCCCTTCATTTTTCGGAGTTTTTCATGGCGATCGAACGCACCCTGTCGATTATCAAGCCGGATGCCGTGGCCAAGAACGTCATTGGCCAGATCTACGCCCGTTTCGAGGCCGCCGGCCTGAAGATCGTTGCTGCCAAGATGGTGCACCTGTCGCGCGGCGAAGCCGAGCAGTTCTACGCCGTCCACAAGGAGCGTCCGTTCTTCAAGGACCTGGTGGACTTCATGGTTTCCGGCCCGGTCATTATCCAGGCCCTGGAAGGCGAGAACGCCATCGCCAAGCACCGCGACCTGATGGGCGCCACCGACCCGAAGAAGGCCGAGAAGGGCACCATCCGCGCCGACTTCGCCGACAGCATCGATGCCAACGCCGTGCACGGCTCGGACGCTGCTGAAACGGCTGCCGTGGAAGTGTCGTTCTTCTTCCCGGGCATGAACGTCTACAGCCGCTGATTGCCTGGCGCTGCTGGACTAGACTGATACCGAAGCTGAGTTTGCCGTCATGAACGCTCTCGTCAACCTGCTCGACCTCGACGCGGACGCGCTCACCGCTTATTGCGGCGAGCTCGGCGAGAAGCCGTTCCGTGCGCGGCAACTCCAGCGCTGGATCCACCACTACGGTGCCAGCCGCTTCGACGCCATGTCGGATCTCGCCAAGTCGCTGCGCGAAAAGCTCGCGACGCGGGCCGAGATCCGCGCGCCCGCCGCCATTACCGACAACCTGTCGGCCGACGGCACGCGCAAGTGGCTGCTCGACGTGGGCGAGGGCAACGCGGTGGAAACGGTCTATATCCCCGAGGAAACGCGTGGCACGCTGTGCGTTTCCTCGCAGGCGGGATGCGCCGTCAACTGCCGGTTCTGTTCCACCGGCAAGCAAGGCTTTTCGCGCAACCTCAGCACCGGTGAAATCATCGGCCAGCTGTGGATGGCGGAGTTCGCCATGCGCGAACAACTGGGCCGCGGCCCCAAGGACGACCGCGTCATCTCCAATGTGGTGATGATGGGCATGGGCGAGCCGTTGCTCAACTACGACGCCGTCGTGCCGGCCATGCGGCTGATGCTCGACGACAACGCCTACGGCCTGTCGCGCCGCCGCGTGACACTGTCCACCTCCGGCGTGGTGCCGATGATGGACCGGCTGTCCGGGGACCTGCCGGTGGCGCTCGCCGTATCGCTGCACGCGTCCAACGACGCCCTGCGCGACGTGCTGGTGCCGCTGAACAAGAAGTACCCGCTGGCCGAACTGATGGCGGCATGCCGCCGCTACCTGGAATTCGCGCCGCGCGATTTCATTACTTTCGAATACTGCATGCTGGATGGCGTCAACGACGGCGTCGAGCATGCGCGGGAACTGCTGAAGCTTGTGGCCGACGTGCCGTGCAAGTTCAACCTGATCCCGTTCAACCCCTTCCCCGAATCGGGCCTGAAGCGTTCCAACAACGAACAGATCCGGCGCTTTGCGCAGGTGCTGATGGACGCGGGCATCGTGACCACTATCCGCAAGACCCGCGGCGACGACATCGACGCCGCCTGCGGCCAGCTGGCCGGGGAAGTGAAGGACCGCACGCGCCTGGCCGAACGCGGCAAGTTCGGCAAGATCACGCCACTGGTGCCGGTCAATGCCAACGGCCAGCCTCGGGAGGTTCGCCCTGCATGATCCGTCTGCTCGCTGCGGCCCTGCTCGGGCTGCTGATGTTGTCCGGCTGCCAGCTGCCGCATGCGCCGGCGCAGGATCTCCAGACCGCTTCCGACCAGACCGATGCGAGGCGCCGCGCCGGCATCCGGCTGCAGTTGGCCACCAACTATCTCGAGGCCGGCCAGAACGCGGTCGCGCTTGATGAGATCAAGCAGGCCATCGCCATCGATCCGTCGCTGGCCGATGCCTACCATGTGCGCGCGCTGATCTACATGAACATGAATGAGCGGGCGCTGGCCGACGACAGCTTCCGCACCGCGGTGTCGATGCGTGGCAACGACGGCGACCTGCTCAACAACTACGGCTGGTTTCTGTGCCAGGAAGGGCGCTACGGCGATGCCGTGCCGATGTTGCAGCGCGCGGCGTCGGCGCCGTCGGCCGGCGGCCCGGCCAAGCCCCTGATCAGCCTGGGCGCGTGCGAGCTGCGCCAGGGCCACAGCGCCGAGGCGGAGAAGAACCTGAAGGCCGCGCTCGGCTACGACCGCAACAACCCGGTGGCCAACACCAACCTCGCGCTGGTGTTCTACCGGCGCGGCGACTTCGCGCAGGCCCGGCAGTATGTCCAGCGCGTCAACAGCAGCCAGTTTGTCAGTGCGCAATCCCTCTGGCTGGGAGCGCGCATTGCCCACCGTGAGGGCGACGGCCGCACGCAGGATGCGCTTGGGGCGCAGCTGCGCAGCCGCTTCCCCGACTCGCGTGAGTTGACCGCCTACGAACAAGGAGCATGGGATGAGTGAGCACGACCGCGCCGCAGGCCAGGCCGTACCGACGCAACCAGTCGGCGGCGGTGCGCACGAAGGAGACCGCGAAGCTGCCGCGCGCGAGATCGGCGCAGCGCTGACGCGCGAGCGCGAGGCGCAGCGGATGACGGTGGAAGACGTCAGCGCACGGCTGAAGGTGGCGGCAGGCAAGCTGCGCGCGATCGAGGCCGGCGACCTGCAGGCGCTGCCCGACGTGACCTTCGCCAAGGGCGTGATGCGTGCCTATGCCCGCATGCTGCATGTCGACATCGACCCGCTGCTGGCGCGCTTCCAGCCGCGCGCGGTGGCGCAGGTGGCGGAAATCGCCCGCCAGCGCGAAGGCGGCATCAACGCGGCCTTCGACGACCGCAAGCGCTTCCGCTCCGGCGGCAGCGGCGGGCGCTGGGTCTGGCTGGCGCTGGTGGCGGTGGTGGTGGCCGCGGGCGCCTGGTTCGGGTTCGACCATATCCGCGCATGGATCGATGCGCGCAGCAGCGCTGCCGAAACGGTGAAGGCCGAAGCGCCCGCCGCCGAGATCCAGAGCACGGAAGCCGGCACCGTGACCGCGGCACTGCCGCCGGTGATGGCTGCCAGCGATGCGCCGGCGCCGTCCGCCGAAACCGTCCCGGCCAGTGCCGCGGCTGCCCCCGCGGCCACGGTCGCGCCGGCTGTCGCGGCAGCGGCGTCGGCGCCCGCCGCCGCGGCACCTGCGGCTCCCGCCACGGCACCTGCCGCGGCAGCGGGCGAGGGCGAACTGCAGATCCGTTTTGCCGCCGATACCTGGTATGAAATCCGGGACAGTCGCGGCAAGATCGTCATGGGCGGTACCGCCAAGGCTGGCCAGACCGTGGCCGGCGGCGGCACCGCTCCGTACAAGGTGGTGATCGGCAATGTCAAGGGCGTCGAATCGCTGACGCGCAATGGCACGCCGGTTGACCTGAAGGCAGCCAACCGCAACAACGTGGCCCGCCTGACGCTGCCCTGAGGCGGTGCAAGGTGCGTCTTTGCAAGGTGGTAACGCTATGAACCAACAGCTCTGTCTCCCGGTCCTGCCCGGCCCGCTGTCGCGCCGCCAGACGCGCCAGGCGCGTGTCGCGTGGGGCGCCAACGTCGTGACCATCGGCGGCGGCGCGCCGGTGCGCGTGCAGTCGATGACCAACACCGACACGGTCGATGCGATCGGCACCGCGATCCAGGTCAAGGAACTGGCGCGCGCCGGCTCGGAGATCGTGCGCATCACGGTGAACACACCCGAGGCGGCGGCCGCGGTGCCGTCGATCCGCGAGCAGCTCGACCGCATGGGCGTCGATGTGCCGCTGGTGGGTGACTTCCACTACAACGGCCACAAGCTGCTGCAGGACTATCCCGCGTGCGCCGAGGCGCTGTCCAAGTACCGCATCAACCCGGGCAACGTCGGCCAGGGCGCCAAGCGCGATACGCAGTTCGCGCAGATGATCGAGATGGCGTGCCGCTACAACAAGCCGGTGCGCATCGGGGTGAACTGGGGCAGCCTGGACCAGGACCTGCTGGCGCGCATCATGGACGAGAACGCCGGGCGCGCCGAGCCGTGGCCGGCGCAGAGCGTGATGATCGAGGCGCTGATCACCTCGGCCATCGATTCGGCGAAGAAGGCCGAGGAAATTGGCCTGCCGGGCGACCAGATCATTTTGTCGTGCAAGGTGTCGCAGGTGCAGGAACTGGTCGCGGTGTACCGCGAGCTGGCGCGCCGCTGCGACTACGCGCTGCACCTCGGGCTGACCGAGGCCGGCATGGGCAGCAAGGGCATCGTGGCCTCGACCGCGGCGCTGTCGGTGCTGCTGCAGGAGGGCATCGGCGACACCATCCGCATCTCGCTGACGCCGGAACCCGGCGCGCCGCGCGAGAAAGAGGTGTACGTGGGCCAGGAAATCCTGCAGACCATGGGCCTGCGCAATTTCACCCCGATGGTGATTGCATGTCCGGGCTGCGGGCGCACCACCAGCACCGTGTTCCAGGAGCTGGCGGCCAGCATCCAGACCTACCTGCGCGAGCAGATGCCGCAATGGAAGACCGCCTACCCTGGCGTCGAGGAAATGGACGTGGCCGTGATGGGCTGCATCGTCAACGGTCCGGGCGAGAGCAAGCACGCCAACATCGGCATCTCGCTGCCGGGCTCGGGCGAATCGCCCGCGGCGCCGGTGTTCGTCGATGGCGTCAAGGTGAAGACGCTGCGCGGCGAGCGCATTGCAGAAGAGTTCCAGGCGATCGTAGACGACTACGTTCGCACGCATTACGGCCCGGGCGCTGCGCGGGCCGACCAAGAAGTGGCAGCCTGAGCCGGACAGGCCGGGTGCCAGCAGCCTGACAAGAACAGAATGACGCAATCCGAGAACGTGGCCGCCGAAGGCGCCAAGACCGAACCGAAGGTGCGCCCCGCCAAGGCCCTGCAGGGCGTGAAGGGCATGAACGACATGCTGCCGGCCGACGCGCCGCTGTGGGAGCATTTCGAGAATGCCGCCCGGGCCATGCTGCGCGCCTACGGCTACCAGCAGATCCGCACGCCCATTGTCGAGCACACGCAGCTGTTCGTGCGCGGCATCGGCGAGGTCACCGACATTGTCGAGAAGGAGATGTACTCCTTCACCGATTCGCTCAACGGCGAGCAGCTGACGCTGCGCCCGGAAGGCACCGCCGCCGCCGTGCGTTCCACCATCGAGCACAACCTGCTGTACGACGGCCCCAAGCGCCTGTGGTACACCGGCCCGATGTTCCGCCACGAGCGCCCGCAGCGCGGTCGCTACCGCCAGTTCCACCAGCTTGGCGCCGAGGCGCTGGGCTTTGCCGGCCCGGATGTCGACGCCGAGATCATCCTGATGTGCCAGCGGCTGTGGGACGACCTGGGCCTGGTTGGCGTGCGCCTGGAGCTCAATTCGCTGGGGCAGGCGCATGAACGCGCCGCGCACCGCGAACAGCTGATCAAGTACCTGGAAGGCTTCCAGGACATCCTGGACGACGACAGCAAGCGCCGCCTGTACACCAACCCGCTGCGCGTGCTGGACACCAAGAATCCGGCGCTGCAGGAGATGGCGTCCAACGCGCCCAAGCTGATCGACTTCCTGGGCGAAGAGTCGCTGGCGCACTTCGAGGGCGTGCAGCGCCTGCTGAAGGCCAACAACATCCCGTTCAAGATCAACCCGCGCCTGGTGCGCGGCCTGGACTACTACAACCTGACGGTGTTCGAGTGGATCACCGACAAGCTGGGCGCGCAGGGCACCATCGCCGGCGGCGGGCGCTATGACCCGCTGATCGCGCAGATGGGCGGCAAGCCGGCGCCGGCCTGCGGCTGGGCCATGGGCATCGAGCGCATCATCGAGCTGATCCGCGAAGAGGGCGTGGTGCCCGAGGCGGTGGGCTGCGACGTCTACCTGGTGCACCAGGGCGAGGCCGCCGCGCAGCAGGCGATGGTGGCCGCCGAGCGCCTGCGCGACGCCGGCCTGGACGTGGTGCTGCATGCCAGCCCCGACGGCAAGGGCGGCAGCTTCAAGTCGCAGATGAAGCGCGCCGATGCAAGCGGCGCGGCCTATGCCGTTATCATTGGCGACGACGAAGTTGCCGCCGGCGTGGTTCAGGTCAAGGAACTTCGCCAGCGCGAGGAGGCCGAAGGCGGTGGGCAACAGGCCACCGTGCCGGCCGAAGGGCTGGTCGATTACCTGATCGACGCCATGGTGGGCGCCAGCGAATAACGGCGCGCCGCCAGCGCAGTACCCAAGTATCCAACCAACGCAGGTGATTGCCTCGACATGGCTTACGATCTAGAAGAACAGGAACAGCTTGAGAATCTGAAGGCCTGGTGGCGCCAGTATGGCAATGCGCTGACCTGGGTGCTGATCATTGCGCTGCTGGCGTTTGCCGGCTGGAACGGCTGGAAGTACTGGGAGCGCAAGCAGGCCGGCGAAGCCGCGGTGCTGTACGAACAGGTGCTCAAGGCCGCCGAGGCGCGCGATGTCGAACGCATCAAGCGCGCCGCGACCGACCTGGAAGGCAAGTTCGGCCGCACCGCCTACGGCCAGATGAGCGCGCTGGTCGCGGGCCGCGTGCTGTACGATGCGGGCGATCTGGCCGCGGCCAAGAGCCAGCTGCAATGGGCCATCGACCACGGCGACGAAGCCTATTCGCACCTGGCGCGCGTGCGCCTGGCCGGCGTGCTGCTCGACGAGAAGGCCTATGACCAGGGCCTGGCGCTGCTCAAGGACGAGCCGCCGGCCGCGTTCGCCGCGCTCTATGCCGACCGCCGCGGGGACCTGCTCGCCGCGCAGGACAAGCGCGACGATGCGCGCACGGCTTATCGCAAGGCGCTGGACAAGCTGGACCAGGCCGAGCCGGCGATGCGCCAGATCATCCAGTTCAAGCTCGATGCGCTGGGCACGGCCTGATCCGGCCGCTCCCGAACTTGTGCCACACCGTTTATCCCGCGGATCGAATAACAGGACCTTAACTCTATGACGTCAGTGCTTTCCCGTGCCGTACATCGCCAGCCCGCCCGCACCATGAGCCGTGCGCTGGTGGTAGCTGCCTGCCTGGCCGCACTGGGCGGCTGCTCGCTGTTCGGCAAGGAAAACAAGCACCCGCCCGCCGCACTCAAGCCGCTCTCGGCCACGTTGCAGGTGCGCCAGGCCTGGAAGGCCGATGTCGGCAAGAGCGGCCCCTATTCGATGCAGCCGGCCGCGGCAGGCAACAATGTCTACGTGTCGTCCAACAACGGCAACGTGATGGCGCTGGAAGGCGCCAGCGGGCGCGTGTTGTGGAAGGCCAAGACCGATGTCGACCTGACCTCCGGTCCGGGCAGCGATGGTTCGGTGACCGCGGTCGCGGGCGAGAAGGGCGCGATCTATGCCTTTGACGCCGGCGGCAAGCAGATCTGGAAGAAGCAGGTCAACGGCGAGGTGCTGTCGGCGCCGCTGGTCGGCAACGGCCTGGTGGTGGTGCGCACCACCGACACGCGCGTGTTCGGCCTGGATGCCGAGACCGGCGAGCGCCGCTGGATCTACCAGCGTTCGCAGACCCCGCTGAACCTGCGCGCGGCGATGGGGATGGTATTCGCCGGCGACGGCATCGTGATGGGCTTCCCCGGCGGCAAGCTGGGCGTGCTGACGCCGGGCAACGGCGTGCTGCGCTGGGAAAGTGCAGTCTCGTACCCGAAGGGCGTGTCGGAGATCGAGCGCCTGAACGATGTCACCGGCCTGCCCATGGTCAGCGGCCGCCAGGTCTGCGCCACCACCTTCCAGGGCCGGATCGCCTGCCTGGAACTGGCCAGCGGCCAGCCGCAGTGGGGCAAGGATTTTTCGTCGCCGAGTGGCCCCGCGCAGGATGACAATGCCATCTACGCCAGCGACGAGCAGTCGGTGCTGCATGCCTTTGACCGCCAGAACGGCGCCGAACGCTGGAAGAACGCCGACCTGCGCAACCGCCGCCTGGGTGCGCCGCTGGCGCTGGGCCGCTCGGTGGTGATGGGCGACTTCGAAGGCTATGTTCACTTCATGTCGCGCGAAGACGGCCAGGTCGTCGCGCGCATGAAGACCGATGGCAGTGCCATCACCGCCGCGCCCGTCGTGGCGGGGCAGACCCTGATCATCCAGACCCGCGACGGCGACGTCTACGGTTTCCAGCCTGGCTGACAGGACACTAACGCGCGCTGCCGTACACCTGTCGGTACGGTCAGCGCCGAATCCGGTAGCATGATCCTTAGCGCGGCAATTGCGGCGGGTCCGTAGACCCGGCGCCGCGCCCGACAGGACAAGCGGTAATTCGCGCCCAGGTGGCGCGCACTGCCGTCGGATCCATTGACTCCGGAGTTACCGGGGGGCGGCGTGCCGGCCCCCGTTTCCGTTTATTGCATGAAACCAGTTATCGCACTTGTCGGCCGCCCCAATGTGGGCAAGTCGACGCTATTCAACCGCATGACCCGCTCGCGCGACGCCCTTGTCGCCGACCTGCCGGGCCTGACGCGCGACCGCCATTACGGGGAAGGGCGCATCCACGAACGTCCGTTCATTGCCATCGATACCGGCGGCTTCGAGCCGGTGGTCAAGGAAGGCATCGTCGCGGAGATGGCCAAGCAGACCAAGCAGGCCGTGGTCGAGGCCGACGTGGTGATCTTCATCGTCGACGGCCGCCTCGGCCTGGCGCCGCAGGACCGCGCCATTGCCGACTACCTGCGCAAGACCGGCCGGCGCATCATGTTGGCGGTCAACAAGGCCGAGGGCATGAAGTACACCTCGGTGGCGGCCGATTTTTATGAGCTGGGCATGGGCGATCCGTACGCGATTTCCGCTGCCCACGGCGACGGCGTCAGCGAACTGGTCGACGAGGCCATCGAGCTGGCGGTCCAGGAACGTCCCGAGCTGGCCGAGGAAGTGTCCGACGAGGGCAAGGGCGTCAAGATTGCCATCGTGGGGCGCCCCAATGTGGGGAAATCCACCCTGGTCAACACCCTGATCGGCGAAGAGCGCGTGATCGCGTTCGATATGCCCGGCACCACGCGCGACGCCATCTACGTGGAGTTCGAACGCGGCGGCAAGCCCTATACGCTGATCGATACGGCCGGCCTGCGCCGGCGCGGCAAGGTGTTCGAGGCGATCGAGAAGTTCTCGGTGGTCAAGACGCTGCAGTCGATCGCGGACGCCAACGTGGTGATCCTGCTGCTCGATGCGCAGCAGGATATTTCCGAGCAGGATGCGCACATCGCCGGCTTTATCGTGGAATCCGGCCGCGCGCTGGTGGTGGGCGTCAACAAATGGGACGGGCTGGACGGCCATGCCCGCGACCGCATCAAGCACGACCTGGAGCGCAAGCTGCAATTCCTGAGCTTCGCGAACTTCCATTTTGTGTCGGCACGCGAGCGCACCGGTATCGGCGCGCTGATGCGTTCCGTCGATGACGCCTTTGCCGCGGCCATGGTCAAGCTGCCGACGCCGCAACTGACGCGCGTGCTGCAGGAGGCCGTGGAGTTCCAGCAGCCCAAGCGCGTCGGCGCGTCGCGCCCGAAACTGCGCTACGCGCACCAGGGCGGCTCGAACCCGCCCATCATCGTGGTCCACGGCAATGCCCTGTCGGGCGTGGCGGAAACCTACCGGCGCTACCTGGAAAACCGTTTCCGTGCGGCGTTCAAGCTCAAGGGCACGCCCCTTCGCATCGAATTTCGCACGAACAAAAATCCGTACGCGGACTCGAAGGATTGAGTCCGGAATCGGATCCCTGGCGGGGCCAGTTTTCGTTTGCGTTCGTTTGGAACTGCGGCTAAATTCACGGTAGCAGGGGGTGCCCTGCGCATTGACGCCGACTTGGTACCGTTTTTGATCTTTTTTCTGGCGCGTTTTTGCGCCGACTGACTTGAACCGGGGATTTCCATCCCCATCATTCACCACTAAACCTATAAATTTGGAGTGTGCCATGAGCAACAAAGGGCAACTGCTACAAGACCCGTTCCTGAACGCGCTGCGCAAAGAGCACGTGCCGGTTTCCATCTACCTCGTCAATGGCATCAAGCTGCAAGGCAATATCGAATCGTTCGACCAGTACGTCGTCCTGCTGCGCAATACCGTGACGCAGATGGTCTACAAGCATGCGATCTCCACCGTCGTTCCGGCGCGCGCGGTCAATTTCCGCGTGGATGATTCCGCCGAGGCCTGATCTGACCGATCTGCCCGAGGGCATCACGCGGGCGCCAGGCGGCGCCGCCCCGATGCCCGGCACCGGTGTGCCAATGCGCCCGGTGCTGCGCGGTCCGGCGGTTGCCAATGCAGCCGCCGCTGCCGCCACGTTCCGCACCATGCGGCGGCCTGTCCCGGCAGGGGCCAGGACAGTGTCCGACATCCGCCAGCCTTCCCCCTGAACCCGTATTTCCCTGCGCATCCGCGCCCTCCCTTGGACCCCAGAGCCACTTCCAATACCGCCCCGTCGCGCGCGATCCTTGTCGGCGTCGACTTCGGCAAGCATGATTTCCAGGAAAGCCTCAGCGAACTGGCGCTGCTGACCTCAACCGCCGGTTCGCTGCCGGTGCATACGCTGACGGGCCGCCGCTCGCGGCCGGACCCGGCGCTGTTCATCGGCTCTGGCAAGGCCGAGGAGCTGAAGGAGGCCGCCGACGCGCTGGACGCCGACGTGGTCGTCTTCAACCACGCCCTGAGCCCGGCGCAGCAGCGCAATCTCGAACGATTCCTGAACCGCCACGTGATCGACCGTACCGGCCTGATCCTGGATATCTTCGGGCAACGCGCGCAGAGCCACGTCGGCAAGGTGCAGGTGGAGCTGGCGCAGGTCCAGTACCGCGCGTCGCGGCTGGTCCGCGCGTGGAGCCACCTGGAGCGGCAGAAGGGCGGTATCGGCATGCGCGGCGGCCCCGGCGAGCGCCAGCTCGAACTGGACCGCCGCATGCTGGACGAGCGCGCCAAGCGGCTCAAGTCCGATCTGTCGCGGCTGCAGCGCCAGCACAGCACGCAGCGGCGCGCCCGCGCCCGCAATGACACGCTCAGCATTTCACTGGTGGGCTATACCAACGCGGGCAAGTCGACGCTGTTCAACGCGCTGACCAAGGCAGGCGCCTATGCGGCCGACCAGCTGTTCGCCACGCTCGACACGACCTCGCGCCGGCTGTTCCTGGACGGGCTGGGCAACGTGGTGCTGTCCGACACGGTCGGCTTTATCCGCGACCTGCCGACGCAGCTGGTGGCAGCGTTCCGCGCCACGCTGGACGAGACCGTGCATGCCGACCTGCTGCTGCATGTGGTGGATGCATCGAGCCCGGTGCGCCACGAGCAGATCGAGCAGGTCAACCGCGTGCTGGCGGAAATCAACGCGCTGGACATCCCGCAGATCGTGGTGATGAACAAGATCGACGCGGCGCCCGAGCTGATGGACCAGGGCCCGCTGATCGAGCGCGACGAGGACGGTGTTCCCACCCGCGTGTTCCTGAGCGCGCGCGAGGGGCTGGGGCTGGACTCGCTGCGCGAGGCCGTGGTCGAGCTGGCGCAATGGCTGGCCACCCGCCCGCCCGAACCGGAGCCTTACGATCCGCGCCTGGGCGACGTGCCGCAGTACGACGATGCCGGCGCGGCTGACGGCAGCGACGACGCCGATGCGGGGGATCCGCGCAGGCCTTAGCCCGGCCGCCGTGCGCCGCAAGGTCGGCGCAAGTTCGGTGGCGGTTCTGCCCAATTCCGGTGCGATTACTGCCCGGATTGCGCGAATTGGCCAAAAGTGGCGCAGATGACTGCTAGAATCCCCCTGTTACAAACTTCCCCGGACCCGTGCACTTCATGCCCCAGTTTCCCCGGAATGCTGATTCGAGCCTGACACCAGGCGGCCGCTTCGCGCTGAGCGCGGGCTGGCAGCGCCTGCGCGCCATCTTCTCGCTGAACGATCCGCGCTGGGGTCGGGACGGTCAGGACGATGACAAGAAGGATGGCCGCGACGACAACCGCCAGCAGAACCAGCGTCCGCAGCAGGATGGCGGCCCGCCCGACCTGGATGAACTGTGGCGCGACTTCAACCGCCGCCTGAACGGCCTGCTCGGCCGCAAGGAAAACGGCGGTGGCGGCAACCAGGGCTTCGGCGGCCCGCGCACGCCGGGCAAGGGCTCGGGCGTGGGCGCCGGCGTACTGGTGGCGGCCGTGGTCGGCATCTGGCTGGCCAGCGGCTTCTTCATGGTGCAGGAAGGCCAGACCGCGGTGATCCTGCAGTTCGGCAAGTTCAAGTACACCACCGGCCCCGGCATCAACTGGCGCATGCCCTGGCCGCTGCAGTCGGCCGAGATCGTCAACCTGTCGGCCGTGCGTTCGGTCGAGGTGGGGCGCGCCACCTCGATCAAGGACAGCAACCTGAAGGACGCGTCGATGCTCACGCAGGATGAGAACATCATCGACGTGCGCTTTACCGTGCAGTACGTGATCCAGGACGCAACCGAATTCCTGTTCTACAACAAGACCGACCGCGGTGGCGATGAAGAGCTGGTGACGCAGGCCGCCGAGACCTCGGTGCGCGAGATCGTGGGCCGCAACAAGATGGACGCGGTGCTGTACGAGAACCGCGAGCAGATCGCGCAGGGTCTGGCCAAATCGATCCAGGCCATCCTGACGGCGTACAAGACCGGCATCCGCGTGATTTCCGTCAACGTGCAGAGCGTGCAGCCGCCCGAGCAGGTGCAGGCCGCGTTCGACGACGTCAACAAGGCCAGCCAGGACCGCGAGCGCGCGATCAGCGAAGGCCAGGCCTATGCCAACGACGTCATTCCGCGCGCCAAGGGTACCGCGGCGCGCCTGAAGGAAGAGTCCGAAGCCTATCGCGCACGGGTAGTGGCGCAGGCCGAGGGCGATGCCTCGCGCTTCCGTTCGGTGCAGACCGAATACGCCAAGGCGCCGCAGGTGACGCGCGACCGCATCTATCTGGAAACCATGCAGCAGATCTACTCCAACTCGACCAAGGTGCTGGTCGACTCGCGCCAGGGCAACAATCTCCTCTACCTGCCGCTGGACAAGCTGATGGCGCAGGCCGACAGCCGCGCCGCGCCGCAACCGGGCCAGCCGGGTGCCGCGAGCACGCCGGCACCGACGCCGGATGCATCGACGGACATCCGTTCGCGCGAATCGCTGCGCAACCGCGACCGCGACTCGCGCTGAGGAGACCGTCATGAACCGACTGATTTCCTTCGCGATTGGCCTTTTCATCCTGCTGGCCGTGGTGTCGTCGATGCTGTTCGTGGTCGACCAGCGCCAGTTCGCCGTGGTGTTCGCCTTCGGCGAGATCAAGCAGGTGGTGCGTGAGCCGGGCCTGCATTTCAAGCTGCCGCCGCCGTTCCAGAACGTGGTGTTCATGGACCGCCGCCTGCAGACCATCGATGCGGCCGCCAACGAGCGTTTCCTGACCGCCGAGAAGAAGAGCATGGTGGTGGACTGGTTCGTCAAATGGCGCATCACCGATCCGCGCAAGTTCTTCGTCGCCTTCGGCGGCAACCTGCGCGGCGCGCAGGACCGCATGACCCAGCGCATCGACTCGGTGGCGCGCGAGGAGTTCGGCAAGCGCACCGTGGCCGACGTGGTTGCCGGCGAGCGCGAGCAGGTGATGCAGGCCATCCGCAACGGCATGAGCGAGTACGCCAAGTCGGTCGGCGTCGAGATCCTGGACGTGCGCCTGAAGCGCGTCGACCTGCTGCCCGCGATCAGCGAATCGGTGTACCGCCGCATGGAGGCCGAGCGCAAGCGCGTGGCCAACGAGCTGCGCTCCACCGGCGCCGCCGAGGGCGAGAAGATCCGCGCCGATGCCGACCGCCAGCGTGAAGTGGTGCTGGCCGAGGCCTATCGCGACGCCCAGGTGATCAAGGGCGAGGGCGATGCCAAGGCGTCGCAGATCTATGCCGAGGCGTTTGGCCGCGACCCGCAGTTCGCGCAGTTCTGGCGCAGCATGGAAGCGTACCGCAACACCTTCCGCGACAAGCGCGATGTGCTGGTGCTGGAGCCCAACTCGGACTTCTTCCGCTACATGCGCTCCAGCGGCGGTGCCGCCGCGGCGGCACCGGGCGGCGCCGGAGGCAAGCGCTAGCACCGTCGCTTGTCCGTGTGGCGAATTGACGAAACCCCGGCTTGCCGGGGTTTTGTCCGGCTGGAGCCATCATCGCCATGTGATGGCGCGGGCGCGCGGCGCCCGCAACATTGAGTTTCCGGGCAAGGCCCGGCACCTGCGGGCCCTGCGCCCGCGGGCAACCGAATGACCGAGAAGAGATTCACCATGTCCAATCATTGGCTGCTGCCAGAAAACATTGCCGACGTGCTGCCGTCGGAAGCGCGCAAGATCGAAGAGCTGCGCCGCCGCATGCTCGACCTGTTCCGCACGTACGGCTACGAGCTGGTGATGCCGCCGATGCTGGAATACCTGGAGTCGCTGCTGACCGGCACCGGCCATGACCTGGACCTGCGCACGCTCAAGCTGGTGGACCAGCTGTCGGGCCGCACCATGGGCCTGCGCGCCGATATCACGCCGCAGGTCGCGCGCATCGATGCCCACCTGCTGAACCGCCCGGGCGTGACCCGCCTGTGCTACGCCGGCAACGTGCTGCATGCGCGCCCGGCGGGTTTCCATGCCACGCGCGAGCCGATCCAGATCGGCGCCGAGATCTATGGCCATGCCGGCCTGGAAGCCGACGTCGAGATCCAGGAACTGATGCTGGCCGCACTGACGGCGGCGGGGCTGTCGGAGATCCGCATCGACCTGTGCCATGCCGGCATCCTCGAGGCGTTGCTGGCCGGCCTGCCGTCGATCCGCAAGATCGAGGACGCGCTCTTTGCCGCGCTGGAAACCAAGGACGTGCCGGCGCTGCGCGAACTGACCGCGGGCATGCCGCAGACCGAGCGCGATGCTTTGCTGGCGTTGCCGACGCTGTATGGCGGCGTCGACGTGATCGAGCGCGCGCGCGCGACGCTGCCGGCCAGCCCGGCCATCGGCCGCGCGCTGGATGAGCTGGCGGCACTGGCGGTGCAGGTGCGCGGTGCCAGCGTGAATATCGACCTGTCGGATTTGCGCGGTTACCACTATCACAGCGGTGTGATGTTCGCAGCCTATGTTGCCGGCCTGCCCAACTACGTGGCGCGTGGCGGCCGTTATGACAAGGTGGGCGAGGCGTTTGGCCGCGCCCGTCCGGCAACCGGTTTCTCGCTCGACTTGCGCGAAGTGGCATCACTGTCACCCGTCGAGGTGCGCGCCCTGGCCATCTTCGCGCCTTGGGATGCGGACCCGGCACTTCGGGCCACTATTTCCGCGCTGCGTGCGGCCGGCGAGGTCGTGATCCAGTCGCTGCCCGGCCACACCCACGAGCTGGATGAATTCAACTGCGACCGGCAACTGGTGCGCCAGGACGCCGGCTGGGCCGTGGTGCCGCGCTGACGCCTGTGCGCCGGGCGTGCCCAAAAATCGAGAATCGCCCGGCAACAAGAGTAGAATACGTTTTTAACCTATTGACCAAAGCAATATGTCCGCATCCGCAGTAGGCCAGGGACGCAATGTCGTCGTGATCGGCACCCAGTGGGGTGACGAAGGCAAAGGAAAAATCGTCGATTGGCTTACCGACCATGCAAAGGGCGTGGTGCGGTTCCAGGGTGGCCACAACGCCGGCCACACGCTGATCATCGGTGGCAAGAAGACCATTCTCCGTCTGATCCCCTCGGGCATCATGCGCGAAGGCACGGTCTGCTACATCGGCAACGGTGTGGTGCTGTCGCCCGAAGCTTTGTTCCGTGAAATCGAAGAACTCGAAGGCGCCGGCCTGCAGGTGCAGAGCCGCCTGCGCATTTCCGAGGCCGCCACGCTGATCCTGCCGTACCACGTTGCCATCGACAAGGCGCGCGAAGCCCGCCGTGGCGCGGCCAAGATCGGCACTACCGGCCGCGGCATCGGCCCGGCCTATGAAGACAAGGTAGCCCGCCGCGCGCTGCGCGTGCAGGACCTGTTCGATCCGCAGCAGTTCGCCGAGCGCCTGCGCGAGAACCTGGATTACCACAACTTCATGCTGACCCAGTACCTGGGCGCGGAAGCCGTGGACTTCCAGCAGACCCTGGACGACGCGCTGGCCTACGCGCCGCGCCTGGCGCCGATGGTGGCCGACGTGTCGGCCGAGCTGTACGCGGTCAACGCCGCCGGCGGCAACCTGATGTTCGAAGGCGCGCAAGGCACGCTGCTGGACGTGGACCACGGCACCTATCCGTTCGTGACCTCGAGCAACTGCGTGGCCGGTGCGGCCGCAGCGGGCGCCGGCGTGGGCCCGGGCCGCCTGAACTACATCCTGGGCATCACCAAGGCCTACTGCACTCGCGTGGGCGCCGGCCCGTTCCCGAGCGAGCTGTACGACAACGACAACCCGTCGCGCCAGGACCCGGTCGGCGTGCGCCTGGCCAACGTCGGCAAGGAATTCGGTTCGGTGACTGGCCGTCCGCGCCGCACCGGCTGGCTCGATGCTGCCGCGCTCAAGCGCTCGGTGCAGATCAACGGCGTGTCCGGCCTGTGCATGACCAAGCTGGACGTGCTGGATGGCCTGGAAAGCATCAACCTGTGCGTGGGTTACGAGCTGGACGGCAAGACCGTCGACATCCTGCCGCGCGGCTCCGACGCGGTGGCGCGTTGCGTGCCGGTCTACGAGGAATTCCCCGGCTGGAACGAGTCGACCTTCGGCGTGAAGGCGTGGGACGCGCTGCCCGAGCAGGCCCGCGTCTACCTGAAGCGCGTGGAAGAAGTGGTCGGCATTCCGATCGACATGATCTCGACCGGCCCGGACCGCGACGAGACCATCCTGCTGCGTCACCCGTACAAGGCCTGACCCGCCGGCAGTGCCCCCACAAGGCCGCGCGCCACGAGCGCTGCGGCCCGCCAGAATTAAATCGGCCCGCGCAAGCGGGCCGTGCCATATCGGTCAACCGACCGGACGATACAAAGAGTAAAACGATGAACCTGCCAACGAACGATGACGAGAACCTGTGGGTTTCCTGGGACGAATACCATCGCCTGATCGCACGCCTGTCGCTGAACGTGCATGAGTCGGGCTGGAAGTTCGACAAGATCCTGTGCCTGGCGCGCGGCGGGCTGCGCGTGGGCGACCAGATGTCGCGCATCTTCGACGTGCCGCTGGCCATCCTGGCCACCAGCAGCTACCGCGAAGCCGCGGGCACGCAGCAGGGCGACCTGGATATCGCGCAGTACATCACCATGACCCGCGGCGAACTGACCGGCCGGGTGCTGCTGGTCGACGACCTGGTGGATTCGGGCATCACGCTCGAACGCGTGGGCCGCCACCTGAAGGAACGCTATCCGGCCGTGACCGAAGTGCGTTCGGCGGTGCTGTGGCACAAGGCCTGCTCGAAAGTCGAGCCGGACTATCACGTGACCTTCCTGCCGTCGAACCCCTGGATCCACCAGCCGTTTGAAGAGTACGACACGCTGCGTCCGCACAACCTGGCCGCCTGGCTCAAGCGCGGCAAGCGCGCTGCCCAGGACGACGGCGCGCAGGCCTGATGCGCTTGCGCCGGGTCCCGCCGCTGGCAGGCGGGGCCCGGTGGCCGGCTTAGTAGCCGACCGTGAAACGCTGGCGCGAATGCGCCGGCTTCTCGATCTCGTCGAGCATCGCGATGGCGTAGTCTTCCATCGAGATCCAGCTCTTGCCTGCTGCGTCGCTCAGCAGGTTTTCCTCGCCGATACGGAACTTGCCGGTGCGCTCGCCCGGTTCGAACAGCGCCGATGGCGACAGGAAGGTCCAGTCGATCTGTTGTTCCCCGCGCAGCGCGTTCAGGAAATCCCGGCCCGCGAGCGCCTCGGGCTTGTAGGCATCGGGGAAGTTCGGGGTATCGACCAGCTGCACGCCCGGTGCGACATAGAGGCTGCCGGCACCACCCACCACCAGCAGGCGCGGCACGCCGGCCTGGCGCACTGCCGAGGTCACCTGCTGCGCGTTCAGCTGGGCGAAGCGCGCGCTGCTGATGACGACGTCGCTGCCGGCCAGGGCCGCGGCCAGTGCGGCGCTGTCGGTCGCATCCACGTCCTTGCTGGTCACGCCTGCGCGTGCGGGCAGATTGCTGGCCTGGCGCGCAATGGCGGTCACCTGGTGGCCGCGGCGCACGGCTTCGTCGGTCAGGCGCGTGCCAACGCGGCCGGTGGCGCCGATGATTGCGATCTTCATGGTCATTCCTTCTTTCGGGTGGGGTTGATATGAAACCAATGTGGTTACATATCGGGATAAAAAAATCAGCGCTTGCGGCGCTGGCTGCTGCCTTCGACATCGGCGAGCATGCTGGCGATGGTGATGCCGGCAAGGGTATCGTCCATGGCCGCCTGCGCGCGGTCAGCGACCTTGCGAAGCGCACCGGTGATCTCGCGTCCGACCAGGCAGGCCGGATTGGGCGCGCTCTGGTGCAGCGTGATCAGCGCAGTGGTCTCGACCACGCGGAACACGTCCAGCAGCGTGATGGAGGCTGCCGGGCGCGCCAGCGTGGCGCCGCCGGTGCTGCCCATGGTGGTCGTCACCAGCCCGGCCTCGGCGAGCTGGCTCACCAGCCGCCGGATCAGCGCCGGATTGGTGCCAACGCTGCCGGCGATCAGCGACGACGGCACCGGCTGCGCCGAACTGGCGAGCAGAGTAAGGATATGGACCGCCACGGCGAACCGGCTGCTGGTGCTCACTGCTTGGACTCAGGATGTCGGGGTCAATGTGAAACCATGATAGTTACACATCGACGCGCTTGTCAAGCAAGGGGCAAGAATGCAGGCAGGGGAGTCGGTGATACGCCGAAGTGGCCGGTGGAATGCCGGAATCGCCACTGAAGCTGTTACACTCCTCGACATTGCCGTACCCTTGTGGTTCGGCTGCCGCGCGGGGTACGGTGCGCGGTTTCACGGACGGGAAAAAACCCGTACGCTCGCAGTGATGACATCGCGGCAAGGCCGCCAAGCAAGGAGTGCAAGTTGCCGGATCTGATGCGCAAAACAGGCGTCAAAAACAAAAAACCCGCAGGGCTTGAAAGCGCTGCGGGTTTTCCGTTGATCTGGTGCCCAGGAGAGGACTCGAACCTCCACAGTGTTGCCACCGCTAGGACCTGAACCTAGTGCGTCTACCAATTCCGCCACCTGGGCAGGTGTCGAAACAACCGAAGCGCTCATTATAGAGAGCGCGAGAATTTTGTCAAATAGTTTCCAGAAAAAATTGAATCAGAACAACTATCCGATCCCCAGCCGGGAAGAAATCCTGGGCGTGCTGAGAACGTCGGGATCCCCCCAGTCGGCCGGCGATATCGCCAAGGCCCTGGCCGTCACGCGCAAGGAACACGACGGCTTCCAGAAGCGCCTGGCGGCGATGGAACGCGACGGCCAGATCGAGCTGAACCACAAGGGCCGCTATGAGCTGGCCCATCAGCCCAACTTCGTCACCGGCCGGGTGCAGGGCCACCGCGACGGCTTCGGCTTCCTGATCCGCGACGACGGCGAGGACGATATCTTCCTGCCCGAGCGCGAGCTGCAGAAGGCCATGCACAACGACCGCGCGCAGGTGCGCGTGATGGGCTATGACCGGCGCGGGCGCCCCGAAGGGCAGATCGTCGAGATCATCGAGCGCGCCAACCGCTATGTCATCGGCCGGCTGCTCAGCGAGGGCGGCGTGCTGGTGGTGGCGCCCGAAGACAAGCGCATCAGCCAGGACATCCTGATCCCGCCCAAGGCGCAGGGCAAGGCACGGGTGGGGCAGGTGGTCAGCGTCGAGCTGATCGAATACCCCGACCGCTACGCGCAGCCGGTGGGCCGCGTGGTCGAGGTGCTGGGCGATATCGACGATCCCGGCATGGAGATCGAGATCGCCGTGCGCAAGTACGGCGTGCCGCACGCGTTCTCGCCGGCGGCCGCCCAGGAAGCCGCCGGGCTGCCCGACGAGGTGCGCCAGGCCGACCTGGACCACCGTATCGACCTGCGCGACATCCCGCTGGTGACCATCGACGGCGAAGACGCGCGCGACTTCGACGACGCGGTCTATTGCGAGCCGGTCAGGATCGGCCGCGCCAAGGGCTGGCGCCTGATCGTGGCGATTGCCGACGTGTCGCACTACGTGCGTCCGGGCACGCCGCTGGATGCCGACGCGCTGGACCGCGCCACCTCGGTGTACTTCCCGCGCCGCGTGATCCCGATGCTGCCGGAGAAGCTGTCCAACGGGCTGTGCTCGCTCAACCCGCACGTGGACCGCCTGTGCATGGTGTGCGATGCCGTGATCACCGCCAAGGGCGAGCTCAAGGGCTACCAGTTCTATCCGGCCGTGATGCATTCGACGGCGCGCCTGACCTACAACGAGGTCTGGTCGGTGCTGTCCAACACCAAGGGTCCCGAGGCGCACAAGCGCGGCGAGCTGGTGCCGCACCTGCAGAACCTGTACGAGCTGTTCCAGGTCCTGCTCAAGTCGCGGCGCGCGCGCGGCGCGATCGACTTCGACACCACCGAGACCTATATCGTCTGCAACGCGCAGGGCAAGATCGAGCAGATCCTGCCCCGCACGCGCAACGACGCGCACCGGCTGATCGAGGAATGCATGCTGACCGCCAACGTGTGCGCGGCCGACTTCCTCGAACGCTTCAAGCACCCGGCGCTGTACCGCATCCACGCGGGCCCCAGCGAAGAGAAGCTGAAGAACCTGCGCGAGTTCCTGCGCACCGCCGGCCTGTCGCTGGGCGGCGGCGACAAGCCGCAGGCGTCGGACTACGCCGAGGTGATGGACAAGATCAAGTCCCGCCCGGATGCGCCGATGCTGCAGACCATGCTGCTGCGCTCGATGCAGCAGGCGGTGTACAGCCCGGACAATATCGGCCACTTCGGCCTGGCGTACGAGGCCTACGCGCACTTCACCAGCCCGATCCGCCGCTACCCCGACCTGCTGGTGCACCGCGCGATCAAGGCGGTGCTGGCGCATACCAAGTACCAGCCGGCGTTTGCACACGGCACCGAGCTGAATACGGCGATCTCGCCCAAGGCGCGCAAGCTGCAGGCCAGGGACGCCGAGCAGAAGGCAGAGCTGACCGCGGCGCGCGCCAGGCGCAACGAGGCCATCTGGGACGAGCTCGGCCTGCACTGCTCGGCCAACGAGCGCCGTGCCGACGAGGCCTCGCGCGATGTCGAGGCCTGGCTCAAGTGCTACTTCATGCGCGACAAGCTGGGCAGCGACTTCGCCGGCACCATCAGCGCCGTGACCTCGTTCGGCATCTTCGTGCAGCTCGACGAGCTGTATGTGGAAGGCCTGGTCCACGTGACCGAGCTGGGCAGCGACTATTTCCAGTACGACGAGGCCCGCAACGAACTGCGCGGCGAGCGCACCGGCATCCGCTACCGGCTGACCGACCGCGTGCGCGTGCAGGTGTCGCGCGTGGACCTGGATGCGCGCAAGATCGACTTCCGCCTGGTGCAGGAGCCGTCGGCGAAGACCCTGCGTGCCCGCACCGGCGGCACCGAGGCCCAGCCGCGCGTGCCCGCCGCCCACGCGGTGCCGGCGCGCAAGAAGGGCCGCCAGCTGGCGGCGCTGCTGGGCGGCTCATCCAAGCCGGAAGAGTCGTTCGACGAGACGCTGGATCGCGTGATCGAAGAGCAGCCGGTGTTCGAGGCCGTGATCACGCCGCTCAAGCCGCATCTGAAGACCGGCGGCAAGCCGGCCAAGCGCGCGGCCAAGCCCAAGCCTTCGCACCTGGAGAAGCCGCGCAAGCCGGCCTCCAAGTCGCACCAGGCCAAGCCGGCCGGCAAGACACCGGCCAAGAGCCCGCGCACTCCGCGCAAGCGCTGAAGCCTGCGGCGGCCGCCATGGCCGCCGCCTTTCGCCCCCCGGCCGCTGCCCTGCCTCGCGCAGCAGCGGACGGGGGCGAGAGGGCGAGTACAATCGCGCCATGGCTAAAAACAAACTCCTGATCGGCTTTCACGCCGTCACCGCACGCCTGCGCCAAGATGCCAAGGGCGTGACCGATGTCTATATCGAATCCGCCCGCCGCGACCGGCGCATGCAGGACTTCGTGCGCCTGGCCGAAAGCCTGGGCGTGCGCCTGCACCCCGTCGACGCCGAGCGCCTGCGCGGCATGGCCGGCACCGACCGCCACCAGGGCGTGGTGGCACGTGCCGAAGACGTGGCACTGGCGCTGAACCTGGATGAACTGCTCGACGGCATCGAAGGCACGCCGCTGCTGCTGGTGCTGGACGGCGTCACCGATCCGCACAACCTGGGCGCCTGCCTGCGCGTGGCCGACGGTGCCGGCGCGCATGCCGTGATCGCCCCCAAGGACCGCAGCGTCGGCCTCAATACCACCGTGGCCAAGGTCGCCAGCGGCGCCGCCGAGACCGTGCCCTATATCACCGTGACCAACCTGGCCCGCACCCTGCGTGAATTGCAGGAACGCGGCATCTGGGTCATCGGCACCGCCGACGGCACCGAGAAGTCGCTGTACGACATCGACTTCAAGGGCCCGACCGCGATCGTGATGGGCGCCGAAGGCGAGGGCATGCGCCGCCTGACGCGCGAGACTTGCGACGAGCTGGTCGGCATCCCGATGGCGGGCGGCGTGGAAAGCCTCAACGTTTCCGTGGCCAGCGGCGTGTGCCTGTATGAGGCCGTGCGCCAGCGGCGCCTGCCGGGCTAAGCCTATGGCTGCTGATACCGGTCTCTCTGGATTGCCAGAGCTTGAGGAAGCGCGCCGGCTGCTCTCCGCGGCCAGCAACATCTTCGTGCTGACCGGTGCCGGCATTTCCGCCGAGTCCGGCGTGCCGACCTTCCGCGATGCGATGACCGGGCTGTGGGAACAGTTCGACCCGGAAGAGCTGGCCAGCGAGGACGCCTACCGCCGCCAGCCGGCGCTGGTCTGGGAGTGGTACCTGCACCGGCGCGAGCTGGTCGCGGCTGTGCATCCCAATCCGGCGCACCATGCGCTGGTGGCGCTGGCTGCGCAGAAGCCCTTCACGCTGGTCACGCAGAACGTGGATGGCCTGCACCAGCGCGCCGGCAGCGAGGGCGTGATCGAACTGCACGGCAACCTGTTCGCCAACAAATGGCTGGATGGGTGCGGACGCTGCAACGAGGCGACCGCGCTGCCCGGCATGCCGCCGCGCTGCAGCCTGTGCGGCGCGCTGATGCGTCCTGGCGTGGTGTGGTTCGGCGAGGACCTGCCGCGCGTGGCGCGCTACCGCGCCGAGCATGCGGCGCAGACCTGCGACCTGTGTCTGGTGGTCGGCACCTCGGGGCTGGTGTATCCGGCGGCGGGGTTGCCGGGCCTGGCGCGCGAGCATGGCGCGCCGGTGATCGTGGTCAATCCGCAGCCGTCGGCGCTGGACCAGACCGCGGATATCGTGCTGAGTGCAGCGGCCGGCGCCTGCCTGCCGCGGCTGTGGCCGCAACTGGCTCCGGCAGCCGGCTGAGCCGGGCCAATGCGTCAATTTCTACTGTCATTCCCGCGAAGGCGGGAATCCAGCGTCTTTCAAGGCCCCTTTGGGGATGAAGTCACTGGGTTCCCGCCTTCGCGGGAACGACGGTAGCTTCGCTGTCCGGCGCGCCTTACTTTGCGATCTCGCCGATCAGCTTCTCCAGTTTGACCGCATCGGCCGCGAACAGGCGGATGCCTTCGGCCAGCTTCTCGGTGGCCATGGCATCTTCGTTCAGCTGCCAGCGGAAGGACGGCTCGTCCGCCGCGATGCGGGCGATATTGGCGGCCTGGGCCTGGTCCACCGACAGCTTGTGCGCCACCGGGCCCTGGCCGGCGGCCAGTTGCTCCAGCAGCTCGGGGCTGATGGTCAGCAGGTCGCAGCCGGCCAGCGACAGGATCTGCGCGGTGCTGCGGAAGCTGGCGCCCATCACCTCGGTGGGGTAGCCGAACTTCTTGTAGTAGTCGTAGATCTGGCGCACCGAGCGCACGCCGGGGTCGTTGTCGCCGCTGTTGGCGGCCGCGTCCCATTGCTCGCCGGCCTGCTTCTTGTACCAGTCGAAGATGCGGCCGACGAAGGGCGAGATCAGTTGCGCGCCGGCCTCGGCGCACGCCACCGCCTGCACCAGCGAGAACAGCAGTGTCATGTTGCAGCGGATGCCGTCGCGCTGCAGGATCTCGGCCGCGCGGATGCCTTCCCAGGTGGATGCGATCTTGATCAGCACGCGCTCGCGCGCGATGCCGCGCTGCTCGTACAGCTGGATCAGGTGGCGCGCCTTGGCCACGCTGGCTGCGGTGTCGAAAGACAGGCGCGCATCGACTTCGGTCGACACGCGGCCCGGCACGATCGCCAGGATCTCGCAGCCGAAGGCGATCAGCACGGCATCCATCACCGCATCGACGCCGCCGTTGCCGTGGTGGTCGCGCACGGCTTGCTCCAGCAGGTGGCGGTATTCGGGTTTCTGCACCGCCTTCAGGATCAGCGACGGATTGGTGGTCGCGTCCTGCGGGGTGTACTGCTTCATCAGCTGGAAGTCGCCGGTATCGGCCACCACCGTGGTGAACTGCCTGAGTTGTTCGAGCTGGTTCATGGTCGCTTGGTCGTCTGCTTGAGCGTCTGCAAAATCGTTCGCGGGCGTAAGGGCGCGCGCAGGTCGCACCCGGAACGCTGGTCTGGTCCATTGTACCGTCGCCTGCATGGCCTGCCGCCGCAATCCGCTACACTACGCGTTTCCCCAACGCAATCTGGCTGTTGTCATGACTCAGGATGAACTCAAGGCGCTGGTCGCGCAAGCCGCCGCCGACTACGTCAAGCAGGAAGTGCCCGAAGGTGCCGTGCTCGGCGTGGGCACCGGCTCCACCGCCAATCTCTTCATTGACGCCGTGGCGGCGTTCAAGGAGCGCTTTGCGGGTGCGGTGTCCAGCTCAGAGGCTTCCACGCGCCGCCTGCAGCAGCACGGCTTCAAGGTGCTGGACCTGAACGAGGTCGACGAGATCCCGGTCTATGTCGACGGCGCCGACGAGATCGACGCCAGCGGCGCCATGATCAAGGGCGGCGGCGGCGCACTGACGCGCGAGAAGATCGTCGCCTCGGTAGCCAGGCGCTTTGTCTGCATCGCCGACGGCAGCAAGCTGGTCCAGACCATGGGCACCTTCCCGCTGCCGGTCGAGGTGATCCCGATGGCACGTGCCGCGGTGGCGCGCAAGCTGCAGGCCCTGGGCGGCCAGCCGCGCCTGCGCATGACCAAGGAAGGCGGCATCTACAAGACCGACAACGGCAATGTGATCCTGGACCTGGTCGGCCTGAAGATCGACGATCCGCGCGGCCTGGAGCAGACCGTCAACCAGGTGCCGGGCGTGGTCACGGTGGGCCTGTTCGCGCTGCGCGGGGCGGATGTGCTGCTGCTGGGCACCGGCGACGGCGTGCAGCGCACGGACTACTGAGCCGGGTCTTCGGCGGCATCAAGCAAAAAGGGGTGCCTCAGGCATAATGCCGTTCAGTTAACCACCGTCGTTCCCGCGCAGGCGCGAACCCAGTGACTTCATCCCCAAAGGGGACGTGAAAGACGCTGGATTCCCGCCTGCGCGGGAATGACAGTAGCGTTTGATACCTTAACTGAACAGCATTAGTGCCTCAGGCCCCCCTTTTTTCATGCGGCGGTCCGGATCAGGACTGCGGCGGCACGTAGCCCTGGGCCTGGTCGGCGCCTTCGCCGAAGAAGTACTTCTCGGTCTGCTTGAGCAGGTACTGGCGCGCGCGCGCATCGGCCATGTTCAGGCGGTTTTCGTTGATCAGCATGGTCTGGTGCTTGAGCCAGCCAGCCCAGGCTTCCTTCGACACGCTTTGCCAGATCTTCTTGCCCAGTTCGCCGGGCAGCGGCGGGAAGTCGAGGCCTTCGGCTTCCTTGTTCAGCTTGATGCATTGGACCATGCGGGCCATGGGGACTCCTTGGTATGTTCGTTAGAGCTTCGGCGCTGGCGCTATTGTAGCCAAGCGGGGCGGCCGGCCGCGGCGCGGCGGCGATTGCCCCTACGGTGTCACAGCTTTTTCATCAGCACCATGGACTTGCGCTGCCAGTTATAGAGCTTGCGCTTGTCCTCGGGCAGGTCGTCGACGTTGGCGTGGACGAAGCCGCGCTTGAGGAACCAGTGTTCGGTCCGGGTGGTGAGCACGAACAGCTTGTCCAGGCCGAGCGCGCGGGCGCGGCGCTCGATGCGCTTGAGCAGGCGCTCGCCGTCGCCGGTGCCCTGGGCTTCCTGCGAGACTGTCAGGCAGGCCATCTCGCCCATGTTTTCGCGCGGGTAGTCGTACAGCGCGGCACAGCCGAACAGCACGCCGTCGTGCTCGATCACCGAGAAGTTGGCGATATCGCGCTCGATCAGGTGGCGTCCGCGCGGTACCAGCGTGCCGTCCTGCTCCAGCGGGGCGATCAGCTGCACGATGCCGCCGACATCGTCGAGCGTGGCCTCGCGCAGGCTTTCCAGGTCGGTGTCGGACAGCATGGTGCCGACGCCGTCGTGCAGGAACAGTTCGAGCAGCACCGAGCCGTCGAGCGAATAGGGGATCAGGTGCGCACGCGGCACGCCGCCCTTGAGCGCCTTGACCAGGTGCTGCAGGTAGTTGGCCACGTCCGGCGGCAGGTGCTTGTTCTGCAGGCGCTCTACCGCGGTGCGCAGGGACATTTCCTGCATCATCTTGCCGACCGGGTCGGGCACGCCCGGCACCTCGGTGATGAAGATCAGCTTGTCGGCCTTGAGCGCCGTGGCGGTGGCGCTGGCCACGTCTTCCATCGACAGGTTGAAGGCCTGGCCGGTGGGCGAGAAGCCCAGCGGCGACAGCAGCACCACCTTGCCGTGCGACAGCGACATGCGCACGGATTCGGCGTCGATCTTGCGCACCAGGCCGGTGTGCTGGTAATCGGTGCCGTTGACGATGCCGATCGGGCGCGCGGTGACGAAGTTGCCTGAGATCACCGACAACTGCGCGCCGGCCATCGGCGTATTGGGCAGGCCCTGGCTGAAGGCGGCCTCTATGTCCAGGCGCAGTTCGCCGGCGGCTTCCTTGGCGCATTCGAGCGCGGCGTTGTCGGTGACGCGCACGCCGTCGACAAACTGCGACTCGACATGGCGCAGCGCGAGCTGTTCTTCTACCTGCGGGCGCGAGCCGTGTACCAGCACGATCTGCATGCCCATGGCGTGCAGCAGCGCGACGTCGTTGACCAGCGCGTTGAGCACGCCCGACTTGACCAGTTCGCCGGCGAAGGCGATCACGAAGGTCTTGCCGCGGAAGGCATGGATATACGGCGCCACCATGCGCAGCCAGTCGACGAACTGCTGGTGGTCGGGGCCGCTGCGCTCGGGGTCGTCCGCCGTGGCGGGCAAGGCGGAGGCGGGCGAGGGGAGTTCAGCCGCGGCGGGCGGCTGCGCCGGCACGGGGGCGGCGGGTGACGGGGAGGCAGGCGCCGTCTGCGGCGCGTCGGTTCTGGCGTTCATCCCGCGGATTATAATCCCGGCCAATGCCAGAACAACGCCCCGTCAAGCCCAAACCACCCGCCGCGCCGCGCCAGCGTGCCGGTGCCGGTCAGTCCGCCTCCCCAGCCCAGTCCCGGCCGGCCCCAGGCCCGGCCAGGCAGCCGGACGTCCGTGCGCAGCCCGTCGCTGTGCGGCCGGCCGCTGAAGCCGGACAGCGGCCGCCGCGCGGCCCGCGCCCGCCGCGTGCGCCAAGGCCGGTCAACCCGCTGCCGCCGATCATTTTCCCCGAGGCTTTGCCGGTATCGGCCCGCCGCGACGAGATCGCCGCGGCGCTGCTGGCCAGCCAGGTGGTGATCGTCTCGGGCGAGACCGGTTCGGGGAAAACGACGCAGCTGCCCAAGATCTGCCTGTCGATCGGGCGCGGCCCGGGGCGAGAGGGCGGAGGCCTGATCGGCCACACCCAGCCGCGACGCATTGCCGCCACCTCGACCGCCAAGCGCATCGCGCAGGAACTCGGCACGCCGCTGGGCGAGCACGTGGGTTACCAGGTGCGTTTCAACGACACCATGTCGTCGGGTGCGTCGGTCAAGCTGATGACCGACGGCATCCTGCTGGCCGAGACCCAGAACGACCCGCTGCTGCGCGCCTACGACACGCTGATCATCGATGAGGCGCACGAGCGCAGCCTGAACATCGACTTCCTGATCGGCTACCTGCGCCAGATCCTGCCAAAGCGGCCGGACCTGAAGGTGATCATCACCTCGGCCACCATCGATGCGCAGCGCTTTGCCCAGCATTTCGCCTCGGGCGACAAGCCGGCGCCGGTGATCGAGGTCAGCGGCCGCCTGTACCCGGTGGAAGTGCGCTACCGCCCGATCACCGGGGACGTGGCCGCCGCCGGCGCGCCGCGCAGCCCACAGGCGCGCGAGCGCGACCTGTACGACGGCATCGTCGATGCCGTGGACGAGCTGTGCCGCGCCGGCCCCGGCGACGTGCTGGTGTTCCTGCCCGGCGAGCGCGAGATCCGCGAGGCCGCCGAGGCGCTGCGCAAGCACCACCCGCCGCATACCGAGATCCTGCCTCTGTTTGCGCGGCTCTCGGTGCAGGAGCAGGAGCGCGTGTTCAAGCCGTCGAATGCACGGCGCATCGTGCTGGCGACCAACGTCGCCGAAACCTCGCTGACGGTGCCGGGCATCCGCTACGTGGTCGATACCGGGCTGGCGCGGGTCAAGCGCTATTCGTACCGGAACAAGGTGGAGCAGCTGCAGGTCGAGTCGATCTCGCAGGCGGCCGCCAACCAGCGTGCCGGCCGCTGCGGCCGGGTTGCCAACGGCATTTGCATCCGCCTGTACGAGGAAACCGATTTCTCCGGCCGGCCGCGCTTTACCGACCCCGAGATCCTGCGCTCGTCGCTGGCCGCCGTCATCCTGCGCATGAAGGCGCTGCGGCTGACGGACATCGAGTCGTTCCCGTTTATCGAGCCGCCGCTGGGCCGCGCCGTGGCCGACGGCTACCAGCTGCTGCAGGAACTGGGCGCGGTCGACGACGCCAACCAGCTGACCGGCACCGGCCGCCAGCTGGCCAAGCTGCCGCTGGACCCGCGCGTGGCGCGCATGATCCTGGCCGCGCGCGAGCACCAGTGCCTGCGCGAAGTGCTGGTCATCGCCAGCGCGCTGTCGGTGCAGGACCCGCGCGACCGCCCGCAGGAGGCGCAGGAAGCCGCCGACCAGGCCCATCGCAAGTTCATGGACGAGAAGTCCGAGTTCCTGGGCTGGGTCAGGCTGTGGAAGTGGTTCGAGGACGCGGTGGCGCACAAGAAATCCAACCGCCAGCTGCAGGACCAGTGCCGCGCCCACTTCCTGTCGCATCTGCGGCTGCGCGAGTGGCGCGACGTGCATTCGCAGCTGATGACCACGGTGACCGAGCAGGGCTGGCGCCTGAACGACAGCGAGCCCACCTATGAGCAGGTGCACAAGGCGCTGCTGACGGGCCTGCTGGGCAATGTCGGCTGCCGCATCGAGGATGGCGATGGCAAGGGCCGCGAATACCTGGGCGCGCGCGGCATCAAGTTCCACCTGTGGCCGGGCTCGCTGATCGCGCGCAAGGTCGGGCGCTGGATCGTCGCGGCCGAACTGGTCGAGACCAGCCGGCTGTTCGCGCGCACCCTGGCGCGCATCGAGCCCGAATGGCTGGAGCAGGTGGGCCGCCACCTGCTCAAGGTCAGCTGGAGCGATCCGCACTGGGAAAAGAAGGCCGGCCAGGTGCTGGCGCTGGAGCGCGCCACGCTCTACGGGCTGGTGGTCTACCAGCACCGCCGCGTGCACTACGGCCCGATGAACCCGCAGGAAGCGCGCGAGATATTTATCCGCCGTGCGCTGGTCGAGGGCGAGTTCGACACGCGCCTGCCGTTCTACACGCACAACCAGCGCCTGGTGCGCGAGATCGAGAACCTGGAGCACAAGTCGCGGCGCCAGGACGTGCTGGTCGACGACGAACTGATCTACGCCTTCTACGATCGTGCGATTCCCGCCGACATCTGCCAGCAGGCCACCTTCGAGCAGTGGTACCAGGCCGAGAGCGCCCGGGACCGCAAGCTGCTGTACCTGAACCGCGACGAGCTGATGCGGCACGAGGCGGCCGGCATCACCACCGACCTGTTCCCCAAGACCATGAACGTGGCCGGGGTCGACATGGGGCTGACCTACCACTTCGAGCCCGGCAGCCACCGCGACGGCGTGACCCTGACCGTGCCGCTGTACGCGCTCAACCAGGTGCGCCAGGAGCGGGCCGACTGGCTGGTGCCGGGCATGATCAAGGAGAAGGTGCACCTGCTGCTCAAGTCGTTGCCGCAGAAGCTGCGCCGCCACTGCGTGCCGCTGCCGGATTATGCCGCCGGCTTTGTCGCGCGCCAGCCGTCTGGCGTGGGCGAGCTGCTGGACGTGCTGATCGCCGATATCCGCGAGCAGACCGGCACCATGGTCAAACGGGCCGACTTCAAGCTGGAAACGCTGCCCGCGCACCACACCATGAACTTCAAGGTGATCGACGAGCACGGCCGCCAGCTCGACATGGGCCGCAACCTGGCCCAGCTGCGCGCCGAGCTGGGCGGGCAGGCGCAGCAGTCGTTCCAGCGGGTGGCCGCGCAAGCCGCGGCACAGGCCGCACAGGCAGCAACCGAGGCCCCGGAGCAGGCGGCGCCGCTAGTGGCGGCCGAGCCCGGCAAGTACGAAGGCCTGACCGGCTGGACCTTCGGTGAGCTGCCCGAGCTGCTGGAGATCCGCAAGGGCAGCCAGACCCTGTTCGGCTACCCCGCGCTGGTCGACCGCGGCACGCACTGCGACGTGGAAGTGTTCGACGACCCGCAGGAAGCCGCCCGCGTTCACCACCTGGGCCTGCGCCGGCTGTTCGCGCTGCAGCTGCGCGAGCAGGTCAAGTTCATCGAGAAGAACATCCCGGGCCTGCAGCAGATGGCGATGCAGTACATGACGCTGGGCACGCAGGAGATGCTGCGCGAGCAGATCGTGATGCTGGCGCTGGAGCGCGCCTGCATGCAGGCGCCGCTGCCGCGCAACGAGGCCGAGTTCAATGCCCGCAAGGACGAGGGGCGCACCCGGCTGTCGCTGTTGGCGCAGGAGATCGCGCGGCTGGTGGGGACCATCCTGGCCGAATACGCCGGGCTGCCGCGCAAGCTGCTGCAGGCCAAGCCGTTCGCCGGGCCCCATGCCGACATGGAGGCCCAGCTCGGGCGGCTGATGGGCAAGCGCTTTGTCGACGAAACCTCGTACACGCAGCTGGTTCATTTCCCGCGCTACCTGAAGGGCATTGCCATGCGGGTGGACAAGCTCAAGGGCGACCCGGCGCGCGACACGCAGCGCATGCAGGAGATGGCGCCGCTGGTGCAGCAATGGCAGCGGGCCGAAAAGCAGCTGCGCACCCAGGGCCGCGGCGGCGAGGATGCGCGGCTGGAGGAATTCCGCTGGATGCTGGAGGAACTGCGCATCGCACTGTTCGCGCAGGAGCTGCGCACGCCGGTGCCGATGTCGGTCAAGCGGCTGCAGAAGGTGTGGGAATCCATGCAGCGCTGATGGTAAGCATGGGCAGGTATGCGGCGCAATGTCGGGGCGAGCCGGGTTTGGTCGCCAACGCGCCACAATCTGCCAAATTCTTGATCGCCATCAGCCGCGACGTCAGCGGATTGCCGCGCTCAACCGTTAGAATCGCCGATTCAGTCTTATTCTGGCAGGTCTTATGTTTGCATTGCAGTTTGCGTGGCGTCGTGTTGTGGCTGGTGGGATCATGGCGGGCGCGCTCGCGCTGGGCCTACTGGCTGCACCGGCATCGGCGGAAGTGGTGGTGATCCTTAATTCGGGTGATGCAACCGTCACACTGATCGACAAGGACACGCAGAAGGTGCTGGAGACCTTCCCGATCGGCAAGGAGCCGCACCATTTGATCGCCACGCCGGACGACAAGTCGCTGATTGTCGCCAACGCGGTCGGCAACGACCTGGTGTTCCTGGATCCGGTCACGGGCAAGGTCCAGCAGCGCGTGCCCAATATCGACGATCCCTACCAGATCGGCTTCTCGCCGGACCAGAAGTGGTTTATCACCACCGGCAACCGGCTTGACCGTGTCGATCTCTACCGCTGGGACGGCAAGGCGCTGAAGCTGGCCAGGCAGTTCCCGCTGGCCAAGACGCCCAGCCATATCGCCTTTACCGCCGACAGCCGCATCGCCTTCATCACGCTGCAGGACTCCAACGAGGTGGTGGCCATCGACCTGGTCACGCAGAACGTGATGTGGCGCATGGCAACCGGCTCGTCGCCGGCCGGCGTCTGGGTCACGCCGGACCAGAAGTACCTGCTGGTGGGCATGACCGGGGCCGACTACGTGGCCGTGATCGACTGGCGCACGCGCACCGTGGTCAAGCAGATCCAGACCGGCAAGGGCGCGCACAACTTCCGCGCCGTGGGCGACAAGCGCCACCTGTTCCTGAGCAACCGCGTCACGGGCAGCATCAGCATCATCGACCAGCAGACGCTGACCAAGGTCGGCGACATCACCGGCCTGCCGCCGGGCCCGGACGACATGGAGCTGACCGCCGACGGCAAGACCCTGTGGGTGACCTTCCGCTGGGCGCGCTCGGTCGGGCTGATCGACGTGGCCAGCCGCAAGCTGGTCAAGACCGTGCGCGTCGGGCGCTCGCCGCACGGCATCTATTTCCGCACGCGCGCGCCGCTGTACTGAACCGGGCAGGGCAGGGACCATGCATGAGACCAAGGCATCGCGACCGGGACGGCTGGGGAAGCTGCTGGCTGCGCTGGCGCTTGCCTGCGGCCTGCCGTCCGCGCTGCAGGCGGCGGATGCCCCCACGCCTGCCGCCAGGGCATGCCCGGCCGGCACGCTCTACCTGACCTTCGACACCGGCAGCATGAGCCAGGCGCAGTTGATTGCCGACACGCTGCGCCGCCACCATATCCGCGCCACCTTCTTCCTGGCCAATGAACCGACGGTGCGCCAGGACAATTCCCTTGACCCGTCCTGGGCGCCATACTGGAAGGGGCTGGTGGCCGACGGCCACGCCTTCGGCACGCACACCTTCGACCACGTCTACCTGCGCAGCGTGCGCGCCGGCCAGGTCACCATGCGGCCGCAGTTCGGCGCGCAGGCCGGCAAGGACGTGGCCATGGACGCGGCTGCCTTCTGCCAGGAACTGCGGCGCAGCGCCGACGCCTTCCACGGCATGACCGGCGCCGACATGGTGCCGCTGTGGCGCGCCCCCGGCGGGCGCACCGCGCCGCAGACGGTGCAGTGGGCCGAGCAGTGCGGCTTCCGCCATGTCGGCTGGGCGCCGGCGGGGTTCCTTGGCGATGAGCTGTCGTCCGACCGCTACCCCAACGCGGCGCTGCTGGAGCGCGCGCTGGCCAGCCTGCGCGATGGCGATATCACCATGGCGCACCTGGGCATCTGGTCGCGCAAGGACCCGTGGGCGCCTGGCGTGCTGGAGCCCTTGCTCGCCGGCCTGGAACGCAAGGGATTCTGCTTTGCGACGCTGCGCGAGCACCCGGCCTACCGCGACTGGATCGCCAGGCCGCAGCCGGCCGCGCACAAGGAGGGCAGGCGGTAATGTGGGAGACGCTGAACGGCTGGATCGGCCAGGTCGAAGGCACGCTGTTCCAGGACGTGGTGCTGCCCGTGGTCTACCACCTCGGGTTTGGCGGCTATGCCGAAGACGCCTTCACCGGCACCGAGTGGCTGCTGGTGGGGCTGGTGCAGATCGCCGTGATGGTGCTGATCCTGGGGCCGCTGGAGAAGTGGCGCCCGGTCGAGCCGGTGGCCGACCGCGCCGCGGTCCGCACCGACATCCTCTACACCGTGATCCACCGGCTCGGGCTGTTCCGGCTGGCCATGTTCTTCCTGCTGGCGCCGCTGACCGACGCGCTGGAAGGCCACCTGCGGCTGTTGGGCTGGCACCGTGTCAATGTCGAGGACTGGTGGCCGGGCGTGACCTCCGTGCCGCTGGTCAGCTTCTTTGTCTACCTGCTGCTGTTCGACCTGCTCGACTACTGGTATCACCGCCTGTCGCACACCTTCCGCTGGTGGTGGCAGCTGCACGCGGTGCACCACAGCCAGCGCCAGATGACGCTGTGGAGCGACAACCGCAACCACCTGCTGGACGACATGCTGCGCGACCTGGTGTTTGCGCTGGTGGCGCTGGGGGTGGGCGTGGAGCCGTCGCAGTACGTGCTGCTGGTGGCGCTGTCGCAGCTGCTGCAGAGCCTGCAGCACGCCAACGTGCGGCTGCACTTCGGCGCCCTCGGCGAGCGGCTGCTGATCTCGCCGCGTTTTCACCGCACCCATCACGCCGTGGGCATCGGCCATGAGGCCAACGGCGCGCCGGCCAAACTGGGCGGCTGCAACTACGGCGTGATCTTCCCGTGGTGGGACATGCTGTTCGGCACCGCGGTCTTCACCGCGACTTACCACCCGACCGGCATCCGCGACCAGTTGCCGCCTCCGCTGGGCAAGGGCCGCGACTACGGCACGGGCTTCCTGTCCCACCAGTGGTACGGCATCAAGCGGCTGCTTCGGCTGCGCTGAACCCGGCATTCGAGGCAGTCCTCCACCCGCGGCGAGCGAGGGCGCGCCACGGCGGCAAGTGGCGTATGCTAGTGTTTCGGGTTGCCGCCGGCCCGTCCCATGGCTGACCTGGCCGGCTCCCCGCGACTTTCCTGTTTGCCTTCGACTGCATGAACGATATCTTCCGCTCGTTTGGCCGCGCGCTGGTCAGCCAGCTGCATCCCCGCATGCTGATGCTGACCGTGCTGCCTTTCGTCCTGGCCACGCTGCTATGGGGCGGCCTGCTCTGGTGGGGCTGGGACCCCATCATGGGCGCCATGCGCAGCTTCCTGGAAACCTCCGTCCTGACCAGCTGGATCTACAGCGCGCTGGACTGGTTCGGCCTGCAATCGATGCGTACCATCGTGGCGCCGCTGTTCGTGGCGGCGCTGGTGATCCCGCTGGTGATCGCCTCCATGCTGCTGTTCATCGGCTTGTTCTCGGTGCCGGCAGTGGTGCGCCACCTGGAGCGCAGCTACCCGGACCTGGCCAAGGCCCATGGGGGCAGCATCATGGGCAGCGTGTTCCAGTCGCTGGGCAGCACGCTGGTGTTCCTGGTGCTGGTGCTGGTGACGCTGCCGCTGTGGCTGATCCCGCCGTTCTTCGCGCTGATCCCGCCGGTGCTGTGGGGCTGGCTGACCTACCGCGTGATGACCTACGACGCCCTCGCCGACCACGCCAGCGCCGAGGAGCGCAAGACGCTGGTGCGGCGCCACCGCACGCCGTTGCTGGTGATCGGGGTGGCGGTGGGGCTGCTGGGCTCGGCACCGACGCTGCTGTGGGTGTCGTCGGCGGCGGTGATCTTCCTGTTCCCGTTCGTGCTGGCCGGCACGCTGTGGCTTTATGTGCTGATCTTTATCTTCTCGGCGCTGTGGTTCGGCCATTTCTGCCTGCGCGCGCTGGCGCAGCTGCGGGCTGAGCGCGCGGCGGCGCCGGCCCAGCCGCCTGCAGCCCCGTCGTCCGGTGGCGAAGTCATCGACCTGGCGCCGGCCGACGTGCGCCGCATCGAAAATTCCTGAAGCGAGGGCACTATGGGTTTTGGCCTGATCGTGATTGGCGACGAGATCCTGTCGGGACGGCGTGAGGACAAGCATCTGCGCCGCACCATCGAACTGCTGGGCGCGCGCGGCCTGGCGCTGGACTGGGCCGAGTACGTCGGCGACGACCGCGCCCGCATCACCGCCACGCTGCGCCGCACGCTGGCTGGCCCCGACGTGGTGTTCTGCACCGGCGGCATCGGCGCCACGCCGGATGACCATACCCGCCAGTGCGCGGCCGCGGCGCTGGGCGTGGCGCTGGTGCTGCATCCCGAGGCGCGCGAACTGATTGCGCTGCGCATTGCCGAGACCGCCGGCGGCGACCCGGTCAAGGGCGACCTGAACCTGCCGGAGAACCAGCACCGCTTCAAGATGGGCGAGTTCCCCGAAGGCGCGCGCATCATTCCCAACAGCTACAACCGCATCCCGGGCTTCTCGGTCGCCCACCATCACTTCATGCCGGGCTTCCCGGTGATGGCGTGGCCGATGATGGAGTGGGTGCTGGACCACGACTATGCGCACCTGTTCCACCAGGTGCAGCAGCAGGAGCGGGCCTTCTACGTGTTCGAGGCGCCGGAGTCCACGCTGACGCCGCTGATGGAGGAGGTCGAGGCGGCGCACCCCGGCGTCCGCGTGTTCAGCCTGCCGTCGGTCGGCGACGTGCAGCGCGGCGACCGCTTCGCGCGCCGCCATATCGACCTGGGCGTCAAGGGGCCGGCCGACCTGCTGGCGCCGGCCTATGCGATGCTGCTCGAAGGCGTGCAGGCGATGGGGTTCGAGACTGTGGAGCAGCCACCGCGCGCAGCGGCGCAAGCGTAAGCACCAGGGGTCGCAGGAAAGAAGAAGGGGCAGCCATGGCTGCCCCTTCCTTTATTCAGGCCCGACCGGGATCAGGCGCCGTGCCACGGCAGGCCGCGCACGCACCAGCCTTCCACGGTCTTGCGGTGGTGGTGGTCGTCGCGGTTGCCTTCGAAACCTTCCAGCACGTCCATGGCGAAGTGGTAGCCAGCTTCGGTAGCGATGCGCGCGGCATGCTTGGAGCGCGCCGCGCTGCGGCACAGGAACAGCACCGGCACGTCGGCCGGCACGCGTGCCTTCAGTTCTTCGACAAAGCGGGCGTTCTGCGCGCCACCCGGGTAGGACATCCATTCGACGTGGGCGAACTGCGCGTCGGGCACGTCGACGCCGCCCACCCAGTCCAGCTCGGCCTGCGTGCGTACGTCGACCAGCACGGCCGAAGGGTCGTTCTGCAGCAGCGCATAGGCTTCCTGCGGCGACAGCGCGCCGAAATACGGGAGCTGGTTCTGTTGCTGGCGCTGGCGGGCGGCCTGGAGGAGATCGTCTCGGGTGGTCATCTGCGTGACAAAATTGAGGAATGGAATGAGGGCAGCGAAGCCATAACCCAGTATTCTATAGCGCCGGTGTGGTTCGAAGCCGGATTGCCAGGCGCCGGCGCAAAGCGCTTGCCGTGGCTGCAAGCCGAATGGCTCGTTTTGGTGCGTATGCACTACTTGTGTGCTGATGCTTGCTAGATGCACCATTGTGGTGTTTTATAGGGGGCGATGCACCGGAATGTGTGTTATCGGCGCGCCACTCGGCCACGAAGCAGCCTGCGTGAAACCTGAGCGGGTTGCCGCCGCGGTGCGCGGTTCGACGGCGTTGCACATTTTTCGAGCCACTGGCAGCAGAGGGGCGTTTGCTTGGCACGCTTTCTGCTAACATTCCTCGTCCTTTCGTGGCTGGTCGGGACGGCGCGGCAAAGCATGCATTCATGCCGAGGCGCCGGTGACGACAGGCCCAAGAATTGGCTTTCTCAGACTTCCGCCGAATATCCAGGAGATTGGCATGGCCCACAGCGTTGCAGACGTGATGAAGCTGGTGAAGGAAAACGACGTCAAGTTCGTCGATTTCCGTTTCACCGATACCAAAGGCAAGGAGCAACACGTGTCCGTGCCCGTGTCGCACTTCGATGAAGACAAGTTCGAAAGCGGCCACGCCTTCGACGGTTCGTCGATCGCCGGCTGGAAGGGTATCGAAGCTTCGGACATGCTGCTGATGCCGGATCCGAATACCGCCAACGTCGATCCGTTCTACGAAGAACCCACGCTGGTGCTGACTTGCGACGTAGTCGAGCCGTCGGACGGCAAGGGCTATGACCGCGACCCGCGCTCGATCGCCAAGCGCGCCGAAGCCTACCTGAAGAGCACCGGCCTGGGCGACACCGCCTTCTTCGGCCCGGAACCCGAGTTCTTCATCTTCGACGGCGTGACCTGGAATGTCGACATGCAGGGCTGCTTCGTGAAGATCCATTCCGAAGAAGCCCCGTGGTCGTCGGGCAAGGAATTCGAGCACGGCAACAGCGGCCACCGCCCGGGCAAGAAGGGCGGCTACTTCCCGGTTGCCCCGATCGACACCTTCCAGGACATGCGTTCGGAAATGTGCCTGATCCTGGAATCGCTGGGCATCCCCGTTGAAGTCCACCACCACGAAGTGGCTGGCCAGGGCCAGAACGAAATCGGCACCAAGTTCAGCACGCTGGTGCAGCGCGCCGACTGGACCCAGCTGCAGAAGTACGTGATCCAGAACGTCGCCCACACCTATGGCAAGACCGCCACGTTCATGCCGAAGCCGGTCGTTGGCGACAACGGTTCGGGCATGCACGTGCACCAGTCCGTGTGGAAGGACGGCCAGAACCTGTTCGCAGGCAACGGCTACGCCGGCCTGTCGGAATTCGCGCTGTACTACATCGGCGGCATCATCAAGCACGCCCGCGCCCTGAACGCCATCACCAACCCGGGCACGAACTCGTACAAGCGCCTGGTGCCGGGCTTCGAGGCTCCGGTGAAGCTGGCTTACTCGGCCCGCAACCGTTCGGCTTCGATCCGTATCCCGTACGTGGCCAACCCGAAGGGCCGCCGCATCGAGACCCGCTTCCCGGATCCGCTGATGAACCCGTACCTGGGCTTCTCGGCACTGCTGATGGCCGGCCTGGACGGCGTGATGAACAAGATCCACCCGGGCGAAGCCGCCGACAAGAACCTGTATGACCTGCCGCCGGAAGAGGATGCAAAGATCCCGACCGTCTGCTCGAGCCTGGACCAGTCGCTGGAGTACCTGGACAACGACCGCGAGTTCCTGACCCGTGGCGGCGTGTTCTCGAATTCGATGATCGATGCCTATATCGAACTGAAGATGGAAGAAGTCACGCGTTTCCGCATGACCACGCACCCGGTCGAGTTCGAAATGTACTACTCGCTGTAAGCGGCCTTTGCCCGGCCATGACGCAGGTTGTGACCGGGCAACAGTTGCACCAGAAAGGGGCGGCTTCGGCTGCCCCTTTCTGCTTTGCTCGCTAGAATGGGGAATCGTGGTCCAACCCTGTTCAAACCTTACGCCATGTCCATGGACGCTTCTTCACGCACGGCTCGCCGGATCCTGCCCTTGTTCCTTTCTCTGCACCAAATTCGATTCGGATTCCCTGTTCTGGTGAGTGCCGTGGCGCTGACGCTGGGCACATGGGCCGGGCAGTCGCGCGCGCAGTCCTCGGATGTCTATCTCTGCGCCGGGCCCAATGGCGTGCCGGAGTACCGCAACGGCAACGCCGGCAAGGGCTGCAAGAAGCTGAACCTGCCTGAGGTGGTGACGGTGCCGGGCGGGCGCATCGCCGCGCCTGCCAAGAGTGCCGGGGGCGCCGCGGGCACTGCGGGCAGCACCAGCTTTCCGCGCGTGGACAGCGCGACCCAGCGCAGCCGGGACGGCGAGCGCCGCACCGTGCTGACGCAGGAGCTGGAGGCCGAAGAAGCCAAGCTGCAGGCGCTTCGTGCCGAGTACAACAACGGCCAGCCGGAGCGCCAGGGCAATGAGCGCAACTATCAGAAATACCTCGATCGCACCGCGGCGCTGCGCGACGATATCGCCCGCAGCGAGGCCAACGCGGCCTCATTGCGGCGCGAGCTTGGCAATTTGAAGGACTAGCCTTATGCGTCGGCTGATTCGCGGAGTGTCGCGCAAGGTCAGCGGTGCCGATGGCGCCCGCGGCGAATCGCCCGCGGCCGAAGGCAGCGCCCAGGTGCTGACCATGGGCGCGGTAGCGTTTCATGCCGGCCTGGACGTGGTGGCCAACCCGGTGCTGCTGGTGTGCCAGCCGGGACAGCGCGTGGTCTATGCGAATCCGGCCGCCGAGGCCACCTTCGGCGTGTCGCGCAAGGGCATGGTGGAACTGACGCTGCCGGACCTGTTCGGGCGTTCCGATGAGTTGCACGGCATGCTCGACACCGTGGTCACGCGGCAGTTCGACGTGCGCCGGCAGGACCTGATCCTGCACCCGCCGCTGCAGGAGCCGCTCCATGTGCACGTAGTGATCGCCGTGCTGGAGGCGGTGCCCGACACGGTGGTGGTCGAGATTCTGCCCAATGAGCAGAAGGTGCGCAGCGAGCGCGAAGAGCGCATCCTGGACCTGACCTCGGCCAACAAGGAGCTGATCCGCAACCTCGCCCACGAGATCAAGAACCCGCTGGGCGGCATCCGCGGCGCGGCGCAACTGCTTGAGTTCGAGCTGCCGGAGCGTTCGCTGCGCGAATACACGCAGGTCATCATCAAGGAGTCGGACCGGCTGCAGACGCTGGTGGACCGGCTGCTGGAGCCGCACCGGCATCCGCATATCGTGTCGAGCCTGAATATCCACGAAGTGCTGGAGCGCGTGCGCTCGGTGGTGCTGGCCGAGTTTCCCAACGGGCTGGAGATCGTGCGCGACTACGACGCCAGCCTGCCCGAGCTGCAGGGCGACATGGAGCAGCTGATCCAGGCGGTGCTGAACATCGTGCACAATGCCGCGCAGGCGCTGGCCGACCGCATGGCGCGCGGCGATGCGCAGATCGTGCTGCGCACGCGCGTCGCGCGGCAGGTCACGATTGCCAAGCGCTTGTTCAAGCTGGCATTGGACTTGCATGTGATCGACAACGGCCCGGGAATCCCCGAAGACATCCGCGAACGCATCTTCTATCCGCTGGTATCGGGCAGGGATGGCGGCAGCGGACTCGGTCTCACACTCGCTCAAACCTTCGTGCAGCAGCACGAGGGCTTGATCGAATGCGAGAGCAGGCCGGGCTGTACCGACTTCCGCATCCTGCTGCCGCTGCACTAGGTTTTGCCGGCGTCCGCGAGCGCGTGCATTGCCGTGGCCGGGGCATGCGGAAGACCAAATGACACCGAGCAGACAAGCGACGCACATGAAGCCGATCTGGATAGTCGACGACGATCAATCAATCCGCTGGGTCCTGGAAAAGGCCCTGGCCCGTGAAAGCCTGCTCTCGCGCAGTTTCACCAATGTGCGGGACGCGCTGGCCGCGCTGGAAGACGACCAGCCGCAGGTGCTGATATCGGATATCCGCATGCCGGGCGGATCGGGCCTGGACCTGCTCCAGGCCATCAAGACACGGCACCCGGGCCTGCCCGTCATCGTGATGACGGCATACTCGGACCTGGACAGCGCCGTGGCCGCGTTCCAGGGCGGTGCCTTCGAATACCTGGCCAAGCCCTTCGATGTCGACAAGGCGGTCGAGCTGATCCGCCGCGCGCTGGAAGAAAGCCTGCGCGAAGAAGAGCTGGAGGACCGCCTGGTCGACGCGCCCGAGATCCTCGGCCAGGCGCCGGCGATGCAGGATGTGTTCCGCGCCATCGGCCGGCTCTCGCAGTCCAACGTGACGGTGATGATCACCGGCGAGTCCGGCACCGGCAAGGAGCTGGTCGCGCGTGCGCTGCACAAGCACAGCCCGCGCGCCAACGGTCCCTTTATCGCGCTCAATACCGCGGCCATTCCCAAGGACCTGCTCGAATCCGAACTGTTCGGCCATGAGCGCGGCGCTTTCACCGGCGCGCAGACCATGCGGCGCGGGCGCTTCGAGCAGGCCGAGGGCGGCACGCTGTTCCTCGACGAAATCGGCGACATGCCGTTCGACCTGCAGACGCGCCTGCTGCGCGTGCTGTCGGATGGCAACTTCTATCGCGTCGGCGGCCATAACCCCTTGCGCGCCAATGTGCGCGTGATTGCCGCCACGCACCAGAACCTTGAGCTGCGCGTCAAGGAAGGGCTGTTCCGCGAGGACTTGTTCCATCGCCTGAACGTGATCCGGCTGCGCCTGCCGCCGCTGCGCGAGCGCCCGGAGGACATCACGCTGCTGGCGCGTCATTTCCTGCAGAAGAGCGCCAAGGAGCTGGGCGTCGAGCCCAAGCGCATGTCCGACGAGGCGCTGGCCTATGTCAGCACGCTGCCGTTCCCAGGCAACGTGCGCCAGCTGGAAAACCTGTGCAACTGGCTGACCGTGATGGCGCCGGCGCAGACCATCGAGGTCAAGGACCTGCCGCGCGAGATGCTGGAGGCGGGCACCAGCGAACCGGTCAATGCGCCGCGGCCCGAGCGGGTTGCCGACGTGCGCGCCCCTGAGTATGAAAGCGCGCCTGACCTTGCCGACTACGGCGGGTATGCAGTCCAGGTGGCGGAAGGCGACACGGCCACCGCAGTGCGGCCGGTGTCCGTGGCCACAGTGGCGCCGGCATCGGCCGGCTGGGAAAGCCTGCTTGCCGGCGAGGCACGGGCCATGCTCGAATCCGGCCAGCCGGAAGTCATGGACGCGCTCACGCGCCGCTTCGAGAAGGCGGTGCTGGAAGCCGCGCTCGGGGTCACGCGCGGCCGCCGCGTCGAGGCTGCGACCCGGCTCGGAATCGGGCGCAACACCATCACCCGCAAGCTGCAGGAGCTAGGGTTCGACTGAGCCAGGGCAGGGCGGGCAAGCCTTTTTCTGAACTGATTGTTTGCTCCCTCTCCCGCGTGCGGGAGAGGGTTGGGGTGAGGGAGGGAGTCTCAACGAAGTACAGCCGGTGGTATGCCAGTGCCTGCCCTTACCCCCTGCCCCTCTCCCGCAAGCGGGAGAGCAAACCATCCCTCCGCGAACGCCGCAGCCCTAGCTGCGCGCTTCAATCAACCGCAGCGCCATCTCCGCAAAACCCTCACCGCCCGCAGCAGCCGTAATGTAGGCCGGCGGCACCGGCAGCCGGGGCAGGATGTCGCGCACATTGGCCACCCCCACCGACAGCGGAAAGTGGGCGAACATGCTGGCATCGTTGGCCGAATCGCCGATAAACAACCATTCATCGCGGCGCGCGTCCAGGTCTTCGCCCAGCAGTTCGGCCACGCACAGCTTGCTCATCGACAGCTTGTCATGCAGGCCGAACCAGCCGTTGACGTGGATCGAGCTGACCGTGGCGGTCATGCCGGCCTCGCGCATGATGGCCGCGATGCGGGCGACGGCGTCTTCGGGCAGGGGGGCAACGTCTTCGGCATGGTCGATGGCCAGGTCGGCGGCATGCCAGGCCTGGTCCGAAGCCAGCGCGCAGCCGGGCACCTCGCTCAGGATGCGTTGGCCGAGTGCATGGATGCGTTCCAGGTTGCGCGCGCGCGTCGGCGCATCGTCCAGGAAGCGTGTCTGCAGGCGGCCGTTGTGCAGGTGCGAGTAAAACGCACCGTTCTCGCCGATGATGGCGTCGACCGGCCACAGCCGGGTCAGGATCTCGGCCCAGGCGATGCAGCGGCCGGTGACCGGGATCACGTGCAGGCCGGCACGGCGCAGGCCGTCGAGCGCCAGGTAGGTCGAGGCCGGCAGCCGCCCGTCGGTGGTCAGGGTGCCGTCGATATCGGTCAGCACGCCGCGAACACGGCGCAGGGCGGGCGCGGGAAGACTGGTGATGGCTTGCATGGCAAGCATTGTAGCGGCTCGATCGTCGCGGTTGCACCGCAAGATGTGGCGTTCTGGAGGGTTTGCCCGGTTTGCTTGTGTGCATGAGAGGGGTAACATGCCGCTGTCACAAAAAGTGCATAGAGTCCGTTGCTTTTGTCCGATACACCGAAGCGTATAACCGGAGAATTTCTCATGATCACCAAACGCACTGCATTGTCGTTGATGGCTTTTGCCCTGCTGGCCGGTGCCGCCCCGGCATATGCCGCGGTCGAGATCCAGTGGTGGCACTCGATGGAAGGGGCGCTTAACGACAAGGTGAATGCCATCGCCGGCCAGTTCAACGCCAGCCAGTCCGACTACAAGATCGTGCCGGTCTACAAGGGGCAGTACGACGAATCCCTGGCTGCCGGGATTGCGGCATTCCGCTCGGGCAATGCGCCGGCGATCCTGCAGGTCTTCGAGGTGGGTACGGCCACCATGATGAACGCCAAGGGCGCCATCAAGCCGGTGGCTACGGTCATGAAGGAGGCTGGCGAGAAGTTCGACGCCAAGGCCTATATTCCTGCCGTGGCGGGTTACTACACGTCGAGCAAGGGCGAGATGATGTCGTTCCCGTTCAACAGCTCGACCACGGTGATGTACTACAACAAGGACGCCTTCAAGAAGGCGGGCCTGGATCCGAACAAGCCTCCGGTGACCTGGCAGGAAGTGGCAACCGACTCCGCCAAGCTGAAGGCAGCCGGCGTGTCGTGCGGCTACACCACGGACTGGCAGTCGTGGGTGCAGCTCGAGAGCTTCTCTGCCTGGCATAACGTGCTCTTCGCCACCGAGAACAACGGCTTCGGCGGACCGGGTGCGCGCCTCGCGTTCAATTCGCCGCTGCACGTCAAGCACATTGCCAACCTGCTCGACATGTCGCAGAAGGGCTACTTTGTCTATGGCGGCCGCAAGGACGAGCCCAAGGCCAAGTTCATCGCGGGCCAGTGCGCCATGCTGACGGGCTCGTCCGCGGCCCTTGCCAACATTCGCAAGAACGCGAAATTCGATTTCACCGTGGCCCAGCTCCCGTACGAGCAGGGCGTGCCGGGTGCGCCGCAGAATACGATCATCGGCGGTGCCTCGCTGTGGGTGATGGGCGGGCGCAAGCCTGAGGAATACAAGGGCGTAGCCAAGTTCTTCAGCTTCCTGTCGCGCCCGGACGTCCAGGCCGACTGGCACCAGTCAACTGGCTATCTGCCGGTGACGCTGGCAGCTTACGAGCTGACCAAGAAGTCAGGTTTCTACGAGAAGAATCCGGGGGCCGACGTGGCGGTCAAGCAGATGATCGTCAAGACCACCGATAAATCGCGCGGCATTCGCCTGGGCAACTTCCCGCAGATCCGCAGCGTGATTGACGAGGAACTCGAGGCGGTCTGGTCGGGCAAGAAGCAGCCCAAGGAGGCACTGGACGCCGCCGTGGCGCGAGGCAATGAACTGCTGGAGCGATTCCAGAAGACCGTGCGCGAGTAATCTCTGTCAGGCGGGCGCATGGCTGAGAACCTGCTCGGCCTGCGCCCAAATTTTTGCGCGCGGCAGTGCTTTCGCTGTCGCGGCACTGGATGCCCTATGGAAAAACGGGTCGTATTCCGCTCCTCGTGGCTGCCATACCTGCTGGTCTTGCCGCAGATGGCCGTGACGTTGGTTTTCTTCTTCCTGCCGGCGGCGCAGGCGCTGTATCAATCCATGTTTCAGCAGGATGCGTTCGGCATTGAACTGCAGTTTGTCGGGCTGGACAACTTCCGCACGCTGCTCGGCGACACCGAATACCTGAATTCGTTTCGGGTGACGGCGGTATTCGCGGTCGGCGTGACGTTGCTGGGCTTGTCGGTTTCGCTGCTGCTGGCTTACTTCGCCGATCGCGTGGTGCGCGGCGCAGCCGGCTACAAGCTTCTGCTCATCTGGCCCTATGCGGTGGCCCCGGCTGTGGCTGGCGTGCTCTGGATGTTTCTGTTCAATCCGACGCTGGGCGTGGTGTCCTATGCACTGCACGCGCTTGGCGTGAACTGGAACTTCCTGCTCGACAGTACGCAGGCGATGACGCTGGTGGTGATCATCGCTGCATGGAAGCAGGTCAGCTACAACTTCCTGTTCTTCCTGGCCGGCCTGCAGAGCATTCCGAAATCGCTGATCGAAGCGGCGGCGATCGACGGTGCCGGACCCTGGCGGCGGTTCTGGTCGATCGTGTTTCCGCTGCTGTCGCCGACCACCTTCTTCCTGATGGTGATCAACGTTGTCTATGCCTTCTTTGACACCTTTGCGATTATCGATGCGGTGACGCATGGCGGCCCCGTCAATGCGACCAATACTCTGGTCTACAAGGTCTACCACGACGGCTTCCGCGGGCTCGATATCGGCGGCTCGGCTGCGCAGTCAGTGGTGTTGATGGCGATCGTGATGGTGTTGACCGTGGTGCAGTTCCGGTATGTGGAACGCAAGGTCCAATATTGAAGGCGGGCAAGATGGTAGAGCGACGACCTTTCCTTGATGTGCTTTCCCACCTGGTGCTCCTGCTGGGCGTGGGGCTGGTGGCGTTTCCGGTCTATGTCACGTTCGTGGCGTCCACGCTGAGCGCGGATGAGGTGCTGCAGGCCCCCATGACGCTGCTGCCCGGAAGCCACCTGCTTGAGAACTACCGGACCGTGCTGATCGATGGCGTTGGCAATGCCGCGTCGCCGGTCTCGACCATGATGAAGAACAGCCTGATCATGGCGCTGGGCATCGCGCTCGGGAAGATCGCCATTTCGATCATCTCGGCCTTTGCCATCGTCTATTTCAAGTTCCCGCTGCGCAAGACCTTCTTCTGGCTGATCTTTATCACGCTGATGCTGCCGGTGGAGGTGCGCATCCTGCCGACCTACAAGGTGGTGTCGGACCTGGGGCTGCTGGACAGCTACTTCGGCCTGACCGTTCCGATCATCGCGTCGGCGACGGCAACGTTCCTGTTCCGCCAGTTTTTCCTGACGATTCCGGATGAGCTGGCCGAGGCCGCGCGCATCGACGGCGCCGGGCCGCTGCGCTTCTTCTGGGACGTGGTGCTGCCGCTGTCGCGCACCAGCATCGCCGCGCTGTTCGTGATCCAGTTCATCTACGGCTGGAACCAGTACCTGTGGCCGCTGCTGATCACCACGCAGAAGTCGATGACGCCGGTGGTGGTGGGGGTCACGCAGATGATTTCGCGCTCGGGCGATGCCGCCACCGACTGGAACCTGGTGATGGCTACGGTGATGCTGGCGATGGTCCCGCCCGCGGTGGTGGTGCTGCTGATGCAGAAGTGGTTCGTCAAGGGCCTGGTCGAAACGGAAAAATAAGGCGTGGCGCGCCACCCGCGCGCACGCAGGACTACAGCAATGGCAAAACTGTCGCTACGCAACGTTCAGAAAACCTACGCCGGCAACGTCAAGGTCGTGCACGGCATCGACATGGAGATCGCCGACGGCGAGTTCATTGTCATCGTCGGCCCCTCGGGCTGCGGCAAGTCCACGCTGCTGCGCATGGTGGCGGGGCTGGAAACCATCACCGGCGGCGAGGTCCATATTGGCGACAAGATCGTCAACGGGCTGGAGCCGGCCGAGCGGGACATCGCCATGGTGTTCCAGAACTACGCGCTCTATCCGCACATGAGCGTGTACGACAACATGGCTTACGGCCTGAAGATCCGCGGCATGGCCAAGGCCGAGATCGCGCAGCGGGTGAACCATGCCGCCGGCATCCTTGAGCTGGCGCCGCTGCTGGACCGCAAGCCGCGCCAGCTCTCCGGCGGGCAGCGCCAGCGCGTGGCCATGGGCCGCGCCATCGTGCGCGAGCCCGCGGTGTTCCTGTTCGACGAGCCGCTGTCCAACCTGGACGCCAAGCTGCGCGTGCAGATGCGGCTGGAGCTGAAGGAGCTGCACCGGCGCCTGGGCACCACCAGCCTGTATGTGACCCATGACCAGGTCGAGGCGATGACGCTGGCCGACCGCATGATGGTGCTCAACGCCGGGCAGGTGGAGCAGATCGGCACGCCGCTGGAGGTCTATTCGCGGCCGGCCAGTACGTTCGTGGCCGGCTTTATCGGCTCGCCGCCGATGAACCTGATCCCGGTGGCACGCAATGCCGGCGGCGACACCAGCGCACAGATGCGCGTGGTGGCGAAAGAGGGCGAGGCCGCCAACGCCACGCTGGGCCACCTGCCGATGGGACTGCACCTGCCCGAGCAGGCGCTGCTGGGGCTGCGCCCGGAGCATATCGAGCCGTGCGCCGCGCATGAGGCCATCGCCGAAGTCGATGTGCGCGTGGTCGAGGCGCTGGGCGCGGATTCCTTCGCCTATGGCTCGCTCGGCGGGCAGGCGGTGGTGGTGCGGCTGGACAGTCATGCCCGCGTGCGCGCCGGCGACCGGCTGCCGGTGACGTCGTCGGCGGAGCACCTGCATTTCTTTGCGCCCGATACGGGCAAGCGCATCGAGGCCTGATCATGGCAGACGAACAGACAAGCTGGGCAGGTGCGGTGACCGCCGACAACTGGCCGTATCCGCGCCATATCGCGCACCGTGGCGCGGGCAAGCTGGCGCCGGAGAATACGCTGGCGGCGTTCCGCCATGGCGCGTCTTTCGGCTACCGGATGTTCGAGTTCGACGTGAAGCTGACGGCTGACGGCAAGCCCGTGCTGATGCATGACGCCACGCTGGACCGCACCACCTCCGGCAACGGGCGCGTGGACAGCCTGACCCTGGGCGAAGTGGCGCTGCTGGATGCCGGCAGCTGGCACAGTGCAGCCTTTGCCGGCGAGCCTGTGCCAACGCTGAAGGCGATCGCGCGCTACACCTGCGCCAACGGGTATTGCATCAACATTGAGATCAAGCCTGTCCCCGGCCGCGAGACGCTGACCGGCGCGGCCGTGGCGCTGGACGCGCAGAGCCTGTGGCGCGGCGCGCCCGTGCCCCCGTTACTGTCGTCGTTCTCCGAAGAGGCGCTGGCGGCGGCGCGCCGGGTAGCGCCGGACCTGCCGCGGGCGCTGCTGCTCGACAAGCTCCCCGCGGACTGGCTGGAGCGGCTGCGCCAACTCGGCTGCGTGGCGCTGGACGCCAACCACCGCGTGCTCAATGCCAAGGTCATTGCCGACGCGCACGCCGCCGGCTTTCGGGTCCTCAGCTACACCGTCAACGACCCCGAGCGTGCCGCGCAGTTGCTGGCCTGGGGCCTGGACGGCCTGATCACCGATGCGGTCGACCAGATCGCGCCGTGATTCAAATTGTTGTGCGGGTGTTGTTAATTCGCTGAATACGCAAGGAATTGCCGCGCCAGTGTGTTTCGCATCGCGAAAAGCCCACATTGATCCAAAGCAATTCATGCTATTCTTACCGCCGTGAAGACTTTAGGTCCTTCCCCGCACAACTTGCCCTTTCGGGCCTTGTGAGGAGGCCATCACATGCGGCACCCAAGCGGTGCCGTTTGCGTAGGCGCCTCAGTTGGGCTCCCAAGAGTTGTTTGCGATCCGCTAACCGGTCAAGCCGTGTCGCGGAAGGTTGAATAACCCGCTGAACTCCGGCATTCCCGGAGAATAGTGAGCGTCCCATGATGCAGCAGTACCAGAGCAACTCGTACCTCTTCGGCGGTAACGCCCCGTATGTCGAAGAACTGTACGAAGCCTACCTCCAGAATCCCGCCTCGGTTCCCGATAATTGGCGCGCGTATTTCGACGCCATGCAGAACGTTCCTGCGGTCGACGGCACCAGCGCCCGGGATATCGCCCACGCCCCCATCGTTGCCTCGTTCGCCGAGCGCGCCAAGCAAGGCCCCATCAGGACCATCGTTGCGTCGGCCGATTCCGACATGGGCCGCAAGCGCGTCGCTGCCACCCAGCTGATCGCCGCCTACCGCAACATCGGTTCGCACTGGGCCGACCTGGACCCGCTCAAGCGCCAGGAGCGTCCGCCCCTGCCGGATCTGGACCCGGCGTTCTACGGCTTCTCCGAAGCAGACCTCGACATCGTCTTCAATGCCAGCAACACCTACTTTGGCAAGGAGTCGATGAGCCTGCGCGAGCTGCTCAACAACCTGCGCGAAACCTACTGCGGCACCATCGGTTTCGAATTCATGTACGTGAGCGACCAGGCGCAGAAGCGCTGGTGGCAGGAGCGCCTGGAAACCACGCGTTCCAAGCCGGTGTTCACGCTGGACAAGAAGAAGCACATCCTGGACCGCCTGACCGCGGCTGAAGGCCTGGAGCGCTTCCTGCACACCAAGTACGTCGGCCAAAAGCGCTTCTCGCTCGAAGGTGGCGAAAGCTTCATCGCCGCCATGGACGAACTGATCCAGCACGCCGGCAGCAAGGGCGTGCAGGAAATCGTGATCGGCATGGCCCACCGCGGCCGCCTGAACGTGCTGGTCAACACCCTGGGCAAGATGCCCGCCGACCTGTTCGCCGAATTCGAAGGCAAGCACGTCGACGACCTGCCGGCCGGTGACGTCAAGTACCACAAGGGCTTCTCGAGCGATGTCTCGACCGAAGGCGGCCCGGTCCACCTGTCGCTGGCATTCAACCCGTCGCACCTGGAAATCGTCAACCCGGTGGTCGAAGGCTCGGCCAAGGCCCGCCAGGAACGCCGCGGCGAAGTCGGCCACAAGGAAGTGCTGCCGGTGCAGGTGCACGGCGACGCGGCCTTTGCCGGCCAGGGCGTGGTGATGGAGACGCTGAACCTGGCGCAGACCCGCGGCTACGGCACGGGCGGCTCGATGCACATCGTCATCAACAACCAGATCGGCTTCACCACCTCCGACCCGCGCGACGCGCGTTCGACGCTGTACTGCACGGACGTGGTCAAGATGATCGAGGCCCCGGTGCTGCACGTGAACGGCGACGATCCTGAAGCCGTGGTGTACGCCATGCAGCTGGCCGTTGACTTCCGCATGGAGTTCAACAAGGACGTCGTGGTCGACATCATCTGCTTCCGCAAGCTGGGCCACAACGAGCAGGACACCCCGGCGGTCACGCAGCCGCTGATGTACAAGAAGATCGCCCAGCACCCCGGCACGCGCAAGCTGTACGCCGACAAGCTGGCCGCGCAGAACCTGGTCCCGGCCGGGTTCGGCGACGAGAAGGTCAAGGAATACCGCGCCGCGATGGACGCCGGCAAGCACACTGCCGACCCCGTCCTGTCGAACTTCAAGAACAAGTTCGCCGTGGACTGGATGCCGTTCCTGAACCGCAAGTGGACCGACGCCGCCGACACCGCCGTGCCGGTGACCGAGCTCAAGCGCCTGGCCGAACGCATCACCACCACGCCTGAGACGCTGAAGCTGCACCCGCTGGTGGAAAAGGTCGTCAAGGACCGCGCCAACATGGGCCGCGGCGACCAGCCGCTGGACTGGGGCATGGGTGAGCACCTGGCCTTCGCCTCGCTGGTGTCCTCGGGCTACCCGGTGCGCATCACCGGCCAGGACGCCGGCCGCGGCACCTTCACCCACCGCCATGCCGTGCTGCACGACCAGGCCCGCGAGCGCTGGGATGCCGGCAGCTACGTGCCGCTGCAGAACGTGTCGGAAAACCAGGCGCCGTTCACGGTGATCGACTCGGTGCTGTCCGAAGAGGCCGTGCTCGGCTTCGAATACGGCTACTCGGCCGCCGAACCGAATGCGCTGGTGATCTGGGAGGCCCAGTTCGGCGACTTCGTCAACGGCGCCCAGGTGGTGATCGACCAGTTCATCTCGTCGGGTGAAGTGAAGTGGGGCCGTGCCTCCGGCCTGACGCTGATGCTGCCGCACGGCTACGAAGGCCAGGGCCCGGAACACAGCTCGGCCCGCATCGAGCGCTTTCTGCAGCTGTGCGCGGACCACAACATGCAGGTCTGCCAGCCGACCACGCCGGCCCAGATCTTCCACCTGCTGCGCCGCCAGATGATCCGTCTGTTCCGCAAGCCGCTGGTGATCATGACGCCGAAGTCGCTGCTGCGTAACAAGGACGCCGTGTCGCCGCTGTCGGACCTGGCCAAGGGCCACTTCGAGACGGTCATCGCCGACCACGAAGAACTCAACGCCAGCAAGGTCAAGCGCGTCATCATGTGCTCGGGCAAGGTCTACTACGACCTGGTCAACACGCGCAAGGAACGCGAGGCCAACGACACCGCGATCATCCGCCTGGAACAGCTGTATCCGTTCCCGCACAAGGCCGTGGCCGCGGAGCTGAAGAAGTACCCGAACGCCACCGAAATCGTGTGGTGCCAGGATGAGCCGCAGAACCAGGGCGCCTGGTTCTTCGTGCAGCACTACATCATGGAAAACATGACGGATGGCCAGAAGCTCGGTTATGCCGGTCGTCCCGCGTCGGCTTCGCCGGCGGTGGGCTACTACGCAAAGCACAACGAGCAACAGAAGGCACTGCTGGATGCTGCCTTCGCCAAGCTCAAGGGCTTTGTTCTGACCAAGTAATCCCGCGGCAGCCACGGCGGCGCGCGCAGGCGAGCGCCGTGGCATTGCCAGCATAAAGACAACACGCATAACACGAGGAATTCACAACCATGGCTATCGTTGACGTCAAGGTTCCGCAGCTCTCCGAATCGGTCGCCGAAGCGACCATGCTCAACTGGAAGAAGAAGCCAGGCGAAGCTGTTGCCCAGGACGAAATCCTGATCGAGATCGAAACCGACAAGGTCGTGCTGGAAGTGCCGGCCCCGTCGGCCGGTGTCCTGTCGATTATCGTCAAGAACGACGGCGACACCGTCGTGGCCGAAGAGATCATCGCCAAGATCGACACCGAAGCCACCGCTGGCGCCGCCGCGCCGGCCGCTGCTCCCGCCCCGGCCGCTGCCGCCCCGGCACCGGCTGCTGCCGCTCCGGCCGCCGCCGGCGCCGTGGCAATGCCGTCGGCTGCCAAGCTGATGGCCGAAGCCGGCCTGTCGGCTGGCCAGGTTGCCGGCACCGGCAAGGACGGCCGTATCACCAAGGGCGACGCGCTGGCCGCCGCCGCCGCTCCGGCTCCCGCCGCCAAGGCTGCCCCGGCTCCGGCCGCCAAGCCGGCGCTGCAGCAGGTTTCGGCTCCGGTCGACTTCGCCGCGCTGGGCGACCGCCCGGAAGAGCGCGTGCCGATGAGCCGCCTGCGCGCCCGTATCGCCGAGCGCCTGCTGCAATCGCAAGCCACCAACGCCATCCTCACCACCTTCAATGAAGTGAACATGAAGCCGGTGATGGACCTGCGCAACAAGTACAAGGACCGCTTCGAGAAGGAACACGGCGTGAAGCTGGGCTTCATGTCGTTTTTCGTCAAGGCGGCTGTGCACGCGCTGAAGAAGTTCCCGCTGATCAACGCCTCGATCGACGGCAACGACATCGTTTACCACGGCTACTTCGATATCGGTATCGCCGTGGGCTCGCCGCGCGGCCTGGTGGTGCCCATCCTGCGCAATGCCGACCAGATGAGCCTGGCCGACATCGAGAAGAAGATCGCCGAGTTCGGCGTCAAGGCCCGTGACGGCAAGCTGTCGCTGGAAGAGCTGACCGGCGGTACGTTCTCGATCTCCAACGGCGGCGTGTTCGGCTCGATGCTGTCGACCCCGATCATCAACCCGCCGCAATCGGCCATCCTGGGCGTGCACGCGACCAAGGACCGCCCGGTGGTGGAAGACGGCCAGATCGTGATCCGCCCGATGAACTACCTGGCGATGTCCTACGACCACCGCATCATCGACGGCCGCGAAGCCGTGCTGGGCCTGGTCGCCATGAAGGACGCGCTGGAAGATCCGGCCCGCCTGTTGCTGGACCTGTAATCAACCGGTCCCCCCCGCGCACGGTGTGCCGTGCGCGGGGCGTGCTGCCCCGTGATGACGGCGCGCCGGCACAAGCTGCCGCCGGCGCCCAACAAGGAATTCCCATGAGCAAACAATTCGACGTGCTGGTGATCGGCGCCGGCCCCGGCGGCTACATCGCCGCCATCCGTGCCGGCCAGCTGGGCCTGAACGTGGCCTGCTGCGAAGGCAATCCGTATGACGATCCCAAGGGCGAAGCCCGCCTGGGCGGCACCTGCCTGAACGTGGGCTGCATCCCCTCCAAGGCGCTGCTGGCTTCCTCGGAAGAGTTCGAGAACGTCCAGCACCACCTGGGCGACCACGGCATCACCGTGGGCGACGTCAAGGTCGACGTGGCCAAGATGCTCAAGCGCAAGGACGATATCGTCGGCAAGATGACCAAGGGCATCGAGTTCCTGTTCCGCAAGAACAAGGTGACGCTGCTCAAGGGCTACGGCAAGTTCGTCGGCAAGACCGCCGAAGGTTTCCAGGTCGACGTCGCCGGTGAAGTCGTGACCGCGAAGCAGGTCATCATCGCCACCGGCTCGAAGGCCCGCCACCTGCCCGGCATCAAGGTCGACAACGACCTCGTCAGCGATAACGAGGGCGCGCTCAAGTTCCCGGCGGTGCCGAAGAAGCTGGGCGTGATCGGCGCCGGCGTGATCGGCCTGGAGCTGGGCTCGGTGTGGCGCCGCCTGGGTGCCGACGTGACCGTGCTGGAAGCGCTGCCCGCGTTCCTGGGCGCCGCCGATGAAGGCGTGGCCAAGGAAGCGCAGAAGCAGCTGACCAAGCAGGGCCTGAAGTTCAGCCTCGGCGTGAACGTGAATGAAGTGACGACCGGCAAGAACGGCGTCACCGTCAAGTACACCGACAAGGACGGCGCCGCGCAGACGCTGGAAGTCGATCGCCTGATCGTGTCGGTCGGCCGCGTGCCGAATACCGACAACCTGGGCCTGGACGCCGTCGGCCTGGCCGCGGACCAGCGCGGTTTCATCGAGGTGGACGACCACTGCGCCACCAAGGTGCCGGGCCTGTGGGCCATCGGCGACGTGGTGCGCGGCCCAATGCTGGCGCACAAGGCCGAGGACGAAGGCGTGGCCGTGGCCGAGCGCATCGCCGGCCAGAAGCCGCACATCGACTACAACTGCGTGCCGTGGGTGATCTACACCTTCCCGGAAATCGCATGGGTAGGCAAGACTGAAGCCCAGCTCAAGGCCGAAGGCCGCGAGTACAAGGCCGGTCAGTTCCCGTTCATGGCCAACGGCCGTGCACTGGGCATGGGCCATGCCGACGGCTTCGTCAAGATGCTGGCCGACGCCAAGACTGATGAGATCCTGGGCGTGCACATCGTTGCCGCCAACGCCTCGGACCTGATCGCCGAAGCCGTGGTGGCGATGGAGTTCAAGGCCGCCAGCGAGGATATCGGCCGCGTCTGCCATCCGCACCCGTCGATGTCGGAAGTCATGCGCGAAGCCGCGCTGGCCGTCGACAAGCGCCAGCTCAACATGTAAGGCGCATGCCTTCCATTGCCTGAGTATCGGCGCGCCGCTTGCGGCGCGCCGTTTTCACTTGCGGCGCGTGCCGCGTGAGCCCCCGAGCATGAACGTCACCGAGTACTACCAGAAGGAACTGAAAGAGCGTGGCTACCAGTCCGACGAGGCGCAATTGCGCGCCGTGGCCCGGCTGCAGCAGTGCTACGACGAATGGGTCGCCTACAAGAGCCGCCGCAACAACGCGCTGAAGAAGCTGCTGGTCCGTCCCGACGTGCCCCAGGGCGTCTACATGTGGGGCGGGGTAGGGCGCGGCAAGTCCTTCCTGATGGACAGCTTCTATAGCTGCGTGCCGGTGGTGCGCAAGACGCGGCTGCACTTCCATGAGTTCATGCGCGAGGTGCACCGCCAGCTGGAAGAGCTGCGCGGCCGCCCGGATCCGCTGGACGAACTCGCGAAACGCATTGCGCGCCGCTTCCGGCTCATCTGCTTCGATGAATTTCACGTCAGCGACGTCGCCGACGCGATGATCCTGCATCGCCTGCTGCAGCAGCTGTTCGACAACGGCGTGCAATTCGTGATGACCTCCAACTACCGCCCGGACCTGCTCTACACCGACGGCCTGCACCGCGATCGCGTGCTGCCCGCCATCGCACTGATCCAGCAGAAGATGGACGTGCTCAACGTCGACGCCGGCATCGACTACCGCAAGCGTGCGCTGGAACAGGTGCAGGCCTACCACACGCCGCTGGATGCCAAGGCCAACTCGGCGCTGCGCGACGCTTTCACCTCGATCGCCGGCGTGGCCGACGAATCGCCGCTGCTCCATATCGAGCACCGCGAACTGCGCGCGCTGCGCAAGGCCAACGGGGTGGTGTGGTTCGACTTTGCCACGCTGTGCGGCGGCCCGCGCTCGCAGAACGACTACCTGGAACTGGCGTCCCAGTTCCATACCGTGATCCTGTCCGACGTGCCGCACATGACGCCGCGCATGTCGTCCGAGGCACGCCGCTTCACCTGGCTGATCGACGTGTTCTACGACCACAAGGTCAAGCTGCTGATGTCGGCCGAAGTGCCCGCGGACGAGCTCTATACCGAAGGCCAGATGGCCAATGAGTTCCATCGGACGGTATCGCGCATCATCGAGATGCAATCGCGCGAATACCTGGAATCCGAGCGCCGCACCATGGACACCTCGCTCACCTGAGCGTTGTTTTCCGGCCCGGCGCGACGATAGCCGGACCGCCTTGACCTATATCAAGGCCGATGCAGGGACCCGCATATACCCTCGATCGGGTAGAAAAAGGTCCCCATGTCGTCGCCCCCAGTCACCAGTCCTTCGGCCAGTTTGCTGGCGCCATTCCCGCCGTCCATCGATTGCGATGTCGTGGGCACGGCCGCAGCCGGCGCGCGGCTGGCCTGCTTTCATTGCGGCCTGCCCGTCACCGGCGCCGAGCCGCTTGCGGCCGACCTGGACGGCAGCCGCCGGGTGTTCTGCTGCGGCGGCTGCCAGACACTGGCGCAGACCCTCCATGCCGCCGGCTTTGCCCACCTCTACGGGGATGAAGCCCGCTTCGCCCGTCCCATCGACGATCACGCCCGGCGCGAGGCCGAGCCGGTCTGGGCCGCTTACGACACCCCGGAACTGCGCACCCAGTTTGTCCGCCCGCTCGACGGCGGCCGCGCCGAGATCACGCTGGCGCCCGAGAACATCCGCTGCGCCGCTTGCGCCTGGCTGATCGAACAACACCTGAGCCGCCAGCCGGGCGTGGAGTCCGCGGTCGCCAACGTGGCCACGCGCCGCGTGGTGGTGCGCTGGCGCGACGGTGCCCAGACGGTGGCGGGGCTGCTGGCCGCGCTGGCCGGCATTGGCTACATGGCCTGGCCGTTCGAAGTCTCGCGCACCGACCAGCAGGACCGGCGCGCGCGCCGCGGGCTGCTGATGCGCATGGCCGTGGCCATGCTCGGCATGATGCAGGTCATGATGTATGCGTGGCCGATCTACACCCACGAAGCCACCATCGACCCCGGGCAACTCCAGCTGATGCGCTGGGCCAGTTTCGCGCTGACACTGCCGGTGGTGCTCTATGCCGCCTCGCCGATCTTTGCCGGCGCCTGGCGCAGCCTGTGCCAGCGCCATATGGGCATGGACGTGCCGGTGGCGATCGGCATCGGCGCGGGCTTTGCCGCCAGCGCGCTGGCCACGGTGCGCGGTGTGGGCGAGGTCTATTTCGATTCGGTGACGATGTTCGTCGCCTTCCTGCTGTTGGCCCGCTACCTGGAACTGCGCGTACGCCAGGCCTCGCGCAGCGGCGCCGAGATGCTGGCGCGCCAGTTGCCGGCCACCTGCGAACGGCTGGCCGCGACGGGTGCCGCCGGCGAGCGCGTCCCGGTCGCGCGCCTGCGCACGGGCGATCTCATCCGCGTCAAGGCCGGCGAGATCGTCCCGGCCGATGGGGCCGTGGTGGCAGGCGCGAGCGAACTCGATGAATCCATGCTGACCGGCGAGAGCCGCCCGGTACGCCGCGCGGCAGGCGATACCGTGCTGGCCGGCAGCTTCAACACGGCCAGTCCGCTCGAATTGCGCGTGACCCGCGTCGGCGCCGGCACCCGCCTGGCCGAGATCGTCGCGGTGCTGGACCGCGCGCTGGCGGAGAAGCCGCGCCTGGCGGCACTGGCCGACCGCGTCGCGGGCTGGTTCGTGGCGACGCTGCTGGTGCTGGCGGCGCTGACGGGCGTGGTGTGGGGCCTCTGGATCGATCCGTCGCGCGCCTTGCTGGTGACGATCGCGGTGCTGGTCGTCAGTTGCCCTTGCGCATTGTCGCTGGCCACGCCGGCAGCACTGGCCGCGGCCGGCGCGGCGCTGTCGCGGCGCGGCGTGCTGCTGACGCGCGGCCATGCGCTGGAAACCCTGGCGCGCGTCACCGACGTGGTGCTCGACAAGACCGGCACGCTGACCGAAGGCCGTTTTGCGGTGGCTGCGGTCGAGCCGCTGGCCGACGCCGATCAGGTCCGATGCGTGTCGCTGGCCGCGGCGATGGAGCGTGGCGGCGAGCATCCGATCGCGCGTGCACTGGTGGCCGCGGCGGCAGGCCAGACGGGATCGTCTTTGCAGGTAGCTGCCATGCGCAACGTGCCCGGACAGGGCCTCGAGGCGATGGTGGATGGTCGCCGGCTAAGGCTCGGCCGTGCCGATTTCGTGGCCGCCCTGGCGGTGTGCTCCCCTCTCCCGCTTGCGGGAGAGGGGCTGGGGGAGAGGGCAGGCCTTGGCATACCGCAACGCATGACTTCGTCGATGCGCCCGGCCCTCACCCCAACCCTCTCCCGCAAGCGGGAGAGGGAGCAAACAACGCTCAATCCGTCAAATGCGGCGGCCGGCGATACGGCACATCCCGGCGCTACCGTGGTATGGCTCGGTGCCGAATCCGGCCCGCTCGCTCGCTTCGTGCTCGCCGATGTCAAACGCCAGCAGACGCCGCAGTTGCTCGCCCGCCTGCACGAACTGGGCGTGCGCTGCCATCTGGTCTCGGGCGACAACGTCGCGGCGGTGCACTGGTGGGCATCGCAATTCGGCATCAGCCGCGTGGCCGCGGAGGTCACGCCCGAAGGCAAGCGCGACTACGTGGCGCGGCTGCAGCAGGGCGGGGCGGTGGTGCTGGCCGTGGGCGACGGCATCAACGATGCGCCGGTGCTGGCGCAAGCGCAGGTGTCGATTGCCATCGGCAGCGGCGCGCCGCTGGCCCAGGCCGGCGCGGATGCGGTGCTGACGCATGGCGGTGTGGCCGAGATCGCCACCGCGCTCGCAATGTCGCGCCAGACGCGCCGCGTGGTGCGCCAGAACCTGGGCTGGGCCTTCTTCTACAACGTGGTCGCCATTCCGCTGGCGGCGACAGGGTTGGTCACGGCATGGATGGCCGGCGTCGGCATGTCGCTGTCGTCGTTGCTGGTGGTCGCCAATGCCTGGCGCCTGCTGCGCGCAGGCAAGCCGCGCCACAAGGGAGTCTGACAATGGAAACGCTTTACCTGCTGGTGCCGATGAGCCTGGTGCTCGTTGTGGTCATCGCAGGCGCGCTGTGGTGGGCCCTTCATGCCGGGCAGTACGACGACCTGGACCGGCCCGCCGAATCGATCCTGCTGGACAACGACAAGCCCTGAATCCGCGGCAAAAGCGGGCCTCCGACCGGTAATGCCGTTCAGTTGGCGACTGTCGTTCCCGCGCAGGCGGGAACCCAGTGACTTCATCCCCGAAGGGGACGTGAAAGACGCTGGATTCCCGCCTGCGCGGGAATGACGGTAGGGCTTGAGGCCTTAACTGAACGGCATTTGCCTCCGACCGGGGGCCTTGCGCCCAGGTTCAACGCGTGCCCGGAGCGACTTGATAAAGATCAACGCGCCCGCGGCACAGTTTTCCTAAAGTCACGCTGTCAGTAGGTTTTTTCTCTTCTCTAAGCTTTGGGGGTCTGAATGGATGTCACTGCCGCGTCTTCACGCGTCGACACCTTCAATTACGGCGTCGTAAGACAGTTTGCTGTCATGACGGTAGTCTGGGGGATCGTCGGCATGGCCGTCGGCGTGCTGCTGGCAGCACAGCTGATCTGGCCCGAACTCAACTTCAACACGCCCTGGCTGTCGTTCGGCCGGCTGCGCCCGCTGCATACCAATGCGGTGATCTTCGCCTTCGGCGGCAGCGCGCTGTTCGCGACCTCCTACTACGTGGTCCAGCGCACCTGCCAGGCCCGCCTGTTCTGCGGCCCGCTCGCCGCGTTCACGTTCTGGGGCTGGCAACTGGTCATCGTCGCGGCCGCCATCACGCTGCCGCTGGGCATTACCAGCTCCAAGGAGTATGCCGAGCTTGAATGGCCCATCGACCTGCTGATCACCGCGGTCTGGGTGGCCTACGCGATCGTGTTCTTCGGCACCATCGTCAAGCGCAAGACCCGGCATATCTATGTCGCCAACTGGTTCTTCGGCGCCTACATCCTGACCATCGCGCTGCTGCACATCGTCAACAACATCGAGATGCCGGTGTCGATGTGGAAGTCCTATTCGGCCTATGCCGGCGTGCAGGACGCGATGATCCAGTGGTGGTACGGCCATAACGCCGTGGGCTTCTTCCTGACCACCAGCTTCCTGGGGATGATGTACTACTTCATCCCCAAGCAGGCCGAGCGCCCGATCTACTCCTACCGCCTGTCCATCGTCCACTTCTGGGCGCTGAACTTCACCTATATGTGGGCCGGCCCGCACCACCTGCAGTACACCGCGCTGCCCGACTGGGCGCAGTCGCTCGGCATGGTGTTCTCGCTGATCCTGCTGGCGCCGTCCTGGGGCGGCATGATCAACGGCATCATGACGCTCTCGGGTGCCTGGCACAAGCTGCGCACCGACCCGATCCTGAAGTTCCTGGTGGTGGCGCTGTCGTTCTACGGCATGGCCACGTTCGAGGGCTCGATGATGTCGATCAAGACCGTCAACGCGCTCTCGCACTACACCGACTGGACCATTGGCCACGTGCACTCGGGCGCGCTGGGCTGGGTCGCGATGATCTCGATCGGCTCGCTCTACTACCTGATCCCGCGGCTATTTGGCGAGAAGCAGATGTACAGCGTCCGCCTGATCGAGTGGCATTTCTGGATCGCGACCATCGGCGTGGTGCTGTATATCGCGTCGATGTGGATTGCCGGGGTGATGGAAGGCCTGATGTGGCGCGCCACGCAGCCTGACGGCACGCTGACCTATGCCTTCGTCGAAGCGGTCAAGGCCAAGTACCCGTTCTACCTGATTCGCCTGCTGGGTGGCATGTGCTTCCTGTCCGGCATGCTGCTGATGGCCTACAACATGGTCAAGACCATTGTCGGCAAGCCGGCCTTGGATGCGCCGATCCCGGCCAGCATCCCTGCCGCTGCCCACTGATCAATCCAGGATAGAAAGATGTCCGACAAACAACGCTTCTTTTCCCATGAAACGCTGGAGAAGAACATCGGCTGGCTGATCATCTGCACGATCCTCGTGGTCAGCATTGCGGGTCTGGTCCAGATCGTGCCGCTGTTCTTCCAGCACTCCACCACCGAGCCGGATCCGGGCATCACGCCGTATTCGCCGCTGCGGCTGATGGGGCGCGATATCTATATCCGCGAAGGCTGCGTCGGCTGCCACTCGCAGCAGGTTCGCACGCTGCAGGCCGAGACCGAGCGCTATGGCCATTTCTCCACGGCGGGCGAGTCAGTCTACGACCACCCGTTCCTGTGGGGCTCCAAGCGTACCGGTCCCGACCTGGCCCGCGTGGGCGGGCGCTACTCGGATGACTGGCAGCGCATTCACCTGCGCAATCCGCGCGACGTGGTGCCGGAATCGGTGATGCCGTCGTACCCGTGGCTGGAGAAGGCCGAGCTGCCCGCCAACGATATCCAGGCCCGCATGCGCGCGCTGGTCCGGCTGGGCGTGCCGTACACCGACGCCGAGATCGCCAAGGCACCGGAAGCGCTCAAGGGCAAGACCGAAGAGGACGCGCTGGTTGCCTACCTGCAAGGCCTGGGCACCAACCGCCGCAACGTCCGCGTGGATGCCGCAGCGGCCGCGGCACCCAAGGAGTAAGCCATGGCCATGATCACTGCCATGGCGACCGTCGTGTCGATGGTCGTCTTCCTGGGGATCTGCTGGTGGGCCTGGTCCGCCGGCCGGCAGGCCGCCAACCGGGAATCCGCCATGCTGCCGTTCGCGCTGCCTGACGAAACCACGACAACATCGAGCCGGAACACCTAGCCATGAGCGATTTCATTTCCGAATTCTGGAGTTACTACATTGCCGCCATCGCGCTCATCGGCATCGTCTGGTGCGTGTGGCTGCTGTTCTCGCAACGCAAGGTCGCCAAGACTGCCGGTGGCACCGAAGATACCGGGCACGTCTGGGACGGCGACCTGCGCGAGCTGAACAACCCGCTGCCGCGCTGGTGGATGTGGATGTTCCTGCTGGCCTGCATCTTCAGCCTGGTCTACCTGGTGCTGTATCCGGGCCTCGGTTCATATGCCGGCGTGCTGAAGTTCTCCACGCAGGGCGAACTGGCCGCGCACCGCGCGACGCAGGAGCAGATGCAGAACGAGATCTACGCCAAGTACCTGAAGATGGACGTCAATCAGGTTGCGGCGGACCCGCAGGCGCGCGAGATCGGCCAGCGCCTGTTCCTGAACTACTGCGCGCAGTGCCATGGCTCGGACGCGCGCGGCAGCCGCGGCTTCCCGAACCTGACCGACAATGACTGGCTGTATGGCGGCGAGCCGGAAACGATCCAGCAGACCATCACCAAGGGCCGCAACGGCGTGATGCCGTCGTTCGCCGCGACCATCGATGGCAAGCAGGCGGGCGACGTGGCGCAGTACGTGCGCTCGCTGTCCGGGCTGTCGTCGGATCCGATCCGCGCGTCGCGCGGCGAGGGCACCTTCAAGACGACCTGCGTGGCCTGCCACGGCTCCGGCGGCAAGGGCAATCAGGCGATCGGGGCACCGAACCTGTCGGACAACGTCTGGCTCTATGGCAGCTCGGAAGCCAGCATCGTCGATGCCATCCTGAAGGGCCATAACAACCATATGCCGGCGCATGAGGAAATCCTGACGCCCGAACGCATCCGCATGCTGACCGCCTATGTCTGGGGTTTGTCCAATACCGGGGGCGGAGCCGGGCAATGACCGACGACTCATGTGAGCGGGCGCTGGCGGCTCGCGGGAGAGCATGCCCATGAATGCCACCGGGACCGAAGAAATGGCCCGGGCGGCCGATCTGCAACGGTCGGCCGCTGCGCCGGGCGAGACCTCTGACGAAACCCTTTACGAGGTCCGCCGCAAGATCTATCCGCGCTCGGTGAAGGGTGCCTTCTCCAGCTGGCGGGTCTGGATGGTGATCCTGACCCAGCTGATCTACTACGGCACGCCCTGGCTCCAATGGAATGGCCGCCAGGCCGTGCTGTTCGACCTTGGCGAGCGCAAGTTCTATATCTTCGGGCTGGTGCTGTGGCCGCAGGACGTCATCTACCTGGCGGTGCTGCTGGTCATCTCCGCGCTGGCGCTGTTCCTGTTCACGGCGATAGCGGGGCGGCTGTTCTGCGGCTACGCGTGTCCGCAGACGGTCTACACCGAGATCTTCATGTGGATCGAGCGTCGGGTCGAAGGTGACCGCATCGCGCGCATCCGGCTCGACGGCGATCCGTGGAGCCTGCGCAAATTCCGTATCAAGGCGACCAAGCACTTGCTGTGGGTGCTGATCGCGCTCTGGACCGGCTTTACCTTCATCGGCTACTTCGCCCCGATCCGCGAACTGGGCGGCGAGGTGCTGGCCCTGTCGCTGGGGCCGTGGCAGGCGTTCTGGATGCTGTTCTATGCGTTCGCCACCTGGGGCAACGCGGGCTTCATGCGCGAGCAGGTATGCAAGTACATGTGCCCGTATGCGCGTTTCCAGAGCGTGATGGTGGACCGCGATACCTATGTGGTGACCTACGACGTCGGCCGCGGCGAGCCGCGCGGCAGCCGCTCGCGCAAGACCGACCACCGCAAGGCGGGCCTGGGCGATTGCGTCAACTGCAGCATCTGCGTGCAGGTGTGCCCGACGGGCATCGATATCCGCGATGGCCTGCAGTATGAATGCATTGGCTGCGGCGCGTGTATTGACGCCTGCAACCAGGTGATGGACAAGCTGGACTACCCGCGCGGCCTGATCCGGTACACGTCGGAGAACGCGATGCGCAAGGGCCTGTCCGCCGTGGCGTCGCGCAAGCGGCTGCTGCGTCCGCGCGTGATCATCTATTCAGTGATCTGGGTCGCGCTGCTGGCCGGGTTCCTGGCGTCGATCGCGCTGCGCACACCGCTGAAGGTCGACATCATCCGCGACCGTGGTGCGCTTGGCCGGGAAGTGGAAGGGCGCTGGATCGAGAATGTCTATCGCCTGCAGCTGATCAACACGACCGAAGCGCCGATGCGGATCCGGGTGAGCGCCGACAGCGACGAACTGAAGAACCTGACGGTGGAGTACGACAAGCAAGCCGAATCGCTGGCGCCGACCTCCAACCGGTTGCTGCCGGTCCGCATCCGCGTGCCGATCGAGGCCGCGGCGCAGGGCACGCACAAGATCAGCGTGACAGTAACGAGCGAAGGCACGGAGCGGGGGCATGCCGAAATCCGGCAATCCACCAGTTTTATCGTGCCGCGCGATTTGTGAAGCCAGGGGACTCGGACGTAGTCGCCAAGACGAAGGGGGCAAGATGAGTCAGCAAGGCAATCCGTGGTGGAAGGAACCGTGGCCGTGGCTGCTGATGAGCGGTCCGCTGGCGGCCATGGTGGCGTGCGGCGTGACGATCTGGCTGGCGTCAACGCATCCCGACATGCCTGTGGGGGGCGCGACGCGCCATGGCCTGGTGGTGGAGAAGGCCGGGGCCACGCCGTCAAAGCCTGGCACAGCGAGGCAGCCATGAAGTTGCGCTGGCTGATGTGGGTACTTTGGCCGGGGTTCCTGATGGCCGGCTTTGCGACCGCGACGGTCTTTTCAGTCGTTGATCCCGGTGACCTGAAGTTCTTCGGCCATCCGATCGAATCGTCGCGCGAGTCGGTCTACACTGTCGGCTTCCTGCTGGCCTGGGTGTTCTGCGCGCTGTCGAGCGGGCTGACGCTCTACACCATGCCGACGCGGTTGGCCGATACCGATGAACTGGAATGAGGCCGGCGCGGCGGCGGCTCAGCAAGTGCGGCTGTAGAGTTGCTTGATGCCGTCGATGTCGACCAGCTTGACGTGGCGCTGGCGGATCTGGATCAGGCCCGCTTCGGCAAAGCGGGAGAACAGGCGGCTGACGGTTTCCAGCTTCAACCCGAGGTAGCTGCCGATTTCTTCGCGGCTCATGCGCATCACGAACTCGGACGCCGAATACCCGCGCGCCGACAGCCGCTCCGACAGGTTGATCAGGAAGGCGGCGAGGCGTTCCTCGGCGCGCATCGAACCCAGCGTGACCAGCATGAGCTGATCTTGCGTGATCTCCTTGCCCATCAGGCGCAGGAACTGCTGCTGCAGCGACGGCAGGTCTGATGACAGGGATTGCAGATCCTTCATGCGGACCACGCACACCTCGGTATCTTCCAGCGCGGCGGCATCGGAGGCATGCTGCATCTCGCCGAGTCCGTCGAGCCCGACGATTTCACCGGGCAGATGGAAACCGGTAATCTGCGAGCGGCCGTCTTCGGTGGTGACGTGGGTCTTGAGCGTGCCGAAGCGGATGGCATAGACGGCGGTGAGCGGATCGCCCATGCGGTACAGGGTTTCACCCTTGTGCACGCGAATGCGCTCTTGCACCAGCGTGTCCATCTTAGCGAGGTCTTGCTGCGACATGCCAACCGGAAGGCACAGCTGCCCCATCGCACAAGTGGAGCAACGGGGCGACATCTCGGTAATGGGAATGGAGGTGAGCAATTGGAACCTGCTAGAAATGGCAGCGAGGGCGCGATTGATACATTTTAACGTGCGATGTGATCCGGCAGGGAGACAGAATTGACATTTGGGGTGCTGATCAGCGTTTTCCTGCTGGCTTTGCTGGGCGGTGTCCACTGTGCCGCGATGTGCGGTGGCGTGGCCCTCGCCGTGGAACAGCGGCGCGGGATGCCTGCGACAGTCAGCCTGGTGCGCAGCCGCGCTGCCTGGCTGGGCGAGTTGCTGGTGATGCACATGGGCAGGATTTCGACCTATATGCTGCTGGGTGCGGCGCTGGGTGCCGCCGGCGCCTCGGCATGGAAGCAGGATTATCTGCCGGTGCAGCGCTGGCTGTTCGGCGCGGGCAGCCTGATGCTGCTGTGGTCGGGCTGGCGCCTGCTGCGCGGCAGTACCTTTACCGTGAACTGGCTGGAGCGGCTGGCAGCGCGCTGCAGTGCTGCCGCGGCGCGACGGCTCGGCCGCCTGGCCGGCGGCATGCCAGCCTCCGTGCGGGTGCGCGGCGGGCTGGCGCGGCGCTATGGCGTTGGGCTGGCCTGGGGCCTGGTCCCCTGCGGCATGGTCTATGGCGCGCTGACACTGGCGCTGCTGGCGGGCAACGCGGGTTCCGGGGCGCTGGTCATGGGGGTTTTCGGGCTCGGCACGCTGCCGAATCTGCTGGTCTTGTCGGGGCTGTCGGGCTATTTGCGGCTGCTGGCGAGGCGTCCCGCCGTGCGGCTTGGGGCGGGCCTCGCGGTGATGGCGTTTGGCGGCCTGGGTATTGCGCGAGCGGTGCTGCTGCCACATTCGCTGGCCGGGCAGGGGTTCTGTCTGGTGTTTTGATGCTGTCTGGGACTGTTCTGAGGCGTTGGCGCCGCGTGGACAACGGATGATGGTTGCAGGCAGAGGCGGGAATGCCATACAATCGCCAACATTGCGGTATCGCGCGAAGTCAGACAGGCCGCGGTAAGCAGCGGCGAGCAGCGCCAGGCGGCCTTCCTACCAGAAGGCGTGCCCAGGACAAGGGAAGCGGAAGGTTTTCGATGCCCGTCCCGCCCCCGCGGTCCATCCGGTTCAAAAGATCTGGTTCAAAAGTCCGGCTGGCACGGTGGTGTTGTAGATGCCGGCCTAGCTCCCGATACCCGTTTTTTCTTGCGTCCGAGGCGTTCAGTTCGCTGACAGCGACGTCCGTTGTGTGCGGATGCGCGACGCAAGAGGTTCGCTGGCCGGTCCATGACGGCATGCGGACGATCTCCTGCCGGAACGACCCGGCAACTCGATGCAAAGAAAGGGAAGTGCACGGCTTGGATACAGCAGGTATCCGGCTCGCTGCGCAATGAGATGGCGGTGGCTTTCGCACCGCTGTATCCAAAATCTCCGGTGCCCCGGATCCGTCCGGGAGCAGGTGCAAAGACAGGCTGCACACCATCAACATGAATACCCAAGAGGCGAAGGTCGTCCTCGAGACGGCGCTGATCTGCGCGCAGGAACCGTTGCGCGTCAATGATCTGCGGCGACTGTTTGACGATGACGTCGGCGCAGACACCATCCGCGTGCTGCTCGAGGAACTGCGCCAGGACTGGCGGCCGCGCGGCGTGGAACTGGTGGCGCTGGCCAGCGGCTGGCGCTTCCAGAGCCGGCCGGAAATGCGGGAATACCTCGACCGCCTGAATCCGGAAAAACCGCCAAAATATTCGCGCGCCGTCATGGAGACCCTGGCGATCATTGCTTACCGCCAGCCGGTGACCCGGGGCGATATCGAGGAAATCCGGGGCGTGACCGTCAGCACGGAAGTGATCAAGAAGCTGGAGGACCGCAGCTGGATCGAGGTAATCGGCCATCGCGACGTGCCCGGCCGGCCCGCGCTGTATGCCACCACCAAGGCGTTCCTGGACGACCTTGGCCTGCGCACGCTGGATGAACTGCCGCCGCTGGAAGACGCCCAGGCGCAGGCGCAGGCCGCCTTGTTGGAGCAGCAGGCGATCAATTTTGAAGACCTGGCGGCGAACAAGCCTGCCAGCGCCGACGAAGAGGCCTATGCCGAGCCGGCCACACCGGCCGACGAAGGCGCCAATGGCTTCGATGTGCAGCCGCTGCAACCGGCGGCTGCCGAGGCTGATTCGAACGATTTCACCGAACCAGCCGCACCCAATCCGGACGGGGCGCGGGGCGAACTGCCCGACGACGGCAACCCGCCGCACCCGAGCGAGCACGACGAGCGCGTGCCGAACTGAACAACATGCAACATCCGATAGTGAATATCTTGTCTGATTCCGTTGAGCAAGACACCCGCCATGCGGGCGCATCCGCCGACACCGGCGCCGCAGAACCCGGATCGGGCAGCGAAGCCGCGCCCCGCCGCAAGGGGCTGCGCCGCGGGCTGAGGAACCTGGTGGCATCGCGCCGTCAGGCGGCGCAGGACCGTGCCGAGGGCGCCGAAGGCGCCGGCATCGGCGGCCAGGGCGATGCCGGTGAGCCGGGCGCCGCACAGGCGGCTGGCGGCGGGCGCGGTGGCCAGCGTGGCCGCGGCAAGCGCAAGGCGGGTCAGGGCGAGGGCGGCCAGGGTAGCCAGGGCGGCCAGGGCAACAGCAAGGCAGACAAGGTGGACCGCGCGGCCAGGGCCGAAGGCACCGACAAGCCCGAGCAGCCCAGCCGCAAGCGCAAGCCGGGCCAGCGCGCCGGCAAGCCGGCAACGCCTGGCGAGGGCCAGGGCGCCGGCGCGCGCCAGCAGGGTCGCCGCAAGGAGGGCGGCAAGCCGCAGGCGCCGCGCAAGGGCCCCGGCCAGGGCGGCGGTGAAAAGACCGCGGCGAGCAGCGAAGACCTGTTCCGCTTCGTGATCTCAGAGCAGTACGACAGCGAAGACACCGTCATCCCGCGCACCAAGGCCAAGCCGGTGCGCGAGCTGTCGGCCGACGACGACGCGCCCAAGCTGCACAAGGTGCTGGCCGAGGGCGGGCTGGGCTCGCGCCGCGAGATGGAAGAGCTGATCCTGCAGGGCCGGGTCTCGGTCAACGGGCTGCCGGCGCACATCGGCCAGCGCATCCTGCCGGCCGACCAGGTCCGCGTGAACGGCAAGCTGATCCACCGCAAGGTGTCGACCAAGCCGCCGCGCGTGCTGCTGTACCACAAGCCCGCCGGCGAAATCGTCAGCCAGTCCGATCCGGAAGGCCGTCCGACCGTGTTCGACAGCCTGCCGCGCATCAAGACCGGCAAGTGGGTCGCGGTGGGGCGCCTGGACTTCAATACCGAAGGCCTGCTGATCTTCACCACGTCGGGTGACATTGCCAACCGCTTCATGCACCCGCGCTACGGCGTGGAGCGCGAGTACGCGGTGCGCACGCTGGGCGAGCTGGCCGAAGCCGACCGCCAGCGCCTGCTGCACGGCATCAAGCTCGATGACGGCGAGGCCAACTTCCTGCGCATTGCCGATGGCGGTGGCGAAGGTGTCAACCAGTGGTACCACGTGGCCCTGACCGAAGGCCGCAACCGTGAAGTGCGCCGCATGTTCGAGGCGGTCGGGCTGACCGTGTCGCGCCTGATCCGCACGCGCTACGGCCAGTTCCTGCTGCCGCGGGGCCTCAAGCGCGGCCGCTGGCAGGAAGTGGAGCCGAATGATGTCAAGGCGCTGATGGCCGGTGTCGGCCTGAAGGTGCCGGGCAAGGGCGAGCAAGCCCCCAAGGGCGCCACCAAGGTGGGCGGACGCAAGCAGCGTACCGAAGCTGCGATTGCCGGCATGCCGATGCACACCGGCATGGACGGCCTGCCGCGCTTCGACCAGGGCGGTGCCCGCGGCGGTGGCAGCGGGGGTGGCCGCAGCAGCCAGCCGGATCCGATGAAGACGTCGATGGGCTATATCAGCCATGGTCCGACGTTGCTGACCTCGCACGCGGCCAACCTGGGCGGCGGGCGCGGTACCGGCGCGCGCCAGGGCCGCGGTGGTGGCGCTGGCATGGGTGGCGTGGGTGGCATGGGTGGCATGGGTGGCATGGGTGGCATGCGCGGTCAGGGCGGCCAGGGCCAGGGCCAGGGCAAGCCGCGCCGCGGCGGTGGCGAAGCCAACGGCAATGTGATGCCGAAGGCGGCGAAGCCGGGCGGTAACCGTTCCCCGCGCAGCGGCGGAGGCGGTGGTGGCGGCAATCGCGGTGGCAACCGCGGTGGCAACCGATAAGCGCTGATTGCGGCGCACGGCGGGTAGAACGCCCGCCGGCGCCGCATGCAGTGTGCGGAAATGTCTGGCTTTTGCCTTTTCGACATAATCCGCGTATAATTCAAGTCTATTCAAAAAGCCATCCTCGTCGAGGATGGGCGAATGATGGGCATTGCGCCCATTTTTTTTTGGTTCGCCCGTTTTTCGGTTCTCTCCGCTGGGGCGGAGGGGTGGCGGACAGGCAGGGCTGCAGCAGGGTCGTCCCGGACGGCACCGGCGGGTTTGCCTGCCACGGTGTTGATGGCCATTACTCGGGATAACAGTGCATCTGGCAGATTTGATCGAAACCACCCTTGGCGGCATGGGATATGAGCTGGTCGAGCTCGAGCGTGCCCCGGCCGGATTGCTGCGTGTCTATATCGATCAGCCTGAAACCGGCATTGCCATCGAGGATTGTGAAAAGGTGAGCCGCCAGCTCACCCACGTGTTCACCGTCGAGAACGTCGACTACGAGCGCCTCGAGGTCTCGTCACCCGGACTGGACCGGCCGCTGAAGAAGCTGGCCGACTTCATCCGCTTTGCCGGCGAGGAGGCGCGCGTGACGCTGCGCCTGCCCGTCAACGGACAGAAGAACTTCACAGGCATCCTGCGCGAGCCCACCGGCGCGGCGGGCGAGGAGAAGATTGGCCTGGAGTTCGAGGGCAAAGATGGCCCGGCGCTGCTGGAATTTGCCGTATCCGATGTCGACAAGGCACGCCTGGTGCCGGTGATCGACTTCAAAGGAAATCAAAGAAAAGGGAACAAGCAATGAGCCGCGAAGTTCTGTTGCTCGTCGATGCGCTTGCGCGTGAGAAGAACGTCGACAAAGATGTGGTATTCGGTGCCCTGGAGGCGGCGCTCGCCTCGGCCACCAAGAAGCGTTTCGAGGAAGACGTGGATATCCGTGTCGCGATCGATCGCGAGTCGGGCGAGCATGAAACCTTCCGCCGCTGGCTGGTCGTTCCCGACGAGCTGGGCCTGCAGGAGCCGGACAAGCAGATCCTGCTGTTCGAGGCTCGCGATGAAAACCCCGGCATCGAGCTGGGCGACTTTATCGAGCAGCAGATCGAGTCGGTCGAGTTCGGCCGCATTGGTGCGCAGGCTGCCAAGCAGGTGATCCTGCAGCGCATCCGCGACGCCGAGCGCGAGCAGATCCTGAACGACTACCTGGATCGCGGCGAGAAGATCATGACCGGCACGGTCAAGCGCGCCGACAAGAAGGGCCTGATCGTCGAATCCGGCCGCGTGGAAGCGCTGCTGGCCCGCGACCAGATCATCCCCAAGGAAAACCTGCGCACGGGCGACCGTGTGCGTGCCTATATCCTGAATGTGGACCGCGCCGCGCGCGGCCCGCAGATCGAACTGTCGCGCACCGCGCCCGAGTTCCTGATCAAGCTCTTCGAGAACGAAGTGCCGGAAATGGAGCAGGGCCTGCTGGAGATCAAGGCGGCAGCCCGTGATCCGGGCGTGCGCGCCAAGATCGCCGTGGTCGCGCATGACAAGCGCATCGACCCGATCGGCACCTGCGTGGGCGTGCGTGGCACGCGCGTCACCGCGGTGCGCAACGAGATCGGCGGCGAGGCGGTGGACATCGTGCTGTGGTCGGAAGACCCGGCGCAATTTGTGATCGGCGCGCTGGCGCCGGCGCAAGTGCAGTCGATCGTGGTGGATGAAGAGAAGCACAGCATGGACGTGGTGGTCGACGAGGAAAACCTCGCCGTCTCGATCGGCCGCAGTGGTCAGAACGTGCGCCTGGCGTCCGAGCTGACCGGCTGGCAGATCAACATCATGACCCAGGAAGAATCGGCGCAGAAGCAGGCCGAAGAGAGCGATGTCGTGCGCAAGCTGTTCATGTCCAAGCTGGACGTGGATGAGGAAGTTGCCGACATCCTGATCGAGGAAGGCTTCTCCACGCTGGAAGAAGTGGCTTATGTCCCCATCAGTGAAATGATGGAGATCGAGGCCTTTGACGAAGACACCGTCAACGAGCTGCGCAATCGCGCGCGTGATGCGCTCCTGACGATGGAACTGGCCCGGGAAGAAAAGGTGGAAGAGGTGTCGCAGGACCTGCGCTCGCTCGACGGCCTCAACCCGGAACTGATCGGCAAGCTGGCCGAAGGCGATATCCATACGCGTGACGACCTGGCCGAACTGGCCGTGGACGAGCTGGTCGAGATGACCGGTGTCAGCGAGGAAGAAGCCAAGTCGCTGATCATGAAAGCACGGGAACATTGGTTCAACTGAGGGACACGGCCGGGCCGGCCTACACCTGGCCCGGGCGCGCTTTCCGCAACAATCTGTCCCGACGTAGAAACCAAGCATTGAAAGGGTTTGAATGGCAAGCACAACAGTTGCCCAACTGGCCGCAGAACTGAGTCGCAGCGCAGCTGCCCTGCTGGAACAATTGCAGGCGGCTGGGGTGGGCAAAGCGACGCCAGAAGACATCATCACGGAATCGGATAAGACCAGGCTGCTGGACTATCTGAAGCGCTCGCACGGCCAGGCCGACGACAGCGCCCGCAAGAAGATCACACTGACCAAGCGCGAAACCTCCGAGATCCGCCAGTCGGATGGCGCCGGCAAGACCCGCACGGTCCAGGTGGAAGTGCGCAAGAAGCGCGTGCTGATCAAGCGCGACGAAGCTGCGCATGATGCCCAGGCCGACGGTGCCGAGGCGCAAGCCCCGATCGTCGACGCAGCCGAGGAGGCGCGCCGCGAAGAGGAAGAAAGCCGCCAGGCCGAGCAGCTGGCGCGCCAGGAAGCCGAAGCCAAGGCCGCCCGCGAGGCAGCCGAGCGCGAGGAAGCCGAGCGCCGCGCCCGCCAGGAAGCACTGGAGGCTGAACAGCGCCGCCAGGCCGAACTCGCCGCCCGCAAGGCGGAGGAAGAGGCCGCCGCATCGCGCGCCGTGACCGAAGCCAACGAGGACTCCTCGCGCAAGAAGGCCGAGGACGAGAAGGCACGCGTCACCGCCGAACGCGCCGAGGCGCAGAAGGCTGCCGACGAGGCCAAGGCCGCCGCCGACAAGGCCCGCGCCGAGCAGGAAGTCGCCGCGCGCAAGCGCCGCGAGGCCGCCGAAGCCGAAGCCCGCGCGATCCAGCAGATGCTGAACGCGCCGGCACGCGTGCTGAAGGCGCCGTCCGAGCGCAAGGCCGAGGAAAAGAAGGCTGAGCAGACCGGAACGCTGCACAAGCCGGTCAAGCCGGCGGGTGCGACCGAAGCCAAGCCGGGCGAGAAGAAGCCGGTGACCGCTACCGCCACTACCGCCACCGCCGACAAGAAGGGCAAGGTCGTCAAGGCCGGCACGTCGTCGACGTGGCAGGACGAAGGCAGCCGCAAGAAGGGCAGCGGCCTGAAGACGCGCGGCGATTCGTCGGGCGGCGTGGGCGGCTGGCGCGGCGGCCCGCGTGGCCGCGGCGGCAGGCAGCAGCAGCACGACGACAGCCGCAGCAACTTCCAGGCGCCGACCGAGCCGGTGATCCGTGAAGTGCACGTGCCTGAAACCGTCTCCGTGGCCGACCTGGCTCACAAGATGGCGGTCAAGGCATCCGAGGTCATCAAGCAGATGATGAAGCTCGGCCAGATGGTGACGATCAACCAGGTGCTGGACCAGGAAACCGCCATGATCGTGGTGGAAGAAATGGGCCACAAGGCGTACGCCGCCAAGCTGGACGATCCGGAAGCCCTGCTGGTGGTGGACGGTGAGGAACACGAAGACGCCGAGCTGCTGCCGCGTCCGCCGGTGGTGACCGTGATGGGTCACGTCGACCACGGCAAGACCTCGCTGCTGGATTACATCCGCCGCACCAAGGTGGCCGCGGGCGAAGCCGGCGGCATTACGCAGCATATCGGTGCCTACCATGTGGAAACCGACCGCGGCGTGATCACCTTCCTGGACACCCCGGGTCACGAGGCCTTCACGGCCATGCGTGCCCGCGGTGCCAAGGCAACCGATATCGTGATCCTGGTGGTCGCGGCCGACGACGGCGTAATGCCGCAGACCAAGGAAGCCATTGCGCATGCCAAGGCTGCCGGTGTGCCGATCGTCGTGGCGATCAACAAGATCGACAAGCCCGATGCCAACCCGGACCGCGTGAAGCAGGAACTGGTGGCGGAGCAGGTGGTGCCGGAAGAATACGGCGGCGATTCGCCGTTCGTGCCGGTTTCCGCGAAGATGGGTACCGGTGTGGAAGACCTGCTCGAGCAAGTGCTCCTGCAAGCCGAAGTGCTGGAACTGAAGGCACCGGTGGCTGCCCCGGCCAAGGGCCTGGTGGTGGAAGCCCAGCTGGACAAGGGCAAGGGCCCGATCGCAACCATCCTGGTCAGCAGCGGCACGCTCAAGCGTGGCGATGTGGTCCTGGCTGGCAGCGCCTACGGCCGAGTGCGCGCCATGCTGGACGAGAACGGCAAGGCGACCAAGGAAGCCGGTCCGTCGATCCCGGTGGAAATCCAGGGTCTGTCGGAAGTGCCTGCCGCCGGTGAAGAAGTGCTGGTGCTGCCGGACGAGCGCAAGGCACGTGAAATCGCGCTGTTCCGCCAGGGCAAGTTCCGCGACGTGAAGCTGGCCAAGCAACAGGCCGCCAAGCTCGAGAACATGCTCGAGCAGATGGCCGAAGGCGAAGTGCAGACGCTGCCGTTGATCGTCAAGGCCGACGTGCAGGGCTCGCAGGAGGCGCTGGTGCAGTCGCTGCAGAAGCTGTCGACCGCCGAAGTGCGCGTGCAGATCGTGCACGGCGGCGTGGGTGGCATCTCCGAATCCGACGTCAACCTGGCGACGGCTTCGAAGGCGGTCATCATCGGCTTCAACGTGCGTGCCGATGCGGGTGCGCGCAAGCTGGCCGAGCACAACGGCATCGATATCCGCTACTACAACATCATTTACGATGCGGTAGACGAGATCAAGGCGGCGATGTCGGGCATGCTGGCGCCGGAGAAGCGCGAAACCACCATCGGCCAGGTCGAGGTGCGCCAGGTGTTCCGCGTGCCGAAGATCGGTGCGGTGGCCGGCTGTATGGTTACCGACGGCCTGGTCAAGCGCAATTCGCTGGTGCGCGTGCTGCGCAACAACGTGGTCGTCCACGACGGCGAGCTGGATTCGCTCAAGCGCTTCAAGGACGACGTCAAGGAAGTCAAGCAAGGCTTCGAGTGCGGTCTGTCGATCAAGAACTTCAACGATGTTCAGGAAGGCGACCAGCTCGAGGTGTACGAAATCACAGAGGTGGCGCGTACGCTGTAAGGCGTCGCAAGCAACGGCAGGCTTCGGCCTGCCGTTGTCATCTCGACTAGACGTAACTGAATGGCCAAGAAAGGCAATATCTCCTCCCGCAATCTCCGCATCTCCGACCAGATCCAGAAGGACCTGGCCGAGATGATCCAGCGCGAACTGCGCGACCCGCGCCTCGGCCTGGTCACGCTGCAGTCGGTCACGCTGACGCCCGACTATGCGCACGCCAAGGTGTACTTCACCGTGCTGGGCGCCGAAGCCGCCGAAGCGGAAGCCATCCTGAACGAAAAGGCCGGCTACCTGCACTCGCTGCTGTACAAGCGCCTGCACATCCATACCGTGCCGACGCTGCGCTTCTTCCACGATACCTCGGTCGAACATGCGATCGAGATGTCCAAGCTGATCAACGAAGCGAACGCCACGCGTTCGAAAGACGACTGATGCCGGCGCCCGTGCCGGCTGGCATGGGCTACCGCTCGCTGCGGGCTCCATCCGCGCTGCATCGCCGCCTCCTGCTTTCTCCAGCTTTCTCCCGATGACCGATTCGAACGCCAACCGTCCGCCGCGCCTGCCGCGCCGCGAGGTCCATGGTGTGCTGCTGCTCGACAAGCCGCTGGGCCTGTCGTCCAACGACGCGCTGGTGCGCGCCAAGCGCCTGTTGCGCGCAGCCAAGGCCGGGCATACCGGCACGCTGGACCCGCTTGCCACCGGGCTGCTGCCACTGTGCTTCGGCGAGGCCACCAAGTTCTCGCAGGACCTGCTGGAAGCGGACAAGACCTATGACGCCGAGGTGCGGCTGGGCGCGCGCTCGAGCACGGGCGACGCCGAAGGCGAACTGCTCGACGTGCGCGAGGTCAGCTGCGACCGCGCCGCGGTGGAGCAGGCGCTGGCGAGCTTCCTGGGCGAGATCGAGCAGGTGCCGCCGATGCATTCGGCGCTGAAGAAGGATGGCCGCCCGCTGTACGAATACGCGCGCGCCGGCCAGACCGTGGAGCGCGCGGCGCGCCGCGTCACTATCCGTGCGATCGCGCTGCTGGACTGCGCCTTGCCCGAGGCCCCGTCGTTCACGATGCGGGTGACGTGCAGCAAGGGCACCTATATCCGCACGCTGGCCGAGGACATCGGCGAGGCGCTGGGCTGCGGCGGGCACCTGACCGGACTGCGCCGGATCGCCGTGGGCGACCTGACGCTGGACGGCGCGGTGACGCTGGCGCAGATCGAACAGCAGGAAGACGCGCAACGCCCGGCCATGCTGGCCCCGGTGGATGCCTTGCTGCAGAAATGCGTGCCGGTGCATCTGGACGATGCCGCGGCGGGGCGCTTCCTGCAGGGCCAGCGTATCGCCCAGCGCGATCTGCCGGCCGGCACCCAACTGGCCGAGGATGCGCTGGCGCGCGTCTATGCTGGCGAGCCGGCGCGCCTGCTGGGCGTGGCGCGCATGCGCGAAGGCGCGTTGCGGCCGGAGCGACTGGTCAAGCTGTAGCTTCTGCAAGGGGCGTGAGCGTCCCCCGTCGGCACTTACTCGAGCGTGATCTTGGCCGTCTTGATGACGTCGGCCCACATCGTCCGGTCCTGAGCGAGGACCCGGCGAAATGCTCCGGGGTATCACCCGCGGGCTCGGAGCCGAACTCAGCCATCTTCTTCCTGACTTCCGGATTCGCCAGCGCCTTGACCAGCGCCTGGTTGTAGCGGGTCACGATCGCCTTGGGCAGGTCCGGCCCAGGTCGGCAATCATCTGCGGGACCACGCCGGTCCTGGGCGACTGCCCGATGGTGACGAAGGCCACGCGCAGCTGGCGTGGAGCAGCGGCATTCATGCCTCGGTTCCCACGGTTTGCAGGTGCGCCAATGAACCATAGCAGCGCTGCAGCTCGGCCCACTCCACCACGTCGTAGAAGTCGCACTGGCCCTGCCCGAACTGCTTCGCGACCTCGATGCAGAAGCGTGTCGCCATGTCGATGTCGAAGGCGTTGGTGACGCCGGCCGCCGGCGGCCATGGCGGCCAGCTTCAGGGCGCTGGCGACGGCCACGATGGCGCCGTCGGCATCGGATACCAGGCCCGTCACGGCAGGGCGCGCGCCAACGCCGCCCAGCCTGCCCACCACGCCCAGCGCGGGTGCGTCCGGGTTCTGGCCGGGGACCGTGCAGGCGAGGAAGTCGGTGTAGCGGCCGTTCTCTTCCACGCGCGTCACGGTGACATCGTCCAGGCCGTGCGCACGCAGCAGCGAGGCGACGGCATCGCCGTCGCCATTCGCCGCGGACAGCAGCTCGATCGATTCAATAACTGCTTCATAGACATATCGCTTGACATCCTGGGGCCGGGAGGGATCCGGGCGCTGGGTTCGGGCAGGCAAAGGTTCGGGCAGGCAAATTCAGTGCGGCAGCGACAGCGCGCCGGGCCGGACGTCGGTAACGTCCGCGCCCTTGAACCATCGCGCCGCATGGGCACCACCCATCCCGATGCGATCGTTCGAGATGCGTAGCCAGTTGCCTTCAGGCAGGCCCAGCACTGGCACTTCTGTCGATGGCGTGCACGGCCTCAGCCGGCTCGGCCAGCCGGTGCAGCGATTGCACCGCGATGCCGGTCGGCGCGAAGGCGTCGCGGACCAGGGTTTCGTACGTGTCCCAGTCGCGGTCACTCTGCCGCGCTGGCGCCGGTCAGAGCACGGACACGACTCTGATCGGCGGCGAGCTCGCGCGCGTTTCCGGAATAGACGATGCCACCGTCGTCCAGGACGTAGGCGTGATCGGCAATTTCCAGGCTCATGCGCGCGTTCTGCTCCACCAGCAGGACAGTAATTCCCACATTGCGCATCCGGGACACCACGCGAAACACCTCCTGGACGACCAGCGGGGCCAGCCCTTGCGAGGGTTCATCGAGGATGAGCAGCCGCGGATTGAGCAGCAGCGCGCGGCCCAGCGACAGCATCTCCTGTTCGCCGCCGGAAAGCAGACGCCCCCGGCTAAGCTTGCGTTCGGCGAGGCGTGGAAATAGTTCGTAGACCCGTGCGATCGTCCACGGCCCGCTGCGTTCCAGCGGGACCTTCAGATTCTCCTCGACCGTGAGATTGGCAAAGATCCTCCGCCCCTCAGGGACATAGCCGACGCCGCTGGCAGCGATGCGGTAAGTCGGCCAGCGCGTGGTCTCGGCACCGAAAATTGTCACGCGCCCCTGGCGTGCAGGCGTCAAGCCCATCAGGGTGCGCAAAGTGGTCGTTTTGCCGGCCCCATTGCGGCCGAGCAAGACCGTGATTCGGCCTTCCGCAGCCTCAAGGCTGACACCTTGCAGGATATGGCTCTTGCCATAGTAGGTGTGAAGTCCTTCGGCGATTAGCGCAGCGCTCATGCGGCGTTCCCCAGATAGGCAGCCTGCACCGCCTCGTTGGAGGCGATCTGGTCGGGCGTGCCGTCCGCGAGCAAGCGCCCCTGGTCGAGCACTGTGACGCGATCGGCGAGATTGAACACCACGCGCATGTCATGCTCGATCAGCACGATCGTGAAGTTCTTGTCGCGATGCAGGCGCCGAATGAGCTTCATGGTCTCGTCAGTTTCCTGGTCGCCCATGCCGGCAGTGGGCTCGTCGAGCAACAGGATGCGCGGCCGCAGTGCCAGCGCGATCGCGATCTCGGCGGCGCGCTGGTCGCCATGGGACAGCTCGCCGACCAGCCGCTCGGACTTGCCGCGCAGCCCCGTGAGATCAAGCGCCTCTTCGACGCACCGGTGAACCCTCGCCTGTTCGACTCGGCTGATCCACGGACGCAAACGGAAGCCTTCCGTCACCTCCGCGCTGACACGCACGTTTTCGAACAGCGTCAGATCCGGAAATATCTCGGTAATCTGGAACGTCCGGGCAATGCCCGCTACCACCCGTTGGTGCGCGGGGAGCGACGTAACGTCGCGTCCTTCAAAGACGATGTTTCCGGAGGTCGGCCGGTGGAAGCCGCTAATGAGGTTGAAGAAGGTCGTTTTGCCGGCACCGTTGGGTCCGATGATGGCGCGCAGCTCGCCCGGCTCCACGGCCAGGGAAACATCCTGGACCGCCGCTAGGCTGCCGAAGTGTTTGCTGACATGCCTGACCTCGAGTACGCTCACGAATCCCTCCTTTGCCGAATGAAGCCAAGCAGCCCGCGAGGGAAAAAAAGCACGATCGCGACGAACATCATGCCGACGAACGACATCCAGTTGATGGTGATGCTCGACAGGTAATCCTGCAGCACGACGAACACCACGGCGCCGAGCAAGGGCCCCCAGAAGCTGCGCATGCCGCCCAGGACCGCCATCATCACGAAATCCCCGGACTGGCTATAGTGCAACCCGCGCGGATCGGCGAAATTGTTCAGAAGGGCGTACAGCCCGCCGGCGAACCCCATGAAGAAGCACGACAGCGTGAAGGCAATCCAGATATGGCGGTTGACCGGGATGCCAAGAAAGCGGGCGCGCCGTTCATTCTCGCGAATGGCAATCATCGTGCGCCCGAAGGGGGCGTGCAGGATCAAGGCCATGATGCCGGTCGCAAGCGCGAGACATGCTAGTACGAAGTAGTAGAACGCGTTGGCGTTCGACAGAATATCGATCGTGACGACGCCGAGATCGAGCGGCATGCGCGAAAACCCGCGCAGCCCGTCGTCGCCGCCGGTGAGCGAACTCCACTGAAAGGCGATGTAGTAAAAGACCTGGCCGAAGGCGATGGTGACCATGGCGAAATAGACCCCGCGCCGCCGTACGCTGAGGGCGCCGAGCAGCGCACCCGTGATACCGCCCAACAGCGTGCCGCACACCAGCGCCAGTGGCGTGCTCGGCGCCAGGAATTTCAGTGCAAGGCCTGTGCCGTAGGCGCCAAGTCCGAAATAGGCCGCGTGTCCGAAGGACAACACCCCGGTGAACCCGAGCAGGAAGTTCACCGACATGGCTGCCAGTCCGAGTACCAGGACACGCGTGCCGAGCGCGGTATATCCGCCGAACAGCGGCATCCAGTACGGAGCGAGCAGCAGTGCGGCCCAGATCGCCGCCGGCCCCGCCAGCCGGCCCGGCGGCATGTGTTCTCTCATGTCAGCATCCCTTCCTCGCCGAGCAGGCCGCGCGGCCGCAGCAGCAGCACTACCGCCATCAGGGCGTAGATGACAGCTTCGCTGGCCGCCGGAAGAACCACCGCGGTGATGCCCGACGCGACGCCGATCAGCAAGCCGCCGAGCAGCGTGCCGGGCAGGCTGCCGACGCCGCCGACAATGATGGCGATGAAGCTCGGCATTAGCAGCCCCGTTCCCATGGTGGGCTCCAGCCCGAGCTGGCCTGCAGCGAGCACGCCGCTCAGGCCCGCCAGGAAGATGCCAACGGCGAAATTCAGCGACCGCAGCCCGCCCACGTTGATGCCGAGTGCCGCGACGGTTTCGAGGTCCAGCGTGCCGGCGCGGATACGGATGCCGAGGCGGGTATAACGCAACAGCAGGAAGAGCAGCGCGACCGTGACGGCCACGGTGCCCACCATGAACAGCCGGTAACCGGTAATGAAGAAGAACGCATCGCTAAGCGGCTGCGCCAGCGCGGCCGGAATGGTGACCGGCTTGCCTTGGGCGCCCCATATGAAACGGGTGCCGTCCTCGAAGATGAAGGCCAGACCGAAAGTGAGTAGCAGGCTGTAGAGCGGATCACGCCCGTACACACGCCGGATGAGCGTGCGCTCGAGGGCCAGGCCGATGACGGCGGTGAGTGGCGGCGCGATCAGCAGCGCCCCCCAGAAGCCGACATAGGGCGTGATCGAGTAGGCAATGTAGCCGCCGATGACGAGAAAGCCGCCATGGGCGAAGTTGATCACGTTGCTCAGATTAAGAATGAGCGAAAGCCCTAGCGCCATCAGCACGTAAAATGCGCCGATGATCAGCCCGTTGGTGATATTGAAGAGAAGGAGTTGGGTCATCGCCACGACTCACGTCTTGACGCACGGCGGCCACAGGCCCGGTTCGCCAATTCAGGCCGGCCACTTCACCGCGCAGCCGGTCGCGCTTTCGGGGGGCGCAGTCTTGTCGCCCGCGACGACATGATCGACGCGGAACAGGTCTTCGGGATCGCCTGCCGGCTTCGACAGCGCCTCGCCCACGAAGGACGACGTCATGAGCTGGTGATCGCCCTTGCGGTAATAGCACTTGTTGGGCTGCAGCTTGATGTCGTCCGCTAGTTCGAACCCGCCGAGAGCCTCGGCGAGCCTTCTCGAGTCGAGACTCTTTTCCCGGTTGGCAACCGCGGCGAGGGTATGGACCGACGTGTAGCCGAACCAGTGGCGCGCCGTGGGAACCTTGCCGCCATTCACCTTGCGGATATCGGCGACGAACTTTTCGACGCCGGGCACACCGGGTTGCTTCCAGTACCACTCGAACATCCAGATGCCGACGCGCGCCTCGGGTGGCATCGCCTCGAGCGATTCGAGTTCTTGCTGCAGCCCGGCGATATGGATCTGCTTGCCGATGCCGAATTGTGCGATCTGCTTCAGGCAGTTGACCATGTCAGAGCCCTGCGGCAGCACCAGCAGCACGTCCGGATTGGCGGCACGCGCCTTGATCAGATAGGCGGAGAAATCGGTGGTGCCGAGCGGCGTCAGCTCATTGCCTGTCATGGTGCCGCCGAGCTTCTGCAAGTCGGCCGCCGCGGCCTTCTGCAGGGTGTGGCCGAAGGCATAGTCGGGCGTAATGAAGTGCCACCGCTTGCCGTACTTGCTGAACAGGAGGTTGGCTACCGCATTGGCTTCCATGCTCGTGGTGTTGCAGACGCGATAGACGTTCCACTTGCAATCGCTGCCCGTGATCGTGTCGGTGTGGCCGCCGGAGACGATGTGCAGCACCTTCTTCTCGTTACTGACCTGCGCGATAGCCTGCGCGATGCCAGAGTTCACGTCGCCGATGAGAAAGCTTACCTGGTCGCGTTCGATCAGCTTGCGCGCCTTTTGCACACCAGTGCCAACGTCGTTTGCAGAGTCCTCCACCAGCAACTCGATGGGACGCCCGAGGATGCCCCCCCTGGCATTGATCTGCTGGACGGCCAGCCTGGCGCCAGTGACCTCATTCTGTGCGACTGCAGCATAAACGCCGGTCAAGGGATCGACCATGCCGATTCGCAAGGGGGATTCGCCGCGCGCCTTGATGAGGAAGGGCGGCGCGAACTGTAAGGCCGCCGCCGCCGCGGCCCCCTTGAGTACGGTGCGACGATCGAAGTGAATGCCGTTCGGTTTCGTCATGGTAGCCCCTACCTGTCATGTCGAGTCGACGAATCGCCTGAAACTGGGCTTAAGCGGGAGTGTCTCCTAGATGACAACTTTAGGTGTGTTAACTGAGATGCACAAGTAGCCGCAATGTGCAAGTAACGGGTTCGGAAGCGCACGCATCGCGATGCGCTGCCGGAGGCGCAAAGCTGCCGTTGTCCTTCACCCCGCTTTCGGTCCCGCCCAGTTTCGGCCATCCGGCCATGTAAGCCGCAATGGCAGAAAGGCCGAAGTTCGGCCGATGGCGCAGGCCCGCACAGTTGGCCGCTTGTGGCCGCACTCAGCCGGCGGACCATCGTCCTTCCCCGGAAATCGGCGATGAACCAAGAAAATTGGCCCCAACGAGGGGCCAAATCTTGAAAACCGGAGAGGTCGGGTCAGTGTGCCGCCATCGCATCCGCCGACCCGCCGCCCCCCTTGGCCGGCCGCGTCAGCCAGACAAAGCCGATCAGCGCGAAGAACAGCACCCCCGAAATCCAGAAGATATCGTTGGCGCCGAGCATGGCTGCCTGCTGTGCGATATTGCGCTCGATCACGCCCATTGCCTGGGCCTGGCCCATGCCCATCTGCATCAGGTGGTTGAGCTGGTCATGGTAGGCCGGGTTGTACGGGTTGACCTGTTCCACCAGCTGCGCGTGGTGCAGGGCCGAGCGGTTTTCCCAGATGGTGGTCGAGATCGACGCGCCGATGCCGCCGAAGGTGATCCGCACGAAGTTCGACAGGCCCGTGGCCGCCGGGATCTTCTCTGGCGGCTGGCCAGAAAGAATGATCGACGTCAGCGGGATGAAGAACATCGCCATGGCCGCGCCCTGGATCAGCGTGGGCACCATCAGCGTCCAGGTATCCACCTGCGTGGTGAAGCCCGAGCGCATCAGGCTGACGATGCCGAAGGTGATAAAGGCCGCGGTGGCGACCCAGCGCGCGTCCATCTTCGGCAGGTTGCGCCCGATCACCGGCGACAGCAGGATGGCGAAGATCCCGACCGGCGCCATCACGATGCCCGCATCCGTCGCGGTATAGCCGACGATGGTCTGCAGCCACAGCGGCAGGATCACCAGGTTGCCGAAGAACAGCCCGTAGGCCACCGAGATTGCCACCACGCCGGAGCTGAAGTTGCGGCCCTTGAACAGGCTGATGTCGACAATGGGATGCTTCTCATAGGTTTCCCATGCCAGGAAGAACAGGAAGCCCACGATCGCCACCAGCGTCAACACCACGATCTCGGTCGAGTGGAACCAGTCCAGTTCCTTGCCCTTGTCGAGCATCAGCTGCATCGAGCCCACCCAGATCACCAGCAGCGCCAGGCCGATGCGGTCGATCGGCAGGATCTTGGTTGGCGTCTCGCGGTCCTTGTAGATGGCCCACGTGACATAGGCGGTGATGATGCCCACCGGCACGTTGATGTAGAAGATCCACGGCCAGGTCATGTTGTCGGAGATCCAGCCGCCCAGCAGCGGGCCCATGATCGGCGCCACCAGCGTGGTCATGCCCCACAGCGCCAGCGCCATGGTGCTCTTCTGCGGCGGATAGCTCGACAGCAGCAGCGACTGCGACAGCGGGATCATCGGCCCGGCCACCGCGCCCTGCAGGACTCGCGCGGCGAGCAGCGTTTCCAGGTTGGGCGCGACGCCGCACAGCCACGATGCCAGCACGAACAGCAGGATCGAGGTGATGAACAGGCGCACCGCGCCGAAGCGCGTGGTCAGCCAGCCGGTCAGCGGCACCGAGATCGCATTGGCCACCGCGAACGAGGTGATGACCCAGGTGCCCTGGTTGGGCGCCACGCCCAGGTCGCCTGAAATCGCCGGGATCGACACGTTGGCGATCGACGAGTCCAGCACGTTCATGAACGTGGCCAGCGACAGGGCGATGGTGCCGATCACCAGCTTGCCGCCGGTCAGCGGCCGCGGATGCTGTGGCTGGGGCCGTGCCGGCGCCGGGCTGGCGCCAGGCTGCGCGCCGTGCGCGGCGGTAGGGGAGTTCGCCATGGTCAGGTGTTGGCAGGCTTGGCGTTGGCGGCGCTGGCCGAGGACAGGCCGGTGCTGCGGCCGCCGTTGTTGGCAGCGATGATGCGAGCGATCAACTGGTCAGCGTCCTGCGCGACCTTGTCATAGACATCGGTCTGCATCGGCCTGGCCGGCGCGGCCGCGGCCATGGCGGCGCCTTCCTCGCGGCGCACGTCGACCTTGACGGTCATCGACAGGCCCACGCGCAGGGGGTGGTCCTTGAGCTGCTGCGCATCAAGCGCGATGCGCACCGGCAGGCGCTGCACCACCTTGATCCAGTTGCCGGTGGCGTTCTGCGCCGGCAGCAGCGAGAACGCCGAGCCGGTACCCGCCGAGAAGCCGGCGACCTTGCCGTGGTATTCGACCTTTGAGCCATACACGTCGGCTTCCAGCGTGACGGGCTGGCCGATGCGCATATGCGTGATCTGCACTTCCTTGAAGTTGGCGTCGACCCAGACCTGGTCCAGCGGCACCACGGCCATCAGCGGCGCGCCGGCGGCCACGCGCTGGCCAACCTGCACCGAACGCTTGGCGACATAGCCGGTCACCGGCGCAGGCATCGACGAACGCGCGAACGCCAGGTAGGCCGAGCGCAGGTTGGCGGCGGCGCGCTGCACGTTGGGGTGCTTTTCCACCGTGGTCTGGTCGGTCAGCACCTTGTTCGAGGCCAGTTGCTCGCGCGCGGCAAGCAGCGCCGACTCGGCACCCTTGAGCGCGGCCTGCGCGTGCGAGATCTCTTCATTGGAGACCGCGCCCGAGCCGGCGATGGCCTGGCGGCGGCGCAGGTCGTCGCGGGCCTTGGCCACGTCGGCTTCACGCAGCGCCACGTTGGCGGCGAGCGAGCCGTTGTTGACGTATAGCGTGCGCACTTCGCGCACGGCCTGGGCGAGCTGGGCCTCGGCCTGTTCCAGCGTCACTTGCGAATCGGCACGGTCGAGCTGGATCAGCGGCTGGCCGGCGGTGACAAGTTGCGTGTCGTCGGCGGCGATCGACACCACGGTGCCGCCCACCAGCGGCGTGACCTGGACCACATTGCCGGCGACATAGGCGTCGTCGGTGCTTTCGAAATGGCGGGCGTACAGGCCCCAGTACACGCCGTAGCCGACGCCGGCGACGACGAGCGCCGCGGTCAGCGACAGCAGCATGCGCTTGCGCTTGCCGTTGTTGCTGCTGGTGGCCGGAGTGGGTTGGGCGGGATGCTGGGGATTGCTGGTGCCGGCCGCTTGCTGGTTGTTGCTCATAATGTTTTCTGAAGAATCTTGTGTGCGATCACTGGGTGCGCGGATCAGCCGCGGGCGCCCGCCTGGGTGTTGTCCTGTTGCTGCGCCTGGCCGTGGGCGGCACTGTCGTGGCCTTCGGCGGGCTCCTGGTAGCCACCGCCGAGCGCCTTCATCAGGCCCATCTGCAGGTCCAGCCGCCGTGCCTGCAGGTCGGTCGCCAGGCGACGCTGCTGCAGCACGTTGCTTTCGGTGTTGAGCACGGTCAGCTGCGTGCCCAGCCCGGCCTTGTAGCGCATGGTGGCCAGCGCGTAGGCGTGCTCGGCCAGGTCCAGGGCTTCGCGCTGGGTCTGGATCTGCTTGTCGACACTGCGGATGCTGGTCATGGTGTCGGCGGTCTCGCGCAGCGCATCGACCAGGGCCTGGTTGTAGTTGGCCACGGCGATGTCATAGCCGGCGTACTTGCCCTTCAGGTTGGCGCGCAGCTTGCCGCCTTCGAAGATCGGCAGGCGGATGGTCGGGCCGATGCCGAAGGTGCGGCTGATGCCCATCAGCAGCTTGGACGGGTCCAGCGCGGCCAGGCCCGCGAATGCGGTCAGGCTGACGTCGGGCAGGAACTCCTTCTTGGCGACATTGATGTCCTTCGATGCCGCTTCCACGCGCCAGCGCGCCGCCACCAGGTCCGGGCGGCGGCCCAGCAGGCCGATGGTCAGGTTGTCGGGCAGCGTGGGCGTTGCCTGCGCCAGCAGCACCGGGCGCTGGATCTGCAGGCCGCGGTCGGGGCCCTTGCCCAGCAACGCCGCCAGCTGGTTGCGTGCCAGTGCGATGTCTTCGTCCACGCGCTGCAGGTCGGTCTGCGATGCGGCGACAGTGCCGCGTGCCTGCGTGGTCTCGACCTGCGTATCCAGGCCGGCGGCCAGGCGCTGGCGCGACAGCTCGGTCAGGTCGCGGCGCTGGGCGATGGCGCGCTCGGCCACGTCGCGCTGGGCATAGAGTGCGGCCAGGCGCGCGTAGTTGCGCGAGATCGACGTGGCCAGGATCAGGCGCGAGGCCTGGCTCTCGGCTTCGGCGGCGCGGTCGTCGGACAGGGCGGCTTCAAGCGCGTCGCGGTTCTTGCCCCAGAAGTCGAAGTCATAGGACAGGCCTGCCTGCAGGCGCGACTGGTTCTGCCACGAACCGGCCAGCGGCGTGCCTTCGAACAGGTCGTTGTTGGAGAAGCGCTGGCGCAGCAGGCTACCTTCGAACTCCAGGTGCGGATAGAGCGCGCTGCGGGTGGCATCGGCCATGGCGCGCGAGGCTTCCACGCGGGCGAACGCGGCCTGCAGGTTGGGGTTGTCCTTGACCGCCTCATCGACCAGGGCGCTCAGCTGCGGGTCATTGAACTGGGCGACCCAGTCCTGGGAGGGCCACTGGCCGTGCTCGCCGGGCAGGGTTTGCGACGTTGCCATCGCGGCCGGATCGGCCACGGTCTGGGTGCTGTGCGAATTGCCGAGCGCCGCGCATCCGGCCAGCACTGCCGCGGCCACGGCGGTCAGCACTAGCGAACCGGCACGGCGCACCAGCTCGCGCGAGCGTGCGGGCTGGAGAGATTGGGAGGAGAGGGCTTGTTTCATGTTGTTGCTCCATGACTGGAGCCATACGGTTTCTACGGGCTGATACGGTGTCCGGCTAACCGGAAAAGCTGGCGTGCCGGAGGCCGGCGCGCATGCCCGCTATCCGCTGTTGTTATCGATGATCCGTCGCAGCATGCTGCGCAGCAGTTGGACTTCGTCCTCGGAAAACCCGCGAAAGTGGTGGCTGAGTACCTTGCAGAAGACGGCCGGCAGCCGTTCCACCAGTTCCTGGCCTTGCGGCGTGACCGACAGGTCGACCACGCGGCGGTCGGCGTCGCGGCGGCGGCGCTCGATCAGGCCGCGCTTTTCCATGCGGCTGAGCAGGCGCGTGACCGAACCCATGTCGGTATTCAGCTCGCGGCCCAGGTCGGTGACGGTTGCGGCGCGGCCGGTGGCCAGCATCATCAGGCAACTGGCTTGCGCCTGCGTGATGTCCAGGCTGCCGACCTCCTGCTCGACCCCGTGCGCCAGCATATTCCTGGCGCGCTGCATCAGGTAGCCGACGCTGTCGCACATCTGGTACTGGGCGGGATCGAACGGGCCGGCGGTTATTTCGGCTGCCCGATCGGAGAGTGGGAACTGTGACATCTTTGCCTTTGCAATCTTTGCTGTGGCAAATATATGTTCACGTTTAACGATGTGCAAGAACGGAAATTGGTTATTCCATTTTTCGCAATAATTTTCACTGAGGAAGTGACGGTTCCGGTCAACGCGTCTTGCGCTGCAACATGCTAGAATGTCGGGTTACCTCAGATTCTCCAAAGCGAGACGCAGCAATGACCCGCGCCATCCGAAATATCGCCATCATCGCCCACGTCGATCATGGCAAGACCACCCTGGTCGACCAGCTCCTGCGCCAGGCAGGCACCTTCCGCGACAACCAGCAAGTCGCCGAACGGGTGATGGACTCGAACGACCTGGAAAAGGAACGCGGGATCACGATTCTCGCGAAGAACTGTGCCGTCGAATACAACGGCACCCATATCAATATCGTCGACACCCCGGGCCACGCCGACTTCGGCGGTGAAGTGGAGCGCGTGCTGTCGATGGTCGACGGCGTGCTGCTGCTGGTCGACGCGGTCGAGGGCCCGATGCCCCAGACCCGCTTCGTCACGCGCAAGGCGCTGGCGCTGGGCCTGAAGCCGATCGTGGTGGTCAACAAGATCGACCGCCCGGGCGCGCGCCCGGACTGGGTGATCAACCAGACCTTCGACCTGTTCGACAAGCTGGGCGCCACCGACGAGCAGCTGGACTTCCCGGTGATCTACGCCTCGGGCCTGAACGGCTTTGCCGGCCTGACCGAAGACGTGCGCGACGGCGACATGAAGCCGCTGTTCGAAACCGTGCTGGACAAGGTGCCGGTGCGTGACGACGATCGCGACGGTCCCCTGCAGCTGCAGATCATCTCGCTGGACTACTCCAGCTACGTCGGCAAGATCGGCGTGGGCCGCATCTCGCGCGGCCGCGCCCGTCCGCTGCAGGACGTGGTGGTCAAGTTCGGCCCGGAAGGCAACCCGATCAAGGGCCGCATCAACCAGGTGCTGAAGTTCCAGGGCCTGGAGCGCGAGATCGTGCCCGAGGCCGAAGCCGGCGACATCGTGCTGATCAACGGCATCGAAGAACTGGGTATCGGCTGCACCGTGTGCGCACCGGACGCCCAGGACGCGCTGCCGATGCTGAAGGTGGATGAGCCGACGCTGACCATGAACTTCTGCGTCAACACCTCGCCGCTGGCCGGCCGCGAAGGCAAGTTCGTGACCAGCCGCCAGCTGCGCGAGCGCCTGGACCGCGAACTGAAGTCGAACGTGGCACTGCGCGTGGCCGATACCGGCGACGACACCATCTTCGAAGTGTCGGGCCGCGGCGAACTGCACCTGACCATCCTGCTGGAAAACATGCGCCGCGAAGGCTACGAGCTGGCCGTGTCGCGTCCGCGCGTGGTGTTCAAGGAAATCGACGGCGTCAAGAACGAGCCGTACGAACTGCTGACCGTGGACGTCGAAGACAGCCACCAGGGCGGCGTGATGGAAGAGCTGGGCCGCCGCAAGGGCGAGCTGCTCGACATGGCGTCGGACGGCAAGGGCCGTACCCGCCTGGAATACCGCATCCCGGCCCGCGGCCTGATCGGCTTCCAGGGTGAATTCCTGACGCTGACGCGCGGCACCGGCCTGATCAGCCATATCTTCGACGACTACGCGCCGGTGCGCGAAGGCGGCCTGGGCGAGCGCCACAACGGCGTGCTGATCTCGCAGGACGACGGCGATGCCGTGGCCTACGCGCTGTGGAAGCTGCAGGACCGCGGCCGCATGTTCGTCAAGCCCGGCGATGCGCTGTATGAAGGCATGATCATCGGCATCCACAGCCGCGACAACGACCTGGTGGTCAACCCGATCAAGGGCAAGCAGCTGACCAACGTGCGGGCTTCGGGTACCGACGAAGCGGTGCGCCTGGTGCCGCCGATCCAGATGTCGCTCGAGTATGCGGTGGAATTCATCGCCGACGACGAGCTGGTCGAGCTCACGCCCAAGAGCATCCGCCTGCGCAAGCGCCACCTGAAGGAACACGAGCGCAAGCGCGCTTCCCGCGAAGGCGTATAAGCGCATACGTGCTGTTGCCGGCCACAAAAAACCGCGCCTTTCGGGCGCGGTTTTTTTATCGCGTGCCGGGCACCGGCTCCAGTGCCGGCGCGCGCGGGCTGCGCCACTCGGGCGGCTTCCACAGATAGCGCGGGTCACGGTCGCGCCAGGCATCGGCGAACAACTCTCGCCATTCATGGAAGGTCAGCGTCAATGGGTTATGGGTACGCACCTGGCGCGTGATGCCGTAGACCGGCGCCTCGCGTTCGGGGACGAAGGTGCCGAACAGCCGGTCCCAGATCGTCAGCACGCCTGCGTAGTTGCGGTCGATGTACTGCGGATTCTTCGCGTGGTGCACGCGGTGGACCGACGGCGTGTTCAGCAGCGACTCGACCAGCGGCCAGCGCTGCCCCAGCCGCGTATGCACGAAGAACTGGAACGCCAGGTTCAGGCCCACCGCCAGGATCACCCAGTCCGGCGTGAAGCCGATCCACGCCAGCGGAATCCAGAACAGCCACATGCCCGAGAGCGGATACGTCAGGCTCTGCCGGAACGCCGTGGAGAAGTTCATGCCCTCGGACGAATGGTGGGTCACGTGCGATGCCCACAGCCAGCGCACGCGGTGGCTGGCGCGATGGAACCAGTAGTAGAGGAAGTCCTGCAGCAGCAACAACAGTGCAAATGACCACAGGGTCTGCGGCATGGCGCGCAGGCCATGCTGGTAGCACCACGTATAGACCGTGCGGATCATCAGCCAGAGGAAGAACGCATCCGAGGCCTGGTGCATCAGCGCCAGCGCCGCGTTGGATACGGTATCGCGCAGGCTGTAGACGCGTGCGTCGCGGCGCGCCCAGTACCAGGCTTCGGCGCCGATGGTCAGCAGGAAGACCGGCGCGAACGCCAGCAGCACGAGTCCGGGATCGAGCGATTCAGTGTTCATTCCGCCAGTTTGCATATTCCGTGCGGAATTGCTACGAGGGCTTCCTCCAAACGGCGTTGTGCGCAGCTTGCGCGGCGCATCCGGCACATCGGGGGATGATGTACCACCATGCAATTCTGTCACGCGTGTGAAGGCGGTCAATACCGGTAAAGGATGCGGCCTGCGCGCCGTAGTTGGTCAGGGCAGCGGCGCGGCGCGCGTCGCTGATTTCCACAGTTCCTCTTCCCCCGGAGCCTTAATGTTCAAGAACGCGACTATCGGAGCCAGATTGTGGTTCCTCACCATCGTCACGAATTTGCTATTGCTGATTGTCGGCGCGGTCGGCTGGCTAGGCATGTCGCGCAGCAACGAGGCCACGCACCAGATCTATGAGCAGCAGCTGTCGGCGGCGGTCAATCTGGCCGAAGCGCGCTCGAACCAGTTGCTGGTTCGTGTGCTGCTCGACCAGGCCACCTTTGCCACCGACCCCGCCGATGCGAAAGCGCGCGCCGCGACCGCGGAAGGCTTTGCGCGCGATTCGGAGAAAGCCTGGAAGGCCTATCTGGCCTTGCCGCGCCCGGCTGAGGAGGCCAGGGTGGTGGAGGATGTCAGCGCCAAGCGCGATGCGCTGTTCGGGCAGGGCGTGACGCCGATGATCGCCGCGCTGCATGCCGGCGACCGCGATGGCATGATGAAGGCCGTGCTCGAAACCATCCCGAAGCTCGACATCGCCTTCACCGCCGTCAACACCGAGCTGAACAAGCTGCAGGTTGCCAGCGCGAAGCAGGTCTACGAGACGTCGCAACAGCGCTACCGCAACCTGTTCATGCTGTCGGTGTGCGTGCTGGTGGTGGGCCTGGTCTTCAGCACGGTGGTGGCATGGCGCCTGCGCCGGTCGATCGTGCAGCCGCTGGATACGGCGATTGCGCGCTTCGAGAAGATCGCCGGCGGCGACCTCAGTGTGGCGGCATCCAGTGGCGACGTGCTCGCCGACGAAGCGGCCCGCAACGAGACCGCGCGCATGCTCGGCATGCTGGGCCGGATGCAGGCCAGCTTGGTGGCCATGGTGGGCGACGTGCGCGGCGGCGCGGACTCGATTGCCGCGGCCAGCAAGCAGATCGCCAGCGGCAATGCCGACCTGTCGCAGCGCACCGAGCAGCAGGCGGCCTCGCTGGAAGAGACCGCTTCGAGCATGGAGGAGCTGACCAGCACCGTGCGCCAGAATGCCGACAGCGCGCGTGAGGCGCGCGCGCTGGCAACGGATGCCGCGACCCTGGCCGGGCGCGGCAGCGATGCGGTCCTGCGCGTCGTCGATACGATGCAGTCGATCGACGCCAGCTCGGGCAAGATCGTCGACATCATCGACGTGATCGAGAAGATCGCGTTCCAGACCAACATCCTGGCGCTGAACGCCGCGGTGGAAGCCGCGCGCGCCGGCGAGCATGGCCGCGGCTTTGCCGTGGTGGCCGGCGACGTGCGCGACCTGGCGCAGCGCTGCGCCGGTGCGTCCAAGGAAATCCGCACGCTGATCGGCGCCTCGGTGGCCAATGTGCGCGAAGGCTCGGAGCTGGTCGATAACGCGGGCCGTGCAATGCAGGACATCGTCGATGCGGTGCGGCGTGTCAGTGCCATCATCGGCGATATCAGCTCGGCCTCCGATGAGCAGTCCAACGGCATCGAGCAGGTCAATGTGGCCGTGTCGCAGATGGACAGCATGACGCAGCAGAATGCTGCGCTGGTGGAGCAGGCGGCAGCCGCGGCCGCGTCGCTCGAAGACCAGGCACAGCGCCTGACCTCGCTGGTCGCGACGTTCCGGCTGGCCTGATGAGCAAGGGTGGGCGGAGCGCAGGCGCAGCGTTCGCGCATGCGCCGCAAGCTGCCCACAGGGGTGCGCTTGCCAATGCGACTGGCGTAAAATCGCGAGTTGCATTGGAGGAGTACGACATGACTGAATTCGTCACGACCGAGGTCCGCGGTGGCATCGGATACCTGACGCTGAACCGCCCGCAGGCGCTCAACGCCCTGTCGCTCGACATGATCCGCGCCATCACCCAGGCACTGCAGGCGTGGGCCGCCGCGCCGGAGGTGGTGGCGGTGGTGGTCGCCGGTGCCGGCGGCAAGGCATTCTGCGCCGGCGGCGATATCCGCTATTTCCACCAGGCCGCGCACGCAGGCGATCCGCTGCTCGACCAGTTCTTTGTCGAGGAATACGCGCTCAACTTCCTCATCCACCGCTACGCCAAGCCCTATATCGCGCTGATGGACGGCGTGGTGATGGGTGGCGGCATGGGCATCTCGCAAGGCGCCAGGCTGCGCCTGGTCACCGATCGCACCCGGATGGCCATGCCGGAAACCAATATCGGCCTGTTCCCGGATGTCGGTGGCGGCTGGTTCCTGGCGCGCACGCCGGGGCGCATCGGCGAGTACCTGGGCCTGACCGGTACCGTGATCCACGCCGCCGACGCGCTTCACGCCGGGCTGGCCGACACCTACCTGCCGGGCAACCGCCTGGCGGAACTGGTCGATTCGCTGCGCACGCTGCAGTTTGCCAGCGGCGACGCGGTGCTGGCGCATATCGAAGGCTTCACCGCCCCGCACCGCGATGATTGCGTGCCGGCGCAAAGCACGCTGGCCGGGCTGTCGGCGCAGATCGATGCCCTGTTCGCCGGCAACACCATGCCGGACATCCTTGCCGCCGTCAGCGACGCCCCGGGTGACTGGGCCGCGCAGACCGCCGCCATGCTGCGCAGCCGCTCGCCGCTCATGCTGTGCGTGACGCTGGAGCAGATCCGCCGCGCACGCAGCATGACGCTGGAAGATGAACTGCGCATGGAGCTGGACATGATGCACTACGTGTTCCGCAAGGGCGACGGCGTCGAAGGCATCCGCGCGCTGGCCGTCGACAAGGATCACAAGCCGCGCTGGCAACACGCCCGGCTCGATGAAGTCAGCCGCGAGAAGGTGATGTCGTTCTTCGACAGCCCGTGGCATGCCGGGGATCACCCGCTGGTGGCGCTCGGCAAGACTGCCTGAGATCCGCTGCGCAGGACATGCCGGCTCCGACTCGGGTAGAGTGACGGCTGGACTGGCGCCCGCGGCCCGGGCATTCCTGGCCGCGGGCGCCGTCTGTGCCATTCCGTTCGCACAGTCAAAGGAGCCGCAATGAGTAATCCGCGCGATGTCGTTGTACTGGTGGGAAGCCTGCGCAAGGAGTCGTACAACCGCAAGCTGGCCAAGGCGCTGATCGCGCTGGCGCCGCCGCAGCTCAAGCTGGAGATCGTCGAAATCGGTGCCCTGGAGCTATACAACCAGGATTTCGATGGCAATCCGACCCAGGCCTGGACCACCTTCCGCGACCGCGTCCGCCGTGCCGACGCCGTGCTGTTCGTGACCCCGGAATACAACCGCTCCGTGCCCGCCCCGCTGAAAAACGCCATCGACGTGGGTTCGCGCCCTTATGGCAGCAGCGTCTGGGACGGCAAGCCTGGCGCCATCATCAGTGGTTCGCCCGGGGCCATCGGCGGATTCGGTGCCAACCAGCACCTGCGCCAGTCGATGGTGTTCCTTAATGTCCCGATGCTGCAGCAGCCTGAGGCGTATATCAGCGGCGTCGACAAGCTGTTTGATGAGCAGGGCGGCATCGCCAATGAGTCGACCAAGGGCTTCCTTGGCAAGTTTCTGACGACGTTTGCCAGCTGGATCGAGCGGACCGCGCCGCGCTGAAACGACTGGGGCGGGGCGCAGCGAACCTTGGCGCGGTAGCCTATACTCTCGTCTTCTCGCGGGCCGCTTGCCTCGCGCGCGGTCCTTGCGACCCTGGGGTGCCGTGATCGGCATATGTCATCGCCATGCGCCCCCGGGCCTGCCGACGCTACTCCGCTCGGACCGCCCCAAACTGCCGTATTTTCATGAACGTGAATCCCCGCCGCATTTCGGTCGCGCCCATGATGGACTGGACCGACTGTCATTGCCGCATGTTCCACCGCCAGCTCAGCCGCCACACCTGGCTGTACACCGAGATGGTGACCACCGGCGCGCTGCTGCATGGCGACGTGCCGCGCCACCTGGATTTCGATGCGGCCGAACACCCGGTCGCGCTGCAACTGGGCGGCAGTGAGCCGGCCGACCTCGCCATGGCGGCGAAGCTGGGCCAGCAGTGGGGCTATGCGGAAATCAACCTGAACTGCGGCTGCCCGTCCGAGCGCGTGCAGCGCGGCGCCTTCGGTGCCTGCCTGATGGCCGAGCCGCAACTGGTGGCTGACTGCGTGAAGGCGATGCGCGACGCGGTGGACATCCCGGTCACCGTCAAGCATCGCATCGGCATCGACAAGATCGAGCACTATGATTTCGTCCGCGACTTTGTCGGCAAGGTGGCCGAGGCGGGCTGCGGCACGTTTATCGTCCATGCGCGCAATGCGATCCTGAAGGGCCTGAGCCCGAAGGAGAACCGCGAGATTCCGCCGCTCCGATACGAAGTCGCCTACCAGCTGAAGCAGGAGTTTCCCGATCTGGAAATCCTGATCAACGGCGGCATCGTCAGCTATGACGAGATGGCGGCACATCTCGAACACGTTGATGGCGTGATGATCGGGCGCGAGGCCTATCACCAGCCCTATGTATTGGCGGAAATGGATGCGCGCTTCTATGACGATGCGAGCGCCCCGGTGCCGTCGCGGCTCGATGTCGAACTGGCGATGCAGCGCTATATCGGCGACCTGGTGGAACGGGGCGGGTATATGGGGGCCGTGACGCGGCATATGCTTGGCCTGCATCGCGGCATGGCCGGCGGACGTGGCTGGCGCCGCGTGCTGTCGGATGCGAAGCGGATGAACGCGGCGCGCACGCGGGCACATGTGGATGCGCTGTTCGAAGAGGCCCGCACGCATTTGCGGCCGCAGGCCCGGGAGCCGCTGGCCGCGTAGGCGCTTGCGGCCAGCGTGCGCGATGCCGAGGTCGCGCTCTAACTCCGAATCGCGAAAGTATGCATGGCTGCGCGGGGGTACCGCGCGCCGCACTTGCCATGCCTGATTGCCTGGAAACCGGCACCAGGAAAGGGATTCCCCTAATTCGCTGAGGCAGGGCACTTTCTTACACTGTGCCTGCCCTCGAATACAGGGCTTTCTTCAACTGATTATTAGCCCGCTTCGGCGGGCTTTTTTTTCGTCGGCGTTGTTATGGCTCGCCGCTCTTCGTTTACCCGAATGGTGCATTCCCGGGATGGCCGTTACAGTGCAACGGCCTTCAGGGCATTTGAGATCGCTAAAGTTAAGAGTCCGCGCTGCGGACTCTTTTTTTGCGCGCTCGTCTTGCATGCACCAAGCGAGGAGATTAGACGGTCATCGTCATAAAGAGTTCCATCGGCCACGCGGCCTATCTCGTATGGCTGATGCCCACGTCCAGCGTGCCGTACGTCGTAATGCTCGATTCCCTGCCGTCGGCCCCGCCGGAAGCGCAGCCGCCGAGCATGGCCGCCAGGGCCGCCACGGCAAAAATCTTCGCCGGCCATCTACACTTGATCTGCATGCCCGCTCCCCGCGTTCAATCACGTCGGTTGGGCTCGCGCATGGGCGCAAGGTTCCGTCGCCAGGGGCTCGCGGAAGTACCGGCTGGGACGGGGGCAAAAAGACGCAGGCGGCCCGATGGGGCGGGCCGCCTGACGGGAAGGTCGAGGGGGGTCAATGTCCCTCAGGCACGAGTATCGCTTCGGGCACGTGCCGCATGAACCCTGCGGAGGTAGGGGCTGTGCACAGCATAATTCCGCTCCGATGGCCAGATGCGGTCTGGCGCCTGCTGGTGGGAGCGACCTGCCAGGCGGGCCGTGATACGATGCCTCGCACTGTCCCAGGCGAGACAAGGCAACGTATGCGGACCGTGCCGGCAGGGGGAACAGCATGGAAAAAGACAACGTGGAAAACGAAGCGCCGTTCGGCGTCGTTCATGAAGACTTCCGGGTGGTTTGGGTGGCCGAGCAACTGCAGGACGGCAAATGGACGGCACGTTACTGCTGGCATCCCGGCACTTCCGAAGCGGCAGGGAAGGCATTGCACGAGGCCGTGCTGAACGGCAAGTCGCGCCGGCTGCTGGGTCAGTTCGATACCGAGGCCGAGACCATCGAAGCCATCAAGCAGGCAGTGCTGCTGGAGGCAAAGTGGAGTCCATCACGGACCTGATCGGTCCCGTCGAAAAAATTTGTGCCGGATACTAGCCATCTCGGAAAACTGTTTGTATAATCTTGTTTTTCGTCGATCAGCGCTTCGCTGATGACCTCTACGGTGGCTGTAGCTCAGTTGGTAGAGTCCAGGATTGTGATTCCTGTCGTCGTGGGTTCGAGTCCCATCAGCCACCCCAAAGCATTCTCCAAAACGGCGCCTCCCAGGGGGGCGCCGTTTTGCATTCCCCGGGGGTGTTATGTCTGTTCGAGCGGTAATGCTTGGCGTAGCGATGGCAGCGATGATGGCAGGGTGTGCCAGCGGTACGTCTGATCAGGCGATTCGCGCGCGTCAGCCCATGCGCTTGTTCACGCCCGCCAAGATGGGCGATGTTGCGAAATGCCTTCGCAACAACCTGGGCGATGATGCCTCAGTCGTCAACTATCCGGCAAAGAACCAGACTGAGATCCGCATCGGCCAGACTACGTCTGGTGGCGAATACCAATACGCCTACCTGATTTCGCTGACAGCGAAGCCGGATGGCACCGCGCTGGAGTTGCGCAAGAGCGATACGTGGTTTCCGCAACTGACGCCGACGGAACTGGAAGCTGAAACCAAGGCGTGCGCGCGTAGCTGAGGGCAGGGCCACCAGCCGCGCGGACCGCACCCGCAAATTTCAGGCCGCCAGCTTGTCGGCGGATTCGAGTTCAAGCATGCGGCAGATCGCCGCCATGCTGCCGACCATGGTACGGCGCTGCGCCCCCTGGTAGACGCGTACGCCTTTGCTCTGGCGGAACGGCACGGGCTTGACCGGGCGACGGGCGGCGACGTGGTGGATTTGCGGCATGGTGGCACCTCTTTTAGGCAAAGCGGGGTCAACACCCGGCAAGCCGGGCGGCGTCTGCAAAGCAATGGAAGCGGGGTGGGCCCGCGCAGGCGGATCGCCTGCTGTGGTGCCCGGCTAGAAGCCGGAAGATCGGATCAGCCCGACGGCGATGCCTTCCAGCGAGAACTCTTCGCCGGGCTCCACGATGATGTTGGTGAAGTCCGGGTTCTCTGCAATCAGTTCAATATGGCCGCCGCGCCGCTGCAGGCGCTTGACCGTGACGTCATCGCCCAGGCGCGCCACCACGATCTTGCCGTTGGCGGCTTCGCTGGCGCGGCGCACCGCGAGCAGGTCGCCATCGAGGATGCCGGCGTCGCGCATGCTCAGGCCGCGCACGCGCAGCAGGTAGTCGGGGCGTTCGTCAAACACCGAGGCGTCGACCTGGTACTGCCGGTCGATATGCTCGGCGGCGAGGATGGGGCTGCCGGCGGCCACGCGGCCCACCAGCGGCAGCGTCAGCTGCATCACGCCGGCCATCGGCAACGAGAACTGGTCCGGCATTTCCGAATCGCTGCGCGCCACCTTCAGGCGAATGCCACGCGAGGCGCCCGGCGTCAGTTCGATCACGCCCTTGCGCGCCAGCGCCCTCAGGTGTTCTTCGGCGGCATTGGGGGAGGAGAAGCCGAACTCCGCGGCGATTTCGGCGCGCGTGGGCGGAAAGCCGGTGCGGCGGATCGTGTTGCGGATCAGATCGAAAATCTGCTGCTGCCGGGGTGTCAGGGTCGCCATGGGATCGCCGTTCCGTGCGGGGCCGCGGGGAATGTCGGGTCATGGATCTGCCGATCCCTTATCCTGCATCCGGCGGGCCAGGCACTGTATGTTTAAACAGTATGCTGTGATTTTATACAGTATCAGCCTGAGCGCAAGCAGAATTTTTGAGGCGGCTCGCATGGACCGGAGGCGCGTTGGCTGCGCCAGCCCGCGGCAAGGCAGGCGTGCCCGTTACAATTGCCGCTCATCGTTCCCTGTTCCCTGCGCTCCCCCATGACCCAATTGCCTCGTATCGTCGTGCTCGCCACCGGCGGCACTATTGCCGGAGCGGCCGGCAATCCCGCCAGCAGCGCCCGCTACCAGGCGGCGACCGTGCCGGTGTCGTCGTTGCTGGCGGCGGTGCCCGCGTTGCAGTCGGTGGCCCGGGTCGAGGCCGAGCAGGTGGCTCAGGTCGACAGCAAGGACATGACCTTCGCACTCTGGCAAACGCTGGCGGCACGGGTGCAGCACTGGTCGGCGCTGCCCGATGTCGCGGGCATCGTGATTACGCATGGCACGGACACGCTGGAAGAAACCGCGATGGCGCTGCATCTGACGCAATCGTGTCCGGTGCCCGTCGTGATGACGGCGGCGATGCGCCCGTCGACCTCGCTGTCGGCGGACGGGCCGCTAAACCTGCTGGATGCGGTGCGCGTGGCCGCCCACCCCCAGGCGCGCGGCAAGGGGGTGCTGGTGGTGCTGAACCAGCAGATCCACGCGGCACGGGATGTGGCCAAGGCCCATACGTCGGCGGTGGATGCTTTTGTCTCGGCCTGCGGACCGCTGGGTTTCGTGCAGGACGACTATGTGCGCTTCGCCCGCGCGCCGCGTGCGGCATGGACGATCGGGCCGATGCCCGCGGCGTGGCCGGTGGTGGAGATCGTGGCGAGCTACGCCCAGCCGGGCAGGGTGGCCGTGGATGCGCTGGTGCAGGCGGGGGTTGCCGGGCTGGTGGTGGCGGCCGCCGGCAATGGCTCGGTGCACGACGTGCTGGCCGCGGCGCTGGCCGATGCCGCGGCTTCGGGGGTGGCAGTGGTGCGCAGTTCGCGTACCGGTGCCGGCCATGTGGCGATTCCGCCCCAGCCCAGCCCCGCCGACGGGCTTTTCGTTTCCGCCACGGATCTCAATCCTTATAAGGCGCGCGTGCTGCTGGTCCTGGCGCTGGCAGCGGATGCGGGGCTGGCGCGCGACCCGGCGCGGCTGCAGGCGGTATTTGCCAGCGCCTGATTTGCCTGTGTAATCATTGGCTTGCGCGCTTGTCAGAATACGGGCTATAATTTAAGGCTATTCAACCTTGCCACACCGGACTCGTGACGCCCGGGTGGCTAATCCAAAAGGAGCGTCAATGCGTCATTACGAAATCGTCTTCATCGTCCACCCGGACCAGAGCGAACAAGTGCCCGCCATGATCGAGCGCTACAAGCAGCTCGTCACCTCGCAGAACGGCAACGTTCACCGCGTGGAAGACTGGGGCCGTCGCCAGATGGCTTACATGATCCAGAAGCTGGCCAAGGCTCACTACGTTTGCCTGAACATCGAATGCGGCAAGGAAACGCTGGCTGAACTGGAACACGCGTTCAAGTTCAACGACGCCGTCCTGCGCCACCTGATCGTGCAGACCAAGAAGGCCGAGACCGCACCCTCGCCGATGATGAAGGAAGTGCAGCGCGAAGAAGCCCGCAAGGCCGCGCAAACGACCACCGAAGGCCAGGCCGCCTGAGTGCGGACTGCGGTGCGCGCCGTGGCTGACAGCGTTGGCCAGGGCACGGGTGGAAACAGCAAGGATTGCAACCAGCAAGAGGCCCCGCGTTGAACCAGCTTCGGCTTGCCGCCACCCTGGCGGAACGCGATGCCCTGCGCTATACCCCGGCCGGGGTCCCCGTCGTGAACTGCATCCTGCAGTACAGCGGCGAGGCCGTCGAGGCGCAAACGCCGCGGCAGGTCGAGTTTGCAATCGCGGCGATGGGGATCGGCCAGGTTGGCCAGCGTCTGGAGCGGCTACCGCTCGGCACGCTGCTCGACTGCGAAGGATTCCTGGCTCGCAAGCACCGCAACAGCAAGGCTCTCGTCTTTCACATCACTGGATGTAAAGCATTCGAAAAGGATTGAATCATGGCATTCGTCAAACGTGACAACAAGAACAAGAAGCGCTTTCAGCAACAGAACCCGCTGTTCAAGCGCAAGCGCTTCTGCCGCTTCACCGTGGCTGGCGTGGAACAGATCGACTACAAGGATCTGGACACCCTGAAGGACTTCATCGGCGACAACGGCAAGATCACGCCGGCCCGCCTGACCGGCACCAAGGCTCACTATCAGCGTCAGCTGGATACGGCCATCAAGCGCGCGCGTTTCCTCGCGCTGATGCCGTACACCGACCTGCACAAGAACTGATCAGGCCCTAGGTCCGTCAAGGAGAGAATACGATGCAAATCATTCTGCTGGAAAAAGTCGTCAACCTGGGCAACCTCGGTGACATCGTCAAGGTGAAGGACGGTTACGCCCGCAACTTCCTGATCCCGGGCAAGAAGGCTCGCCGCGCCACGCAAACCGCGATCGCCGAATTCGAAGTCAAGCGCGCCGAACTGGAAAAGGCCGCTGCCGAGAAGCTGGCCGCCGCGCAAGCCGAAGGCGAGAAGCTGAACGGCCTGACCGTCCAGATCGCCCAGAAGTCGGGTGTGGACGGCCGCCTGTTCGGTTCGGTGACCAATGCCGACATCGCTGAAGCCCTGGCTGGCCAAGGCTACAAGCTGGAAAAGGCCCAGGTTCGCATGCCGAACGGCCCGCTGAAGATGGTGGGCGACCACCCGGTCAGCGTTGCGCTGCACACGGACGTCGTGGTCGACGTGACCGTGTCGGTCGTGGGCGAAAGCGTCTAAGGACGTGCCGCCGCGCCGGCGCGCTGCGCCGGCTGAAGCACCGCAAGCACTGCAAGCAAAAAAGGCAGGAGCCCTGGCTCCTGCCTTTTTTGTTGCCCGCTTGTCTTTGCAGGCCCAGTCGCCAAATGTCCGGCGAAGTGCGTCCGCCCGCCGTTATAATCCCTCCCCATGAACGCGCCCGTCGCCGACCCCCAACTCGAGAACCTCAAGGTCCCGCCGCACTCCATCGAAGCCGAGCAATCGGTGCTGGGTGGCCTGCTGCTGGACAACGCCGCCTGGGACCGCATTGCGGATTTCATCTCCGAAGCGGATTTCTACCGTTTTGACCACCGGATGATCTTCCAGAGCATCGCCCGGCTGATCTCGGCCACCAAGCCGGCCGACGTGATCACGGTCTATGAGATGCTGCAGGTCGCCGGCAAGGCCGAGGAGGTCGGCGGCCTGGCGTACCTGAATTCACTGGCGCAGAACACCCCCAGCGCGGCCAATATCCGCCGCTACGCGGAGATCGTGCGTGAACGCTCGGTGCTGCGCAAGCTGGTGACGGCAGCTGACGATATCGCCTCGGCCGCCTTCGCGCCCAAGGGCCGCGAGGTGCGCGAGCTGCTCGACGAGGCCGAGTCCAAGGTCTTTGCGATTGCCGAAGAGGGCTCGCGCGGCCAGAAGGGCTTCCAGGAGATCCAGCCGCTGCTGACCCAGGTGGTCGAGCGCATCGACGAGCTGTACCACCGCGATTCCACCACCGACGTCACGGGCGTGCCGACCGGCTTCATTGACCTGGACAAGATGACCAGCGGCATGCAGCCTGGCGACCTGGTCATCGTGGCCGGCCGCCCGTCGATGGGCAAGACGGCGTTCTCGCTGAACATCGGCGAGCACGTGGCGGTGGAGCAGGGCCTGCCGGTAGCCGTGTTCTCGATGGAAATGGCGGGCACCCAGCTGGCCATGCGTATGCTTGGCTCGGTCGGCCGCCTTGATCAGCACCGGCTGCGTACCGGCCGCTTGCTGGATGAGGACTGGCCGCGGCTGACGCATGCGATCCAGCGCATGAACGACACGCAGCTGTTTATCGACGAGACGCCGGCGCTGAACCCGATGGAGCTCCGTGCCCGTTCGCGGCGCCTGGCGCGCCAGTGCGGGCAGCTTGGCCTGATCATCATCGATTACCTCCAGCTGATGTCGGGTTCCGGCGGCGGTGAGAACCGCGCCACGGAAATTTCCGAAATTTCCCGTTCGCTCAAGGGCCTGGCCAAGGAACTGAACTGCCCGGTGATCGCCCTGTCGCAGCTGAACCGAAGCCTGGAACAGCGGCCCAACAAGCGGCCGGTCATGTCCGATTTGCGCGAATCCGGCGCTATCGAACAGGATGCCGACGTGATCCTGTTCATCTACCGCGACGAAGTCTATAACGCGGATTCGCAGGACAAGGGCACCGCCGAGATCATTATCGGCAAGCAGCGTAACGGCCCGATCGGCACGGTGCGCCTGACCTTCCTCGGCCAGTTCACGAAGTTCGACAACTTCAGCGGCGGCCCGGCTTTCTTCGACAACGACACCTGACGAAGTCAAGCCAGCCTGCAATAGTCGGTGCTGCGCCGTCTCGTTTGTGCCGAATTCGCGGGCAATATCCCTGTAACCCTGTAAAATATTGCGCTTTGATGACAGTTGCCACCAGCGGCTGTCATCAGACGCGTCCGCTCAATCCAGCAACACCATCCGCAGCGCCAGATCGCTGCCACAAGGAACATTCCATGTTCGGCCGATTCATGCCCACGGAGGGCAAGTTCTTCGAATATTTCAACCAGCACGCCGACTGCGCGGTGACCGCCGCCCATGAGCTCCAGGCGCTGGTCAACGACCTGCCCAACGCCGAGGCCCATGCCCGCCGTGTCCAGGCCACCGAAAAGAAGGCCGACCGGATCACGCACGACACCATCGACCTGCTGCACAAGACCTTCATCACGCCGCTGGACCGCGACGAGATCCACAAGCTCATCACGACCATGGACGACATCCTGGACCTGATGGAAGACGTGGCCGAGACCATCTCGCTGTACGACGTGACCAACCTGACTGACGAGGCCCTGCGCCTGGCGGCCATCTGCGTGCAGTGCTGCGACCAGGTCAAGATCGCGGTGGGCCTGCTCGAGGACATGGGCAACGCCAGCGCCATCCTGAAGACCGCGCAGCAGATCGACCAGCTTGAATCGGAAGCCGACCGCGTGATGCGCTCGGCGATGTCCAAGCTGTTCCGCGACGAGACCGATGTCAAGCGCCTGATCAAGCTGAAGGCCATCTACGAACAGCTCGAGACGATCACCGACAAGTGCGAGGACGTCGCCAACATCATCGAAGGCATCGTCCTGGAAAACGCCTGAGGCGGCAATCGGCATGCAGACCATACAAATGAGCCTGTGGGTGATCGCCCTGCTGGTGGCGCTCGCGCTGCTGTTCGACTTCATGAACGGCTTCCACGACGCGGCCAATTCGATTGCCACGGTAGTGTCCACGGGCGTGCTCAAGCCGCACCATGCGGTGGCGATGGCGGCAATGTGCAACGTCGTCGCGATTTTCATTTTCCACCTGAAGGTGGCCGCGACGGTTGGGACCGGCACCATCGATGTCGCGATCGTCGACCATTACGTCATTTTCGGGGCCCTGGTCGGGGCCATCGCCTGGAACGTCATCACCTGGTACTACGGCATCCCGTCGTCGTCGTCGCACGCGCTGATCGGCGGGCTGGTGGGCGCGGCCGTGGCCAAGTCCGGCACCGGAGCGCTGGTGGGCAGCGGCCTGCTGAAGACCGTGGCCTTCATCCTGATCTCGCCGCTGCTGGGCTTCATCCTCGGTTCGATGATGATGGTGATCGTGGGCTGGACCTTCTTCCGCACGCCGCCGTCGCGGGTGGACCGCTGGTTCCGCCGGCTGCAGCTGGTTTCGGCTTCGATGTACAGCCTGGGCCATGGCGGCAATGACGCGCAGAAGACCATTGGCATCATCTGGATGCTGCTGATCGCCAGCGGCCACGTGGTGGCCGGCGGCCAGCCGCCGACCTGGGTGATCGTCAGTTGCTACGTGGCCATCGGCATGGGCACGCTGTTCGGCGGCTGGCGCATCGTGCGCACCATGGGGCAGAAGATCACCAAGCTCAAGCCGGTCGGCGGTTTCTGTGCCGAGACGGGCGGGGCCATGACGCTGTTCTTTGCCTCGGCACTGGGCGTGCCGGTATCGACCACGCATACCATCACCGGCGCCATCGTGGGCGTCGGCTCGGCGCAGAAGATGTCGGCGGTGCGCTGGGGCGTGGCCGGCAATATCGTCTGGGCCTGGGTGCTGACGATTCCGGCATCGGCCTTCATGGCGGCAATCGCATGGTGGATCGGGCGGCACATCCTGTAACGCAGGGGCGACCGTGCCAAGCAAAAAGCCAGGCTGATGCCTTAATGCCGTTCAGTTAGCCACCGTCGTCCCCGCGAAAGCGGGAACCCAGTGACTTCATCCCCAAAGGGGACGTGAAAGACGCTGGATTCCCGCCTGCGCGGGAATGACAGTAGCGTTTGATACCTTAACTGAACAGCATTAAGGCTGATGCCTGGCTTTTTGCTTGGGCGCTTCACTGGTTGGCGAAGGCCGCGATGGGGTCGTCGTCGGCTGGGACCGGGGCAGGGACCGGCTCCGGCACGGGTGCGGCAGCCGGGGGCTGGGCGGGGGGCGGCGGCTGATTGACGGCCGCCGCCACGCGGCGCGCGCCGTTGTAGCGCGAGGCCCAGTAGGGCTTGCCCATGTCCTCCAGCCGGACCGTGCCGCCGGACGACGGCGCATGGACAAAGCGGTTCTGTCCGACGTAGATGCCCACGTGCGAATTGGCGCGGCCCGTGGTGTTGAAGAACACCAGGTCGCCGGACGCCACCTCGCTGCGGTCCAGCGAACTGCCGCGGGTGCCCATCGCCTCGGTGGTGCGTGGCAGGTTCACGCTGGCCGCGCGTGATACCACGTAGCGCACCAGGCCGCTGCAGTCGAAGCCGGAGTCCGGTGTGTTGCCGCCGTAGCGATAGGGCGTGCCCACCAGCGACATGGCCTGGATCGAAATTTCTTCCAGTCCGGCGCTGGGGTCGACCATGGGCTTGCCCGGCGTGCGCGGCAAGCCGGCGTAGCGCGAAGGCGGGGAACTGGCACAGGCCGCCAGCAGCAGGGCGGTGGCGCACAGCAGCGGCAGCCGCGCCCGGGCAAGCGGGCGCAGCGGATGGGAAGCAAGACGGGTACGGCGCAATGGCATCCTGAGTTTCCGGTCGCCGGCCTGCCGGCGCACCGGAAGCCTTGCCGCTACCAGCGTAGCTGGGCGTTGCGCGTACCGGTGCTGACCTTGATGGACTTGGCCTGGCCCTTGTAACTGGCCTCGATATTGTAGCTGCCTTCGGGCACACGTATCAGGCAGCGCGGGCCGGCGGCGCGGAAGGTGGCGATTTCCTGTTCGTCGCGCACCAGCTTGACCTCCACGTCGGACAGGAATTCACCGTTCGCACCTTGCGTGAACTGGATGCCGATATTGAAGTCTTTCTCTTTCGCCGCGAGCGCCTGGCGTTCGTCCTCGGCCACGCCGCCGCAGACGTAGCTGACCGGGCCCATGGTACGGATCACCATTTCGTCGGCGGCGGCACGGGCCGGGTGCCAACTGGCGGCCAGCGCGATGCTGGCCGCAGCCAGCATGGCCAGCGCAAGACGCTGCCTGAGATGGCCTCGGGCAATGGCGGTGCCGGCGCCGGTGATGGTGCGACAGCGGGCGGCAGGTGCATGCCTGCCGTGCAGATGCTGGAAATTCATCGACGCCTCCAGTCGGGATGCTTGCCGTTGACGACAGCGCCAAGACACAACGGGCGCGTCCCGCCATTGGCAGGGCGCGCCCGCAGGCTGCCGGTGTCAGAGCACGTCGCCGGCGTGGTCGGCCAGGCGCGAGCGTTCGCCGCGCGCCAGCGTGATATGGCCGCTGTGGCTCCAGCCCTTGAAGCGGTCGACCACGTAGGTCAGGCCCGATGAGCCCTCGGTCAGGTAAGGCGTGTCGATCTGCGCGATATTGCCCAGGCAGATGATCTTGGTGCCGGGGCCGGCGCGCGTCACCAGCGTCTTCATCTGCTTGGGCGTGAGGTTCTGCGCCTCGTCGATGATGACGAACTTGTTGACGAAGGTGCGGCCGCGCATGAAGTTCATGCTCTTGACCTTGATGCGCGAGCGGATCAGCTCCTGCGTGGCGGCGCGGCCCCAGTCGCCGGCGCTGTCGTCGCTCTTCTGCAGTACCTCGAGGTTGTCGTCGAACGCGCCCATCCACGGCTGCATCTTCTCTTCCTCGGTGCCGGGCAGGAAGCCGATGTCCTCGCCCACCGGCACGGTGGCGCGGGTGACGATGATCTCGTTGTACTGCTTCTGGTCCAGCACCTGCTCCAGGCCCGCCGCCAGCGCCAGCAGGGTCTTGCCGGTGCCGGCCTGCCCAAGCAGCGTGACGAAGTCGATGTCCGGGTTCATCAGCAGGTTCAGCGCGAAGTTCTGCTCGCGGTTGCGGGCGGTCACGCTCCACACATTGTTCTTGTGGTGCGTGTAGTCCTTGAGCGTCTGCAGCAGCGCGGTCTTGCCGTTGATCTCCTTGACCTGCGCGTACAGCGGCAGGCTGCCGTCGACCGGCTCCAGGAAGACAAACTGGTTGACCAGGAACGACGGCACCAGCGGACCGGTGAGCCGGTAGAACATGGCGCCGGACTTCGGGTCCTGCCAGCTTTCCACGCCCTTGCCGTGCCTGGCCCAGAAGTCGCCGGGCAACTGCATCACGCCGGCGTAGAGCAGGTCCTTGTCTTCCAGGACCTGGTCGTTGAAGTAGTCCTCGGCCGGCAGGCCCAGTGCGCGCGCCTTGATGCGCATGTTGATGTCTTTCGACACCAGCACCACCTGGCGCTCCGGGTATTGCTGCTGAAGCGCGCTGACCACGCCCAGGATCTGGTTGTCGGCCTTGCCCTGCGGCAGGCCTTCCGGCAGCTTGATGTCGTTCAGGCGCGTCTGGAAGAACAGCTTGCCCTGCGCGTCGCGGTTGCCCAGCCTGGCCAGCGGCAGGCCCTCGTCGAGCACGCCGTCGGTGCCGCCCACCAGCGAATCAAGCGTGCGGCTGACCATGCGCGCGTTGCGCGCGACTTCGCTCATGCCCTTCTTGTGGTTGTCCAGTTCTTCGAGCGTCATCATCGGCAGATAGATGTCGTGTTCCTCGAAGCGGAAGAGCGAGGCCGGGTCGTGCATCAGCACGTTGGTGTCGAGCACGAACAGCTTGCTCGGGCCTTCGGACTTGCGGGCGCGGCGCGTGGGGCCGGTGGAGGGTTTGACCAGGCTGACCGGCGCGGAGCTGACCGCGGGCGTCGATACGGCCGGGGTTTCGGTGCTGCGGGCGCGGGTGCCACCGGCGGCGCGGGCCTGGACTTCAGGCACCTCGGTGTCGCCGGTTTCCAGCAATGCCACACGCTCGAGCGCCGGCACAGGTTTCTTGCCCTGTGTGGCGGCTTTGGCCTTGGGCACCGCGGAGACCGGAGCAAATTCGCTCGGATCCAGCAATTGGGCAGGCTTGGCGGGCATGGTAGGCAGCGGCATGCTTGGCTTTCCTTTCAGGGGGACAAGAAGGGGGCGAAAGTGTCCGGGCCGCGACGCAAACCGGTGAGGCAGGCCATGGCCGGGGCATGCATGCGCGAGGCACCCGGCGCGGACAGGCATGAGAACAGACGCGGCTGCAAACAAAAAAGCCGCCATGCCTGCGGAGCAGGGTTGGCGGCTAGGGTCTGGCGGCTTTTTTGTCGGACTGCCGACACGGCAGGTCCGCTACCGGCCTGTGGCGAGAACCGCCTGGGCCGGAGAGTCGAAACAGCGTGGCATCCGGAATCTGAACTCATTACGGGCCAATGTATCCGAAGGTTTTGGGTTTGGCAATTGGGTTTGCCAACGGCTTGTTGCAACACAGCACGTCCGGGTTCCGGCCCGTGCTGCGGCGACGCCGATACCAACGCGATACCTCAGATCCCGCGCACGATTTCCAGGACTTCGTCGACATGGCTCGGCACCTTGATGCCGCGCAGCTCGTGTCGCAGGATGCCCTTGCCGTCGATGATGAAGGTGCTGCGCTCGATGCCGCGGTGCTCCTTGCCATAAAGCTTTTTCATCTTGATGACATCGAACAATGTGCATACGGCTTCGTCGGCATCGGAGATCAGCTCGAAAGGCAGTTCGAGCTTGGCCTTGAAGTTTTCGTGCGAGCGGATACTGTCGCGCGAGATGCCGAACACCTGCACGCCGGCTTTCTGGAAATCTTCATACTGGTCGCGGAAGTTCATGGCCTCCGTGGTGCAGCCCGGCGTGTTGTCCTTCGGGTAGAAGTACAGCACCACCGTCTTGCCGCGGTAGTCGGCAAGGCGGAAGGTGGCGTCGCCGGTCATCGGCGCGCTGAAGTCGGGTACGGCCTTGTTGAGACTGACGGTCATGCTTGTGGCTCCTTGGGGGAGGGGCAGGGATCGGGGGATTCGGGTGAGGGGGCTGCCGCCTTAGCGGGAGCAGATTGGGGCGCCGCGCCGGACTTCAAGCGTGGCGCCGGCTCAACTTTTGCCTGGGTCAGCCGGCTTCCGGCTCGATTAGCAGCACCGCCGCCACCTTGCGGCCTTCGGCCATCAGGATGTTGTAGGTGCGGCAAGCGGCCTGCATGTCCATGGCGTCGACCCCGACATGGCGGCGCGACAGCGACGCGGTCAGGCGCGGGTGCGGAAAGCGCAGCCGCGAGCCGGTGCCGAGCAGCACCACCTCGGGGCCGAGTTCGGCCAGTTGCTCGAAATGCGCCGGTTCCAGGTCTTCGAAGCGGCTGACCGGCCAGGGCCGGACTTCGCCCTCGGGCATGACCAGGATCGAGGTGGTGTGGCGGACTAGGTTGATTTCGATATACCCTGGCCCATAGGCCGTGACGGTATTGAGCGACTGGGGCTGGTCGGCGTGGAGTTTCACTTGGAAGTCTCTGCGGCGGCCGCCGCGGGCTGGCAGGCGCGTCCCTGGGGCGGATGGCCGGCGGCCCTGGCGGGCGGTGGATGGGCGACAGCCCGCAGGCGGCTGCGGTGCGCGCGGGTAGCGCACGCTGCAATGCAAGAATCCCTGCCGAAGTCTGTCATAATCCGATAAATTATAGCTTTTGCCTCCCTGTCTGCCACGTTCGCGTTGCATTGCAGCGGACGACGCCTCCGCGCGGGGCTTCGGCATTCATTCAGATTCGCCCAGATTCCCTGTCCGGTGCCGCCGACGCGGCACGCTACGCTCGCCCGACATCGCCGTGAAACCCATCCAGAAATCCAACAAGCTCAATAACGTTTGCTACGACATCCGCGGGCCGGTGCTGGAAAAGGCCAAGCAGATGGAGGAAGAAGGGCACAAGATCATCAAGCTGAATATCGGCAACCTGGCCGTGTTCGGCTTTGACGCGCCGGAAGAGATTCAGCAGGACATGATGCGAAACCTGCCAAATTCGGCAGGTTATTCTGATTCCAAGGGTATTTTCGCCGCCCGCAAGGCGATCATGCACTATACCCAGCAAAAAAATATCGAAGGCGTTGGCCTGGACGATATTTATGTGGGCAACGGTGCCTCCGAGCTGATCGTGATGGCGGTCAACGCGCTGCTCAATACCGGCGACGAAGTGCTGGTTCCGGCGCCCGACTACCCGCTGTGGACCGCCGGGGTGAGCCTATCGGGCGGCACGCCGGTGCACTATATCTGCGACGAGTCCAACGACTGGATGCCCGATCCGGCCGATATCCGCGCCCGCATCACGCCGCATACCAAGGCCATCGTCATCATCAACCCGAACAACCCCACCGGGGCGCTGTATTCGGACGAGCTGCTGCTCGAGATCGTCGCTATCGCGCGCGAGCATGGCCTGATCATCTTTGCCGACGAAATCTACGACAAGGTCTTGTACGACGGCAACACCCACACCTCGATCGCCTCGCTGTCGACCGACGTGCTGACCGTGACCTTCAACGGCCTGTCGAAGAACTACCGCTCGTGCGGCTACCGCGCCGGCTGGATGGTGGTGTCGGGCGACAAGCGTCCGGCCATCGACTATATCGAAGGCCTGAACATGCTGTCGTCGATGCGCCTGTGCGCCAACGTGCCGGGCCAGTGGGCAATCCAGACCGCGCTGGGCGGCTACCAGAGCATCAACGACCTGGTCGCCGAAGGCGGGCGCCTGCGCCGCCAGCGCGACCTGGCCTACGAGCTGATCACCGCGATCCCGGGCGTCACCTGCGTCAAGCCCAAGGCGGCGCTGTACCTGTTCCCCAAGCTCGACCTGTCGATGTACCCGGTGCAGGACGACCAGGAGTTCATCTATGAACTGCTGCAGGAGTCCAAGGTCCTGCTGGTGCAGGGCTCTGGCTTCAACTGGGCCAGTCCCGACCATTTCCGTATCGTGTTCCTGCCGCACGAGGAAGACCTGCGCGAGGCCATCAGCCGCATCGCGCGCTTCCTCGAGGCGTACCGGAAACGCCACGGCAAGGCGGCGGCCTGAATCGCGGGCCGCGCCGCAACTCATCCTTAGCAACTCAGAAGATTTCCATGAACCCCATCAAAGTTGGCCTGCTCGGCATCGGTACCGTCGGTAGCGGCACGTTCAACGTGCTCAAGCGCAATCAGGAAGAAATTCGCCGCCGCGCCGGCCGCGGCATCGAGATTGCCGTGGTGGCCGATCTCAACACCGAACGCGCGCGCGAACTGACCAACGGGGAAGTGGAGATCGTCAGCGACGCCAACGAGGTGGTCAACCGCCCCGACATCGATATCGTCATCGAGCTGATCGGCGGCTATGGCATCGCGCGCGAGCTGGTGCTCAAGGCCATCGAGAACGGCAAGCACGTGGTCACCGCCAACAAGGCGCTGCTGGCCGTGCACGGCAACGAGATCTTCGAAGCCGCGCGCAAGCAGGGCGTGATCGTCGCCTTCGAGGCCGCGGTGGCCGGCGGCATCCCCATCATCAAGGCGCTGCGCGAAGGCCTGACCGCCAACCGCATCCAGTGGATCGCCGGCATCATCAACGGCACCACCAACTTCATCCTGTCCGAGATGCGCGACAAGGGCCTGGATTTCGACGTGGTCCTGAAGGAAGCGCAGCAACTGGGCTACGCCGAGGCCGACCCGACCTTCGACATCGAGGGCGTCGATGCCGCGCACAAGGTCACGCTGATGAGCGCGATTGCCTTCGGCATGCCGGTGCAGTTCGACCGCGCTCACGTGGAAGGCATCACCAAACTGTCCGCCACCGACATCAAGTACGCCGAGGAGCTGGGCTACCGCATCAAGCTGCTGGGCATCACCCGCCGCCGCGACGACGGCGTCGAGCTGCGCGTGCATCCGACGCTGGTGCCGGCCGCGCGCCTGATCGCCAACGTGGAAGGCGCGATGAACGCCGTGCTGGTGCAGGGCGATGCCGTGGGCGCCACGCTCTACTACGGCAAGGGCGCCGGCGCCGAGCCGACCGCCTCGGCCGTGATCGCCGACCTGGTCGACGTGACCCGCCTGCATACCGCCGACCCCAACCATCGCGTGCCGCACCTGGCGTTCCAGCCCGACGAGCTGTCGAGCGTGCCGGTGCTGCCGATCGAAGAGATCAACAGCTCGTACTACCTGCGCATGCGCGTGGCCGACGAGACCGGCGTGCTGGCCGAGATCACCCGCATCCTGGCCGAGGGCGGCATCTCGATCGACGCCATGCTGCAGAAGGAATCGCGTGAAGGCGAGCCGCAGACCGACATCATCATCCTGACCCACATCACGCGCGAGAAGCACGTCAACGCGGCCATCGCCAAAATCGAGGCGCTGCCGACCGTGCTTTCCGCGGTGACGCGCCTGCGCATGGAAGAACTGAACTAAGGGCCGGACCTGCCGATTCACATGAAATACCAGTCGACCCGCGGCCATGAGATGCCGCAATCGTTTTCCGAGATCCTGCTGGGCGGCCTGGCGCCGGACGGCGGCCTGTACCTGCCCGCGCAGTACCCGCAAGTCACCGCGGATGAACTCGAAGCCTGGCGCAAGCTGTCGTATGCCGACCTGGCCTACGAGATCCTGCGCAAGTTCTGCGACGACATTCCCGCCGAGGACCTGCGCGCGCTGACGCGCAAGACCTATACGCCCGAGGCGTACTGCAACGCGCGCGCCGGCGACAACACCGCCGACATCACGCCGCTGCGCACGCTGGGCGAAGAGGGGGGCACGAAGCTGCAACTGCTGGGCCTGTCCAACGGCCCGACGCTGGCCTTCAAGGACATGGCGATGCAGCTGCTCGGCAACCTGTTCGAGTACGCGCTGGGCCGCGCCGGCCAGGAACTGAACATCCTGGGCGCAACCTCCGGCGATACCGGCAGCGCCGCGGAATACGCCATGCGCGGCAAGCGCGGCATCCGCGTGTTCATGCTGAGCCCGCACCGCAAGATGAGCGCGTTCCAGACCGCGCAGATGTTCAGCCTGCAGGACGCCAATATCTTCAACCTGGCGGTCGAAGGCGTGTTCGACGACTGCCAGGACATCGTCAAGGCGGTCTCCAACGACCTGGAGTACAAGGCGCGCCAGAAGATCGGCACGGTCAACTCGATCAACTGGGCGCGCGTGGTGGCCCAGGTGGTGTACTACTTCAAGGGCTGGCTGCTGGCGACGGACGGTCCGGGCCAGAAGGTGTCGTTCTGCGTGCCGTCGGGCAACTTCGGCAATGTCTGCGCCGGCCATATCGCGCGCATGATGGGCCTGCCGATCGACAAGCTGGTGGTGGCCACCAACGAGAACGATGTGCTCGACGAGTTCTTCCGCACCGGTGCCTACCGTGTGCGCAAGTCGGCCGAGACGTACCACACCTCCAGCCCGAGCATGGATATCTCCAAGGCCTCGAACTTCGAGCGCTTTGTGTTCGACCTGCTGGGGCAGGACGCCGCCAAGCTGGTGGCGCTGTTCCGTGACGTGGAAGAGCAGGGCGGCTTCGACCTGTCGGGCACGCCGGAATTCGACCGCATCCGCCAGTTCGGCTTTGTCTCGGGCCGCAGCACGCACGAGGACCGGCTGGCCACCATCCGCGACCTGTCGTCGCGCTACGGCATCACCATCGATACCCACACCGCCGATGGCGTCAAGGTGGCGCGCGAGCATCTCAGCGCCGGCGTGCCGATGGTGGTGCTGGAAACCGCGCTGCCCGCCAAGTTTGCCGACACCATCCGCGAAGCGCTCGGCCACGAGCCGGAACGTCCGGCCAGGTTCGAGGGTATCGAGAGCCTGCCGCAGCGGTTTGAAGTGATGCCGGCCGACGCAGCGCAGGTCAAGGCCTACATCGCCGGCCACACCGGCCTGTAAGCGCGCCGGCACGAACCCGGCTGCGGCGCTGCCGCATGCCGGGCCCGCGCCAACTCGCTACAATCAGGCTGCGGGCCCGATCTCCGGCCCCCGGATTGCCTGCCGCCAGCATGCTGCGCGGCGGCAATGCGCGGGCCGTTTTTCATGGGCCAACCCTTTCCCACATCGCACCATGACCCAAGCCGCAGCACCTTCCCGCCCCCCGATGCTGACCATGGCCCAGGCGCTCGACGCGCTGCTCGGCGCCGCCCGACCGCTGGCGCAGGTGGAGTTGGTCGATACGCTCGACGCCAACGGCCGCGTGCTGGCCGCGCCCGTGACCAGTTCGCTGCGCGTGCCGCCGGCCGACAATACCTCGATGGATGGCTATGCCATGCGCGCCGCCGATGTGCCCGCTGCCGGCACGCGTCTGCGCGTGTCGCAACGGATCCCCGCCGGCCATGTCGGCACGGCGCTGGAAGCCGGCACCGCCGCGCGCATCTTCACCGGCGGGCTGATCCCGCCTGGTGCCGATGCCGTGGTGATGCAGGAGCAATGCGCCGCCGAGGGCGAGGACGTGATTGTCAATCATGTGCCGCAAGCCGGCGAATGGGTGCGGCGCGCGGGCGAGGATATCGAAGCCGGCAGCGTGATCCTTCCGCCCGGCACGCGGCTGACGCCGCAGGCGCTGGGGCTGGCCGCATCGGTCGGGCAGGCGAAGCTGGATGTGGTGCGGCGCGTGCGCGTGGCCGTGTTCTTTACCGGCGACGAGCTGGCGATGCCGGGCGAGCCGCTCAGGCCGGGCGCCATCTACAACTCCAACCGCTTCACGCTGCGCGGCCTGCTGGAAAACCTGGGCTGCGAGGTGAGCGACTTCGGCATCGTGCCCGATACGCTGGCTGCCACGCGCGAGACGCTGCGCCGCGCGGCGCAGGGCCATGACCTGATCATTACCTCGGGCGGGGTTTCGGTCGGCGAGGAAGACCATATCAAGCCCGCGGTCGAGGCCGAAGGACGGCTCGACATGTGGCAGATCGCGATCAAGCCGGGCAAGCCGCTGGCGTTCGGGCAGGTCGGCAACGGTGGCGAGCCGGCGTTCTTCCTGGGTTTGCCGGGCAACCCGGTGTCCAGCTTCGTGACCTTCCTGCTGTTCGTGCGCCCGTTCATCCTGCGCCTGCAGGGCGTGGCCGACGTGACGCCGCGGCGCCTGCCGCTGCGTGCGGATTTCGAACTGAACAAGGGCGACCGCCGCAATGAGTTTCTGCGCGCGCGCATCAATGCCGGGGGTGGCCTGGACCTGTTCCCCAACCAGAGCTCGGGCGTGCTGACCTCCACCGTCTGGGGCGACGGCCTGATCGACAATCCGCCCAACCAGGCGATCGCGCGCGGCGATACCGTGCAGTTCATTCCGTTTGACGGCCTGCTCGCATAGCCGGCCCGTATTACCTGGACACAGAAGCTGTGATGATCATCGAACTCCGATTCTTTGCCAGCGTGCGCGAGCAGCTGGGCGTGGCCGAAGAGCGCGCCGAGGTGCCGGCGCAGGTGCGCACCGTGGGCGAGCTGCGCCAGTGGCTGCGGCAGCGTGGTGGCGCCTGGGCCGAGACCCTGGCCGAAGGCCGCGCGCTGCGCATGGCCGTCGACCACGCCGTGGCGCGTGCCGATACGGCGATTGCCGACGGCTGCGAAGTCGCGTTTTTCCCGCCAGTGACCGGAGGCTGAGATGAGCGTCAGGGTGCAGCGTGAGGATTTCGATCTTGGCGCGGAAGTTGCGGCGCTGCGTGCCGGCAATCCGGCGGTCGGCGCGGTCGCCAGCTTTATCGGCACCGTGCGCGACGTGAGCGACGGCAGCGCGGTCAGCGCGATGGAGCTGGAGCACTATCCGGGCATGACCGAGAAGGCGCTGGCGCAGATCGAGGCGGCCGCGTGCGCGCGCTGGGCGCTGCTGGGCGTGACCATCATCCACCGCGTGGGCCCGTTGCAGCCGCTGGAGCAGATCGTACTGGTGGCGGTGGCATCGGCCCACCGCGGCAATGCCTTTGCCGCGTGCGAGTTCATCATGGACTACCTCAAGTCCGAAGCACCGTTCTGGAAGAAGGAAGACACCCCGGAAGGCGCGCGCTGGGTCGATGCCCGCGTGACCGACGAGGCCGCGCTCAAGCGCTGGGGGATCACGTCGTTCAATGCCAGCGGGGACGATGCACAGCGCGAGGCGGATGCTGGCGGGAGCCAGCCCTGATGGGGCCGCTCGGCTTTGTCGCCGTGGGCGTGGGCGCCGCGGCGGGTGCCTGGCTGCGCTGGGGCTTCGCGGTGCTGTGGAACGCGATCAATCCCGCGCTTCCCTACGGCACGCTGGCGGCCAACCTGCTGGGCGGCTACCTGATCGGCCTGGCGGTCGGCTTCTTCGATACGCACGCCAGCCTGCCGCCGGAATGGCGCCTGCTGGCCATCACCGGCTTCCTGGGCGGGCTGACCACGTTCTCGACGTTTTCCAGCGAGGTGCTGGCGAACCTGCTTGCCGGCGACTACGGCTGGGCGGCGATGCACATGCTGCTGCACCTGGGCGGCTCATTGCTGCTGACCGCGTTCGGGCTCTGGACCTACCGCTTGCTGGCCTGATCCCGCCTGCTGGACCAGGGCAAGCAGCGCGGCATTGAAGGCCTGCGCCTGCTCCATATGCGGGCTATGGCCGGTGCCGGCGACTACGCTTAAACCTGCGGCCGGGTGCAAGGCGTGGGTTGCGATGCCGATTGGCGGCGCATAAAGCCGGCTGGCCTCGCCATACAGGTGGAACAAGGGCAGACGGGCCAGGCGCAGGGTGTCGCGGAAATCCTGCCGCGCCATGTCTTCCCACAACGCGGCCAGGGTTGCCGCGTCGCACTGGTCTGCCATGTGCGCGATGCGCTGCATTGCCGGACCCTCTGGACGTCGTCCCACTGCCCACAATCCCAATGCGACCGACGGCGCCAGCCGTGGCCAGTCGGCCCGGATGCGCGCCGCCATTTGCTCGGCCTGCGCCACGTCGTAGTGTCCGTGCAGACCATGCGGCCAGCCCGGGCCGGTGACCAGCCTGGGCGTCATGTCGATGCTGCCGACCGCCGACAGGGGAAGCGCCGGGTGGTCGCGCAGCAGCGCCCATGCCACCATCGCCCCCATCGACCAGCCCGCCACCACGACATCGGTCAGCCCAAGGTGCGCGACCAGTGCGGCCACGTCCCGCGCCAGCGCCGCGATCGTGGTGCCGTCGCGCAGCCGCGACAGGCCATGGCCGGCATGGTCGGGCGCGATCACGCGGAATCCCGCCAGCGCCAGCGCGCGCTGGCCGTCAAAAGCTTCGCCATTGACGGACCAGCCATGCAGCAACAGCAGCGGCCGTCCCTGGCCGGTTTCACGCCAGCCAGGCAAATCGCAGTGCGCCGGATGGCAGGCGAATTCCGGGGCAGCAGGGCTGGCAGGCGCCGAATCGGGAGCGTCCAACGGCGGGTTTCTCCTGGCAGGAGGGTAAAGGGAAGCGGCCTGAATGCCACCGGGTGAGGGTGCCCCTCTATTGACATCCACCGTGCTCAATTTATACGATGAAACATGAATCAGATATCAGGTTTTGCCTGAGTGTCGGTTCAGGGCGACGGCAGGGGCGGAGGAGGCGCCTGCCGCCGTCGGCAGCACATGAAGCGGCTGGCATTCCAATGACAAGGCGCGCAGCGCCACCGGAGACAAGATGTCCCCCATCCAGACTGGCGAGACTGACGCAGCCGACGCCACCGGCCCGGCCGGCGGCATCTGCCCGCCCAAGACCGCGCGCGGGCAGAAGACCCGCGAGGCGCTGCTGCGTGCCGCGGAGAAGGTGTTCGGCGAGAAAGGCTACTACGCCGCGTCGATCTCCGAGATCACGCAGGAAGCCAAGGTCGCGATGGGCACCTTCTACCTGTACTTCAAGGACAAGGAAGACATCTTCCGCGCCCTGGTCGCGCATATGCTGGATCTGGTGCGGGCGCATCTGCGCAAGCACGTCGCCGCCGCCGAAACCCAGATGGACGCTGAGCGCCTGGGCCTGAAGGCGTTTCTCTCTTTCGTTTCGCGCCACAAGAACCTGTACCGCATCGTGCTGGATTCGTACTCGGTGGACGAGACCATCTACAGCAGCTACTTCCAGGTGTTTGCCGAACTCTACAGCCGGCGCCTGACGCGCGCCGAAGAGCAGGGCGAGATCGTGCCCGGCGATGCCGAGGTGCGCGCCTGGTGCCTGATCGGCATCAGCAACTTCCTGGGCATGCGCTACGCGCGCTGGAAGCGCCCGCCTTCGATGGAGAAGGTGGTTGATACCGCCTTCGACCTGATCGCCCACGGCCTGCAGCCGCGATGAACGCCAACGCCGAACCCTTGGTGCAGTGGGAGCGCGCCGATGGCGTGGCGCTGCTGCGCCTGAACCGGCCGCAGCGGCACAACAGCCTGGTGCCTGAGCTGCTGGAAGCGCTGCTGGCCGCCCTGGATGAGATCGAAGCCGAATCCGCGATCCATGCCGTGGTGCTGACGCATGCCGGCAGGAATTTTTCGACCGGCGGCGATGTCGCGGCATTTGCCGCGCAGGGTGATGCCATAGCCAGCTACGCCGACCGGCTGCTGGTCCTGCTGAACCGTTCGATCCTGCGCCTGGCCGCGTTGCGCTGTCCGGTGGTGGCCGCGGTGGAGGGCTGGCTGACAGGCGGCTCGCTTGGCCTGGTGCTGGCGTGCGACATGGCGGTGCTGGCGCGGGATGCGCGCATCGCACCGTATTACACAGTCGTGGGCTTCAGCCCCGACGGCGGCTGGACCGCGATGCTGCCGCACCTGATCGGCAGGCCGCGGGCGCGGGCGTGGCAGCTGAACAATACGATCGTTGCCGCGCCGGAGGCGGCGGCGCTCGGGCTGGCGACCGCGCTGGCCGCACCGGGTTCGGCCGAGGCCGAGGCCGTGACGCTGGCGTGCGGCGTGACGCGCAAGGTGCCGGGCAGCGTCGCCCGCACGCGCGCGCTGTTGCGCTGGGACCCCCACACCCTGGCGGCCGGGCTTGAGCGCGAGCGTGCGGCCTTTGTTGCACAGATCGGCAGCACCGAGACTGCCGAAGGCATCCGGCGCTTCCTGGCGGAACGCGCGCGCGAACAGGCCGTATAGCATTCCCAAGCAGTTGCAGCAGGTTTCAGTAAGACCAACACAAACGAAACTGAAAACAGGAGACAGCAATGCAACGCAACCCACCCGCCGTACGTGCCCTGGTCGTGGCCGCCGGTCTGCTCGCCGCTGGCGCCGCGCAGGCCAAGGACATCCGCATCGCGCACGTTTATGACAAGACCGGCGCGCTCGAGGCCTATGCCAAGCAGACCCAGACCGGCCTGATGATGGGCCTGGAGTACGCCACCAACGGCACCATGGCCGTCAACGGCAACAAGCTGGTGGTGATCGAGAAGGACACCCAGGGCAAGCCGGACGTGGCCAAGGCGCAACTGGCCGCCGCCTACAGCGACGACCGTGCCGATATCGCCGTCGGCCCCACGTCTTCCGGCACCGCGCTGGCCATGCTGCCGGTGGCAGAGGAATACAAGAAGGTGCTGCTGGTGGAACCAGCCGTGGCCGACTCCATCACCGGCGACAAGTGGAACCGCTATATCTTCCGCACCGGCCGCAATTCGTCGCAGGACGCAATTTCCAACGCCGTGGCGCTGGACAAGCCCGGCGTGCAGATCGCCACGCTGGCGCAGGACTATGCCTTTGGCCGCGACGGCGTCAAGGCCTTCAAGGGCGCGCTGAAGAACGCGAAGATCGTGCATGAGGAATACCTGCCGACCAACACCACGGACTTTACTGCCGGCGCGCAGCGCCTGTTCGATTCGCTCAAGGACAAGCCGGGCCGCAAGGTGATCTTCATTATCTGGGCCGGCGCCGGCAATCCGTTCAAGATTGCCGATCTCGATCCCAAGCGCTACGGCATCGAGATCGCCACCGGCGGCAATATCCTGCCGGCGATGGCCAGCTACAAGAACTTCCCGGGCATGGAAGGGGCCACGTACTACTACTTCGGCATTCCCAAGAACAAGGCCAATGAGTGGCTGGTATCCAACCACTACAGCAAGTTCAAGACGCCGCCCGACTTCTTCACCGCCGGCGGCATGGCCGCGGGCATTGCGCTGGTGGAGGCGCTGAAGAAGACCGGCGGCGACACCGGCACCGAGAAGCTGATCACGGCCATGGAAGGCATGTCGTTCGACACGCCCAAGGGCAAGATGACCTTCCGCAAGGAAGACCACCAGGCCATGCAGTCGATGTACCACTTCAAGATCAAGGTGGATCCGGCCTTTGCCTGGGGCGTGCCTGAGCTCGTGCGCGAGATCAAGCCCGAAGAGATGAACGTGCCCGTGCGCAACCGCCGCTGATGGACGCGCCCGCCTCCTTCGCCCGGTCCGCGCCGGCTGCGTCGCAGCGGGCCGGCCAGCACGCCAGTGCCGCCGCCTCCGGCGCGCGGCCGCTGCTGGAAACGCGCGGCCTGACCATCCGCTTCGGCGGCCACGTGGCCGTCAATGCGGTGTCGTGCGCGTTCCGGCCCGGCGAGCTGACCTGCATCGTCGGCCCCAACGGCGCCGGCAAGACCACGTACTTCAACCTGGTCTCGGGGCAGCTGCCGCCTACGGCCGGGCAGATCCTGCTGGACGGCGAGGACGTGACGCGGCTGCCGGTATCGCAGAAGACCCGGCGCGGCATCGGCCGGGCCTTCCAGCTGACCAGCCTGTTCCCGCAGCTGTCGGTGCTGGAGAACGTGCGGCTGGCGGTGCAGGCGCGCCGGCAGCGCGGCATCGACCTGTTCTCGATGTGGTCCAGCCACCGCGACGTGCAGGCGCAGGCCATGGCGATCCTGGAGCGCGTGGCGCTGGCCGGCAAGCGGCAGCTGACGGTGGCGTCGCTGCCGCACGGCGACCAGCGCAAGCTGGAGGTCGGCATCCTGCTGGCGCTGCAGCCGCGCGTATTCATGTTCGACGAGCCTACCGCAGGCATGAGCGTGGACGAGGTGCCGGTGATCCTGGACCTGATCCGCGAGATCCGCCAGGACCGCAGCAAGACCGTGCTGCTGGTCGAACACAAGATGGACGTGGTGCGCTCGCTGGCCGACCGCATCATCGTGCTGCACAACGGCACGCTGGTGGCCGACGGCGACCCCGCCGAGGTGATTGCCTCGCCGGTGGTCCAGCAGGCCTACCTGGGCATGCCGGACGAGGAGGGCAGCCATGGCTGAGGCAACAGCGACGGAACCGATCCTGCGGCTGCAGGGCGTGCAGACCCATATCGGCCCGTACCACATTCTGCACGGCGTGAGCTTCGCGGTGCCGCGCGGCGGCGTGACCATGCTGCTGGGGCGCAACGGCGCCGGCAAGACCACCACGCTGCGCACCATCATGGGCCTGTGGCAGGCCAGCGCCGGCACGGTGACCTTTGGCGGCATCGATATCACACGCCGCAGCACCCCTGCCATCGCGCAGGCCGGCATTGCCTATGTGCCGGAGAACATGAGCGTGTTCTCGGACCTGACCGTGGCCGAGAACATGCGCCTGGCCGCGCGCACCGGCGCCATCGATGAACGCCGGCTGGACTGGGTGTTCCGCATGTTCCCGGCGCTGAAGACCTTCTGGCACCAGCGCGCCGGCGTGCTGTCGGGCGGGCAGAAGCAGATGCTGTCGGTGGCGCGCGCCATCATCGAGCCGCGCCAGCTGCTGATCGTCGACGAGCCCACCAAGGGCCTGGCGCCGGCCATCATCCAGAACATGATCCATGTGTTCCGCGAGCTGAAGCAGACCGAGGTGTCGATCCTGCTGGTGGAGCAGAACTTCCATATGGCGAAGTCGGTGGGGGATACGGTGGCAGTGATGGACGACGGGCGCACGGTGCATACCGGGGCGATGGCGGCGCTGGCCGGGGACGACGCGCTGCAGCAGAAGCTGCTGGGGTTGTCGCTGGCGGCGCACCAGTAATACTGAACCGATGGTTTGCTCCCCCCCGGCTTGCGGGAGAGGGGCAGGGGGTGAGGGCAGGCACTGGCATACCGACACGCTTCACTTCGTCGACCCGCCGGCCCTCACCCCAACCCTCTCCCGCAAGCGGGAGAGGGAGCACACAGCGCGTGGGACGATGCGCCCGCGGCAGGACAAGAGACATGATGACATCAACGACTGTATCAAGTGCCGCGCCGTCGGAGCTGCCCAAGGTCCGGCTCGACTGGACCCCGCTGGCGCTGGCGCCGCTGCTGATGCTGCTGGCGTATCCGCTGGTCGGCAGCCCGTCGACCTGGCTGACGCTGACCATTGCCGGGCTTGCCATGGGCATGATCATCTTCGTCGTCTCGTCCGGACTGACGCTCGTTTTCGGCCTGATGGACGTACTCAACTTCGGCCACGGCGCGTTTATCGCGCTGGGCGCCTATGTGGCGGCCTCGGTGCTGCTGCCATTGGCGGGCTGGGTGGAGGCCGATAGCCTGGCACAGAACCTGGCCGTGTTCGCGCTGGCGATCGCGGCGGCGATGGTGGCCGCGGGCGCGGTCGGGCTGTTCTTCGAGCGCGTGGTGGTGCGCCCGGTCTATGGCCAGCACCTGAAGCAGATCCTGATCACGATGGGCGGCATGATCGTGGCCGAGCAGCTGATCAAGGCTATCTGGGGCCCGGAGACCATCGCGCTGCAGTTGCCCACCACCTTCCGCGGCGCGGTGCTGCTGGGTGACGCGGCGATCGAGAAATACCGGCTGATCGCGATGGCGCTGGGGCTGGTGATCTTTATCGCCATGCTGTTGCTGCTTAACCGTACCCGCATCGGCCTGCTGATCCGCGCCGGCGTGGAGAACCGCGAGATGGTCGAGGCCCTTGGCTACCGCGTGCGGCGCCTGTTTGTCGGCGTGTTCGTCGCGGGCGCGGCGCTGGCCGGGCTGGGCGGGGTGCTGTGGGGCTTGTACCAGCAGAACATCACCGCGGCGATTGGCGCGCAGGTGAATGTGCTGATCTTTATTGTGATCATCATCGGCGGGCTGGGTTCGACCACGGGTTGCTTCGTCGGCGCGCTGCTGGTGGGGCTGATGGCCAACTACACCGGCTTCCTGTTCCCGAAGGTGGCTCTGTTCTCCAACATCCTGCTGATGATGCTGGTGCTGCTGTGGCGCCCGCAGGGGCTGTTCCCGGTGGCGTGGCGCTGAGGGCAACGACCATGATCCGACTACTTTCCGGCGACCTGCCGCGCAGCCGCGTGCTGACCCTGATCCTGCTGCTGATCCTGGTGGCGCTGGCGTGCGCGCCGTTTGCCTTCCCCGGCGCGCGTGCGCTCAATATGGCGGCCAAGATCTGCATCTTCGTGGTGCTGGTGGCCAGCTATGACCTGCTCTTGGGCTATACCGGCATTGTTTCCTTTGCCCACACCATGTTCTTCGGCATTGGCGGCTATGGAGTGGCCATCGCCATGTCGCGCATGGAGCCTGGCTGGGGAGCATTGCTGGTGGGCACCGCCGGTGCGCTGGCGGTGTCGGCGCTGCTGGCCTTCCTGATCGGGCTGTTCTCGCTGCGGGTGCGGGCGATCTTCTTCGCCATGATCACACTGGCGGTGGCGACCGCCTTTGCCACGCTGGTGTCGCAGCTGTCGGAATGGACCGGCGGCGAAGACGGCCTGACTTTCAAGGTGCCTGAGGTGCTGCGCCCCGGCTTTACGCTGGGCGACGCCGAGTGGCTGGGGGTGCCGCTGAGCGGCAAGCTGCTGAGCTACTACCTGGTATTCGCCGGCGCGCTGGCGTTGTTCCTGGTGCTGCTGCGCATCGTCAACTCACCCTTTGGCCGGGTGCTGCAGGCGATCCGCGAAAACGACTTCCGCGCCGAGGCGATCGGCTACCGCACCGTGGTGTACCGCACCGTGTCGACGGTGCTGTCGGCGATGTTCGCCACGCTGGCGGGCGTGCTGATGGCGATCTGGCTGCGCTACAACGGGCCCGATACCTCGCTGTCGTTCGAGATCATGGTCGACATCCTGCTGATCGTGGTGATCGGCGGCATGGGCACGATCTACGGCGCGGTGATCGGCACGGTGCTGTTCCTGGTGGCGCAGACCTACCTGCAGGACGTGATGAAGCTGGCCAGCGACGCCACGGCCGCGCTGCCGCTGCTGTCGTCGCTGCTGCATCCGGACCGCTGGCTGCTATGGCTGGGCCTGTTGTTCATCCTGAGCGTCTACTACTTCCCGCAGGGCGTGGTGGGACGGCTGCGCGGCACCGGGCCCGTGCAGGACGTGGCAACCTGAGCAGGGGAGACTAACCCATGTACGTCATCGACTGGCTGCACAAGAACGCGCAGCAATTCCCCGACAAGACCGCGCTGGTGGACGTGGAGAGCGGGCGCCACGTGACCTATCGCGACTTCGACGAACGCGCCAGCCGCTTCGCCGAATACCTGCGCGACCACCTGCGCCTTGCACCGGGCACGCGCGTGGCGGTGCTGGCGCACAACAGCTCGGACTACTTCGAGATGCTGTACGGCTGCGCCAAGGCCGGGATGGTGATGGTGTGCCTGAACTGGCGCCTGCCGGCAGCGGAGTTGCTGCCGATCCTGCAAGACTGCACGCCCGAGGTGCTGGTCGCCGGTGATGGCTTCCTGGCGGTGGCGGCCGAACTGGCACGCGCCGTGCCGCTGCGCGCGGTGCTGCATCTTGCCGACGACGAAGCGGCCGACGTGCCCGGCGGCTGGACCGAATACGAGGCGGTGCTCGACGCGGCCTCCGGCCGCATCATCGAGATGCCTTGCCGCGACGAGTCCGAGATCTGGCACCTGCTCTATACCTCCGGCACCACCGGCAAGCCCAAGGGCGTGATCCAGACCTACGGCATGGTCTTCTTCAATGCCGTCAACGCGATGCTGGCCAACAAGATCACGCGTGACGACGTGTTCCTCAGCGTGCTGCCGTTCTTCCATACCGGCGGACTGAACCTCTATGCCAACCCGGTGCTGCACGCGGGCGGCACGGTGCACATCATGCGCCAGTTCGATCCGCAGGTGGTGCTGGGCAAGCTCGACCGCGCCGGCGGCGAGGGCATCACCATGTTCTTCGCGGTGCCGGCGGTGTACCTGTTCCTGAGCCAGCATCCGCGCTTTGCGCAGGCGGACTTCGCCGGCGTGCGCAATATGTCGGCGGGGGGCTCGCCGGTGCCCAGGCCGCTGCTGGAGGCCTACCTGGCCAAGGGCGTGACCATCTGCTTCGGCTTCGGCATGACCGAGACCGGCCCCACGGTCTTTGTCTGCGACGAGGACACCGCGCGCCGCAAGATCGGCACCATCGGCAAGCCGGTGGGGTCGATGCTGACCCGCATCGTCGATCCGCTGGGCGTGGACGCAGGCCCGGGCAAGCGCGGCGAGCTGCTGATCAAGGGCCCTGGCGTGACCCCGGGGTACTGGAACCTGCCAGAGGCCACCGCGCTGGCGATCCGCGACGGCTGGCTGCATTCCGGCGATATCGCCTATCGCGATGAGGACGGCGACTACTACATCGTCGACCGCGCCAAGGACATGTTTATCTCGGGCGGCGAGAACGTCTATCCGGCCGAGGTCGAGAACGTGCTGTTCCAGCTGCCGGGCGTGGCCGAGGCCGCGGTGATCGGCACGCCCGATGCACGCTGGGGCGAGGTCGGCATGGCACTGGTGGTGCTGCGCCCTGGCGCCACGCTGGACGCCGACGCCGTGATTGCCCACTGCAAGGCGCAGCTGGCCGGCTACAAGGTGCCGCGCCATGTGCGCTTTCTCGATGCGCTGCCGCGCACGCCGTCCGGCAAGGTCGAGAAGCACAAGCTGCGCACAACGTTTTCAGCCTGAAGCGCATGGCCGCGCCAGCCGTTGCCGTTTGCATGGATTCCCGCCGCAACTCGCAGTTTCCGTAGTCTTCGCAGTCTCCGCAGTCCTCGATCTGAGATTAACTCGACCGCGCCCGCTACCCGGTCGCGGCAGGAGGAGGTTGACATGCATTCCACGAAATTCCCGCCGCAGCGGCAACGCCGCCTCGGGCGCACCGTGCTCGCGGTCGCCGCATCGATGCTGGCCGCCGCCTGCGGTTCGGGCGACGATAACAACGGCAACGGCAGCAACCCCAATACCAAGCCGGCGAATATCGGCACGGTCACCATCAACAGCTACAACGGCACCACCGACGACCTGCTGACCGCGGGCCTGGGCAAGGACGGCCTGGCCAGCGCCACGGCGCCGCTGCCGGCCAACCCCACCGCGCCGACCGCGGCCGAGCTGCGGCGCTACGCGATCTATACCAACTATCGCGCCATCGTCGACACCACCGCCAGCGGCGGCTACGGCTCGCTCTACGGCCCCAATGTCGACGCACAGGGCAATGTCACCGGATCGGACGGCAAGGTGGCCGGCGTGGAGTACCTGGCCTTTTCGGACGACGGCTCGGGCCAGCAGAACGTGACCATGCTGGTGCAGATCCCCGCCACGTTCAACACGTCGAAGCCGTGCGTGATCACCGCCACGTCGTCCGGTTCGCGCGGCGTCTATGGCGCCATTGCCACCGGCGAATGGGGCCTGAAGCGCGGCTGCGCGGTGGCCTATACCGACAAGGGCACCGGCGCCGCGCCGCATGACCTCGATACCGACACCGTGCCGCTGATCGACGGCACCCGCGCCGCGCGCGCGGCGGCGGGCAAGAATGCGCAGTTTGCCGCGCCGGCGGGGGCTGCCTCGCTGGCCGACTTCACCGCAGCCAACCCGCACCGGCTGGCGTTCAAGCACGCGCATTCGCAGCGCAACCCGGAGAAGGACTGGGGCAAGTTCACGCTGCAGGCGGTGCAGTTTGCGATCTGGGCGATCAATGACCGTTTTGGCGCGGTGTCGGCCAACGGCACCCGCCAGCGCACGCTGGACAAGGGCAAGATCGTGGTGATCGCGTCCAGCGTTTCCAACGGCGGCGGTGCCGCGGTGGCGGCGGCCGAGCAGGATGCCGACGGGCTCATCGACGGCGTGGCGGTAGGCGAGCCCAACCTCAATATGCCGCCCAATACCGGCATCGTGGTGCAGCGTGGCGCAACGCCGGTGACGGCCTCGGGCCGCACGCTGTTCGACTACACCACCACGGCCAACCTGCTGCAGCACTGCGCCTCGCGGTCCACCGCGCTGACCCAGGCGCCGTTCTACACCAACCCCAGCATGGCGTCGTTCTTTGCCAACCGCTGCCAGACGCTGGCGGACAAGGGCCTGGTGAGCGGCGCGAACACGGACCAGCAGAGCGCCAGCGCCCTGCAGGCGCTGCATGCTGCGGGCTGGGAAGCGGAATCGGACGACCTGCACCCGTCGCTGGCCGCGTTCGACGTGGCCGCCGCGATCTCGGTCACCTACGCCAACGCGTATGCCCAGGCAAGCGTCACCGACCGGCTGTGCGGCTACAGCTTTGCCAGCACACTGACCGACCTGAAGCCTGCGGCCATCGCGCCCGCCGCGCTGGCGTCGATGTACGCCACCGGCAACGGCGTGCCGCCGCAGGCGCCGGTCCAGCTGATCAATGACCGCGACCCGCAGAATGGGCCGTTCCTGAACCTGGCATCGATTTCCGGCTCGACCGGTCGCGCCGACCTCAACTTCGACGGCGCCAACTGCCTGCGCAGCCTGCTGACCGGCGCCGACGCCACCGCGCGTGCGTTGCAGGCCGGCCAGGCGCTGGCGCTGCGCAACGGCAACCTGCGCGGCAAGCCTGCGGTGATCGTGCACGGGCGCAGCGACGGGCTGCTGCCGGTCAACCACACCTCGCGCCCTTACCTTGGCCTGAACCGGCAGCAGGAGGGCGTCAACAGCAAGCTGTCGTATGTCGAGGTCGAGAATGCCCAGCACTTCGATGCCTTCATCGGACTGGTGGCGGGGTACAGCAACCGCTATGTGCCACTGCACGTCTACCTGAACCGGGCGCTGGACGCGGTCTACGACAACCTCACCGCGGGCAAGGCGCTGCCGCCGTCGCAAGTGGTGCGGACCACGCCGCGTGGCGGCACCTTCAACACCCCGGCGCCGGCGCTGCTGCTGTCCAACGTGCCGCCGATCGCCGCCACCCCGGCGGCCGGCAACGTGATTTCCATCAACGCCAACACCGTACAGGTACCAGACTGATGAACCACGCCCTGCCGCCCGTGCTGTCGCAGCGCGATTTTGACCGCTTTGCCGCCTTGTCGCGCGACGACAACCCGATCCACTGCGATCCGGCCTTTGCCCGTGGCACGCATTTCGGTGCCACCGTGGCGCACGGCATGTTCCTGTTTTCGCTGCTGTGCGCCCATACCTGGCGGCAACTGCCCGGACCGGCGTTGCCGGTCGGGCAGACGCTGATGTTCCCGACGCCTGCCTTCGTTGGCGATGCGGTGCAGGTCGCGCTGGCGCCGCAGGCGGCGCCGGCGGGGCTGGTGGCCTACGGCACCACCGTGGGCAGTGCGGGCGAGCCGGGCGAGGCGCCGCGCGTCACGGCCGTGGGCGAGTCGCTGTGGCTGCCGGATGCCAGTCCTGCCGGACTGGACCGGCCGCCTGCCGAGGCGGGCCAGGCGCCGGAGGCGGGGGATGCCGGCCTGTACCGCCTGCGCCCCGGGCAGGAAGCCAGTGCGAGCCGGGCCTTCACGGCGGCGGACCTGGACGAATACATCACCCTGAGCGGCGATGCCAATCCGTACCACGCCGATCCGGGTTTTGCCCGCGCGCGCGGGTTTGACGGCCCGGTGGTGCCGCTGCCGTTGCTGGCCGGCATGTTCTCGGACCTGCTCGGCACCCGGCTGCCGGGACGCGGCACGGGCTGGATGAAGCAATCGCTGCGGCTGGCCTCGGCCGCGCGGCTGGATGAGCCGCTGACGGCGCGCGTGCGCATCGTGCGGCTGCGCGCCGGCAAGGACCTGGTCAACCTGGCCAGCGTGGTCACGGGCGCGGACGGGCGCGTGGTGGTGCAGGGTGAATCACTGGTGCTGGTGCGCAACCTTGCCGACAAGGGCACGGCCGGAACCGCCTAGCCGCGTATCGCTTGCAGCACTTGCGAGCATAGGGGCCGGGGTTGCCGACACTGAGCCCGACCAGGATCATTGCGTTCCGGCGTGGCCTTGAAATGTCGCGACAAAGCCTTATCTTTCGGAAAGACATCCAGTGTCCGGCAGGGCATACGGGCGCTCCGGCAACCACGACCGGAGCCGACGCCCCCGCATCAGGACACGACCTATCCGAGAGAGGGATTCCTTATGCGTCTAGACAAACTGACCACCCGGTTCCAGGAAGCGCTGGCTGATGCGCAAAGCCTGGCGCTGGGCAACGACAACCAATACATCGAACCGCAGCACGTGCTGCGCGCGCTGCTGTCGCAGGACGACGGCGCCGCCAAGGCATTGCTGGCGCGCTCCGGCGTCAATGTGCAGGGCCTGCAGACGGCGCTGGACGCCGCCATCAAGCGTCTGCCGCAAGTGCAGGGCACCAGCGAGGTCCAGATCGGCCGCGACCTGGTGAACCTGCTCAATGCGACCGAGAAAGAAGCCATCAAGCGCGGCGACCAGTTCATCGCCAGCGAACTGTTCCTGCTGGCCGTCGCCGACGACAAGGGCGAGGCCGCCCGCATCGCGCGTGAGCACGGCCTGAACCGCAGGTCGCTGGAATCGGCCATCCAGGCCGTGCGCGGCGGCGATTCGGTCAACAGCGCCGAGGCCGAGGGCCAGCGCGAGGCCCTGAAGAAGTACACCATCGACCTGACCGAGCGCGCCCGCATCGGCAAGCTCGACCCCGTGATCGGCCGCGACGACGAAATCCGCCGCGCTATCCAGATCCTGCAGCGCCGCACCAAGAACAACCCGGTGCTGATCGGCGAGCCGGGCGTGGGCAAGACCGCCATTGTCGAAGGCCTGGCGCAGCGCATCGTCAACGGCGAGGTGCCCGAGAGCCTGAAGAACAAGCGCGTGCTGGTGCTGGACATGGCCGGGCTGCTGGCCGGCGCCAAGTACCGCGGCGAGTTCGAGGAACGCCTGAAGGCGGTGCTCAACGACGTCGCCAAGGACGAAGGCCAGACCATCGTCTTCATCGACGAGATCCACACCATGGTCGGCGCCGGCAAGGCCGAGGGCGCCATCGACGCGGGCAATATGCTCAAGCCGGCGCTCGCGCGCGGCGAGCTGCACTGCATCGGCGCGACCACGCTGGACGAGTACCGCAAGTACATCGAGAAGGATGCCGCGCTGGAGCGCCGCTTCCAGAAGGTGCTGGTGGACGAGCCCAGCGTGGAGGCCACCATTGCCATCCTGCGCGGGCTGCAGGAAAAGTATGAGCTGCACCACGGCGTGGAGATCACCGACCCGGCCATCGTCGCCGCGGCGGAGCTGTCGCACCGCTATATCACGGACCGCTTCCTGCCCGACAAGGCGATCGACCTGATCGACGAGGCGGGCGCGCGCATCAAGATGGAAATCGATTCCAAGCCGGAGTCGATGGACAAGCTCGAGCGCCGCACCATCCAGCTCAAGATCGAGCGGGAGGCGGTCAAGAAAGAGACCGACGAGGCGTCGATGAAGCGCCTGGAGCTGATCGAGCAGGAAATCGCGCGCCTGGAGAAGGAATACGCCGACCTGGACGAGATCTGGAGGGCCGAGAAGGGCGCCGCGCAGGGCACGGCCGCGCTCAAGGAAGAGATCGAGAAGGTCAAGCTGGAGATTGCCAAGCTGCAGCGCGAAGGCAAGCTGGACAAGGTGGCCGAGCTGCAATACGGCAAGCTGCCGGGGCTGGAAGGCAAGCTCAAGGCCGCGACCGACGCCGAGGCCAGCGAGCAGAAGCAGCCCAACAAGCTGCTGCGCACGCAGGTGGGCGCCGAGGAAATCGCCGAAGTGGTGAGCCGCGCCACCGGTATCCCGGTATCGAAAATGATGCAGGGCGAGCGCGAGAAGCTGCTGAAGATGGAAGACCGCCTGCATGCGCGCGTGGTGGGCCAGGACGAAGCCGTGCGGCTGGTGTCCGATGCCATCCGCCGTTCGCGTGCCGGCCTGGCCGACGAGAACAGGCCTTATGGCTCGTTCCTGTTCCTGGGCCCGACCGGCGTTGGCAAGACCGAGCTGTGCAAGGCCCTGGCCGAGTTCATGTTCGATTCGGAAGAGCACCTGATCCGCATCGACATGAGCGAATTCATGGAGAAGCACAGCGTCAGCCGCCTGATCGGCGCGCCGCCGGGATATGTGGGCTACGAGGAAGGCGGCTACCTGACCGAAGCCGTGCGCCGCAAGCCGTACAGCGTGGTGCTGCTCGATGAAGTCGAGAAGGCCCACCCGGACGTCTTCAACGTGCTGCTGCAGGTGCTGGACGACGGCCGCCTGACCGATGGCCAGGGCCGCACGGTGGACTTCAAGAACACGGTGATCGTGATGACGTCCAACCTGGGTTCGCAGATCATCCAGGCGATGGCCGGCGAGCCGCAGGAAGCGGTCAAGGGCGCGGTCTGGCAGGAGGTGCGCACGCATTTCCGGCCCGAGTTCCTGAACCGGATCGATGAGGTGGTGGTGTTCCACGCGCTGGACCAGAAGCATATCGAATCGATCGCGCGCATCCAGCTGCAACGCCTGCAGAGCCGCCTGGCCCGCATGGACATGACGCTGCAGGTGAGCGAGACAGCGCTGGAGAAGATCGCCAGCGCAGGCTACGACCCGGTGTTTGGCGCGCGCCCGCTCAAGCGCGCGATCCAGCAGCAGATCGAGAACCCGGTGGCACGCGCCATTCTGGAAGGCAAGTTCGCCGCCAAGGATGTGGTGCCGGTGGATTATGTCGATGGCGAGTTCACCTTCGGGCGGTCTCTGCATTAAGTCCGGAGTTTCAAAACGTGTCGCCATCAATCCCTGCGCGTGAGCGCAGGGATTTTTTTTGTCCTGAATTTCCCCTCGCGTGTAAGGCAGGCGGTTCCCGTGCAAATTTTTCACGCCGCGCCGCCGCCGTACTGCTTCGAGCGCCGGATGCACGCCAGAATTCCAGTGGCACGCTTTTCGCGTCGTAAAGGGCCTGAGTTTCGCTGCAAGGCGCTGCGCCTGACGCAGCCCTATCCCCCAGGAGCCTTTTATGACCGACAAGCCCTTCCTTACAGACGTCAAGACGCTGCGAGAGCGTGCCCGTCAGCACATCGACGACGGCGCGGTGACCGCGGGCTATGGCGCCGACCGCGAGACCGTGCTGAAGCTGCTCAACGACGCGCTGGCCACGGAGATCGTCTGCGTGCTGCGCTATCGCCGCCACTACTACATGGCGAAGGGGCCGAACTCGAAGAGCGTGGCCGATGAGTTCCTGGCCCATTCCAATGAGGAACAAGGCCATGCCGACCAGATTGCCGAGCGCATCGTGCAGCTGGGCGGCGAGCCCGACTTTGCCCCGGACGGCCTCGCCAGCCGGTCGCACGCGGAATATGTGGCGGGCGCCTCGCTGACCGAAATGATCAAGGAAGATCTGGTGGCCGAGCGCATCGCCATTGACAGCTACCGGGAAATCATCCGGTTCCTGGGCGAGCGCGACCCGACCTCGCGGCGGATGATGGAAGGCATCCTCGCCGTCGAAGAGGAGCATGCCGACGAGATGGCCGACCTGCTGAGCCGGCACGCCGGCGGCTGAGCGGGATTGCCACGCACTTGATATTGGTCAAGCCGCGTCGGCGGCCGGGCCGATAAGATTCGTCCTGTCATGGAGATGCGGGGGCGCTCTTCATGACTTGTCTACCCGTTTCCAGAATGGAAACTTGGCCCGCACCGGCTTGCCGGTGCGGGCGTTTTCTTTTGTGCGTGCCGATTGCACCACCTGCTTGCGCCATCCTGGCGCGCCGCGCCTGCGCTCGCGGGCATGCCCATATTTCTGTCCGATCTTATGCAAAAACCGGCGAAGGATCGGCGAAACCATTCGTTCCGTTCAGATAGGCCCGTCGGTAGTCTTGCTCCTGACACAAGTCCCCCAACCCAGGCGGACCCAAGCAAACAGGCGCCTGGCGCCCATTCACGACACTGACGGGAGCAACACAAGATGATCCGCAAACTGGCTATCGGCCTGGCCGTACTTGGCGCCCTGACCGCGGCGCAGACCGCAGCGGCTGCCAACCTGCTGAACGTTTCCTACGACCCGACGCGCGAACTGTATGTCGATGTCAATGCCGCCTTTGCCAAGGCCTGGAAGGCCCAGGGCGGCGACGCCCTGAATGTGCGCCAGTCGCACGGCGGCTCGGGCAAGCAGGCGCGCTCGGTGATCGACGGGCTGGACGCCGACGTGGTCACGCTGGCGCTGGGCTATGACATCGACGCCATCGCGGAGAAGGGCCTGATCAGGCCGGACTGGCAGAAGCGCCTGCCGCACAACGCCTCGCCGTACACCTCGACCATCGTGTTCCTGGTGCGCAAGGGCAATCCCAAGGGCATCAAGGACTGGGGCGACCTGGTCAAGCCGGGCGTGCAGGTGATCACGCCCAATCCCAAGACCTCGGGCGGCGCGCGCTGGAACTACCTGGCGGCATGGGGCTATGCGCAGCGCCAGCCGGGCGGCAATGACGTCAAGGCGCGCGAGTTCGTGGGCGAGCTGCTCAAGCATGTGCCGGTGCTGGATTCGGGCGCGCGCGGTGCCACCACGACCTTTGTCGAGCGCGGCCTGGGCGATGTGCTGATCGCGTGGGAAAACGAAGCCATCCTGGCCGTCAAGGAGCTAGGTCCGGACAAGTTCGACATCGTCGCGCCGTCGGTGTCGATCCTGGCCGAGCCGCCGGTGGCCGTGGTCGACAAGGTGGTCGACAAGAAGGGCACGCGCAAGGCAGCCGAGGCCTACCTGCAGTTCCTCTACACCGATGAGGGCCAGGAGATCGCGGCGAAGAACTACTACCGCCCGATCTCGGAGAAGGTGGCGGCCAGGTACGCTGCCAACTTCCCGAAGGTCAAGTTGTTCACCATCGACGAGGCCTTCGGCGGCTGGCAGAAGGCGCAGAAGACCCACTTTGCCGATGGCGGCTCGTTCGACCAGATCTACCAGCCCGGCAAGAAATAAACCACGAGACCGGCGCGCCGGGCCGCGTGGGGCGGCCGCGGCGCCGACTGGTCGCATCAGAAGAAGGAAGCCCGATGTCCATCCTGACGCTCTCCGGCAGCCCGTCGGTCCAGTCCCGCTCCGGCCTGGTGCTGGCGCACCTGCGTGCCACGCTCGAGGCTGCCGGCGAACGCACCCGCCACCTCGACCTGCGCAACCTGCCGGCGGGTCCGTTGCTGGCGGCACGCGTGGACGACCCCGTTATCGCCGCCGCCACGCATGCCGTGTCCGAGGCGCAGGTGGTGGTGCTGGCCACGCCGGTCTACAAGGCTGCCTACAGCGGCCTGCTCAAGGCCTTCCTCGACCTGCTGCCGCAGGCCGGCCTGCGGGACAAGATCGTGCTGCCGATCGCCACCGGCGGCAGCCTCGCTCATGCGCTGGCGATCGACTATGCGCTGCGCCCGGTGCTGTCGGCGCTGGGCTCGCGCCAGATCCTGCCCGGCATCTTTGCCGTGGACCAGCAGATCGAATCCTTTGAAGCCGCCGGCGTGCGCCAGGCGCGCTTCGATGCCGCGCTGTCGGCCCGCCTGGATGAAGGGGTGCTGCGCGTGCGCGATGCGCTGGCGCATTCCCGCATCGAGGTGCCGCTTGACGTAGTGCCCGGCGCCTTGGTCCAGCGCGCGGCCGCGCTCGCGGTGGCCGGGCGATGTTCCGCCTGAACTGACTGATTGACTGAAACGGCGCCGGCCAGCCCGGCGCAACGGCAGCGACGCCATGCCACCCGCCACGCGGGGCAGGGACGCTTGCCGCCCCAACCAACCTGGACATCAATCCGGCCCGCAGGGCATTGCCGCGGGCCATGGAGGACATCGCATGACACTGATCAACCCGCTGCGCACGGCCAGCCAACGCCGCCGCCTGATTACCGCCGCGCTGGTGCTTGCCACCGGCCTGGCCTACGGCCTGCTGCCCGGGCGCGCTGAAGCGCAATCGAAGGACATCGACCCCAAGGTGCTGCGCATCGGCTACCAGAAGTACGGCACGCTGACGCTGCTGAAGGCGCGCGGCACGCTGGAAAAGCGCCTGGCGCCGCAAGGCATCACCGTCAAATGGACCGAGTTCCCCGCCGGGCCGCAACTGCTGGAAGGGCTGAACGTCGGCGCCGTCGACTTCGGCACCGTCGGCGAGGCGCCGCCGATCTTTGCGCAGGCCGCGGGCGCGCAGCTGGTCTATGTTGGCAACGAGCCGCCGGCACCGGTGGCCGAGGCCATCGTCGTGCCCAAGGGCTCGGCGATCCGTTCGGTGGCGGAGCTGCGCGGCAAGCGCGTCGCGCTGAACAAGGGCTCGAACGTGCATTACCTGCTGGTGCGCCAGCTGGGGAAGGCCGGCATCCCCTACGGCGAGATCCAGCCGGTCTACCTGCCGCCGGCGGACGCGCGCGCCGCGTTCGAGCGCGGCGCGGTCGATGCCTGGGTGATCTGGGATCCGTTCCTGGCTGCGGCCGAGAAGCAGCTGGGCGCACGCGTGCTGGCCGATGGCCGCGGCGCGGACGGCAAGAACGTGGTCAGCAACCACCAGTTCTATCTGGCCTCGCGCCCCTATGCACAGGCCCGGCCGGAAATCGTCAGCCTGATCCTGGACGAACTGGCCACGCTGGGCATCTGGGCGGAAAAGAACCAGAAGGAAGCCACCACGGTGCTGACCGGTGAAACCGGGCTGCCGGCCGATGTGCTCGAGCTTGCCGTGTCGCGCTTCTCGTATGGCGCACGGCCGGTCAGCGCCACGGTGCTGGCCGGGCAGCAACGCATCGCCGACACCTTCCACGCGCTCAAGCTGATCCCGAAGCCGGTCAAGGTGGCCGATGCGCGCTGGGACGCGCCGCAGCAGCAGGCGAAGCGATAGCGCCAGCGAAAGAACAAGGAGAACGACATGCAAGTATTCTGGTTCATCCCCACCCACGGCGACAGCCGCTACCTCGGCACTTCCGAAGGCGCGCGCGAGGTCAACTTCGAGTACCTGAAGCAGGTTGCCGTGGCCGCCGATACGCTGGGCTATGAAGGGGTGCTGATCCCGACCGGTCGCTCGTGCGAAGACCCGTGGGTGGCCGCATCGGCGCTGGCAGCGGTGACGCGGCGCCTCAAGTTCCTGGTCGCGGTGCGCCCCGGCCTGATGGCGCCGACGCTGGCCGCGCGCATGGCGGCCACCTTCGACCGCATCTCCAACGGCCGGCTGCTGATCAACCTGGTCACCGGCGGCGATACCGCCGAGCTGGAAGGCGATGGCCTGTTCCTGGACCACGCCGCGCGCTACGAGGCTTCGGCTGAGTTCCTGCGCATCTGGCGCCAGGTGCTGGCCGCCAGCCATGACGGCGACAAGGTGGACTACGAAGGCAGGCATTTGAGCGTGAAGGGCGCCACCGTCCTCTATCCGCCGCTGCAGCAGCCGCATCCGCCCGTGTATTTCGGCGGTTCGTCGGCGCCGGCGCACGCGCTGGCCGGCGAACAGGTCGATACCTACCTGACCTGGGGCGAGCCGCTCGCTGACGTGGCGCAGAAGCTTGACGACGTGCGCCGCCACGCCGCGCGCCATGGCCGCACGGTGAAGTTCGGCATCCGCCTGCATGTGATCGTGCGCGAGACCGATGCCGCCGCCTGGGCCGCGGCGGACGACCTGATCAGCCGGCTCGATGACGAGACCGTGGCGCGTGCGCAAAGCGTGTTTGCGAGGATGGATTCCGAAGGGCAGCGCCGCATGGCCGCGCTGCACGCCGGCGGCACGCGCCGCACGCGCGAGGCGCTGGAGATCAGCCCCAACCTGTGGGCCGGCGTCGGACTGGTGCGCGGCGGTGCCGGCACTGCGCTGGTGGGCGACCCGCACACCGTGGCCGAGCGCATGCGCGAATACGCTGAACTGGGCATCGATACCTTCGTCCTGTCCGGCTACCCGCACCTGGAAGAGGCCTACCGCTTTGCCGAACTGGTGTTCCCGCTGCTGCCGCGCTCGGTGCGCGACAAGCTGCCGGGCAAGGTGCTGTCGGGCCCGTTCGGTGAAGTGATGGCAACCGGAATCGTGCCGCGTGCGGCGCAGAGTTGAAGGGGGCAACCATGAACACGCCGCTGTTACCGCCGCTGCGCCAGGCACCCCGGGCACTGGCGCGCGCGCTGGCCCCGTGGATCGTGCCGGTGCTGCTGATCGCCGTATGGCAGCTGGCTTCGCAGAACGGCTGGCTCTCCAGCCGCGTGCTGCCGGCCCCGCTGGCCGTGGTGCAGGCCGCGTGGGAGCTGGCGCGCTCGGGCGAGCTGTGGAAGCACGTGGGGGTCAGCACCTGGCGCGCGCTGGTGGGGTTTGCCATCGGCGGCGGGCTGGGCCTGCTGCTGGGGCTGCTGACCGGCACCTTCCGCACCGCGGCCACGCTGCTCGACAGCACGCTGCAGATGGTGCGCAACATTCCGGCGCTGGCGCTGATCCCGCTGGTGATCCTGTGGTTCGGCATCGACGAGACCGCCAAGCTGTTCCTGGTGTCGCTGGGCGTGTTCTTCCCGGTCTACCTGAACACCTATCACGGCATCCGTTCGGTCGATGCGGGGCTGGTGGAGATGGCACGCAGCTACGGCTTGTCCGGCTGGCAGCTGTATCGCGAGGTCATCCTGCCCGGCGCGCTGCCGGGCATCCTGGTGGGCGTGCGTTTTGCGCTGGGATTGATGTGGGTGGTGCTGATCGTGGCGGAGACCATCTCCGCGCAATCGGGCATCGGCTACATGACCATGAATGCGCGTGAGTTCCTGCAGACCGACGTGGTGCTGGTGGGCATCCTGCTCTATGCGCTGCTGGGCAAGCTGGCCGACTGGCTGTCGCGCGGGCTGGAGCGCTACTGGCTGCGCTGGCATGCGGGCTACGCCGCGGCCTGACCGGCGCGGCGCCCCAATCAAGGCAAGGAGATCGAGATGCAGAGGTATCCGGTGGAACAAGCGGCTTTGGCCGGACTGGAAGCGGGCCTGGCGCGCCGCGAGACTGCCCGGCCGGTGGCCGAGGCGCCGCCCAAGGCAGGCGGCGTCGCATTGCACGTGCGCCAGGTGGTCAAGCGCTACGACGGCCGCGAAGTGCTGCACAACGTGGCACTGGACGTGGCGCCGGGCGAGTTCCTGGCGATCGTCGGGCGCAGCGGCTGCGGCAAGAGCACGCTGCTGCGGCTGGTGGCGGGGCTGGAGGCGGCCGATGGCGGCAGCATTGCCGTCGATGGCGAGGCCGCTGCCAGGGGCCGCGCGCGGCGGGCCGACGTGCGCGTGATGTTCCAGGACGCACGGCTGCTGCCGTGGAAGCGCGTGCTGGACAACGTAGCGCTGGGCCTGCCGCGCGCACGCCGCGGTGAGGCCGCCAACGTGCTGGCGCAGGTGGGCCTGGCCGACCGCGCCCAGGCCTGGCCCGCGCGGCTGTCCGGCGGCCAGCGCCAGCGCGTGGCCCTGGCGTGCGCGCTGGTCCACCACCCGCAACTGTTGCTGCTCGATGAACCGTTGGGCGCGCTGGATGCGCTCACACGCATCGAGATGCAGGGGCTGATCGAATCGCTGTGGCGCCGCCTTGGCTTCACGGCGCTGCTGGTCACGCACGACGTGTCCGAAGCGGTGGCGCTGGCCGACCGCATCGTGCTGATCGAGGACGGCCGCATTGCCATGGATGAACGCGTGGCGCTGGCGCGACCGCGCGAGCGCGGCGCGGCGGGATTCGCGCAGTTGGAGGCCAGGGTGTTGCAGCGGGTGATGCGCCGGTCGCCGCAGGTGCCCGGGCATGCCGGTGCGAGCGCCGCTCCCGCCGCCGCGCCCGTGCCGCTGAATGTGAGCTGGGCAACGTGAGTGCGCGCGGCGAGGCACGCGGCGCATTGCTGAAATGGCGCATATCGTCAGCACGTAATCTTCATACGCTCGCGTCCGCCGAACTCCTATCATGAGCAGGCAGGCGGACGCGCTGCAGCGGTGCGCACAGCACCCGCCAACATCCATACCAATCAGACCTTGAGGCCGAGCGGCCCGGTCAACTCAAGGATTGCCATGCCAGGCGTGCATGAACCCACGGGCGCAGCGTCTGCGCTCCAACGCTATCTGGAATCGCTGCCGCGCCAGCCGCTGGCTGACCGGCAGCTGTGGCGCGATATGCGCGGGCAGGTGCAGGGACAGTTCTTCAACTGCTCGCTGACCAGCGCGTTCGAGCCGCTGGTGACACTGGCCGACCGCCAGGTGGTGGCCCACGAAGGCGCGATCCACACCTACGCGGACGACGGCGTCGGTCTGGCGGCCTGGAAGCTGTTTGCGATGGCGGCCGACGATTACACGCTGATCTCGCTGGACCGGCTCTCGCGCCTGCTGCATGCCATCAACTACTTTGCCGCCGACGGCGAGCACAAGCTGGTGCTGAACGTGCACAACCGGCTGCTGGCGGCGGTGGCGGACGACCACGGCGCGGCCTTCCGGCGCGCGCTGCAGTCGCTGGGGCTGCCGCTGGAGCGCTTTGTGATCCAGGTGCCGGCCAGTGCCAACGACGATCTCGGGCTGCTGCTGCATGTGGTCGGCAACTATCGGCGCAATGGCTTCGCGGTAAGCCTGCAGGCCTCGGACCCGGCGGAAGCGGGTGCGCTGATGGCGCATGCGCTGCCGGACTGGCTCAAGCTCGACATGCGCCGCACCTGGACCGACCGGCAACTGTCCGGCCTGCGCGCCAGCGCGGCCAGCGCGGGCGTGACGCTGATCGGCCGGCGCCTGCAGAATGCCGAGAGCATCGAGCGCCTGCAGGCCGCGGGCATCGGCCTGGGGCAGGGCGCCTTTGCCGGCGGGCTGGTGAGCGCGGCCGGTCTGCGCGCGGACGGGCCGCGAGGGGCATCCAGGGCCGCGACCGCCAATGAACTCAGCGAGGAGCCGGTATGACGCAATCGAACAGGACCGCCGCCGGCCGCGCCACGCGGCTGGAGATTCCGCGCCACCTGCAGGTGCTGACCGTGCCCGGATTGCATGGCAGCGGCCCCGGGCACTGGCAGAGCCGCTGGGAGCAGCAGTTCCCGGACTGGCAGCGGGTGGCGCAGCATGACTGGTCGCGCCCGAGCCTGCCGCTGTGGGCCGAGCGTGTTTCCGAGGGCGTGATGCGCGCCCGGCGCGTAGCCGCGCGCGGCGCGGTGCTGGTGGCGCACAGCTTTGGCTGCCTGGCCGTGCTGCGCCAGGCAGCGCTGGACCCGGCCGGCATTGCCGGCGCGCTGCTGGTGGCACCCGCCGATCCGGACAAGTTCGGCGTGGCGGCGCTGCTGCCGACCTACCGCTTGCCGTTTCCGACCATCCTGGTGGCCAGCCGCAACGATCCCTGGATGCCACAGCGCACCGCCTTCAGCTGGGGCACGCTGTGGGGGAGCGAACTGGTCGACGTGGGCGACGTGGGCCATATCAATGCCGACTCGGGGCTCGGTGAGTGGCCTGAAGGCCTCGCGCTGCTCGATACGCTGGTCCAGCACATCGCACATGCGGGCGACGCCGGATCCATAAGTGAGCCATCCGCCGCCTGGGAGGCGGGTGTGGAAGTGGCGTCCGCTGTCCCTTATATCTAAAGCGTCTAAGAAAATTCATAAAGATTCGTTCTGTTTATAAGGGCGACTCTGCAGAATCTGTCTCGTAGGCCGGCGCAACAGGCGCCGGCGTCATAAAGAACGGCCCGCCGGGGCCTGCCATCAGGGCCCGGCGGCGCACCGCTCACAGACGAGACGACATGCCTCCATCCATTTCCCTGGCGGACACGCCGCCGCCGGACGCTCCCCGCGCGCCTGACTCGGGCGCCAGGCGCGCGCCGCGCAACCCGTCCAGGCAGCGCTTCACCGTGCTGCCCGGCTTCGGCCTGTCGCTGGGCTTCACGCTGTTCTACCTGACGCTGATCGTCCTGATCCCGCTGTCGGCCACGTTCCTGAAGACGTTCACGATGACGTGGGACGCGTTCTGGACCACGGTCACGGCGCCGCGCGTGGTGGCGTCGCTGCAGCTGAGTTTTGGCGCGTCGCTGGTGGCGGCCATCGTCAATACGGTGTTCGGGCTGGTGGTGGCCTGGGTGCTGGTGCGCTACCGCTTCCCGGGCAAGCGTTTGATCGATGCGCTGGTGGACCTGCCGTTCGCGCTGCCCACGGCGGTGGCCGGTATCGCGCTGACGGCGCTGTTTGCCGGCAACGGCTGGATCGGCCGCTACCTGGAGCCGCTTGGCATCAAGGTCGCATTCACGCCGCTGGGCGTGGTGGTGGCGCTGACCTTTATCGGCCTGCCGTTCGTGGTGCGCACGGTGCAGCCGGTGCTGGAAGACGTGGAGCAGGAACTGGAAGAAGCCGCTGCCAGCCTCGGCGCCAACCGCCTGCAGACCTTCCGGCGCGTGATTCTGCCCGCCATCCTGCCGGCGCTGCTGACCGGGTTTGCGCTGTCGTTCGCGCGCGCCACCGGCGAGTACGGCTCGGTGGTCTTTATCTCCGGCAACATGCCGATGGTGTCGGAGATCGCGCCGCTGATGATCTACTCCAAGCTGGAGCAATACGACTACGCCGGCGCCACCGCGGTGGCGGTGGTGATGCTGGTGATCTCCTTCGCGCTGCTGCTGCTGATCAACCTGCTGCAATCCTGGACGCGCCGCCATCAATCCGGTGTGCAGGCCGCGCTGGCACCTGAAGCGCCCGCCACGGGCAAGGAGTTCTGACATGGCCGGCGCAGTTGCGGGACGCCTGGGCGGGCAAGGCAACGCCAGGGGCCATCACAGGTTCGACGCCACCGGCGAGGCGCCATGGGTGCGCTGCACGCTGATCGCGGTGGCGGTGCTGTTCCTCACGCTGTTCCTGTTCGTGCCGCTGGCGTCGGTGTTTTATGAAGCCTTGCGCAAGGGCGTGCAGACCTACTGGGAAGCGCTGATCGAGCCCGACGCGCTGGCCGCGATCCAGCTCACGCTGACGGTGGCGGCGATCGCGGTGCCGCTGAACGTGGTGTTCGGCGTGGCGGCGGCCTGGGCCATCGCCAAGTTCGACTTCCGCGGCAAGAACCTGCTGATCACGCTGATCGACCTGCCGTTCTCGGTGTCGCCGGTGATCTCCGGCCTGGTCTACGTGCTGCTGTTCGGCGCGCAGGGCTGGCTGGGCCCGTGGCTGGAAGCGCACGACATCAAGATCATGTTCGCGGTGCCGGGCATCGTGCTGGCCACCATCTTCGTGACCTTTCCCTTTGTTGCCCGTGAGCTGATCCCGCTGATGCAGGCGCAGGGCAGCGAAGAGGAAGAGGCCGCGATCGTGCTGGGTGCCTCGGGCTGGCAGACCTTCCGCCATATCACGCTGCCCAATATCCGCTGGGGCCTGCTGTACGGCGTGATCCTGTGCAATGCGCGGGCGATGGGCGAGTTCGGCGCGGTGTCGGTGGTGTCGGGCCATATCCGCGGGCTGACCAACACCATGCCGCTGCATGTGGAGATCCTCTACAACGAGTACAACTTCGCGGCGGCTTTCGCGGTGGCATCGCTGCTGACGCTGCTGGCGCTGGTCACGCTGGGCATCAAGACGCTGGTGGAATTCCGCGCCCGCAGGGAAACCGAAGCGGCTGCACCCGCGCGGCCGCTGGCAAGTTTGCAAGGACAAGCATCATGAGCATCCAGGTCAAGAACGTAGAGAAGCGCTTTGGCGACTTTGTCGCGCTGGACAATGTCTCGCTCGATTTCGACGAAGGCGAGCTGACCGCGCTGCTGGGCCCGTCGGGCTGCGGCAAGACCACGCTGCTGCGCATCATCGCCGGGCTGGAGCGCGCCGACGCGGGCCAGATCGTGCTGGCCGGGCGCGATGCCTCGGACCAGCATGTGCGCCAGCGCCAGGTGGGCTTTGTGTTCCAGCACTATGCGCTGTTCAAGCATATGAGCGTGTTCGAGAACGTGGCCTTCGGCCTGCGCGTCAAGCCGCGCGCCGAGCGCCCCGGCGAAGCGCAGATCCGCGACAAGGTGCGCTCGCTGCTGGAGCTGGTGCAGCTTGACTGGCTGGCCGACCGCTACCCGTCGCAGCTTTCGGGCGGGCAGCGCCAGCGTATTGCGCTGGCGCGCGCGCTGGCGGTGGAGCCACGCGTGCTGCTGCTGGACGAACCGTTCGGCGCGCTCGACGCCAAGGTGCGCAAGGAACTGCGCCGCTGGCTGCGCCGCCTGCACGACGAGCTGCACGTGACCAGCGTGTTCGTCACCCATGACCAGGAAGAGGCGCTGGAAGTGGCCGACCAGGTGGTGCTGATGAACCGCGGCCATGTCGAACAGTACGGCTCGCCCGAGGCGGTCTACAACCATCCGGCCACTCCCTTCGTATTCGGCTTCCTCGGCAACGTGAACCTGTTCCACGGCCGGCTGGAAGTGGGCGAGACCGGCGGCCTGCTGCATACCGGCGAGGCCGTGCTGCCGGTGGTGGGCAGCGGCCATGAGACCGCCGGCGATGCGGTGGCCTATGTCCGCCCCCATGACCTCGACCTGGAACGCTATTCGCCCGGCGCCGGCGGCATCGCCGTCACGCTGCGCCGCGCACTGACGCTGGGCCCGGTGGCGCAGCTTGAACTCGAACGTGAAGATAACCGGGACGTGATTGAAGTCGCGCTGCCGCTGGAGCGCTTCCGCCATGCGGGCTTTCGCGAAGGCGAGCTGCTGGCGGTGCGCCCGCGCCAGCTGCGCGTGTTCACGCAGCCGCGCGCCAACGGTGCCAGCGGCCACGCGTCCCGCCAACAAGAAAAGGCCGCGCCATGAACTTCCAGCAACTCCGATCCATCCGCGAGGCGGTGCGCCGCCAGTTCAACCTGACCGAGGTCGCCAACGCGCTCTATACCTCGCAGCCTGGCGTGTCGCGCCAGATCCGAGAACTGGAGGAAGAGCTGGGCGTGGAGATCTTCGAGCGCTACGGCAAACGCCTGACCGGGCTGACCGAACCGGGGCGCGAGATCGTTCGCATCGTCGAACGCCTGCTGCTCGAGGCCGAGAACCTGCGCCAGGCCGGCGACGAATATGCCGGCCGCCATACCGGCCGCCTGACCGTCGCCACCACCCACACCCAGGCGCGCTATGCGCTGCCGCGCGTGGTGCAGTCGTTCCGGCGCGAGTACCCACATGTGACGCTGGCGCTGCAGGAGGCGTCGCCCAGGCATATCGTCGAGTTGCTGCTGACGGGGCAGGCCGATATCGGCATCGCCACCGAGGCACTGGCCACCGAGGCGGGGCTGACCTCGTTCGAGGCCTACAGCTGGCAGCACGTGCTGGTGGTCTCGCCCGACCATCCGCTCACGCGCCTGCCCGAGCCGACGCTCGAAGACGTGGCCGGCTTCCAGCTCATCACCTACGACGCCGGCTTCACCGGCCGCCGCAAGATCGACAGCGCCTTTGCCGAGGCCGGGCTGCAGCCCGAGATCGTGCTGACCGCGCTGGACGCCGACGTGATCAAGACCTACGCCGAGCTGGACCTGGGCGTGGGCATCATCGCCTCGATGGCCTACGACGAGCGCAAGGACTCCGGCCTGGTGCGGATCTCGGCAGACCACCTGTTCGCGCCCAACACCACCAGCGTGGCGGTGCGCCGCGGCGCCTACCTGCGCGGCTATGCGCACGCCTTCATCAACATGTTCGCGCCGCACCTGTCGCGCGATACCGTGACCAGCGCGCTGTCCGAGCAGGACCGGCAAGCCCTGGCGGCCTGATCCCCGGCGGGCGGCGCAAGCGGCACCTGCGCGCCGCCGCGCCGCGCCGTCCGCTCCCGCACGGTGCCGTTCGCGCCCCGTGCCCGCCGTTCGTCGCAAGAGACTTTCTTCACGCCGCGCCGAGGGGTACATTGCCTGCACGTGCTCGCCTGATGCCATTCGGCTGGTGCTGCACATGTGCCGCAGCGCAACAAAGTTTGCGCACGGCTGCCGGTCAGCAAGGGCCGGGCAAGGGAGAGAGACGATCATGCGCGACAACGAACCGCTGCTGCGCTGGCAGTGGCGCGGCTACGCCCGCAACCACCAGCATCCCCGCAACCTGCTGCTGCATATCGTGGCGGTGCCGATGTTCATGGCCGGCACCGTGCTGGGTCTTTATGGCCTGCTGCGCCTGAGCCTGCCGGCGGTGGCGCTGGGGCTGGTGTGCATGGGCATGTCGATGGCATTGCAGGGCCGCGGCCACAGGCTGGAGGCCCGCGCCCCGGAACCCTTCGCGGGGCCGGCGGACATCGCCGGCCGCATCCTGGCCGAGCAGTGGATCACGTTCCCCCGTTACGTGCTGTCCGGGCAGTGGTGGCGCGCGTTCGCCGGCGGGCCAGCGGCGCCCGGCGAGCCGACCGGGAAGGCTGGCTGACGCGTCCGGTGTTACGTTACAGCACCTCTCCGTATTGCGCGAGGCTCAAGCCCCGCTAACATGAACGCCATGGACCGCTGCCGCTCACACGTCGCCACCGCCATCCCCTCCCGGCTCAACATCCTCGGGCGCGACCTGCTGTTCGTGCTGTGCATGAACTCGGTGATCGCCATCAGCCTGAACTACGGCTTCCAGACCGGCGGCAGCCTGTGGCACAACTTTGTCTACAGCCAGCTGATCGGCCTGTCGATCTGGGTGCTGATCGACATCCCGCGCGTGGTGATCTGGTGGAACGACCGGCCGCGCCGCTGGCCCTTCCTGCTGCTGGCCGCCGCCGCGGTGCCTGCGGGCGTGGTATTCGGCAGCTGGGCCACGCGCGTGGCGCTGGACCTGCCGCCCAAATCGGCGGACGAAGTCGGCGGCATGCTGCGCATGTGCCTGGTGGTAGGCATGCTGGCCGCGGCCTCGATGATTTATTTCTATTGGTCGCGTGAAAAGCTGGCGTCGCTGGAACGCCAGGCCGCGCTGGACGCCCTGCAGCGCGAGGAAGCCGAAAAGCAGCTGGTGCGCGCGCAGCTGATGGCACTGCAGGCGCAGATCGAGCCGCACTTCCTGTTCAACTCGCTGGCCAACCTGGACGGGCTGATTGCCACCGACCCGCCCGCCGCGCGCCAGCTGCTGCAGCGCCTGATCGGCTTCCTGCGCATGTCGCTGGCGCATACCCGCGCCGAGCAATGCACGCTGCGGCAGGAGTTCGAGCTGCTGCGCAGCTACCTGGACATCCAGGGCATGCGCTTCGGCCAGCGGCTCTCGTTCGACATCGACCTGCCGCGCGAACTAGCGAAGGTGGAGATCCCGCCCATGCTGATCCAGCCGCTGGTGGAGAACGCGGTCACGCACGGCATCGAGCCCTGCATGATCGGCGGCCATATCCGGCTGTCGGCGCGCGCGGCCGGCGACGATGCAGTGCAGGTCATCATCGCCGATACCGGCGTGGGCTTCGGCCATGCCGTGGGCAAGGGCTCGGGCCTGGGCATCACGCACGTGCGCGAGCGGCTGGCCCGCATCTTCGGTGCGGCGGCCACCATGCAGATGGAAGAGAACACGCCGCGCGGCGTGGTGGTGCGGCTGACGCTGCCGCTGGAGCGGCTCGCCGAGGCGCCCACCGTCACCCAGACAACCACCACTGGCGTGCCGGAGGGCATGCCGATATCGACACCGGCCATGCAACGGCCCTGAGGCACACTGCCTGCCATTACCCCTGACAAGAAGAGCTGGAGGCATCGCCCATGGCGGTGCCGCCCGCAGCGCCAGGAACCTGCCACCGCCCCCACGCCCCCATGACCCCGACCCTGCTGATTGCCGACGACGAAGCGCTGCTGGCGCGCGTGCTGGAATCCGAACTGAAGTCGCTGTGGCCCGAGGCCCGTATCGTTTCCGTGGTCCACGACGGCGTGGCCGCGCTCGCGGCGGCGCGCGAGCAACAGCCGCGCGTGGCCTTCCTGGATATCCGCATGCCGGGCATGAGCGGCATGGACGTGGCGCGCGAGCTGATCGAATTCGACACCCCGCCGCTGGTGGTCTTCGTCACCGCCTACGACCAGTTTGCATTGGAGGCGTTTGAGCGCGCCGCCGTGGATTACGTGCTCAAGCCGGTGCAGCGCGAACGGCTGGAGGCGACGGTCCAGCGCCTGAAGGACCGGCTGGCCGGCCCCGCCGACGAGGAAGACACCGAATCCGAAGCCTCGATCGCGGATACCGACCGGCTAGGCCAGCTGCTGGCGCGCCTGGAATCGCTGGAGAACGCCGCGCCAGGCACGGCCGGCGGCCCGCAGCGGCAGTACCTGCGCTTTATCAAGGCGCTGGTGGGGCAGGAGGTGCGCATCATCCCCGTGGACGAAGTCATCTACCTGGAAGCCACCGACAAGTACGTCAATGTGGTCTCCGGCACCGGTGAGGCGCTGATCCGCACCAGCCTGCGCGAACTGACGCAGCAGCTGGACCCGGAGCGCTTCTGGCAGGTCCACCGCGGCACCGTGGTCAACATCACCTGCGTGGCCAGCGCGGTCAACCAGTCGCTGGGCCGGCTGTCGCTGCGGCTGCGCGACCGCCCCGAACTGCTGCCGGTGGCGCGCCAGTACGCGCACCTGTTCAAGCAGATGTGAGGCACGCCAGCGGGCGACGTGGCCGCCACCTGGCTGCAGGGAGCAGGGGTTTTCCTCTATGATGCGGACTTCGGCCCGTATTTTCCTTGGGGCTGTTCCCTTCTGCCCTGCATAGCCCCTGCCGCCAGCGCCATGTCCACCGCCGCACTCGATCCCACGCGCAATCCCCTTCGTCATGATGCCCAGGTGATCGGCCTGGTCGGGCTGGCCCACGGGGTCTCCCACTTCTACCACCTGTTGCTGGCGCCGCTGTTCCCGTGGATCAAGGCGGAATTCGGCCTGAGCTATGCCGAACTGGGCCTGCTGATGACTGTGTTCTTCGCGGTCTCGGCGGTGGTGCAGACCGCGTCCGGTTTTGTGGTCGACCGCTTCGGCGCGCGGCCGGTGTTGTTCGGCGGGCTGGCCTTCCTGGGCGCCGCGGCCTTGCTGCTGTCGACCAGTACCGGCTACGCCGCGCTGCTGTTCGGCGCGGCCGTGGCGGGGTTGGGCAACGGCGTGTTCCATCCGGCCGACTTCACGCTGCTGAACAAGCATGTGTCGCAGCCGCGCCTGGGCCATGCGTTCTCGGTGCACGGCATTTCCGGCAACCTGGGCTGGGCCGCGGCGCCGCTGTTCCTAGTGGCGATCGCCAACCTGGCCAGCTGGCGCGTGGCGCTGGCGGCGGCCTCGGCGGTGGCCTTTGTCGTGCTGGCCGTGCTGGTGGTGCTGCGCCACGTGCTGGACCCGCGCGAACTGCAGGGCGCCGTGGGCCGGCCCGCGGCCAAGGCTGCGGGCGCGGGCGGCAGCCTGCTTGGCTTCCTGCGCCTGCCGCAGGTATGGGTGTGCTGGGCCTTCTTCCTGCTGACCACGTTCTCCGCCGCCGGCATCCAGAGCTTTGCGCCGACCGCGCTCACCTACCTGTACGGCATGCCTTTCACGCTGGCTACCGCGTCGTACACCATCTACATGCTGTGCAGCGCCGGCGGCATGGTCGTCGGCGGTTTTGCCGCCAGCCGCACCAGCAACCATGACCGGCTGATCGCGGTGAGCTTCACCATATCGGGACTGATGGCGGTGCTGGTCGGGCTGAACCTGGTGCCGGCGCTGCTGGTGCCGGTGCTGATGGGCGTGATTGGCTTTGGCGCCGGTACCGCCGGGCCGTCGCGCGACCTGCTGGTGCGGGCCGCCGCGCCCGCCGGCGCTACCGGGCGTGTCTATGGCGTGGTCTACTCGGGCCTGGATATCGGCCTGGCCTGCGGCCCGCTGTTCTTCGGCGCGCTGATGGATGCAAAGCTGCCGGCCTGGGTGTTCTTCATGATCGGCGGCTTCCAGCTGCTGTCGATCTTTACCGCGGTGACCGTGGGCAACGGCAACCGCTCGCGCCGCGGCGCGGCGGCGGGCCGGGCGGAGGCCGCCTAGCCCGCCTGGTTCCCCTGGCCCTGGCAGGGATGCCTGGCCACCGCTTTCCGAATTCGATTGCTCGAGGATGCTTTCATGTCTATGACGCCGGCCAACGCCACCCAGCCTGACGATTCCGAACACGGCACCCCGCTGCCGGGCGGCCATATCCTGGTCGATGCACTGCTGGCGCACGGCGCTGAACTGGCCTTCGGCGTGCCGGGCGAAAGCTACCTGGCCGTGCTCGACGGCTTCCACCGCCGTCGCGGCCAGATGCGCTTCATCGTCTGCCGCCAGGAGGGCGGGGCGGCCGTGATGGCCGAGGCCTACGGCAAGCTGACCGGCCGCCCCGGGCTGGCCTTCTGCACGCGCGGGCCGGGCGCCACCAATGCCAGCATCGGCGTGCACACCGCCTTCCAGGACTCGACGCCGATGATCCTGTTCATCGGCCAGGTCGGCACCGACTTCATGGACCGCGAGGCCTTCCAGGAAATCGACTACCGCCGCATGTTCGGCCAGATGGCCAAGTGGGTGGCGCAGATCGACCGGGTCGAACGCATCCCCGAATATATTGCCCGTGCCTACCAGACCGCCACCTCGGGCCGTCCGGGCCCGGTGGTGCTGGCGCTGCCCGAAGACATGCTGGCACAGACCGCGGTAGTGCCGCAGCTGCAGGCCTACCAGCGCGTCATGAGCTGGCCGGGCGAGTCCGACCTGGCGCGGCTGGCCGAAATGCTCAACGCCGCCGAGCGCCCCTTTGTGCTGGCCGGCGGCAGCGGCTGGACACCGCAGGCCTGCGCGGACTTGCAGTCCTTTGCCGAGCGCTTCGCGCTGCCGGTGGGCTGCGCCTTTCGCGGCCAGGACCTGTTCGACAACCGCCATCCCAACTACGCCGGCGATGTCGGCATCGGCATCAACCCGGCGCTGGCCGAGCGCGTCCGCAACGCCGACCTGGTCCTGGCCATCGGCCCGCGGCTGGGTGAGATGACGACCGGCGGCTACGCGCTGATCGCCGCGCCGCGGCCCGCGCAAAAGCTGATCCACGTGCACGCCGGCGCCGAGGAGCTGGGCAGCGTCTACCAGGCCGACCTGATGATCCAGGCATCGATGCCGGCCATCGCCGCGCGCCTGGCCGGCCTGCAGCCCGTCGCCGCGCCGCGCTGGCAGGCGTGGACTGCCGCCGCGCGTGCCGACTACGAACGCTACCTGCAGCCGCCCCTGTTCACGGGGCAGGGCGTCGACATGGCCGAGGTCATCCGCACGCTGGACCAGATGCTGCCGGCCGATGCGGTCGTGACCAATGGCGCCGGCAACTATGCCAGCTGGCTGCACCGCTATTTCCACTATCGCCCGTTCACCAGCGGCGGCCGCGGCCAGCTGGCGCCGACCAGCGGCGCCATGGGCTACGGCGTGCCGGCCGCGGTCGGCGCCAAGATCGCGTTCCCGCAACGCACCGTGGTGGCGCTGGCCGGTGACGGCTGCTTCCTGATGAATGGACAGGAACTTGCTACGTCGATGCAATACCAGGCGCCGGTGATCTTTATCGTCGTCAATAACGGCATGTACGGCACCATCCGGATGCACCAGGAACGCGAATACCCGACCCATGTATCGGGCACCGAGCTGCACAACCCCGACTTTGCCGCGCTGGCGCGCGCCTATGGTGCGCGCGGCGCCTCCGTGACCACGACCGAAGCCTTTGCTCCCGCATTGCGCGAGGCCCTGGCCGCGCCGGTGTCGACGCTGATCGAGATCCAGGTCGACCCGGACCTGATCACGCCGCGCACCACGCTGAGCGCGATCCGCGCGCAGGCGCTGGCCAGCCGGCAACAGTGAAGCCGCGCGGCCGGACCGGATTCTTTCTTATCTGTCAGGAGACTATCGATGAAGCCCGTCACCACCGACCTGTGCGATGCGCATGAAGACCGCCTTGCCGACGGCACCCTGCGCGTGATGGCGCCGGTGTTCCGCGCCTTCGGCAAGCAGGGCGCCTTTGCCGGCCCCGCCGCCACGCTCAAGGTGTTCGAAGACAACTCGCTGGTGCGTGCCGCGCTGGAAGCGCCGGGCCAGGGCCGCGTGCTGGTGATCGACGGCGGCGGCTCGCTGCGCTGCGCGCTGGTGGGCGGCAACCTTGGCCTGCTGGCCGAGAAGAGCGGCTGGGTCGGCATCGTCGTCAACGGCTGCATCCGCGATACCGCCGAACTGGACGTGTGCGACATCGGCATCCGCGCGCTGGCCGTGCATCCGCAGAAAAGCCAGAAGCGCAACGTGGGCGAGAGCGACGTCGCCGTGCAGATGCCCGGCGCTGTCGTGCGCCCGGGCAACTGGATCTACGTCGACGCCGACGGCGTGCTGGTCTCGGACGAAAAGCTGGAGGGCTGACGATGCCGCGCGTCTTTGTCTACGGCACGCTGCGTGCCGGTGAGGTCAACGACCTGAACGCCGCCGCCCAGCGCCACGGCATTGCCGCGCCCACATTGTTGGGCACGGGGACGGTGGCGGGCAGGCTCTATGACTTCGGCACTTATCCGGGCCTGGTGCTGGATGCCGGGAGCGGGAAGGTCGTGGGCGATATCTACGAGATTCCTGACGCGCTGTTGCCGGTACTGGACGAGATCGAGGAGGTCTATCCCGGCCAGGCTTCGTTGTTCGTGCGCGAGGAACAGGCGGTGCTGCACAACGGCCAGCCGGTCGCCTGCCTGCTGTATCCGGTGGCCGAATCCGCGGTGGCGACGCTGCCGCGGATTTACAGTGGTGACTGGGTGGCCTATCGGCGCGCGCGCGGTACGGCTGTGGCCTGAACTGGATCGTCTTCCGTTGTGGAAGACGGTTCTCTGACTACTCCTTTGGCCGATCTTGCACTGTGCCGAAATTTGGCCGCTTTTCTTCCTCGCGTGCAATAGCAACGGCATCTCGCAGATTGGCTTTTAGCATTTCCAAGCCACCTACATAGCCACCGAGCGCGTTTGTGGCCCGATCTTCAATCTCATCTGCAGAGGTCAACCCGGCGTTCACCAGAGCGCGGATATCCTCTCGGTCATTGTCAGCAAGCCTGGCAATCTTGCTGACGGCAAGATCGGTCGGCGAGAGCACCTGCACCCGGATTTGCTCGAGGCCCAGATCCACGGCGATCGAGTCCTCCTGGTAATCCTCATGCATCAGCGCAAAAGTCGGGTTGTAGTTTGTGTCCAGGTAGATGACCTGCGGTGTTCCGTCTTCCAATTCCACTTCGACCAGCAGGTCCTGCGGCAGAATGACTCGGCCGGCAAACTCGGCGTCAACATCTGTCGTGACGCGGTTTGCGGTGTAGAGATGCACGGCCATCCCGCCGGCAAGATAGACGGTCAATGGCTTTCGTAGCGATAGCCGCCGTTCCAGTTGCGTGAGTAATTCGCGAAGGCCTTCGGCTAGCGCTGTGTGGGTGTGGAAGTGCGGTTCTGAGGACATGTCACCGGGGACGAAGCTGCATAGTAAGCATGTCACGCAGCCGTGGCAGGCCCAGGATCCAACCCTTTCGCACGACATCTGCGCTGGGTACGCGCTCGCCCGGATGCAGCCGGAAATATCGGTCGCTCGCAAGCATCAAGCGGGCTGACTCAGCGGGAAAACGCGACTGCAAGACCATCGCGGCCAGACGAAAGACATTGGCTTCACGTTGATCATGGGCATCTGAATGCTCGTCTCGCGCGGCCGCTGTGCAGCGGTCGAGCAAGTCTTGCTCGTTATCCCTCGAATTCATAAACGTGCTCCCAATGCGGCGCGCCAGTGTGCACTCCTATTCAACTTTAACGGTTTCTAGTCAGCTGCTCAAATACACACTTGAGTCTCTTGCGGCACTTGAACTTGTTCCGCGCTGACTTCGCCCTGCTTGTTTCAAACAGACGGCGCCCATTCGCGGCGCCGTTTGCTTTTGCGTAGCATGGCTAACGATGACATCGACCAATGGAATCGACGGCCATGAATGCTCCGCAATCCCCGCAGCCGCAGCTTCTTCCGCAGCAGTTCTTTATTGATGCCGGCGAGGTGCGGCTGTCCGCCACCAGTTGGGGCGAGCCGGGCCCCGCGCGGCCTACAGTCGTTCTGGTGCACGGCTACCCCGACAACAGCGAGGTCTGGCACGGCGTGGCGGCGCAACTGGCGGGGCGCTTCCGTGTGGTGGCCTATGACGTGCGCGGAGCAGGACACTCGACCGCGCCGGGCGCGACCAGCGCTTACCGGCTGCAGAAGCTGGCCGACGACTTTATCGCCGTGATCGACGCTGTCTCGCGGCAGCGCCCCGTGCACCTGGTCGGACACGACTGGGGTTCGATCCAGGGCTGGGAATTCGTCACCGATGCGCGGCTGCGGGGGCGCATCGCCTCATTTACCTCGTGCTCCGGCCCATGCCTGGACCACGCCGCGATAGGCCTGCGCGAGCTGCGTGGGCAGCGCTCGCTGCCGGCGTTGGGCAAGACGCTGCGGCAACTGGCGGCATCCTGGTACATCGGGGCCTTCCACCTGCCATGGCTCCCGGAACTGACTTGGCGGCTGTGGCTGGGCCGGACCTGGCCGCGCTACCTGCGGCTGACCGAGGGCTTGTATGCTGGCCCCAGCGCCACGCAAACCGCCGACGGTTGCCACGGCGTGCGCTTGTACCGGGCCAACTTCCTGCCGGTGCTGCGCGCACCGCGCCAGCGTCATGCCCATGCCCCGGTGCAGGTGATCGTGCCGCTGCATGACCGTTATGTGAAGCCTGCGCTGACGGAAGACCTGCAACGCTGGACCACTCAGCTCTGGCGCCGGACCGTGCCAGCGCACCATTGGCTGCCGTTGGCCGATGCGCCAGGGTTTGCGGCCATGGTCCGGGAATTTATCGAGCATATGGAAGGGCAGCCGGCCTCAACGACGCTGCTTGCCGCGCGCGTCCAATAGCGGCCACAGCGCATCCTGCTCATTTTCACAATGTGGAAAGTGGTTTTGGACCGCAAAAATTCATGGTTTGCGTAGCACAACGTCATTTCTCATGATGGAATATCGTGTCCCATATCGTAAAAAAATATTTTTAAGCTATTGAATTTTAACAAGAAAAAATATGTGTGGTAGCCATCGATCAGGGTTGCTGCAACGCGGGACGGTTCCCTAAACTCTTATATAAGACACATGACATGAGGCGCGAAAAACAGCGGCCCACACAGCAGCACCGCGACGCAGCCCAGGCCAGGTGATCAAGAAATTCTCTGCCATCGCGCAATCATCAGGAGAGTGACCATGAACCGCCAAGAACAGATCCAGGCCCTGCAGAAAGACTGGGATACCAATCCCCGCTGGAAGGGGATCAAGCGCAACTTCACCGCCGAAGACGTGGTGCGCCTGCGTGGTTCGGTCCAGGTCGAGCACACCCTGGCACGCCGCGGCTCCGAAAAGCTGTGGAACCTGCTGCACACCGAGCCGTTCGTCAACTCGCTGGGCGCGCTGACCGGCAACCAGGCCATGCAGCAAGTGAAGGCCGGCCTGAAGGCCATCTACCTGTCGGGCTGGCAAGTCGCGGGCGACGCCAACCTGGCCGGTGAAATGTACCCCGACCAGTCGCTGTACCCGGCCAACTCGGTGCCGCAAGTGGTCAAGCGCATCAACAACACCTTCCAGCGCGCCGACCAGATCCAGTGGAGCGAAGGCAAGGGCGACACCGACTACTTCGCCCCCATCGTGGCTGACGCAGAAGCCGGCTTCGGCGGCGTGCTGAACGCTTTCGAACTGATGAAGTCCATGATCGAAGCGGGCGCCGCCGGCGTGCACTTCGAAGACCAGCTGGCATCGGTGAAGAAGTGCGGCCACATGGGTGGCAAGGTGCTGGTGCCGACCCGCGAAGCCGTCGCCAAGCTGACCGCCGCCCGCCTGGCAGCCGACGTGTCCGGCGTGCCGACCCTGGTGATCGCCCGTACCGATGCCGAAGCCGCTGACCTGCTGACCTCGGACGTGGACGACAACGACAAGCCGTTCTGCACCGGCGAGCGCACCGTGGAAGGCTTCTACCGTGTCCGCAACGGCCTGGAGCAGTCGATCTCGCGCGCCCTGGCCTACGCTGAAGTAGCCGACCTGGTGTGGTGCGAAACCGGCAAGCCGGACCTCGAGTTCGCCAAGAAGTTTGCCGAAGCCGTGCACGCCAGGTTCCCGGGCAAGATGCTCGCCTACAACTGCTCGCCGTCGTTCAACTGGAAGAAGAACCTGGACGACGCGACCATCGCCAAGTTCCAGAGGGAACTGGGTGCCATGGGCTACAAGTTCCAGTTCATCACGCTGGCCGGCTTCCACTCGCTGAACTACTCGATGTTCAACCTGGCCTACGGCTACGCCCGCAACCAGATGAGCGCGTTCGTGGAACTGCAGGAAGCTGAATTCAAGGCAGCCGAGAAGGGCTTCACCGCGGTCAAGCACCAGCGCGAAGTCGGCACCGGCTACTTCGACGCCGTGACCCAGACCATCGAAGGCGGCCAGTCGTCGACGACCGCACTGAAGGGTTCGACCGAAGACGAGCAGTTCTTCGAAGACAAGAAAGTGGCCTGACTCTCCTGGTCACCCCCGCCGGAACGTGGGTCCGGCGGTCAAGGAAGGCGTGCGACCATCACGCCTTCTGATTTAGGCGCCGCGCCGTTCTCTCTCAGGGACGGCGCGGATTTTTCATTGCATGATGAATCCAGTGCCGATAAAGGTATCCAGATGCTGCCGACTCGGGTATATTGCGCCCCGCGGGGTGGAGCAGTTGGCAGCTCGTCGGGCTCATAACCCGAAGGTCGCAGGTTCAAGTCCTGCCCCCGCAACCAGATTCCGAAAGCCCGCCCGGTTCGTGCCGCGCGGGCTCGCACCCAGGCTCGGAAAACCGCGCCGAGCATATCGAGCAGCGCATCAGCAAGGCTTCGTAAGCGGCCTGCGCAAGCAAAAAGCCGCCCGCACCGGTCCTGCCGGTGCGGGCGGTTTTGCTTTGGCGCGGTGCGCCGCGGTTCAGCGGTAGACGATCACCGGAATGTCGGTATGCGTCAGCACTTTCTGCGTCTCGCTGCCCAGCAGCAGGCCGGACAGCCCGCGCCGCCCGTGCGAGGCCATGAAGATCACGTCGCAGCCATGGCGCTCGGCCGCGTCGATGATGCCCAGGTAGGGCACGGCAAAGGTCGACATGTCGGTGTCGAAGGTCACACCGGCCGCCGCGGCCAGGTTCTCGATTTCCTTCAGGTAAAGCTTGGCCTGGTTCTCGATGCGGTCCTTGAAGGCCTGCGGGGCCTCGACCACGATCTCGCTGAACGGGGTGTAGGGATACTCTTCCAGGCAGACATAGGCCGTGACGCGCGCGCCGATGGTCTTGGCGAGCTCCAGCCCGCCGTTGATGGCCTTCTTGGAAAGTTCCGAGCCGTCGGTGGGTAGCAAGATGTGTTGGAACATGCGGGGCTCCTTTTCTGACTAGGGATCGGGGCAGGGCGGCCTGTTGGCATCGGGGACGCCAAGGCATCGGGAAGCGCCTGTCTTGAATCCATTGTAGTCAGTGTGCCGAGAAGGTCATTGCGCAATGTCAATTGCAATGAAACTGTCTCAGCACGCCGGCTGCAGCCGCTTGCTTCAGTTCGCCAGGGCCTCCGCCACCGGCAGGGCCGCGGCCTGCTCGGCCCGGCGCCAGTAGGACGGGTTGCCGTAGGTGTTCTTCAGATGGTCGATAAACAGCCGCACGCGCAGCGGCAGGTGCTTGCGCTGCGGAAACACGGCATGGATGCCGATCGGCGGCGCCTGGAACTCGTCGAGCACCGTCACCAGTCGCCCGCTGGCGATCTCGTTGCCCACCTCCCACCAGGAGCGCCACGCCAGCCCGTTGCCCTGCAGGCACCACTCATGCAGCACCGCGCCGTCGCTGCATTCCATGGTGCCGCCCACCTTGACCGTAACCGCGCGGCCTTCTTCCTGGAACACCCAGCCGCGCTGCATATTGGCGCTGGCACCAAATGCAAGGCAGTTATGGCGCTGCAGGTCTTCGGGCATCTTGGGGCGCCCGGCGCGCGCCAGGTACTCGGGCGAGGCCACCACCACGCGGCGGGTCTCGGCCAGGCGGATCGATACCAGGCTGGAATCGGGCAGGTCGCCCAGGCGGATCGCGCAGTCGAAGCCTTCGTTGACCAGGTCGACCACGCGGTCGGACAGGTCCAGCGTGATCGACACATCCGGGTGCGACTCAATGAACAGCGGCACCAGCGGCGCCACATGCTTGCGGCCATAGCCCGCCGGGGCGGTCACGCGCAGGTGCCCGCTGGCCTTGACGCCGCCGGCGGAGACGCTGGCCTCGGCGTTGTGCAGGTCGTTCAGGATGCGCTGGCAGTCTTCCAGGAAGGCCGAGCCCTCGAATGTCAGGCTGATCTTGCGTGTGGTGCGGACCAGCAGCTTGACGCCCAGGCGCTCTTCCAGCGCGTCGATGCGCCGCCCGATGATGGCCGGCGCCACGCCTTCGGCCGCCGCCGCGGCGGACAGGCTGCCGCGCGATGCGACGGATACAAAGGTCTCCAGTTGTTTGAAATGGTCCACAAATGTTCGCCTGATGTGCCCGCGACTGCCCCGCAGTGTGCCGGCGTGGCCACGCAATCGGTGGCGTGGAGGGCATTTTGCCGGCAGTGAGGCGGATTTGGTGCGGAGTTTTGTTTTGGTCAGCCAAGATTAGTGGTGTAAAAGTAAAAGATCAAGTGACCCACGACCACTTTGCCGCACTGCAGCGTCTCCCTACAATTCGATGCATTCAATGGTGTACAGAGCCACGCAGCTGTGGTCTGGCCGTCCATCCACCCAGTCGCCCGTACCGTTGCAGGTTGCCCAGGCCCTTATGAACAAGATCCGCGCAGTCGTCTTCGATGCCTATGGCACGCTGTTCGACGTGTATTCCGTCACCGCGCGCGCGGAACAACTGTTCCCGGGCCGCGGCGAGGCGCTGGCGCTGCTGTGGCGGGACCGGCAGATCGACTACACGCGCATCCGCACCATGGCAGCCCCCGATGGCTCGCGCTACAAGCCGTTCTGGGCGATCACCGTGGACGCGCTGCGCTACGCCGCCGAGCGCCTGAACCTGACGCTGGATGACGCCGCGGAGGCGCAGCTGCTCAAGGAATACGCGTGTTTGTCGGCGTTCCCGGAGAACCTGGGTGCGCTCAAGCGCCTGCGCCGCGCCGGGCTGCCGCTGGGCATCCTGTCCAACGGCAACGCCGAGATGCTCGACATCTCGGTCAAGAGCGCCGGCATGCACGGCCTGTTCGACCACGTGCTGTCGGTGGATGCCGTGCGCCAGTACAAGACCGCGCCGGCCGCCTACGCGCTGGGGCCGCAAGCCTTCAGCCTGCCCGCGGAAGAGATGCTCTTTGTCTCGTCCAACGGCTGGGACGCCTGCGGTGCCACCTGGTACGGCTACACCACGTTCTGGATCAACCGTGCCGGCCATCCGGCGGAGCGGCTCGACGTAGCCCCCTCCGGCACCGGGCACGACATGAGCGACCTGCTGGAATTCGTCCGCGCCCGTGGCGTGGCGGTGTAGCAGGATCCCTTCAACCAAGCCTTATCGCTATCGAACACAGGAGAAGACTGATGGCTATCACGCTGCCCGCGGGCATGAAGATTACCGGCGAGATCCTGCCGGCCTACGAAGATATCCTCACGCCGGAAGCCCTGGCCCTGGTAGACAAGCTGCACCGCGCCTTTGAACCGCGCCGTCAGGAGCTGCTGGCCGCGCGCGTGGCGCGCGCCAAGCGCCTGGACGCCGGTGAGCTCCCCGACTTCCTGCCGGAAACCAAGAGCGTCCGTGAAGGCGACTGGAAGGTTGCCCCGGTGCCCCAGGCGCTGGAATGCCGCCGCGTGGAAATCACCGGCCCGGTCGAAGCCAAGATGGTCATCAACGCCTTCAACTCGGGCGCTGACAGCTACATGACCGACTTCGAGGATTCCAACACCCCCAACTGGCACAACCAGCTGCAGGGCCAGGTCAACCTGAAGGCCGCCGTGCGCCGCACGCTGACCCTGGAATCCAAGGGCAAGCAATACAAGCTGAACGACAAGATCGCCACCCTGCAAGTGCGTCCGCGCGGCTGGCACCTGGACGAAAAGCACGTCACCATCGACGGCAAGCGCGTCTCGGGCGGCATCTTCGACTTCGCGCTGTTCCTGTTCCACAACGCCAAGGAACAGATCGCCCGCGGCGCCGGCCCGTTCTTCTACCTGCCCAAGATGGAAAGCCATCTGGAAGCGCGCCTGTGGAACGAGATCTTCGTGATGGCGCAGAACGAAATCGGCCTGCCGCAAGGCACCATCAAGGCCACCGTCCTGATCGAAACGATCCTGGCGGCGTTCGAGATGGACGAAATCCTGTATGAGCTGCGCGAGCACAGCGCTGGCCTGAACGCCGGCCGCTGGGACTACATTTTCTCGTGCATCAAGAAGTTCAAGAACGACAAGGACTTCTGCCTGGCCGACCGCGCCAAGGTCACCATGACCGCGCCGTTCATGCGTTCGTATGCACTGCTGCTGCTCAAGACCTGCCACCACCGCGGCGCCCCCGCCATCGGCGGCATGAGCGCGCTGATCCCGATCAAGAACGATCCGGAGAAGAACGCCATCGCCATGGAAGGCATCATCAGCGACAAGCGCCGCGACGCCACCGACGGCTACGACGGCGGCTGGGTGGCCCACCCGGGCCTGGTCGAGCCGGCCATGAAGGAATTCGTGGCAGTGCTGGGCGACAAGCCGAACCAGTTCGGCAAGCAACGCCCGGACGTGCAAGTGAAGGGCGCCGACCTGCTGAACTTCCAGCCGGAAACGCCGATCACCGAGCACGGCCTGCGCATGAACATCAACGTCGGCATCCACTACCTGGGCGCCTGGCTGGACGGTAACGGCTGCGTGCCGATCCACAACCTGATGGAAGATGCCGCCACCGCCGAGATCTCGCGCTCGCAGGTGTGGCAGTGGATCCGTTCGCCGAAGGGCAAGCTGGAAGACGGCACCAAGGTGACGGCCGAGCTGGTGCGCAAGCTGATTCCGGAAGAGCTGGCCAAGGTGAAGGAGCTGGTTGGCGGCGAGACCAGGACGTATGACCGTGCTGCCGAGATTTTCGAGCAGATGTCGACGTCGGAGGATTTTGCCGAGTTCCTGACGCTGCCGCTGTATGAGGAAGTTTGAGCGGTAGTAGGGGTCTTATAGGATGAAAAAACCGCAGCTCAGGCTGCGGTTTTTTTTTGATTTGCGCGTTGCTCGCATAGTCGACTTGGCAGTCTATTCACTAGGTTACGAACCCACTGTGGCGCGCGCACGGCCGGTATGCGGGTCAAGCTTGATATTGACGCGTGCCTTGGGTACTTCGCTCTGATAACCCGCGGTCATCTGCGATTCCTTTCTCATTCTGACCTTAATGATCGTTAATTCATAAACGTCTTCAGCAACGATCAGTACGGCGCCTTTCGTGATCACTACCACAACAATCATTGAGGAAAAATAGGCTGAATCCGAATTTGCATAGAGTGTTGATCCAGATCGCCAATTAACGTGAAAGCGCCTGCAATGGGATTTTTGCCGTAGAAAAAACCGGTTAACGTGCGACGCGCAGCGCGTGCGTCGAGCGATGTGTCGCCACTGCTGCAGCTTTGAATACGCTGATAACGGAGCACAGGCAATGGCGGATCTGATGGGAGAACGGAGGAATGACGGCGGGGCGCCGCTCAAGGGACTGACCGGGCGGCAGGCGTATTTCGTGGAGGTGCCCGGCACGGCGAGCGCCGCGGCCCTGTCGGTGGTCTCCTTCGAGGCCGCGGAGCGGATGGGCGAGCCCTATACCGTCACCATCCAGATCACCCACCCACTTGAGCTGGATCGAGCCGACTATCTGGGCAAGGCAGCAACCTTCCTGATCGATACCGCCGACGGCGTGGAGCCGCGCAAGTTTGCCGGATGGATCACACGGTTCAGCAAGACTCGCCAGACCTACGACTTCTGCAGCTACGAGATCGTGGTGGAGCCACTCGTTGCGCGGCTGCGGCTCACACGCGCCAGCCGCATCTACCAGCACCAGACCGCCCCGCAGATCATCGAGGCGATCCTGCGGCGCCATGACTTGGCGGGGCACCAGTTCGTGTTCAAGCTGCGCCGGAAATACCCCCAACACAAGTTCCGCTTTCAGTATCAGATGTCTGATCTGGCGTACATCCGGCTGCTGTGCGAACAGGAGGGGATTTATTTCTATTCCAGCCCCGGCAAGTTTGGCGAGATGGTGGTGTTTGGCGATGATATTGACCACTACATCTACCAGCCGGAACTGCGGGTGCCATACCGGGAGACAGCCGGGCTGGAATCCGGCCAGGAAGCGGTGTTCTCGCTCGAGACCCACGCGAAGACCGTGCCCGAATCGTTCCGGGTCGCGGACTTCAATCCCGACCAGGCCTGGGAGCGTCTGACCGGCGAAGCGAACGTCGCACGCAAGGAGAAGACGACCTACGGCCAGTCGTATGTCTATGGCACGCACCACCTGGACTTCGAGGGGGCCAGATGGGAGGCGCAACTGCGCCATGAGGCAAAGTTTTCCGAGCAGTTGATCTTCGCGGGCGAAAGCAATGTGCTGGAATTGCGTCCGGCGCGCATCCTGCGCATGGACCAGGCGCTGCCCGATGCGCCCGACGGGCAGGTGATCACCGAGGTCATTCACAGCGGGGCGCGTGACGCGGCCTATCGCAATACCTTCAAGGCCATTCCCTCGGACCGGCGTTACCGGCTGCCGATGGACGAGGACAACTGGCCGAGGATTCATGGAACGCTGAGCGCCCGGATCACTTCGTCCGGCCAGTACAAGTACGCCTACCTGACGCAGCACGGGCATTACACGGTCCGCTTCGATGTGGATTTCGAGGAATGGCCAAAGGGCGCCGAGAGCGTACCGCTGGCGCTGGCCAAGCCGTTCGCGGGGGCGTTGCAGACAGGCTTCCACTTCCCGCTGATCGATGGCACCTATGTGGACGTGGCCTTCCGCGACGGCAACCCGAACAAGCCATATATCGCCCACGTGCAGCACAACAGCCAGCACGCGGACCTGATCACGAACCAGGAAGGGTGGCTGTCGCCCAATGTGATCCGGACGCAGAGCAACAACAAGCTGCGCATGGAGGACTGGAAGGGGCACGAGAGCATCAAGCTGTCCACCGAGTATGGGGGCAAGAGCCAGCTCAACCTGGGCTATCTCGTGGATCACAAGAAGCAAAAGCGCGGGGACGGCTTCGAGCTGCGCACCTCGGGCTGGGGCGCGATCCGGGGCGGCAAGGGGCTCTTCCTTTCGGCGGATGACCAGCCGAATGCCGCCGGGCAGCAGCTCGACATGCAGGCGGCTCTACGGCTGCTGGAGCAGGCCCTCCAGCAAAGCGGGGCATTGGCCGATGCCGCCAAGGCCGCCCAGGCAATGGCCGCGGATTGCGAGCGGCAGAAGGCGCTGCTGCACGACACCCTGAATCAATTGAAGGCAGCGGGCCTGCTCGCCAGCGCGCCGGCCGGCATGGCGCTGGTATCCGGCGCGGACCTGCAGCTGAGCGCCAACAAGAACCTGATCGTGACGGCAGGCGGCAACGCCGACATCAGCGTGCTCCGGCAGCTTGCCGTTGCAGTCGGCAATGGCCTGTCACTGTTTGTACAGAAGCTTGGCATGAAGCTCTTTGCCGCCAAGGGAAAGATCGAAATCCAGGCGCAGAGCGATGAGTTGCACCTGACGGCGCTGAAGGACCTGGAGATCATCAGCGTCGATGGCAAGCTGATCCTCTCAGCCGACAAGGAAGTCTGGCTTGGCGCGGGTGGTTCCTATATACGCATCACCCCGGAGGGCATCGAGAACGGCACGCCCGGCGATATCCGCGAGAAGTGCGCGGCCTGGGACAAGCAAGGCGCCGCTTCCATGCAGGTCGTAACGAACCTAGGCAGCGGGTTGCCCACGCAGCCCCTGATGCTCAATGCCGCGGCCTCGCCGGCATCCAGGAACAGGCTGCCAGCCGGGACACCATACAGGCTGCTGGCGGACGGGGTGTTGGTCAAACAAGGCGTGATGGACGCAACAGGCCTGATTCCGGTCGATCACCACGCCACCACCCATGCATACCAACTGGAACTTGCAGGGGGCGTCTCATACGCCGTGCCCGTGGCCGAAGAATACCGGGGCGACCCGGCAAACGGCGAACTGGCGAATCGGGGCTTCCACTTTCATGAGAGCAGGCCATCCGGCGAGGTTACGCCGCCGGGGGACCGTGCCCTGCACCGGCAGCGATACCAGGACCTTCTTAATCCAGGATCGGAAGGATAAGTCGTGAGCAAACATCCCCCAATCGTTACGCCGATTGCGTTGAATCGAACCACGACAGCAACGATCTGTTTGCCATGGCCTACTGGGATGACGACGCGCATCGCTTTGCAAGGATGAACGCCCGCTTCGGACGCAACGGCGCGACGCCACGTCAGGATATTTCAAGCATCGTGACAGGGCCGGTGCTGGAGCACCTGAATGAGAACTTCTGCCGCGCATGGCAGCGCAGTGCAAAGGTGGATCTGTTGGCAAAGCGCAAGGGTTACGCTTCCAGCCTGAAAGTGCGGCGCGACAAGGGCACTGTCGTGATGGCACAGCTCACCCGCACCCAGTCGCAGGAGCACAGGCAGGACATTAAGGCGCTCTACCTGCAATCTGTGCGCAATGTGGCGCAGTTCATTTATATCGAGAACCAGTATTTCCGATGGGAGCCACTCGCGGACGCCATCAAGGAGGTCGCGCAACGGCATGCCGAGTGGGGACGAGACTCGGGCAAGCACGGGCCCATTCATCTGTTCGTCGTGACGAATTCAAGCGACGAAGGGATGGGGGATGGCACCGTCAGCACCTACAAGATGCTGGACAGCCTGGGACGACCAGACACGATGCCGGGTGTTGCGAGACTGGAGCGCAGAGACAAGCTGCTGCAGGAGCTCCTGGGGATGAACGAGCCCGCGTTTCCTGGCATTGGCGGTGGCGTGAGTGGCGCAGCAGACGCTGACGCGCTGGCACGAAGGAAGGCTGCGCAACAGAAACTCGACGAGATTAGGCAGAAACTCAAAGACAACCAGGATCCCAGGAAGCCGATTTTACCGATGGAGATTCCTGGCCTGAAGATTCATGTCTGTACGTTGGTGGCGCCGGATTCGCCGGCGGATAACTGGATGCCGGTTTACGTGCATAGCAAAGTCATGATCATTGACGATGTGTTCCTGACCCACGGATCGGCCAATATCAACACCCGCAGCATGGAGGTGGATAGCGAGTTGAATATTTGCCATGAGCACGCTGCGGTGACGCAGCCGTTGCGTCAGCGGCTGTGGAGTATCCACACGAAGGGGACTGGGGCGCAGGACGATCCCAAGGTAGCTTTTAAAGCTTGGAGCAACATCATCAACAACAATTCAGATTTTCGGGCAAGCAAAACTCAATCCCCAATTGCCTCGCTTGTTGGTTTTTATCGAGACTCCACCAAACGCAGTCGGCTGGACTGATCCATGCGCAAAAAAGCCCTGACGCTTTCGCTTGCCCTTCTCATCTGTGCCTGCTCGAACAACAACGGGAATCCCTTGGCTTCATTACCTGACTTGAGCGCCGTGCGCGCTAATCTCGCCTTCACCTGTGCCCGTGAGGCCGATCACCTGCCGCCGCTCGATCCGCATGCGGAAAGCCTATTCCAGTATGGGCGGTACTTGGAGAAGAAGGACGGTCCAAAGGACTTCAACGAAGTCGCGCGCTATTACCGGATCGCGGCAGCCCACGGGCACTACAAGGCCAATCACAACTTGCAACTGCTCGTGTCGGAAGGCTCCGCAGCGTCGCCAGACCCTGAAAAAGAAAGCATCACCCTGGCCGAACAGCTGATCGAGGCAGGTGTGCCGAGCGGTTACTACGACATCGGGCACTACCTGTTGCATGGCTACGGCCTCAAGCAGGATGAGGACATGGCACGGCGCTTCATCCGCAAGGCCGCCGACTTGGGAAATGCCGAAGCGCAATATTACGTTGCCAATTTGCTTGCCCCCGCCGACATGTCCCCAGACATTGCCAGGCAAATGCGCCAGTGTGCGATGGATCAAGGCCATGGCGATGCTGCCGGTTCGCTGGGCATCAATCTTAAGAACAACTCGCACTTCAACGAAGCGGTCAAGGCGTTCCAGAAGGGAGTGGCCGCTGGCAATACACAGGCAGCTTTCAGTCTGGAATCTGGCTTCAAGGGGCCTCCGTCGTCGGATCGATTGAACTATCTTGCGCTCCCTAGTGACCCCGAACGCGCAAGGCGCTATGAGCTGATTGGCAAATTCATTGACGACAACGATGGCCGCAATCCGACGGTGCCCGATGTCGACCAGATCGTGCCGTTGCCCCCGGCCAAACTGCCGCCCTGGGACGGCACCTTCCGGTGGCAGAAGGAACAGGACGCGGCGGTCCCGCCCGAAAAGCCCTCTGACGAACTCATCAATCGCCTGAGCAAAGCCAAGAACCTCGACCCGACCACGGGCCTGCCGTTGGCTGCCTTGGCGAAGATCGCTCAGGCAAATACACCGCAGGCTGATGTGGTGTCGCTGGGCACCAAGGTGGACTCGGGCGAGCGCTGTCCGCAAAGCGGCATCTGGTGCGTGCAGGAAGCCGTTGGCAAGCTCCCCGGCGCCAGGCGGAGCTTCGCAAAGGGGGATGTCCTGCCGCCGCTGACCGGCTACGACCCGCGGCTCTTCGCGTGGATGGATGACCTGCTGGGGGTGCGTCAGCGTTCCGTAGCGGTGACGTGGGAGCTGGTCGGCTACAGCGATCGGACATGACGCGAAGCACCAACGGAAACCGACCAATGCGCACCGCGCTTGCTGTATTGCTGGCGGCCCTCGCCGTCGCCGCTTGTTCCAGGGAGAATCCCTTGGCTTCGCGACCTGACCTGAGCGCCGTGCGCGCCAATCTAGCGTTCACCTGCCTCCACGAGGCCGATCATCTCCCACCACTCGACCCGCAAGCCGACGCCCTTTTTCAATACGGACGGTACCTGGAAAAGAAGGCGGGACCGACAGACTTCAATGAAGTCGCGCGCTATTACCGGATTGCGGCAGCCCATGGCCATTACAAGGCCAATCACAATCTGCAATTGCTTGTATCGGAAGGGTCCGCCGCGTCGCCAGCCCCGGACAAGGAAAGCATCGCTCTGGCCGAACAACTGATCGAGGCCGGAGTACCAAGCGGCTACTATGACATTGGGCACTACCTGCTGCATGGCTACGGCCTCAAGCAGGATGAGGACATGGCACGGCGCTTCATCCGCAAGGCTGCGGACCTGGGCAATGCCGATGCGCAGTATTACGTTGCTGATTTGCTTGCGCCCGCCGACATGGCGCCCGAGATTGCCAGGCAGATGCGCCAGTGTGCGACGTCTCAAGGTCATGGCAAAGCGGCTAGCTCACTGGGTATTAATCTGCAAAACAGCGCTCTATATTCCGAGGCGGTTCAAGCATTCCAAACGGGGGTAAGGGCAGGGGACTCACAATCTGCCTCCTTTCTGAAGGGAGGCTTCACGGAACCGATTCCATCGCAGCAACTCTTGCCGCCATCAGAGCAAATGTACTATCTCGCCGTATCAGCTGACTTCGAGCGCTCTAGGCGCTACAAGCTAATCTGGAAGTTCTTGATCGACAATGAGGGCCGTAACCCCACGGTTCCGGACATCGACCAGATCGTGCCGCTGCCCCCGGCCAAGCTGCCGCCCTGGGACGGCACCTTCCAGTGGCAGAAGGAACAGGACGCGGCGGTCCCGCCCGAAAAGCCCTCTGATGAACTCATCAATCGCCTGAGCAAGGCCAAGAGCCTCGACCCGGCCACGGGCCTGCCGTTGGCCACCTCGGCGAAGGCCACACCGACGACACCCTCGGAAGCCGAGCAGAAGCTTCTGTCACTTGTCTACGGCAATCAGGTCTGATGCAAGCATGCAAGATTTCACGATGTTGAGGAGAGCGAATTGCCAGATCTCATTCGCCTGGGTGACGCCACCGATCACGGCGGCAAGGTCATCACGGCTTCGTCCACGATGCGGTATGACGGCCGCGCGGTGGCCCGTAAGGGCGACCAAGTTTCATGCCCCAGGCATCCCAATGTACTCCCCAACCTGATTACTGACGGCGATGACACCACGAAAGACGACGGCGTGCCCGTCGCCCGCCATGGCTATCGCGCCATGTGCGGCTGCAAGCTGATTTCAAGCCTTCTCTGAACGCGTCCGATGCCCATTGAATTGCCGGAGCCGTCCTCGGATAAGGAACGGCCCACGCCGCTGAACCCGATTGTCTGGCTGGTGCTCCTGTTGGGGTGCCTCGCCGGCGGTGTTGCCTGGACCTTGCTCACCTGGCCCAAGGGCCAACCGACGGGCACGCCGTGGTTCTGGATGCGGCTGCTCGGGTATCCCACCCTGGCATGGGCCGCCTTGTTCGGAATTCGTCTGCACTTCCATGAGGAAGACAGCAATCATCTGGCGGCAAGGGAGGAGATCCGGCAGGCGGATCGCGACGAAGCCATTGCCTTTGGTACCGAGCCATTGGCGGTGCTCGGCGCCGTGTATCTGTGCGCCATGGGGACCGATGGCGTGTCGGGCCGGATTTCGCAAAAGGAAGCGGCACTCCAGGCGCGCACGCTGGAACGGCGCGTGCCGGCGGTTCGCCATACGCGGCTGGCATTGGGCGAAGGCGGTGGAAGCATCGACCGCTACCGGCAGACGTTCCAGGCGCTGCTGCAGGCCATCGACGCACCGTTACGCACCTTGCCGCCAAGAGTACCTTTCGACGTGCAACTACAGTTGCCAGGGGAGGCCGATCCGGAGTCATTGTTGACGGTATGGAAGACGTGCTGGCACGGCTGCGACCTGCGTTCGGCCGAGGCAACGCTGGTACCGGCTAGCGAAGGACTGATGATGCTGGACACCTGGCTGGATGAATACGGCGGCCCTGCGCTGGAAAAATTCACCCTGTTCATCGCCGTCCAGTTGCACGACAGGCCGCCGGAGAACAGTGGCGAGGCCGCCGCGGCCTTGCTGCTCGGCTGGGCACCGTTGGCCGAGCGGCGAGACCTGGCACCCGTCGCGATGTTGCATCGCCCCGTGGCATGCGAAGCCGATGGGATCGCCGAGGCCATGACGACTGCTGCCCTGTGTGGACGAGCCAAGCCCGAGGATCTTCCTCACCTGTGGCAATCCGGCCTGTCCAGGTCGGACAAGGCGGCGCTGCTCAAGGTCGGGGCGGAGGTAGCTTTGGGCGCGGCGCGGGAGGACGCATTGCCCGGTGTGCACGACATTGATACGGCCATTGGCAACCCGGGCGCGGCGGCGGGCTGGTTTGCCACCGCGTTGGCCATCGAGCAGGCACAGCAGACCCGGTCGCCGCAGTTGATTGCCTGCCGGGAGCACGCCCTGAGGCTGGCGGTGGTGCGCCCCGTGGCACACCTGAGCAGAACGGAAACGACTTGATGGAAAATCGGAAGAGTTTGGGATACAGGATCGCGGTCATTGCCATTACGGCGGTAGTGGCCGCCACGCTGTATTTCCGGGGTGCCGGCAGCGACGTGGCCCTGAGGCAGGCGGAGATCGCGGCGCTGATTGGGGTGGCGGCAATATTGCTGCGCGGTCCCATTGTTGCAGCGTGGAACGCGGTGGCACGTCGCTCTGGGGACCGAAAGCGGCACCAGCGCGATCCGGTTGCGCGCGCGGGCAAGAGCCCGGCCGCCAGCGTGGATCTGACGGCGCTACGGTATGCGAACCTCAGGTTCGCGTTGCGCGACCGGCACTGCCGCCGCCTGCCCCGCCTGCTGATGACCGGCGACGATACCGCCATTGGCCGGCTATTGCCAGAATTGATCGGCACAGGCTGGCTTGAAACGCCGGAAGCTTTGCTGCTGTGGAGCCAGGCCGGCAAGGATGGGCAGCCGGACATTGCGTGGCTCAGACAACTCTACAAACTGCGCCGGCGCCGGCCGGTGGATGCGATAGTCCTCGTGACCAACGGGGAGACTGAACTGCCGGCGCAGGGTCGCGGCACGATCCCGCAAAGCATGAGCCTGGCGCGAATTGCCGAGGTGCTACGCTGGTCGGCCCCGGTGTACGTGCTGGAGGTCGCGCAGACGGACACGACGACAAGCAGCACGCCGGTGATTGGCTGCGAACTGCCATGGCAGGCGGACACATTCTCGATCCACACCGCACTGCAGTCCGTGCGCGACCGCCTGGCAGCGCGTAGCGTCGAGCACCTGATCCGCAACAACCGTGATCGCTACATGGGCGAGCTTTCCGCGCGGCTCGATACCCGTGCCAAGGCGCTTGCTGAATGGATCGGCGGCATGGCAAGCAATCGACGTTGGCGCATCCCGTTCCGTGGCATCGTGTTCGCCCCATATCCTGGCTCGGTAGCAGCCGCGGATTCCGCGTCCAATGCCGACCTGCCCCTCTGGCAGTATCTGGGCGACGCAGCGCGCCGCCAGCCAGGCCGGCGGGTCGGCTGGCATCCGGTCACGGTATTTTCGATCGTGGGGCTGACGGCAGTTGGTGTCTGGAGTGCAGGCATGCTGGTGTCCGGTGCGCTGAACGGGCGGGATGTACGTGTCGCCCAGCAGGCAGTGGACGACATCCGGTCGGCTTCCGACGCCGCCACGTGCCTGCGTGCGCTCCTCGCCTTGCAGCAGCAGATCGAGCGTTTCGAGTACCGCACCGAGCATCACACTCCGCTCGCGACGCGTTTCGGCCTCAATCGCGATGCGGCCGTCCTCGACGCCTTATGGAAGCCATACACCCAGGCCAGCCGCCAACTGCTCGCCACGCCCGTGCAGCGGGACCTGGAGGCCTCGCTGGCAGATCTCGCGCAAATGCGTACCGACTCGCTGGACGATCAGACCAGCCGGTGGGCGCTGGGGGGCCATGAAGGGCTGAAGACCTACCTGATGCTGGCCCACCCCGAGCGCGCCGAGCCCGCCTTCCTGGCCCCGCAACTCATACAGCATTGGTCCACCGACGCCCGGCTCACACCGGGCGAGCAGCAGGATCTGGCCGAACGCCTGCTCAAGTTCTATGTACAGCACCTGAAGGCCAACCCTGCCTGGCGCATCGAGCCCCGGCCCGAACTGGTGGCCGGCGCGCGCCAGACCCTGCTTGAGGTCATCGGGGAGCGCAATGCCGAGGACACGGTCTACCAGGGCATCATCGACGCCTTCGGTGACAACGGCGGCAACAAGTACCCGGACCAGAACCTGGTGTCGCTCACGGCAGGCACGGATCCCCGCGGGCTGGCACGCACTGCCGCGATCGTGCCCGGCGTCTTCACCCGCCAGGCCTACGAGGGCTATGTCGCTCCCGCGATCGAGGCGGCCGCCAGGCGGACAGAGATCGCCAGCGACTGGGTGCTGACCGACGACAAGCCGCATGGCGCTCCACAGACGGCGAGCCGCTCGGCCGAAGCCCTGCAGGCGGCCCTGACCGAACAGTACTTCGCCGATTACGCGGAACACTGGCAGGGCTTCATGAACAGTTTGCAATGGGAACCTGCGCCGACGCTGCCTGCCGCGATCGACCAGTTCAAGCTGATGGCCGACGCGCGCCAGTCGCCGGTGATCGCGCTGATGAAGGCGCTCGAATACCAGGGTGGCGCTGGTGCGCGCAAGGACTCCCTGTCCGACACACTGGTGGCCAAGGCTCAGGATTTGCTGGGCAAGAAGGCGGCGGGTCCCGAAGCGATCAAGCCGGACGCGGCCGGGCCGCTGGGCGCCGCTTTCGGCCCGGTGCTGCGGCTGGTGGGGCAGGGCCAGGGCGCCAACGCCAATACTGGCGCTAACGGTGACCTGAGCCTGCAACGCTTCCTCGACCGCGCCACGGCGCTGCGCCTGCGCCTGCAGCAGGTCAGTAACAGCGCCGATGCTGACGCGCAGGCCCGCCAGATGGCGCAGGCGTTGTTCCAGGGCAAGGGCTCGGAGCTCGCCGATACCCAGGCCTACGCCCAACTGATGGCCGCCAGCCTTGGCAGCCAATGGGCCGGCATGGGCGACACGCTGTTCGTGCGCCCGATTGTCCAGGCCACGCAGACTGTCCTGCAGCCCGCGCAGGCGAGCTTGAACGACGCCTGGCGGCAAGGCATTGTCATGGCGTGGGGCCGGGCGTTCGCCGGGCGCTATCCGTTTGCGGACAGTGTCAATGATGCCTCGCTGCCGGAACTGGCGCGCTTCCTGCGCCCGCAGACGGGGCTGATCGGAACGTTCCTTGGCACGCAACTGGCTGGCGTGCTGGCGTTGCAGGGCGATCAATGGGTGCCGGCGGCTACCGGAGGCCAGGCACTGGTCTTCGATCCGGATTTCCTGAAGTCGGTCAATATCCTGCAACGCGTCGCCACTCGCATGCTGGCGCAAGGCGAGCCCCGGTACCGCTTCGAGGTCAAGCCCATTCCCACCCCGGGCCTGACCGACACGCTGCTGACCCTCGATGGCCAGAAGCTCCACTACTACAACCAGCGCGAGACCTGGCAAGCGCTGACATGGCCAGCCAGCAATGCACAGGACCTGGGCACCCGCCTGCAGTGGCAGTCCGAGAAGGCCGGCACCAACAAGAGCTACGAGTTCGGCGGCCGCTGGGGATGGGTTCGGATGCTGGAGCGCGCACGCATCGAGCCGCTCGACGGCGCGACCTACCAGTTGACCTGGCAGGGGATGCCGGATACACGCGCGGACACCGGGGGGGCAAAGGCCGGTGGCAACGAGAGTCCGGCCGAAGGGCATGACCAGGACGGTGCCGATCCCGACAGCCTGACGGCCCGCGCCGCGAGGCTGCCGCCGCCGGCGGAAGTAGTTTATCCGCTGAGCTATCAGATGCGCACCGAAGCTGGCCAGGGGCCGATGGAGATGCTGGCGCTGCGGGGCTTCGTGCTGCCGTCGCGCATCTTCCTGGGCCGGGAGCCGCAGGCTCCGGCGCGTGCCACCCCGGCCCCGCGGAAGTAGAGACGGAAGCACCATGCGCTGATCAGCATGCTGTGGCCACACTACCTGCGCATGATTCCGTCGCTGGCGTTGCTCCGGACGAAATCAACGGGTTGCCAGGATGGGAGGCCGCAGCTTCGGCTGCAGTTCTTCTTTCCGGGTATTCGGGCGCAACGGTGGCCTGGGCTGACGCACGCTGCAGTGACTAGCGAAACACGAACACCGGGATCCGGCAATGCGTCAGGACTTTCTGGGTTTCGCTGCCGATCAGTAGCCCTTGCAGGCCGGCCCGGCCATGCGACGCCATGACAATGAGGTCACAGTTGCGTTCCTCGCCGGTCCGGATGATCGCCTCATAGGGGTGACTGTGGGTAACGCTGAGCGTCTCGCATGCCACCGCCGCTTCTCTTGCCGCTTGTGCGACCACCGCCAGGTATCGCTCCGCGTGCATTTCGGCAAGTTGCGCGTAGCGCTCCTGGCTGTCCTCCAGCATGTCAGGCCGATGCGTGAAGACATGGAATTCCGGGATGACATGCAATCCCGTGATCCTCGCCTCAAATGCCCTGGCGAGTGTCACCGCCATGCGAACGGCAGCGTCGGAGAGTGCCGATCCATCGGTGGGCACCAAGATATGCTGAAACATGTTGGCCTCCTCGTGGCCGGCCGGGGCATCCGCCCTGGCCCCCTTGGCACGCGCTATGAACTTAATGGTACGACAATAGTTCCCAGGCTGGCGTGACGTGCTTCTCGACCCTCCGGTCAGCGGAACAGGGTGATGAAGGGGCGCTGCGGTGCTAGGCTGAAGGCGAATTCCTGCCACCCAGGTGGAGACACCAATGGTCGAAGCTTCCGGACTGAAGTCGGGCATGGTCATCATGCTTGAGGGCGAACTGCATAGCGTTATCAGCGCCGGGTACCACGCTGGCGGCGGCCAACAGGGGAGCGCAGTGTTCGCCAGGTTCAAGAACCTTAAGACGGGTCACATCAGGGAGTTGCGGCTACACCCGGGCGACAAGCTCGAAGAGGCCGCGCTCGATCACCAGGAGATGGAATATCTGTACACCGATGGTGCCGCCTTTTTCTTCATGAATCCCGACACCTTCGAGCAGATAAGTTTTCCTGCGGAAACCATGGGTGCATTCCAAAAGTTTCTTCACCCCAATATGCGAATCCCGGTGCAGTTTTATGAGGGCGAGCCAGTCACCATCGCGTTTCCGCCCGCGGTCGAGTTAACCGTCGCGTCCACGCCGCCGGGCCTGCACGAGCATGAAACCTCAACCTTCAAGACTGCCACGCTGGATAACGGCATGGAAGTTCTCGTTCCTCAGTTCGTCAAGGAAGGGGACGCGGTGCGAATCGAGGTCGCTTCAGGAAAATATCTGGAGCGGTTAAGGCGAGGGACGCGAAAGCCGTGACCCCAGTGCCGCGCCATCGCTCCCTGCATGCGCAGCGCAGCGTACAGTCCCGCTGGGGCGGGCCGGGCAGTGTCCGCAGTACCGTATCTGGCACCTGTCTTTCACCAGGATCCGATCTTCTTTGTCATGCCGGGCCGTCAACCCAATCCTATATTTGACACAGCGCCAATCGTGCTGCGCGACGCACCGCGATGATTTCACTGACAGGAGGGCAAGATGAACGACATCCGATCCGATTTCTCTATGCGCAAGGACGCACTGGCCCGCGACGTCGATACGCTGATGGCTGACGTGCAGGCACTTCTTCATGATGTCGAGGCTGAAACCGGCATAGGGGCCAGCCTTGAGCGCCATGCACTGAAGGCCCGGCAGCGCGCGCTGCAGGAGCGCCTTGTTACGCTGCGCGAAGAAGGCCGCGCCAAGGTCTCCGAGTGGGCGACAACGACCGATCGCTACGTTCATGAGCATCCATGGCAAAGCATGGGTACCGTGGCCGCCATCGCGGCAACCACAGGCGCTATCGTCGCGCTGGCTGCCAGCCACCGCTAGGCATTCGTGACTGCGGCGCCGGTACGGCAGTGACACGTGCGAGTCTCGCATGGGACACGTGGCATTTGCCGTGTCGGCGTCTGTATCGACTGCCAGCAGGCCATCCCGTTCGCCCGCTTGCAAGCGTACCCGGCCGCCATGCGCTGCACGGCATGTCAGAATCTCCACGAACAGCGCCATCCCCGCCAGGCGCAGGCGACGCGCCGTCCGGCCGTCGCAGATCTTGCGTCGCCGAGCTGACTTAGCAACAGGGACCCTGGGGATCACATCGGAGCGTGCGGTCGATTTTGACCTAGACTGAAAAAGTGCCCTTCGCGCGCTTCAGGGCTGCGCATTGCGACTTCACTGGCAGCCGATTGATGCGGGCGAACGACAATGGCACAGGCAACACACAATTATCTGCTGCCTGAATTCATGTGGATTGATGTTCACGAAGGGGGCATCATGTTGCAAGCCAGTGAAATGCAGCAACGTTTTAGTCATCTGCAGCAAACCATCAGCGAGGCATCACGGACTTGTCATGCCGATGCGAGGATTCCACAAGACTTGATGAACTGGGTGGATGAGCTCGACAAGGAGTGCAAATCGGCATCGAAGGTCGCGTCTTCGAAGGATCAGGATCGGATCCGGCAATGGGTCGATGATCTCGAACGGATCGGTGATCGTGCAGACCGCGCTTGCCAGCAGGCCGGCGGTCTCGATGCAAAGATCAAGGATGCAGTCAGTTCGATGCATTCGGAACTTGCTGACCTGAAGCGCCAACTGCACTAAGCAATCTGACAGCCCCGGTCCAACCCGCCGGGGCTGCCTGCTGTCTCGCGTCGCTTGCGGACCGGCAGGTGATTGCGCATCGAAAGCGCAATCGCCTGGCGCGAAAGTCCGCCTTACCTGCGCCGCATTTCCACGACCGCAGGTTTGCCATCAACGTTGTCGAACGTCACGGAAACCGCCTCGCCCTCCTTGAAATCCTTCAGCGATGCGCGATCCTTGACGGGGAACGCCATGGTCATCGCACCCATGCCAAGGTTGGCGATCGGTCCATGCCTGAGCGTGACCTTGCCTGCCTGCGCATCGATCTTCCTGATCTCGGCCGCGACGGGTTGCGGTGTCTGCTGCGAGGGGGCGGACGGCTTCATGTCCATGCCGTCCATCGAGCCCGCAGCGAATGCGGCCGGCGTGGCGGCGAAAGCCAGGAAGAGGGTGAGTGTCTTGATGGATTTCATTGCGGTTCCTTCTGGAGTGAGGGGTGGGTGGAAAGAGGTTGAGGTCTGGTCTGGCGCCTGCGTATCAGCAAGTACACCGCCGGGACCACGAACAATGAAAGCAGCGGCGCGGTGAGCATGCCGCCCACCATCGGCGCGGCAATGCGCTGCATGACCTCGGAGCCGGTGCCATGCGACCACATGATCGGCACCAGGCCGGCCAGGATGACGGCCACGGTCATTGCCTTGGGACGCACGCGCAGCACCGCGCCTTCCTGGATGGCTTCAAGCAGCGCGGACATGCTGGCATCGCCCTGGTGCTCGCGCGCGGCCCATGCCTGCTTCAGGTAGAGCAGCATGATCACGCCGAATTCGGCCGCCACGCCTGCCAGCGCGATGAAGCCGACCACGCCGGCAACGGACAGGTTGTAGCCCAGCAGGTAGAGCAGCCAGAAGCCGCCGATCAGCGCCAGCGGCAGCGTGCCCATGATGAGCAGGGCTTCATCGAGACGGCCGAACACCAGGTACAGCAGCACGAAAATGATCAGCAGCGTGAACGGCACCACCACCTTCAGCTTTGCGGCGGCGCGCTCCAGGTATTCGAACTGCCCCGACCAGCTCAGCGAGTAACCGGCCGGCATCGGGACCGCTTTCGCGACGGCTGCCTGCATATCCCGGACTGCCGAGCGCAGGTCGCGCCCGCGGATATCGACATACACCCAGCCTGACAGGCGCGCGTTCTCGCTGCGCAGCATCGGCGGCCCCTGCACCACCTGGATGCGCGCCACGTCGGACAGCACGATCTGCTGGCCCCGGTCCGTGACGACGGGCAGGCTGCGCAGTTGCTCCACCGAGTCGCGGTAATCGCGCGGGTAGCGGACGTTGATCGGGAAGCGCGCCAGCCCGTCGACCACCTCGCCCACATTGTCGCCGCCGATGGCCGACGACACCACGCTCTGCACATCGGCCACGTTCAGCCCGTAGCGGCCGGCCGCTACGCGATCGATGTCGATGTCGACATAGCGCCCGCCGGTCAGCCGCTCGGCCAGCGCCGAGGTCACCCCCGGCACCGTCCTGACGGCTTCCTCGATGCGCGTTGCCAGGCGATCGATCTCCTTCAGGTCCGTGCCTGCCACCTTGATGCCGACCGGGCTCTTGATGCCGGTGGCCAGCATGTCGATGCGGTTGCGGATCGGCGGCACCCAGATGTTGGACAGGCCCGGCACCCTGACCACGCGGTCGAGCTCTTCCACCAGCTTGTTGGGGGTCATGCCGGCGCGCCACTGGTTGCGCGGCTTGAACTGGATGGTGGTTTCGAACATCTCCAGCGGCGCGGGATCGGTCGCGGTATCGGCACGGCCGGCCTTGCCGAACACGGTTGCCACCTCGGGCACGGTCTTGATGAGGCGGTCGGTCTGTTGCAGCAGTTGCGCCGCCTTGCCGGCGGCAAGGCCCGGCAGGGCCGACGGCATATAGAGCAGGTCGCCCTCATCGAGCGGGGGCATGAATTCGGCGCCGGTACGCATCACCGGCCACGCCGTCGCGGCCAGCAGCAGCGCGGCGATCGCGAGGGTGGCCTTTGGATGGGCCAGCACCCGCGCCAGCACCGGCCGATAGGCGCGGATCAGCCATCGGTTCAAGGGGTTGGACTGCTCCGAAGGAATCCTGCCGCGGATCATGTAGCCCATCAGCACCGGCACCAGCGTCACCGACAGGCCCGCCGCCGCGGCCATGGAGTAGGTCTTGGTGAATGCCAGCGGCGAGAACAGCCGGCCCTCTTGCGCCTCCAGCGTAAAGACCGGGATAAACGACAGCGTGATGATGAGCAGCGAGAAGAACAGCGCCGGTCCGACCTCGGAGGCGGCCCGGCCGATCACGCTCCAGCGCTCGTCCCCTTTCAGTTCCCGGCCGGGATGGTCCGCATGCCAGTGCTCGAGGTGCTTGTGCGCGTTCTCGATCATGACAACGGCGGCATCGACCATGGCGCCGATGGCAATGGCAATGCCGCCCAGCGACATGATGTTGGCGTTGATGCCCTGGTAGCGCATCACCAGGAAGGCGGCCAGCACGCCCAGCGGCAGGGAGACGATAGCCACCAGCGCGGAGCGCAGGTGGAACAGGAACAGCAGGCACACCAGCGCGACCACGATGAACTCTTCGATCAGCTTGTGCGTCAGGTTTTCCACCGCCCGGTTGATCAGCGCGGAACGGTCATAGGTGGTGACGATTTGCACGCCGGACGGCAGGCTCTTCTGCAGCGTGGCGAGCTTTGCCTTGACCGCGTCGATGGTTTCCAGCGCGTTCTTGCCTGAGCGCATCACGATCACGCCGCCGGCCACCTCGCCCTGGCCGTCAAGTTCGGCGATGCCGCGCCGCATCTCGGGGCCAAGCTGCACGGTGGCGACATCGCCCAGCCGCACCGGAATGCCGGCATCGCTGGTCGCCAGCGGGATTTGCCGGAAATCGTCGAGCGTCTTCAGGTAGCCGCTGGCGCGGACCATGTACTCTGCCTCGCCCATTTCCAGCACCGACCCGCCGGCCTCCTGGTTGGCGCCCTTGAGCGCGGCCAGCACCTTGCCCTGCGACAGGTTGTAGGCGCGCATCCGGTCCGGCATCAGCACCACCTGGTACTGCTTCACCATGCCGCCCAGCGATGCGACCTCGGCCACATTGGGCAGGGATTTCAGCTCGAAGCGCAGGAACCAGTCCTGCAGCGCGCGCAACTGGCCGAGGTCATGCTGACCGGTCTTGTCCACCAGCGCGTATTCGTAGATCCAGCCGACGCCGGTGGCGTCCGGACCCAGCGCCGGCCTGGCCGCGGCGGGCAGTCGGGACTGCACCTGGTTCAGGTATTCCAGCACCCGCGAGCGCGCCCAGTACTGGTCGGTGCCATCCTCGAACAGCACGTAGACGAATGAATCGCCGAAGAAGGAGTAACCCCGAACGGTCTTGGCGCCGGGTACCGACAGCATGGTGGTGGTCAGTGGATACGTGACCTGGTTCTCGACGATCTGCGGTGCCTGGCCGGGGAATGGCGTGCGGATGATCACCTGCACATCGGACAGGTCGGGCAGGGCGTCGAGCGGCGTGCTACGCACCGCCCACAGGCCCCATGCGGTCAGCATCACCGTGGCCAGCAGGATCAGGAAGCGGTGGCGGATCGAAGCCAGGATAAGGCGCGCGATCATGGCCTGGCTCCCTGGGCGTTGTTGCCGGCGGGCTCGACCGACGACAGCGTGGCCGCGCCATCGCGGTCCAGGTGAAAGCGGAAGCGGATGCGGTCGCCAGGCTTCAGTCCCTTGGGCAGCCCTGCGGGCGGCGCGGCGAAGTCCATCGTCATCGCGCCCCACTGTGCCGACGGGATGGGGCCGTGCGAGATGGTCAGGCTGTCGCTGCCGTTGACGGCTTCAATGCGGCCGGTGCCTTCATGCTCGGCGACCGGGGCGACGGGTGCTGACGCTGCGGGCGTGGCCGTCATCCGTTGCGCGCTGCCGCGCAGGCTGGCTTCCGAGTCGATCAGGAACTGGCCGGAGGTGACCACTTTCTGTCCGGGCGCGAGCCCGTCCAGCACTTCCAGCATGCCATCGGTCTCGCGGCCGGTCTTGATGGCGGTCGCAACGAACCCTGCCTGGCCGGCATCGACCATGACGATATTGCGTTGACCCGTGCGGATGACCGACTCCGAGGGGATCAGCAACGCATCCTTCTGTGCGCCACTGTCCAGGCTGACCGTGACAAACATGCCCGGCAACAGGCGCCTGCCCGGGTTGGGCAGGACGATGCGGACCTTGATGGTGCGTGTCGCCGGGTTGACGTCGGGAAGGAGGGCGTCGACCTTGCCGGCAACGGAGCCGGACGCGCTGCTCTGCAGCACCGTGGCCGCCATGCCGGGCCGGATGGTGCCTGCCTGGCCCTCGGGCACTTCGGCAATCACCCAGACCTGGCTGAGATCGGCCAGGCGGAAGAGGGTCATGCCCGGCGACACGGTCATGCCCTCGCGCACCGCCACCTCGGTGACGAGGCCGTCGACGGGGCTGGCGATGGCAACGCTGGGCTGCAGCTTGCCGGATGTCTCGACCGCACTGACCTGGCCCGGCGTCATGCCCGCCTGCAGCATGCGCGCCCTGGCGGCGCCGCGCAGATCGCCCGGATGCGCGCTGCCTTGCATGCGCGACACGGCGAGGTATTCTTCTTGCGCCGCCACCCAGTCGGGCGAATACAGGGTGACCAGCGCCTGGCCGCGCCGGACCGGGTCAAGGGTTACCCTGACACCGACGTTCTGCACAAAGGCGTTGGTGCGCGCCTGGATGACCCGCACGCTGCGCTCGTCGATGGCGACATTGCCTGGCACCTGCAGCATCGCAGCCAGCCGTCCGGGCTTTGCCTCGGCCGTGCGAATGCCGAGGTTCTGCACGACGCGGCTGTCGACGGTGACGCCGGGCGCGCTGCCATCCCCCTCCGCATAGACCGGCACCAGTTGCATGTCCATGAAGGGCGACTTGCCGGGCTTGTCGAAGCGCTGGCCCGGCACCATGGGATCGTGCCAGTACAGGATTTTCTTGCCGGTCTTCGGATCGATGTCGCCGGCCTTGAGCACGGTGGATTGCGCGGGAGCTGTGCTCGAAGGTTGCGCAATCTGCGCGCCGCGTGTGACCCCGAAACGGTATGCACCGTAGAGGGCAAGGCAGACAACGGCCAGCCCGGCGGCTGCTGCAATGGCGTGCTTCTTCATTGGGCCTCCTGCACAGCGGCTTCGGTCTGGGCGGTAGGGAGCGGAACCAGGTAGTTCAGGTCCGCCCATAGCTTCGCGGTCTTTGCCTCAAGCAGCAGCCGATCCATGGCAGTGTCGATGGCGCGATGATTGGCTTCAGCGACGGCCAGCAATGAACCCGTGTTGGCGCGATAGGCCGTCAGGGCCGCATCTGCCTGCTCCCTGGCAAGCGGCAAGGTCTTGTCGTCATAGCGCCGCAGCCGGTCAAGGTTGCGCTGCAACTCGGCCAGCCTGGCGCCGACCATGGCCTGGGTGTTGCGCCGGACCACTTCCAGCCTGGCCCGAGCGTCGTTAGCCTGCGCCAGCCGCGCACCGATTTCGCGGTCCTGGCGGTTGCCCCGGTCCCACGGCAGCGGGAAGCTGACATTGAGCGATCCCATGTTCGAGTAGGCCGAGCCGCGCTGGCTGTACATCAGCTCAACCGTTACGTCCGGCTTGCGGGCCTCCGTTGCCGCCTGGATTTCCGCTTCGGCCAGCGCCACGTCGCGCTGCGCGGCCGACAGTTCGGGCACGGCCTCAAACTCGCCCCTGGCCAGTTGCGGGGCGCCTGGCGGCACTTCAAGCGGCGGCCGCGCGGACAGCGGGCGCCCGGCCGCGGCGCCCACCCAGCGCTCCAGGTTCAGCGTGGCGGTCGCCAGCGCGGCGCGGTTTTCGTCCTCGCGGTCGTGCAGCTTCTGGATTTCCAGCGCCATCGCCAGCACGTCCGCGCGCGAGCCGCGCCCGCTGCGGTAGGCCGCGGTGGCTGCCTGCAGCGCCAGCTCAAGCGGATGACTGTGATGCCCGAGCAGCTCGCCGGCCTGCTCCGCATACCACCGGTCGAGCCAGGCATTGACCGCATTGCGCTGCACGCCGGCCAGCCCCACGGCGCGCTGCGCGTCGGCCGCGGCGGCTTCGGCTTCGAAGCGCGCGGCCCGGGCGCGGCGCTTGTCGGCGCGCGTGAATTCCTGCATCACGGAGATCGAGCGCATGGTCATGAAATCCCGGCTCAGCGAGAACTGATCCGGGCCATTGACCGGCACGTTGTTGATGCCGAGCTTGAGCACGGGGTCGGGCAGACGGCCGGCGGCGACCGCCAGTTGCCCGGCAGCCTCTACAGCGCCGCGCGACGATTCGGCGTCGCCGGCATGGGCACTCGCGATCGCGACGGTTTCCTCGAGGGAAAGGGAAGGGGCGGCTTGCCCGGGCGCGTCTTGCGGCGCCGCCAGGCCGACCGCGGGCGCGCTGAGCAGCGCCACGGTCAGGTGACGTAGAAAAAACATAAAGCCTCCAGGAACGACGACTGCTGCCCGCACGGAAGCGGGCAGGACGAGAGGACGTCGGACCGGAGGCTAGGTCTGGAAACTGCAGTGAAGGATGTTGAGCGGTGGCGGGCCGCGCGGCTCTGTCTCGGTGCGCAGCGCAACGCGAACCTCTGCCATGACCACGCGCGTTGGCTCGATCACGCGCATCAGCACCGGCATGAAGGCCGGAAGCTGCGGCGAAGCATGGTCAGCGTTCTGGGAATCGGCCTGGCAATGCGCGAGGCAAAGTCCGCTCTGGTCGGGACCCTTCTCGCCCTCGCCGGCAGCCATATCGGCACAGGACTCGGTCATCGCCGCCATCGTGTCGCCGTGCTCCACCTGGTAGCTGCTGCCGGTACAGGCGTACGCCGCCGCTGCCAGTTGAGCTGCCAGGAAGACAACGAGGAGAAGGCCGGCGAACCATGGCCGGCGATGCGATTTACCCACGAGAGCGGTGCCTGTTTTGGCGAGCAATATAGCAGTGTTTAGCGCCGCCAGGCAGCTTCATCACTGCGGCGGCTCGTCGCACCGGTGTGCGGCGCAACGGCGGGGCAGCCCGTTCCCGCAAGGTTCCCGTCCCCGTCGGCACCCCGGTCGACGGCCCATGCGCCGTTTCCAGCGCGCAACGATGTTTCGCTGGCTGACCGGATCGTCCGACCTGCCGAGTTAAGTCAGTTTTATACCTGTTATGCACTGCACCATTTCTACGTAAGTACATGTAAATTCAAGGCCCAATAAATCACTTTTGTTGTCATGTTTTCAATACTTTTTGGGTTTGTACCTAGGGATTAAGTTAGAGGAAACATTCTAGGATTCGGACTCGGATGGTGCGCTGCAGGATTGGCGGCGCTGCCAGTCCGGAAACCTGACCTTGGCGGATTGCCAGCGCTGCTGCGCCAATCCGTGCGACCAATCCAAAGGAGATACGCATGTCACCTTTTACGCCCGATCAATTTGCTGCAGTGCAGAAGTCGAACCTGAATCACCTGTTCGCGCTGACGAACATGGCCTTTGACGGCTTCCAGAAGTTGACCGAGCTGAACCTGCAGGCAGCCAGGACCACGCTTGCCGACGGCCAGGAAAATGTCCAGGCGGTGCTGGCCGGCAAGGACCTGCGTGAAGTGCTCGCGGTGCAGAGCAATCTGGGCCAGCCTGCCGCGGAGAAGGCCGTTGCCTATGCGCGCCATGTGTATGAAATCGCATCGAACACGCAGGCGGAACTGTCCAAGGCGGTCGAGGCTCAGTACGAGCAGCACAACCGCAATGTGCAGGCCTTCGTTGACACCTTCGTGAAGAATGCGCCGGCCGGATCGGAAGCGCTGACCGCGCTGCTGCAATCCAGCGTGGCCGCTGCCAGCAGCACCTATCAGTCCTTCCAGAACGCGGCAAAGCAGACGGCTGAAGTTGCCAAGGCCAACTTTGCCACGACAGCCGCGGCCGCCAACGGCGCGGCACAGCAGGCAGCGCCCCGCGCTTCCAAGCAGTAACGGCGAACTGCTGGCCATGCAGGCCATGCCAGCGCGCTGAACAGAAATCGCGGGCATTGCAGGCCAGGGACTTCAGGTTCCCTGGCTGGCGGCACCGCGACGCCAACCTTCCCGAGGAATTTTGCAAGCTGGACCGGATCTTCGGTCCCGGCTGGCCCCCGCTTTTTTTGCGCCAGGGCAACGGGAAATTGCCAGTAGCAACCGGGAAAAGCCCTTTGCGGCAAGGCAGGGGCCTTTCAACCTTACGACAAAGACACACGCAGCATGACGAAGAGAATCGCACTAGTAACAGGTGGCATGGGTGGACTGGGAGAAGCCATCAGCATCAAATTGCACGACGCTGGCTTTGCCGTGGCCGTGACGCACTCGCCGGGCAACGCCAACGCGCAGGACTGGCTGGCAGCGATGGCCGCCACTGGCCGCGAGATGCGCGCCTACGAGGTCGACGTGGCCGACTACGACGCCTGCCAGGCCTGCGCGGCGCAGATTCTGGCTGACGTGGGCGGCGTGGATATTCTGGTGAATAACGCCGGCATTACCCGCGACATGGCCTTCAAGAAGATGGACAAGCCGAACTGGGATGCCGTGATGCGGACCAACCTGGATTCGGTATTCAACCTCACCAAGCCGCTTTGCGAGGGCATGGTCGAACGCGGCTGGGGACGCATCATCAACATCGCGTCGGTCAACGGCTCCAAGGGCGCCTTCGGCCAGACCAACTATGCCGCTGCCAAGGCCGGCATGCACGGCTTCACCAAGTCGCTGGCGCTGGAAGTGGCAAGAAAGGGCGTGACGGTCAACACCGTTTCTCCGGGCTACCTTGCCACCAAGATGGTCAATGCCGTGCCCAAGGAAATCATGGAGACCAAGATCCTGCCGCAGATTCCGGTCGGCCGCGTCGGCAAGCCGGAAGAAGTCGCGGCGCTGATTGCCTACCTGTGCTCCGAGGAAGCGGCCTACGTGACCGGATCCAATATCGCCATTAACGGCGGGCAGCATATGCAGTAAGGCTGGCCGGCATCGTTCTCGCCGCTTCGGCGAACCTGTTCCCCCGAAGCGGCGAGGCGCAAGTGCCGGGCCGGCGCCATCGCACCATTCCTGCCGGGACACGGATTATTGTCCATACTGAACTTTGACTGGCGGACAGACTCATCCCGCCGGGAACAACTGTGTATGGAGGGGTATCGTGTTCAAGCACATTTTGCTGGCCACCGACGGCTCAGAGCTCTCAAAGATGGCGATGGAGGCGGCCTTCGGCTTTGTCAAAGCCGGTGGCGCCAGGCTGACTGTCTATACCTGCATGGAGGAGTATCCCTACATGGTGTCAGGCGATGCCGGACATCCAAGGCGCAAGACCTTCGAGGAGCACGAGGCCGAGCGCGCAAGCGCCCTGCTGGAGGCGGTTGTCGCCGCAGCCAAGGCGGCGGGCGTGACCTGCGAAACGGATATGACGACCACGGTGCCCTACCGAGGCATCATCGATGCCGCAGCGAGGCACGGGTGTGACGTGATTTTCATGGCGTCGCATGGCCGCAGGGGGCTGGAGGGCCTGCTGGTGGGAAGTGAAACCCAGAAAGTGCTCACACATTGCCGGATCCCTGTTCTTGTCTACCGCTAGCGACCTGCGGCGCAGGCTTGCCGCCGAACTCCACCTCAGGGAGAAATGCCATGACGGACATCGAACAGGACAAGGTCGTCGGCGCACTCAATCGGATACTCGAGGCCGAGCTTGCCGGGGTTGTGCGCTACACGCACTACTCATTCCTGATCTTCGGCTTCGGCCGCATTCCCATCGTGTCGTGGCTGCGCGAGCAGGCGAATGAGTCGCTGCTGCATGCGCACCAGGCCGGGGAATGGATCACGACCCTGGGCGCCTATCCATCGCTTGGCATCGGCGAACTGCTGGACAGCCATACCACCGATATCGGCACAATCCTGCGTGAATCGCTGGCGACGGAGATGCAGGCCCTGGCGCTGTACCGTGAACTGCTGGGCCTGGTCGAAGGCCGTTCAGTCGCACTGGAGGAGTATGCACGGCAGTTGATCCAGCTGGAGGAGCTGCATGCGGGCGAGGTCGAGAAAATGCTGCGCAAGCCCGGTGCTGCGGCGGCGGGGCAGGCGAAGCCGAACTGACCAGGTCGGTGGCTTGACGCCACAGCCTTGCATGAGAAGCGCGGCGGCGAGCAGACCAATTCCCGCGAGGGACTTCAGTGACTTCTTGGCTATCAGCACTGCAATCCGGCTCGTTGGCCACGCGCTGGATCTGCTCGCGCTCAGCGTCGGTGAGGGCATGAGCGGGCATCGGCCGCACTGCTTGGGGCCTGCCGTCGCCCGATATGAGCCCTTGGTCGGCAGTCCGGCGCTGCAGCGTGCGCACACTGACCCCAGCGGTCTCGCAGGCCGCGTGCAGCCTTGCTGCCGCACGCTCAGGTGGCAACAACCGCGCCCACCAGCGCCGCGCAGCGCGTTACCCCGATCACGAGAACTCGCATGCGCGGCGCTTTCCGTGGGAGCAGCCCGGCATGTGCCCGGCTGATCTGCTTTTGCTTCTCAAAATTTATGACGCACGCCGGCCATGGCGCCCAGGCGCGTGCTGTTGCCGAACATATTGCCGCTGTTGTTGAAGCTGGGCGAACTGTCGAGCGCGATCCAGGCGCCGCGCAACTGCGTGTAATCCACCGCCACGTAGACATCGGTGCGTTTGCTCAAGCTGTAGTCCAGCATGGCGGCGCTGGTCAGGCGCTTGCCGCTTTGGCCGGCATGCTTGAGCCAGTCGTACTGCACGGTACCGATGAAGGCGAGCGCATCGTTGATGTTCACCCGCGTTCCAACGTAGCCGACGTTGTTGCGATAGTCGGCAACATCGAGGCGGTTGTTGGTGTAGCCAAGGTAATACTGGGCGCGCGCAGTTTTCCAGGTGCCGCCCAGCCCCCACACGGTCTGCTTGCTGGTCTGTGCGGGCGGCACGGCACCGAAGAAGGCGGAAGAGACATCGTGGGTGACCTGGTAGACGGCGCCGACCTCGATGGGTCCGGTGCTGTAAACCAGCGAGCCCGCGCTGGCGTTGCTGGCCGTGGCATTACCGGCGACCTCGCCGAAGGTGTAGGCGGCGGCGACCTGCAGGCCGCCGAAGGACTTGATGTACTTGATGGTGTTGTCGTAGCGCAGGCCGGTGTAGTTGCCACCCTGGTAGCCCACGATGGAATTGTTGGCGAAGGCCATGGCTTCGTAGGAGGACAGGACTTCGTGCGCAAGCGTGTACTGCCGGCCCAGCGCGAGCTTGCCGAACTCGCCGTCCAGGCCGATCACGGCGGTGCGGCCGAACAGGCGGCCGCCTTGCAGGCTGGTGCCGCTATCCGGGCTGAAGCCCGATTCGAGAATGTAGAAGGCATTCAGGTTGCGGCCGAGGTCTTCGGTGCCGCGCAGGCCCCAGCGGCTGCCGGTCAGTTCGCCGTCGGTCATCTCCCACTTGTTGTTGCCGGCGGCGTTCGCATGGGTGGTGAAGCGGATGGTGGTGTCGACCAGACCGTACAGGGTGACACTGGATTGCGCACACGCAGGCTGAGCGAGTGCGCCCAGCGCCGCGAGCGGCACTAGCATTTTCTTCATGGAAATCTCCGTCCTCTTGTGTTGTGGCCTTGTTGCCTGTTATTGCCATTCGCCCGGGCGGTCTGATGCCGCCCTGTACCGGTGCTGGCATTCACCGGGTTCATGAATCCCGCGGGCTGGCCGGGATTCGTTGAGAGGGGGGCTCAGGACCCCGGCCGCCGTTCCATATCAGAAGGCGTGCCGGGCCTTGCTTGTGTCTGGCTCGTGCTCGCGCTCGGTGCCGCGACCGAGCGCGGCGCCATGAAGTACAGCCACGCCAGCGCGATAAAGTAGGCGCAGGGGATCATGGTGAACAGCACCGAGTAGTTGTTATGGGTCTTGCTCAGGACATAGCCGACGAGCTGCGTCATGAACATGCCGCCGATGGCGCCGATCATGCCGCCGAAGCCGAATACGGAACTGACCACTTCCTTTGGCGTGTAGTCCATCACCATGCTCCAGATATTGGCGGTCCAGGCCTGGTGCGCGGCGATCGCGATCGAGATGGCGGCCACTGCTACCCACAGGCTGCTGGCGCCGGCGGCGAACACGATCGTGGTGATGCAGACGGCAAAGACCAGCATCGACAGCAGTCGTGCCTTCACTGCGGCCATGCCGCGGCTGATCAGGAGCGACGACAGCGCGCCGCCGCCAATGCTGCCCACGTCGGCCATCAGGTAGATCACGATCAGCGGAATGCCCATCTGCGTCACGCTGATGCCGAGGCTGTATTGCTGGTTGAGAAAGGGCGGCAGCCAGTACAGATAAAACCAGAACACCGGCGCGGTGATGGTGTAGGCGAGGGCGAAGGCCCAGGTGCCGCGCAAGCGCAGGATGCGCGAATACGGCACCTTCTGCAACGCGGGTTCCACGCCTTGCTGCACGTAGTGAAGCTCGCCCTGGCTGACGCGCGGATGCTGCTCGGGATCATAGTAGTTGCGCACCCAGAACACCACCCAGACGATGCCGAGCGCGCCGATGCAATAGAACGCCGCCTGCCAGCCCCAGGCCACCAGGATCAGCGGAAGCATCACCGGCGCGACCAAGGCACCCACATTGGTGCCGGCGTTGAAGATGCCGGTGGCCATGGCGCGCTCTCCGGCCGGAAACCACAGCCGCGCGGTCTTGACGCAGGCGGGATAGTTGGCGGCTTCCGTCAGACCGAGGAAGAAGCGGCAGATCATGAAGCCGACGGCCGAAACAGCGAACCCGTGCGCGCCGGCCGCGACGCTCCACAACAGCACGGCCAGCAGAAAGGCGCGTTTCACGCCGACCTTGTCGATAAAACGGCCTTGCGCGGCAAAGCCGACGGCGTACCCCACCTGGAACCAGAAATTGATGTTGGCGTAGTCCTGGGCGGTCCAGTTCATGGCCTTGGCCAGCACCGGCTGCAATACGCCGAGCGCGGCGCGGTCGACGTAGTTCAGCGTGGTGGCAAAGAACACCAGGGCCAGCATGCCCCAGCGGACCCTGCCGACGGCGAAGGCATTGCGCAGCTTTTGGCTGAGAGTGTCGGCAGGTGCGCCAGTCGCATGCGACGCGAGGTGGGAATGGATCATGGGTTGTCTCCTGAAGGCGGCGATGCCGCGTCCCGATTAGGGGAGGGGGAAGCCGGTCGTCTTTTCGCCACCGGTCTGTCCAGTCTGCCCCGCCCCTCTGTCGGAAGCGCTTATGCGTTGTGCTCGGATTGTGTGAGCGTGGGGTGGGGTTGCCGATGGTCGAGAGGCATTGCCGGGGCGGGAGCGCGATCATCATCGCCCGACCCGCGGTGAGCGCGTGCAACAGCATGCCGGGCGGCAAGGTAGGCAAAGGTCAGGCCCGGGCCGATGGTGATGCCGGGGCCGGGATAGGCCCCACCCATGATGGAGTGCATATCGTTGCCGCAGGCGTACAGGCCTGGAATGGGCTTCCCAGCCGCGTCGAGTGTGCGTGCGTCGGCGTCGGTCAGCAGGCCGGTTGCCGCGCCGATGTCGCCTGGGTAAAGGCGGATGGCAAAGAACGGACCTGTCGCGAGTGGGCCGAGGCAGGGGTTGGGACCGCTCTGGCTGGCGTCGCCATTGGCACGCTGGTAGTCCGTGCTGCCGCGCTGAAAGGCGTGGTCCACGCCGGCTGCCGCGTCGGCATTGAAGGCCGCAACGGTCTGTTGCAGAACCTCCGGGTCCATCCCGAGCCGGGTGGCAAGATCAGCCAGGGACGCCGCCTGCGTCAGGTAGCCGTCCTTGAGGAAAGGGCTCAGGCCTTTCCCGCCTGGGCGGATCATGCCCAGCCCGTAACGCTTGAGCGCCGGTGCGTCGCAGACAAGCCATGCGGGTACGCTCGGGCTGCTTGCGTTTGCCGTCTGCATGGCGATGCCGAACAGGTGATAAGACGTCGATTCATTGAGAAAGCGTCTGCCTTGCTGGTTGACCGTGATCATGCCGGGCTTGCCGCGATCCATGATGAAGTGCGGAAACACAGCCGTGCTGCCGTCGGCGCGCCGGCGCACCGAAACGGGCGCCCAGAAGGCATGGCTAAGGCTGCCCTCGCCATAGCGTGCCCCGGCGGCCAGGGCAAGGTCCTGCGCCGCGCCGGTATGCCCGGGTGCGCCGGGGCACCATTGCGCGTCGGCCCCGGGCAGCATGGCGGCTCGTCTTTGCGGGTGCCGGTTGAAGCCGCCGCTGGCGAGAACCACGCCACCCCTTGCATGAATGGTCCGCCGGACGCCATCCTGCGTCAGCACTACGCCATGGACGCCGCGAGCGTCCTGCGGCAGCGCGGCCACCTCGGTATCGGTGACGATGGATACGCCGCGTTCGGCAAGGGAGTAGAGCAGACGTGCCGCCAGGGCGTTGCCCATCACCAGGCGGGTGCCCCGCGAATGACCCAGACGATCCGCCAGGTGGCGCAGGATGATGCGTGCGGAATACTTGAAGGATCGCCAGGACCGCTTCAGGTTTAGCAGATGCTGGATATCGTCCCGGTCCACCATCATGCCGCCCAGTACCGTGAACTCCGGAATCGGCGGCCGCACCAGCTTGAACAGCGGCCCGAGCTTGCGGCCGTCGAAGGGAACGGGCTCGATCGCGCGGCCGCGGTGCACAGCGCCCGCCAGTTCGGACAGGTAGTCGGGGTGGAACTGGCGCACCTGGTACTGCACGTGGCTGTGCTTTTCCAGCAGGGATACCGCGCGATGGCCGTTTTCCAGAAATGCGGTGCGCAGCGTCCGGGACGATCGCTCGCCGACCGCGCGGTCGAGGAAGCCCGATGCTTTTTCAACGGTGTCGTCGGGCGCTACGGTCAGCCCTTTTTCCGTCATCGGTATCCACGTGGTGCCAGCCGAGTAGGCGGTGGTGCCGCCCAGGTACGCCGTGCGCTCTACCAGCAGCACGCGTGCGCCATCGATGGCCGCGAACAAGGCGGCGGACATGCCAGCGCCGCCGGCGCCGATGACCACCACGTCAAAGCTTTCGTTTTCCGCCAGCGAAGCCAGCCGTGTATTGATTAGCGCGGTCATCTCAGGCGCCCACCAGGAAATCGACCATCAAGTCGCGCACCCGGCCGAACATGTCGGCGCCAGTCATGGTGGCGCACCCCTTGGCGCGCGCCGCGGCGATCAGCGGCGTCACCGCGGGCACCGTGATCACGCAGCCAACGAACGTGCTTGCCGCTAGCCTGTCGAGCGCGACAGGGCAGGGGTCGCCGTCTTTCATGCCTGCCGGCGTGGCATTGAGCACGATATCGAAGCCAGCCGGGTCGGCGCTGCCATGCTCGATGGTCGCCCGGTCCATGCCTGCCAGTCGTTCGATCAGGGTAGACCGGCGCGCCTCGTCCTGGTCGCGGATGGCGAGCTTGCTCACCCCGGCCGTCACCAGTGCATGCGCGATGGCCGAGCCGGCGCCGCCGGCGCCCACCAGCAGCGCGGTCTTGCCGGCGGGGTCACAACCGTTGTCGCGCATGGCCTGGATAAAGCCCTGCCCGTCGAACATGTCGCCATGCCAACTGCCGTCGGCATTGCGCCGCATCACATTGACCGTATGAAGAAACGTGGCGCGATCCGATGCCGTGGCGCAAAGGTCGAAGCAAGCGAATTTGTGCGGCACCGTGACGATCAGGCCATCCACGTTCTTTGCCAGCGATACGCCTGCCAGCCACGCCGAAAGATCGGCGGGGGCCACATGCGCAGGCATCACCATCGCGTTGTGGCCCCGATCCTGGTAAGCCTGTGTCACGCCCGCGGGCGATTTCACCTGCGCAATGGGGTCGCCGACGATGAAATGAACCCGTGTGGCGCCGTTTAGTGTCTCGATCATGGTGCTGTCTCTTCCTGATGTTTGGTGGCGATGGTTTGGCTGAGCCGAATCCTAGGCAAAAATGGAACACAATTCAAGTATTGAACATTGTTCATGTGTGGACTATAGTTCGACTCAGCGATTTAGTAGAGTCAAAAATGAATAGAGCGACACTTCAGGATGCAAGCCAGCCGCCAGAAGCCAGGCGGCGTCGGCACGCAATGCGCGCCAACACGGATACATGGGGCGGGAGCCTTTCACGATGAACGGTGTCCTCGAGCGCACATTAGGCATTCTCGAACTGCTGGCTCGGCATGGCGATGGCCTGGAACTGGCGACGATTGCCGACCGGATCGGGATGCCGCGCAGCGCCGCGCATCGCCTGCTCGGTGATCTGATCCGCTGCGAGTATGTCCGGCAGGCCCGCGACAAGGGCGAGTACGTCCTCACCACCAAGCTGGTTTCCATGGGCCTGACCTATTTGAGCGAGACCGGCATCGTCGATATTGCCCAGCCCCTGCTCGACCGCCTCGCGCAGTCCACGGGCGAGCTGGTGCGCCTGAGCGTGATCGACGGCAACCGGCTGACCTGGGTGGCGCGTGCCCAAGGGGCACGCCAGGGCCTTCGCTATGACCCGGACATGGGAGAGGACGCGCGCCTGAGCTGCTCTGCGTCGGGGCTCGCCTGGATGTCGACGATGAGCGATGACGCAGCGCTCGCGCTGGTTGCGCAGCAAGGCCTGGGCATGCCACCGGCATATGGCCCCAACGCACCGTCTTCGATGCAGGCCATGCTGGAGATGGTGCATGCCGCCCACGGGCGCGGATTTTCCGTGACCCAGGAGACCTTTACGCCGGGGCTGAATGCCATCGCCACGCCTGTGCGGCTGGATGGCCAGGCTCCGATGGGGGTCATCAGCATCGCGGGCCCGACCGTACGCTTTACCGAGGCGCGCATGCAGGCCCTGGGTCCTGAGCTGGTGTCGGGCGCCGCGCAGCTGGCGGCAGCCAGCGGTGCCTCTGCCTTTTTCAACAAGCCCCCCCGCAAGCCCGCCAGCCGCAGCGGGCTCAAACCCATCTATGCGGACTGACCCGTCCTCGCTCTCCTTCACCATGACGCCTCTCACTTCCCATTGCGATCTGCTGGTCATTGGCTCCGGTGCCGGTGGCTTGTCCGCCGCCGTGGTGGCGGCCAGGCTTGGGCTGAAGGTGCTGGTGGTCGAAAAAGAGCCGGTCTACGGCGGCACGACCGCGTGGTCTGGCGGCTGGATGTGGATTCCCCGCAATCCCCTGGCCGTTGCCGCCAACATCACGGAGGACCTTGACCAGCCGCTGGCCTATCTGCGGCACGAACTCGGGGCCCATTTCGATGAAGCTCGCGCCCGGGCTTTCCTCGAAAACGGCCCGCGCATGGTGGAATTCTTCCGCCGGCATACCGCGTTGGAGTTTATCGACGGCAATGCGGTGCCGGACTTTCACGGCAACGCGCCCGGGGCCGCCACCGGCGGGCGCTCCGTTTGCGCGGCGCCTTTCGATGCCCGGCGCCTTGGCGGGCGGATCGGTCAGCTCAAGCCTCCGCTGGCGGAAACCACGCTGTGGGGCATGGGCATTGCGGGTACGGAATTGCGCCATTTCCTGAACGCAAGCCGTTCCGCAAAGTCATTCTGCTACGTCGCCGGGCGCGTCGTAAGCCATTGGCGCGATCTGCTTCTACACGGGCGCGGCATGCGGCTGGTCAATGGCAACGCGCTGGTTGCCCGGCTGGCGGCGTCGGCCTTTGAAGCCGGCGTCGAGTTGCGCGTGTCGTGCCCCGCGCGCCGGCTGCTCAGGCAGGATGGCAGGGTGGTCGGCGCCGTGGTGAGCACCCCGCAGGGGGAGGTCGAGATTCAGGCCGCGCGCGGTGTCGTGCTGGCCTGTGGCGGCTTCCCCCATGACGTGAAGCGCAAGCGTGAACTGCTGCCGCACACGCTCACGGGGGAGGAGCACTGGTCGGCCGCGTCGCGTGGCAACACGGGTGATGGACTCACGCTTGGGGAAAGCGCCGGGGGCACGATCGCGAGGGATCTCGCATCGGCTGCGGCATTGGCGCCGGTGTCGCTGGTGCCGCGCCGGGATGGCACGGTAGCCCATTTTCCCCACCTGATCGAACGCGCCAAGCCGGGCCTGATCGCGGTGGTCCGCAATGGCCGGCGCTTCACCAACGAAGCGGACTCCTATCACGATTTCATGCGCGGCTTGCTCAAGGCCACGCCGGCGGGTCAGACCGCCGAAGCCTGGCTGATTTGCGACCACCGCTTCATCCGCCGCTACGGCCTGGGCGCAGTCAAGCCCGCGCCAATGCCGATGCGGGCCTCACTACGCTCCGGCTATCTCAAGCGCGCGCGCAGCCTGGCGGCACTCGCGCATGCATGCGGAATCGATGCCGATGCATTGCAGCGCACCGTGCAGCGCTACAACCTGCAAGCGCGCTCGGGGGCCGACCCGGACTTCGGCAAAGGCGAGACGCCCTACAACCGTGTGCAGGGCGACCCGAGCCCGGACTGGCCCAACCCCTGCATGGCGCCCATCGAGCACGGCCCCTTTTACGCCGTCCGGATCGTCGCCGGCAGCCTGGGCACCTTCGCCGGCCTGCGGACGAACGCCAGCGCGCAGGTCCTGGACGAGCAGCGGCAACCGATCCCTGGCCTGTATGCCGGCGGCAACGACATGTCCAGCGTGATGGGCGGCAATTATCCAAGCGGCGGCATCACGCTGGGACCCGCCATGACATTCGGCTTTGTCGCCGCTTGTCACGCGGCCAGGCTGGATCCGGCAAGCGTCGCCTGACCGGCCAGTTTTCCCCCACAACCGAAACCTATCGTTTGGAAACCCCGACACCCATGTACTACGAACTCGCCACCCTGACTCTGCCTTTTGGCACTGCGGCCCAGGCCGCTACGGCCGTCCAGGCTTTCACTGCCGCTCCCGACGCCGACGGCGAACTGCTCGGCTGCTGGTTCACGGATATCGGTACCTTGAACCAGATGATCGTCCTGCGCGGCTTCGCCGATCTGTCTTCGCTTTACGCGGAACGCGAGCGTACCCAGAAAAGCGAGAACCCCTTCGGCTGCGGTGCCGTGGCGCTGAGCCTGGAGCAGCATAGCTACAAAGGGTTCCCCTGGATGAACCCGGTGCGCCCCAGCAGCGAATCCGGCATCGCCGGTCCGGTCTACGAGATCCGCACCTATGGCATCAAACCGGGTGGTGTGCAGCCCACCATCGATCTGTGGGAGGAATACGTGCCGGCCCGCGAGAAGCTCTCGCCATGCGTGACCGCCATGGTGGCCATCGATGGCCCACTGCGATTCACCAACCTCTGGGCGTACCCCACGCTCGATGCCCGCAGCAAGGTACGCGCCGATGCCGTGAGCCAGGGTATCTGGCCTCCCAAGGGCGGTCCGGCCTGGCTTACGGCCCGGATGAACTCCACCATCGCGATGCCGACGGCAGTGTCGCCGCTCAAATAGGGATGGCAGCATGCAGCGTCATTACTCACTGGCCTACCTGACCGCCCCCACGGCCACCGCGGCGCAGGCCATCGATGTGGCGGCGGAACTGGGCTACAGCTACGTTGGCCTGCGTCCGTTCCCGAATGGGCCGGGCGCCCCGTTCCAGCCCATGCTCGACGATGCCGTGGCCTTGCGGGAAACCCTGGCCCGAATGCGAGATACGGGCGTGCGGGTATTCGATATCGAGATCATCCGCATCGGGGAGGGCTTCGATGCGCTTGCGTATGCCCCGGCACTGGCGCTGGGGGCCGAAATCGGCGCGAAGGCGGTACTGATTGCCGCGGACGACACGGACGAGGCACGCCTGGCCGCGAACTATGCGCGGCTGTGCGAGGTAGCCCAGCCATTCGGGCTGACCTGCGATCTGGAGTTCATGCCCTGGACCGCCGTAAAGAACGCGCCGGCCGCGCGCCGCATCGTCGAACTTGCCGGGCAGCCGGAGAATGCCGGCGTCCTGGTGGATTCCTTGCATTTCGGCCGCTCCGCCAGCACCCTTGACGATATTGCACGTCTGCCGCGCAAGTGGCTGCACTACGCGCAGATCAGCGACGCGCCCGCGGGGATTCCGGCGACGGACGAAGCGCTCATCCGTACTGCCCGCTGCGACCGGCTGCTCCCGGGCGAGGGTGGTATTGACCTGGCCGGGCTCTTTGCCGTCCTGCCGTACGACCTGCCGGTCAGCGTGGAGATTCCCAACGAGGTGCGCGCCCGGGCGCTGGGTCTCAAAACCTGGTCGGCCCAGGCTCTGGCTGCCAGCCGCGCCCTCATTGAGACAGGAAGACCGGAATGAAATTCAGCAATAGAATTTCCTTGCTTTTTTGACTACGGTTCAAAGATCGCGCATGCTTTAGCTCCAACATCCTGATCATTGGAGCTTTCTAGACATGAATGGTGTTCTCGAGCGCACTTTAGGCATTCTGGAGCTGTTATCCCGCCATAGCGAGGGACTCGAACTGGCGACCATCGCCGACCAGCTCGAGATTCCGCGGAGCGGGGCGCACCGGTTGCTGAACGACCTGATGCGCTGCGACTACGTGCGCCAGACGCGAGACAAGGGCGAGTACATGCTGACCACCAAGCTGGTGTCGATGGGGCTGACTTACCTGAGCAAGACCGGGATTGTCGACATTGCCCAGCCTCTGCTGGACCGCCTGGCTGAGATTTCGGGCGAACTGGTGCGCCTGGGCGTGGTCGATGGCAGCCGGCTCACCTGGGTGGCGCGCGCGCAAGGTGCCCGCCAGGGCCTGCGCTACGATCCAGACATGGGCGAGGACGCTCGCCTGAGTTGTTCCGCCTCGGGGCTGGCATGGCTGTCGACCATGAGCGACGACGCGGCCCTGGCGCTGGTTGCGCAGCAAGGGCTGGGCATGCCCGCGGATTACGGGCCCGGTGCGCCGGATTCCATGCAGGCGATGCTGGAAGCTGTGCACGCCGCGCATGAGCGCGGTTTCTCGGTGACGCAGGAAACTTTCACTGCGGGGCTGAACGCCATGGCCGCGCCAGTGCAACTGGCCGGCCAGCCGCCGCTGGGCGTCATCACCATTGCTGGCCCGACCGTGCGTTTTACCGAAGCGCGCATGCTGTCGTTGGGGCCTGACCTGCTCTCGATGGCGGCGCAACTGGCGGCCGCCAGCGGCGCATCGGCCTTCTTCAGCAAACGGGCGTCGAAGCCCGACGGCCACGGCCTCAAGCCCATCTACGCGGCCTGACCGCAGACTCGGCGGCCTCATAGCCGCCGAGATGCGCCTCTTGCTGCATGTGTCGGAAGACCGTGTCGAGCACGATGCGCGGCATGAGCGCCGCGCCGGCGTTGTTGAAATGCACGACGTCCCGGGCGCCGGGCGTGTCGGTAGGCAATTGCGTGAGATCGAGCATCGCTGCGTACTCCCGTTATCGCACTGACTACATGCGCTGCAGCGCAAGACTGGAACGCCGCGCCGGTACCGTATCTTGAGACAGTAGGGGCCGGCGGCACGCCAGCTCGACATCGAAATGAGGCGGAGCGTCGACCGCAATGGGCACGAAGGCGCCGCGGACGCGGAAAACCTGCTCGATCAGATTCGTTCCGGCCAGTGCATGCGGGTCTCCATCGAAAACCAGCCGGCCCCGCTCGAGGAGCGAAATGCGGTCGCAGACGGACATGGCCTGATTGAGATCGTGGATCGCCATCACGATGGCGACGCCCCTGACGCGGCTGAGCCGATAGACGAGATCAAGCACCTCGACCTGATAGCCGATGTCGAGGAAGGTGGTCGGCTCGTCGAGCAGCAGTATCTGCGCCTCCTGCGCCAGCGCGGCAGAAATCCAGGCCCGCTGGCGTTCGCCACCCGACAGTTCGGTGAGGCTGCGGTCGGCAAGCTCGCTCAAGCCGGTGCTATCCAATGCCCACCGGATCGCCTTCTCGTCGTCCGGACCATAGCTGCGGAACAGGCCGACATGGGCGAACCGCCCCTGCCGGACCAACTGCGCGACCGTCATTTCGTCGGGGGCCGATGGCTGCTGGGGCAGATAGGCGAGGTGCCGGGCGAGCTCGCGGCGCGGCATGGCGTCGACGGGCCGGCCGTCGACGATGACGCGCCCCGCCGCCGGCCGGATCAGTCCGGCCAGCGTCTGCAGCGCCGTGCTCTTGCCGGACCCATTCGGGCCGATCAGGGCGCGGATTTCGCCCTGCTCAAGCGCGAGATCGAAGCCGTCCAGCGCCATGCGCCGGCCATATGCGACAGATAATCGGGAGCAGGTAAGCGGCATCGCAATTCTCACGGGGTTTTGCGCAAGAGCGCGATCAGGACGGGAACGCCGCAGAACGCGGTGACCACGCCAATCGGAATCTCGTCCGCCCGACCGGCGAGGCGGCCAACGAGATCGGCAAGCGTGACGGTGATAGCGCCCAGCATGATGGTCAGGGGCAGGCGCAGGGCGCTCTGCCGCCCGGCGACGAAACGGGCGAAATGGGGAACGATCAGCCCGACGAAGACGATGGGACCGACGACGCCGACCGCGCTCGCCGCAAGGCCGGCGGAAAGCAGCAGGACCCCGGAAAAGGCCGGGCGATAGGCCAGGCCGAAGGAGCGCGCCACCGGTGTCGACAGACTGAGAAGATCGAGCGAACGGCGGATGAGAGGCAGCGCAGCGAGGCCGACGACGGTGAAGGGCAGGAGAAAGACGGCGTGCTGCCAGCTGCGTGCATAAAGGCTGCCGGACAGCCATTCGAGCATGACTTCGATCCGCGTCGATCCCCACCCCGCGATGAGGCCGATCGCCACGGCATGCAGCACCGCGCCGACGGCGATACCGGCGAGCGTCAGGCGCAACGGGCCGAGATCGGCCTGTAACGCCAGCGCATAGACAAGGGCGCATGCGATCAGCCCACCGAGCAGGCCGACGCTCGGCAGCCAGTGCAGCGGAAGTTCCGTGACCTGCGCGCTCGAACCCGGCGCGTAGATATGGACGCCGAAGAGGAGGAAGAGCGTGACGCTGAGCGTCGCGCCCTGGGAAATGCCGATCAGCGACGGGTCCGCCAGCGGATTGCGCGTGATGGTCTGAAGCAGGAAGCCGGCGAGGGCGAAATGGATGCCGGCGAGCGCGCCGGTCGCGATCCTTGGCAGGCGGATGTCGAGGATGATGGCCCGCGCCTCCGGCGATCCCCGTCCGAGCAGCGTAGCGGCGACATCGCCGGGCGGCAGGTCGACCACGCCGAGGAAGATGGCGAGGACGAGCGACAGAAGGACGAGAAGAAAAGATACCGGCAGGAACCAGACCGGCCGGGTGCTGTGGCGCAGAGGGTGCGCTGTCATGCTGCGGCCTCCCCCTTGAAGGCCAGGCTCTTGCGCTGGATAAGATAGACGAGGACCGGCCCGCCGATGAGCGCGGCGATGATGCTGACCGGCAGTTCGCGCGGCAGGGCCACGGTCCGGGCGGCGATGTCGGCCGTGACGGTGGTGAAACCGCCGATCGCTGCGGCCAGGCCGATGGTCCAGCCCGGACCGCCAGGCTTCAGGAGCCGGGCGATGTGCGGCGAAACGAGCCCGACGAAGGCGACCGGCCCGGCGACAGGGGCAATGCCGGCCACGGGCAGGACCGCGACGACGAGCAGCACCGGCTTCCAGAAGGCCAGCCGCACGCCCATGCCGGCGGCGGCCTCGTCCGAGAGCGTCATGAGGCTGATGACGCGCCGGCAGGCCAGCGCTGCGGCGATGCCGCCGCCGACCCAGGGGGCCATATAGGCAAGATGCGACCACGAGCGTCCCTGGAAACCGCCCGACAGCCAGAAGAGCAGGGACGTCACCTGCGCACCGCTCAGCATCATGAGGTAGGTGGTGACAGCGCTCAGGAGCAACGAAACGGAAATGCCGCCGAGCGCCAGGTGCAGCGGTCGCTGTTGTCCATGCCCATGGGCGACCCAGAAGGTGACGGCAGCTGCCGCAAGCCCCCCCGTCATGCCGATCAACGGATAGTAGGCGGAGGAGAGCCAGGGCAGAAAGACGAAACAGAAGACGATGGCGGCCACCGCGCCGGAGGAAACGCCGGTCAGCCCCGGCCCGGCGAGAGGATTGCGCGTCAGCGTCTGCAACAGAAAGCCGGAAACACCGAGACCCGCGCCGCCGACGAAGGCGGCCACGCTGCGCGGCAGGCGCAGCGTCCACACTAGGACGGAATCGATCCGGCCGTCGGGCGACAGCAGGATGGAGACGAGCGCCGCAGGCGTCAGCGGCCGGGCGCCGGCCGTCAACCCGGCGACGGCCGCAAGCAGGGCGCCGGCCGTGATGGCCAGCGTCCAGCCGAACGGCCGCAGCCACGGCCTTGCCGGTGCGCGTAACGAGGACCGGGTCACTTCTGCAACGCGGCCGGGATCAGCCTCGCGGCCTCGGCGCGGACATTGACGGCCGGGAACGTGTCGGGATAGAGGTAGTGGGCCGCCTCGCGCAGGACGATCTCGCGGGCAATCGGGCCGTTGGTCTCGACCCACTGGTCGCCGACATAGTAGACGCGCTTGTTCTTGACGGCGGACAGTTCCTTCCAGATCGGGTTGTTCTCGTGCGGGCGGTCGGGGCCGGAGTCATAGACGAAGATCACCTCCGGGTTCTTTTCCAGCATGGTCTCCAGGCTCAGTGCAGTGCCAAACCGGCCGCCCTGTGTCATCGGTCCAGCCATGTTGATACCGCCGAGCCTAATTGCAATCGAAGCGGCCGTGCTCTCGTCATGGAGGGAAAAGGGCGTGTCGCCCGCCCACATGATCTGGAAGCGCGGATGCACGGTCTTGGGCGCCTTGTTCGCGTAGTCCTGCAGGTGCTGCCGGAAGGCGGCGTTGAGTTCCTTGCCTCGCTCTGGCTTGCCGAGAATCCTGGACAACTCGGCGACTTCCTTCTCGCTTTCGGAGAGAAGCTCCATGTTGTAGGCGACATAGGGCGCGATCTTCTCGAGGTGCTGGGCATTGGCGGCGGTGTAGCGCCGCATGGCGATGACCAGATCGGGCTTGGCGTTGGACAGGAGTTCGAGATTGGGCTTGGCGCGCTGGCCAAGCTGCACCATGTCTTTGGTCAGGCCGAGCAGGAAGTCGGGCGCGCGCCCGGCCGTCATATAGGTGGTGGCGAAGGGCTTGATGCCGAGCGCCAGGGCGACGTCCGCGGCAAGATAGGAAATGCCAGCGATGCGCTTCGGAGCGGCGGGTACCCGCACCGTGACCCCGCGGTCATCCTGAACCGCAAGGCCCGGCTTGTCCTGAGCCAGAGCCGGCCCCATGGCCAGCGCCGCAACTACGCTTCCTGCCGCCCACATGGCGCTAAGATGCCGTACCACTTTCAACTCCTCCAAAACTTGCATGTTGTCCTTATCTCGATACCAGACGCGCCTTCGCAGGCTCGTCTGCTGATTCGTCCGCTGGTTCGCCATTGCGCAGCGGCTTCAGCACTGCCTGCAGGTCGACGACGAAGCGCCGGCCAAGCAAGAGGCTCGTGACGGCGAAGCCGAGGCAGAGACCGAACCAGATGCCGTGGCTTGCCCAACCGAGCCAGTAGCCGCAGGCGCCCATCGCGGGGATGCCAATCAACCAGTAGCCGATGAGCGTGTTGGTGAGACCGGCTTTGGTGTTGCCAAGTCCACGCAGCAGGCCGATGCATATGTTCTGCGCGCCTTTGAAGTACTGGTGCGCGATGGCGAACCACAAGAGACCGGTCGCCGCCGCCAGGACGGCCGGGTCGGCGTCCCTTCCGAGAAAGGGGCGCAGCACGGCGTCCGGCACGGCCACATAGGCCATGGCGACGAGGGTCATGACGGCGAAGCTGACGGTCAAGCTGCGCGCCGCAATGGCGCCAATCTCGCCCATCTCACCCTTGCCCTTCGCACGGCTCACCAGAATGGAGGAGCCGTGCGACAGCCCGATGTTGAGCTGATAGACGATGTAGGCGAGCTGGTTGACGATGTTGGAGGCGGCAAGAACCACCGGCCCGAAGGTACCCATAAAGACAGTGGCGATGGAGGTGATGGCAGCCTCCGAGCCATAAGTCAACGCGATCGGCGTCCCCATCTTGGCGAGACGTGCCACCGTTTCCCGCTTGGCGCACCAGCCGTTCAGCGCGATGAGCGCGTTGAGCTTTTGATCGCGCAGCACGGTGCGGAGATAGATGAGAAAGGTCCACAGATTGACCACCGAGGTCGCCAGCCCGATGCCGGCGAGCCCCAGTTGTGGCAAACCGAGCCAGCCATAGATGAAGGCGGCGTTGAGTAATGCGTTGACGGCGATGGAAACCAGCGTGACCATCAGCAGCGAGCCGGCGCGGCGCATGCCAACCGCGAATTGCCGCAGGACATTGAGCCACAGCATGGGCAAGAGACCCGGCGCCAGCGCGAGCATGATCGGCTTGGCCAAGGCGATGACTGCTGCGTCCTGTCCCAGCAGTGGCAAGAGATGGCTGAGGACGACGAGGAGCGCCCCGGCGCCGACGCCTGCAACAGTTGCCACGAGCAAAGCGGCTCGCAGCAGATCGCGGATCTCCTCTCGAGCAGCTTCGTCGAGATCGGCGCTGCCGGTCCGCTTCTCGCCCCGCCCGATGGCGGCCGCGATGAGATTGCCGAGCCCCGTCACCATGCCGACGCACATCGTCCGCAACTGGTTGTAGAGCAGAAGGGCGAGCCCGCCGGCGGCAACGGCCTGAACACCGATCAAGCCCATCATCAGGAGGTCGGTGCTGGTGAGCGCGACCTGGGCGAACTGGATGCCCGCGATGGGCGCGGCAAGCGCGATGATTTCCCGATACTGCCGCAAGTTCATGGTCATCACGTTTGCCCTCCCACCGCCGCCAGGGTGCAGGATGCGAGGCGTATCGATTCCCGGTAGGCATCGAAAAGCCGGTGCAGGCGCAGATGCGCCAAGTCATCCAGAAGATGGCGCTCGCGCAGCCACTCATCGTTGTAGACGCTGTCGAGATATTTCTCCCCGGCATCGCAGACCAACACCACCATGGTGCTGTTCGGCTCGACCAGAGCCAGCCGCTTGAGCGCGATATGGATCGCGGCGCCGGAGGTACCACCGACGAGGATGCCCGTGCGGCGCGCGACGACGCGGGCCGCAGTGAAGGCGTCGATGTCGCGGACGGTCAGCCCCTCGTCGATCAGGGAGTGATCGACGTTCGGTCCGACAGTGAAGCCGCCCGGCGCGCCGGCACCGGTCTGCCAATACTTGCCGGGGGGGCCGCCGAAGATGATGGATCCTGTGGGCTCGATGCCGATGCTGGTGACTTTTGAACCCAGGCGGCGTAGCTCCTTGATCGTGCCGCACAAGGTGCCGCCGGTGCCGACCGCGCCAACCAGATAATCGATATCCGTGTCGAGACCGCGCAGCAGCTCGGCGGCAAGGCAGGCATAACCCTTGTTGTTGTTCGGGTTGTAGTGCTGATCCGGCCAGAATGCGCCAGTCTTTTCGACGATCTCTCCGGCCAGCCGGCGCCGCGCGACGGTACTCGGCCCATCGCCCTTGCTCTCGGCAAAAACGAGATTGACGCCCATGGCCTGCATCGCGCGGAGCTTGTCGCGCGAGGCATGGTTGTCGACGATGGCCGTGAACTTGTAGCCGCGCTCGATGGCGACGAGGGCGATTCCCGCCCCGGTATTGCCCGAGGTGGGCTCGACGATATGGCCTCCCGGTCTGAGCTTGCCGTCGCGCTCGGCCGCGAGGATCATCTCGCGGGCCATCCGGACTTTGCAGGAACCGGTGGGATTGAACTGTTCCAGCTTCAGCAGCAAGCGGCTGCCTGATCCGGTGCGGGCCAATTCGTACAACGGTGTCCCGCCGATCAGTTCGGAACATGCCGTTGCAATCCGTTCGACAGACTGGTGCTTGGGGATCATCGGTCCATTCTCCAGGTGAAGCGCCCGTCAGGTTGACTCACGACAATCTTGGGCGGTAGTGCGAGCTGATGAAACTCACTCTCGTTCTTGTCCATCTGATAGCCGGCAGTATTGGGATAGACGATCATGTCGCCGTAGCGCGGTATGGCGGGGAACGTGATCTTGCGCCAGGTCAGGACGTCATACTCCATGCAACTGGAACCGCCGATGGCCGCGTGAACAGGGTTTTGGGGGCGCGCAGGCCCGCGCTGGACCAGGAAGGGCGCTGGCAGAAACTCGCTGTTTTTCCACTGTTCCGACAGGCTCATGCTCAGGCCCGCGACGGTCACGATCCCGTGCTCCGCGTTCCGCTTGAAACCTTGCACGGGAAAGACGGTCATTCCCGCGCCGTCGAGAAGCGCCCGTCCCGGCTCCAGATAGAGCCGCACATCGGCAGCGATGAGCTTGGCTGCCAGCGTCCCGCTTTCGGTTGCCGTCTGCAGGATCGCGTCCAGCATCGCCGCGCCGGTGGGAGACTGGTGATAGGGATAGAAATGACTGAAGCTCTTTGCCGCATGGAACTGGGCAGGATCGAGTCCCTCCTTGAAGCGGCGCCAATCCTCCTCTTCAATATAGCTGCAAGCGAAGCCGCCCCCGATGGAGATCGACGAGCAGGGAAAGCCATGGCCTCTGGCCTCCACGCACCGATCAATCAGGGCGGAGGCCAACTCGGCACGCGGCTCCACCGCGTAGCCATCGAGATGGAAGGAAAAGCCATCCATCGTGATGTGCCGCCGGGCATCCGCGCAGCGCTGGAACGCCGCGAGAAGATCATCCGGATTCAGTCCGAAGCGGCTGTTGGGACTGTTGGGAGGAAGCACGCGCAACAGAATCCGCAAGGCGCTCGTTTCCGACGCGACAGCAATCGCGCGCTCGAGTTCGTCCAACGCGTCGATGGCAACAATCGCGTCATGGCGGCAGGCCAGCCATAAAAGCTCGTTGCGCTTTGCTGCGCCCGTGACGCCGATGTTCTCCCCTCGAACGCCGTTGGCAAGTGCATGAACGAACTCGGGCACGCTGGCAACATCGACCGATCCGCCGAACCTTGCCACTTCGCGCAACCACGCCCCTGCCTTGTTGGCCTTCTTGCCGAAATAGACATGCCCCGAGACATTCCGGTCCCGTAGAACGCGCTGGAAGCCCGACAGATTGTCGGCAAAGCTCTCGGGGTGAACGAGGTGGAACGGGCCGTCCGTCGCACACGCTATCTGGTCGAGCAGCATGACGTCCTGCCGGGCGGCGACGGCCCACGCCCGCTCGCGGGCGCGCATCGAATTGGCCATCAGTTCCATAGCTCGACCCGACTGCCGCGGCCAGCTGCAATCCCTCGGGTTGCGAGAGCATGGGCGACGGGAATATCCGTGATGATCATCCCGCTCGAGAATGCGAACACCCGATCCTCCTGCGAGCGCCGTCCCGCTTTACGGCCGGCCACGATGTCGGGCAATTCGGCATCGATATGGGCTTCGCCGCCAGGCCCGGCGAGCCGCTTGCCGGTGACGCCCATCTGCGCTTCGTTCGTCGCGATTGCGTAGTCGGCCTGCCGCAGGGCACCCGCCTCCACGCCCTTGCTGGCGACAGAAATGAGCAAGCCACCCGGCGGCATCCACGCTGTCTGGACTTTCGGATGCGCGGCGCGACCCGAGGCGACGACGACGATATCGGATTGAGCGACGGCCTCGGGAACGTCCTTCACGAGTTCGATCTCGCGGTCGGGGAAGTGCCGGGCAAAGGTCGCAAGGCTCGCGGCGATCCCGTCGGGGTGCGTGCCGAACAGGCGCAGGGTTTTGAGAGAAGGCACCGCAGTCAAGAGATAGGACAATGTGTTGATGCCCTGTGCGCCCGTGCCGACCATCAGCGCCGATTGGGCGTTCTCCTTGGCGCAGTGCTTGGCGATGATCGCCGTGGTTGCCGGCGTGCGAGAGCCGCCGACGCGGTGGCAATCCATGAATACGAACGGCAATCCGGTTGTGTCGTCATAGAGGCTGATCGTCGTGTAGTACTTTTCGGCACTATCGTTGCCCTGGCGATAGGAGGTCTTGAAACCGAGTTGCTGGAGAGCGCCGTCGTAACCGAGCATCGAATAGGAAACCGCGTCCCGCTCCTCATTGGGAAGTTCCATCATGAGTTTCGTCGGGCAACGGGACTCTCCGTTGGCGTAGAACAGATAGGCATCCTCGACAAGCCGGATCACGTCCGCCGGAGGAAGGACGATGTCGGCCAGATCCGAGCGGGAGAGAATATGGACGGCCGGGGTGTGCATATAAGACTTGGTCATGGTCGATTCCTTTCTTTGTCGTCAAAGAGCAGCCGATACAGTGAGATAGATGGTCCGCGGGGCTCCGACATTCATGTAGCCCGCCGTATTCGACTCCCAGTACTCGCGGTTGAACAGGTTCGCGATGTTCAGATTGAACGAAACGGGGGTGCTGGCGACCTTGGTGGAATACCTTGCGCCCGCGTCGAAGCGCGTCCAGCTAGGCATCTGCACCTTGTTTGCGGCATCCAGGAATCGGGAGCCGGTGTAGATGGCGCGGCCGGTCAAGGTCAGCCCTGGCATCGATGGGATATCCCATTCAAGGCCAAGATTGCCTTGAACGTTCGGAACTCCCACAGCCTGGTGGCCGTCATTGGTACCGCCCGCGGTCTTCGTCAGCTTGGGATCCATCACGGTCACGCCACCGAGCAGGCGCAGGTTGCGGGTCAACTCGCCAAAGCTCATGATTTCGATCCCCCGGTGGCGTTGCTCGCCGTCCACGCCAAACACACCCGTGCTCGGGTTCGTGATGCCACTCGGCACGGAGATCTGAAACGCGCTTGCGGTAAGCGCCACGCTGCCGAAGTCGTACTTCGTTCCGATTTCGTACTGCTTTGTCTTGAAGGGCGCGAATATCTGCCCTGCATTCGCACTGGTTTCCGGGGCCGTAGGTCCTTGGGCGAGGCCCTCGATGTAGCTCCCGTAGAAGGCCAGTGACTTGTTCGGGCGCACGACCACGCCCACCATCGGCGTGGTTGCACTCTGATCGTACTGGGAAGTGATCGCGCCGGTCGTTCCGGAAAAGTTATTGACCTCGATCCTCTGGCGCCTGACACCGCCCACGACCTGCACCAGACCGTCCGCGAAGGAGGCTGCATCGGTAATGGCGATGGACGACAGCGAGGTCTCGGAGGCGCGCTTCTTCGAGAAGGACGAGGTCACGGCCGTGGGCTGCGCCAACAGGACGGGGGTGTAAATGTTCGTCAGGAAGCTGGCGTACGTTGTTTTCCCCAGGTCTTGAACCAGGCTGACGGCACTCGCCGCGATGCTCAAGCTATGGTCAACCGCTCCCGTCCTGAACTTGCTCCTGATTCCGGCTTCACTTGATTTCGCGCGATAGTCCGCGTCCTGGAATACCGTGGCCACGCGCCCATCGCCGTTGGCATTGAGAATTTGGGTGCCGTTCTGGTAGTCCGACCTGCGCCAATTGGACTGCGCGGCGCCGGTGGCTGCGAACAGGGCTATGTGATCCGTGATGTCGTATTCGCCCCGCACCATCCCGGTCAGGTTGCGCGTCTGCGAATAATCGAACGACTGGCTGGTATTGACGCCGGGCTTGGGAATGGGCGGAACGCCAACTCCTGGAGCCAGGAAGTAGCCACGCTCAGGGGCACGGATGGTGTCGCCCTGATACAGCAGGTCAGCATAAAGCCGAAGCCGTGGGCCTTGGTAGTCCAGCCCCAGGGATACGCCTCCACTCTGCGCGGTTTGCCTGTCGATTGGCGGCCGGCCATCGCGGTAGGCGGCGTTCACGCGCACGCCGATCTGCTTGTCCTCACCGAGGCGACGGCCCAAGTCCAGAAGGCCGCCGAAGCGGGAATCGGATGCGTATTCCGCAGTCAGGCGGGTCAACGGGTCCGCACCCGCACGCTTGGTCACGACGTTGATGTTGCCCCCCGTGCTGCCGCGTGGCGGCGTGCCGTTGAGTAGCGCGCTCGGCCCCTTGAGCAGCTCGATGCGCTCCAGGGCGTCCGTGCTGATCATGTGCTTTGGCAGGAGACCATACAGGCCGTTCAAGGCTACGTCGTCGTTCGCAACCCGAAAGCCGCGGATCGTAAAAGCTTCATACAGGTTGTCTCGCCCAACCACGTCACGGACGGACGGGTCAACCACGGTCAGTAGATCGCCCACGGTCTTTGCCTGCTGATCGCGTATGGCCTGCTCCGTATAGCTGGTCATGCTGAAGGGCGTGTCCATAAAATCAGTATTGCCAAGCATGCCGACGTTTCCACCCCGCGCAACTTGTCCGCCGGAATAGGGCTGAGGGAGCGCGTCAGGCCGTTTCGTACTGACCGTCACTTCGGGGAGAGATACGGCTGGCACCTCTGCGTCACCCTCTGGCTTTGGCGCGGTTTGAGCGTGCCCATGACCAATCACTCCGGTGGTCAATAACCCCGCGAAGGCCACGCGCAAGGCGGCAACCCGCGGATTGGGCCGCATGGGCGCCGAGGCGCGCGACGAGCGCGAAACAGAGGCAATCTTGTACAGCACAGTGTTCTCTCCCCCGGTTTTGTAAACGAACATCATTCGCATTAGCAATGATGCTGTCGCCCATTCCTGAGCAATCCAGCGCCAGCATCTGCATGCAGTTGAAGCGCGATTTCGCGCCGGACACGCAAGGTCATCCGCCAGCGGGGATGCCGTGCAGCGGGCGCGAAGGCCATCCTGGCAAACCGAGTAGCAGGCGAAGACCGTTAAGATGGCACGTTGTCTCCAGTGTGCCTTAAGTCTCACTTTTGTAATTTTGCGTAAGAATCTATCGCAATGAGACGCATTATCATTTGTGATTGCGGGGAAGGTCAATCACAATTTGGGAACTTTTCGAGCTAAACGTGTGCGCAACGCACCTGGCTGGCGTTGCACGAGTCACCGGCCACCCAACGGGCCTATCGCAAGGAAGCGGAGCGGAGCGGCTGATCCTGTGGGCGATCGTCCAGCGCGAACGTCCCCTGTCGTCGCTGACCACCGAGGACGCGATTGCCTATCGCACGTTCCTGCGCCGGCCGACGCCGCACAAGCGTTGGGTGGGGCCACCTCGACCACGCACCTCGAGCGAATGGCGCCCGTTTGCGCAGGGCCTGTCACCGCGTTCAACGGCCTCGCAAACACGCCCGGCCGTGCACGGGGGCGCGTCAAACGCCTCAAATCAGGGAAAAAGGACCAGTCAGGAAGTGACTGATTTGATTGGGATTCCAGGTGAGCACCGCCCGGAAACCCGCATGGCTGCGAGGGGTGGCTACCCCGGTAAACCGCACGGAAATCAAAGGGCCCCCTTTCCTGGGCGGCCCGGGATCATCGATAGCATGTGATCCGAAATACCGCCGTCCACCACGAGGTTTTGTCCCGTTACATAGGAGGCGCCCTGGCTCGCGAGATAGGCCACTACGGCACCGACGTCCTCCGGGCGGCCGATGCGGCCTAACGGCACCAGCGCCTCGCGTTGCCGGAGCATGGCGTCGTCGCGATACACCGCCTCGGTCAACGGGGTGCGAACCATGCCTGGGCAGACAGTATTGACGCGTATGCCATCAACCGCCCATTCCTGCGCGAGGTGGCGGCACAACATGATGAGCGCTGCCTTGGCGGCCGAATAGGCGCCATAGCCCGGGTGCGGGGTCAGGCCAGACATCGACGCCACCGCCGTGATGCTGCCGCGCGTGCGTGCCAGTTGCTCGCGCGCCGCCTGGGCCAGCAGCCAGGCCGAACGGGTGTTGAGGTTAAAGGTGAGGTCCCACTGAGCTACCGGCAGGTCGGCCAGGCGCCCGGGGCCGGACGCCCCCGCGTTGCACACCAGCGCGGTCAGGTCCCCGCCCTGAGCATGGGCCTGGGCCACCAGGGACTCGCATTGCGCGGGATCGGTGATGTCACCGGCGGCGCCGCCGGCCCTGGCGCCGGCGGCGCGTAACGCTTCCACCAGGCGGTTGAGCCGATCACCGGGCTGCGAGGCAGCGGCAGTGACGTAGATGGGTGCGCCATCGCGGCGGGCCTGCCCGATCAACGCGAAGCAGATGGCGCGGCCAATGCCTCCGGTGGCGCCCGTGACGAGCGCATGCCTCGGGGATGCGGCGTTCATGGCGCAGCTAGTGTCATGGTGTGTCATGGTCGTTGTCCGTGTGATCTTGAGTCACGTTGCCGACGGTCTTGCTTACGGTGGTGGTCGAGCGTGGCCGCAATGCCTTGCGCCAGGCCGGTTCGCTGACGCAGCGGCAGCAGCGCATCCAGGCCGTCCTCGGTGATGCCGGGCGCAATGGTGAGCGGCGGGCCTTCCGCCTTCAGGCGCGCGCCAGGCACCTGGCGCCGGATCTCAGCTATGACTTCGTCCATAGTGGTCGATTGGCCCACCAGGTTGTACACGCTAGCGCCCTGCGCCGGTGTGAGCAGGGCCTGCTCGAACGCTTGCGCCACATCGTCCACGTAGATCAGGCCCGAGGCGCCGGTATAGCCGATGGTGCACGGCTCGCCGCGCGCTGCCGCGCGGCAGGCGAGACTGGGGCCGGCGCTGATGCCCGTTTCCCGCCCCGGGCCATACACCACGAAGGGCCGGAAACCGATGCTGGCGACCTGGCGCTCATGCCAGTAGGCGCGTGCCGCGCCTTCCACCGCAAGCTTGAAAGCGCCATAGTGGGTGGCGGGCTGCGGATGCCCTGCATCGTGCGGACCATAGACGCCGGCCGAACTTGCATACACCACCCGGGCGATGCCATGGGCATGCGCCGCCTCGAAGACGTTCAGAGAGCCCATCAGATTGATCTCGGCGCCGCGCACCGGATCGGCGCTGCAATCGGGCGTGAGCACGCCGGCCAGGTGGATCACGCCGTCACAGCCGTGCATGGCCCGGTGCACGGCATCCGCATCGCGGATATCGCCGACCTCCCATTCAAGCCCCTGCGCGGCGGGACCCGCGATGTCCGCCACCGTGGCCCGGTTGGAATGCATGTCGAACACCCGCACGTCCGTGCCGCGGGCCGCCAGGCGGCGGATGATCCAGGCACCGAGAAAGCCGCTGCCCCCGGTGATCAGTACGCGCTTCATCGAAGATTCTCCATGGCTTGGACGGGATCTCACATCTTGCAAAGCGGCGATGCGGCAGGGGTCAGCGACGGCTCGAAGCGCTTCTCGATCACGGGTCGCAGCACGCCGTCCATGGTCTTCGCGCGACCCGCGTAGTTGGGCAGCACGAGCTGGTTGTCCTGCCCCCGCATGGTGACGCTGCCATAGATGGTCTCGAGCTGCGCGCCGCGCAAGGCCCGGCTCACTTCAGCAGGCTTCGTGCTGCCCGCCTTGCGCACGCCCGCGAAGATCACCTGCGCGCCGTTGTAGGCCTGGCCCTCGTTGTCGGTGGGCAGGCGGTTGAATTTCGCCTTCCATGCCGCAGTGAACGCCTTGTTGCGCGGCGTGTCGATGTCCGGCGTGTAGGTGGTGGTGCCGATGGTGTCCTTCAGCGCGTCGCCGGAAGCCTGGATCATGAAGTTCTGGATCAGCGCATGGCCAATCAGCTTCTTGGCCGGGATCAGTCCGAATTCCTGCGCCTGCTTGACGAAGGCAATGGCATCGCGGCCCACCTCGGCCACCCAGATCGCTTCGACGTTGGCGGCCTTGAGCTGGGCAATATAGGGTGAGAAGTCCTTGGTGCCCATCGGGACGTAGAGCGACAGCGGCACGCTCTTGCCCGCGGCCTCGGCGGCCTTCTTGAAGGATTCGCCGGAGTCGCGGCCCCATACATAGTCGGCAGCGAGGATGGCGAAGGACTTCTCCTTGAGGTCCTTGGCCCACTGGCCGATCATGGCGATGTCCATCGCGTCCGAATGGTTGGTGCGGAAGCTGCGCGCTTTGCAGGTGTCGCCGGTGAGCTTGTCGGATTTGCTGGCCACGCTGAAGTAGGCAGCGTCCCAGCGCTCCAGGTTCGGCGCGATCGCCAGGGAAATGGAGGAGGGAATCGCACCGATCAGCAGATTGTAGCCGTCGCGCGCGAGCTTCTCCGCCACGCGGCGCCCGGCGTCCGGTGTGCCTTCGTCGTCGGCGATCTGCACCTCGACCTTGCGGCCGTCCACGCCGCCAGCGGCGTTGGCTTCATCGATCGCGAACTGCACCGCGCGCAGCACTTCCTCGCCTTGCTGGGCGAAGACGCCGGACTTGGACGTGACCAGGCCGACCCTGAGTGGATCCTTGCCTTGCGCGAGGGTAGTCAGAGGCAGCACCGCCATGACGGCCAGGACCGAAAGCAAGGGTAGCGTGCGTTGCGGGGGGGTTGTCTTGAACATGCTCTGTCTCCTGATTTTCTGGGCCGGAAGCGGTCCGGCGGCCGTTCAACACGGAGGTGGTTCAGGCCCGATTTGGCCGGCTTTGCCCTCAGATCATGACGTGGGCTTCGAGGCGTTCCAGGCAGGCCCTGGAGTGTTCCACTGGGCCTTCAGCCACGACCGCACCTTTTGCCATCGCGCAGTACCGCTCTGCCACGCGTACCACCAGGCTCATGTTTTGCTCGATCAGCAGCAGCGCGGTGCCTTGGTCTGCGACCCTGGTAAAGATGCTCGCGAGCTGGTCGACAATGACCGGCGCCAGGCCTTCGGTGGGTTCGTCAAGCAGGATCAGCGCAGGGTTTGCCATCAGCGCGCGGCCGACCGCAAGCATCTGCTGCTGACCGCCCGAGAGCGCCGTGCCCGGCGTGTGCGCCCGCTCCTGCAGGATGGGGAAGAGCTTGTAGATCTCCGGCACTGTCCAAGGGCCTTTGCGGCCGGTGGCGGCGCCCAGGTACAGGTTCTCCTCGACGGTCAGGTTCGCCACGATGCGGCGGCCCTGCGGCACCACCACCACGCCATGCTGGGCGGGCGCGTAGGGCCGCGGCCGCGCCAGGCGATGCTTGCCCAGGTGGATCTGGCCGCCGCGTAGCGAGGCCAGCCCCAGGATGGTGTTGACCACCGTGGTCTTGCCCACGCCGTTGCGGCCGACCAGCGCCACGCGCTCGCCGGCGGCAACGCAGAGGTTGAGGTTGTGCAGGATATGCGCCGAGCCATAGAAGGCGTTGACGTTTTCCAGGGTCAGCAAGGCGCTCATGCGGCACTCCCGAGGTAGGCATCGCGTACACGGGGGTTCGCCCGCACGGCGGCGGGTTCTCCATCGGCGATCACGCGGCCCAGTTCAAACACGGTCACGGCATCGGAGATGCCGAACACCACGTCCATGTCGTGCTCGACGAGCAGCACCGACACCTCCCGGCGCATGGTCAGTGCCTTGAGGTGTTTCGCCAGGTCCAGCGATTCCTTGACCGACAGGCCCGCCATGGGCTCGTCCAGCAGCAGCACGTTCGGGCGGCCGACCAGCGCGAGCGCCAGGTCCAGCCGGCGCTGCTCGCCATAGCCCAGGTCTTGCGCCGTGACGGCGGCCAGCGGCAGCAGGCCAAGTTCTCCGAGCACGGCATCGGCGTCGGCGTCGGAATCCACCACGCCCATCTTGTGCGAGGCCAGCTCCACTTGCCTGCGCACCGGCATCTGGCCAAAGATGCTGGTGCGCTGGAAGCTGCGCGACAGCCCGCTCATACGGCGTTGCGTCGGGCCCAGCGCGGTCACGTCCTGCCCGTTGAGGCAGACCTTGCCGCGCGTGAGGCGGCGGCGCCCGGTGATGGCGTCGATCACCGTGGACTTGCCGGCACCGTTGGGGCCGATCAGGCCGCGGATCTGGCCGCGGCGCAGCGTCAGGGACACACCGTCCACCGCCTTGACGCCACCATAGTGGATGGCCACGTCTTCCGCCTGCAATACGAAGTCGCTCATCGAAGTCTCCTCTCAGCTGGTGCGAACGGTGGCCGGGGCCGGCTTGGCACCAATGCGCTGCTTGCGCAGGGACCGTCCCGTGAGCGCACCCGCGATGCCGGCGGGTGAAAACACGATCACGGTGATCAGGGCGATGCCGAAAATGGCCATCCAGTGGTTGGCGTAGGCGCCCAGGATGTCCTTGGCCAGGAAGTACACGATGGCGCCCAGCGCCGGTCCCCACAGGGACTTGTAGCCACCCACCACCGCCATCATCAGCGCCACCCCCGACAGGCTCCAGTGCAGGTTCTCGGGCGAGACGAAGCCGGTGTTCAGCGCCGACAGCACGCCGGCCAGTCCGCTCACTGTGGCCGACAGCGCATAGACGGCGGCGCGTGGTACCACAGTGTTGATGCCGATGAAGCAGGCACGCTCCTCGTTGTCGCGCACTGCCTCGGTGATGCTGCCAAAGCGGCCGCGCAGCAGCAGCGCGAGCAGCAGCAAGACGAGCACCAGGGTGACCCAGCACACCAGGAACATGGTGGCCGGCTTGAGCAGCTGCGCCTGCGGCACGCCGAACAGCGAGGCCGGCCATGCGATGCTCATGCCATCGGCGCCGCCGGTGAGCCCGCGCGAGCGCGAGGCCATCAGGAAGAACATTTGCCCCACGGCCAGCGTCAACATGCCGAACGCCACGCCTGGCACGCGCACGATCACCAGGCCCATGACGAACGCCATCAGCGCCACGCCGGCCAGAGTGGCGACGATGGCGGCCTCCGCCGGTATCACCTCGAGTTGCAGGATGAGGCCCAGGGCATAGCCGCTGAAGCCGAAGTACAGCGCATGACCAAAACTGGCCATGCCGTTTTGTTTCAGCAACAGGCCCACGCCGCTGGCAAATACCGCGTAGATGACGGCTTGCGTAAGCAGGGACAGGATCGTGCCCGAGCTGACCAGGGCCGCGATGGCCGCCCCTGCCGCGAGCGCTGCCACAGCGCCAAGACTCATGTTTCTAGTGGACATGGTGTTTTCTCCTCAGGTCCGGCTGCCAGCGAAGCCGGCCGGCTTCCAGATCAGCACGGCAACCATCAGCAAGAACGGCAGCAACATTGCGGTCTCGGGCAGGTAGACCGCGCCCAGCGCCTGGATCATGCCCAGGATCATCGCCGCCACGAACGCGCCCGCCAGCGAACCCAGGCCGCCAACGACAACGACCACGAACGAGTCGATGATCACGTCGCTGCTCATCGATGGCGACAGCGACAAGAACGGCGCCGCTACCACGCCGGCCAGCCCGGCCAGTGCGGTGCCGAGTCCGACCACGCCGGCGCTCAGCAAATCGGTGTTGACGCCCTGCATGGCCGTGGTGGTCGGATCGGTGCTGGCGGCGCGAACGAACAGGCCGGCGCGGGAGTAGCGCAGCCACAGGCTCAGGCCCAGTGCGACCAGCAAGCCCGCGCCGATCACTGCAAGGCGGTAGGCCGGCACGGGCGTACCGAACAGGTTGATCGACGTGCTTAGCGCAGCCGGGGCGGGCACGGACAGATTGCTTTTGCCCCAGACGGTCTGCACGAAGTCCTCGATCACCAGCAGCAAGCCAAAGGTGACCAGCACGACGGAGAGCGGGTCGCGGTCCTGCAGCAGCCGGAAGCCGTAGCGGTCCAGCAGCACGCCCAGCACCGCCATCACGAGCGGCACGGCTGCCAGCGCTATCCAGAAGCTGGAGTGCAGGGCAATCGAATAGCCCAGGTAGGCCCCCAGCATGTAGAGCGAGCCGTGCGCGAAATTCACCACGCGGCGCAGCCCGTAAATGAGGGCCAGTCCTGAGCACATCACGACCAGCAGTGCCCCGTAGACCAGGCCGTTGAAGAGGTTAATCGTCAGCATCTTTCATCTCCTCCAGCCCTCACAGAGGCGGCAAGGCGTTATCCGGCGCGCCGAACGCGGTCCAGCCACCATCCACCGGCAGTACAACTCCGGCGATGTAGCTGGCCGCTGGCGACGCCAGGAAGGCGATGGCTTCGGCGATTTCGGCCGGTTCGGCCATACGGCCCATCGGCGTGCGGTGCGCGATCGCATTGCCGTCGATCGCCCCCTCGCTTGCCAGTCCGGCCACCAGCGCGGTGCGCACATAGCCCGGCGCTATGGCATTGACGCGGATTCCCTCGCGCGCCCATTCGCTGGCCATGGCCCGCGTCATGCCCAGCACGCCGGCCTTGGCCGCGCTGTAGGCATTGCGGCCGGGGATGCCGCTCAGACCAGCAATCGAGCTCAGGTTGACGATGGCGCCGCGGTTGCCGCGCGCATCGCGCGCCTGCTTGCGCATCGTCCGCAGCGCGGCCTGGCACATCAGGAAGCAACCCCGCACATGCACGGCCACCACGCGTTCGAATGCCTCGAGCCCCTGCTCCAGGGTGGGGCGGGCCTGGTCGCCGATGCCGGCGTTGTTGACGAGTACGTCAATCCGGCCCATGCGCGCCATCACTGCGCCGAGGGCGCCCTCAACGCTGGCCTCTTGCGTCACATCGCAGGCCAGTCCCAAATGGGCCGTTCCAAGCTCGGCAGCCCGCGCGGTGACGGCGTCAGCGCGCAGATCCAGCAGCACCATCCGGCATCCATCCGCCGCCAGCCGCTGCGCTGTCGCCCAGCCGATGCCATCGGCAGCGCCGGTGACGATCGCCACCGGACGGGCGTCATCCATCCGGATCCGTCTTTCTCGATCGAAAGTGGTTTCCATGGTTCAGGCCACTGCGGGGATTGCGTGGGCCGACTCTCGGCCAAAACCGGCATGGGTTCGGGCTGCGCAGGCGTGTCTGGCGCCCGCGATGTATGCCAATGGCATCTGCATGCTTGTCTCCTGTCTGTGTTATCCGCGAGCGATTTGAGCTTGGCTCGGGGGTAGCCGGATTGTGTTTTGCCGGCCGGTCCGGCGCGCCCACGATTCAGGCCTGGAACAGGACGATTCATGCGCGGTGGGATCAGGTTTTCCCTAGTGTTGGCATGCGTCCCGTGTGGCGGCATTTCGTGGTGTTGCCGAATTGATTGGAATACTAGTCAAAAAAGGAATAGCATTCAACTATTGAATTTAGTTCTGTTTGTACTGCTATCCGGCAAACGTCGGATCGACGCCGAATGACGAATGACAAGCGCAGAGAGACCATGAACAAGACACCCATCGCACTGATTGGCGCCGGCGCCATCGGTAGAACCCACGTCGACCGCATTGGCCGCAGCGACAACCTGCAGCTAGCGGCGATTGCAGACCCGAGCGACGCGGGCCGCACCCTGGCGCAGAGCCTGGGCGTGCCTTGGTATGCCGATCATCTCGCCATGCTGGAGGACGTCAGGCCCCGAGGTGCCGTGGTCGCCACGCCAAACCAGACCCATGTCGCGGTGGCCACGGACTGCCTGGAGCACGGCGTTGCGGCGCTGGTCGAGAAGCCGGTGGCCGACAGCGTGGCCGGGGCGCAGAGACTGGTCGATGCCCAGGCGCGCACGGGCGTGCCGGTGCTGGTCGGCCACCATCGCCGGCACAACCCGATCAGCCGCCGAGCCCGCGAGATCATCCAGTCCGGACGGCTTGGCCGGCTAGTGACGGCCAGCGCCATGGCGATGTTTCTCAAGCCCGACGCGTATTTCGAAGCGGCCTGGCGGCGCCAGGCAGGCGGCGGGCCGATCCTGATCAACCTGATTCACGACATCGACCTGCTGCGTTTTCTGCTGGGCGAGGTCGAGTCGGTGCAGGCGGCCAGCAGCCACGCCGTGCGCGCCTTTGCCGTGGAGGACACCAGCGCCGCCGTGCTGCGCTTTGCCAACGGGGCGCTGGGTACGGTGCTGCTGTCGGACGTGGCGGCGTCGCCCTGGTGCTGGGATTTCTGCTCGGGCGAGCTGGAGTCCTATCCGCGTCAGCAGGCGCAGTCGCATTTCATCGCGGGCACGCACGGCTCGCTTTCGCTGCCCGACTTGCAGGTCTGGAGCTACCGCGGGGAGCGCAGCTGGCATGCCGAGCTGACGCTGGAGCAGTCCGCCGTGCACCAGGCCGATCCGTACAGCCAGCAGTTGCAGCACTTCAAGGCCGTGATCGAAGGCAGCGAAGCGCCGCTGTGCAGCGCGCTCGACGGCCTGCGCACGCTGCAGGCCACGCTCGCCGTGCACGAGGCCGCGGTCGGTGGGCAAAGCGTGCGCCTCGGGGCCGGCGGCAGCCAATAGCCTGGCCTGCCTGAATCGACTGAATACCCCCCAAATATCCGGCGTCATCGCTGGACCGAGTGCCGAGAGAACGATCATGTCCCCAAGCTATTCGCTGGCTTACCTCACTTCGAACACGCTCACGCCCCCGCAGGCAATCCAGCTTGCGGCCACGCTCGGCTACCGCTTTGCCGGCTTGCGGCTGGTGCCCAATGCCGCGGGCGCGCCCCGGCAAGCCCTGATCGGGTGCCCCGACATCCTGCGCGAAACCCAGGCGGTGCAGCGGGATACGGGCGTCGGCGTGTTCGATCTGGAGATCATCCGCATCGGCGCAGACTTCGATCCTCGCGCCAGCCTGCCGTTGCTCGATGTCGGCGCGGCGCTGAAGGCGAGGGCGGTGCTGGTGGCCGGGGACGACACTGATCCCGCGCGCCTGGCAGACAGCTACGCGCGCCTGTGCGAGCTGATGCTGCCCTACGGCATGACCGCTGATCTGGAGTTCATGCCCTGGACCGCCGTGCCCGATGCGCGCGCAGCGCTAAGCATCGTCAGGGCCGCCGGGCGCCCTGCCAATGCGGGAATCCTGGTGGATGCGCTCCACGTGGCGCGCTCGGGCACGACCCTGGACGACCTGCGCGCGCTGCCGCGCGAGCTGCTGCACTACGCGCAGATCTGCGACGCACCGGGCAGCGCGCAGCTCGGCCGCGCGTTCACGGTGGAGGAGATGATCCACACCGCGCGTTGCGAACGCCTGTTGCCTGGCGAGGGCGGCATCGACCTCAAGGGCCTGTTCGCGGCGCTGCCTGCCGATTTGCCCGTGAGCGTGGAAGTGCCCCACGAGATCCGCCTGCCGAAAGCAGGGCAGGCCGAATGGGCACGCCAGGCGCTCGCCGCCAGCCGGGCCGTGCTCGGGCCAGTTGAGTAAGAAATCGCCAGCCTCAAACATTGGGTGACGGCCTGTCACTCCCGAAACGACGACAGAGATACGGAAATACACCATGGATTTTTCCCTGAACGAAGAACAGAAGATGATGATCGACACCGTGCGTCGTTTCATCGCCGAGGAACTCAAGCCGCTAGAAGCCGAGATCGAGGAGAACGGCTTCCTGGAGCCCGCCAAGGCCCGCGCCATCCATGAGAAATCGAAGGCCTTGGGCCTGTATGCGCTCAATATCGCGCCCGAGCTGGGCGGTGGGGGGCTGTCCGCCGTCGACCGCATGCTGTGCGAAGAGCAGTTCGGCCACACCACGGATATTCTGATTCGCCGCGCCTTCGGCAACGTGTATGAGCCCCTGCTCGTATGCAAGGGCGAGCAAATCGCGCGCTGGCTCACGCCTTCCGTGCGCGGCGAGCGCACCTGCGCAATCGCTATCACCGAGCCGGGAGCCGGATCGGACGCGCAAGGCATCAAGACCCACGCCAGGAAAGTGGACGGTGGCTGGGTGCTCAACGGCGCCAAGCACTTCACCAGCGATGGCGAGTGGAGCGATTTCTTCCTCGTCTCAGCCAGGACCGGCGACAAGGAAATCTCCATGTTCATGGTTGACAAAGGCTTGCCTGGCTTCACCGTGGGCAAGGACCAGAAGATGATGGGGCTGCATGGCACGCCGCATGTGGAGCTGTTCTTCGACAACGTGCGCCTGGAGCCGGCGGCGCTGCTCGGCGAAGAGGGCCAGGGCTTCAAGCTGGCCATGAGCGCGCTCAATGTGGTCCGGCTGGCGCAGGTAGGCGCACGCGCCGTTGGCAAGGCCAGCCATGTGCTGGAGTTGATGGTGGACTACGCAGCCCAGCGCCAGCAATTCGGCAAGGCGATCGGTGAATTCCAGATGGTCCAGCAGATGCTGGCCGACAGCGTGATCGAGATCAATGCCGCGCGCTGGATGGTCCTGCATACCGCCTGGATGCTCGACTCGGGACTGGACGCGCGCGAGCAGATCGCCATGGTCAAGGTGCATGCCGCCGAAACCCTGGGCCGCGTGGTGGATCGCGCCGTGCAGGTATTTGGCGGCATGGGCTTTTGCAAAGAGCTGCCGATCGAGCGCTACTACCGCGATGCCCGCATCTACCGCATCTTCGACGGCACCAGCGAGATTCATCGCACCGTGATCGCCAGGAGCGTCCTGAAAAAGGGCGCGATGCTGTTCGACGTAAACCGCTAGGGAGCCCGTCATGAGCAGCGGCAAATTCATGACGGCGGCGCAGGCCGCCGGGCTGATTCGCGACGGCGACACCGTCGGGCTGATGGGCGGCGGCGGCGGGCTGATGGAGGCGGCCTGCCTGTTCGAGGCCGTGCAGGCGCGCTTTCTGGAAACGGAGCATCCGCGCCATCTGACCGTGATCCATGCGCTGGGCATCGGCGACAAGAAGACCAGGGGCATGAACTGCTTCGCGCACGAAGGCCTGGTCCGGCGCGTGATCGGCGGCCACTGGGTGTGGTCGCCCTCGATGCAGCGACTGGCCGAGGAAGAAAAGATCGAGGCCTACATCCTGCCCGGCGGCGTTTCCAGCCAGCTGATGCGCGAGATCGGGGCGGGGCGGCCCGGCCTGTTCACGCATGTGGGCCTGGGCACCGTCTGCGACCCGCGGCAGGGCGGGGGCAAGATGAACCGCAGCGCGAAGGAGGAACTGAGCGAAGTGGTGCAGTTGGACGGGCGCGAATACCTGCGCTACAAGCCGTTCCCGATCCACGTCGCGCTGGTGCGCGCGAGTGCGGCCGACGAGGACGGCAATATCAGCTTCGAGCACGAGGCCGCCAACCTGGATGCGCAGTCGCTGGCCCTCGCGGCACGCAACAGTGGCGGCAAGGTGATTGTGCAGGTCAGGGAACGGCTGCCCCGGGGGAGTCTCAAGGCGCGCGAGGTTCGTATTCCGGCCGCGTGGGTCGATGCGGTGGTGGTCGACCCGGGGCAGCGCGCCAGCTATGAGATTCCGTTCGATGCGGCCTTCAGCGGCGAACTCGCCGGCGAGGCCCGCACGGCCAGCGAGGCCGCGGACCACGCCGCCGAACGCGCCGCCGCGCAGGAGGTCTTCAGCGAACGCCAGGCCGTCGCGCGCCGCGCCGCCGTGGAACTGTTCAATACCGGGAAGGCCCGCCCGGTGGTCAACTACGGCGTAGGCGTGCCCGACGCCGTGGCCAAGCTGATTGCCGCGCGCAACGAACAGTATCGTCTCTATCAGACCATCGAGCATGGCACCTATGGCGGCACCTTGATGGATGGCGTGCTGTTCGGCTACGCGCGCAACGCCAGCGCCATGCTGGACGCGGCCACGCAGTTCGATTTCTACGCGGGTGGCGGGCTGGACATTGCCTTCCTTGGCTTTGGCGAGATGGACCAGCTGGGCAATGTGAACGTCTCGCGCCTGGGTGGCCTGACGGTGGGTCCCGGCGGCTTTATCGATATCGCCCAGAACGCGCGCAAGGTGGTGTTCTGCGGCACGCTGGCCGCCAAAGGCGTGAAGCTGGCCACTGGCGATGGCCGGGTGCGCGTGCTGGAACAAGGCAAGGTGAAGAAGCTGGTGACGCAGGTGGAGCAGATCACCTTCAGCGGCCCTCAGGGCCTGGTGCGCGGACAGGAGGTGCTGTACCTGACCGAGCGCGCCAGCTTCCGCCTGACGCCGCAAGGCGTGGAGCTGTTCGAGCTGGCCCCCGGCATCGACCTGCAGCGCGATGTGCTGGATCAGATGGACTTCGTGCCGCGCGTGGCCGCCGAAGTGGCCGTCATGCCGGCGCGGCATTTCACGGCCGGCATGGACAGCTGAGGGCTGCCCGTCAGGGCAGGGTGGTGGACGTGAAAGGGCGCAGGCCGGGCATGTCCACTGCCCGCACCAGGCGGGTTTCCTGCGCCGTGATCAGGTTCGCAGAAGCCGACAGGTATGCCGGAAAGTCCGGGTGCGTGTCGCGTGCCTTGCATCGGCGCTCGTAGTCGGCGAGGTCCTGGTAGGCCCAAAGGTGGACGAACTGGTTCAGCGGCCCGACGTGGCTCACATAGAAACCCACCGGGCTGCCCAGCGTCTGCAGCAGGATGGGCATCGCCAGGCGGTCGAAGACCTCCAGGAACTCCGGCATCTTGCGCAGCGCGATGGTGTAGGTGCGGTGGTCGATCAGCGGCTTGTCTTGCGTGTCCTGATAGCTCATGCCTTTGCCCCGGCCTGGTCGGCAATATGGTTCGCCGTGATGTACCCGAAGGTCATGTTCGGCCCGTGGGTGATGCCCGCGCCGGGATAGTTGCCGCCCATGATGCTGGCGCGGTCGTTGCCCACCGCGTACAGGCCGGCGATCGGCGTGCCGTTGCGCTTGAGGACTTCGCCGGCCACGCTGGTCCTGATGCCGTCGAAGGTGCCAAGGTCGCCCACGAGCACCTTGACCGCGTAGAAGGGTCCTTTTCCGATCGGCCCCACGCAGGGGTTGGGCTTGTTCTCGGCGTCGGCAAGGTAGCGATTGAACGCGTTGCCGCCGCGCCCGAAGGCCGGGTCATCACCCCGCGACGCGCCCACGTTGTACTCGCGCACGGTCTTTTCCAGGCCAGCCGGGTCGATGCCGGCCTGCCGAGCCAGGTCCGCCAGCGTAGGGCCCTCGATCAGATAGCCATTGCGCAGGAGCTTGCCAAAGGGCATCGGCGCGGGCTTGACGAAGCCGAGGCCATACTTGGCCAGGGCGGCCTTGTCGCAGACTAGCCACATTGCCGTCTCCTGCTGTCCCTCGCAGGCCCTGATCATGGCCGCGCCGACATCATGGTAGGAGTCGGACTCGTTGGTAAAGCGCCTGCCGTTGCGCAGAACGCCGATGACGCCGGGCTTGTAGCGGTCCAGCAGGTGCGGGAACACGCCGAACCCGCCATCGCCGTAAGGCACGCGCGATACCGGCATCCACGCAGCGCTGTCGCGGTAGCGGATGTCGGCGCTGCCCCCGGCGGCCTCGGCCATGGCCACGCCGTCTCCCGTGTTGCCTGCCGGTGTGGGCGAGAGGTGTTCGCCCCCGCGCGCGACGTGCGGGTAAGCCATGGCGATGCGCTTCACGTCATGCGGAAACCCCCCGCAGGCCAGCACCACGCCGTGCCGGGCGTGCAGGCGCCGCTCGCCGCCCTCGCCGTCGGCACGCACGCCGACGGCCTTGCCGTCGGTCATCAGGATCTCCCTGGCCGCCGTACTGGTCAGGATGGGCACGCCCAGGTCCAGTGCCGACTTCGCCAGCCGCGCCGCCAGCGCATTGCCGCTGGTCACATTGATGCCGCGGCCGTAGAGCATGAGCTCCTTCAGGTGGGTCGCCAGCCGCCGGGCCACATAGAGGAACGATGTCAGCGACTTGGTGGCACGGAAGAAGTGCTTGAGGTCGGTATTGGACGAGTTGAACATCATGCCGATGAAGGTGATGGCCTTGAGCGGCGGCTTCAGGCGCCGCATGTCCTTTCCCAAGCCTCGTATGTCATACGGCGCGGCCAGGATCGAGCGGCCCACGTCCACGCCGCCTGGCGCATCGGGATGGTAGTCGGGATAGAGCGTGGGGACGAATTTCATCTCCGTTTCGCGCTCGAAGAACGCCACCATCTCTGGGCCGTTCTTGAGGAATGCCCGGACGGCGGCCTCGTCATAGAACGAGCCCGTCTCCTGCATCAGGTAGGTGCGCACGGCGTCAAGCGTGTCGGCCGGATTCTGCCCGCGGCCGTGCGGGCTCATCGGGATCCACAGCACGCCACCGGAGAGCGCGGTGGTGCCGCCGAACACGGCTTCCTTTTCCAGGACCACCACGTCGAGGCCGCGTTTTTTGGCGGTGATGGCGGTAGCCAGGCCGGCGGCACCGGAGCCGACGACGATCAGGTCATATTCAGTACGATTGGGCATAGGGTTCTCCTGCCGGGTTTCAGGCCAGGGCGGGCCAATTGAAGCCGGGACGCGGGACCATGTCCATCAGCATGCTGGGCATGCCGCCGTCCACGGAGAGTTCAGCGCCATTGACGTAAGCCGAGCGCGGGCTTGCCAGGAACACGGCCACATCGGCGATATCCTGCGGCTCGCCGATGCGCCGGCTGGCGGTGACAGCCGCGCGGCTGGCCTCGAAGCCCGGCGATTCATAGAACCTGGCCGACAGCGCGGTGCGGATCATGCCGGGGCAGATCGCGTTGCTGCGAATGCCACACGGTCCCCATTCGGCGGCCATCTGGCGCGACAGCAGCAGCACGCCGGCCTTGCTGGCGCTATAGGCACCGCTGCCCGTCTGTGGAAACAGGCCAGAGATCGACGCCACGTTCACGATGCTGCCGCATGCGGCTTCCCGCATGGGTGGCAAGAAAGCGCGCGCGCACAGAAGGTAGCCGGTCAGGTTGACGGACAGCACCTGGTTCCAGTCGGCGAGACTTACGTCTGCCAGGTTGCCTGGGCGCAGTACGCCGGCGTTGTTGATCAGCGCGTGGCAGGGGCCGAGTTCCGCCTGGATTCTCGCGGCGGCGGCGCGCACGCTGGCCTCGCTTGTCATATCGCAGTGCGCGAAGAGCGCGGCGGCCCCCACTGCGCGCAGATCGCGCGCCACGGCATCGCCGCGGTCGCCATCGAGATCCAGCACCGCGATGCGGGCGCCGGCCTGCGCGAGTCCGTGGGCGATGGCCTCGCCAATGCCGCTGGCGCCGCCGCTGACCACGCAGACCCGGCCTTCGAGGCCGAGCCAAGGCTGCGTGCTGGCTCTGTTCTGGGGTGTCATCTTGTCTCCTCAAGTCAGTGAGCGGATTGTTGGCCGGGGACGGTTACGCAAGATTGACGAATCCAGCCAAGAGTCGGACAATTCGTGCAAATACAGAGAGGGTTCAGGTCATGGTCAGGGTTATCCCGAACTATTCGCTCTACGGTGACCAAGCGCTCCCGGGCTGGCAGGTCACGTTCGATTTCGAGTGGATCCCGCAACGTTCGCGTCCCTATAACTGGGACATTCGCCCGCATATGCACGATGCTTTCCTGCAAATCCTGTGTTTGCGCACGGGCTCGGCCGAGGTGCTGCTCGAGCAGGGGCGGGTACAGGCGCAGGCGCCCTGCGTGCTGTTGATTCCAGCACAAACCGTGCATGGTTTTCGGTTCTCAAGCGATGTGGATGGCCCGGTGGTGACCGCCGCGCAGCGCCTGCTGGAGTCGTTGGCGAACGTGGTCATGCCCGAACTGTTGCAGACCATCCGCACTGCGGCGGTGATATCGCTGGCCGGGATGGACCGTGAGCTGGACACCCTCATGCAGCTATTCCTGGCGGTGGAGCGCGAGTCGCGCGGCCAGGCCATCGGCCGCGTGGCTGCCGGCGTTTCGTTGCTGACCGCGTTGCTGGTGCAGATCGCCCGGCTGCAGCACATCGAGCACTCCACGCCCACGAGCGTGAGCTCGCGCAAGGTCGCCAAGATCGAGAAATTCCGCGCGCTGGTGGATGAGCATTTCAAGCAGCACCTGCCGATGCAGGCCTATGCGTCGCAGTTGGGTATCACGCCAGGCCAACTCACCCGCCTGTGCCGCGAGGTGCTTGGCATGTCGAGCCTGGATGTGATCAATGCTCGCCTGATTCATGAAGCGCAGCGCGACCTGGTCTACACCCGCAACAGCATCAAGCAATTGGGCCACTCGCTGGGCTTTGCCGATGAGGCGTATTTCGGCCGCTTTTTCCGCAAGCACACGGGCCTCGCGCCGCGTGAATTCCGCGCGCGGGCACTCGAGGCCATGCTGAGCCCTGAAGCCGCCGAGATGCGGAACTTCACGCCGCCGGCGCCATCGTGTTGACGATGTTCGAGCCTGGCGCCGGTGCGTTTCGCTGGGCCAGATCGCGCGTGGATCTTGTATTCGGTTCAAATCCCCGGCTAATGGCGTTCTGCGAAGTCTACGCAAGCGAGGACGGGGCGGACAGTTTCCTGAAGGTCTTCGTCGCAGCCTGGGTCAAGGTGATGAACCTCGCCCGCTCGCGAGCGGGCATGGAGCGCGAAGAACGCGCTTACTTGCTGCCGTCGCGCGCATCCCCGCCAAGCGGATCGACGATGATCATGGTCCGGTCCAGCACGCCCCGGTCGTCAAAATACGCGCTGAAGTGCGCCGGCTGATACATGCCGGCGTAGAGCCGGTAGGACCATGCCTCGCGCTTCATCAAGGGGTAGTACTGAACCGGCTCGCGCGGCTTGCCGAAGTGCTCGGCAACGTCCTGCTTGGTCCACACGCCGGGGCGGGCCTCGTAGATTTCCTGCTCGGTCAGCATCGGGCGGAAGCTGGTCAGCTTGCCGCCGGCGTCGAAGTCGGCAGCGTAGACCTCGAAGCCCAGTGGTTGCTTCGAGTAGATCCACCGGCTGGCGCCGTTGGCAAGCTGGTAGGTCTCGGATGGCGCGCCGAAGGTATCGCGCACGGCGCTCTGCGGGCTGCCGAGCATCGTCTGGGCGGTTTCCACGGGCTGGAGGGTGGCGCAGGCGCACAGCAGGGTTGCCGCTGTGGCGGCCAGCCAGACGGACAGGCGATGGCGCATGATCGGTCTCCGGAAAGTGCGGCGGATGCGAACCAGTTCAGCATAGCTTACGGAGCGCGAGGGCGGGGCCTACCCGGCCTGCTTGCGGAACGCCCAGCGCCCGGCCAGCACCGTGAAGCTGGCCACCAGCGCCACCAGCACCCAAAAGCCGTGCGGATGATCGGCCAGCGGGATGCCGCCCACGTTCATGCCGAAGAAGCCGGCCACGATGTTGATCGGGAGTGCCAGCACCGTTACCAGCGTCAGCGTGAACAATGTGCGGTTCGTCTGCTCGTTGAGCTTGGCGGCGATTTCTTCCTGCAACAGCTTGATGCGCTCGACCAATGCAGCCAGGTCGTTGAGCACGAGCGAGAATTCCTCGGTCGATTCACGCAGCTCCTGCAGGTCCGTTTCCTGCAGCCAGGCCGGCGGCCGGTTCAGCAGCCGGAAGAGGGCGCCGGGCTCGGGCGCCAGCAGCCGTTGCAGCCGCACCAGTCCGCGCCGCATCGAACCCAGGTCGGCCCGGTTGCCTTGCAGGCGCTGCGACAGCAACTGGTCTTCGATCTGGTCGACGTTCACGCCCGTCTCGCGCACGATCTGCACCAGCACGTCGGCCTGGTCGCGCAACAGGTGCACCACCAGGTCCAGCGGCGAGCGGAAGGCCTCGCCGCGCCGCACCGCCTCGCGCAGCCGGTCCACGGAACGCAGGGGCCGGGCGCGGGCCGTCACCAGCAGGCGGTGGTCGGCGTGGGCCCACAGGGTGGAGATGTCGGTGGACGTGACGCCGAAGTTATAGATCACGTCGTTGACGACGGCCAGCAGCGCGGCGTCCAGGCGCTCGATCCGCGTTGAGCGGGAGCCTTGCCGCAGGGCCTCGAAGAACTCTTCCGGCAGGGCCAGCTGGCCCTTCATCCAGCGTTCGCAGGCGCTGTGCGACAGATTGAAGTGCAGCCACAGGAAGGGATGATGGTGCGCTGCGTCCGGCGGTGCCACCGGATTCTGCCGCAGCCACGCTGCCGCGGCGTGGGAATCGATCTCGCGCACCGGTGCGCCGGGCTCGAACAGGAAACCGCTGACCAGACCGACCGGGTCCGAGCCATAGCCGGACTCGACAATGCCCGCTTGCATGCAAACTTCCTCCCCATCCAATGTGCTTCGCGTGACGTTAGCACACCACTGTGATGGTTGAGGAAGGCAGCATTGGCATCGTGGAGTCCCGTGGGTGGCAGCCCGGCGACTACCAGCCAAAGCGATAGTCCCTGGTCGGATGCAGCCACCACTTGCCGTTGCCGGGCAGCTCCAGCACCTGGTGGTGATACTTCAGCAACGTGGGCCGGTGGCTGACGCTGACCAGCGTGGCCTGCATGCCGGCCAGCAACTGATACAGGGCTTCCTCATTGCTGATATCCAGGGCACTGGTGGCCTCGTCCAGCATCACATAGCGCGGCTTTGCGAGCAGCACGCGCGCGATGGTCAGCCGCTGTTGTTCGCCAAGGGACAGTACCTTGCTCCAGTCCACTTCCGTGTCCAGGCCGCCAAACCTGCCGGCAATGTCCCGCAGGTTGACCGTCTCCAGCAGTTGCACAAGCTCATCGTCAGGGATCTGCCGGCCAAGGTGGCTCGGGTATAGCAGCTGGCTGCGCAGGCTGCCCACCACCATGTATGGGTGCTGCGGCAGGAACAGCATCTCCTGCGGCGTTGGCCGCACGATGCAGCCCGTGCCGCTGTTCCACAATCCGGCGATGGCGCGCATCAGCGAACTCTTGCCGCCGCCGCTGGCGCCGACGATGAGCAGCCCTTCGCCCGGGTTGATCGACACACTGAGGTCGGTGACCAGCGTTCGCTCCTGGTTCGGCGTTTGCAGGGTGACGTGTTCCAGCGCCAGGCGCGAATCATGGACGGATTCGATCGTGCTGGCTGGCTTCGGCGATGCTGCCGGCTTGCCGGTCAGGGTGTTGGCGAACGTGTCCAGACGGTCCAGCCCTGCCACGAACCGGCTCAGGTCTTCAAAATTGTCGACGATCACCGTCAGTGCGTTCAGCACGGCGGTAAACGCCCCGGCGGCGCGGATGGCGCTGCCGACTTCGAGCTCGCCGTCCAGCACGCGTGAGGCGACGATGGCGCTGGGCAGCAGGATGGTCAGGAAGGCATACCCATACTGGAACATATTCAGGCCAAGCTGCCACCTGATGAGCCGGTTGAAGTTCTGGAACGCCCTGGCAAAACGGCCCTGCACATGCGAAGACTCTTGGGGTTCACCCCGATAGAAGGCGATGGATTCAGCATGCTCGCGAACGCGGATCAGGCTGAAGCGGAAGTCCGCCTCGCGCTTGAGCTGAAAGAAGTTCAGGCCGATCAGCACGCGCCCGAAGAAAAAGATGGAAACAAAGGTGCCGGCGATGGCATAGACCACCAGGAAGTAGACCAGCTCCCTGGAGATCAGCCACAGGACGGCGCTGAAGGCAATGAGCTGCAGCAGCGCGCCGATGCCGACGGACAGGAAGAAAAGGGACTGCCGGGTGAAGGTGTTGATGTCCTCGGCAATCCGCTGGTCGGGGTTGTCGATCGCGGCATCCGAGTTGAGTTTGTAGAAAATGCGGTTCTTGAAATACCCGTCCAGGTAATGATGGGTCATCCAGCGCCGCCAGAGCAGGCCCAGCCTGTTTCTGATGTAGTGGTAGACAGCATAGAGAGGGATCGCGACGATCAGGATGACCAGGCACGACCGGATCGACGCCCAGAAGCGGTCAGCGTCCCCGGCCGCCAGTGCCGAGGTGAATTCACCGGTCTGCTCGTTGATCAGGACTTCGGCCTGGGTCTGGCCAAACAGGAAAAGGACCAGCAGCAACAGCAAGCCCGCGGCCTTCCACCGTTCCCGCGATACCCAGTAAGGTTTCGCAATGACCCAGAAGCGGGTCCACACGTGCCGGGTGGAGGTGGCGATGCGTTCCCTCCGGGCCGAAGTGCGGTCGGCGATCTGCGGCTCTGGCACGGCGCTCATGATCCACCTCCCGGCGCTGAGCGGATTTTGTACGCGTCACATGGACTTCGCCGCCGGCAGGCTGGGACACGGCGGAAAATCGTTCTTGAAATATAGCCAGCAAAATCGGTGCCCGTCGGTAACCTGCCAACGGCAGGGGCATCCGCCATGCCACCCTATTTGGGGAGTTGCCCGCGCGCCGGGCATCTGGCTTACTTCCTCGCCGTATCCAGCATCCTGCCGGTCCATAACCCCTGAGCCAATGCCCTGTAAGGAAGGTGTGAGTTGAGTACCGAGTACTTTCGCTTCGCCCGTTTCGACAACCCGGAAGACCACGCGCGGGAGCTGGCCCAGGTCGAACAGCGTTACCTGCAGACGGGGCCGGGGCGGTTCAGCGGATTGCTGCAGCAGTTCTCGATGGGCGAGGGGGTAAGCCTTTACCGGGAGCGCATCAACGTGCCGTTGCTCCAGCAGGGCCGGACCCCCGCTGACGCCAGGACCTTTGTTGTCCCGCTGGTGCTGGAGCGCAGTGCCACGTTGCTGGGGCGGGCGGTAGGCAGCACGGTGGGGCATATGCTGGGCGGGCAGGAGTTTGTTGCCCAGACCGCTACCGAAAGCGACTACGTCGGCATCGCCATCGAAAACGAGGCCTTCGCCTCCTATGCCGACTATCTGGGGGGGCTGGACTCGCTCGGGTGGGGCGCTCAGCCGATACTGGAAGCCGGCGGCGCGGCGCTGCGCCGCGCGAGCCTGTGGCTGAAGGACTGCCTTGGCGCCGTCGAGGACAACCTTGGCGCGCTGGCCCATGAGCCGGCACGCAAGGCGCTCCGCGACGACGTGGTCGAACAGTTGTTGTGCCTTCTGATCGACATCCAGGCGCCAAGGCAACGCGATGTGACGCATCTGACCTACAGCGATATCGTTGGACGTTCACGAGACTACCTGCTTGCCGAGCCCGAGCAACCCGTCAGCGTGCTGGATCTGTGCCGCACGCTCAGGTTAAGCAGGCGAACCGTGCAGACGGCGTTTCTGGCATTGACCGGGGTAACGCCCAGCGTCTACCTGCGCTCGGTCCGGCTGTCTCTGGTGCGCCGGCTGTTGCTGGAAACCCGCGCAGCGGAGCTGAGCGTCTGCGACGCTGCGGCGCGGTGGGGCTTTGTCAACAAGGGCAAGTTTGCCGCGGAGTATCGCAAGACCTTTGGCTACCTGCCGTCCCAGACCCGGCGCGGCTGACGTCGCTGCACCCCCGCTCCTCCGGGGGCTCGGTCACTGCCGATCTCCTGATCGCGAACCCGGTCCGGTTCGCGGGATTCGATGTACTAGGGAAACCCCCTAATCGCGATCTCCGGCGCCCGCAACCCTCTGTTACAGGGCACCTTCAATTTGGGCCATGCCAGAGGCAGGCCCCCTTCTAGACTCCGCAGGACAGATCGCCGATAGCTGGCGCCCGCCAGCAACGGCCGGTGTTCCAGGGTATCCGGCGATCGCGAGCCGCTCGCGTCTGTCCCATCGCTGCAGCCCTGGCGTGAGCGAGTCCTGGTGTTCAGCACGCCCCCAGCGCGGGAGGCGCGACACATGCCAAAGCGCAATCAAAAGGTAGACGGAAATGAATCAACGCAGATGCCTGACAAACCTGACCGTGACCGCCATGATGGCGGTGTTGATGCTGGCCGACGGCCTCGCCCTGGCTGACGCCGACCTGGGCGGCGCCACGCTGACCCCGGCCGGTGCCGAGCGGGCTGCCAACAAGAGCGGAACGATCCCGGCGTGGGAGGGCAAGGACGCGCCCGCGGCAGGATGGACGCCGGCGCAGCCGCGCGGCGCGTTCTGGGCGCACAAAAGCGAGAAGGCTCTGTTCTCGATCGATGCGGGTAACGTCGACAAATACGCGGACAGGCTGACTGCCGGGCAGGTCGCCTTCATCAAGGCCACCAAGGGCTACAAGATGGACGTCTATCCGACCCACCGCAATTGCGGCGCAGCTGACTGGGTGAGCGCCAATACCAGGCGCAATCTGACCGAGGCCAGAATGGCGGCCGATGGCGTGACGCTGGCGAGCGCCGTGCTGCCGGGCGTGCCGTTCCCGCAGCCGAAGAGCGGTGCCGAGGTGATGTGGAACTACAAGACCCGGTATCGCGGCGTGGGTGTGTCCGTGCCAAGCTACTACACGGTGTTGTCGCCGCGCGCGGGCAGCGACGAGTGGGTCGATGCCAACCAGGAGATGGACATCTTTTTCCCGTGGGCAAAGAAGGGTGCGAACACGCCGCAGGACGTCAAGCAGACGCTCGATGCCCTCTATTTCCAGTACAAGTCCCCGGCAGCGCTGGCGGGCCAGGGCGCGGTGGGGGTCAGCTCCTTCGGCGCGGCGCCTGTCGAAGTTTCCTATTACTTCCCCGGACAGCGCCGTGTACGGCGCATGCCGAGCTACTCGTACGACGCGCCGCAGATTGGCATGGAGAACCAGTACACGGTCGACCAGGCCTTCATGTTCACGGGCAACCTGGACCGCTTCGACTGGAAGATCGTCGGCAAGCGCGAGATGTACGTTCCGGCCAACGCGTTCGGCATGTACGACTTCAAGGCCAATCTGCACGATGTCTTTCAGCCGCAAGCTATCGGCAACGAGCATCGCCGCTATGAACTGCACCGGGTGTGGGTGGTCGAGGCGACGGTCAAGGCCGGCGCGCGCCACACCGCGCCGAAGAAGACCTTCTTCTTCGACGAGGACAGCTGGCTGGCGGTGGTGTCGGAGGACTATGACGCGCAGGGCAAGCTGTGGAAGCTGCGCGAGGGCTTTCCGATCCCGGTCTGGGAGACCGGCTCTTGCGACCTGGAGACCTTTGTCCAGTATGACCTGATCACCGGCCGCTACGTCGCCGACATGGCGACGTCGGGCGCCGGCAAGGGCATGCGCTGGATCCCCGAATCGAGCGAGCCTCGCTACAAGATGGACTTCTACACCGCGGAGAGCCTGCGCGCACGCAGCGAGCGCTAGCCCGCCAGCCCGCCGCCGTCCGGCGGCAATACCAGACACATCCAGCTTTGCGCGAAGGGTCGGGAGCCCCTTCGCCGGATGCGTTCGTCCGTACATCGGCCATACACAAATAGAAAAATGAAGGGGAGGGAGCTGTGGGCATCAGCAGGAAACATCTGTTCTGGGGAGCAATCACCACCGCGGCAGTGCACCTGGGCACGGCCCGGGCGGTGGAAATCAAGGGCGAGACGGTCTACGGATCGTTCGATTCGCAGATCACCACCGGCCTGGCGATGCGCGCGCACGAGGTGGACTGCCAGCGCGTGGGCGATCCCAATGCGTCAGGCTGCGGCGGCAACGTCAACACGGGGCAGTTCTCCAATCAGGACAACGGCAACCTGAACTACCGCAAGGGGGACTTGTTCGCCGCCTACGTCAAGGGCACGCATGAACTGCTGCTCAATTTTCCCGAGGACATCAAGTTCATGGCCCGCGGCACCTGGCTGCTCGACGCTGCCGCCAGCCATACCGCCCGCTCGGACCTGACCCCGGATGCGCGCGACCAGGTGGCCCGCGACGTGCGGCTGCTGGACCTGTGGGTCAGCAAGGGCTTCAATATCGGCGACCAGAGTGCGCGCGTGCGCCTGGGTAACCAGGTGATCAACTGGGGCGAGAGCATCTTTGGCCTGGGGGGCATCAATTCGACCAACGCGCTGGATATCCAGAAGCTGCTGGTGCCGGGCACTCAGCTCAAGGAAGCCGTGTTGCCGGCACCCATGCTGAGCTTCGCCACCGGTCTGGGCAACGGCATGAACATGGAGGCGTATTACCAGTTCCAGTGGAACAGCAGCCGCCTGCCTCCGGTCGGGTCGTACTTCTCCACGACCGACAATCTTGGCCGCGGCATGGAGCCGTTCAACATCAGCACCACGAATCCCAATTTCACTGGCACGGATGCCGCGGCCATTGCACGCTCGCGCAGCCAGGGCACCATTCAGCAGGTCCAGCAGGGCATCAACCAGGGCCTGTTCGCCGGGCCGCCGTACAACACCTTCGGTGTGCCGTTCGAGAACAATGGCTCGGCGCGCAGCCAGGGCCAGTACGGCCTGGCGTTTCACTACAAGCCGCCGGGCACGCAGCTGGACCTGGGCGCCTACGTGATGAACTATCACGACAAGCTGCCCGTGCTTGGCCTGCGCGCCAATGACACGCTGCATCTGGACTACCTGAACGACCGCAAGCTCTATGGCGTCAGCGCCAACTTTCCGGTGGGCGAGTGGGCGGTGGGCTGGGAGTTGTCATACCGCCCGCATGATGCGGTGGCGCTCACGGCCTGCTACGGGCCCAACGGCCCGCTCGACCTGATCAGCAACGGCACCAGCGGCGTCGACTGCCAGCAGTGGATCGACCGCAAGCGGTTCCAGATGCATCTGACCGGGTTGCTGGCAATCACGCCGAGCAGCAGCGCGGGCTTCCTGCTCAAGGGCCTTGGCGCGGATGCCGGCACGTTTACCAATGAGCTGGTCGCGATCTACTTCCCCGGCGTCAATACGAACTCGCGCTACTTCCGCACCGTCGGCGGCACCACCGTGATGCAGGCGCCGGCGGCCGGGCTGCTGCCGTGGGCGGACAATTCGACGACCGGCACGCTTGGCTATCCGGTCACGGCGGCCAAGGGCACTTCGCTGTCGATGGGTTACACCGCCGACTTCAACTGGACCTACGACGGTTCCCTGATTCCCGGCTGGCAGGTGACGCCCGGCGTGACCTTTTCATGGTCCGTCATGGGCTACACGCCGACCGGGATGGCCAACTACATGCAGGGCGCCAAGTCCGCCAACCTGTATGTGCTGTTCAACCAGAACCCCACCAAGTGGCAGGCCGGCCTGAACTACACGCTGTACTGGGGCGCCAACCCGCTGGCGCAGCCGCTGGGTGACCGCAGTTTTGTCGGGGCGTTCCTGACCCGCAACTTCTGAGCCTTTGGGACAGCGGGCGCGGCGCCTGCCGCCGTGTCCGCGCCCGAAGCACTGATTCAAGGATTTCACCGTGATGAACGGACTCGTCAGGCGCCTCGAAGCCTTCCTGTTTGGCCACCGCGTGGCCACCCTTGCGGTCATCGGCATGTTTACCGCCGTGATGGGCTACTTTGCGTTGCAGCTGCGCATGGAAGCCGGCTTCGAGAAACAGCTGCCGCTCGGGCACGAATACGTGCAGACCTTCCAGGCGTACCGTGAAGACCTGTTCGGCGCCAATCGCCTGACGGTGGTGGTCAGGCCGCGTGCCGGCACGGTCTGGACCAAGGCGGCGCTGACGCGCCTCTATGACGTCACGCAGGCCGTGCTGTTCCTGCCCAATGTCGACCGCCTTGGCGTGCAATCGCTATGGACGCCCAACAGCTTCGTCAACGAGATCACCGAGGAGGGTTTTCGCGCCGACCCGCTGATCGACGGCACCATCAGCCCGCCGGCGCTGGACGATGCCGTGATTGCGAAGATCCGGCGCGCGGCCAGCGATGGCGGCTTTGTCGGCACGCTGGTCTCGCGCGACCAGACCAGCGCCATGATCACGGCCGAGCTTGAAGAGTATGACCGCGCCGGCAACAGGCTGGACTATGTCGCCTACAACCGCCTGCTGGAAGCAAAGCTGCGCAAGTTCGAGGACAAGGACTTCGAGATCCAGATCATCGCCTTTGCCAAGCAGATCGGCGATATTGCCGACGGCGCCTCGAGCGTGCTGGTGTTCTGCGCCATCGCCCTGGTGCTGACCGCGCTGGCAGTGTTCTGGTACTGCCACTCGGTGCGCTTCACGCTGCTGCCGGTGGCCTGTTCGCTGACCTCGCTGGTGTGGCAGTTCGGCACGTTGCGCGTGCTGGGATTCGGGCTCGACCCGCTGGCGGTGCTGGTGCCGTTCCTGGTATTTGCCATCGGCGTCTCGCACGGTGTGCAGCAGATCAACTTCATCACGCGCGAACTGGCGCACGGCAAGAACGCGATGCAGGCGGCGCGCAGCAGCTTTACCGGCCTGCTGGTGCCGGGCACGCTGGCGCTGGTGACGGCCTTCGTGTCGTTCGTGACACTGGTGATCGTACCGATCCCGATGGTGCGCGAGCTGGCCATCACGGCGTCCATCGGCGTGGGCTACAAGATCGTCACCAACCTGGTGATGCTGCCGCTGGTGGCGTCGTGGTTCCATGTGTCGCGCGGCTATGCGGAGCGGGCCCTGGCGCGGCACGAGCGCCGCTCGCGCTGGCTGCGCGCGCTGGCCGCCGTGGCGCGTCCGCGCAATGCGGTGATCGTGACGCTGCTGGTAAGCGGCCTGCTTGGCCTGGCTGTCTACGAAGGGCGCCACCGCGTGATCGGCACCGTGGCCCCCGGCGCGCCTGAGTTGCGCGCGGACGCGCGCTTCAACCGGGATGCGTTGTCCATCTCGAAGAACTATGACGTTGGCCTGGACTGGCTCACGGTGGTATTCGAGGCCACGCCGCAATCGTGCGACAACGGGGGTATTGGCGCCTACCAGGACGACTTTGCCTGGGCCATGCGCGATGTGCCGGGGGTGTTGTCCATCAGCGGCTTCTCCAGCCTGCTGCGCACCTACAACCTGGGCTACAACGAGGGCAATCCCAAGATGTCGGCCGTTCCCGTCGATCCCGGCAACTATGCCGCCCTTGCTGCGGAGATCGGGCGCCTGCGCGGCTACATGCGCAAGGACTGCAGCATGACCGCCGTGCACCTGTTCCTGGCCGACCACAAGGCCAGCACCATCCATGGCGTGGTCGACGCCGTCAAGGCCTTCCGCAGCGCGAATCCCGAAGCCGGCGTGAAGATCCGGCTGGCCTCCGGCAATGCCGGCGTGCTGGCCGCCATCAACGACGAAGTCGAGCGCAGCGAGCAGCCGATGATGCTCTACGTCTACGCCACCATCCTGCTGCTGGTGCTGGTCGCTTACCGCGACCTGCGCGCGGTGGTGGCCTGCTGCCTGCCGCTGACGGTGGCGACCTTTGTCGGCTACTGGTTCATGAAGGCGCTGGATATCGGCCTGACCGTGGCGACGCTGCCGGTGATGGTGCTGGCCGTCGGCATTGGCGTGGACTACGCCTTCTACATCTACAACCGGCTGCACGCGCACATGGCGCAAGGGCAGCCCATCGTGCAGGCCATGGAGAACGCCCTGCTGGAGGTCGGCATGGCAACCATCTTCACGGCCATCACGCTCGCCGTCGGGGTCTCCACCTGGGCCTTCTCTGAACTCAAGTTCCAGGCCGACATGGGCAAGCTGCTGGCCTTCATGTTCCTGGTCAACCTGGTGATGGCCATGACCGCGCTGCCTGCCCTGGCGGTGGTCCTCGAACGGCTGTTCCCTCGCCGCGGTGCGGTGCGGGCTTCCAATCTGATGTCGCACTGAAGCTGATACCGATGAAACTTTCATTCCTGCTGACGTCCATGGCCATGGCGGCCTGCTGCCATGGCATGGCCTGGGCAACGGCCAATGACGGTGGTGCCGCACCGGCACAGGGCGCAGTAAAGCTTGACCGGGGTCCGGCAGTGCGCTCGCCTTCCGCCGTGCGGGCAAGCATGCTGGGCGCCGCGCGCGCCGGCGAGCGCATCGTCGCCGTGGGCGACCACGGCGTGGTGCTGTTGTCCGACGATGGCGGCAAGACCTTCCGGCAAGCCTTGCACGTGCCGACCCGCGCGGTCCTGACAGCCGTCAGCTTTGCCGATGCGCGCAATGGCTGGGCCGTCGGGCACCACGGCGTGATTCTTTACACCGCCGATGGCGGCGAGCGCTGGACCCTGCAACGGTCGGATACCAGCGCGGACCAGCCGCTGTTCACAGTGCTTTTCCTGGACGGCCAGCACGGCGTGGCGGCCGGGCTGTGGTCACTGCTGCTGGAGACTGACGATGGCGGGCGCACCTGGAACAAGCGCGAGCTGCCGGCGCCGCCGGGCGGCAAGGCTGCTGACCGGAACCTGTTCAGGATCTTCGCCGCCACCGGGGGCAAGCTGTTCATTGCAGCCGAGCAGGGACTGGTGCTGCGCTCGCTGGATCAGGGCAAGACCTGGACCTACCAGCAGACCGGCTACAAAGGCAGCTTCTGGACCGGGGCGGCTGAGCGGGATGGATCCGTGGTGGTCGGCGGCATGCGCGGCACGGTCTACCGCAGCCGCGACGGCGGCGACTCCTGGAGCCAGGTGCAGAGCGGCACGGCCAGTTCGCTGACCGACCTGGTCCCGGTCGAGGGCGGCGTGGCCGGGGTGGGGCTGGAGGGTGCCTTGATTCGCAGCGGGCCTGATGGCGCTTCGTTCGAGGCCGCGACCCGCCCGGACCGGCTGGACCTGACCGCTGCGGTTGCGGCGCCGGACGGAATGCTTGTGCTGTTCTCCAGCCAGGGGCCGGTTGCCGCGAGCACAGAGCGCCGATGACGAGCGGTGCATGACTCTGTAACGCCGTGCCATTCATGGGGTTGCCAATCCGGGCCACAGGTCACGCAAGGCGATCCATATAGTAGATGCAACGCTCACAACCTCTCTGCAAGAGCCTCTATCCATGCCATCAAGAATGAGAGCCTGCCTGACCGTCCTGGGCCTGGCCGCGGCGGCTGCCGCCAGTGCGGCGACCCCACCGCCGCCGCTTGCCCCCGAGACCCTCAGGATCGAAGCCATGCCTGCGCCTGGCGATCACTGGATCTACCTCCTGGACCTTGAGCCCACCATCGATGCCCGCCTGGGTGTATTCGATCTCGACAAGCAGAAGCTGATCGGCCAGCGCGGCGCGGGCATGATGCCTGGCGTGGCGCAGTCGGCTGACCGCCGCTTTACCTATGTCGCGACCACCTATTTCTCGCGCGGCAGCACGGGCGAGCGCACCGACGTGCTGGAGATCACCGACAACCAGACCCTGCTGAAGACCGGCGAGGTTGTGCTGCCGCCCAAGCATGCGCAGCAGATTCCATCGCAGTTCAATACCACCGTGTCTGACGATGGCGGCTTTGCCTTCGTCACCAACGTGACGCCGGCGACTTCGGTCACGGTGGTGGACCTTGCCGGGCGCAAGGTTGCCAGCGAGGTGGATACCGCAGCCTGCGTGCTGGCATATCCCTCGGGTCCGTTGCGCTTTACCTCGCTGTGCGAAAGCGGCAAGGCGCTGACCGTGACGGTAGGCACGGATGGCAAGGAAACCCATAGGGAGCAGTCCGGGCGCTTCATCGATGTGGAGAACGACCCCGTCTTCACCCACGCGCAGCGCTGGGGCAACGGCTACCTGTTCCTGTCCTTCGGCGGCAAGGTAACGCCTGCCGACTTCAGTGCCAGTCCGGCCCGCTTTGATGCGCCGTGGCCGCTGGTCGCGCCGCGGGAAGCTGCCGAGGGCTGGCGCCCGGGCGGTCAGCAGCCATTTGCCGTCCATCGCTCCAGCGGCCGGCTCTACGTTGCCATGCACCAGGGCGGCGACGGCTCGCACAAGGAAGGCGGCACCGAGATCTGGGTGTTCGACCTGAAGTCGCACGCCCGGATCGCGCGCTGGCCGGTGACCGCGGCGAAGCTGCTGCCGGTGCTGGCGCTGACCGTGACGCAGGACCCCAATCCTGTGCTGGTGGGCGCCACCGGCATCGGGCTGCAGAGCTTTGACGCCGGCACCGGCAAGCTGCTGCTGTCGGACCGCAAGCGCGGCCACGCGATCCTGCAGGTCTTTCCCTTCTGAGGCGCGCCATGGTGATTGACCCCGTTTTCCTCAGGACCAGCCAGGCTGCCGCCGGCATCGTCTTTGGCCTGGCCGCGCTGGCCAAGCTGATCGACATGCCGCGCTTCACGCAGGCGCTGGCGTCGTATGGCCTGCTGCCCGGCCCCCTGGTGCCGCCGCTGGCCTGGGTGCTGGCCCTGGCCGAACTGACAGTCGCCATTGCCTTGCCCGTCGACGCGCTGCGCCAGTGCGCCGCCTTGGGTGGGCTGGCGTTGCTGGGCCTGTTCTTCGGCGCCATCGCCGTCAGCCTGGCGCGCGGCAATCGCGATATCGACTGCGGCTGCTGGGCCTTCGGCCAGAAGGCCGGCGCCACCCCCGCCGGGTTGTCAGGCTGGCACCTGGTTCGCGTGGCGCTGCTGACGGTGTTGCTGGCGCCGAGCCTGCTCGATCCTTCAGGCCGGGCGGTGGTCTGGATGGACTACGTCACCGTTCTGGGCAGCCTGGCTGTTGCCGCGGGCGGATTCTTCGTTATCGATTTGCTGCTGGCCAACCAGGCCACGGCACGCAAGATGGGATCTTGAAATGCAGAGTGCAATGGTAGTTTCGCAAATCATGCTGTGGGGCGTCGTGGTGGTGCTTGGGCTGGTGTGCCTGGCGCTGGTGCGGCAGATCGGGGTGCTGTACGAGCGCATCATGCCGGTGGGCGCGCTGGTGGTGGACAAGGGTCCCGTAGTGGGGGCCATCGCGCCGGCCTTCGAGCTGCGCGACCTGCACGCGCGCGCCGTCAAGATCGGCGGCATCGCCGACGATGCGCGCAACACTTTCCTCTTCTTCGTCGCGCCGACCTGCCCGGTCTGCAAGAAGCTGCTGGCGCTGTTGCCGTCGCTGCAGGGCAAGGAGGGGCGCCACTATCGCTTCGTTCTGGCCAGCGATGGCCAGCCGGCGGAGCATGAAGCCTTCTACCGCAAGGCCGGTCTTGATGCCTTCCCGTACGTGCTGTCGCAGGAACTGGGCATGGCCTACCACATCGGGCGCCTGCCTTATGCCGTGGTGATCGACAGCGAGGGCAAGGTGCGGGCCAAGGGCCTGGTCAACAACCGCGAGCACCTGGAAAGCCTGCTTGAAGCCAATGAGCTGGGCATGGCCTCGATCCAGGAGTACGCGGCCCGCCAGCACCAGCACGGCGGCGACGCCCTGCCGCAGCCGGCCCAGCACTGAGGAAACAGAACATGAAATGGATGGACGCATTCTTTGAGCGCTCGGCACGCAACGTGGCGCAACACAGCGGCCGCCGCAGCGCCCTGGGCAAGCTCGGCCGGCTGATGGTCGGTGCCGCCGCGGTGCCGCTGCTGCCCGTCGACCGGTCCGCGCGCGCCGCGACCCCGGCTTCCGCTTCCGCCGCGCTGCCCTCCGGCATCGATGACCAGGCCAGTTGCGACTACTGGAAGCACTGCGCCATCGACGGCTACCTGTGTGCCTGCTGCGGCGGCAGCTCAAACAGTTGCCCGCCCGGTACGACCACGTCGCCGATCACGTGGATCGGCACTTGCCTGAATCCGCACGACGGGCGCAACTACATCGTCTCGTACAACGACTGTTGCGGCACCACCAGCTGCGGCCATTGCCTGTGCAACCGCAACGAACGCGAGCGGCCCTTGTACAAGATGTCACTGAACAACGACATCAACTGGTGCATGGCCAACAAGCCATCGACCTACGTCTGCTCGGTGTCTTACCTGCTGGGGGTGCAGGAGCAATGAAGACGGTCCTTTCCCGTAGGGCAGGCGTGCGGGCCTTGCTCCTTGCTGCCGTGTGCGCGGGTCCGGCGGTGGCTCAGGACACTGGCGCAGGCAAGGCGTTGTTCGCGCAGCACTGCGCTGTCTGCCACCAGGCCGGCGGCGTGGGGCTGGACGGCTTGGCGCCACCGCTGACCGCCATGCCAGGCCGCTATGCCGGCACCCCGGCCGGGCGGGAGCTGCTGACACGCGTGGGACTGTTCGGCATGTACGGCGAGATCGAGTCCGGCGGCAAACGCTTCAACGGCAATATGCCAGCCTTCGGCGCCTTGCCGGACCACGAGCTGGCGGACATCCTCAACTATCTCGTGTTCGACGTGTCAGCCGCCACCCGCGGCGCCGGCGTGCCGCCGTATCAGGCCGGAGAGGTCGCCGCGCTGCGCGGGCAGGTCATGGGCGGCGCGGAAGTGCGCCGCCAGCGTTCCGCCGTGCTGGAAGGGTCCGGAAAATGAGGCGCGGGGTACTGCCGGCCCGCCGGGGGGGAATGTCAGGCGTGTTACTGGCCCTCTGCAGCATCGTCGCGGTGGCGCCGGCTATGGCCCAGGTCAGGCTGACGCGCGCTGACGAGGCGCTGGCGTACCGCAACTACACGCTCAACTGCATGGGTTGCCACGGTCCCGCCGGCGAAGCGGTGGCTGGCAAGATCCCGCCGCTGGGCCAGGCGCTCGGCTGGTTCATGCATACACCGGCCGGGCGTCAGTTCGCCATCAGCGTGCCCGGCGCATCGAATTCGGCGTTGAGCGACGAGGAACTGGCACAAGTGACAAACCTGTTGCTGCTGCGGTTCAACCAGGCGGAGCTGCCCCCCGACTTTCAGCCATACACCGCCGATGAGGTCCGGGAGCACCGCCGTCCGGCGCTGAAGGATGTCGCCACGGTGCGGGCCGGGGTCATTGCGGAACTCAGGAAGAAGGGGATTCCCATTCAGTACGGGTATTAAGAGTCCCGGCGGGGCTTCTGACGAGACCTTATGCCTCTGCGCTCTTGCTGACCTTTGCCCGAGTGCCCGCAGGCGCTTTCTTCTTCGGCTTGCTCTGATTGAATGCAATTGCGGCACGGACCAGGTTCTTCAGCGCGCGCGTGTTGACCTTGTCGCCCTCGAACAGATCGATCGCCCGCCACTTGTTGCCGGCAAGGCCGGCGTTGAAGAGGTTGTCGGGATCCGGCAGGCTGGCGCCGTTGGTGAAGGTGACCTTCACCTTCCCCTTGTGGGCGTTGGCGACGGCGATCATGCCGTCGCGAGACCACACCGGGCTGCCCATCCATTTCCATTCCTCGGCGATCTCGCCGTCGGCCTCAAGGATGGTCTTGCGCAGGCTGGCCAGGGTCTTGCCGCGCCAGTCCGTGAGTCCTGCGATCAGCTCGTCGATATGTTCGGATGGATTCATGGATGCCTGCTCCCGGAATGGCTCTCGCCCGATGTTCCGCCATCATACGATGCGCGCCAATACCTGCTCCAGGGCGGCATCTCTCATGCTTATGGCAAATGCCTGCCAGGTAGTGTCGGCACGGGCCCGCGCGCGCTCGCCGGGCGCGCGGCATGCTGGCTGGCGCCTTGCCGGAGCACCTTGCCCGGCTTTGACGGGTCAAGCCGGCGATCCTCGGACCCAACCCGGTTGTTGTGGCTGCGTTGCGCCGGCCTTGAGAATGCGCCGATCCTGACTTCCTCACCCATCCCGCCCACAACATGCTGCGCGTGAACAGCGCCCGAGGCGGCAGTCAGCATGGCCACGGCCATCAGGGAGATCGGGTGAATGCTTTTCATGGACGCCTGCCTTCTGTGTTGGAAGGCCCGAAGGCCATCGATAGGGCAGGGAGCATAATTCAAGCGGACGCCCGGATATGTAACCTATTGTTAATGGCCGACGGAAGCCCGATGCGGTATGGGCGCGCGTCACCGCATCGGCCATCCCCCCCCATCGGGCGCCGCGCCAACCGACCCGGTTGCCAGCGCCAATGTCGCCGCCGCGGCCAGCGCACCGTTATAGGCGTCGGCAGACGCATTCCGTGCCAGCAGCAGCTGGTTCTGCGCCAGGTTGGCTTCGGTGACAGACCCCACGCCCTTGCTATAGGCGGCGAAGGCGGCGTCATAGGTGGTCTGCGCGGCCTCGGCCAGTGCCCTGGCCGCATCGTAGGCGGCCAGGCTCGATTCGAGTGCGCTCTGGCTGACCACGACCTGCCGCACGGACTCTTCCTTGGCGCGCGTCAGCCTGGCCGACGCACTGTCGGCATCGTTGCGCGCCTGTGCCAGCACCGCCGAGCGCACCCCGCCGTCGTAGATCGGCACGGTCACGCCCAGGAACACGCTGGCGCCGTAGCGGTAGCCGTTCAGGTTGACGGTGGGCGGCTGCTGGCCGATCGGCGGAATCGCGGTGATGGCCGAGCCGCCGGACGCGTACGACGTGAATGCCGACAGGAATACCTTGGGCATGAAGCCGGCCTCGGCGGCCCTTACCCTGGCCTGGCTGGCGCGTTCCATGGCATAGGCTGCGAGCACGTCAGGGCGGCTCGCAATGGCGCGTTCAACGATCTGCTCGATCGCGCTGCGCATGGCTGGCGACAACGGCCGCAGCGGCATCTCGGCAATGCGGGGTCTGGAAAGCGGGGAGATGCCGATGGCCGTGACCAGCGCCAGGTAGGCATCGGTCTCGGCCCCTTGCGCCTGCACCATGGCCAGGTTGGTCTGGGCACGGTTCTGGGTGGCCTGGGCGACTTCCACCACGGTGCCGATGCCGCGCTGGTAGCGCGCCCTGGCGGCGGCAAGCACGGCATCGGCATTGCGCATCGCCTGTTGCACGGTGGTGGCGCGCGAACGCGCGGCCTGGTAGCGATAGAACGCGATGCTGACTTCGTGGATGATCTTCTGGTGTGCCCCGGTAAAGCCGATGTTCGCGGCAACCGACGCCTGTTCGGCGGCATCGACAATGCCCGCGCGCTCGCCGAAATCGAACAGCAGCCACTGCAGCGACAGCACCGAGACCGCGCCATGCGTCGACGCATTGGCGCCCAGCGTGCCCAGCGCCGTGGACGAGGCGCTATGTCCGTTCTGATAGCCGCCCATTGCCGACGCCGAGATGTACGGCAGGTAGCTGCTCCTGGCGATGCCGGCAGCCAGCGCGGCATTGCGCGCGTCGTTCCAGGCAATGCGGGTCAGCGGGTTGGCGGACTCGGCCAGGTCGATCAGTTCGGGCAGCGTGTAGGCGTGCGCGGCATCGAGTGCGGCGGGCGGGGGCACGGATGCCAGCGCGGTGTTGGCCGGCAGCGTGTAGCCGGAGGGCCGGGTTGCCGGCGCCGGCTTGCTGGCTGCGCCCGGCACGATCTCGCCGGACGCGGTGGTCTCGGGCTGCCAGGGCCGGTCGGAGGCCGGCGGGGCCAGGTCGAGCGACGCGGTGGCACATCCGGCCAGTGTCGCGACGGCCAGTGTCAGCGGGATCGCCAGCGAATCAGGTTTGCGCATGAATGGATGTCGGAGAGGCCGCAACCGTGGCGTCGACGGGTGTTTCCGCCAGCCGCCGGTCGACAAGGGCCAGCAGGGCCTGGCGGACCTTGTCGGCTTGGCGAGCGTGCGGGCCATCGGCAGCGTGCGTGGTCGGCGGTACGGCGTTGGTTGCCTGCAGCGCGTGCAATCGGCTTGCCACCTCGGGGTCGCCCGGAACGCGTTCCGCCAGCAGGAACACGGGCCCCGCAATCGCATCCAGCACGGCCAGGCGCCGACGCCGGTGGTCGATCCAGTCCCGCGCCGGGCCGACCGGGGCGGGTTCATAGTTGGCCAGGATCAGGTCCTGGGTGATCTCGCCGTGCAATGCCATGGCGCTTGCGGCATGGCCGCGCCGTGCACCGGGCTGGCGCGCCGTGGTCAGTTGCTGCCATTGCGCGACCAGCGCCGCCAGTGCCGTGTCGATGCGGGCGGCAATGCTGACCGGCCAGATCCGGGTGAAGACAAGGTAGACGACGAGATTGCCCAGCACGATGCCAATCACCCGGTCGCGCGCAACCGTCAGGTCGAAACCCGGGCCCGAACCCTGGATGACACACAGGTAGAACGCAAATGCCACCTGGAAGCCCGCGTAGGCAATGCGCGGCGAGCCCTGCGCCACCCACGCCGAGATCCACGTGCCGGCAAACACCAGCAGCAGCAACCCGCCCACCGACGTCAGCGAGGGGACCACGTAGACGATGGCCGCCGTGCCGAGCACCGCGCCGGCCAGGCAGCCGGCCAGGCGCAGCGACAGCTTTTCCACCGTTTCCGCCGCGGTGCCAAGCGATACCAGGTAGCAGGTGATAAAGCAGGTATGGATGCCGGACCAGTTCAGCTGCTGGTACAGGAAGTAGCAGAACATGGCCGCGCCGGTAGTCTTGAGGGCGTAGCGGACATGGGCCGGATTCGAGAACGCGTCGGCATCGAGGAAGCCGCCATGCGCGTTGTCGGCTTGTTCTTGCGGCGCCGGATCGACCGGCTCCGCGTAGTGGTTGATGGCGCCGACGAGTTCCGTGGCAACCGCTTGCTGCACGGGTGAAAGGCCTTCAAGGCGCGGAGCGCTCAGCCCGATTTCCACCGGATAGCCGCCGGCATCGAGCATGCGCGCCATGTCGTCGAGCGTGGCGGCGATCGGCGCGGCAATGGCTGCCGGCAGTCGCGCCCCGGGCTGCCGGCCGGCGACGTCTGCCGCCAGCAGGATCGCCATGGTCGATGCCGCGGCCTGCCGCAATGCCGGCAGATCCTGCGCATTGACGCTGCCTTCGATCTTCGCCAGCTTCAGCCAGCCGGCGATCGGCTGGACCCCGTCGCGCAAGGCTTCATGCAACGCGTCGGGGTCGCCATCGGGCGCCTGCAGGCTGCGTGATGCCAGCCGCAGGCAATGGGCCAGGCGGTCGGTCGCCAGCCGGCGCGGCGCCGGGCCCAGCACAAGGTTGACCACCACGTTGACGCCGAGGGGAATCGCCACCATCAGCCAGGCATAAAGCAGGGCACGCGTGGCAATTTCGCCGGACGGCACCAGCCCGAGTTCATCGAGCGCAAAGCCGATGATCATCGCCAGGATGCCGCCGATCGGCCGCAGCTTGCTGGCCGAGGTCAGGAACAGCACGGCCGCCGACACCACCGCCATGCACGCCACGCGGCGCATCGGGTCGTCGACGCTGAAATCGGCCAGCCACAGCACCAGGCCGATGACCAGGCTGACCAGCACCAGCGCTGCCACGCTCATGACGATGCTGGAGGTGCGGTCGTCCCGGTTGATGAAGAAGATCACATAGGCCGAGATGGCTGCTTCGGGGGTGCCGTAGATGCTGGTCACCAGCACCGTGAGAGTGCAGGCCACCGTGATGCGTGTGGTGGCCGCCGCGCGGCCGGGGATCGGCGCCAGCATGGCCCGGATATCCGCCAGGCCCAGGCGCGGTTTGTCAGCGGCAGGCTGCGCCATGCCGGATCTCGACGGTTGCGCTCGCGCCCACCCTGGCCAGCGCCTCCGGGGGCTCCGCCAGCTTGATGCGCACCGGGAAGCGTTTGGCCACGCGCACCCAGTTCACCGACGGCTGGACATAGGGCAGCGAACGCGGCAGGTTGATGCGGTCGGTATCGGTGATGCCGACGCCGATGCTCTCGACGGTGCCGCGGATGGCCTGGCGCCGGTCGATCATCGAGTAGACCGTGGCACAGTCGCCGGCATGGATATCCGCCAATGCGGTCTCGCGGAAGTTCGCCATCGCGAACCATGCGCCGGTATGCACCAGCAGGAACAGCGACTGGTTGGGGAGCACGACCTCGCCGGACAGCACCGTCAGCCCGCTGACGCGGCCGGCATGCGGGGCGCGCACCACGGTGTCGTCCAGCGCGCGCTGCGCCAGCGCCAGCGCCGCCTCGCGCGCATGCACGGTGGCGATGGCGCCGGCTTCATCGCCGACCGCCTTTGCCGTGGCGGCGCGCTGTATGTTGGCCTGCTTGAGCGTCACCGCCGCGTCGCGCTGTGCCACCTGCGCCTGGTCGAGCTGCTGTTTGGGCACATAGCCGTCCGCAGCCAGCGGGCGCAAGCGTTCCACCGTGCGCGCCGTAAGCGCGTAGTTCTGCTCGGCCCGCGCGATCTGGTCCGATGCCACCGCCGCCGTGGCCTGCTCGGTGGCAATCGTGCGCCGCCGCGTGCCAAGCGTGGCCTGCGCCAGCTCCAGGTCGGCGCGGGCCTGGGCCAGGGCCAGCTGGTAGGGTACCGGGTCGATCTCGAACAGGACATCGCCCTTGGCCACCTGCTGGTTGTCGGTGACATGGATGCGCGCAATCCGGCCGCCGACCGGCGACGCTACGTGGACCAGGTCGGCATCGAGCGAGGCATCGTCCGATGCCGGGAAGCTGAGCGTGCGATGGTAGGCGTAGAAGGACAGCAGGGCGGCCAGCAGGACGATGACCAGGGCAATCAGTTTGCCGCGCAGCGGGCTTTTGCGGAGGCCGGCCATTTTCATTGGAAGTGTCCCGTACCCAGTAGCCAGACGATTTCAGCAATCATGACGCCGATCGCCGTGTTGACCAGAAGCTGGTAGCGGACCGTTTCCGCCCAGCCCGTCTTGATAAAGATCCGATAAGACACGACAGCGCCGGCAATGCCGAGCACCGCGCTCAGGAGCCAGAGCGGGAGATAGGCCCCGAACAGGCTGAAGGACGGGGCGCCGGCGCAGCCATAGAGCGATGCCGCCAGCGCGGCGGGCAAAAGCGTGCGTGCCATAACAGTCGGAGCAGAAGTGATGCACGCAATATAACAGCGCGGATTCGGGCTTGTCCAAGAGGCCGCCATTTCAGGCGATGGCCTTGTCCTCTGCGGCAGGCTGCTCGCGCAGGCGACGGGCTTCGTCGCGCAGGAACTGCTGGTAATCGTCCAGATCCCCGTCGAAGGGCTCGACACCGCCCTTGGTAACCAGCCAGAACTCGTCGCATACGGCGCGCAGCAGGGCCCGGTCGTGACTGACCAGCATCACCGTGCCTTCGAATTCGTTGAGCGCCATGCCTAGCGCCTCGCGTGTGGCCAGGTCGAGGTGGTTGGTAGGCTCGTCGAGCAGCAGCAGGTTGGGGCGCTGCCACACGATCATGCACAACACGAGCCGCGCCTTTTCGCCGCCGCTCATCGTGCTGACCGCCTGATGGACCATGTCGCCACTGAAGTTGAAGGTGCCGAGGAAGGTGCGAAGGGATTGTTCGGTTCCACTCTGGCCGGGGGCGCGCATGTGAGCCGGCGTGTCCCTGGCAAGGCGGATCATGTGTTCCATCGGCGTGTCGAGCGGGCGCAGCACGTCGAGTTCCTGCTGTGCGAAGTAGCCGATATTCAGGCCTTTGCCTTCGCTGATTTCACCGGCAATCGGCGCCAGCGCGTGCGCCACCGTCTTCACCAGCGTGGACTTGCCCTGGCCGTTGGCACCGAGAATGCCGATGCGCTGCCCGGCCAGCACGGAACGGTTGATGCCCCGCACGATGACCGTGGGCGGCGTGCCCGGCAGTGAGCCGGTCGGCGCCGGGTAGCCGAAGCTCGCGTCCAGCATCGACAACAGCGGATTCGGGACGTTGAGCGGCTCCTTGAACTCGAAGTTGAACTCTGCGTCGGCAAGCACCGGCGCGATCTTCTCCATGCGTTCGAGCGCCTTGACCCGGCTCTGCCTGCTTCGCCTTCGAGGCCTTGGCCTTGAAACGGTCGATGAATTTCTGCAGGTGGGCGATCTTCTCCGCCTGCCTGGCCATCGCGGCCTGCTGCAATACGAGCTGCTCGGCGCGCATGTCTTCGAACTTGCTGTAGTTGCCGCCATAACGCACAAGCTTGGCGTTGTCGACGTGCACCGTCACCTGCGTCACCGCGTCGAGGAATTCGCGATCGTGGCTGATCACTACCAGGGTTCCTTGATAGCGCTTGAGCCAGGCTTCCAGCCAGACCAGCGCGTCGAGGTCGAGGTGATTGGTCGGCTCGTCGAGCAGCAGCAGGTCGGACGGGCACATGAGCGCGCGCGCCAGTTGCAGTCGCATGCGCCAGCCGCCGGAGAAGCTGTTGACCGGCTGGCCAAGCTGCGCAGCACTGAAGCCAAGGCCCAGGATCAGCGCTTGAGCACGTGCGGGGGCATCGTGTGCACCGGCGTCGTGCAGGGCCATGTAGGCGTGCGCCATGCGCATGCCGTCGTCGCTGGCCTCGGCGGCGGCTACTTCGGCCTGCGCGGCCAACAGCACGGTGTCACCCTCGACTACGAAGTCCGTCGCGCTCTGCCCGGTCTCTGGCATCTCCTGCGCGACCTGGCCCATCTTCCACGCAGCGGGAATCGAGAACTCGCCGCTGTCTTCGTGCAGCGTGCCGTTGAGAAGGCCGAAGAAGGACGACTTGCCGGCGCCATTGCGGCCGACAAGACCAATCTTTTCGCCGGGGTTGAAGGTGACGGAGGCGCGGTCGAGCACGGCATTGACGCCGCGACGCAGCGTGACATTACGGACGGAAATCATAGGGAGCCACTTCGGAGGGGATTGGCATGATAGCCGACCGGACGTGCAGGGCTGCCTCTTTTCTGGCCGCAACGCATTACGGCGAACACCGGCCACAAAGCACGGGACTCCTGGCGCACCCGGCGTTCCGGCTGCGGCGCCAGCGAACATAGCGGTGAATGACGGCTCCTGGCCGGCAATCGCCGTTGCTGAGTCCTGAGCGAACGGCAGAGAATCGGCCGACCCCGTTGGTGGCAGGGAAGTCGATCTTCTAGCATAGATGCGCTGGCCAAGCGACCGACAAGGCAGGGAGCGCCCGATATGACGGTTGCGGGTCAAGTGACAAGGGCCTAGCCGGATAAATCACCCCGGGGCGCCTTGCGCGCCCACAGCGTCAAGAATCAGCCGCTGCGCCACTGCCAGCGGCGCGGCCGGCCGGCAATGGGTGAGCGCTTTCCAGTTCCGCGGAGGTGTGGAAGCTCACCCAGGTGCCGCCCTGGCAGTCATCGCGCACCGGCACGCGCAGGGGCAAGTCCAGCGCAACGCCGGATGCTGCGAGCATCAACGGCGTTCCCCGCTTGGCGTTGCCATAGATCAGCACCTGCGTCGGCGGCATTGCCAGCCCGGCGTTGCGTGCAGCCTCAGCATGGCCGATCCGCGCGAAGATCGTCATGCCCTTGTCCAATTTGCCTGTCACCGCCGGCTGCTGCCGGTGATGCGCGGCCGTCTCTGACCGACCCGTTGCAGCCCGTGGATATTCCAGCGCCGAATGTCTGGCAGCCCAAGGTGAGGCGTTCTGGCACACTGCAGGGTTCCAACTAGGCACTCGTGCTCCTTGCGACTTCAGGCACCAATTCATGAAGTCGAGAAAGAACGAATCGTGCCGCCCGGGACAACGGATGATGTCGCGTGACGCCCATGGCAATGATCCGTGGCAAGCGCGGCTCGACAATCTCGACGGCGGATAAGTGCCCGGTGGCAACTTCGTGATCCACCGCGAGGATTGGAAGTATTGTCAAAGCGCCACCCGAAAGCGCAACCTCCTTCATCGTATTCAGCGATTCGACTTCCAGCGCCACGTCCAGCGAGATGCCGAGCTGACGCGCGTGCTGGTCGAGAATCGATCGCAGCCCGTTGGGGGCCGGTGGCAGGACAAGCGGAAGGCCATCGAGCTTGCGGAACGGCACCGTCGGCGCCCCGGCGAGCGGATGCGCGGGCGTGCAGATCAGGTAGGTGGCGACCTCAGCAAGCACGTCTTCTCCCTGGCGGGGCCCGGGGCCATAGCGGTTCATGACCGCCAGGTCCAGATGGCCCGATTCCAGTTCCTCGTCAAGTTGTCCGCTGAAGCCTTCGGCCACGCGCAGCCGGACACCGGGCGCCGAAGCGCGCAGATTCTCGAACAGCGCCGGTATCAGGCGCTGCGCCATTGACGGCAGCACGCCGATCCTCACCTGTCCGAACGGGACGCCCGCGGCCTCCTTGACCTCATCGCGCAGCCGTGCCGACTGGGCCAGCAGCAACTGCACATGCGGGAAGATCCGCTGGCCGAATTCCGACAGCACCACGCCTCGGCCGGTTCGTTCGAACAGCCGGTCGCCCCACTCCGCCTCGATTTGCGCAATTGCACGGCTCACCAATGACTGGGCAATCCCCTGCGAGCGTGCCGCACGTGACAGCGATCCTACTTCGGCCACCAGCGCCACGGTTTCGAGCTGTTTCAGGTTCACACTGGTTCCCCATCCAAATAGTCGATAACAGATATCGATGATTCTACTCTTTTGAGTTGGCTCAGGACTCCATACACTGAGGACATCCCTCCTCGCAGAGAGGGCTTACGCAACATTTGGAGAGAACATGCCGTGTTTTTCCGCTGCGCTTCGCGTATTCCGGCGACCGTTATGCGCCTTGCTGGTCGCTGCCACCCCGGCCGCTTTCAGTGCCGCCGCTGCCGCCTCGACCGGCTATCCCGCCAAACCGATCCGCCTGGTCGTGCCGTTTCCGGCCGGCGGGCCCACTGACGCGATGGCGCGACTGATCGGCCAGCACCTGTCGCAACAGCTTGGACAGCCTGTGTTGGTCGACAACCGCGGCGGTGCCGGCGGCACCATCGCCACCGAGGCCGCCGCGCAGGCGGCACCCGACGGCTATACGCTCTTCTTTTCCACCACCGGTACCATGGCCATCAACCCGTGGCTCTACCGCTCGCTGAAGGTGGACCCCCTCAAGTCGTTCGATGCCGTGGGCTCGGTGGCGTCCACGGTCAATGTGCTGGTGGTGTCGAACAGCCTGCCGGTCGGCAACCTCAAGGAACTGATCGCGCTGGCAAAGCAGAAGCCGGGCACGCTGACGTTCGGCTCGGCCGGCAATGGCAGCTCCAACCATCTGTCCGGCGAACTGTTCAAGTCGATGGCCGGCATTGATATCGTCCACGTGCCGTACAAGGGCTCGGCCGCGGCGTTCACTGACCTGCTTGGCGGACGCATCTCGATGATGTTCGACACGGTATCCAGCCAGGGGCAGTACATCAACGCGGGCAAGGTCAAGGCGCTAGGCGTGACCGGCGCGACCCGTTCGGAAGCGCTGCCCAGGGTGCCGACGATTGCCGAGGCCGGCCTGCCGGGCTTCGACGTGACGATCTGGTTCGGCCTGTCGGCGCCAAAGGGCACCACGCCGGACGTGATCCGCCGCCTGAACAGCGAACTACAGGCCGTGCTGGCGCAGGCAGACGTGCAGAAACAGCTTGCCGCGCTGGGGGCCCGGCCCCTGCCGGGAACGCCGGCGGAGTTCTCGAAACTGATCCAGCATGACGCGGGCAAATGGTCGCCGGTGGTCAAGGGATCGGGAGCGACCCTTGACTGAGACCACAGCAACCTTCGACGCCCTGTTCTCGCCCGCATCGGTGGCCGTCATCGGCGCCTCGGATAACCCCAACAAGGTGGGCGGACGACCGATCCACTACATGCGCATCTTCGGCTATGCGGGCGATGTGTTTCCGGTCAACCCGGCGCGCGAGGTCATCCAGGGCTATCGTGCGTACCCCGATCTTGATGCGATCGGCAAGGCGCCGGACGCCGTCGTGATTGCAGTCTCGGGCGAAGCCACGCTAGGGCAGGTGCGCAAGTGCGGCGCCGCGGGCGTCAAGGCTGCCGTCATCATGGCGTCGGGTTTTGCCGAGACGGGCGAGGCGGGACGCCGGCGGCAGCAGGAACTGGTGGCCGTGGCCAATGCCAGCGGCATGCGGCTGGTAGGCCCGAACGCGCAAGGCACGGCCAATTTTGCCAGCGGCGCGGTGCTCAATTTCTCGACGATGTTCATGGAGGTGGCGCCCCAGGACGGCCCGATCGCGATCATTAGCCAGAGCGGGGCGGCGAGCGTCATGCCCTATGCGTTGCTGCGCCAGGCCGGCTACGGCGTGCGCTACCTGGTGGCAACAGGGAACGACGCCGACCTCGACGCCTGCGCGATGACCGCGGCCGTGGCGGCGGACGCCGACGTGCGGCTGATCCTGGTCTACCTCGAATCGGTGTCCGACCCTGCGCAGCTGGCCCGCGCCGCGGCGGTGGCCCGCGCGCGTGGCGCCAGTATCGTGGCGATCAAGGCCGGCAACAGCCAGCGCGGGGCAAAGGCGGCAGCCTCGCATACCGGTGCGCTGGTCGCCAACGATGCCGCGATCGATGCTTTCCTAGCCCGCCACGGCATATGGCGTGCACGCGACATCGGTGAACTGGTCCGTGCGGTGCCGCTCTATTTGCAGCAGCGCTCCCCGGGGCAGGGCCGCACGGTCGTGATGAGCCATAGCGGTGCCGTGGGGGTGATGGCGGCCGACCTGGCTGAACGGCATGACCTGCCGCTGACGGAACTGCAGCCGGCAACGCTGCGCGAACTGGGCGCGATCCTGCCCGAGTTCGGTATGGCCAGCAATCCGCTCGACATGACGGCGGCGCTGCTGGGCAAGGGCGACATGTTCCCGCGTGTGCTCCAGGCGCTGGGCGCCGATCCGCAGGCCGACATGGTGATGGTCGGCATTCCGGTGGCCGGCCCAGGCTACGACGTTGAGGCCCTGGCGCGTGCCGCCGCCGCCTTCAGCGCGCACCACGCCAGGCCGCTGGTGGCCAGCGCGCCGCAACAGTCGGTCCGCGAGGCCTTTGTGCGACACGGCGTGCCGGCCTTCGTCACCGAAGCCGAAGCCGTTTCAGCGCTGGCGCAATACGCCGCGCACCACCGGCTGGCCGAGACGGCGACCTCGCCGGCCTGGCCTGAAGCGCAGCGGCTTGACGGCAGCGGCTTGCAGGACGAAGCCCAGAGCCTGGCCTTGCTCGCCGAAGCTGGCGTACCGATCGTGCCGCACCGGCACTGCGACAGCGTGGATGCGGCGGTGGCAGCGTTTGACGCGCTCGGCGGGGTGCCGGTGGTGGTCAAGGGCTGTGCTGCGGATGTCCCGCACAAGAGCGAGCACGGCCTCGTGCATCTTCGGCTGACCGATGCCGCGAGCGTCGCGCGGGCGGTGCAGGACTGCCTCGACACGCTGCAGCGGCTGGACGTGGCGTCGCCAGGGGTCGTCGTGGCGACGATGGTCAAGGGCCGTCACGAGTTTGCGCTGGGGGTCTCGGTCGATCCCGTGTTCGGGCCCTTGGTCATGATCGGGGAAGGCGGCACGCTGCTCGAACTCCGCAAGGACGTCGTGACCCTGCTGGCGCCGTTCACGGCCGAAGACGTTAAGGCGGCCTGCGCACGGCTGCGCCTGGCGCCGCTGTTCGATGGCTATCGCGACATCCCGGCGCTCGATCTTGACGCGCTGGCAGCGTCCGCGGTGGCGCTCGGCGAATGGGCATTGCGTCACCGCACTGCGCTGGCATCGGTCGACATCAACCCGCTGATGGTGATGGCGGCCGGCGAAGGTGTGATGGCTGTCGATGCCGTGGTGGAACTCAAGGGGAATTGAACATGGAAGCTGTACGCGTCGAACAGGATCGCGACATTGCCATCGTCAGGCTGAACCGCCCGAGCCGAATGAACGCGGTTAACGACGCCCTGCGCGGCGGGCTGATCGAAGCGCTGGGCCGGCTCAACACCGAACCTTCGGTGCGCGCCGTCGTGCTGGCCGGTGCCGGCGAACGGGCGTTCTGCGCCGGACAGGATCTCGATGAAGCGGCCGCCGTGACCTGGCAGCAGCTCGTGCCCTGGCTAAACCGGCAACGGGCGATGTACCAGGCCGTCCGCGACCTGGACAAGCCCTGCGTGGCCGCCGTGGGGGGCGTGGCCGCAGGCGCGGGTTTCCAGCTTGCGCTGTGCGCGGACTGGCGGCTGACCACGGCAGGCAGCCGCTGGGGACAGCCCGAAGTCAGGGCAGGCCTGGCGAGCATCGTCGGATCCTATCTGATGACGCTGCACGTGGGGCACACCCATAACGTGCAGATGTCGCTGTCGGGCGAACTGGTCAGTGGCCAGCGCGCCTTCGACATCGGTCTGGTGACGGCGCTGTGCGGCGAGACCGAACTGATGACTCAGGCGCTCGCGCGGGCCAGATCGCTCGCAGCGCTGCCGCCGACTGCCGTCCGCCTATCCAAGCAGCGCTTTCGCGCGATGACGCAGCCGGGTTTCGATGAGGCCTGTGTCGCCGGCATCCGGGCACAGCTCGAATGCTATGCCGACGGCGAACCGCAGCGCCTGATGGCTGCGTTCCTCGAAAAACGCAACACAAGGGAGTCGCAGTGAAGCAGTTGACCCAACACTACATAGCCGGCGCGCGGCGCGCGATGCGTGGCGGCGAGTCGATCCGTGTCTACGATTCGGCGACCGAAGCCCCGTTGGCCGATGTCTGTCTCGGCACCGCAGACGATGTGGCCGAAGCCGTGGCGGCAGCCGTGCGGGCACAGCCTGGCTGGCGGGGGCTGGGCGCAGCCGGACGGGCGCCGTATCTGCATGCGCTGGCCGACGCGCTGGAAGGCTGCGCCGCGGAGCTGACCAATGAGATCTCGCGCGAAGTCGGCATGCCGCTGAAGCTGGCGCGCCGCATTCAGGTCGATGCACCGATCGCGGCGTGGCGCGCCACGGCGGCACTGGCCGACAGGTTCGCCTTCGTCCGCATGATCGGCAATTCCCGCGTGACGCTGGAGCCAGTCGGGGTGGTGGCCGCCATTACGCCGTGGAACTACCCGTTGCACCAGATCACGGCCAAGCTGGCGCCGGCGCTGCTGGCCGGCTGCACGGTGGTCCTAAAGCCGTCAGAGCTGGCCCCGGCCGTGACCGAACGGCTCATGGCCGCGTGCGAGCAGGCGAAGCTGCCGCCAGGCGTCCTCAATCTTGTGTTGGGTGGCGCGGCGGTCGGCGAGGCGCTGGTATCGCATCCAGACATCCAGATGGTGTCGTTCACCGGCTCCACGGCGGTCGGTCGCAAGGTCGCCGCGCAGGCGGCCGGCGACATGAAGCGTGTGTCAATGGAACTGGGTGGCAAGTCAGCGGCAGTCGTGCTGCCGGGCGCGGATCTCGCCAGGGCGGTCAAGGCGACGGTCAGCTCATGTTTCCTCAATTCGGGGCAGACCTGCAGCGCCACCACCCGGCTGATCGTCGCGCGTGAGGACTATCCGCAGTGCCGGCAACTGCTGGCGGAGGCGGCGGCAGCAATGAAACTCGGCGATCCCGCCGATGGGGAGACGCGGATCGGCCCCTTGCTGTCGGCGCTGCAGCGTCAGCGCGTGCGGGCGCATATCGCGCAAGCGGAGCAGGAAGGCTTCGACCGGATCGCCGGCGGTGCCGATGCGCCAGTGCCAGCGACCGGCTATTTCGTCGCGCCGACCATCTACGGCAACGTCGCACCCGACAGCCGGCTGGCGCATGAGGAGGTCTTCGGGCCGGTGCTGGCGGTGCAGTGCTATGACAGCGTCGACGAAGCAATTGCCCTGGCCAACGGCACGCCCTACGGACTGGCAGCCACTGTCTGGGCTGCCGATGACAGCGCCGGCGAAGCGGTCGCCAACGCGCTGCGGGCAGGGCAGGTGGACGTCAACGGCGCACGGTTCAATCCCGCTGCGCCGTTCGGCGGCTTCGGCATGTCCGGCGTTGGGCGGGAAGGCGGCGTGTATGGGCTGGAGGAGTTCCTGGAACCGAGATCCGTTCAGCTCCCTTAGTACACATCGAAAGGAATCGCAACATGTACAGTCAGATTACCGTTGCTCGCGCCGGAAAATGCGAGCGGATCGCCGTGGTCACCATGAACCGGCCGGACAAGCTCAATGCGCTGACCAAGGTCATGGAGGCCGAACTGCGCGACGCCATGGAGGCCATCGATCGCGACGACAACGTGCGTGTGGTGGTGCTGACCGGGGCAGGCAAGGGCTTCTGCGCCGGCATGGACATCAACGAGCTCGAAGTGTTGCCACCGGGGGATATCCGCGCCGCCCAGTGGATGCGCCCGTTCGACATGAACCGGCGCGCCGACTACCAGACGCGCTATGGCTACTTTCCGTCCCTGCGCAAGCCCGTGATCGCGGCAATCAATGGTGCGGCAGCGGGGCTGGGGCTGGTGTTCGCACTCTACAGCGACATGCGCTTCGCCAGTGCCGACGCCGCATTCAGTACCGCGTTCGCGCGTCGGGGCTTGATTGCCGAGCACGGCATTTCCTGGCTGCTGCCGCGCGTGGTCGGCCCCGGTCATGCGGCCGACCTGCTGTACTCGGCGCGCAAGGTGCTAGCTGACGAGGCGCTGCGCATCGGCCTGGTCGACCGTGTGGTCGATGCGGACGCCCTCATGGCGACAACGCTCGACTATGCCGGCGATTTGGCCGAGAACGTTTCGCCCCGATCTATTCGTGTCATGAAGCGGCAACTGTGGGAGCAGCCGTTCCAGTCCTTGGCCGAGGCCACGCGCGTCGCCAATGCCGAGATGTTTGAAAGCATCCAGAGCGAGGACTTTACGGAGGGGGTTGGGCATTTCCTCGAGCGCAGACCTGCCCAATTTTCCGGCCGGTGACCGGCAATCGGTGCTATGCCCGGAGTAAGACAGCTACCCGGCCCCGACCCTGCAAAGTGTTACTTTGCAGTGGGCATCGCGAACTCTGCGCCTCCCGCGGTGTCGTTTGGCCACCGTTGCATAATGCTCTTCTGCCGGGTGTAGAAGCGCACGCCTTCTTCGCCGTACGCATGCATGTCACCGAACAATGAGCGCTTCCAGCCACCGAAGCCGTGCCATGCCATCGGCACAGGGATGGGCACGTTGATGCCGACCATCCCCACTTCGATGCGGCGGCCGAATTCGCGGGCCACTTGCCCATCGCGCGTATAGCAGGCGACGCCGTTGCCGAACTCGTGTTCATTGACCAACTTCACGGCTTGTGTGAAGTCCTCCACCCGCACACACGACAGCACGGGGCCAAAAATCTCTTCCTTGTAGATGCGCATATCTGGAGTGACGTTGTCGAACAGCGTGCCGCCAGTAAAGAACCCTTGTTCGTGCCCGGGCACCTTGTAGTTGCGGCCATCGACAACAAGCCGTGCACCTTCTTCCACCCCCAGGGCAATGTAGTTCTCGATGCGTTCGAGCGCTTGGCCCGTGACGACAGGGCCCATTTCCGCGTCGGCATCCATGCCGTTCTTGATCACCAGTTCGCGTGCACGGGATTCGAGCTTTGGCATGATCTTGTCGGCCACGTCGCCCACGAGCACTGCCACGGAGATCGCCATGCAGCGTTCGCCGGCGGAGCCATAGGCGGCGCCGATCAGTCCGTCCACGGCTTGGTCGATGTCTGCATCAGGCATCACCACCATGTGGTTCTTCGCACCTCCCAGTGCCTGAACACGCTTGCCGAGTCTCGCCCCGGTCTCGTAGATGTAGTTTGCAATGGGTGTGGATCCCACGAAGCTCACGGCCTTGACGTCATTGTGATCGAGCAGGGCGTCGACAACGGTCTTGTCACCTTGAATGACGTTGAACACGCCATCGGGAAGCCCGGCTTCCTTGAGGAGACGGGCCATGAAGAGCGCTGCCGAAGGGTCGCGTTCACTCGGCTTCAGAATGAAGCAGTTGCCGGTGGCGATCGCAACTGGGAACATCCAGCACGGCACCATGCAGGGGAAGTTGAACGGCGTGATTCCCGCGACAACGCCGAGAGGCTGGCGCAGCGTCCAGTTGTCCATGCCGGTCGAAACTTGGTCAGTGAAGTCGCCCTTGAGCAGTTGAGGCACGCCGCAGGCAAATTCGATGATGTCGATGCCACGGCTGACTTCGCCTGCTGCATCGCTCAGCACCTTGCCGTGCTCGGCCGTGATGATCGCAGCAAGCTCGTCCTTGTGTTGGTTCATCAGTTCCAGGAACTTCAGCATCACGCGCGCCCGGCGAATCGGGGGCGTGTCCGCCCACTTGGGAAATGCAGCTACTGCCGATGCCACAGCAGCGTCGACGTCCTCGACTGTGCCCAGGCGAACTTGGCGTGCTACGGCGCCGGTGGCGGGGTTGAACACCGCCTGCGCTCGCTTGCCATTGCCTTCATACGGCTCTCCGGAAACGAAATGAATCACCTCGGAGGGGTTGGTGTAGGACGCAGTCATGGGCATCTCCTGTCAGTACTGGGCGGGGAGGAATTGCCCGCCGCGTTATCGATGTCTGAAGTGTATGGACCGGGTAGACCCCGGGGTAGTCGCCCGACACTGAACTTACTGTTCAGGAAATTTAACCGCTGCCATGCTATAGATGCGAAATGTATGTCTGATTAAGGAGGGGGCTGATGCGTAAAGAGAACGTTGAAGAACTTTGGGAGCACCTGCATTGGCTTGTTGTATTGCAGCAGCAGGGCAGCTTTAGCAAAGCCGCCGCGCGTCTCGGCGTCAGCAAAGCATCCATGAGCCAGCACATCACGGATCTCGAGAAGGCGGCCGGTATTAGCCTGGTTCAAAGGACCACACGCAGCGCAAGCTTGACCGACGCCGGTCGGCAACTGGTGGAATCCATGCGTGGAGCATTCGAGCAGATCGCAACGGGATACGCCAATGTTCGCGACCTTGCAGGGGCGCCAAGAGGCTTCCTGCGCGTGACAGCGCCAGTGGCGTTTGCAAGGCAGCAGCTAGTTCCGCGTCTGCCGGATTTTCTGCGCAAATACCCCCAAATTCAGCTAGAGCTGGACATGTCAGATCGCTTGCGGCCGTTGGCACAAGAGGGCTTCGATATCGCCGTCAGACATACCTCCGCCCCACCGGAAACCCACGTCGCATGGACCTTGTCGGCGACGCGCACAATTCTCGTGGCGAACCGTGCATACCTGCGCAACCGGGGAGCACCGGAGACGCCGCAAGCCCTGGTCGATCACGCGTGTCTCCACTATCCACGGCGGCAAGGAACGACCACTTGGACGTTTGTCCCTTCCATTGCCGGCACTGGTTCGAGGCACGCTGATCCGGTGACAGTCCCGGTCACTGGGCCTCTGGCAGTGAACAACAGCGAAGCGCTGCGTGATGCCGCGATCGAAGGCTTGGGCATTGCGCTATTGCCGGACTTCAGCGCGCAATCTGCCTTGGAAACCGGTCGCCTTGTCGAGGTTTTGCCGCAATGGCGATCGACGGGGGCATTTGGAGACTGGCTCTACGCCGTTCGACCTTACTCAGCACACGCATCACGTGTGTCCCAGGTGTTTGTGGATTACTTGCGCGAGACATTCTCAGAGGGCTTTACGTCTACGCCCCCCACCCTCATCTGAGGCCGCTGGAAACAAGTATCTCATAAGCCATTTTTTGTCATTTGATTCAAAAAATATCAACTTATAAATTATTGATTAAGGAATATCGATTACTTAAACTCATTTCAACTCAACCACAAAAGACCACGGCCGAAAACGGTCGGGTACGGAGACAAATGCTCGGTTCCGAACTCGTCATTCGAGCGCTCGCGCGCCGCGGTGTCACCACGATCTTCAGCCTGTCGGGCAATCAGATCATGCCGCTGTACGACGCCTGCATCGATGCCAACATCCGCATCGTGCATGTCCGGCATGAAGCGGCTGCTGTATTCATGGCCGATGCGTGGTCCCAGATCACGGGGGAAATTGGCGTTGCGATGCTCACTGCCGCACCCGGAATCGCCAACGGTATTGCGCCGCTGTACTCGGCATCCCAAGCGGAAAGCCCGATCCTCTTGCTCTCCGGCGATTCTCCTGTATCGGAGGATGGAATGGGGGCATTTCAGGAACTGGATCAGGTCGCGATGACCTCGCCTTTGACCAAGTGGTCGAAGCGAGTGACCGATGCGCGAACTTTGGCATCCGCGGTCGATACAGCGATATCCACGGCAATGGCAGACCGCCGCGGCCCGGTTCACTTGGCGCTTCCCTTCGATTTGATGACTCGCGAATCCGGCGTCGATGCACTGCCCGACCAGATCCCGGATGTGGCGCCGGTGGCACCGGTGAGCGCGGCGGTCGAATCCATCGCACAACTGCTTGGACAAGCACGTCGACCACTGATCCTGGTGGGACCTTCACTGTGCCGCGGGTCGCGCAAGGCTTCCCTGCGCGCCAGCAGCCAGGTCTTGAGTGCCCCCGTCGTGTCGATGGAGAGCCCGCGCGGCCTGCGCGATCCTTCCCTCGGCGCGATCGCCGAAGTGGTCGCGGAGTCGGACCTGATTGTGTTGCTGGGCAAACGCCTTGATTTCACAACTGGCTTTGGGCGTGAAAGCGTCTTCGGCAAAGCAGCGCGGATCGTCGTCATCGATGCCGACGTCGACATGGTCCGGCGCGCAGAGCGGCTACTCGGCGACCGCCTGGCTGCGCGCTGCGTTGCAGATGTTTCAGTCGCACTGAACGCCCTGAACACGGCCGCTCGTAAGCCCTCCGGGGATCGGGGTGCATGGATGGAGCGTGTCGCGGCAGCGAGTCTCGAGCGTGGTACCCCCGCTCCGGCAACCACCTCGGGCATCCATCCTCGCGCGCTTTGCGAGACGGTAGATGCCTTCCTGCGCGAGGCACCGTCGCCTGTTCTGGTCTGCGATGGCGGTGAATTCGGTCAATGGGCGCAGGCGTACTGCAGCGCTCCGACGCGGATCATCAATGGCATGTCAGGGGCTATCGGCGGCGGCATCTGCTACGCCATCGCGGCGAAGATTGCCCGGCCCGAGTCGACGGTGGTGCTGCTGATGGGTGATGGCACTGCTGGTTTTCATTTTTCCGAGTTCGATACGGCAGTGCGCGAACAGGCAGCAGTTGTGGCCGTAGTTGGCAACGATTTGCGTTGGAACGCCGAACACGTGATTCAGCAACGGACCTACGGCGAGGATCGCTTGATTGGCTGCTCGTTGAGCGCAACGGCTCGCTATGACGCCGCCGTGGCCGGCCTGGGCGGATTCGGCAGGTTGGTGGAGCGCCTCGACGACTTGGCACCCGCCCTCAAGGCCGCAGTCGACAGCCGCCAGCCTGCTTGCCTCAACGTTCAGATGGAAGGACATCCTGCGCCGATCTTCGCGCGCAACCAGGTTGGCGCGTCAGCGCATTGAATGAAACGGGAGAAAGTGATGGAGGCGACAAAGGCCGCGCAACGCACGCTAACGGTACGCATTTCCCGCGGCACCGAGGAAGGAAGCTTTGCGACGTATGAGGTGCCATGGCGCGAGAACCAGACCGTTCTCGATGTGGTGACCGAGGTGCAGCGTCGCATTGATTCAACGTTGTCCTACCGCTTCGCATGCCGCGTAGGCGTTTGCGGATCCTGCGCGATGACGGTGAACGGCAAGCCGCGATGGACATGCCGAACCCACGTCAGTCGTGTCGAAGAAGACGGCATGATCGTAATCGAACCGTTGCGTAACATGCCGCGCATCAAGGACCTGGTGGTCGACATGTCGGAGTTCTTCGACAAATGGAAGAAAGCCGGTAGCACGTTTGTTGGAACCGCCACGCGTCACGATCCGCCGGCTGCGGTGTCTCCGACCAGCAAGAAGCGGAAGATGGCAGACGCCGCCATCGAGTGCATTAACTGCGGCGTCTGTTATGCCTCGTGCGACGTGGTGGCATGGGACAAGGAATACCTGGGGCCAGCAGCGCTGAATCGCGCATGGACGCTCTTCAACGACGAACGTCACGCAGACCCGAAGGACGTACTGAACAAGGCAACTTCTGGCAGCGGATGCAATTCCTGCCACACGCAGGGCAACTGCATGACCCACTGTCCCGTCAGCTTGAGTCCGACTGGCAGCATCGCAGGTCTTAAGAAGAACGCATTGTTGCAATTCCTGAAGGGAGGTGACTGATCATGGAGCAGCGTCTATTCGCACTCCAGCGCCTAAGCGCGATGGTCATGGCGCCGTTCGTGCTTGTGCACCTGGGCGTCATTCTGTATGCGGTGCGAGGTGGATTGACCGCAGCCGAAATTCTCTCCCGCACACAGGGCAGCCTCCTCTGGATCCCGTTCTACTCGCTGTTTGTGGTCAGCGTGGCAGTCCATGTGCCAATCGGGTTGCGCAACATCTTGATCGAGTGGGCCAGGTTGAGCCGCAGTGCTGCATCGATCTTCTGCTTCTTGTTCGGGCTGTTGCTGCTGTCGATGGGTCTGCGCGCCGTGGCAGCGGTGGGAGGGCTGCTGTCATGAAGTCTCCGAGAAATCACCGTGCCTATTGGGCGTTTCTTGGGCACCGTCTCTCGGGCCTTGCGCTTGGAATCTTTCTGCCTGCTCACTTCTATGTCTTGGGTCTCGCTCTTGACCAGCGGGCCCGTATGGACGCGTTTCTGAAGTTTGCCGACATGGGCGCCGTCAAGTTTGGCGAATGGGGCCTGGTTCTGCTCTTGTCCATTCACATGTGCTTTGGCCTGCGACTGCTGGCGCTGGAGCTTCTGCCATGGAGTTCCACCCGCGATGCGCGCTTGTCGTGGATCAGTTGGGGAGGCGCGCTGTCGCTGTTCGTCGGCGTGATCTTTGTCCTGGGGGTAATCTGAAATGCAAATCGAGAACCACAAGACAGACATCCTGATCCTTGGCACGGGTGGGGCAGGGTTGTTTGCAGCCCTCCATGCCAAGAAGGCCAATCCCGCGCTCAAGGTGTCCGTGGCCGTCAAGGGTCTACTAGGGAAGTGCGGCTGCACGCGGATGGTCCAGGGCGGCTACAACGTGGCACTGTCCACAGGCGACTCGGTTGAGCGTCATTTCATGGACACGATCGAAGGCGGAAAGTGGCTGCCGCGCCAGGATCTGGCATGGCGGCTCGTAGAGGGTGCGATCGAGCGCGTGCGCGAACTCGAGAATGAGATCGGATGCTTCTTTGATCGCAATCCAGACGGCACGCTGCACCAGAAGGCATTCGCTGGCCAGAGCTTCGATCGCACGGTTCACAAGGCTGACCTGACTGGCATTGAGATCATCAACCGCCTGATGGAACAGGGGCGGGCGCTCGATGTGGAAGAGCTGGAGGAGCATCGGGCCATTGAACTGATTCCGGCCGCGGACGGCTCGGGTATCTCTGGCGTGCTCTTCATCGACATGCGCCGCGGCACCTATCGCTTCATACAGGCCAAGGCCGTTCTGCTGGCGACCGGTGCGGGACCGACGATGTACCGTTACCACACGCCCTCCGGTGACAAGACCTGCGACGGCTTGGCGATGGCCATGCGCTACGGGCTGAGTCTCCGAGATATGGAGATGGTCCAGTTCCATCCGACGGGCCTGCTGGGCGGCCCGGATACCCGCATGACCGGCACGGTGCTCGAGGAAGGCCTGCGCGGCGCCGGCGGCTGGCTGATCAACGGCAACGGTGACCGCTTCATGACCAACTATGACCCCCGCGGAGAGCGAGCGACGCGGGACGTGGTCAGCCGTGGCATCTACGCCGAAATGCGCGCCGGTCGGACCGGACCGATGGGGGGCATCTATATCCAGATGAGTCACCTTGGTCCGGAGAAGGTGGCCAAAACCTTCCCGGGGATGGTCAACCGATGCAAGGATTGCGGCTTCGACCTGGCAGGCGGACGCGTGGAGGTCGTGCCAACCGCCCACTATCTGATGGGCGGCGTGGAGTTCAATGTCGATTGCAGCACTGCTTCTCCTGGTCTGTTCGCAGCCGGGGAGGACTGCGGCGGCGTGCACGGCGCCAATCGACTGGGCGGAAACGGCGTGGCGAACTCGACGGTTTTTGGCGGCATTGCGGGGGATTCCATGGCCGCCTATGTATCGAAGGTGCAGCACTGGAAGGAACCAGACAAGCGGGTCATCCTGAGTGGCGTCGAACGTGCCGAGTATCCCTTTTCGAAGACGCCGGGCGCGATCCACGAACTGCGCGATGCGCTGGCGCAAACGATGTGGGATGACGTTGGCGTGCTGCGCAATGAACAGGCGATGCGCCGCGGGCTTTCTTCCGTCGCCGCCCACCGCGACGCCCTGCTGGCCATGGGCGTTCCCGACGGGGACCGCCGCTACAACGTCACCTGGCATGACTGGCTCAATCTGCAAAGCCTGGTGGACATGTCGCGCGTGGTTACCGTATCCGCGCTGGCCCGCGAGAACAGCCGCGGGGCCCATGCTCGCGAAGACTTTCCAGAACCCGGCGATCTGCACAGCAGTCGCTATACCCGGGTGACGGCAGATGGCGATGACATTCGCCTGGAGATGGTCCCGGTGAAGTTCGACATCGTGACGCCAGGAAAATCACTGATTGCCGGTGAGGCCGGTCAACCCCCAAAAGTTGCAGCATAAGGGCCGCTACGATGACCATTTCTATCGATCGGGTCGAGGAAGCCGCGCTCGAGATCATGAAACGCGCCGCGATCGAGATCCCGAAGGACTACAAGCAAGGCATCCAGGAGTTGCAGAAGACCGAGACCGGAAAGCTGCCGCGATTCGTGATCCACGCGATGCAGGACAACTGGGAAGCAGCCGATCAGGACCGCCGCCCAATGTGCGCCGACACGGGCCTGCCTCGCTACTATGTGAAGGTGGGAAACAACGCTACGGTGCAACGCGGTTTCGTTGCAGTAGAGCGCGCATTGCGCAAGGCGACAGCCGACGCCACGCTGGCGATTCCGCTACGCCCCAATCGCGTGCATCCACTCTGGCGCACGGACAACAACAACAACGTTGGTATCAATGCGCCCGAGATCGAATGGTCATTCGAACCCGATGCCGATTGGGTAGACATTACCACCGTCCACAAGGGCGGCCTGTTCGGGACCGATTACCGTATGTTGTTTCCCGGCGACGGTATCGACGGGATTAAGCGATTCGTCCTCGACACCCTGATCGCATTCGGCAAGCGCGGCCTGGCCTGCCAGCCGGCAATCGTCGGCATCGGCCTGGGCGGCTCCAAGGATACGTGTATGCAACTCGGCAAGCAGGCGGCATGTCTGCGCGTAGTGGGCGACCGCAATCCCGATCCGAAGATCGCCGAGCTCGAACTGGAGCTTATGAAGCTTGGCAACTCGATTGGCATGGGTGCCATGGGTTTCGTGGGTTCCTCGATGGTGGTCGACTGCCATATCGAGGTGGGCCACACCCACACGGGTGGGATGCCGATCAGCCTTCATACATTCTGTCTGTCGTCGCGCCGTGCTACAGCGCGCATTTATGCAGACGGCAATATCGAATATCGCACGGACCCCCAGTGGTTCACCCCTTACCTGCGCAGGGAGACGGTCGAATGGTAAGCCCGCAAGATGATGAACTGAAGGTCTTCCGCGTCAACCTCCCCGCCAAGACGGAAGACATTGCAAAGCTCGAGCTCGGCTCTGCCGTCTATCTCACGGGGGTGATCTATACGGCACGAGAAGGCGTCTACAAGAAGGTGCTCGACGAGGGCCTGGAGCCGCCGGTTGAGCTGCGCGGGCTCAGCAATGTCAACTTTCATTGCTCACCTGCCGCCGCGCCCAATGAGGACGGGAGCTATAACGTTGGTGCAGTGACCGCCACCGCGAGTTTCCGTTTCTCCAAGTGGATACCAAAGTGGATGGAAAAGACCGCGTGTCGCATCTTCATCGGTAAGGGTGGCATGCCGGCAGACGACTACAAGCGGGTGCTCGCGCCTGGTGGAGCAATCTACCTCACGACTGTCGGCTATGGAACCGGCGCGCTGCTCGGTCGGGGCATCAAGCAGGTGAGGGACGTGTTCTGGCTCGACGAACTAGGCATTGCGCAGGCGATGTGGATGTTCGAGGTGGAGAACTTCGGTCCATTCATTGTTGAGAGCGACCTGGAGGGCAACTCCCTGTTCGCGCAGCACGCCGAAGTCATCAACGCTGGAATCGAAAAGCTCTACGCCGGTCTCAAGCCGCCGGCATTGCACCGATACGGCGAGACCGATGATCGCAAGAACGAGGTGATGTAAAGACACTCCCGCAGCAAACCAGAGCCAGGAACACGACATGATCATTGATTTCAGACTCCGCCCGCCGGTCGGTGGCTTCCTCGATACGCTGATGTATTCGGCAGGTGAGCGCCGCGACGGCTTGACCCGTACCGTTGGCTTCGAGCCGTCGCCAGCCGCTCAACAACAGTCCATGGACGTGCTGCTTAAGGAAATGGATGAGGCAAGCGTGGACAAGGGCGTTGTGGTTGGGCGTCTCGCCGGGACACTGGGCAGTGTGTCGAATGAGGATGTCGCGCGAATCGTGCGTGACCATCCGCAACGCTTCATTGGTGCCGCGTCCATCGATCCGACGAATCGGGTGGCCGCGTGCAAGACGATCTCCGATGCGGTCGGTAGCGGGTTCAAGGCCATCAACATCGAGCCGGGTTCGTATCCGATTCCCATGTATGCCGATGACCGGCGTCTGTACCCCATCTACGCGCACTGCGAAGACCTGGGCGTGCCCGTGATCATGATGGTCGGCGGCACCGCTGGTCCGGATCTGAGCTACTCCGATCCCGTCAAAACCGACCGCGTCCTGACGGACTTTCCCAAGTTGAAGGTGGTCGTCGTGCATGGTGGATGGCCCTGGGTGACGGAAATCCTGCACATCGCATTCCGTCGGCCAAACATGTATCTGTCGCCGGACATGTATTTCTCGCGCATGCCAGGCTGGGAGGAATACGTGAAGGCCGCGGACTCGTTCCTGGCCGACCGCATGCTGTATGCAAGCTCCTTTCCTTTTTGCCCGGTGCGGGACTACAAGCAATGGTTCGAGGCCTTGCCGATTCGTCCCGAGAACATGGAGAAGGTGATGGGCGGCAACGCCCGTCGTTTGCTGGGGCTTTAGTCCGCATGCGCAAAGTCCATGCGGCAAAATGACGGCGCAGCGCGCTAGCGGATTGAATCACACATCAGATTGTCAGACATGGACGTCAAAACGCTTTACACACTCGTAGCCATTGCCGACAGAGGAAGCTTTGCTGAGGCGGGCAATGCCATCGGGCTGACGGTCTCTGCCGTCAGCATGCAAATGCGCGCTCTCGAGGAAGAGCTGGGCATCACAATCTTCGACCGGAGTCGCCGGCCCCCCGTGTTGACGGACGCCGGGCTTGCCTTCACGAATCGTGCGCGTGACCTCTTGACCCATTGGGAGAGCATGAGCGCGGCTCTCAAACGCGAAGCGGCCGGCGGTGTCCTGAAGCTCGGTTCCGTGCATACCTGCGTGTCTGGCGTCTTGCCGCTTGCGTTGAAACGACTGCATCAACAGGGGCACCGAATCGACATCCACCTGACCACGGGTCTTACCCATGATCTGGAGCGGGCCGTATATCGACGGCAATTGGACGTGGCTGTCGTCACCGAACCGGAGGTCCCGCGCCTGGACCTGCAGTTCATGCCTTTTTTTAACGAGGAGTTCGTGGTGATCACACATACCACGACCCGAGGAGACTCGGACAAGGGGATTTTGGAGACGACGCCCTACGTTCGATTCAATCGCACAGCTCGCGTTGGCCTGCTTGTCCAGGAAGAGATGGTGCGGCGCCAGATCGCGGTCCGGTCGACGATGGAGATCGATACGCTCGAAGGTGTCATCGCCATGGTGGCCAACGGTCTCGGCTCGTCAGTCGTGCCGGCTCGGGGTGTCGAAAGCGAGTTTCCGGCATCTATCCGCACCATCCCGTTCGGCTCGCCGCCTTTAATGCGTCGCCTTGGTATCTTGGTACCTCGCGATAATCCTCGTGCACATCTCTCGCACTTGCTGCTGGAAGCGTTGACCGATGTGACGAAGCCGACCAGTGCGCCTGACGACGGCCGCCCGAGACTGGTGCAGAAGAGCTAATCATGGCGACGTTGCGATTCTCTCTTCGGCAGTTGGAATTATTCTCGACCGTGGCGAGAATGGGATCCACTTCTGCCGCGGGAGACGAAGCAGCGCTGTCGCAGTCGGCCGTGAGCTCGGCCGTCAATGAGCTGGAGCAGACCCTCGGGGTCACGCTATTCGACCGTGTCTCGAAGCGGCTTGTACTCAATGACGCGGGACGCGCGCTTCAGGAACGGGCTACTCGGCTCATATGGGATGCGCGCAAAATCGAACGGGAGTTTTCTGGGGGACATCCGCCCTGTCATCTGAAGATCGCAGCGAGCACGACCATTGGTAATTACCTTGGGCCGCTCATTCCCCAGACCGTATTGGGAAGTTCCGAGGCGATCAAGTACGCCGTCGAGCTTGGCCTGGGCATCAGTTGTCTGTCGAGAATTCTGGTGCAGTGCATGTTGGATAACGGGGCCGTAATTGAGTTGCGCACGGACTTTCCTCGACTGACACGGCCGCTGTCCATCGTGTCGCAACCGGCGCGCCCGCCTTCGGTCGCTATGTCGGAGTTTCTGAATCCGTATCGAACGGGATAACGGAAATCAAGCAATCACCATTCTCCGATCTCACCTGGAAAGATGGGAGTGGGATTATTTTGTCATAAAAAAGATAAGAACTTAAACCGCTTACGATAAGTGCAATATCTCGTTTCCGTTCCAGGGAACTTGTAATCAGGATTGATAAAAAGAATAGAAGGCAATGCTCACGATAGTCGTCGAATCATGACGACGCCACAAAGGAGACAACGATGAATTTACATGACACAGGAAAAGCCATTGGCAATTGGCTTGCGCAAGGGCGGCAGTGGTTGCGTCCCATACGCCAGCATCCCATCGTTAAGGAGCTGTGCCAGGACACGGATGCGCCACGGTACAGGACATCGACCGCAGTGGCCATGTTTGCGTTTGCCGTTGCGCCTTTGGCGATGGTGCCTGCTCACGCGCAGGAGTGGCCGAACAAGCCGATCCGCCTCGTTGTTCCGTTTGCGTCTGGAGGAGCCACGGATCTTCTGGCGCGTGCAGTCGCCGTCGAACTCGGCAAGCAGTGGAAGCAGGCGGTTGTCGTGGATAACCGGCCAGGTGCCGGCGGCGCGGTGGGCGCTGAAGCCGTTGCCAAATCGGCCCCGGACGGCTACACGCTCCTCCTCGCGTCGGGAAGCATGTTCACGGTCAATCCGTTCATCTATCAGAAACTCCCGTACTCGGCCGAGAGTTTCGAGATGATCAGCAAGATTGCCAGCGGGCCGATGGTGCTGACGGTGAATACGAAAGTTCCGGCCAAGACGATGGCCGAGTTCATCAGCTATGCGAAGGCCAATCCTGGCAAGCTGACTTTCGCGTCGGCGGGCAACGGCAGCCAGGTGCACATTGCTAACGAGGCCTTTGCCGAAGCCGCAGGAATCGATGTGGTGCATGTGCCGTACAAGGGCGAAGGGCCGGCCTATTCAGACCTTATGGCGGGGACGGTGGATATGACCGTGGGCAACATCAATGCCCTTTCGCCGCTCCTCAAGGGTGGCCGGCTTCGCGCGCTCGCCGTGACAGGTAAAGAGCGTTCCCCGCTGCTGCCCGACGTGCCGACCACCGCGGAGGCGGGCCTGCCAGGCTTCACCTTTTACGGGTGGTTCGCGCTGATGGCACCGGCCGGCACGCCTAAGGCACTCACGTCAAAGATGTATGCCGACCTCGAGAAAGCTGCTGCCGAACCCAGCATGCAGCGATATCTCGCTGCGCAGGGTATGACCAAAACTCTGACGCCCAAGGGCCGTTTGCCCGAGGAAATCGCGCAGGAATCGGGGCGCTGGAAGGTATTGGTCGCCAAGCGGAAGATCTCCGCCAACTAAGAGCGTCCAAAGCGCCGCCCTCCAGCGCCTGCTCGTAGGGCGCGGCCCATAAGAAGAATCGCACGACCACGTGGCAGTGTCTGGTGCTGCCACCGTCCTGGCGAGGAGACAGTCGAATGAACAGGATTCTCGGCGGATGCATCAAAGCATTTGGCGTCGGTGCTTTCGCAATTGGCACCACAATGGCCGGGGCCGCACCTGCAGCGGCGCAAGCGTATCCCAGTCGCCCCGTCACAATCGTGGTGCCCTTCGCGGCGGGAGGCGACGCAGATCAGTCTGCGCGGAACCTCTCCGTGACCGCGTCGGCCCTGCTGGGCCAGCCCGTAGTTGTCATGAATCGATCCGGCGCGAATGGCGCGATCGGTTCACAGGTGGCGAAGGATGCCAGCCCGGATGGATACACGCTGTTGCTGGCTCGGGTCGGCTCTCAGGTACTCCTGCCAGCTATCCAGGAATCCGGACTCGCCTACAAGTGGAATGACTTTACGTTTGTCGGCCTGCTTGAGTTGAATCCGGTGGTATGTGTCGTGCACCCGGACTCCAAGTTCAAGACGCTTGCAGACTTGGCGGCGGAACTCCAGGCGCATCCCGGAAAGCTCAACTACAGTGCGTCGGGCCCGGCCACGGTACAGAACCTCGCCCCCCAGTTGCTGCTGCAGAGTCTTAACCTGAAGCCAAATGGAGCGGTGAACGTGAACTATAAGGGAGGAAATGAAGCGGCACTGGCAGTCATCTCCAAGGAGGTGGACTTCAGTTGCAACAACTTGAGTTCGATGGCAGGGCAGGTCGCGGGCGGCAAGCTGCGTGCCTTGGTCACGACGACGCCAGAAAGGCTGAAGCAGTTCCCGGACGTTCCAACTGCCAGGGAAGCCGGCTTTCCGAAGCTCGAAGCGGTGATCGGGTAGAGCGCGTTGTATGGTCCCCCCAAAATGCCGCCGGAAATTGTCAGCAAATGGGCCGGCGTCCTGAAATCGGCGTCCACCGACGCCCGATGGATCTCCGCGAATGCGACGTACGGCGGCATTCCCCGAGTTCTGACCCCTGAAGAGACGGCCAAGTACGTCTCGGAGAACTTCAGCGCGTATCAGTCGCTCGCGAAAAGCGCAGGGATCAAGATGCAGTAGGCTTCCGAAACGCATTGCAAACACGAACCGGAAATCCATGGGGACCGAACACTACGCAGTGCTGGGGGCAACGGTCGCGGGAGCCTACACGGTATTCGGACTCACCGGTTTCGGCGCGGCGATGGTGGCCGTGCCGATCCTGGTGCAGTTCATTCCCTTGCAGTTTGTGGTTCCCATGCTTCTCTTACTCGATCTCGTGACGACATCGATGGTCGGGATGCGCAACTGGAATTCGGTCTCCCGGCCGGAACTGCTTCGCCTGATTCCCTTCATGATGGTGGGGGTGGCACTCGGTACGACGGTGCTCGCTAAAGTCGAATCACGTTGGCTCCTGGTAGGGCTCGGGCTCTTCGTACTTGCGATGACAGGACGGGCCCTCCTAACCTCCGCGGCACGAGCAGAGGAGGTGGCAAGGGGGTGGTCGGTACCTGCCGGCGTGGTAGGGGGCGTATTCAGCGCACTGTTTGGGACTGGAGGACCCATCTACACGATGTATCTGTCCCGCCGGCTTCCGCAGATCGATGCCTTCCGCTCCACGATTGCAGCAGTCATCCTCTTCAGTGCTCTGGTGCGCCTGGCGGCTTTTGCGAGCAGCGGGCTGCTGCAACAAGGAGACTTGTTGCGCAGCGCCGCATTCGCAATGCCATTCAGCCTGATCGGGCTCGCGGTGGGATCACGATTGCGCAGGAGAATCTCGGCGGACGCAGTGCGGCGCGCGTTATTGATCTTGCTCTGCGCCAGTGGCGTTTCTGTGCTTTTTCGTGGCCTGTTGATGCATTGAGGAAGCCTCTATGACCGATCCCATAGATGGGCTCGAATCCGCGTTGCGGGACATCGTCGGCGATCAGCGTCAAGTCCATCGAGGCACATTTGGCCAACGTCAAGGCAATGCTGGATATTGCCTAACGGCAAGACGCTGATGCGGTTCGCCATTCAGTGGATCGAGAGTCAATAGTGCAGAGTCCGTCCACCAGGCAAGGAATCCCCTGGAGACCTTTAAAGTCCGCAAGAGAAAAGTCATCAGGATCTTTGTCGTGCCTGGCGTTGAGCCTCTTTCGCTGCCGTCAGCGCCCGACTACTCGCAGCCGCTATTTCCCGAACTCACTGAACTTCGCCGCCAGGAATTCAACGAACAGCCGGATGCGCGACGACAACTGGTGCCGCTGCTGGTAGACGGCATAGATGTCGGCCTCCGGCGTTGCGTACTGCGGTAGTACCTGCACCAGCCTTCCACTGCGCAGGAATCGCTCGATATCCCACTCGGCGCGCATCACGATGCCGTGGCCTTCCAGCGCCCAGTTCACCGCAATCTCGCCGTCATTGGTGGTGAGGTTGCCGCGCACGTGGACCGATTCGGTCCGCGCCTTGGCCCCCTTGCCGGAGGTCAGGCGCCATACGCCGTAGGCGTCGCTGCCCTGGCGGATGCCGATGCAGTTGTGCTTGCGCAGGTCGGCGGGCGTGTGCGGCGTGCCGTGGCTGCGCAGGTATCTGGGCGAGGCGCACAGCAGGCGCCGGTTCGGCGCCAGCTTCCTGGCGACGATGCGCGCGTCGGGCGGCTGGCCGAAGCGGATGCAGACGTCGAAGGCGTCTTCGGTCAGCGGGGGCGGGTCGGCGGACAGCTGGAGCTGGACGTCGACCTCCGGGTAGGCAGCGACATACTCGGAGATCACCGGCGCCACATGCATGCGCCCGAACCCGAGCGTGGCATTGACCCGCAGCAGGCCGCTCGGCCGGCCCTTGGAGCGGGTCAGGATCTGGTCCAGGTCGTCGATCTCGCTGAGGATGCGCCGGGCGTGCTCCAGGTAGACCTCGCCCTCCGGCGTCAGGCTCATGCGCCGCGTGGTGCGGGTTACCAGCGGCATGCCGATGCGCGCCTCCATCTGCGCCAGCCGCTTGCTGACCGCGGCCGTTGTGATCCCGAGGTCGCGTGCGGCCGCGCTCAGGCTGCCGGCAGTGGCGACAGAGGTGAAAAAGCCCAGTTCGGACGGCTGGATACCCGACGAAGACGCCATTCCATCTTTAATTTCAGGTTAAGAATGGTTTAACTCTACAAGCGATCCAAAACCTTGTCCACGGCCCAGAATCCGCCCCACGCACTCAACGCGATTCAGACCAGGAGACACAGATGAAGACGTACCGCATTGCAACGATCCCGGGCGATGGCATTGGCAAGGAGGTGGTGCCGGCCGGCCGTGAAGTGATGGAGGCCCTGGCGGCCGCCGGCGCAAACTTCCGCTTTGAATTCGAAGACTTCGACTGGGGTGGCGACTACTACCGCCAGCACGGCGTGATGATGCCCGCCGACGGCCTGGATGCGCTGCGCGACAAGGACGCCATCCTGTTCGGCTCGGCCGGCGACCCGCATATCCCGGATCACATCACGCTGTGGGGCCTGCGCCTGAAGATCTGCCAGGGCTTCGACCAGTACGCCAACGTACGCCCGACGCGCATCCTGCCCGGCATCGACGGGCCGCTCAAGCGCCGTGCCCCGGAAGACCTGAACTGGGTGATCGTGCGCGAGAACTCGGAAGGCGAGTACTCGGGCGTGGGCGGCCGCGTGCACCAGGGCCACCCGATCGAGGCAGCCACCGACGTCAGCATGATGACCCGCGTGGGCGTCGAGCGCATCCTGCGCTTCGCCTTCAGGCTGGCGCAATCGCGTCCGCGCAAACAACTGACCGTGATCACCAAGTCCAACGCGCAGCGCCACGCCATGGTGATGTGGGACGAAGTGGCCGTGCACGTCGCCAGGGAATTTCCGGACGTCAGCTGGGACAAGGAGCTGGTCGATGCCGCCACGGCGCGCATGGTGAACCGTCCGAAGTCGCTCGACACCATCGTTGCCACCAACCTGCACGCCGACATCCTGAGCGACCTGGCCGCGGCGCTGGCCGGCAGCCTGGGCATCGCCCCGACCGGCAATATCGATCCGGAGCGCCGTTACCCGTCGATGTTCGAGCCGATCCACGGTTCGGCCTTCGACATCATGGGCAAGGGCCTGGCCAACCCGGTCGGCACCTTCTGGTCGGTGGTCATGCTGCTGGAACACCTCGGCGAGAACGAGGCGGCGCAGCGCGTGATGCAGGCGGTCGAAGTCGTGACCGCCAACCCGGCGCTGCATACCGGCGACCTGGGCGGCAAGGCGACCACCGCTGAAGTGACCAAGGCAGTCTGCGACCTCCTCGCCGCCGGCCAGCAGGCAAAGGCGGCCTGACCGCCACGCCACATGAGCCCGGCCACGGCCGGGCCACATCCCGCGGGCCTGCCGGCCCGCACCGCCTTCCGGCATGGAGAGCAGCCGTCCAGAGCTGCGCCGGGAGCGCTTTGCCTTAAAGACATAGCAGGAGACAGCAATGATTCACAGGCTGCTAGGCAAGCTCTACGTCCAGGTATTGCTAGGTGTCAGCGCCGGCGTTGCCCTGGGCGTGTGGGCGCCCGATATCGCGAGTGACCTGAAGCCGCTTGGCGACATATTCATCAAGCTGATCAAGATGGTGTTCGCGCCCATCATCTTCGCGACGGTGGTGCTCGGCATCGCGCGCATGGAGAACATGAAGGAGCTCGGCCGCGTCGGCGTGCGGGCCCTGATCTACTTTGAGGTGCTGTCGACGTTTGCGCTGGCGCTGGGGCTGCTCGTCGTCAACGTGGTCCAGCCGGGCCATGGCATGAATATCGATCCGGCGCACCTGGACACCAAGGCCATTGCCAGCTACACGCATGCCGCAGAGAAACCGCACACGTTCATCGACTTCATGATGAACCTGGTGCCGACCAGCATTGTCGATGCGCTGGCCAGGAACGACATCCTGCAGATCCTGGTCTTTGCCACGCTGTTCGGCATTGCACTGTCGCATATCGGCGCGCGCGCCAGGCCGGTGGTGGACTTCCTGGACGCCTTCACGCACGGCATCTTCACGGTGGTGGGGATGATCATGCGGCTGGCGCCGATCGCGGCGTTCGGCGCCATGGCCTTTACCGTGGGCAAGTACGGCCTGGGCTCGGTGGTGTCGCTGGGCAAGCTGATGGGCACCATGTACATCACCTGCGTCCTGTTCGTGGTGATCGTGCTGGGCGGCGTGGCCCGGCTGTCCGGATTCAGCCTTTGGAAGTTCCTGAAGTACATCCGCGACGAACTCTTCACCGTGCTCGGCACCAGTTCGTCGGAATCGGTGGTGCCGCAGTTGATGCGCAAGCTGGAGAACGCCGGCGTCAGCAAGCCGGTGGTGGGGCTGGTGGTGCCTGCCGGCCTGACCTTCAACCCGGACGGGCAGTGCATCTACTACACCATGGCTGCGATCTTCGTGGCCCAGGCAACCAACACGCCGCTGACGCTGATGGACCAGCTGATCGTGCTTGGCGTGCTGCTGCTGACCTCCAAGGGCTCGGCGGGCGTGACCGGCTCCGGCTTCATCACGCTGGCGGCGACGCTGGCGTCGCTGGGCAAGATTCCGGTTGCCGGCATGGTGCTGCTGCTGGGTGTCGACCGCTTCATGTCCGAGGCGCGCGCCATCACCAACACGATTGGCAATGCTGTGGGCACGCTGGCCATTGCACGATGGGTGGGGGCGGTGGACCGCCAGCAACTGGCCGATGCGCTGGACGGCAAGCTCGATGACGAAGCTGCCGCGGTGGTGCCGCAGGACAAGGATGACAACCCGGTACGCGCACGCATCGCCCCTGCGGCGGATGCTCACGCCAACCTGATGCACTGAGGGGCCGACTTGACCAAGCCATATTCCGAGCCCGCCGCGCTGCTGCGGCGCATGTTTGAAGCGGCGGTCGCCGCCGCCCAGCCGGCCAGGACCCTGGCTCGGCACCTGCCGCCGCCGCCGCGCGGACGCACCCTCGTCATTGGCGCAGGCAAGGCGTCGGCGGCCATGGCGAGCGCGCTGGAAGCGGCATGGCCCGGGCCGCTTGAAGGCCTGGTCGTCACGCGCTACGGCTATGCGGTGCCATGCTCGCGCATCGAGATCGTGGAGGCCGCGCACCCCGTTCCGGACGATGCCGGGCTGGCCGCTTCGCAGCGCATGCTGGAGATGGTGGCGGGCCTGGGCGAGGACGACCTGGTGGTCTGTCTGGTCTCGGGCGGCGGCTCGTCGCTGCTGCCATTGCCGCTTCCGGGCATCACGCTCGACGACAAGCAGCGCGTCAACCGCGCGCTGCTGAAGTCCGGCGCCACGATTGCGGAGATGAATTGCGTGCGCCGGCACCTGTCCGCCATCAAGGGCGGGCGGCTGGCCGCGGCGTGTTATCCGGCGCGGGTGCTGAACCTGCTGATTTCCGACGTGCCGGGCGATGACCCAATCGATATCGCATCGGGCCCGACCGTGCCCGACCCGACCACGCGCGCCGATGCGCTGGCCATTGTCAAACGATATGCGATCGAGCTGCCGGCCAATGTGATGGCAGTGCTGGCGTCCGAAGCGGCCGAGACACTCAAGCCTGGCGACCCGCGCCTGCCGCGCATCCGCACCGAGTTCATCGCCACGCCGCGACTGGCGCTGGAAGCCGCCGCGCAGATGGGCCGCGACGCAGGCTATGCCGTGCACATGCTGGGCGACGCCATCGAAGGCGAAGCCCGCGATGTCGGCAAGGTCCTGGGCGGCATCGCGCTGGAAGCCGCCAGGCGTGGCCAGCCGTTTGCCGCGCCGTGCGTGCTGCTGTCCGGTGGCGAGACCACCGTCACGGTGCGCGGCGCCGGGCGGGGCGGCAGGAACGTGGAGTTCCTGCTGTCGCTGGCGCTGACGCTGCGCGGCGAACCCGGCATCCATGCGATGGCGGGCGACACCGATGGTGTCGACGGCCAGGAGGAGATCGCAGGGGCCGTGATCGGTCCCGACACGCTGGACCGTGCCTGGCGCGCCGGCCTGCGTCCGCAGGATGCGCTGGCCGCCAACGACGGCCATGGATTTTTCGAGGCGCTGGGGGATGCCGTCATCACCGGTCCCACGCTGACCAATGTCAACGACTTTCGCGCGATCTTGCTGACGCGCGCTTCTGGAGCCTCCGCATGAGACGCCTTCGCAATGCCAAGATCGTGGCCACGCTCGGTCCCGCCAGCACAGACCCGGCCACCATCGAACGCCTCTTTGACGCGGGCGCCGATGTGTTCCGCCTCAACTTCAGCCACGGCACCCATGCCGACCACCAGCAGCGCCTGCAGAGCATCCGCGCCATCGAGCAGGCACGCGGCCGGCCCATCGGCGTGCTGCTGGACCTGCAAGGGCCCAAGCTGCGTATCGGCACCTTTGCCGACGGCCCGGTGCAACTGGCCGCGCAGGCGGCATTCCGGCTCGATCTGGATGCCAGCGTGCCGGGCTCGGCGCAGCGGGTCAGCCTGCCGCATCCGGAGATCTTCGCGGCGCTGCAGCCGGGCGCGGAACTATTGGTCGACGACGGGCGTGTGCGGCTGCGCGTGGAGCGGTGCGGCCCGGAGTACGCCGAAACCACCGTGGTCAACGGCGGCACGCTGTCCGACCGCAAGGGCGTCAACGTGCCGGGCGTGGTGCTGCCGCTGTCGGCGATGACCGAGAAGGACCGGCGCGACCTGGACTTTGGCCTGTCGCTGGGCGTGGACTGGATTGCGCTGTCGTTCGTGCAGCGCGCCGAGGATATCGAAGAGATCCGCCAGATCGTTGACGGCCGCGCCGGCATCGTCGCCAAGCTGGAAAAGCCCGCCGCCATCCAGAGCCTGGAAGCGATCGTGGCGGCATCGGATGCGGTCATGGTGGCGCGCGGCGACCTGGGCGTGGAGATGCCGGCCGAGCAGGTGCCGTCGCTGCAGAAGCGCATCGTGCGCGCCTGCCGCAAGGCCGGCAAGCCGGTGATCGTTGCCACCCAGATGCTGGAATCCATGGTCGGCGCGCCGGTGCCGACGCGCGCCGAAGCCTCCGATGTGGCGACCGCCGTCTACGACGGCGCCGACGCCGTGATGCTGTCGGCCGAATCGGCCTCGGGCAGCTATCCGGTGGAAGCGGTGCGGATGATGGACAGCATCATCACGCGAACCGAAGCGGACCCGCAGTACCACGAAGCCATCCAGGCTTCGCACTCGGAACCGCGCGCCGAAGCCGCCGACGCCATCGGTTATGCCGTCAGGCATGTGGCCAGCCTGCTGCGCGTGCCGGCAGCGGTCACCTACACCAGCTCAGGCTACTCGGCGCTGCGCATGGCGCGCGAACGGCCCGAAGTGCCGATCCTGGGCATGACGCCGCGCGTCGCTACCGCGCGCCGGCTGGCGCTGGCCTGGGGCGTGCATGCGGTGCTCTGCCATGAAGTGGTCGATGTGCTGGAGATGACCGACCTGGCCAGCCGCACCGTGCTGAAGGAGCAGTTCGGCGTGGCCGGGCAGCCGATCGTCATCTCGGCCGGCCTGCCGTTCACCGTGGCCGGCACCACCAACCTGCTGCGCATCGCGCAGGTCCAGTAAGGGGAAGACCATGACTGCAATCAGGGAGCTCCGCGGCTATGAGCTGCTCGATTCCCGGGGCAACCCGACGGTGGCGGCCCAGGTGGTGCTGGCCGATGGCGCGGAGGGCTTCGCCGCCGCACCGTCCGGTGCATCGACGGGATCGCGTGAAGCGCTGGAGTTGCGGGACGGCGACAAGCGGCGCTATTTCGGCAAGGGTGTGCAGAAGGCGGTGCAGCACATCAACGTCGATATCGCGCGCGCGCTCAACGGCCTGGACGCCGCGGACCAGGCCGAGTTGGATGCCTGCCTGATCCGCCTCGATGGCACGCCGGAAAAGTCGCGCCTTGGCGCCAACGCGCTGCTGGCCGTCTCGCTGGCCAGCGCCAGGGCCGCGGCGGCTTCGGCCGGCCTGCCGCTGTACCGGTCGCTCAGCGCCGGCAGGATCGAGACCCGCTTGCCGCTGCCGATGATGAATATCATCAACGGGGGTGCGCATGCCGACAACAGCATCGACATGCAGGAGTTCATGATCCTGCCGCTCGGCGCGCCCAGCTTCTCCGAAGCATTGCGCTGGGGCGCGGAGGTATTCCATACGCTCAAGGGTGTGCTGAAGGCGCGAGGGTTTGCCACCGCCGTTGGCGATGAAGGCGGATTTGCGCCGGACCTCGCTTCAAACGAGCACGCGCTCGAGGTCATCATGCAGGCCATTGAAGCCGCGGGCTTCCGGGCCGGCCGCGACATCGCGCTGGGCCTGGACGTGGCCAGCTCCGAGTTCCATGAAGAGGGTCGCTATGCCTTGCAGTCCGAGGGCCGCAGCTACGACGCGCAAGGCTTTGTCGACCTGCTCGACAGCTGGGTGCGCCAATACCCCATCGTCACCATCGAGGACGGCATGGCGGAGCAGGACTGGCAGGGATGGCGCCTGCTGACCGAGCGCCTGGGTGCGCGCGTGCAGCTGGTGGGCGACGACCTGTTCGTGACCAATGCCGCGATCCTTGAGGAAGGCATCGCGCAAGGCGTGGCCAACGCCATCCTGATCAAGCCGAACCAGATCGGCACGCTGACCGAGACCCTGCAGGCCATCGCTGTGGCCGAGCGTGCCGGCTACGCATCGGTGATGTCGCACCGCTCCGGCGAGACCGAGGACACCACCATTGCCGACCTGAGCGTATGCACCGCGGCCACGCAGATCAAGACCGGCTCGCTGAGCCGCTCCGACCGCGTGGCCAAGTACAACCGGCTGCTGTTTATCGAAGCGGAGCTGGGTTGCGCGGCAACCTTTGCCGGAAGGCAGGCGATTTCGCAGGGAAAGTAGGGCTTCAGACAGCCGGGAGCCGGCTGCAAAACATAGAACAATCAGGAGACAAAACATGCGTGGTACTGAACTCGGGCGTCGTACTTTTGGGGCGGCCTTGCTGGCTGCGGGGGTGATCTTCAGCGGCACGTGCCTGGCGCAGGAGTGGCCGGCCAAGCCGGTCACCCTGGTGGTGCCGTTCCCCTCTGGCGGCACCACCGACGTGCTGGCCCGCGCGCTGGGCGACCAGTTGTCGAAGAGCCTGGGCCAGCCCGTGATCGTGGAGAACCGGCCCGGCGCCGGCGCCACCGTGGGCGCGGACTATGTCGCCAAGAGCAAGCCCGATGGCTACACGCTGCTGATGGGCGCGGTCCACCATACCATTGCCAGCAGCGTCTACAAGAAGCTGCCCTACAGCTTCCAGAAGGACCTGGCGCCCATCGCCACGGTCGCCATGGTCCCCAACGTGCTGGTCATCAATGCCGCCAGGACCCCGGCGAAGAACGTCACGGAACTGGTGGCGCTGGCGAAGCAGGCGTCGCCGGAGTTTGCCTATGGCTCCAATGGCAACGGCACCGCGCAGCACCTGATCGGTACGCAGTTCCAGACGGCGACGGGTGCGTCGCTGCTGCACGTCCCCTACAAGGGCAGCGGCCCGCTGACGACCGACCTGCTCGGCGGACAGGTGACGATGTCGTTCGACACCCTGACGCCGGTGCTGCAGCAAATCAAGTCAGGCAAGCTGCGAGCCCTGGCCGTGACCACCGCGCGGCGTTCCTCCGTCCTGCCCGATGTGCCCACGCTGGAGGAGTCGGGGCTCAAGGGCTTTGATATCGGTACGTGGTTCGGCGTACTGGCGCCGGCCGCCACGCCCGCGCCGATCGTGACGCGGTTGAATGCCGAGATCGTCAGGATCGTGAAATCGCCGGACTTCCAGCAGCGCATGCTGGCGGTGGGCGCGGAACCGATGGCGAGCACGCCGCAGGAGTTTGCCAGGCGCATCCAGGACGAGACCGTCAAGTTCGCCAGGCTGGTAAAGGATGGGAAGGTGACCATCGAGTAGCCGGCGGCGTCTGCCCGCAAGGCGTCAGGACCCGCCGCCGGGTGCTGCCGCCTTGCGTCCGGCCATATGACGCAGGTAGGCCAGCAAGTCCTTCAAGTCCGCGTTGGACAGCGTTTGTTCGTCGATGGCCGACATGCGTGAGTTGGGCCACCAGCGCAATGACTGCGGGTCACGGATCAGCCTGGCCAGCTTGTCGTCGCCCAGATACTCCACCGGGCTGTACGGCACGTTCAGGTCCGGGCCGAGGTTGGCATCGCCGACGCGGTTGAGGGAGTGGCACGAGAAGCAGACGCGCTGGAAGGTCGCGAAGCCGCGCATGACCGGTCCATCGGCAGGCTGGCCGGCGGCGGGCCGGATGGCTGCATAGCGCTCGGCGGGGGACGCGGTGATGTCGATGCGCACGATGCTGTAGGTCCAGTGACTCTCGTTGATCGCCGTGGCGGCTCCGCCGGGCGGCACGGTCCAGATCAGGCGAAACGGGCCGATATCCTGGTCCTTGAGCCTTGGCCATGGCGCGGCAGGGTTCTCGACCGCCAGCCACGCGCGTGGTTCGTTAGCGCGATCGGCCAGCAGCAGGCGCATCGGCAAGTGGGAAACATAGCCATCGCTGGCCGCGGTCGTGGCACTGGCACTGTCGTTGACCGGCATGCCGCGCAGAAGGGCTGTCAGGGGGATGGCCTTGAATGTCAGGCGGCGCTTCAGGTTGTCGTCATCCACCGTCACATTGACCAGACGTGGATCGCGCAGCAACTCGTCGCGGGTCCAGCTGCGCTGCTGCGTGCCTGCCAAAATGGTCAGGGTTGCCGGGTCCGCGGCGCACGCCGGACCTGCCAGGAATGCCAGTGCGCAGCCAAGCGCGCCAACGAACTTTGTCAGCCAGTGATTCATGTGCCAGTCTCCTTCGGCATCCCGTGCGATTGCTGTGATTGGTGGGGATACTGTACGCGATCGGTGCGGCAGTGGCGAATGCGAAAGGTCTTATCGCCGCACGATGGCGGGAGCGGGAAACTGCAGACCTCACCGAAGGGTTCGGTGAGCGGGGGTGACAACCCGAAAGAACCTTAGGAAATTTGATCTCGTTCTATTCAGAGTCGCACGGACAAGCTGTTTCCATGGCGGGCCGGGCGGGGCAGCTGCGAAGCTGGCCGGGTCTTTTTCCTGAGGTTCCCCGGTATGTCACTCCCGTTTTCAGGCCCGCCACCTTTATCTCATCCGGGCAGGCGGGCTTTCTCTGGTTAGTAGGAGATAACACGATGCAAATGTCTACCCATCACCCTGCCGATGCCCGGCATATCGTTCCGGCCAGCACGATCGAATCCTTTGAGCAGATCAGCGCCGGGCTCAGTGCCATCCTGTTGCTGGTTGAAATCGAGAGCGAGCGTTCGGAGGGCTGCCACAACGTGTATTCGCTGCTGGCCATGGTGAAGGCGAGGTTGGACCAGACGGCAGGAAAGCTGCGCGCGGATGATTGAAGCATTCGCTGTGGCAAAAACAAAAAGCCCGCACTTTCGTGCGGGCTTTCTGCTTGAAACTCTGGTGCCCAGGAGAGGACTCGAACCTCCACAGTGTTGCCACCGCTAGGACCTGAACCTAGTGCGTCTACCAATTCCGCCACCTGGGCAGGTGGTGAGCCGCGAATTCTACCGAAGGCGGCGGAATTTGCAAGGGGGTTTTGGGCGGTGTGTGGAAAAAAATCGGTGATGGGGGATTTGTCGCGGTGTGGTGGGTTGTTGCGCTTGGCGTGCTTTCTGCTCGTTGGCTTGCTTGGTTATGTCGGTCGGGTTTCCTGTTGTCGTAGGTTTTACCGCCTGGTTCCGCCCTGCTGGGCGGGTCACTTTTGTCCGAGCGACAAAAGATGGAATGAACGCGCCCCGGCCCTCCGATCAAAGGCGCCGGTAGTTCAGTTGTGCATCCGGGGAAACGTGACAGGATAGGCGGGTCCCCCATCACGAAACGGCATCGATGTGCCAGAGTGGGAGTGTCACCAACCACGCGAGGATGGAGGGACCCGAGATGAATACTACGACTTACGGCCTGGATATTGCAAAGACTGTCTTCCAGCTCTATTGGGTCGAGCCTTCCGGCAAGTGTTCCAACCGCCGCTTCAGCCGGCCCAAGCTGCTGGAGTTTCTCGCGAATCGCGAGCCCGGACGTATCGCGCTCGAAGCATGTGGCAGCGCGCACTGGTGGGCCCGCCAACTGCAAGCCTTGGGTCATGAGCCAGTGCTGCTGCACGCCAGGTACGTGCGACCGTTCGTGCAGACGAACAAAACCGATGCGGCCGATGCCAAGGCTATCTGGACCGCGGCGCAGCAGCCCGGGATGCCGTTCGTGGCCCCGAAGACCGAGCCGCAACAGTGCGTGCTCAGCCTGCACGCCATGCGCCAGCTGCGCGTGAAGATGCGCACCATGCTGGTCAACCAATTGCGCGGCACGTTGTTTGAGTTCGGAATCCGGATCCGTCCCGGGCTACGGATTGGCCTGCAGGAAATCGTGCAACGAATGGACGAAATCGAACAGGACGTGCCGCCCTTGCTGTTCGAGTTCGTGCGCGAACAATTGCAAAGCATCGAACGGCTCGATCAAGAGATAGCTCGCCTGGATCAACGCATTGATACCTGGGGTCGGCAAAGTCAGGCCTGCAAAACGATTTTGGCCATTCCCGGCATCGGCATGCTTACCGCCACGGCCATGGTTGCCACCATTGGCGACGCGCACACCTTCAAGTCCGGGCGCCAACTGGCGGCTTATCTTGGCCTAGTGCCCAAACAGACCGGCACCGGCGGCAAGGTCTGGCTGAGCGGCATCAGCAAACGCGGCGACCCCTATCTGCGCACCTTGCTGATTCACGGCGCTCGGGTCGTGCTGAGTCATCTGCGCAGAAAGAACCAGCCCGGCTGGAGCCTGATGCTCGCCCAGCGACGGCCGAAAAACGTCGCGGCTGTTGCCCTGGCTAACAAGACGGTGCGTACCATCTGGGCCCTGTTGGTCCACGACCGCACCTATGACCGAGACTACGTCTCGGTCAGGCCTGCCTAGCGGGCAGGCCTGAGCTAGCAAGCAAGGAACCCGTCCACAGGTTGCGAGGGTAATGTCCACGTGATGGCAAAACAGGTTGGACCGCGGGAGTGCAAGCCCAATTGGTTACTGGTGCTCAAAGCACGGCCAAAAGATAGGGACACTCCCGGCGAAATCCATCAGGGCCTGCAGGCCAGGCCTGCACCGCAAGGCCGGATATAAGTCTGCAGCCAATCCTGTCCAAGCCTGATGTTGGCTTTACCTTGCAAACCGGGGCGCGTTCATATAAGTAACCAAAAACGCGTCGCCGGTACGACTCACCCACATAGGTAACAGAACAGTTCAAGCACATAGGTAACAGTTTTCTACCCTGCATGGGCGACAGCCAAAGGGAGGCGCCCATGCCCTGGAGTGAGCTCAAACCTATGGACCAACGACTTCTGTTCATTGCCGAGCACCTGCGCCGCGCGGACAGCGTCAGCGCGCTGTGCGAGCGCTATGGCATCAGCCGCAAGACTGGCTACAAGTGGATCGATCGTTACGCCAATGAAGGCGCCAGTGGGCTCGCGGACCACAGCCGCAGCCGCCATGCGCAGGAGCGGATCGCCTATCCGATCCGCCAGGCGATCCTGGAACTGCGCGGGCAAGGCGGGATGGAGCTGGGGCCGAAGAAGATCCAGCAGCGCCTGGCCGAACGGTTTGGCGAGGCAGAGATACCCTCGCGCACGACCATCTACAACATCCTGAAGGCAGCGGGCCGGATCGATCCGCAACGCAAGCGCCGACGGGTGATGCGGTATGGCACGCCGCTGCGCTCGCCGCGCGAGCCGAACGCGCTGTGGAGTGCGGACTTCAAGGGACAGTTCCTGACGGCGGACCAGTGCTGGTGCTATCCGCTCACGGTGATGGACCACGCCAGCCGTTACCTGCTGAGTTGCAAGGGCCTGGCCGGCCCGCGGCTGGCGCCGACGAAGTCGGTGTTCAAGCGGCTGTTCCGGCGTTATGGGTTGCCGGACCGGCTGCGCACCGACAACGGCGTGCCGTTCGCGTCCACGGGGTGTGGAGGACTGTCGCAGCTGTCGATCTGGTGGCTGAAGCTGGGGATTGTGCCGGAGCGGATTGCGCCCGGGCATCCGGAGCAGAACGGCAGGCACGAGCGCATGCACCGCACGCTCAAGCGCGCGACGGCGTTGCCGCCAGCGGCGACGCTGGCGGCGCAGCAACGGCGCATGGATGCGTTCCGGCGCTTCTATAACGAACAGCGCCCACACGAAGCGCTGGGCCAGCAGACGCCGCACAGCTGCTACACCTCATCGAATCGGGAGTATCCGAGCCGGCTGCCGGAGATGAGCTATCCAAGCTACATGGAGACGTACCGAGTGAGCACCGCCGGTTTGCTCTACCGCCACAACGTGGTGATGTATGTCGGACACTTGCTGCGAGGAGAACTGGTGGGACTGGAGGCGATCGACGATGGCGTCTGGCATGTTCACTTCGGCCCAATCGTGATTGGAGGAATAGATGAACGCCACAACCGCAAGCGCTATCTAAGTCTCAAAGTGTTACCCATGTGAGTGAACTCGTTTGTTACCCATGTGGTTGTCCCGTACACGCCTCAGGCGGCTGGCCACCCATTCCACGGTGTGGGTGGTTCGGGCGGCGGTGATTTCCGTTCGACGGGGTAGGTGGTTCAGGCCTGCTACGCTCCCGGGATGTGCCTTGCGTCGACGGACTATTGGACGAACCCGACTTTAGGCTATTGGCAGCCTTCTAACGAGGTTATCGGTAGGACGCCTACGGCTGCGCTGCGCGCACTCAGTATCGTAGGTCGGGGGCTCGGGCACGGAGTGCGTCGCTGCGCTCGCACGGCGCTGCCGCGGATGATGCCGGGCCAAAGGAAAAAATCAGGACATGGCCGCTAGTTCTGCCACGTTAGGACATGCGCGTAGCGCAGCCGAAGGCGTCCGACCGACGCCGTAGTTAGTAGGCTGCCAATAGCCTAAAGTCGGGTTCGTCCAATAGTCCGTTGATGTGGGTACAGACAGGGTGCGTAGCAGGGTCGAACCACCAACCTCATCGACTGGAAATCACCGCCGCTGGAACCACCAACGCCGAGGAATGGATGGCCAGCCGCCAGAGGCGACGCGTTTTTTGGTTACTTTTTGGCGCTCGGCCAAAAAGTGACCCGCCCAGCAGGGCGGAACCAGGCGGTCCAACCTACGACAACATCGAACCCGCCCGACATAACCAAGCAAGCCAACGAACACGAAGCCAGCCGTCTACGCCGGCGATACAACCCACACCCGCCAAGCACCACAAACCGCCCAAACAGCGAAAACCCAATCACCCCCCCAAAAAAAAACCTCACCCCACCCGCCCCGACACCAACGCATCGATCTCCGCATCCTTCTCCTCCCACTGGCGTGCCAGCCAGTTGTGGAATTCCCTGCGGAAGGCCTTGTCGCTGCCGTAATCCGCCTCGCAGAAGGCCGGCGGCACCGGCAACTGCCGCATGCGCACCAGCACCGGGCCGCCGCGCCCGCAGGCCAGGTCCCAGAAGCCCGGCGCGCCTTCCGGGTACGCAATGGTGACGTCGATCAGCGAGCGGAACTTGTTGCCCATCGCATTCAGCGCCACCGCCAGTCCGCCGGCCTTGGGCTTGAGCAGATGGCGGTACGGAGAGTCCTGGCCCGCGCGCTTGGCATCGGTAAAGCGGGTGCCTTCGGCAAACACCATCACGCTGGTCGGTACCAGCGAAAACTTCGCGCAGGCGCGCTTCGCCGTTTCCTGGTCCTGGCGCTGCAACGCCGGATTGCGCCGCAGCTGCGCCTTGCCATGGCGCTTCATGAAGGGAAAGTCCAGCGCCCACCATGCCAGCCCGATCACCGGCACATAGATCAGCTGTTGCTTCAGGAAAAACTTCAGCAGCGGGATGCGCCGGTTCAGCGAGCGCTGCAGCACGAAGATATCGGCCCACGACTGGTGGTTGCAGTTCACCAGGTACCAGTCGGCATAGCGCAGCCCTTCATTGCCCTGGACATCCCACGGCTCGCGCTGGATCCACGCGAACCAGCCGGTGTTGTTAGAGATCCAGGCGGTGGCGATGCCGTTGAGCAGCGGATCGATGCGCCGCCTGACGGCGGCAAACGGCAGCGCCAGCTTCAGCAGCGCCAGCGGAAACAGCAGCGCGCACCAGAACAGCGTGCTGGCGATCAGCAGGGTCCAGCTGAGAATCCCGGTGATCCAGGCGAAACGGCCACGTGGCACAGGAGCCCGGCGGCGTGCAGCCGTGGAAGGGGGCGGAGCCTTTGATTGACTCGTTTCAGCGGCAACGGGCGGAGAAGAAGGCAGAGTGGTCATGGGGTGCCAGTTTGCAGGCTTGTTTTGGATTGGAGCTTGAGCTTGATCAGCGCGGACGCTGGCGCGCGGACTCCTCAAATTGATGCTGCTACCCCGTTCGGGTCACGCAGCACACTTAATACAGGCTACCAAATGTTTCACTGGTGTGCAGATTGCCTGCTCCTCAGAATGCAACAAATATCCTACAAAGGGGATGACTGTGCGAGTTCCGGGGCAAATTCTGCAGCACGGTGTCAGTCTCAGGATGCGGTGCAATCCTGCCTTGCGGCCGATTGCCGCGTTGATCGCGTACTGGCTTGCGCCGGCTGGCACCTTGGCCCTGGCTTCGCTGGAGGTGCGCGCACAGACCGCGTGCGGCACGATTGCCAGCGGCACCTATGCGGCACTGTCCTGCACGCCTGCATCGGGCGATGCCGTGATAGAAGCGGTGTCAGGCACCACCTTCAACACGAGCGCAGGTGCGAGCCTGCGTGCGGCCGCCAGGGCGGCGGATGCCTCGGTGACCCTGACCGGCACCACCATCACAAACAGCACCGCCACGGCTGCGAGCGGCGTGACGTCGCAAGTCAGCGTTGGCCCCGGCGATGCCAGCGTGACGTTCAGTGGCGGCACCAGCGCCATCACAATGCAAGGGGCAGGGGTGGACGGCGTTGCCGTCACCAACAGCACGGCCGGCAGTTCAGCCATCACCGTCAATGCGGGCACGACGCTGAACATCACTAACCTGGTCGGCGGCAACGAGCATGACGGGTTCGATGTCAATGCCACCGGCGGCGGCAACGCCAGCATCATCCACAGCGGTTCGGGGGTGATCTCCACGGCGGGCGGCAATGGGCTGTGGGTCAAGGCCGCCGGCGCTGGCGTCATCAACGTGCAGGTGGGCAGCGGCGTTACGCTGAACGTCGACAATACCAACGGCATTGCCGATCCTGCCGATCCCGGCGAACTCGGCGGCCCGTCCAATCACGCCGGCATCCGTACCCGCACTACGGGCAGTGGCGTCACCACCGTCAATAGCGCCGCGGCCATCAACGCCAATGCCATGAATGCGATCGGCATCTATACCGATGGCGGAACAGGGGCCACTTCGGTGAGCAATGCCGGCGCCATTGTCACCAACGGGGAGAACGGCTTCGGCATCCGCTCCGCCGCCCAGGGCGGCCCCATCGAGATCAGCAATACGGGCGCCATTACCACCACGGGGCCGAATGCCCACGGCATCTATCTCAGCGCCGGCGCGGGACCCGGAAGCTTCACGGTGAACAACAACGGGGCCATCACGGTCGGCAGTGCGGGGAACGGCCCGGGGTCGCGCGGCATCTACTTGATCGCGCGCGGCGCCGGCGATGCCATCGTGACCGGCAGCGGGCCGATCACGGTGCTGGGCAATGCCGCAACCACGCGCAGCTACGGCATCATCATCAGCGCGGAAGCGGGCAAGGCCTCAGTGTCGTATTCGGGTGACCTCAGCGTGCGCGGCGACGGCGCCGGCGGCATCCGGGCACACTCCACCGGCGGCAATACGGACGTCACCTACACCGGCAGCCGCATCGAAACCTTCAATGTCAATGCCAACGGCATCTACGCCACGAGCAACTCGCCCGCCGGAACGGTCTCGATCGCGGCGCAAGGCACCATCGTCACCCACGCGGACAACGGCGGTGGCGAAGGCTCCGGCGGCGGCTCGTTCGGGCTGCAGGCCACCAGCCTTGGCGGCGATGTGAGCATACGGTTCACCGGCCAGGCCATCGATGTGAACGGCTCCGGCGCGGCCATCGTTGCCGGCAATGCATTCTCCGGCGGCAGCGGCCTGGGCCGCGTTGACGTGCAGAATTCCGGGGCGATCATTGCCCGTGGCGACAAGCAACGCGGGCTCTGGTCATACACCGGGGCCGGCACCCAGGCCATCGTCAACCAGGGCGCGATCCAGACCCTGGGCGCCACGGATGCGCAGGGCATCTTCGCGAATGCCACGGGCGCGGCGGCGATCAGCGTGGCCAATGGGGGCGCCATCACCACCCGGGGCAATAACGCGTCGGGGATCGAGGCCTTGTCGCAAGGCGGATCGAGCGAGGTGCGCAACAGCCAGCCCGTCAGCGCGGGCTGGGGAACCAGCGCGGGCGTGGCGCTCGGCGGCGCCACCCAGGCGGTGCGCAACAGTTCGGCGATCGATGCGCTGAGCGATGTGGCGGTGCGCGCCGATGCCAACGGCTCCGGCGGCACCTTCACCCTTGCCAACACCGGGCAGATCACCGGGATCGTGAGCGCGGCAACCTCCGCGGCCAGCATCGACAATGGCGGCACCTGGAACCTGCGCAGCTTCGCGGACACCACGGGCAGTGGAAGCCGCGATACGTGGAGCGTGGCGGTGGCCAACCTGGGCGCCGGGGCTGGCAATCAGATCAGCAACACCGGGACGATCTCGCTCGCCAGCCAGGCCAGCGCCGCCGCGGCAGACCGCAGGCAGCCCGCGGCCACCATCACCAGCTTCAATACCACCGGGGCTTACCTGCCGCTGGGGCAGAGCGCCAATGCGCCGACTCCCGGCGGCGCGGTGCAAGGTCAGATTCTCGGCGTCAGGACGTTCACGAACGCGGGCCTGCTCGACCTGACCGGCGGCGGCAGCGCGGTGGGTAACGTGCTGGTGATCGGCGGCGGCCAGACCGCCGGGCAGGATGGCGGCGGTGTCTATGTATCGAATGGCGGCACGATAAAACTGAACACCGTGCTCAACGAGGGCGGCAGTCATTCGCGCTCGGACATGCTGGTCATCGATGCCGCGGCGACCGGCGCTGGCGGCGCGAGCAAGCTGCGGGTCAACAATGTCGGCGGCGCCGGCGCCCTGACCGCCGCGAACGGTATTGCGGTGGTCGAGATCCTCGACAAGTCTCCGAGCGCGAGCGACCCGAATGCGTTCGCGCTCGATGGCCGCGCCGTCGCTGGTGTGTACGAGTACCGGCTGTTCCGCGGCGCCGAGCATGGCGGCAATCCCGATGTCTGGTATCTGCGGTCGGAACGGATGGGGCCGCCTGATCCACCCACGCCGCCGGAGCCGCTCTATCGCCCCGAGGTGGCCGCCTACCTTGCCAACCAGCGCCTGGCCGGACAGATGTTCGTGCACAGCCTGCATGACCGGCTGGGCGAGCCGCAGTATGCCGAGGGGCAGGGCTTTGACCCGGCCCAGGACAAGCCGCGCAGCGGCTGGCTGCGCGTGGTCGGCAAGTGGGAGGGCAGCGACAGCAAGGACGGCAACTTCCGCACGCGTACCGACAGCGTCTTGCTGCATGGCGGCGCGGAACTGGCCAAGTGGCGTGTCGCCGGCGAGACCGACCGGCTGCATGTCGGCGTGATGGGCAGCTACGGCAATGCCGGCACCGATGCCGATGCGGCGGGCAATCCGGCGCGGGCCAGGGGCAAGGTGGAAGGCTGGTCCGCCGGTGCCTACGGCACGTGGTACCAGAACGACGAGAAAAGGCTGGGCGCCTATGTCGATACCTGGTTCCAGTACGGCTGGTTCACCAACCGTGTGGAAGGCGACCAGTTGCCGACGGTGCGTTATCACGCGCAGGGGCTCGGACTGTCGGGCGAAGCCGGCTATGCCATCCCGTTGCCGCGCGACTGGGTGGTGGAGCCGCAGGCGCAGATCATCTATGTCGACTACCGCGAGAGCGATATCACCGAGCCCAATGGCACGCGCGTCAGCGGGGCGGATTCCAGCGGCATTGTCGCGCGGCTGGGCGTGCGCACGCATCGGACTTTTGTGCGCGAGGACGGGCGCAAGCTGCAGCCGTATGCGACCGTGAACTGGTGGTACTCGGATACCAACAGCAATATCTCGTTCAACCAGTTGCCGGTCGGCGGCCTGTACCCGCACAACCGCTTCGAGCTGAAGCTGGGGCTGAATGCCGATTTTGGCAAGCGCTGGACCGGCTGGACCAATGTGTCGGGTTCCTGGGGCCAGCAGAGCTATTATCAGTACGCGCTGCGGGCCGGGGTGAAGTACACCTGGTAGCCGGCAGCGCGCGGGAAGGCGGCGCGCTCAGAACACGATGGTCGCCGTTCCCATGAACGTGTTGGTGCTTTTCAGGCGGTTCTTGCTGGCCACCGAGGGCACCCAGCGCAGGCCCAGCGACAGCAGGCTCTTGGCGCCGATCTTGGTGTCGTAGGTGACGATCGGGCCCACCGCCCAGTCATGGCCGCGGAAGCCGTTCAGGCGGTCGGCCAGCGGGCCGCTGTCATCGCCCAGTTGCTGCGTCGTGCCGACAATCAGCCCGAGGCCGGCGCCGTTGGCAAAGCGCTTGAGCAGCATGGTGTCCAGCGTGAACAGCGGCGCGTTCTGGTAATCGGTGGCGTTGTTGCGGGTGTAGAACTGGATCCCGGCCACGGCATCGAACTCAAGTCCGTGTTCGGGAAACAGCTTGGTGTAGGCCACCTGCGGAATAAAAGTCCAGTTGTTCAGGCTCGGGTTGGCCAGGGCGTTGGGGTCGTACTTGCCGGTCGGCGCCCACACGTTCAGGCTCAGGGCCACGTGCTCGGTCTTCGAGAAGTGGTAGCCCGCGATGATCGGCGCGAAGGTAATGTCGAACAGGTTCGACGCCGTGTCCTGAGTGCTGCTGCCGCGGCCGCCGGCGCTGACGTTGGCCGTGACCTTGGTCCAGACGTAGGGCAGCGTGAAGCTGGAAGCAAAGTTCCACGCGCCGGGGCCGGTGTCCCAGACCTTCATCACGGTTGCGAGCGTGAACGCCACTTTGCCGTCCACGCCGGCGGATGCCTTGCCCGCGATAGGCACATTGCGGCTGCCGCCGATCGAGCCATCCAGGTAGATCTCGCCGACGTTCACGATGAGCGCCGGCTCCGGCGACACGATCCCCGCATTGGGAAGCACGCTGGTGCCGGTCACGGGGCGCCCCAGCGCGCCTTCGGTTGCGTGGGCACCTGTGCAGGCAAAGAAGAAAGGGGCGGCAATGGCCAGCCGGTTTGCGATGGTCTTTGACATGGTCATGGAGCATGAAGTGCAAGGTCGGCCAGGCGCTTGCCGGAATGCCGACCTCGGGCGCATGTCAGCTGCGCCTGCTACAGGGAAATCAAATGGTGAAGCATTGCCTCACCCTCATATTTTCGCGACATTTGATACTACCAGCAAAGGCCCTCGTCACTGCCAGTAAGCAAACAAACGAAAATCTTCATCACGAGATCGCAAATATTTACTTCACAAGTCTCGACGCGGTCTGCGATGATGAAAGCGCCATATTTTTTTGGTGGTGTTATCAATTTCAGTCAGGGTGGTGGTTTGGAAATGAATTCATTCATGCAGGGAATAAAATTCGCCGCGGGTGGCGTGGCAGCGATATTGCCGGCGTTTGCCTGTGCGGCAGGACCTTCGGCGGATGACATGAATGCGTCAAACAATCCGCTGAGTCCGACCATTACCCTGAATCTGCAGGACCAGTATGTGGGTCGATATTACGGACTCGACGACAAGGACGGAAACAGCGTCTTGCTGCGCGGCACCATTCCGCACAAGCTGTTCGGGCTGCCGCAGATCGTCCGTTTTACGATGCCCGTCGTCACCACGCCGAACGTGGCACCGGATGGCAGCAAGACCGGGCTGGGCGACCTGAACCTGTTCAACCTGGTCTTGCTCAAGGGGATGGGGATGGAATGGGGCATCGGCCCACAGTTGACCATCCCGACGGCATCGCACAACCAGACCGGCACCGGGAAATGGCAAGCCGGCCTGGCTGGCGTGGCCATCTCCCCGCAGAAATGGGGCATGATCGGCGGGCTCGTGACCTGGCAGCATTCCTTTGCCGGGGAAAGCGGTCGGCCAACCCAAGACAACCTGACCGCGCAGCCTTTCGTGATGTATAACCTGCCGGAAGGGTGGTACCTGCGCAGCACCGCAACCTGGAACTTCGACCTGAAGCGTGGGAGTTATTACATCCCTCTTGGTATTGGCGCGGGCAAGATATGGAAAATCGGCAAGGAAACCTACAACCTGTTTGCCGAACCGCAATGGACGGTGGGGCACGAGGGAGTCGGAGTGCCAAAATTCCAGGTGTTCATGGGGTTGAATATCCAGTTTCCGCTGTAGCCATCAAGAAGGACTTTCATATCTTGCCGATGACCCGCTCCCACGCAAGCCAGCGCATTGCGTTGCTGCTCGGCGCACTGGCTTTGCTCTGGTGCGGTGCCGCCTTCGGCCAGGCCGAAGCGCCGGCCGAAAAGAAACCGCTGTCGTTCTTCGACCCTGAGGACGGCATGCTGGACATGAGCGATTTTCTGCTCAACCACAAGGGGGCCCTGCCCGTGCCGGTTGTTATCACGGAACCCGCCATTGGCTACGGTGGCGGGCTGGGCCTGATGTTCTTCTCGGAGTCCATGGCCGAGGCCGCCGCCAGCGCCAAGGCCAGCGGCAAGGGGCCGGCGCCGCCCAACATCACCATGCTTGGGGGCGCGTATACCGAAAACGGAACCTGGGGCGCTGGCGTGGCGCACTTCCACACCTGGGACGGCGACCGCTACCGTTATCTTGGGGCGATCGGCAAGGTCGATGCAAATCTGGACTATTTCGGCTTGCTGAACAAGCCCCGCGCCTATGAGCTGCGAGGCGTGGCCCTGGTGCAGCAGCTTCTCGTGCGCATTGCCGATACCCGCTGGTACGTGGGTCCGCGCTATGTGTACTTCGATTCGACCGCAACCTTCAAGTTTGGCGACGCGGGCGAGCTGGGCAGCTTCAACCGTTCCCAGCGCATCGGCAAGGGCGGGCTGGTGGTCGACTACGACTCGCGCGACAACATCTTCTACCCCAGCCGCGGCAGCTATGCCGAGCTGGAGGCGCAGTTCGCGCGCGGCGGCTTCGGCAGCACGCAGTCATTCAACATGTATAACGCGCGCGGCTTCACCTGGCTGCCGCTGGCACGTACCGTGATCCTGGGGCTGCGTGCCGATACGAAGTTCTCCACCGGCGACGTGCCGTTCTACGCGCAGCCGTTCGTCGACCTGCGCGGCGTGCAGAAGGGGCGCTACCAGGACCGCAATGCGCTGGCGGCTGAAATGGAGCTGCGCTGGGATGTGACGCCACGCTGGTCGCTGCTGGGTTTCACCGGCGTGGGCAAGGCCTATGGGCGCTGGCATGATTTTTCAGATGCCTCGACCATCTACAGCATCGGTACGGGCTTTCGCTACATCATCGCGCGCAAGCTGGGTGTGTCGATCGGTATGGATGTGGCCCACAGCAAGGGCCAGAACGCGTTCTATATCCAGGTGGGGAGCGCCTGGCACTGAGTTGCCAGTCCCGCTCCGTGTGCGGCAGGCTGTCCTGGCGCTCAGGGGGGCCAACGTGCTCGCTACGCTATGGCAAACAAGAAAATGACGGACAGGCGGGGCATGATGGCCAGGCTGTCCGCCCCAGATGAGACTGTAAGCCGGAACTACCTGCGCGAAGCTGTTCTGCTCTGCGAAACGCATCTGGCTGGCCTGCCGGATGTCTCCAAGCCCTACGTCGGCGGGCACTTCGTCTGGAGGAACCGCATTCACTACTATGTGGCGGGGCGCGAGCGTGGCGGCGGCAACCGGTTGATCGAGGTGTTCGTGATCGATGCGAGCGAAAACCTCGAGCCGCTGCCCGCGTTCCGGTATCCGCCACCGCTGGCGGCGCTGTTCCCGGCGGACTACAGCGTCCTCCATGAGGGCGACGAAGACCAGGCGGCATCCATGGCGATGATCGGGCCAACGGCAAATGTCCGGCGATGAGCAGGGCGACCGGGGCAGAGCACGACAGGAAAACTTAAATCACTTCCCCCCGAAACTAGAAAAAGCTGACTTCTGATTGCTGTAGTCATCTGAGATCATTGCCCGGGCTGGGTCAGCATGATTTTCACATACAAAGAGGCAGAGTGAATGAGCGGACGACGTGAGAGCGGCAATCCCGGCGCAGGCACGGGGCGTTCTGGCTCCGTTGCGCCTGCCGCCGGACGGCGCAGCGGGCAAAAGGTGTTGATTCTGGCGCTGCTTGGCCTTGGCGTCGCGGCTGGCCTCGGCGGCAGCTATTGGCACATGAAGGGGCGCACGCCGACGGCGCCAGCCATCGTCGTTGGCAATGGCAAGAACGGTCCGGCCGGCATGGTGCGCGTGCCCGGCGGTGAATTCCTGATGGGCAGCGACAGCAAGATGGCGCAGCCCAATGAAAAGCCTGCCCACAAGGTGCGCGTGCACGCTTTCTGGATGGACCAGCACCACGTCACCAACGCGGAGTTCCGGAAATTCGTTGAAGCCACGGGCTACGTCTCGACCGCTGAGCGGGTCCCTGACTGGGAAACCCTGCGGGTCCAGTTGCCGCCCGGCACGCCACGCCCGCCCGACAGCGCCATGGTTGCCGGCGGCATGGTCTTCGTGGGCACGCCGCGGCCGGTGCCGCTGCAGGACTACTCGCGCTGGTGGCGCTATGTGCCCGGCGCCGACTGGCGTCATCCGACCGGCCCCGGCAGTTCGATCGAAGGCAAGGACAACCATCCGGTGGTCCAGGTCTCGTATGAAGACGCGCAGGCCTACGCCAGGTGGGTCGGCAAGCGCTTGCCCACCGAGGCCGAATGGGAATTTGCCGCGCGCGGCGGGCTGGAGCAGGCCACTTATGCCTGGGGCGAGCAGTTCTCCCCCGATGGCAAGCAGATGGCCAATGTCTGGCAGGGACAGCAGAACCAGCCATTCCCGGTGGTCAGTCCCAAGGCCGGCGGCGCGCTGGGCACCAGCCCGGTCGGCACCTTCCCGCCCAACGGCTACGGCCTGGCCGACATGACCGGCAATGCCTGGCAGTGGGTGGCGGACTGGTACCGGGCCGACCAGTTCCGGCGCGAGGCCGGCAAGGCGCAGCCGATTGAAAACCCGATCGGTCCGATGGCCTCATGGGATCCGGCTGAACCCGGCGTGCCGGTCAACGCGCCCAAGCGCGTCACGCGCGGCGGCTCCTTCCTCTGCAACGAGGATTTCTGTCTCAGTTACCGCCCCAGCGCGCGGCGCGGGACCGATCCGTACAACAGCATGTCGCACCTCGGCTTCCGGCTGGTGATGGACGAAGGCCGCTGGGCGGAGATACAGCGGCAGGCACCGGTGGCAACGACCGGCCCGTCCCTGCCGGCGGTGCGCTGACACTGCCCGCATCACACAACAACGACAACACGCGACTGGAGTGAACATCATGGACATGGCGGCTGCCCGCGGTTTCCTGGCAGGCCCCTCGCGCAAGGCCATCGCTGCGCTGGCGCTGGCCGGTCTGACCCTCACCGGCTGCTCCACGCCCGCGGCCGGGCCCGAGTCCCAGGCCGCCGCCACGCAGGCGGCGCAGCCGGCCGGGCAGGCGCTGGCGTCGTGGCGCGATGGCGCCGCGCGGCAAGCGCTGCTGAAGTTTGTCGCCGACGTGACCCGCCCGGGCTCGCCGACGTTCGTTCCGCCCGAGGAACGCGTGGCCGTGTTCGACAACGACGGCACGCTGTGGAGCGAGCAGCCGCTCTACTTCCAGTTCTTCTTCCTGCTCGACCAGGTCCGGGCTGCGGCGCCGCAACACCCCGAGTGGCGCAACAATCCTGCCTTCAAGGCGCTGATGGCCAACGACATGCAGGGCGTGATGCGCAACGAGAAGCAACTCGCCGCGCTGATCGCCACTGCCAACAGCGGCATGAGCGTCGACGAGTACGACCGCACCATCCGCGACTGGCTGGCGAAATCGCGGCATCCGAAATTCAACCGGCCCTATACGGAACTGGTCTACCAGCCGCAGCTGGAACTGCTTTCTTACCTGCGTGCCAATGGCTTCAAGACTTACATCGTCTCCGGCGGCACCGTCGAATTCATGCGGCCATGGAGTCAGGCTGTCTACGGCATTCCGCCCGAGCAGGTGATCGGCTCCTCGCAGGCGGTGCGCTACCAGGTGCGCGGCGGCAAGCCGGTGCTGGTGCGCGATCCGAAGCTGGAGTTCATGGATGACGGACCGGGCAAACCGGTCGGCATCTACCGCCATATCGGCCGCCGGCCGATCCTTGCCGTGGGCAATTCCGACGGCGACCTGCAGATGCTGGAGTACACCACCGGCGGCGACGGCCCGCGCATGGGCGTGCTGGTGCATCACGACGATGCCGTGCGCGAGTTCGCCTACGACCGCCAGTCGAAGGTGGGCAAGCTCGACAAGGCACTGGACGCCGCCCGCGCCAAGGGCTGGACGGTGGTCAGCATGAAGCAGGACTGGCAGCAGGTTTACCCCACGGCTGGTGCGAAGTAGGCAGAAAAGGAAGACGGCATGCCACGCTTGCCGGACGCAGGTTCAAGCAGTTTGACTACCAGGAGCAGCAATGCAACGCATGACAGAGACCACCCAGGCGAGGCGCGGCGCGCGCTTTGCCATGGCCGCGATGGCGATCGCCGTCGCGGCGATCGCCGGCTGCAACAAGGCCGACGAGCCGAAACAGCAGGCGCCCGCCGCGCAGCAGCCGGCAACGCCTGCGCCCGCAGCCGCGCCGGATACGTCCGCGACGCCGGCACAGCCGCCTGCGCAGTCCAACCTGCCGGTCGCGCCTGAGGCCGGCTCCGCGCCGATGGCCGTCAATACGTCGGGCAAGAAGCCCAACATCCTGGTGATCTTCGGCGATGACATCGGCCAGACCAATATCAGCGCCTACAGCATGGGCGTGATGGGTTACCGCACGCCGAACATCGACCGCATCGCCCGCGAAGGGATGATGTTCACCGACTACTATGCCGAGAACAGCTGCACGGCCGGCCGCTCGTCGTTCATCACGGGCCAGTCGCCGCTGCGCACCGGCCTGTCCAAGGTAGGCGTGCCGGGCGCGACTGTGGGCCTGCAGGCCCGCGACGTGACCATCGCCGAAGCCCTCAAGCCGCTGGGCTACGCCACCGGCCAGTTCGGCAAGAACCACCTGGGCGACCGTGACGAGTACCTGCCTACCAAGCACGGCTTCGATGAGTTCTTCGGCAACCTCTACCACCTGAACGCCGAGGAAGAGCCGCAGCGCCCGTACTGGCCCAAGGACAAGAACGACCCGTATGTGAAGAATTTCTCGCCGCGGGGCGTGCTGCATTCCACGGCCGACGGCAAGATCGAGGACACCGGACCGCTGACCACCAAGCGCATGGAGACCATCGACGACGAAACCACCGACGCGGCGCAGAAGTTCATCACCAAGCAGGTCCAGGCCGACAAGCCGTTCTTTGTCTGGATGAACACGACCCGCATGCATGCGTTCACTCATGTGCGTCCGTCCATGCAGGGCCAGAGCGGCATGCCCGGCAACGAGTACGCCGATGGCATGGTCGAGCACGATGGCGATGTCGGCAAGCTGCTCAAGACGCTGGACGACCTGAAGGTGGCGGACAACACCATCGTCATCTACACCACCGACAACGGCCCTAACCAGTGGTCCTGGCCCGACGCGGCAACCACGCCGTTCCGCAGCGAGAAGGACACCAACTGGGAAGGCGCGTTCCGCGTGCCGGCGATGATCCGCTGGCCGGGCAAGATCAAGCCCGGGACTGTCAGCAACGAGATGTTCTCGGGCATGGACTGGTTCCCGACGCTTCTGGCGGCCGCTGGCGATGGCGATATCAAGGAGCGGCTGCTCAAGGGCACATCGATCGGCAGCAAGAACTCCAAGCTGCACCTCGACGGCTATAACCAGCTGGGGTACCTGACCGGCCAGACCAACAAGGGCGCGCGCAACGAGTTCTATTACTTCAACGACGACGGCGTACTGGTGGCGATGCGCTATGACAACTGGAAGGTCGTCTTCTGCGAGCAGACCACGCCGGGCGGCTTCCAGGTCTGGCAGGATCCGTTCAAGTGCCTGCGGGCGCCAAAACTCTTCAACCTGCGCATGGATCCGTATGAACGCGCTGACATTGTGTCCGACCAGTACAACGACTGGCTGACCAAGAACGGGTACCTGTTCGCGAACGGCACGATGAAGGCCTCGGTGTTCCTGGAGACCTTCGTCGACTATCCGCCGAGCCAGCGCCCGGCCAGCTTCAGCATTGACCAGGTGCGCGAGGACGTCAACAAGAAGATCGAAGCGGCAATGAAGAAGAAGTAATGCAGTCAGTCATCAGCGCCGTCCACCCGTGACGGCAGTTGAAACCGGCGAAGGCCCGCGTACGTGCGGGCCTTCGCGCCAACGGTGCAGTTCATGATCGAATCTCATGCCGCCCCGGGCGGCAATGATGGCAAAGGCGGGCGCCGGGCGCGCTCTGTCAAGACCGAATTTCCTGAAGCCGCCGTAGCGCAGAGGGGCGATACGGCCGACCAGACGTGGCTCTGGGCGGCCGTTTTACTGTTTGTGTCCGGCACGGCGGGACTGGTTTACCAGATCGTATGGATCCGCCAGCTGTCGCTGGTGGTGGGCGTCGACGTGCATGCGGTCACCACCGCGGTCAGCGCCTTCTTTGCCGGGCTGGCCCTGGGCGGGTGGCTGTTCGGCCGCGTGGCCGACCCCCACGGCAATCCGCTGCGCCTGTATGCGTGGCTTGAAATCGGCGTGCTGGTGCTGGGCATCGGCGCGACCGGGGCGCTGGCGCATGCGGCGGCCCCGTTTGCGTGGCTGGAGCCGCGCACAGGATGGCTGGCGTGGGCCTTGCCCTTTGTGCTGGTGATCCTGCCGGCTGCGGCCATGGGCGGGACCTTGCCGGTGCTGATGCGTGTGTTGACGCCACGTGCCGGCCGCGTGGGCGCGCATGGCGGGCGGCTGTATGCCGCAAATACCGCCGGCGCGATTGCCGGCACGCTGCTGGCCGGCTTTGTGCTGGTGCCGCTGCTGGGCATCCTCGGCAGTGCCATCGCGGCGGGCGTGCTTAACGGTGCCGCCGCGCTGGTGGCCTGGCTGCTGGCTGCGCGCAGGCAAGCCGTGGCCGCTCCGGTTGCGCCCTCCGCCGTGCAAGGCGCGGCCACCGGCGATGCCGCGAACGGCCGCCTGGCGCTGGTGCTGTACGCCGCCGCCGGCGGCATTGCGCTTGGCTACGAAGTGGTCTGGTCGCAGGCCATCGTGCAGTTCCTCAGCACGCGCACGTTCGCCTTTACCGTGGTGCTGGCAACCTACCTGGCCGGGCTGGCCATCGGCAGCGCGCTCGCCGCACGCCATGCAGATCGCGTGCGCGACCCGTGGGGCGCTTTCGGCCTGCTGGTGGCGGGGGCAGGGCTGGTGGCACTGCTTGAATTCGTGCTGCTGGGCGAATGGCTGCTGCGTGCACAGGGCAGCTTGTCCGCCTGGGTGCAGGGCCTGACGTCCAGCCCGCTGATGGCGGCCTGTGCCAGCTTTGCGCTGGCGGCGCTGTCGGTCGTGTTCGTGCCGACCTTGCTGCTGGGCGCGGCGTTCCCGTTCGTGCTGCGCGTGAGCGTCGACAGCCGGCAGGTCGGCGCCGGCGTGGGCAGCGTGGTGGCGCTCAATACGCTGGGCGGCATCGCCGGCACGGCGCTGGCCGGCTTCGTGATGGTGCCGTACCTGGGGCTGGTGCATACGCTGTCGCTGCTGGCGGTGGCGGCAGCGGTGGTCGGGATCGTGGCGGTGGCGCTGGGCCGGGGCGTGCGGCCCGCGGCACGCTGGGCGGTGCCGATGCTTGGCGTGCTGGCGGTCATCGCCGCCGCGCTGGCACCGGCGGACCGGCTGGCCACGCTGCTGGCGCGGGCGCGCGGCGGCGAACTGGTGTTTTACGAAGAGGGGCGCGGCGCGACCGTGGCCGTGGTGGAGCAGGCTTCCCCCAGCAACCGCTTCCGGCGCCTCTATATCCAGGGCGTCTCCAATTCCGGCGATGCCATGACCTCGCAGCGCTATATGCGGCTGCAGGCGCTGCTGCCCTTGATCGTCCACAACGGCACGCCCAAGTCCACGCTGGTGATCGGTCTTGGCACCGGCATCACGGCCGGCGCCACGCTGGCCTGGCCGGGGCTGGAGCATCGCGTGGTGGCGGAATTGCTGCCGCCCGTGGCGCGTGCCGTGCCCAAGTTCGAAGGGAATTTCGGCGTTGCCACCGACAAGCGCATGGATATCCGGCTGCGCGATGGCCGGCGTGAACTGCTGCAAAGCACGCAGCACTACGACCTGATCACGCTGGAGCCGCCGCCGCCGTCGGCGGCCGGCGTGGTCAACCTGTATTCGACCGATTTCTACCGGCTGGCCGCCGCGCGGCTGCAACCCGGCGGGCTGGTGGCGCAGTGGCTGCCGCTGCCGACGCAGAACGACGAAGACACCCGCATGCTGGTGCGCAGTTTTCTGGACGTGTTCCCGCACGCCATGCTGTGGACCACCGAGCTGCACGAGATGATGCTGGTGGGTTCAATGTCGCCGCTGGCGCTGGATGCCGCGCGTATCCGCACGCGCTATGAACAGCCCGAGGTGGCCGCGGCGCTGCAGGCCGTGGGCGTGCGCTCGCCGGCGGCGCTGATGGCAACCTGGGTCACCGACCGCGCTGGCCTGGACTGGTATGCGGCCGATGCGCCGGCCGTGACCGACGACCACCCGCGCATCGAGTACGCCGGCTGGGTCCGCCGCGACGCCTTCCCGGAAACCCTGTCCAAGCTGCTGTCGCTGCAAAGCGAGCCGCCGCTGGCAGGCGCCGATGATGCATTCTGGGGCGACCTGCGGCGCGAGCGCGAAGTGCTGCACACCTTCTACCGCGCCGGGCTCGACGCCTACCGCGGCGACCGCGAAGCCTGGGCCGGCCATATCACGCAGGCCATGCGCGCCGATCCCGACAATCCCTACTACGCCTGGTTTGTCGGCGGCCAGTCAGCTCGCCCTGCACGCCGCGCACCGGCTGAACCAAGGAACACGCCATGAGCGCACGCGACGACGTCCTGGCCCTGCAACAGCGCATGGGCGAATCGATTGTGGGACAGCAACGCATGATCGAACGCCTGCTGCTGGGCCTGCTCGCCGATGGCCACCTGCTGGTGGAAGGCTTGCCGGGGCTGGCCAAGACGCGGGCCATCAAGATGCTGGCGCGCAACCTCGATGCGCGGCTGTCGCGGATCCAGTTCACGCCGGATCTGCTGCCCGCGGACATCACGGGTTCGGAGGTCTACTTCACCGAAGGCGGCAAGGGCGAGTTCCGCTTCCAGGCCGGCCCGGTGTTTGCCAACCTGGTGCTGGCCGATGAAGTCAACCGTTCGCCGGCCAAGGTGCAGGCGGCGTTGCTGGAAGCGATGGAGGAGCGCCAGGTCACCGTCGGCGGCACCACGCACAAGCTGGAGCCGCTGTTCCTGGTGATGGCCACGCAGAACCCGATCGAGCAGGAGGGCACCTATCCGCTGCCCGAGGCGCAGATGGACCGGTTCCTGATGCATGTCAGCGTGGGGTATCCGGAAGCGGATGCCGAGGCGGACATCGTCAAGCTGGCGCGCGGGGAAGAGGCCGGTAACGGGGCCGGCGGCGGCGCGCAGGCGGTGCGGCTGGCGCCCGAAGCGATCTTCACCGCGCGGGCGGAGATCCACGGCATCCACGTCAGCGAGGCCGTGGAGCGTTACATTGTCACGCTGGTGCAGGCCACACGAGCGCCCAAGCCCGTGGACGACGACCTCGACAAGTGGATCCAGATCGGCGTGAGCCCGCGCGGCTCGATCGGGCTGGACAAGGTGGCACGGGCGCACGCCTGGCTGCACGGGCGCGACTTTGTCACGCCGGAGGATGTGCAGGCAGTGGTGAGTGATGTCTTTCGCCACCGGCTGATCCTGTCGTATGAGGCGCATGCGGCCGGCATTGGCGCCGATGCCGTGATCGACCGGCTGGTCCAGCGCGTGGCGGTGGCCTGAGGACGGGGCCAAGCCGATGCGCCTGCCGTTCCGCGCCATCGCCCGTGCCGCGCCCTCAGCGGTGCAAGGGCCGTCTTCAACTGCCATCGCCGGCGTCAGCGTGGACGCCGCGGCGCTGGCGGCCCTGGAAGCCGCTGCGCGCGACTTTCACTTCCTGCCGCGCCAGCCGGTCCACAGCGTGCTGGCCGGGCGCCATGCGTCCAAGGTGCGCGGGCGCGGGCTGACCTTTGAAGAGCTGCGCCTGTACCTGCCCGGCGACGATATCCGCAGCATGGACTGGCGCGTGACCGCCCGCACCGGCAAGCCGCATGTGCGCGTCTACGCCGAGGAAAAGGATCGTCCGGTGCTGCTGGTGGTGGACCAGCGCATCAATATGTTCTTCGGCAGCCGGCGCGCGATGAAATCCGTCAGCGCGGCCGAGGCTGCGGCATTGGCCGCCTGGCGCGTGCTGGCCGAAGGCGACCGCGTCGGCGGCGTGGTGTTCGGTGATGCCAAGACCGAGGAGTTCACGCCGCGCCGCAGCCGCGAAGCCGTGCAGCAGCTGCTGGGCGGCATCGCCCGCTTCAACCAGGCCCTGCGTGCCGATGCGCCGGCACGGCGTGCAGCAGGGGAGCTGAACGCGGCGCTGGAGCGTACCGCGCGCATGGCGCGCCACGACGGCCTGGTCATCGTCATCAGCGATTTCGACGGCCACGATGACCGCACCCGCGACCTGATGCTGGAAATAGCCGCCCGCAACGACGCGCTGACCATCCTGGTCCACGATCCCTTCCTGAGCGAGTTGCCGGAGTCCGGCCAGCTGGTGGTCAGCGACGGCGAGCTGCAGGTGGAACTGGGCTTTGGCCACGCGGCCACGCGGCGCAGTATTGCCGGCTTTGTCGACGCGCATGCGAGGGCACTGCTGGACTGGCACCATGCCGTCGGCGTGCCGCTGCTGCCGCTGTCGACGGCCGAAGAGACCGCGCTGCAATTGCGGCGCCTGCTGGGCCGGCCGCTGCAGCAGGCGCCGGTGCGGCAACGCGCAGGAGGGGCGCGATGAGCCTCACGCACAGCACTGCCTCCGGGGTCGCGGACAGCACGGGCGTGGCGACACTGGCGACACTTGCCGACGTCGCCGTGCCCCCGCCGCCATCGTGGGCGCCGCAAACCATTGGCTGGCCGATCGCTGGCGCCTTGCTGCTGCTGGCCCTGGCATGGGCCGGCTGGCGTGCGTGGCGGCGCTACCGCGCCAACCGCTACCGGCGCGAGGCGCTCGCGGAACTGGCCGCACTGCCGCTGAGCGAAGACCCTGCGCATCGCGTCGCAGCGCTGCGGCAGATGGCTGCATTGCTCAAGCGCACCGCACTGGCGGCCTGGCCGCGCGCACAGGTTGCCAGTCTGGCCGGCAGCGGCTGGGCCGACTTCCTGCGTGCGCACGCCGGTCGCGCACAAGAGGGCGCGCCGCTGCTGGCGGCACTGGTGCAGGACGCCGAATACCGCGACGACGCGGTGCTGGCGCAATGGCCCGACACCCAGGTGCAGGCCGTGGCCGGCGCGTGCCGGCGCTGGATTGCGGAGCACCATGTACCAGTTTGAATATCCCTGGCTCTTCGTGCTGCTGCCGCTGCCGTTGCTGCTGTGGTGGTGGCTGCCGCCGTACCACGAGGAAAGCCCGTCGGTGCGCCTGCCGTTCTTTGGCGAGGTGGCCAGTGCCGCCGGCCTGACCCCGGCCACCGGCGCGGTGGTGCCGCGCCGCAACCGGCTGCAATGGGTGCTGGCGCCGCTGGCGTGGGCCCTGGTGGTGACGGCGCTGGCGCGGCCGCAGTTCCTGGAAGCGCCGATCCAGAAGGTGCAGCCGGCGCGCGACCTGCTGATCGCGCTCGACCTGTCGCAGTCGATGGACACGCGCGACTTCCGCGATCCGTCCGGAGCACCGGTTCCGCGCGTGCAGGCAGTGCGGCAGGTGGTCAGCGATTTCGTCGCCAGGCGCCCCGGCGACCGCATCGGCCTGATCGTGTTTGGCGACGCGCCGTATCCGCTGGCGCCGTTCACGCTGGACCACCAGCTGGTGCAGACGCTGATCACCGGCCTGCTGCCGGGCATGGCCGGGCCGAGCACGGCGCTGGGTGATGCCATCGGGCTCGGCATCAAGATGTTCGGGCACAGCGAAGCGTCCGAGAAAGTGCTGATCGTGCTGACCGACGGTAACGACACCGCGAGCCGGATGCCGCCGGAGCGCGCCGGCGGCATCGCGAAGGAGCGGAAGGTGGTGGTGCATACCATCGGCATCGGCAATCCCAATGCGTCGGGCGAGGAGAAGGTCGATCTCGGCGTGCTGCAGCGGCTGGCGGCGCAGACCGGCGGGCGCTATTTCTTCGGCGCCGACGAGGCCGGGCTGGAGACCATCTACGCGACGCTCGACCAGATCACCCCGCATCTCCAGAAGACGCTGTCATGGCGGCCGCGGCGCGAGTTGTTCATGTGGCCGCTGGGCGCGGCGCTGGCGCTGGTGCTGGTGTACCAGTTGCTGATGTTCGGCTACTCGGCGTGGTGGTTGTCGCGCCCGCCGCGCCCGCGCCGCACGGCTGCCGACGCCGACGACATGGCGCATGCCAGCGGGGAGGGGCGCTGATGCAGACGCTGCTCGATACGCTTGCTCACTTCCATTTCCTGCGCCCGTGGTGGCTGCTGGTGCTGGTGCCGGCCGCGCTGCTGGTGTGGGCGGTGCAGCGCCGCGGCGACGTGCGGCGGCGCTGGCGCCAGACCATTGCGCCGCACCTGCTCGATGCGCTGATGATCGGCGAACGCCGCCGCGTCGCATTGCGCCCGGTGCACCTGACCGCGCTGCTGCTGGCACTGGGCGCCATCGCGCTGGCGGGGCCGAGCTGGCGGCAGGAGCGCCCACCGTTCCTGGACGACAAGGCACCGCTGGCGATTGCCGTGGACCTGTCGCGCACCATGGACGCGGTGGATGTCACCCCCACGCGGCTGGAGCGCGCCAAGCTCAAGATCAAGGCGCTGCTGGCGCGCCGCGACGGCGGCCGCACGGCGATCTATGCCTATGCCGGCTCCACCCACCTGGTGCTGCCGCTGACGGACGACACCAGCCTGCTGCAGACCTTTGTCGATGCGCTGCAGACCCGCATCATGCCGGTGCCCGGCCGCGACATGGCGCAGGCGCTGCGCACCATCGACGCCGACCTGGCGCATGAGCCGGTGCCCGGCACCATCCTGTTCCTGACCGACGGCGTCGACCCCGCCGCCGCCAGGGCGTTCCGCGCGCAGGCGGATAGCGGCCGCAGCCAGCCGGTGGTGCTGGCCATCGGCACGGAGCAGGGCGGGCCGCTGCGTAATGTCGAAGGTGCCGAGGGCGGCTTAGTCGAGCAGGACGGGGCGCGCGTGTTCGCGCGGCTGGATGTGGCGGCGTTCAAGCGCTTCGGCGACGACAGCGGCGTGCCGGTAGCCACCTTCACGCCCGGCAGCGACGACGACGTGGCCTGGGTGCAGCGCCATGTGCAGTCACACCTCGAACAGATGCAGGCCGGCGAGCGCACGCGCTGGAAGGATGAAGGCTGGTGGCTGGTGCTGCCGATTACGCTGCTGGCCATGCTGTGGTTCCGCAAGGGCTGGACCGTGCGCTGGACCGCCGGCCTGCTGCTGGCGCTTGCGCTCGCCGCGCCGCAGCCGGGCCTGCGCGCGCAGCAGGCCGATGCCGCGCGCCCGTGGCGCTTTGCCGACCTCTGGCTGACGCATGACCAGCAAGGCCGCCGCGCCTTCGAGCAGGGCGACTTCGCGCGGGCTGCAACGCTGTTCGACGATGCGATGTGGCGCGGCATCGCCCAGTATCGCGCAGGCCAGTATGCGCAGGCGGTGCAGAGCTTTGCGCTGGTCGATTCGCCGCAGGCTGACTACAACCAGGGCAATGCGCTGGCACGCCAGGGTCAGTACAAACAGGCCGCCGCGCGCTATCGGCAGGCGCTCAGGCGCCAGCCGCAATGGCCGGCGGCCACGGCCAACCTGGCGCTGATGGAAAAGCTGCTGGCGCAGCACAAGCCAATGGACAAGCAGGATCCCGATGACCAGGAAGAGCCCCCCGACGTGCCGCCGGACGAGGTCAAGTACGACGCCGCGAAGCCGCCGGAGCAGGGTGGCCAGTCCATGCATATTGGCCTGACACAGGACGCCGAGATGTGGATGCGCGCGATCCAGACCACGCCGACCGACCTGCTGCAGCGCAAGTTCGCGCTGCAGCGCGGGCAGGCCGCGCCGCAGCAAGGGCAGCGATGAGCGGCCGCGCCGTGTGGCATCGCGCGTGGCTGCGGCACCTTGCGCCGCTGGTCTTGCTGATGGCGGCGTTGCTGCTGCCCATGCTGTCGCGTGCCGCGGCCGGGCCCATCGTGCGCGTGGAAGTGGGCGCGAAGCAGCCGGTGCTGGCGGGCCAGCAGGTCAGCATCGACGTCACCATCCTGGCGCCCAACTTCTTCCTGTCGGCGCCGGCTTTCCCGGTGCTGCAGGTGCAGGGCGCCATCGTCACCATGCCGGATGAGCGTGCGCTGAATACGACCGAATCCATCGACGGCTTTGCCTACGCTGGCATCCGCAAGACCTACGCCTTCACCGCCGAGCAGGATGGCGATTTCCAGTTGCCACAGGCGACCATCCGCTTTACCTACGCAGGCGATGACGGCGCGCCGCGCGAAGGCAGCGTCACCTTGCCCGCCACACTGATCCGGGCCGGCGCCGGTGGCGCGGTCACCGCGGGGAGCACCGCGGGGCGGCCATTGCTGCCGGTGGCACGGCTCACCGTGACGCAGGCGCTGGACCATGCCGCCGGCGACGGCGCGGTACGGCTGCACGCGGGCGATGCGCTGGTGCGCACCGTCACCACCTTTGCGCCGCAGACCCAGGCAATGATGATCCATCCCCCGCACGCCGCGGCGCCGCGCGGCGTGCGCGTGTTCAGCGCCGATCCGCGGCTGTCCGACCACGCCCAGGGCGCGCCCGGGCCGGGCGGCACGCGCGTGGATGCCATCACTTACGTCTTCGAACGGACTGGCACCTACACGCTGCCGGCGGTGACCGTGGACTGGGTCGACCCGGCCACGCGCAAGCCGGCAAAGTCCGAAGCGCCCGCGGTCAAGGTGGTGGTGGCCGCCGCGCGCACCGCCGGCACGCTGGCGCCGGGCGGGCCGTCGGCAAGCGCGCTGCCGGGTGAGGGCGGCCTGCCGTGGCGGTCGTTGCTGCGGGGTGCGGTGGCGCTGCTGGCCGTGCTGGCAGCCGGGCTGCTGTGGTGGCGGCTGCAGCCGCAGCTGGCGCGGCTGCGGCAACGACTGGCCGAGCGCCGGCGCGCCCGGGCCGAGGGTGCCGACGCGCGGCTGGCGGCAACGCTCCAGGCCTGCCAGGCCGGCGCTGCCGCAGCCGCCAGCCAGGCGCTGCGCGCCTGGACCCGCATCGCCCACGGCACCACGCCTGCGGCGTGGGCAGAAGGGGTTGGCGATGCCGGGCTTGCCGATGCCGTGACCGGCCTGCAACGCCACCTTTATGGTGCGATGCCCGCCCAGGCTGCCTGGGATGGCAAAGCGCTGGCCCAGGCCCTGCAACGGCACGCCCGAACCGCACCAGCGCACCCGCACCGGCAGGCCGTTCCGGCGCTGCCTCCGCTCAATCCCTGATCGGCCACTGACGATTCGCTCCCCGCAAACAATAAATTCGCCCCATGAAATGTTCCGTTGACCTGTTTGCTGCCAACCCCCTGATGGTGCTGTTCATTACCGTGGGCCTTGGCTACTTCGTCGGCAAGGCGCGTGTCGGCCCGATCCAGCTGGGCGGCGTCTGCGGCACGCTGATCGTCGCGCTGTTCATGGGGCAGACCGGCTGCCAGATGCATGGCGAGCTCAAGGACATGGCCTTTGCGCTGTTTATCTTCGCCATGGGCTATTCCGGCGGGCCGCAGTTCTTTGCCAACCTGAACCGCTCAAGCCTGCGCTATATGGTCTTGCCGGTGGTGGAGGCCATCGTCGTGCTGGCCATCGCGGTCGGCGCCGCCGCGTATCTTGGCTTCGATCCCGGCACTGCCGCCGGCCTGGCCGCCGGCGCGGCCACGGAATCCGCCGTAGTCGGCACAGCCGCCGAAGCCCTGAAACACCTGGGCCTGGACGCGGCCACTGTGAGCCGCTACGAGGCCAATATTGCCACGGCCTATACGCTGACCTACCTGGTCGGCCTGATCAGCATCGTGTTCTTCACCAGCCAGATCGCGCCGGCCTTGCTGGGCATCGATCTGCGCAAGGCGGCCAGGGAAGTCGCGGCAAGGATGGAGGCCGCGTCCGACGACGATGTTGCCACCCAACCCGCGCTGCCGCGCCTGATCGGGCGCGCGTACGCCGTGCATCAGGCGGCCGGCATGACCGTGGGCCAGCTCCAGCACCAGGTGGGCGGCCGGGCCTCTGTGGTCAAGGTGCTGCGGGCCGGCGCCGCCATCGACCTGGGCGATGACGACACCGTGCTGGCCGGCGATATCCTCGCCATGGTGGGCATCCGCAGCAATCTGCTGAAGGCTGCCGCCCTGATCGGGCCGGAAGTCCTGTTGCCCGAGGCCCACACGGATGCCATCCAGCTGGTCGAAAAGCAGCTCATCGTGAACAAGCCCCGCGTCAACGGCAAGACCCTGGGCGAACTGGCGCGGCAGGCCGGCGCGCGCCGCCTGCGCGAAGTCTGGATCCTGGAGGTGCGCCGCTCGGGCATGTCGCTGCCGATCACGCGTTCCACGCCGCTGCAGCATGGCGACGTGATCACCATCGTCGGCCTGGAGCCGTCGCTGTCCGAGGCTATCGCAGGCATCGGCGTGGAAGCCAAGGCCACCGAGGTCACCGACCTGGTGTTCCTGTGCGTGGGCATCCTGGCGGGCTTGCTGGTGGGCACGCTGACCCTGCGCGCGGGCGGCATGAACATTTCGCTCGGCAGCGGGGGCGGGGCGCTGCTCAGCGGGCTGGCGTTCGGGTGGATCAATTCGAGACGGCCATCGCTGGGCACCTTCCCGAGGTCGGCGGTGCAGATCCTGAAAGACCTGGGCCTGGCGGTGTTCGTCGCCTGCGTCGGCTTGTCGGCCGGACCGGATGCGATCTCGTTGATCCGCGAGCACGGTGCGGTCCTGCCACTGATCGGGCTGGCGGTGTCGCTAGGGCCGGCGTGCCTGTCCCTGTGGATCGGGCACAAGTTTCTCAAGATCGAAGGCCCGCTGCTGGTCGGCGCGATCGCCGGGCAGCACGTGAGCACCCCGGCGATCAGCGCCATCCTGGCGGCCAGCCAGAGTTCGGTGCCGTTGCTCGGCTACACCATCACGTATGCGATTGCCAACGTGCTGCTGCCGGTGCTGGGTCCGATCATTATTTCACTGGCGCACAGATTCACTTAGCTGCCAGGCAGGGGGGGCGCCGTGCGTGAAAACGCCCCTGGCGGCCGGCACGGAGTCATCGCCCCCTGGCAATGGCGCTGAGAACGCTGCTGCCCCGGGTCGTAATGCTGGGGCGCCAGCGTCCGGGATGGAATTCGCCAAGCTCAACCAGCTCTTGCTCGATGAGCGCATGGACAGCCGCACGGTCCAGGTCCTTGATGTTGGGCGTTGCTTCGTCGATCAACATGAGTGTGGCCACTTCATGAGGCGTTAGCATGGCTGTCTCCCGGGCGGGTGGGCTGGCTGGGGCTGGATTCCTCGGCAATCTTCGTTTCTGGCGCGAACATTCATTCAATGACGTGAACGGCAAGTCGTCAAGACAAAACTGTGACATTTCGCGGAGCGGTCTACCATGAAGTAATGGCTCAGAGGTCGTTGTCTCCCATGGGACTTATCTTCCACCAGCGTGGCCATCCGGAGTTGCCGCAGCACGGTGCCCGCTATTACCTGATGATCGGCGCAGGGCTTGTCGTGTTTGGGGCGCTGTATTTCCTGCTCTCCATGTAGCATCGCCGGCCGTTCGTGGCACGACCCGTTGATGTTTCGCGGGCCGTGGGCAGGCATTGGTGCCTGAATATGCGTGTTAAGGCATTTCTGGCTTGACCTGGCCGCTCGTCCCCTTGGCCGGCCGCACCGATAGCAGTTGCCGGGGCGAATCGCCTTGTACCCCCATGCTCTCCTCGCGCGGCGCATTACCGGCTGCCGCGCACTTTGCCGTTCGCGGCTTGCCGTCCTACAACTGGAGTGTGGGCCGGAAGGCACCGGGCCGCACTTGCCAAAGGTCGAGGAGGAGCATCATGTGCCGCTGGCTGGCTTACTCGGGCAGATCCGTTGCCCTGGAGACGGTTCTGTTCCAGCCGGAACACTCGCTGATCGACCAGAGCCTGAATTCGCGGCTGGGTCATACCACGACCAATGGGGATGGGTTCGGCGTCGGCTGGTACGGGCGTCATTCGGAAGTCCCGTTCCGCTACCGCTGCCTGCACCCGGCCTGGAGCGACACCAACCTGCGCGAGACGGCCAGGGCGGTGCGGGCGCCGCTGTTCGTGGCCCACGTGCGCGCGGCTACCGGCACGCCGACGCAGGAGACCAACTGCCATCCGTTCCGCTTCGGCCGCTGGCTGTTCGTCCATAACGGCCTGATCCGCGAATACCCGTTGCTGCGGCGCGACCTGATGATGGCGGTGGCGCCGCATCTGTTCCGCTGGATCGAGGGCTCGACCGATTCCGAGGTGATGTTCTTCCTGGCCCTGACCTTCGGCCTGGAGCGCGACCCGCTCGGCGCGCTGGAGCAGATGGCCGGGCTGATCGAGGACGTCGGGCACCGCTACGACGTGCAGTTTCCGCTGAACATGACGGTCTGCGTGACCGATGGCCAGCAGATCGTGGCGGTGCGATATTCGAGCGAAGCCAACTCGCGTTCACTGTTCCACAGCACCTCGTTCCGGCAGCTGCGCGCGCTCTACCCGGACGACCCGCGCATCGCCGCAGCCGGCGACGATGCCTTCCTGGTCCTGTCGGAGCCGCTGATCGACGTGCAGGGGGTGTGGGAGGAGATTCCCGAGGGGACCATCCTGGTTGCGCGGGGCGGCGAGATCGACGGCAACCGCTTCGTGCCGCGGATGCCAAGCCGGACGACGTGACCGCTACCCAGCGATCAGCTTGAGGCCGGCGGGCAGCGCCTCCCCAAATACCCGCCCTTCGTCGGCGGCATTCAGTTCCACGACTTCGCGCACCATCGCAATCCAGCTTTGCGGCGCGTTGGCCGCTTCCAGGCGGCGCACGACGCTGGCCCGGGCGTCGTCAGGCAGGTCCCGGGTGCGGTCGCCGGTCATGCGCGCGATCTGCACGGCGGCGAACGCGGCCGGCTCGACCTTTTTCCAGTCGAGCGCAAGGATGGCGTCCACCCAGCGCGCGGCGGTCCCGGCCGGCACGACGCTGTGCGCGCTGCCGTAGAACGGCCGGCGCGCGCCGATGCGGCCCACGGCCCACCAGCCCTGGTTGTTTTCCGATGGCTTGCGCAGCCGGGTCAGCAGCCATTCGGCCAGCTCGATCTTGGCGTCGGCGGGAATGCGCTCCAGCGAGCCGGCCAGGCGCACCATGTCGGCATACCCGCCCCGGGTGGGCCCGGCAGGCTTCTTGTAGCGGGCGCTGCCTGGTGGCTGCAGGTAGAAGGCCATGTCTTCCAGCAGGCGCAGCTGGGCGCTCTCGTCCAGGCCGCCCGCCGCGCGCCGCCACAGCGTCCACCACTCCGACCAGTTCTGGCTTTCGTTGACGTACTGGATGCCCTGGTCGTACTGCGACCAGAGCTGTTCCACGCGCCATTCGTCGAGCGGATAGCCGAAGCCCGGGCGCACGCAGTAGCCCGCCAGGTTCAGCCACAGGCGTTCATGGTCGGCAGTGCGCCGCCGCCGCCGGGCGCGCTCCCAGAAGGCGCCGAAGAGCTCACGCAGCAGGGCGCTGTCCCACTGCTCGCGCGCGCCCAGCAGCTGCTCCAGCTGCGCGCGCAGGCGCTTGACCTCCTTGGGGCCGACGTCCTGCGAGCGCGCGCCGAAGGTGCGGTCGATCGCCTCCAGGGCCTGGGGCAGGGACGGGTGCGCCGTGTCCGCCGCGGGCGCCGCTGCCGGGGCGTCGTTGCCGCGCAGCTGGAACTCAAGGCGCCATCGCTGCGCGGCATCTTCAATGTCGATGCAGTGGACTTCCAGCGTGCCGACCTCGGTCAGCGAGGTGGTGATCTGCACCGGCGTTTCGCGCGGGCCGCTGGCGCCGCGCGGCTGCACCACGGTGGCGATGGGCGGCAGGCGGACGAAGTCGCCCGTCGACAGGTCGGTCAGCTGGCCCGGCTGATAGGCCGTATCGGCGACGGAGGAAACCAGGTGGAACTGCACGGGATGCCCAAGCCGCAGGGCAAAGGTGCGATCGCTGAGGTGGATCTCATGGCCTTCTTCGGTGCCCCGTGGCAGCAGGCAGATCCCTTGCGGCCCCGACGCCCCATCCTCGAGCACCAGGAAATAGCTGCGCGGCGAGCCGCCGCCGATGCGCGGCGCCTGGCCGGCACGCGCCCGCGCATACGCGACCGCGCCGCGTGCCACGGCGATGTCGGGATCGGCATTGTGCAGGACCTGCAGCGGCGCGCCGCGCCAGCTGCCCAGCGTATCGGCGATGCGGCCGGCCAGGGCTTGCGCGCGGAACACGCCGCCGTTGAGCAACAGGGTGTCAGGCACCGGCAGCGCGTCATCCTGCGCGGGTGGCGCATCCAGTGCCGCCCGCGACTGCGCGGCGTGCTGGCCCAGGAAGGCGGCAACGTGCCGGGTGACGGCAGGGTCGGATGCATATGGCAGGCCGAATTCGACAATGGCCCCGCGCGCGCGGCCGGGCCTCTCGCTGGCCGGCACCTTGGGGAAGAAGCCGTCGACGACAAGCTGTTCGACTTCCTGCCGCGTCACTTCCACCGACCTTGCGCCGCCGATCAGTTTCGAGCCCGCGCCCAGCAGCGTCACCGTGACCGAGTCCGGTGCCTGCGCGCTCAGCAGCTGCTCCTTGGCGGCGCGGCAGCGTGCGACCAGCTGCGACAGGCTGGCCGCCGACAGCCGGGCCTGCACCGGCCCGCCGGAGCCCAGGCGCGCTTCGACCAGGTGCGCCAGGCCCAGGTCCATGTTGTCGCCGCCGAGCATCAGGTGGTTGCCCACGCCGATGCGGGTCAGCTGCGGCTGGCCGTCCTGCATCTCCACCCGGATCAGGGTGAGGTCGGTGGTGCCGCCGCCCACGTCGCAGATCAGCACCAGGCGGGTTTGCGCCAGGTCCGTGTCCAGGGTCCGGCGATGGTGGAACAGCCAGTCGTAGAGCGCGGCCTGCGGCTCCTCGAGCAGGCGCAGTGCGGGCAGCCCGGCCAGGCGTGCGGCCTCCAGCGTCAGCGCACGCGCGCCTTCGTCGAACGAGGCGGGCACGGTGAGGACCACGTCCTGGTCCTCGAGCCTGGCATCGGGAAAGCGGTGGTTCCATGCCGCGCACACATAGCCCAGGTAGCTGGCGCTGGCGACCACCGGCGAGATCTTGTCGAGGTCGTCGTCGCCGCCCCACGGCAGGATGGGCGCGGTGCGGTCGACCGAGGCATGCGACAGCCAGCTCTTTGCGCTGGCCACTAGGCGCCCCGGTACCTGCGCGCCGAGCGTCGCGGCCAGGCGGCCGAACACGGTCCGGCGCGCGGCCGCGCTGGCGGCGGATTGCCAGGGCAGCTGCAGGTCATCACCGCTGAGCTCGCCCGGCGCCGCGTGGTAGCGCACCGAGGGCAGCAGGGGGCGGGCCGCGACCTCGCCCGGGCTGACCAGCTGGTCGATATCGAAGACGCGGATATCGTCGGAACCGGCCTTCGCATAGGCGACGACCGTGTTGCTGGTGCCCAGGTCAATGCCGACGACATATTGCTTCGTCGCCGGTTTCGGGGCTTCAGGCATCGGCGTTGCCGCGCACGTCGAACTCGACCTTCCAGCGCTCGGCGCTGCCGCGGGGCACGGCTTCGAGTTCCAGCGTGCCGGCCTCGGTCACCCGCGCATGCAGCCTGACCGGTACCACTTCGCCCGCGTTGCGGCCTTCGGCGGGCAGGGTTGCCTGGATTTCTTCCAGTTCCTGCAGTTCCTCCGGCCCCCAATAGTCCAGCAGGGTGCCGACCTGGTCCTGGCGGCGCACCGACGAACCAAAGAAACGGAAGTGCACGGGTTCGCCCACCACCAGGCCGAATTCCTGCGGCGGCAGTTCGGCCTCGGTGCCTTCTTCCATGCCGAACGGCGCCACGCACAGGGCCTGGATCGGCGGTTCGAAGCCAGGCACGGCCGGCATCGACGATTCCACGGCGATATAGTACGAGCGCGCGGTGCCGCCACGAATCCGCACCCCCTTGCCGCGCCGCACGTAGCCGTAATAGGCGGCGCCGCGTGCCACGGCCAGGTCCAGCTCGGCGCCGTCAAGCAGGCGGGCCGGGGCCGCGCCTTCCGCGGCCAGCCAGCCGTTGAGCGTCTGCAGGAAGCGCTCCGCCAGCAGGCCCGACTTGAATACGCCGCCATTGAACAGGACGGCGCTCGGGTGCAGGAAGGTCGCGCCTTCCGGCTGTACGCCTTGCAGGCCTTCGACTTCGGCCAGTGCCGCCACCTGGCGGCCCAGAAACGCGGCCAGGTGCCGCGTGACGGCGGCATCCTGCGCATAGGGCAGGCCCAGCTGGGTCAGGCCGGCGCGGGCCCGGCTCACCGGGCGGGCCGAGGCCTCGACTTGCGGGAAGAAACCTTCCAGGATGGTCTGGGTCAGCTCGGCGCGGGTCAGGTCCGTGCGGATCGAGCCGCCAATCAGCTTGGAGCCGCGGCTGGGCACGACCAGCGGCACGGTGTCGGTGGCCGGGTCGGTCAGCAGGGTTTCCTTGGCGGCGCGGCAGGCATAGGTCAGCGCGCGCAGTTGCCACGGGTCGGCCTGCGTGCCCTGGGCGGCCAGCTTGCGGGCCACCACGTGGGCCAGGGCCAGGTCCATGTTGTCGCCGCCGAGCAGGATATGGTCGCCGACCGCGATCCGATGCAGTTCAAGGTTGCCCTCGCGCTCGATCACGGCGATCAGCGACAGGTCGGTGGTGCCGCCGCCGACGTCAACCACCAGGATGACGTCGCCGACCTTCACCTGCTTGCGCCACTGGCCGCCGCTGTTCTGGATCCAGCTATAGAGCGCTGCCTGGGGTTCCTCGAGCAGGGTCATGCGGGCATAGCCAGCCGCGGCGGCGGCCTCGGCCGTCAGTTCGCGCGCGGCCGGGTCGAACGAGGCCGGAATCGTCACGGTGACGTCCTGCTCGCCGAACGGCGCTTCGGGGTGGGCCTGGTCCCAGGCTTCGCGCAGGTGGGTCAGGTAGCGCACCGAGGCTTCCAGCGGCGACACGCGCGTCACCTCGGGCGGCGCGTCGTTGGGCAGGATCGGCGCACGGCGGTCGACGCCGGGATGGCACAGCCAGCTCTTGGCGCTGGATACCAGGCGGATCGGCGTGGCCGCGCCGCGGCTGCGCGCCAGTTCGCCCACCGCGAAGTCGCGCTCGGCGTTCCACGGCAGCCGCAGGTCGCCCGGGGCCAGTTCGCTGGCGTGGGGCAGGTACAGGAAGGAGGGCAGCAGGTCGAGGTCTTCGACGGCCCCGGGCGCGGTCAGCTGCGTGATGGGCAGGACGCGCTGGCTGGTCTTCTCGCCATCGCTGGCGGCCAGGTCGACATAGGAAACCGCGCTGTGGGTGGTGCCCAGGTCGATGCCGATGGCATAGCGTGCGTCGCTCATAGCTCCACCTCGGCGGGGGCAATCACCGTGGCGTCATGGCGCTCGGCCACGCGCGGCAGGCGCACTTCCGCGACCTTCCAGCCGCGGTGGCTGATGCTGCCATGGAACGGCGCGTTGCCGACCACGTTGCCGGTCAGGCGGATGGCGCTGGCGTCAAAGCCGTCGGCCAGCGTCACGCGGCTGCCCTCGGCTTCCTCGCGCACCGGCCGGATGGTGAAATGCTCGCGCAGCACCGCGCGGCAGCCATCGTGCACCAGGCGGGCGGCGGCGCCGATCTCGGCGTCGGCATAGCGCGCGATGTCTTCCTCGACGAAGTCGACAAAGCGCGCGCCGCGCTGGAGCAATCCCAGCAACTGAAGGGCCGCCACCGGGCTGGCTTCCTTCAGCGCGGGTGCGGCAGCTTCAGCCACCGGCGCGGGGGCGGGCGCCGGCGCCGGGACGAATCCCTCACCGTCACGCAGGCGCTTGATACCGGCCGCGAGTTCGCGGTTGCCAAGGATGGCGAAGAAGGTGCCCACGGCAAGCGAGACCCTGCCGAAGAAAGATAGGTTCGAGTCAGTCATCCAAAAGCTCCTGTCTGCGCTGCAACGCCGTTCAGTTAAGGTGTCCCACTACCGTCATTCCCGCCTGCGCGGGAACGACGAGCCCTAATTGAACAGCATTACCCTGTCTGCGCTGTGTCAGTCGGCCAATCTGGTATTGCCGGCAAGTATCACGCGTCACGCAGGTAGGTGATCAGTTGATCCGCGCGGCTGGGATGCCGCAGCTTCTTCATGGCCTTGCTTTCGATCTGGCGAATCCGCTCGCGCGTGACATCGAACTGCTTGCCGACTTCCTCCAGCGTGTAGTCGGTCGACATGTCGATGCCAAAACGCATGCGCAGCACCTTGGCTTCGCGCGGCGAGAGCTCATCGAGCATCTCGCGCACCACGGCACGCAGGCCGGCCTGCAGCGCGGCGTCGGCCGGCGTGGCCGTGTCCGAGTCGGCAATCATGTCGCCCAGGCTGGTATCGCCATCCTCGCCGACCGGGGTTTCCATCGACACCGGCTCTTTCGCGATCTTCATGATCGAGCGGACCTTGTCCTCGGTCATGTCCAGGCGCTCGGCCAGCACCGCCGGATCGGGTTCCTTGCCGGTCTGCTGCATGATCTCGCGCGACAGGCGATTGAGCTTGTTGATCTGCTCGATCATATGCACCGGCACCCGGATGGTCCGGGCCTGGTCGGCGATCGCGCGCGTGACGGCCTGGCGGACCCACCACGTGGCGTAGGTCGAGAATTTCCAGCCGCGGCGATACTCGAACTTGTCGACCGCCTTCATCAGGCCGATGTTGCCCTCCTGGATCAGGTCCAGGAACTGCATCCCGCGGTTGGTGTACTTCTTGGCAATCGAGATCACCAGGCGCAGGTTGGCCTGCGTCATCTCATGCTTGGCCTGGCGCATCTGCCGCTCGGCGGCCAGCATCTTGCGGTTGACGGTCTTCAGTTCGGGCAGCGACAGGGCGGCGCGCGCCTGGATGTCGATCAGCTTTTGCTGATGCGCCTCAAGGTCCGGCAGCGCGCGCGCGACCGCCGCGCTGTACGGGCGCGATTCGGCGACAAGATCCTGGCCCCAGGCGAGGTTGGTTTCATTGCCGGGGAAGCGGGCGACGACGTCCTCACGCTCCATCCCGCAGCGCTCGACCAGCAGCTGGACCACCTGGCGCTCGACCACGCGGACCTCGTCGACCATGGCCTGGACATTGGCGCACAGGCGCTCGATGGTTCGCGCGGTGAACCGGATCGTGCGCAGTTCCTCGCGCACCGCATCGCGCGTGGCCAGGAAGGCTGCCGACGCCGTGCCGCCGGCTTCGCTTTCCTGGCGCATGCGCTCGAACTGCTCGGCGACGCGCGCAAAGCGCTTCATGCATTCGTCGCGCAGCCTGGCCAGGTCGGCTTCGGCGCTCTGCTGGCTGCTGCCTTCATCCGCGGCGTCGTCGGCGTCGTCATCGGCCTCGTCGGCGCTGTCGATGGTGTCGTCGGCCTCGTCAGCGGCCGCCGCGGCGACGGGCTCGGCACTGCTCTCGTCGCTCAGGCCGTCGACCAAGTCGTCGATGCTGATTTCATTGCTGGCGACCTTGGCCGACAGCTCGAGAATGGCGGCGACGGTGAACGGGCAGGCCGAGATGGCATGCACCATATTGTTCAGGCCATCCTCGATCCGCTTGGCGATCTCGACTTCCTGCTTGCGGGTAAGCAGCGTGGCCGAGCTCATCTCGCGCATGTACATGCGCACCGGGTCGGTGGTCCGGCCGAACTCGGAGTCCACGGTGGCCAGCGCCACCTCGGCCTCTTCTTCGGCCTGCTCGTCCGAGGCCACCACCGGGCCGTCGCTCAGCAGGAGGGTCTCGGCATCCGGCGTCTGCTCATAGATCTTCACGCCCATCTCGGCGAACGTGCTGACGATGCTTTCCATCGCCGCCGTGTCGGTGAAGTTTTCCGGCAGGTGGTCGCTGATATCCGCGTGGGTCAGGTAGCCGCGCTGCCTGCCCAGCTGGATCAGGGCGCGCAGTTGCTGGCTGCGCGCCGTGGCTTCCGCCGCGGGATCAGTCTGCGCCGTCGGCGCCGGGTTGGTCTGGCCAATGTCTTTGGCCGCTGCTGCTCGTGTTTTGGCTGCCGTTCGTTGTGCGCCGCTTGTCATCTACTACGGTTTCCTTCGTGCATCGCGTTTCGACGGCAGTGCGCACGATGGCGTGCGTTTTCGGACCTGCTGTCAAGGCTCGCGGGGGGTCTCGGTGGGGCGAGGGACAAAACCGGACGCCGCGACCGTTTGAATAGGGGCCGCATATTCTACAGCCATTGATGCGTCGCAGCAGGTCGGAGGGCAGTGATCGCCGGGCAACAAAATGACCCGGAGGGCGGATTTTGCGTTTTTAAGGCGAAAAAATGCGCCGAAATGGCGGAAATTGCTAGTCGCGCTGGGCTGGCCGCCGGCCCGGAGACAGCGCGAGTGACGCCTCATGCATAGTCGAGCGGCAGGGCCGTGGTGTACTTGATCTGCTCCATGGCAAAGCTGGAGCTGACATCGGCCAGTTCCGCCCCCTGGATCAGCTTCTTGTAGACGCGGTCATAGGCGGCGATATCGGGCACCACCACGCGCAGCAGGTAATCGGTGTCGCCTGCCATGCGATAGAACTCGGTCACTTCCGGAATTGACGACACCAGTCCGTGGAACTGCTTGAGCCAGTTCACGTTGTGCTGGCTGGTCCGGACCGCCACAAAGACAGTGACGCCGGCATTGAGCTTGCCGGCGTCGAGCAGCGCCACGCGCTTGCGGATCAGGCCGGCTTCTTCCAGCTTCTGGATGCGGCGCCAGCATGGCGTTGAGCTCAGCCCGACGCGCTCCCCGATCTCCGCCACCGGCACGGTGGCGTCTTCCTGCAGGATGGCAAGGATCTGTTTGTCGTAGCGGTCCATGGCGCGTAGCGGTCAGGTTAGGGTGGGGCGGCGCCCGCACGCTGCGCTGCGCGCGCGGACTAGGCGCTGGCGGTGGGCACCAGCAAGTTCACGCCGGTAGCAATATGGTCGCGGCTGACGCCATAGAGATGCAGGGACACGGCGATATCGTCGCTGGTATTGCCCAGCGCATGGATGTGCTGCAGCCCGCTTGGCACGCTGAAGGTATCGCCGGCCGTGCGCATGACGGTATTGGTATGGCGCGCGTGCCGGCTGGCGGCATCCCACTGGTAGTGCTGCTCGGTCAGCGTGCCGCGCAGCACGCGGTAGGCGCACCAGGTGCGATGGCCGTGCACGGGGCTCGCCTGCCCCGGGCGCCAGACCAGCACCATCGCGGAGAAGCGCTCCATCGGATCGCCATAGACCAGGTGCCGGGTATAGGTTTCCGGCGAGCCGAGCAAGGCGCCCGGCGGCAGTGCGGCAAGCAGGGCGTCGGTGTCGGTCAGGTGTGACGCGATCTGGCTGGCCACCATGCGCGCGCTGTTGGCGAAGATGCCGGCCAGGTCCAGCGCCAGCTGGTCGAGCGGTGCGGCCGGCAGCACCGGGGGAGGCGCATTGACCGAGCGCGCGGCAGTAAGAGGGGATGCGGTTGGCATGACGGGCTCCGTCGGCTTGTTCTTGTTTATTCATGATATTGGCGGGCCGGGAGCACATGCATGCGAATTCTCCTTTCAGGTTGACATGAATTGTCACTCTATTCTAAAAGGATATATATTTTTAGAATCATATGCTCATATCTTGTCGGAAACAAGACGGAGTGCCGATGCCGGCGCATGGCGCAGGGAGGGGTCCTGCTAGCCGCCCTGGTCCTTGGGCCAGAAGGTGATGAGGATATTGGAAGGCGCGACGCCGTTGGTGTCGCGGGGCAGCGGGTCAGAGCGCTGCACCGCGCGCAGCACGGCGTTGTCCCAGCCGGCATTGCCGCTTGACTTGGCAAGGCGCGTGGACAGCAGCGAGCCGTCTGGCGCCATGCTCACGGCCACCACCGCCGCCGGGTTGCCGGGAACGTCTTCGTTGAAGATGATGTTCGGCTTGACCCGCTGCCGCACGCGCTCGGCATAGCCGGATGAAGCTTTTGCGGAGGCGCCTGAGCCGGACCCGGCATTGGCCGCGGCGCTGGTGCCGCCCGCCTGCGCCCGCAACCGCGCCAGTTCGCCCTGGCGCTGGGCGTTGCTTGCCTGGCGCTGCGCTTCCATCGCCTTGCGTTGCGCATCCTCCTTGCGGGCGGCTTCGGCGCGCGCCTGGCTGTCGCGCAGCCGCGCCGGCTCTGGCTCGCGCGCGGCAAGCTCGGCCTTGCGCTGCTTTTCCCGCAGCGAGATATCGGCCTCTTCCTGTTCGCCCGGCTTTGGTGTCGGCACTGCCCTGGCCGCCGGCTCCGGGGTTGCCGCTTCGGGGACAGGTTCCCACAATTCGGCCGCGACCCCCTCGGGTGCAGCGCTGTGCCAGCGCACGCCGTAGTAAAGCAGGACGCCCAGCAGCAGGTGCATGAGCAAGGCCAGCAGGAAGCACATCAGCGTGCCCCGCTCACGCACGGGCTGGTAGGGATAGGCTGCGGTCTGCATGAATCACGCGCCTTGCGGCTATTCGATGCCGGGTTCCTTCCGAAACCTGAGCCGCGGTCCAGGGCGCCACTTCATTTTATGGGGTGCAATCGCATCAACCAAGCGCAGCAAACGCTGCAAAACGTCGCGCGAGCATGGCGGGGCGGCAGTGTCTGGTCAACCGCACACTGCAACGGCGCCCGCAACTCAGGCCTTCGTGAAGATTTCCAGCAAGTGTTTGCTTGGATCCTCGAAGTAGATCCTGCGGCCGCCATCGTCCGTGTTGACCTCGCCGGGACGGCGACGGTAGGGGTCTGCCCAGTACGTCAGGTTGCGTGCGCGGATGCGGGCAAAGCCCTGGTCGAACTCGGCGTCGCTGACCAGGAAGGCATAGTGCTGCAGGGCCACGTCGCCGTGCGCGTCCATGAAGTCCAGGGTGACATCGTTGTCGAGCCGTACACCGAGAAACGGCCCGAAGGGCTCGGCAGGAGGACGTCCGAGGATTTCGCAGAGGAAGTCCGCGGATGCCTGCTTGTCATGAGAAAAGACGATGGTGTGGTTAAGCTGGATGGCCATGGCGCAATCTCCGGTACATCGGTTTCCGTCCGCCGCTCAAGCCGGCCAGGCAGTCAGGCGCCTTCGGCCTTTCTCAGCGCCGCGCCGACTTCTCCATAGAAGGCCCGCAGTTTTTCCACCTCGACATTCACCGGCAGCAATGCGGGCCACAGCAAGGCCACCATGTCGCTGGCGGTCTTGTCGATATCGACTTCCCGCTCGCGTGCGATCGCATCCCAAAGGATATGCTCCATCGGCCCGAGAATGGCGGAGCGCATCAGGCTCAGCGGCAGGTCGTCGCGAATCTCGCCGTTCTCCCTGCCGCGTGCCAGCAGGTCCATCAGCGGGGCCGTATAGCGGCGTTGCAGCGGTACGAACATCTCGCCGAGGTCCGGCCCCTTGGCCCGGCCTTCCGACAGCACCAGGGCGCAAAGGCCTGTCCCCTGGATCAGAAACAACTGCAGGTGCGTCTTCACATAGAACGCCAGTTGCGCCCTGGTGCTCTGGCCGCGGGGCATGCCTTGCTCAATGGCATCGATGATCTCGTCGTACCAGTCCTCGATCACCCGCACGCAAAGCGCACGCTTGCCATGGAAATAGGTGAAGACCGTTGCCTCGGAGACGCCCAGGCGTTGGGCAATCTCGGTGGTCGTGGTGCGTTCGTAGCCCAGTTCGGCGAACACCTCGCGGCTGACGCGCAGGATGTCGCGGATGCGTTGTTCCGCCTTGGCGCCGGCCGGTACGCGGCGAGGGGTGGTGATCTCTTCCATGTGTCTGGGCCCAGCTGGCGGAAACGCCGAATTATAGGCCGCGCCCGATTGGCCGCGGCGCCATGCGTGCTGGCTGCCGAGGCTGCGTGCGCGCTCAATGTGCTGACATGGTACTCCTTTTCGTAGGCAGTTGAGTGATGCTCAACTACCTATTGAATTTTCCTCAGTGGCCGTATATCTTTCCATCAATCAGCTGTGAAGCCAATGGAGCAAACCGTAAATATGGATGCTCCAGCGCGACGCTTAGGGGTAAACCCCGGATCCAATTGAAGGCGCGACGGTATTCATGAAAATTGAGCTAAGCTCAAGAAATATCGGACGCGAAACACCACGAGCTTTGGAGACAAGTATGAAGACGCAGGGAAAGCCGCTTCACACCATTCTGCCGATCGACGGGCTGTCGCATGTGCGAGGCGACACCGGTATCCCGCTGTCCGAGCAGACCGTGCCAGCGTTTCTGGCGCAGACCGTGGCCGCTTTCCCCGAGCGCGAAGCAGTGGTGTTCCGCGAGCACGGCGTGCGCTGGAGCTGGCGGGAGTTCGCCGAGGCGATCGACGCGCTGGCGTCGGGCCTGCACGCACTGGGGCTTGTCAGGGGAGATCGCGTCGGCATCTGGGCGCCCAACCGGGTCGAATGGCTGGTGACGCAGTTCGCCACGGCGCGGCTCGGGCTGGTGCTGGTGAATATCAATCCGGCCTACCGGCTGGCCGAGCTTGAATACGCGCTGAACAAGGTTGGCGTCAAGGCCATCGTCGCCGCCGAGGCCTTCAAGACCTCGCGCTACCTGGAGATGTTGCAGGCGCTGGCGCCGGAACTGGCGACCAGCGAGCCGGGCGCGTTGCAGGCCGCGCGCCTGCCGTTGCTGCGCTGGGTGATCCGCATGGGCGACGATGAGACGCCCGGCATGATCCGCTATGCGGATGTGGTGGCACGCGGCGCCGGCGTGGCGCGCGCGGCGCTCGACGCCATCACGGCGCAACTCGACCGCCGTGACCCGATCAACGTCCAGTTCACCAGCGGCACCACCGGCGCGCCCAAGGGCGCCACGCTGACGCATCGCAATATCGTCAATAATGCGCGCTACATCGCCATGGCGATGCGCTTCTCCGAGCAGGACAAGCTGTGCATCCCGGTGCCGTTCTACCACTGCTTCGGCATGGTGCTGTCGGTGCTGGCCTGCGTCTCGACCGGCGCGGCGATGGTATTCCCCGGCGAGGCCTTCGATCCGGAAGCCACCATGCAAGCTGTCAGCGAAGAACGCTGCACCGCCCTGCACGGCGTGCCGACGATGTTCATTGCGCAGCTCGACCACCCGCGCTTTGCCGATTACGACTTCTCTTCGCTGCGCACCGGCATCATGGCCGGCTCGCCGTGCCCGATCGAGACCATGAAGCGCGTGGTGGCGCAGATGCATATGTCCGAGGTGACCATCGCCTACGGCATGACCGAGACCAGCCCGGTCTCGTTCCAGAGCAGCACCACCGATCCGCTCGACAAGCGCACCACCACCGTAGGCCGCATCCAGCCGCACCTGGAAGTCAGGATCGTCGACGCCACCGGCGCCACCGTGCCCGTGGGCGAGAAGGGCGAGCTGTGCACGCGCGGCTATTCGGTCATGCTGGGCTACTGGGACGACGAGGCCCGTACCGCCGAGACCATCCGCGACGGCTGGATGCACACGGGCGACCTCGCCACCATCGACGACGAGGGCTACTGCAATATCGTCGGCCGCGTGAAGGACATGCTGATCCGCGGCGGCGAGAACATCTACCCGCGCGAGATCGAGGAATTCCTGTTCCGTCATCCCAAGGTACAGGCCGTGCAGGTGTTCGGCGTGCCCGACCCGAAGTATGGCGAGGAGGTGTGCGCGTGGATCGTGCTCAAGCCCGGCGAAAGCGCCACCGAGGACGAGATCCGATCGTTCTGCCGGGACCAGATCGCCCACTACAAGATCCCGCGCTATATCCGCTTTGTCGACGAGATGCCCCTGACCGTGACCGGCAAGGTGCAGAAGTTCGTGATGCGCGACCAGATGATGCGTGACCTGAACCTTGGCGAATCCAGGACGGCCTGAGCGCGCTGACTGACCACCATCAACAACCGACTGCCCGAGGCCCTTATGGCGGCAATAGAAACCAAGCTGAACGCCCGCTCCGAAGCGTTCAAGACCAATGCGCAAGCAATGCAGGCCCTGGTCGCCGACCTGGAAGCCAGGATCGCGAAGCTGGCCGAAGGCGGCGGCGAGGCGGCCCGTGACAAGCACCTGTCGCGCGGCAAGCTGCTGCCGCGCGAGCGCGTGCAGCAACTGCTCGATCCGGGCACGCCGTTCCTGGAGCTGTCGCAGCTGGCCGCGTACGACATGTACGACAATGCGGCGCCCGGCGCGGGCATCATCACCGGCATCGGCCGCGTGGCCGGGCAGGAATGCGTGATCGTCTGCAACGACGCCACGGTCAAGGGCGGCACCTACTACCCGATGACGGTCAAGAAGCATGTGCGCGCGCAGGAGATCGCCGAGGAGAACAACCTGCCGTGCATCTACCTGGTGGATTCCGGCGGCGCCAACCTGCCCAACCAGGACGACGTGTTCCCCGACCGCGACCACTTCGGCCGCATCTTCTACAACCAGGCCAACCTGTCCAGGCAGGGCATCCCGCAGATCGCGGTGGTGATGGGCTCCTGCACCGCGGGCGGCGCCTATGTGCCGGCGATGAGCGACGAGTCCATCATCGTCAAGAACCAGGGCACCATCTTCCTGGGCGGCCCGCCGCTGGTGAAGGCGGCCACCGGCGAGGAAGTCAGCGCCGAGGACCTGGGCGGCGCCGACGTGCATACCCGCCTGTCCGGCGTGGCCGACTACTTCGCGCAGAACGACCACCATGCGCTGAGCCTGGCGCGCAATATCGTGCAGCACCTGAACCGCCGCAAGCCGGACCAGATCCGCCTGCACGAGCCGGTGGAACCGCTGTACCCGGTGCAGGAGTTGTACGGCGTGATCCCCACCGACACGCGCAAGCCCTACGACGTGCGCGAGGTGATCGCGCGCATCGTCGACGGCTCCGAGTTCGACGAGTTCAAGGCGCGCTACGGCACCACGCTGGTCTGCGGCTTCGCGCGCATCTGGGGCTACCCGGTCGGCATCATTGCCAACAACGGCATCCTGTTCTCGGAGTCCGCGCTCAAGGGCGCGCACTTCATCGAGCTGTGCTGCCAGCGCAAGATCCCGCTGGTGTTCCTGCAGAACATCACCGGCTTCATGGTGGGCCGCAAGTACGAGAACGAAGGCATCGCCCGCAACGGCGCCAAGATGGTGACCGCGGTGGCCACGGCGCAGGTGCCCAAGTTCACGGTGATCATCGGCGGCTCGTTCGGCGCGGGCAACTACGGCATGTGCGGGCGCGCGTATTCGCCGCGCTTCCTGTGGATGTGGCCGAATGCGCGCATCTCGGTGATGGGCGGCGAGCAGGCCGCGAGCGTGCTGGCCACGGTGCGCCGCGACGGCATCGAGGGCAAGGGCGGCCAGTGGAGCGCCGAGGAAGAAGACGCCTTCAAGCAGCCGATCCGCGACCAGTATGAGCACCAGGGGCATCCGTACTACGCCAGCGCGCGCTTGTGGGACGACGGCGTGATCGACCCGGCGCAGACGCGCACGGTGCTGGGGCTGGGACTTTCCGCCAGCCTCAATGCGCCGATCGACGACATGAAGTTCGGCGTGTTCCGCATGTAAGCCTGCCAGCCTCCAAGGCACCACCCAGAATCGTTGTTACGAACGCTCCCGAGCGTGGAGCGAAAGGCGAAGTCATGTTCAACAAAGTCCTGATCGCAAACCGTGGCGAGATCGCCTGCCGCGTGGCCGCCACCTGCCGCCGGCTCGGCATCCGTACCGTCGCGGTGTACTCGGATGCCGACGCGGATGCGCGCCACGTCGCCTTCTGCGACGAAGCCGTGCATATCGGCGGCGCGGCCGCGCGCGACAGCTACCTGCGCGCCGACCACATCATCGAGATGGCGAAGGAGACCGGTGCCCAGGCCATCCACCCGGGCTACGGCTTCCTGTCCGAGAACGAAGCCTTTGCCGAGGCCTGCGCCGCGGCCGGGCTGGTCTTCATCGGCCCGCCCGCTTCGGCCATCCACGCGATGGGCAGCAAGAGCGTGGCCAAGCAGTTGATGGAGAAGGCCGCGGTGCCGCTGGTGCCGGGCTACCACGGCGAGGACCAGGATCCGGCGCTGCTGCGCCGCGAGGCCGACCGCATCGGCTACCCGGTGCTGCTCAAGGCCAGCGCCGGTGGTGGCGGCAAGGGCATGCGCGTGGTCGAGTCGGGCGATGGCTTCGAGGCCGCGCTGGCCTCGGTCAAGCGCGAGGCGTCGGCCAGCTTTGGCGACGACAAGGTGCTGGTGGAGAAGTACCTGACGCGCCCGCGCCATATCGAGATCCAGGTCTTTGCCGATACCCACGGCAACTGCGTCTACCTGTTCGAGCGCGACTGCTCGGTGCAGCGCCGCCACCAGAAGGTGCTGGAAGAAGCGCCGGCACCGGGCATGACGGAAGAGCGCCGCCGCGCGATGGGCGAAGCGGCCGTTGCCGCGGCCAAGGCCGTGGGCTATGTCGGCGCCGGCACGGTCGAGTTCATCGCCAACCAGGACGGTTCGTTCTACTTCATGGAGATGAACACGCGCCTGCAGGTGGAGCATCCGGTCACCGAGATGATCACCGGGCAGGACCTGGTCGAGTGGCAGCTGCGCGTCGCCGCCGGCGAGGCGCTGCCGCTCACGCAGGAGCAACTGCGCATCGGCGGCCATGCGCTGGAAGCGCGTATCTACGCCGAAAACCCCGACAAGCAGTTCCTGCCGTCCACCGGCACGCTGCGCTTCCTGCGCACGCCGCCGGCGGTGCAGTTCATGCGCGGCGAGGATGCGCACGGCCCGGCGGGTATCCGCATCGATGCCGGCGTACGCGAGGGCGACACCATCAGCCCGTTCTACGACCCGATGATCGCCAAGCTGATCGTGTGGGGCAAGGACCGCGACGAGGCGCTCGCGCGCATGCGCCAGGCGCTGGCGGCCTACCACGTGGTGGGGCTGTCGACCAATGTGGCCTTCCTGCAGCGGCTGGTGTCGTCTGAAGCCTTCCGCACGGCGGATCTCGATACCGGCCTGATCGAGCGCAACGAGCAGGTCCTGTTCCCGCCGCCGGCGCCGGTCGGCATGGAGATCATCGCGCTGGCGGTGGCGGCGCTGCTGGACCGCGAGGCCAGGCAACGCCGCATCGACGCCGCCGACCAGCATTCGCCGTGGACCCATGGCGGGGCGTGGCGGCTGAACGGCGGGGCGTCGCGCACGCTGAAGTTTGCCTACGGCGACCAGGTGCTGGACGTCGTGCTGAATACCAATGAGCGCGGCAGCACCCTGACCTACGCGGACCAGGCCGCTCCGTTCACCGCTGCCTGCCAGGCCGACGACATCCGCATCGACCTTGGCACGCGGCGCGTGCATGGCCAGGTGCATGCGGAAGCTGACGAGTTTCATGTCTTCCATGCCTGCCGGCATATCGCACTGACCTGGCTCGATCCGCTGACCCACGTCGGCGAGGCTGAAGGCGAGGGCGGCAAGCTCACCGCGCCGATGCCGGGCAAGGTCATCGCGGTGATGGTCGAATCCGGCAGCGCCGTGACGCGCGGCGCGCCGTTGCTGGTGATGGAGGCGATGAAAATGGAGCACACCATCTGTGCGCCGGCCGACGGCGTCGTCAGCGAAGTGCTGTACGGCATTGGCGAGCAGGTGACAGAGGGCGCCCAACTCCTGGCGTTCAGCGCCTGACGCTGCCAGGGAGACGCAATATGCACGCGGATTTCGTCAAGGTCGTCGAGGTCGGTCCCCGCGACGGCTTGCAGAACGAAAAGATCCTGGTGCCGACCGGGATCAAGGTAGCCCTGATCGACCAGCTCTCAGGCGCCGGATTCGTGAATATCGAGGCAGCGTCGTTCGTGTCGCCCAAGTGGGTGCCGCAGATGGCCGACGGAGCGCAGGTGATGGCCGGCATCCGGCGACGGCCCGGGACGCTCTACTCGGCGCTGACACCGAACATGAAGGGCCTCGAGGCCGCGCTGGCCGCGGGTGTCGACGAGGTCGTGATCTTTGGCGCAGCGAGCGAGGCATTCTCGCAGAAGAACATCAATTGCTCGATTGCCGAGTCGATGGCTCGCTTCACGCCGGTGGCCTCGGCCGCGAAGGCGCATGGCCTGCGCCTGCGTGCCAGCGTGTCCTGCGCATTGGGATGCCCATACCTGGGAGAGGTTCCGGTCAGCGCGGTGGCGGAGGTGGTGCGCGGCATGCGCGAACTGGGCTGCGACGAGATCGATATTGCGGATACGATCGGCGTAGGCACGCCAGAGAAGGTGAAGGAGGTGATGCGCGCTGCCTCGACGGAATTCCCGGCGGAATCGTTGTCAGGGCATTTCCACGATACCTATGGCCACGCGCTGGCGAACGTCGCCGCCAGCCTCGAGGCCGGCATCCGGATCTTCCACTCTTCAGTCGCCGGTCTGGGCGGCTGCCCCTACGCCAAAGGGGCAACCGGCAACGTGGCGACAGAATCCCTGCTCAGGCTGCTGGAGGGCATGGGGCTTGAGACCGGTATTGACTTGGGCAAGGTTGTGGTTGCCGCGCAGTTTGTGTCGAAGGTCGCAGGCAAGCCCTGATATCGCGTCAGGCATCCGCCGCGATCACGACGTCGCAAGGCCCCGGCTACCGGAGTGAAACTGCGCTGGCATTCTCGCCTGCCGTCCAACGGTCCACGCGAAGTGCCGGGCCGGTACCGACACCGCGGCAATATCGCCGCACCGGCGTCAGCAAGCTGGCCTGGCCTGGCGAAGCCCGCCTGCGTCGAGCTCCGCACCCCGTTGCCGCGCCCACATGCCAACCCTGGTCGTCACGTGATGGGAGGGGCTGTAAGCCGCACTTTCGGCAAGGCCTGGCCGCAATCTTGCTTGCTCAATGCCTGAGGTCGCAAGGCGACAGGCATTCCGTTGGGAGGATCTATGCAGCATGCACGCATCACCGCGCACAAGGGGATTCTGGTTGTCGAGCTGTTACCTGGCCCGGCGCATGGGGAGGCAATCTCGGCCAACAAGCTCCGCCATCTGGCCACAGTCATTCATGACACAGGACGGCACCTGGGCGTTTCAGAGGAAGCCCTGGCGCTGCTGAAAATGGTGAAGCGAGGCCTTGACCGCATCGGCGACTTTGCCTGGTTCCGTAGTGACGACGGCAGAGATCATTTTGCGTGGCTGGGAGGCCCGAAGCGGCTGGTAAATCCCACGGAAGTGGCGGCTGCACGGGGCTATGCGATTCTTGCGCACCGGGTCATACCGAACGAGGTGCCAGACGGCGCGAGGATGGCCATCGAGGCGAACTTCTGAGCACACGGTGATTGATTGCGAAGCCGGGAGTCCGATGTGGAAGAATCCGGGCGGCCGCTTGACCGCCCAGCGCCATCAGGGTTCTCCCGCTTCCGCGGGGCCCGCGCTATTCGCTAAACTGTGCCGCCGCGCACGCCGCCACGATGCTGCAACGGGTCGCCGATCACGACGCAACCCTCCACGTCGGGCGCGGAATGGCGAGCCGTGCATAAGGCACGCGCCCCCATGCCATGACCAGACTGCCTCCCGCCGACGACCCCAGCGACCATCCCGTTAACGCGCCCGCATTGCGCGGGCTGCGCCACGTCGTGGCCGACGAGGCACAGGCCGCCGCGGCGGAACTGAACGGGTGGCAGCAGCGCTACCAGCAACTGACGCCCGGCATGTTCCGCGCCGAGGTCACACAGGTTACCTACGGCGATGTCCATGTGTTCCGCGAACAGACCACGCAAGCGTTGCTGGAAGAGGGTGAGGCGGCGTGCGGCTATGTCTCGCTGGCGCTGCCGCACGCGCAGTGCGAGGACGGCTGGTTCCATGGCTACCGCATGCACGGCCACGCGCTGCTGTGCGCCGGCAACGGCCAGGCACTGGCGATGCGCACCCCGCGCGAGCTGGACCTGACCGGGCTGACCGTGCCACTGCCCGCGTTGCAACGTGCCGTATCGCTGGCAGCCGGCGAGCCACGCCGCCTTGACGCCATGCCCAGGGTGCGCCAGGTGCGCCCGGCGGTCGCCAATGAATTGCGCGCCGCGCTGCTGTCTGTGCTGGCGACCGCGGCGATCGAGTCAGAAGTGTTCAGCAACCGCTTCGTGGAAGGTGCCATCCGCGATGCCTTGCTGCTGGCCGCCGCGACTTCGCTGATCGATGACAGCGAACGCACATCCGGGCCGCTGCCCACCGCCGGCGCCCGCCGGCAGCTGGTGGCCGACGCCTATGCGCTGGTGCGCGCCACGCCCGACCACGGATGGAGCATCCTGGCCTTGTGCGAACAGCTGCGGGTATCGCGCCGCACGCTGCAGTACAGCTTCAATGAAGTCACCGGACTGGCGCCGCTGGACTTCGTGCGCGCGGTTCGCATGAACGGCGTGCGCCAGGTGCTGCGCGCCGGCCCGGTCGAACCGGTCGGGGCCGCGGCGGCGCGTTTCGGCTTCCATCACCTGCCGCGCTTCGCGGCGCAGTACCGTGCTTTCTTTGGCGAACTGCCGTCGCAAACACTGGCACGGCGCCGCAGTATCGGCTAGCCGCGAGCCAGGCGCGGCGGCTAGGCCATCATCGCGCGCGGCAGGTGGCGGCCCACCCAGTCGCGCTCCTGCTCGTAGGCGCGCGCCAGGCGCAGCACACCCATGTCATCGCGCGGGCGTCCGATCAGCTGCATGCCCATCGGCAGCCCGTCGCTGCCGAAGCCCACCGGCACGCTGATGACCGGGCAGCCCGACAACGTCCACGGGAACACCACTTCCATCCAGCGGTGATAGGTATCCATCTGCCTGCCGGCGATGGTCTTGGGCCACGGCTCGCGCACGTCGAAGGGGAACACCTGCGCGGTCGGCACCGCGATGAAGTCATGGCTGGCAAAGACCTGCTGCAGTGCCTGCGCCCAGGCGCTGCGGTCCGCGCTGGCGGCATAGATATCGCTGGCGTCGAGCTTGAGCGCGCCTTCGACCTCCCATACCGCCTCTGGCTTGAGCAGCGCGCGCCTGGCCGGATCGCGGTAGAACGGCAGCATGCCGTTGCCGACCAGGAAGTGGCGATGCACCAGCCAGGTCTTCCACAGGCGCCGCGGGTCAAACGGCGGCCTGATCGCCTCGACCGATACGCCGAAAGCCGGAAATGCCTGCAGCGCCTGCTCGCACAGCGGCAGGATGCCGTCTTCCATCGGCAGGTAGCCGTCCCAGTTGCCCAGCCACGCCACGCGCTTGCCCTTCAGGTTGGCGCCAAGCGTGGCCGTCACGTTTTCCGGCGTGAGGCCGGCGAGCACGGCGTCGCGCTCGAGCGCCAGCGGCGTGCGCGGGTCCGGGCCCGCCTGTGTTGCCAGCAGCAGCGCGACATCCGCCACGGTGCGGCCCATCGGGCCTTCGTAGCCGAGTTGCTGGAGAAAGACCTCCGGAGTGGGGCCGTAGGGCACGCGCCCCATCGACGGACGGAAGCCATACACATTGCAGAAGCCCGCCGGATTGCGCAGCGAGCCGCCGAAGTCACTGCCGTCGGCCACCGGCAGCAAGCGCATGGCCAGTGCGGCGGCCGCGCCGCCGCTGCTGCCGCCGGCGCAGCGCGTGGCGTCGTAAGGGTTGCGGGTGGCGCCGTAGACGGGGTTGAAGGTCTGCGAGCCGAGCCCGAATTCTGGCGTATTGGTCTTGCCGATCAGGATGGCGCCGGCCTTGCGCACGCGCTCGACGATGATGGCGTCGGTGGCCGGAACGTTGTCCTTGAAGATCGGCGAGCCGAAGGTGGTGCGGATGCCGCGCGTCAGCGCGAGGTCCTTGGGCGCCTGCGGCATGCCGTGCATCCAGCCGCTCGATTTGCCGCCGGCAAGCGCCTGGTCGGCGGCGGCGGCTTCCTGCAGCAGCACGTCTGGTTGGCGCAGCGCGACGATAGCATTGGTAGCCGGATTGGCGCGCTCGATATGCGCCAGGTAGGCGGTCATCACTTCGCGGCACGAAATGCGGCGGGCGTGGATCTCGCGCGACAGTTGCCACGCCGGCATCAGCACGATCGGGTCGGGGGCGCCGCCGGTAGCTCTGTCGCCGGTGCCGCCGCCCCCGCTGGCAGGCGCGGCGCCGGCCGCACGGGACATGGCGGAGCCCGCGGCGGCGGCGGTCAGTGCCGTGCCGGCGAGCCGGCCCAGCCATTGGCGGCGGGCCGGCAGCGGCGTGGCCGTGGAGGTGGAAGGTGTCGTCTTCATGGTCGTTCCAGTCGGAAGAAGGAAACCGCGATCACACTGCGATCATTACCGACTTGGTCTCGGTATAGTGGTCGAACACCGCCCGGCCCATCTCGCGGCCGAGCCCCGACTGCTTGAAGCCGCCGAACGGCATGGCGTTATCGAGCAGGTTATGGCAATTGACCCAGACCGTGCCTGCCTTGATGCGCGGCACCAGCCGGTGTACCCGCGACAGGTCGTTCGACCACACCGACGCGGCCAGCCCGAACGGGGTGCCGTTGGCGCGGGCGACCACCTCGTCGATCTCATCGTAGGGCAGCGCGACCACCACCGGCCCGAAGATCTCTTCCTGCACAACGCTGGCGGTCTCGGGCGCCCGGGCCAGCACCGTCGGGCGGAAGAAGTGCCCGCGTGGCATTTCTGCCGGGCCGCCGCAGACGAGTTGCGCGCCGTCTTGCACGCCGGCCTGGACGTAGTTCGCCACGCGCTGGCGCTGCCGCGCCGACACCAGCGGTCCCATGGCCGTGTCCGGCTCGATGCCCGCGCCCAGCCGGAAGCCATCGGCGATCTTCGCCAGCGCCTCGACCGTGGCGTCGAACTGCCTGCGCGGCAGATACAGCCGCGAGCCCGCCGTGCATACCTGGCCCTGGTTGAAGAAGATCGCCTGCGCGGCACCAGCCGCCGCAGCGTCGGGCGACATGTCATCAAGCATGATCACCGGCGACTTGCCGCCCAGCTCCAGCGTCACCCGCGCCAGCCGCTGCATGGCGGCCCCGCCGACCAGCTTGCCGACCTCGGTCGAGCCGGTGAAGGCGATTTTGTCTACCCCCGGATGTGCGGCCAGCGCCGCGCCGCAATGCGCGCCGTCGCCGGTGACGATGTTGAGCACGCCGGCCGGGTAGCCGGCTTCCATCACCAGTTCGCCCAGGCGCAGCGCCGACAGCGGCGTTTCCTCGGCCGGCTTGAGCACCACGGTGCAGCCGCAAGCCAGCGCAGGCCCAAGCTTCCACGCCGCCATCAGCAGCGGGAAGTTCCACGGAATGATCGCGCCGACGACGCCCACGGCCTCTTGCCGCGTGAAGGCGACGAACTCCCGCTCGCGCACCAGCGGTACCGACACATCCACGCTTTCGCCATGCAGTTTGGTGGCCCAGCCGGCCATATAGCGCAGGAAGCCGGCCGCGCCGGCCACGTCGACCGCGCGTGCCGCGCTGGCGGGCTTGCCGTTGTCGAGCGCCTCGATCTGGGCCAGCTCGTCGGCATTGGCCTCGACCAGGTCGGCCAGGCGCAGCAACAGGCGCTCGCGGTCGGACGGGCGCATCGCGGCCCAGGGGCCTTGCCCGAAGGCGCGGCGCGCGGCCTGGACTGCGGCATCGACATCGGCGGCCGTGCCGGCGGGCACCTCGGCCAGTGCGGCTTCCGTGGCCGGATCTTCGGTGACAAAGACAGCGCCGCCGGCGGCGGCCAGCCACTGGCCGTCGATCAGCATGCGTTTGGGGCGCTGCAGGAAGGCGCGGGTGGCGGGGGCAAGCAGGTCAGTGCGGGTGTCCATGGGTCTCCTCGGTTTATCGGTGTTTCGGTGTTGTCGGTTCAGCGGCCGGACAGGATCGCGGCGCGGTGCGCGGCGACATCGTCAAGCCGGTCATTGCGGTAGCGCGTCACTTCCTGCGTCGTGTATGGCGCGGCGTCGCGCTGCGCTGCCAGTGCCGGCAGCATCCAGTTCATCAGCTCGGCAATCTGCGCATCGGTCAGGTCCGAGCCGGAGGTGCCGGGCACCTGGATCAGGAACGCGCGGCCGGCGGGCGAGCGCAGCAACTGCGGCACGCTCAGGCGCATGTCGGGGATGCCCGCCGCGGGCTTGCCCGAGCCATCGGGCAGATGGCAGCCGGAGCAATGCAGCATGTAGCTGGCCTGGCCGCGTTGCAGCTTGCCTTCGGCATGGGCCGCGCCGACGGCAAGGCAGGCCGCGATGCAGGCCAGGGCGTGGCGCAGTGCGGCGCGCGCCATGTCAGCGTGCCTCGCGCAGCTTGCGCACCGCGCCGGGCGTCTTGCGCTCGGCGCGGGCCTTGGCCAGCAGTTCGGCGCCGTCGGCGGCGGCGGCCTGCCCGTTCTGCGTGTTGAGCCATGCCATCACCGCCAGCAATGAAGCATCCGGCAGCGTGGCAAAGGGCGGCATCACGCCGTTGAATGGCTGTCCCTGCGATTCGATCGGGCCGGCCAGCCCGTGCACCAGCACGTTGGCCAGATAGGACTGCCCGGCCGGCGCGGCCAGCCGCTCGCGCAGCGCATTGGCCAGCGGCGGTGCGACCCCGGCGATGCCGGAGGCGTCGGCGTTGTGGCAGGCCGCGCAGTTGGCGGCAAACAGGTCCTTGCCCTGCGCCGCAAGGTCGGCGGCAGCGGCGGGCAGGGTGCAAAGCATGGCCGCGCTGGCGGCGGCAAGGCAGAGGCGGCGCTTCATTCCTGCACTCCGAGAATGATCGAGGTGGTGCAGTGGAACATCGTGCTGGTGTTGCTCATGCACCAGTTGACGTCGTTGTGGACGCCGAGCTTGTAGCCCGGGCGCTCGCGTTCGTTGGTATTGCACTCGCAGCGTCCGCAGGTGGTTTTGCCGCAGCAATCGTTGTAGCTGACCATGTAATCCTTGCCGTCCCCGGGGTTGCGGCAGGTGCCGACCCACGACACTTTCGACGGCTCGGTGCCGGGCGGGCAGGTCGTGGAACTGCCGCCGCAGCACGAGCACAGGAAGCCGTCGACCGCACAGTACTTCCAGTAGTCGCAAGAGGTTTCATCAACGGGCTTGCCGGTGCGCGCGCCGTGCGCGGCCGCGGCATGCGCGCTGCGGTCGAAGGGCAGCACCGGCAGCGCCATGCCGCCTACCATGGCCTTGCCCAGGGTGGCCAGCACGCTGCGGCGGCCGACGCGCTGGGCGGCGCGGCGCGCCTGACGCTCGAAGAGGTTGTCGAACCACATCACGGTTGTCTCCTTGCGCTCAGGCGTGGGTTTCCAGGAACTGCTGCACCGAGGCCACGTTCAGGTCCATCGCGGTGAACAGGCTTTCCAGCTGCTCGCGCGAATTGACCAGGCCCTTGGCACGCAGGGTGCCGTGCTGGTCGAGCAGCACGCCGTAAGGCAGCTTGCCGATCTGCAGGTGCATGCCGAGTTCTTTCGACAGCACGTATTGGAATTCGCCCAGGCCAGCCTGGCGCAGGAAGGCCAGATGCTCGGGCTGTTCCCCGTCCGAGGCCAGCACGATGCGCAGCCAGCTGCCTTCACTGGCGCGGATCGACTTCAGCACCGGGATCAGCTTCTTGCAGATGGGACAGGTCGGCGACAGGAAGAACAGCAGGGTGGCGGTGCCCTGCTGGCCGCCGACGGCAACCCCGCCGCCGCGCACGTCCTGCAGCGCGAACGGCTGCAAGGGTTGGCCGACGCGCGGGCCGGCGTCGATCACCAGCGCGCCCATCGGGGCCACGCGTTCATAGAGGATGCCGACCTGGCGGGCCAGCGCGTAGAGGCCAAGCAGGAGCGCCAGCACGGCGATCCACAGCACGATATTGGCAATCACAAGAGCAGTCATGACAGTCTCGGTTCGGAGGAAAAGAAAGGCGTGTTCAGCAAGGCGTGTTCAGGCGCGGGCGTGAGCGCGGCCCGCATTGGCCAGCAGTTGCGTGGCCGCGAGCCACATCAGCAGCAGCGCCAGCGCGCAGAAGCAGGCGGCGGCAAAGTCCAGCGGCGCCAGCGCGCGCACCGGCCCGGCCGCGGCGGATGCCGCCGCCAGGGCCAGCACCGCCAGCAGGGCGGCATTGCGCAGGACCAGGCCGCCGGACAGCGGCATGCTGTCGGCATCGCTGCCGCAGCCGCAGCGGATATCGCGCCGGCCGCGGGCCAGGTTGATGCACACCGCGGCGGTGGCAACGCCGACGACGGCAAGACCGGCGATGGCCGAAGCCGCCTGCAGCGGCCGTGCCACCAGCAGCAGCGCGGCACCGGCTTCGGCCGCAACGAAGCCCGCGGCCGCGGCACGGCTCCACGCGCCGGGCAGCAGCCGGTAGGCGTCGAGGGCCGCGTAAAAGCGCTCGAACTCGCGCAGCTTGGGCAGCACCGAAAGCAACAGCACCAATGCGGCGGCAGCGCTGCAGGCGGCGGTGACGACGGGGTCGGCGATCAGCGTGGCGGCGGTCATTGGTGGGCCTCCACCTGCACAGCGGCTTCGCTGACCCCGTCCAGCCGCGCCACCGGCTTCAGGCGGCTGGCGGGATCAAGCGCAACCACGCCGGCCTTCATCGCATCGAGCGCGTACAGCGTAGGCGCCGCGCCTTGCGTGATGGTCAGCGCCAGCGCGTTCTGCCCCGGAGCGCGCGCCACGCGCGTGCGGCTGGCCAGGTCGATGGTCCAGATCTCGGCCGCGGGCGTCTTGTGCGAGCCTTCGCGGCTCTTCGGGTGCATGCCGACATAGAGCCGCTGCGTGGCGGCGTGCAGCGCGAACAGCTGGTAGCCACCCGGCTTCCAGCCGGCCCTGGCGTCGGCGGCGCTGACGATGGGCCACGGCTTGCCGAAGGACGGGGTCTCGCCCGACAGGTCGGCGGTATAGACATTGCCGTTGAAAGAGAGGAAGTAGAGCGTATTGCCGATGCGCTCCGAATGCAGGAAAACCGGATCCTGCTGCGGATCGAACATGCGCGCGCTGCGCTTCTGGCCGGCCGGCTGGCCGTTGGCATCGTGCGTGACAGTCAGCATGGCGCCGTCGCTGCACAGCGACTGGAAGCGCTGGCTGGACGCCGCGCTGGCAAAGATGCCCCAGCAGCCGGGCGTCTGCACCTCGGCCGCGAGCTTGTTTTCCTTCAGGTCGACGATGCTGACCGAAGTGGCCGGCGTGGCGTTCTGCACATACAGGAAGCGGCCATCGGCCGAGGCGGCGATGATGCCGCGGTAGTTCAGTGACTGCGCGTGGCGCGGCGGGATCACGATCTCGCTGCGGTAGGCCAGCGTATCGGCGTCGTACAGGCTGACCACATCAGTGCGCTCGCCGCGCGAGAGGCGCGGGTAGAAGGTGGAGACCACGTAGATGGTGCGCTTGTCCGGCGACAGCAGCGACTGCCCGCCGAAGCCGGTCGGCAGCAGCCCCAGGTACTTCATCTGCTTGCCGTCGATCACGTGCAGGCGGCCGTCGACCATGTGGCGGAACGCTACGTCAGAGATATAGAGGCGGTTTTCGTCCGCCGGCGCCAGCTTTGTCACGGTGAGCGTCTCCGGCGGCAGGTCGGCGGCGCCCGCGCCAGGCGCAAGGGGTGCGGCAAAGAGAGCGGCAACGAAAGCGGTGAGGGTGCGGGAAGAGGGGTGCCGCGTTCTGGCTGAGCGGCATGGCCTCCTGCTGTTGTGCTTCACGACTGTCTCCTGTCGATGCGGGAATGGAGGCAGTCTATGAACAGGACGCGACTGGGCGTTAGCCGGAATCGGCAATCGCCGTACCGGGGAATGTACCGAGCCGCAAGGCCGTTGCAACGGCTACGCAATGGCATTCGGCGGCGCCATGCACCGCTGCGGTGCGTCAGGCGAGGCCGTGCAGGGAGTCGTGGCCGGGCAATCGCACGGGCGGCACGTTCAGCGGGCAGGGCCGCACTGGCGCGGATATCCGTTTTTGGCAACGGCGCGACCCCGACGGGGGCGGCGCGGTTCAGGCAGGCGTGCGCCGCAACCTGCTCTGGCAGCGTCTCGCCCGGCGCATCGCGTATCGCCTTCTCGCTGGCCGATGCTGGTCATTGGCACTGGCTACTCTGTTCAACGTGACGCAAGGGGCACTGATCTGTTCCGCGCGCGGCGCTATCGCATCGGGTGCAGCAACGCCACGCTCAAACACTCCCGCAATGCATGGGTTGCCTGGTTCAGCTATACGCCCTGTCCACGTCACCCAGCTACGTGCGGATGCCGAACAGGCCGTGCCAGAATGAATCGAAGGCGCCAGGATGTCGCCGGTGCCGCGTCTCTTCGCCGGGCCCTGGCGCCGCGCCGGCAGGCGTTGCGGCCGCTTCGGCGTCAGGCGCATCCGCGGCGGGCTCACTTGTCCTGCGCGACGCCTGCAACGCCCAGGTGCTGTCGGCGATGCGTGCCGCCAGTTCGGCCTGGCAATCCCGGCCGAGCAGCACGCCGAAGATCACGTCGCGGTTGTGGCCCTCGTCGGCACAGCGCATGGCGATGGCGACCATCTTCTCGTAGTGTTCCTGCGCGGCACGCTCCGCCTCGCGTTCCTGCGCCTGCTGCGCCTCGCATTCGGCCTGCCAGCGCTGCATCTCGCGCTCGAATACCTCGTCGTAGACCTGGCGCTGGACGTCATCGGAAAGAATGGCGTAGGCATCGCGGATTTCCTGGAATGCCGTGTGCGACTCTGCCTCGCGGCCAGGGTTGCGGTCGGGGTGCCATTTCATGGCAGCACGGCGGTAGGCGCGCTTGATCTCGTCCAGGGTCGCGGTCGGTTGCACGCCGAGGGTCGCGTAGAGGGTGGTCATGAGAGAGTGGGGCGGCGGCTGGAGGCAGCGCTCATGCTAGCACGAGGAGACCTGCCGGTGGCCGGCACCAGCCGGGTCTTGCATGCCGCGTGCCACTGACTTGCCGCGCCGCGGTATCCGGCTGAGTATGGCGAGGTCAGGATGCCCGGCCATCGAACATCTCGGTTCCGAGTTGCACAAATGCCCGTACCGCCGGGGATATTTCCCGACGCCTGTGAGCCAGCACCAGGTGCACTGTGAGTCTGAAGTCGGCGATCTGTGTGTAGAAGATACCTGGCTGGGAGAACTGCCGCATTGACTCAGGGACGATGGCCACGCCGTATCCCGCGGACGCGAGGCAAATCGCCGAGATGAAATCCTGGACGCGATATTCCAGGTGCGGCGTGAACCCTCCCGCCTCGCCCAGGGCGGATAACGCGGACCCGAATCCTTCCTCGTCGGCAAACTGCGGGACGATGAACGACTGGTCTGCCAGCGCGCGCGCTGAAATGGTCCTTCGCCTTGCCAGGGGATGGCTTTCCGTCATTGCCGCCAGCATACGTTCGGTCTGTACGACTTTCGTGACAACGCCAGCGGGATAGAGCCGTCTGGGCCTGACAATTCCCACATCGATCTGGCCATCGCTGAGCGCTTCGAGCGCCCTTGGCGTTTCCATTGGCACGACTTCGATCCGGACCGTCTCATGTGATTTCCGGAATTCGCTCAGCATCATGGACAACAGGCCGCTGCTTGCGCCAGATGCCACATAGCCGACGCGGATGACGCCAGCCAGCCCTCGGGCAGCCAGGCGTCCCACCTGGTCGGCGCGCTCGATGTGCCGCAATGCCGCGACTGCCTCGGCATGGAACAGGTGCCCAGCGTCGGTAAGTGACACCGGCTTCCGTTTGTTGCGGTTCAGGAGCGTGACCCCCAGATCCTGCTCAAGGCGCTGGATCTGGGTGCTGAGCCCTGACTGTGCGACGCCCAGGCGATCTGCCGCCTTGGCAAAGTGAAGTTCTTCCGCCACGGCGAGGAAGCACTGCAACTGGCGCACATCAATCATCTTTTTAATCTCGATTCAGGAATAAAGATTACGTGTTTCTATCTGGATCATATCAAAGAATCCGGATGAAATAGCGCCAGACCACATCCATGAGAGCAATCGATGAATGCCCCGCTTCCTGCCGCAGTGCTTGCCAGCCAAGACGAGTGCCGTTTCCAGTTGTCTGCCCACCCTGATCACCATCGCATCCAGCATGTCACCGTTGAGCGCAATGCGCTGCTTGGGTTCCTGCATGACGTACGCAGGGTCGATGTTCAGAACCTGGAGTACGTCCCCTTCATGCGCTACGAACTCGCGGACGTGCTCGCGAAGCATGTTGGCGAGGACTTCGCCACCGCCATCAACGAGATCGTGAAGGACCGGCAGCACGGTGGCTTTACTGTGGGCCTGCAGGGACTGACGACGGATGCCGACGATTTCGTTCGCTTCGGCACTGCCATCGGGCACCTGCTGGGGCCCAGCAACCACGATTCGATGTCGGGCACTTACTATGCTCGCTTCGTGGTCAAGCACACGGACAATAGCGACTCCTATTTGCGCCAGGCCTATCGACTCTTCACCATGCACACCGACGGCACCTTCGTTACCGAAGCGACGGACTGGCTGCTGATGATGAAGTTTGCGGAAGAGAATGCCATCGGCGGCGAGTCCAGGTTCCTGCATCTGGACGATTGGGAAGGGCGTGACCGGTTTGTCAGTCACCGTCTCGGGACGCAGCCTTTCCTCTACAAGGCGCCGGGGTCCAAGAATGTCAGCGACAAGGTCGAGCGCCCGCTCTTCTTCCAGAACGAGTTTGGGTTGTCGATGTCCTTCATCGATCAGTTTGTACAGCCTCGCAATCGCGAGGAGGCTGCATTCCTGAATGACCTGTCGACTTCCATGGAGGCGTCGCCGGGAACCAGGGAAGTGTCCCTGCCCGTCGGCGACCTGGTTGTCCTGAACAACTACTTCTACCTCCACGGGCGTGCGCCGTTCGAGAAGAATGAGGCCCTGTTCCGTGAGCTGATGCGCCAGCGCGGCACGTTTGCCTGACTATCAATGGGATCCGGCGTGGCTGACAGTGACAGCGGTTGGGCCTGACAGAAGCTTCAAATCATGATGACATCTCAAACCGAAGTTGCAGGGAGCCAGGCCGTTCCGAGCGCCGGAACACCTGCCAGGCCTGCCTATGGCGTCAACCGTCAGCTTCCTCGGCGACTGCGGCCGATCCTCTCGCTTGCCGATTTTGAAGTCGCGGCAAGGCGGGTGCTTCCGCGCCCGATCTTTGGCTATATTGCCGGCGCCGCGGAGGATGAAAAGTCGCTTGCCGCGAACAGGACCGCTTTCGATGAGGTCAGGTTTCGTCCCAAGGTCCTTGTCGACGTGTCGGGCAGGTCGCAGGCGACCGAGATCTTCGGGCAACGCTACGCTTCTCCCTTTGGCGTGGCGCCCGTTGGAATCAGTGCGATTGCCGCCTACCGCGGCGATGTGGTCCTCGCGCAAACGGCGCGCGAAGAGCGCATACCGGCAATCATGAGCGGCACCTCCCTGATTCCGATGGAAACCGTTCACGCAGCCGCGCCAGGCACGTGGTTTCAGGCGTACCTGCCGGGTGACGCCACACGCCGGGACGCGCTGATTGACCGGGTTGAAGCGGCGGGGTTCGCCACGCTGGTCCTGACGGTCGATATCCCCGTCTGGGCCAACCGGGAGAACAACGTCCGTACTGGCTTCTCCTTGCCCTTGCGGCCATCTGTGCGTCTGGCATTCGATGGCGCGACCCGGCCGCGCTGGCTGGCGGGGACCTTCGCCAGGACCCTCATTTCGAGCGGGATGCCGCATTTCGAGAATTCCTTTGCGTCTCGCGGCGCACCGATCCTGTCGGCCTCCGCCATTCGCGACACGACGGGGCGCGATCACCTGAGCTGGACGGATATCGAGCGAATCCGGCAACGATGGCGCGGCAACCTGGTCATAAAGGGCATATTGCATACGTCCGACGCCGAACGTGCTGTCGCCCTGGGCGCCGATGGCATCATTGTCTCGAATCACGGCGGGCGCCAGCTCGACGGCGCCGTGGAACCGCTGGCTGTGCTGCCGGAGATTTGTGAGGCCGTCGCGCACAAGACAACCGTCATGATGGACAGCGGTATCCGTCGCGGCGGCGATGTCCTGAAAGCATTGGCAATGGGCGCCCGCTTTGTCTTCCTGGGGCGGCCATTTATTTACGCTGCGGCCATTGGGGGAGCCGAAGGCGTTTGCCACGCCATCACGCTTTTGCGCGATGAGGTCGATCGAAACATGGCCATGCTCGGCGCGACGACCATCGCGGACGTGAACAATGCCGTCATCGTCCGGGGCAACAGAACCGGCTGAGGTGGGTAAGCCAACGCGGCCGCATGCCTGAGTGTGCAGCCTCGGCAGGGGCGGGGACAGGCACTCTCGGCGCGACCTGCAAGCGTCGCAGGCCCGCCGCCAGTAGCGGCACCAGGCGCGCCTGTTGCTTTTAGCCTTTGCGCAACTCCATATACGGTCCGCATGCAATCCTGCAGAACCCCGAATCGTGTTTTATTGATGTCGACAAAATATGACTATACTATTCATGTCGACATGAATATGTGCCGATGGACTTAGGTGTGAACTCACGCAGGAGGGGACATGGCGTCAGTCAGCAGACTTCTGGCATCGCTCTCACTAACGGTGGTTGCGCTGTGCGGCGGGTCGTCAAGCTTTGCCGGACCATTGAGCGGCAAGTGGCCGGAGCGACCGATCCACATGATCGTGCCGGCTTCAGCGGGTTCCGGATCGGATGTCATGGCAAGGGCGATGGCGCAACGCCTCGGGAGTGCCTTGGGGCAATCTGTCGTGGTTGAGAACAAAGCGGGCGCCAGCGGCATGATCGGCACCAACGCGGTCGTCAAGGCCCCTCCGGATGGCTACACGTTGCTGTACACGAATGCCTCGTTCGCGGTGGTTGCGCCTGCAGTCGTCAGGAGCATCACGTTCGATCCGACGCGCGATCTTTTGCCCATTGCACAGACTGCCGCAGGCGGCGTATTGCTCATCGTCAACAAGGACCTGCCTGTCACCAATTTGCGCGAACTGGTGGAATTGGTCAAGGCCAGCCCCGGGCAGTACACATACGGCACCTGGGCCACTGGCTCATCCGGAAACCTGATGATGGAGTGGCTAAAGGCAAAGACCGGCATGAAGATGAGCCACGTGGCCTATCGGTCCGTCCCGCAGTTGCTGGCGGAGATGTCAGCGGGCGTCTTGAAAATTGGCTGGGCGGATCCGGTCGCGCCATTGCCCTTGTTGCGTTCGGAGAGGATTCGTTGCATTGCCGTCAGCGGAAATGTCCGTGCCCCGCAGTTGCTGGACGTGCCGACAATGGGCGAGCAGGGATTCCGCTTCGATACGGTGGGGTGGTTCGGAATGTTCGCTCCGCCTGGCACCGATGCAGCCATCGTTGCCCGCCTGGCTGACGAGGTCAACAAGATTCAGGGCTCGGAGGATCTCAAGGCGTTGATGAAGAACATGAACTTTGAACCGCCTCCCATCAAGACTCAGAAGCAGTTCCGAGACGTCGTTGCTACGGACCTGAGCGTCTGGAAGCAGATTGCGGCGAGCTCGGATATCAAGATCGAGAACTGAGCGGCGTAGCGGTAGGCGACATTCAGGCGTTCGTCGGACAACTCAAAGGATGGGCGGTTCTGCGTGGCGGCAGTCCGCCCATTGGCTTGTTCTGAATTTCTTACATCGGAACTTCCCCCTTCAGCGTAACGCGATTGAGCACGCGCTCCTGGCTTCCGTAGTCATGCACGGCGTAGTGCATGGTGCAGCGGTTATCCCACATGACAACGTCGCCGCGGCTCCAGATGTGCCGATAGACATTGTCTGGCGTGGTGGAGTGCTGGTAAAGGTAGTTCAGCAGCGGACGGCTCTCTTCCATGGTCCACCCTTCGATCCCAAGCACGTTTTCCTCGTGGGCGATGTACAACGCCTTGCGTCCCGTTTCGGGATGCGTGCGCACAATCGGATGCACCGCCTGCGGTATGTCCTTTTCCGCGACCCCGAGCATGCGTCCGAGCCGCGTTCCGCGAAAGCGCAACCTCAATCCCTGGAGCGTCTCGCGCAGCCCGGGAGACAGCCGTTCGTAGGCGAGATACTGATTCGACCACATTGTGTCCCCACCGTGCGGCACGTGAACGGCGCTCAGGATCGAAACCTTCGGCGGCACTGCGGTGAAAGGGGCGTCATAGTGCCACGCTTCGGTGGATGCAGTCTCCTTCGGAATTCTGGTGATCTGTACCAGTTCCGGATAGCCGTCGAGAGGCTGAAGCATCGCGGTGACGACAGGCTCGCCCCAGCGCCTGGCAAAGGCCAGTTGTTCCCGGGGCTGAATGTGCTGTCCCCTGAAGACCAGCGTGCAATGGTCCAGGAATGCGCGCTGCAGAAGCTCGAACACCGCGTCGTCAAGCGGATCGTTCAGGTTGATGCCGTCGACCGATGCGCCGACGGAACCCGTGGTGGGCGTGATTTTCACAGCCATACACATCTCCTTGCCTGGTTTTGACTGCCCGTCCGGCGGGCGCTGACTGGACGCGTGGCGAGCCGAAGTTGCGTTCCCGGTTCAGGCAAGCATAGTCTATTTATGTCGACAAAAACAACAGTGGGTGTATAGTGGCGATGATCGGGACCGAGGTCGATTCACGGAACTGGGAGGAGACTCAGATGGAACGTCGGCAATCTGGACAGCGAGGGCGGGGTCAGTTCCTTCGTATTACAAGGCCTGGCCTGGCCGGTGCCTTGCGGTGTGGACGGAGGTGCTTGCCATGATGGCGGTCTGGTACGACCGGCAAGGGCCGGCGCCGGAGGTATTGCAGCACGGGGAATTGCCGACGCCGCAGCCAGGCCCCGGCGAGGTGCGTGTTCGCCTTTACGCCTCCGCGGTCAATCCCGCGGATGCCAACCGGCGCGCGGGACGCATGCACACCATGGAATTCCCGCGCATCGTTCCCCATAGCGACGGGGCGGGCATTATCGACGCCGTCGGGCCGGGCATTGATCCGCGCATGGTGGGTGCGCGAGTGTGGATCTGCTTTGCCCAGCGGGGCCGGCCGTTCGGGACGGCTGCGCAGTACGCCTGCGTGCCCCTGGAGCTGACGCAACCATTGCCTGAAGCGATCGGGTTCGCGCAGGGCGCTTGCCTGGGAATTCCCGGCCTGACCGCTTACTGCGGCCTGTTCCTCGCGGGGCCGATCTCGGAGAAGACCGTTCTTGTCACGGGGGCCGCCGGCGCGGTGGGGCATTACACCGTGCAACTCGCCAAATGGGCGGGCGCGCGCGTGATCGCGACGGTCAGTTCACCGGAGAAGAAGGCGCACGCCGAGCGTGGAGGGGCGGATACGGTCATCGACTACACCATGCCCGATGCAGCCGGGCGAATTCTCGATGCGACGGCAGGCAAGGGCATAGAGCACATCGTGGATGTGGATGCCATCGGGAACTTGGCATTGTGCCTGGAGGTGGCGGCAAACCACGCGCACTGGATCTCTTACGCCGCAGGCCCCGACACCAGCTACGCATTGCCGCTTGCCCGGCTGATACGCAAGAACATCAGCCTGCGCGGCCTGTATATGCCCGATATCGCTCCGTCGCTGCGCAGAGAGGCGCAGCAAGGGCTGACGCGATGGCTGGCCGAGGTTCCCGACGCTGTTCACGCCGTGCACAAGGTATTCCCGCTGCGGGAGACGGCATTGGCCCATATGGAAGTCGAGGCGCGCAGCAAGCTTGGTACGGTCGTGGTGAGCTGCGGGCATTGAGCCTGCGCAAAAGCTGCCGCGCTAGTGCGGCCGCCTCGGATATCCATGCGTCATCCCTGATCAATCGGCATTCGCCTGGCGCGCATGCATGAAATGTCGCTGGTAGCGCTCCCGCAGCGGACCTTTCAGCATCTTCCCGGTCGCCCCCAAAGGAATTTCGTCCACGAGAGGACTGTCGCTGTCTTGCCGATAGTATTGGTCAAGCACCCAAGGTCCTGCGCATGTTCAATGATCCAGGCAAGCTGGTCGGGATGAAGCCGGGGATTCAGCGTATGCAGCACGGCTCCCGATCCGGAAGCCGCGAAGTACAACTCCAGGTGCCGATAGCCGGTCCACGCCAGTGTCCCGGCCCGCTCGCCGGCGTCGACCCCAAGCTCGCGCAGCGCCTTGGCAAGGCGGCGGGACCGCGCTGCCATCTCGACAAAGGTATAGCGGTGGATGTCGCCTTCAGTGCGGCGCGAGACGATCTCCTGCTTGCCATGATGCCGCTCGGCATGCTGGAGCAGCGATGAGATCAGCAACGCTTGTTGCATCATTTGACCGAGCACGGATGCCTCCTCTGTCGTTTCGTCCTGATTGCCTGGGTTCCGGGCTCAGCCGGCACGGCGGGCCCGCTCGCCGATCTGCTGCAGCAGGGTCAATGCATGCCGTGCCGCCGCCCGTCCGCCCTCGACGTCTCCGCGGACGAAGAGCGGGCGCAGTTCCTCGATTTCCCCAAGGGCGCGCAGCAGGTCGGGCTCGACAATCGAGTATTTGCGCAAGGTGTTGACCACAAGCATGCTGGTATGGACGATGTCCTCGCCATGCTCCGACACGCCGTGCCGGTGGAGCGCATAGTTCGCCCAGTGGGTACCGGCAAGCATGGCGGCTTCGATCTGGATCTCCCAGTCGTGGTCGCGGCAGACCGCGAGCGAACGCTCGATACGTTCGGCAATGCGGCGATGCGATTCCGGATTCATCGCTGGCTCCCTTCGCAGTAGTGCTGCACGATCGATGTGACCTCGGCAAATGCGTGGTCGCACGCCCTGACAATCTCGGGCGTCGCCGCGACGCCCTTGCGGATGCAGGGATCCCGATATCGCTCGATGGCCTCGAGCGCGTGCTCCAGGGACCGGACCGGCGCCGGGATCTCGCCTGCAATCGGTGGCCAGCCCACGTGGCTGACATCGCCGGGGCCGCGCAGCGCCCTGGTGTAGCTTCCGTCTGCCTGGCGCACCATGTGCACGCCGGGGATGGTGGAGAACACCGGGTCGTCGCTGGTAAGTCCTGCCAGGTGCAGGCTGGCATTGAGCGCATTTGTGCCGGCGGTCAGTGTTGTCCAGAACCAGAGTTCGAAATCCTCCAGCGGATCGAAACGCTGGCGCAGGGCGCTGAGCCGCCGGAACTTGTCGAGGTGCGATGGCACTTGCATGATGGATGTGCTCCCATGATCAGGCCGAGGCCTGGTCGACAGTCAGAAGGATCTTGCCGATATGCTGGTCAGTCTCCATGTAGGCATGCGCCTGCGCGATAGCCTCAAGGGGGTAGCTGCTATCGACCGGCAGCGACAGACGGCCTGCGTTCAGGTGGGGCGCGAGGTCATTCGCGCATGCCTGCACGCAGGCAAGGCGTGTCGGCGCACCAGGATCTAGCCGGCGGCAGGGACGGGGGTCGGTACATCGTCGACCTGCAGAGTGCCACCTTGCGCTCCGGGAAACATGCGTACCGTTTTCATGCCTGTTCCTCCACTCGGTTGTTGACGTGCTGTCGTCACCTGCTTCGGCCGCATTGGGTACGGCCAGTGTAGCAGCCAAGAATAATTAATGTCGACATGTAAGTGGGTCGCGGCGAGACGGGCTTGCGGACAGGACGGCAGCCATGCCTGGCGATTGCCGGCGCGCATCGCCATTTCTCATGTGCAGTCTCTGCGTGTCTTTAGTGTATTTATGTCGACATAAATAAAACTAACGAGTATATTGGCCATACAGGCTTAGGGCGCCTGTCCGTTTCGCTCCCGCGAACCCACACACCGAGCAATGGAGACTGAACATGACCGATCCCCGCCTTGCCCGCCTCGCCGGTAAGATCATTGACTTCCGCCTGCGTCCGCCGACCGGGCCCTACCGTACGTTCTTTACGACCAATGTGGTCGGCGCGGTCAATCGCATCCTGGGGCAACCCGTACCCCGCTCCTACACCGTGAGCACTGAGCCCTATCCGCATTCGGAGGATCGCGCGCTGCGTGCGCTGATCAATGAAATGGATAGCGTGGGCGTGCGCATCGGCGTGATGAACGGCCGCCATTCCGTCAATCGTCCGGTGCCGGTGCATATCGAGGACACCGACCTGGCGGCGCTGACCAAGCGTACGGACAATCGCGTGCTGGGTCTTGCCGGCGTGGATTTCGACAAGCCGATGAACGAGATCCTGGAAGGGCTGGACACGGCAGTCAAGGAGCTTGGCCTGGTCGGCATTTGCGTTGAGCCGGGGCTGGCGCGCACGCCGATGTATGCCGACGACGAGAGGCTCTTTCCGTTCTACGAGAAGGTGGCGGAGTTGAAGGTGCCGCTGCTGTTCATGACCGGTCCGCTGGCCGGCCCGGATATCAGCCACACCGACCCGGTGCGGTTCGATCGCGTCGCGCGCCGCTACTCGACCATGCCGGTGGTGCTTGGGCACGGCTGCTACCCCTACGTGACCGAGGCGGTGTCGCTGGCGTTCAAGAGCGAAGTGACCGGGCTGATGAACGTGTTCCTGTCGCCTGACGTGTATATGTTTGCCCCGGGCGGCAGTGGTTACGTGGAAGGGCTGAACTGGCTGCCGAACCGGTTCATCTACGCCTCTGCGTATTCGTTCTGCGGCGTGGAAGAAGGGGTGCGCGAGACCCTCAAGCTGCCGATCCGGGACGAGGCGCTGGATGCTTACATGTATCGCAATGCCGAAGCGCTGCTGTGCGCCGTGGAGGCCTGAGATGACGGACCTCAATACGCAGATCGTGATGAAACGCCATCCCGCCGGGATGGTTTCGGAGGACGATTTCTCCGTCGTGCGGGCACCGCTGCCGACACTCCAGGAGGGGCAAGCGCTGGTGCGCAACCTGGTCCTGTCGCTGGACCCGTACATGCGCCCGCGCATGGATCCGCTGCGGTCCTACGCCGAGCCGCTCAAGCCAGGCGAACTGATGCCCGGCGGTACCGTTGGGGAAGTCGTGCAAAGCCGCGATCCTGGGCTGCCGCCGGGCACCCTGGTTGCGGCGCTGCTTGGCTGGCAATCGCACGGCGTGGTGACCAAGGCAACGGTGCGCGTGCTCGATCCGGGCATGAAGCAGCCGTCGGCGGCGTTGAGCGTGCTGGGCATGACCGGCGTGACCGCCCACTACGGCATCGTCAAGCTGGGCCAGCCCAAGCCGGGCGAGACGGTGGTCGTGACCGCGGCTTCGGGCGCCGTCGGCGGCATCGCCGGCCAGATCGCCAGGCTCAAAGGCTGCCGCGTGGTGGGCATCGCCGGCGGCCCGGAAAAGTGCCGCTACGTGGTCGAGGAGCTGGGCTTCGATGCCTGCGTCGACTATCGCGCGCCGGATTTTGAGGCGCAACTCGCCGCGGCCACGCCTGACTACGTGGACGTCCTGTTCGAGAACGTCGGCGGTCCCGTCATGGATGCGGTGCTGCAGCGGATCAACGATCACGCCCGCATCGCCCTGTGCGGCAACATCAGCCAGTACAACGCCAGGGAGCCCTACGGTCTGAAGGGGATGCGGCAGCTGTTGATGCATCGCGTCACGACCTATGCGTTCGTGATCGCTGATCACCGCGACTACTGGCCGACCGCACTGGCGGATCTGTCCGCCTGGCACCGGGACGGCAAGCTGCGTTTCAAGGAGGATATCGTGGAAGGGCTGGGCAACGCCCCCGCAGCCTTTATCCGGATGCTCACCGGCCGCAACTTCGGCAAGCAGCTGGTCCGGATCGCCGCCTGAGCGGATGCCGGCCGTCAGGTGATCGCGGCAATGTCAGCGGCGCTGCGATCACTGCCGGCGGTCAGCGTACCGCTGGTGCCAGCCGCCGCGCGACAAGCGGGCGCCGGCCAGCCAGTCCGGGAGAAACCGGCAATCAGATATCCAGCACGATCTTGCCGATGTGCTGATTCGATGCCTGGTAGCGAAAGGCGTCAGCGATCGCTTCCAGCGGAAAGTGCCGGTCAATCACCGGGTGGATGCCAGTGGCGTTCAGGGCTCGTACCATGTCAAGCTGGTGTTGGCGGCTCCCGACCAGCAGGCCTGTCAGTCGCAGATGCTTGCGCAGCAACTGGGTAACGGTGACCGGCGCGGTCGGGTTTCCCAGTGAGCCGATCACGGCGATATGTCCACCGACACGGGCTGCCGTCATCGATTGATCGAGCGTTGCCGCTCCGCCGACCTCGATAACATGGTCGACCCCGGCGCCGCTTGTCATCTCGCGCACCGCCTCGCCCCACTGCGCCGTCGAGCGATAGTTGATCAGGCAATCGGCGCCAAGCTGCCGCAGCCTGGCAAGTTTCTCGTTCGAGGACGAGGTGGCGATCACGCGCGCGCCGGCTGCCTTGGCGAATTGCAGGGCGAAGACCGATACGCCGCCGGTGCCCAGAACCAGCACGGTTTCGCCGGCCTTCAAGGCGCCGTCGACAAACAGTGCTCGCCATGCCGTCAGCCCGGCCGTGGTCAGCGTCGCGGCCTCGGCATGGCTGTATCCGTGCGGGGCGGGCGTGAAGTGGCTTGCAGGGAGCGTTATGGTTTCCCGCGCAAAGCCGTCGACGCCATCCCCGGGGACCGTGGCGAAATCGCACACGCGAGGTTCTCCGTCCAGCCAGGTCGGGAAGAAGGTGCTGACGACACGGTCGCCAACGGCAAATTCCTCCACGCCCGCGCCGACGGCTGTGACTTCCCCAGCGCCGTCAGCCATTGGAATGCGCCTGTCTTTCAATCCCCGACGGCCGGAAACCACGGCGTAATCATGGTAATTCAGCGAGCTTGCGCGAATACCGACGGTAATCTCGCCTTGTCTGGGAGCCGCGGCCGCGGCTTCCCCGACCACCATGCGATCGAGGCCGGCCGGTGGATCGAGATAAATGGCTTTCGATGCAGTCATGGCATTCCCTTGGTTGGTGACAACAAGTGCGAGGCAAGTTTAGCATCGGTAAATTATTAATGTCGACGAAGCACGGTGAAGACCGGAGCGACGGCCAAACAAATAGTGTCGACAAGAATAAAAGTGTGTACCATGGACGATACGTCGCGCCGGCTGTGAGCGTTGCCAGCGAGCAGCGCCGAGCACGCCGTACACCAAGGAGACCCCAGCCATGTTCGACGCGAGAAAATGCCTCGCCGCGCTATGCGCCATCTGGTTCGGCGCGGCTGCAGCGCAGGCCAGTGCAAATACCTATCCCGAGCGCCCGGTCCGACTGATCGTGCCATTCCCGGCCGGTAGCAGCATCGATACCGCGGCTCGGATACTGGCGCGGAACCTGACGCCGGCGCTTGGCCAGGCCATCGTGGTGGAGAACAAGCCAGGCGCTGGCGGCACCGTCGGCGCGGTCGCGGCGGCACATGCGGCACCTGATGGCTACACCATCTTCCTTGGCTCGGTGGCGCAGCTGATCGGCAAGGTGGCACAGCCGTCGGTGGCCTTCGATCCGTTGAAGGACTTTGCGCCGGTCTCGCTCACTTACCGGTCTGCTGCGATAGTCACCGTCAGTACGCAGGCCCCGGTCCAGTCGGTTGCCGATCTGGTGCGCTGGGCAAAGGGCAATCCCGGGGCACTGAACTATTACTCCGGAGGCGTAGGGACCGCGGCACATCTGCTTGGTGCGACCCTTTCCACCAAGGAGGGGGTGAAGACGGTGCACATACCGCTTCGCTCGGTGACCGACATGCTGCCGCAGCTAGGTGACAGGACGCCGCATTTCGCCTGCTTTATCGCACCGGCGGTGAGCCCCTATGTCGAATCCGGGCGCCTTCGGGCGCTGGCGGTATCGTCGCGCGAACGGCTGCAGCAACTGCCGGACGTGCCCACGTTGTATGAGATCTTCAAGGACGAGGACTTTGTCCAGGAGAGCTGGCTGGGCATCTGGGCGCCGGCGGGCACGCCGAAGCCGGTCATGCAGAAGCTGTTCACCGCGACGGAGCGCGCAGTCAATTCGGCTGACTTCAGGGACGCGATGCGTCGACAGGACCAGCAAGCGATCGCCAGCAGCAGCCCGGAAGCCTTTGCTTCGTACATGCGTGCGGAGTACGCCAAGTGGGAGCGGCTGGCCAATGTGGCGCAGCTCCCGCGCCAATAGCCAGGCAGGGAGGTAACAGCATGAAAGACCATCAGCGTGCCGGGGAGGGTGCCAGTTTCCGTCGCCGCCTGGGCCGGACTGTCTGTCACGGATACTCCTGGCTTGCCGGGTTCCTGAGCTACGCGACCACGGCGATGCTGCTGACCGACCTGATGGCGTGGGACAGCGATGGCAAGATCGTGCGCCACTACCTGCAACAGGGCGAGGCACCCGCAGCCGACGAGTGAGCCGGGTGTGCAAAGCACAAAGGGCGGGCAGGGCGGCGTCGGCCGGGGTCCTGCCGCCAGCACGTCGGCGCCTTGCCGAACTGCGCAGCGAACCACCTGATAGTCCCCAGCCTGGCGTCGCCAGCCCCGACGATCCGCTGGCGACGCTCTGCTCCACGACCGCCGACGTCGCCCGAACGCCATCAAGACCACGCCATGCCGGATCCGCGCCCCGCGGACGGACCCTATGCGCCATGTGTCGGCCAGCCCGGTGCGCAACGTGAGGTAAGATCTTGGGGGCCGCGCTCACCGCACGGCAGCGCCCCGTGGCGCCGGCGCCAGACCTGTTCGCAACCCTCGGAAGGACCCCGTTCATGGGCAGACTCAAGACTACCAATACGCCTGAACTGCAGGCTCTACTGACGCAGCAGTCGCCGCAGAATCCGGTCACGCTGGCGGTCGAGCAGGCGCTTATGCATGGCCGCGACTGGTCGGCATCGGTGGCCGAGCAGATCGCGGTGCGGCTGGCGGGCCTGATCGCGATCGACGTGATCCACGCCGGCCAGCGCCTGCTGGAGAAGGACATCAGCGACGTCCTGGAGGTCAGCCGTGCCCCCGTGCGGGAGGCCCTTCGCATCCTGGAGCGCGAACGGCTGATCGAATTCCGCGCGCGCCGCGGCGCCATTGTCACGGAGCCGAATGCGCAGGACCTGCGGGATATCTACGTGGTACGCGACGCGATGTTCGCCATCCTGCTGCGGCAGCTGATGGAAGAGCGCCCCGAGGCGCTCGATGCCCTGTTCGAAGCATTCATGCCGCAGGTCACCAAGGCGTTGGAGGATTCCGCCGTGGATGCCTATACCAGCGTGACGTTCCTGGCGAACATGGCGATGGCGGACCTGTCGAGCAACGGGCTGGTCGGCGATCTGCTCAATTCGCTCTCGCTGCGGACCCTGCGCTATGTGCGGCTCGGGCTCGCGTCCAATCCTGGTTTGCTCGAGAATTCAGTCAAGACCTGGCGCGCGTTGCAGCGCGCCGTGGCCAAGCGCGACATCGACGCGGTCCTGCAGACCGCGCGCAAGCGCATTGAAAGCTCCCGCGATGCCGCCATTCGCGCGCTGCCTCGCGCGGAGCCGAAAGGCAAGAGCACCGCGTCGGGCCGCGGCGCATCGGCCAAGGCCGCCTGAGCGGCGGCCGCGCCCGCTATAGCGCGCCGGTCAGCTTCTGCATCAGCAGGCTGCTGGCGGCGACGCTCACCCAGAACAGCAGGCCCAGCAGCAGCGGCCGCCATCCGGCGCGCCTGAGCCGCGCGATATCCGTGCTCAGCCCGATTGCCGTGAGCGCGCCGACGATCAGCAGCGGCGCGACCAGCCGCACCGCGTCGTTGAGCGGGGCAGGCAGCCATCGGTTGGTGGCGGAGGCGGCCACGAACATGACGATGAACCAGGGCACGCTGCGGCGGATCGAGCCGTTCGCGCGTTCGCGCCGGTACAGCATCGCGATCACCACGACCACCGGTACGATCATCATCGCGCGCGTCAGCTTGACGATGGTGGCATATTCACCCGCGGTGGCGTTCCAGGCATAGGCCGCGGCGACGACCGAAGACGTGTCGTTTAGATCAAGGCCTTGCTGCTGCAGCACCGGGTGCTGTTCTTCCGCGACCAGGACTTGACCCGTGCCGAGCACGTAGCCTTTGCGCGCCGCTTCGGCGAACTGGAAGACCATCCGGTGGTGGGCAGCGACCCCGAGCATCCGGGGCTGGTGCAGATTTATCGGTCCGACGAAAAGCAGCCTTATGAGAACAACTACCACACCGACGGACTGTGGCGGCCGAATCCGCCGATGGGGGCGGTGCTGCGCTGCGTCGAGTGCCCGAAGGAGGGCGGCGATACCATCTGGGTGAACATGGTCGAGGCCTACCGGCGCTTGTCGGAAGAGGTCAAGCAGCGCATTGCCGGCTTGCGCGCGAAGAGCAGCATCGAACATTCGTTCGGCGCGGCCATGGCGCCCGAAGAGCGCGAGCGGCTTGCCACGGCCAATCCGCAGGTTGAGCATCCGGTGGTGCGCACCCCCCCGGAGACCGGCGAGAAGATTCTTTACGTCGGCAGCTTCACCACGCATTTCGTGAACTACCACACCGTCGCAAACGTGCGCTACGGCCAGGACAAGAACCCTGGCGCGAGCCTGCTGCTGAACTACCTGCTGAGCCAGGCTGCGATCCCCGAGTTCCAGGTTCGCTTTCGCTGGCGGCCGAACAGTGTGGCAGTCTGGGACAACCGGGCCACGCAGCATTATGCAGTGATGGACTACTGGCCGGCGCCGCGCAAGATGGATCGCGCCGCGATCATCGGGGACAGGCCCTATTGAGCGAACTCGTTGCGCCCCGATACGTGTGCGGTCAACGTTCAGCAGGGAGACAGGAGACCCAGGAGGGCGGGCGACGGACAAGTCCGGCGCCGGCCAAAGGTTGGTGCAAAGCGGGCTGCGCTCCGGCCGACCGGCCGGCGCGCATTGGGGATCAGGGCTGCCGGCCTGAGCACGAATACTGAACGGCTGTTTTCGGCGAGATTGACTGACCTGCTTCGTGCCGGTGCATTACTCCTGATGCTGTGCAGATGCCGACAGGCGCTGATCAATCATGGCGCCGCCGACGGTAAAGTGATACAGGCTTTGCCAAGCGTGGTCCTTGATTCCGAGCATCGCGTGCATTTCATCATCGAAAAAGCAGCCAATCCCCGTTGCGCGCGCTCCGGCAGCTTCGGCTTCAAGATATAGCGCCTGGCCGACCATGCCGCATTCCCAGAAAAGATGGCGATAACGCCAGGGTTCCTTCAGGGCGATCTTGAAGTTCGCGAGCATCCCCAGCGCAAAGCACGAATCGGCGGCAATATCCTGGTGACAGCAGATCAACTTTGCCACCGCGCGCAGATCGTAAGGCAGCAGCAAATAGAGGGGCAGATGGTCCGGCCCAGTCCTTTGCCACAGCCATTCCGGGCGCATAGCCTGCTTGAGGCCTGGCAGCGCTCCAGGGTCCCTCACTAGCAAATACAGGCCCGGCTCCAGCCCGTCCACGCGGTGCACCAATAGCGCCGGATGCACCGCGACAGGGGACAGCAGGGCATTCCACGGTGCCGTGTCGCGACGTACCAACAGGCACGCCATCATGGTGAAAAAGGCCGCAGTGGTGATGTGCGTCGTCCCATCGAAACTCGTAGCGCTGCGGCGCTGCCGGGCGATCTGGGCAAAGCTCAGATCGAGGGCGGGCGTCGCAGACCACAGGCGCGGCTCCGGACTTGGCGAGGTCGGCTCGCGCGTACGAGACTTGTGCGTGGTGCGATGGATCGAATCGATATCCGGCCACGTCTCATGTCCCGCGCTTAGCTGATTCGCGAATCCGTGCCAGTGTGCCTTATCCAAAGCCGCCCACAGGCGCTCTGGTTCAGGCGGTGCGTCAGGATTGCCGATCCAAAGCAGGACATCCGGTACCTCTGGTTCGGCTGCTCCGAAATCCTCGCTGCGGTTCAATCCAAGCAATGCGGCTAACGCATCGTCCGCAGCCGTCTCCACCAGCCGCGTCTGCCAGCCGAGGGCCGCCGCCGCGTAACTTACTGCGGCGATGGCATGCCCGCAGTCATGCTGGCAGTAGCGCCAGGCACGCATTCCGTACTTCCACGCCTCGCGCCAGTGGATCGAGCTGAGCCCGACCAGGACACCACCGTCCGAAAATGTCTCGGTCCATCGCGGATCATCCACTGCAGCGCGATGTTCAAGCACGTGGTCGCGGCTCAGGTAATGGTAGACCCCGCCAGACAAGCCAGGCAGCGCTGGACACAGAAGATAGCCCTCGGTCGGATGCAGATTCCCACTCGATGGGTTGCAGCGCAGTGCCCACCGCTGGGCGCCGTAGGATTTCCACGCCGACAGGCCGAGTGAGAGTTCGAACAGGACTGCCAGGGTACGAAGACTGAATCCCTGCGCGGGCGGAAGCGTGCCGGAGCGCAGCTCGTTGTAGCGTGGGGCCAGGGTGTCCGCGGCGAGCGGCAGAGCAATCCGCGGTGTGCCGTGAAACACCCGGAACGGGTCTGGCTGGGTTGCCCAGTCGAGTCCTGGGGGACCAGGGGCATAGCTGTCGACACGATGCTTGCTGCGTTCGTGATATTCAAGCAACGCCTGCGATAATCGGCCCATGTTCCTTCAGTCCATGAATACCCGCCGCACCCCGCTACCACGCGCTATGCTCGTCTTGGGGCATTGGGAGATAGCATACATCGCGTTACCGAGTAGCTTGGGTTCGAACTCGAGGTCGGCTTATCGAGCTTTCCCTAATTCGCGACAGTGCAAAAACAACCACAGTCATTCCCGCGCAGGCGGGAATCCAGCGTCTTTGAAGTCACTGGGTTCCCGCCTGCGCGGGAACGACAAGCAAGAAGCGTTGTCGTGAATTTCGGAAACATCAATAGTAAGCACTTCCAAGGACATGTTCGATACCTGGTGCACGCTTGACACCCACTCGACGCGTCCCCCATCCGTGATGCCAGGTGCCGACCGGGATCACGCCGTCAATGACGGGTGGCCCGACCTGCACCCGGCGCAATTCCAGAGAGTTGGGCCCCCGTTCCGAGATCCCCGCAAAACGCAGGCAACGCTGGCCTGATGGCTGCCTGTATGGCTTATGGCTACTACGCCGCTCCGAGCGCAAATTTCCGGCAGTGCTCCAAGTAACCCACTTCGTGGCCTGCAATCAAATCAACAACGCTCGACCAAAGCCAGGATGGCGCATCGAGTTTCTTGGAGCGGTTTGCAGCCAACTCGGTGAGCCACAAACGCTGGGTTTCGATATCCATCTGTCTTGCGTGGGCCCGACCAACCACCTCACCCAGGAACATGGCTACTCGTCCGGCTTCATCCTGCGTAAGGGATTCAATTTCGAGCTTTAGGTCTTGTGGTAGCAGCTCGCGAAGGAAAACCGATTTGCCCAAAATCTGTGCGGGCAACATTCTGTCGCCCAATGATGGTGAAAGATGTCTCGCGCCTTCCAAAACGCGTTCGCCATTCCCTCTCGGCATCGCGGGTTTAGGGTATCTCGGTGCTGCGGCCTTGATTGCCTCTTTGATATCAACCAGACAAAGCCCTGGTGCCGAGGCATTGTCGCCGCCCACCTCAAGCAAGACTGCGAAGCGGAGGCGTCCGAGTGAGCTACATCCCTTGACCCAGTAAGCAGCGTCGACGATGTTCACATGTACCCCCTCGTCGCGGGAAGTCAGCAGGGTCGCCAGGTGGGAAATCTCTCGGCGTTCAAAGAGCGAATGGATTGCCGCCTTTTCTTCGCTCGAAAGGGGCCAAAACCGCTTTCCTAGAGGGATTGTCGGTGTAGTGTCTTTGAGGCGCTCATTGGCGAGGTCCCTCCATTCTCTGCCCAAGGCCTGGCGCATTACCGTCCGCACTGCCGCCGGCCTGCGCGAAATGATTCCCGCAACCGTATCTGGATTATTGAATGCGCTCTGATAGCCAACGATTAGATTCTCCATCATGCGCGCAGTGATGATGCCGGGCAAATCGGACCCCCGCGCCGCGGTTGCCAGCGAAAGCGCTAGTCGGATGATGTCGTGAGCCGGATTGCCTATGACGGTCTGGTCGAGGTCCCGGATGTCAATCTCTACACCTCCTTGCATGTTTGCCACAGGGCCCAAATTTCCCAGGTGACAGTCTCCGCAGATCCAAATTGCTGGCCCTTCCGGAAGCGTATGTGGCTGCTTGTCTTGCAGCCACTCATAAAATTTTTTCGTGTTACCGCGTACATAGGCGTGGGCAGAGCGCGCCATCTTCAGGTTCCTGCAGTTTGCGAGATGCGTTTGGCGAGCGTCGGGAGCAGGAAGGTCGAGCTTCTTAGAAGAGGACATAGCTATTGCCAAGCAAGGTCGAGCTCCAATTCTAACGCTTGGGACTACTCGTCTACCGTGATGTAGCGTGCAGGGAAGGCTCAGTCGTAAGAAGTCCGGGCAAGTTTACAAGCATGCACGGGACTGGTTCATCGGACCAGGCGAATTTCAGCCGGTACCATCGGTCGTCGAGCTCGAGCAGCATGATAGCCATGGAGCACTCCTGGCAAATGAACTTGGCAGGGAGCCTGTCGCCCGGCGGGACGCTGCCACAGCAGACGAGCTGAATGGGGTGATCACGGGTTCGCAGAAATCTGCCATGCCGCGTGTCACCCTACGCTTCGCTAGAATAGGCGCATCGATCGAGTTGACACTCGAGTGTTCGGATTGCGGGGGGAAGAGGATCGTGGTGATGCCCTTGCGATCGGTTTTCCTGTGCCCCCATGTGAAGTGAAGTTGAAAATGACAAAGACGAAAATCTCGATCATGGCATTCGTGCTTGCCGCCGTCAGTTCGTTGGCGCATGCGAGCCTGGCCACGGATGCCCGGGCCTTCAAAGATGGCGTCAAGACAGCAGGGAAGAAGACCGGGCATGCCGTGCGCGATGCCGCGCACGCGGTAGGCCGTGGTGCGAAGGAGGCCGGCCACACCGTGGCTGACGCAACCAGGCACGGCTATCACGCGACGAAGCGGGCAGTGAAAGGTCACGAATAGAGGTCGCCACCCGCTAACGCCCCGGGGAGGTTCATGCGTGCAAGCGTGCCAGCGCCGCCCGGTAGCATGAGTGCCGGCAGGCGCTGTGCCTGAATGCGCCGAGCGGTCCCGTTTCAGGACTGCCTTCAAACGTGCTGGTCTCACTGATGAGGAACGCCGCGGCGAGCGCGGCGGCGATTACGCCGAAGGCGTAGACGTGCCTGGTGTTCATGGCTGGCTTTCCTGAGAGAGCGATAGCTTTCGCGACAGGGACTCTTTCTGGTCAGAGTGGCACTACCTTGGGCGACTCAGGCGAAAACGGCGGGCCGTACAAGGCAGGTGGCCGGTAGCCCCCTGCAAGCCCCGGAAGCTCGCGTAGCAGCCGTGCCAGTCCCGGCGGGAGGCCAGGGTCGGGATTCAGGATGGTCAGCGGCTCGTAATCCATATAGCCCTTGCCGCCAGCCAGGGCGGCCCTGGCGGCGTGGTCCAGTTCGCGCACCTGTGGCAGGTTGCTGATGGTCAGCGTAGACATGTGCATCTCCTTGCGTCGTGGTGGACGGGCGAACGGCGGGTGGCGCGTTCGTCTTTCACTACGCACTGGCCGTGCCATGGGACAACGGCACGTGGAGTGCACCGAAAAGCGCAGGATCGGCGCAAACAGACGGGGGGTGGCCAACACCCGGAGAGAAGCGTTGGGCCCGGCCGAACGGGCGGCGAATCCGTCCTTCACATGCACGGCCTGCGCGTTTACCCCGGCGCGATTCAATTCACCGTGTAAGTCGTGGGTAAGGGGCGCCGTTTACCTTGTCAGCACGGACTTCGGATGACGCCCACGCACATTCGCCTGTCGCCGCAGAGCGCTTGCGGGACAACGATCGCGTCGGGCAACGCACCGGCTGCATCCGGCAACGCCAGGACATGAACGGCAGGAGACAGAGATGAATGAAGATCTGGTCGCAAGACTGAAGGCAAATCCCCGATATCACGAGCTTGTCCGCAAGCGCTCAAGGCTTGGATGGTCGCTGACCGCGATCATGCTTGTTATCTACTACGGCTATGTCCTGCTGATTGCCTTCGACAAGGAACTGCTTGCCACGAAGCTGGGAAGTGGCGTGATGACGTGGGGCATGCCGATCGGCCTGTTTGTGATCGCTTTTACCATCGCCATCACCGGTTTCTATGTACGCCATGCCAACGACTCGTACGACAAGCTGACCGAGCAGATCAAGCGGGAGGTGGCATGAAAGCGAATCACGCAATCGTTGCCTGCGCGGCGCTGCTTCTGTCAGGGGCCTCGCTCGCGGCCGGTGGAGACCTTGGGCAGGCGGTGCGGCAGCCGACCAACTGGACCGCAATCGGGATGTTCGTCGTGTTTGTCATTGGCACGCTGTTCATTACCAAGTGGGCGGCATCGAAGACCAAGTCGGCTGCGGCCTTTTACACGGGCGGAGGCGGCATCACCGGCTTCCAGAACGGCCTGGCGATTGCCGGCGACTACATGTCGGCGGCGTCGTTTCTCGGCATTTCGGCGGCAGTCTTCACCAATGGTTATGACGGGCTGATCTATTCCATTGGCTTTCTGGTCGGCTGGCCGATCGTCACCTTCCTGATGGCGGAGCGGCTGCGCAACCTTGGCCGGTTCACGTTCGCCGACGTTGCGGCATACCGCTTCAAACAGGGGCCGATGCGCGCGTTTGCGGCGTCGGGCACGCTCGTGGTGGTTGCCTTTTACCTGATTGCGCAGATGGTGGGTGCCGGGCAACTGATCAAGCTGCTGTTCGGGCTGGAGTACTGGATCGCGGTGGTCATCGTCGGCACGCTCATGATGGTGTACGTCCTGTTCGGCGGCATGACCGCAACCACGTGGGTACAGATCATCAAGGCCTGCCTGCTGCTGGGCGGAGCGTCGTTCATGGCCTTCATGGTGCTGGCCCAGTTCCACTTCAGCCCTGAGGCCCTGTTTGCGAAAGCCGTCGAGGTGCACGCCAAGAAGGACTCCATCATGAGTCCCGGCAACTTCATCAAGGACCCGATCTCGGCCATCTCGTTTGGCATCGCACTGATGTTCGGCACGGCGGGCCTGCCGCACATCCTGATGCGCTTCTTCACCGTGCCCAACGCCAAGGAGGCGCGCAAGTCGGTGTTCTGGGCGACCACCTGGATCGGCTACTTCTACATCCTGACCTTTATCATCGGCTTCGGCGCGATCGTGCTGGTAGGAACGAACGCGAGCTTCCAGGACGGGAGCGGCAAGCTGCTTGGCGGCGTCAATATGGCGGCGGTGCATCTTGCCAGTGCGGTCGGCGGCAATGTATTTCTCGGCTTTATCTCGGCGGTGGCGTTTGCAACCATCCTGGCCGTCGTCGCCGGCCTGACGCTTGCCGGCGCATCGGCCGTCTCGCACGATCTCTATGCCACGGTGTTCAAGCATGGCAATGCAAGCAGCCGCGACGAACTGCGGGTATCGCGGATCACGACCGTCGTCCTCGGCCTGGTCGCAGTGGTGCTCGGCATCGTCTTCGAGAAGCAGAACATTGCGTTCATGGTGTCGCTTGCCTTCGCCGTTGCAGCCTCGGCCAACTTCCCGGTGCTGTTCATGTCGGTGCTATGGAAGGGCTGCACCACGCGCGGCGCGACCATAGGCGGGTTCCTGGGGCTGTTGTCGGCGGTGATTCTCACCATCCTGTCGCAGGCGGTCTGGGTCGACGTGTTCCACTTCAAGAGCGCGCCGTTCCCCTATACGTCCCCGGCATTGTTTTCGATGACGATCGGCTTCCTCGGCATCTGGCTGGTCTCGATCACCGACAAGTCGGCCAGGGCGCGCGTGGACAAGGCTGGCTTTGAAGCGCAGGAGCTGCGCTCCGAAACAGGGATCGGGGCAGTGGAGGCAGCGGGCCATTGATGGCGGCCACGGCGTCGTGGCAATCCCGTTCAGGAGCTACGTGCGGCGCGCAGTTTTGCGCGCCGCACGTGCGTCAACTACCTTGTTTCCTGTATGCGAGCCGCCTTGAAGTCCGTATGACAGGGACCCCGGGCGGCGTATCCGCCCGATTGAGAAACGCTGGATCATCGGCTTCATGGCCTCGGCCACCAGAGTGTGAGACATTGGAGTCCCGACAACGGCACCTCATCCGACCTGCCAGGGGCGCGCGAGGTGGACGATTGGCGTTGTTGTGCCGGTGGCGGATTCCAGGTGCTCAACTCTCCAGGAGGCACGAAATGCAAAGCAAGAACACCATCTGTTTGTGGTACGACCGCGATGCCCTTGACGCCGCAAACTTCTATGCCGAAACATTCCCGGACAGCGCTGTCAGCGCAGTTTTTCGCGCACCTGGCGACTATCCCCACGGCAAGCAGGGCGACGTCCTGACGGTCGAGTTCACCGTCGTCGGCATTCCCTGCCTCGGCCTGAATGGCGGCCCCCATTTCAAGCACAACGAAGCCTTCTCGTTTCAGATCGCGACCGACGACCAGGCCGAAACCGACCGCTTGTGGAATGCGATCGTCGGCAATGGCGGCCAGGAAAGCGCATGCGGCTGGTGCAAGGACCGGTGGGGATTGTCATGGCAGATCACCCCGCGCGCCCTTACCGCGGCGATCAGCGACCCGGACCGCGCGGCGGCCAAGCGCGCCTTCGACGCGATGATGACGATGCGGAAGATCGACATCGCCGCGATTGAGGCGGCACGGCTGGGCTGACACCGATCCTGAGGTTGATGGAGCGTGGCCTGTACATTGGCCTGGGCGCAACGCACCACATTGTCAAATTTTATTGAACATTTTGTCAATATTGCCTGGGATTGTATAGCGCATTTTTCCAAGCAAGAATGCTGGGTTGACTGCGCTGGGACCCGCCCACGCCCGATTGTTCAGAGACGGCTCGTTCCTCGAAACAGCCCATGGAGACAAACAATGCAGACGCCCGACCCATCCCAAGGTACCGACTTCCCGCTTGAGGGCGTGCGCGTGCTCGACCTGTCGCGTGTGTTTGCGGGGCCGCTGTGCGGCCAGGTCCTGGCCGATTTTGGCGCGGAAGTGGTCAAGGTGGAACACCCCGGCCGCGGCGACGACACGCGCGACTGGGGCATGCGTATCGGCAAGACCGAGACGACTTACTACAACAGCATGAACCGCAACAAGCGGTCCATCACGCTGGATCTGCAGAGCAAGGAAGGCTTGCGGATTGTCCACGACCTGCTGCCGCAGTTCGATGTGGTCATCCACAATTTCAAGACCGGCGGCGCCGAGAAGCTGGGCCTCGGCTACGAACAGCTCAAGGCCATCAAGCCCGACCTGATCTACTGCGCGGTTTCCGGCTACAACAGCAGCGGCCCCGAGGCCAAGCGTCCCGGCTACGACCTGGTGATCCAGGGCGAGGCCGGGCTGATGGCGCTCAACGGCGAAGCCGACACGCCGCCGCTGAAGTTCGGCGTGGCGGTGGTGGACCTGATGACCGGCATGTATGCCGCGCAGGCGGTGCTGGCGGCCTTGTTCCGCCGCGAGCGCAAGGGCAAGGGCCAGCTGATCGAGATGGCGCTGTACGACTGCGGGCTGATGGTGACCGGCTATTACGGCCTGGATGCCATGCTGCTCGGGCGCGATCCCGCGCGCTATGGCAATGCCCATCCGTCCATCGTTCCCTATGGCATGTTCGAGGCCGCTGATGGCCCGCTGATCATCGCCGTGGGCAACAACAGCCAGTTCGACAAGTTCTGCCGCCAGGTCATCGAGCGCGCGGACATCGTCGAGGACCCGCGCTATGCCACCAATGTGGAGCGCGCCAAAAACCGCGAGACGCTGACCCCGCTGCTCACGGGCCTGATCGGCAGCTTTGCGCGCGACCTGCTGCTGGAGCGCATGTCGGCCTGCGGCATTCCCTGCGGCAAGGTGGCGGGACTGCATGAGGCCCTGACCAGCGAGCGGACCCGCGCGGGCGGCCTGCTGCGCGAGATGCCGCATCCCGTGGCGGGCACCACGCACGTGTTCGCGCCGCCTTACCGCCTGGATGGCCAGCGCCTGCCGATCCGCAACGCGCCGCCTACGCTGGGCGAGGGCACGCGGGCGGTGCTGCAGAGCCTGCTGCAGATGAGCGATGACCAGCTGCGGGCACTGCAGGCCAGCGGCGTGCTGACACTGCCCGAGGCACCGTAGCAAGCCTGCGCCTTCGCGCCGCGCGGACGCACGTCCGCGCAATTCCGCCCGGCAAGGGGGGCTTGAGGTCCCTTGTACAGAATCAACCTGGAACAACAATCGTGCGCATTCGAAATTTCACCCGTATCGTCCACTCCCGGCGTCGTGCCATCCTGGCCCTTGCCGCGGCGCCGCTGCTGGCCGGCAGCGCTTTCGCGCAAGCCTGGCCGAGCAAGCCGATCAAGCTCGTCGTGCCGTTCCCGCCGGGCGGGCCCACGGATACGGCATCGCGCATCGTCGGCCAGAAGCTGGGCGAGCGCCTCAGGCAGCCGGTGGTGGTGGAGAACCGCGCCGGTGCGTCGGGTTCCATTGCGGCCGCCCAGGTGGCCAAGAGCGCGCCCGACGGCTACACGCTGATGATGCTGGCCACGCCCACGCTGCTGGCGCCGCACCTGTACAAGAAGGCGGGATACGACACGACCAGGGACTTCACGCCCGTCGCCACCGTTTACGACCTGCCGATCGTGGTGGTGGTCAACCCGACGCTGCTGCCCAACGTGACCGACCTGCCCAAGCTGATCGCACAGGCCAAGGCCCAGCCGGGCAAGCTCAACTACACCAGCTCCGGCGCGGGCAGCTTCGGTCACCTGAGCATGGAGCTGCTCAAGCAGATGGGCGGCTTCGAGATGCAGCACGTGCCCTACAAGGGCGGCGTGCCGGCCATCAGCGACACCCTCGGTGGCCAGGTCCCGATCATGTACGCTGACCTCGTCGCCGCGCTGCCGCATATCCAGGCGGGCAAGCTGCGCGCCATCGCGGTCGGTTCGCCGCAGCGCGTCAGCATGCTGCCCGACGTCAAGACCATTGCCGAGCAAGGCTTCAAGGGCTACGACGCCGTGTCCTGGGGCGGCCTGCTGGCGCCCCCGGGCACGCCCAAGGAAGTGGTGGACCGCGTCTCTGGCGAGGTCGGCAAGATCCTGGCCGACAAGGAGGTCCAGGACAAGCTGCTGAAGGCCGGCGCCATTGCCAACTTCCAGCCGCCGGCGCAGATGGCCCAGCGCATGCAGCAGGACTATGCCAAGTGGGGCAAGGTGATCCGCGACAAGGGTATCGCGGTCGAGTAAGCACCAGGAGTCCGGGCACGCTGCAACGGCGCGCCCGGTTACCCCCGGCTCCGCTAAAATCGGCGAGAAGCGGTTCTCCAAGGTTTATAGCGTGGCACTCCAGCAGGGTTTTATCCTGACCCGACATTGGCGCGATACCCCGGCCGGCACCGAGGTCGAGGTCTGGCTGGCGACCGAGGACGGGCCGCGCCGGCTGCGCCTGTCCTGTCAGCCGTCCGTGGCGTTTATCCCCGAGGCACAGCGTGAACGCGCCGAGGCGCTGCTGTGCCGCGAGCGCGATGTCGAACTGCGCCCGCTCAGGCTCCAGGATTTCCAGCGCAGGCCCGTACTGGGCCTGTACTGCCAGCAGCATCGGCAACTGATCCAGCTCAGCCGCTCCTTGCGCGATGCCGGCGTGGATGTCTACGAGGCCGATATCCGCCCGCCCGAGCGCTACCTGATGGAGCGCTTCATCACCGCCCCGGTCTGGTTCGACGGTGAGCCGGATGCCGGCGGCGTGCTGCGCAATGCCCAGATGAAGCCGTCGGTGGACTACCGTCCCTCGCTGCGCCTGGTCTCGCTCGATATCGAAACGAACGCGTTCGGCGACCTCTATTCGATTGCGCTCGAGGGCTGTGGTCAGCGCCAGGTCTACATGCTGGGCCCGGCGCCGCAGATGCCCGCCGACGTCGATTTCTCGCTCGAATACTGCGCAACACGGCCCGAGTTGCTGGAGAAGCTGAACCTGTGGCTGTCCGAGCACGACCCTGACGCCATCATTGGCTGGAGCCTGGTCCAGTTCGACCTGCGCGTGCTGCACGAACATGCACGCAAGTTCCAGGTTCCGCTGCGCCTGGGGCGGGACGGTGCCGAAATGGAATGGCGCGAGCACAACGCCCAGCAGCATTATTTCGCCAGCGCGGCGGGCCGGCTGATCATCGACGGCATCGAGGCGCTGCGTTCGGCCACGTGGAGCTTCCCGTCGTTCAGCCTCGAATCGGTCGCGCAGACGCTGCTCGCAGAAGGCAAGGCGATCGATGACCCATACGACCGCATGGACGCCATCGACCGCATGTTCGAACAGGACAAGCCGGCGCTGGCGCGCTATAACCTGCGCGATTGCGAGCTGGTGACGCGGATCTTTGAGCAGACGGAGCTGTTGCCATTCCTGCTGGAGCGCGCCACGGTCACGGGCCTGCCAGCCGACCGCAGCGGCGGCTCGGTCGCCGCCTTCACGCATCTCTACATGCCGCTGATGCACCGGCAGGGCTATGTCGCGCCCAACCTCGGCGAGAAGGCACCCGAGGCCAGCCCTGGCGGCTTCGTCATGGACTCGCGGCCGGGGCTGTACGAATCGGTGCTGGTGCTGGACTACAAGAGCCTCTACCCGTCGATCATCCGCACCTTCCTGATCGACCCGGTCGGCCTGGTCGAGGGACTGGCGCATCCGGACGATGCCGATTCGGTACCCGGCTTCCGCGGTGCGCGGTTTTCCCGGACGAAGCACTGCCTGCCGGCGATCGTCGCCAGGGTCTGGCAGGGCCGCGAGGCCGCCAAGCGCGACCGGAACAAGCCGCTCTCGCAGGCGCTCAAGATCATCATGAACGCGTTCTACGGCGTGCTCGGGTCCAGCGGCTGCCGGTTCTTCGATGCGCGGCTGGCGTCGTCGATCACCATGCGCGGGCACGAGATCATGCGGCAGACCCGGGCGCTGATCGAGGCCCGCGGCTACGAGGTGATCTATGGCGACACGGATTCCACCTTCGTCTGGCTGCGCCGCGCCAGGACGCAGGCCGATGCCAGCCAGATCGGCCGCAGCCTCGTCGCCTGCGTCAACGACTGGTGGCGCGACCACCTCTGGCAGACCCATGGCCTGGACAGCGCGCTCGAACTCCAGTTCGAAACGCACTTCCGGCGCTTCCTGATGCCGACCATCCGCGGCACGGACCTTGGCAGCAAGAAGCGCTATGCCGGGCAGGTGGAACGGCCTGACGGGAAGGTCGAGATGGTGTTCAAGGGCCTTGAGACAGTGCGCACGGACTGGTCGCCGCTGGCCCAGCGGTTCCAGCAGACCCTCTACGAAAAGATCTTCAACCGCGAGCCGTATGCGGATTATGTGCGGGATATCGTGCGCCGCACCCTGGCCGGCGAACTCGACGAGCAACTGGTCTATCGCAAGCGGCTGCGGCGCAAGCTTGATGACTACCAGCGCAACGTGCCGCCGCACGTGCGGGCTGCCCGCATCGCCGATGCCTATAACGAGCGTCACGGGCGGCCGCGCCAGTACCAGCAGGGCGGCTGGATCAGTTACGTGATGACCATGGCGGGGCCGGAGCCGCTCGAGGCGCGGTCGGCGCCGATCGACTATAACCACTACGTGACAAAGCAGCTCCAGCCGATTGCGGATGCGATCCTGCCATTCCTGGAGGACGGTTTCGAGACGCTGCTGACCGGGCAGATGGCGCTGTTTCCGCAATAGCCCGGGGCGCCGGGGGTGCGGTGATCGCGATGTAAGTTTCTGAAATATGCGCGGCCGATTATCGGCCGATCCATTTTTTCGTGGCGGGATAGACTCTCTCAGTTACGTCTGCAACTGGCGCAATGGCAGGCATGGCGCTTGTGTCACCTCGGCCTGCTCCGCTCTGGCTCAGGTCTACCGGATTGCCGGCGACATTCTGAATCGGCTTGATACCTACGCAGGACATCGCAATGCAACGATCACGCGGCAGTAGCGCCTGGGTTCCGGTCACGCTGGCCATCGCCACGTCAATGCTTGCCGGATGCGGTAACAAGAAAGAGGCCGCGGCTCCGCCGCCGCCGCAAGTGAGCGTGGTCACGCTCAAGACCGAGCCACTGACGCTGGATACCGAGCTGCCGGGCCGCACCACGGCGTTCCGCATTGCCGAAGTCAGGCCGCAGGTGGATGGCATCATCCTGCGCCGCCTGTTCAAGGAGGGCAGCGACGTCACGCAGGGCCAGCAGCTCTACCAGATCGATCCGTCCACCTACGAGGCCGCCTACAAGAGTGCCCGGGCGACGCTGGAATCCACCCGCCTGCTGGCAGAGCGCTACGGGCGCCTGGTCGGCGACGAGGCGGTCAGCAAGCAGCAGTATGACGAGGCCAGGGCCGCCTGGCTGCAGGCGCAGGCCGCTGTCGACCGCGCCGACATCAACCTGCGCTATACCAGGGTGCTGTCGCCGATCTCTGGGCGCATCGGGCGCTCGAATGTGACGGAAGGTGCGCTGGTCACCAATGGCCAGGCTACCGCGCTGTCCGTGGTGCAGCAGCTTGACCCGATCTACGTCGACGTGACCCAGCCCTCATCGTCCCTGCTGCGGCTGCGGCGCGAGCTGGCCAACGGTGCGCTGCAGAATGCCGGCCCCAACGCGGCCCAGGTCAGCCTGGTGCTCGAAGACGGTACCCGCTATCCCGAAGCCGGCCGCCTGGAGTTCTCGGAAGTGGCCGTGGACCAGGGCACCGGCTCGGTGACGCTGCGCGCGGTGTTTCCCAACCCGCGCCATGAGCTGATGCCGGGCATGTTCGTCCATGCCCGCCTGCGTGAGGGCGTGAAGACCGATGCGCTGCTCGTGCCGCAGCAGGGGGTGACGCGCGACCTCAAGGGCCAGGCCACGGCGCTGGTGGTCAATGCCAGGGACGAGGTGGAGCTGCGCCAGATCCGCACCGACCGCGCCGTTGGGGACAAGTGGCTGGTTGCCGACGGCCTCGGCGCCGGCGACCGCGTCATCGTGGAGGGCCTGCAGTTCGTGCGGCCCGGAGCCAAGGTGCGCGTAGCCCAGGCCGGGAAGGGTGCCGGTGCGCCGGCGGCCGCCGCGTCAGCCCCATCCGCCACGACCGCGGCCAAGCCCTGAGCGCACTGCCGGGACAAGGGAGCAGCCATGTCCAATTTCTTTATCGACCGGCCCATCTTCGCGTGGGTGATCGCCCTGGTCATCATGCTGGCCGGCGTGCTGTCGATCCGCGCGCTGCCCATCAGCCAGTATCCGGCCATCGCGCCGCCCACCATCGCGATCTCGGTCAACTACCCCGGCGCCTCCGCCGAGACGGTACAGGACACCGTGGTGCAGGTGATCGAGCAGCAGCTCAACGGCCTGGACAGCTTGCGCTACATCTCCTCGGAAAGCAACGCCGACGGCAATATGACGATCACGGTGACCTTCGAGCAAGGCACCAATCCGGATATTGCCCAGGTGCAGGTGCAGAACAAGCTGGCGCTTGCGCAGCCCCTGCTGCCGCAGGAAGTGCAGCAGCAAGGCATCCGCGTGACCAAGTCGGTGCGCAACTTCCTGGTCATCGTGGGCATGATTTCCACTGACCCCAAGGTGACGCGGGAAGACCTGTCGAACTACATTGTCTCGAATGTCCAGGATCCGCTGTCGCGCACCTACGGCGTGGGCGACTTCCAGGTGTTCGGCTCGCAATATGCCATGCGGGTATGGATCGACCCGGCCCGGCTCAACAGCTACCGGCTCACGCCGCTGGACGTGAGCAACGCCATCCGGGCGCAGAACGTCCAGGTGGCCTCCGGCCAGCTTGGCGGCCTGCCGGCGGTGCAGGGCCAGCAGCTCAATGCCAGCGTGATCGGCAAGACCCGGCTGCAGACCCGCGAGCAGTTCGGCAACATCCTGCTCAAGGTCAACCCCGACGGCTCCCAGGTGCGCCTGAAGGACGTGGCCGACGTGGGCCTGGGCGGGCAGGACTACAACATCAATGCGCAATACAACGGCCAGGCGGCCTCGGGCATTGCCGTGCGGCTGGCCGCGGGGGCCAACGCGCTGGAAACCGTGCGCGCTATCCGCAAGACGCTGGACGGGCTGGAGCCTTTCTTCCCGCCGGGGATGAAAGTGGTTTTCCCATATGACACCTCGCCGGTGATCTCGGGGTCCATCCACGAAGTGGTGAAGACGCTGATGGAAGCCATCGCGCTGGTGTTCCTGGTGATGTACCTGTTCCTGCAGAACGTGCGCGCTACCCTGATTCCCACCATCGCCGTGCCGGTGGTGCTGCTGGGCACCTTCGGCGTACTGGCGGCATTCGGCTACACCATCAACACACTGACCATGTTCGGCATGGTGTTGGCCATCGGGCTGCTGGTGGATGACGCCATCGTCGTGGTGGAGAACGTCGAGCGCGTGATGGCCGAGGACGGACTGGGGCCCAGGGAGGCCGCGCGGCGCTCGATGGGCCAGATCCAGGGCGCGCTGGTGGGCATTGCCATGGTGCTGTCGGCGGTGTTCCTGCCGATGGCGTTCTTCGGCGGCTCGACCGGCGTGATCTACCGGCAGTTTTCCATCACCATCGTCTCGTCCATGGCGCTGTCCGTGCTGGTCGCGCTGATCCTGACGCCGGCCCTGTGCGCCACCATGCTCCAGCCCATCGAAAAGGGCGATCATGGCGAAAACAAGGGCGGCTTCTTCGGCTGGTTCAACCGCAGGTTCAACGCGACCGTCCAGGGCTACGAACACAACGTGTCGCGCATCCTGAAGCGCCGCATGCCCTTCCTGCTGATCTACGTGGCCATCCTGGTGGCGATGGGCTTCCTGTTCACGCGCATCCCCACTTCATTCCTGCCGGAGGAAGACCAGGGCGTGCTGTACGCCCAGGTGCAGACGCCGGCCGGCGCCACCGCCGAGCGCACGCAGAAGGTGCTCGACCAGATGCGCGATTACCTGCTGAAGGAAGAGGGCGGCGTGGTCGAGTCGCTGTTCACCGTCAACGGCTTCAACTTTGCCGGCCGCGGCCAGAACTCGGGCCTGGCCTTTATCCTGCTCAAGCCATGGGAGGAACGCAGCGGGGACAGCACCGGCGTGTTCGACCTGGCCGCGCGCGCCCAGCGCAGGTTCCTGAGCTTCCGCGATTCGATGTCGTTTGCGTTCGCCCCGCCCGCGGTGCAGGAGCTGGGCAATGCCACCGGGTTTGACCTCTACCTGCAGGACCAGGCCGGCATTGGCCACGTGGCGCTGATGAACGCGCGCGACAAGTTCCTGGCGCTGGCCGCGAAAAGCCCGGTGCTGCAGCGCGTGCGCCCCAATGGACTGAATGACCAGCCGCAGTACCAGCTGGTGATCGACGATGAGAAAGCGCGCGCACTTGGCATTTCGCTGGCTGACATCAACAGCACGGTGTCGATCGCCTGGGGTTCCAGCTACGTCAACGACTTCATCGACCGCGGCCGGGTCAAGCGCGTCTACGTGCAGGGCCGTCCGGATTCCCGGATGAATCCGGACGATGTCGACAAGTGGTTCGTGCGCAACGACAAGGGCGACATGGTGCCGTTTTCAGCCTTTGCCGATGGCAAGTGGGCATTTGGCTCGCCCAAGCTGCAGCGCTACAACGGCGTGGCCGCGGTGGAAATGCTGGGGGAGGCCGCGCCCGGGCGCAGCTCCGGCGAAGCCATGAAGGCGATCGAGGAGATCATGAAGCAGATGCCGCCGGGCGTAGGTTATGCCTGGACCGGCCTGTCGTATGAAGAGCGCCTGTCGGGCTCGCAGGCGCCGGCGCTCTATGCGCTGTCGCTGTTGGTGGTGTTCCTGTGCCTGGCCGCGCTTTACGAGAGCTGGTCGATCCCGTTCTCGGTGATGCTGGTGGTGCCGCTTGGCGTGATCGGCGCATTGCTCGCCACGCTGGGGCGTGGCTTGTCCAATGACGTGTTCTTCCAGGTGGGCCTGTTGACCACCATCGGCTTGTCCGCCAAGAACGCCATCCTGATCGTGGAATTCGCCAAGAGCCAGTACGAACACGGCAGGGGCCTGGTCGAGGCCGCCGTGGAGGCGTGCCGCATGCGCCTGCGCCCCATCGTGATGACCTCGATGGCGTTCATGCTCGGCGTGTTTCCGCTGGCCGTGTCGACCGGCGCCGGCGCCGGCAGCCAGCACGCCATCGGCACCGGCGTGATCGGCGGCATGATCACGGCCACAGTGCTGGCGATCTTCTGGGTGCCGCTGTTCTTTGTCGTCGTCACCTCGCTGTTCGGGCGCAAGCGCAGGACGGAGCCGCGTGATGCTTCCCTGGAAAAAGGGGCGCTCGAATGAAGAAGACCTTGCTCTGCGCTGCCGTCATGGCCATGCTGGCCGGCTGCAGCCTGATTCCCAGATACGAGCGGCCGGCCTCGCCGGTGGCGGCAGCCTACCCGCAGGGCCCGGCCTACCTGCCTGCCGCTGCCGCCGCCGAAGCTGGACAGGTGCCCGCGGCCGATCTGGGCTGGCGCGATTTCTTTGCCGATCCTCGCCTGCGCCGTCTCATCGAACTGGCGCTGCAGAACAACCGTGACCTGCGCGTGGCCACCCTCAATGTGGAAGCGTTCGGGGCCCAGTACCGCATCCAGCGCGCCGACCTGTTTCCCGCCGTCGGCGCGGCCGCACAGGGCTCGCGCCAGCGCATTCCTCCTGACCTGTCCACCACAGGGCGGAGGCTGATCAGCAGCCAGTACGGCGTATCGCTGGGCACCACGGCGTGGGAGATCGACCTGTTCGGCCGCCTGCGCAGTCTCAGCGAAGCCGCCCTCGAACAGTATTTCGCCAGCGACGAAGCACGCCGCAGTGCCCAGATCTCGCTGGTGGCCAGCGTTGCCAGCGCCTACCTGACCCAGCGCGCCGATGCAGCGCTGCTGCAGCTTACCCGGGAAACGCTGGCCAATTACGAGCGCAGCTATGGCCTGACGCGGCGCAGCTACGAGGAAGGGATCGCATCCCGGCTTGACCTGCGCCAGGCGCAGACCGCCCTGGAAACCGCGCGCGCAAGCCTTGCGCGGTACACCCGGCTGGTGGCACAGGACGAGAATGCCCTGGTGCTGCTGCTCGGCACGTCCCTGCCGGCGGACCTGCCCGACGGCGTGCCGCTGGAGCAGAAGCTGTTTGCCGATGTGCCGGGCGGGCTGCCTTCGGAGCTGCTGCAGAATCGCCCGGACGTGCTCGCCGCCGAGCACCGGCTGCGTTCGGCCAATGCCGACATCGGTGCCGCGCGCGCGGCCTTCTTCCCCAGCATCAGCCTGACCGCATCGGCAGGCACCGCCAGCAGCCAGCTTTCGGGCCTGTTCGGGGCTGGCTCCGGCACGTGGCTGTTCCAGCCGCGGATCAATCTGCCGCTGTTCACCGCTGGCAGCCTGCGGGCCAGCCTGGACTTCGCCACCATCCAGAAGGACGTCAACGTCGCCCAGTACGAGCGCACGGTGCAGACCGCCTTCCGCGAGGTGGCCGATGGGCTGGCGGCACGGGGCACGTACGCCAGCCAGCTCGAAGCCCAGATCCGCTTCGTCGAAGCCGCTCAGGACGCCTATGGCCTGGCGGACCGGCGCTACCGCACGGGTGTCGACAGCTACCTCGCCGTGCTGGACGCGCAGCGCTCGCTTTACAGCGCGCAGCAACTGCTGATCCAGGCGCGGCTCGAGCGGTTGACCAGCGAAGTCAACCTGTACAAGGCGCTGGGCGGCGGCTGGCACGACCAGACCGGCAAGGCCGCAGGCGCCGGATCAACCTGACGCACAGGCCGGGCGGCCAGTGCAAACTGCGCTACGCGCATGAAAACAGAAAAGCCCTTCTCAATGCGTGAAGGGCTTTGTCGATTCAGGCCGTCGGGTGGGCAGGGCGGCTAGATCGGGCGAATCTTTGACGCTTGCGGGCCTTTCTGGCCTTGCGTGACTTCAAATTCCACTTTCGCACCTTCCTCCAGCGATTTGAAGCCGGTGCCCTGGATTTCGCTGTGATGAGCAAACAAGTCCTTGCCGCCATCATCCGGTGTGATGAACCCGTAGCCCTTTTCACTGTTAAACCACTTCACGATGCCAGTCGCCATCTCGTCCTCGATATTTGGTACACGCAAGCAGCGTGCTGAGCCGCCCCAGGGGTACGGGGCGCAAACGAAACTCCAGCATAACCGAAGAGGGGCGCAGGCAGCATCTAAGGGTTTACCTCGGGGTCAGAGAGCGGGAGACGAGGCCCGCTGTCGGCCCCAGGCCAGCGGCTGCGCGAGGGCTGCTCCAGGCGAGTACCGCCTGCACTACCATAGGAATAAGCAGATGCGGCGGCTGCCCGCAACAATGACTTTCACGCCACGATCTTCGGCGCGATGGGAGAAAGACATGGCAACCTATGAGTTCAAGGACAAGGACCTCCAGTTTCTGGCCCAGGGCGCTGACTCCTGTTTCCCCTCTCCTGACACCGCTTTTGTCGAGTGCGCGGACAGCCATCCGGCGTTCCTGGTGACATGGCCGGAGAGCGGAGCGGCGACGATGAGTCTAAAGGTGCAGATTCGGGCAAGTCAGTACGCCAATTACCTGACGGATCCGTTCAGGGGGCGTGAAGTCCTGCGCAAGGCAGTCGAAGATCGTCTTGCACTGATCCACACCGTGAAAAGCGGGCTCCTGCTCGCCCCCGACATCTAGGGCGGAAATTGTTCGATGGCGGCACCCGCGAGGCAAGCGGTTGACGTCGGGCTGCACGGCGCCAATAAAAAAGCACCTGCTGCAGGTGCTTGACGCTACCAACCTTGGGCGTATGCGTCCGAACCGGGTCAGCAACTCATGATCCGGTTCGGACCTGCAGGCATATGCGGCCTGCACGATCACGCTTCATATAGGAAACACGATCGTTTTGCCGACCTACCTTCGCTTTGTCAGAGCGTGTCTCAGTCAGCGCTTGAAGTATAGGGCGGGCGACGGCGAGGTCAATCCGAATCTGGCGTGCCGCCGCGTGCGACCCTGCCCACACAAAAAGATGTAATCGTTTGTTAATACGGTGCCTGGCAGCCCTGTTCTGGCCGCAGACGGGTCCTTCGGTTTTGGTAGGATCGCGCTCTTTCCGCCACGCGTCCCGCCATTGTGAATCGCCGCTATGTATCGTTGTTTCGTGAGTACTGCGCACGATGGCTCATCCGCATCCAACCGCTGGCCGCTGCCAGCCTCGCGATAGCCGGACGCGTCTGTACCGGCGCGCGGCGCCGCTTTCGCCGACCGACGCGACGCGGCATCGTGCTGACGCTTGGCGCAGTGCCGGCGCTGTTTCTGCTGTACGTGCTGGCGCTCGTGCCGTTGACACCGGGCATCGGCGACATCCGCAAAGCCCGCATCGACCGGCCGGCGCTGATCGTGTCGGCCGACGGCAGAGTGATCGACGAATTCAAGCCGGTCAATCGCGAGTGGGTGTCGCTCGGGCAGATCTCGCCGTACATGGTGGCGGCATTGATCGCCACGGAGGATCGCCGCTTCTATGAGCATTACGGGATCGACTGGCTGCGTATCGCGTCGGCCGCGCTGCATACCTTCTCCGGCGACCGGCAGGGTGGCTCGACGATCACGCAGCAGCTTGCGCGCAACCTGTACCCGGACGAAATCGGCCGCGCGCCGACCCTGGCGCGCAAACTCAGGGAAGCGATCACGGCGCTGAAGATCGAAGCGGTATACAGCAAGGACCAGATCCTTGAGACATACCTGAACAATGTGCCGTTCCTGTATAACGCCTACGGCGTGGAGATGGCCGCACGCACCTACTTCGGCAAATCGGCGCGTCAGCTCGACATTCTCGAAAGCGCGACACTCGTCGGCATGCTGAAGGCCAACAGCACCTACAACCCTGTCCTGAATCCCGAGCGCGCATTGGCGCGGCGAAACACAGTGCTCGGGCAGATGAACAAGTACGGGAAGCTCAAGCCCGATGCTTACACCTGGCTGCGGCGGCAACCGCTTAACGTCAATTTCGAGCTGCAGACCGCGCCACGAAGCACGGCGCCGCATTTTTCAGCGCAACTGCGCAGGTGGCTGATTGCATGGGCCGAACGCAACGGCTACAACATCTACGCCGACGGGCTGGTGGTGCGTACGACCCTGGATTCCCGTCTGCAGGCAATGGCGGCGCAGGCGATGGACTGGCAGGCGAACCAGCTGCAATGGATCGCGAACGGGGCGTGGAACGAACGCACCGGCTGCTGGCCCGGCAACGACCTGTTCCGGACGTTCATCCGGCAAACGCCCGACTATCGCGCCGCACGCGATGCCGGCCAATCGGATCAGGCGGCGCTCAGGAAGCTCGGCACGAACCCGACGTTCGTCCGCGCGCTGTGCCGGAGCAAGACCCAGGTCCAGGCGGGCTTTGTCGCGATCGATCCGCGCAACGGCGATATCAAGGCATGGGTCGGCAGCCGCGACTTCAGTGACGCACCGTTCGATCATGTGCAGCAGGCCCGGCGCCAGCCAGGGTCGACCTTCAAGCCGTTCGTCTACGGGGCGGCGTTCGCGGACGGCGCGCGGCCGGGCGATACCATCGTCGACCGGAGCGTCGCCATTCCACTGACCGGCCAGGCGATCTGGCGGCCTACCGACGCGGAGCCGCCCACCGACCGGCCGATGACGCTGCGCGACGCGCTGGTGTACTCGCGCAACCGCGTCACGGCGCAACTCATGCAAAAGGAACACCCTGAGAAGGTCGCGCGGCTGGCGCGCGCGATGGGCGTGCGCGACAGTCCGCTCGAAGCGGTGCCGTCGCTCGCGCTCGGCACGAGCCCGGTCACGCTCAGGGAGATGGTGTCGGCGTATAGCACGATCGCGAATCGCGGTGCCTACGTCGAACCGCGCATGGTGACGCGCATCGAGGATCACGACGGCAAGGTGCTCGCCGAATTTGCGAGCGCGTCGCCGCAACAGGCACTGCCCGCCGGTGCAGCGCAAACGCTGGTTGATGTCATGCGCGACGTCGTGACCCGGGGCACCGGCGTCGGCATCCGGACGCGCTTCGGGATCCGTGCCGACGTGGCCGGCAAGACGGGCACCACGCAGGACAATGCGGATGGCTGGTTCATCCTGATGCATCCGCAACTGGTCGCGGGCGCATGGGTGGGGTTTGACGATGGACGTGTGACGCTCGGCAACGACTGGGGCCAGGGCGCGCATAGCGCTCTGCCGATGGTGGGCGCGTTCTACGATATGGCCTTGCGTGCGAGAGTGATCGATCCGGAGGCGCGCTTCAGCCCTGAAAACCGGGCTCCTCGCAAGGTCCATGCGCAACAGCATCGGCACTTCCTGTTCTGGAGATACTGATGCCGTCGCTGGCGTACGAGACCTCTTCACCGCGACCGCAGCGCCCTGATCGTCCACCGCTTTATCCAGGCAAATCAATAAGTTGGTAAAGACCTGGCGGATCTTTCCTGGCCCCCCGCCGGCGCGGATGGCGCGGCTGCCGGCGCAGAGCGGCACGGTAGTGTCCGGTGTTGCGCGATAGCGCCAACGACGTGTTCGCATTCGCACTGAAGCACTTCCCGACCTAATATAGGCCATGCCATCGGCGGCACCGGGGGGCTTCCAATGATGTTCGATCCGCCAGTCTTGCCATGTTGACGCGCAGAACCTTCCTGCTCGGCGGCGCGGGCGCTGCCGGTGTGCTGGTGATCGGATGGGCCGGGCTGCCGCCGCGCCAGCGCCTGGCGGGTGGCGGGCCGCTGGCGGTGCGCGACGGGCAATTCGCGCTGAACGGCTGGGTCAAGGTGGCGTCCGACAACACCGTCACGGTGGTGATGAGCAAGGCCGAGATGGGGCAGGGCGTGCATACCGGCGCGGCGATGCTGCTGGCCGAGGAGATGGAGGCCGACTGGTCGCAGGTCCGCGTCGAGCCGTCGCCCGTCGACAGCCTGTACAACAACATCGAGGGCGTGGTCGCCAACCTGCCGTTCCGGCCTGACGACCAGGGGTGGCCCAGGCGCGCCGCCGAATGGTTCACGCGCAAGGGCGTGCGCGAGGTGGGCATGATGTTCACCGGCGGCTCAACCAGCATCAGGGACCTGTGGGATCCGATGCGCGAGGCCGGTGCCGCCGCCCGCATGATGCTGTGCGCGGCGGCGGCGAAGCAATGGAATGTCAAGGCCGCCGATTGTCGCGCGCAGGCCGGCAAGGTGGTGCATCCGTCGGGACGCAGTGCCACGTTCGGCCAGCTGGCCGCGGCAGCCGCGCGCGAGGGCCTGCCGGGCAAGGTCGAACTGAAGGACCCGTCCAGCTACAAGCTCATCGGCACCCGCGCCGCGCGCCTTGATACGGCTGCCAAGCTCCACGGCACCGCCCGCTTCGGCATCGACGTGGTGGCGGACGCGATGGTCTACGCCAGCGTGCAGATGTGTCCGACGCTGGGCGGCAAGCTGCAGGAATCCCCGCCCGACGATGTAAAGAGGTTGCCCGGCGTGCTCGACCTGGTCGCGCTGCCGCCGTTCCCGGGCGGCAGCGGCGGCGTCGCGGTGATCGCCAGCGATGCGTGGATCGCCATGCAGGCGGCGGAAAGGGTCCAGTGCAAGTGGGACGAGGGCGAGGCGGCAAAGCTGTCGGGCGAAGGTGTCCGCGACACGCTGGTGAAGGCGCTCGACGCCCCCGGCCCGCGCGTCTGGTACGAGCATGGTGACGGGCGTGTCATGAAGCAGGGCAAGCCCGCCATCCAGGTCTTGTACTCGGCGCCGTATCTCGCCCACGCCGCGCTGGAGCCGGTCAACTGCACGGTGCTGGTCCAGGCCGACCGCGCCATCGTCTGGGCCGCGACGCAGGTGCCCGGGCTGGCGCGCCGCTGCGTGGCGAAGACGCTCAGGCTGGACACGGACAAGGTCGAACTGCGCCAGCAATCCATCGGCGGTGCGTTCGGGCGCCGGCTCGAAGTCGATTTCATCTGCCAGGCGGCTGCTATCGCGGCAAAGCGCAAGGGCGTGCCGGTCCAGACGATCTGGTCGCGCCCCGAGGACATGCGGCATGACTTCTACCGCCCGGCCAGCGTGTCGCGCTTCGAGGCCTGGCTCGACGGCAACCGGAAGGTCATCGCGGTGCGCAATATCTCGTCCAGCCAGTCGGTGCTGGCGAGCACCGCGAAACGCAACTTCGGCCTGCCCGACATCTTCGTGTCGCGGCTGGACAAGTCCACGGTGGAAGGCGCTTTCGACCAGGCTTATGACTGGCCAGATGTATGGATCGGCCACCAGACCGTGGACCTCGCGATTCCCGTGGGCTACTGGCGCTCGGTGGGGCACTCGCACCACGCCTTCTTCATGGAGAGCTTTGTCGACGAGCTGGCGGTGGCGGTCAGCAAGGACCCGCTCGACTATCGCATGAGCCTGCTCAGGGAGGATCGCCAGCGCGCGGTGCTCGAGCAAGTCGGAAGGATGTCGGGCTGGGGCCGGCCTTTGCGCAAGAAGCCTGGCGTTGCGAGGGTTGGTCGCGGCGTGGCCCTGCACGAGTCATTCGGCAGCGTGGTGGCGCAGGTGGCCGAGGTGTCGGTTGACAACGCGGGGCAGGTCCGCGTGGATCGCGTGTTCTGCGCCATTGATTGCGGCCTGCCGGTCAACCCGACCCTGATCGAGCAGCAGGTGGAGGGCGGCATCGTGTTCGGACTGTCGGCGGCGCTGTGGCAGAAGATTACGCTGGATGGGGGCAAGGTGAAGGAGGATTACTACACCGCCTTTCCGGCCATGCGCCTGCGAGACTGCCCGGACATCCAGGTGCACGTGATGCCTTCGATGGGACCGCCACAGGGTGTGGGCGAGGCCACCACGCCACCGATCGCGCCGGCGGTGGCGAATGCCTTGTTCAATGCGACCGGCGAGCGCTTGCGTCACCTGCCGCTGCTGAAGACTCTGCCGCCTTCCGGAGCCTGCGATGCCAGACCATCAACTCAGTGTCAACGGTAAGGGCGTTGAAATCCGCTCTGACGGCTGCACGCCGCTGTTGTGGGTGCTGCGCTGCGAGCTGAAGCTGACGGGAACCAAGTTCGGCTGCGGCGTGGGCGTGTGCGGCGCCTGCGCGGTGCATGCCAACGGCAAGCTGCTGCTGTCGTGCCAGCACCGGGCGAGCGAGATGGAAGGGAAGAGGATCGTCACCATCGAAGGCCTCGACGGCCCCGAGGTGAACGCCCTGCGGGCGGCCTGGCTGAAGCATGAGGTCGTGCAGTGCGGCTACTGCCAGAGCGCGCAACTGATGGCGGCGAGCGCGCTGCTCAAGCGCACGCGGAATCCTGACGAGGCGGAGATCGCCGAGCAGATGAGCTGCGTGATCTGCCGGTGCGGCACGTATGCGCGGATCAGGCGGGCAGTTGCGGAAGCGGTGAAGATGCTGCGGGGGTGAGGGCGCCGACGTGCGCGCGTGCCCCAGCCACAGATCGAAGCAGGTAATCATCATCCAACGACAGGGAGGGTCATGATGAGCAATGCGCCGGCCTACGATGTCGTCGTCATCGGCAGCGGCTTTGGTGGCGCGGTCTCGGCATGCAGGCTCGCGCAGGCCGGCCGCAAGGTGTTGGTGCTCGAACGCGGCCGGCGCTGGGGCCCGGCGACCTACCCGCGCGACGAGCGTGATGCCTGGCTGTGGAACCAGGAGCGTGCCCATCGCTTCAATGGCTGGGCCGATATCCGGACATTCTCTGATGTATGGGTCATCGCCGGTGCCGGAGTCGGTGGCGGCTCGCTGATCTACGCCAACGTTTCCGTGGAGGCCAGGCCGGAAGCCTTCCGGCACGGCTGGCCGAAGGAGGTGACCTATGTCGGCCTGCAGGCCCACTATGAGGAGGTCGGGCGCATGCTCGCGGTGAGCGAAGTGCCGGACAATCAGGTGAGCGAGCGAACCCGGCTGTTGCGCGAGGGGGCGCAAGCATGCGGGTGGGGCGGGCGCTTCCGCAAACTGCCGCTGGCGGTGACGTTTTCCGAGCACTGGGACCCCACGCTACGAGACGCCCGCAATGATCGTCATTCAGAAAAATTCCTGAACCAGCATGGCAGGTGGCAGGGCACTTGTGTCCATTGCGGCAACTGCGACGTGGGGTGCCAGGTATCGGCCAGGAATACGCTGGACCTGAACTACCTGGCGGTGGCCGAAGACAATGGCGCCGAAATCCGCCCCTTGCACCTGGTGGACAGGCTCGAGCCCCTGCAGCAGGGCTGGCGGGTATGCTTCAGGAAAATCGATCCGGAGGAACAGACGACAAGCCCCGGCGAAGTCACGGCCACCAGGGTGATCCTGGCCGCCGGCTCCATCGGCAGCACCGAGCTACTGCTGCGCTGTCGGGATGAACATCGCACGCTGCCCGCGCTTTCACCACGGTTGGGATATGGCTGGTCCCACAATGGCGATTTCGTGACGCCAGCCTTCTATGACAACAGGGCCGTCTCTCCTTCGCATGGCGTGACCATCTCCGCCGCGATCGACTTCCTGGACCACGGCGGGCCGAACGGGCAGGCGATCTTCGTGGAGGACGGCGGCATCCCGAACCTCGCAGGCAACTTCATTCGACGCCATATGAAGAGAACGCGTTCCCGCAAGCTGCGCGCTGTGTGGAAGGACGTCGGCGGGCTGTTTGACGACGGCGATCCGGTCGAGCGGATGATGCCATGGTTCGGGCAAGGGGTGGACCCGGGCGATGGCCAGTTGAGGCTGGGCCGCAGGTGGTACGCACCGTGGCGTCGTGTGCTGCGGCTTGACTGGTCCTATCAGGCATCGGTGCCCGTCATCGAGGCCATGATTGCAGCGCATACCCAGCTCTCGAAAGCGACTGGCGGGGATCCGTGGGTGCCGCTCACCTGGCGGCGGTGGCACAACCTGATCACACCGCATCCGCTGGGAGGCTGCAACATGGGGACCTCCGCCGCGGACGGCGTGGTCGATGCCTGGGGCCGGGTATTTGGCTGCAAGGGACTGTATGTCATGGACGGTTCGGTCGTCCCGCGTCCGCTCGGCCTGAATCCTTCGCGCACGATCGCGGCGCTTGCGGAGTGCAACGTGGCCATGCTCTTGCGCGAGCAAGACTGACGGGGTGCTCGATGCTGGAATGGAATTGAAAGCCAACCATGCACCATCGACACCTTCAGCCCGGCACGCTGTGGCCGGCTATCTTGCAACGGACGTCGCACGCCCTGCGGAGCGGCGCGTTGTGCCCGATCGAAACTGTCCAGGCGACGATTGAGGATGGCGGCGTGCGGTTCCTGGTTCGCCAGGTGTCGAGCCTGGCGCGTAAGGACAAGGCACGCAGGACGAGCCGTGCCGGGCGCAATCCATTCCTGCCCTATGACCCCGAACTGTTTGTTGCGGATATCTCCGGCACCCATGCGGCCTTGCTCAACAAGTTCAATGTCATCGAACATCACCTGCTCATCGTCACCCGCAGCTTCGAAGCGCAGGAATCCTTGCTGACAGTACCGGACTTTGAAGCGCTGCTGGCCAGCATGGCGGAGTTCCCGAGCCTGGGCTTCTACAACGGCGGCGCAGCCGCGGGAGCGAGCCAGGGCCACAAACATCTGCAGATCGTGCCGTTGCCGCTCGCCGAGGGCGGCCCGGCGCTGCCGATCGGCCCCTTGCTGGAGCCGGCACGGAGCGCCGGCGCCATCGGCACCGTTCCCGGCCTGGCATTTGCGCATGCGTTCGCGCCGCTGGATCTGTTTGCGGCGCCCCCGGAAGAGGCAGCGTGCACGGCGTACGAGCGCTACCGCGCGCTGCTGGATGCGGTTGGCGTGGGGACGGTCGAGATCGAGGGCGGACTGCGCCAGTCAGCGCCGTATAACCTGCTGATCCTGTCCGCAGGACTGCTGCTGGTGCCGAGATCCAGGGAGTGCGTGGAAGGCATTTCCGTCAACGCCCTGGGGTTCGCCGGCTCGCTTTTTGTCCGGAATGCGGCGCAAATGCGGACGATTGAAAATCTTGGCCCGATGCGTCTGCTGCAGCGAGCCGCAGGGCATGGCGGGACAGCCGCCTGGCTGCCCCTGGCGTGACGCTAGGCAGCCTGATTCGCAGCCGGCTGCTGCGCGGCCGCTTTTTGCCCGGCATGCTTGCTGCGCCTGGTAGCACGCAGCACCAGCAGCACCACCGGCAGGACCAGCACGCCCTTGATCAGATCCGGGTCCAGGGGCAGATGCACCGCATGCAGCGCCTTGAGCCCGGCGCCCGCCAGCGACAGCACATAGTAGGAGATGGCCGCGACCGACAGGCCTTCGACCGCGTGCTGCAGCCGCAGTTGGCTGCGCGCGGTCTGGTCCATGCCCTCGAGCAGGCGCGTGGTGTCCTGCTCCTGCGCCAGGTTGACGCGCGTGCGCAGCAGGTCAAGCGCGCGCGCCACGCGGCCGGCAAACTGCTCGTGGCGCGCCCAGACCGACCGGCACGTCTCCATGGCAGGCGCGAAGCGGCGCTCCATGAATTCGGCGATGGTCGGTATGCCTTCGATGCGCTCTTCACGCAATTCCTGGATGCGCGCCAGCACGAGCTTCTCGTAGGCGCGCGACGCGCTGAAGCGGTTGCCGGACTCCGCCAGGGCCTCGATGCGGACCGCCAGGTGCGTCAGCCGCTCGAGCAACTCGGCATCGTGGCGGCCGCCCTGGCTGGTGTCCATGCTGCGCATCAGCGGCGCGAGCGAGCGCTGCAGGTTGTCCACGCTGCGGCCCAGGTCACGCGCCACCGGCAAGGCCAGCAGCGCCATCATCCGGTAGGTCTCGATTTCATACAAGCGCTGCAGCAGCCGTCCGCCCTGCACTTCGCGGAAGCCGTTGTCGATGACCAGGAAGCGCGTAAAGCCGTCTGGCGGGATGGTCCAGTCGCAAAACACCTCGCCGCCGCCCAGCACATGGCTGCCCGCCAGGATCGGGCCGTCGATCCAATCCCGCACGTGGTCGCGCGCATGGGCCGCGGCCTCGCCCGAGACCAGCTCCATGCGCAGCGCCACCAGGCGCTTGCCGGCGAAGCTGTCGAACCACCCGGCCGGGATGTGGGAGGTGGCCAGGTCGGAGAAGTAGTCCGCATTACTGCGCTGCGCCACGAAGGTGAAGGTGGAGAACTCGGTGTGCCGCTCCCACTTCAGCTGCTTGTCGTTGCCCCAACGCCCTGAATAGTGCGTCACGCCGTCGGCGGGCTCTTCCAGCCCGGTCAGCCGGCACAGGGAGGCCAGCAAGGCGTGGTGGATGGCGGTATCGCCATCGGCATAGATGGCGAAGTGCGTCAGCGAGGCGGAGCCGCCGATGCGCAGGAAGGGTCGGGCATGCAGTTCGCGCGCAAGGCTGTCGCGCAAGGGGTGGTCCATGATCGGCTGTGGCATAGGTCGTCAACGCTTTCAACCAGTATGCCGACGGCCGACGATTAAGAAAAACGCGTAAAATTGATCTGTTGCTTCAGTTTTTCTGATACCAATGAAAGTGCTTGACCTCGATGTGCTGGCCATGTTGGTGGCGGTTGCCGATACCGGCAGCATTTCCCGCGCGGCGGAACTCGTGCACCGGTCGCAGTCGGCGGTCAGCATGCAGATCAAGGCGCTGGAGCAGGCGCTGGGCAAGCCGTTGTTCGTGCGCAAGCCAAGGAACGTGGTGCTGACTCCGGAAGGCGAAGTATTGCTGGGCTTCGCGCGCCGCATGCTGGCCTTGCGTGACGAGGCCTGGGCGGCCGTGGTCCGCCCCGACGTGACTGGGCGCGTGGTGCTCGGCATGCCGGACGACTATGCCTCATCCCTGCTGCCCGCGATCCTGAAGAAATTCTCGGCGACTTACCCCAAGGTCGAGATCCAGGTCATTGGCTTGCCGAGCGTGGCCCTGGCGCCCATGGTCAAGGACGGATCGGTCGACCTGGTCTGTGCAACGCGAGTGAAGGGGTTGTCCGGGGAGTTCATCCGGCTGGAGCCGATGGTGTGGGCCGCCTCGCCGGCGGCGCACGAGATCTGGAACGAGCGGCCGCTGCCGATTGCCGTGTTCCAGTCAGGCAGCGTCGCCCGCGATATTGCGATCCGCAGCCTGGAGCAAGCCAGGATCGCCTATCGCATGTCCTATGAGAGTCCCAGCCTGCTGGGCCTGCTCAGCATGGTCGAAGCAGGGTTGGCGGTGGCGCCGCTCGCGCGATGTGCGGTCCCGGCGCATTTCACCATCCTTGGCCTGGCCCAGGGGCTGCCAGAGTTGGCCGGGCTGGAGCTGGTGCTGGCGCGCAGCACAAAGTCAAAGCGGCCGCCTTGTGACTTCCTTGCCGAACAGATCCTGTCAGAGTTGCAGCGCCGGCAAGCGTAATGAGGCGTCCACCCGACGAGGATGCGCCGCGCCTTCACACCGTCCGTGCCGCGTCGAGGTCGTCGGCCGGCGCGGTCAAGTGACAAAAGAGGCTCTTTCAATTTCTTTTCAAAAATGCTTGCGCGGCAGCCATCCAGGCATTATTATTCGCCCCCTCGTTAGCAAGGCACCGCGCAACGAGTTGGGGGAAAAGAGCTGCAAGGATTAACTCGACTCGAATGAGCGTGCCTTCCGGAATAAAGAATTTCTCGAAAACAGTTGATTATTCGCAGAAACTTCTTTATAGTCTTGTTTCTCCGCTGCAAACAAAACGCAGCAACGCAAACGGCAAAGCCGGATGCGGCCCGGACGGTAACGAAGGGGCAGGTTCTTTAACAAACAGACAACCGATAAGTGTGGGCGCTTGATAACGGATGCGAAAGACTTCGGTCTTTTAGCTTACAAGTTATACAGTGCTCGCACAGCAAAACGTGACTGGGTCTTCGGATCTGGTCAGTCAGTTTTCTGAGAGTGAGCGACCGCTCGAAAGAGCGAGGGAGCCGCGAGGCTTCCACACAGAGATTGAACTGAAGAGTTTGATCCTGGCTCAGATTGAACGCTGGCGGCATGCCTTACACATGCAAGTCGAACGGCAGCACGGGCTTCGGCCTGGTGGCGAGTGGCGAACGGGTGAGTAATACATCGGAACGTGCCCTGTAGTGGGGGATAACTAGTCGAAAGATTAGCTAATACCGCATACGACCTGAGGGTGAAAGCGGGGGACCGCAAGGCCTCGCGCTACAGGAGCGGCCGATGTCTGATTAGCTAGTTGGTGGGGTAAGAGCCTACCAAGGCGACGATCAGTAGCTGGTCTGAGAGGACGATCAGCCACACTGGGACTGAGACACGGCCCAGACTCCTACGGGAGGCAGCAGTGGGGAATTTTGGACAATGGGGGCAACCCTGATCCAGCAATGCCGCGTGTGTGAAGAAGGCCTTCGGGTTGTAAAGCACTTTTGTCCGGAAAGAAATGGCTCTGGTTAATACCCGGGGTCGATGACGGTACCGGAAGAATAAGCACCGGCTAACTACGTGCCAGCAGCCGCGGTAATACGTAGGGTGCGAGCGTTAATCGGAATTACTGGGCGTAAAGCGTGCGCAGGCGGTTTTGTAAGACAGGCGTGAAATCCCCGAGCTCAACTTGGGAATGGCGCTTGTGACTGCAAGGCTAGAGTATGTCAGAGGGGGGTAGAATTCCACGTGTAGCAGTGAAATGCGTAGAGATGTGGAGGAATACCGATGGCGAAGGCAGCCCCCTGGGACGTCACTGACGCTCATGCACGAAAGCGTGGGGAGCAAACAGGATTAGATACCCTGGTAGTCCACGCCCTAAACGATGTCAACTAGTTGTTGGGGATTCATTTCTTCAGTAACGTAGCTAACGCGTGAAGTTGACCGCCTGGGGAGTACGGTCGCAAGATTAAAACTCAAAGGAATTGACGGGGACCCGCACAAGCGGTGGATGATGTGGATTAATTCGATGCAACGCGAAAAACCTTACCTACCCTTGACATGCCACTAACGAAGCAGAGATGCATCAGGTGCCCGAAAGGGAAAGTGGACACAGGTGCTGCATGGCTGTCGTCAGCTCGTGTCGTGAGATGTTGGGTTAAGTCCCGCAACGAGCGCAACCCTTGTCTCTAGTTGCTACGAAAGGGCACTCTAGAGAGACTGCCGGTGACAAACCGGAGGAAGGTGGGGATGACGTCAAGTCCTCATGGCCCTTATGGGTAGGGCTTCACACGTCATACAATGGTGCGTACAGAGGGTTGCCAACCCGCGAGGGGGAGCTAATCCCAGAAAACGCATCGTAGTCCGGATCGTAGTCTGCAACTCGACTACGTGAAGCTGGAATCGCTAGTAATCGCGGATCAGCATGCCGCGGTGAATACGTTCCCGGGTCTTGTACACACCGCCCGTCACACCATGGGAGTGGGTTTTGCCAGAAGTAGTTAGCCTAACCGCAAGGAGGGCGATTACCACGGCAGGGTTCATGACTGGGGTGAAGTCGTAACAAGGTAGCCGTATCGGAAGGTGCGGCTGGATCACCTCCTTTCAGAGCGTGCATCCGAAGTCGAGCGTTCACACTTATCGGTTTGTTTGTGGTTAAGGCCAGGTGGCCAAATGAAAGCGCTCGTTGCCGAGTGTTTTCATTTGGCATTGCCAAGCGATCTGACGATCGGCTGTTCTTTAACAATATGGGATGTAGTAAAGGTGTCGCGAAGCGTTGATGAGACGCTGCAGTACAAAACGCGATACCGGGTTGTGATTGTATCAACCAAAATGTATTTAAGTGATCGAAAGATGACTTGGAATACGGCACAAATGCGAGAACTCATCCTGTAGCGACGTTTCGAGCAATCGAGACACACTCGTTATAGGGTCAAGCGAACAAGTGCATGTGGTGGATGCCTTGGCGATCACAGGCGATGAAGGACGCGGTAGCCTGCGAAAAGCTTCGGGGAGCTGGCAAACAAGCTTTGATCCGGAGATGTCCGAATGGGGAAACCCGGCCCGTATGGGTCATCCCACACTGAATCCATAGGTGTGGGAAGCGAACGCGGCGAACTGAAACATCTAAGTAGCTGCAGGAACAGAAATCAACCGAGATTCCCAAAGTAGTGGCGAACGAAATGGGAAGAGCCTTGTACTCTTTAGCAGTGGTGTTAGCAGAACGGGATGGAAAGCCCGGCCCTAGCAGGTGATAGCCCTGTATGCGAAAACACGATTGTGGAACTAGGTGTACGACAAGTAGGGCGGGACACGTGAAATCCTGTCTGAAGATGGGGGGACCATCCTCCAAGGCTAAATACTCGTGATCGACCGATAGTGAACCAGTACCGTGAGGGAAAGGCGAAAAGAACCCCGGGAGGGGAGTGAAATAGATCCTGAAACCGCATGCATACAAACAGTCGGAGCCTGGAAACGGGTGACGGCGTACCTTTTGTATAATGGGTCAGCGACTTACATTCAGTGGCAAGCTTAACCGATTAGGGAAGGCGTAGCGAAAGCGAGTCCGAACAGGGCGTTGAGTCGCTGGGTGTAGACCCGAAACCAGATGATCTATCCATGGCCAGGTTGAAGGTGCGGTAACACGTACTGGAGGACCGAACCCACTAACGTTGAAAAGTTAGGGGATGAGCTGTGGATAGGGGTGAAAGGCTAAACAAATCTGGAAATAGCTGGTTCTCTCCGAAAACTATTTAGGTAGTGCCTCGTGTGTCACCTTCGGGGGTAGAGCACTGTCATGGTTGGGGGGTCTATTGCTGATTACCCCGCCATAGCAAACTCCGAATACCGAAGAGTGCAATCACGGGAGACAGACATCGGGTGCTAACGTCCGGTGTCAAGAGGGAAACAACCCAGACCGCCAGCTAAGGTCCCCAAGATTGGCTAAGTGGGAAACGAAGTGGGAAGGCTAAAACAGTCAGGAGGTTGGCTTAGAAGCAGCCACCCTTTAAAGAAAGCGTAATAGCTCACTGATCGAGTCGTCCTGCGCGGAAGATGTAACGGGGCTAAGCCAGTCACCGAAGCTGCGGACGCACAGCAATGTGCGTGGTAGGAGAGCGTTCTGTAAGCCTGTGAAGGTGTCTTGTAAAGGATGCTGGAGGTATCAGAAGTGCGAATGCTGACATGAGTAGCGATAAAGGGGGTGAAAGGCCCCCTCGCCGTAAGCCCAAGGTTTCCTACGCAACGTTCATCGGCGTAGGGTGAGTCGGCCCCTAAGGCGAGGCAGAGATGCGTAGCTGATGGGAAGCAGGTTAATATTCCTGCACCGTCGTATGATGCGATGGGGGGACGGATCGCGGAAGGTTGTCCGGGTGTTGGAAGTCCCGGTCCCTGCATTGGAGAAGGCGCTTTGGCAAATCCGGGCGCGGGATTCAAGGATGCGGGGCGAGCGGCCTAGTGCTGCGAAGCAATTGGAAGTGGTTCCAAGAAAAGCCTCTAAGCTTCAGTCATACGAGACCGTACCGCAAACCGACACAGGTGGGCGAGATGAGTATTCTAAGGCGCTTGAGAGAACTCGGGAGAAGGAACTCGGCAAATTGGTACCGTAACTTCGGGATAAGGTACGCCCTGGTAGCTTGACTGGCCTGCGCCAGAAGGGTGAAGGGGTTGCAATAAAATGGTGGCTGCGACTGTTTAATAAAAACACAGCACTCTGCAAACACGAAAGTGGACGTATAGGGTGTGACGCCTGCCCGGTGCCGGAAGATTAAATGATGGGGTGCAAGCTCTTGATTGAAGTCCCGGTAAACGGCGGCCGTAACTATAACGGTCCTAAGGTAGCGAAATTCCTTGTCGGGTAAGTTCCGACCTGCACGAATGGCGTAACGATGGCCACACTGTCTCCTCCCGAGACTCAGCGAAGTTGAAGTGTTTGTGATGATGCAATCTCCCCGCGGCTAGACGGAAAGACCCCATGAACCTTTACTGTAGCTTTGCATTGGACTTTGAACCGATCTGTGTAGGATAGGTGGGAGGCTTTGAAGCGTGGACGCTAGTTCACGTGGAGCCGTCCTTGAAATACCACCCTGGTTTGTTTGAGGTTCTAACCTTGACCCGTGAATCCGGGTCGGGGACAGTGCATGGTAGGCAGTTTGACTGGGGCGGTCTCCTCCCAAAGTGTAACGGAGGAGTTCGAAGGTACGCTTGGTACGGTCGGACATCGTACCTAAAGTGCAATGGCAAAAGCGTGCTTAACTGCGAGACCGACAAGTCGAGCAGGTGCGAAAGCAGGACATAGTGATCCGGTGGTTCTGAATGGAAGGGCCATCGCTCAACGGATAAAAGGTACTCTGGGGATAACAGGCTGATACCGCCCAAGAGTTCATATCGACGGCGGTGTTTGGCACCTCGATGTCGGCTCATCTCATCCTGGGGCTGTAGCCGGTCCCAAGGGTATGGCTGTTCGCCATTTAAAGAGGTACGTGAGCTGGGTTTAAAACGTCGTGAGACAGTTTGGTCCCTATCTGCCGTGGGCGTTGGAATCTTGACGGGGGCTGCTCCTAGTACGAGAGGACCGGAGTGGACGTACCGCTGGTGTACCTGTTGTCTCGCCAGAGGCATCGCAGGGTAGCTATGTACGGAAGAGATAACCGCTGAAAGCATCTAAGCGGGAAACTCGCCTGAAGATGAGGATTCCCTGGCGGCTTGACCGCCTTGAAGGGTCGTTCGAGACCAGGACGTTGATAGGCTGGGTGTGGAAGCGCAGTAATGCGTTAAGCTAACCAGTACTAATTGCCCGTAAGGCTTGATCCTATAACCAGTGTGTTTTGCCTGGTGAGTTGATCGCCTGTGCCACCGATACGCACAACCAAGACTACATCCCTATTCGCAGCGTTGACCTCAACCTCAGCGCTGCACCCCCTTATGCCTGGTGACCATAGCGAGTTGGAACCACCCCTTCCCATCCCGAACAGGACCGTGAAACGACTTTGCGCCGATGATAGTGCGGATTACCCGTGTGAAAGTAGGTCATCGCCAGGCTCTTATTCCCAAAACCCCTCGACAGCGTGTGCTGCGAGGGGTTTTGTCTTTGGTGGTTCGGAAACGCTCGGGCGGCTTGCGCTAAATGTGCTTCATCGAGCCTCCAAGATCGATTGACGGCAGGTAACTGCCGCGAAGGGCCGGGCATGGGTCACGACCGTTTGACTTTATAAGACGACTGGTCATATTATTCACACATGGCCCGCACCGCAGACAAGACCGACATCCCCAACCGCCTGACGAAGGCGGGGCGCGAGCTGTTCTCGCGCCACGGCTACAACGCCACCGGGATCCAGCAGATCACCGACCACGCCGGTGTGCCAAAGGGCTCGTTCTACAACCATTTCGAGAGCAAGGAAGCCTTCGCCGCGGCCATCGTCGCGCAGTATGCGGACTACCTGCAGCGGTCGTGGGAAGCCATGATGGAGGCCGCGCCGCCGGAGCCGATGGCGGCCATCCATGACGTCTTCACCCAGATGATTGCCTACCACCAATCCAGGACGGTGCAGGCAGGCTGCCTGATCGGCAACTTTGCGGCGGAGATCGCCTTGTCGAGCGACACCTGCCGCACGGTCCTGCAGGCAGCACAACTGGCCTGGCGCGAACGCCTGGCCGGCATGATCAGCCAGGCCCAGGCGCAGGGCGCCATCCGTATGGACATCGCGCCAGCCGAGTTGTCCGGGCTGGTCTGGGATGCCTGGGAGGGCGCCTTGCTGCGCATGAAGCTGGAGCGCTCGGTGGAGCCGCTGCGCCGTAGCGTCGACCTGATGTTCAACCACCTGTTCCGGCCGGCCGCTACGGCAGCTTCGGCCGCTGCAAGCCACAGACCAACCACGGAGTAAGTCATTCATGGGCGCACAGAAAGAAGCCTTTCTCGCGGATGCCTTGTTTCAGCCGATCAGGCTGGGCAAGGTCGAACTCGCCAACCGCATGGCCATGGCGCCGCTCACGCGCAGCCGGGCCGACGATAACCTGGTGCCGACCGACATGGTGGTCGAGTACTACAGCCAGCGCGCCAGCGTGGGCCTGATCATCGCGGAGGCCACGCAGGTCTCTACGACCGCCCAGGGCTATACCAATACGCCGGGCATCTACACGCCTGAGCAGATTGCTGCCTGGAAGAAGGTGACGGACGCGGTGCACGCGAAGGGCGGCAGGATCTTCCTGCAGATCTGGCACACCGGCCGCATGTCCCACACGCACTTCCAGCCGGACAACCAGGCCCCGGTCGCGCCGTCGCCCATCGCTGCCAATGCCAAGACCTACATCAACGGCCAAGGCTACGTCGAGTGCTCGGTCCCGCGTGAGCTTGAGACGGCAGAGATCGCCGGCATCGTGGATGACTTCCGCACCGCCGCGGCCAATGCCATCCAGGCCGGCTTCGACGGTGTCGAAGTCCATGGCGCGCACGGCTACCTGCTCGACGCCTTCCTGCGCGACGGCACGAACAAGCGCACCGACACCTATGGCGGCAGCATTGAAAACCGCGCGCGCTTCCTGCTCGAGGTCATGACAGCCGTGATCGGAGAGATCGGTGCCGACCGGGTCGGCGTCCGCCTGGCACCGGTGTCGCCGGTCAACGATGCGCTGGAGAGCAACCCGCAGCCATTGTTCGAGCATGTCGTGCGTGAACTGGAGACGCTGCACCCGGTGTATATCCACGTCGTCGAAGGCCACACGGGCGGCCCGCGCGACAACGCGCCTTTCGACTACGCAGCGCTGCGCCGCCTGTACACGGGCGTGTGGATGGTCAACAACGGCTACTCCAAGGAGATGGCTGAAGAGGCGATTCGCAGCGGCCATGCCGACATGGTCTCGTTCGGCCGCAAGATGATCACCAACCCCGACCTGCCGCGCCGCTTCCGCGAAAACAAGCCGCTGAACCGTCCGTTTGAAGACGCTTCGCTCTACGGCGGCGACGGCGCGCACGGCTACGTCGACTACCCGGAACTGGCCTGACGCAAGACACCCCTGGAAGCAGGAGAGATCCCGCTTCCAGGGGCGTGCGCGCGTGTCTGAGTTCGCCGCCCGGGCTCACTGTGCACGCGCTTATGCCAACGCGCTGTCGGTATAGACGTCGAACTTGCGCGCAGGGTCGGACGAGACACCGCTGCGGTCCATGCCGGCCAGCGTGCCGTCGGTGTAGACGTCGAATTTGCGCGAGGGATCGGCCGATGGCCCGCTGCGGTCCATGCCGGCCAGGGCGCCGTCAGAATAGACGTCGGACTTGTGGGCAGGGTCGGAAGACACACCGCTGCGGTCCATGCCTGAGAGGGAGTACTCCTTGGTGGGGGCAGTCTTAACCCGGGCACCTTCGCTGAAGACGTCAAAGCGGCCGGCCCGTGCGCCGTCGCTAAAGACATCGCGCATGTCGACCCGGAAGGTGTAGCCGTACTTGTCACCGGCAAAAGCGCTGTCGCGAGGGGCGGTAGCATGGGCAACGCCGGCCGTGCAGGTGGCGGCAATCGCGGCGGTGGCGAGGATCGTGTTGGTGAGCTGGCGGATCATGGCGGTACTCCGTTTGCGGTGAGAAGGGCAGAACGCTGCGGGCGTCCTTTCCCTTATACGCAGCAGCGGTGCCGCCGGATGCGGACCCGTCGCAGCCCCGTCATCGGCGCATTCCGACCGATTGGCGTCGCCAATGTCGGGCGGATACAAGCTTGCGGCGTATTCGACGCCCACCCACACCAACGGCCTCAGCCGGCAACCGCGCCCCTTTGCGGCCGGCATTCCCGCCTCCATCCAGTCTCGAAAGCGGGGCCATGCCAATACAGGCAATGCCCGCGCTGATGGACGGCCCGTGCGCCATGCGCCCCCTGTAGCATCGGCCTCCACGCAACCCTGGAACGTCCCGCATGGACGCTCACGCCCCGGATCGCGGCGCGCTGGTGCCGCTGGCCTATCACGCAACGGTGGTCGACTACCTGCGCCGCCATGAGCCCGAGGTCTGGCGCTGGGCCGGCGCCCGCGCGACCGGCACCGATCACCGCGAGGCACTGCGCCTGATGCTGCTGCGCGACACCTACCGCATCGAGGCGGACGCGCATGCCGACGTGCACGCGGCGCTGGCCGGGGCGATGGCGCGGCTTGGCATCGACGCGCCCGCGACGCTCTATCAGTCGCCGGGCCAGGACATGAACGCCGCGCTGGTCTATGTGCCGGGCAAGGTCCACATCATTCTGCAAGGGCCGCTGCTGGAACGGCTGTCGCCGCCGGAGCTGCTGGCGGTGTTCGGCCACGAGCTGGCCCACTACCTGTTGTGGTCGCGCGATGACGGCCAGTTCCTGGTAGCCGACCGCATCCTGAACGATGCGCTGGCCGCGCCAGGCGCCAGCGCCAGCCATCGCGAGACCTGGCGCCGCTACGCGCTGCACACCGAGCTGTTTGCCGACCGCGGCGGCGCTGTCGCCGCCGGCGCGGTGGCGCCGGCCGTGTCCACGCTGGTCAAGGTGCAGACCGGCATGGGCAGCGTGGACGCGGCCGCCTACCTGCGCCAGGCTGCCGAGATCGAATCCCATGAAGCGGGTGCGAGCGCTGCCCACAGCCATCCCGAGACCTTTATCCGCGCCCGCGCACTGGCGCTCTGGTGGGAGGGCGCGGCCGGTCTCGATGCGTGGATCGAAACCCGGCTGCACGGCCCGCTGGCGCTGGAGAAGCTGGACCTGCCGGGACAGGTCCGGCTGCAGGTGCTGACGCGGGGCTTCCTGGCCCACTTCCTTGCCGGCACGGCGCTGGCGAGCGAGGCGGTGCTTGCGCAGGTGCGGATGATGTTCCCCGACTGGCGCGACGACGAAGCGGCGGTCGGCCCCGAGGCCCTGGGTGCGGACGTGGCCGACGACAGCGTGCGCGGCTACCTCAACGTGCTGATGATGGACCTGGCGCTCGCCGACCCCGACCAGCAGGACGCGGCGCTGCTGCGCGCCGGCCAAGTGGCGCAGGCGCTCGGCAGTCTGGACGCGCTGCAAGGCAACCTGCGCCGCGACGCCGGCTTCGGCAAGCGCGAGCTGGACCGTTTCCAGCGCCAACTGCAACGCGAACTGGCCAGGGAGGGCCGGGCATGACTGACAGCACGACCCCTGGCACGAATTCCATCTCGGGTATGAGCGACAACAGCGAGCCGCGCACGCTATCATCATCCAGGGCCCGCCGGGCACGGGCAAGTCGCAGACCATCACCAACCTGATCGCCGACTACGCCGGTCGTGGCAAGCGCGTGCTGTTCGTCTGCGAGAAGCGCGCCGCGCTCGACGTGGTGTTCCATCGGCTCAAGCAGAGCGGGCTGGACCCGCTGTGCTGCCTGATCCACGACTCGCAGACCGACAAGAAGGCCTTCATTGCCGACCTGCGTGCCTGCTACGAGCAGTGGATCGCGCAGCCGCACGACGGTGACGCACTGGCGGCGCGCCGCACGCAGCTGGCGGAGGCGCTGGCCGCGCACCGGCAGCGTATCGACACGTTCGAGTCGGCAATGGCCGCCGCGCCCGAGACGCTTGGCGACAGCGTGCGTGCGTTGCTGCGCCGCGTGACCGCGCTGCCTGCCGTGCCGGACGTGGGGCCCGCCCTGCGCGAGCGCTTCGGTCTCGACAGCCTGGCCGCGCATCCGTTCGCGCGCTTGTCTGCGCAGTTGCTGGCCGACGAGCGCGCATACGGCCGCGCCGGGCAGTTGTGCCATGACACCGAGGCGCTGTTCGATGCGCTCGACCCGCTGCTGGACAGTACCGCGAGCCTGACCGGCCAGGATACCAGCCTGGAACAGGCACGCGCGAATGCCGCCGACAGCCAGTGGCTGCTCGATACGGGCCTCGCCGCCCACCTGGACCTGCTCGATCCGGCTTCGCCGGCGCGGCCGCGCTGCGCGCGTTCCTGCAGTTCGCGCAGGCCAGCGCGCGCGGCCAGTTCGAGCGTGCCCAGGCGGTGCTCGGCGCGCTCAACCCGGGCGCGCGCGACGCCTTCACGCGCGAGGCCACGCCGGACAGCATCCGCGACGCACTGGCAGGGGCCTTGCGTGCGCGCGGCCACGAGGTACATGCCAACGTTGGCCGCTCGCAGTTCCGCTGTGACCTGGCCATCGCCGATCCGTCGGGACAAGGCTACGCGCTGGCGATCCTGCTCGATACGCCGTCAGAGGACGTGACCGACACCGCCGAGCGCTACGTGTTCCGCCCCGGCATCCTGCGCAGCTTTGGCTGGCGGGTGCTGGACATCCCGGGCAAGGACTGGCTCAACGACCGGGACGCGGTGCTGGCCCGCATCGAGGCCATGCTGGCGGGCGGCGAGGACCGCGCGCTGGACGTGGAGATCGAGATCCCGGCGCCGTTGACGACGTCGGTGACGGCGCAGGGCGCAGAGACAGGCAACGAGGTCCGGACGGACGCGGCAGCGGCAGCCGTGCCTGAGTTGGTGCGGACGCTCCGCTTCGAGCAGGGCACGACGCGCAAGTTCTGGCGTGCCGGCGTGCGCGGCACGGAACTCTGCGTCAGCTACGGCCGCATCGGCAGCGCGGGGCAGACCATCGTGAAGGCGTTCGAAACCGCCGAGCGGGCCCGGCGCGAGGCGGACAAGCTGGTGACGGAGAAGCTGCGCAAGGGCTACGTGGAGGAGTAGCCACGGGATCGGATCAAGCGCGCGATGGGCCGGATACCCAGGTATCGGGCGCCATCGCGCGCCGGCTCACTCAGTCGTCCTGACGATGCTTCTTGTGGTTCTTGTGCTTGCCGCGATTGCCGTTCTTGTGGTCATCGGCATAGTTGTTGCGCGACACATTGCCGCCCAGCGCCGAACCCGCCGCACCACCGGCCGCGGCACCGACGATGCCGCCGGTTCGGCCGCCCACGGCATTGCCTGCCGCGGCGCCGGCACCACCGCCCAGCGCGCCACCCACGACGGCGCCGGTTCGTTCCTTCTTGTTGGCAGTCACTGCGCCGCCCGCACCGCCGCCCACCGCACCGCCGATCACGGCACCCGTGCTGCCGCCCAGTGCGCCACCGACGGCCGCGCCCGCGGCACCGCCCAGACCGCCTCCCACGGCGTTCTTCAGGTCATCGGCCAACGCCGGCATGGTTGCAGCGGTTAGCAGCAGGGTCAGGCACAGCGTACGGAGTGGTGGTCGAGTCATGTTTTTCCTCAATAGGGGCTGGTTGGCGATCTGCCGATGCAGGAGCTTACATGGGCGGCATTCGGCTCCGGCAATTGCGACCCCCGAGATGGAGGCGCAACACGCCGGAAAACAGAAAAGCGCTTCTCAAATGGGGGGCTTTGCCGATTCAGGCCGTCAGGTGCACAGGGCGACCGCGGGCCTAAACGTCCTTCGTGTCGAATATGAGCATGTCAACGCCGGCCTGGGCAAACTTGGCCACGTCAGCGGCTGCGGCGGCGCCCTCAGGCGAAGCCATTGCCTGCCGGAGCGCTGCCAGCGAATCGAAGCTCAGCACCGCAACCAGGTGAAACGGCGACTCGCCGGCTGGGGTTGCAACCGGGCCGCTGCTGACTTCGTAGCGTCGCAGGCCGGCGATCTTCTTGGCGATCGGAATATGGGTCGAGAAGTAATAGGAATCAAACGCCGCCGTGTCCGCAGGCTTCTTGTATAGCACCACTAGCTTTGCCATCGTGGCTTCTCCAAACGTGAGTTAAACAGCGCCCGAGCTTGCTAGTGTAGCTTCCCTATGGCTTGTGAACCCCACTTCTTTCTGAGCATGTGCCGTCCGGTGCGCTTGATGCACAGCGCGTACTGGGGGCAGCCGGTGATCGTCGGCTCTTTGACCTGTTGATCGCGCTCAGAGAGATGCGGCCGACCTCGCGGTCGAGGCTCGGGTTGACCAGTTTCTTCATGCTACGATTTCCTGTCTGAATCGGAGGCGGTCATGACAATCGAAAGCTACCAGGGCTACATCGTCCGCGGCTTTGCAAAGCAGCTTGGCGACGGATCGTTCGAGGCATCCGGTGCAGTTGAGAAGGACGGCCGCATCGAGGAGGGATCGGATCCCTTGGGGTACTACCCTTCGTTTGAGCGTGCCGCGGCAGCCGGCATTGCCTGGGCGAAAGCGTGGGTAGACGATCACGGCTGAACTACCCTGAACTCGAGCACCCGGATACGATCCCTTGAGACAGTGGGAGAAAGACATGGATCTCCAAGGCTTCACGTACTACCGTGACCACTGGTATGAGGTATCGGCAACGTCTCTTGGAGATGGAGAGCCTTGGCAAGGAGAGGCAACGATTTGCACGAAAGCGGCAGACGGGGCGCCACTCAAGGTCTTCGATCACCATCTTGTTCCTGGCCAGTTCTTCAGCGAAGGCGAGGCATGGCAGCACGCTTCAGAGTGGGCCACGAAGCAGATTGATGCGCGCTGTGACTCGCACGCATGAACCAGGAATCCTCGAAACGATGGGAGGTCGCCATGTCGAGCCATGTCTGGGTAGAAGAAGGGGAGTACTACTGCCACTGCACGGTCTGGAAGGCTAAATCCGGGACCTGGGAGGCATCGGTATTGTTTGAACGACGAATCGATCATGCAAACGCGTTTGTCCCGGGCCTGCGGCACAAGATCAAAGCCACGTTCCATAGCGAGGAAGAGGCAATGACCGAGGCAATCGCTTACGCAAAGGCTTGCGTCGAGAACACCAAGACCGGCTTGTAGCCTCGTGGGGCTAGCCCAATTCGTTTCGGCTGCTTCTCCGACAGCTCGCCATCCGGTTCACGCTCACGAAATGCGCAGCACGAGATTCCCCGGCCGGGCCGCCATCAGGATGACAAAGCCGCCGATGATGCTGATGTGCTCCAGGAACCTGGTGAAGTCGGGCCGGTGCGCCGTAGCGCTCCGGCCCGTCTTGCATCAGGTGCGGTCGTAAGAAAACTGAATGCCGGCCGTGCCGCCTGTCTGGATGAACAGGTCAATGAAGGCCGGAACGGTTTCTGAACGCGCCCAGTCGCGCTGCAGTTCGCAGAACAGTTGCGCAACGCTGATCATCTTGCCGCCGGCCTGTTCGATGCGGCGCAGCGCGGCTTCGTGCGCCGCAACGGAGGTACCGCCGACGGCATCGGCGACGACGTAGACCTCATAGCCTTCCTTGAGTGCATCGAGTGCAGGGAAGGTCAGGCAGGCCTCGGTCCACAGCGCGGTCATGACGAGCTTTTTGCGCCCGGTGGCCTTGACTGCCGCGCGGAACTCGACGTCCTCCCAGGAGTTGATCGTGGTGCGGTCATAGGTCGGGAAGTCGCCCAGCACCTTCTGCAGCTGCGGGATCGGCGGCTTGTTCAGGCCGGTCTTGACATTGACGGTGGAGTGGATGATCGGCAGCTTATAGGCAACCGCGGCACGCGAAGTGCCGACGATGTTATTGACCAGCAACTGCCGGTCCATTGAGGCGATGGAGTTCACCTGAACCGGTTGGTAATCGATGATCACAAAGGCAGAGTTCTGCGGAGTCAGCAGGTGGTCGCTTGCGGGATCGCGGATGGGTTCGCTGGCCATGGTTTTCTCCAAAGCAAAGGATTGGATTTGCTGCTAAGCAGCGCATCAGTGCAGGTTGCGCTTGCGGCAGCCTGCGGCGTTGAGCCTTTGCAGCATAAGCCAAGGGGAGCACAAGCGAAATGGCCATCTGCCGAACACGCTGTTCGCCATGACAGAACGATATGCGCAGCGCCGGAATGTCCTTGCAAGCACCGGGACGTTTGACTAGGCTCCACGCACGACCCGATCGGAGGATGCGTGCGATGGATGACTTTTATGTACTGGCGGTCCTGTATGCAAAGCCCGGACGGGAAGCCGAACTCAGGGAAAAACTGCGGGCCGTGGTGACGCCATCGCGTGCCGATGCGGGCAACCTGCGCTATGAAATGTTCGAGCAGCAGGACGATCCACGCCGCTTTGTTTTTGTCGAGCACTGGGAGAGCCCGGCAGCGCAGGAAGCCCATCACACGCAGACCGAACACATTCGCCGCTTCCAGGAGGAAGGCAGCGATGCGGTGGAGCGTGTCGAGTTGTTCTACAGAATGAAGCTGGTAACCTGAGCGATCGTCGACAGGAGGATTGGCAAGCAGGTTTGCCGTGGTGGGATTGTCGCGATCGGCCTGTCAGCGGCTTGCCTCCGGACAGCAACCTGACCTCGACCTTCGCGCCGACGCGTACGTTGGGCAGCTTGGTTTCCTCGAAATATCCGTAGACCCAGTATGAGTGCTTGTCGATGAGCGCCATGCGCGCGGCGCCTGCGCTCACGTAGTCGCCCGCGTGCAGGTTCAGGTTGGTCACGTATCCATTCACCGGCACATAGACCTCGCTCCTGCGCAGGTTCAGCCGCGCGGTCTCCAGCGCGGCCAGGCTGGCATCGTAGCTGGCCTTTGCCTGCCTTTCCTGGACGCCGATATCCTCGCGGCCTTCGGCAGAGACGACGGCGCTGTCAAGGATTACGCGCCGCACCGCTTGGCGGTGCCGCATATCGAGTTCGGCCTTGCGTGCCTGCGCCAGCGCTTCCGCCTGTGCCAGCGCCTGCCGGAAGCGCTCCTTGCCGGCAGCCAGGTTCACTACATCGGGCCGCATGCGGCCGTCGCGCGTCCTCGGGGAGTACATATAGTGCAGAAGCGGTCGTCGGCGTTTCCGCCGAGATGATATGTGAAACTTGTTTTTATATATTTTATGAAATAATATAGGTTCCAAGGCTGCCAGGCCGGATGCACGGGCCTCGCGCGACAAGGCAAGAGAACTGCAGGAGACAAGATGGACATAAACGGAGCACAGCCGGGGACGCAGTCATGCGTGCCGGCGGCGGCGCCGCAGCATGCGGTGCATTCGATCGATCACTATGCGCTCGAAGTGCCGGACCTGGCAGTGGCCGAGCAGTTCCTCGAGGCCTTCGGTCTGACGTTGCGGCGACAGACTGGCTGGCTCGAGGCGTTTGCCGCCGACGGGCATCGCTGGGCCCGGTTTCGCGAAGGCGACCAGAAGCGCTTGGCCTATCTGAGTTTCCGCTGCTTCGCCGAGGACCTTGCGGGCATCCGCCAGCAACTTGCCGATGCCGGCGCGACCTTCGTCGACGATGTACCGTTTGATCGGCCGGATGGCATCTGGTTTATCGATCTCGACGGCAACCTCATCCAGGTCCGGGTCGGGCCGAAGACTTCGCCATACACCAAGCTCGCGGCCGGGCTCGACAGCACGCTCGCAGGCGAGCGTGGTGCGCTGGTCAGGAGCCAGGTGCAGAAGGTCCGTCCGCGCCGCCTTTCCCACGTCCTGCTGTTCTCGCCGAATGTACAGCGAGCGCTCGACTTCTATCGCGATGCCATGGGGCTGCGGCTATCCGACCGTTCAGCCGACATCATCGCCTTCACCCACGCCCCGCATGGCAGTGACCACCATCTGCTGGCGCTGGTGAAAAGTTCCGCCAGGGGATGGCATCACGCCGCATGGGACGTGGCCAGCGTGAACGAAGTCGGGCAGGGCGCGGCCCAGATGGCCAATGCGGGCTATACGCGCGGCTGGGGCACGGGGCGACACGTCCTGGGCTCTAACTACTTCTTTTATGTGCTCGATCCCTGGGGCTCGTTCTGCGAGTACTCGGCGGACATCGACTACATCCCCGCCGGGCAGGTATGGCCCGCGGGCGACTTCGCGCCGGAGGACTCCCTGTACCAGTGGGGGCCGGACGTGCCGGACTATTTCGTGCGCAATACCGAAGCGTAAGCAGCAGACCAACGCTGGCGAAAGGCCGCATGATCGGCAGTGCCTTCTGCTTTTGACTGAACGACAGCAGTGGCTTGCGCCTCGAATTTTAAAATATATTTTGTTTGTGTTTGTATATCGTGATGCCGTGACGGCCGCGATCTTCCATACCGGAGCCTGAAGCATGAAACTCGCAACATTTTTACTGGACGGACGTTCGCGCGTGGGCGTGGTATCCGCCGACGGTGTGCTGGCCCTGCCAGAGGCGGCCGGAACAGACGTTGGCGCACTGGTGAAGTTGGGCCAGAACACGGAGCAATGGCGCGAGCTGTACGCGCATGCCACGCCCGTGACGGATGCCAGCCGCCTGACCTGGCTGCCGCCGGTGCGCACGCCCCCCAAGATCCTGTGCGTCGGGCTGAACTATGCCGATCACACCAAGGAGTCCCCGTACGATCAGCCCGACTACCCCACGCTCTTCCTGCGCGTGGCGACCAGCATGGTGGGACATGAAGGCGCCATCGTGCGGCCGCTGGTGAGCGATACGCTCGACTACGAAGGCGAGCTGGCCGTCATCATCGGCAAGGGCGGCAAGCATATCGCCAAGGAAGATGCGCTTGCGCACGTGTTCGGCTATTCCATCTTCAACGATGGCTCGGTGCGCGAGTATCAGTTCAAGTCGCCGCAATGGACGGTGGGCAAGAACTTCGATGCGACGGGCGGTTTCGGGCCGGTCGTGGTCACGGCCGATGAGCTGCCGCCGGGCGCGGCAGGGCTCAGGCTTGAGACACGCCTGAACGGCAATGTGGTGCAGTCCGCCAATACCTCGGACATGCTGTACGACGTGGCGTCGCTGATCGCGATCATCAGCGACGCCATCACGCTCGAACCGGGCGATGTCATCGTGGCCGGCACGCCGTCTGGCATCGGCTGGGCGCGCACGCCGAAGCTGATGATGCGGCACGGCGACGTGTGCGAGGTATCGATCGAAGGCATCGGCACGCTGTCGAACCCGATCGAAGACGAGCCGGCGCAATAAGCCTTGCAATACGAGGAGACGACCATGAAGACCATCGAAGTACCGGTCCTGGTGGTGGGCGCCGGGCCCGCCGGCCTGACCACCACCGCGCTGCTGGCAACCTACGGCGTGCGCACGCTGACCATCACCAAGTACCAGGGCACCGCCAATTCGCCGCGCGCCCACATCACCAACCAGCGCACCATGGAAGTGTTCCGTGACCTGGGCATCGAGGACCGCGTGCTGGCACTGGCGACGCCGAACGCGCTGATGGGCAACAACGTGTGGGCGACCAGCTTTGCCGGCACGGAGATTGCGCGGTTGCAGACGTGGGGCAGTTCCGAGCAGCGCAAGGCCGACTATGCGACGGCCAGCCCTTCGCCGATGTGCAACGCGCCGCAGCATCTGCTGGAGCCGGTGCTGCTCGATTGCGCCCGCGAGCGTGGCGCGGAATTCCTCTTCAATACGGAGCTGACGCACATCTCGCAGACGCCGGACGAGGTCACCGCGATGCTGAAGGACCGCATCACCGGGGAAATCACGCAGGTGAAGGCGCGCTACGTGGTGGGTGCGGACGGCGGCGCCAGCACAGTGGTGCCGCAGTGCGGGTTCGAGATGGAAGGCGAAATGGGACTCGGGGCAGCGGTCAACTGCTGGCTCGAGGTGGATCTGGCCAGATACTGCGAGCATCGTCCGGGCGTGCTGTACTGGATGACGCAGCCAGGCAATGACTATTGGGTAGGAAGCGGTACGTACATCTGCGTGCGCCCGTGGAACGAATGGGTGCTGCTGTTCATGTACGATCCGGCCCAGGGCGAGCCCGACCTCAGCGAGGAGGCCGTGATCCGGCGCGCGCGGGCCACCATCGGCGACGATTCGCTTCCCATCAAGGTGAAGGCGGTCAGCAAATGGCAGATCAATCATGTTGCGGCGAAGAACATGCGCAAGGGCCGCGTGTTCATCGCCGGGGACGCGGCTCACCGGCATCCGCCCGCGAACGGACTCGGCACCAATACGTCGATTCAGGACGCGTTCAACCTGGCCTGGAAGCTTGCCCATGTGGTCCGCGGCAACGCCGATGAGCGCCTGCTCGACACCTATTCCGCCGAGCGGCAGCCGGTGGCCCGACGCGTGGTCGACCGGGCCATGCAGTCGGTCCGCAACATGCTGCCGATTGCCAAGGCGCTGGGGTTTGAGCCTGGCCAGAGCGAAGCCGAGGGCTGGCAGAACGTTGACGAACTCTTCGGCGACACGGAGCGGGGCCGCGAGCGGCGTCGTGCCTTGCAGGAAGCGGTGAAGCTGCAGAACTTCCAGTTCAACTGCCACGGTGTGGAAATGGGACAGGTCTACGCCTCATCCGCCGTGGTGCCGGACGGCCACCCGCGCGAGACAGATTCGCGGGATCCGGACCTCTACTATCACCCGAGCACATCGCCTGGCGGCGTGGTGCCACATGCCTGGCTGGAGCATCGCAAGGCACGCCTGTCGACGCTGGACCTGGTCGGGCATGGCCGCTTCACGCTGCTCACCGGTGTTGGCGGCACTGCATGGCGGCGCATTGCCAGACAGGTATCGGCCGCGCTTGGTACCGAAATCGAGGTCGTCAGCATCGGTGGCCCGAACTGCGATGCCCACGACGTCTACGGCACCTGGAGCGAACTGCGGGGCATCTCGGACGCCGGCGCGATCCTGGTGAGACCGGACCGGTTCGTCGGCTGGCGGCACGAGCATATCGATGCGCACGCGGCGCAGGCGCTGGAAGAGGCCATGCGCGGCATACTCGGCCAGGCGGACGGGGACGGCCGCCGCCAGGCCGCGTAGTTTCTCCGGTGGGTCCCGCAAAATATATAATAGTGCCCGCTATCTATCATCGAGCGAGGCCCCATCGTGGCAAGAACCAAGTCAGCAACGACCGCCTCCGGCGAAGCCGCCGTCGCTTTGCCGGAGGCGCCGGACCTGGGCGGACGCACATGGGCTTCCGTGCTCGAACAAAGCGTCCGCGAAGACATCATCAACGGCAAGCTGCCGGCCGGCAGCAAGCTGCGCCTGAAGGAACTGGCCGAACGCTACCAGGCAGGCGTCATTCCGCTGCGCGAGGCTTTGTCGCGGCTGTGCACGACGGGCTTCGTGCTGGCCATCGACCAGAAGGGCTTCCGCGTGGCGCCGCTGTCCGCCGAAGAACTGCTGGACATCACGCGCGTGCGGCAGCAGATCGATACCAGCGCCCTGCGCGACGCAATCGAGGCCGGCGATATCGCCTGGGAGTCGGAAGTCGTGGCCGCCCATCACCGCCTGACACGAATTCCGATGGTGCTGCGCGGCAAGGAAGGTGCCCTCAATCCCGAATGGGAGGAGGCGCACGCCGTGTTTCATGAGGTGCTGGTGTCCGGCTGCCGCTCGGCGTGGCTGCGTCGGTTCTCGATCGTGTTGCGCGACCAGACCGCGCGCTATCGCTTCCTCTCGCTTGCCGTGCCCAGGGCGGCCCGCAAGCGCGACGTGGCGGCCGAGCACGAGGCCATCGTCAACGCCATTGTCGCCCGCAACGCGCGTGAAGCGAGCAAGCTGCTGTCCGATCATTTCCAGGCGACCACGGACCTGGTGCTGAAATACCTGGCGCAACAGAAGACGCGTTCGGCCCCGGCACGTATGCCGGCGGTGGCAACCGAGCTGGCTACCTGAGGCATTCGCGCGCAGCCAGGCGGCGCGAGCGTTTGGCCGCGCCGCGGCGGGACGCGCCGTCAGACTGACAGGGCCGGCTTGACGTCGGGCGTCCCGGCGGCGCTGGCGCAGCGCGGCTCCCACGGTGGCGGCGACAGCGATTGCTGCAGGAACTGGATCAGCGTCCGGATCTTGTGCGAGGTATAGGCGGTGCGCGGATAGACCGCAAAGACGCCATCGTCTATTGGCGCTTCGTGGGGAAGTAATTCGATCAGGCTGCCGGCCGCCAGCTCCCGCGAGACGATGAACAGCGGCAGCACGGCAATGCCGTGGCCGCCCAGCGCGGCGTCGCGCAGCACCTCGCCGTTGTTTGCCGTGAATACGCCGTGTGGCGTGATGATCTTCGGTGCGGCCTGCGGGGTGCGGCCACGGAACGCCCAGATCTGCCCGGGCGGGGAATTACTGTAGGACAGGCAGGCATGCCTGGCGATGTCGGCGATGCTCTCGGGCCGGCCGGCGCGCGCCGCGTATTCAGGGCTGCAGCACAGGATGCGCCGGCTGATCGCCAGTTTGCGGACGATCAGCGCGCTGTCGCCGAGGCGCGTGATGCGGATCGCCAGGTCATAGCGTTCATATCCCGTATCCACCAGCCGGTCGTCCAGCTCCATCACAACATGCAGGCGCGGATGCGCCTTTGCGAATTCGGAAATCAACGGCGACAGCCAGAGCGTGCCGAAGCTCATCGGCGCAAGGACTCGCAATTCGCCGCACAGCTCCTGCGAGGTCTTGGAGATGCTTTCGGCGGCATGGGTGAGCTGTGCCATGGCAGCCCGCGCCTGCTTATAGAAGTGCCGGCCGCTCTCGGTTGGCTGCACGCGGCGCGTGGAGCGCTGCAGCAGCGTAACGCCCAGGCTGCGCTCCAGGTCGCTGATGCGCTTGCTGACGACGGACTTCGAGAGCGCCATGTGACGCGCAGCGCCGCTGATGCTGCCGAGTTCGACGACCAGCAGGTAGGCTTCGATCTCCTCGGTTCTGAGTTGCATTTGGGTATCCGGATTCCTTCAATTCGACGCGTAGCATACTGAATCGCACTGTGACAGTGCAATCGAAAGCGACCCGGGCAGAGCGCCCGCACGCAAGTCGGCCGCGGCTGCCGAACCGACTGCCTGAATGGCCTCGATCCCTCGAATCGGCAGATCGCCGGCCTTCAGGTGAAATGACGCGGCGGGATATGCCAGGTCCGGCCTTGAAGCATCAGACGGCCCCGGCCGCGCCCCTAGCCACGATCAGGGCGGTAGCGTCATTGACCAGCGCCTGCATTTCGCCGTCGTCCGGACGCACGCCGGTGGCCAGGGTCCGGTGCAGCACGCTGGCCAGCACCATGCCGTGGAAGAGCAGGGCGCAGACTTCCGGGCTGGCTGACAGCCTGGCGCCGGCCGCTTGCTGTGTGGAGAGAAAGCCCGCGACATAGGCACAGGTTGCCGCGGGGCCACGCGTGTACCACGCATTGCCGAGAGCCGGAAAGCGCCGCGATTCCGCGAAGATGAGCCGCAGGAACGCAAGGTGGCGCTCCTCCAGCAAGGACTGCAGGAAGCCGTGTGCGATCTTCTGCAGGCCCTGTGCGGCGTTGCAGCGCGACAGGTCCAGACTGGTCTCGGTTTTCTCCAGGAAGCGGTCGCAGAGTCTCTCCACCACGGCGACAAACAGTCCGTCCTTGCCCCCGAAGTAATTGTAGACATTGGTCTTGGAGCCTCCGCACGCCTTGACGATCTCATCGAGGCTAACGCCGTCGTAGCCGTGCTCGAGAAACATATCCGCAGCGATGCTCAGGATCAGGGCGCGCTTCTCTTCCCCACGACGCGTCATGCGCAAGGGCGGGCGGGGAGCAGCGTCGCGGGAGGGGTCCGGTTCTAATTTCATGCAATAGCCAGCGTTGAAAGAGATTGGCCGCCCGCGCCATGTTCCGTGGCGCCGGGCCCCGCGCAGTCTACCAAAAGGCCGAAGGCGGGACTGGCGGCGTGAGGTACCCGGGGAGACTTCAGAGAATCCGAACCGCATCTTCCGAATCAAAGAATACCATACGGTACGGTTATGTATATATTTCACTCCGTCCACGGCGCTGCCGGGCCAATGCGGTGGGCGCGCTTTCCCTCAACTTTCAAGGAGCAAGTGATGAAAACGGCAATGATTGGTGCGATGGCGATGCTGGTGATGGCTTCCGCCGCGCAGGCGGCAGTGCGGTCGCCGGATGCCTGTAGAGATGGGGCAGAGGCGGCACAGGCCTCGCTGCCCATGGTCTGGGCGCTGCAGCACTCGCCGACCGGCCGCCTGGCGGACGAGCAGTTCCGCAAGATAGCTGTGCGCAAGGCAGACCCGTTCCTGGATGGTGCGGCTCGCCCGGTTGATGCGTTCACTGATGGCGCGCTGCGTCAGGTCGATCCGTTCACTGACGGCGCGCTGGCCAGGGCCGGCGGTGTGGATCCGTTCGCGGACGGCGTCTGACCGGCAAGCAGGGGCTGCGCGCATAACGCGCAGTGCTTATCGCGCAACGTGCACAAGCTGCCGCGCTTCGTCGTCACGGTCCGTGCCGCACACCTCGACGCACAAGCCCGCCAAGCACAAGCTGATGGCGGACAGCTCACTGCTGGCCCGCGCCGTCGACCTGGCGGCTGCCAGGGGATGACATAGAACAAACGGAGACAACCATGGGCAATCCCGACAACTACACCCTCCAGCGCGCCCTCGACGCCATGTGCGATGTGCCGGGTTCCGACTCTGCGCTGCAGGCTCGGTTCAGCGTGGCGCTGCAGCACTTTCACGCGATGCTGGACGAACTGAAGCTGACCGACGAACAGCTGTACCGCATCGCCGGCTGGCTCGGCAAGGTCGCCGCCCAGGACGAGCTGGTCATGCTGTGCGACATGATGGGTCTGACCATGCGTGCGCTGGACCTGGCGCGCACCGATGGCCACGCTACGCCGCAGAACGTGACCGGTCCCTTCCCCAAGGACCAGGTGGCCGAGGGCCCCAATCCCTGCTACATCGCAACGGAAGACGAACCTGGGCAGCGGCTGGAGGTCCGCGGGCGGGTGCTGGACGCCTCGACTGGCCGCCCGATTCCCGGTGCGACGCTGATCGTGTGGCAGCCCAACCAGTTCGGGCGCTACGAGAACGAAGACGACTCGCAGTCCGAAGACAACCTGCGTGGCAAGCTGCGCTGCGATGCAGAAGGCGCTTTCGACGTGTTCACGGTCCGTCCGGGCGGCTACGTCATCGGGCACGACGATACCGAGGTCGGCGTGTTGATGAAGCGCCTCGGGCGCAATCGCCAGCGTGCGCCGCACATCCACTATCGCGTCATGCATCCGGGATACCGGACGCTCACTTCGCAGATCTATTTCAAGGGCGATCCCGCCAACCCGGTCGACTGCATCTTCTCGGCCATCGAGGACCACATCGTCAATATCGTTCCGCACCCGGAGCGCAAAGGCTACCAACTGGTGGAACTGGAGGTCGTGGTCGAGCCGGAGCCGAAGCGGTAAGGCGGGAGCGCTGCCGCTCAGGACGCTGCTGAAATCGAGTGGACCTGCGCCGGGGCGCACTGAATTCTTGCGGCGCTTGGGCGAGAGCTCAAGTGTAGGCGGCGTGGGGGCATCGTCAATGGCTGTGCGTGCCACGTGTCCGGTCTGGAGTGCCAGTACTGTTGAGCGTCGGCGCGGAGAGCGTTGCCAGGAATTCGACAAAGAGCAACCTGAAGCCGGGTGAAAGCGCAGCCAAGGTCGGCGACCTGCGTAACCCGCATGCCGACGGCGCCAAGCGGGGAAGGGCGGATTCGTTCACCGGTGGCGCGGCCTGTCATCACAGGACGTCCGGCGCGCACATCCGAGACGCCATGGCCTCCGTCATGCTGGATAATGAGCAAGGCCATACCCCTGCATCTTCACGAAATGAGGCGCGACAAATGATCAGAATCCTGGGAATTTCCGGCAGCCTGCGTGCCCAGTCGTACAACACCGCGCTGCTGCGGGCAGCGCAGTCGGAGGCTGACGCGCAGATCCGCCTCGATATCGCCACCCTGCATGGCATTCCGCTTTACGACGCAGACCTGGAGGCGCGTGAAGGTCTACCCGCCGCCGTAGTGGCGTTGCGCGAACAGGTCATGGCCAGCGATGGTCTGATACTCGCCACGCCCGAATACAACAACGGCATCCCCGGCGTCTTCAAGAACGCCATCGACTGGCTCTCGCGGCCGGCGAACGATATTCCCGCAGTCTTCGGCAATCGCCCGGTAGCAGTCCTCGGGGCGTCCGCCGGGGGCTTCGGTACCGTGCTGGCACAGAACGATTGGCTGCCGGTGCTCAAGACATTGGGCACGCGGCACTATAGCGGCGGCCGGCTGCTGGTTGCGCGCGCGGGCCAAGTGTTTGACGCGCAGGGCGAACTCACCGATGCCGGCATGCGTACGCGGCTCAAGGAATTTGTTGGCGGCTTCGCTGCGTTTGTAGAAGGCCTGCGCGCGGGCTGAGCGTGCTCAGCTGGCGGTTTCCGCCGCCTGCCACATGCCGCGATCCCTACCTGATCCAACGCCTCCTTCGCGCGCGACGATTCGCACCATTCACCAACTCGGCGACCGCATTCGCGCCACCCGGGCAGAAGACCGGCTGCCGATTGACCAGGCGCCAAGGTATTGCGGGGTCTCCATCGGCATGTTGTCCAAGCTGGAGAATGGCAAGGGCGTCAATCTCGCGCACGCCCTACGGGTGCTGGATACCGGAGGGCCCACCGAATCTACGAGTCAGTCAATGACGGTACCCGGCGGACCGTAACCAGCGACACACGACTCACGAATGGCACCCGCCAGCTGCAAATGCCTCACGCGACGCCAGACGCCCCCACCAGTGCCATCAGCGGCGCCATGCAAGGGCTGGCAGCCGCCAGCGCGCGCTGTTCGTCGAGGATGTCCTGCAGGATGGCATGCGTCGTATCCGGGTTGGCCAGCACCACGCGGAAGACGGCAATCGGGCGGCCACCCCACTGTGTCGACATCAACTGCGTGCGCGATACGAACGAGCGGCCGGCATCGCGCTGCATTTCCTGAATGCCGATGGTCAGCGCATCGAGCGCGTCCAGGATCTTCTCGCGCGTGTCGGCCGAAGCCGTTGCCAGCGCGGCACGCACGGTCTCGGGCACATGGCGATAGGTCAGGATGCAAAGCTGCGGGTGGCTGTCGAGCTCGAAATCCGGCTGCTGCGCAATCAGGGACGCAAAGTAGCGGGCGTTATCGATGCTGCGATCGATCAACTGCGCCAACCCCTTGCGACCGAGCAGATGAAGGTTCGCATAGAGCATGACTGCCGCCGCGCCGCGCGATCCTTCGAGCGTATGGCGCCCCAGGTCCACCGAGCCCTTGCGCACGATGTAGTTCGCCTGCTGGATGATTTCCTGCGTCCACGCCGGGCTCCGGAACAGCACCATGCCGGCACCCATCGGCACGTAGAACTGCTTGTGCGCATCGATGACGACGGAATCGGCACGCTCGATGCCCGCGAAGCGCCAGCGCTCGCGCTCCGACAGCAGTGTTGCGCCGCCCCATGCCGCATCCACGTGGAAATGGCAGCCGGCCTCCTGAGCAACATCCGCAATCGCCTCGAGCGGATCGACCGCGCCCGTCTCCGTCGTCCCCGCTATGCCGACGATCGCCATCGGCCGGATGTTGCGCTGCTGCAGGTCACGCATGGTGTCGCGCAGCAGGTCGATGCGCATGCGACCGTCTGCATCGACCCCGACCGGCACGAGATTGTCGCGCCCGATGCCAAGGACATCGGCTGCCTTTCCCAACGAGTAGTGCCCGCGCTCCGAGACGATGATCGCAAGCCCGTCATGGCCGTAATGACGCAGCGCAGCCACCAGTCCGGCGCGATGGATGCCGGCGAAGCCATCACGCGCGCCCAGCAAATTGTTGCGGCTCGCCCATAGCGCGGTGAGGTTGGCGACCGTGCCGCCAGAACAGATCGCGCCGAGCGCGTGGTCGGCATTGTGCAGCCACCTCGCATAGAACGCGCTGTCTTGCGCAAACACCAGATTGTGCAGCATGCCGATGACCTGGCGCTCGAGCCCGGTCAGCGCGCCCGAGGTCTCGAGCTTCACGACGTTCTGGTTCAGCGCTGCCACCACCTTGGCCAGCGAGGGCATGAACGACGGCAGCGACGACGTCATGTGTCCGACGAAAGTGGGCGATGCCACGGGCATCACGTGCCGAAACACGTCGTTGAGCAGATGATCGGCATGCGCTTGCGGCGATGTCGGAGTCTCGGGCAGTTCAACCGACGCGAATGCCGCCTCGCGTGTGGCGCACGCGCCAACCGGATCAAAACGCTCGCCCGCAAAAAAATCCGCCGGATGCTCGGCGATCAATCGCTCGAGTAAATCGAATGCGCCCCGATCCGCGTCGAACCAGCGCAAGGGGCAGTCGTCGCCCCCGTCCGTGCTTTGTGAGGTCTCTTCGCGAGAGATGTCCGGCTTCATTTGCATCACCCAGTTCAATCCTGTAGCGCCATGGTGCGCCGGGCATTATGCCGGATCCGACTCTAGCGGGTGAGTATCCATGCCAAAAGCAAAAACCCCACACTCTGGGAAAGTGTGGGGTTTGGCAGAGCGGAACCTGGTTTGGGGAGGGTGCCCCAACCGGGATCTGCAGTCCTCAGAGGGCGGCGCGGTCGGACGCAATGTAGTACCTGGCGCCGTCCGTATAGGTGTCGAATTTGCCGCTTTTTGCGCCGTCAGTGTAAACATCGTACTTCCCAGACCGCGCGCCGTCAGTGTAAGTATCGAACTTGCCACTCTTGGCAAACACCGGAGCAGCCGCCAGGGTGGCAGCGAGTGCGGCGACAGCGACTAGGGCACGGCGATTGGTATTCATGGCTAACCTCATTCTTCAAACTGGTGAATGCCATTCCTTTGGCAGTGTTGTTGCACTGCGGCATTCGATGAGCGCCATATTAGGGATTTCCCTTGTGGCGGTAAACCCTTACGCTCACAATGATCGGTTTCAAAACCCACAATAATCTGCCCTGAACCGGAAAAATTCTGGCTGACGCGACCGGCATGGATCGATCAACGCAGGTCGACCTGCTGGTCAGTCATGTGCGAGCCGGCGGTGTGGCGCAGCCAGTGCGCCGAGGCGCTGGCCAGCACCCCGGCTTGCGGTTCCCATTCCGGCCCGCGCCCCCGCAGGCGCTCTGCGGCAATGTGCGGCCATGCCGAACACTTCCTTCAGAATCAGGTGCAGCGCGCCGCGTGACAGCGGTTTCTCGCTGCCCACTTTTCCAATCACCGGCGGCACCAGGGGCGCGTCTCCCCGAACTGCGGCGTAGGCGGCAACTCGTGGGCGCGGCGGTAGCGCGCCAGTTCGCCAATCAACTCGTCGGTCGCCGGCACCAGTCGGGTTTTGTTGCCTTCGCCGGCCACCTCGAGCCACCAGCGCTCGTTGCCCTGGGCATCGCGCCGGCAGATGAACGCGCCCATGTGGCTGGCTGTCAGCTCGGAGGCGCGCAAGCCGCCCAGATAGAGCACCGTCAGCACCCAGCGGCAGCGCGCCGCGTGCAGGCGTTCGCATGCGGTGTCAGTCGGCATGGCCGCCACCGGCGAGCTTGCTACGCCGCGCGCCGAGGCCCGCCATGCGGCCTGCGCCGCGGGGGCCGGGCGCGATGCGGCCCGGGCCGAGAACGTGGCCGCACTGGAAGAGATCGCGGCCATCTCGGCGCAGCTGGCCGAGGCGCGCCAGACGCACGCTGCCGTGCAGGCGGAGTTGACCGCCGAGCGCCAGGCTCACGCCGCGACCCAAGCCAGGCTGGAAGCGGGCAGGGGGGAACTGGACGCCACCGGGCGGCAGCTGGCGGAACTGCGCACTCAGTTCTCGACTGAGCTCGATCGGGCCCGCGAGCAGGTGACCCTCGTGCAGGAACGGGCCGAGGCCAGCGAGCGGCGCACATTGCGCGAACTGGTGGTGGCGGCCGCGGCGCTGGCCGATCGGCTCGCCGCCGCCGAGCAGGCGCAGTGCAAATCCGTCAACGACCTGGACACCGTGCAGGCGGACCTGGCCGCGGCGCAGCGCCGGACCGAACGCGCCGAAGCCGAAGCAGCATTGGTGCGCCAGTTGCTGGCAGAATTGCGTGTGGCGCCCAAGCGAGACGGTGGTGCGCGGCGCAAGGCCGGGGGCAGCGCGCCGAGCAACAAGCCGGGTGACAAGCCGGGAAAAACTGGACGAAATCAGAGGGCGCTTACGGTATCCCTCACGCCGGAAGACGGCAGCGACAGCAGTAACAGGAACGATGACAGCCAACAATGAGCGGGCGGCGGCGATCCGCTGGATCCAGGACCAGATGGCCGACTATGGGCTGACGATAGAAGATCTGAACGCGGCGGGGTGCTTCGATCAGCCGCCTCCGCCACCTCCGCCGGCGGTCTGCTACCGCAACGCCCAGGGAATGAGCTGGGACGGGCAGGGCGAGATGCCGGACTGGCTGCGGCGAGCGGTCAATGCGGGGCAGAGCATGGAGTTTTTCCGGTTGGGGTAGTTGGCTGACCAAAGCGAATCCAAAGCGCTATTTCCGCACATTTCCGCACATCGGCGATTTGCCGATAACCGTTGCCTTATCGGGAGTTCCTGCGGCTAGTCTTTTGTCGATTCGACTGGCAAACGATTGATCATTCCCGATGTGCCTTCGAACTCGCCGTGCGAAGCGGGTTAGTGGTGAGGTCAGGTAACGTGCCAAGTCCGCCGCAGGGATCAGTCGGCCGGCTGTAGCTTGTGCGCCAGAGCGGACATGCTCCATACCACGACGAACGTGCCCATGATGACCAGTCCGGCCAGGCCGAATTCATCGTTCGCCTTGCCCAATTGCAGCCAGAAGGCACTGCCCGATTCGAGGCGGGCCGCCACGCCTGTCAGCTGTACGACACCGACCACGATCGCGATGATCACCGACAGGAAGGTGACACTCATGTTGTAGTACAGCTTGCGGACGGGCTGGTCCAGGGCCCAGCCGTACGCACCGAGCATCAGGATGCCGTCGGTCGTATCGACCAGCGCCATGCCGGCGGCAAACAGCAGCGGGAACAGCAGGATCGATGCGGGCGCCAGGCCCTTCGACGCCTCCGTCGCGGCAATGCCGAGCAGGCCGATCTCCGTGGCGGTGTCGAAGCCGAGCCCGAACAGCAAGCCGAGCGGATACATGTGCCAACTGCGCGTGACCATCCGGAACATCGGACAGTACAGGCGCGCCAGCAGGCCGCGGTCATTGAGCAGGCGGTCCGGCTCCTCGGCGGCGCCGGCCTTGCCGGTGTGCAATTGCCACCAGGCCCGGCACAGCGAGCGCAGCACCACGAGGTTCATCAGGGCGATGGCAATCAGGAAGCCGGTCGACACCCCTATGCCGATCATGCCGCCGATTTCGCGGAACGGACCGGTGCGCTGGTGCAGCGCGGAGGCCGCCATGACGATCGCGATGGAGCCGAACAGCACGACCGTGGAATGCCCCAGCGAGAACATGAAGCCCACCGCCAACGGTGTCTTGTGCTCCTGCATCAGTTTGCGCGCGACGTTGTCGATGGCGGCGAGGTGGTCCGCATCGACGGCATGGCGCAGGCCCAGCGTGTAGGCCAGCAGCGCGGTCCCGAGCATCATCGGATTGCGGTGAAAGGCGAAGACGGCCACGCCCCAGGCGCCAACGTTGACTGCCAGCAGGACCGCGTAGATGTCCCGTGTCCTGGACCGCGCGTCGACCTGGGAGTCGTCTAGCAGGCATGACAGGATCGGTCTCATAGGGGGGGCCTTATCACCGTGGCAATTCCCTTAAGTTAGGCGCTTTTGCCCCAACCGGCCAATGAGATTCGACGCGGATATTGCGATGCAGCATGGCGGCCCGCTGCAGGCGGGGCACGGTTGCACTGTGGCTCCCCGGATCGAGATCGCTGTCCTATACTCGTGAAGTATTTATAGGCCCATCACGCTGGGCAAGAATTACTGTCCCCGCAGCAAACCTGACTTTCTGCGCCATTGTTGACGGCGCTTCGCTCGCTTGCTGGATCCGCGGATGCCGTGCATCGATCCCACGGGTCATTGAGAGTCAAAGAACGCGGTCAGCAGTGCGAGGCAGATCATGGCAGAACAGGCCGTTCCCTATGGGCGCAAGACTCAGCACACGCCCGCCCTCAAGGAAGTCCATATCCTCTGGATCACCGCCGGTCTTGGCTGCGACGGCGATTCCGTTTCCATTACGGCAGCAAGCCAGCCCAGCGTCGAGGACGTGGTGCTTGGCGCGATTCCCGGCCTGCCGAAGGTGCATCTGCATAACCCGGTCCTGGCCTATGAAAACGGCGACGAATTCATGGCGCCGTTCCACAAGGCCGCCCGCGGCGAAATCGATAACTTCGTGCTGGTGCTTGAAGGGTCCATTCCCAATGAGCGCATCAACGGCGAGGGCTATTGGGCAGCGATGGGCACCGACCCCCAGACCCACCAGCCCATCACGATTCCCGAATGGCTGGACCGGCTCGCGCCCAAGGCGCTGGCCGTGGTGGGGGCGGGCACTTGCGCCACCTATGGCGGCATCCACGCCATGCAAGGCAATCCAACCGGCTGCATGGGCCTGGCGGACTACCTCGGCTGGCAGTGGAAATCCCGTGCCGGCCTGCCCATCGTGAACGTGCCGGGCTGCCCCGTGCAGCCTGATAACTTCATGGAAACGCTGCTGTACCTGCTGTACCAGCTGGCGGGCCTCGCGCCGATGATCCCGCTGGACGAGGCGCTGCGCCCGAAATGGCTCTTCACGCGCACCGTGCACGATGGCTGCGATCGCGCCGGCTCGTACGAGCAGGCCATCTTCGCCACCGAGTACGGCAACCCGAACTGCATTGTCAAGCTTGGCTGCTGGGGGCCGGTGGTGCAATGCAACGTACCAAAGCGGGGCTGGATCGCCGGCGTCGGCGGGTGTCCCAACGTGGGCGGGATCTGCATCGGCTGCACCATGCCCGGCTTCCCGGACAAGTTCATGCCGTTCATGGATGAGCCGCCTGGAGCCGTGCTGTCGTCGAACCTGATCAAAAGCTACGGCCCGCTGATTCGCAGCCTGCGCAAGCTGACCAAGGACACGCTCAATGATGAGCCGAAGTGGCGGCACAACCAGCCAGTTCTCACGACCGGCTACCGCGGATAAGCGGCGGGAACGCGCATTCTAAGATTTGGAGGTGGTCATGGCCACAATCGCTGCTGCTGGTGCCACGCCGCGCGCCCAAGCCGTGCCGGGCAAGCTGGTCGAGATGAACTGGGATCCGATCACCCGGATCGTCGGCAGCCTCGGCATCTATACCAAGATTGATTTCGAGAACCGCCGCGTGGCCGAATGCTACAGCACGTCGTCCATCTTCCGCGGCTACAGCATCTTCATGAAGGGCAAGGATCCGCGCGATTCCCACTTCATCACCAGCCGCATCTGCGGCATCTGCGGCGACAACCACGCCACCTGCTCGGTCTACGCGCAGAACATGGCCTATGGGGTGAAGCCGCCGCCCATCGCGGATTGGATCATCAATCTGGGCGAGGCGGCCGAATACATGTTCGACCACAACATCTTTCAGGACAACCTGGTCGGCGTCGATTTCTGCGAGCAGATGGTCCGCGAGACCAACCCCGGCGTGTGGGAGAAGGCGAAGACCGCAGAGGCGCCGCACGCGGCCGAGCATGGCTATCGCACTATTGCGGACATCATGACGGCGCTCAACCCGTTTACCGGGGAGTTCTACCGCGAGACATTGCTGGTCAGCCGGTATACGCGCGAGATGTTCTGCCTGATGGAAGGGCGCCACGTGCATCCGTCCACACTCTATCCCGGCGGGGTGGGCACCGTGCCGACCATCCAGCTGTTTACCGACTACATCACGCGCCTGATGAAGTACGTCGAGTTCATGAAAAAGGTGGTGCCGCTGCACGACGACCTGTTCGACTTCTTCTATGAAGCACTGCCGGGCTACGAGGAGGTGGGCAGGCGCCGAATCCTGCTCGGCTGCTGGGGATCTTTCCAGGATCCGAACGTCTGCGACTACAACTACCGCACCATGACCAAATGGGGGCGCGGGATGTTCGTCACGCCCGGCGTGGTGGTCGACGGCGAACTCCTCACGACCGACCTGGTCGACATCAACCTCAACATCCGCATCCTGCTCGGCAGCTCTTTCTACCAGGACTGGGACCACGAGGACACCTATGTCCAGGCCGACCCCCTCGGCAACGCGGTGGATCGCAAGCATCCATGGAACCAGACCACGCTGCCGCGCCCGCAAAAGCGCGACTTCGGCGGCAACTACACGTGGGTCATGTCGCCGCGTTGGCTGGACAAGCGCACCGGCGACCATCTGGCGCTGGACACCGGCGGCGGCCCGATCGCGCGGCTGTGGGCCACCGCGCTCGCGGGGCTGGTCGACATCGGGTACATCAAGTCCACTGGCCATAGTGTGAAGATCTACCTGCCGCGCACCGCGCTCAAGGGGGAAGTCGAATTCGAGTGGAAGATCCCCAAGTGGAGCAACGCCATCGAGCGCGATCGCGCCCGCACGTATTTCCAGGCGTATTCCGCCGCGGCGGCGCTGTATTTCGCCGAGCAGGCGCTGGCCGAACTGCATGCCGGGCATACCCGCACCTTCACCGAGTTCAAGGTGCCCGACGAAGCGATCGGCTGCGGCTTCCATGAGGCCGTGCGCGGTGTGCTGTCGCATCACCTGGTCATCCGCGACGGCAAGATTGCGAACTATCACCCGTACCCGCCGACGCCCTGGAACGCCAATCCGCGGGATATCTACGGCACGCCCGGTCCCTATGAGGACGCGGTGCAGAACACGCCGATCTTCGAAGAAAACGGGCCGGAGAAGTTCAAGGGTATCGACATCATGCGCGCGGTGCGCAGCTTCGACCCTTGCCTGCCGTGCGGCGTGCATATGTACGTGGGCAACGGCAAGACCATCGAGCAGTCGCATTCTTCGACCTTCGGCGTGATGGCGGGGGCGCACTGATGAGCGATGCCCGCACGGTCCAGGCGCAGCAGCAGCGCATCGAGGCGATGATCGCGGCACTGGAGAGCGTGGACGACAACCAGGCCAGCGCACTCGCGAGGGAACTGCTGCGGGTGGTGCTTGATCTGCATGCGGGCGGGCTCGCGCGAGTGATGGAGATCGTATCCATGGCGGGCAACCAGGACAATCCGGTCATCGAAGCACTGGTACGGGACCCTGCTGTCTGCGCACTGCTCAACCTGCACGGCCTGCATCCGCACGACTTGACCACACGCGTGGCGCGCGCGGTGGAGCACGTGCGGGCCGCGCTGGGCACCCAGGGCGTGACGATCGAACTGCGCGATGCCGCCGAGGAAGCCGTGCGCGTGCAGGTGTCGGGGCGACTGCAAGGCCGGCACGCGTCGCCCGAGTCGCTGCGGCAAGAGATCGAGCAGGCCATCTTCGAGCAGGCGCCGGAAGTGGTGCGTGTCGACATCGCAGGGTTGGCCGACATCGACGTGCACGAACTGCGCTTTGTCCCGGCCAGGGAGCTGCGCGGCCCGGACAGGCAAGGTCGGGTCGGGGGTGGCCAGCCATGAGCGCGGGACCGTTGCCAGAGGCGCGGCCCGGCGTACAGATGTGCGGCGGCTGGGTGGCGCGCCTGCGCCGGTTCACGCGCAAGGCCGACTACGCGCAATGCGAGCTGTGCGGCGCGTCCATCGTCGCGGACCATGCCCACCTGTTCGACACCACACGGCGCCAATTGCACTGCTGCTGCCGGGCATGCGCGCTGCTGTTCGGCAGCCAGCAGGGGTCCCGCTATCGCCCGGTGCCACGAGCAGGCCGCTATCTGGATGGGTTCCGGATGAGCGACGCCCAGTGGGACGCGCTGGCGATCCCCATCGACGTGGCATTCTTCTTCGTTGACTCGGGGGCCGCGCACGTCGTCGCGCTCTATCCGGGGCCGGCCGGCGGCACGCGCTCGCAGCTCGGTCTGGCGGCCTGGGACGACCTCGTTGCCGACAATCCGGAGCTCGCTCGCATGTGTCCCGACGTGGAAGCGCTGCTCGTCTATCGCGCGCAAGGCGCCAGGGACTATTTCCTCGCGCCCATCGACCAGTGCTATGCGCTGACCGGGCTGATCCGCGCGCGCTGGCGCGGCGTGTCGGGGGGCAAGCCGGCGTGGGAGGCGATCCGGGGCTTCGTTGCCGCGCTCAAGGCAACGGGCCGCGTGCCGGAGGGCCTGCTCCATGCCTGACCTCACGTTCAGCATCTGCGCGGCCGAGGTGGCGCCGTTCGCCGCCGTGCCGCTGCTGCTGTTCAAGCTGCAGATCGCTAACGCGCCCGCCGGCGAGGAGATCGCCAGCGTCACGCTGCAATGCCAGATCCAGATCGAGGCGACCCGGCGCCGCTATGCGCCCGCCGAGCACGATGGCCTGCAGGACCTGTTCGGCGCGCCGCAACGCTGGGCGCAGACCCTGCGCACGATGCTGTGGACGCATGCGACCGTGATCGTGCCGGCGTTCTCGGACACCTGCATTATCGACCTGCCAGTGCCGTGCAGCTTCGACTTCAACATCGCGGCGACCAAGTACTGCCATGCGCTGCAGGACGGCGAGATCCCGCTAATGCTGCAGTTCAGCGGCACCGTCTTCTATCGCAACGCGGACGACGCGCTGCAGGCGGCGCCCGTGCCCTGGCACAAGGAGGCCGCGTTCCGGCTGCCGGTGGCGGTGTGGCAGGACATGATGGCGCGCTATTACCCGAACGGCGCGTGGCTGTGCCTGCAGTGCGAAGTCTTCGACCGGCTCGGCCGCTACAAGGCGCAGCAGGGCCTGGCGACCTGGGAGCGGGCGCTGGACGCGCTGCTTGACGGCGCCGAGGAGAAGGCATCGTGAACCAGGTCGACAGCCTGATCCAGGCGGTGCTCTACGAGGGCTACATGCTGTATCCCTACCGGGCGTCGGCGGTCAAGAACCGCCAGCGCTGGACGTTCGGCGGCGTCTATCCGCGCGCGTATTCGGTGGCGTCGGGCAGCGATCCCTGGATGACGCAGACTGAATGCCTGCTGTGCGGCGACGCCGATGCGCGCGTCACGGTGGCACCCGGGTTCTTGCAGGTCGCCGACCGGAACGTGCTGGCCGCGTCGGAGGACCTCTCGGAAGGCGGCACCGGAAATACAACTCCGTGGCGGGTGGTGCCGGTGCTGGACGTCGACGACCGCCGCTTTCATCCGTGGCAGGAAGCCGTCGAGCGGCGGCTTGCGCTGCCGTCCATGCGGCTGGGCGAGCTGCTTGATGCGTCTCGGATCGAACCGTTCGCCTTTGCCGGGAGCGCCGAGATCGAATTGCTGGCCGATCGCGAAGGCGTGGCACGCGGCGCGCTGCGCCGCACGCATGCCGCGCTCGTCGGCCATGTGGGGGTGGGCGCCGAGCGGGTCGATGACCGCGTGTGCAGGCTCACCGTCCGCATCGTCAACCTGACGCCGCTGGCGGACGCAGGGGCGCTCACGCGGGACGCCGCGTCGGTGTATGCGCTGGTATCGTGCCACATGGTGCTGTCCCTGGAGCAAGGCTGGTTCCTGTCGTCGATGGATCCGCCTCGCGCGCTCACCGAGGCGTCGGCAGCGTGCCGCAACATCGGCACATGGCCCGTGCTGGTCGGTCAGGACGGGGGGGAGGGCGAGGGCGGGCATCGCACGATGCTGGCGTCGCCGATCATCCTCTACGATTTCCCGCAGATCGCGCCCGAGAGCGCCGGAGACCTGTTCGACGCCACCGAGATCGACGAAATCCTGACGCTGCGCATCCTCGCCATGACCGACGACGAGAAGCGCGAGATGGCCGCCACCGACGAGCGCGCGCGCGCGCTGCTGGCGCGCACCGAGCAGCTCGGGACGCAGCAGTTGCAAAAGCTGCACGGCGCCATGCGCCACATCCGCGGGGGCGCGGAACTGACCGAGGTGCCGGACCTGTCGGGCGATCCCGGCGCGCTGAACGCATCCGGCACGCCTGCTTCGCCATGGGCTGGCCTTGAGGCCGGCCCGCGCCTGGCCTGCCTGCGGGTCGGTGGCATGGAGATTCGGGTGGGCGACCACGTCCGGCTCCGGCCGCGCTCGCGTGCGGACATCTTCGACATGGCCCTGAACGGCCAGTTGGCCACCATCGAATCCATCGAGCGCGATCTCGAAGACCGCGTGCACGTGGCCGTGACCGTCGACTGTGACCCCGGCAAGGACTTTGGGCTCGCGCGCATGCCGGGACATCGCTTCTTCTTCCGCCCGGACGAGATCGAGCCGCTGGGCGGCGCGGAGGCACAGGCATGAGCGGCATCCTGGTCGCGGGCATCGGCAACGTATTCCTCGGCGACGACGGCTTTGGGGTCGAAGTGGTGCAGCGCCTCGGCGCCCGCCAGGCCGCGCATGCATTGCCGCCGTTTCCCGAAGGCGTAGTGGTGGCCGACTTCGGCATCCGCGGCATCGACCTGTGCTACGCGTTGCTCGACGGGGTGGACGCCGCCATCCTGGTCGATGCCACGCAACGCGGCGGGGCGCCCGGCAGCCTCTACGTGATCGAGTTGCCGATGGACGCGCAGGACGGCGACGGCGCTGGCGATCCGTACGCGTCGCCCGTGCTGATGTCGCCGCATGAGATGAATCCGGCCCTCGTGCTGCGCGCGCTGCGGATGATGGGCGGCACTTGCGCGGACGTTGTGGTGATCGGGTGCGAGCCCGCCGACTTCGGGCTCGGCGAGGGCGAAGAGGGCCGGATCGGCCTGAGCGAGCCGGTGGCGGCAGCGGTGGACCGCGCCGTTGCAATGATCGAGGCAATGGTCGGGCGCAAGGCCGGGCAATTGTATGGACGGCCGGCGTAGGCGCGGTGGCCGTGTTCCTTGTGCAGGAGGCATGATGAAAGGCTTTCTCAAGTACCTGGTCCTGCCGGCGCTGGTGGTCGCGCTGGTGGCCAATATAAAGGACATCCGGCGTTATATCCGGATACGCAGCATGTAGCTGCGCATCGCGCACACCCAAGGCACGCCATGCAAGCCTGCGCACTGCCAGCCCGGGACCGGTCCGCCGCGGTAGGGCCACGCGGCGAGGAGATCCGCGTGCGCGGCATGGTGCAGGGGGTCGGGTTCCGGCCCACCGTATGGCGGCTCGCACACGATTGCGGGCTGTCCGGCTCCGTGCGCAACGACAGCGATGGCGTGCAGATCCGCGCCTGGGGCGACGCCGTGGCGCTGGACCGCTTCATTGCGCGGCTGCGGGACGAGTGCCCGCCCCTGGCGCGCATCGACGCCATCGAGCGCCGCGTCCTGGCGCAGGATGCCGAGGGCGCGGACCTGGGTGGCTTTCGCATTGTTGCCAGCGTGGGCGGGCCGGTGCGGACCGGCGTGGTACCGGACGCCAAGGTCTGTAGTGCCTGCATCGCCGATGTCGGCGACCCGCTGAACCGGCGCTATCGCTATCCGTTTGCCAACTGCACGCATTGCGGCCCGCGCCTGTCGATCGTGCGCGCGATTCCCTACGACCGCGCCAACACGGCCATGGCCGCGTTCCCGATGTGCCCGGCGTGCCTTGCCGAGTATGAAGACCCGGCCGACCGCCGCTTCCACGCGCAGCCGCTGGCCTGCGCGGCCTGCGGACCCCAGGTGTGGCTCGAGCACGCAGGCGGGCCGCTGGCCGCCGGCCCCGACGACGCGATCCGCGCGGCGTGGGCGCTCCTGCGCGACGGCGGGATCGTCGCCATCAAGGGCATCGGCGGGTTCCAGCTGGCCTGCGATGCCTGCAACCCCGTGGCAGTGGCGCGCCTGCGCCAGCGCAAGCGGCGCGAGCGCAAGCCGTTCGCACTGATGGCGCGCGACCTGGCGGTGATCCGCCAATACAGCGAGCCGACCGCGGCCGAATGTGGGTTGCTGCAAAGCCCGGCGGCACCCATCGTGATCGTCCAGGCGCGCAGCGACCGGCAGGGTGCGCCCCTGGCGCCCGACGTCGCGCCCGGCATCGCCGCGCTGGGGTTCATGCTGCCGGGCACACCGCTGCACTGGCTGCTGATGGCGATGGCCGACCGCCCGATCGTGCTGACCAGCGGCAACGCCAGCAACGAGCCCCAGTGCACGGAGAACGCCGACGCGCGCATGCGCCTCGGCGCGATCGCCGATGCGTTCCTGATGCATGACCGTGACGTGGTCCGGCGCGTGGATGACTCAGTGGCGCGCGTCGTGCTGGACGTGCCCCGGGTGATGCGGCGCTCACGCGGATATGCGCCCGCGCCGCTGCCGTTGCCGCCGGGCTTCGCTGCCGCGGCGCCGGTGCTGGCCATGGGCGGCGAACTCAAGAACACGTTCTGCCTGATGCGCGCGGGCGAGGCCATCCTGTCCCACCATATGGGCGACCTGGAAGACGCGCTGACCCATGCCGACTACCGCCGCGCGCTGACGCAATACATGGCGTTGTTCGAGCATGACCCGCATCTGGTCGCGGTGGACATGCATCCCGAGTACCTGTCCGCCAAGATCGGCCGCGACCTGGCACGGCAGGGGCAGCTGCCGGTTGCGCAGGTGCAGCATCATCACGCGCATATCGCCGCGTGCATGGCGGAGAACGGCGTGGCCCTGGGCGCCGGCCCCGTACTGGGCGTGGCGCTGGATGGCATCGGGTACGGTGTCGATGGCAGTCTATGGGGTGGCGAATTCCTGTTGGCGGACTACCGGGACTTCACGCGGCTGGCCTGCTTCAAGCCAGTGGGGATGCCCGGCGGTGAGCGCGCGATCCACGAGCCGTGGCGCAATACCTACGCACATCTGGCTGCCGCGGTCGGGTGGGATACCCTGATCGCCCGGCATGCCAGCCTGGCGCTTGTACGCTTCCTGGCAACGCGTCCGCGCGAGGTACTGGACGCCATGCTTGCGCGCAGCATCAACAGCCCGCTGGCCAGCTCGGCCGGGCGGCTGTTCGATGCGGTGGCGGCGGCCGCAGGCGTCTGCCCCGAGCGGGCATGCTACGAAGGGCAGGCCGCCATGGAGTTCGAGGCGCTGGCCGATCGCCGCACGCTGAGCGAGGAAGACGATGGCAGTGCCTATCCGTTCGCCATCGTGCCGGGCACGCCGGCCTGCCTGGAGCCGGGCCCGATGTGGGTGGCCCTGCTGGCTGACCTGGCGCGCGCTACGCCGGCGCCGCTGATCAGCGCGCGCTTCCACAAGGGGCTGGCGATCGCCATCGCGAGCATGGTCGCGTACCTGGCGGACTGCCCGGGCGCGGGGTGCCGCGCGGTGCCGGTGGCCCTGTCCGGCGGTGTGTTCCAGAACCGCATCCTGCTCGAACAGGTCGTCACGCGGCTTTCCGCGCAAGGCTGCCGGGTGCTGACGCACAGCCAGGTACCCGCCAATGACGGCGGCCTCTCGTTCGGGCAGGCGGCCATCGCCGCCGCGCGGTCCCTGGCGGGCGCAGACGTTGCAGGCCAGGCAAACGCGGCCTATCGGAGTGCAACATGTGCCTAGGTATCCCCGGACAGATCCTGGAAGTGCGCGACGCCGCCAATGCATTGGCGATGGTCGAGGTCGGCGGCGTGCGGCGCCTGATCAATATCGCCTTCATCGTGGACGACGAGCACAAGGCCGAGGCTTGCGTGGGTGAATGGGTGCTGGTCCACGTGGGCTTTGCCATGAGCCGCCTGGACGAGGCGGAGGCGGCGCGCACGCTGGCGCTGCTGCATGAACTCGGCATTGCGCAGGCCGAATTCGACGAGATGCGCGCGGGGTCGCCGGCCCCGCCATAGCGAGCGGGCGGGGGCAGGAGAAGAGGGCGGGAGAAGAGGGCGGGAGCAAAGCTGGGACGGCAGGTATCACGTAGCAAGGAGACGCGGCATGCCCGGGGAAACACCACTGCAAGGGCTATATCCATTCCTGCACGGAGAGCGGCAGGACGGCGCCAGGCTTGACGCAGCCTTACTTGCTTCCGTGCAGCAGAAGGCCAGCGACAGCATTGACGCCAAGCGCCGCTTCTTCGAGCAGAACGGGCCCGCGGTGGTGGCGGTGGCCCAGGCAATTGCCTTGACCTACCGCAACGGCGGCCGGTTGTTTGCCATGGGCAACGGCGGGTCGAGCTGCGACGCGGCGCATATCGCGGTGGAGTTCCTGCATCCCGTCACGGCGGGCCGGCCGGCGCTCGCGGCCGTCAACCTCGTCGCGGATACGGCGATGATGACCGCAGTTGGGAACGACGTGGGCTTTGCCCACGTCTTCGTGCGCCAGCTGGTGGCGCAGGCGCGGCGCGGCGACGCGCTGATCGGTGTCTCGACCAGCGGCAACTCGGAAAATCTGCTCGCGGCCTTCGCCAAAGGCAAGGAGATGGGTCTGGCGACCATCGGCCTGTCTGGTCACGACGGCGGCCGCATGGCGGCGAGCGCGGACCTCGATCACTGCCTGGTGGTGGACAGCGACAGCATTCACCGGGTGCAGGAAACCCATGTTGCGATCTACCACATCCTGTGGGATCTGGTGCACACGTTGCTCGCCGAGGACCGCGGCGGGCTGGCCGCAGGAGGCGCGCGATGAAGTACGTCGACGAATTCCGCGATCCCGCCAAGGCGCAGGCGCTGGCGCGGGAAATCCGCGAGCTGGTGGCAGGCATGGGCCGCGCCAGGCGGCGCCCGCTGCAGATCATGGAGGTGTGCGGCGGCCATACGCATACGATTTTCCGCTACGGCATCCAGCAACTCTTGCCTGACGAGGTGGAGTTCGTGCATGGCCCGGGGTGCCCGGTATGCGTGCTGCCGATGGGGCGCGTCGACGACTGCGTGGCGCTGGCCGAGCGCCCCGAAGTGATATTCACGACGTTCGGCGACGCCATGCGCGTGCCCGGCTCCCGCAAGAGCCTGCTCAAGGCCAAGGCGGATGGCGCCGACGTGCGGATGGTCTACTCGCCGCTCGACGCGCTGGCGCTCGCGCGCAACCACCCGGACCGCGAAGTGATCTTCTTCGGCCTGGGCTTCGAGACCACCATGCCGAGCACCGCCATGACCGTTCTGCGCGCGCGGGCTGAGGGCGTGCGCAACTTCTCGCTGTTCTGCAACCACATCACGATCATCCCGACCATCAAGGCCATTCTCGATTCCCCTGACCTGCAGATCGACGGCTTCCTCGGTCCGGGCCATGTCAGCATGGTGATCGGCACGCAACCGTACGAGTTTATCGCCCGGCACTACCGCAAGCCGATCACCGTGGCAGGCTTCGAGCCGCTGGACGTGCTGCAGTCGATGTGGATGGTGCTCAGGCAGATCGCGCAGGGCCGCTGCGAAGTGGAGAACCAGTACGGCCGGATCGTGCCGGCAGCGGGCAATGCGCAGGCGCTGGCGGCGATCCAGGAAGTGTTCGAGCTGCGCGAGTTCTTCGAATGGCGCGGACTGGGATCGATCGACTTCTCGGGTGTGCGGATGCGCGAGGCATTCTCCGCGTTCGACGCCGAGCGCAAGTTCACCGTGCCCGACGTCAAGATCGCCGACCCCAAGGCCTGCCAGTGCGGCGAGGTGCTCAAGGGTGTGATCAAGCCCCATCAATGCAAGGTGTTCGGCACCGCCTGCACGCCGGAGTCGCCGCTGGGGTCGCTGATGGTCTCGAGCGAGGGCGCCTGCGCGGCGTACTACCATTACTGCCGCATCGACACCTCCCGGCTCGGGCGACATGGCGCGCGAGCGGCCGGGCAAGCGGCAACCAGGGATGCCGTTGCCAACGAGCCGGCCGCAGCGGGAGCCGGCCATGAATGACCATGTTCCGGTCCCGCCGGCACGCGCGGCGCGCGTGCGGGACACGACCATCAACCTGGCCCACGGAAGCGGCGGCCGAGCGATGCGAGACCTGATCGAAGACGTGTTCGTGAGCACCTTCGACAATCCCGCGCTGGCCGCGCTAGAGGACCAGGCTGTGTTCCCGCTGGCCAGCCTGGCAGCCCTCGGCGACCGGCTGGCCTTCACCACCGACAGCTACGTGGTTGATCCGCTGTTCTTTCCCGGCGGCGACATCGGCACGCTTGCCGCGTCGGGAACCGTGAACGACCTCGCGGTGTGCGGCGCGACGCCGCTGTTCCTGTCGTGCGGCGTGGTGCTGGAGGAAGGCTTGCCGGTCGACACCTTGCGCCGGGTCGCAGCCAGCATGCAGCGCGTCGCACGGGCAGCCGGCGTCGCGATCGTCACGGGCGATACCAAGGTGGTCGAGCGCGGCAGCGCGGACAAGCTGTTTATCAATACGGCCGGGATCGGCGTGGTGCGCGCTGGGCTATCGATCTCCGCGCGCCATGCGCGTGCGGGAGACGTGGTTCTCGTCAATGGCTATCTTGGCGACCATGGCGCGGCGATCCTGGTGGCACGCCAGCAGCTCGCACTTGAGGCCGACCTGCAAAGCGACTGCCGCCCGCTCAACGGGCTGGTCGCGGCGATGCTCGGCGCCTGCCCCGATATCCACTGCTTGCGCGACGCCACGCGCGGCGGCGTGGCGACGGTGCTCAACGAGTTCGCGCAGGCCTCCGGCGTGGCCATCCGCATCCGCGAGGTGGAGGTGCCGCTGCGCGAGGCTGTCAAGGGAGCGTGCGAGATCCTCGGGCTGGATCCGCTGTACCTGGCCAACGAAGGGATCCTGGTGGCCATAGTGCCGCCGGAGGATGCCGCGCGCGTGCTGGCGGCCATGCGCGCGCATCCAGATGGCAGGCAGGCGGCAGCCATCGGCGAAGTGGAGCCGGGGCCGGCGGGGCTGGTGGTTCTGCACACCGGCTTTGGCGGGCAGCGAGTTGTCGACATGCTGGTGGGCGAGCAGCTGCCGCGGATCTGCTGAGCGGCCGCACCCGGTGGACAGCAAGCAAAGGCCGACATGCACGAACTAAGTATCGCGAACAGCGTGGTCGAGATCTGTGCCGAGCAGGCGCGGGGCGCGCGCGTGCTCTGGGTGCAGCTCGAGATCGGCCGGCTATGCGCGGTGATGCCGGATGCTATCCGGTTCTGCTTCGACGTGTGTGCGAAGGATACGGCGGTGGAAGGCGCGGAGCTGGAGATCGTGGAGACTCCCGGCGTGGCGCGCTGCTTGGCCTGCGGCGCCGAGTTGGAGATCGCGGTGCCGTTCGGGCAGTGCGCGTGCGGCAGCGAGAACCTGGAGTTGATCTCCGGGCAGCAATTGAAGATCCGGCGGATGGAGGTGGCGTGATGTGCACGACTTGCGGTTGCGGCGATACGACAGGCGCAGTGGTCTCGGGCCCGGCGGTGGAAGGTGAGCCGGCGCCAACAGGCGGCGCGGGACAGGGCGTGGTGCATGCGCATCCGTATCCGGATGCCGTGTCACCCGGGGCCGTGCAGGAGGCCGGCGGCATGGTGTTGCGCAAGCATCCCGCCGACGATCATGCCGGCCACGCGGCTGCCCTCCTGCATGCGCCCATGCATCCGCGTGCGGTGCATTACCACGACCATCCACACGGGCATGCGCACGCTCATCCCCACGAACGCGCCCACGAACATGCCCACGAACATGCCCACATCCACGGCACCTCCGTCGTCATCGAGCAGGACATCCTTGCCAAGAACCAGTGGATCGCGCAGCGCAACCGCGGCTGGCTGGCGGGGCGCTCCATTGTCGCGCTGAACCTCGTCAGTTCGCCAGGGGCCGGCAAGACCACGCTGCTGGAGCGGACCATCCGCGACCTCGGCCCGACGCTGCCGTTGACGGTGATCGAAGGGGATCAGGCCACGCTGAACGACGCGCAGCGCATCCGCGCGGCCGGCTGCCGCGCGATCCAGGTCAATACCGGCACGGGCTGCCACCTGGATGCAGACATGATCTCGCGCGCGCTGACCGCTCTCGATCCGCCGCCGCATTCAGTTGTCATGATCGAAAATGTGGGCAACCTTATCTGCCCGGCACTGTTCGACCTTGGGGAGCAGGCCAAGGTGGTGATCCTCTCCGTGACCGAAGGCGAAGACAAGCCGCTTAAGTATCCGCACATGTTCCGTGCCAGCAGCCTGATGCTGATGACCAAGACGGACCTGCTGCCGTATGTGAGCTTCGACGTGGCACGCTGCCTCGCCTGTGCGCGCCAGGTCAATCCGGACATCGCGATCCTACAGGTGTCGGCACTGTCTGGCGCGGGCATGGATGACTGGTATCTCTGGCTTCGTACTGCCTTCGGCGGGCGTACCGCGCCGCCTGAGGATGCGGTTCCAGCGTGACCAGGCATCCAAGGCAATACTGATCAGGCCAATCCCGTCCGTCAGAAAAGCCAGGTTCATGGTGTAGCGCACCACGCCGTCGCGGCGCTCCCGCGCTTCCGTGTGAAGCATCATGAGGTGCGGTATTGTCCACCTGCGCTAGCGCAGCGGATCGGGACATACCCCTGAGTCATGACGATTGAAAGCTGGCTGAAAGATCGGCTCACTACGGTTCGATCCATCCCTGCGGGCATGCGGCTGCATGCCAGGAACACCCTGCGCCTGGGCGCTGCGCACAGTGCCGCATTTCATGTACTTTGAGGAGAATCGTTTTGCGCCTACGCGGCCAAATGGACTAGCCTCCGGCCTGATGTTCATCCTGGTCGGGTTGGACTGTGGCCGGCTTTCATTACTGGTTAAGGAGTCGGCCAAAAAATGGAACTATTCGAACACCTGGCCCTTGGATTCTCCACGGCGCTAACGCTGCAGAACCTTGCCTACTGCTTCCTCGGCTGCGTGCTCGGTACGCTGATCGGCGTGCTGCCGGGCATCGGTCCGCTGGCCACCATCGCCATGCTGCTGCCGGTGACCTATACGCTGCCGCCGGTAGCCGCGCTGATCATGCTGGCCGGCATCTACTACGGCGCGCAATATGGCGGCTCCACCACCGCCATCCTGGTCAACCTGCCGGGCGAGTCGTCATCGGTGGTGACCACCATCGATGGCTACCAGATGGCGCGGCGGGGACGAGCGGGGGTGGCGCTGGCCACCGCCGGCATCGGCTCCTTCTTCGCCGGCTGCGTGTCTACGCTGATCCTGGCTGCGTTTGCCACGCCGCTGTCGGAACTGGCGTTCAAGTTCGGTCCCGCCGAGTACTTCTCGCTGATGTGCCTGGGCCTGATCGGCGCCGTAGTGCTGGCCTCCGGTTCTCTCCCAAAGGCAGTGGCAATGATCGTGCTGGGGCTTCTGCTGGGCCTGGTCGGCACCGACGTGAACTCGGGCGCCGCGCGTTTCTCCTTTGATATCCCTGAACTGACCGATGGCGTCGACTTCGTCGCGCTGGCCATGGGCATGTTCGGCTTTGCCGAGATCATCGCCAACCTCGAACAGAAAGAACACCGCGAGACCTTTACCGATCACGTCACCAATCTATGGCCCTCCAAGGCGGACTTCAGGCGCATGGCACCCGCAGTGCTGCGCGGTACCGCGCTGGGCTCCATTCTGGGCATTCTGCCCGGCGGCGGTGCGGCGCTGGCTTCGTTCGCAGCTTACTCGCTGGAAAAGAAGACCTCGAAGTACTCGCATGAGTTCGGCAAGGGTGCGATCGAAGGCGTGGCGGGTCCGGAATCGGCCAACAACGCCGCGGCGCAGACCTCCTTCATCCCGCTGCTGACGCTGGGCATTCCGCCCAACGCGGTGATGGCGCTGATGGTGGGTGCGATGACCATCCACAACATCCAGCCCGGCCCGCAGGTCATGACCAGCAACCCCGCGCTATTCTGGGGCCTGATCGCCTCGATGTGGATCGGCAACCTGATGCTTATCATCCTGAACCTGCCGCTGATCGGCATCTGGGTCAAGCTGCTGCAAGTGCCTTACCGCTACCTGTACCCAGCCATCCTGGTGTTCTGCTGCATTGGCGTCTTCTCGGTCAACAACCAGACCTTCGACGTCTTCACCGCGGCTGGCTTCGGTGTGATCGGCTACCTGTTCATCAAGCTCCAGTGCGAGCCGGCACCACTGCTGCTGGGCTTTGTGCTGGGACCGATGATGGAGGAGAACTTCCGCCGGGCGCTGTTGCTGTCGCGCGGGACGTTCACTGTGTTCGTGACCCGTCCGCTGTCGCTCAGCCTGCTGATTGCCGCCGCGCTGCTGGTTGGCATCGTTGCCCTGCCATCGATCAAAGCCAAGCGCGAGGAAGCGTTCCAGGAAGAGTAGTGCCCAAACGCGAAGGACCTGCGCCGGCCTTTGCGCCGGCGTATGCGGCGTGTTGCCTGCATCATCGGCGGCATCACGCTTTGCCTCGTCGTCCCCGGGCAGGCAGGAACCCAGTGATTTTTTCCCCGAAGGGGACGTGAAAGACGCTGGATTCCCGCCTGCGCGGGAATGACTGTAGTGATTGACGGGTTATCTGAAGGGTATTAGGGGCTGGAAGGTGCACTTCGGCTCCGTTTATGATTTAACATAAGATACATTATGCGAACTGTTGGTGTAGCGGCAAAGTTGTAATGTCCGGTTTTAGCAAAGTTCAAATGTCCGCCTGAGGGCCTGTCCATGGTATTCAGCCTGCCCGGTTGAATGCATAAAGGGACGCCCGGCGATGGCTGGAACCGAGGTTATTACAGTAAGCATGCGTGAGTTAGATAGGCTCAAGACCGTCCAGGCGGTCGTGGATGGTCAGTTGCGGCCCGGCGTGGCCGCCGAACGGTTGGAGATCACGGACCGGCAGTTCCGGCGGCTGCTGGAACGCTATAAGCAGGAAGGCCCGTCCGGGCTAGTGTCGCAACGGCGCGGGCGACCCAGCAACAATCGCATGCCTGCGGACCGCGAATCTGTAGCCCTTGGCCTGATCCGGGAACACTACGCTGACTTCGGCCCAACGCTGGCGGCCGAGAAGCTGCACGAGCGCCATGGACTGACCTTGTCCAAAGAAACGATCCGCCGACTGATGACGGCAGCCGGCCTGTGGGTGCCGCGCAAACAGCGGCCGCCCAAGGTCTACCAGCCTCGTAACCGGCGCGCCTGCTATGGCGAACTGATTCAGATTGATGGCAGCGATCACCGCTGGTTTGAGGAGCGCGCGCCAGCCTGCACGCTGCTGGTGTACGTCGACGACGCCACCAGCCGGATCATGGAACTGCGCTTCACTCATTCGAAATCCACGTTCACGTATTTCGCGGCGACCCGTGCCTATCTGGAGCGCCATGGCAAGCCGGTGGCGTTTTACAGTGACAAGGCCAGCGTTTTCCGGGTCAACAAGCAAGGGGCAACCGGCGGGGATGGCCACACGCAGTTTGCCCGGGCGTTGTTTGAGCTGAACATCGAAGGCATCTGCGCCAATAGCAGCCAGGCCAAGGGGCGCGTCGAACGAACCCACCTGACCCTGCAGGACCGTTTGGTCAAGGAACTGCGCCTGCGCAATATCAGCACCATGGAGGCCGCCAATGCCTTCATGGCTGAGTTCATCGCCGACTACAACGCGCGCTTTGCCAAGGTGCCCAAGCGCGATTTCGATGCGCACCGGCCGCTGCGTGGCGACGAGGACCTGGCGCGCATTTTCTGCTGGCGCGAATGGCGCAAGGTGTCGGCCAGCCTCACGCTGCAGTACGACAAGGTCATGTATCTGCTCGAGGACCGGCCCGAGCACCGGCGCCTGATCCACAGCTACCTCGAGGTGGCCGAGTACCCGGACGGGCGGATCGAGTTGTGGGCCGATGGTGCTGCCCTGCCCTACACCACCTATGACCGGCTCGCCGAGATTGACCAAGGCGCGATCGTGGACAACAAGCGCCTGGGGCATGTGCTGCAGCTGGCCCAATACGTTCAGGAAAAGCGCGACAACACGCGGTCCCTCTCTGTGCCTGGCACGGAGGGAGCTCCCCGCAAGGGAGGACGACCGCCCGGGAAGAAGTCGCAGCGGTCGCTGGATCAGAACGATATGTTGGAATCGCTAAACGGGGTCGCTTCAGAAAACGGAAAATATTGCACGCTAAGCCACGGGAGGCCTGGCCGAGCGCTGGCTACCGGGCCGCGAAGGCCTGATTCATCTGGCGTGCCCGCTTGACCTCGTCGCTTTGTAGATAAATCGAGGTGGTCGCCACCGAAGCGTGACGAAGGTTGTCGCGCACGCTGGTCAATTCCGCGCCGCGGGCCAGAGCGTGTGTGGCATGGGTATGCCGCATCCAGTGCGGGCTAGCTCGGCACAGCTTCTCGGCCACTGCAGGGTCGTCGCACGCAATCACATCGGCGGCCTGGTCAAAGAAGCGCCGCATCACGTGCCAGAGGCGGGTCCCGGTAATACTGCTCGCGCTATCCTGGTCCAGGCTGGCGAGGAGAGGTGTCTTGGGGTCCCAACGGGCCGGCGTCACCGGCAGTCCTCGTTGCACCAGATACTGGTCGAGCCCCGAGCGTGCCAGTGGCGGTAGCGCCACTTTTCCGGGCCGACTGCCCTTGCCAACCAGATGCAGCCAGTGATCATGGTGTTCATCCACGCGGATGTCGCCCAGGGTTGCGCGGACCAGTTCGCTGGCGCGCAAGCCGGTGGCATAAGCGAAATCCAGGATAAAGCGCAGGCGCTGGGCTGCGGGAGCATCCCAGCCATAGGACCACTCCAGGCCGTCGGCAATGGTACGCACCAGCAGCCATTCGCCCTCGGTAAATCCTCTGGAGGTATCGAGGGCGGCGACGCGAGTGCGGCCACGGACCTTGATCCCCGCAAACGGATTGGCCAACACATAGCGTTGCTCGATCAGCCAGCGGAACAAGGCGCCGAGCACCGATAGCGCGTATGCCGTGGAGCGAGCCGAAAGCGCTCGTGCGAACGGCCGCCAATCGGGGCCGCTACGTGCTCGCGGCGGCCCGACCCACCGCTCGCGCGGCGCTGGCCTTCGCAGAAAGGTGCGATAGGCGATGGCATCTTCTGTGGTGAGCGATGATAGCGCCCGACCCCGTTCGACAATCGCCCACAGGATCAGCCGCTCGGCTTCCTTCCGGTAGGCGCGCTGCGTGGTCGGCGCTTCGTGCAGGGCGAGCCAGGCCTGCACCGCCTCGTAGTCGTTGGACGCGTCGAGCGTGCAGGCCTGCCGCGGCGCCCGGAAACTGCCCCGCGAGCCGTCCACCTCGTGCGGCAGATGCAGCCGCTCCCACGGCACCACCGCACTCGGCGACGTGGTGACGATCAGCGCGCGCGCCCGCTCGGTCAGTTGCGGGTGCGCGCGAAAGAAGTCCTCGATGTGCCGTGCGCTGGCCTGCCCCAGGTCTGGGATCGCACTCCACCAGCGGCGTCGGCGCGGCACCCGCACGGTCAGGTCCGCCAGCGTCTGGATGCCGTGGGCGCGCAGGGCGCGAACGGCCCGGGGTGCCAGCCAAAGCCCGATGTCGTCCGTGACCTGAGGCTGCGGGGCTGGAAGGGAACGCAGGACCTCGATCGCATGGCCCACAGCAATGGCGCACTGCAGCCGTTCGCTGACGGGATGCCGCAGCAGATCCGCCAGGTCGGCGCGCTGGCGGTGCTGGGCGAAGGCGATCAGTTGCCGGCGGATCCGGCCAAGCATGCCGCGTGCCGATTCGCCGGGCGCCTTGGCATGGGCCAGATAACGCTCCACCGCCGCGCGGGACGACAAGCCGGAATACCAGCCACGCAGCGCCGCGAGCGCGGCTTCATCGGGGAAGTCGCGGGATTCCGGGATGCCGAGTGGCGGTGTCTGGGGCATTTTCATGGCTACCAGTTTATGCTAGAAACAGGCTTATTACGATAACAAGGATTATCTGAATAGAACGCTTTAAAATGCGTATTCTTTCCTGAAACCTGCCCACTGAAGCCGGCGCAGCACCGACCAAGACCGCTGATTCCGGTTCATCGAAAGCATTGGCATGTCACGCCGTACCGTACTTTCCGCCACCGAGCGGGAGAACCTGCTCTCATTTCCGGACACCGACGAAGAACTCATCCGTCATTACACATTCAACGAGTCGGATCTTGCGCTGATCCGGCAGCGCCGGGGCGCCGACAATCGGTTGGGTTTCGCGGTCCAGCTCTGCTACATGCGCTATCCCGGCATCATGCTGGCGGCGGGCGAGGAACCGCCACAGGCATTGCTGCAGGTGGTGGCGCAGCAGTTGCGCGTTGCGCCCTCGCATTGGCCAGACTACGGGCGGCGTGACCAGACCCGACGGGAGCACCAGGCGGAGCTGCAGACCGTGCTTCGCATGCGCCCATTCACCATGGCCGACTACCGCGCCGCCGTCCAGTCGCTGTCGGAGCTGGCGCAGCAAACCGACAAGGGCATCATCCTCGCCACGGCGTTGATCGATTTCCTGCGCCAGCAGTCGCTGCTGCTGCCGGGCACGAACGTGCTGGAGCGCATATGCGCGGAGGCCGTGACGCGCGCGACCCGCCGCATTTACCAGGTACTGACCGAGCCGCTCACGGAACACCACCGGCGACAACTCGACCTGCTCCTGCAGCGCCGGCCAGACGGGCGGCTGACCTGGCTCGCCTGGCTGCGGCTGCCGCCGGGCAAGGCCAGCTCCCGCCAGATGTTGCAGCACATCAACCGCCTGAAGCTGCTGCGAGCCGTCGGCTTGCCGGAGGGGATCGAGCGGCTGGTTCACCAGAACCGGCTGCTGAAGATCGCCCGGGAGGGCGGTCAGATGACGCCCCATGATCTCGCCAAGTTCGAGCCGCAGCGCCGGCACGCGACGCTGACCGCGATCGTGATCGAGGCCTGCGCGACCGTCACCGATGAAATCGTCGATCTACACGACCGTATCTTGGGGCGTCTGTTCAATCTGGCGAAGAAGAAGCACCGCGAGGAATTTCATCTGTCCGGCAAGTCGATCAATGACAAGATCCGGCAGTACTCGAGAATCGGGCGGGCCATCCTGGAGGCGAAGGAGCGCGGCGGCGATCCCTTCGAGGCGATTGAAGCGGTGATGCCCTGGCAGGTCTTCACCAAGAGCGTCACCGAAGCCGAGCAGCTCGCCCAACCTGAGGCGTTTGACTTCCTGCATCTGGTTGGCGACCATTTCTCGACGCTGCGCCGCTACGTGCCGGAGTTTCTCGATATCCTGAAGCTGCGTGCCGCGCCGGCGGCCAAGGATGTGCTGGCCGCCATTGACACCATCCGAAAGATGAATGTCAACGATGCGCGCAAAGTCCCGGCCGATGCGCCCACCTCTTTCATCAAGAAGCGCTGGGAGCCGCTGGTACGCGCCAAGAACGGCATCGACCGTCGCTACTATGAGTTGTGCGCGCTGGTGGAACTCAGGAACCGCTTGCGTTCCGGCGACATCTGGGTGCAGGGCTCGCGGCAATTCAAGGATTTCGAGACGTACCTGTTGCCCGCCGAGAAGTTCGTCGCGCTCCGACAGAGGCGCCTGCTGCCGCTGCCGATCGCCACTGATTGCGACTGCTACTTGGATGAGCGACGCCGATTGCTGGAACTGAAACTGGCCACCGTCGATCGGCTAGCCACCGCGAACAAGCTGCCGGACGCGATCATCACCCAGTCCGGCCTGAAGATCTCGCCGCTCGACGCCGCCGTTCCAATGGAGGCGCAGACCTTGATCGACCAGACCGCGCTGATGCTACCGCGCGTCAAGATCACGGAGCTGCTGCTGGAAGTCGACGGATGGACCGGCTTCACCCGCCATTTCACGCACCTGAAGACGGGCGAGCCGGCCGCCGACAAGACGCTGTTGCTCACGACTGTGCTTGCCGACGCCATCAATCTCGGTCTGACCAAAATGGCGGAATCCTGCCCGGGCACTACCTACGCCAAGCTGTCCTGGCTGCAGGCGTGGCATATTCGGGACGAAACCTATACTCAGGGCCTGGCCGATCTCGTCAATGCACAGTCGGCCCATGGGTTCGCTGCGCATTGGGGGGACGGCACGACGTCTTCGTCAGACGGTCAGCGCTTCAAGGCCGGCGGCCGAGCCGAGAGCACTGGGCACGTAAATCCGAAGTACGGCTCCGAACCCGGCCGGATGATCTACACGCATATCTCGGATCAGTACGCGCCGTATCACTCCAATCTGGTCAACGTCGGCATCCGTGATTCGACCTACGTGCTCGACGGCTTGCTGTACCATGAGTCCGATCTGCGGATCCAGGAGCATTACACGGATACCAACGGCTTCACCGATCACGTCTTCGCCCTGATGCATCTGCTCGGGTTCCGGTTCGCGCCCCGGATCCGCGATCTCGCAGACACGAAGCTGTACATCCCCGGCAGCCCAGACGACTATCCGGCGTTGGCTCCGATGATCGGTAGCGCCTGCAAGGAGACGCTGATCCGGTCACACTGGGATGAAATCCTGCGCCTGGCCACGTCGATCCGCCAGGGCACGGTGACCGCCTCATTGATGTTGCGAAAGCTCGGCAGCTACCCACGACAAAATGGCCTCGCAGTGGCGCTTCGCGAGCTAGGCCGCATCGAGCGGACATTGTTCACGCTGGACTGGTTACAGGACCTGCAATTGCGCCGTCGCACCCATGCGGGCCTCAACAAGGGCGAGGCCCGCAACGCGCTGGCGCGATCCGTCTTCTTCTACCGTCTTGGCGAAATTCGCGACCGCAGCTTCGAGCAGCAACGCTACCGCGCCAGTGGGCTGAACCTGGTCACGGCGGCAATCGTGCTGTGGAACACCGTCTATCTCGAACGTGCTGTGCAGGCACTGATGGGCCGTGGCATGCCAATCGATCCAGCCTTGTTTTCTTACCTGTCCCCGCTGGGATGGGAACACATTAACCTGACCGGCGATTACGTGTGGCGCCAAAGCAACAAGCTACAGGCAGGGAAGTTCCGGCCGTTACGGCTGCCGGAGCGCTGAGTCGCACTATAAGTGCTCTGATCGCATCAACGAGGCCACGCACTATGCCAGTCGCTACGCGTCGCTACGGTGGTGGTAACTATGCGCCGAACAACGCTGGCGCCATCCATGGATAGATTGGAGCGCTTTGCGGCGCAGGGAGGCGCCTACCGCGCCTACGTGCTCGACGTCGCCGACCACGAGTCATGCCAGAACGCCAGATCGAAAATCTCTAGATCGAGATCGGGTCCATCGCAGGAAGCCCCAAAGACACCGTTGCATCCGCGGCAACCGTTCGCTATGAATAGATGAGAAGCCCAATTGGAAATTGGAACTCGTGTTGCGACGTGCGCTCATTCCCGATGACGATCCCAACGGTGCTTCCGCACTCTGTGAACTGTTGCGGCAATCCGAGTGGGACGCCCAGTGGTGCGACGACGGCGAGGCGATGATGCTGCTTGCCGCGGGCTTTCGGCCGCAGTTGCTCGTGCTCGATCTGGATATGCCCCGAATCACTGGTTTGGAGGTTGCCCGGCGCCTGCGTGCACAACCCTGGGCACAGCAAGCCGTGATCGTCGCATTCAGTGGCGGGCGCGGCGACAAAATGCCAAGCGAAGTCATGGAGGCAGGCTTCGATCATTTCTGCCCCAAGCCCTACCGTCCGGAGTACCTTGAATTATGGGACGCGCCACGTAGTGGCTCGGGTTGACGGAGCCTGGTTCTTGGTTTGCCGGGCGCGTCAAGCCGGCCGAAAGGCTAGGCAGCGATGACATTTCGCGCGCGTTTCGGTCAATGGGCCATGACGCCGAGAAGCGGATCTTCTTGAAGTCGGTCGCGGCAACGCAGCAGCGGCTGGTCGCTGCCCGGCGCGACCATGGCCGCCACCTGCGGCGCCATGTAGCGCAGCAGCCGCACCGCCAGGGCGCTGGTGTAGCTGTACCGCGCCGCATACGGCTCCCTCGCGCTGATGGTGACGGTGCCGAAGAAGTGTTCACCCACGACGAAGACAAAGGTGGCCGAACGGGTCACGGAGCGTGACGCGATCAGCCGCCCGCCCGGGGCATACACTTGGAAGCGCTGGTCGCCCGTGCCGGTCTTGCCGGCCACCGCCAGCGGCGCGCCGCCCTTGCCGGGCATCACGAACGCGCCCCGGATCGACCTGGCCGTGCCCCGCTCCACCACATCCAGCATCGAGCGCCGCACCAGGGATGCCACTTCGGTCGGCAGCAGTCGCTTGCCCGGCGCCGGCTGCAGGACAAAGCGCGTGGCATAGGGAGTATTGGCGGCAAAATCCAGGCTGCGCACCGTGGCCGTCCGAGTGGCCACCCCGCCGTTGAGGAGGATGCCAGCCAACTCCGCCAGCGCGGCGGGTCGGTCGCCCGAGGCGCCGATGGCGGTGGCATACGACGGGGTCAGCGAATCGAAGGGGTAGCCCAGGCGCTGCCAGCGCTTCGCAATGCGCTGGAATGCATCCTGCTCCAGCAGGGTGCGGATGCGGTTGTCCTGGCCGGCCTTGCTGCGGGAGCGGAACAGCCACCGGTACACCTCCTGGCGCTCGGCAGTGCTGTCGCGCAGGATCTGCGCCAGCGTCGCATCCGGATGCTTGCCCAGGTATTCCACCATCCACAGCTCCAGCGGGTGGATGCGCGACAGGTAACCGCGGTCATTGAGGTTGAACTTGTCGTGGCCATACTTGCGGTAGAGCGCGGGCAGATCTTCGCCAGCGAGCCGCTTGTCGGTCAATCGCGAGCGCATGATGCGGATAAAGCTCTCCTCATCCAAGTCCGGCCGCACGCTCAGCAGCGTCACCGACAGGCGCACCGCGGAATAGTGCGGCGTGCTCATGCGCACGCGGCCAAGCAGGGTTGCCAGGCGTTGGTCCGAATTCTTGCCGCGGTAGTGCTGGTAGAAGCCGGTCATGTAAGCGCTGCCCTCCTGGTCGGCAAAGCGCTCCAGGTAAGCGCGGCGCTCGGGCGAGTTCCGGTCTTCGAAGATGTCGCTCATGTCGGGCCTGGCGTGGAACATCTCATGGCGCACGATGTCGCGCATCAGGCGGATGAAGACCAGGTTAACCGAATGCTGGAAACCTTCGCGCACGGTCATGATGCGCTCGCCTTCCCAGCGCTCGAAATTGCTGAAGCTCTGCCGTCCCCCGCCGGTAAAGAAGGCTTCGCCCGGGTTGCCGGAATACTTGCGTTCCAGGGCCGCTTCCAGCATCGGCGTCAGTTCGCGCTCCGCCGGCGCAGGGGCCTGGCTCAGATAATCGACTGCCCAGCGGCTGAGTGCATCCTGCTTCGCCAGCTTTACACCGGCCAGATCGGCGCGGCTCATGCCGGCATAGCGACCGTGCAGCTCGGTGACGATCTCCAGGTAAGTCACCAGCGTGCGCAGCTTGGCGGTGGATCCCAGGTTGAAGCGCCCCCCGCTATTGACGTCGAACGGCTGATCCACGTTGTCGGCCTGCACCCGCACCACACTGGCATTGCCCACGCGCTCGAACAGCGTGAAGCTGGCGGTCAACTTGGACGGATCATCCGGATCGCGCAGCAGGTTGTGGCCGTACAGGCCCATTTTGCGGGCCTCGTCCTTGTCGCGCATGCGCAGCAGGATATCGGTAACAATGCGCTGCGCCTCGCGGTTGATGGTGCTGTCCGCAGTCAGGTCCAGCCGGTCCATGTCATAGCGGCTATCGACGCCGGTCATCCAGCCGATGTCCGCGCGCACTCGGTTGATAGCTTTGCGCGTGACGAAGGGCTGCGGCTCAGGCTTGGGTGGCGGCGCCGCCTTGGCCAGCGGCTGCCGCAGCGCGGCGTCGCGCAACGCGGGCGTGATGATGCGGTTGGTCGCCAGCAGGCGCAGGTAGCTGCCAGTCAGCGCCTCTAGGTTGGTGTCGTCGCGGCGCAGGTGGTAGGAAGGCCGGCGCTGCGCGATGATCAGCGACAGTGCGCGCTTGAACGCCTGCGCCTCGCGGCCGGTGGGCGCGTTCGGGTCCATCTGCGTCATCAGCCGGTTAGCCTCGGCGAAATCCTCGCCATACCAGACCCACAGCGCATCGCCAATGCCGTTGACCTCGCCAAAGCCCACCCGTGCCGACAGCGGCACCGTGTTGAGATAGTCGACCACGATGCGTTCGCGCGCGCGACGCGTGTCCGGCCCGTCCAGGTAGGCGCGCAGCGAGGCCGAGGCCATCTGCCGGAACTTCTCCGCGATCGACTGCGTGCGACCTTCCGGCGAATGCCGATACTTCTCGGTCTGCGTGGCCAGCGTGCTGCCGCCAGGCGATTCGTGCAACTTGTCGGCCAGGCGGATCACCTGGTCCATCACCGCCCGTGACAGGCGTTTCCAGTCGAGCGCCGGGTTCAGGTTCGGGTACTCCGGATTCAGCAGCCCCTGGTTCTCCACGAACAGCAGCGCGCCGACGAGCACCGGCGGCACCGCCGCGAAGTTGTCATATTGCCGCTGCGGATAGCGTTCAAACGCCAGCGTCAGGCCGTTGCAGTCGCGCAGCGCCAGGCCGGCCTGGCTCTTCTCGCGATACGGGGGGAAGATGCCGTAGTCCATCAGCCGAACCATCGCAGGCGACATGCGCGCCTGCTCCGCTGTCACGTAGCCGTGTTGCGTCAGCCGCTCGGTGAAGTCTGGCATCCGACCGTAGCCCAGGCGCACGTCATAGGGGCCGGAATGGGGAAAGCGGATGCTGTCGCTGGCGCCCGGCTGCACCGCGACGCTCAACTGCCTGGCGAAGCGACCAAGATAGTGCGCCTGCCATTGCGAATTGCGCACTTCGTTTGCAACAAGGCCGTAGGCGACATAGCCACCCCCGCACAGGGCGACTGCCACGCCCGCGAAAATCCAGCCACGACGCGACACTTCTTGGCTATCCGAAATGCTACCGGCGCCCGTCGGCACGGGGATCATGCCGGCTCCAAGCGCAAGCGAGGCGGGCCGCCTTCGCGCGCACCGCCTCATTTAATATTAGAAGCGAGCAGGCGCGTTGCAAGCGCCTGATCGTGCGTCACGCTACTAGCCGCGATGGCCTGGCTGAGCGCGGGCTGATCCCCCACCGTATGCCGGGCGGGCACCTGTGGCGGCGCGATAAGGGTGTGCGCCGGCGTCGCCAGCCAAGTGCGCTAAGCTATTAGGGGCGAAGCCGGGCGGGGCCTCGGATTGGTAGGCTTTATGTTCGGACCGCACGTTCGCGGGGGCAGGACGAACACAACGGCACCAAAGAGGAGGGAGCATGAACACGCTGACCTACACACTGGTCACCTACCGTCCCGATGGCGCCAATCAGAGCGCACACGACATTGTCGTCAGCCGAGACTGGCAAGAGGTGGTGCGCCGCACCGCGATCCTGCTCGACCAGAACGCCACGCGCGAGAGTAACCAGCCATGGAAATTCTACCTGCTGGTGGATGGTCAGTTCGCCGGCGCCTACACGCAAGAACGGCTGGTGAAGGCGGCGACCACCTATCCCGGCCGGTGCGAAGAGGACAAGCCCTTGGCGCCGCCTTCGGGAACCATTTAAATTCGGATCAGAGGCACGTCGCTTCAGGCTGCGGCGCCCGCATCCGTACTGGGGTCGGATTCGGCAAGACGCCGCCCCCACCGCATAGGAGACATCGCCATGCACACGACCAAGAGCGATTCGCGATTGGCGAGCGCGAGTGAGATCCGCGAGATTGTGGGTCCCGTTGACGATGAAGTGATCGCACGGATCCAGGACATCGAGCCGACCGTTGAGGATGTGCGGCGGGCCTGCGAATGGTTGCGTGCCGACGAGCCTCAATTGCGCAACCCGGAGTTCGGCTCGGGACGCAAGGCGGAAGAGGTATTCGAAATTCTGGACGACGAGTCGCCGGATTTCGATTCGTCGGGCCGCCCAGGGTAGCCGGCGATCCGGGCATGGCGCGCCCGACGCTCGCCCCACGGTCCAAGCTCATGCGGCCATCAACGCAAACGATAGGCCGAGTGTGGTGCCTGACGCCGTCCGCATAGCCGGCAACGCGGATGAACCGGATCGCCGCGCCGCGAATCGCGTGCTTCGCGACTTTGTCGTCCATCGAAATCTGCCTACACTGGCAACAAATCGGCGCGGCGACGGTGTTCGCTGGCAACCTCGGTTTCTCTCCTGGTTATCGCAATGCAACAGATTGACTTTCCTCGCACCGAACCGCGCTTTCGTGCCGCCGACTTGAGCCTCGAATGCGCTGCTCGCGTGGACGGAACGCCAGCATGCTATGCCATTACTGCGGAGGCGCTTGAGGATCACTTTGGGGCGCGCTCGCATCGGCCAGAGGATCTGGTACAGGCCCTACAGGGACACCGCGATGATATTGAAAGCGTCGCACGCACCCTATTCGACTTGACTGGATCACGCAACATCGTGCTGCACAGTGGGCATTTCCGTTTCGCCCTGTAAGGGCCGTGCATTGGGGATCGGATTGGTCGGGCGCGCCTGAACCGGCACACCAACTCGCCAAGGCAGGACCGATTCCCAAGTTTTGGTTGACCGCCGTGGTGCCAGGTGGAGCACGCAACAGGTATCCTTGTTGCCCTTGGTTCTTTGGCTCAGGCAAGGCGAAGCGGACAACTTCAGCCCACAGCAACGGGGCCCGTGGGGGAATGTGGCCGCAAGCGTGCTGGCGAGGCTCACGCGTGCGGAGGCCCTTCGTGGAGAGAAGGTTGGATGTTGGCTGCCATCGTCCCGGGGCGCGATAGGCTATTGCAGCGGGCATGTCGTGAAACTGCTGGTAAGATACCAAAACATCACCGAGGCCTCGCACGCGCGGTGCGAGCAAATGCTCACCGAGTCTGCCGCGCACTATCTCAAGCGTCATTTCAAACGGTTTTTTGGCGGAACGGTGCTGCTGCGCGCCGATCTCGCGAGGGACGCCGCCCACCCCTCCTATCATGTCAGGCTGCGCCTGGCGCTGCCGCGTGCCACGTTAGTCAGCACAGAAGACGGGAAGTCGATCCGAAGCGCGCTGAGGGCGTCGTTCGTCGACCTTGGGCGCCAGATCGAGCGCCACCTGGCGCGCCTGCGCCGGGAGGATACTTGGCGGCGCAAACAGCGCCGTGAGGGGCTGCGACGACTGAAGGCCGCCACCGCGGCGGCGACCCCGGCGGAATCGGCACGTTTCGACGAACAGGTTCGGGCACTGCTATCGCCGCTGCAACGCTTCGCGCAGCGCGAACTGTCCTATCTGCGGGCGCGCGGCGACTTGGCAGAAGCGGATCCGGCCTTGGACGATGTGGTCGACGAGGTACTGACTCGCGCCCTCGAGCGACTGAACCAGGCCCCGCAGGTGGTACTGAGCGAGGATGAACTGCACGGGCTCGCGCTGGCCGTGCTGGAAGCTGAGGTTGCGCGGCGGCGCAGCGAAGAAGGCCGCTGGGTTTCGCTCGAGGCCAAGGCCACGGTTGTGCCGGCACGCTCTCATGATGACATTGATGACGCGGTATTCGAGTACTGGCAACCGGATGAGTTGCTGCGGATGGAAGATGTGGTGCCTGACGCTGCCATTAGCCCGGACGTGGTAGCCGCCCAGAACGAATTGCACGAGATCGTCGGCGAATTGCTGTCGCAGCTGCCTAACCAGTGGCGTCGAACTGTGCTGCTAGCACGCGTGGACGACGTGCCAGTGCGCAACATTGCGCGCTTGCTGAACACACCGGAAGGCGAGGTACGGAGCTGGCTGGATCACGCCGATGCCTTTCTCAAGGCCAGGCTCGAAGAGGACGGGCTGCAACCCGTGAGCGGGACTGGCCAGAAACGACACGGGCGAGAAAGTGGCGCCGAGACGGAGGGCCAACTGCCTGACACCTAAGCACATGTCAGGATTGGATGGGCACGCCGGGTCAGATCGTAGCAGGGGCGCGATGGGTCGGGATCCCACATGTAGGTTCCAAAGCGAGTCTGAGCTTGATACTTGTAGATTGCCTGTGCATCATGCAAATCCCGTTCCAGAGGGAGAGGGCCGGTCTGACGGATAATCAAGCCATGCCGCCTCCTCGCTGGTCACCCGCCAACCCGTCCGGGCCAATCCTCGTTTCCCGTTTGCCGACCCAACCTGATCATGCCCGACCTGCAACCGGCGCCGCTTCGCGGCCTTGCCGCCTTTCTCCAGCAGAGCCGAACCGCGCTGACTGAGCGGTGGATGCGCGCGGTATCTGCGGATGAAATCCTGACGGAGGCTGACCGGCTGACGTACGAACAGCTCGCAGACCATCTGCCCCAGATTATCCACAGCATCTGCGTGGCGCTCGAGGCGGAAGATCTCGACCAGGCCGAGCCGGCAATCGGACGGGGGGCGCGTCAGCACGGCAATGTGCGCTGGCGCCAGGGTTACCAGATCGTGGAACTGGTGCGTGAGCTGGACCTGTTGGGTCAGGTGCTGGATGACGCGCTCGACGAATATGCGCAGTCGGTCCCGAGCTTCAGCCGGCAATACGAAGCCCGCGCGCGTCGCCTGATCGATGAGGCGCGCAGTTTCGTGACGCTGACATCGATCCGGGAGGTCGTGTCCGAGCGCGAGCGCGAGATCGACCAATATACCGCTCGTCTCGAGCGCGCCAATGATGAGCTCGAACTCAGGCAGCGGCTGCTAAGCGAGCTGCACGAGTCGCGCATGCAGATGACGCGCAGCGTCGTCCACGACCTGCGCAATTTCCTGAACGCGTTTTCGATTGCGCTGCAACTGATCTCCCGTGCACCGGCAAAAACGGAAGCCGGGGTTGCATTGGCGAGCCGGCAGGCTGCCGACATGAAGCAACTGGTCGACCAGATGGTGGAGTATTCAGTTGTCCTCGGCGACGTCTCACCTGTCCTCCCCGAGACGGTTGACCTGGGCGAGCTATTCGACGAACTGGTGGCGACTTCACGTCCGCTGGTTGAAGCCAAAGGCTTGCGGCTCGAAGCCGAGCGTGACCCCGGGTTGAGTGCCGTTCGCTCGCACCGGCTCCGGCTGAAGCAGGTGGCGACGAATCTGCTGTCGAACGCCCTGAAGTATACGCCCGAGGGCGAGGTTCGCCTGACGGTGGGCTGGGTGGACGCGGATCACTGGTATCTGCGGGTGTCGGATACGGGCGTGGGCATCGCGCCATCTGACCAGGCACGTGTGTTCAACGAATTCGAGCGGGCGGCAGACGAGGACATCCCAGGCGCCGGACTGGGACTGGCAATCGTGAAGGAGCTCTGCCGGACGCTTGAGGGCGTCATCCATTTCAAATCGCGTAAAGGGCACGGCACAAGCTTCGAGATCCATTTTCCGGTGAGGCTCAGGGAGCCGGAGACCGACGGGGGGCTGAATGCGGGCGGTGATCACTGTTCTACGCGATGCTGACTGGTCGTCGTGTCCTTCGACTGCTCCGGCTCTGACGGCGCTGACCATGGTAGCAGGCAATCCTCGCGTTTCGTCAGGTCACACGCTGCGCCGGGGCCGAGGCGAAGGAGCTTGCGTGATGTGGGCAATGGTGGTGGGGTCGTTTGCGCGGGCGATTGCGACAATCTTCGTGGCCGGCCACTATCGTCTCGAACATCGTCGTGAGCAGTGGCTCAGGAATCTCGACCACGCCGACCGGCGCCACTGGACCGGCCCCGGCGCTAGTGGCCTTGTCCGGTAGGTCGTACTGGAGTCGAACCAGCGACCAACGGATCAACAGTCCACTGCTCTACCAGTTGAGCTAATGGCCGGCCCACACGATATCCGCCCGCCACCAAGACATTTCTTGCCTGCTTGCCCTAGCCAATATCGATCGTGCGACTCGCGGATCGCGCCGGCTCCGATTTCGGCACGGTCAACGTGAGCACACCATTGTCAAACTTTGCCAGGGTGTGATCGGGGTCGGCGTTTTCCGGCATGGGAATCGTGCGCACGAAGTTTCCATAGGCGCGCTCTAGCCGGTAACAGCCATCTTCGTCGCTGCGCACGTCCTGCTTTTTCTCGCCGCGCAGCACGATCGCCCCGTCCTCGACGCTCACGTTCAGGTCTTCGCGCTCTATCCCTGGCAATTCGGCGGTCACGCGCAGCACCTGCCCTTCGTCGACCACGTCGATGCGCGGCTGGAAGCGCGATGAACTGAAGTCGCCAAACCATCGCTCGAGTGCACCACGGCCGGCAAACGGGTCATGAAAGAACTCCTCCACTGCGCGCCACGGTTCGCGTGAGAACAGTCGCGGAATGTCAGGCAAGGAGGCGCGCCATTGTTCGCTCGCCGGCGGGCTTTCCGGGCTGTCCCCATCGGACTTGCGGGCTGCCCCGCGAAGGAACTTGAAGAGATTCCACTTTTTCGGGTCGGTGTTCATCGTATCCTCCTCTAAGAGGTCTGGCAGGAGAACCGGATTCCAGTTGGTGTCAGCCGCATCGTCGATGATCTATTGACCGTAGGAACCCCCTGATGTGCGGTTTCCCGACGGTATATGAATAGCGCACGGGGAAAACTCCCTGAAGACATCTCGCAGATGGCAGTTGCAGAAAGCAGGACCGGTATATTTTCGGTACGTTATGACAGCCGTAGGGGTTGGTCTTCGGTTCTCTGCGAAGGCGTCAGTCGTTGCTAGCCGGTTTGACAAGCCCCTGGCTGTCGCGGCCACATAAGCGTGTTCTTGGCCGTATATGCCGGCCGCGAAATCATTACAAGAAACACCGACAGAGGCCGCTAACGTACAAAAAAACCGTTTCTTGAACGCACCCAAAAGTTTGACGGACGTCGGCTAATTTACTGCTTGGCGCCCGCTTCTTTGAACTCAACATCCTCCACGTCCTCGCCTTTCTTCTCGGCGCTCGCCTCTTTCGCGTCCGCGGCGCGACCGGAGCCAGTGTCCGGCTGAGCCTGAACGTCCGCATAGACCTTTTCGCCGAGTTTCAGCGAGGCCGTGGCCAGGGCCTGCGCCTTGGCGTCGATCTCGGCCTTGTCGGAGGTCTTCAGTGCCGCCTCAAGGTCCCTGATTGCGGATTCGATCTTCTCCTTCTCGTCCGCGTCCAGCTTCTCGCCGTATTCGGTCAGAGCCTTGCGCGAACTGTGTGCCAGCGCGTCGCCGTGGTTGCGCGCATCGACCAACTCCCGCTGTCGACGGTCTTCGTCAGCATGAGCCTCGGCGTCCTTCACCATGTGCTGGATCTCGCCTTCAGACAGGCCGGAGTTGGCTTTGATGGTGATCCGGTTCTCCTTGCCCGTAGCCTTGTCCTTCGCCGACACGTGCAGGATGCCGTTGGCGTCGATGTCGAACGTCACCTCGATCTGCGGCATGCCGCGCGGCGCCGGTGCAATGCCCTCCAGGTTGAACTCGGCCAGCATCTTGTTGCCCGTAACGATCTCGCGTTCGCCTTGGTACACCTTGATGGTTACCGCCGCCTGGTTGTCGTCGGCCGTAGAGAAGACCTGAGAAAACTTGGTCGGGATGGTGGTATTCTTGGTGATCATCTTGCTCATCACGCCGCCCAGGGTCTCGATCCCGAGCGACAGGGGGGTCACGTCGAGCAACAACACATCCTTGCGCTCACCGGTTAGTACCGCACCCTGGATCGCCGCACCCACTGCCACCGCCTCGTCGGGGTTGACGTCCTTGCGCGGCTCGCGGCCGAAGAACGCTCTGACCTTCTCCTGCACTCTGGGCATGCGGGTCATGCCGCCCACCAGAATCACGTCGTCGATCTTTTCGACCGCGATACCGGCATCCTTGATTGCGATGCGGCACGGCTCCATCGTGCGCTCGATCAGGTCTTCGACCAGAGCTTCGAGTTTGGCACGTGTGAGCTTCAGGTTCAAATGCCGCGGCCCGCTGGCGTCGGCCGTGATGTACGGCAGGCTGATTTCCGTCTGCTGGCTCGACGAGAGCTCGATCTTGGCCTTCTCCGCGGCTTCCTTCAGGCGTTGCAACGCCAGCACGTCCTTCGACAAGTCGACCCCTTGGTCTTTCTTGAACTCGCCGATGAGGTAGTCGATGATGCGCTGGTCGAAGTCTTCGCCCCCCAGGAAGGTATCACCGTTCGTCGACAGCACTTCGAACTGCTTCTCGCCTTGCACGTCAGCGATCTCGATGATGGAAATGTCGAAGGTGCCGCCGCCGAGGTCAAACACGGCGATCTTGCGGTCGCGGCTTTCCCTCTTGTCCAGCCCGAACGCGAGCGCCGCCGCGGTCGGCTCGTTGATGATCCGCTTGACGTCGAGGCCGGCGATGCGCCCGGCATCCTTCGTCGCCTGTCGCTGGCTGTCGTTGAAGTAGGCGGGCACCGTGATCACGGCTTCGGTGACGGGCTCGCCGAGATAGTCTTCGGCGGTTTTCTTCATCTTGCGCAGCACCTCAGCCGAGACCTGCGGCGGGGCGAGCTTCTGGCCTTGCGCTTCGACCCATGCGTCGCCGTTGTCGGCCTTCAAGATCGTGAAGGGCATCAGGCCAATGTCCTTCTGCACTTCCTTTTCCTCGTAGCGGCGGCCGATCAACCGCTTGACGGCAAACAGCGTGTTCTTTGGATTCGTGACGGCCTGCCGCTTGGCGGGTGCGCCGACGAGGATTTCGCTGTCGTTCACATAGGCGACGATCGAAGGGGTCGTGCGCGAGCCTTCGGAGTTCTCAATCACTTTGACCTGGTTGCCTTCCATCAGCGCCACACACGAATTCGTGGTGCCGAGGTCAATCCCGATGATCTTGCTCATGATGTCCAAGCGCCTGGCGCTTCCTGGTAGGAGACTCCCTGTAAATCCACAGCCGTATGGGACTCGCCGCACGCCTTGCGTGTCTCGTCAATACTCCAGCTCCGATGACACCGCAGCGGCTTTGCCGTGGTCTTTTGGCATCTCTGCCACGGTCGCGTCCGTGGTCAGAATCAGTCCGGCGACTGATGCCGCGTTCTGTAGTGCGGTACGGGTCACCTTGGTTGGGTCAATCACGCCCATCTCGAACAGGTCGCCGTATTCACCGGTGGCCGCATTCCAGCCGAAGTTGCCGTCATGTCCGAGTACCCGGCTAAGCACCACCGACGCTTCCTCGCCGGCATTGGCGGCGATCTGCCGCAGCGGCTCCTCCAGGGCACGCAGCACGATTCGGATGCCGGCTTCCTGATCGGCGTTGGCGCCCTGGAGCGGCGCAAGCTGGGCGCGGGCGCGCAGCAGCGCGACGCCGCCGCCCGCAACGATACCTTCCTCGATCGCGGCCCGCGTGGCGTGCAGAGCGTCTTCGACGCGCGCCTTCTTCTCCTTCATTTCCACCTCAGTGGCCGCGCCAACCCGGATCACCGCTACGCCACCGGCCAACTTGGCGACCCGCTCCTGCAACTTCTCCTTGTCATAGTCGCTGGTGGCCTCGTCGATCTGCCGCCGTATGGCCTTGATGCGGGCCTCGATTGCTGCGGGTTCGCCCGCGCCGCCGACGAGGGTCGTGTTCTCCTTCTCAATTTCGACGCGTTTGGCATGCCCCAGATCCTCCAGCACGACATTCTTGAGCTGCTTGCCCGTCTGTTCCTCGATCAGCGTGCCACCGGTCAGGATGGCAATGTCTTCCAGCATGGCCTTGCGCCGGTCGCCGAAGCCCGGTGCCTTCACCGCGGCGGCCTTGAAGGTGCCGCGCAGCGAGTTGACGACCAGGGTCGCAAGTGCCTCGCCTTCCACGTCTTCGGCCACGACGAGCAACGGCTTGCCGGTCTTGGCCACGGCCTCGAGCACCGGCAGCAGATCGCGAATCGCCGATATCTTCTTGTCATGCAGCAGGATATACGGCTCTTCGAGCAAGACGGATTGCTTCTCGGGCTGGTTGATAAAGTAAGAGGCCAGATAACCGCGATCGAACTGCATGCCTTCGACCACCTCCAGCTCGCTCTCCAGCGACTTGCCGTCTTCAATCGTGATGGCCCCGTCCTTGCCGACCTTGGCCATCGCGTCAGCGATGATCTTGCCGATCGCCTCATCAGCGTTGGCGGAGATCGCGCCGATCTGGCCGATCTCCTTGCTCGTAGTGCAGGGCCGGCTCAGCTTGCGCAGCGCCTCGACGACCGCGCTCACGGCCAGGTCCATGCCGCGCTTCAGATCGATCGGATTCAGACCCGCCACCACGTCCTTCATGCCCTCCTGAACCATCGCCTGGGCCAGCACGGTGGCGGTCGTGGTGCCGTCACCGGCCACGTCGGATGTCTTGGCCGCAACCTGCTTGACCAACTGGGCCCCCATGTTCTCGAACGTGTCGCGCAGCTCGATCTTCTTGGCGACCGATACCCCATCCTTGGTGATCAGCGGCGGCCCGAACGATCGCTCGAGGACCACATTGCGCCCCTTGGGGCCGAGCGTGACCTTGACCGCGTTGGCCAGCAGGTTGACTCCCGCCACGATGCGGCGGCGCGCGGACTCCTGAAATTGGATCTCCTTGGCTGCCATGATGAGACTCCTCGCGAGACGCTAGTTTTCGGTTCCTTCCTCTATTCAACGACGCACAGTATGTCCTCGTCACGCATCACCAGCACCTCCTCGCCTTCAAGCTTGACGGTGGTGCCCGCATACTTGCCAAATAGCACGCGCTCGCCAATCTTCACGCTCGGCGCGCTGACATGGCCATCGCCCAGGCGCTTGCCGGGGCCGACAGCCAGGACTTCGCCCTGGTCCGGCTTTTCGGCGGCGGTATCGGGGATGACAATACCGCTGGCCGTCTTGTGTTCTGCGTCCAAGCGTTTGACGATGACGCGATCGTGTAGTGGACGGATGTTCATAGCCTTGCTCCTCGTCCGATCACTGTGATCATGAGCTTGTCCGGCCGATCGGGTCGTGTCCGGGCCGCCGTTCAGGGCATTCACGTGTCAACGCCGGCGTCTGGATTCAAGCCGCTAGCATTATTGGCCAGGAACCGATCCTGGCGCTTCACTGAATGGCCGGCACGGTGCCGAGCTTCTCTGCCAGCATCCGCTCATATACGCCAAAATGCACATCCACCTCTGCCTGACTGACGACGACAACGTCAATCGTGACCTGCTCGGGCGACAAGCCGAACATCGTGGCCAGCGCCACCTCCAGGTGGGGGGCCGCCACTCTGTCCTTGTCGAACGTCGTGCCGATGCTGATCACGTAAGCATCGCCTTGCGCTGTGACGTCGACCAAACGGGCCCGCGCGCTGAGGTTGTTATCGATCGCGACTGTGACCAACTCCGCTACGCGCCGCGTCCGCTCGGTAGGAAAGCCGCGCGTGCACTTGAGCCGCACCCGATGCCTGCCTAGCGTCACCCACTCAGAATCGAATTCCATCGAAGTCTCCATCTCGGGAAGTGTTTGCCGTGAAAATAGAGGCCAGTCCGGCGATTTCAAGACCTTAGCGTGGCACGTGGATTCGCTGCAGTTGCAAGCCAGCACCGCGCGTTCCGAGCGCCGCCTATGCCAGAAAGGGCCTCGGAGGCGCTACCTTGCACGGCCAGCTGGAATCTCCCAGCTGAGCGCAGCAGACTCACGCGAGTGTATTCCCTTGACGCAGCTCGCCATCTTTCGCTCACTTCACCTCGATCTTCTTCACCGCAGATTGCGACGAGCCGGTCTTGGGTAGACGCAGCGTCAATACGCCTCTGTCGAACTTCGCATCGATGTGATCGAGGTCGATGCCATCGGGCAGCGGGATACTGCGCATGAAGGCGCCGTATGCCCGCTCCAGGCGGTAGCAGCCGTTTTCCTCGCTCCGAATGTCCTGCTTCTTCTCACCTCGCAATACCAGGGCGCCATCTTCGATGGTGGTCTGCAGGTCCTCGCGATCCATGCCGGGCAGCTCCGCCGTGATCCTCAGCGCCGTGCCATCATCGACTACATCGATGCGAGGTTGGAAGCGCGACGAACTGAAGTCACCGAACCATCGATCCAAGCCGCCAAAGCCCGCGAAGGGTTCATGCAGAAACTCGCCCATCGCACGCAGGGGATCGCTGGAAAACAGCCGTGAAACGTCGGGCCAGTCCGGTGTCCAGTGCCTTGGCGCGGGAACATTCGACGACTCGCCCGTCGGCTGCCTATCCTCTGTCGATTTGCGTAGGAACTTGAATGGGTTCCATTTGCCCAGGTCTGTTTTCATCTTGTCCTCACCGACGTATGTCCAGCCCATTTCCGCGGGTACTGCGGTGGCGCCCTTGCAGACGCCACCGGTAACCCGGCGACGGCAACTCACGCCACGTTGACTGCAATGCGACGCGGACGCGCTTCGTCGCGACGCGGGATCGTCAGCTTGAGCACGCCGTCCTGCAGGTTCGCCTCGATCTTTGACGCGTCAAGGTCCGCACTCAACGAGAAAGCGCGGGCGAAGTGCGGCTGGCGAATTTCCGCGTGTTGCACCCGCAGCCCTTGGGGGGTGGGCACGACCGCTTCCGCCTCAATATGGAGGTTGCCGTCGTGGACATTCACCTCGAGCTTGTCCTTGGTCACACCCGGAAGGTCGGCCCAGAGGGTGACGCCGTTGCTGTCCTCGACGATGTCGACCGCGGGGAGCAGGGTCATGGTCGGGGTCGACCTGTCCTCCTGACCTTTTGTCACGGCATTCTGGTCGCGTTCAACCATTTGGGTAGTCTCGTTCATGGCATTCTCCTCGCGCTATTGGACCGTGATCGCCCGAGGCTTCGAGGCTTCCCGCTTGCCCACACTAATAGACAAGCAGCCGTTGGCATAGCGCGCCTGGACCTTGTCGGGATCGGCGCTTTGCGGCAATTCGACCACACGCCGGAACGTGCCGGTGAATCGCTCTTGCGCATACAGCCGGACCTCGGGATCGTCCGCAGCTTGCGCCGCTTCGCGCTCGCCGCTGATGGTCAGCAGGCCCTTGTCGATCGACACCTCGAACTGGTCTGGCTTGAGCCCGGGGGCGAACGCGACGATCTCGATGGAATCGTCCGTGGCACCGATATTGACCGGGGGAAATGCCCCGAAGCGGCCGGAGCGGAGGCTGGATGGGAAGCCGCCGAACAAACTCGCCATCTGCCTTTGCATGCGGTCGAGTTCGCTGAAGAGGTCAGTTCCAAAGAAAAGATCGCTCATGGTCGTATCCTCCTTCGATGCAGCAAGGAGGCGAAGGGGCATACGCGCTCCCATCCACCTGCCAAGCCGCTGGCAAACAAACAGAAACACGCAGCGCGCAATGGTCGCGACTGCCTGAGCGAAAATAAAATAGTAATTGCGCAGCCAAATTTCAAGGGGTCCAGCTTGCGCCGTTCCGCGAAAGGACATCGGCCGATTCGTGCTGCCCCCGGTCACGGTTGGGCAGATACGCTTACATTGCATCACCGGGGTTGCTTCCGTTACACGGCGCCACATCTATGTGCCGCATGGAGCGTATTTGTCGCCGCCTGCCCAGCAGAGACGCACAGTTCGACTGGGGCCCTGCCTTGTGGCGTGGCTCGCCGGATAACAGTGGCCGGCTCGGCACGTCTCACGCAGGTCGCGGTCCGCGGACACAGATCAACTAGCTGGCAGCGCAATGTGCTCCTAGCGACACTTTTTAGTTTATGCTCTACACGGCGGCGCCGGCTTGCCTCTCGTTGAGCAGAATTGGCTGAGTCGTAGAATGTGGCCGCGGACCGTCCGGGGTCTCCGCCGGGACACTATCTCCAAATTCTATGGGTCAGGTTCGTCGCCCGGTAGTTGGCGCCCGGCGGGGGGCTAGCGATCGCTTAGAGTGCAAAATTTTCCGTTTTCTGAAGCGACCCCTAAAACGCTTACAGCAGCAGCCATGGCCGCTTAACGGCACCGAGAGCTGATTTCACTTTGCTCCTGGGAACTCAAATCCGCCCTGCTGACATGACAGCTTCACCCTGAGCCGAACTCAATCGTGTCAGGCCAGCACCACCGCCGTACGGGAACCCCGCAAAAGACGCCAACCCCGCACAAAAAGCACGCCCGCACCGACATTTGAATTTAGCTGGCACCCCGACAAGTCAAAACCGGCTGGACAAAACGGTGTTAGCCGTTATTAGTAATGTCACCTTTGCGATGATTAGAGATGTCACCTGAGGCTGACTCCCCGTACGCTCCGAGTTTCGTCGGGCGCTATGGGAGGCATCCATGCACGAACAGGGATTGGTGACCATGAGCATGCGCGAGGTTGACCGCATGAAGGTGATCCAGGCGGGCGCCGCGGCCGGTAGCTTCGGTGCTGCGTTCCACGGCAACAGTTTGTCGATTCGGTTTATGCGAGGGTCAGCAAGATGGGGCGGAACGTATTCAAGATAGTCACGCGGGTTGATCCCGTTAAGCGTGCCCTTCGAGATCAGGCCGTACTTTGCGGCAGCTCGCTCATCCCCGGTCGACACCGACGAATGGGAAGCTTCTGCGTCCGAGGCTGACACAGCGAAGCGCATTTTCAGCCAGAGCGTTTCTGACCCCACACCCCCGGCGCCTGACATCGGCGATAATCGTGGCCGAATCGGCAGGCCGGCGTATCGAACGGTCCTGCCAGCATCCGGTATCGAATCTGGAGGACGCCATGCGTGACATTATCGACGGCTTTCTGCGCTTTCAGCGCGAGGTCTATCCGCAACGTGTCGAGCTTTTCAAGCAGCTCGCAACGACGCAAAATCCCAAGGCGCTGTTCGTCACCTGCTCGGACAGCCGCGTCGTGCCCGAACTTCTCACCCAGCGCGAGCCGGGCGAACTGTTTGTGATCCGCAACGCGGGGAACATTGTGCCATCTTACGGTCCAGAACCTGGCGGCGTATCGGCCACCGTCGAATACGCGGTCGCGGTCCTGGGCGTGCAGGACATCGTGATCTGCGGGCACTCGGACTGTGGCGCGATGGGCGCGATTTCCCGTTGCACGTGCCTTGATCATCTTCCCGCGGTCGCGAACTGGTTGCGCCATTCGGATGCTGCGAAAGCGATCAATGCGGCGCATCAATTCGATACACCGCGCGCCAAGCTCGATGGCCTCGTGCGTGAGAACGTGATCGCGCAACTGGCTAACCTACGCACACACCCGTCAGTGGCACTTGCGCTCGAACAGGGGCGCATGAACCTGCACGGCTGGGTCTACGATATTGAGACGGGTAGCATCGATGCGCTCGATGGCGCGACACGACGCTTTGTGCCCCTCGCCGAGTCACCGACCACCATTGCCGTGGCTTCGCGCAACCGCGGACAGGTGTGATATGCATTAGCCGGGACGCGATGTGACAGGTAGTCGATCCATCTGTCGCCAACTCGCAATCACGCCTTGGACATTCGCAGTCCGAACTGCCGTGACTGCTTCCTGGCGACCTCCCATGGAGCTTGCGCGTCCCGATCAGAACGTACATCGCGGCAGCCCGCTGGCCCCCGCTATCAACCAGCGAAGGGAAGGTCCCTTCCTTTTCATTACCCGAATTCGCGCGAGCACGAATCGCGGCCAATCACGCCATGGTGGGTTATGGTCGGGCTTGATGGGCGCTGGCGCGTGAATTGAAAGTGTAGACTCCTTGAGAAGGTTAAATCCTGCGCACAGCACCGACGCTGGCCGGCCTCAAGCCAGCCGCTGCAGCCACGCCGCTGCCCAGGTTGCGCCGGTCGACAAGACCAGCCCGATCGCCACCGGCAGCGCAAAGCGCGCACCGCCCGCTGCCGATGCAACGATCTTGCTGACGGTGTTGGCGGTCAATGCCCCCAGCACCGGCCACACCGCGGCGGGCGGCCCGATTTTGCCCGCGCCCACCATGGAGCCGATCGAGGTCGCCGCGGCGTGCGCATCGGCGAATCCGGCGCCGATGGCCAGTGCCAGCAGCCCTTCGTTGCCAGCCCACGCCTGCGTGGCAGCGCCCAGCAGCTGCAGCACGGCAAACAGCACTGCAAACGCTGCCGCCCCGCGCCAGTCGAAGGTCCGGCCGCCGGGCAGGCCCTCTGAGCCGCCGCGCGCCTCATGCCAGGAACGCCAGAGCCAGATGCCGCCAGACACAGCAATGACGGCCAGCCCCGCTGCCAGCGGCAGAGCCAGTGCCGCCAGCGCGGACAGGCTGGTGGCGCCCAGCAACAGCAGCATTTGCACATAGGTGGCGACGCTGGATAGCAAGGCGGCAGCCACCGGGCCGTGAATGCGCTCCACGCTCTTGCGTGACAGCACGGCCATTGCGGCAATGGTGGCCGTGCTGGAAACGAAGCCGCCAAACAGGCCTGAGATCGGCAGACCCAGACGGTCGCCGAACAGGCGCGCACAGATATGCCCGACCGCGCCGGCCAGCAGCACCAGCAGCACCACCAGCCAGATGGCATGCGGGTTCCAGGCGTCGAGCGGGCCCATGTAGCGATCCGGCAGCAGCGGCCAGACGATCAGCGCTGCGGTGGCGAGGATCAGCGCCTCGCTCATTTCCTCGCGGGTGACCACGCGGCGGGCGATATGGTGCAGGATGGGCTTGCCATGGAGCAGCAGCACCACGACCGTGGCGAGCGCCGCAGCCAGTTCCGGGTGGCTCACCGCCAGCGCGCCCAGCAGCAGGGTCAAAAGCAATGCGAATTCCGTCGTGAGGCCACTGTCATGGCCGGCCGAGCGGTGGTAGCTCACCGCCGTCAGCAGGGCCGCGCCCAGCAGCATCGCCGGCAGCACCAGGCCGGGCGAGAGCATGGCGCTGGCTGCGCCCGACAGGCTGACCAGGGCAAAGGTGCGCAACCCGGCCGGGGCTTCGCCGCTGCCGTCAGCGGCTTGGCTGCGCTCGCGTTCCAGCCCGATCGCCAGTCCGATGCCCAATGCAACCGATGCCGAAATGATCAGGGAGTCCATAACCGGTGCCCGAGGATCCTGTGGTCGTGATGCGCCTGGCCGCAGTATCGCTGCAGGCGGTGATTTGTGCACGCCTCGGGGTCTGGCCTTCGAAAGGCGCTCCGGCACTTCAGCTGGTGGGCGCCGCCACCGTCACCACGTGCGCCTGCATGGGCCCTGCCAGTGGCCCGGCGCCGTAGGCCTGGACCAACGCCTGCTCGCAGTGGTCGGTCGCGCGCGACAGCGCGTCCGGCCCACGCCCCTCCAGGTCGGCGCGCAGCGGCGTGCCCTGGCAGTACGCCGTTGCGGGGATGCGCGCGGAGGCCGCGTGGCTGGTTTCGGTGACAGTTTCAAAGACTGCGCCGGTCGTGAATCCGCCCTGCAGCAGGTCTTGCTCGATTGCCGCCTGGCTGTGGTACCCGTGCGGGATGCGGATCATGAAATCGGGCGGCTCGTCGGGAAACAGCGCGGCCAGCGCCCCCGTGACATCGCGGGCAAAGGCATTGAATTCGATCCGGTCCCAGACGTTGAAGATCAGTGTGCCGCCCGGCACCAGCACGCGGCGGGCTTCGGCAAATGCCCTGCCCTTGTCCGGGAAGAACATCGCGCCGAACTGGCACGCCACCATGTCGAAACTGGCATCGGGGAACGGCAGCGCCATGGCATCAGCCTCGCGCCATTGCACCGGGCGCGCAGTGCCCGCTGCCTGGGCCCGCGCCAGCATCGGCGCATTGAGGTCGGTGGCAACAATCAGGGTGTCCGCCGGCAGCCGTGCGGCGATTTCCCGGGTCAGCACGCCGGTGCCGGCGGCCAGTTCCAGCACCCGGCGCGGCCGCAGCGTGACGATGCGCCTGGCCATGTCGGCGGCGTATGGCGCAAAAATCATCGGCACCATCAAAGTCTCGTAGACTTCGGGAATCGCACCCGCGAAGACTTTGTCCTGTTGTTGCATGCCCATGGTCACTACCCCCCTTGCCCCGGCCGCAGTATTGCCGGGAGCGCCTGATTGGGTGTAGGACACATCGCGATGAATGTAAACCGCGCCCTATGCCCGTGAGGCGGCTATGATCGGCTTTGGCGCGTCGCGGCCCTAGTCCTTGATGCGCGGCATCCAGCCGCTGCCGCGCGTGCGCGGGTCCACCGGCAGCTGGCGCTGCAGCGCGGCCTTGGCCAGCATGTGGGCGCTGATCGGCGCGGTCAGGAACAGGAAGGCGCTCACCAGCAGTTCATGCAGGCTGGCATCGCCCCGGAAGCTGAAATACGCCACCGAGGCCAGCACCACCCCGCCCACGCCCAGCGTGGTCGACTTGGTCGGCCCGTGCAGGCGCATGAAAAAGTCCGGCAAGCGGAACAGCCCGATCGCCCCGACCAGCATGAACACGCTGCCCAGCAGCAGCAGCGCGCATACGATGATTTCCGCAACAGGATGCGGCATGGCTCTCCGCTCCTAGTACTCGATAATGTCGCCGCGCTGCAGGTACTTGGACAGCGCCACCGTGCCGACGAAGCCCATCACCGCGATCAGCAGCGCGGCTTCGAAGAACAGTGCCGAATCCAGGCTGATGCCAAGCACGACGATCAGCGCGATGGCGTTGATATTCAGCGTATCCAGCGCCACGATGCGGTCGGGCAGGCTGGGCCCGCGCAGCAACCGCGCCAGGGTCAGCAGGAAGGCCAGGCCCAGGATCACCAGGCAGACCGGGATCACGATGGCAAGCATTGGAATATCTCCTTGAGCGGGGTTTCATAGCGCGACTTGATCAGCGCGACCAGCGCGGCCTCTTCTTCGAGGTCCAGCACATGCACCAGCAAGGCACGGCGGTCGTCGCTCAGTTCGGCGCACAGTGTGCCCGGACTGAGCGAGACGATGCTGATCAGCGCGGTGGTGGCGAGTTCGTGCTCGACATCGAGCGGCACCACGATAAAGGCGGGGCGCAGGCGCGCGGTCGGGCCCAGCACCATAACGGCCACTTCCAGGTTGGCCTTCACGATATCGATCAGCACATGGAAGCTGAGCCGCAGGATCAGGTCGGGCCGCGACAGGCGGAACGCGCCCAGCACCAGCCAGCGGTCGGCCAGCCGGCCGATGGCCCAGCCCAGCGCGGCGCCCAGCAGCCAGTGTCCCGGTGCCACGCTGTGGGTCAGCATCAGCCACAAGATCATCAGGATCAGGCTCAGCCAGGGATGGGGCAGCAAGCGGCGCATCATGGCTTACCCTGCTCCCCGGGCAGCACCGCGCGCAGGTAGGCGGCACGGTCCAGCAGTTGCGCGGCGGCGTCCGCCACATAATCGCTGACCGGCCGCGCGCACACCGTCAGCGCGACGTTGCCCGCCAGCAGCAGCGCGCAGCAGGCCAGCTTGCGCGCGTCCGGGCGCACCCGCAGGCGCGCCGCGCCGGGATGGTCTTCGTCCAGGTATTCATCGCCTTCCGGCACGCGCCCGGCGTCATGCGGCAGGCGCCATAACACCCGCGTGCCGGTACGGGACACGGCGATCAGCAACAGCAGGCTCGACACCAGCACCGCGGGCCACAGCACCGGCATCCACGGCGACGGCGTCGCGCGCAGGATCATGGCCTTGCCGAGGAAGCCCGACAGCGGCGGCAGCCCCACTGCCGCGACCACGCCCACCAGGTACAGCAGCCCGGCCAGCCGCGACGCGCTGACCGGCGCGCCGTCCTCGCGCGCCGGTTCCGGCTCCAGCGCATCGGCCAGCAGGAACAGTGCCGCGGTGCACAGCGTGGTGCTGAGCAGGTAGTACATCGCGGCGGCCCAGCCGGCCTGGGTCTGCATCGCCAGGCAGGCCGCCAGCAGCCCGACGGACGCCACCACCAGATAGCCCGTCATCGCGCGCAAGGCCCTGGCAGCCAGCGCGCCCAGCGCGCCGATCACCAGCGTGGCCAGCGCCAACACGAACACCCAGTCATGCAGGAACGGGCCCAGCAGGCCCTGCGGCCCGCCGAAGATCAGCGCATCACAACGCAGCATCGCGTAGATGCCGACCTTGCTCATGATGGCAAACAGCGCCGCCACCGGGCCGGTGGCGCTGGCGTAGGCGCGCGGCAGCCAGAAGTACAGCGGGAACAGTGCCGCCTTGAGCGCGAACACCAGCATCAGCATCACGCCCGCCGCCACCGCCAGCGGCAGGTCCTGGGCTGGCAGGCCGGCAAGCCGCAGGCCGAGGTGCGCCATGTTCAGGGTGCCGGACAGTCCGTACAGCACGCCGATCGCCACCAGGAAGAACGACGACGCCACCAGGTTCAGGATCACATAGTGCAGCCCGGCGCCGATGCGCGCGCGCCCCGCCCCGTGCACCAGCAGCGCGTAGGACGCGATCAGCAGGATCTCGAAGAAGACAAAGAGGTTGAACAGGTCGCCGGCCAGGAAGGCCCCGTTCAGGCCCATCAGCTGGAACTGGAACAGCGCGTGGAAGTGGCGCCCCTGCCGGGCGGTGCCCTCGCCTGCCGCCGCCAGCGCGGCAATGGCCAGCACGGCGGTCAGGGCCAGCATCATCGCGCCGGTGCGGTCCAGTTGCAGCACGATGCCGAACGGCGCGCTCCAGTTGCCCATCGCATAGACCGCGATGTCGCCGGCAGCCGCCTGACGCAGCAGCAGCACCGCCACCGGTATCAGCAGCAACGCGGCCACCGCGCAGACGATGCGCTGCGCGCGCAGCCGCTGGGCCGGCATTGCGGTCAGCAGCGCGCCGGCGAACATGGGGATCAGGATGGGCAGCAGCACGGCGTGGTTCATGGCCGCGACTCCACCTTGTCCGCGTCGTCACGGTGTGCCTGGGGCCGGCCCGCGGCGTCCACATGGTCGCTGCCGGTGAGCCCCAGCGAGCGCAGCGCCAGCACCACCGCAAAGGCCGTCATGCCGAAGGCGATCACGATGGCCGTCAGCACCAGCGCCTGCGGCAGCGGATCGGCATAGCTGGCCCCGGGCGCGATTACCGGGGGCCTGCCGATCGACAGACGTCCCATGCCGAGCAGGAACAGGCTGACCGCATAGGACAGCAGCGTCAGCCCGAGCACCACGGTAAACACGCGCTCGCGCAGCAGCAGGTAGATGCCGCTGGCCGTCAGGATGCCGATGGCAATGGCGTAGAGCGCGGCCATCAGTCGTCCTCCGCGGCCTGGGCCGGAGGCAGGTTGCGAACGCCGAGGTGCGACACGATCACCAGCGTGGTTCCCGTCACGGTGCAGAAGACTCCCAGGTCAAAGATCATGGCGGTGGCCAGTTCCACCTCGCCGATGCCCGGGATGTGGAAATGCCCGAAGGCGGTGGTCAGGAACGGATAGCCGAAGGCCAGGCTGCCCAGGCCGGCCAGCCCCGCCAGCAGGATGCCGGCGCCGGCAATGGCGCGATAGTCCGGCGCGATGCGCGCCTCGGTCCAGCGCACGCCGTTGGCGACATACTGCAGCAGCAGCGCCACCGAGGTGATCAGCGCCGCGATAAAGCCCCCGCCCGGCTGGTTGTGCCCGCGCAGCAGGATAAAGACCGCCACCAGCAGCGTCAGCGGCAGCATCAGCCGCGCCAGGATGGCCAGCAGCAGCGGATGCGCCTGGCTGGTCCACGGCAGCCCGTCGGGCGCCGCCGACGGCGTTGGCAGCCGCATGCCTTTGAGCAATGCCTGCACCGCCAGGCCGGCGATCAGCAGCACGCAGATCTCGCCCATGGTGTCGAAGCCGCGGAAATCCACCAGCAGCACATTGACCACGTTGTGCCCGCCGCCGCCCGGCACGGAATGGTCGACGTAGAAGGCAGACACCGGGTCATAGGGCCGCGTCATCACGGCATAGGCCGCCACCGCCAGCAGCGTGCCGCCGGCCAGCGCCAGCACGGCATCGCGCGCACGGCGGCCGTGGCCGGGGCGATCATGGGTTGCGCGCGGCAGGTAGAACAACGCCAGCACCAGCAGCAGGATCGTCACCACCTCGACCGAGATCTGCGTCAGCGCCAGGTCCGGCGCCGAGAACCGCATGAACGCCAGCGACACCATCAGCCCGCAGCCGCTCAGCAGCACCAGCGCCAGCAGCCGCTGCCGGTGCGCCACCACCACGGCAATGGCGCACAGCGCAAGCAGTGCCAGCGTGGCGGCGCCGATCGGATCGATGGCGCCGGCGGGCACGCTGCCGGCCAGGGATTCCAGGTCGGCCAGGAAATATGCCGGAACGGCCAGCATCGCCAGCAGCATCCAGGCGACATAGGTCTGCAGCGAGCCGTCTTCCAGCCAGTGCGTGATGGCCCTGGCAACGCGCTCCAGGGCAGCCATGCCGTGCTCGAACGACCGGCGCGCGCTCAGGTGCTCGATGGCCTGCTGCCAGCGCCGCAGCGCGTCGCGGCGCAGGAAGAACAAGGTCGCGCCGCCCGCCATCGACACCAGGCTCATCAACAGCGGCAGGTTCACGCCGTGCCACAGGTGCAGGCTGTATTCCGGCAGCGGTGCGCGCAGTGTTGCCAGCGACGCCGCCGCGAGCAGGTCGCCGACGGTATAGGCTGGCACCAGCCCGACCACCAGGCAGATCACCACCAGGAACTCCACCGGCACCTTCATGAAGCGCGGCGGCTCGTGCGGCGGGTAGTTGGGCACGTCAGGCTGCGCCCTGCCGAAGAACACGCCGTAGATAAAGCGCAGCGAATAGGCCATCGTCAGCGCCCCGGCCATGGTTGCCGCGGCCGGGATCACCCAGTTGAACTCGCCCAGCAGCCCCTGCGCCAGGGTTTCCCCAAAGAACATTTCCTTGCTGAGGAAGCCGTTGAACAGCGGCACGCCCGCCATCGACAGCGACGCCACGATGGCCAGCACCGCGGTGTGCGGCATATAGCGCGCCAGCCCGTGCAGGCGGTCCAGGTCTCGCGTGCCGGTTTCATGGTCGATGATGCCCGCGGCCATGAACAGCGACGCCTTGAACACCGCGTGGTTGATGATGTGGAAGATGGCGGCCACCGTGCTGAGCTGGGTGTCGAGCCCGAACAGCAGCGTGATCAGCCCCAGGTGGCTGATGGTGGAATAGGCCAGCAGCCCTTTCAGGTCGCGCTGCAGCAGCGCCATGCCCGCGCCCACGATCAGCGTGGCCAGCCCCGTCATGCTGACCAGGTAGAACCAGCTGTTGGTCCCATCCAGCACCGGATAGAGCCGCGCCAGCAGGAACACGCCAGCCTTGACCATGGTGGCCGAGTGCAGGTAGGCCGAGACCGGCGTGGGCGCGGCCATGGCATGGGGCAGCCAGAAGCTGAACGGGAACTGCGCGGACTTGGTGAAGACCGCCAGCAGGATTAGCACCAGCATCGGCACGTACAGCGGGTGCTGCTGCACCTTGCCGGCCTGGGCCAGCACCTCGGACAGTTCGAAGCTGCCGCAGATATGGCCCAGCAGCAGCACCCCGGCCAGCAGCGCCAGTCCGCCCCCGCCCGTAACCGCCAGGGCCATGCGTGCGCCCTGGCGCGCATCGGCGCGCCAGGACCAGAAGCCGATCAGCAGGAACGACAGGATGCTGGTCAGTTCCCAGAACACCACCAGCAACAGCAGGTTCCCCGCCAGCGCCACCCCCAGCATGGCCGCCATGAACAGCAGCAGCAGGCAGAAGAAACGCACCGCCGATTCATTGCGCGCCAGGTAGTAGCGCGCGTACAGGATCACCAGCAGGCCCACGCCGAGCACCAGCAGCGCAAACAGGAATGACAGGCCATCGAGCCGCAGCGACAGGTCCAGCCCGAGCGCCGGCAGCCATGCCACGCGCCAGCCCAGTGCATGGCCCGGCTGCGCGAAGACCTCGGCGCGCAGGCTCAGCAGCAGCGCTAGCGCGGCCAGCGGAAAGCCGATGATGACCGGTGCCAGCAGGCGCGCGGCATGCATGCCGACCATCCAAGTCAGCCCCGCGGCCAGCAACGGCAGCGCGATCAGCAGTACCAGCGCCACGCGCGCCCCCTCAGCCGTTGCCCGGGGTCGCGGCCGGCCGGTGCCGGGCAACGGCTGAGGAGGTGCACTGGGCAGCAGGCCGGGCCAGCGCTTGCGGTTTCGTCATCGGGGCGGTGGTCATGGTCTGGATTCTCTCGGCGGGCGATCATGGCCCCTACTGTCCGGATTCTGCCGGCATTGCGCAAGCTGTGCCAGTCAATTGGTTCGATTAACGAAAAAAATCATCGTACTGCAAAAGAAACTGAATGCGCGTCGCAATGGCTCTTGCTGCGCAGCAGCGCCGCCGCATAGTATGTTTGCGCAACGCATGTCTACCAGGACACCGATGAAGCGGCCTTTGTTCCTCGCGCTCACGGTCATCACCGCGCTTGTCGCGGCGGTGCTGCCGATCGCGATCAGCATGCGCATGGCCGAGGACGAGGTCACCCGGCGTGAACAGGAGCGGCTGGAGTGGTATACCAATGCCGGGTGTTGTGCGGGCACCTGCCGCCTGTGTTCCGCGCTGTTTGGCGACGTTCTCCGGCGGCATATGACCGCACCAAGCCCTGGGAATGCACTTGCCGATACAACCCTCCAAACGATTCGGCATCTTGGCCGACCCGGCCTACCAGGGGCTGTGCTCAGGCAAGTCCCGCACGCCGGCGCTTGTGCCAGAGGGGACCAGCAGGAAAATCCAGCGCGCGCCACCTGGAGCTCCCGCGGCGCGCAAGCACGCTGCAGTTTGTTCGACGAGCCCTGCCTGCCCTGATAAGATTTGATCGTTGAGTCTTGCAAGCCCCGGCAGGGGGACAAGCCCTATGCGCTGCGCAAGCTGCAGGTTCGAGAATCCGGCAGGTGCCAAGTTCTGCGAGGAATGTGGCGCCAAGCTGGTACGCGTCTGTCCGGCCTGCGGGCAAGAAGTGAGTGCGGGCGCCAGGTTCTGCAGCGAATGCGGCGCGCCGTTGAGCGCGCCAGCCCCGATGAAGGTACCGGCGCCCAGCGCCCCCATCGACTACACCCCTCCCTATCTGGCCCAGCGCATCCGGGCGGCGCAGGCGGACATGGAAGCCCGCGGCACGGCGGACGGCGAGCGCAAGACGGTCACCGCGCTGTTCGCCGACATGGCCGGCTCGACCGCGCTGATCCACGACCTCGATCCCGAAGACGCCCGCCGCCTGATCGACCCGGTGCTGGCGCTGATGATGGAGGCCGTGCATCACTATGAAGGCTATGTGGCCAAGTCGATGGGCGATGGCATCCTGGCGCTGTTCGGCGCGCCGATCGCGAACGAAGACCATCCGCAGCGGGCCCTGCTGGCGGCGCTGCGCATGCAGGAGGCCATGCGCCGCTATGCCGACGGCGTGCGTCTCGCCCAGGGGATCGCACTGCAGATCCGCGTCGGCATCAACTCCGGCGAAGTGGTGGTGCGCGCGATCCGCACCGACGACTTGCGCACCGACTACGACCCGGTGGGCAATTCGATCCACATTGCTTCGCGCATGGAGAGCATCGCGGTGCCCGGCTCGATCGTCGCAAGCGAACACACCCACCGCCTGACCGACGGTTATTTCACGTTCAAGGCGCTCGGCGAGACGCCGATCAAGGGGCTGCCCGACCCGCTCGCGGTCTTCGAAGTCCTCGGTCTCGGCCCGCTGCGCACCCGGCTGCAGGTGTCGGCCAGCCGCGGGCTGGCGCGCTTTGTCGGCCGCGCCCGTGAACTCGAGCAACTGCGCGAAGCGCGGGCGCGGGCACAGGCCGGACATGGTCAGATCGTTGGCGTGGTCGGCGAGCCAGGGGTCGGCAAGTCGCGGCTATTCCATGAGTTCAAGCTCCTCGCGCCGCGCGATTGCCTGGTGCTCGAAACCTTCTCGGTCTCGCACGGCAAGGCCTATCCGTACCTGCCGCTGACCGAGCTGCTGCGGAACTACTGCCAGATCACGGCGCAGGACGATGAGCGGCGGCGGCGCGAGAAACTCACCGGCAAGCTGCTGACGCTGGACCGCGCGCTGGAAGATACCTTGCCTTATCTGTTCCACCTTCTGGGGGCTACCGAGCCAAGCTCGGCGCTGGCGCAGATGGACACACAGATCCGCCGCCAGCGCACCTTTGAGGCAATCAAGCGGCTGCTGGTGCGCGAGAGCCTGGCCCAGCCGCTGGAGCTGATCGTCGAGGATCTGCAGTGGCTCGACAGTGAGACCGAGGCCTTACTCGGCTTCCTCGGCGAGAGCGTGGCCAGCGCCCGCATCCTGCTGCTGGTCAACTTCCGGCCCGAATACCGGCACGACTGGAGCCGCAAGAGCTACTACACCCAGCTGCGGCTGGATCCTCTGGGCGAGACCGAAGCCCGGGAACTGCTGCGAGCCCTGCTGGGTGACGCCGCCGGACTCGCCTCGCTCGAGCACCTGATCCTGGCGCTGACCGAAGGCAATCCCTTCTTCATCGAGGAAGTGGCGCAGACGCTGATCGAGCAGCACGTGCTGCGGGGCGAGCGCGGGCATTACCGTCTCGAGCAGATGCCGACCACGCTGCACATCCCGACCACGGTGCAGGGGGTGCTCGCCGCCCGCATCGACCGCCTGCAACCCGCCGAGAAAGCGCTGCTGCAGACCCTGGCGGTGATCGGCAAGGTATTCCCCTGGAGCCTGCTCGCGCGCGTCGTCGAGCAGCCCGAGGACACAACGAAGAGACTGCTGGCGCGGCTGCAAGCCGGGGAATTCATCTACGAGCAGCCGGCGTTTCCGGAGGTGGAATACAGCTTCAAGCATGCGCTGACCCAGGAGGTGACCTATGGCTCGTTGCTGAGCGAGCGGCGTCGCGTGCTGCATGAGCGCACCGCCCAGGCGATCGAGTCCATGTTTGGCGCCCAGCGCGAGGAGCACTGCAGTGAGCTGGCGCATCATTTCAGCCGCAGCGGCAATGCGCCAAAGGCGGTGGAATACCTGCAATGCGCCGGGCGCCAGGCGGTGCAGCGCTCCGCCAATGCCGAAGCGGTCACCCACCTGACCAACGCCCTGGAATTGCTCAAGACCTTGCCCGATGATTCCGAGCGCACACGACAGGAACTCGCGCTGCAGATCACCCTCGGTCCGGCCTGGATGGCCACCCTTGGGCTCGCTGCGCCGGAAGTGGAGGCGACCTATGCGCGGGCGTTGACGCTGTGTCGACAGCTCGGGGACACGACGCAGCTCTTCCCCGCCCTCCTGGGGCTGCGCACATGCTTCATCGTCCGTGGGGAACAGCCCACCGCACGCGAACTGGGGGAGCAACTCGTTGCGCTGGCCCAACAGGCGCAGGACCCTGCGCTGCTGGTACAAGCCCATCGGGCGTTGGGAGTCAGCTTGCTCGCTCTCGGCGAACTGGGCGCTGCCCGCACGCAGCTGGAGCAGGCTTTGGTGCTCTATACCTCCGGGCAGGGCCAGTCGCCTGCCTTCTTCCTGGAGCCTGGTGTGCTGACGCTGGCCTGTTTAGCCTTGGACCTGTGGCTGCTCGGCTATCCGGATCAAGCCCTTGCGCGCAGCCAGGAGATGCTCGCGCTGGCTCAGACCTTGTCCCACCCTCCTGACTCGGCCAATGCCTTGACCTTCGCCGCCATGCTTCGTCTGCACCGCGGCGAGACGCAGCCGATGCATGAGCTGGTAGAAGCACTTCTCGCCCTCGCAACCGAGCACGGCTTCCCGTTCTGGCTAGCTTTCGGAACCATGCTCTTGGGCTCGGCGCTGGTCGCACAGGGACATACTGCGGAAGGCATCGAGAAGATGCAGCAGGGCTTGAGCGCCTATCGCGCCATCGGGGCAGGGATTTGGCAGACACATTTCCTGGCGCTGCTGGCCGAAGCCCACGGGAAAGCGGGACAGGCCGAGGCAGGGCTGCAGATGCTGGCCGAGGCGCTGGCCGTGGCCGACCGAACGCACGAGCGTCTGTACGAGGCGGAGCTGTATCGGCTCAAGGGGGAAATAACGCTGCTGCACCCAAGCTGCGCGAGCGCGGCGGGCGCCGGTTGGAACGAGGCCGAGGCCTGCTTCCAGCAGGCGATTGCGATCGCGCGCCGCCAGGGCGCCCGATCGCTGGAGCTGCGCGCAGTGATGGCCTTAAGCCGGCTGTGGCGCCAGCAAGGCAAGGCGCCCGCCGCCCGCGAGATGCTGGCCGAGAGTTACGGCCGGTTCAACGAAGGCTTCGACACTGCGGCCCTGAAGGAGGCTAAGGCACTGCTCGCGGAGCTCGACTGAAGTGGTCCCCGCCATGTAGGAAGATTTCCGCTGTCCCCGCATCGGCCCGGCTCCGCTGGTCCTTGTCGAATCAATCAGGTGGAATGCTGGTTTGCAACCATCACCGAACAATACATCCGCCGCGGCACGCATCGCTCAACCCGACAACTTGAGCAAGCCATCCGCCAATACCTTGACCTGAACGCTCCGGGAGCCGGTCAGCACCCACTGCGCGCCGTGGAACGAGGCGGCACGCGATGTCGGCGGACTTTGTCCACACGACGAGCGTGGGGTTGGCGTTGCGCCCGGCCGCTGCGCGAACGCGCCATGCGCCAGTCGGTGGTGCAGGCGGCGAGCAGCCTGCGTCCGTTCACGCAGGCGGCACGCATGGCGGCGCAGTGCATCCCCGATGCTTGCGGAACGATTCCTGGCGGAGATAATGCCCGTCGGCCCTGGCCGATTGTAAGATGCCCGTTCCAGGTCATCGACATCACGCCTGCGTGCGCCGGAGCCGGCAGGCGCGGCCATTATAAGGAGACGCCCGCCCCATGAGCGAAGCGCTTTGTCTTGCCAGCGCCGCCGACCTGCAGCAACGCATCCGGCGCAAGGAAATCTCGCCGGTGGAACTGGCCGCAGCCGTGCTGGCGCGCGCCGAACGGCTGCAGCCGGTGCTGAACTGTTTTATCACGCTGTGCGCGGACCAGGCCATGGCCGCGGCACGCGCGGCGGAAGCGGAGGTCATGGCCGGCCGGCCGCTGCCGCCGCTGCACGGCATCCCGTTCACGGTGAAGGACATCGTCAACACGGGCGGCGTGCGCACCACTTTTGGCGCCGTGCCGATGCGCGACAACGTGCCTGCCGATGACGCCGTGGCCGTGGCGCGGCTGCGCGCGCAGGGCGCGATCCTGATCGGCAAGACCACCACGCCGGAATTCGGCTCCAAGTGCCTGACCGATTCGCCGCTGTTCGGGCGCACCCGCAATGCCTGGCACACCGGGCGCACCAGTGGCGGCTCAAGCGGTGGCGCCGCGGTGGCGGTGGCCAGCGGCATCGCGCCGCTGGCGGTGGCCACCGATGGCGGCGGCTCCACGCGCATCCCGGCCGCGTGCAACGGCGTGGTGGGGATCAAGCAGAGCCAGGGGGTGATTCCACACAGCCAGGCGCAGGACCTGTTCGGCAATCAGACCTACGTCACGCCCACCACGCGCACCGTGGCCGATACCGGCCTGATGCTGCAAGCCATGGCCGGCGAGCATGCCTGCGACCCGTGGTCGATCGGCGTGCCCGCGGCGGACTACGTGGCCGCCGCGCAGCCGCAGGGCGACCTGCGCGGCCGGCGCATCCTGTATTGCCTGGCGCCGCCGGGCCGCCCGGTTGCAGAGGACGTGGCGCGCGCGTTCGAGGCCAGCCTCGACAAGCTGCGCGCGCTCGGCGCAGAACTCGAGCCCTTCGGCGGCGAAGGGTTCGAGGTGGAGCCTGTCTGGCGCGCCATCAACCACACGGTATGGCGCACGCGCTTTGCGCCGGTCGTGGCGCAGCACCGTGATGCGCTGAGCCCGACCTTCGTGCGGCAGGTGGAATCCGCCGCCGCCTTCACCGCCGTGGAATACCAGCAGGCTATGTTCGAGCGCTCGCAGCTGTTCCTGCGCGTGCAGGCGCTACTGGCGCGCGCCGACCTGCTTGCCATGCCCACCATCACGCGCACCGCATTGCCGCTGGAACAGGATCTTTTCGGCACGATCGACATCGACGGCCAGGACTATCCCGATGTGCGCGCGAACTGGTTCCCCTGGACCATGCCGTTCAATATGACGGGCCATCCCGCCATCAGCCTGCCCTGCGGCTTTGGCCAGGACGGGCTGCCGGTCGGGTTGCAGCTGGTCGGGCAGTTCCGCGGCGATGCCGCGCTGCTGCGGGCCGCGGCCCTGTTCGAATCCGTGCATGACTTTACCGGCCAGTGGCCCGCCCTGCCCTGACTCCCTCACCACATCGCTCCCTGACTGCCATGACTGATCAAGTCCGTTTGACGCGCCGGCTGCTGGCCATGACCACCATCGCTGCCGCCACCTTCGCCATGACCGCTCCGGCCAGCGCGGCCGACGCCGAGCCGATGCATATCATTGTCGGCTACGCCCCCGGCGGCGCCGCCGACAGCCTGGCACGCCTGTATGCCGAGCAACTGCGCCAGGACGGCCACGGCACCGTGATCGTGGAAAACCGCCCCGGTGCATCGGCGCGCCTGGCGCTCGACTACGTGAAGCGCTCCAGGCCCGATGGCAAGACCGTGTTCATCGGTCCTTCGCCCCTGTTCACCATCTTTCCGCTGACCTACAAGAAGCTGTCGTACGACGCGGACAAGGACCTGGTGCCGGCGGCGGTGCTGACCGATGTGCCGACCGTGGTCGCGACTGGCGTGCAGCAGCCCTACCAGAACATGAAGGAGTACGTGAGTTGGGCCAGGCGCAACCCGGGCGGCGCCAGCCTGGGTCTGGCCACCATCGGCAGTGCCGGCCACCTGGGCACAGTGGCGCTGGGCAAGATGGAAGGCGTTGCGATCACGCCCGCGGCTTATCGCGGGGCGTCGCCAATGCTGGTGGATGTGATCAGCGGCAATGTGTCGATCGGCTGGGATGCCGTGGCCAGCATGATGCCGCTGTACAAGGGCGGCAAGCTGCGCTTCCTGGGCGTGAGCGGCACGCGCCGGGCCAAGGCACTGCCCGAAGTGCCCACCATGAAGGAACAGGGCTTCAGCCAGTATGACTACGCCACCAGCTGGTACGGCGTGTTCGTCCCCGCCGGCACCCAGCCTGACGTGGTGGCGCAGGTGGAAAAGATGTTCCTCGCGGCCTCGGGCAACGCCGCCACCGCGGCCAAGCTGGAAGCGCTGGGCCTGGAAGTGGTGGCGCGCCCGGGCCAGGAAGCCCGCCGCCGCATCCAGCTGGAGCGCGCCGCGTGGAAGCCGATCGTGGAGGCGACCGGCTTCCAGGCCGAAGACTGAACCTCGGCCTGGCCCTTCCCGGTTCTCAGGGCTTGGGCCGAACCGCGTCCGCGAGCTTCAGGTCGGCCAGGATGATCGACTGTGCACCGGCAGGCACAAGGCGGCTGGCGGTTCCAGCCTGCTTGCCGATATCAAATGAATATCGCTGGTGAAGAAATTAATATTGGACGGTGTGGGCATGGGTCGCTTAGCCTTGGCGCCAAGGCAGGCAACCAGCCCATCCCCGCATCCGGAGACACCACCATGAGCGACTTCCTTCTCTACACGCAGCAGGACCATATCGTCACCCTGACGATGAACGAGCCCGAGCGCCGCAACCCGCTGACGGGCAATACCGCCGTGACCGAATTCCTGGCCGCGATCGAGCGCATCCACGGCGACCGCAGCGTGCGCGCGGTGGTCATCACCGGCGCGGGCACGGCGTTCTCTTCGGGCGGCAATATCAAGGACATGGAGCGCCAGGCCTCCGGCGCAGTGCCGGGCATGGAAATCCGGCAGGACTATCGCTGCGGCATCCAGCGCCTGCCGCTGGCGCTGTTCAACCTGGAAGTGCCGGTGATCGCCGCCGTCAACGGCGCGGCCATGGGCGCGGGGCTGGACCTGGCCTGCATGTGCGATATCCGCGTTGCGTCGGAACGGGCGCAGTTTGCCGAGTCCTTCGTCAAGCTGGGCATCATTCCCGGCGACGGCGGCGCGTGGCTGCTGCCGCGCGTGATCGGCCTGTCGCGGGCGGCCGAGATGACTTTCACCGGCCAGCCGATCGATGCCAAGCTGGCGCTGGAATGGAACCTGGTGTCGCGCGTGGTCGCGCCCGAGGCGCTGCTGCCCACGGCTTATGAGCTGGCCGGCCGCATTGCCGCCAACCCGCCGCATGCCGTGCGCCTGGCCAAGCGCCTGATGCGCGAGGCCATGCATACCCGGCTGGATACGCTGCTGGAACTGTCCGCCGGCTTCCAGGCACTGTCGCACCAGACCGCCGACCACCGCGAGGCGGTGCAGGCGTTCCTGGAAAAGCGCACGCCGGTTTTTACCGGCAATTGAGCAGGCACGCTGTGCGCTAGCCCCTCGCCCAAGGCCCCTTCGACATTGCGCGCCAGGCTTGCCAGCCGCGGGCCGATGTCTTCCACGACCTGCTTGCTCTGCTGGCTGAGTGCCGGTGGGGACGCCGCGCTCTTGCACGTAGCCGCGTCCGGAACCCGCGCGTGAAACCGACGCGCGCGCGTCCACGATACCTTGAGATCACATGGCCTCGGCAAAGCCAGAACTCCCAAATCATCGTATTGGACGATCACTTTTCGGCCCCGTCGTCTCAACATCCCAGCCACGACTTGCAACGCTCAGCATTCTCAGGAGACACCCCATGCAACAAGCCGTCATCGTCGACGCCATCCGCAGCCCGATGGGCCGCTCCAAGCCGGGTTCGGCCTTTACCGAACTCCATGCCACCGAGCTGCTGGCGCAGGTGCTCAAGGGCCTGGTCGAACGCAACAAGCTGGACCCGGGCCTGGTCGACGACGTCATCACCGGCTGCGTGACACAGGCGGGCGAGCAGTCCGCTGGCCCGGGCCGCGTGGCGTGGCTGGCGGCAGGCTTTCCCGAGCACGTGCCGGCCACCACGATCGACCGCAAGTGCGGCTCCAGCCAGCAGGCGGTGCACTTTGCCGCGCAGGGCATCATGGCCGGCGCCTATGACATCGTCATCGCCTGTGGCATCGAGTCGATGAGCCGGGTGCCGATGGGCTCGGCGCGCATCGGCCAGAACCCGTACGGCCCGTCGATGGAAGCGCGCTATGCGCCGGGGCTGGTGTCGCAGGGCGTCGCGGCCGAACTGGTCGCGGCAAGGTATGAGCTGTCGCGCAATGACATGGACACCTATTCGGCACGCTCGCACGAGCTGGCCGCCGCCGCCCGCGAAAGCGGCGCCTTCCGCCGCGAGATCCTGGGCATCGGCACGCCCAACGGCGTGGTCGAGCACGATGAAACCATCCGCCCGGGCACGTCGGTAGAGAAGCTGGGCACTCTGCAGGCCTCGTTCCGCAATGACGAACTGAGCGCGCGTTTCCCGCAGATCGGCTGGAACGTGACCGCGGGCAATGCCTCGCAAATCAGCGACGGCGCCGCCGCCATGCTGCTGATGAGCGAGTCGATGGCGCAGCGCCTGGGCCTGAAGCCGCGTGCGCGCTTCGTGGCGTTCGACGTCTGCGGCGACGATCCGATCGCGATGCTGACCGCGCCGATCCCCGCCAGCCAGCGCGCCATCAAGAAGAGCGGCCTGAAGCTGGACCAGATCGACCACTACGAAATCAATGAAGCCTTTGCCTGCGTGCCGCTGGCCTGGCAGCGCGCGCTCGGGGCCGACCCGGCACGCCTGAACCCGCGCGGCGGCGCGATTGCGCTGGGCCATCCGCTGGGTGCGTCGGGCGTGCGGCTGATGACCACCATGCTGCATGCGCTGGAGGACAGCGGCCAGCGCTATGGCCTGCAGTCGATGTGCGAGGCCGGCGGCATGGCCAACGCCACCATTATCGAGCGCCTGTAACAACTCTTCCCTTAGCCCTCTCAGCAAAGCATCAACTCAGGAGACCCTTCATGAAATTCGAAAACATGTCCGCCGTCGTCACCGGCGGCGCATCCGGCCTGGGCCTGGCCTGCACGCGGCGCCTGGTGGAGCGCGGCGTCGGCGTGGTCATCGCCGACCTGAACGAAGAGCGTGGCAACGCGGTGGTCGACGAGTTCGGCGGCAAAGTCCGCTTCGTCAAGGCCGACGTGACCGACACCGACCAGATGAACGCCGTCTACGATGCCGCCGAGGCCATCGCCCCGCTGCGCGCGCTGATCCATTGCGCCGGCCTGGGCGCGGCGGTGCGCGTGGTGGAGAAAGACGGCTCGCCCGGCTCGCTGGAGAAGTACGAGTCGGTGGTGCGCATCAACCTGATTGGCACCTTCAACGCGTTGCGCCTGGGCGCCGCGCGCATGGCGAAGAACGAACTGGTCGACGGCGAACGCGGCGCCTGCGTGCTGACTGCGTCGGTGGCGGCCTATGAAGGCCAGATCGGCCAGATCCCGTACAGCTCGGCCAAGGCCGGCATCGTCGGCATGACGCTGGTGGCCGCGCGCGACCTGGCACAGCGCGCGATCCGCGTCTGCACCATCGCCCCGGGCCTGTTCGACACCCCGCTGCTGGCCAAGCTGCCCGAGAACGTGCGCGCCTCGCTCGGCGCCATGGTGCCGCACCCGGCCCGCCTGGGTGCGCCGGATGAATATGCCTCGACCGCGCTGCACATCCTGGAGAACCCCATGCTCAACGGCGAAACCATCCGCCTGGATGGCGCCATCCGCATGGCACCGCGCTGAACGGCCGCGCGCACCCGACACCGATCTTGAACAAGGAACCAAGCATGAGCGACACGCTGCAACTCGAAACCCGCGGCAACACGCTGCTGATCACCATGAACCGGCCCCAGGCGAAGAACGCCATGGACTTCGAGACCGCGACGGCGCTGGCCGCCGCCATCGACCAGCTGGAAAGCCGCGACGACCTGAGCGTGGCCATCCTGACCGGCGCGGGCGGCACCTTCTGCTCGGGCATGGACCTGAAGGGTTTCCTGGAAGGCAAGCGCCCCAGCCTGCCCGGCCGCGGCTTCGGCGGGCTGACCGAGAAGCCGCCGCGCAAGGTGCTGATCGCCGCGGTGGAAGGCTACGCGCTGGCCGGCGGTTTCGAACTGGCCCTGGCGTGCGACCTGATCGTCTCGTCGAAAGCAGCCAAGTTCGGCCTGCCTGAAGTCAAGCGCGGCCTGGTGGCGGGCGCCGGCGGGCTGATGCGCCTGCCGCGCCGGGTGCCGTACCACATCGCCATGGCATACGCGCTGACCGGCAATATGCTGGGCGCCGAACAGGCCCACGCCTATGGCCTGATCAACCGCCTGACCGAACCGGGCCAGGCACTGGAAGGCGCGCTGGCGCTGGCCGACGAAATCGGCGCCAACGGCCCGCTGGCGGTTGCGGTCAGCAAGCAGATCGTGGCCGAGTCCGCCGACTGGAGCGCCGGGGAGATGTTCGAGCGCCAGCGCCCGCTGCTGGCGCCCGTGTTCACCTCCGCCGACGCCCGCGAGGGTGCTGCCGCGTTCGCCGAGAAGCGCAAGCCCGTGTGGACGGGCAAGTAATCGTCCCAGCCACGCGGAGGGCATCGATGTCATCCGCAGCGCATTAGAGAACGGCCGGCTGCAAGCCGGCCGTTCTTGCATGGCAAAGCAGCACACAGACCAAAACATGGAGGAGACCCATGAAACACAAGCTGCCTGAATCGCTGTTAAACACATCCGCGGCCCTGCTGCTGGCGACCGCCGCCACGCTGCCGCTGGCGGCCAACGCCGCAGCCTGGCCTGAGCGGCCCATCACCATCATCGTGCCCGGCGCGCCGGGCGGCACCACCGATATCCCCACGCGGCTGGTCGCGCAGAAACTGTCGGCCATCCTCGGACAGCCGGTGCTGGTCGACAACAAGCCTGGCAGCGGCGGCATCATCGGCACCCAGGCCTTCATGCGCGCGGCGCCGGACGGCTACACGCTGCTGGTCGGCAACACCGGCTCGCACGCGATCAACTACAGCGCCCACAAGCACTTGTCCTACCAGCCGCAGGACTTCATGCCGCTGACGGACCTGATCTCGTTCGCCAACGTGCTGGTAGTGGGCGCACAGTCGCCGGTGCGCAGCGTGACGGATCTGATGGCGCAACTCAAGCAGTCTCCAGGCAAGTATTCCTATGCCTCGGCCGGCATCGGGCAGACCACGCACCTGACCGCGGAACTGTTCCGGCTGCGCACCGGCACCGACGTGATTCACGTGCCGTACAAGGGCTCGACGCCCGCCACCACATCGGTGCTGTCGGGTGAGACCACCTTTATGTTCGACAACCTGACGCAGGCGCTGCCGCACATCCGCGCCGGCAAGCTGCGCGCGCTGGCCGTGACCAGCGCCGAGCGCCTGCCTGCCCTGCCGGACGTGCCGACCATGGCACAGGCCGGCGTGAAGGATTTCGTGGTGATGGGCTGGCTGGGCTTCTTTGCACCGGCGAAGACGCCGCCGGCGATTGCCGCCGCGCTGCAGGAAGCGCTGGGCAAAGCCATGCGCGATCCCGAGGTGGTGGCCAGGTTCCGCGACATGGGCGGCATCCCCGGCGGCGAGCCGCAGCCTAAGTTCGCCGCGCTGGTCGGCGGCGAGATCAAGCGCTGGGGCGAGACCATCCGGGCGTCCAGGGTCAGCCTGGACTAGCGAGATGCCGGGCCGCCTTTGCCAAAGCGGAAGGCTGCCCGGCCCAAAGCCAAATTGACACGGTCGGGTCCGCGGCATACGCTCGCCCTACCCTGCGGTATATTCAGCGCTCGCTTAATACATTCACAATACAAGGAAGCACCCCAGGGCTCACAACGATAACGACAGCGACGAGACCACACCGTGCCCACCCCCACCGCGCCTTCGCGCTACGCAGGCCTGCGCCCGGCCTTGCCGATCCTGATCGGCGCTTCCGTAATGCTCAGCCTGGCCATGGGCCTGCGCCAGAGCCTTGGCATCTTCATGCCGCCGCTGACGCGCGACATCGGCATCTCGGTATCGGATTTCACCATCGCCATTGCCGTGCAGAACCTGGCCTGGGGCCTGCTGCAGCCGCTGGCCGGCGCATGGGCCACGCGGATCGGCTTCCGGCCGTTGATGGTGGCGGGATCACTGCTTTACATAGTGGGGCTGGTGCTGCTTGCGACCGCGCATAGCCTGGTCGGGGTCACGCTGGGCGCGGGCGTGGCCATCGGCGCGTCGATGGCGTGCACCGGCAGCGCCCTGGCCATGGCGGTGGCGGCGCGGCCAGTGTCGGCGGCGCTGCGCAGCACGGTGCTGGGGCTGGTGTCCGGCGCCGGATCGCTGGGGGCGCTGCTGGCGGCGCCGATCGGGCAGATGGTGACGCAGGCCTACGGCTGGCGTACCGGGCTGGCCGCATTCGTGGTGCTGGCGCTGGTGATGCTGCCCGCGGCGTGGTTTGCCGGGCGCGTGGACCGGCTGCCGCTGGTGTTGCCCGCGGGGCGGGGCCAGGACAGCGCGCGCGAAGCGCTGGGTTCTGCGCTGCGGCATGCACCGTTCGTGGTGATGGCACTGGCGTATTTCGTCTGCGGCATGCAACTGGTGTTCCTGACCACGCACCTGCCGTCGTATCTCGACGTATGCGGCATGGACCCGATGCTCAGCGCCCAGGCGCTGGGCGTGATCGGCGGCTTCAACGTGCTGGGCAGCATCTTCTTCGGCTGGGCCGGCGGCCGCTTCAACAAGCTGATGCTGCTCGGCTGCATCTATACGATTCGCTCGCTGGCGCTGACCTGGTATTTCTCCTCGGCGCCCACGCCGCAGAGCACGCTGGTGTTCGCCGCGGTAATGGGCTTCCTGTGGCTGGGCGTGGCGCCGCTGGTATCGGGCTGGATCGCCGAGACCTTCGGCCTGCGCTGGCAGGCAATGCTGGGCGGCGTGGCGTTCTTCAGCCACCAGATCGGCAGCTTTGTCGGCGCTTTCGGCGGTGGAGTGGTCTATGACGCCCTCGGTTCCTACACCGTGGCCTGGCAGGTCGGCGTGGCGCTGGGGCTGACTGCGGGGGTGGCGCAGATTGCCTTTGCGGTGGCGACGCGGCGGCGGCCGCCTTTGATGGCTGCGTCCTGAATTGAGGGGGGCTTTGCGGACGGTTTTTTTGGGATCTTGGCAAGCGTGGATGTTTTGCTGGTGTAGGCGGCGGGCCTTCTGGGTATGTCGGTCGGGTTTCCAACATCGAACCCGACCGACATACCCAGGAGACCCGCCCCCCCCACACCACCATCCCCGCCAACACGTACAATCCCGGTTTTCCCTCCCGCCCCACCGCCCGCTGCCATGACCACCCTCGGAACGCCCCTCTCCCCCTCTGCCACCAAAGTGATGCTGCTCGGCTCCGGCGAGCTGGGCAAGGAGGTGCTGATCGCATTGCAGCGCCTGGGCGTGGAAACCATCGCCGTCGACCGCTATGACAACGCGCCCGGCCAGCAGGTGGCCCACCACGCGCGCACCATCGCCATGAGCGACCCGGACCAGCTCAAGGCCCTGATCGAGGCGGAAAAGCCACACCTGGTCGTGCCCGAGATCGAGGCCATCGCCACGCCCATGCTGGAAACGCTGGAAGCCGCCGGCACCGTGCGGGTGATCCCCACCGCCCGCGCCGCGCGCCTGACCATGGACCGCGAAGGCATCCGCCGCCTGGCCGCCGAATCGCTCGGCCTGCCGACCAGCCCGTACAAGTTCTGCGATTCGCTGGAAGAACTGCAGGCCGCCATCGACGGCGGCATCGGCTACCCGTGCGTGGTCAAGCCCGTGATGAGCAGCTCCGGCAAGGGCCAGAGCAAGATCGACGGCCCCGAGGGCGTCAAAGCGGCGTGGGACTACGCCATGGCCGGCGGCCGCGTCAGCCACGGCCGCGTGATCGTGGAAGGCTTTATCGACTTCGACTACGAGATCACGCTGCTGACCGTGCGGGCCATGGGTGCCGGCGGCCAGGTGGAGACGCAGTTCTGCGCGCCGATCGGCCACGTGCAGGTCAGCGGCGACTACGTCGAGAGCTGGCAGCCGCAGCCGATGCATCCGGCCGCGCTCCAGTCCGCCCAGCGCATCGCGCAGGCGGTCACCGCCGACCTGGGCGGCCTGGGCCTGTTCGGCGTGGAGCTGTTCGTCAAGGGTGAGCAGGTCTGGTTCAGCGAAGTCAGCCCGCGCCCGCACGATACCGGCATGGTCACCATGGCCACGCAATGGCAGAACGAGTTCGAACTGCACGCCCGCGCCATCCTGGGCCTGCCGGTCGACACCAGCCTGCGCAGCCCCGGCGCCAGCGCCGTGATCTACGGCGGCGTGGATGCCCAGGGCGTGGTCTTCGACGGCGTGGAGCAGGCACTGAGCGTGCCGCAGACCGAGGTGCGCCTGTTCGGCAAGCCGGAAAGCTTTGTCAAGCGCCGCATGGGCGTGGCGCTGGCCTATGCCGACGATGTCGACACCGCCCGCACCCGCGCCAAGGAAGCCGCCAGCCGCGTGCGTCCGCGCGCGGTAGGCTGACCCGCCAGCAGGTCAGATCGGATGACTGCCCGCGGCAGCGCTCTGGGCAGGCGCATGCTGGACAGCGGCCTGTGCTGCCACCACCTGCGCCGCGGCCAGCACCGGCGCGACGCGCACGCCGCTCAGGTCCGCCCCTGACGGCGCCTGGTACAGCCGCAGGCCCATCTCGGGCAGGATCGCCAGCAGGTGGTCGAACACGTCGCCCTGGATGCGCTCATAGTCCATCCACGCGGTCAGCGCGGTAAAGCAATAGATCTCCACCGGGATGCCCTGCGAATCGGGCTCCATCATGCGCACGTTCAGCAGCAGGTCATGGTGGATTTCCGGATGCGCCCTCAGGTAGGCAATGCCATAGGCGCGGAAGGTGCCGATATTGGTCAGCCGGCGCCGGTTGACCGGATCATTGCCCGCGGCGATCAGCAGGCGGTTGGCCTCGTCGACCTCGGCCTGCTTTTCCTCCAGGTAGTCGTGCAGCAACCGGAATCGCATCAGCGATTGCACCTCCCGGTCCTCCAGGAAGCGCACGCTGCCCGCATCCAGCCGCAGCGTGCGCTTGATGCGCCGCGCGCCCGACTCGAACATCTGCCGGTAGTTGCGGTAGCTCTCCGAGAACAGCTTGTAGGTCGGCACCGTGGTCACGGTGTTGTCCCAGTTCTGCACCTTGACGGTATGCAGGGCGATGTCCTTGACGTAGCCGTCGGCATTGCACTGGGGCATCTCGATCCAGTCGCCGATGCGCAGCATGTCGTTGGAAGTGAGCTGCGTGCTGGCCACCAGCGACAGCAGCGTGTCCTTGAACACCAGCAGCAGCACCGCCGACAGCGCGCCCAGGCCCGACAGCATCCACAGCGGCGAGCGGTCGATCAGGATCGACAGCACCAGCACCGCGCACACCAGCCCCAGCCCGAGCCGCCCCACTTGGATATAGCCCTTGATCGAGCGCGTCTGCGCCCGGCGGCTGCTGGCGTATACGTCCTGCCAGGCACTGAGCACGCCGCCCAGCATCAGGAAGAAGCAGATCCACAGGCTGGCATGCGCCATGCGCTCGATGGCCAGCGCATAGCGGCCCATGTGCGGGACCTCGCCGATGCCGACGGTGATCACCGCGAAGCCCACCGCATGGCCAAAGCGCCGGTAGGCGCGATGGCGCGTCAGCGCCGTGCTCCACGGCGCCTTGCCCCATACCGTCAGCAGGCGATGGGCGATGCGTGACATCACATGGCCGAACAGCCACTGCGCTGCCAAGGCAATCAGCACCAGCGCCAGCAGGTACAAGGCAATCTGGGCCCACGGATGGGCGGGAATACGTTGCTGGAACAGTTCCAGCAGGGCATCGAAATTCATGGGGGGCGATTTTGGCCAATGACTTGGCCAGATAGTGTACAGAACGTGCCTGCCACCCCTGGCTTCACCCCATCCAAAGCCTACGCCGGCAGCAGCTTCAGCCCGCCAATCCCCACAAAGATCAGCCCGATCAGCACCAGCCGCATCGGCGCCGCACTCGAAGCATTTCCTTGCCGTGGGCCACTCCGGCTCGCTCGCCAGCGCCGCGCGCGCCCTGCACGTCAACCATTCCACGGTCCTGCGCCGGCTGGCGCGGCTGGAAGAGGCCCCGGGCACCCTGCTCTTCGAACGCCATGCCACCGGCTATGCCATGACCGCCGCCGTACGCGGCGCGGCGCCTGGGGCTGCCGGCAGAGCCCGACAGCCCCAGGCTGGCGGACTGGTCGGCCTATGAGTGGGTCGTGCCGGACGATGCGCTGTCGCACCTCGCCCAGGCGCGCTGGATACGCGACCACGTGCCGGAGCACCGCCGTGCCGTCAGCGCCGACAGCCTGGTGGCGATGGCGGACGCGGTGCGCCATGGCATGGGAGCCGGCATGCTGCTGTGCCTGCTGGCCGGGGACGACCCGGACCTGGTTCGGCTGGCGCCCGTCGATCAGGCCATGGATACCGATCTATGGGTACTGACGCATCCGGATCTCAGGCACAGCGCGCGCGTGCGGGCGTTGGGCGATTTCCTGTACGAGCGACTGAGGCATGGGAAATGACTGGGAGGCTAACGGCATGCCCGTACAGCGTCAGGCCGCCGTGGCATACATCTCCATCAACTGCTCATCCGCGTACCCCCAGTCAGCGGCATTCTCGAACGCCACCACCGTTTCGTCGCTGTGGCGCAGGTCGATCAGTTCAGTAGGTACTGTCCTGGACTGCGAGACGGAATAAAACGCCATCACCTTCGGCCGCAGCGGATCGGCCTCGTTCTGCGCGCAGACCACCGCCAGCCGGTTGGAGCGCAGGCGCAGCACGGTGCCGAGCGGGTAGATGCCGACGGTGCGGCTGAAGGCCTTGAACACGCGCCGGTCGAACAGGGTGTCGACGCGCACGGCCATGTATTCCATGGCGCGGGCCGGCGACCACGGCTGGTGGCCGGGGCGGCTGCAAGTCAGCGAATCATAGGCATCGCAGATCGCGGCAATCTTGGCGTGCACGCTCAGCTCGCGCCCTGCCAGGCCGTAGGGGAAGCCGCGCCCGTCGACGCGCTCGTGGTGGTGGACGCAGACATCGAGCGGAATATTGGAATAGAGCCGGGCCTCGTTCAGGATGCGGTAGCCGGCCGACGGATGCCGGCGGTAGATCTCCTCTTCCGCGGGGGTGCGTTCGCTGGCCCTGCGCACGATGCCTTCCGGCAGCGTCAGCTTGCCGATGTCGTGGACCAGGCCGGCCAGGCCGAGCTCGCGCACCTCGTCATCCGGCAGGCTCAGCGTGCGTCCGACGGCGATCATCAGTGCGCAGACCGCGAAGGCGTGCAGGTAGTTGTCGTCGCCGCGCGCCTTGAGCCGCGCCAGCGCCAGCAGTGCCTGCCCATGGCGCGACAGCGAGCGCGAGGCGGAGTCGACCAGCAGCAGCGCGCCGCTGACCTCCAGCGCGCGGCCCATGCGGATATCGGTGAACATCGAGCCGATCACGGCCTTGCCCGACTGCAGCAGCTCGCGGGCACAGACGATCTCGGCTTCAAGTGTGGCGGCGGGCGGCGGCGCCGTGTCTGCTTCGACGAGGGGCAGCATCGGGATGGCTCCGGCTGCTTCCGGCCCTTCCGGGGTTTCCGGCGCTGGCACATTGCGGCCCTTCAGGATGTCGATCCAGACCTCCTGCACCCCCGCCGACAGTATTTGCCGAACCTGGTCCTCGCTGGCGAGCAGGAACCGGGCGCGCCAGAACGGATGGTTGATCCACGGACCGCCCAGCCTGGCGACGAACATCCCGACCTGCAGTTGCTCCGACCGAATGCGTCTCAACATGCGTTACCCCCGGATGATGGTTTTCTAGTGTTCGCCACGGATATCGGCAGCCGCCGGCATAACTTGAGGAGGCATTGCACTGGGAGGAACCGTGCCGCGGGCCTTGTCAAGCGCCCCCGGAATGCCCGGACGGCGCCGTCGGGCTTTGCCGGCGGGGCGCTTGCCGGCGCTACAATGCCCTGCCCAGTGCTCACCAGACGCCAGCCAGTCGCCCCCGTTCACCCATGTCCGGAACGTACACGCTAGTCGGCATCGCCCGTGCCAAGACCCACCGCCGCGAGGCGCTGGTATCCCAGCTCACCACGCTGCGCTCGCGCGGGCTGACCGAGCCCGGCTGCCTGGACTACCACGTCGGGCAGGACGCGGAGGATGCGCGGGTCTTTGTGATTTACATGGTCTGGGACTCCAAGCGCGCGCTCGAATCCCACCTGAACCGGCCCTATATGCGCGATTTCCACGCCTCGCGCGCGGACTTTGTCGAGGGCGACTTCAGCTTCCGCTGGCTCAACGCAGCCTGATCGCCGGGGCGCCATCCCGGTCACTTCTGCCCTCCGCCGTCCTCCTCCGCGCCTCCCCCGGCTTGTCATTCCCGCTTCACCGATCTATCACTCAATGTGACGCCCGCTGCGGGCGCAGCGGGAGTGCATCATGGAAGTCAGGGATGGATTTGCCGGCACCATCGGCCACACGCCGCTGATCCGGCTGGCCGGCCTGAGCGCCGAAACCGGCTGCGACATCTACGGCAAGGCGGAATTCCTCAATCCGGGCGGTTCGGTCAAGGACCGCGCGGCGCTCTATATCATTCGCGATGCCGAGCGGCGCGGGCTGCTGAAGCCAGGCGGCACGGTGATCGAGGGCACCGCCGGCAACACCGGCATCGGCCTGGCCCACCTGTGCGCGGCGCGCGGCTACCGCTGCATCGTGGTGATCCCCGACACGCAATCGCCGGAAAAGATGGAACGGCTGCGCATGCTCGGCGCGGAGGTGCGCGCGGTGCCCGCCAAGCCCTACGCCGACCCGGACAACTACCAGAAGATTGCCGGCCGCCTGGCCGACCAGACCGATAACGCAATCTGGGCCAATCAGTTCGACAACCTGGCCAACCGCCAGGCCCACTATGAGACCACCGGCCCCGAGATCTGGCACGCCACCGCCGGGCATATCGATGCCTTCACCTGCTCCACCGGCACGGGTGGCTCGCTGGCGGGCATCGCCCGCTGCCTGAAGGAACACAAGCCGGCTGTGCGCATCGTGCTGGCCGACCCGCACGGCAGCGGCCTGTACCACTTCGTCAAGCACCGCGAGGTCAAGGCGGAAGGCAGTTCGATCACCGAAGGCATCGGCTCCAGCCGGGTTACCGCCAACCTGCAGGACACACCCATCGACGATGCCGTGCGCATCGACGACCAGACCTGCGTGGACATGGTCTACCGGCTGCTGCGTGAGGAAGGACTGTTCGTGGGCGGATCGTCCGGCATCAACGTCGGCGCCGCGGTGGCGCTGGCGCGCGAGATGGGGCCGGGGCACACCATCGTCACGCTGCTGTGCGACCGCGGCGACCTGTATATGGGGCGGCTGTTCAATGAGGCCTGGCTGGAAAGCAAGGGGCTGCAGCCGATACCCTTCCGCCGCGCCGGCCCCGCCGGCTAACCGCGAACGGGTTCTTATGCTGCCTTGAGCCGCCGCCACAACGTGGTCGGGCTGATGCCGAGGATATGACAGGCGGCGGTCCGGTCGCCGCCGCACTCCTCCAGCACGCGCCGGATATGGTCGACTTCGCTGGATTGCTTCACGCGCGCCAGCGAGCGGCGGGCCCGTGCGGCAGGCGCCGGCCCGGCATCCTGCCCGGCCGCAGGCTGCGCGCCATCGCCAAACAGCTCAGGCGCCGCGGCCAGCAGTTCTCGCTGCAGGGCAGCGTTTTCCAGCCGGCGCCCCGCTACCAGCACCGCGATCCGCTCGGTCACGTTCTCCAGTTCGCGGATATTGCCGGGCCAGCGGTAGCGCCCCAGCCGCGCGCGTGCGGCAGCTGGCAGGCGCTGCGGGCGCTCCAGGCCCAGGCGCTCCTGCGCGCGCCGGTACAGCAGCTCGACCAGTTCCGGCAGGTCTTCGGCGCGCTCGCGCAGCGGCGGCATCTCGATGCGCAGGATGTTGAGGCGGTAGTACAGGTCCTGCCGGAAGCTGCCATCGCGCACCATCCCCGTCAGGTCGCGGTGGGTGGCGGCGATCACGCGCACGTTGACCGGCACGGCATCGAGCCCGCCGATCGGCAGCACCTGCTTTTCCTGCAGCACGCGCAGCAGGCGCGTCTGCAGCGCGGGCGGCATGTCGCCCACCTCGTCGAGGAACAGCGTGCCGTTGTGGGCCGACTCGAACAGGCCGGCCTTGCCGCCGCGGCGCGCACCGGTAAAGGCGCCCTCTTCATAGCCGAACAGCTCGCTTTCCAGCAATGCCTCGGGAAACGCCGCGCAATTGACCGCCACGAACGGGAAGGCGCGGCGCGGGCTGGCGTCGTGCATGCCCTGCGCCAGCACTTCCTTGCCGGTGCCGCTCTCGCCCCCGATCAGCACGGTTGAGTCCACCACGGCGTAGCGCCGCGCCAGTTCGCGCAGTTCGGTCATGGCCGCGGAGGTGCCCGCGAGGTCGTCCAGGCTGTAGCGCACGCCCGCCGGCCGCGTCCGGGCACGCGAGCGCAGGTTGCGGTCCACGCGCTGGATCGCGCTGGCATCCTGAATGGTCAGCACCGCGCCGGCGGTGCCGGCCTCGCCGATGATGGGAATGCGGTTGACCACCACCATCTTGTCGCCGAGCTTGTGGATCGCTTCCAGCTCCTTGTCGCCGCTCTGCATCACGCCTTCGAGCGCCAGGTTGGGCGCCAGCGTCTGCAGCTTGCGCCCGACCGCCGCGGTGGCCGAAGTGCCGAGAAAACGCTCCATCGCCGGATTGAACGACTGGATGCGCCCTTCCGCGTCCACCGCCGCGACGCCTTCGTTCAGATGCGCCAGGATGGTATTGACGTAGTCGCGCCGGGTGGCCTCGATGCGGCGCAGGCGCGCGGCCTCGATCGCGTCTTCCAGCGCCATGCGCACCGAGTTGCCGGAGTACAGGAACACGCCGGTCAGGCCATAGCGGTCGGCCAGGTCCGTCACCAGGCCGGGGCCGACCACTACCTGGATGCCCTCCTGCTTGAGCGCCTTCACGCGCGCAACGGCATCGTCCTCCGTCAGATAGGTATAGGCCGGAACCGACAGCGAAAACGCGCGCACGAATTCATCCACCTCGGCATAGGTCGACGCGTGCGTGACCAGCGCCACCCGCGGTGAAATGCGCCGCGCCGTGGCCAGCGCACTCATCACGTCAAAGCCGGTGACCTTGACCAGCACCACCGGCACGTCAACGTGCTGGCGCAGATAGGCGCCGTTGGAGCCGCCCGCCACCACCACGTCGAGCCGGCCCTCGCGCACCTCGCGCGACACAGCGCTGGCGGCGGCCTCGAAACCCTTGCCGACAATGCGGAATTCAGCCCGGTCGGCGTAGGCCGGGATCAGGTCGGCAAAGGCGCGCGCCAGGCGGCTGATGCCGATGGCCCAGATGCGCGGGCGGCCTTGCGTGGAAACGGGAGGAGCCATGGTGCAATGCAGGAAGAAAGCGTGGTGAAACCCGGAACGAACAGGCGTACAGTGCTGGCACATTGTCCGTCACGCAGCGCCGGATTTCAACTTTGAAATCCAAATTTGTGAGATTGAAATTCAATTGCGCTGAAAGCACTACATGAAACAAGTGGCGAGGCCAGCCGCCCTGCCCCTCAACCCAGTGCTGACAAGGGTTAGCGGGTTTTTCTGGCACCCGCCAAGAGGCTTGGCACACCCCTTGCAGTATCAGGATCGTCCTGTTCACCAACGCATACGCCATGACCTACTCCGCTTCCGACCTCGCCCGCTCCGCTGGCGCCCGTTTCCGCCAGGCGCTTGCCGACGAGCATCCGCTGCAGGTGGTCGGCACCATCAACGCCAACCATGCCCTGCTGGCCAAGCGTGCCGGCTACCGGGCCATTTACCTGTCGGGCGGCGGCGTTGCGGCCGGCTCGCTGGGCCTGCCGGACCTGGGCATCTCGAACCTGGACGACGTGCTGACTGATGTCCGCCGCATCACCGACGTGTGCGACACGCCGCTGCTGGTGGACGTCGACACCGGCTTCGGCGCCTCGGCCTTCAACGTGGCCCGCACCACCAAGTCGCTGATCAAGTTCGGCGCGGCAGCCATGCACATCGAGGACCAGGTCGGCGCCAAGCGCTGCGGCCACCGTCCCAACAAGGAAATCGTCAGCCAGGGTGAAATGGTCGACCGCATCAAGGCCGCCGTCGACGCCCGCACCGACGAGAATTTCGTCATCATGGCCCGCACCGACGCGCTTGCCGTGGAAGGCCTGGACCAGGCCATCGAGCGCGCGGTGGCGTGCGTGGAAGCCGGCGCCGACGCCATCTTCCCGGAAGCCATGACCGACCTGGCCATGTACCGCAAGTTCGTCGCTGCGGTGAAGGTGCCGGTGCTGGCCAACATCACCGAATTCGGCTCGACCCCGCTGTTCACCACCGAGGAACTCGGCGGCGCCGGCGTGTCGATGGTGCTGTACCCGCTGTCGGCCTTCCGCGCCATGAACAAGGCGGCGGAAAATGTCTACGCGGCCATCCGCCGCGACGGCACGCAAAAGAACGTGGTCGATACCATGCAGACCCGCGTCGAGCTCTACGAGAGCATCGGCTACTATGACTTCGAGCAGAAGCTTGACGCGCTCTTCGCACAAGGCAAGGGCAAGTAAGCAAGAATCACGCGCGGCCGGGCTATGTCCCGGCCGTTTGCACGACAACAGACAGGCAATACCAGGCATCACATCAAGGAGACCCAGATGTCCGAAGCGCAACCGCTCGTCACGCCCAAGCCCAAGAAATCCGTCGCCCTGTCGGGCGTGACCGCCGGCAATACCGCGCTGTGCACCGTCGGCCGCACCGGCAATGACCTGCACTACCGCGGCTACGACATCCTCGACATCGCCGAGACCTGCGAGTTCGAGGAAATCGCCCACCTGCTGGTGCACGGCAAGCTGCCGACCAAATCCGAACTGGCCGCCTACAAGGCCAAGCTCAAGAGCCTGCGCGGCCTGCCCGCCAACGTCAAGGCCGCACTGGAATGGGTGCCCGCCAGCGCCCACCCGATGGACGTGATGCGCACCGGCGTGTCGGTGCTGGGCACCGTGCTGCCGGAGAAGGAAGACCACAACACCCCGGGCGCGCGCGATATCGCCGACCGCCTGATGGCCAGCCTCGGCTCGATGCTGCTGTACTGGTACCACTACAGCCACAACGGCCGCCGTATTGAAGTGGAAACCGACGATGACTCCATCGGCGGCCACTTCCTGCACCTGCTGCACGGCGAGAAGCCGTCGGCGCTGTGGGAGCGCGCCATGAACACGTCGCTCAACCTGTATGCCGAGCATGAGTTCAACGCCTCGACCTTCGCCGCGCGCGTGATCGCCGGCACGGGCTCGGACATGTACTCGTCGATCGCCGGCGCCATCGGCGCGCTGCGCGGCCCCAAGCACGGCGGCGCCAATGAAGTCGCGTTCGAGATCCAGAAGCGCTACGACAACCCGGATGAAGCGCAGGCCGACATCACCCGCCGCGTCGAGAACAAGGAAGTCGTGATCGGCTTCGGCCACCCGGTGTACACCACCGGCGACCCGCGCAACCAGGTGATCAAGGAAGTGGCGAAGAAGCTGTCGAAGGACGCCGGCTCGATGAAGATGTTCGACATCGCCGAGCGCCTGGAAACGGTGATGTGGGACATCAAGAAGATGTTCCCGAACCTGGACTGGTTCAGCGCGGTGAGCTACCACATGATGGGCGTGCCGACGGCGATGTTCACCCCGCTGTTCGTGATCTCGCGCACCTCGGGCTGGGCCGCGCACATCATCGAGCAGCGCATCGACAACAAGATCATCCGCCCGAGCGCCAACTACACCGGTCCGGAGAACCTGAAGTTCGTGCCGCTGAAGGATCGCAAGTAAAGCCGGCTGCCGGTTTGCTCCGCGTCGGGTTGCATTGATCCGGGCCTGCGGGCAAGGGGTAGTTGGTCGCTGACACGGGACCACTACCCCTTTTTCATACCAATACTGATTTCCCTACACCATGAATTCTGCAAACCGCAAACCGCTACCGGGCACCAAGCTGGATTACTTTGACGCGCGCGCCGCAGTCGAGGCAATCCAGCCGGGTGCCTACGACAAGCTGCCGTACACGTCGCGCGTGCTGGCAGAAAACCTGGTGCGCCGCTGCGACCCCGCGACGCTGACGGACTCGCTCAAGCAGCTGATCGAACGCAAGCGCGAGCTGGACTTCCCGTGGTTCCCGGCGCGCGTGGTGTGCCATGACATCCTGGGCCAGACCGCGCTGGTGGACCTGGCCGGCCTGCGCGACGCCATTGCCGACCAGGGCGGCGACCCCGCCAAGGTCAACCCCGTGGTACCGGTGCAGCTGATCGTCGACCACTCGCTGGCGGTCGAGTGCGGCGGCTTCGATCCCGATGCCTTCGCCAAGAACCGCGCCATCGAAGACCGCCGCAACGAAGACCGTTTTCATTTCATCGACTGGACCAAGCTGGCGTTCAAGAACGTCGACGTGATCCCGCCGGGCAACGGCATCATGCACCAGATCAACCTGGAGAAGATGTCCCCGGTGATCCACGCTGACAACGGCGTGGCCTACCCCGATACCTGCGTCGGCACCGACAGCCACACCCCGCACGTGGACGCGCTGGGCGTGATCGCCATCGGCGTGGGCGGCCTGGAAGCCGAGAACGTGATGCTCGGCCGCGCCTCGTGGATGCGCCTGCCGGATATCGTCGGCGTGGAGCTGACCGGCAAGCGCCAGCCCGGCATCACCGCCACCGACATCGTGCTGGCCCTGACCGAATTCCTGCGCAAGGAAAAAGTGGTCGGCGCCTACCTGGAGTTCCGTGGCGAAGGCGCCTCGAGCCTGACGCTCGGCGACCGCGCCACCATCTCCAACATGGCCCCCGAATACGGCGCCACCGCGGCGATGTTCTTTATCGACGAGCAGACCATCGACTATCTGCGCCTGACCGGCCGCACCGACGAGCAGCTCAAGCTGGTCGAGACGTATGCCAAGGCCGCCGGCCTGTGGGCCGATTCGCTGAAGCACGCCGAATATGAGCGCGTGCTGACGTTCGACCTGTCGAGCGTGGTGCGCAACATGGCCGGCCCGTCCAACCCGCACAAGCGCCTGCCGACCTCGGCGCTGGCCGAGCGCGGCATCGCCGTGGACCTGGACAAGGCCCGCGCGCAGGAAGCCGAAGGCCTGATGCCGGACGGCGCGGTCATCATCGCCGCCATCACCAGCTGCACCAACACCAGCAACCCGCGCAACGTGATTGCCGCCGCACTGCTGGCGCGCAATGCCAACGCGCGTGGCCTGGCCCGCAAGCCGTGGGTCAAGTCGTCGCTGGCGCCCGGCTCGAAGGCGGTCGAGCTCTACCTGGAAGAAGCGAACCTGCTGCCGGACCTGGAGAAGCTCGGCTTCGGCATCGTCGCCTTTGCCTGCACCACCTGCAACGGCATGTCCGGCGCGCTGGACCCGAAGATCCAGCAAGAGATCATCGACCGCGACCTGTACGCGACGGCGGTGCTGTCCGGCAACCGCAACTTCGACGGCCGCATCCACCCGTACGCCAAGCAGGCCTTCCTGGCCTCGCCGCCGCTGGTGGTGGCTTACGCCATCGCCGGCACCATCCGCTTCGATATCGAGAAGGATGTGCTGGGCACCGACCAGGACGGCAAGCCGGTCTACCTGAAGGACATCTGGCCGAGCGACGAAGAGATTGACGCGATCGTGGCGAAGAGCGTCAAGCCCGAGCAGTTCCGCAAGGTCTACGAGCCGATGTTCGCCATCACCGCGGCCAGCGGCGAGTCCGTCAGCCCGCTGTACGACTGGCGCCCGCAGAGCACCTATATCCGCCGCCCGCCGTACTGGGAAGGCGCGCTGGCCGGCGAGCGCACGCTCAAGGCGCTGCGTCCGCTGGCGGTGCTGGGCGACAACATCACCACCGACCACCTGTCGCCGTCCAACGCCATCCTGCTCAACAGTGCTGCGGGTGAGTACCTGGCCAAGATGGGCCTGCCGGAAGAGGATTTCAACTCGTACGCCACGCACCGCGGCGACCACCTGACCGCGCAGCGCGCCACCTTTGCCAACCCGACCCTGATCAACGAGATGGCCGTGGTCGACGGCCAGGTCAAGAAGGGTTCGCTGGCGCGCATCGAGCCCGAAGGCAAGGTCGTGCGCATGTGGGAAGCCATCGAGACCTACATGGACCGCAAGCAGCCGCTGATCATCATCGCCGGCGCGGACTATGGCCAGGGCTCGTCGCGCGACTGGGCCGCCAAGGGCGTGCGCCTGGCCGGCGTGGAAGTGATCGTCGCCGAGGGCTTCGAGCGCATCCACCGCACCAACCTGATCGGCATGGGCGTGCTGCCGCTGGAGTTCAAGCCGGGCGTGAACCGCCTGACCCTGGGCCTGGACGGCACCGAGACCTATGACGTGATCGGCGAGCGCCAGCCGCGCGCCACGCTGACGCTGGTGGTCAACCGCAACAACGGCGAGCGCGTCGAGGTGCCGGTGACCTGCCGCCTCGACAGCGACGAGGAAGTGTCAATCTACGAAGCCGGCGGCGTGCTGCAGCGCTTCGCGCAGGACTTCCTTGAGTCGTCGCGGGCAACTGCATAAGCTGTGACAAAGGCCCGGGCGGCAAGCTTGCTGCCCGGGCCAACCAGGACAAAGATTTCCATGGCTCACGTACCCCAGATCAAGATTCCCGCCACCTATATCCGTGGCGGCACCAGCAAAGGCGTGTTCTTCCGCCTCCAGGATTTGCCGGAAGCGGCACAAGTGCCAGGCAAGGCCCGCGACGCGCTGCTGATGCGCGTGATCGGCAGCCCCGACCCCTATGGCAAGCAGATCGACGGCATGGGCGCGGCCACGTCCAGCACCAGCAAGACCGTCATCGTGTCCAAAAGCAGCCGGCCCGACCATGATGTCGACTACCTGTTCGGCCAGGTCTCGATCGACCAGCCCTTTGTCGACTGGAGCGGCAACTGCGGCAACCTGTCGGCAGCGGTCGGCCCCTTTGCCATCAGCGCCGGCCTGGTAGATGCCAGCCGCATCCCGCACAACGGCGTGGCCGTGGTGCGCATCTGGCAGGCCAATATCGGCAAGACCATCATCGGCCATGTGCCCGTCACCAACGGCGAAGTGCAGGAGACCGGCGATTTCGAGCTGGACGGCGTGACCTTCCCGGCCGCCGAGGTGCAGCTTGAGTTCATGGACCCGGCCGCCGAGGAAGAAGGCGCAGGCGGCGCGATGTTCCCCACCGGCAACGTGGTCGACGACCTCGAAGTGCCGGGGGTGGGCACGCTCAAGGCCACCATGATCAACGCCGGCATCCCGACCATCTTCGTCAACGCCGAGAGCATCGGCTACACCGGCACCGAACTGCAGGACGCCATCAACAGCGATGCCAAGGCGCTGGCGATGTTCGAGACCATCCGCGCCTACGGCGCGCTGCGCATGGGCCTGATCAAGGACGTGGACGAGGCCGCCAAGCGCCAGCACACGCCCAAGGTGGCCTTTGTCGCCAAACCGGCCGACTACGTTGCCTCCAGCGGCAAGAAGGTGGCCGCGGCCGACGTGGACCTGCTGGTGCGCGCGCTGTCGATGGGCAAGCTGCACCACGCCATGATGGGCACGGCGGCGGTGGCGATCGGCACGGCCGCGGCCATCCCCGGCACGCTGGTCAACCTGGCTGCCGGCGGCGGCGAGCGCAAGGCGGTGCGTTTCGGGCATCCGTCCGGCACGCTGCGAGTGGGCGCCGAGGCGCAGAAGATTGATGGCGAATGGGTGGTCAAGAAAGCCATCATGAGCCGCAGCGCGCGCGTGCTGATGGAAGGCTGGGTGCGCGTGCCCGGCGACGCGTTCTGACCTGAGCCGCAACCGCGAGGCCGACCATGTCCACCGACACGCCGTCCGCGCAACGCCCCGGTCCGGACCAGGTGCTGGTCGACATTGTCGACTATGTCACCCGGTACGAGATCAAGAGCGGCCTCGCCTACGACACCGCCCGCAACTGCCTGATCGACACGCTCGGTTGCGGGCTCGAAGCCCTGTCCTACCCGGCCTGCACCAAGCTGCTCGGGCCCATCGTCCCCGGAACGATCGTGCCCAATGGCGCGCGCGTGCCGGGCACCCAGTTCCAGCTCGATCCGGTACAGGCCGCGTTCAACATCGGCGCGATGATCCGCTGGCTGGATTTCAATGACACCTGGCTCGCGGCTGAATGGGGCCATCCGTCGGACAACCTCGGCGGCATCCTGGCCACCGCCGACTGGATCTCGCGCAACAATGTCGCCACCGGACGCAAGCCGCTGACGATGAAGGCAGTGCTGGCGGCGACGATCAAGGCGCACGAGATCCAGGGCTGCATCGCACTGGAGAACTCGTTCAACAAGGTCGGGCTGGACCACGTGGTGCTGGTCAAGGTGGCCTCCACCGCCGTCGTTGCGCAGATGCTGGGCCTCACGCGCGACGAGATCCTCAATGCGGTGTCGCTGGCCTGGGTCGATGGCCAGAGCCTGCGCACCTATCGCCACGCCCCCAACACCGGCAGCCGCAAGAGCTGGGCCGCGGGCGACGCCACCAGCCGCGCGGTGCGGCTGGCGCTGATCGCCCGCACCGGCGAAATGGGCTATCCGTCCGTGCTGACGGCAAAGACCTGGGGCTTCTATGACGTGCTGTTCAAGGGGCAGCCGTTCCGCTTCCAGCGGCCGTACGGCTCCTACGTGATGGAGAACATCCTGTTCAAGATCTCGTACCCGGCCGAGTTCCACGCACAGACCGCGGTGGAATCAGCGATGCAGCTGCACGGCGCGCTGGCGCTCGCGGGGCGCAGCGCGGCCGATATCGCCGCGATCACCATCCGCACTCACGAAGCCTGCCTGCGCATCATCGACAAGACCGGCCCGCTCAGCAACCCGGCGGACCGCGACCACTGCATCCAGTACATGGTGGCGGTGCCGCTGCTGTTCGGCCGCCTGACCGCCGCCGACTATGAAGACAACGTTGCGGCCGACCCGCGCATCGACGCGCTGCGCGGCAAGATCACCTGTGTGGAAGACCCCGCCCTGACGCGCGACTACCACGACCCCGACAAGCGTTCGATCGCCAATGCGCTGACCGTGACGCTGGCCGACGGCACCGTGCTGGACGAGGTGCTGGTCGAATACCCGCTCGGGCACAAGCGCCGCCGCGCCGAGGGCATCCCGCTGCTGGTCGAGAAATTCCGCACCAACCTCGCCCGCCGCTTTCCGCCGAAGCAGCAGGCAGCCATCCTTGCCGTGTCGCTGGACCAGGCCCGGCTGGAGGCGGTACCGGTCAACGAGTACCTGGATATGTATGCGATTTGAGTTATCGCCTCGCCGCTTTCATGCCAAATCGGCATAACCCGTGCGGCGCCCCTCCCGCGCCAATTTCTCCTCACGTATAGTCTCTGCCGCTGCCTGAACGGGATCTGCAACACAGGCCCCGTTGCCGGCAGCCACCGACTGAACACGGACAGCACCATTCCACCCACAAGGTATGTGATGCCGGTTCCAGTACGGGCCACACGTTCGTATAAATACCGAGGAGAATCATGAAACACATCGCCCGCGTCACCACGCTGGCCGCCGCCCTGCTGTCGGCGAGCCTGATCACCGGCACCGCCCACGCGCAGCTCGCGCCCGCTGCACAAGTTTCCACCGTACCCGCCACGGCCACGGCCGAAGCCCGCAAGGCCAACATCGTCATCATCGGCACCGGCGGCACCATTGCCGGCGCCGGCGCATCGGCAACCAACACCGCGGCCTACCAGTCCGCCGTGGTGCCGGTCGACAAGATCATCGCCTCGGTGCCCGAGATCTCCAAGGTTGCCAACGTCAAGGGCGAGCAGATCTTCCAGATCGGCTCGGAGAGCTTCAACAACGAGCGCCTGCTGAAGCTGGGCAAGCGCGTGTCGGAGCTGCTCAAGCAGCCGGACGTGGACGGCATCGTCATCACGCATGGCACCGACACCATCGAGGAAACCGCCTACTTCCTGAACCTGACGCTCAAGAGCGACAAGCCGGTGGTGGTGGTGGGCTCGATGCGTCCGGGCACCGCGCTGGGCGCCGACGGCTCGCTGAACCTGTACGACGCCGTACTGGTCGCGTCCAACCCGGCGTCCAGGGGCAAGGGCACGCTGGCCGTGCTGAACGACGAGATCCACACCGGCCGCGACGTCACCAAGAGCAACACCTTCAAGACCGAGACCTTCCGCTCGCCGTTCGGCCCGCTGGGCTACGTGGTCGAAGGCCGCACGCTGTTCTACCGCCTGCCGGCGCGCCCGCACACGCTGCAGACGCAGTGGGACATCGACAAGATCGACAAGCTGCCGGAAGTGGCGGTGGTCTACGCCTACGGCAATGCCAACCCGGCCAGCATCGACGCCGCCGTGAAGAACGGCGCCAAGGCCATCATCTACGCCGCCACCGGCAACGGCAGCGTCGGCGACTACATGGTCGAGCCGCTCAAGGCCGCGCGCGCCAAGGGCGTGCAGATCGTGCGCGCCTCGCGCACCGGCAGCGGCGTGGTGGTGCGCAACGCCGAGCAGCCCGACGACAAGTACGACTGGATCGTCACCGACGACCAGCTGCCGCAGAAGGCCCGCATCCTGATGGCGCTGGCGCTGACGCAGACCAGCGACGCCAAGACGCTGCAGCAGGTCTTCTGGAAGTACTGATCCTGCCCTGAACCGGACCGGTGCGCGTTTGCGCCGGTCCGTGCCACGGCGCTCGCCGTGGCCGGCATCACCGTTCAGGCGGCTGCGCTCGATCCGGTCGATGGCGCCTGCGGCCTCGATGGCACTGGATTCTGCTGCGCCGCTTCAGGCCCATGCTGCATCGAATTCCTCCAGGAGGCCGCCCTCTGTCTGCGGGCAGATCGCGCCAGTGTACTGGCGCGCTTGGGTGTGGACGTAAATTTCCGGCGGTTAATTGCGTTTAATGAGTTTGTGAACGGCGCACCAGGCGCCGCACCGGCATCAGAGCATCGCGCTGCTCAGCAATGCCTTGGCCACCAGCACGTCCTCATCCGGCGCTTCGGCGTACACCGAGACATCCGTCACCACCTGGCGGCGGCCACGCCTGACCACCATCGCAACCGCCCGTAGCGCGGCCCCCTGCGCCGGCGCGAGGTACTGGATCGACAACGAACTGGTCGCCCCACCCTTCACCTCATCGGCACTGGCACCAGATGCCGCCGCGGCTGCGCCGGCGATATCGATCAGCGTGGCGATGACGCCTCCATGCACGATGCTGCCGTGGGTCACATTGGTCGGCAGGAACGGCATCTCCAGCTCTACGTGGTCGGCCGCCAGGCTCGCCAGCCGCACGCCAAGGGCGCGCGCCACCGGGGAACCGATCAGGACGTTGTCGACCATGGCGCGAATGCGGGGGTCGACGGCGGCTTCGCGGTCGTGCTGGAGGGGCAAGGCGGAAATGGCTTGGGGCATGGCTGGCTCCGGTCTGTGCGAGGTCATGCAAGAAGCATATTGGGCTGGCAGCGCCATGCTCAATTACTCGCCGGGTAGTTGTGACTTGCCCAGATATTTAAGGGGATTGTCATTCACATGAACAGCCAGATGACGCACCTTTGCACACACGAATACACATCGGATTGACCAACTCACGTCCGATGTGTATAAATACACACGGCAAACGATGCGATCTTCCAAACTGATTCGGATTCTTGAGCAAGATGGCTGGACGCTCGCCCGTACTACCGGCAGCCATCACCACTTCAAACATCCTGAAAAGCGAGGACTTGTCACGGTTCCACATCCTAAGCAAGACCTGCCCACGGGGACGCTCCAGAGCATCCTCAAGGCTGCCGGCTTGCGATAGCTCGCTGTTCTCCCAACCCACCACGCCATGCAGAAGAGTTCAATGGAGTTCCCGATCGCCATCCATAAGGAAGATGGAACAGTTTATGGCGTAACGGTACCGGACGTCCCGGGCTGCCATTCCTGGGGCGAAACTATTGACGACGCCGTTCGCAACGCAAGAGAAGCGATCAGAGGCCATATTGCTACGCTGGTCGAGCTTGGCGAACCCGTAAACATCCGGTGCTCGACGATCGAAGAACTCATCGCGAAGGAAGAATACGCGGACGCTATCTGGGCCCTGGCCGATGTGGATGTGAGCAAGCTGGATGCGCGACCGGAGCGCATCAATGTCAGCCTCCCTCGCTTCGTCCTGCAACAGATCGATATGTATGTAGAAAAGCGCCATGAGACACGAAGCGGCTTCCTTGCCCGCGCGGCCCTGGCAGCGCTTGCTCAGGAACACTAGGCCCAGGGCGCAGCCAAGGTCGGAGCCGGGTACAACCCACCTCAACCCGTATAATGTCCCCCCGTTTCACCCCAACCCCTCCCGCCACCATGCCGTCGCCCTCCGAATCCGCCCCGCTCCGCCCTGAACCGGACCACGGCACCACGGATTCCACGCTGTCCGAGCGTCCGGACAGCCCCTGCATCGGCATCTGCTCGACGCTGTTCGACGAGATCTGCCAGGGCTGCGGCCGCACCGCGGCCGAGGTCAGCAACTGGGTCTTCTTCAGCGATGAGGAAAAACAGGTGGTCTGGGAACGCATCACGCGCGAAGGCACAGGGAAGCGTTTCCGCCAGGGCTGAAGCCGCATCGCTCAGCCCCCCGCCAGGCGCCGCTCCATATCCTCGGTTTCGCGCCGCTCCACGCGCTGCCGGGCAAGCTTGCGCCAGTTCTCGGCCAGCGGCGCCAGCTCTGACATTTCCGCAAGCGCGGCATAGTCCAGCCGGTCGACATAAAGCACCTGCAGCAGGCGCTGCAGCGACCATAGCGGACAGGGACGCGCCACCAGTTCCAGCGTATCGCCCGCCGCCACGTCGCCAGTCTCCAGTACGCGGTAGTACCAGCCGGTGCGCAGGCTTTGCTGCACGGCGCGCGACATGCCGGCATGGCCGAAGCGATGATTGAGCTTCCAGCACGGCTGGCGCGCCTGTGATACCTCCATCAGCGCCGTGCCCAGCCGGAAGCGGTCGCCGATGCAGACATCGGCCTCGGTCAGCCCGGTGGTACTCAGGTTCTCGCCGAAGGCACCCGGGCCGTCTAGGACGCCATTGCCTTGCGCACCGTGCGCGGCAAGTTCCTCACGCCAGGCCGGGTAGTGATCGAAGGCGTAGTGGTGCAGCGCCTTCTCCGGGCCGCCGTGATGGCGTGGATCGCCCTGCCCGTCGCCTTCAAGCCCAACCGTGGTCACACGGATCCGCGCGTGGGCCGCGGTCTTGGCAATGCCGCTGGGCACGCCGTCGGGCCCGAACGGGCGCACCTGTCCTGTCAACACGGCGCCGATCACCGCGCGCACAGCAGATACCGGCTGGTTCATAGCCCGGCTTCCTCCAGCCAGCGCGCGAACATGCGTTCGCCGGCGGCCGCCACCGTGGCGCCGACTTCGGCCGTACGCGCGCGGATGGTGCGGGGATCAATGCCGGCCCTGGCCAGCTCGACGGTATGGCCGATCAGCCAGGCCTCGATATCGCGCGACATCACCTCGGGGTGGAATTGCAATGCCAGCACCTGGTTGCCGATGGTATAGGCCTGGTTCTGTACCGCCGCGGTGGAGGCCAGCAAGCGCGCGCCGGATGGCAGGTCGAAGGTGTCACCATGCCAGTGCAGCACTTCCCAGTGGGCCGCCGCCAGTTCGGCCAGCGCCGAGTCCTCCCCGGCAGGCGTTGGCGAAACCGGCGCCCAGCCGATCTCGCGCGTGCCCGGATAGACCCGCGCGCCGGCGGCGCGCGCGATCAGCTGCGCGCCCAGGCAGACCCCGACCATCTTGCCGCCAGCCGCCAGGCGCTGGCGAATCAGGGCAATCTCGGCCTCCAGCCAGGGGTAGGCTTCGGTTTCATAGACGCCGATGGGTCCGCCAAGGACCAGCAGCAGGTCAGCGGGGTCGTTGGCAACGGGCGCCAGATCGTCGACACCAGCCTGGAACACCTGCAATGCGTGCCCGCGCGCGCGCAAGGCGTTGCCGATCACGCCCGCATGCTCGAATGCGACGTGCTGGATCACATGGGTGGTACGCGTTGCCATCGGGGACTCCTGTCAGTCGAAGGGTCGGAAACGTCAAAAAGGTCCCCATACTAGCGTCAATTGCCGCACCCTGCGAAGACCACGACAGGATATCGCCTATTTCCGAGTTTTCTCAGCACAGCATGTCGCAGCCCGCGCTATTTTGCCGCAGCCGGCACCAGCACCAGCGCGTCCGCCGCGCCCTGCGGGGGCAGCGATGACACGGGTGGAATGGTCACGTACTCGACCGCCGCCCATTTGCCGGTCCAGTCGCGGTACCGCGGCAGCAGCGCATTGCCGGACTGCCCGGTGGAGTCCATGAAATGCGACGCCGCCAGGTCGGACAGGTCATAGAGCGCGCGCACGCTGGCTGCGTGGGTATTCTCGAACGGCGCCTTGTCGTCGCGCAGGTTGTGCCGGCCAACGTTGACCGTGTAGGTATCGCCGCCGGTCGGCACGCGCACGTTGAACAGCGGCGCCAGGTAAGCAACCTTGCCGAAGGGCTTGTGCTCGGAGCGGGCCGTGTGCGCCTTGCCCCAACGCCAGCGCGAGGGATCGTCCCCGTAGCGGCGTGACAGATCGGCCATGGCTTGCGTCCACGCGTCGGCAATGGCGTCGTCGCAGGTCTCCACCGGACGCGTGTGGGGACGGTCGCACCAGAACGCGCCCAGCGCGCGTGGATCGCGCAGGATGTTGAGCATGGGCTGCTGCACGTTGCGCTGGTCCCACAGGCGGACAAAGATCGCCTCCCCCGTTCTCTCTTCGAACAGCCGCCGCGACAGTTCGCGCAGCCAGGCGGTGACCACCAGCGGCTCGGCACGGTCGGTGTCCATAGTGCCGTCCCACTTGCGCAAGGCTTCCAGCAAGACGCGCTCGCGTTCCGGCCGTGCCGCATCCCGGCTGACGGGCGCGGCCAGCAGCAACGGCAAGGCATCGCGCACGGCCAGCGAGACCACGTCTTTCTGGATCGCCGCGAAGCTGTCGAGCGTGTGCTTCGGCGTGGCGGCCAGCAGCGTCCGGATCCGGTCGAACCGATACGGCACCGTCCATTCGCTGGTGATGAAGTACGGGTAGTCCGGCGCCACGATGCGCTGGTTGGCCGTCACGATCACGCCCGCGGCAGGGTTGTACTGGTGCGGCAGCGCCTCGAACGGGATAAAGCCGGTCCAGTCGTAGCGCGCGTCCCAGCCGGGCGCCGGGGCCAGGCCCTTGAGGTCGTTGTCGGCGCGGCGCAGCGGCACGCGGCCGGGCGCGTAGAAGCCGATATTGCCGTCGACGTCGGCATAGACGATGTTCTGCTGCGGCGAGTGGAAGTCGCGCAGCGCTGCAGTGAAACTGGCCCAGTCGCGCGCCTCGTTCATGCGCAGCCCGGCCTGGAACGTGCGGTCGTCCGCGCGCAGCGCCGTCCACTGGAAGGCAACGACATACTGTGCGCCCAGCGGTGCCGCGGCGGCCGACAGCGGCTCGGCCACGTCGGAGATCACCGGGCCGTGGCGCGTCGTACGGATCTTCAGCACCACGTCCGGGGCGCCCTTGACGCGGATGGTCTCGGTACGGGTCTCGAGCGCGGCCCACCCGCCGGGAGTCAGGTACTGGGTGTCGTTGCCGGGCCGCAGCCGTTCGATATACAGGTCCTGCACGTCCGGAGCCGTGTTGGTCAGCCCCCACGCAATGCGGTCGTTATGTCCCAGCACGACCAGCGGCATGCCGGGCAGCGTGGCGCCGGTCACGTCGAGCCCGGGTGCGGTCATGCGCGCGAAATACCATAGCGCCGGCGCCTGCAGGCCCAGGTGCGGGTCGTTGGCCAGCATCGGCTTGCCCGATTGCGTGTGCGCACCCGACACTACCCAGTTATTCGAGCCCATGCCCTCGACATAGCCTGGCGGCGCCTTGTCGCCGACGCTGGCCATCGCGCTCGCCAGCGGTGCCAGTTGCCGGTACAGATGGCCGTAGTCCATGGTGCGCACCGGCTGCTCGCCCGGATACGGCGCCAGCAGCTCGCTGATGCGGGCCACCGGCAGCACCTGCGCCAGCCGCATGCGCAGGGTCTCCTGGGTCCAGTTGCCACCCAGGTCCCACGCCATCATGGTCTGCCAGCCCAGCGTATCGGCCGGTTCCCAGTGCTCGGGCTGCGTGCGCAGCAGCAGGAATTCAGGCGGCAGCGGGCCCTTGCGATGGTCGATCCAGGCATTGACGCCGTCGGCGTAGGCCTGCAGCGCGGCACGCGTTTCGGGCGAGGCCTGCGCCAGGATGGCCTCGGCGTTGCGCCGCACGCCCAGCGTGCGCAGGAACTTGTCGGTATCGAGCGCGGACGGGCCCAGGATCTCCGCAAGCCGGCCGGCCACGACACGCTTGTTCATCTGCATTTGCCACAGCCGGTCCTGCGCGTGGACGTAGCCCAGCGCAAACCAGGCGTCGGCCTTGCTGGCCGCGCGGATATGCGGCACGCCGTGACCGTCGCGCACCACCGTGACCTTGTCGCGCAAACCCGCCAGCGCCTCCTGTCCGGAGGCTGGCGGCTGTGCCGCATGGCGATACCAGGCCAAGGCCCCCGCGGCGACAGCCACGGCCAACACCAGCAGTGCCACCACAAACCTGGCCAGCCGACCGATCCAGCGCATCGTTGATCCCCTATTACCCTTATCGTTATGTTGTGCGTGTTGCCCGCGAAAGCGCCGCACGAGAAAATGCCCGGACCAGCCGGGCATTTCCACTATTGCACCAACGCCGCGTCAGGCGGCCGGCTTCTTCAGCTGCAGCGACTTGTACTCCAGGAACTCCTCCAGGCCGTACTTGCCCGCTTCGCGACCGTTGCCAGACTGCTTGTAGCCGCCGAACGGCGCCTGCATATTGAACGGACCACCGTTGATATCGACCTGGCCCGTGCGGATGCGGCGCGCCACGCGGATCGCGCGCGCTTCGTCGCCCGACCAGACCCCGCCACCCAGGCCATAGATGCTGTCATTGGCAATGCGCACCGCGTCTTCCTCGGTGTCATAGCAGATGATGGAAAGCACCGGCCCGAAGATCTCTTCCTGCGCCACGGTGGCGCGCGGCTCCACGTTGCCCAGCACGGTCGGCTTGACGAAGAAGCCCTTGTCCAGTCCCTCGGGGGTCTCCGGTCCGCCAGCCACCAGCTCAGCGCCCTCGTCCAGCCCGCGGCGGATATAGCCGGTCACGCGGTCCTTCTGCACGGCCGAGATCAGCGGCCCCAGCTTGCTGGTTTCCTGCAGCGGGTCGCCGACGGTAAAGCCCTCGACCACCTTCTGCGCGATCGCCTTCACTTCCGCGTAACGGCCGCGCGGCACCAGCATGCGGGTGTGCGCCGAGCAGGTCTGACCGGAATTCAGGAAGCAGGCATTGATGGTGCCCTTCACCGCCGACGCCAGGTCGGCATCGTCCAGGATTACCGAGGCAGACTTGCCGCCCAGCTCCAGCGCCACGCGCTTGACGGTCTGCGCGGCCAGTTCCGACACGCGCTTGCCGGCGCGCGTCGAACCGGTGAACGACACCATGTCGACATCCGGATGGCTGGCCAGGACCTCGCCCACCACCGGGCCGTAGCCGGTCACCAGGTTGAACACACCCGGCGGCAGGCCCGCGGCCTCGATCACCTCGGCCAGCACGAAGGCGTTGAGCGGCGCCACCTCAGAGGGCTTGAGCACCACGGTGCAGCCGGCGGCCAGCGCCGGCGCCACTTTCAGCGTGATCTGGTTGAGCGGGTAGTTCCACGGCGTGATGGCGCCCACCACGCCCACCGGTTCGCGCACCACCAGCGAGTTGCCGACCTCTTCCTCGAAGCGGAAATCGCCCAGCATCTTGGCCGCCTGGCCCCAGTTGTAGACCGGGCCCCCCACCTGGATCGCGCGCGCCAGCTTGATCGGCATGCCGACTTCGCCGGCGATCAACTGGGCCAGTTCTTCGCTGCGCGCCTTCAGCCCTTCGGCAATCCTGGCGATATAGCCGGCCCGCACCGCCGGCGGCATTGCCGACCAGCCGTCGAAGGCCGCGCGGGCCGCCTGGATGGCATCCTCGGCGTCGCGCGCCGAGCCTTCGGGAATCGTCCCCATGACCGCTTCGGTAGCGGAGTGGATAACGTCGATCTTGCCGTTGCCGTGGGGAGCCACCCACTTGCCGTTAATAAAGAATTTGTCTCGTTGTTGCATGGCCACAGTTCTCGGTTTGGTGAATTGGCAATTGCAATTTTTTTGTTACTTTTATGGTGCACGCACATTGTAGAGCGGATTCGGGACTATGTTTTTGCGCCGCGGAAAGCGGCGCATGCCGCTCTATACACGAAAATGGCGATAATCGGCCGCCCGCAACAGGCGGCCGGACATAACAAGGGGGGAGACATGGTCGATCCGATCTACCGCAAGACGGAGGCGGGACAGGACGAGATCCGGACGCGTGCACGCAAACTCGACCAGAAGCTGCGCGCGCTGCTGCTGATGGTCAACGGGGAGCGCCGCCGGCAGGAATTGCTGGCACAGGTAGCCGGCATGGGGGTGGGCCCCGAGGCCACGGCGGCACTGCTGGCACAAGGCCTGATCGAAGCCGTCCCCGAGCCGGCACAGTCCCGCACTACCCCGATTCAGGCACCGGCACGTGCCAGCCCGGCGGCGGCCGACACCAATATGTTCTCCGTGTATGCGATGCGGCACGCACCGGCCACTGAGGTGCCGAAGGTGGCGCAGGTGCCGCAACCGGCCGATACTGCGACGTTTTCTCCCGCGGACATCGCGGTCTTCGAAAGCCTGTATCACTTCTACACTGACGTGATCGGGCAACACCTTGGCCTGCGCGGCTACATGCTGCAGGTGAAGGTCGAGAAGGCCACCGACCTGCCCGCGCTGCTGGCGCTGCGCGACCCGCTGCATGCGGCGCTGCTCAAGGCCAAGGGCGACATCACCGCGCGTGCGATCACGAGCCAGCTCGACCAGCTCGCCGATCGTATCGCCGCCGGCTGAGTAGGGTCTGTTCACATATAAAACGTACGCGCGCACGCTAGACCCTAGGCCTGGCGCCGCATCTCCTGCAGCAGCGTCGGTACCAGTTCCGATACCGTGGGATGGATGTGCATCGCACGGCTGATGGTGGTATAGGGCGCCCTGGCATACATGATGTCGAGCAACGCATGGATAACCTCGTCGCCGTTCAGGCCCAGGATCGCGGCGCCGAGGATCATCCGGGTGTCCGCGTCGACCACGACCTTCATAAAGCCCTGGCTCTCGCCCTTTTCCACGGCTCGGCCGACGCGGCTCATGGGGCGAGTGCCGACCAGCAGCTGGCGTCCGGATTGCCGGGCTTCTGCTTCCGTCATGCCGGCGCGGCCGAGCGGAGGATCGATGAACATGGCATAGGCTGCGATGCGGTCACTCAGCTTGCGGGGATCGCCGTCGAGGAGGTTGGCAGCGACGATCTCATAGTCGTTATACGACGTATGCGTGAACGCACCGCGGCCATTGCAATCGCCTAGCGCCCAGATGCCAGGGACGTTGGTGCGCAGCTGTTCGTCCACCTTGATGTAGCCGCGAGCGTCAGTCTCCACCCCTGCCTGGTCCAGCCCCAGGTCGTCCGTGTTGGGCACGCGCCCGACCGCCAGCAGCAGGTGCGAACCGTGGACGTCGCGCGCCCCATCCGTGCAGTCCAGTCCGACCGCAATGTGATCGCCTTCCCTGCGTGCGCTCAGGCAGTTCGCATTCAGCCGGATTTCGATCCCTTCGGCTTCCAGGATCTCGCGCACGGCTTGCGACACATCCTCGTCTTCGCGCTGGATCAGGCGTGGGCCTTTTTCGATAACGGTCACCCTGGCACCAAAGCGCCGGTACATCTGGCCGAACTCGAGGCCAATGTAGCTGCCGCCAACGACGATCAGGTGCTCCGGCAGGAAATCCACCGCCATCATGCTGGAATTGGTGAGGTACGGGACCTGCTCCAGCCCGGGCATGGGTGGAACCAGGGCCCGGCCGCCAACGTTCACGAAGACCTGATCGGCCTCCAGCAGCTCGCCGTTGACCCGCACGCCATGTGCGCTCTCGAAGCGGGCGTGACCCTGAAAGACCGTGCCGTTCTCCAGGTTGCGCATCCACTGTTCCACACCGTTGCTGGAACGGCCGGAGATTTCGTCCTGGCGCGCCTTCACCTGCTTCATGTCGACGGCGACCGGCCCGCCGATCATGACGCCGTACTCGCTGGCCCGCCGCGCCAGATGGGCCGCGTACGCGCTCGCGATAAGCGTTTTGGTGGGAATGCAGCCCGTGTTCACGCAGGTACCGCCAAAACGCGCGCGCTCGATGACGGCCACTTTCATGCCCGCGCCGGCCAGCCGTGCGGCGAGTGCCGGCCCGGCTTGTCCGGTGCCGATAATGATCGCGTCGAATCGTTGAGCCATCACGATCCTCCTTGCCTGATACCGTGCGCATTGCAATACGCATGAGAAGAAACACAGCCACAAGCTACTGTAGGTGGTCAGGCGCCCCCCTGCCAGCTTCGCGCAGGCGTCGACGTCCGGTACAGCAGCCTGGCCTCGCGCAGCGCCAGGAAGCAAAAAGGGCTGCCCGAAGGCAGCCCTTTTTGTTTGCAACGGTTCCCGCCGCTCAGCCGTCGATACCCTGCGACTGCAGGTACTCGTCATACGTACCCAGGTAGTCCGTCAGCGTGCCGTCGGTGCGCACTTCAATCACGCGCGTCGCCAGCCCGCTGATTAACTCGCGGTCGTGCGAAACGAAGATCAGCGTGCCCTGGAACTTGTCCAGCGCGATCTGCAGCGATTCGATCGACTCCATGTCCATGTGGTTGGTCGGCTCGTCCATGGCCATCACGTTGTGGCGGCCCAGCATCAGCTTGCCCCAGATCATGCGGCCCTTCTCGCCGCCGGACAGCACCTTGACCGACTTCCTGATGTCGTCGGCCGAGAACAGCAGCCGGCCCAGCGTGCCGCGCAGCGAGGTTTCGTCATCGCCCGCCTGCGTCCACTGGCTCATCCAGTCCATCACGTCGCGAGCTTCCGGGAATTCCTCGTACGTGTCCTGCGGCATGTAGCCGACGTTGGCGTTCTCGGCCCACTTGACCGTGCCGCGGTCCACTTCCACGCCGCGCTGCACGCCGGTCTGCACCGCGCCGTTGAGCAGGCTGCGCAGCAGCGTGGTCTTGCCCGCGCCGTTTTCGCCGATGATCGCCACGCGCTCGCCGGCCTGGATCGCCAGCGACAGGCCGTCGATGATCTTGCGGTCGTAGGTCTTGGTGATGTTCTCCACTTCCACGGCCAGGTTGTGCAGCTTCTTTTCGAACTCGAAGCGGATGAACGGGTTCTGGCGCGACGACGGCTTGATGTCGTCGACCTTGATCTTCTCGATCTGCTTGGCGCGCGAGGTGGCCTGGCGGGCCTTGGACTTGTTGGCCGAGAAGCGGCGCACGAAGTCCTGCAGCTCGCTGATGCGCTCCTTGGCGCGCGCGTTGGCGGCCACCTGGCGCTCGCGGGCCTGCATCGACGCTTCCATGTAGTCGTCGTAGTTGCCCGGGTAGACCTTGAGCGTGCCATAGTCCATGTCGGCCATGTGGGTGCAGACCGAGTTCAGGAAGTGGCGATCGTGGGAAATGATGATCATGGTGGAGTTGCGCTCGTTGAGCACGGTCTCCAGCCAGCGGATAGTGTTGATGTCCAGGTTGTTGGTCGGTTCGTCCAGCAGCAGCACGTCCGGGTTCGAGAACAGTGCCTGCGCCAGCAGCACGCGCAGCTTCCAGCCCGGGGCGACGTCGCTCATGTTGCCCTGGTGCTGGCTGGTGGGGATGCCCACGCCCAGCAGCAGTTCGCCGGCGCGCGCCTCGGCGGTGTAGCCGTCGTATTCGGCGTACTTGGCCTCCAGCTCGGCGGCCTTCATGTAGTCTTCGTCGGTGGCCTCGGGGTTGGCGTAGATCGCGTCGCGCTCCTGCGCCGCGCCCCACATCTCGGTGTGGCCCATCATCACCACGTCCAGCACGCGCATGTCTTCATAGGCGAACTGGTCCTGGCGCAGCTTGCCCAGGCGCACGCCCGGCTCCAGCATGACGTTGCCCGACGACGGCTCGAGGTCGCTGCCCAGGATCTTCATGAAGGTGGACTTGCCGCAGCCGTTCGCGCCGATCAGGCCGTAGCGGTTGCCCTCGCCGAACTTGACCGAGATATTCTCGAACAACGGCTTGGGGCCGAACTGCATGGTGATGTTTGCGGTAGAAAGCACGTCTGGAACCTTGTCTGGAGATTGTGGCGCCGCGGCGCTGGCCGCGGCTTGCCGGTTTTGCACTCGGGGCGCACCCCCATGCCGCTCAGGATCGCTCAGGGACGGGCCTTGCCGGAGATGCATCGCGCTGGCCGGGGATACTCCGGCGGCCATGGCTGGCGATGCGGCTTTGGCCGCGCCCGGTTCATGGAAGAACCCGGCAGGAAGTCAGGAAATAACCGTACATTGTATCATCCGGACGCATTCCTTGCGACCCGGACGCGCGGTATGCGGCCAGCAGCCGCTCAGGCCAGCGCCGGCAGCACCGGATAGCCCGAGAACGCCATGCTGAAGCCGTCGGCACGTGCGGCCAGCCGCACCTGGGCACCGACCGGCAGCGTCAGCTTGCGCGCGCAATGCCCGAACGGCAGCCCGGTCAGCACCGGCACCGGCAACTGGTCGCGCAGGTAGTCCACCACGGCGTCCATGTCGTAGCCGTTGTCGTAGTCGGTGACGCGGTAGTTGGAGAAGTCGCCCAGCACGATGGCGCGCTGCGCGCCCAGCACGCCGGCCTGCCGCAGCTGGACCAGCATGCGCTCGACCCGGTACGGCGGCTCGTTGATGTCCTCCAGGAACAGCACCCCGCCTTCTACCTGCGGCATGAAGGGCGTGCCCAGCAGGCTGCACAGCATCGCCAGGTTGCCGCCCCAGAGCGTGCCTTCCACGCTGCCGGAGAACGGCTGGCCGCCCGACTGCGGGGCGGCGATGTCGACGCTGTAGGCAGGGTTGCGCAGGATGCCTTCGAAATGCTCCCACATGTAGGCATCGACCAGCTCGGCGCCAAAGTCGGCCAGCAGCATCGGCCCGGCAAAGGTGACGCCGCCGGTGGCCGCCAGGTAGGCCAGCTGGAACGCGGTGAAATCGCTGTGGCCGACGATGGGCGTGCCGCCGGCGCGGGCCTGTTCGGCAATGCGGGCAAAGTCCAGCTGCGCCAGCAGGCGCGCGATGCCATAACCGCCGCGCACCGCCAGCGTCAGCTCATGCGGCGCGCCGGTGCCGATGGCGTGCAGGTCGGCCAGCCGCTCCGCATCCGTGCCGCCGAAGCGCAGATAGCGCCGCGCCAGCACGTCGGGGTTGGTCATGTGGTAGCCATGATGCTTGAGCCAGGCACACCCGCGCGCGGCGATGGCGATGTCGTGCGGATACCCGGAAGAGGCGATCAGTCGGACTTCGGTATGCGGCGGCCTGCTGTTCGGCGTGCTCATGCTTCGGTGTCGGTGTCGTTGTTCTTGCCGGAATCGGTGACTGGCGCGGCGGCGCCTTGCTGCTCGGCCTTCTGCTGCGCCTTCTGGGCGCGGCGCCGGGCGCCGAAGAAATCCTTCAGCATCTGGCCGCAGCTGTCGGCCAGCACCCCGCCGGCGATGGTGGTCTGGTGGTTGAGCTGCGCCTGTTCGAACAGGTTGAGCACGCTGCCGGCGGCGCCGGTCTTGGGGTCGGTCGCGCCGAACACCACATGGCGCAGCCGCGCGTGCAGGATCGCGCCGCTGCACATGGCGCACGGTTCCAGCGTCACGTACAGCTCGCACTCGGGCATGCGGTAATTGCCGATGACCTGGGCGGCGGCGCGCAGTGCCTGCATCTCGGCATGCGCGGACGGGTCGACCGAGCGGATCGGCAGGTTGTGGCCGCGCGCGATGATGGTGTCTTTCCAGACCACCACCGCGCCCACCGGCACTTCGCCGGCGGCTTCGGCCAGGCGGGCTTCTTCCAGCGCGGCGCGCATGTAGCGCGCATCGCGCTCGGCGGCTTCGGCCGGGTCGTCAGGCAGCGCGCGCGGCGCGCGCACGGGCAGCGGCGGCGTCTCTGTCATCGCCCCCGCTCAGTCCTGCGCCGGCAGCACGGCGGGCGCGCTGACCTCGGCCCAGCAATTGGGCGTTTCGAACAGCACCAGCCTGGTCAGCTGCAGGTGGTGGCCGAAGCAGTCCTTGAACACCGGCGCCAGGATGTCGAACGCGACCTGTGCCAGGTTCTCGACCGTCGGGATCGCGTCCAGCACCACGGTCTTGTGCCCTTCCATCGATTGCAGGAAGTTCAGCAGCGCGGTATCGCCGCGGTAGATCAGGAAGGCATGGTCCCACTTGTTGACCAGGTGCTCGTTGGCGAGCGCCTTGATGTCGCCGAAGTCCAGAATCATGCCGTCATCCGACGCGCCCTCGCGATGCAGGACCTCGCCCGACAGCGTCAGGTCCAGCCGGTAGCGGTGGCCGTGGATATTGCGGCACTGCCCGCAGTGGTTCGGGATGCGGTGGCCGGAGTCGAACTCCAGCCGGCGGGTAATGGAAACTTGTTTGCTCATGTGTAGCGGCGCCATGCCGGCCGCCTGCGTTGGGACGGACGCCGCGCGCGCGTCCGAAGCCTGTATTGTGTACGTTTTGCCGCCCGTTGGGCGAGCCGCCTTTCACTGCCGCTCAGCGGATGCCCAGCAGCTTGTGGGTCTGCAGCGACAGCCGCCAGCGCGGATGGCGCTGGCAGAACGCCACCGCCGCGGCGGTATTCTCCCTCGCCAGCGGGCCATCCATGGCCTGCACCAGGAAATGGCGGAAATCAAGCTTCTCGTATGCGGCAAAGTCCTGCCCGTCCTGCGGGATCACCACCTTCAGCTCGTCGCCGCGCGTGACCACCAGTTCCGAGCCCATCTTGGGGCTGACGCAGACCCAGTCGATACCGGGCGGCACGGCGATGGTGCCGTTGGTTTCGATCGCGATCTCGAAGCCCTGCGCATGCAGCGCGTCGATCAGCGGCGCATCGAGCTGCAGCAGCGGCTCGCCCCCGGTGCAGACCACCAGCGGCTTGCCGCCGGCGCCCTGCGGCCATTCCGACGCGACCACGGCGGCCAGCTCTTCGGCCGTGCGGTACTTGCCGCCGCGCGTGCCATCGGTGCCGACAAAATCCGTATCGCAGAACTGGCATACCGCGCTGGCACGGTCTTCCTCGCGCCCGGTCCACAGATTGCAGCCGGCAAAGCGGCAGAACACCGCGGCGCGGCCGGCGTTGGCGCCCTCGCCCTGTAGCGTATAGAAGATTTCCTTGACGGCGTAAGTCATGCGTGGGGTCTCTCTGGGACCGTAAACGGACAATCGGCAGCGCTTTGCTGGCCGGGGTTCAGTAAAGGGTGGGCAGGGCCGGTGCCGGATCTCGCGTCTTGCCGCGTCCTTGGTCGCGTCTCGATGTGGAGCGCAGGGTATCGATCGGGCGGCATTGCTGACGGCACGCACGGACCGCATCCGTGCAAGGCTCCGGGCGCTGCCGGAGGGGCCGTCCTGGCCTGTCGCAGGCTGCGTCCGGCACGGGACCGGACGTACTGCAAGTATACCAGAGGGCTCAGGGTTTTCGCTTAGCCGCCATCGGGGCACGGTCGGGCTCGCCTGCCAGGTTGGCGGCCAGGAAGTCCAGGAAACAGGCAATCCGTGCCGACAGCTGTGTATTCAGGTAGTACACCGCGTGGATCGATTGCCGCACCTCCACGGTCTGGTCCACCAGCACCTGCGCCAGGTCACCCGCGCGGCGGTCGGCCTCGGTCATGAAATCGGCCAGGCACACCAGCCCCTGGCCCGCCAGCGCCAGCTGGCGCAGGGTTTCGCCGCTGGAAGCTGCCAGATGTGGCCGAATCGGCAGTTCCATGCCAGCTTCGGTCCGCAGCGGCCAGCGGTTCAGCCCCTCCGGCTGGGTGAAGCCCAGCAGCGTGTGCACGGCCAGGTCGGCCACCCCGCGCGGCCGCCCGTGCGCTTTCAGGTAGGCCGGACTGGCCAGCACCCGCAGGCGCGAGTTGCCCAGCGCACGCGCATGCAGCGTCGAATCGCGCAGCACGCCGATGCGGATGGCGACGTCGGTGCGGTGCTCGATCAGGTCGATGATCTGGTCGTTGGTGTTCAGCTCCAGCTCGATGTCGGGATACAGGCGCCGGAATTCTCCGACCAGCGGCACCACCGCGTGCAGCATGAACGGCGATGCCGCATTGACACGCAGCTTGCCGGCCGGGCGCTGGCGCCGCAGCGCCATCTGCTCTTCAGCCAGGTCGGCCGCGGACAGGATGCCGCGCGCATGCGCCAGCATGGCGCCGCCCTCTTCCGTCAGCTCCAGCCGGCGTGTGGTCCGGCGCAGCAGCGTGGTTTCCAGCTTGTCTTCCAGGCGGCTCAATGCGCGGCTGATGCCCGAAACGGTCTGCCCGAGCTGCTCGGCAGCGGCCGTGATCGAGCCGGTATCGACCACGGCGACAAAGGCGGCGAGTTCTTCCAGGGTCAGCTTCATTCTTGAATTTTAGTCAAATATCTTCTGCAGATCACTGGGTTTTTCTGCAAGAACACCCACGGCACACTGCGCCCTGTTCCTGATTCTTTTTTCCGTTGTTGCCCTTGCCGGAGGCTGCATCATGCCCATTGCCCTGTTCGCGCTGACCATCAGCGCCTTTGCCATCGGCACGACCGAGTTCGTGATCGTTGGCCTGATCCCCACCATTGCCGCCGACCTGCACGTATCCCTGCCATCGGCCGGGCTGCTGGTCAGCCTCTATGCGCTCGGCGTCGCCGCCGGCGCGCCCGTGCTGACTGCCCTGACCGGGCGCATCCCGCGCAAGCTGCTGCTGTTGTCGCTGATGGCGCTGTTTACGCTTGGCAACCTGCTGGCGTGGAAGGCACCCGGCTATGAATCGCTGGTGCTGGCGCGCGTGCTGACCGGCCTCGCCCACGGCGTGTTCTTCTCGATCGGCTCGACCATCGCCACCGGCCTGGTGCCGCGCGAGAAGGCCGCCAGCGCGATCGCGATCATGTTTACCGGCCTGACCGTGGCGCTGGTGACCGGCGTACCGCTGGGCACCTTCATCGGCCAGCACCTCGGCTGGCGCGAGACCTTCCTTGCCGTCTCGGCGCTGGGCGGTGTGGCCTTCGTCGGCAGCCTGCTGTTCGTGCCGCGCGCCATCGCGCATACGCCGCCGGCGTCGCTGCTGCAGCAGGCGCGAGTGCTGGCCGAGCCGCGGCTGTTGCTGGTGTATGCCAAGACCGCGATCGGCTACGGCGGGTCGTTCATCCCCTTCACCTTCCTCGCCCCGATCCTGCAGGATGTGTCCGGCTTTAGCGCCGGCGCGGTCGGGCTGGTGATGCTGGTGTATGGTGTCTCGGTTGCCGCCGGCAATATCTGGGGCGGCCGCCTGGCCGACCGCCACGGCCCGATCCCCGCGCTGAAGCTGGTGTTCCTGCTGCTGTCCCTGGTGCTGTTCGTGCTGACCTTTACCGCGCCGCATCGCTGGCTGGTGGTAGCGACCGTGCTGGCCTGGGGTGCCGTGGCCTTCGGCAACGTGCCCGGACTGCAGGTCTATGTGGTCAAGCAGGCGGAGCGCTTCACGCCTGACGCCGTGGATGTGGCCTCCGGCCTGAACATCGCCGCCTTCAATCTGGGCATCGCCGGCGCGGCCTGGGCCGGCGGGCTGATCGTGACCCACCTGGGCCTGATGCAGACCCCGTGGATCGGCGCGCTGGTGGTGCTGGTGGCGCTGGCCCTGACTGAACTGAGCGGGCGCCTGGACCGCGCCGCCGGCTTCGATGCCCGCAGCGGCGGCGTGCCGGCCAGTGCCATGACGCACTGATCCGCGCCCTGTACCGACGCTTCCCGAACACCCTGCAAACCAAGGAGAACATCATGCAGATTCCCGCCATCGGCCTCGGCACGTTCCGACTCAAGGGCCAGCAGGTCATCGACTCGGTGCGCACCGGCCTGGAACTGGGCTACCGCCATGTCGACACCGCCCAGATCTACGACAACGAGGCCGAGGTCGGCCAGGCCATCGCCGCCAGCGGCGTGCCGCGCCAGGACCTGTTTGTCACCACCAAGATCTGGACCGAAGCACTGGGCCGCGACCGCCTGCGCGCCAGCCTGGAGCAAAGCCTGGAAAAGCTGCAACTGGACCAGGTCGACCTGACGCTGATCCACTGGCCGTCGCCCGGCGATGCCATCCCCGTGCAGGAATACATGGAGGCACTGGCCGAAGCACGCGCCGCCGGCCTCACCCGCGCCATCGGCGTGTCGAACTTCACCATCGGCCACCTGCAGCAGGCTATCGACGCCATCGGCGCCGGCCAGATCGCCACGCAGCAGATCGAGATGCACCCGTTCCTGCAGAACCGCAAGCTCGCCGATTTCACCCGCGCGCAGGGCATCCACATCACAGCCTATATGCCGCTGGCCTACGGCAAGGTGATGCAAGACCCGGTGCTGCAACGGATTGCGCAGGCGCACAGCGCATCACCCGCGCAAGTCGCGCTGGCATGGCTGCTGCAGCAGGGCTATGCGGTGATCCCGTCGTCGACCAAGCGCACCAACCTGGAGAGCAACCTGGCGGCGGCATCGCTGCGCCTGTCCGAGCGGGAGATGGCAGCCATTGCCGGACTGGACCGCGGCGAGCGGCTGGCCAACCCGGGCTTTGCGCCGCAGTGGGACTGAGCGCGGCGTGTTGTCCGGAGCCGCTCTGCGGCAATCATCGCGTTCCCACTTCCACCGAGGGCGCCTAAGCTATGTTGGCGTGGTACGAATTGCAATCTACCTGATCCTCCCGCGCGCACGAATCGTTCCAGTCACTTGAAGGCTACTAGCGGACCGCAGCGCTACCTCCCGCACAGAAACAATGAGCGCTGTTTGTGTAGGCTAGAGAACGCCGCGCGACGATTGCGACGGCGTGTACGCCTGAGCCCACCTTCCAACCTCCTGTGCCGCGTCAGGGACCGTAACGCCTGGTCGACACGACTCTATGCGGGGACGCCATGGAAGATGAAAAAGACGGACCAACCCCACAGCGAATACCGAGGCACCTGTGGGCGATGTTGCGAGCGCGGGTCAGTGAATGGTTCATTGGGGGCGTCCTCCTGGCGATCACCGGCTTCGCGCCGCAGGAATTCATCGCTCAGCTAATCCGCTATATTGCGGCGCCAGAGAGGGTGGAGCGTTTGTCGCGCTTGGCGCTCGATGCCCGGCCGGTGATTGTCCTTGTTGGAATCGCAATCATTGTGGCTGACGCGCTGTATCGGAACCGGCACCGACCGGTCACTGCTGCCCCAGCAAGGCCGCCGCTCACTGACGATGGAGCGGAGCGTTTGCAACCTGACGGCAGGGCGCAGGTGGAAAGCAAACCCAGTGAACCGGAAGCATTACCGCGCCCAAATAATCCATGGCTATCGGAGGGGCGAGTGATACTGGTCGTGCTTCCGTTCGAAAGTCTCGGTGGCGGCGACAAATATGATTACTTCAGCGAGGGCTTGACTGAGGATATGATCACCCAACTTGCCCGGCTCAGCCCGGAGCGCCTGGGTGTAATCGCCCGGATTTCGGCGATGCGCTACAAATCCACGACCAGGACCATTCATCAGATCGGCCAAGACCTCGGGGTTTCCCACGTGCTTGAAGGAAGCGTCCGGCGTGCCGGAGATCGGGTACGGGTTGCGGCGCAGCTCATCCGGGTAAGCGACGAAACGCACCTTTGGGCCGAGACCTACGAGGGGAACCGACATGACATCCTCGCACTCCAGATCGAGGTGGCCAAGGCAATTGCCCGCGAAATTGAGATCAAGCTCACGCCGCACGAGCAAGGGCGTTTAGACCGTACTCCTGCCATCGATGCGCAGGCGCACGAAGCGTATCTCAAAGGGCGTCACTTCTGGTCCACGCGCACCGAAGAAGGAATGCGAAAGAGCATTGAGTATTTTGAACTCGCTATTGGGCACCAGCCGAATTTTGCGGCCGCCTATGATGGAGTGGCCGATGCTTACACGATGCTTGCATGTCGCGGCGTGAGCCCTGCGCGCGAAACGTTTCATAAAGCAAAAATGGCAGCCAGGAAAGCGCTGCAGATTGAACCTGATTTAGGTGAGGCTTATGCGTCACTGGCCCATGTGCGTTTGCACGATTGGGATTGGGTCGATCTGGAACAGGATTTCCTGCGCGCCATTGAACTGAATCCAGGACACGCGATCGCCTATTATTGGTACGCGGAATATCTCATGATGGCAGGCAGAGCCGAAGAAGCCATTGCCAGGGTCAGGCAGTCCCAACAGATGGATCCGTTGAATTCAGTGCTGAATTCATCTGTCGCCATCATCTTGTACCTTGCCCGGCGATACGACCAGGCACGGGAAGAACTCCGTAAAGCCCTGGAGATCGATCCAAACCACTTTCTGCTTCACTTCAGGCTGGGATTGGTTTACCAGCAACAGAAGTTGTTCCATGACGCAATCGAGGAGATGCAGATGGCTGTAACGCTTTCCGGGAGGAGCACAGAGGCGCTGACGGGGCTGGCCCAGACCTACGCTGCCGCCGACATGAGAACGGCCATGCAGCAGATCGTGGATGCGCTGGAGACGGAATCCGAAAAGCACTACGTCCACCCCTACAACATGGCGAAAGTGTTTGGTTCGCTCGGCGACAAAGAGCAGACCTTCGGCTGGCTGGAAAAAGCCTACGGTGAGCACAGCCCTGACTTCATTGAGCTCAGGACAGAACCTGCCTTCGACAGCGCTCGTTTCGATCCCAGATTCTCTGAACTGCTATCCCGCGTCGGGTTCAACCAGATCTGAAGGACACTTAATGTCTCGGCTACATCGACATGGCGAATGTCTTTAGATGATCGACGCCATTTTCGACGTGGTCTGCAAACAGTTCCAAGGCACGCGAAACTTGGCGGCCATAATGGTTTGGGCGCTCCTTCTCATAGGCACGCAACAGATCAGTGCAATTGCGCTCAGCCCACCGCCAACGCAGCCCTTTTTTTGCGAACGCCGGATGGCTCTGCAGCTCCGGGGGCACGACATTCTCATCTTCCCAGGTCCACAGGAAGCGCTCGTGCGGGCGTTTGAATGGCAGATCAACCTCGCTGGCAGCCGCATGGCTGTGCCGTACCGTGAAATCGACGACCTCCACTCTGGATGAGCCGTCAGGACATGCGTGCTTGCCTTCGATCCAGCAATGGTAGCGGGACAGTTGTGAGAGATGCTTTGCGTTACGGCGCCGCTCGCGTGGCGAACACAATACATACAACACGCCATCGCCAAAATTCATCACCTCGCCGCCCGCGACCGGCCGGTAAGTGACTTGCGTCAGCAGGGTAAGCACGCGCGCGCCGACGATTGCGTAGTCTGCGCAGCGCATGTACCCGTCCTTGCTAGTAGAGTCGGACACGACACGATGGACCACCTCATCAATCAGATGGCGGAGCACGGGCGCCACAGGTGCCGTCAGAACTGGCCGATTGCCCACTATTTTCCTTATGCCAGAAGCGCAAACCCGGTCTAACGCGCATTGGCGCGCATGATTCAACGATTCACGATGAGCCGCGCGGGTGATCGTTGGGTTTCGGACACAGCACAAAAGAGCGCTTGCCAGACCCACGTTTCGGCCGGGCGTACCGATTTCCCGCCGGACTCGCCGATCAGTCGAGTGATGTGCCCGTCTGCTCGGGAGGGAGCGTGTAGCATATTATTACACGTTATATTACAGAATGTTACAGAGTATTGAGGCGGTCGGGTTACCTCATAGGGCTCACGGAGTACTTAACGCGGAAGTCCGATACTCAGCCGATGCAGACGTTAGCCCACCAACTGTTGCCGGTCCGAGATGGGTCGTTCTGAGCCATCTGATTCGGGTCGACAAGGTGCCGTGTCACCAACGGGTCCGCCGGTGGCCGGGGCGACGAGCTTCACGCGGCGAACGTCCACACGACGACCGACGCGACCAGGCAGTAGCAGCCGAACAGGTACCACCGCCCCTGCTCCAGCCAGCGCGACAGCCAGCGCAAGGCCAGCAAGCCGGCGATAAAGCTGAACACCATGCCCAGCAGGCTCGGTGCCAGCATGTGCAGCAGGCCGTCAGTCGCGCCCGCATGCGCCTTGAAGAAGCGATAACCCTCCTTGGCGATGACGGCTGGCGTCAGCACCACGGCGAGCGCGAAGCTGAACTCCTCGGCGCGGCGGCGCTGCACACCCAGCAGCATCCCGCTGGAGATCGTCGCGCCAGAACGCGACAGTCCGCGAAACGGCAGGCACAGCCCCTGCACGGCCCCAACCCAGAGTGCACGCCGGCCAGTCAGGTCTTCGGTGGCCGTGTTGGCGCACCTGGACGACACGATGATCAGCACGCCGGCCACGGCCAGACTGATCGCCATCAGCCTGGTATTGCCAAAGAGGTGTTCCACCTCGAAGCTGTCGGCGCCGCCCATCACGGCATGCTTGATGACGTACAGCAGGGCCAGCCCGACGACGCCCGTGGCTGCCGTGGCCACCGCCAGCATGACACCGTTGTTCCACAACGCCTTGGTCGACGAGAAATACGTTTGCCGCCACGAGCGCCAGAAATAGGCGATGACCGCGAACATTGTGCCCGTGTGCAACATGACCAGCATCAACGTCATGTCGGGCGAGGTCGGGTCCAGCCCCAGCCATTTCTCGGCCAGGATGACGTGGGCCGAACTGGAAACCGGCAGCAATTCAGCAAGGCCTTGGACACAAGCCAGGATGATGATGTGAAGCGTGGTCATGCGATGTTGGGTAGGTGCGCTAAACGTTATGAGGTGATTCGCTTGTGGCGCAGCCTAGGCTTGCCAGACCGAGACGGTACCAGATCATCGAGAAAGGCCTGTCCCGACTGGGTTGCCTCGGGTCAGATACTGTCTCTTGGCGCGGCAAGGCCGGCACTGGTCGTCGCTCCGCCTGAGGTCCATGCCAGATCGTCACCAGCCAATTTTCTGAGCCTGCCTCGTGCAAGCGGCCGATGACTCCCTAGTGGAGCGACGCGGTAACCCAATGCCGCCCGCTTCTGCTGCGATGGACGGGTTCCCAGTATCGTGCCGGGATTAGAACCCATTGATCGGTCCTTATGGTGCACCTGCAGCCCTCCCACCCTCTGGCGCCACCGTACCGTTGGTCGGCGAGGCATGCAAAACCGTGACCTGTTGCGGGTCGAACTGCTGGAAAGCCTCGCGCAGGAACTGCAGCAACGCGGCGATGCGCGGTACCCGGCCGGACCCGCGACGATACATGGCGTAGATATTGAAGCTGTTCACGCACGACCAGTCCGGCAAGGCGCGGCGCAACTGCCCGCTGGCGATCAGTGCGGGATCGAAGGCGCCCAGGTACACCAGTCCGGCGCCGGCGATTGCGCCAACCAGCAGGCCCTCCCGGTCGTCGGACACCACCGCGGGCTCCACCTGAACGGACTTGCGCAGGCCATCGCGCTCGAGCGTCCAGGTCTGGATCGGCTGCAGCAGCCAGGGCGGCCGGAACACCAGACAGCGGTGGCGGACCAGGTCGTCCGGGTCAGTCGGCATGCCGGCTTGCTCCAGGTAGACGGGCGCAGCATAGACGTTGGGGCGCCCCTGCCCGAAGCGCACGGCCACCAGGTTCGATGGTGGTGGCTCGCCGACATGCAACAGCACGTCGATATTCTCCGCGCGCAATGCCCGGGCATCCTGAGTCGTCCGCAACTCAAGGCGCAGGGCAGGATGGCTGCCGAGGAAAGGCGCCAGCCGCGGCATGACCACATGGCGGTTCAGCGCGGCCGACAGGCCGATGCGGACGGTGCCATCGACCCTGCCCTCGCTCGGCACCACATTGACTTCCAGGGTTCGCAACCTGTCCAGCAGGTCCGTCACCTGGCGATGCAGGCGCTGGCCGTCCTCGGTCAGTTCAAGGTGGCGCGTGTTACGGTTGAAGAGCGCGACGCCCAGCACCTTCTCCAACTCGCCGACTGCCCGGCTCACCGCCGAGCGGGTGAGATCCATTGAGCGCGCCGCCGCCACGAAGCTGCCGGCATCGGCAGTCCGCACGAACATCTCGAAGCGTCGAATCCGATCCATACGGAACTCCAGTCCAGCCAGATGGGCGCGAGAACTTCAACGATTCGTGAAATTCTCGCACAGGCGAAGTGCCGGCGTGGGCATCGACGCCATCCCGTCCGGCGACTAGATTTGAGAGGGTCCGCGTGCTGGAAGTCACCGTGGCACCGGGCGAGCGTGAGAACCTGCACCACCACCGGTAGCCAAGTGTCATGATCGTGGATAGCCGGCCGGAATACATCAACTTTGACCGAAACGGCAAGGAAATCCCGCCATCTATACCGGCCAGCCCGGCGCTGCCGTACATGGTCAGGTTGCCGGCACAAGCGGAGCACGCCATCCAGAATGTCGATACCAGGCCGTTCCATGCCTTTCGTATCGAGTACAAGACGCTGTGCCGGACACCATGAGGCTCACCATGATCCCTCAGCTTGCCATTGCCCGCATTGCCCGCTGCCTTCTGGCCATCCTGGCGAGCGTCGCCGCCTGCCTGGCAGCCGCCCAGCCCTATCCCTCCAAGCCGGTCCGCTTCATCAATGGCAGCGCGCCTGGCAGTGTCATCGACGTCGTCACACGGCAGGTGGCCGACAAGCTGGCGGCAGCACTGCAGCAACCGGTCATCGTCGAAAACCACCCCTCCGCGGGCGGGATCGCGGCCCTGGACATCGTGAGCAGACGCCCGCCGGACGGCTATACCCTGAGCATGGTCCACTCCGTGCAGATGAGTGTCGGCCCGAGCCTCTTCCCGAACCTGTCCTACGACCCGGTAAAGGACTTCTCGCATATCGGCATCCTGAGCCGCGGGCCCCAGGTTCTGGTGGTGCGCCCGTCCCTGCCGGTCAGGTCGATGCAGGAACTCATCACCGCCGCCCAAGCCAATCCCGGACAAGTGCGCTACAGCTCCCCGGGCAACGGCAGCCCCACGCACGTCTATATGGAGCAACTGAAGGCGGCGACCGGCATGGATATCCAGCACATACCGTACAAGGGCCCTGCCGCCACCATGGCTGTCATGAGCGGAGAGGTCGATGTCTTGCTGGAAGGCTTGGCGCCTTTGTTGCCGCAGATACGCGCCGGCAAGCTCCGGCCACTGGCCATCACCGGTACCCGGCGGCTGGCGGTGCTGCCAGACACGCCGACCCTGGCCGAACTTGGCTGGCACGACTTTGACGCAGTCTGGATCGGCGTGGTGGCGCCGCGAGGCTTGCCTGCGCCCATTGTCAGCCGGCTGAACTAGGAACTGGCCGCGGTCATGGAGTCCGTCGAAATTCGCAGCAGCTATGAGTTGGTCGGCAGGGTGATCGACACTGGCACCCCCGAAGCGATGACTGCGGCGATCCGGCAGGAGGTCCCCCGCTGGCGCGAAGTGGTCCGGCGGGCCGGCATCGCTTCGAGCTAACGCGACATGGGGTGGCACAGGGCGCTATGGGCCCGACTCCTGCGTGACCGCGCGCGGCTCGGTGGGACATTAGTCGGTGCCACCGCAGCCGACCACACGAGCATGCGCGTCGAGCCGCCCGATCCAGTTCGCGTCGGCAGAAGGGGTGGCTTTCTCCAGCGCAGAACCCCTTGCTTTCAGGCAAAAAAACGGGCCCCACCTGAAAGACGGGACCCGTTTTGCGTTTCAACGGATTTTGTTGACGGCTAGGCGCGAAGCCCGGCTTTTTCCTGTCCGACCTGCCGGTCTTACTTGAGCCCCAGGTAATCGCGCTTGCCGATCTGCACCCCCTTGTGGCGCAGGATGTCGTAGGCCGTGGTCACGTGGAAGTAGAAATTGGGCAAGGCAAAGCCAAGCAGGTAGGACTTGCCGTCGAACTGCACCGCCCCCTGGCGCAGCTTCAGTTCGATCACGCGCTGTTCGCTGCCCTCCAGCTGCGCGGGCGTGATCTGCTCCAGGAACACGATGGTGCGGGCGATGCGGTCCTGCAGCTCGGCAAACGTGACCTCGGTATCGGCAAAGGAAGGCGCCTCGATGCCCGCCAGCCGCGCGGCGCAGCCCTTGGCGGCATCGCTGGCGCGCTGCACCTGCGCCGACAGCGGATCCATATCGGCAATCAGCCGGGTCTGGATCAGGTCGGCCGGGTCCATCCCCTGCGCCTGCGCGTGCGCCGCGCCCTTGACCAGGATCGCGTCAAGGTTGCCGAATGCGCGGATAAACGGGGGAATCGAAACGTCGTACATCGAGAGTGCCATGGGGGTCTCCTGTGCAGGGCTTGGCTGGCTTGTCGTGGTGGCTCAGGCATTCGGGCCGACCGCAGCCGCGAGCATAGACCGGATCGGCAATCGCTGCTGGACCAGGCCAGCTCCATCGGCACGCTGACGTCGGCGTACTCCGGCGCAGTTCCGGACGCCGGTCGATGCCGAGACCGCCAAATGGCGTGCCCTGATTGCATCGGCCCATATCGAGCCACTGGACTGAGCCTGGCGCCGCGGGCTGGGGCAAGGCCGGCGCACCGGCAGGGGGAAACCTGATTTAACATATCCGGCCATCGCCCCCGCTATCTTGCGGCCTTTTGGCCGCGCCCCACATGAACGCGCCGTTCCCTCTTCGCACGGAATGCCCGCCCGGCGCCTGCATCTGCGGGCGCGAAGCGCTGCTGAGTGACCCCAACGCTGACTTGCGCGTGCTGCGGCTCACCCGTGCCGAGGAAAAGCGGCTGGTCGAGCGGCTGGAAAGCCTGACCAGCCTGGCCGAACTGCAGCGGATGGAAAGCCTGATGCAAACCCAGCTGGGCATCGTGCTGACCATCACACCGAGCGCGCGCGGCGTGCGCACGGTGCGCGGCATCAGCATCCAGGTGCAGGAGCAGCCCGGCCTGTGCCGCAAGATCCGCCAGTCGATCCCGGCCGCCATCCGCCGCAGCATGGAAGAGCATCCCGAGATCGCCTACGCGATCGTGGATGCCCACGACCTGCTGGGCGGCATCTGAGCGGAACGCCGAAACCGTTCAGGCGTTGCTGTCCGCCAGGCGCAGCGCGTGCTCCCGGACGTCCACGGGCCATGCCGCGATCTGCTGTGCAAAGCCCGCGACATCGCCCGCGAACAGCGCCCGCGCGGCTTCCTCGAAGCCGGGCAGATCCCCCGCCATCGCCACCATGAAGTGATAGGCCCGCTCGCTTGCAAGGCGGCTGCGGTCCTTGCCGGCGTTGTCGCGGCGTGCCTGCTCGACCAGCTTGCGCAGGGCGACGGACGCCCCGCCCGGCTGGGCCGCCAGCCATTCCCAATGGCGCGGCAGCAGCGTCACCTCGCGCGACACCACGCCCAGCTTCGGGCGCCCGCGGCCCCGGGGTCCGGCGATATCCGCGGCGTCGTCATTTTCGCCTGGCGGCTGCGCCGCAGACTCAAGCTGGGCAGCGCGCTCGGCAGTCCGCGCCAATACGGCCGCCTCCGTCCCGCTGGTATCCAGGTCGATCGTGCGGCCCGTGCCGTCGTCGAAGACCAGCACCGGCCCGGCCGCGCCAGCCTCCAGCGCTCGCTTGAACGCCAGGGCATTGGATTGCAGCGAACCCGAGGCGATGCGCCGGTGGCCGTCAAAGGTCGAGTAGGTATGAGGCGCTGCGTTGGTCATGGGAATGCTCCAGGAAGACGATCCCCTAATATTACCCGGATAAAATATATTGTCAATATTACCTGGGTATAAATGCACAACTGCCGCCCACCCCGTCAGACACCCCGCCCTGTGATTCGCGCCAATGCCTGCTTCAACTCCCGACGATCCGCCTCCCGCTTGGCTGCGGAGCGCTGCGCCAGGTTATGCAACTTGCGCCGCACCCCCGGCAACTCGCTTGCGTGAGGAAGTCCTATGAGCGCGAAATCCGGCTTCTCGTCCTCCACAGACCCAAGAAACGCGCAGGATGGCTCATCCAGCCAACCCGCCACTTTTGCCAGCAGGCGCTCGCGGCTTTCCAGCAGTCCTTGCGCGCTGACCGGCTCGGCAGTCATCCCCTTGAAATGCGCGTCGAATGTTGCCGCGAAATCCGCGGGCACCCGAGGGGCCAGCATCTCCCAGGCAGGTTTGGGGCTGCACGTCAGGTACACGAGGAATGTCCGCCAAAGCCTCTCATCCGCGCGCCCGTCCTTCAGCAGCAGGCTGACGTCGAACAGATCGCGCGGATGCTGCCGCGACAAGGCGGCGGCCAGCTTGCCGGCATAAAGATCGGCGAAATCCAGCACCTGCATGGAGGCAAAGCCGAAAGCCTCTTCCACCTTCGGCCTGACCACCATGCTGCGCACCGGATGCACGGTGCCGCGCATGACCGGTGTGGTCTCGATCTGCACGCGCGCGCGGCCACGGCTGGCCACCAGTCGCGTCACCGACCGCGTACCCTCGCCGGCCGACGACTGCACCTGCAGTTGCAGCGGCCGGGCGCGCAGCGCATCGGCCAGTTGCTCCAATGCCGCAGCGATCAGGGCCGCATCCTCGGCGAAGTCATGTACCGGCAACCAGGCCAGGTCGATGTCCACCGACAACCGCGGCAGGTCATGCTCGAACAGATTGATCGCCGTGCCCCCTTTAAGCGCGAAGCGCGGCTCTTTCGCCAGGACCGGCAGGATCTCGACCAGCAATTGCACCCGGTCGGTATAGCGCTTATCCCAGATGCTCATCCAGGTCTCCAGGCAAAGTAATCTGATAGGTCGGGTGCAGGCGCCCGCCGGGCACCAGCGCGCGCTTGCCCCGGCCCAGATCGACCCCATCGAGCGGGACATGCGCCATCCATGCATGCCTGTGGCGTTCGGCGAGCGCCAGAAACAGGCGCTTGGCCTTGATGCTGCGGCAATGGCGCAGCAGCATGCCGACGCGCTGCGGCCGCAGCGTCGTCATCGCCTGCATCAGCGCATCGACCTCATAGACCAGGGCCGCATTTCCCACGCCATCGCATAGTTCCAGCATGGCCCGCTCGGGCGTGGCACAAGCCAGGGCATCGGTGCCCGGACTGATCTCGTGCCACGTCAATCCCTGATCGAGCAGCGCCTGCTCCGGCAGATCGGGCATGAAGCGCAACGCCGGCAAGTCAAAAGGACCCTTGCCGTGAAATTCGAAGTGCTCGTTCAATGGCAGCTTGCCCACCCAGCCCGGCAGCCGTTCTGGCCCGTAGAGCGTGATCGTGGCGGCTTCGCCCAGGCGCAGGTAGTGCTCATGCCCCTGCATCGCCAGCGCAAAGCGCCCGCCAACGTGCAGCGGCAATGCCTCGTTGGCCTGGAGGCTATGGACCACGCCTTGCCATTGCAGGCGGCCACCCTGCCTCATGTAGACGCCACGCGCTGGCGAGACCATCCAGCCGCTGGCCACATAGCGTGCGACAAGGCTGTTGGAATACCCATGCGCCCGCAGCCACCGGCTGGAAACCAGGGTGGTGTCGCCAAGCGCTGCCAGGAGCTGGTTTAGTTTTCCGTGATTTTGATCACCCATAGTGTTCAAAATACACGTTGCGCAAACCCGTGCCAACCCAAGGTTTAACAGATCGTTAATTTGTTCACTAAAGGTGTTCTTTTTACAACAAAGATAAACCGCCAGCCTCGATGGCCAGGTGCCTCCGCCAACGCCCTGCAGGCGCGAGTGTCGAACTCGACCGTGACATCGAGGCGCCGGATACCGGTCAAGTCAAGCACCTTGGCCAAAGTCGAGCAGCACCTTGCAGCATTCGCGCGGATTGCGCTCGGCCAGCGCGAAGGCGTCGGCAACATCGCGGAAACCGACGTGGTGCGTGACAATTTGCCCGGGATTGACCAGGCCTTGCGCGATCCAGTCAAGCACCGTCGGGAACATCGCGCAATTCAGCCGCGAGGCATACAGCGTCAGTTCCTTCTTGGTGAGTTCCTGCTGCGGGATCGCCGATGGGGTTGATGAAAAGCCCAACACACCGATACGCCCGGCCGGTGCCGCGATGCGCACGGCCTCCTCCAGGATGGCCGGATGGCATACGGCGTCATAGATCAGTGTCGGCCCGCCTGCCACGCCTCGCGCCGCCAGCGCCTGTTCGATCGGCTCGCGCGCGGTGTTGATGACCTCATCCTCACCGGCACCGCATTGCCGCGCGAGCGCCAGGCGCTCGTCGAGGTGATCCGTGATGTAGGCGCGGATGCCATGGACGCGCTTGAGGACCTGCATCAGATTGAGCCCGACTGCCCCCGCGCCATAGATCAACGCCACATCCTGCGCGAGCACGCCGGTGCGGTGCGTCACATTGGCGGCCACGGCAAACGGCTCGATCACCGAAGCGCTGGCTTCCGGCATGCCGTCCGGGATCACATAGGCATTGCCGGCCGGTATGCAGGCGTACTCGCTGAAGCCGCCGTCGCGGTGCACCCCGATCACCTGGAGCCGGCTGCACACGTTCTGGCGGCCAATCCGGCACGCGTGGCATTGCCCGCAACTGATGACCGGATCCGCCACCACGCGCTGACCGATGCGTGACGCGTCGACGCCGGCACCGACGGCATCGATGGTGCCGACGAACTCATGGCCGATGACGCGCGGATAGGCCACGAACGGATTGTGACCGCGGAAGATATGCAGGTCGGAGCCGCAGATGCCGGCATAGCGCACGCGCACGCGCACCTCGCCAGCGGCAGGCTCCGGCATCGGCCGCTCGCAGACGGCCATGCTGTTGGGTTCTTCGACGACAATGCTGAGCATCGGAAACTCCGGCTACCAGTGCCACATGGAGCCATCCGCCAGCCGGGCGACCGGCAGGTAGGCACGTTCGTACGGATACTTCGCGGCCAGCGCCTCGTCGATATCGACGCCCAGGCCCGGCACCTCGTCCATGACCAGGTAGCCGTCTTCGAAGCGGTAGTTGTGCGGAAAGACCGCATCGGTCAGTTCGCTGTGCGGCATCAACTCCTGGATGCCGAAGTTGGGCACCCACAGCCCGAAGTTCACCGCGGCCGCCATGCACACCGGCGAGAGGTCGGTCGCCCCATGGAACCCTGTCCGTACCTGGTACATGGCTGCGAAGTCCGCGATGCGCCGCACGTGGGTGATGCCGCCCGCATGGACGATGGTGGCGCGGATGTAGTCGACCAGCTGCTCGCTGATCAGCGTCTTGCAGTCCCAGACCGAGTTGAAGATCTCCCCCACGGCCAGCGGCGTGGTGGTGTGCTGGCGGATCAGCCGGAACGCCTCCTGGTTCTCTGCCGGGGTGGCGTCTTCCAGCCAGAACAGGCTGAAGGGCTCAAGCGCCTTGCCGAGCCGCGCGGCCTCGACCGGCGTCAGGCGGTGGTGGGCGTCGTGCAGCAGGTGGGGGCCGAAACCCACGGCGTCGCGCACCTTGCGGAACAGTTCGGGCGTATGGCGCAGGTAGAGCGAGGTATCCCAGGGCTCTTCCGGTGGCAGGCCTTTCTCGGCGGGTTCGTAATGCCCGCCACCCTTGCCCACGCCATACACCTTGCCCAGACCGGGCACGCCGGACTGCACGCGGATGGCCTTGTAGCCCTGCTCCACGTGACGCTGCACGGCCTCCACGGCCTCGGCATGGTCGCGCCCGTTGGCGTGGCCATATACCATCAGTCCCTGCCGGCTCCTGCCACCCAGCAACTGGTACACCGGCATGCCGGCCAGCTTGCCCTTGATATCCCACAGCGCCATGTCGATGGCGGCGATGGCCGTCATCGTCACCGGGCCACGGCGCCAGTAGGCGCCGCGATACAGGTATTGCCAGATATCTTCGATATTGCGGGGATCGCGCCCGATCAGGCACGGGATCACATGCTCGTCCAGGTAGGCCTTGACCGCCAGTTCCCGCCCGTTGAGCGTGGCATCGCCCAGGCCGTAAACGCCTTCATCCGTCATCACCTTGACCGTGACAAAGTTGCGCCCCGGACAGGTGACAATGGTTTGTACCGATTCGATCTTCAAGTCGCGTTCCCCCGCGAGGTCAGTCAGTGAAATAGCTCTCCGGCGCCTGCTTGCGCAGCGCCTGGAGATGCTCGGTGATGTGGTTGATATGCGAGGCGACACTGGCCCCGAGGCCCGCGACATCGCGCGCCGCCATCTGCGCCAGCATCTGTTCGTGCTCCTGCAGCGCGCGGCTGGCGTGGTCGGCCACCCGGCCCAGCAGCAGCCAGCGCACCCGGTCGAAATGCCGCTTGATGGGCTCGAGCATGGCCCAGACGTTGTGCCGGCCCGCAAACTCGAACAGCCTGCGGTGCATCAGCTCATCCAACTCCGAGAACAAATCCGTCTGGTTGCCGGCGACCGCGGCGCGCTGGCGCGCGACGATGCTGCCGAACTCGGCCAGCTGCTCGCTCGTGATGGACAGCGCCAGTTGCACGTGATTGGCACATTCCAGCGTGCAGCGCACGAAACGCCCCTCTTCGATCAGTGCGGTTCGTACCGGCGCGACGATCGTGCCGACCTGCCGGTAGATCTGCACCAGTTGTTCGTCGGCAAGCATGGCCAGGGCTTCGCGCACCGGTGTGCGGCTGACTTCGATCGCCTGGGAAATTGCCGCCTCGGACAGCGCCATGCGCGGGGGCAGCGTGCCGCGCACGATGGCGCGCTGGAGCACCGCGTGGACCTGGGCGGTATAGGAACGGTCCTTTTCGAGCTGGAACCCGGCCAGCGCACGGGCCAGGATCTCATCGGGATTCAGGGCTTCCTGGGAATTTTCGCGGACGAGCGAGATACGGGAGGCGCGCATTTGGGGTCGGATATTTGAATGTTACTGCCATGGTAGCACGTCAATGTTTTGGACATGTTTCGGCGTAAACCCGCATGGATTCGTCAAAACGTCACCGCTACAGTGCATAACACCGACGCACTACCATGGTAGATGACAAAGGAATGTGATTTTTTATAGATATGCAACCGACTTCCGCCATGGCAGCAAGCCATCTTCGCCTGTCACAACGCACCCTCCTCAAGGTGCGTGCCGGGGTCGAGCGTCCTCGCTACGAGCGCGCCCGCCTGAGCGCAGGCATCGTGCATCTGGGTCTGGGCGCATTCCACCGCGCCCATCAGGCGCTGTATACGGAAGCTGCCCTGGCACAGGGCGACCCCCGCTGGGGCATTGTCGGCGTGAGCTTGCGCAGCCCCGCCACGGGCAACATGCTGCAAGCCCAGGACCATCTCTATTCCGTCACCGAGGGTCACGGCGATAGCAGCCACACCCGGATCGTCGGCGCTGTCGTCGCATCGCTGTATGCGCCGCAGGCCCTGCAGCAGGTCATCGACGCCATCGCTGACCCGGCGGTCTGCGTCGTCACCAGCACCGTGACCGAGAAGGGCTACAGCCAGCACCCGTCCACGGCCGGGCTCGACCTGGACGATGCCGACATCCGCCACGATCTGGCCAACCCGGAGCGCCCCCGCAGCACCCTCGGCATCCTCGCGGCGGGCATCCGCCGCCGGCCGCGCGGCGCCCTGCTCAGCGTGGTGTGCTGCGACAACATGGCGGACAATGGCGACACCCTGCGTCGGCTGCTGATGCAGTTCGCCGAATTGTCCAACCCGGAACTGGCCCGGCGCATCGAAGACAACATCGCGCTGCCCAACTCCATGGTCGACCGGATCGTGCCGGCCGCCAGCGCCGCATCGCTCGACCTGGCCAGCCAGCATCTCGGCGTGCGCGACGAGGCCGCCGTCGTCTGCGAGCCCTTCACGCAATGGGTCATCGAAGACCGTTTTGCCGGTCCGCGGCCCGCATGGGAAGCCGGTGGCGCGCTGCTGACGACCGATGTCCGGCCCTATCAGGCGATGAAGCTGCGCCTGCTCAACGGCACCCATTCGGCAATGGCCTATGCCGGACAGCTTTGCGGATTCGCCAGCATCGCGGATGTCATGGCAAATCCCGCTGCCGCAGCCTTTGCGCGGGGCGTGATGGCAGACTTGCACGCCACCGTTGCGGCACCGCCAGGCTATGACGTCGAGCGCTACTGCCGCGCACTGCTGCATCGCTTCGAGAACACCGCGCTGGCGCACCTGACCGCGCAGATCGCAACCGATGGCACGCAGAAGATCCCCGTACGCTGGCTGCCCGCCTTGCGCGAAAGCTGCAGCGCAGGCATCGAACGCCCATTCCTTGAGCGTGCGCTGGCGATGTGGCTGCATTACCTGCGAACCGGCCGCAGCGACCGCGGCGACGCACTTGCGATCGGCGACCCCGGCGCCGCTGCATTGGCCGATCGCCTGCGCAGCGCAGGCTGCGACGCCGAGGCCGTCCGCCAGGCGCTGGGGCACGCTGCCGTATTCGGCACCACGCCGTGGCCGGCGCCCCTTGCCGCCCGCCTTGCCGCTTACCTGGCGGTACTGGCACACCGGGGCGCGTCCGCATTGCTGCCCAGGCCGCCAGGTCAATAAAGCGGCCAACCTTCTGATACAGGAGCGAACACCACCATGACTATTTCCCTGACACGCCGCCAGTTCGGCGCGCTGGCAGCCGGCAGTCTCGCGCTCGCGTTGTCGACGCGCCATGGCCTGGCCCAGGCCACCATCCGGCTCAAATACGGCACGGCGTTTCCGGCGGACCATCCCGGCACCTTGCGCATCAAGGAAGCCGCGGAAGCGATCCGCAAGGATACCGGCGGCAAGGTGGACCTCCAGGTCTATCCCGCCAGCCAGCTGGGCAGCGAGCCCGACATGATCTCGCAAACCCGCGCCGGGGCCATGGATTTCATGTCCACCGCCGGCACCAACCTGCAGACGCTGGTGCCGACCGCCGGCATCAACGGGGTCGCCTTTGCCTTCAAGGATTACGCCACGGTCTGGGCGGCCATGGATGGCGACGTCGGCGCGCACGTGCGGGCCGCGCTGGGCAAGGTCAACCTGCACGTGTTCGACAAGTGCCTGGACAATGGCTATCGCAATATCACGTCGGCCAGCCAGCCCGTCCAGACCCCCGCGGACCTGAAAGGATTCAAGATCCGCGTGCCCGGCATCCCGCTCTGGATCTCGATGTTCAAGGCGCTTGGCGCCGCACCGACCGCGATTCCGTTCGGCGAGCTCTACTCCGCGCTGCAGACACGCGTGGTGGACGGCCAGGAGAATCCGCTCGCCCTGATCCGCAGCGCCAAGCTCTACGAAGTCCAGAAGTTCTGCTCGCTCACCGCGCATACCTGGGATGGCCACTTCATCTTCGGCAACGCAAAGAAGTTCCAGACGCTGCCCCAGGAAGTGCAGGCGTCCATCGCCACCCATTTCAACAGCGCGGCGCTGCGCCAGCGCGAAGACATCGCCAGGCTGAATGTCGACGCGCAGGCGGAACTGAGCAAGCTGGGCATCACGCTGAACCGGCCCGATCCCGCGCCCTTCCGCCAGATGCTGCAAAGCGCCGGCTTCTATACCGAGTGGAAGAAGAAATACGGCGAGGAAGCCTGGGCCAAGCTCGAGAAATACGCGGGCCGCCTGGCCTGACGCCACAACACCAGACCGCACGAGACGCCGCGCATCAGCGCGTGCCGCATGGAGACACGACGATGGAGCACACTGCCGAAACCTTCGCTGCCGCGCCGCGCAAACCAGGCGCCGTCCTTGCCTGCTGGGGCCGCGCCATGCGCTGGGTCGTGGAGGTTCCGGCCGCGCTGATCGTGCTGGCGGAGATCGCCATCCTGGGCGGCGGCGCCTTCGCGCGCTATGTCCTGCATGCGCCGATCCCCTGGACCGATGAATTGGCCAGCATCCTGTTCCTCTGGCTGGCGATGCTGGGCGCCATCATTGCGTTGCAGCGCAGCGCACATATGCAGCTGACCACCTTCATCAAGAACCTGGCGCCGGCCAGGCGCGCCTGGCTCAATGCCATCGGCATGTGGCTGGTGGTGGCCTTCCTCCTGATGCTGGTCTGGCCGGCCTATGAGCACCTGAGTGAACACATCGACGTCTCGTCGCCGACGCTGGAGATCAGTGAAGGCTACCGCTCCGCGGCAGTGCTCGCCGGCACCCTGTTGATGCTGGCGACGGCCGTCATCCGGCTGGTCGCGCAGGTCGACCGGAAGCGGGTTCTCGTCAGCGGCGTGGCGGTGGGCGCAGCAGGCGCAGCGTTGTGGACCTTGTCCCCAGTGCTGGCGGAACTCGGCAACATCAACCTGGTGATCTTCTTCCTGATCATGCTGGTCGTCTGCGTGGCCATTGGCGTGCCGATCGCCTTTGCCTTCGGCCTGGCCACCATGTGCTACCTGGCCTTCACCACCACGACCCCGCTGTCGATCGTCCCGAACCGCATGCAGGAAGGCATGTCGCACCTGATCCTGCTGGCCGTGCCGCTGTTCGTATTCCTGGGCGCGCTGATCGAAATGACGGGCCTGGCGCGCGCCATGATCAGCTTCCTCGCCAACCTGATCGGGCATGTGCGCGGCGGCCTGCAGTATGTGCTGCTCGGCGCCATGTATATCGTGTCCGGCATCTCCGGCGCGAAAGCCGCCGACATGGCAGCGGTCGCGCCCGCCCTGTTCCCGGAAATGAAGCAGCGCGGCGCCAGGGACGGCGACCTGATCGGACTGTTGTCGGCATCCGGCGCGATGTCCGAAACGATCCCGCCCAGCATCGTACTGATCACGGTGGGATCGGTCACCGGCGTGTCGATCACCTCGCTGTTTATCGGCGGCCTGATGCCGGCGGCGGTGGGCCTGGTCATGATGGCCTGCGTGGTCTGGTTCCAGACGCGCAAGGAAGACATGAGCGCGGTGGTGCGCCCGCCGCGCGCCGTGATCGTGAAATCGCTGCTAGTGGCGCTGCCGGCGCTGGCCTTGCCTGTGATCATCCGCACCGCCGTGGTTGAAGGCGTGGCCACGGCAACCGAGGTGTCGACCATCGGCATTTTCTATGCGGTGCTCGCCGGCATCCTTGTCTACCGGCGCTTCCACTGGCGCAGCATCTACCCGATGCTGGTCGATACCGCCGCCCTGTCCGGCGCGATCCTGCTGATTGTCGGCTGCGCCACCACCATGGCATGGGCGCTGACGCAGTCGGGCTTTGCCGACGACCTGGTGAAAATCATGGCCGCCGTGCCGGGCGGCAAGACCGGCTTCCTGCTGGTGTCGGCGCTGGCCTTCGTACTACTGGGCAGCCTGCTGGAAGGCATCCCGGCCATCGTGCTGTTCGGCCCGCTGCTGTTCCCGATCGCGAAGATCGTCGGCGTGCATGAAGTCCACTACGCCATGGTGGTGATCTTCGCCATGGGCCTGGGACTGTTCGCGCCACCGTTCGGTGTCGGCTTCTACGCGGCTTGCGCCATCGGGCGGGTCTCGCCTGACGTGGCCATGCCGCGGGTCTGGCCGCACATGGCGGCGCTGCTGGTGGCTTTGCTGCTGCTGACGCTGGTGCCGTGGTTTTCCATCGGCTTCCTGTGAGCGACGGAAGCCGGGAAAGACAAACCCCGCGCGGCTTGAAAGTGCTGCGCCCGCCACCGACATACTCAGTGCCTGACCAGTATTGCGACAACAAGACCTGCGCGTAACGAGCGATACTTTCCGTTTCCTGGGCGAGCCTTGATAACATTGAACTGGTGAATCTTGCGGGGCCCCGAAAGGGAGACAAGCCCGATGCGCTGCGCAGTCTGCGGGTTCGAGAATCCGGCAGGCGCCAAGTTCTGCGAAGAATGCGGCGCCAGGCTTGTGCGCGTCTGCCCGGCCTGCGGGCAAGAGGCGAATGCCAGCGCCAAGTTCTGCAACGAATGCGGCGCTTCGTTGAGCGCCGTGCCCCCTGTCCCGGCAATCGCGGCCAGCACCCCCATCGACTACACGCCGCCCTATCTGGCCCAGCGCATCCTGGCGGCGCAGGCAGAGATGGAAGCCCGCGGCCCGGCGGATGGCGAGCGCAAGACGGTCACCGCGCTGTTCGCCGACATGGCCGGCTCGACCGCGCTGATCCATGACCTCGATCCCGAAGATGCGCGCCGCCTGATCGACCCGGTGCTGGCGCTGATGATGGAGGCCGTGCATCACTATGAAGGCTATGTGGCCAAGTCGATGGGCGATGGCATCCTGGCGCTGTTCGGCGCGCCGATCGCGAACGAAGACCATCCGCAGCGGGCCCTGCTGGCGGCGCTGCGCATGCAGGAGGCCATGCGCCGCTATGCCGACGGCGTGCGTCTCGCCCAGGGGATCGCACTGCAGATCCGCGTCGGCATCAACTCCGGCGAAGTGGTGGTGCGCGCGATCCGCACCGACGACTTGCGCACCGACTACGACCCGGTGGGCAATTCGATCCACATTGCTTCGCGCATGGAGAGCATCGCGGTGCCCGGCTCGATCATCGCAAGCGAACACACCCGCAACCTGACCGAAGGCTATTTCGCGTTCAGGGCGCTCGGCGCGACGCCAATCAAGGGGCTGCCGGAGCCGCTCGCGGTCTTCGAAGTCCTCGGTCCCGGCCCGCTGCGCACGCGCCTGCAGGTGTCGGCCAGCCGCGGGCTGGCGCGCTTTGTCGGCCGTGCCCGTGAGCTCGAGCAGCTGCGCGAAGCGCGGACGCGGGCACAGGCCGGACATGGCCAGATCGTTGGCGTGGTCGGCGAACCAGGGGTCGGCAAGTCGCGGCTATTCCATGAGTTCAAGCTCCTCGCGCCGCGCGATTGCCTGGTGCTCGAAACCTTCTCGATTTCGCACGGCAAGGCTTATCCGTATCTGCCACTGATCGAGCTGCTGCGGAACTACTGCCAGATCACGGCGCAAGACGATGAGCGGCGGCGGCGCGAGAAACTCACCGGCAAGCTGCAGACGCTGGACCGCGCGCTCGAAGACAGCCTGCCGTACCTTTTCCACCTGCTCGGGGCCGCCGAGCCGGGTTCGGCGCTGGCGCAGATGGACGCCCAGATCCGCCAGCAGCGGACCTTCGAGGCGATCAAGCGGCTGCTGGTGCGCGAGAGCCTGGCCCAGCCGCTGGAGCTGATCATCGAGGACCTGCAGTGGCTCGACAGCGAAACCGAGGCCTTCCTCGGCTTTCTCGGCGAGAGCGTGGCCAGCGCCCGCATCCTGCTGCTGGTCAACTTCCGGCCGGAGTACCGGCATGACTGGAGCCGCAAGAGCTACTACACCCAACTGCGCCTGGATCCTCTGGGCGAAGCCGAAGCCCGGGAGCTGCTGCGAGCCCTGCTGGGCAATGCCGCCGGACTTGCTCCGCTCGAGCACCTGATCCTGGCGCTGACCGAAGGCAATCCATTCTTCATCGAAGAAGTGGTGCAGGAACTGGTCGAGGGGCAGGTGCTGCGCGGCGAGCGCGGGCATTACCGTCTCGAGCAGATCCCGGGCAAACTTCACATCCCGGCCACCGTGCAAGGGGTGCTCGCCGCCCGCATCGACCGCCTGCAGCCGGCCGAGAAAGCGCTGCTGCAGACCCTGGCGGTGATCGGCAAGGTATTTCCCTGGAGCCTGCTCGCGCGCGTGGTCGAGCAGCCCGAGGACATAACCAAACGCCTGCTGGCACGGCTGCAAGCGGGGGAATTCATCTATGAGCAACCGGCGTTTCCGGAGGTTGAGTACAGCTTCAAGCACGCACTGACCCAGGAGGTGACCTACGGCTCCTTGCTGGGCGAGCGGCGTCGTGCACTGCATGAGCGCACGGCCCAGGCGATCGAGGCCCTGTCTGGCGCGCAACGCGAGGAACACTGCAGCGAGCTGGCGTATCACTTCAGCCGCAGCGGCAACACGCCAAAGGCGATCGAGTACCTGCATTGTGCCGGGCGCCAGGCAATGCATCGCTTTGCCGACGCCGAAGCCGTCACCCACCTGACCATGGCCCTGACGTTGCTGGCAACGCTGCCTGACGGTCCCCAGCGCGCACGCCAGGAACTCTCACTCCAGATCACCCTCGGCCCGGCCTGGACGGCCACCAAGGGCTTCGGCGCCCCGGAAGTCGAGGCGACCTACGCGCGCGCGCTGGCGCTGTGTCGGCAGCTCGGGGAGACAGCCCAGATCTTCCCTGCCCTGCTGGGGCTGCGCACGTTTTACACAGTCCGCGCGGAACTCCGGACCGCGCGCGAGCTGGCGGAGCAACTGCTTGCGCTGGCCGAAAAAGCGCAGGATCCCGCCCTGCTCATCCAGGCGCGCCGGGCATTGGGGGCCAATTGCTTCTATCTTGGCGAACTGGCCCTCGCCCGTGCGCAACTCGAGCTGGCCATGGCGCTCTATGACCCCCGTCAGCACCGGTCGCATGGCTTCGTCTATGGATTGGAACCCGGCGTGCAGGGGCTGGCCCTCATTGCCATGAACCTGTGGCTGCTTGGCTATCCGGATCAAGCTCGCGAGCGCAGCCAGGAGGCGCTCGCCCTGGCCCGGACCCCGACCCACCCCCCTGACTCGGCGAATGCCCTGTTCTCCGCCGCCGAGGTCCATCTGTTCCGACGCGAAGTGCAGCCGGCGTACGATCTCGCACAGGCCCTCGTCGCCTTCGCAACGGATCATGGTCTGCCATACGGGCTGGCTTGTGGAACCATCCTCTCGGGCTGGGCGCTGGCTGAACAAGGACGTGCGACAGAGGGCATAGACCTGATACGACAGGGCTTGGACGCCTACTGCGCGACTGGGGCCGAGCTTTTACGGACCCTTTTCCTGGCGCTGCTGGCGCAGGCATGCGCCAGCGCAGGGCAAGCCGAGACAGGGCTTGCGACGCTGGCCGAGGCGCTGGCGGTCGCGGACCGAACCGAAGAACGCGTGTACGTTGCCGAGCTGTACCGGCTCAAGGGACAGCTAACGCTGATGGGGCCGCACTGCGACGATAAGGGGGACGGCAGCAAGGCCGAAGCTGAAGCAGAAGCCTGCTTCCAGCAGGCGATCGCGATCGCCCGTCGCCAGGCGGCCCGCTCCCTGGAACTGCGCGCGGTAATGGCCTTGGGCCGACTGTGGCTGCTGCAGGGCAAGCAGGCCGACGCCCGCCAGTTGCTTGCCGACAGCTATGGCGGATTCAGCGAAGGCCTGGACACAGTGGACTTGCGCGACGCCAGGGCACTGCTCGCCGCGCTTGGGTGATACTCGGGGGAACCGGTCCCAATAGCGGCAGACAGGAGGCGCCTCTTCCCGGCACGGGTGTCGATTTGCATTTGCGCTGCAGGTCAACGCCGATCCCTTCGACCCGACGCCACCATCGCCTGCGTCGCGTCGCTGATATGGTCGGCTAGCCGGCTCGCGACTGGCTGGCGGCTGTGCCGCGCACGCTCGACCAGCCCCACTTCGCGATAGAAGGTGTCGTCGCCCAGCGGCAGTGCCGTCACGCCCGGCGGCCGCGCGCCGCCGGCCAGCATGCGGGGCAGCAGGCCCACGCCGAGCCCGCGCGCCACCAGTTGCACGATGCCTTCGAGTTCGTCGAGCTCGATGGCTTCCCGCGGCACGATTCGTTGCTTGCGCAGGAACTGGTCGACCAGCCTGCCGCCGAAAGAGGCCCGGTCATAGCGGATAAAGGGTGCCGTGGCGATTGCGTCGCGCCAGTCCATGCCGGCCTGGTCGGCGGGCACCAGCAGTTCGAAAGGCTCCGCCAGCAGCGGGCGCCACTCCAGTTCGGCCGGCAAGGCATAGGGCGGCCGGATCATGACGGCGATGTCGATCTCGCCGGCGTCGACCTGGCCGAGCAGGTTGAGCGAGACGCCGGGCACCATGCGCACACGGCACGCGGGCAGTTCGGCCCGGAACGCGGCAATGGCATCGGCCAGGAAGGTGGCTTGCGCCGAGGCGATGGCACCGATGCGCACCATGCCCGAGCCCTGGATGTCGAAGCCCTGGTGGCCGATCCGCTCGTACAGCACGACCAGCTCCTCGGCCAGCGCCAGGGTTTCGCGCCCGGCGGTGTTCAGGCGCGCCGAACGGCCGGTGCGGTCGAACAGCGCGAAACCAAGCTCTGACTCCAGCCGCTGGATCTGCGCGCTGACAGCCGACTGCGTCAGGCCAATGTGTGCGCCAGCGTTGGCGAAGGTGCCGTGGCGCGCAACGGCGATAAAGGTGCGCAGTTCTCGCAACATGCCAATTCATCAATTTTCATGGAGCTAAGGTCAAAAATATATCGCTTTTATTAATTTTTCACCATGCATAGACTCTGGTTCCAGGGCGGTGCGTGGCTGCGTGCCGCACGCCCCCCACCCCACATCCATTGCCAAGAGTCTCCACACCATGAGCGAATCCACCGCAGTCCTGCCCCCGTTCCACCTCGCCTTCCCAGTCCACAGCATCGCCAGCGCGCGCGAATTCTATGGCGAGCTGCTGGGCTGCCCCGAAGGCCGCAGCTCCGAACACTGGGTCGACTTCAATTTCTATGGCCACCAGATCGTGGCCCACCTGGCGCCGGAAGAATGCGGCCACCGCAGCACCAGCGCGGTGGACGGCGATGCCGTGCCGGTGCGCCACTTCGGCGCGGTCCTGCCGATGCACGACTGGCAGGCGGCCGCCGACAAGCTCAAGGCCGCCGGCTTGCAGTTCATCATCGAACCGCATATCCGCTTTAAGGGTGAGGTCGGCGAGCAGGCCACCATGTTCTTCCTGGACCCGTCGGGCAATGCGCTGGAGCTGAAGGCGTTTGCCAATATCGCCTCGCTGTTCGCCAAGTCAGTCTGAACAAGCGCGGCCATCGCCGTAGCCATCCTTTGGCTACAGCGCTTGCTGAGCGCTGATGGCGCCGCTGCCAAGGATCTGCTCCATTTGCAGCTTCGAAATGCCGGCATCGAAGCGCGCCCGGTTGCCGCCGAGGATCTCGGTTGCCTGCCCGGCGGCCTTCAGCAGCGTAGCCACGGCCGCGAACATGGTCGGCGCGGCGCCGAGCCTGAGCTTCGGCCCGGACAATGTCAGGGCGCCTACCAGTTCGCCCGTGGCATCGAATACAGGCGCCGAGGCAGCGGCGGTTTCGGCATCCCGCTCGCCATATGACACGGCCCAAGGGCCCTCGCGCACGTCGCGCCAGCGCTGGTCGCCGGGCTCGCTGAAGGCGAGCAGCACCTTGCCCGAGGCGCCGCGGTCGATGGGGAATTCATCGCCGACACCGATTGACACGCGCACCGCGCGCGCCGGTTCGACGCGATACAGCACGAGTCGCCGATCCCCCTGCCGGACGTAGAACGATGCGGTCTCGCCGAGTTCGCGGCTGAGTTGCTCCAGCAGATGCTCGATCACGGGGCCGACACGGAACGAGCGCTGATAGATGGCCGCCAGCCGCAGAGGCTGCGGCCCGATCGCATACTGCCCGTCCTCCAGCTTGCGGATAAAGCCACCGTGCTCCAGGGCCGCCAGCAGTCGCAGCACCGTGCTCTTGTACAGATTCGTGCGGCGCGACAGCTCCGTCAGCGTCAGGCGCTCGTCAGCCGGACCGAAGGCGCCAAGGATGGCGAAGGCGCGGTCCAGCACTGCGACACCGCTGGAACTCTCGGGTGCTGCAGCGTCAGCCCTGTCAGGCGACCCGGATACCTGGTTCTCGTCCATGGAAATGCTCCCCAACTAGTTCTGTCTAGTAGAACACAAGTCCAGGACGGTCGTAAAACGCGGGTATACCCTGCTATGCGTCGTCGATACTCGGCATTAAAGTTCCATCAAATAGAATTTAGTTCTATCTGAAAGAACCATGCGGAAGAATGTCCGAGGCAGGCGACATGGTGGCCGCGGCCAGGGCGAAGAAGGCAGCGAGCCGCGCGGCGGCTCGGCCAGGAACCTTGGCGCCATTATCCAGATCGAGAACACGCGCTGGGGCGACATCCGGCGCCAGTCCGGGCGCGTGTCGAATAAGCCACCACATCGGAAACCGTCATGCAAAAGCCCCTGCGCAATATCCGCGTGCTCGACCTCACCAACGTGCTGGCCGGGCCCTTCTGCTGCCACCAGCTTGCCCATATGGGCGCCGAGGTCATCAAGGTCGAGACCCCCGGTACCGGCGACCTGGCGCGCCAGCTCGGCGCCGATGCCGAGCTGAACCAGCGCCTGATGGGGGTGTCGTTCCTGGCGCAGAACCCCGGCAAGCAGTCGATCACCATCAACCTCAAGCACGCGCGCGGCAAGGAAGTGTTCCGCAAGCTGGTGCGCAGCGCCGATGTGGTCGTCGAGAACTTCCGGCCCGGCGTGATGGACCGGCTTGGCCTGGGCTATGAAACACTGAAGCAGGACAACCCGCGCCTGATCTACTGCGCGATCTCCGGCTTCGGCCAGGACGGACCGCTGGCGGAGCTGCCGGCCTATGACCAGATCATCCAGGGCATGGCGGGCGTGATGAGCATCACCGGCGATCCGCAGACCGCGCCGTACCGGGTCGGGTATCCGGTGTCGGACACCATCGGCGGCCTGACCGCGGCCTTTGCCGTGGCGGCATCGCTGGCGGACCACCAGCGCACCGAGGGCTATTTCATCGATGTGTCGATGCTGGAGGCCACGCTGGCCACCATGGGCTGGGTCGTGTCCAACCACCTGATCGCAGGCAAGGACCCGGTGCCGATGGGCAACGAGAACATGACCGCGAGCCCATCCGGCACCTTCCGCACCGGCGACGGCCTGCTCAATATCGCCGCCAACAAGCAGGAGCAGTTCGAGGCCGTGTGCCGCGTGGTGGGCAAGCCCGGGCTGGCCACCGACGAACGCTTTGCCCAGCGCCAGGCGCGGCTGGCCAACCGCGCTGCGCTGACCGCGGCGCTGGAAGCGGAACTGGCCAGGAAGCCGGCCACGGACTGGTGGCCGCTGCTGAACGACGCCGGCGTGCCGGCGGGCCCGGTCCTGAGCGTGCCCGACACGCTGGCGCATCCGCAGGTGCGCGACCGCGGCATGATCGGTGGCTTCGCCAATGCGCCCGGCGTCGGCCGCGACATCCGCGTGGTGCGCACCGGCTTCAAGCTCAACCGCGAAGCGCCGGCAGTCGACACACCGCCGCCCGAACTAGGCCAGCATACGCGCGAGATCCTGGGCAACCTGGGATACAGCGACGCAGATATCCACCAACTCAGCGAGGAGCGCGCGATATGAGCAGCAACATGCCCGGCATCGAGCACGACGCCAACGCCGGCGACAGCACCATGGACCCTGGCCAGCGCCTGTCGCAGGACTGGTGGCGCACCGAAATCATCGACATGCGCCCGGGCGAGATCCGCTACCGCGGCTATCCCATCGAGCAACTGATCGGCCGCGTCTCGTTCGCGCAGATGATCTGGCTGATGCTGCGCGGCGAGCTCCCCGGCCGGGGCCAGGGCGAGCTGCTCGACGCGGCGCTGATGGCTGCGGTCGACCACGGTCCGCAGGCGCCCAGCATCGCCATTGCACGCATGGCCGCGACTTGTGGTGTGGGGCTGAACAATGCGATGGCCTCGGCCGTCAACGTGCTGGGCGATGTGCATGGCGGCGCCGGCGAACAGGCGGTGGCGCTGTATGAGGACGTCGCCGGCCGCATCGACGCCGGCAGCGCGCTGGGCGATGCCGTCGCCGCCGCACTGCAGCACTATCGCGACCATCATGGCAAGTTCGTCTCGGGCTTCGGCCACCGCTTCCATCCGGTCGATCCGCGCGCTCCGCGCCTGCTCGCACTGGTGGAGCAGGCCGCGGCCGACGGCGTCGTGAACGGGCGCTACGCGGCCATCGCCCGGGCCATCGAGGACGCACTGGCGGCGGGCCGGAGCAAACCCATCCCGATGAACATCGACGGCGCCACCGCCGTCATCTACGCCGAACTCGGCTTCCGCGCGCCGCTGGCACGCGGGCTGTTCTGCCTGTCGCGCTCGGTCGGCATCCTGGCGCATGCGTGGGAGCAGACCAACCAGGGCGGCCGCAACAAGGGACCGATCCCGCGCCAGTTCCTGTGGACCTATGACGGTACGCCGCCGCGCGACATGCCCGAGATGCCGCCGCGCTAGTCCCCTGGGGAGTCATGGCAGTCCAGGGCGCAGCCAAAAGACAAGGCGCCTCGAGGGCGCCTTGCATGCCTGACTAAAAACCGCTCCACGTCACTCCCACTCAATCGTCGCCGGCGGTTTCCCCGACACGTCATACACCACCCGGTTCAAGCCACGCACTTCGTTGATGATCCGGTTCGAGCAACGGCCCAGCAGCGCATACGGCAGGTGCGCCCAGTGCGCGGTCATGAAGTCGGTGGTCTGCACCGCGCGCAGCGCGACGACGTAGTCGTAGGTACGTCCGTCGCCCATCACGCCGACAGACTTGACCGGCAGGAACACGGCGAAGGCCTGGCTGGTCAGGTCGTACCAGCTCTTGCCGACCTGGTCCGGCTCGCACAGGCCCGCGGCGGCGTCCTGTTCGGTGGCGATGGTCTTGCGCAGTTCCTCGATAAAGATGGCATCGGCGCGGCGCAGCAGGTCGGCGTAGTCACGCTTGACTTCGCCCAGGATGCGCACGCCCAGGCCGGGGCCCGGGAACGGGTGGCGGTAGACCATTTCGGGCGGCAGGCCCAGCGCCACGCCGAGTTCGCGCACTTCGTCCTTGAACAGGTCGCGCAGCGGCTCCAGCAGCTTCAGGCCCAGCGTTTCGGGCAGGCCGCCGACGTTGTGGTGGCTCTTGATGGTGGTGGCCTTCTTGGTCTTGGTGCCGCCCGATTCCACCACGTCCGGGTAGATCGTGCCCTGCGCCAGCCACTTGGCGTTGGTCAGCTTCTTCGCCTCGGCCTGGAACACTTCAACGAACTCGCGGCCGATGATCTTGCGCTTCCGCTCGGGGTCGGTGACGCCGGCCAGGTGGCCGAGGAACTGGTCGGACGCATCGACATGCACGACCTTGGCGTGCAGGCGGCCGACGAACATTTCCATTACCAGCTTGCCTTCATCCTGGCGCAGCAGGCCGTGGTCGACGAACACGCAGGTGAGCTGGTCGCCGATGGCGCGGTGGATCAGCGCTGCCGCCACGGACGAATCGACGCCGCCGGACAGGCCCAGGATGACTTCTTCATCGCCGACCTGTTCACGGATCCTGGCGACCGCTTCCTCGATATGGTCGCGCATGACCCAGTCAGGCTCGCAGCCGGCGATCTGCAGCACGAAGCGCTCCAGCATCTGGCGGCCCTTGACGGTGTGCGTGACCTCCGGGTGGAACTGCACGGCGTAGTAATGGCGCACCTCGTCGGCCATGCCGGCGATCGGGCAGCTCGGCGTGGAAGCCATCAGCTTGAAGCCCGGCGGCAGGCCGGTGACCTTGTCGCCGTGGCTCATCCAGACCTTGAGCATGCCGTGGCCTTCCGGCGTGCGGAAATCCTCGATGTCCTTGAGCAGCCCGGTATGGCCGTGGGCGCGCATTTCAGCGTAGCCGAACTCGCGCTGGTCGCTCCACTCGACCTTGCCGCCCAGTTGCACGGCCATGGTCTGCATGCCGTAGCAGATGCCCAGCACCGGCACGCCCAGGTCCCACACGGCCTGCGGCGCGCGCAGCTGGTGGTCTTCATAGGTGCTGGCGTGGCTGCCCGACAGGATGATGGCCTTGGGGGCGAACTCGCGCACGAACGCGTCGGTGACGTCGTTCGGGTGGATCTCGCAATAGACGTGCGCCTCGCGGACGCGGCGGGCGATCAGCTGCGTGACCTGCGAGCCGAAATCAAGAATGAGGATTTTGTCGTGCATGATGGGCCGATGGCGTGTCTTCCGGGACGGGCTCGGTCACGACTTCCGTGCCGGGGCCATAGCCCGGCGGCGGCGTGATGACCGGCTCGCGCCGGTATTCTGGGGTATTCGTTTGGCGCGCCGCGGGGGCGACGCCGGGTTCCTTGCGGACTTCTTTCCTGTTTTCCTGTTCCTGCAGTGCGCGTTCGGCTTTCAGCCGCCGTTCGCGGTCGCGCACGCGCCTGGAAGCGGGGATCTGCACCAGCGCAAAAAACGCCAGCACCACGGCCATCACCGGCAGCCAGATCTTGCCCGCGCCTGCCAGCGGCAAATCCATGAACACCATCCAGGCAATGATCAGGACGGCGCTGGCCAGGTTCACATAGCCGGCCGTGCGCGCCACCGGCACGGTCAGCTGGCCATTGAACGTGGCCTGCCACAGCAGCACGGCCAGGCCGACCAGCGCCACGCCCAGCAACTGCCCGAACAGGGCTGGCTGCGGCTGCGGCAACTGCAGCGCCGCGTACAGCGTGGTAAACGGGGACAACAACAGCAGGATGCCCAGCAGCAGATCCACCAGGGCATCGAAAAACAGCACGGCTCGCAGCAATACCTTCATTGGCGCTCCTCGTCATGGGCCCGGCCAATGGTGCGGCTGGCTGGTGCGGCCCACTTCTGGCAGCCCATTTCTGGCAGCCCACTGTCAGGCAATACCGGCCTGGCGAGCGGCCGGACCGGATGGCATTCCGGTCTGGCGAAGGCGCCGCCCGCTGTAGTGCGCCCTCGCCCCGACGATCTCGCGGCCGCGCACCGCCGCGAGGCGACGGGCGCAACCGCTGCGCGTCAGTCGATATGGTAGTTCGGCGCTTCCTTGGTGATCTGCACGTCGTGCACGTGCGATTCACGCATGCCGGCTGCCGTGATCTGGACGAACTGGGCGCTCTCGTGCCAGTCGGCAATCGACTGGCTGCCGCAATAGCCCATCGAGGCACGCACGCCGCCGGTCAGCTGGTGGATGATCGCCATCACCGAGCCCTTGTACGGCACGCGCCCTTCAATCCCTTCGGGAACCAGCTTGTCGACGTTGGCGGTGTTGTCTTCCTGGAAGTAGCGGTCGGCTGCGCCATCCTTCATCGCACCCACCGAACCCATGCCGCGGTAGCTCTTGAACGAACGGCCCTGGAACAGGAACGTTTCGCCCGGCGCTTCCTCGGTGCCCGAGAACATGCCGCCCATCATCACGGTGTGGGCGCCGGCCGCCAGGGCCTTGGCCACGTCGCCGGAGTAGCGCACGCCGCCGTCCGCGATCAGCGGCACACCGGTGCCCTTGAGGGCTTCCGCCACGTTGGAAACCGCCGTGATCTGGGGCACGCCGACGCCGGCAACGATACGCGTGGTGCAGATCGAGCCCGGGCCGATACCGACCTTGACGCCGTCGGCGCCATGCTCGACCAGCGCACGCGCCGCATCGCCGGTGGCGATATTGCCGCCAACCACTTGCACCTGCGGGAAGTTCTGCTTGACCCAGCGCACGCGGTCCAGCACGCCCTGGCTGTGACCATGTGCGGTGTCAACCACAATCACATCGACGCCGGCCTTGACCAGCAGTTCCACGCGCTCGTCGTTGTCCGGGCCCACGCCGACTGCGGCGCCTACGCGCAGCTGGCCGTGATCGTCCTTGCTGGCCAGTGGATTGTCCACGGCCTTCTGGATGTCTTTCACCGTGATCAGGCCGCGCAGCTCGAAGGCCTGGTTGACCACCAGCACGCGCTCAAGGCGGTGGCGGTTCATCAGGCGCTTGGCTTCTTCCAGCGGCGCGCCTTCGGCCACGGTCACCAGCTTTTCGCGGGGCGTCATCTTGGCGCGCACAGGGGCGTCGAGCTCTTCCTCGAAACGCAGGTCGCGGTTGGTGATGATGCCGACCACGGCCTTGCCTTCCAGCACCGGGAAGCCGGAAATACCGTGTTGCTGCGACAGGGCCATCACATCGCGGATCTTCATGTCCGGCGAAATGGTGATCGGATCACGCAGCACGCCCGATTCATAGCGCTTGACGCGCGCGACTTCGCGGGCCTGGTCGGCTGGCTTCAGGTTCTTGTGGACGATGCCGATACCGCCGGCCTGCGCCATGGCGATCGCCAGGCGGGCTTCCGTCACTGTGTCCATCGCCGCGGATACCAGCGGGATGTTCAGTGCAATGGAGCGGGTCAGGCTGGTGCGGAGGGAGACATCCCGGGGGAGGACGGCCGAATAGGCCGGGACGAGCAGCACGTCATCGAATGTGAGTGCTTTCTGGACAAGACGCATAGCAAATCCTCTAGGCGCAAAACCGAATTATACAGGAATGCGCGCCTTGCTGATGCACTGCAACGGTCTTTCCCACGTGCCGTCTGCTATGCTCGTCGTCTTTTTCCACGGGCGAAGCGGAGCATGGGAATCGGCGTATTGTGCGGGCTGCTGGCAGGCGCCTTCTGGGGCATGGTCTTTATCGCCCCCAAGCTGCTGCCCGTGTTTTCGCCGTGGGAGCTGGCCATCGGCCGCTACCTGGCCTACGGGCTGGTCGCTTTCGTGGCCGCCCTGCCGCTGATGACGCGCATCGCCCGCAAGCTGACCCGGGCCGACTGCGTGGCGCTGCTGCGCCAGGCCTTTACCGGCAACCTGCTCTACTACGTGCTGCTGGCCTTCGGCGTGCAGCTTGCCGGGGTGGGCCCGACCTCGCTGATCATCGGCATCCTGCCGATCTCGGTCACCATCATGGGCCGGCGCGACCACGGCGCGGTGCCGCTGGCACGGCTGGTGTGGCCGCTGCTGGTGGTGGCCGCGGGCATCGCCTGCATCAATATCGACCTGTTCGGCGGCGGCCAGAGCGCTCATGCGGCGGCCGCCGGCGCGGCAGCGCGGCCGGTCTGGCAAAAGCTTGCCGGGGTCTGCTGCGCGGCCGGCGCGCTGGTCTGCTGGACACTCTACGCGGTGGACAACGCGCGCTACCTGCAGCGCAACCCGCACTACAGCGGCAATGAATGGTCGGCGCTGTACGGCTTGTCGACCGGCGCGGTATCGGCGGTGCTTGCCGGGCTCGGCTGGCTGCTGGCGGGCGACACCCTGACCGCAGCCGACAGCGGCCGCGACTGGCAGTGGTTCTGGATGGTCAATGCCGCGGTGGCACTGGGCGCGTCGCTGATCGGCAACAATCTGTGGAATATCGCCAGCCGGCGCCTGCCGCTGACGCTGTCGGGCCAGATGATCGTGTTCGAGACACTGTTCGCGCTGGCGTATGGCTTTGTCTTCGACCACCGCTGGCCGCGGCCGCTGGAAATCGCCGCCATTGTGTTGCTGATGGCCGGCGTGGCCTGGTCCGTGCGCTTGCACGCGACCGACAAGTCTGCGTAGACTAGCGATCGATAGCGGATAGCGCGGGGGGTCACACGCGCCACGAAAAACAACAGACAAGAGCATTACCCAGGGTCAAACCGGCGCTACGCACCTGGTATCAGGAGCGCGCCAAGCCATCGCCGCGACTGTCCTGCCGCGGCATCGCCATGCGCGCAGCCGGCGGCCCAGCACAATCCCAGCCGCACCAGTTACCTCCGAGTCACTTTAAGACGCCTCGCCATGAAACGATCGTCCGCGCTGTGCCTGCTTGCCGCCGTCACCGTCGCCGTTCCCGTCCCGGCCCTTGCCTACTGGCAATGGCGCGACGCCAACGGCCGCATGGTTTACAGCGACGTGCCGCCGCCGGCGGAGGCAGCCAGGGTGCTGCGCGCGCCAGGCCGCTCTGCCGGCGAGTTCCGGCCAGTGGACGCCGCCAGCGCCCCGACGGCAGCCCCTGCCGCCCCGGCGCCGGCAAAAGCCTCGGGAAAGCCCGCGGCAGCCCCGGCACCGACGGCCGAAGAAGCCTTCCGCAAGCGCCGCGAGGCCAGCCTGAAAGCCGCCGCCGAGGAGGCCCGCAAAGAAAGCGAGGCAGCCGAGCGCGAGGCCCGCTGCGCGCAGATGCGCAATTACGCCTATGGCCTGCAGCAAGGCATGCGCGCGGCTGTCGCGGGCCCGGACGGCTCGCTGCAGCGCCTGACCAGCGAACAGCGCGAGGCCGAGATCCTCAAGACCAACGCCAGTCTCGAGCAGAACTGCAACTGAAGCCAAAGAAAAACGGGGTGCATGTACTAATGCTGTTCCGTTGAGGTATCAAACGCTACTGTCATTCCCGCGCAGGCGGGAATCCAGCGTCTTTCACGTCCCCTTTGGGGATGACGTCACTGGGTTCCCGCCTGCGCGGGAACGACGGTGGTTAACTGAACGGCATTAGGGCGCATGCACCCCGTTTGCCGTGGCCGGCAAGCTCGGCTCAGCCGCTGCCGCGCAACCATTTCTGGCCTTCGCGGGTGCCGCCCGCGCGCTGCTTCTGCACCCGCTTGCGGCGCGCCTGCTTGGGATCGGCCGTCAGCGGCCGGTAAACCTCGACGCGGTCGCCGTCACGCACCACCGTCTCCGGCGTCTTGAGCTTGCCGAAGATGCCAACCCGCATGGTGGACGGGTCCACCTCCGGACAGGCCTGCTGCAGCCCGGAACCGACGATGGCCGCGGCGATCGTGGTTCCCGCGGGCACGTCGATCTCTTTCAGGAAGACGGTATCCGGCCGCGCATAACAGACCGCAACATGCACCGTCCCCGCGCTGGCCTCAGTTGGTGCCATACACCACCTCGGCCCGCTTGACGAAGGCATCGACGAAGGTATTGGCGATCATGCTGAAGACCGGGCCGATGATCTTTTCCAGCAGCAGGCTGGAAAACTCATAGTGCAGGTGGAATTCGATCTTGCAGGCGTCTTCGCGCAGCGGCGTGAAGCGCCACGCGCCGTTGAAGGTCTTGAACGGGCCGTCGGCAAAGGTCATGTCGATGCGCGTGGGGCGTTCCTGCGTATTGCGGGTGTGGAAGAACTGCTGGATGCCCTTGAAGTGGATATGGATCTTGGCATCGAGCATGGTATCGGTCTGCTCGAACACCTCCACGCCGCCGCACCATGGAAGGAACTTGGGATAGTCCTCCACGCGCGTGACCAAGTCGTACATCTGCGCGGCGGAGTGGCCGAGCAGTACGGATTTATGGACGTCTGCCATGTATGGGGAAATCTGGCTTGCGGCCATGCTGCGCGCGATGCGCGGCAGGCATGCGCCGGTGCCGGGGCTGGTTTGCTAGAATCCCGATTTTAGCCGACACGCGCGCCCCGCGGCATTCCGCCATGTGGCGCTGCAGCGAATCGGCCGAATTCCACCCTACCGCACCCCACCCGCACGCATGACCATTGCAGATAACAAAAAAGCCTTCTTCGACTACTTCATCGAGGAACGCTATGAGGCCGGGATCGTGCTGGAAGGCTGGGAGGTCAAGGCGATCCGCGCCGGGCGGGTGCAGATCAAGGAAGGCTACGTGGTGGTGCGCGACGCCGAGATGTTCCTGATCGGCGCCCATATCAGCCCGCTGCAAAGCGCCTCCACCCACGTCAATCCCGACCCGGTGCGCACCCGCAAGCTACTGCTCAAGGCCGACGAGATCAAGAAGCTGATCGGCAAGGTCGAGCAGCGCGGCTATACGCTGGTGCCGCTGAACCTGCACTACACGCGCGGCCGCGTCAAATGCGAGATCGGCCTGGCCAAGGGCAAGAAGCAGTTCGACAAGCGCGAGACCGAGAAGCAGCGCGACTGGCAGCGCGAGAAGGCCCGCATCATGAAGGGCGACGCCAAGGACTAAGCAAATTTCCACCGTCGTTCCCGCGAAGGCGGGAACCCAGTGACTTTCAAAGACGCTGGATTGCCGCCTGCGCGGGAATGACGGTGGTTATCTGGGCCCGCATCACTACAGCCGCCGCCCTCAGGCAGCCTTCTGCCCCTTCACGATCTGCAGGGCGGACGCGATCATGCTGCTCATCTCGCCCATATTGCCCGGCACGATCAGCGTATTGCCCTGCTTGGCCAGGTTGCCGAAGGCGGCCACGTATTCCTCGGCCACCTTCAGGTTGACCGCATCCATGCCGCCTTCCGTGCGGATCGCGTTGCCGACCTTCTGGATGGCCTGGGCATTCGCCTCGGCCACTGCGAGGATCGCGGCCGCCTCGCCCTGCGCCTTGTTGATCGCGGCCTGCCGCTCGCCCTCCGACTTCTGGATCGCTGCCTCGCGCGCACCCGTGGCCAGGTTGATCTGCTCCTGGCGCTTGCCCTCCGATGCCGCGATCAGCGCGCGCTTCTCGCGCTCGGCGGTGATCTGCGCCTGCATCGCATGCAGGATCTCCTTGGGCGGGGTCAGGTCCTTGATCTCGTAGCGCAGCACCTTGACGCCCCAGTTGGAGGCCGCTTCATCCAGGGCGTTGACCACGCTGTGGTTGATGAACTCGCGCTCCTCGAAGGTCTTGTCCAGCTCCAGCTTGCCGATCACCGAGCGCAGCGTGGTCTGCGACAGCTGCGTGATGGCCACCACGAAGTTGCTGGAGCCATACGATGCCTTCATCGGGTCCGTGACCTGAAAATACAGCACGCCGTCGACCTGCAGCTGCGTGTTGTCCTTGGTGATGCAGACCTGGCTGGGCACATCCAGCGGGATTTCCTTGAGCACGTGCTTGTAGGCGACGCGGTCCACGAACGGCACCACGATCGACAGCCCCGGCGTCAGCGTGGCGTGGTAGCGGCCCAGGCGCTCCAGCACCCAGGCATGCTGCTGCGGCACGATCTTGATGCCCCTGGCAATCAGCACGATAACGGCGATGAGGATGATCAGCGGCAGCAAACCAAGCTGAGATGCGAGCATGTAACGACCCTCCAGACAGAACACAGCAGGACGGAGCCGCCAGGCGGCGGCAGGCGGATCGCAGCGCGGCAATTGCCGCGCTGCGCAACAAGAACCGGTTTCAGCGGGGAGATACCACCAGCGTGCTGCCGCGCACCGCAACGATGCGGTAGCGGCCCGGCGCGGCGGCGCAATCGGGCGCCAGCTCGACGTTCCAGTCCGCGCCGCGGTATGGCACGCGGGCGCACCGGTTGACGTCCCAGGCCGCTACGTCGAGCTCCTGGCCGATATCGATATTGACGTCGGGATCGGAGGCGGCAGTGCCGCGCCGCAGCTTGCCGAAGCGCGTGCGGCGCAGCCCGGCGATCAGCACCGCCGCGACCAGGGCCGCGACCAGCGTCTGCGCGCCCGGCGACAGGCCCAGCAAGGCCCCCACCCCGCCGGCGGCCAGCCCCACCGCCACCATCAGCAGGTAAAAGGTGCCGGTGTTCAGCTCGACGATCACCAGCGCGACCGCTGCCACGAACCAGATGTAGTACGCCATCCAAGCTCCCGTTCGTCCAGAGACATCCCGAAAAGCAAAAACCCCGCAGCGCCTGGTAGCGTCTGCGGGGCAGTAGCAACACCTGACGCAGGGCCGGTGCCTGCCGGCTGCCAGAAGGCGCCGGCAATGTCGTTATTGTGACGTCAAATGCTTCAGGAAGCCAGCTTTTGCCAGGTCTCGACCACCGAGTCCGGATTCAGCGAGATCGACTTGATGCCTTCCTTGGTCAGCCACTCGGCAAAGTCCGGATGGTCCGAAGGACCCTGGCCGCAGATGCCGACATACTTGCCCAGGCGGATGCACGCCTCGATGGCGCGCGACAGCATGAAGCGCACCGCCGGGTCGCGCTCGTCGAAGTCCTTGGCCAGCAGCTCCATGCCCGAGTCGCGGTCCAGGCCCAGCGTCAGCTGGGTCAGGTCGTTCGAGCCGATCGAGAAGCCGTCGAAGTACTGCAGGAACTCTTCGGCCAGGATCGCGTTGGACGGCACTTCGCACATCATGATGATGCGCAGGCCGTTCTCGCCGCGCTTCAGGCCGTGCCTGGCCAGCAGCTCGATGACCTTGGCAGCCTGGCCGAGCGTACGCACGAACGGCACCATGATCTCGACGTTGGTCAGGCCCATTTCGTCGCGCACGCGCTTCATGGCCTTGCATTCCATCTCGAACGCTTCGGCGAAGTCGTCGGCGATGTAGCGCGAGGCGCCGCGGAAGCCCAGCATCGGGTTTTCTTCGTCCGGCTCGTAGCGCGAGCCGCCGATCAGCTTCTTGTACTCGTTGGACTTGAAGTCCGACAGGCGCACGATCACGGGCTTGGGGTAGAAGGCCGCGCCGATGGTGGCGATGCCCTCGGCCAGCTTGTCGACGTAGAACGCACGCGGGCTGGCATGGCCGCGGGCCACGCTTTCCACGGCCTTCTTCAGGTCGGCATCGACTTGCGGGTAGTCGAGGATGGCCTTCGGGTGGACGCCGATGTTGTTGTTGATGATGAATTCCAGGCGGGCCAGGCCGACGCCGCAGTTCGGGATCTGCGCGAAGTCGAACGCCAGCTGCGGGTTGCCCACGTTCATCATCAGCTTGACGTCGATTTCCGGCATGTCGCCACGCTGGACTTCGGTCACTTCGGTTTCCAGCAGGCCGTCATAGATGCGGCCTTCGTCGCCTTCGGCGCACGACACCGTCACCAGGGTGCCGTCCTTGAGCATGTCGGTGGCGTCGCCGCAGCCGACCACGGCCGGCACGCCCAGTTCACGCGCGATGATGGCCGCGTGGCAGGTACGGCCGCCACGGTTGGTAACGATGGCCGAGGCACGCTTCATCACCGGCTCCCAGTTCGGGTCGGTCATGTCGGCCACCAGCACGTCGCCGGGCTGCACGCGTTCCATCTCGGACGGGTCGTTGATCACGCGCACCGGGCCGGTGCCGATCTTCTGGCCGATGGCGCGGCCGCTGGTCAGCACGGGGGCGGTGCCCTTGAGCCTGAAGCGCAGTTCGGCTTTGCCGGCGGACTGGCTCTTCACCGTTTCCGGGCGGGCCTGCAGGATGTAGATCTTGCCGTCCTTGCCGTCCTTGCCCCACTCGATGTCCATCGGGCGGCCATAGTGCTTCTCGATGATCATCGCGTACCTGGCCAGCTCGGTCACGTCGGCGTCGGTGATCGAGTAGCGGTTGCGCAGTTCGCCCGGCACGTCGACGGTCTTCACGCGGCCGGCTTCGCCCGGCTTGGTGAATTCCATCTTGATCAGCTTGGAGCCGATCGAGCGGCGGATGATCGGATACTGGCCGGCTTGCAGCGTCGGCTTGAAGACGTAGAACTCATCCGGGTTGACCGCGCCCTGCACCACCGTTTCGCCCAGGCCGTAGCTGGAGGTGATGAAGACCACGTCGGGGAAGCCGGATTCGGTGTCGATGGTGAACATCACGCCCGAAGCGGCCAGGTCCGAACGGACCATGCGCTGGATACCGGCCGACAGCGCCACCACGTCGTGGGCGAAGCCCTTGTGCACGCGGTAGGAAATGGCGCGGTCGTTGTACAGCGAGGCGAACACGTGCTTGATCTTGTCGAGCACGTCGTCGATGCCGCTGACGTTCAGGTAGGACTCCTGCTGGCCGGCGAACGAGGCGTCGGGCAGGTCTTCGGCGGTCGCCGACGAACGTACCGCGAACGAGGCTTCGGCGCCTTCGCGCTCGGCCACGCGGGCGTACGATTCACGGATTTCCTGTTCCAGGCGCGGCTGGAACGGCGCGCTGGCGACCCAGCCGCGGATCTCGGCCCCGGCCTCGGCCAGGGCCTTGACGTCGTCGACGTTCAGGGTCTTCAGGCGCTGGGAGATGCGCTCGGTCAGATTGTTGTGGGCAAGGAAGTCGCGGAAGGCGAGCGCGGTGGTGGCAAAGCCGCCGGGAACCCGGACGCCGGCTTCCGCCAGCTGGGAGATCATCTCGCCCAGCGACGAATTCTTGCCGCCGACGATTTCCACGTCAGCCATGCGCAACTGCTCGAACGGCAGCACATAGGCGCCGTTATCTGCCTGGTTAGTCATGAGAGCCTCAAAACAAAGTAGAAAACTTGTCGCGCGTGACCGGTATGTTCTTGGTGTTCTGTTCCCGGACTGATCGCTTGGCTAAGCAACCCCGAACTGGCGCTACGGCTCTCATCGCGTAGCGCGCATTGTTGACAATTCCGGGCCCGCATTGTTGCACCGGCGGGCACCCAGCGGAATTGCTTAGCGAAAAGATCGCCGCTATTCTACCGTGCTGCGCCGCACTTTTCTGCGGAAGATTGAATCTATTTAATAATTGCGCCATCCCCATGTGCGCCATCCCCATGTCCCTGCCAGAAGCGCCCGGAACGGCGACACCCGGGCCTCAGCCTGAATCCCCTCCCGCTCCCGCGCCCCATGCCAGCGAGCGTCCCGCGATCCGCACCGTGTTCATCGTCTCGGATGGCACCGGCATCACGGCGGAGACCTTCAGCCACTCCATCCTGGCCCAGTTCGAGATGCGCTTCCGCAAGGTGCGCATGCCCTTCGTCGATACCCCGGAAAAGGCACATATCGCCGTCGGCAAGATCAACGAAGCGTTCCACAACGAAGGCGTGCCGCCCATTGTCTTCACCACCCTGGTCAACCAGGAAGCGAACAAGGCACTGCGCCGCGCCAAGGCGATGATCCTGGACATGTTCCAGACCTTCATCGAACCGCTCGAGAAAGAACTGGGCCTGAAGTCCACCCATGCCATCGGCCGTTTCCACCAGAATGCGGACACCGAGGCCTACAAGAACCGGATCGAGGCGATCAACTTCTCGCTGGCCCATGATGACGGCCAGTCACACAAGAACCTGGAAGAAGCGGATGTGATCCTGGTGGGCGTGTCGCGCAGCGGCAAGACCCCGACCAGCCTCTACCTGGCCATGCAATACGGGCTGAAGGCAGCCAATTACCCGCTGATTCCCGACGATTTCGAACGCGGCAAGCTGCCGTCGGCACTGTATGCGTTCAAGTCAAAGATCTTCGGGTTGTCGATCGATCCGCAACGCCTGACCGAGATCCGCAACGAGCGCCGCCCCGGCAGCAAGTATGCTGCGCTGGAGAACTGCCGCTACGAGGTCAACGAGGCCGAGGCGATGATGCGGCGCGAAGGCATCAAGTGGCTGTCTTCGACGCACAAGTCGATCGAGGAGATCGCGACCACGATCCTGCAGGAGATCAAGGTCGATCGCGACAATAACTATTAAAAAAAAAGCGGCCGCCGGGTAGGGCCGCTCAGAAGCCGTATTGAGGACAAGCGGGGCCATCCCTGGGGAGTGGTCCCGTTTGTTTTTTCCGATGCCGGAATCAGGTGTCGTTCAGTGAGCGAATGCGCTCTTGACGGGAATTCGCAACGATCGTGCCTGCCGGGCGCAGGCGCAGCATTGCGCACCGCGCCGGGCTGGCGTGATGCCAACGCCGCCAGGCGAGCGACGTGGTGTTGGCCGGGGCCGTTCACCCGCGCCCAAAGGGATGGCGCCGGACCAACACCGGCGCGCGGTCTCGCAGCCGGCGTCGCTTCAGCCGGCGCGCCGCTGGCGTACTGCCTCGAACAGGCAGATCGCGGTCGCTGCGGCCACATTCAGCGACTCCAGCCCACCGGGTTGCGGGATGCCGACCTTGCGCGTGACATGCGCCATCCAGCCATCGCTGACCCCTGCCCCTTCGTTTCCAACCACCCAGGCCACCGGCCCGCGCAGGTCGGTATCGAATACGGCCGCATCCGCGTGCGACGACGTCGCCAGCAGCGGCACTGCCAGACGCGGCGCCAGCGACTCCAGCGTGCAGTGCTCGACGATATTCAGGTGGAAGTTCGCGCCCATGCCGGCGCGCAGGGTCTTGACCGACCATGCAAAGGCGCACCCCGTGGCCAGGAAAGCATGGCGGATGCCCGCCGCGGCGGCGCTGCGCAGGATCGAGCCGACGTTGCCCGCGTCCTGCACACCATCCAGGATGATGCAATCTTCTTCAATCCGCGCCGGCAGGTGGCCGACCGGGGTCTCGATCACCAGCATCAGGTCGATGCCATTGACCACGCCGCTGATCTGCGTAAATAACGTATCGGCCAGCACCACCACGCGCTCGGCGTCAACCTGCGCCAGCAGCGGCGCCACTTCGGCGTGGTCGTAGTGGCGCTCCGACACTATGCAGGTGACGGGCTGGCCGCGCGCGGCCACGTAGGCCTGCGCCAGGTGCACGCCGTCCAGCAGCGACTGGCCGGCCTTGCGGCGCTGGTGCGTGGAACCGGCAAGTGCCTTCAGGTGCTTGAACAGCGCGTTGTCGCGCGAGGTGACGTGCTTCACGATGCGGAGAGGGTCAGGGTGCGCTTCACTGCGCGGCCGCGGCAGTGGCCGTGGTCATGGCGACAAACATGGGCCGCTGGGCCAACGCCTCGCGCACGGGCCCGAACGACCGGCGATGATGCGGCGATGCGCCGAACTGCGCCAGCGCTGCCAGGTGCTGCGGGGTGGGATAACCGGCGTGCGCGTCAAAGCCGTACTGCGGGTAGGTCTCGTGCAGCACCAACAGCTCGCGGTCGCGCGCCACCTTGGCCAGGATCGATGCCGCCGAGATGACCTTGACCAGGGCATCGCCCTTGACGATGGCTTCCACCGGAAACGGCACCTGCGGGCAGCGGTTGCCGTCGACCTGGACCAGGTCCGGCACCGTGCCGCTGGCGGCGAGGCCCTGCACGGCTCGCTGCATCGCCAGCATGCTGGCGTGCAAAATGTTGATCGTATCGATTTCCTCGACCGTGGCGAAGGCAATATGCCAGCCCAGCGCGCGCTCGCAGATCTCCTCGTACAGGGCCTCGCGCTTCGCGGCGGTCAGGATCTTGGAGTCCGCCAGGCCGCGGATCGGCCGGGCCGGATCCAGCACCACGGCGGCGGCATAGACCGGCCCCGCCAGCGGGCCGCGGCCCGCTTCGTCGACGCCGCACAGGCGCTGCACGGCGGATGCGGCCGGCGCCAGGTCCAGGCCCATCTGCGGCGAAGCCGCGTTGCGGCGCGCCATCAGACGGTCCCCCGGCTGTGCATCAGGTCCACCACCACATCGGCGGCCAGTTGCGCGGTATTGCACTTGAGCGTCTCGTGCATGCGGGTGAAATGCTCGTACAGGAAGGCGGTGTTGCCCTCGTCGTTGAGCTGCAGCAGCGTTTCGCGGGCCAGTGCCTCGGGCGTGGCGTCGTCCTGCAGCAGCTCGGGCACGACAAAGCGCCCTGAAAGGATATTAGGCAATCCGACGTAAGGCAGATAACCCTGCCGCTTCATGATCTGCGCGGTCAGCCAGGGCACCTTGTACGAGATCACCATCGGCTTCTTGTACAGCGCCGCTTCCAGCGTGGCGGTGCCGCTGGCCAGCAGCACCACGTCGGCGGCTTCCATCGCCTGGTGGGACTTGCCGTCGACGATGGTCAGGCGCAGTTCCGGATACTGCGCGTGCAGTTCTTCGACAATGGCGCGCAGCGGCGCGCTCGCCGCCGGCAGCACGAACGCCAGGTTCGGGTCCATGCGCTGCATGCGTGCCATCGCCGCAAAAAAGGTCGCACCGAGATTGCGTACCTCGGACTGGCGGCTGCCAGGCAGCACCGCCACCACCCGATGCCCCGCGGGCAGGCCGAGTTCGGCGCGCGCGCCGGCCACGTCAGGCACCATCGGGATCACGTCGGCCAGTGGATGGCCCACGTAGGTGGCAGGGATGCCAGCCTTGCCGTAGATCTCGGGCTCGAACGGAAACAGGCACAGGATGTGGTCCACCGCGCGCGCGATGGTGCGGATGCGTCCGCCGCGCCAGGCCCAGATCGACGGGCTGACAAAGTGCACCACCGGAATGCCGGCACGGCGCAGCGGCACTTCCAGGCCGAAATTGAAATCCGGGGCATCCACCCCGATAAAGCACAGCGGCGGATTGGCCAGCAGCCAATCGCGCACCGCGCGGCGCGTCGCCAGGATCTCGCGCAGCGAGCCCAGGACTTCGACATAGCCGTTGACCGACAGCGTTTCCATCGGCCAGCGCGAGGCGAAGCCCTGCGCCATCATGCGCTTGCCGCCGATGCCGGCGTACTCGACCGTATCGCCCAGGCGGGACTGCAGCCCGCCCATCATCAACGATGCCAGCAGGTCGCCCGAGGCCTCGCCGGCCACCATGGCGATGGTGCCGCGCCTGCCCGCGGCACTACCGTTGCCGGTGGGCAAGCCACCCCGAATCGCGGCGTCCACCATGTGCGCCCGGTCTCAGCGCACGATGCCGCGCTGGGTGGCGGCAAGGAAGTCGACAAAGGCCTGCAGCGGAACCGCCGTGCCGGCATCAGCCTGGGCCAGCAAGGCGGCGATCTCGCTGCGCGCCTCGTCGAAGCTGAGGTCGGACTTGTACAGCAGCTTGTAGGCTTGCCGCAGCGCGGCGATCTGGCCGGCGTCGAAGCCGCGGCGGCGCAGCCCTTCGACGTTGACGCCATGCGGCGTGGCCTTGTTGCCGTTCTTGTCGCTGGCCGCGATCACGAACGGCGGCACGTCCTGCACCAGCGCCGAAGCGCCGCCCAGCATCGCATGGGCGCCGATGCGCACGAACTGGTGCACGCCGCTCATGCCGCCCAGGATGGCCCAGTCGCCCACTTCAACGTGGCCGGCGATCTGCGCGTTGCTGGAAAACACGGTGTGGTTGCCGACCATGCAGTCATGCGCGATATGCACGTAGGCCATGATCCAGTTGTCGTTGCCGATGCTGGTCAGGCCACGGTCCTGCACCGTGCCGGTGTGGATCGTGGTGAATTCGCGGATGGTGTTGCGGTCGCCGATCTCGAGCCGGGTCGGCTCGTTGCGGTACTTCATGTCCTGCGGCACGCCGCCAACCGACGCATAGGGACCGATCTGGTTGCCCGCGCCGATCGTGGTATGACCCTCGACCGTCGTATGCGAGCCGATCCGGGTGCCGCTGCCGATCCGCACATTGGGGCCGACGATGGAGAACGGGCCGACGGTTACGTCGGCTGCCAGTTCTGCCTTCGGGTCGACCAGTGCGGTGGGGTGGATTTGCGTCATGCGTCCTGTCCTGTGGTGGGTCTGGTGAAGGATGGGCCAATGCGCGGGGCAAAGGTTCCCGTCCGGGCCGTCAGCCCCCGCTTGCACGGGAGCGCGGCAGTCAGCGGGCGGCGCCGCCGCCGGCCGCGGGCGGCCTCACTCGGCCTGCTTCACGGTGCACATCAGCTCCGCCTCGCAGGCGACCTTGTCGTCGACGGTGGCAAACGCCTTGAACTTCCAGATGCCGCGGATATAGCGCTCGACCGTCACGTTCATGTGCAGCTGGTCGCCCGGGTACACCACCTGCTTGAAGCGGGCGCCGTCGATGCCGACGAAGTAGTACAGCGCGCCCTCCTTGCGCTCCATGTCGGCGCCGAAGGTCAGCAGGCCGGCCGACTGCGCCAGCGCTTCCAGGATCATCACGCCAGGCATCACCGGCTGCTCCGGGAAATGGCCCTGGAAGTACGGTTCGTTGATGGTGACGTTCTTCAGCGTCTTGATCCGCTTCTGCGCCTCGAACTCCAGCACGCGGTCCACCAGCAGGAACGGGTACCGGTGCGGCAGCAGCTTGAGGATCTTGCGGATATCGATTTCGGCCGCGCTCATGATGATTTCTCTTTAGTCTTGTGAGGTTTGGGACCCGGCGGCCTGGCCGCGCAGGCGGCGTTCCAGCGCCACCACCCGTTCGCGCAGCTTGCTCAGGCCGCGCACGATGGCTGCATTGCGTTCCCACTCGCCGTGCGGCAGGAACGGAAAGACGCTGGTGAAATGCCCCCCGGGCTTGGTAATGGATTTGGTGATCGAGGTGCCGCCCGACACCGTGGTGCGGTCGGCAATGTTCAGGTGGCCGGCAAAATTGGCCGCACCGCCGATCACGCAGCAGCGCCCGATGCGCGTGCTGCCCGATACCGCCGCACAGCCTGCAATCACCGTATGGGCCCCGACACGCACGTTGTGCGCGATCTGGACCTGGTTGTCGATCTTGCAGCCGTCCTCGATCACGGTGTCGGCCATGGCGCCGCGGTCGATCGCGGTATTCGCGCCGACCTCCACGTCATTGCCCAGCACCGCGCGTCCCGTTTGCGGGATCTTCACGTATTCAACGCCGGTCGCGCTGATGTCCGGCGCAAAGCCGAAACCATCCGCACCGATCACCACGCCGCTGTGCAGGATGGCGCGGGCGCCGACCACGCAATGGTGGTAGACCGAAACGTTGGCATAGAGCAGCGAATCGTCACCGATCTCTGCCTGCGCGCCGACATAGCCGTTGGCCAGGATGCGCACGCGCTCGCCCAGGCGCGCACCGGCTTCGATGACCACGTTGGGGCCGATGTAGCACGACGCCGGCACCACCGCGCCAGGCGCCACGGTGGCGCGCGCATCGATGCCGGTGCGGGGATCGGTGTTGGCCGCACGGTCGTAACGCTGCGCCACGCGGGCAAAGCAAACGTAGGGATTGCGCGCCACCAGCCAGTTGCGGCCGTCGGCCCTGCCCTCGGCGCGCACGCGCTCGAGGTCGGCGGCCGAGACGATCACGGCGCCGGCCCTGGAATCCAGCGCCTGCTGCAGGTAGAGCGGATTGGACAGGAACGAGAGTTCGCCCGGTCCGGCCTGATCCAGCGGGGCCAGGCCGGAGATCGCCAGGTCGGGGTCACCCACAACCTGCGCGCCGTTCTCGGTGGCGAGCTGACCCAGTGTGGGTGTCTGCATGGCGGTACTTCCTGATGAAAAAACGGGAACGAAGAAACGGCGGCGGCTTACTTGCTGCCGGCGTTCAGCGCCTTCATCACGTCGTCGGTGATATCGATGCGCGGGTTCACGTACACCGCTTCCTGCACGATCAGGTCGTACTTGCGCTGCTCGGCCAGCTGGCGGATCACGCGGTTGGCGCGCTCCAGCACCTGGGCCAGTTCCTCATTGCGGCGCTGGTTCAGGTCCTCGCGGAACTCGCGCTGCTTGCGCTGGAACTCGCGGTCCTGGTCAGCCACTTCGCGCTGGCGGCGCTGGCGGTCGGAGTCGGCCAGCACGGCCGTGTCCTTGTCCAGCTTGTCGGCCATGGCCTTGATCTTCTGGGCCATGTCCTGCAGCTCGCGGTCGCGCTTGGAGAATTCCTGCTCCAGCTTGACCTGGGCCGCCTTGGCGGGCTGCGAATCGCGCAGGATGCGCTCGGAGTTCACGGCGGCAATGCGCGCCTCCTGGGCCGAAGCCGGCACCGCGGCGCAGATCGCAGCGGTAGCGAGCGCGGCGGCGCCCAGGGATTTGACCAGTTTGAATTTTGTAGTCATGAAAACAGATCCTTTTTCAGAATCAGAATGCCGTGCCGATCTGGAACTGGAAGCGCTGAACCTTGTCGTTCACGTCCTTCTTCAGCGGGAAGCCCATGCTGATCTTCAGCGGGCCGATTGGCGACAGCCACGACATGCCGAAGCCGGTCGAGTACTTCAGCTCGCTGAACAGCAGCGGCTGGCCTTCCTGATAGACGTTGCCGAAGTCAAAGAACGTGAACAGGCGCAGCGTACGGTCCACGCCCGAGCCCGGCAGCGGGAAGATGAATTCGACGTTGCCGATCATCTTGGAGGCGCCGCCCACCGGGTTGCCGTTCTGGTCCTTCGGACCCAGCGTGCTGGTCTGGTAGCCGCGCACCGAGCCGATACCGCCGGCGTAGAAGTACTTGAACACCGGGAACGGCGTACTGCCGTAGCCGTGGCCGTAAGCGACTTCGCCATTCAGTGCCAGCGTGAAGGACTTCGAGATCGGGTAGAAGTACTGCTGCTGCACGCTGGCGCGGTAGTACTGCGTATCGCCGCCCGGAATGCCGACTTCCAGGTTGGCCTGGGTGTACGGGCCCTTGGTCGGGACCAGCGCGCTGTCGCGGCGGTCACGTGCCCAGCCGATCGTGAACGGGAAGTTGTTGATGCCGTCGCCGCTGCTCTTGCCGATCTTGCCGAGCCAGTTGGTGTACTGGCTCGGCGTGTTGACCGACGTAAACACCTGGGTCCGTTCGTAACCGATGCCAAAGAACACCGTGTCGACTTCCGAGAACGGCACGCCGAACTTGAAGCCGCCGCCGGCCGACACGATCTTGTAGTCCTGGTCGCCCGTGTAGTACAGCGGACGGGACGTGCGGTAGTAGACATCGGTCGAGCGGCTGATGCCGTCCACCGTGAAATACGGGTCGTACTGCGTCAGCGCGATGGTCCGGAACGACTTGGCGGTGTTCACGTCCAGGCCCAGGCTGGTGCCGGAGCCAAACACGTTGTCCTGGCGCAGGCCGGCCTGCAGCACCAGCTTGTCGGTGGACGAAAAGCCCACGCCCAGGCTGATCTGGCCGGTCGGCTTTTCAGTCACGTTGACGTTCACATCGACCTGGTCGGGCGCGCCCGGCACGTCCTCGGTGGTGATGTTGGTGTCGGTGAAGTAGCCGGTACGGTTGATACGCGCCTGCGACTGCGTCAGCTTCTCGCTGTCGAACCACGAGCTTTCCATCTGGCGCATCTCGCGGCGCACCACTTCGTCGCGGGTCTTGCTGTTGCCGACCACGTTGACGCGGCGCACATAGACACGGCGGCCGGGGTCGACCATCAGGGTCAGCGCGACTTCACGCTTGTCCTTGTCGATCTGCGGTTGCGGATTGATGGTCGTGAACGCGTAGCCGTAGGTGCCCAGCAGGTCCGTGATGGCCTTGGTGCTCTGCGTCAGCTTCTCGGACGAGAAAATATCGCCCTTCTTCAGCTGCAGCAGTTTTTCCATTTCGTCCTGCTTGCCCAGCAGCTCGCCCGCCAGGCGCACGTCGGACACCTTGTACTGGTCGCCTTCCTTGATGTTCAGGGTCAGGAAGATGTCCTTCTTGTCCGGCGTGATCGACACCTGGGTCGACTCGATCGCGAACTCGAGGTAGCCGCGGTTCAGGTAGAACGAGCGCAGCGCTTCCAGGTCGGCGGTCAGCTTCTGCTTCGAGTACAGGTCGTTCTTGGTGTACCAGGACAGCCAGTTCGGCGTGGACAGCTGCATCTCGTCGCGCAGCGTGCCTTCCTTGAAGGCCTTGTTGCCGACGATATTGATCTGGCGGATCTTGGCGACCGGGCCCTCGTCCACGTTGAACACGACCGAAACGCGGTTGCGGTCCACCGGCGTGATCGTGGTCTGCACGTCGGCGGCGTAGTAACCGCGTGCGACGTACTGGCGCTTGAGCTCCTGCTCGGCCTTGTCGATCAGTGCCTTGTCGTAATACCGGGCTTCGGCCACGCCAACGGCACGCAGCGAACGGCGCAGCGTGTCCTTGTCGAATTCCTTGATGCCGACGAATTCGAGCTGCGAGATCGCCGGCCGCTCTTCGACCTGGACCACCAGCACGCCTTCCTCGGCGCGGATCTGCACGTCCTTGAAGAAGCCGGTATTGTAGAGGGCACGGATGGCGTCGGCGCCCTTGTCGTCGGTGAAGGTTTCACCAACGCGCACTGGCAGGTAGCCAAACACGGTACCCGGCTCGACGCGTTGCAGTCCCTCAACGCGGATGTCCTTGACCACGAACGGATCGGCAGCCCAGCCCGCCGGGCTCCAGGCTGCAATAACGGCACTCGCGAGCAAGCCCAGCGAAATGCGCTTATGTCTGATCAATGTTGATCCCCTCTTTGATTCCATCCAGGATTGCGCTCCGATGCCTCATTGGACTGCGCCTGGCAAATGGCGTCCCTGGCGACGGTGTCCGACGACACCACCGCCCCCTTTGCCGACACACGTTTCTAGCCGTTCGCCAGAAACATTCGGCTGACGTCATTGAACAAAGCGAGCGAAGTCAGGAGCAAGATGCAGGCGATGCCAACCTTCTGCAGCATTGCCTGCCAGTGGTCTGGGACGGGCCGGCCAGTCAAAAATTCCACGCAATAATACAGCAAATGCCCCCCATCCAGAACCGGAATGGGTAACAAATTGAGTACGCCAAGGCTGACGCTGACCAGTGCCAGGAAGCTGACAAAGGCCTGCAGGCCAAGGTTCGCGGCGCGCCCGGCGTAGTCCGCGACGGTCAGCGGCCCGCTCAGGTTCTGCAGCGAAGCCTGCCCCACCAGCATCTTGCCCAGCAGCTTGAGCGACAGCGCGCTGGTGTCCCAGACCTGGCCGGCCGCGCGTGCCAGCGCCTCGTCCGGCCGGTAGCGTACGGTTTCCATCTGGACGGCCTGGCTGAGCGCCGCGCCCAGCTTGCCCGACGGCGCCGGGTTGGCGCCGCTCGCGTCCCTGGCGCCCTCCCGCGCCGCGGCGGTATCGAGCGTGACCGGCACGTCCAGGCGCTTGCCGTCGCGCTCGATGCCCAGTGTCACGGCCTGGCCAGGCTGGCTGCGCACCGCCTTGATCAGCACGCTGGCCTGGGTGAGCGGGCTGCCCAGCCAGGCCACGATGCGGTCGCCCTTTTTCAGTCCGGCGCGCTCGGCGGCCGAGTCCGGCAGCACCTCGGTAATCGTCACCGGGCCGCCTTGCAGGCTCAGGCCGAGCGTGGCCAGCGGATCCTGTTCCGGATTGCCCCCGGTATTTGGCAGGCGCGGCAGCGTCACGTCGCGCTCGGCCCCGTCGGCGCCGCGCACGCGCAGCACCGCGCGGGCATCGCCAAAGCCTTCGGCAAAGACGGCCATGCGCAGGTCGTTCCAGGAACGCACCGCCTCGGTATGGCCGCCGGCGGTCAGCGACAACACCCGGTCGCCTTCGCGCACGCCGGCCTGCGCCGCCATGGTGCCGGCCGCGGGCGCGGCCACCACCGGCGCGGGCTCGCGCATGCCACCGGCGAACAAGGCGAAATACAGCACGATCGCCAGCGCAAAATTGGCCAGCGGGCCGGCTGCCACGATCACGAAGCGCTTGCCCACCGGCTGGCGGTTGAAGGCCCGCGGCAGCTCGGCCGGATCGATCGGCGCGTCGCGCTCGGGATCGATCTCGCGCTCGTCCAGCATCTTGACGTAGCCGCCCAGCGGAATCGCCGCCACCGTCCACTCGGTCCGGTCGCGGCCGTTCGAGATCCAGCGCAGCAGGGGCCGTCCGAAGCCAATGGAGAAACGCAGCACCTTCACGCCGCAGGCGCGCGCGGCAAGGTAGTGCCCCATTTCATGCACATAGATGAGCACGCACAGGGCAACGACGAAAGCGAGTACGGTTTGCATGAGGCGTCGGGACGTCGGTAACGATGGCTGGGCTGGCGCGCCGGCTCCGAAGGGACCGCGGCCAGCGTAAGCGCTATTGTCGCAGATGCGGCAGGCCGCCCCGCCGCTTTAGCGCGCCGTTGCCCGCGCGGCCACGCCGGCGCGGGCCGCCTCGCGCGCCATGGCATCGGCCGCCAGCACGGCTTCAAGCGTATCCGCGGAACCATTAGGTGATGCCTCAAGCACCTCACGGACGATGCCGGCAATATCGGTAAAGCGCACCCGGCCGTCCAGGAATGCCTCGACCGCCACTTCATTCGCGGCATTGAGCACCGCGGGCGCCACGCCGGCGGCGCGCAGCGCGTCAAAAGCCAGCCCCAGGCACGGGAACCGCACCAGGTCCGGCTTCTCGAAGTGCAGGCCGCCTGCCACCGTCAAGTCGAGTGGCGTCACGCCCGCATCGATCCGTTCCGGGTACGCCAGGCCATAGGCAATTGGCGTGCGCATGTCCGGGTTGCCCAGCTGCGCCAGCACCGAGCCGTCGGTGTAGGCCACCATCGAATGCACGATGCTCTGCGGGTGGATCAGCACCTCGATGCGCTCGGCGGGAGCAGCGAACAGCCAGTGGGCCTCGATGACCTCGAGGCCCTTGTTCATCATCGTGGCCGAGTCAACCGAGATCTTGCGGCCCATGACCCAGTTGGGATGGGCGCAGGCCTGGTCAGGGGAGATATCGTGCAGCGTGGCCGGGTCGCGCGTGCGGAACGGCCCGCCCGACGCGGTCAGCAGCACCTTGGCCACGCCGCGGCCATAGCGCGGATCGTCGGCCGGCAGGCACTGGAAGATGGCATTGTGCTCGCTGTCGATCGGCAGCAGCGTGGCGCCGTGTTCGCGCACCGCATCCATGAAGATGCGGCCTGACATGACCAGCGCTTCCTTGTTGGCCAGCAGCACGCGCTTGCCCGCGCGTGCCGCCGCCAGCGTCGGGCGCAGGCCGGCGGCGCCGACGATGGCGGCCATGACCGCATCGGTCTGCGCATCGGCCGCCACCGATTCCAGCGCGGCTTCGCCGTAGCTGACCTCGGTCTTCACGCCGGCGTCGCGCAGCAGCATTTCCAGTTCACGCGCCGCCTCGGCCGTCCCCACCACGGCGCGCGCCGGGCGGAACTCGACGCACTGGTCGGCCAGCTTGCGTACCTGCCGGTGGGCGGTCAGCGCATGCGCCGCGTAGCGGTCAGGATGGCGCCTGATCACGTCCAGTGTGCTTTCGCCGATGGAGCCGGTGGCGCCGAGGATGGTAATGCGATGCATAGCAGACGGCTTCAGAGAAAAATGAGCATCAGGGCGGCCAGCGGGAACACCGGCAGCAAGGCGTCGATACGGTCCAGCACGCCGCCATGCCCGGGCAACAGCCGGCTGCTGTCCTTCATGCCGACCTGGCGCTTGAGCAGCGATTCGAACAGGTCGCCGACCACGCTCGCCGCGACCAGCAGCGTGGTCAGCACCGCCACGTAGGCCAGCCCGCCACGGCCGCCCATCGCCGAGAACCACGTCGGCGCAAAGGCTTGGGTGGCGGCCAGCGCCAGGCCGATCACCAGCGCCAGCAGCCAGCCGCCGATGGCACCCTCCCAGGACTTGCCCGGGCTGATGCCAGGCGCCAGCTTGCGCCGGCCGATGGCCTTGCCGGTGAAATACGCGCCGATATCGGCCGCCCACACCAGCACGGCCGCGGTCAGCAGCACGCCGATGCCGGCACCGCGCAGGATCATGGTGGCATGGGCGAAGGCGGGCAGCATCACCAGGCCCAGGAGCGCGCCCAGCGCCGTGAACGCCGGCGTCGCGGCACGTACGCCGCGTCCCAGCAGCATCACCGCCACGCCCCAGCACACCACGGCCGCTTCCAGCAGCCAGGTCGTGGCGTGGCGCAGCGGCAGGTCATGCCAGGCAATGGCGGCGATCAGGCAGGCCAGCGCATAGACATAGGGCCACGGCCCGCGCAGCCCGATCAGGCGGCCGAATTCCCAGCCGCCCAGCAGCACGATCACGCCAACCAGCCCGGCCAGCGCCGCGGGCGGCGCCAGGAACAGGATCGGCAGGATCAGCAGCAACAGGCACAGGGCAGTGATGACGCGGGTGAGGAGCATGCGCTGCAAGTCCCGTGAGAGGTTGGAGTAACCAGGCTCAGGCCGTACCCGAAAGTCCCGGAGCAACCAGCTGCGCGCTGGTGCGGCCAAAACGGCGTTCGCGATGGCGGTACGAGGCAAAGGCCTTGTCGAGTTCCGCGGCATCGAAGTCCGGCCAGAATACGTCGGTGAAATACAGCTCGGAATAGGCCAGCTGCCACAGCAGGAAATTGCTGATGCGCTGTTCGCCGCCGGTGCGGATGAACAGGTCCGGCTCCGGCGCGTAGGCCATCGCCAGGTGCGGCGCCAGCACCGATTCGTCAATCGATGACGGATCCAGCATGGGCGAGCGCGCCAGCATCTTGCGCATGGCCTGCAGCAGGTCCCAGCGCCCGCCGTAGTTGGCGGCGATGGTCACGGTCAGGCCGGTGTTGCCGGCGGTGCGTGTTTCGGCATCGCGGATCATTTGCTGGATGCGCGGGCTGAAGCGGCTCAGGTCGCCCACCACCCGCAGGCGGATGTTGTTGGCGTGCATCTTCACCACTTCGCGCCGCAGGGCCATCATGAACAGCCGCATCAGGAACGAGACCTCGTCGGCCGGACGGCGCCAGTTCTCGGAGCTGAACGCGAACAGCGTCAGGTACTGAACGCCCCGGGCGGCACTGGCTTCCACCACCGCGCGCACCGCGTCCAGCCCACGGGTGTGCCCGGCAACGCGCGGCAGGTGCCGCTGGGTCGCCCAGCGGCCGTTGCCATCCATGATGATGGCAACGTGGCGGGGCACGTAGGAGGTGTCGGGGACGTCGAGCGTTGAACTGATGTGCTGCATGATGGCAGACGGCAACTGACTGTCCCGGCTATGCCGGGACAGGGTCAGACCGTCATGATCTCCTTCTCTTTCTCGGCGACCATCTTGTCGATCTCGGCCACGTACTTGTCGGTCAGCTTCTGCACTTCGTCCTGGCCGCGGCGCTCGTCGTCCTCGGAGATGGTCTTGTCCTTGACCAGCTTCTTGAACTGTTCGTTGGCATCGCGGCGCAGGTTGCGCACGGCAATCTTGGCGCCTTCGGCCTCGCCCTTGACGACCTTGGTCAGCTCCTTGCGGCGCTCTTCGGTCAGTGCGGGCATCGGCACGCGGATCACTTCGCCCATGGTGGCGGGGTTCAGGCCCAGGTCGCAGTCGCGGATGGCCTTCTCGACCGCGCTCACCATCTTCTTTTCCCAAGGCTGCACCGAAATGGTACGCGCATCGGCCAGTCCGACCGCCGCAACCTGGCTGATCGGCACCATCGAGCCGTAGTAGTCAACCTGAACATGGTCGAGCAGGCCGGTGTGGGCACGGCCAGTGCGGATCTTCGCCAGATCGGCCTTGAAGGCTTCGATCGACTTCTGCATTTTCTGCTCGACGCTCTTCTTTGTGTCGGCGACGCTCATTTTTACCTCCGGAAATCAACCAACCATGATCCCGCTGGGGATCGAAAATGAATCATTCTACTCTTTGCCCGGGCGGATACCAGCGCGGCGGCGCAGCATCCGTTACCGGACTCACACATGCACCAGGGTGCCCTCGTCCTCGCCCAGGATCACCCGCTTGAGCGCGCCCGGCTTGACGATCGAGAACACCTTGATCGGCAGCTTCTGGTCGCGGCACAGCGCAAAGGCAGTGGCGTCCATCACCTGCAGGTTGCGGGAGATGGCCTCGTCGAAGGTAATGGTGGCGTAGCGCGTGGCGCTGGGGTCCTTCTTCGGGTCGGCGGTGTACACACCGTCAACCTTGGTCGCCTTCAGCACGATTTCAGCCCCGATTTCCGAGCCGCGCAGCGCGGCGGCGGTATCGGTGGTGAAGAACGGGTTGCCGGTGCCGGCGGCGAAGATCACCACCTTGCCCTCTTCCAGCTGGCGGATCGCGCGCGGGCGGATATAGGGCTCGACCACCTGGTCCATGCGCAGCGCGGACTGCACGCGGCCTTCGATATTGGCATGGCGCATCGCGTCCTGCAGCGCCAGCGCGTTCATCATGGTGGCCAGCATGCCCATGTAGTCGGCAGTGGCGCGGTCCATGCCGGCGGCGCCGCCCGCGACACCGCGGAAGATATTGCCGCCGCCGATGACCACCGCCACCTGCACGCCGAGCTTCACGATCTCGGCAATGTCGTTCACCATCGCTTCGATGGTGGAGCGGTTGATGCCGAAGGCATCTTCGCCCATCAGGGCTTCACCGGACAGTTTCAGAAGGACGCGCTTGTAGGCTGGCATGTTCACCCTCGGACAGGAGCAGATCGCTCGGTTGAGACGATCCTGAGACGTATGTTTTGGCACCGGCGGCACGGATCATCGTGCCGCCGGCGGAAGAAAGCCGGTTTTCGTGGTGCCCCGGCCTGCACCTGGACCACCACGAAAACAGACTGCTGCAGTGCAGCGCGACTCTCGCCGCGCCCCACTACTTGTGCAGAGGGGCACCTTACGGCGCCCCTGCGGCATTATAGGCGCCCGGACCAGCCCGAATGGGCAGTCCGCGGCGCCCCGGACATCAGCCCTTCTGGGCAGCGGCCACCTGGGCGGCCACTTCAGCGGCGAAGTCGTCCTGCTTCTTCTCGATGCCTTCGCCCACCACGAACAGGCTGAAGCCCTTCACCGCCGTGTTGGCGGCCTTCAGCATCTGCTCAACCGTCTGCTTGTCGTTCTTCACGAACGGCTGGTTGAACAGCGAGACTTCCTTCAGGTACTTCTGCACCGAGCCTTCCACCATCTTGGCAGCGATCTCGGCCGGCTTGCCCGATTCGGCAGCCTTCTGCTCGGCGATGCTGCGCTCCTTGGCGATCAGGTCGGCGGGGACCTGTTCGGCCGACAGCGACACCGGCTTCATGGCGGCCACGTGCATGGCCACGTCCTTGGCGGCGGCTTCGTCGCCGCCGAACTCGACCATCACGCCGATGCGGGTGCCGTGCAGGTACGAAACCAGCTTGCCGCCGTTGGCGTAGCGGGCAAAGCGGCGGATCGTCAGGTTCTCGCCGATCTTGCCGATCAGGGCGGTGCGGGTGGCTTCGACGCTCACGCCGTCGATTTCCAGCGCGGCCAGGGCAGCCACGTCGGCCGGGTTCTGCCTGGCGATCAGTTCAGCGATCTTGGCCGAGAAGGCCAGGAAGTCGTCGTTCTTGGAGACGAAATCGGTCTCGCAGTTCAGTTCGACCAGCACGCCGGTGGTGCCGTCGATGAACGATGCGACCACGCCCTCGGCGGTCACGCGCGATGCGGCCTTGCTGGCCTTGTTGCCCAGCTTGACGCGCAGCAGCTCTTCGGCCTTGTTCAGGTCGCCGTCGGCCTCGGTCAGGGCCTTCTTGCACTCCATCATCGGCGCGTCGGTCTTCGCGCGCAGTTCTGCAACCATGCTTGCGGTAATTGCCGCCATTTGTCACTCCTTGAATGGTTCGCGCCGGCTGCCGTCAGTCGCCCGCGGCACCCGGTCGGTGGGTCTACAGCACACCCGCGGCAGATGCTGCCTGCGGCGGATGACAACAATTCAATATTCAAAAAAAGGGGGCGCCAGATGTGCCCCCTTTTTATTGCCCTTCCTGCCGGCTGCCGGCGTACCCCGGCTTTCGCCTTGCGCGCAGCCCGTGGTGACGGGCGGCAAGCGTTGCTTGTCTGTCTGGTGACGATGCGCGCTAGCGGGTTCCTTTCCGGCAATCAGGCGGCGGGCAATCAGCCTTCCTGCACTTCGACGAATTCGTCGTCGCCGCCGCGCGCGGCCTCGACCACTTCCTGCACCGCGTTGGCACGGCCTTCCAGGATCGCGTCAGCCACGCCGCGCACGTACAGGGCCACGGCCTTGCTCGAGTCGTCGTTGCCCGGGATCACGTAGTCGATGCCTTCCGGCGAGTGGTTGGTATCGACCACGCCGATCACCGGCACGCCCAGCTTGTTGGCTTCGGTCACGGCAATCTTGTGGTAGCCGACGTCGACCACGAAGATCGCGTCCGGCACGCCGCCCATGTCCTTGATGCCGCCGATCGACTTTTCCAGCTTCAGCATCTCGCGCTCGAACATCAGCGCTTCCTTCTTGCTCATGGTTTCCAGCGCGCCGGCTTCCTTGGCGGCTTCCATGTCCTTCAGGCGCTTGATCGAGGTCTTGACCGTCTTGAAGTTGGTCAGCATGCCGCCGAGCCAGCGGGCGTCGACGTAGGGCATGCCGGCACGGCCAGCTTCTTCAGCCAGGATTTCGCGCGACTGGCGCTTGGTGCCCACGAACAGGACGGTGCCGCGATTCGCTGCCAGCTGACGCACGTACTTCATTGCGTCCTGGAACATCGGCAGCGTCTTTTCGAGGTTGATGATGTGGATCTTGTTGCGATGGCCGAAGATGAAGGGGGCCATCTTCGGGTTCCAGAAGCGGGTCTGGTGGCCGAAGTGGCAACCGGCTTCCAGCATTTCGCGCATGGTAACGGACATGTAAATCTCCAAAGGGTTAGGTCTGAAGCCCGCCCCGACATTCCTGAAAAGGAACACCCCGGATAGGCGGGCCAGCGATTTCAAACGACCGCAGGAAAAATCCTGCAAAATAGCTGAGCTGGCGGACGCAATGCTGCGCCGCATCCAGATCAGCCCGCTATTGTAGCAACAAAAGTGCCGTCCGCTCAAGCCGCCCCCCCGGAGCCGCCCGGCGCCCAGCCGGTCCGCGAACCCGGCTGAGCGCGGCCCTGCATAAGCTGCGATCTGGTCCCGATGGTGCGATAATCCCACATTGATCTTTCGATTCCGGCGCGGCCAGTGGCCTCGCCATCACTTTCTGGCGACGCAGCATGAGCATTTACCTGAACACCGCCGAAGACATCGCCCAGATGCGCGTGGCTTGCCGCCTTGCCTCCGAAGTCCTCGACTACATCACGCCCTTCGTGCAGCCGGGCGTCACCACCGGCGAGCTGGACCGCCTCTGCCACGCCTATATGCGTGACGTGCAAGGCACCGTGCCGGCGCCGCTGAACTATGCGCCGCCGGGCTACCCGCCCTTCCCCGGCGCGATCTGCACCTCGGTCAACGACGTAATCTGCCACGGCATCCCCGGTGAGCGCGTGCTCAAGAGCGGCGATGCCATCAACCTGGACATCACCGTCATCACCAAGGAAGGCTACTACGGCGACACCAGCCGCATGTTCATCGTCGGCGAGGGCTCGATCCTGGCCAAGCGCCTGGCGCAGGTGACGTATGAATGCATGTGGAAGGGCATCGCACAGGTTCGCAACGGCGCCCGCCTGGGCGACATCGGCCATGCCATCCAGGTGCACGCCGAAGCCGCCGGCTACAGCGTGGTGCGCGAGTACTGCGGCCACGGCATCGGCAAGAACTTCCACGAAGACCCGCAGATCCTGCACTACGGCCGCCCCGGCACCGGCACCGAAATCAAGGCCGGCATGATCTTCACGGTGGAGCCGATGATCAACGCCGGCAAGCGCGATATCCGCACCATGCCCGACCAGTGGACGGTGAAGACCCGCGACCGCAGCCTGTCGGCGCAGTGGGAGCACACGGTGCTGGTCACCGAGACCGGCTACGAAGTGCTGACGGTGTCCGCCGGCACGCCGGCCCCGCCGGCCTTCGCCACCGATTCCGTGGCGGCCTGAAGCCGCACTGAAGCCAGGGGCGCCTGACCGGGCGCCCTTCTTTTTCCAGCCGTGCCCACGAACCTTTCCGCCACCCCCATGGACACCACGCCGGAACTGCTGCTGGCCGCGCGCGTGCGCGACCAGCTCAAAGCCGACAAGCAGGCGCTGTCTGCCGACTTCAACGCCAGCGCCAACGTCGGCACGCTGATCACGCGTCTGCGCCGCGCGGTCGACGCCGCGCTGATCGAGGCGTGGCGCGGACTGGAAATGCCCGCGGGCGCGGCACTGGTGGCGGTGGGCGGCTACGGCCGTGGCGAACTGTTCCCGTATTCGGACGTCGACGTGCTGCTGTTGCTGCCCGCCGAGCCCGACCACGACACCGCCAGCCGGCTGGAACGCTTTATCGGCCTGTGCTGGGACCTGGGCCTGGAGATCGGCTCGGCCGTGCGCACGGTGGACGACTGCGTGCGCGAATCGCGCCAGGACGTCACCATCCAGACCTCCTTGCTGGAAGCGCGGCTGCTGACCGGCAACCGCAAGCTGTTCGACGCGCTGCGCACCCGCTACCAGGCCGACCTGGATCCGGCCGCCTACTTCCAGGCCAAGCTGCTGGAAATGCGCCAGCGCCACGCCAAGTACCAGGACACACCCTACTCGCTCGAGCCCAACTGCAAGGAAAGCCCCGGCGGCCTGCGCGACCTGCAGGTGATCCTGTGGATGACCAAGGCCGCGAGCCTGGGCGACAGCTGGAAAGAACTGTTCGAGAAGGGCCTGCTCACGCGCCGCGAGGCCCAGGAACTGGCCCGCAACGAGCGCCTGCTGAAGACCATCCGTGCGCGCCTGCACCTGGTCGCCGGGCGCCGCCAGGATGTGCTGGTGTTCGACCTGCAGACCGCGCTGGCCGAGTCCTTCGGCTACCGGCAGAACGCCAACAAGCGCGCCAGCGAACAGCTGATGCGCCGCTACTACTGGGCCGCCAAGGCGGTCACGCAGCTCAACAGCGTGCTGCTGCTCAATATCGAGGCGATGCTGTTCCCGAGTGAGTCGCAGGTGACGCGCGTGCTCAACGAGCGCTTTGTCGAGCGCCAGGGCATGCTGGAAATCACCAGCGACGACGTCTACGAGCGCGATCCCCACGCCATCCTGGAAACCTTTCTGCTGTATGAGCGCACCCCCGGCGTGAAGGGCCTGTCGCCGCGCACGCTGCGCGGGCTCTACAACGCGCGCACGGTGATGAATGCGACCTGGCGCAACGACCCAGAGAACCGGCGCCTGTTCCTGGCGATCGTGCAGGAGCCGCAAGGCATCACCCATGCGCTGCGCCTGATGAACCAGACCAGCGTGCTGGGCCGCTACCTGATCAACTTCCGGCGCATTGTCGGCCAGATGCAGCACGACCTGTTCCACGTCTATACCGTGGACCAGCACATCCTGATGGTGGTGCGCAACATGCGCCGCTTCGCCATCGTCGAGCACACCCACGAGTTCCCGTTCTGCAGCCAGCTGATGGCCAGCTTCGACAAGCCCTGGGTGCTGTCGGTAGCGGCGCTGTTCCACGACATCGCCAAGGGCCGCGGCGGCGACCACTCAAAGCTCGGCACCACGGATGCACGCCGCTTCTGCAAGCAGCACGGCATTGCGCGCGAGGACACCGACCTGATCTGCTGGCTGGTCGAGAACCACCTGACCATGAGCCATGTGGCGCAGAAGCAGGACCTGACCGATCCGGAAGTGGTTCACGCCTTCGCGCGCGTAGTAGGCAACGAACGCTACCTGACCGCGCTCTACCTGCTGACCGTGGCCGATATCCGCGGCACCAGCCCAAAGGTGTGGAATGCGTGGAAGGGCAAGCTGCTGGAAGACCTGTACCACATCACGCTGCGCGTGCTGGGCGGCGCGCGCGTGGATTCGCATTCGCTGTGGTCGCAGCGCAAGGAAGACACCATCTCCGAGCTGCGCCTGAAGGCGTTCGACCCGGCGCTGGGCAAGTCCTTGTGGGCGCAACTCGACGTGGCCTTCTTCCTGCGCCACGATTCGCACGATATCGCCTGGCTCACGCGCCACCTGTACAACAAGGTCGACAGCCCCACGCCGGTGGTCAAGGCGCGCGTCTCGCCCGCCGGCGAAGGCCTGCAGGTGGCGGTCTACGTCAAGGACCAGCCCGACCTGTTCGCGCGCATCTGCGGCTACTTCGAGCGCAAGGCGTTCTCGATCCAGGACGCCAAGATCCACACCACGCGCCACGGCTACGCGCTGGACACGTTCCAGGTCACCGACCCGGGCATGGCCGGCGACGGCGGCAACTACCGCGACATCATCGCGCTGGTGGAGCACGAGCTGTGCGACCGACTGCTTCAGCAGGGCGCCCTGCCCGAGCCCACGCAGGGGCGGCTGTCGCGCCAGTCGCGCAGCTTCCCGATCAAGCCGCGCGTCGACCTGCGCCCGGACGAGCGCGGCCAGTATTACCTGCTGTCGCTGTCCGCCAACGACCGCACCGGCCTGCTGTACGCCATCGCCCGCGTACTGGCACGGCATCGCGTGTCCGTGCATACGGCACGCATCAACACCCTGGGCGAACGCGTCGAAGACGTGTTCCTGGTCGACGGCAGCCGCCTGGCCGCCGACAACCGATTGCAGATTCAGCTTGAACAGGACTTGCTCGCCGCCCTCGCCATCTGAGGCGGGCGGGCAGCATCAACATATGACCGACAGCAATTCGCCGAAGCGCAAGACGCTAGGCATCAAGGCCGCCAGCGACACCGGCACGGCCGCGCGCAAGACCGGCACCCGCCCCGTGCGCGTGTCCGACCTGAACCGCAAGCGCGTGCAGGCCGTCTCCGAAGGCATCAAGCGCGCCCAGCAGCGCGCCGGCGGCAAGACTGGCGGCCGTCCGGCCCAGGGCGAACCGCTGGCCGGCGCCGGCGAGCCGCGCAAGCCCCGCGCGCCGCGTCCCGCTGACGGCGAACGCCAGGCACGCCCGCGCCGGTTTGAAGGCGGCGAGTCGCGCCCACCGCGCCGCTTCGGCGATGACGACAACCGTCCCCGCCGTTATGGCGACGATCGCGGCGAGGCACGCCCGCGCCGTTTCGAAGGCAGCGAGTCGCGCCCGCCGCGCCGCTTCGGCGATGACGACAACCGTCCGCGCCGCACTGGCGACGATCGCGGCGAGGCACGCCCGCGCCGTTTCGAAGGCAGCGACTCGCGCCCGCCGCGCCGCTTCGGCGATGACGACAACCGTCCGCGCCGCACTGGCGACGATCGCGGCGAGGCAAGCTCGCGCCGTTTCGAAGGCAGCGACTCGCGCCCGCCGCGCCGCTTCGGCGACGACGACAACCGTCCCCGCCGCACCGGCGACGATCGCGGCGAGGCCCGTCCGCGCCGTTTCGAAGGCGGCGAGTCGCGCCCGCCGCGCCGTTTTGGCGATGACGACAACCGTCCCCGCCGCTTCGAAGGCGCCGACTCGCGTCCGCGCCGCTATGGCGATGACGACAAGCGCCCGCGCCCCGCGCCGTCGGGTGAGCGCCGCCGCGAAGGCACCGCACCGGCACGCCGCTTCAGCGACGCCGCCGACCGCATCCGCACCACCGGCCCGGCACGCCAGCAGGCACCGGCCGCGCGCCAGGAAAAGCCCGCGCCCGCCCGCGCCGAGTCCAGCCACGACGACGGCCTGGTGCGCCTGTCCAAGCGCATGTCCGAACTGGGCCTGTGCTCGCGCCGCGAGGCTGACGAATGGATCCCGCACGGCTGGGTGCTGGTCGACGGCAAGCCCGTGACCGAACTGGGCAGCCGCATCCGCCCCGACGCCGAGATCGAAATCATGCAGGAAGCGCGCTCGGAACAAGGCGAGCGCGTCACGGTGCTGCTGAACAAGCCGGTAGGCTACGTCTCCGGCCAGGCCGAAGACGGCTACGAGCCCGCCGCGGTGCTGTTCACCGCCGAGAACCAGTGGGAAGGCGACGCCACGCGCAAGCGCTTTGCCCCGTGGCAACGCAAGAGCCTGGCCCCCGCTGGCCGCCTCGATATCGACTCGACCGGCCTGCTGGTGCTGACGCAGGACGGCCGCGTCGCGCGCGCGCTGATCGGCGAAGATTCGACTGTCGAGAAGGAATACCTGGTGCGCGTGGTCTGGCACTCGCCGCAGGGTCCGGTCGAGCGCAACATCAGCGCGGAATTCCCCGCCGATGATCTGGAACTGCTGCGCCACGGCCTGTCGCTGGACGGCGTGCCGCTCAAGCCGGCCAAGGTGAGCTGGCAGAACGAGGAGCAACTGCGCTTCGTGCTGCGCGAAGGCCGCAAGCGCCAGATCCGTCGGATGTGCGAGCAGGTCGGGCTGCAGGTGGTGGGCCTGAAGCGCGTGCGCATGGGACGTGTCGTGCTGGGGGACCTGCCGCCGGGCAAGTGGCGGTTCCTGGGGCAGTTTGAGAAGTTCTGATTCCCGCATTGCCGACACAAAAAAAACCGGTCCACAGGACCTAATGCTGTTCAGTTAGCGACCGTCGTTCCCGCGCAGGCGGGAACCCAGTGACTTCATCCCCGAAGGGGACGTGAAAGACGCTGGATTCCCGCCTGCGCGGGAATGACGGTAGGGCTTGAGACCTTAACTGAACGGCATTAGTCCACAGGACCGGTTTTTTCCGCCTTGCGCGGCATCGATACCCCACCGCACAGATCTTCAATCGTCACTATTCGGCGGCAAATCCGGAAACAACACCTCCGTAAATCCAAACTGCCTGAAATCCTTGATCCGCATCGGATACAGGATCCCCAGCAGGTGGTCGCACTCATGCTGCACCACGCGCGCATGGAAGCCCTCAGCCACGCGCTCGATGCGGTTGCCCGTCAGGTCGTAGCCGCTGTACTTCAGCCGCAGGTGGCGCGGCACCACGCCGCGCAGGCCGGGGACTGACAGGCAGCCTTCCCAGCCGTCCTCCATCTCGTCGGACTGCATCTCCAGTACCGGGTTGATCAGCACCGTCTTGGGCACGGTGGGGGCGTCCGGGTAGCGCGGGTTGCGGTCGAAGCCGAAGATCACCACCTGCAGGTCCACGCCGATCTGCGGGGCGGCGAGGCCGGCGCCGTTGGCGTGGTCCATGGTGTCGAACATGTCTTCGATCAGCGTGCGCAGTTCGGGCGTGTTGAAGCGTTCCACCGGACGCGCCACCTGCAGCAGGCGCGGATCGCCCATTTTGAGAATCTCGCGGATCATGGTTGTTTCCCCGGTTATTCCTGGGCCGGCGCGGCGCCGGCCTCTGCCAGCAGCGCCAGCAAGCCGGCCTCGTCCAGCACCGGCACGCCCAGCGCCTCGGCCTTGTCGAGCTTGCTGCCTGCCTCTGCGCCCGCGACGACGTAGTCGGTCTTCTTCGATACCGAACCCGCCACCTTGGCGCCGGCGGCTTCCAGCAGTTCCTTGGCGTCCTCGCGCGACAGGGTGGGCAACGTGCCCGTCAGCACGAAAGTCTTGCCCGACAGCGGCGCCGGGGCCTTGGCCACGGGCTCGCTTTCCGTCCAGTGTACGCCCGCGGCGCGCAGTTGTTCGATGACCTCGACGTTGTGCGGCTCGGCGAAGAAGTGCGCGATCGACTGCGCCACCACCGGGCCGACGTCATTCACCTCCAGCAGCGCCGCTTCGTCGGCCGCCATCAGCGCATCCAGCTTGCCGAAATGCTTTGCGAGGTCCTTGGCGGTGGCTTCGCCCACATGGCGGATGCCGAGCGCGAAGATAAAGCGGTTCATGGTGGTCGCGCGCGACGTGTCGATCGCCGCCACCAGGTTGGCCGCCGACTTGTCCGCCATGCGCTCCAGCGCGGCCAGCTTGGCCACGCCCAGCTTGAACAGATCTGCCGGCGTGCGCACGATGCCGTGGTCGACCAGTTGTTCGACCAGCTTGTCGCCCAGCCCTTCGATATCCATGGCGCGCCGCTGTGCGAAATGCAGCAGCGACTGCTTGCGCTGCGCCGCGCAGATCAGGCCGCCGGTGCAGCGGGCGATGGCTTCGTCCTCGAGCTTCTCGATATGCGAGCCGCACACCGGGCAGGCGGTCGGCATCACGAACGCGCGCGCATCGGCCGGGCGGCGCTCGGTCACCACGCCGACCACTTCGGGAATCACGTCGCCGGCGCGGCGCACGATCACGGTGTCGCCGATATGCACGTCCTTGCGGCGGATCTCGTCCTCGTTGTGCAGCGTGGCGTTGGTCACGGTCACGCCGCCGACGAAGACGGGCTTGAGCCGCGCCACCGGCGTGATCGCGCCGGTGCGGCCGACCTGCACCTCGATGTCCTCGACGATGGTGGTCATTTCCTGCGCCGGGAACTTGTGCGCCAACGCGAAGCGCGGTGCGCGCGAGACAAAGCCCAGGCGCTCCTGGTCGGCCAGTGCATTGACCTTGTAGACCACGCCGTCGATGTCGTACGGCAGCGCGCCGCGGCGCTGGCCGATATCGCGATAGAAGTCCAGCAGCCCCTGCGCGCCCTTCACCACCGCGCGATCCTTGCACACCGGCAGGCCCAGCGCGGCAAAGCCGTCGAGCATGGCGCTGTGGGTGGGTGGGCGGTCCACGCCCTGCAACTCACCCAGGCCGTACGCAAAGAACGACAGCGGCCGCTTTGCGGTGATGCGCGGATCGAGCTGGCGCAGGCTGCCCGCGGCGGCGTTGCGCGGGTTGACGAAGGTCTTCTCGCCAGCTTCTGCCTGGCGCTCGTTGAGCTTGTCGAAGTCGCGGCGGAACATGAAGACCTCGCCGCGCACTTCCAGCACCGCGGGCGCCTGGCCGCGCAGCTTCAGCGGGATCGCCTTGATGGTGCGCACGTTGACGGTGACGTCCTCGCCGGTCTCGCCATCGCCGCGGGTGGCGGCCTGCACCAGGCGGCCATCCTCATAGCGCAGCGACATGGCCAGGCCGTCGAACTTCAGCTCGCAGGCGTACTCGACCGCGTCGGCGGTGCTGAACAGGTCCGGCTCGCCGGTGGCGGGCGCGGTGCGCCCCAGGCCCTGCGCGCAGCGGCGGTCGAAGTTCAGCACGTCCTCGTCGGCGAAGCCGTTGTTGAGCGACAGCATCGGCATGCGGTGACGCACCGAGTCGAAGGCTGACAGCGGCTCGCCGCCGACGCGCTGCGTGGGCGAGTCCGGCGTCTGGAGTTCGGGATGCTCCAGCTCCAGGCCCTGCAGTTCGCAGAACAGCGCGTCATATTCCGCATCCGGAATGGTCGGCGCGTCGAGCACGTAATACTGGTAATTGTGGCGGTCGAGTTCGTCGCGCAGCCAGGCCACGCGCCTGGCTGCGGCTTCGGGCGGCAAGGCGCCGACGGGCGCGGAGGCATCTGCCTGCGCGCCGCGGTGTGTTGCGGTCATGGCAGGCTCCGGCTAGTTGCTGAACAGGCGCAGCGCCACCGACGACCCGGCCGGCATGCCGCGCGCTTCCAGCTTGTTATACAGCGTTTCAAGCTGGCTGAAGATTGCGACGAACGAGGCTTCGGTCAGCGGCCGCATATTGTCGTCGACCAGCTGCGCGCCCATGCGCTGGGCCAGCGTGTGGCCGTACTCGCACACCGTCTTGAACGGCCTGGCGGCCTGGTCGGCCACCGGCACGTCGAGCAGCAGCGTGATCTGGCGGCCAGCCTTGACGGTCAGGTCGTCGCGCAGGAAGTTGGTGTCGCCGAACTGCAGCGTGAACAGCGGACGCTGCACGCCCTCGGCGTTGGCCTGGTAGCGGATAAAGCGGGTGCCGTCGCGCGACAGCACCAGCCCGTCCTGCGTGGCCACGTTCTGCACATAGGCCGCCGACCACGGCGCGCCATCCGAGATCACGTTGACGCCCAGCTGCACGTCGCAGCCGGCGGCAAAGCCATCCAGCTCGCGTGCATTGGCCACGGTCTCGCTCATGTCCGGCAGGTCGGCGGAGGCGTCGAGCGATTCGGCCAGCGACTCCACCGCGGTGACGAATTCCGAGAACTCGAGCGCGTTGAGCGGGCCGCCGCGGTTGGCCAGTTGCACGCCGACCTGCAGGTCTTCGTACTGATGGCCGGCGGTCACCGGCTCCCATGCATTGGCTTCGATGCGCAGGCCCTCGATATGGACCGGCTTGGTGCCGGCGCGGCGCAGCCGGCCGGTCAGCGGCAGGATGCGGTCGCCGGAAGCCTTGCGCTCCAGGTGCAGCGGCACGATGCAGTCGATCAGCGGATCGATCACGGCCGGCGCGGGCTGGCCGTCCGGCACGGCCGCGACCGGAGCCGGCGCGGGGGCTGGGACAGGCGCTGGCGCGGGTGCCGGGGCCGCTGCAGATTCAGCGTCGCCTTCGTCGTCACCCACGTGCGACGCCGCGGCCGCGACCGCCACTTCTTCGGCGACGGTTTCGTCGGCATCGGCCGTGCTTGCGGCGGCCGCAGCGGCGGCGGCCACACGGCTGTTGTCAGTCACCGCCGCGGCGCTGGCCTTGGCTGTCGCCTGCGACAGGGTCGGCTCGCGCCGCGGTGGCTGCTCGGCAGCGGCTTCATGCAGGCGCGCGGCGGTTTCCGGTGCGGTGCTCTGCCCGACCACCGGCTCGCGCATCGGCGGCAGGTCGTCTTCCGGGCTCAGCTCGCGCGGGCGGCGCGCCTTGCGGATCTGCCACTGGTTGTAGCCGAACACCAGTACCACGAAAACCACGCCCGCGACGATCAGTGCGGTCTGCAGGTCCATGTTCAGGCTCATGCTGCCTCCGCCATCGAAACCGCCGCGTCCATATCCACGGCCACGATACGCGAAACGCCCTGCTCCTGCATGGTCACGCCAATGAGTTGATGAGCCATTTCCATGGCAATCTTGTTATGTGAGATGAAAACGAATTGAGTCTTGTCCGACATGCGCGCCACCATATTGGCGTAGCGTTCGGTGTTGGCGTCGTCCAGCGGCGCGTCCACCTCGTCCAGCAGGCAGAACGGCGCCGGGTTGAGCTGGAACATGGCGAACACCAGCGCGATCGCGGTCAGCGCCTTCTCGCCGCCCGACAGCAGGTGGATGGTCGAGTTCTTCTTGCCCGGGGGCTGCGCCATCACCTGCACGCCGGCGTCGAGGATTTCCTCGCCGGTCATGATCAGGCGCGCCTGGCCGCCGCCGAACAGCGACGGGAACAGCTCGCCGAAATGGTGGTTGACCTGGTCGAAGGTGCCCTGCAGCAGCGCGCGGGTTTCCTGGTCGATCTTGGCGATCGCGTCTTCCAGCGTGTTGATGGCGTCGTTCAGGTCGGCCGACTGCGCATCGAGGAAGGTCTTGCGCTCGCGCGCCGCGGCCAGTTCGTCGAGCGCGGCCATGTTGACCGGGCCCAGCGCGTTGATGGCGTTGTTGATGCGCGTGACTTCGCCCTGCAGGTACGACGGCTTCAGGTCGCCGGTCAGCTTGTCCACCAGCGCGGCCTCGTCCACCTGGGCAGTGGTCAGTTGCTCGCTGAACTGCTCCTGGTTCAGGCGCGCGGCCTGTTCCTTGAGCTGCAGTTCGGTGATGCGGTCGCGCAGCGGCTGCAGGCTGCGCTCGGCGGCCAGGCGCTGTTCGTCGAACTGGCGCAGCTGTGCCGACAGCGCATCCAGCTCGGTGCGCGCGATGGTGAGCTTCTCTTCCTTCCCGGCGCGGCGCTCCAGCGCTTCCTGCAGGCCGGTATGCGCGGTCTGCTCGTTGATGGTCTCCAGTTCGGCGCGCGCGTTTTCCAGCGATTCGGCAATGCGTTCGGCCTGGTCGGCGGCGACCTGGATATTGCGGCGCAGCTCGTCGATGCGGCTGGCCAGGTTGCGCTCCGCAAAGAGCGCTTCCTGCGCGGCGCGCTCGAAGTCGCGCAGCTGGTGGCGCGCACCCGAGAGCTTGCTGTCCAGCGCCTCGAAGGCCATCTGCTGGTCTTCGTGGGTGGCCTGCATCTCGGCCAGCGCGGCGTCGTGCTGCTCGAAGCTGGCCTCGGATTCGGCGCGGATGGCGCGTTGCTCTTCAATCTGTGCGTGGATCTCGTCCAGTTCCTCGCGGATCTGGCCGCTGCGCGCGGAATAGCGCTCCATTGCCTGCGACAGCTTGAGCACGTCCATCTGCAGCGCGTGCACGCGGCGGGTGGCCTGCTCGGCGCGGCTGCGGGCATCGCCCAGGCCCTGGCTGGCCTGGGTGTAGGCCGCTTCCGCACGCACGGCCTGGGTCTTGGCTTCGTCGGACAGCAGCAGTTGCGCGCGTGCCTGCTTCTGCAGGTTTTCGATTTCCTGCTCGCGCGCCAGCATGCCGGCCTGCTCGGAATCGGCGGCGTAGATCTGGATGGCGTTGCGGCCCACCACGTGGCCTTCGGCCACGACAAACGACGCGCCGTCAGGCAGCGTGTTGCGCGCGGCCAGCGCCTGCGCCATGTCGGCGGCGACGTAGATATCGGCCAGCCAGTCCTGCATCACCGCGCGGATGCCCGGCTCGGTGATCTGCACCAGCGACATCAGCGGGCGCAGGCCGGCAGGCGTTTCCAGCGGACGGGCCGCGGCCGGCGGCGAATAGAACGCCAGCTTGGCCGGCGGCGCGTCGGACAGGAAGGCCTTGACCCAGTCCAGGTTCGACACTTCCAGCGCGGCCAGCTTTTCGCGCAGCACGGATTCGAGCGCGTTTTCCCAGCCCGGCTCGATATGGACCTTCTTCCACAGGCGCGGCAGCTCGGCCAGTTCATGCCTGGCCAGCCACGGCTGCACCTTGCCGTCGGTCTGCACGTTCGCCTGCAGCTGGCGCAGCGCCGACAGGCGCGCCTCCAGCGTGGCGATGGCGGCGGCTTCGCTGTGCACGCGCGCCTGCGCGGCGCGGCGTTCTTCGTCCAGGCGCGGCACGTTCTCTTCTGCGTCGGCCAGCACGGCCTGGGCTTCTTCGACCAGCGCTTCCTGCTCGGCCAGCTCGGCGCGGGCCTGCTCCAGGCGGGTCTCGTCGGGGCGGTCCAGGCCCTTTTCTTCCGCCGACAGGCGTTCGCGGCGCTGTTCCAGCTGCTGCAGCATCTGGTCGGCGCTGCGCTGCTGCGCGGCTTCCAGCTTCAGCGCCTGCTCGGCCTGCATGATGCCGGCACGCTGCTCGTTCAGCAGTTGCTGGGCATCGCGCCATTGCGCTTCCAGCGTCGGCAGTTCGTCGTTCTTGTGGGCGACGGCTTCCTGCGCCTCGACGGTGCGGCCTTCGGCCACGGCCAGGTTTTCCTCGGCCTGCGCCAGTTCGTCGGTGGCCTGTCCGGCCTTGCCCTGCCACTGCTCGCGTTGCGCGGTCAGCGCGGCGATCTGGGCCTGCACGCGGTTGCGCGATTCCACCACGTAGCGGATCTCGGCTTCCAGCTTGCTGACTTCGGCATTGGCTTCGTACAGTGCGCCCTGCGCGGCGTGCATGCCGTCGGATGCGGCGTAATGCGCGGCGCGCATGGTTTCGAGTTCGGCCTCGACATGGCGCAGCTGCGCGGTCTGCGCTTCCAGGTCGATCTGGGCCTGCTCGATGGCGCGCTGGTGGCGTTCCTGCTCCTGCAGAGCCTCGCGCTTGCGCAGCAGCCACAGCAGGTGCTGCTTCTCTTCGCCGTCGGCCTGCAGCGTCTTGAAGCGCTGCGCCACCTCGGCCTGGCCCTCCAGCTTCTCGAGGTTGCTGCCGAGTTCGCGCAGGATGTCTTCCACGCGGGTCAGGTTCTCGCGCGTGTCGGACAGGCGGTTCTCGGTCTCGCGGCGGCGTTCCTTGTACTTGGACACGCCCGCGGCTTCTTCGAGGAAGATGCGCATGTCATCGGGCTTGGCCTCGATGATGCGCGAGATCATGCCCTGCCCGATGATGGCGTAGGCGCGCGGCCCCAGGCCCGTGCCCAGGAAGATGTCCTGGATGTCGCGCCGGCGCACCGGCTGGTTGTTGATGTAGTAGGACGAGGTGCCGTCGCGGGTCAGCACCCGCTTGACCGCGACTTCGGCGTACTGGCTCCACTGGCCGGCGGCGCGGCCCTCGGCGTTGTCGAACACCAGCTCGACGCTGGCCCGGCCGGCCTGCTTGCGCGCAGTGGAGCCGTTGAAGATGACGTCCTGCATGGATTCGCCGCGCAGCTCGGACGCGCGTGACTCACCCAGCACCCAGCGCACCGCATCGATGATGTTGGATTTGCCGCAGCCGTTGGGACCTACGATGCCGACCAGTTGGCCGGGCACTTGAAAATTGGTGGGATCGACGAATGACTTGAAGCCCGCCAGCTTGATCGAGGATAGTCGCACGGTTTCTCGTGTGGTATCGGCCACTCCGGTATCGGAACCGGACCTGGCCTGGTATCGGGGCTATTGCACTGTTCAGAAAGCCGGGCTGCGCGGAAGCCGGCGCGGCGTGACGCCAGCACCTCAAAATACCCCTCGAGCCCGAGAATTGGGGCTAATCATACCATCGCAGATGCCTTCGCCGGCCCGTTTGCCGGTCGCCCCGGCGTCATATCCCATGGCGGATTTCCCTTGCTATTCCGCCCCTTACAAGCGATTGCGCAAGCACTTTGGCAGGCGCCGCAAGCAACGTCAGCCGACATCGCCCGTCAATCGTTGGGAAACTAACTAGGGTAAATGCTAGTCTGTGATCAGATGGCGTGACTTCGGATGCCCTCCTAAGCCGCACGCCCGTCAATGCGCCCCTCGCAGCCTTTGGCCAACCAGGAGGACAGAGCATGAGTGAACCGTCAGCGGCCGCCCGACCGTGGTCCGTCAGCGACATCGATTACCAGGCGATCGACGTGGAGCGCGTGCGCGGCGACCGCGACCTGTTCTACCTGCTGGTGTCGGCCTCGTTTATCGAGAGCGGCTCCGACACCTATGCCGGTAACCTCGCCACTTACTACGCCCGGGTGCCGGACGCCGCCGGCTGGCTTGCCGAGCACTGGGAAGCCGAGGAATTGCAGCACGGGCTGGCGCTGCGGCGCTATGTCGAGCATGTCTGGCCGGAATTCGACTGGGAGCGCGGCTATGCGCGCTTCTTCGACGAGTACAGCAAGACCTGCTCGATCGACCAGTTCGAGCCGACCGAGGCGCTGGAAATGGCGGCCCGCTGCGTGGTGGAAACCGGCACCGCCGCGTATTACCGCGCGCTGGAACAGGCCAGCGACGAGCCGGTGCTGCGCGACCTGACGCGGCGCATCGCCAACGACGAGGTGCGGCACTACAAGCACTTCTACCAGTTCTTCAACCGCTTTGCGGCATCGGAGCGGCTTGGCCGGCTGCGGGTGCTGGGCGCACTGGCGCGCCGGCTGCTGGAGATCAAGAACGAAGACGCCACGATCGCACTGCGCAACGTGCTGCGCATGGAGCGCGGCGTGGAGGCGGTGTCGGAAGCCGAGGTGCGCGCGCTCAATACGCGCGTGTCCGGCGTGATCCGGCGCAATATCCCCATCGAGATGACGGTGAAGATGCTGCTGCGGCCGCTGCATCTGCACCGCGGCGTGGAGCGCGCGGTGCGGACACCGCTGGTGGCGATGGTGTCGCGGGTCATGCTGCACTGACCCGCGCCAGATTAGTTACACGCAGCAGCCTCGGCATGCGCCTGGGCCGGCGCCGGGGAGCGGCTGCGGTGCACCAGCCCCGACAAGGCGCCCGCGGCGATGATGCACAGGCCACCGGCCGCCTCCTTCCAGCTCAGCATCTCGGTCGCCAGCCACCACGACGACACCGCGGCAATCACGATCTCGAACAGCATCAGCAGCGACACGCGATTGGCCGGCAGCCGCTGCAGCCCGTACTGCACCACCGAGTTGCTGACCACCAGCACCGCCGCCAGGCCCAGCACCAGCAGGCCCACGCTGACCTGCGCCCCCGGGACGATCGTCACCGACGGGCCATCGAGCAGCAGCGCGGCCGGCACCCCGACCACCGTGCAGCCCAGATAGACCACCACCGTGCGCACGCGCGCGTCCATGTCCGGAAAGCGCTGGCCGGCGCGGCGCGACAGCACGTTGTTGACGGCAAAGCCCATGCCGCCGATCAGGCCCGACCATTCGGCGGCGGAGCCCGGCAGCGGCACGCCGACCTCGGGCGTCCACAGCATCAGCCCGGCGCCAAACAGGGCCAGCGCCACCAGCGACAACCCGGCTGCCGCCAGCCGCTCGCCCAGGAACAGCCGGGCGAACAAGGCGGTCCACACCGGGGTCAGGTAGAACAGCAGCAGCACGCGCATCACATGGCCGTTGACGCTGCCCCAGACGAAGCCGGCATTGGTCACCCCCGCGGCCAGCCCGATCGCGACGAACAGCCAGTGCGGGCGCAGGCCTGCCAGGTGCCGGCGAAAGGCCAGCAGCGACAGGATGGCCGCGACCGAGCTGACCAGCGCCGCCGCGTGCATGCCGCCAAGGCCCCAGCCCGCCAGCACACGGTATGGGAACCAGGCGATGCCCCAGACCGAGGCGCCGATCAGGATGGAAAGCGATGCCTTGACCGCATGGCGGTCGGCCGGCGCATGCTGCGCCGCAACAGTATTTGTGCTCATGAAGGGAATCCGTGCAAGGCAAGCCGGGCCACCGGCCAATGGCAGGCAGGGTCCGGACGGCGCCGGCGGCATCACTGTGGCGTGATGCCCGCCATCCGTGCCCACGGCCGGCCGCGCAGGCCAGGCCGGCGCACGGAAACCCGCGCCGTTCCTCTATAATGCGTCGTTTTAACCGGCCCCGACTGACACTGTGAATCCGCGCCTCGACCTGCTCCAGCCCTACCCGTTCGAGAAACTGCGGGTGCTCTTTGCGCAGGTGAAGCCTGCCGACAAGCCGGCCATCAGCTTTGGCATTGGTGAACCCAAGCACCCGACGCCTGAATTCATCAAGCAAGCGCTGGCAGAGTCGCTCGCGGGGCTGGCGAATTATCCCACAACCGCCGGTTCCGATGCACTACGACAGTGCATTGCCAGCTGGCTGGAGCACCGCTACGGCCTGCCCAACGTCAACCCCGCCACCGAGGTGCTGCCGGTAACCGGCTCGCGCGAGGCGCTGTTCGCCTTTGCCCAGACCGTGGTCGACGGCACCCGCCCGGGCGCGCTGGTGCTGTGCCCCAACCCGTTCTACCAGATCTATGAAGGCGCGGCGCTGCTGGCCGGCGCCACCCCGGTATTCGCCAACAGCGACCCGGCGCGCAACTTCACCCCGGCCTTCGACCGCATCGCCGACGAGGTCTGGCAGAAGGTGCAGCTGCTGTTCGTGTGCACGCCCGGCAACCCGACCGGCGCGGTGCTGTCGCTGGAAGACTGGAAGCAGCTGTTTGCACTGTCGGACCGCTACGGCTTTGTGATCGCCTCGGACGAGTGCTATTCCGAGATCTATTTCGACGAAGGCCGCGCGCCGCTGGGTGCGCTGGAAGCCGCGCACAAGCTGGGCCGTGGTTTTGAGCGGCTGGTGATGTTCTCCAGCCTGTCCAAGCGCTCCAACGTGCCGGGCCTGCGCTCGGGCTTCGTCGCCGGCGATGCCGCGCTGCTGAAGAAATTCCTGCTATACCGTACCTATCACGGCGGCGCCATGAACCCCGCCGTGCAGAGCGCCAGCATCGCCGCCTGGAACGACGAGGCCCACGTGCGCGAGAACCGCGCCGCCTATGTGCGCAAGTTCAGCGAAGTCACGCCGATGCTGGCCGAAGTGCTGGACGTCGCGCTGCCCGATGCAGGCTTCTACCTTTGGGCCGATGTCTCGCGCACGGGCCTGAGCGATACGGAATTCGCTGCGCGCTTGCTGGCGGAGCAAAACGTGACCGTGCTGCCTGGCAGTTACCTGGCGCGCGAGGCCGATGGCATCAACCCCGGGGCCAACCGCGTGCGCATGGCGCTGGTGGCCACGCCGGAGGAATGCCTGGAAGGCGCACGGCGGATTGTCGAATTCTGCAAATCGCTGGGCTGAGGCATGCATCCGGCTGATTGTGTTCTCCCTCTCCCCTCAGGGGGATAGGGCCGGGGTGAGGGGTGGTTTAGCAAGGCACCACGCCGTCAGAACCGCCCGCCCTCACCCCCAGCCCCTCTCCCGCATGCGGGAGAGGGGAGCAAACAAGTGGTCGAGACAGACGACAAACGCTCGGACAGACCCGAACATCAACATTCAACACTGAGAAAACGAACATGACGCAAGCTCTGCAAGCCCTGATCGACCAGGCCTGGGAAGACCGCACCAGCCTGTCGCCCAAGTCCGCCCCCAACGACATTCGCGAAGCCGTCGCCAACGTCATCGGCCAGCTGGATTCCGGCGCGCTGCGCGTGGCCGAGAAGCAAGGCAAGGACTGGATCGTCAACCAGTGGATCAAGAAGGCCGTGCTGCTGTCGTTCCGCCTGGAAGACAACGCGCCGATGAGCGCCGGCGGCTTTGCCCAGTTCTACGACAAGGTGCCGACCAAGTTCGCCAACTGGAGCGCCGACGACTTTGCCAAGGCCGGCTTCCGCGTGGTGCCGCCGGCGGTGGCCCGCCGCGGTTCGTTCATCGCGAAGAATGCCGTGCTGATGCCGTCGTACGTCAATATCGGCGCCTACGTCGATGAAGGCACCATGGTCGACACCTGGGCCACCGTCGGTTCGTGCGCGCAGATCGGCAAGAACGTCCACCTGTCCGGCGGCGTGGGCATCGGCGGCGTGTTGGAGCCGCTGCAGGCCAACCCGGTCATCATCGAAGACAACTGCTTTATCGGCGCCCGCTCGGAAGTGGTCGAAGGCGTGATTGTGGAAGAGAACTCGGTGATCTCGATGGGCGTGTACCTGGGCCAGTCGACCAAGATCTACGACCGCGAAACCGGCGAGATCCACTACGGCCGCGTGCCGGCGGGCTCGGTGGTGGTGGCGGGCAACCTGCCGTCCAAGGATGGCAAGTACAGCCTGTACTGCGCCGTGATCGTGAAGAAGGTCGACGCGCAGACCCGCGCCAAGACCAGCCTGAACGACCTGCTGCGCGGCGACTGATCGCGCCTGGCGCAGCCCGCCCCGGGGCGCGGCTCCGGGGCAGTATTTCCGCTGTCATCCCGCCTGGCCAGGCTGAACATGCCTTCCCTCCGCAAGCGACTCATGGCCCTGGATCCCACCACCGTCAGTACCGTGCTCTCCCTGCTGCCCACCATTCTCGAGCAGGCCAACAAGACCATCGAGAAACTGAAGAAGAACAAGCGCAAGGATGGAATGCCGGAAGGCGCGGTGGCCGACACGCGCGATCCCGCCGCCCGCATCGCAGAGCTGGAAGCCGCAGCCGTGCAGCAGGCCGAGGCCGTCAAGCTGCTGGCCGAGCAACATGCCATCACCATCGATGCGCTGCGCAAGGAAGCCGCCCGGCTGGACCGCCGGCTGCGCCTGATGACCGCGGTGGCGATGGGCGGCGTGGCACTGGGCCTGGGCGGCCTGGTGATTGCGCTGAATTTGCTGTTCCGCTGACCCGTATGTCGTTCCCGCGCAGGCGGGAATGACAGCAAAAGTAATGAGATCATCCATGACCGTCCTGCTCTACGGCATTCCCAACTGCGATACCGTCAAGAAGGCCCGCACCTGGCTGGATGCCAACGGCGTGGGCTATACCTTCCACGACTTCAAGAAGCAGGGCGTGGATGAAGCCATGCTGCGTGGCTGGCTCAAGCACGTCCCGCTGGCCACGCTGCTCAACCGCAAGGGCACCACCTGGCGCGCGCTGTCGGACGCCGACAAGGGCCGCGCCGAGCAGGAAGCCGGCGCGATCGCGCTGATGCAGCAAAGCCCGTCGCTTATCAAGCGTCCGGTGCTGTCCCACAATGGCAAGGTGATGGTCGGCTTCTCCGCCGACCAGTACGCCAGCCAGTTCTGATTTCCATTTCCGCCGTCCGATGACCGCCACCCTCGCCCTCACCGAAGACCTGATCCGCCGCCGCTCCGTCACGCCCGCCGACGAAGGCTGCCAGGCCGTCCTGGAAACCCGCCTGAAGGCGCTCGGCTTTGACTGCGAAGCGCTGGTCAGCGGCCCCGACGATTTCCGCGTGACCAACCTGTGGGCGGTCAAGCGCGGCACGCAGGGCAAGGACGGCAAGCTGCTGGTCTTTGCCGGCCATACCGACGTGGTGCCGACCGGCCCGCTGGAGCAGTGGCATTCGGACCCGTTCGCGCCGACGCACCGCGACGGCAAGCTGTACGGCCGCGGCGCCGCCGACATGAAGACCTCGATCGCAGGCTTCGTGGTGGCGGTGGAAGAGTTCGTCAAGGCGCACCCGGCCCATGCGGGCTCGATTGCCTTCCTGATCACCAGCGACGAGGAAGGCCCCGCGCACGACGGCACCATCAAGGTGGTCGAGGCGCTGTCCGCGCGCGGCGAGCGCCTGGACTACTGCGTGATCGGCGAGCCGACCTCGGTCGACATGCTGGGGGACATGGTCAAGAACGGCCGCCGCGGCTCGCTCTCGGGCAAGCTCACGGTCAAAGGCATTCAGTGCCATATCGCCTACCCGCACCTGGGCCGCAACCCGATCCATGAAGCCGCGCCGGCGCTGGCCGAGCTGGCCGCCGAGGTCTGGGACCACGGCAACGAGTACTTCCCGCCGACCAGCTGGCAGATGTCGAACATCCACGGCGGCACCGGCGCCACCAACGTGATCCCGGGCCATGTCACCATCGACTTCAATTTCCGCTTCTCGACCGCCAGCACGCCCGAAGGCCTGAAGGCGCGCGTGCATGCAATCCTGGACCGCCACCAGCTCGAATACACCCTGGACTGGACCCTCGGCGGCGAGCCCTTCCTGACCCCGCGCGGCGAGCTGTCCGATGCGCTGTCGTCGGCAATCGAGGCCGAGACCGGCGTCAAGACCGAGCTGTCGACCACCGGCGGCACCTCGGACGGGCGCTTTATCGCCAGGATCTGCCCGCAGGTGATCGAGTTCGGCCCGCCCAACGCCAGCATCCACAAGATCGACGAGCACGTTGAAGTCCGCTTCATCGAGCCGCTGAAGAACGTTTACCGCGGCGTGCTGGAACGCCTCGTCGCCTGATTGATTTCCCGCCGAAAGACACCCTACATGGCAACGCCCTCCCCCCTGCGCACCGTGCGCGACCTGCTGCGTCTCGCAGTCTCGCGCTTCACCGCCGCGCGCCTGTCCTTCGGCCACGGCAGCGCCAACGCCTATGACGAAGCGGCCTACCTGGTGCTGCATACGCTGAACCTGCCGCTCGACACGCTCGATCCCTTCCTGGATGCACGCCTGCTGCCCGAGGAAGTCGATGCCGTGCTGAAGGTCATCGACCGCCGCGTCAACGAGCGCGTGCCGGCCGCCTACATCACGCACGAGGCCTATATGCATGGCCTGCGCTTCTATGTGGATTCGCGCGTGATCGTGCCGCGCAGTTTTATTGGCGAACTGCTGCAGGAAGGGCTGGAGCCGTGGGTCGGCGAGACCGACAGCATCGGCCCGGTGCTGGAGCTGTGCACCGGTTCCGGCTGCCTGCCGATCGTGGCTGCGCACGTCTGGCCGAACGCGAAGATCGACGCCGTCGACATCTCGCCCGACGCGCTCGCCGTGGCGCGCCGCAACGTGGCCGACTACAAGATGGACGACCGCATCCGGCTGTATGAGGGCGACCTGTACGCGCCGCTGCCGCACGGCGCCACCTATGACGTGATCCTGACCAATCCGCCGTATGTCAACGAAGGCTCGATGCAGGCGCTGCCGCCGGAATACCTGGCCGAGCCGCGCATCGCCCTGGCCGGCGGCGACGACGGCATGGACGTGGTGCGGCGGATCATCGCCGGCGCCAGGGCGCGCCTGAACCCGGGCGGCGTGCTGGTGGTGGAGATCGGCAACGAGCACGCCAACGTGGAGGCTGCGTTCCCTGAGCTGGAAATCGTCTGGTTGCCGGTCAGTGCGGGGGATGAGCAGGTGTTTTTGCTGACGTACGACGCGCTGCCCGGGTAATGCATCAGCAGGTTCATAGTTCCTTTCTTTTCCCCTGGCGGCAAAGAGAGCAATTCCAGTTGGGATGTCGGTCTGCAAGTGCCTGCCCTCACCCCCTGCCCCTCTCCCGCAAGCGGAAGAGGGGAGCAAACCAGCGGTATGCCGGCGCGGCTGGCTTGACCACTGATGCTCGTTGACCGATTGGGTGCTCCCTCTCCCGCTTGCGGGAGAGGGCTGGGGTGAGGGCCAGTGTATCGACGAAGTGCTGCGCAAACTGGGCGAACACCGGCCATCTCCCGGCCATGAATACCGCGCCCGCTCTACACTCGCTGCAGAATCCCCCAGACCACAGCGCCGCCCTCGCAGCCAGTGCGGCGGCAAACCCCGAAGCCGTGACCGCCAGCAACACCCGCCTCCCCGGCTCGTCCGACGCCGTGCCCGCCCACGCCCCGGCAGCGCATGCCGCGCGCGGTATCGCCCTGCTGACGTTCGCCTTCGCGCTCAGCCAGTTCTTCCGCTCCTGCCTGGCGGTGATGGCGCCCGAGCTGCAGCATGACTTCGGGCTGTCGCCGGCGGGCTTTGGCGCGCTGTCTTCGTCGTTCTTCCTGGCCTTTGCCGTGGCGCAGATCCCGGTGGGCATCGCCTTCGACCGCTATGGCGTGGGCCGGCCGACCGCGCTGCTGCTGGCCGTGGGCGCCGTGTCGTCGATCCTGTTCGTGCTGGCGCCCAACGGCGCGGCGGCCACGCTGGCGCAGATGGGACTGGGGCTGGCGTGCGCGCCGGTCTTCATGGGCCTGCTGCATTTCGCCTCCGAGCAACTGTCCGAGCGCGACTACACCCGCGTGGTCAGCCGCTCCAATGCCATGGGCATGATCGGCGCGCTGTGCGCCACGGCGCCGCTGGGCTGGGCCATCTCGCTGATCGGCTGGCGCCCGTCGATGGCGGTATCGGCCCTTGGCATGTTGGCGGCCTGCTATGGCGTGTGGCGCTTCGTGCGCGACCAGGGCCATGCCGAGGCACGCAGCGCGTCATGGCCGGCGATGCTGTCGGAAAGCATGCAGCTGCTGAAGCTGGCGCCACTGTGGACGCTGATTCCGCTGTGCGTGGCGATGTCCGCCGGCACGGCCTTCCGCAATGCCTGGAGCGGCCCTTACCTGGCCGACGTGTTCGGCCTGGGCTCGGCGCCGCGCGGCGTGGCGCTGACGCTGCTGAGCCTGGCCGGCTTCCTGACTGCGTTCCTGCTGCCGGTGCTGGTCCGGCGCAGCACGCTCAAGACCACCATCGCCGGCTGGTCGTGCTTTGCCATGTCGGGTTCGGTCCTGCTGGCGCTGTGGCCGGACAACGGCATCGGCTACGGCGTGGCGATGATGGCGCTGCTGTCGACCATCGGCATGCTGCACCCGCTGGTGATGGCGCAGGGCCGCGGGCTGATCCCGCCGTCGCGGCGCGGGCGCGGGCTGGGGCTGCTCAATACCTTCGTGTTCCTGGGGTCGGCGCTGACGTCATGGGGGTTCGGGCTGATCGCCAATGCCGGCCACGAGCGCGGCTGGCCGCAGCCTTCCACCTATGCGGCGATCTTTGTTTCAGCGGGCTTGCTGATCGCCGCCGCGCTGGTGCCCTACTGCTTCAGCCCGCCGCATCCTACCAGTCAATAGCCGGCCGCAAGCACGTTCAGGCCCCGGACAGCGCCCGCACCATGTCGGCAATGATGGTGAAGCGGATCACGCGCAGGCAGGCCAGTTCGCCGGCAAACCCGCCCGTCAGCGCCGGGCGCTCCCGCGCCATGGCCGCGTTCTGCTGCTCGACTTGTTCGTAAAGGGTCTGCGCAGCCGGCCCGATGCCGCGCAGCATGGCATCCAGCCGCCGCTCGGCGGTCACGCCGGTCAGGCCCAGCGCGCGCCCTGCCTCCAGCGCCAGTGCGCGCGAGAAATCGCTGTAGAACTCCACGCCAAGCACCGGCCAGGCAAAGCGGTGCGCCTGCGGCCAGCCGGTCTTGTCGTAGGTGCGGGTGGCATAGGCGGCCTTGCTGAGCAGGTCGTAGAACGGCGCCAGCGCAATGCCGGCATCGGACACCAGGAAGCTCAGGTTCTTCAGGTGCGCGTCGGAATTTCCAACCAGGATGTTGAACACCAGCCAGTCGAACAGCCGCGCCCGCGCCACTGCGGGTGCGCGGCACAGCGTGGCCAGCTCCGCCAGCCGCGCGACGCTGCCCTGGTCGTACTTGAAAGTGCGCGGCAGGTTCAGCAGCTGGCAGGCATCGATCGCATGCAGCCGCTGCCACTGCCCTTGTTGCGTGAGGTGGCGGTCGAAGCGGTCGATCAGGTAGACCGGCGACGGCACATAGCGCCGGTGCACCGGCGGCGCGTCAAGCTTCAGCCGCGTGGCCAGCGACATTACGAACCACTCGTTGATGACCGAATGCGGATAGATTTCCTGCATCTGGTGGGTCGGCTTCAGGATATGCGTGGAGGGCATATCCGCGCCGGGCTCGAACAGTGCACCGTCCTGCAGCACCACTGCCAGCTTGTGCTGGGCGCCGGCCAGCGACATGCGCTTGACCGCGCCATGCGTGAGCGGCACGCTGGGCAGGCTGTGGATGCGGGCATCGAGCGCGGCATCGCTCAAGGGGCGAAGGGCCGGTGCGGTGGCAGGCTCGCGGCCACGCGGCAGCAAGGTCAGCGAGCCCGCCGACTCGGCCCCGTAGTGCGCCAGCAAGGCAAAGGCATCGGCTTCGTTGCGGATGCTGGCATCGCGGGCCAGCAGCGCACGCTGGCCGTCCTCTGGCAGCAGGTTGTCGAAGTACCACTGCACCGGCCGCAGCGTGCTGCCATCGGCGAGCGCGTCCGGCTGCAGCGGCAACGCCGGGCTCAGGGCAAAGGCGCGCGGATTGCCGAGCCACGCCGCGTCATAGCGCAATGACCAGACATCGCCGGCCTCGTGCAACTCACCCACCGGCGTGCCGTTGATGCTGGCCACCAGTACGCGCTCAGCCATGCTCCATTCCCTCGGCGGCAGTGCGCCGGTTGCGGCTGCGCGCCTGGCGCTGCCTGAGCTTGGTGAGTTCGGTCTCTACCAGCGGCGCCGCAGGTTCCGGCAGGTCGACCACCACGCGCAGACCAAGCCCTTCCAGCACCTGGAACAGCTTGCCCCACTGAATGCCTTCGGCCCCGTTCTCGACGCGCACCATGAAGTTCTCACTGACGCCGATGGCGCCCGCGGCATCGTCCTGGCGCAGACCCTGCGCCTTGCGGGCTGCGCGCACAAAGGCGCCGATATCGCCGGGTTCAGTGAGGGTCATTTGCACAAAAAACTCCTTGATTGCAAAGACTTTAGTGTCTGCGGGCTGGAAAATCAAGAAATCTCCCTGATTACAAAGATTTTCACCTCAATGTGCTGTTGACACCTACAATCTCCTCATTCGCAAAGATTCTGGCGAGCGCAGGTCGCACTGGTCCAGTCGTACCGCTTCGCCTGCAGAAAGCCTGACTTATCGATTTAAGAATTCCGCTGGCGGGCTTACACCTTTACCGTTTGTGACACCAACGTCCCAGCCCGACGATCCTTCCTTGCCCGTCGTGCGCCACCAGGCCGGCGCCCGCCCCCCTCTGCCGAACATGACCCAACCGACCCCGCTCCAACGCCCCTTCACCACCATGTCCGTGCTCGTGCGCGAGCACGCCGCGCAGCGCCCCACGCAGCGTGCGCTGATGCATGGCGAGTGCGTGCTCGACTATGCCGGCCTCGATGCCGCCATGGACCGCATCGCCGCGGCGCTGGCCCGTGACGGCGTGCGCCCCGGCGAGGCCATCGCCATCTGCGCGTCGTCCTCGATCGAATACGCCGCGGTGTACCTGGGCGCGGTCCGCGCCGGCGTGGTGGTGGCGCCGCTGGCGCCGTCGTCCACGCCGGACAGCCTGGCAGGGATGATTGCCGACGCGGGCGCGCGCATCCTGTTCACGGACGCCACCGTGGCCGACGTGCTGGAACCCGTGCGCGGCAAGCTGGCCGCCACGCCCATCGTCACGCTGGACGGCAGCGACACAGGCCAGCCATACCAGGCCTGGCTGGCGCCCGCCGGCACACCGGTGGCGGAGCCCGAGATCCGCCCGGAAATGCCGCTCAACATCATCTATTCATCCGGCACCACAGGCACCCCCAAGGGCATCGTGCAATCGCACGGCATGCGCTGGGCCCATGTGTCGCGCGGCGCCGCCACGGGCTACGGCACGCATGCGGTCACGCTGCTGTCGACGCCGCTGTATTCCAACACGACGCTGGCCAGCTTCTTCCCGACCATCGGCCTGGGCGGCACCGCCATCCTGATGGCCAGGTTCGATGCGGGCCAGTACCTCGCGCTGGCGCAGCAGCATCGCGTCACGCATACCATGCTGGTGCCGGTGCAGTACCAGCGGCTGCTGGCGCATCCGGAGTTCGACCGCCATGACCTGTCTTCCTTCCTGCAGAAATTCTGCACCAGCGCGCCGTTCAACCCGGCCCTGAAGGCCGAAGTGCTGCGGCGCTGGCCGGGCGCACTGACCGAGCTGTACGGCATGACCGAAGGCGGCGGTGGCTGCCTGCTTTTCGCCGACCAGTTCCCGGACAAGCTCCATACCGTCGGGCGCCCCGCCACCGGCGCCGACGTGCGCATCATCGACGACGAGGGCCGCGAGCTGCCGCCCGGCAGCACCGGCGAAGTGGTGGGCCGCTCGGCGGCGATGATGAACGGCTACCACAACCAGCCCGAAAAGACGGCCGAGACCGAATGGCACGACGCGCAGGGCCAGCGCTTTATCCGCACCGGCGATATCGGCCGCTTTGACGAAGACGGTTTCCTGGTGCTGATGGACCGCAAGAAGGACATGATCATCTCCGGCGGCTTCAACATCTATCCCAGCGATCTGGAGGCGGTGGTGCGCGAACACCCGGCGGTGGCCGATGTGTCGGTGGTGGGCGTGCCGTCGGAGCGCTGGGGCGAGACCCCGGTAGCCTTCGTCGCGCTGCGTGCCGGCAGTAGCGCCAGCGTGCAGGACGTGCTGGCCTGGGCCAACGAACGCCTGGGCAAGACCCAGCGGCTGGCCGCGATCCATGCGGTGGAGAGCCTGCCGCGCAGCGCCATCGGCAAGGTGCTCAAGCGCGAACTGCGCGACCGCATCACCAGCGCCTGACGCGCTGCGCACGGCACAAGCGCGGGCATCCACGCAAAAAGCTCGCGGGGGTGCTTGCGCAATCGAAAAGGCGTCTCTATAATTCGCGCCTTCGCTAGGCTCGTAGCTCAGCTGGTTAGAGCACCACCTTGACATGGTGGGGGTCGTTGGTTCGAGTCCAATCGAGCCTACCAACGCACAACGGAACACGGACGGTACGCATCGCGCACCGTCCGTTTTTCTTTTTGGCCGCGTCAGCGGCCGCTCCGGGTTCAGGGCAGCAAGTGCGTATCGCCGGCGGCCTGCGGCGGCAGCTTGATTGCCAGCGCCTTGAATTCCCCGCTGGTTGCCACCGAACCCGCATGCGCGGCGCCCTTCGGGATGATGATCAGGTCGCCGGGGTGGACCTCGCGCTGTTCGTTGCCCAACCAGAATGTGCCCGTGCCCGAGATGACGTACTGGATCTCGTCGGCACTGGTATGGTAGTGCTTCGGCACGTTGCCCGATTGCACGGCAATGGTCCCGTTCGGCGTCGCCACCAGCCCTTTCGTGCGCAGCGTGCCCATGTTGGGAACCTGTGGCCCGATGTCCTCACTGCTCATGGCGGCCAGGTTGATGATCTGCGGCGCCAGCGCGGCCGGCGGGGTCTGGGCGTGGGCCGGCGGCAACCCCGAGTGGGCGGCAAGGTAGCCGCAAGCAAAAGCGACCGGGACTGCAGCAAGAACGGCAAAGCGACGCATGTCTTTCTCCCTTCGGTTGGCCTGCGGTCATGGCATCGTCACGACGCCTGAGCCGTGCGACACGGCTGGATTGTCTCATCGCGATCCACGCTCAGAAGTGGGGAAAACCCGTCCCGGAGCCGGCCATCCGGGGCATGCCGCCCGCTCCTGTCTCCCCCTTGCCTCTCCCTTATTGCGCCGTTGCGCCCGCGATGCCGAATTCCGCCAGCACGGCATCGGTATGTTCGCCCAGCAGCGGTGCCACACCGAGCGGCCGCGCGGCACTGGCCTGCCCGGGCAGGTTCGCCCATGGCAGCTCCCCCAGTCCGGCCTGCATCACCTGCGCAAATACGCCGGCCTCCATGCACTGCGTGCTACCGCGCAAATCGCGCGGATGGCCGATGCGCGCAAACAGCACATCGTGTTCCGTGAAGATGGCCTCCCAGTGCGCCAGCGGATGCGTGCGCAATGCGGCCGCCACGCGCCGGCTCAGTTCCGCCGCGCGCGGCAGGCGTCCGGCACTGCTGCGCAGCCCGGCATCCGCCAGCCAGTCGTCAAACCCAAGCAACGTGGCTAGCCGGATGAACATCGCATCGTTGAGCATGCTGAGATAGAGCGGCCCGTCGGAGGCCTCGAACATGCCCGTCGGTGCGTTGGCCGCGGCGAGTTCGGCATCCGGGAACATGGCGTCATCCAGCACCAGGTATGACTGCAGCGCGGCGCTCGCCTCCAGCAGCGACACCTGCACATGCCGCCCCGTGCCGCTGCGGGCAGCCTTGTACAGCGCTGCCGAAGCACTCTGCGCCGCGTACAGGCCGGTACTGAGATCGACCAGGAAGAAGCCGATCCGCCGCGGCTGGCCGGCGCTGTCGCGGTTGATATGCATCAGGCCGCTGAACGCCTGCATGGTGGTGTCGACCGCCGGCATCGCCGCCATCGGCCCGGTGCGGCCATAGCCCGAGATCGACACATAGACCAGCGCCGGATTGCGCGCGGCCAGTTCCTGGTAGCCCAGGCCCATCCGCTCGGCCACGCCGGGACGGAAGTTCTGGATCACCACATCGGCGCGTTCGGCGAGCGCACGCATGGCCTTGCGCCCGCTTTCCGTGCGGGCGTCGAGCACCACGCTCTCCTTGCCGGCGTTGTAGGCAATCGAGATCGCGGTCTGGCCTGCGCGCGCGCGCCCCATCTGCCTGGCCCAGTCGCCGGCCGGCGGCTCTGCCTTGATCACGCGCGCGCCCTGCTGGCGCAGGATCAGGCCGCAGTACGGGCCGGCGATGCCCTGGCTCAGGTCCAGCACGGTCAGGCCATCGAACATGGCATCGTCGCTTGCCGCTTGTGCATGGTGCATGTCGTTCGCTCCGTTCAGATATCCAGCATGACCTTGCCGATGGCGCGGCGCGACATCGTGGTGTCGACGGCGTTGAGCCAGTCGCTCAGCGGGAAGTGCTGCAGCACCGGCGGCGCCAGCTTGCCGCTGGCTGCCGCCTGCATGATCTCGGCCACCATCGCCTGCACCGGCTGCGCAAAGCGCCGGCGCTCGTCGGTCAGGCCCCAGCCGATGTAGTAGCCATAGTTGAAGCCGATCAGCGCCAGGTTCTTCACCAGCAGCAGGTTGGCCGGCACCTCCGGGATGCGCCCGCTGGCATAGCCGATCGACAGCAGCCGCGCGCCCGGCGCCGCGCAGCGCAGCGCAGCGAGGCGTCGAACAGGTCGCCGCCGACCGGGTCGAACACCACGTCGGCGCCGCCCGCCGGGCACAGCGCCTTGACCGCTGCCGCCAGCGTGGCCGCGTCGGACGGCAGCGCATGCGCGGCGCCGTTACGCAGCGCCGCCTCGCGCTTGACCTCGGTACTGGCGGTGGCGATCACGCGCGCGCCCATCAGGCGGCCCACTTGTACCGCGGCCGTGCCCAGCGCGCCGCTGGCGCCGTGGACCAGCATGGTTTCGCCCGGCTGCAGCGCGGCGCGCCAGGCCAGCGCGGCCCAGACCGTGCCATAGGTGATGGGCAGCGCGGCCGCCTGCGCCAGCTGCAGCCCGTCGGGCACCGGATAGACCGTGTCGGCCGTGGTCACCGCTTCCTCGGCAAAGCCGCCCCAGTCCAGCGCCGCGGCCACGCGCTGGCCCGGGCACAGGCGCGTAACATCCGGCGCCACCTCGAGGATCTCGCCCGCGGCCTCGGTGCCGGGGGTGAACGGCAGCGGCGGCTTGCGCTGGTACTTGCCCGAGACAAACAGGCTCAGCGCAAAGCCCACGCCGGCATGCCGCACGCGGATCCGCACCTGGCCCGGCGCCAGCGGCTGGCGCGGGATGCGTTGCAGCGCCAGCTCGCTCCAGTGGCACCAGCGGGAGCAGACCAGCCCGAGGTAATCGTTGGCTTGCATCGGGACTCCTGTCATTCAAGCGTGATGCCGACATCGCCGATGATGCGGCTCCATTTGTCGCGGTCGTTCTTCATCACGGTGGCGAAGGCTTCCGGCGTGCCGCCCACCGGCACCAGGTTCAGGTCCTGCATCTTCTTTGCGATCTCCGGCAGGCGCACGATGCGCGCGACCTCGCGCGACAAGGCATCGACCCGCGCCTTCGGCACGCCGGCGGGGAACAGCAGGCCCATCCAGGCATCGGGCTCGAAGCCTTTGTAGCCGGCTTCGCGGAAGGTCGGCACCCTGGGCAGCAGCGCCGAGCGCTCCGCGCCGGCAATCGCCACCGGCACCAGCTTGCCGCCCTGCAGCAGCGGCATGGCTGTGCCCACCGCGATAAAGCCCAGCTTCACATGGCCGGCCGCCAGGTCGGTGGCCAGCGGCGCGCCGCCCTTGTAGGCCACGTGCTCCATCTGCAGCCCGGCCTCGCGCCTGAACAGTTCGCCCAGGATATGGCCGGTCGTGCCTGCGCCATAGGACCCGTACGCATACTTGCCCGGATTGGCCTTGAGCAAGGCCACCACCTCCGGCAGCGTGCGCGCCGGGAAGTCCGGCGACACCGCCAGGATGGTGGACGAGATCGCTACCTCGCTGACGGGCGTGAAATCCGCGATCGGGTCATAGCCGATGCGCTGGTATAGCGAGGGGTTCTGCACGTGCGCGGTGAACGTCAGCAGTGCCGTGTAGCCGTCCTTTGCCGCGCGCGCCACGTACTTGGTGCCCGTGGTGGTGCCGGCGCCGGGCTTGTTGTCGACGATGACCGGCTGGCCCCAGGTCCTGGTCAGTTCCTGCCCGATCAGCCGCGCCACGGCGTCGTTCACATTGCCCGCCACCGACGGCACCACGATGGTGAGCGGCCGCGACGGATAGGGTTCGGCAGGGGCGGGATCGGCGGCAAAAGCTGCCGCCGGAATGGCCGCCAGCAGGATGGCGGCCACGGCTGCGCGCAGCCGTGCGGAACGGTGTTGCATGGGTGTGTCTCCTGTCCTGACTCCCTTCTGTGGCGGCCGCGGAAGTGCGGTGCGCGAGGGATGCAACGCAGTCTAGGCCAGCACCCCGCCCGGCGTGATTCCCGCGCGGCGCTGGCCAAGTCCTGCCAGGCATGGCGCAGTGCCGCATGGCCCTACCCCTCCCCGCCGACACGGCGCTGGCGCTGGGCGGCGCTACAATGGCCCGCACCTTCCCCGTGCCATTGCCGAACCGTCACGCCCCATGCGATTCGAGGATCTAGAAGCCTTCCTGGTTGTCACCGAGCAGGGCAACCTGCACCGCGCCGCCGACACCCTCGGCATGACCCAGTCGGGCCTGTCCAAGACGCTGGCGCGGCTGGAAGGCGAAGCCGGCATGCCCTTGTTCGAGCGCACCCCGCGCGGGCTGGTGCCGACCAGCGTGGGCCGCACCCTGGCCGCCCACGCGCGCCGGATCTCGCTGGCTGCCGGCGACATGCGCAACGAACTGGCCGAGCAGCGCGCCGCGCGCGCGGGCTCGGTACGGCTGGGCGCCATCCCCTATCTGCTGCCGTCGCTGCTGTCGCCGCTGCTGGCCCGCTTCTTCCTCGCCCGCCCGCTGGCCACGTTCTCGATCGAAACCCACCTGAGCGCGCGCCTGATGGCGATGCTGCAGGACGGCGACGCCGACCTGATCCTGGGCGCCCGCCCGACCAGCCTGCCGGCCGGCATCGCCTGGCTGCCGCTCGGGCCCCTCACCATGCAGATCGTGTCGCGCAGCAGTCATCCGCGCCGCGAGAGCTTCCGCACGCTGGCCGACCTGAGCGGCGAGCGCTGGGTGGTGCCGGCCAGTTCGCTCTACCTGCGCCAGTGGCTGGAGGAACGGTTTACCTCAGTCGGGCTGCCGCCGCCGCGCGTGGCGGTGGAAAGCACGGCGTCGCCGGTGGCGTTTGGCGAACTGCTGCGGCACTCGGACCTGCTCGGCATCATGCCGCCGCGCATGTTGCGCCAGGCCGAGGGCCAGGGCCTGGCGGCGATCGAGGCACCGGGCATGTCGTGGCAGCACGAGCTGGCCGTGCTGTGGCGTGCCGATGGCTACCTGTCGCCGATCTGCCAGGACTTCCGCGACGCGGTGGTGACGTGGTGCGCAGAGATGGAACTGTGACGCGGTGGGCCCAGGGCTCCCGCCAATGGCGGCTGATGTAGAGGAACACCAGCGTGGCGCAGACCCGGCGCCTCGTCCAGTCCGGCAGGATCGGGCTGTGGCGCAAAGGCTTTCGTGAGCATCAGAAACATCAATCGGCCGAGGCAACGGTGTCCCGCACCGCGTCGGTCACCTGCGCCACCACACCCTCGCGCCAGTCGTCGGCGTCGCCATAGAAGGCGCGCCACATCGCGTGGCGGACCAGCGAGCGCTGGTTCTCGTCGGCTTCGGGGTGCCGGTGCAGCCAGTGATCGCCGCGCAGCGCGTCCAGCACCTCGCCCACTGGCAGCGTGCCGAACTCCAGCGCGATGCCGGCATAGTCCACCGTGGGCAGCGTCTGCGGCACGGCATGCCAGGCCAGCCCGGTGAGGTTGGCCGAGGTCGACGAGCCATCGTAGATCGAGGTCACCCGTTTGCCCCAGATCGCGCGCGTGCGCGTGATCGACTCGGGCGTGTCCGGCCCCATGTGGATGGGCTCGCCATAGCCCCACGGCCCGAGGCCGGTATGGACGTCGATCCAGCGCAGCGCCTCGCGCCCGGCGCCGAAGCGCGCCAGGATGCGGCATAGCGTGTAGTTGCTCCAGGTGGCCTTGTCGCCGCCATAGAACATGCCGCCCGGATCCTGGTACTGGCCGCGGCTGACCGCGGCCTGGTACCACGCCATGCCGCGCTCGGCCACGGCCTTCATCAGCTGCGCCTGGTCAGTGTCGGACGGCGGCCATTGCGGCGGCAGCAGCATCGGCGCGATCTCGGCATAGGCCGCGTTCTCCGGCAGCGCCTGCGTGAAATCCATAAAATTGCGGTTCAGGTCGACGTTGTCCTCGTTGACCCGGCGCAGGTGGGAGAAACCGTAGGGATTGATCGCATGCACCAGCAGCAGGCTGGTGTCGGCGGCGGCGCAATCGGCAAGCAGGGCGGCGTCGTGCAGCAACGCCACCTGCGCGCCGGAGCCGGCAAAGCCCTCGGCGCCATGCGTGCCCGAGGTCACCATGATGCAACGGCGCGCCTCGGCCGGGCCGGCCAGCGCCACGTCGATCGCCAGGTCCTCGCCGGCACTGCCGCGCTTGGTGGGATGGGGAAACTGCGCCAGCGCGGCGCCCGCCGTGCGGGCGGCGTCCAGGAACTTCTTGCGGGCTTCGGCGTAGCTGCGAGAGAAATGGCTCATGGCGTCACCAGCGGATGCGATGCAGGCATTAGACGCCAAATCCGCGAGTCTCGCCAGTCGCGGCTAGAACAGCGAGCCCGACTGGAATCCCGCCGGGGCCGGCGGCGGTTCAGTCTCAGGCCCCCAGATGCCGGATGAGGTAAACGCCTGCGGATGCATCTCGATCCCGGCAGCGGCCAGCTGCCCGGCGGTCAGCACCAGGTGACGGGCCAGCCAGTCATGCAGGCTGCGCAGGAAGCGGATGTTGTCCACGCTGTTGGATGCCGCGATCAGCCGTTCCAGCTTCACATGCGCGGTATAGACATCCAGCAGGTTGGTCGCGCGCAGCCGCGGCGGCGTGGACGGGCTGCGCTCGATCGCCAGGATGCGGCGTACCTGCGCGATGCCGATGTCGCCGGTGCGCTGGTACTGTTCGTAGACGCCCTCAAGCGCCGGGAAGCGCACTGTCGGCTGCACGCGCGGCACCGCGGCCACCTTCTCCATGCGCAGCACCAGGTAGCGGATCGCGGCGGCGCGCTCGGCGGCCTGGGCCTGGGCCGGATCGCGCCGGCGGGCCGGGGGCGGCACCTCGGGCAAGGCCGTGCGCAGCACCACATCGCGCTCGGTGTAATCCGGCACCTGCAGCAGCAGGCCCGGATGCGGCACCGCCGCACGCGCGCAGTCGTCGCCAAAGGGATATTCGTGTCCGGCGGCGTCGCGCAGGATATAGGCCTGCCCGGACGGAAAGCCATGGTGGCGGCGGCTCGCGCCCCGCGCATGGCAGCGCGTGGCGAGGTCGACGAAATCCTTGCGTACGGGGATCCAGCCCCCGTCGTGTGCCTGGGTCATGCGTTGTAGTATCGCCTGGGTATTGCTCGACCCGCCATTGTCGCCGATCCGCGCGATCGCCACGGCAATTCGCTTTCTGCGGTGGCTATTTCAGCATGAACGACATCGCCGACAGGCAGTTCAGCATGCGCACCGCCGCCTGCACCGAATCGGCCTGGAAAGACAGCGTGACGCCGTCGCGCCGCTCCAGCGTCGGCCACTGGCAGAAGAGGTCGGCGTGCGCGGGTGTCAGTGTCTGCAAGGTGCAAGCCACCGGTGCGCCGATGCGCAGGCATTGCGCCTGCGCGCGTTCGCGCACCGCGGTTGCGGCCGCCGCGGCAATGGCCTCGCGCGCCGCCGCCGGCGACAGCGAGGTGCCGCTGCCGAAGCCGCCCGCCGACTTGGTCTCGACAAAGCGCACCCACCGCATCAGCACGCGGGTCTCCTGCACGAAGACGTCGTCGCCGCTGGCCATCAGCACCGGCGCGCCAAATTCGCCCGCCAGCGCGGCGTACAGCCCGGCCTCGCCGAGTTCCGTGTCGTTGAGCCAGACCCGCGCAAAGGCGCCACTGTTGATGGTGTGCGCCAGCACGCCGCGGCTCTGGGCGCGGCCGTGGTAGCCGATCATCAGCACGCCGTCGACGCCCGCCTCGACGCCGGCCATCATGCCGAGATAGCGCGGCTTGCCCAGCACCACCCGCGCGCGCGGATCGAGCTGGTCGGGCAACAGGTTGCGGAAGCCGCCGTGCGAGTCATTGACCAGCACCTCGGTGGCCCCGCCGGCAAACGCTCCTTCAATCGCGGCATTGGCTTCGCCGGTCATCCAGGCCCGGGCGCGTTCGTATTCGCCGTTGCCGGGGCGCGTCTGTTCGGCGTGGAAGACGCCGGCCACGCCTTCGATATCGGTGGAAACAAGGATCTTCATCACGCGGCCAGGCCCAGTTCGGGCATCACATCGAGGAGTGCGCGCCGGCCGTGGCCGTCCCGGCCCGGCACCGGTGCGGCATGCCACAGGGCATGCAGGATGGCTTGCTCGACGCTGTCGGCCGCGGCGCGGAACAACGGGTCGAGCCGGGTTTCATGGAGCATGGCGACGGCGGGCATCGGCCGGGCGGCGTCGTGCGGCACGGTATACGCGGTCGAGAACGCGAGTGCGATATCGCCCGAGCCATGCCCGAACACCGAGCCCGTGCGCGCCAGCCCGGCGCCGGCGCGCAGCGACAGCCGGCGCAGCTGGCGCGCGTCCAGCGGGGCGTCGGTGGCAAGGATCATGATGATCGAGCCCTTTTCCGGTTGCGCCACGGTGTCGGGCTGCGCGAGCCGCCGCACCAGCTCCGGGCCGACCAGCCGGCCGGCCACGGTCAGCGATTCCGGCGTGCCGAAATTGGCCAGCACCAGCGCACCCACGCAGTAGCCGCCGGCCAGGCGCGAAGCGGAGCCGATGCCGCCCTTGACGCCGAATGCCGACATGCCGCGCCCGGCGCCGACCGCGCCCTGCACGACGTCCTGCCCGGCACCGGCCAGCGCCGCCTCATAGTGAGCGCTCTGCACCGCCATGCGCTGGATATCGTTCAGGTAGCCGTCATTGCATTCGAACACCAACGGATTGACCGTGGGCAGCGCGCGGCCGATCTCCGGATTGGCCGCCACCGCCGCGCGGATCTGTGCCTGCGCTACCGCACCGACCGAAAAGGTATTAGTCAGCGCCACCGGCGTTTCCAGCACACCCAGCTCGTCCACCTGCACCAGCCCGATGCTCTTGCCGAAGCCGTTCAGCACGGTGGCCGCGGCGGGCACCTTGTCACGGTAGGGATCGCCGGCGTGCGGACGGATCACGGTGACGCCGGTCTGCACGGCGCCGTCGGCCAGCGTGCAGTGGCCGACGGTCACGCCGGCCACGTCGGCAATGCTGTCCAGCGGCCCCGCCGGGAGGCTGCCGACGCGCGGCAGGCCCGTTGTCGATGCGGTCATGTTCAGCGGCCCGGGTTCAGCGGCGGTCGATCTTGGGGTCGAGCGCATCGCGCAGGCCGTCGCCCAGCAGGTTGAAGGCCAGCACGGTCAGGAAGATCGCCAGGCTCGGGAAGATCGCCACGTGCGGCGCGGTCACCATGTCGGCGCGGGCTTCGTTGAGCATCGCCCCCCATTCCGGCGTCGGCGGCTGCGCGCCCAGCCCGAGGAACGACAGGCCTGCGGCGGTGATGATCGAGGTGCCGATACGCATCGAGAAATACACCACGATCGACGACACCGTGCCCGGCAGGATATGGCGCATCAGGATGGTCCAGTCCGACGCGCCGATGCTGCGCGCGGCTTCCACATAGGTCAGCCGCTTGAGCATCAGCGTATTGCCGCGCACCAGCCGCGCGAACGCGGGGATGCTGAAGATGGCCACGGCAAAGATCACATTGGTCATGCCGTTGCCCAGGATGGCCACGATGCCGATCGCCAGCAGGATGCCGGGGAAGGCAAAGAGCACGTCGGAGATGCGCATCACGATGCGGTCCCACCAGCCCTCGTAGTAGCCCGCCAGCAGGCCCAGCACGGTACCGATCACCGCGCCGAGGATCACCGACAGGAAGCCCGCGGCCAGCGAGATGCGCGTGCCGGCCAGGATGCGGCTGAAGATATCGCGCCCGAGCGAATCCACGCCCATCCAGTGCGCGGCCGACGGGCCCGCGTTGAGCGCGTCGTAGTCGAAGAAGTTCTCCGGGTCGTAGGGCACGATATGCGGCGCGACGATGGCAATCACCACCAGCACCAGCACGAATGCGCCGGCGCCCAGCGCCAGGTGCTGCTTGCGGAATTTGCGCCAGAACTCGGTCCAGGGCGTGCGCACGGCCTCCGGCACGGGGGCGGTGGCGGTTGCCGCTTGCGCTGCGGCGGGCGTGGAAAGCTCAGTCATGCCGGCCTCACTTGTAGCGGATGGTTGGGTTGATCACGGTGTAGAGCATGTCCACCACCAGGTTGATCAGGATGAATTCGAGCGAGAACAGCAGCACCTCGGCCTGGATCACCGGGTAGTCGCGCATCTCGACGGCATCGACCAGCAGGCGCCCCAGGCCCGGCCAGTTGAATACCTTCTCCACCAGGATCGAGCCGCCCAGCAGGAAGCCGAACTGCAGCCCCATCATGGTCACCACCGGGATCATGGCGTTGCGCAGGCCGTGCTTGACCACCACCAGCGTCTCGCGCACGCCCTTGGCCCGGGCGGTACGGATAAAGTCTTCCTGCAGCACCTCGATGAACGAGGCGCGGGTAAAGCGCGCCATCACCGCCGCCACCGCGGCGCCCAGCGTGACCGAAGGCAACACGTAGTGCTTCCAGGTGTCCGCGCCGATCGACGGCAGCCAGCCCAGTTGCACCGAGAACACCTCCATCAGCAGCATGCCCAGCGCAAAGGCGGGAAAGGAAATCCCCGAGACCGCCAGCGTCATGCCGAAACGGTCCGGCCAGCGGTTGCGCCATACCGCCGAGCCGATGCCGATGGCCATGCCGAACACCACCGCCCACACCATCGACGCCACCGTCAGCAGCAGCGTGGGCATGAAGCGGTCGCCGATCTCCTCGCTGACCGGGCGCTTGGTGCGCAGCGAATTGCCGAACTCGCCGCGCAGCGCATTGGAAAAGAAGTGGACAAACTGCTCGTGCACCGGCCGGTCCAGGCCCAGGTCCTTGCGCACCAGTTCGACCGTGGCCGAGTCAGCTTCAGGCCCCGCAGCCAGCCGCGCCGGATCGCCGGGCAGCAGGTGGACGAACAGGAACACCAGCACTGCCACGATCAGCAGCGTGGGGATCACGCCCAGCACACGTTTGAGGAAGTAATTCAGCATCACACACCATGAGGAAAGACCGCAGGCCGCCCGCCTGCGACCCCGCGACGCGGGCAGGCGGCCACCTCGGCTTACTGCTTTACTGCTTACTGCTCGGTACTGCGATATGTTGGACTGTTCGTCGTTCCCGCGTAGGCGGGAACCCAGCGTCTTTTGCTTGCGAACCGCTTAGTAAGACGCTGGATCCCCGCCTGCGCGGGGATGACGGCAATCCTCTAGTCGTCGCAGCGATTTACTGCTTGATATCGATCTCGTCGAAATTGAACGATCCGTCCGGCATCACATAGGCACCCGTCAGGCGCTTGTTGCGCGCAAACAGCACCTTCTCGGTCACCAGGAAGGCCCATGGCGCATCCTTCCAGATGCGTTCCTGCGCGTCCTTGTACAGCTTCGCCTTTTCTCCGCGATCCGTCGTGCGCAGCGCGCCCGCGATATCGGCGTCGACCTGGTCGTTCTTGTAATACGCGGTGTTCAGCAGCTTGGGCGGCATCGATTCCGAAGCCAGCAGCGGGCGCAGCGCCCAGTCCGACTCGCCGGTCGACGACGACCAGCCCACGTAGTAGATGCGCACGCCGGCGTCTTCGGGCTTGGGCACGCTTTCCACGCGTTCCACGCGCTGGCCGGCTTCAAGCGCCTGCACCGAGGCCTTGATGCCCACCTGCTGCAGCTGCTGCTGCACGAACTGGATCACCTTCTGCGCGGTGGTGTGGTTGTAGGCCGACCACAGCGTGGTCTCGAAGCCATTGGGGTAGCCGGCTTCCTTCAGCAGCGCGCGCGCCTTGGCCGGGTCATACGGCCACGGGCCCAGCTTCTCGGCATAGTCCACGCCCGGCGGCACTACGCCCTCGGCCGGCACCGCGAAGCCGGAGAAGGCCACCTTGGCAAGCGCGTCCTTGTTGATGGCGTAGTTGATGGCCTGGCGCACCTTGGGGTCGTTGAACGGCTTGACCATGGTGTTCATGGACAGGTAGCGCTGGATAATCGAGGGCGCGGCGATCAGCTCCACCTTCGGGCTGTTCTTCAGCACCGCGGCCTGCTCGAACGGGATGCTGAAGGCAAAGTCGGCCTCGCCGGTCTGCATGATCGCGGCGCGGGTGTTGTTGTCCACCACCGGCTTCCAGGTGATGGTGTCGATCTTCGGGTAGCCGGTCTTCCAGAAGCCGGCGAATTTCTTGCCCTTCAGGTGGTCGGGCTGCTTCCATTCGACAAACTCGAACGGGCCGGTGCCCACCGGGTGGAAGGCAATGTCCTTGCCGTACTTCTGCAGCGCGGCCGGCGAGATCATCACCGCCGACGGGTGCGCCAGCACATTGATGAACGGCGAGAACGGCTCTTTCAGCGAGACCTTGACAGTATTGGCGTCGACCACGTCGGTCCTGGCCACGCGGTTGAACAGCGTATAGCGCTTGAGCTTGTTGGCCGGGTTGGTGACGCGATCCAGGTTGGCCTTGACGGCGGCGGCGTCAAAGGTGGTGCCGTCGTGGAACTTCACGCCCTTCTTCAGCTTGATCGTATATGTCAGCCCGTCCTTGCTGACCTCGTAGCTGTCGGCCAGCACGTTGACCAGCTTCATGTCCTTGTCCATGCCGAACAGGCCCTGGTAGAAGGTCTTGCCGACGGCCTGCGACAGCGTGTCGTTCGAGTCGTACGGATCAAGCGAGGTGAAGGTCGAATATACGGCCATCACGGCATCCTTGGCCGCAAAGGCCGGGGCCGAGACCAGCATGCCCAGCGCGCCGGCGGCAAACGCGCCAGCGAACATTCGGGGCGAAACCATACGTGCAGACATCGTCGATTCTCCTTGGTAACTGCTGTAATTCCGGAACATCAATAGGCACCGCCGACGGCGTGCCGGGCGACAAAGTGGCCGAGCGACCCCCTGCCGGCGACCTGCACCAGCGGCTGCACCACCGGCTCGTCGCCGACCGCGCGGATCGGGCTGGGGATTTCGTCATTGAGCGGCTCGCGCCGCAGGTGGCGCCGCGCCGGATCGGCGATCGGCACCGCCGACATCAGCTTCTTCGTGTAGGGGTGCTGGGGGTTTTCGAAGATCGCGCGGCGCGGACCGATCTCGACGATCTGGCCCAGGTACATCACCGCCACGCGGTGGCTCACGCGCTCCACCACCGCCATGTCGTGCGAGATAAACAGGAAGGCGATGCCCAGCTCGCGCTGCAGGTCCAGCATCAGGTTGACGATCTGCGCCTGGATCGACACGTCCAGCGCCGACACCGACTCATCGGCCACCACCACCTTCGGGTTCAGCGCCAGTGCGCGCGCAATGCAGATGCGCTGGCGCTGGCCGCCCGAAAACTCGTGCGGATAGCGCGCCGCGTGCGAAGGGTCCAGCCCCACCTTGTCGAGCAGCCAGGCCACGCGCTGCCCGGCCTCCTTGCCGCTGGCGACCTTGTGCACCAGCAGCGGCTCCATGATCGAATAGCCCACCGGCACGCGCGGATCGAGCGAGGCGAACGGGTCCTGGAAGATAAACTGGATATTGCGGCGCAGGGTCTGCAGCGCCGGGCCTTCCAGCTTGCTGATGTTCTGCCCGGCAAACTCGATGGTGCCGCTCTGGCTTTCCACCAGGCGCAGCAGCGAGCGTCCCGTGGTGGACTTGCCGCAGCCGGACTCGCCGACCAGCGCCAGCGTCTCGCCGGGATAGAGGTCGAAGCTGACCTGCTCGACCGCATGCACGCGGCGCGTCACGCGGCCGAACAGGCCACCCGGCACGTCGAAGCGCGTCACCAGGTCCTGCACGCGCAGGATGGGGGCCACGCCCGGGGTCACGGTGTCCTGCGGCGCGACCGGCTCAGAGTTGGCACTGTCCAGCTGCAGCAGCGGGAACTTGGCCGGCAGGTCGGTGCCGCTCATGGCGCCAAGGCGCGGCACCGCCGACAGCAGCGCGCGCGTGTACGGGTGCGCGGGGGCACGGAAGACATCGTCCGAGGTGCCCTCTTCCACCTTCTCGCCGCGGTACATCACCAGCACGCGGTCGGCCACTTCGGCCACCACGCCCATGTCGTGGGTGATGAAGACCACACCCATATGCATCTCGGCCTGCAGGCCGCGGATCAGTTGCAAGATCTCGGCCTGGATGGTCACGTCCAGCGCCGTGGTGGGCTCGTCGGCAATCAGCAGCGCCGGCTTGCACGACAGCGCCATGGCGATCATCACGCGCTGGCGCATGCCGCCGGAAAGCTGGTGCGGGTAGCGCTCCAGCACGCGGCGCGCTTCGGGAATGCGCACCAGTTCCAGCATGCGCAGCGCCTCGGCGCGCGCCGCCGCGCGGTTCTTGCCCTGGTGCAGGCGGATCGATTCCGCGATCTGCTCGCCCACCGGGAACACCGGGTTGAGCGAGGTCATCGGCTCCTGGAAGATCATCGCCACGTCGGCGCCGCGCACGCCGCGCAGCGTGGCGTTATCCGCGCGCGCCAGGTCGATCACCTCGCCGCCGCGCCGGCGCAGCGCCATGCTGCCGGAGACGATCTTGCCGCCGCCATGCTCCACCAGCCGCATCAGCGCCAGCGACGTCACCGACTTGCCCGAGCCCGACTCGCCCACCACCGCCAGGGTCTCGCCGCGGTCGACATGGAAGGACAGGTTGCGCACGGCCTCGACGGTGCGCTCGGACGTGGCAAAGCGCACGGTCAGCCCGTCGACCGATACCACCCGCTGCGGTGGCAGCACGATGCCGGACCGGGAGGCTTGCATAGAGGATGTAGCCACTGGAATTCCTTGTAATGCCGGGTGATGCGGGGAGATGGTGCTCAGCCGTAGATCGATACGTTCACGGCCTCGCCCACCCGGGCGAAACCGCGGTACATGCCTTCGGTATTGAATGGCAGCGTGACGTTGCCGGCGCGGTCCACCGCGATCAGGCCACCGCGGCCGTTGATGGCGGGCAGCTTCTCCTTCACCACGCGCCGCGCCGCTTCCTCGAGCGGCAGGCCCGCATAGCGCATCTGCGCGGCCACGTCGTGCGCGGCCACGGTGCGGATAAACATCTCGCCGGTGCCGGTGGCGGACACCGCCGCCACGTCGTCCGCATAGCAGCCCGCGCCGATCACCGGGGTATCGCCCACGCGGCCCACCTGCTTGTTGGTCACGCCGCCGGTGGAGGTGGCCGCGGCCAGGTTGCCGCGGCTGTCGCAGGCGACCGCGCCAACGGTGCCGAACTTGTTGTCGGGGTCGATCGGGTCGCCCAGCCGGATCTCGCCTTGCGCGGCCAGCGCGGCGGCGTCGTGGTCCAGCAGCGCCATGCCGGCGTTGCCGAGCGCGCGCTGCCACTGGTCGTGGCGGGCCTGGGTGAAGTAGTACTCCGGCGCCACCAGTTCCAGCCCGTGTGCCTGCGCGAAAGCCTCGGCGCCGGCGCCGGCAAAAAGCACATGCTCGCTGTGGTCCAGCACCGCGCGCGCGGCCAGCACCGGGTTGCGCAGGCGCGTGACGCAGGCCACCGCGCCGGCGTTGAGCGTGGAGCCGTCCATCACGGCCGCATCGAGTTCATAAGTGCCCGCATGGGTCAGCACGGAACCCTTGCCGGCGTTGAACAACGGGCATTCTTCCAGCAGGCGCACGGCCTCGGTGACCGCATCGAGCGCGCTGCCGCCCTCTGCCAGGATGCGCTGGCCGGCTTGCAGCACGTGCTGCAATGCTTCGATGTATTCGCGTTCGCGGGTGGCATCCATCGCCGCGCGGGTGATGGTACCGGCGCCGCCGTGGATGGCAATGACTGCTGATTGCATAAGGTAAGGAGGCTCAGGACTTCCGGGTATTGGTGGATCGGCCGCGCGCGGCGCCGGCCTTGACTTCGGTGGGCTGCGCGGTCGCGGGCGCGGACCGGCGGGCCGGTTCGGCGTCAGGGGTGCCATACAGCCATGGCAGCAGGAATTCGGTCATTTCGGCGGCGGCCTTGACCGGGCGTTCGGCCCGGTGCGCCACCGCGCCGCACAGCGCCTCGATCAGCGCCAGCACGGTGGCATCGGAGTTGGCGGACAGACGGTTGCCAGCCTGCGCATACAAGGCGATATCGGCCAGCGGCGCCAGCGGCGAGGTCGGCCCGTCGGTCAGCGCCAGTACCTGGCCGCCGCGCGACTTGACGCGTTCGGCCAGTTCGATGCTGTCCGTCACGTAGCGCGGGAAGGCAATCACGATCAGCAGGTCGCTCGGCTGCAGCTTGAACAGCTGCCGCGCCGCATGCGAGGCGCCGCCGACACTTGCCACCGAGGTCACCATGCGGCAATGCATTTCCAGCCCGTGCTGCAGCAGGCCCGCCAGGAAACCGCTGGCACCGAAGCCGGCCACATAGACGCGCTGCGCCGCCAGGATCGCCGAGACTGCGCGCTCGCACGCCTGCGGATCGATGCCGCGCAGCGTGGCTTCGGCATTGGCCGCGGCATCTTCCAGCGAGGCCGCGAAGACCTGGGCCACGGTCGCGGGCCGCTCCAGCTCGCTGCGCAGCCGCTCCACGGGCGCCAGCGTGGCCTCGAAGCCGCGCACCAGCTCAGCCCGGAACTGCGGATAGCCGTCGAACCCCAGCGCCCGCGCAAAGCGGTTGGCCGTGGCCACCGACACCTCGACCGCCGCGGCAAATTCGTCGATGCGCATGGTCGCGGCGCGGAACAGGTTGGCCAGCACATATTCCGCCATGCGGCGGTGCGCCGGCGTCAGCGCCGGCAGGCTGCGCGCAATGCGGTCTGAGATCGAATGGCCTTTAGGCATGGTGAAAGCGGTTGGCGCGGACGGCATGTCATGGCCGTCGTCATGGCGGTCGTTATTGTGAAAATAAATTTACACGCAACCAGCACACAAGAAAATAGAGTTTTGCGAGACCAAGGGTAATCCCTGAATCCGCGCGCCACGCAGGCCCATTGGCGGTGCAGGTTGCCGGGCCGTTTTGCACCGCCACGGCGTGCGCCGCACCGGAAACGCTACAATGCCGGCCAGCGCTCCAGACCCGGCGGTTGCCCGTTTTCTCTGCGCTTTTTCTGTTTTTCACTCAGGCATTTCCCCTCTCGTGATCCGAATCGACCAGCTAGTCCTCCAGCGCGGCACCAAGGTGCTGTTCGACCACACCAGCGTGACGCTCAACCCGGGCGAGCGCGTGGGCCTTGTCGGCGCCAACGGCAGCGGCAAGTCGACGCTGTTCGCGCTGCTGCGCGGCGAGCTGCATTCGGACGGGGGCGATGTCAGTGTGCCGGCGCAGTGGCGCGTCGCCCATGTGGCGCAGGAAACGCCCGCGGTCAACCGCACCGCGGTCGACTATGTGATCGATGGCGACACCCGCCTGCGCGAGATCGAAGCCGCCATTGCCGCCGCGCAGGCCAGCGGCGACGGCAGCGCCGAGGGCGATGCCCACGCCGCCTATGCCGACGCCGACGGCTACACCGCTCCCGCGCGCGCCGAGGCCCTGCTGCTGGGCCTGGGCTTCACGCTGGCGCAGGTATCGCAGCCGGTGGCCTCGTTCTCGGGCGGCTGGCGCATGCGCCTGAACCTGGCGCAGGCGCTGATGTGCCCGTCCGACCTGCTGCTGCTCGACGAACCGACCAACCACCTGGACCTTGACGCCATCGTCTGGCTGGAAGACTGGCTGGCGCGCTATCCCGGCACGCTGGTGATGATTTCGCACGACCGCGAATTCCTCGACGCGATCTGCAACGTCACCGTGCATATCGAGAACCAGCAACTGCGGCGCTACGGCGGCAACTACACGCTGTTCGAGACCCTGCGGCTGCAGCAGATGGCGCAGCAGCAATCGGCCTACGTGCGCCAGCAGAAGGAGATCGCGCACCTGGAATCGTTCATCACGCGCTTCAAGGCCAAGGCCACCAAGGCGCGCCAGGCGCAGAGCCGGGTCAAAGCGCTGGAAAAGATGGAGCGGCTGGCGCCGGTGCACGTGGCTGCGGGCTTCGCCTTTGAATTCCGCGAGCCCGACGCCGCGCCCAACCCGATGATGGTGCTCGACGGTGTCGACTGCGGTTATGCCGAAGCGGAGCCGCCCGTTACCATCCTGCACAACCTGGCGCTGTCGATCCAGACCGGCCAGCGCATCGGCCTGCTGGGCGCCAACGGCCAGGGCAAGTCGACGCTGGTCAAGACCCTGGCCGGCACGCAGGACCCGCTCACGGGCAAGCTGCGCCTGGGCAAGGGCCTGCAGATCGGCTATTTCGCGCAGCACCAACTGGAAACGCTGCGCGACCACGATTCGCCGCTGCAGCATCTGGCACGCCTGGCGCCCGACACGCGCGAGCAGGAACTGCGCGACTTCCTCGGCAGCTTCAACTTCCGCGGCGACATGGCCACCGCGCCAATCGAGCCCTTCTCCGGCGGCGAAAAGGCCCGGCTGGCGCTGGCGCTGATCGTCTGGCAAAAGCCCAACCTGCTGCTGCTCGATGAACCGACCAACCACCTGGACCTCGACACCCGCGAGGCGCTGACCATGGCGCTGGCGCAGTTCGAGGGCACGCTGATCCTGGTCTCGCACGACCGCCACCTGCTGCGCGCCACCGCCGACCAGTTCATGCTGGTGGCCGACGGCACCATCAAGCCCTTCGACGGCGACCTGGACGACTACCGCGACTGGCTGCTGCAACAGGCCGCGGCCAAGCGCAATGCCGCCACCGCCGCGCACCAGGCAGAAAACGCCGGCGATGCCGCGGCTGCGGTCAACCGCAAGGACCAGCGCCGCGCCGAAGCCGACGAGCGCCAGCGGCTGTCGGCGCTGCGCAAGCCGCTGACCAAAGAACTGGAGAAGGTCGAAAAGCGCATGGCGGTGCTGCAAACCGCCAAGGAGGAGATCGACCAGTTCATGGCCGATGAAAGCAGCTATGCCGAGGCCAGCAAGGCGAAGCTGATGGACATGCTCAAGCGCCAGGGCGAGGTCAACGGCGAGCTGGAGACGCTGGAAGAAAAGTGGCTGGAACTGCAGGAGCAGATCGAGCAGATTGCGTAATCCGGTTCGAGCCCCCTCCCTAGCACCACCGCAAACAAGAAACGGCGCCAATGGCGCCGTTTCTTGCCTTGGTAACTTCCCCTGGACTCAGCGGAAATTCTTCTCCCGCCGGATCAAGCCCACCGCCAGCGTCAGCGTCAGCACAAACAGCCAGATCAGCGACCATACCGGCACCGACAGCCCCAGCACCGGCGGCAGCGGCGCGGTGCACAGGCCATCGGCGTAGAACACCTGCGGCAGCACCTTGGCTGTCGGCAGCGCGTTGACCCAGTTCTCCAGCGGGTCGATGCCGCAGCTGGCCTTGGGATTGAGCAGCAGCGATACATGGTAGACCGCCACCGCAATGCCGGCGATGCCCGACAGCATGCCCAGCCCCTGCCACAGCGAGCGCGTGTTCTGCGCCACCACGGCCAGCAGCGAGAAGATGCCGATGCCGATAAAGGCAAAGCGCTGCATCACGCAGAGCGGACAAGGCTGGTAGCCCTTTTCAAACTGCAGGTAGAGCGCAACGCCGACCAGGCCAAAGGAGACGATGGCGATCAGCAGGAAATAGGCGCGGGAGTTGGCTTGCATAGTTGGTGATCAGGTGTTCCGGCAAACGGTGCCGTCAGGGTGCCGTCAGTGTTGGGCGCGGCATTGCTGCGCATTATTACCCATTTTGCAGCGCCTGCAGTTGGCGCCACATGCAGCGCAAGCCCCCTGCCCTGTGGCGGATTGACGCAGCGCCCATGGTCAGTCCAGGTGGCGCACGCGGTCGATGGCCTGCTCGATGCGCTCCACCGCAATCACTTCGAGACCGTCGATCTTCTGCTTGGGCGCGTTGGCCTTGGGGATTACCGCCAGCGTGAAGCCCAGCTTGGCGGCTTCCTTCAGGCGCTCCTGCCCGCGCGGGCTGGGGCGGATCTCGCCCGCCAGGCCGACTTCGCCGAACACCACCAGGCCGCGCGGCAGCGGCTTGTTGCGCATCGACGAGTGGATCGACAGCAGCACCGCCAGATCGGCGGCGGGTTCGGTGATCTTGACGCCGCCCACCGCGTTCAGGAACACATCCTGGTCAAAGCAGGCGATCCCCGCATGCCGGTGCAGCACCGCCAGCAGCAGCGCCAGCCGGTTCTGCTCCAGCCCGACCGCCAGCCGGCGCGGGTTGGGCACGTGGGCGGTGTCGACCAGTGCCTGGATCTCCACCAGCAGCGGGCGCGTACCCTCCTGCGTCACCAGCACGCACGAGCCCGGCACGGTCTCTTCGTGCTGTGACAGGAACAAGGCCGACGGATTGCTGATGCCACGCAGCCCGCGCTCGGTCATCGCAAACACGCCCAGCTCATTGACCGCGCCGAAGCGGTTCTTGAAGGCGCGGATCAGCCGGTGCGACGAATGGGTATCGCCCTCGAAATACAGCACCGTATCGACGATATGCTCCAGCACGCGCGGACCCGCCAGGCTGCCTTCCTTGGTCACGTGGCCAACCAGGATGATGGTGATGCCGCTGCTCTTGGCAATGCGCGTGAGCTGCGCCGCGCATTCGCGCACCTGCGCCACCGACCCCGGCGCCGAGGTCAGCGCCTCCGAGTACAGCGTCTGGATCGAGTCGATCACCGCCACTTCGGGCTTTTCCACTTCCAGCGTGGCCTGGATCTTCTCCAGCTGGATTTCAGCAAGCAGCCCCAGCGACGGACTCTCCACGCCCAGGCGCTGCGCGCGCAGCGCGATCTGCGCACCGGATTCTTCGCCGCTGACATAGAGCACGCGGCGCTGGCCGGCCAGGTTGGCCAGCGCCTGCAGCAGCAGCGTTGACTTGCCGATACCGGGATCGCCGCCGATCAGCACCACGCCGCCTGACACCAGCCCGCCGCCCAGCACGCGGTCGAATTCATCGATGCCGCTGGAGAAGCGCGGCACGTCGGCGGCATCGATCTCCGACAGCTTGCGCACCGTGGCCGAGGCGGCCAGCGGCTGGAAGCGCTTGTTCGAGGCGGACTCAGCCACCGTCTCCACCAGCGTGTTCCACTGCTGGCAATGCGGGCACTGGCCGGCCCAGCGCGGCGTGGTGCCGCCGCATTCGGTGCACGTATAGACAGTCTTGGTCTTGGCCAACGGATGTCCTTCCAGGAAAAAAACGAACCGGGCCCACAAGTGACCCGGCCGGCAGATGGCAAGTGCGCGGGCCTGCGCCCGCACTAACGCGCCGGATCAGGCCACGGCAGGCGCGGTGCTGTCCGGGGCGGTGATCGTCGCCACCGAGGTCGGCACGCGCGGCGCCAGCGCGCACATCAGTTCGTAGCCCACGGTGCCGCTGGCCTGCGCCACTTCGTCGATCGGCAGGCCCTGGCCCCACAGCGTGACCGGACTGCCGACCCTGGCCTTCGGGCATGGGGTCAGGTCCACGCACAGCATGTCCATGGACACGCGCCCGACCAGTTCGGTGCGCACGCCATCGACCAGCACCGGCGCACGTTGCTCGCCCCAGCCCGACGCATGGCGCGGGTAGCCGTCGGCATAGCCGCAGGCCACCACGCCGATGCGCATCGGCCGCTCGGCGGTGAACAAGGAGCCGTAGCCGACGGTATCGCCCGCCTGCAGGTCCTGCACCGAGATCAGCTCGCTGTGCAGCGACATGGCGGGCTGCAGGCCGGTGCCGGCGATGTCGGCGTCGCGGCCCGTGGGCGAGGCGCCGTACAGGATGATGCCCGGACGCACCCAGGCGCGGTGCGCCTGCGGATGCCACAGCACCGCGGCGGAATTCGACAGGCTGGCCTCGCCCGGCAAGTTCGCCGTGGCGGCATCGAACGCCTCGACCTGGTGGGCGATGCCCCGCGGACTATCCGCATCGGAAAAATGCGTCATATGGACAATACTGCCCACGCAGGGCATGGCGCGGGCGCGCTCCCAGGCGGTACGGTACGCCGCCGGGTGGAAGCCGAGCCGGTTCATGCCGGTATTGAGCTTGAGCTGGATCGCCAGCGGCCCCTTGGGGCGTGCGCTTTCCAACATGCGCAGTTGCTCGTCGCAGTGGATCGCCGTAGTCAGGCGGTATTGTTCGATGATGGCCACGTCCTGCGCCTGGAAGAAGCCCTCCAGTAGCAAGATCGGGCCCTGCCAGCCGAGATCGCGCAGCAGCACGGCCTCGTTCAGGTCCAGCAGGCCGAAGCCGTCCGTACCCCGCAATGCAGCAAAGACGCGGCGGATACCGTGGCCGTAGGCGTTGGCCTTGACCACTGCCCAGATGCGCGAATCCGGCGCCTTGCGGCGGATGACGTCGAGGTTGTTGGCCAGGGCGGGTTGATGGATGACAGCTTGGATGGGTCTTGGCATGGGAATCACATCTCGGAAGCAGAGGAGCACGCGGGCGGCGCGGCCGGCATGTGCGGCCGGCGCGGGCGCTGAAGGCAGGGCTCGGTCTCAGTGTCGATGGCGCAAACGTCACCTGTCGGTGTGCCGCAGCACGTTGGGGCGACCGGGATGCGGGATGCCCGCAATTGGCATGCCCATGTTTCCCAGTCACCATATATCTGTCAGACCGCGCACCAGATCAGGGAAGACCCGGTCCACTGGCGGCGGCCGCAGCCGTTATTTGAACACATTCAGATGCTGTTGCCGGAGGTCATCGGGGAATCGGCACGGCAATTTGCTGTCAAAAAGAGCCCATGCCGGGGTTCGGGAATGTCATGTTTTCGTGATATAAAGCCGGACGCTCCGGCCATGTTCTAAAAGCGAAGCAATATGTCAATGACTGTCAGGCAAGCCTCACGGCGCCGCAGCGTAGCACCACCGACACAATTCGACACGGCTGCGGCACAAGGTTCCCTGCAAACCATGGCCTCGCCGGCGGGCACCAGCCTGGCCAACCTGAGCGGAGTTCGCGATGGAGAGAAAGTCGACAGCATGAAGAAGGGTTTTTACACCATCATGGCCGCGCAGTTTTTTTCTTCGCTGGCCGACAATGCCTTGCTGATCGCCGCCATCGCCCTTCTCACCGAGCTGCATTCCCCGCAGTGGATGACCCCGCTGCTCAAGCTGTTCTTCGTCCTCTCCTACGTCGTTCTCGCCGCCTTCGTCGGCGCCTTTGCCGACTCCATGCCCAAGGGGCGGGTGATGCTCATCACCAATGCCATCAAGGTGGTCGGCTGCGCCATCATGATGTTCGGGCTGCACCCGCTGCTGGCGTACGGCATCGTGGGATTCGGCGCGGCGGCGTACTCGCCGGCCAAGTACGGCATCCTGACCGAACTGCTGCCGCCCGAGAAGCTGGTGATGGCCAACGGCTGGATCGAGGGCCTGACGGTGGGTTCGATCATCCTGGGCACTGTGGTGGGCGGCGCGCTGATCTCGGTGCATGTCTCCAACCTCCTGCTGCGCTTTGACATGCCCTATATCAATACGGGCATCGACACGCCGGCCGAGGCCGCGATGGTGGTGATCATGCTGTTCTACGTGATCGCCTCAGTCTTCAACCTGTTTATCCCCGACACCGGCGCCCGCTATCCGGCGCAGGAAAAGAACCCGATCAAGCTGATTGCCGAGTTCGGCGACTGCTTCGTCGCCCTGTGGCGCGACAAGCTGGGCCAGATCTCGCTGGCGGTGACCACGCTGTTCTGGGGCGTGGGCGCCACGCTGCAGTTCATCGTGCTGAAGTGGGCAGAGAAATCGCTGGGCCTGAACCTGTCCCAGGGCGCGCTGCTGCAGGCTGTGGTGGCCGTCGGCGTGGCCGTGGGCGCGATCCTGGCCGCGGCGCGCATCCCGCTGCGCAAGTCGCTGTCGGTGCTGCCCTTCGGCGTGGCGATGGGTGCCACCGTGATGCTGATGGCGTTCTACACCAAGGACGCGATGCCCCAGGTCACGCTGGACGTGCTGGGCATGCACATGCCGCTGTACATGGCCATCGCCTATGTGTTCCTGATGGTGGTGGGCGCCATGTCGGGCTACTTCGTGGTGCCGATGAACGCGCTGCTGCAGCATCGCGGCCACGTGCTGCTGTCGGCCGGCCACTCGATCGCGGTGCAGAATTTCAATGAGAACGTCTCGGTGCTGCTGATGCTGTGCCTGTACGCGCTGCTGATCAAGGTGAACGCGCCGATCGGCCTGGTCATCATCGCGCTGGGCCTGTTTATCGTTGTAACCATGGCGCTGGTGCTCAAGCTGCACAAGTACAACGTGCGCACCTTCAACTCGCTGGCGATGATCGGCGAGGACAAGCACCACTGAGGCGCAAAGACGCTGGATCCCCGCCTTCGCGGGGATGACGCTTCGAAGGCTCTCGGGGGGTTCAAAACTCGTCGTTCCCGCGTAGGCGGGAACCCAGCGACTTTGAAGGCGCCACGCCGGCCTCGGTCCGCTCTAGTCAGTCTGCCTGACCAGCCCCCTCATTCGGCCCCGCCCGCAACGGCTCCGCCGCCCGCGCCAGCGCCCGCTCTTCCCACCCCGGCGGCACCACGAACCCGCGCGAGCATTCGCGCCACCAGCCCGGCGCCTGCGGCCCGGCGGGCTCCAGTTCGCACAGCATCACCGGCGACTCGCGCCGCCAGCCATGGTCATGGCGCGGATCGGCGAAGCGCTGCGCCAGCATCGCTTGCAGCGCGCCGACCTCTTCCGTGCCGGATTCGGGCACCAGTGCGCCAGACAGCCACCCGGTACGCGGCAGGCGGCACCAGCGCAAGCCCGGCCGCGCCGCGGCGCGGGCGGCCCAGCCGTCGAGCGTGGTCCACCAGCCGTGCAGATGGTCTGGCGCGATGCCGAGCACATCCAGCCCCAGGGGCACCCGCCCGTCGCGATAAAACAGCCAGCCCAGCAGGTAGACTTCGCTGCGGTCGACCGTATGCCCCAGCAGGGCCTGCGCCTCCGCCGTGCGCCCCAGCGGCAGCTGCCGGTGCACGATGTGGCCCAGCTTGTCGCCAAGGCGGTCGACCAGGTTCGGGCCGACAAAGTCCTGGGCGCGCGCAGCGTCGCTGTCGCCGGGGGCCATCAGGTAGAACTTGGCCGCCATCTCCCAGTGGACCACCGCACCGGATGCCTGCTCGCGCCAGACGAAGTCCAGCTCGCCCAGCGTGCGTACGCCGTGCCGGCCCGCGCGCCGCACCGGCACGTTGGCGGCGAGCAGCGACAGTCCCTGCATATGGCGCAGCGCAAAATGCAGCAGCCGCTCGGCATGGCGGCCCAGGCGCAGGCTGCGGCTGGCGGGGTCCTGGTCGGGATCGTCGGCGGAAGGGGCGGCGTTGCCGTCGGCCAGTTCATCGATGGTGGCGGGCAGCGTGGCGGGGTCCGCGGTTTCCAGCCAGTGCTGCCAGGCGGCCAGCGTGCCGGCAGGCCAGCGCGCCAGGGCCGCGCCCGGCACCTCTGCCAGCAGCGGCGGCGACAGCGTGGTCCAGGCCAGGTCGCGCGTGCGCGCCGACGCGGCGCGGCGCCACAGCGGCGGGCCCGACGGCCCGTGGCCGTCGCCGCCGCGGGTCAGAGAGAGGTCAGGCCCCAGCTCCCGCACGGTCATGGACCTCCCGGGCCAGGCACAGGTCTTCCCAGGCGCGCGCCTTGTCAGTCAGGGTGCGCAGCAGGTAAGCGGGGTGGTAGGTCACCACCACGGGGATGCCTTCATAGGTATGCACGTTGCCGCGCAGCTTGCCGATGGGCGTGGTGGTGCGCAGCAGCGACTGCGCCGCGAAGCGGCCCAGCACCACGATCACCCTGGGCTTGAGCAGCGCGATCTGCCGGCGCAGGAAGGGTTCGCACTGCGCCACCTCTTCCGGCTCCGGGTTGCGATTGCCGGGCGGGCGGCACTTGAGCACGTTGGCAATGAACACATCGCGCCCGCGCGCCAGCCCGAGTGCGCCCAGCATATTGTCGAGCAGCTTGCCGGCCTGGCCCACGAAGGGCTCGCCCTGCAGGTCCTCGTTCTCGCCGGGGGCTTCGCCCACCAGCATCCATTCGGCCTGCCGGTCGCCCACGCCGAACACGGTATTGGTGCGGGTCTGGCACAGGCCGCAGGCGGTGCAGCCGGCCACGGCGGCATCCAGCGCCGGCCATGCCATTGCGGCGATGGCGGCTTCGCGGTCCGCCTGCGCCGGGCCGGGCTCCGGATTCGCGGGAACCAGCGACGGGACGACGGGCGGCCGGGAGACAGTCGGCGCCACTGGCGCCGGCACGGTCTCAACGGGATCGGCAACCGCTGCGGCAACCGGGACAGCCGTTTGAGCCACGGGCGCCTCGACCACAGGCACCGCAGCCTGCGCCGCCGCTATCTCAGGCGCGGCTTCCGTCTGGGCGTCCTTGCCCTCGCGCGGCACCCACTCAGTCGAGATGCCCAGCACTTCCAGGAACTGTGCGCGGCGGCTCATGCCTTGCCCTCCGTGCCTTCATTGGCGGCGGCCTGCTCCGGCCAGGCGCGGCGCAGCACCAGCGCGTCTTCGCGCTTGCCGCCGTGGGCCGGGTAATAGCCCTTGCGGCGCCCGATCTCGGCGAATCCCGCGGCCTGGTACAGCGCGATCGCCCCGATATTGGACGGGCGCACTTCCAGCAGCATGGTATGGATGCGGTGCGCGTGCGAGGTGGCCAGCACCACCGCCAGCATCAGCCGCCCCAGCCCCTGGCGCTGGCGCCGCGGCTCCACGGTGATATTGAGCAGGTGCATTTCATCGACCACCGGCATCAGCACGGCGTAGGCCACCAGCGTGCCCGAGGGGTCGCGCAGCGTCAGGCCGAGATGCCCGGACTTGACCGAGTTCTCGAAATTGCCGCGCGTCCACGGATGGCTGTAGGCGCGCGCCTCGATGCCCGCCACCGCTTCCAGGTCCAGCGCGCTCATGCGGCCCAGCGCCCAGCCGTCCGGCAGCGCCGGCATGGCGGGCACCGCCGGCCAGTGATTGCGGTCATCGAGCGGATAGGCCGCGCTCACGATGCGCTCCCGGCCTGGGCGGCCGCGCGCGCGGCAGCGGCGGCTTCGCGTTCGGCGATGGTCTGGGCGACCTTGTCGCGCAGGTAGATGGGCATGGCCTGGTCGGCGTCGATGGCCTCGCCGCGCGCCAGTGCGCGCAGGGCGATGGCGACCATCGGCTGCGCATGGGGCATCGCCTCCGGCAGCACGCGCGACGCGCGCGCCAGGCCCGCCAGCCGCTCGCCAAAGACGGCGGCGGCATTGCCGGCCAGCCAGAACGCGCCGTCAGGCACCGGCACGGTTTCCGGCGCGCTGACCCGCATCGGCGTGAGTTCCGCCCATTCACCCGCGCCGGCATGCCAGCGGAAGGCCGCGGAATAGGCCTCGTCCATGCGCGCATCCAGCGCCACCAGCACGGCGGTATCGTCCGGCAGCGCCGGCGTGGCGGCACGCGCGTGCTCGGCACAGGTCATCAGGGTATTGACCGGAACCACCGGCAGCCCGGCGCCGAACGCCAGGCCCTGCGCCACGCCGCAGGCGGTGCGCAAGCCGGTGAACGAGCCCGGGCCGGCACCAAAGGCGATGGCGGCGCAGTCGGCCAGTGCGATGCCGGCCTCGGCCAGCAATTCACCGGCGGCCGGCAGCACCCGTGCCGACGAGCGTGCGCCGGTGTGCTCATGGCGCACCAGGCACTCGATTCCGGCACCGGCCGCACGTCCGAGCGCGACCGAGCACCACTCCGTAGAAGTTTCAACAGCAAGAATCCAGGACATGCCGCGATTGTATCCGGTGATGCCCGGAATCGAGGGCTTCTTCGGTTTTATACGGACGGCGCGGGGCCGCCGGACGGCTATCATCGGCCTCTCACTTTCGCAATCCAGACAGCACATACGGAGGAACCCCATGAGCGACCTGCAGGCACGCTTCGACCAGGCCCAGATCGACGTCAAGCAACTGAGCGAGCGCCCCAGCAATATGTCCCTGCTGCGCCTGTACGCCCTGTTCAAGCAAGGCAGCGAGGGCGACGCCCACGGCGACAAGCCCGGCATGGCCGATTTTGTCGGCCGCTACAAGTTCGAAGCCTGGGAAGCCCTGCGCGGCACCGCGCGTGAACAGGCGATGGAGCAATACATCGCGCTGGTAGAAGAGCTGCGCAGCGGCGCGGCCAGCTAAGCCAGAGCTGCCAGGCCCGGCGGCCTCAGGCCGCCGGCACCGGCCGCGGCCGGATCCGCCACGCCGCGAGCATCGCGATGGCGATCACCACGCCCACGGCCAGGAAGGTTTCATCGAAGGCAGTGATGCGCGCCGCCTGCACGGCGGCGTCGCCGGCCTGGCCCAGCGCCGCGCCGTGCTCCGCAAGCCGCCATTGCAGCCCCACGCCCGCCAGGCTCACGCCGATGGCCCCGCCCAGCTGGCGCAGGAAGTTGATGCAGCTCGATCCCTGCGCGATCAGCGTGAAGTCCACTCCGCGCATCGCCCCCAGCGTCAGCGACGGCAGGATGCAGCCCAGCCCGATCCGCCCCAGCACCGCCAGCGCCACCAGCAACATATAGGGCGTGGAGGGCGACCCCAGTGCCATCAGCAGGAACGACAGCGACAGCAGCGCCAGCCCGAACGACACCTGGACATGCGGCGAGATCCGCTGCGTGAAGCGCCCCGCCACGGCGATCGTCAGCGCCAGCACCACCCCCGCCGGGAACAGCACCAGGCCGGCGCGCGACGGCGTGTATTCCAGCGCCATCTGCATGTAGACCGGCAACAGGTAGGTCGAGCCGAACAACCCCGCGCCGTAGATAAAGGCCACCACCGCCCCGGCCGCGAACTGCCGGTAGCTGTAGAGCCGCATATTCATCAGCGGATAGGCCGCGCGCAGCTGCCACATCACGAACGCCGCCAGCATCAGCACGCCGAAGCCGAGCAGCGCCATGCCCGCCGGCACGCTCTCGCGCATCTCCACCACGCCATTGAGCAGGCTCACCGTGGCAATGCCGGCCAGGCCCAGACCGCGCCAGTCCAGCGGCTGGCGCTCGCCCATCATGGTCGAATCCACCGCCATGAAGCGCCGCGCCATCAGCACGCCGACCAGCGTCAGCGGCACCACCACAAAGAAGATCGAACGCCAGCCAAAGGCCTCGACCAGGAACCCGCCCAGGCTCGGCCCCAGCGCCGGCGCGAGCACCACGCCAAAACCGAACATGCTGACGGCCTTGCCCTGCTCGCGCTCTTCGAACACCCGCAGGATCAGGATATTCGGCAGCGGCTGCATGATGCCTGCGGCAATGCCCTCGATCACACGCATCGCGATCATCACGCCGTAGGTCGGTGAAAAGCCGCCGAACAGCCCGCCCGTGCCCAGCAACACCAGCGCTCCCAGGAAGGTGCGGCGCAGCCCGTAGCGGTTCAGCAGCCAGGGCGTCAGCAGCATCGACAGCGTCATCGCGATCATGAAGCTGGCGGCCACCCATTGCGCGCGCTCCTGCCCCAGCACGAAATGCCGGCTAAGGTCCGGAATGGCGACATTGATAATGGTGGACGAAACGATCGACGAGACCGTGCCCAGCATCAGCGTCACCAGCACCAGCCAGCGCAGCCGGTCGCCGTAGCGCGCACGCAGCGCCTGCCGGGTCGGCAGTCCCGGCCGCTGGCCGGAACCCTCCGGCGTCACGGAGCCCTCGCTCACCCCAGCCGCCCGGTGTCGGCGATCTCGCGGATCTTGCGGACGGTGTCGATGTCCGCCGCGTGGTAGGCAGACTTGACGATCTCGGCGTAGCGGTCGTCGCCGCGGTCATCAACGGCCGGCATGGTGGTGTCGTAGATAAAGCGCAGCAGCAGCGCACCCGGTCCCGGGGTCTCGATTGCCATGGTCAGCGTGCCGCCGGCATGGTCGGCCGTGGCCGCGGTTTCATAGCGCACCAGCCGGCGCGGCTCGTAGACCACGCGGTCCTCGATCGACGCTTCGCCAAAATGCAGCACGCGGTCGATCCAGTTGTCGCCGCGGCCCACCACCTCGGCGCGGTCCAGCCCCAGCACGAAGAGTTCGGGAGACTCGGCGCGCAGCACCAGGCCTTGCCACAACTGGTCAGCCGTCAGCGGATCCAGTTGTGGATTGCCCGGATCGTTGATCTCAACCAAGTGCTCGAAACGCAACTTCATTCTCCCAGTCTGCAATAAGTCGATATTATGAAGTCTCCGCGTATTCGGGAGACCTTTTTGTCTACGCGGTGCAACACGGCTTGACACGGGCCCTTGCCCTTCATCGACCAATACTGACGCCGACTGGAGTCCCGCATGAGCGCTGCGCCGCTGGCTGAAACCGATCCCTTGCAGGTCCTCGTCTACGCCGATTCGCTGTCATGGGGCATCGTGCCCGGCACGCGCCGGCGCCTGCCGTTTCCGGTGCGCTGGCCCGGCCGGCTGGAGTTGGGCCTGAACGCCGACGGCGGCGCCCCGGTGCGCATCATCGAAGACTGCCTGAACGGCCGCCGCACGGTCTGGGACGATCCTTTCAAACCCGGCCGCAACGGCCTGCAAGGGTTGGCGCAGCGCATTGAAATCCACTCGCCGCTGGCACTGGTGGTCCTGATGCTGGGCAACAACGATTTCCAGTCGATGCACCCGCACAACGCCTGGCACGCCGCCCAGGGCATCGCCACGCTGGTGCAGGCGATCCGCACCGCGCCCATCGAGCCGGGCATGCCGGTGCCGCCGGTGCTGGTCGTCACCCGCCCCCGATCCGCACGCCGCGCGGCCCGCTGGCACCCAAGTTCGCCGGCGGCGAGCATAAGTGGACGGGCCTGCCGCAGGCCGTGGCCGAGGTCTGCACGCAGCTGGACTGTCCGCTGTTCGACGCCGGCACCATCATCCAGAGCAGCGAGGTCGACGGCGTGCACCTGGATGCCGACGCCCACGTGGCGCTGGGCGACGCGCTGCGCCCGGTCGTGCGCCAGTTGCTGCGCGGCTGAAGCGCCGTCCATGCCCCCTGCCTGAGCCCGGCTGAAACATCACTCCTGACAGCATGTGTCAGGAGACCCGGCGCACAATGCGGCCGCTCTCACACGGAACGCCGCCAGGAGGCTGTCATGGAGTTGCTGATCAATATCGATGTCGATGACCTGCCGCGCGGCATCGACTTCTACGCGCAAGGGCTTGGCCTGAGGCTGAACCGCAAGCTGTTCGACGGCACCGTCGCCGAGATGCTGGGCGGAAATACCCCGATCTACCTGCTCGCCAAGCCCGCCGGCACGCGCCCCACTACCCGCGCCGATACCCGGCGCGACTACCGCCGCCACTGGACGCCGGTCCACCTCGACTTTGTCGTCGCCGACCTGGAACAGGCCATCGAACGCGCGCTGGAAGCCGGCGCCGAGATCGAGGACTGGCCGCAGGACTTTGCATGGGGGCGGCAGGCAACGCTGTCGGACCCGTTCGGGCATGGGTTGTGTTTTATCGAGTGGAAGGGGCAGGGGTATGGGGTAGTGTCGGAATAGCGCAGGTATTGCAGCGGTTTCTGCTGGCAATTAGGCACATTCTCACAGCCGGAAGGACGAGGCTTTGCTATTTCTATGTCTTTGACATACGAGGAGCCATTCCATGAATGCATCCACCCGCCGTCCTGCAGGCAAACCCCGGCAGGCAGACAAAGCAAGCTCCCCTCAGATCGTTCGTCCAGCACGTCCGCGCCAGGGATGGCGCAAGGCGAGCCGAGCGATATCAAAGGCCGGGGATGATCGGCTAGTGCTGGGGAAGTTTGGCAATGCTGGAGACGCGCTATTCAGTTGGTAGCAGCGCGCACGAAAGGCGCGCCCTCTTGGTGCGCGCCATTAAATGCCAGTATCCAGACCTTCTTTGGATTCATAAGCATATGAAAAAGAAATAGACGCCAGATTCATTCCCGCTGCGCCATCTGGACGCAATTGCGTTAATCTGTGGCCCTCGCCCCGGTCAGGCGATCCCTGCCCAAGCGACTGTCTCACTCGCCACATAACCAGAATATTTCCAGAACTCCTATGCGCAGCACGTCTCTCATCAAGCGTCTGGCGGTCGCAGTGTCCGCCCTTGGTTTTATCGCCGCCGGCAGCGTCTCGGCCCAGGAACAGACCATCCGCGTCGGCACCGTCAGCGGCCCCGACGCCGAGGTCTGGCAAGTCGTCCAGAAGGTGGCCAAGCGCAATGGCCTGAACGTCAAGGTCGTGGAGTTCAACGACTACGTGCAGCCCAACGCGGCGCTGGACGCCGGCGACCTGGACGCCAACAGCTTCCAGCACCAGCCTTACCTGGACAGCCAGGTGAAGCAGCGCGGCTACAAGATGCAGAGCGTGGGCTATACCTATATCTCGCCGTTGGGTATCTACGCGAAGAACCTCAAGTCAGCGAAGGACCTGCCGCAAGGCGCCAAGGTGGCCGTGCCCAACGACCCGTCGAATGAGAACCGCGCCCTGCTGCTGCTGCAGGCGCAAGGTGTGATCAAGCTCAAGGCCGGCGCCGGTACCAACGGTGTCAACGCCACCCCGCTGGACGTGGCCGAGAACCCGAAGAAGCTGAAGATCGTGGAACTCGACGCTGCCCAACTGGCCCGTGCCCTGCCTGATGTCAGCGCCGCCGTCATCAACACCAACTACGCGCTCGCCGCTGGCCTGCAGCCGACCAAGGACGCGATCGCGCTGGAAGACATCCACAGCCCGTACGCCAACATCATCGTCGTGCGCACGCAGGACAAGGACAAGCCTTGGGTCAAGAAGCTGGTGGCTGCGTACCAGTCTGAAGACGTGCGGCAGTTTATGAAGGCGCAGTACAAGGGGGCGATGGTGCCGTCGTTTTGATTGATGGGGGGGATTCGCGCCGGGGTAGCCGGTGGGGCTCCTGCTCGTTGGCTTGCTTGGTTATGTAGGGCGGGTTCGATGTTGTCGTAGGTTGGACCGCCTGGTTCCGCCCTGCTGGGCGGGTCACTTTTTGGCCGAGCGCCAAAAAGTAACCAAAAAACGCGTCGCCGGTACGACTCACCCACATAGGTAACAGAACAGTTCAAGCACATAGGTAACAGTTTTCTACCCTGCATGGGCGACAGCCAAAGGGAGGCGCCCATGCCCTGGAGTGAGCTCAAACCTATGGACCAACGACTTCTGTTCATTGCCGAGCACCTGCGCCGCGCGGACAGCGTCAGCGCGCTGTGCGAGCGCTATGGCATCAGCCGCAAGACTGGCTACAAGTGGATCGATCGTTACGCCAATGAAGGCGCCAGTGGGCTCGCGGACCACAGCCGCAGCCGCCATGCGCAGGAGCGGATCGCCTATCCGATCCGCCAGGCGATCCTGGAACTGCGCGGGCAAGGCGGGATGGAGCTGGGGCCGAAGAAGATCCAGCAGCGCCTGGCCGAACGGTTTGGCGAGGCAGAGATACCCTCGCGCACGACCATCTACAACATCCTGAAGGCAGCGGGCCGGATCGATCCGCAACGCAAGCGCCGACGGGTGATGCGGTATGGCACGCCGCTGCGCTCGCCGCGCGAGCCGAACGCGCTGTGGAGTGCGGACTTCAAGGGACAGTTCCTGACGGCGGACCAGTGCTGGTGCTATCCGCTCACGGTGATGGACCACGCCAGCCGTTACCTGCTGAGTTGCAAGGGCCTGGCCGGCCCGCGGCTGGCGCCGACGAAGTCGGTGTTCAAGCGGCTGTTCCGGCGTTATGGGTTGCCGGACCGGCTGCGCACCGACAACGGCGTGCCGTTCGCGTCCACGGGGTGTGGAGGACTGTCGCAGCTGTCGATCTGGTGGCTGAAGCTGGGGATTGTGCCGGAGCGGATTGCGCCCGGGCATCCGGAGCAGAACGGCAGGCACGAGCGCATGCACCGCACGCTCAAGCGCGCGACGGCGTTGCCGCCAGCGGCGACGCTGGCGGCGCAGCAACGGCGCATGGATGCGTTCCGGCGCTTCTATAACGAACAGCGCCCACACGAAGCGCTGGGCCAGCAGACGCCGCACAGCTGCTACACCTCATCGAATCGGGAGTATCCGAGCCGGCTGCCGGAGATGAGCTATCCAAGCTACATGGAGACGTACCGAGTGAGCACCGCCGGTTTGCTCTACCGCCACAACGTGGTGATGTATGTCGGACACTTGCTGCGAGGAGAACTGGTGGGACTGGAGGCGATCGACGATGGCGTCTGGCATGTTCACTTCGGCCCAATCGTGATTGGAGGAATAGATGAACGCCACAACCGCAAGCGCTATCTAAGTCTCAAAGTGTTACCCATGTGAGTGAACTCGTTTGTTACCCATGTGGTTGTCCCGTACACGCCTCTGGCGGCTGGCCATCCATTCCTCGGCGTTGGTGGTTCCAGCGGCGGTGATTTCCGTTCAGTGGGGTTGGTGGTTCGACCCTGCTACGCTCCTGGGATGTGCCTTGCGTCCACGGACTATTGGACGAACCCGACTTTAGGCTATTGGCAGCCTGCTGATATGACTTCCCGTGTCAATCGAGATTGTTTGGCTCAGGGTTTCATAGTTCCATGCTGTTCCCAATTTCCTGAGGGCGGCGTAGCAGTAAGTCTCGACGGTGGATCACGCTGATATCCGCGGGTTGGTTACCGCATTACAGAGGTCCGCTCAATGAGCCTGCCGCTAACTAAGGCCGCAAGTCGGATGGAATCCGTTGCCTAGCAGGGACGCGGGTTGCTCGTGTGCCGGGCTACGCCGCCTTCAGGAAACTGGCCTCCCAGTAGTTTGTTGGATAGGTTGATTTGTACCCCCCGGTGCCTGGTTACATTGTCCGCGCCTCGTTTGGTACTGAGAGGGACATCGCAAGGCGGCTGATGTCCCAGATGAAGCCGCTCAGTTCGCGGGCCACCGCAACCACCGCAATGTTCGGGTTCTTGCCGCGAGCGGCCAGCCTCCGATAGCGCCGGCAAAGTCGAACCTGGGCGTCCCAGGATCGGTCAACGATGGCCTTTGGAATACCTTCGTGCCGGCGCTGGATCTGAGGGCTCACGCGTGCCGGGTGTCGGTAACTCCAGGCCGCCTCGACCAGTAGCTTTCTTGCATAGCTATTGCCGTTCTTGGTGATGCTGCCCTGGCGCCGTTTCTCGCCCGACGAGTGTTCGGCGGGCGTTACACCAAGCCAGGCCATCAGTTGGCGCGGATGCGCGAAGCGCGAGAGATCGCCCAACTCGGCGAGCATGCCCACCGCCGTGGTGAAGTCGATGCCGCGCATGGTCTGCAAGCCCAGTACAGCCGGATAGAAGCGCCAGTTGACCATTGCCTCGCGCAGGGCCGCTTCGAGACGGCTGCATTGCGCAATCCGGTCCTCGATGGTCCGTCGATATTCCTCAAAGGCAAGTTGCTGCCACACGCTGTCGAACGCATATTGGCTCAACCAACGCTGGTGTGCCGGGCCCCAGTCGGCTTTGCCGGCGTAGCGAACCCCGTGCGAGAGCAGAAAGGCCTTCAGTCGCTGCCGTGCACGCTTCAGATCGTTCTTGGCGCTGACCCACGCGCGCGACAGATCCCGGAAGGCTTCATCCTCCACGCTGGGCACGTACACCGCCGACAGGTCGCCGGCCCGTAGCGATCGCACAAGCTTGACCGCATCGCGTCGGTCGGTCTTGACACGCTCACCGGGCTTCTTCGGGATCAGTGACGGTGCGCATACCATGCACTCGACCCCTTTTCCTGCAAGCTGCCGGTAAAGGCCATATCCGCAGGGGCCGGCCTCGTAGACGATCCGGATGTGGCGCGCTTTGGACTGCAGGCGCTTGCACAGGCGATCGATATCGGCCTGCGACGTACCGATCTTACCAAGCAGTTCCACTTCGCCCATGCCGAGTGCATAGGCGACCGTGATCGAGTCCTTATGGACGTCCAGACCGACATACAAAGTGCTATCGTGTTCCATGCTGGCCTCCGCGCTGGAAATCGCCGGGTGTGGCACTGTCCACACCGTGCGGCTCTGGCAGTCATGCTAACCCGCGTTTGATTCCTCGCGGCGGGCCAGCCCTCTTGCCCCAGGGGAGTCATACTGACTAAATACCGCGTCGGTCGGACGCCTACGGCTGCGCTGCGCGCACGTCCTAACGTGGCAGAACTAGCGGTCACGCCCTGATTTTTTTCCTTTGGCCCGGCATCATCCGCGGCAGCGCCGTGCGAGCGCAGCGACGCACTCCGTGCCCGAGCCCCCGACCTACGATACTGAGTGCGCGCAGCGCAGCCGTAGGCGTCCTACCGATAACCTCGTTAGAAGGCTGCCAATAGCCTAAAGTCGGGTTCGTCCAATAGTCCGTCGACGCAAGGCACATCCCGGGAGCGTAGCAGGCCTGAACCACCTACCCCGTCGAACGGAAATCACCGCCGCCCGAACCACCCACACCGTGGAATGGGTGGCCAGCCGCCTGAGGCGACGCGTTTTTGGTTACTTATATGAACGCGCCCCGGTTTGCAAGGTAAAGCCAACATCAGGCTTGGACAGGATTGGCTGCAGACTTATATCCGGCCTTGCGGTGCAGGCCTGGCCTGCAGGCCCTGATGGATTTCGCCGGGAGTGTCCCTATCTTTTGGCCGTGCTTTGAGCACCAGTAACCAATTGGGCTTGCACTCCCGCGGTCCAACCTGTTTTGCCATCACGTGGACATTACCCTCGCAACCTGTGGACGGGTTCCTTGCTTGCTAGCTCAGGCCTGCCCGCTAGGCAGGCCTGACCGAGACGTAGTCTCGGTCATAGGTGCGGTCGTGGACCAACAGGGCCCAGATGGTACGCACCGTCTTGTTAGCCAGGGCAACAGCCGCGACGTTTTTCGGCCGTCGCTGGGCGAGCATCAGGCTCCAGCCGGGCTGGTTCTTTCTGCGCAGATGACTCAGCACGACCCGAGCGCCGTGAATCAGCAAGGTGCGCAGATAGGGGTCGCCGCGTTTGCTGATGCCGCTCAGCCAGACCTTGCCGCCGGTGCCGGTCTGTTTGGGCACTAGGCCAAGATAAGCCGCCAGTTGGCGCCCGGACTTGAAGGTGTGCGCGTCGCCAATGGTGGCAACCATGGCCGTGGCGGTAAGCATGCCGATGCCGGGAATGGCCAAAATCGTTTTGCAGGCCTGACTTTGCCGACCCCAGGTATCAATGCGTTGATCCAGGCGAGCTATCTCTTGATCGAGCCGTTCGATGCTTTGCAATTGTTCGCGCACGAACTCGAACAGCAAGGGCGGCACGTCCTGTTCGATTTCGTCCATTCGTTGCACGATTTCCTGCAGGCCAATCCGTAGCCCGGGACGGATCCGGATTCCGAACTCAAACAACGTGCCGCGCAATTGGTTGACCAGCATGGTGCGCATCTTCACGCGCAGCTGGCGCATGGCGTGCAGGCTGAGCACGCACTGCTGCGGCTCGGTCTTCGGGGCCACGAACGGCATCCCGGGCTGCTGCGCCGCGGTCCAGATAGCCTTGGCATCGGCCGCATCGGTTTTGTTCGTCTGCACGAACGGTCGCACGTACCTGGCGTGCAGCAGCACTGGCTCATGACCCAAGGCTTGCAGTTGGCGGGCCCACCAGTGCGCGCTGCCACATGCTTCGAGCGCGATACGTCCGGGCTCGCGATTCGCGAGAAACTCCAGCAGCTTGGGCCGGCTGAAGCGGCGGTTGGAACACTTGCCGGAAGGCTCGACCCAATAGAGCTGGAAGACAGTCTTTGCAATATCCAGGCCGTAAGTCGTAGTATTCATCTCGGGTCCCTCCATCCTCGCGTGGTTGGTGACACTCCCACTCTGGCACATCGATGCCGTTTCGTGATGGGGGACCCGCCTATCCTGTCACGTTTCCCCGGATGCACAACTGAACTACCGGCGCCTTTGATCGGAGGGCCGGGGCGCGTTCATTCCATCTTTTGTCGCTCGGACAAAAGTGACCCGCCCAGCAGGGCGGAACCAGGCGGTAAAACCTACGACAACTGGGAACCCGACCGACATACCCAAGCAAGCCAACAAGCAGAAGGTCCTCCGTCTACCCCAACCTCTCCACTGCCCCCTTCCCCTGCCCCACCGCCGCAGTCAACGAAGGACTGCCGGCATTGTCGCTGTTGGCGATGCTGATATTGCCCACCCCGGCCAGCCCCGGCCACGCCGCGTTGGACGCCACGTTCTCCCCCGCCAGGCTGTCAGGCATATAGCTATAGCCGTGCGCCCAACGGTTGACGGTGATGCCGCGGATCACATCCTTCGAAGCAAACCCCTTGTGCCCAAGCATGCGGTCCAGCTGCGCGCGGATGTCGCGCTCCAGCGTGTCGAAGGGCGTGCCGAGCAGCAAGGCACGGCCCGCGCGAAAGCGGTCGCGCGCCTGCATGCCGCTGTCCGGTACGGTCGGCACATAGAGCATATGCAGCACGGCGGGATCGGAGGGCTGTTTGCCCGCCGGCGGTTCCAGCCACAGGTCGGTATAGGCCATGGCCGGCGCGTGGATACGGCGCGTGCGCAGCGCCGCGAACGCCTGCCAGTGGTCCAGCGCCACCTTGGTGTAGACCAGCGGCGCCTTGGCCTCGTTGTGCAGTATCTCCTTCTGCTGCGCCGGCAGCGACGGCAGCAGGTACGGAATCATCATGTTGTAGCCGGCCAGCACCACGTGGCGCGCCTCGACGCGGTGCAGGTTGCCGCTGAAGCCATAGGTCACGCGCGTGATATTGCCGTCGGGCTCGACCGCGATCGCGGTGCTGTTCAGGCGCAGGCGCACCGGCTGCCCGTCGCGGTCCAGGCGGCTGTAGTCGAACGCGGCCGACACCACATCGGCGGGCCGCGCGATCGACGCCACGCCCGGGATCAGGCTCTGCACCAGCAGCCGCGCCAGCGAGGCATTGCCATCCGGGAACCACAGGCGCGAGGCCGGCGACTTGCCAAGCCTCGGGTTTCCCGCCGGCGCGGGCATGTTGGCGCCGGCAGGCAGGCCAATGGCAATCGCGTCGGCAACGGAGATCCCATCGGCATCCAGCGCATAGGCATCGTTGCTGCGGCTGCGCAGGAAGCGTTGCCCGGCCAGGCCGATGCCGGCCTTGTCGCGCAGAAAGCTTGCATAACGCATGGCGCGCAGCGCAGCCGCACGCTCGGCGCCGGACAGCGCCGGCAGGTAATCGGTGGCGCCGGCGGCCAGCCGCGCCAGCGCGGCGCGGTCTGCGGCAGGCAGAGGCGTGCTGTCCAGGAAGCGCGACAGGGCGGCCGCATCCGGGCCAGCGGCCTGCTGCCCATTGCGGGCATCGATCAGCTCGCCGAACGGATCGCCCCCGACCCACTGGTCGCGCCCGAAATGCTCGGCATCGAAGAACACGGCGCGGCCCATGCCGAGCGCGGCATAGGGATCCGCAGGCGCCGTGCCAGGCGGGCGCGTGGCGTCGAGCCCGATCCCTGCAAGCAGTTCGCGCACCGCAGCGTCGCCGGCAGCGCTTGCCGGCATCTCCGCGCTGCCGCCGTAAGTCACCAGCCGCTGGCCGCGCACCGTGAACTCATTGCGCTTGGCATGGCCGCCGAAGTCGTCGTGGTTATCCAGGATCAGGATGCGGCGATTCGCGCCGAAGCGGCGCCGGTAGAACCACGCCGCCGCCAGCCCGCTCAGGCCACCGCCGACCACCACCAGGTCGAAGGCCTCGCGTGCCAGCACCACGGGATACTTCGCGCCCTCGCGCGCCAGGCTGTGCGCCAGTGTGTAGGTGCCGGGATGGTTGCCGCGCAGGCCGGTCAGGGCCGGCGGGTACGCTGCGCCGGCCCCACCCTGCTGCGCGTGCAGCAGTTGTACCGGCGCCAGCCCTGCGGCGATGGTCAGGGCGGTGCCATTGAGGAAGTCTCTGCGCGTGATCGTCATCGGGGGCTCATCGTTCGGCTTCGGTGCGATGCTGGGCGGCCAGCGCCTTGCGCCGCGCGGCCACGCCGGCCTCTTGCACCGGCGCGGCGCGGTTGCCCCAGCTGCCGCGGATAAAGGTCAGCACGTTGGCCAGCTCCTGGTCGTCCAGCGTCCAGCCGTAGCCGGGCATGTGGTAGTCCGCCGGCGCGGTACCCACGCGAGCCGTCACGGCGCCGTCGAGCAGCAGGTTGACCAGCGAGGCGGGGTCGGGATCGGCCACGGTCGGGTTGCCGGCCAGCGGCGGGAACACGCGGGCAAAGCCCTTGCCGTCGGCACCGTGGCAAGGCATGCAGAACACCGCGTACTGGCGCGCGCCGGGCAGATCGAAGCGGCCCTGCCGCAGTTGCTGCGCGGTGGCGGGATCGTGCCGGAACGGCTTGTCCTCGCCGCGCGAGCCGGGCACGGATTTCAGATAGGCGGCCACCGCATCCAGGTCGGCCGGGTTCATGTACTGGGTGGCGGTGGAGATCACCGTGGACATCGGCCCGAACGAGGTCGCGTGCCCGTTGCGCCCGGTGCGCAGGAACTCCGCGATATCCGCGCGCGACCACGCGCCCAGGCCGGTGATCTGGTCGCCGGTCAGGTTGGTGGCGGACCAGCCGTCGACGCTCGCGCCGGCCAGGAAATGGCGGCTGCGCTCGTCCAGCCCCTTCTCGGCATACAGGCTGCCGCGCGGCGTATGGCAGGCGCCGCAGTGCGCCACGGCCTGCACCAGGTAGGCGCCGCGGTTCCAGGCCGCGCCGCGGGCCGGGTCGGTGCGGACGGGGTCGTCGTCGAGAAACAGCACGTTCCACACCGCCAGCAGGCTGCGCATGCTGAACGGCCAACGCATCCGCGGCGCGGGGCTGCGCTGCGTGACCGGCGCCACCTCGGCGCGCAGGTAGGCATACAGCGCCGCCACGTCCTCGGCGCGCATGCGCGCATACGACGGATACGGCATTGCCGGATAGAGCCGCTTGCCGTCGCGCGCCACGCCGTGCCGCACCGCGCGGTCGAACGCTGCCAGCGTATAGGCGCCGATGCCGCTACTTGCATCGGGCGTGATATTGGTCGAATGGATCGTGCCGACCGCCGTGCGGATCGGCAGCCCGCCTGCAAACGGCTTGCCGCCATCGCTGGTGTGGCAGGCGGCGCAATTGGCGATGCGCGCAAGGTAGCGGCCGCGTTCGATCTGTTGGGTGTCGGTTGCGGTGGCGGCCAGCGCCACGCCTGCCGGCAATAGCACGGCCAGCGTCAGGCACGCCAGCTTGCGCAACGCACGGGATATGGCGGCGACAAGTCCGTCTGGCAGCAGAAGCATGGGAGCAGTCAGGTCAGGCAGCGGAAACGGCCCAGTTTGCCGCCAGCACCAGGCAGACCACCAGCCCGGCGGCCACGGCCACGCCGGTCAGGATCAGCGGCACCGGGCGCAGGTTGTCCAGGTCGCGCTGGTGCTCCTGGCCCTGGCGCAGGCCGAAGAAGCCCCACAGCACGGTCCGCAACAGCCTCAAAGGGTTCATGGCATCTCCTTGCACAACGCCTATGTGTATGAGAGCCGATTATGGGCCGTCCGCGCCATCCATAACAGCATCAGATAACAGGAAAATTTACGTATCAGTTTGAGGCCAGCGGGCGATAATCTGATCTGGAATCGTCGCCAAGAAAGCAGACCCCACTCCGTCATTCCCGCGCAGGCGGGAATCCAGCGTCTTTCACGTCCCCTTTGGGGACGAAGTCGCTGGGTCCCCGCTTGCGCGGGGATGACGTGCCGGTTATTGGGATCAAGTCGGCATGGCAGACATGCTGCGTTCCCCCTCCCCCCGCGCCCCGCCATGAAACGCTACGAAGCCCTCGCCGAGACCCTGGCCGCCGATATCCGCAACGGCAGCCTGCCCCCGGGCACGCGCCTGCCGTCGATCCGCAAGACCGTGGCCCAGTATGGCGTGAGCCCCTCCACCGCCTTCCAGGCCTATTACCGGCTGGAAGAGCGCGGGCTGGTGCGGGCGCGCGAGCGCTCCGGCTACTACGTGGCGGGCGCGGCGCGGCGCGAGCTGCCCCAGCCGCAGGCGCGGCCGTCGCGCCAGGTGTCGACGCAGGTCGACATCTCCAAGCTGGTCTTCGCCGTGCTGGAAGGCGCGCGCGACCGCGAGCTGGTGCAGTTCGGTTCGGCCTTTCCCTCGCCCGAACTGTTCCCTTGGGAGCGGCTGGGCAAGTCGCTGGCCCGCGCCGGCCGTGCGCTCGACCCGTGGTACTCGGTCAACGACCTGCCGCCGGGCAATACCGCGCTGCGCCGCCAGATCGCGCTGCGCTACCTGGGCGCGGGCGCGCCGCAGCCGGCCGAGGACCTGGTCGTCACCAACGGCGCGCTCGAGGCGCTGAACCTGTGCCTGATGGCGGTGACGCAGCCGGGCGATGTGGTCGCGATCGAATCACCCGGCTTCTATGCCTCGCTGCAGGCGCTGGAGCGGCTGCGGCTCAAGGCCGTGGAGATCCCGGTCGACCCCGCCGAAGGCATCGACCTGGGCGCGCTCGACGCCGCGCTGTCGCGCCACCCGGTCAAGGCGTGCTGGTTCATGACGCAGTTCCAGAATCCGCTCGGCGCCAGCATGTCCGAGGACAAGAAAAAGGCGCTGGTGGCCTTGCTGGCGCGCCACCAGGTGCCGCTGATCGAGGACGATGTCTATGGCGAGCTCTACTTCGGCAACCGCTGCCCGCTGCCGGCCAAGGCCTTCGACACGCAGGGGCTGGTGATGCATTGCAGCTCGTTCTCGAAGACGCTGGCGCCGGGGTTCCGCATCGGCTGGGTGGCGCCGGGCCGCTTTGGCGAGGCCATCCAGCGGCTCAAGCTGATGACCACGCTGTCGGCCGGCGTGCCCACGCAGGTGGCGCTGGCCGAATACCTGCAGCATGGCGGCTACGACAAGCACCTGCGCCGCCTGCGCCATGTGCTGGAGATGCAGCAGGGACGCATGATCGATGCCATCGGCCAGCACTTCCCGGAAGATGTGCGCGTGTCGCGCCCGGACGGCGGCTACTTCCTGTGGGTCGAGTTTGCACCCGGCTTCGATGCGCTGGCACTGCACCATGCCGCCCTGGAGGCAGGCATCGGCATTGCGCCGGGACCGATCTTCTCGGCGCGGCAGGGATACCGCAACTGCATCCGGCTGAACTACGGGCACTTGTGGAGCCATGAGGCCGAGGCCGCGGTCGCAACCCTCGGCCGGCTCATCGCGCAGCAGCAAGGTGGCTAGCGCGCGTCGCGATGGCGGCGCAGCGCCAGCTCCAGCGCCTCGAACACGGCCTGCACCACCAGTGCCAGCATGGCCGCCGGGATCGCGCCGGCCAGCAGCAACGCGGTATCGTTGAGCGCCAGCCCGGTGGCAATGCGCTCGCCAAAGCCCCCCGCCCCGACAAAGGCCGCGATCGTCGCCGTGCCGACGCTGATGATGGCCGCGGTCTTGACGCCTGCCAGCAGCACCGGCAAGGCCAGCGGCAGTTCCACGTAGCGCATGACCTGTCCGCTGCGCAGCCCGAGCGCCCGCGCCGCGTCGCGCATGCCCTGCGGCACCTGCTCCAGCCCGGTGGCGGTGTTGCGCACGATCGGCAGCAAGGCATACAGAAACAGCGCCACCATCGCCGGCCACACGCCGATGCGGCCCAGCAGCGGGATCAGCATCGCCAGCAGGGCCAGCGACGGCACCGTCTGCAGCACACTGACCACGCCCAGCACGACCTGACCGGTGCGGCGCCGCCGCGCCGCCAGCATCCCGAGCGGCACGCCCACCAGCGTCGCCGCGCCGACCGCGCCCGCTACCAGGCCGACATGGCGCCGCGCCAGGCGCGTGGTGTCGGGCCCGAACAGCGCGGCGGCCAGCCGGCTGCGCGGCCTGGCACTGTCAGGCGCGGACTTTTGCCCCGCCGTACCGGCGAGGAAGGCGCGCGCAATCGCGTCGAATGACTGGCCGTCAATCTCCGCCGCCGCATTCATGGCGATCATGTCGTCGGTGCTGACGCGCCCGGCCAGGCGCTCCAAGGCCTGCCAGGCCTGCGGGAAGCGCTGTGGCACATCCAGGCGGTAGACCACCACCGCGTCGTAACGCGGGAAGTAGTGCCGGTCATCCTCCAGCACGCGCAGCTTGTATTTACGGATCTTGGCGTCGGTGGAATAGATGTCGATGGCATCGACCTGCCCGGCCGCCAGGGCCTCGTAGGCAACGCCGTGGTCCAGCCCGACCGGGCGTTGCGGCAGCCCGTAGCGGCTGGCCAGCCCCGGCCAGCCGTCGGCGCGCCCCAGGAACTCATGGGACAGGCCGAGCCTGAGTTGCGGCAGCGCGGCGAGATCGCTCAGCCGGCGCAGGTCGCCGGCGCGGGCGTCGGACACGGCCAGCGCATAGGTGTTCTCGAAACCCAGTGGAATCGCCGCGCCCAGCCCCATCGGTGCCAGCGCCCGCTGGATGGCCTCGAGCCCGGCTCCGGGTGGCAGCTTCAGGATCTCGGCGGCGAGCGTGCCGGTGTAGTCAGGGTAGAGGTCGATGCTGCCGGCCTTCAGCGCCTCGAAGACGATCGCGGTATTGCCCAGCCCCGGCTGGTGCTGTGCGGCCCCGGGCGGCCCCGCGGCCTGGGTCAGCAGCTCGCCAAGGATGTACGACTCGGTGAAGCGCTTGGAACCCACGCGCAATGGATCCGCCGCGCGTGCCGGCATGGCACCTGCGAGTGCAGCAGTCAGCACCCACGCCAGGGCATGCCACAGCCGGCGCCCTGTTCGCCCTATCTCCCGACTGCCACGGATCCAAGCCAAAACGTCTGTCCCGATGGTGGGCCGGTGTGCGCCCGGCATCGCTACATCATAGCTGGCGCATGTCCTTATCCAGAAATAGTATTTGTTATTTGCATGATGAAGGCGTAAGAATCCGGATTACACATTCTTTCCAAGTGCGCCCCCATGGAAATCCGGCAATTGGAAGCCTTCGCCGCAGTGGTCACCACTGGCAGCGTCACCGCTGCCGGGCGACTGCTCGGCCGTTCGCAGCCGGCCATCACCCGGCTGATCCAGGAGCTGGAGGCCGAACTGGGCTTTGCCCTGTTCACCCGCAGCGGCCCGCGCGTCAGCCCGACCGAGCAAGGCTTCCTGCTCTATGACGAAGTCGAGCAGACGCTGGCCGGCATGCAGCAGATCCGCACGCGCGCCGCGGCCCTGGCGCGCGGCGATGGCCGGCCCCTGCGCATCGCCGCAACCCCGGCGCTGGCGGCAGGCCTGCTGCCGCCGGCGCTGGCGCTGGCCTTCGAACGCGGGCTGTGCGCGCCGGAACGGCTGTCGGTGCAGAACCTGTCGCCGGAACAGGTGGTGCACGCGGTCCTGACCGGCGCCGCCGATATCGGGCTGAACAGCCTGCCGCTGGAACACCGCGGCGTGACCGTGCACTGGATCGGCCAGTCCGCCTGCGTGGCGGCGGTGCGTGCCGACGACCCGCTCGCGGCGCAGCCTGCCATCGCCCTGCAGGACTGCCGCGGGCGCCGCCTCGTCACCATGCAGAACCCGTACCGGCTGCGCCGCCGCGTCGACCGCGCGCTGGCCGGCGCCGGCGTGCCGGCAGCAGCCGTGATCGACACCAATACCTCGATCAGCGCGCTCACGCTGGTGCGTGCGGGGCTGGGCATCGCCGTGCTGGAACCCGTGACCGCGCGCGGGCTGCCGCTGACCGATATCGCCGTGCGGCCCATCGATGCCGATATTCCCTTTTTCTTCGGCGTGATCACGCCGCAGGCCCGCCCCGCCAGCACGGCGGTGCTGGGGCTGGTGCAGGCCGTGGCCGACGCCGCCGCCGCGCTCCTGCCCGACCTGGTGCGGCGCGAGCCCGCCGAACACGGTGCGCTGCTGCAGTCGCTCTACGGCGATGCCAGCGGCGACGCTGACACGCTCTCACAAGACGCCGGACTTCCAAGCCATGACTGACCTATCCGCCTCCGCCCCTACCCCTGCCGCCGGCCTCGCCGCGCTTGAGGCACGCCTGCGCCAGGACCTGTCCTGGCTGGAACTGCCCGCCAAGGCCTGGACCGTCCCGCGCAGCCAGGACGGCCAGGAAGTCCTGGACGTCGCTGTCATCGGCGGCGGCATGGCCGGGCTGGCAGCCAGCGCGACCCTGACGCATCTCGGCATCCGCGTGCGCGCCTTCGACCGCTCCCCGGCCGGCTTCGAAGGCCCGTGGGCCACCACCGCGCGCATGGAAACGCTGCGCTCACCCAAGCAACTGACCGGCCCCGCGCTGGGCCTGCCGGCGCTGACTTTCCGCGCCTGGTTCGAGGCCCAGTTCGGCGCAGCCGCCTGGGAGGCACTGGACAAGATCCCGCGGCTGCAGTGGATGGACTACCTGCGCTGGTACCGCGAGGTGCTGGGGCTGGATATCCGCAATGAACACCGGGTCGATGCCATCGTGCCGCGCCCGGACGGACTGATAGCGCTGTCGATGCAGACCCCGGATGGCCCGCAGACCGTGCTGGCGCGCCGCGTGGTGCTGGCCACCGGCCGCGACGGCCTGGGCGGCGCCTACCTGCCGCCGGTGGCGGCCAAACTGCCGCGCCACCTGTGGGCGCATTCGTCCGACGAGATGGACTATGCCGCGCTGCGCGGCAAGCGCGTGGGCGTGGTCGGCGCGGGCGCGTCGGCCATGGACAGCGCGGCGACCGCGCTGGAAGCCGGCGCCGCCAGCGTGGAAATGCTGATCCGCCGCGCCGACATCCCGCGCGTCAACAAGGGCAAGGGCGCGGGCAGCCCCGGCCTGGTCCACGGCCACCCCATGCTGTCCGATGCATGGAAATGGCGCATCCGCCATTACATCAACGCGCAGCAAGTGCCGCCGCCGCGCGGCAGCACCCTGCGGGTCTCGCGCCATGCCAATGCGCGCTTCCACCTGGGCTGCCCGATCGAAGCGATCGAGCCGCATGGCGAAGGCTTGCGCGTATTTACGCCCAAGGGCGTATTCGAGCTCGACTTCCTGGTCTTCTCCACCGGCTTCCGCATCGCCCTGGACACCCGGCCAGAGTTTGCTGCCTTCGCCCCGCAAATCCGCTACTGGCGCGACCGCTACACGCCCCGCCCCGGCCAGGAAGACCAGGAGCTGGCCGACTCGCCGGACCTGGGCCCTGCCTTCGAGTTCATCGAGAAGACGCCCGGCGCCTGCCCCGGGCTGTCGCGCATCCACTGCTTCTGCTATCCGGCCGCGCTGTCGCACGGCACGGTGTCGGGCGACATTCCGGCCATCAGCGACGGCGCGCGCCGGCTGGGCCAGGGCATCGCCGGGCTGCTGTACCAGGAAGACGTGGAGATCCACTACGCCAACCTGGAAGCCTACGCCGAGCCCGAAGTGTTCGGCGACGAATGGACGCCGGCGCCATGAGAGCGCTGACAGGCACCCTCACTCCGCTGGCTCTGAAGAACAAGCCGGTGGCCGCGCGCAAGCAAGCCGCCGGGGACTGACGCCCACGGCTGCGGCAACACCACAACGAAACCTTCGACACTCCGGGAGTCTTCATATGACCCAAGCCAACGCTGCCGCCACTGACGTGGTAGATCAGGTCTCCGGCCTGGCCGCCGGCTCCGCCATCCACACGCTGCGTCACGCGCGCGACAAGGTGGTGGCCTCTACCCAGGGCAGCTACAACGGGCTGTTCGATCCCGCCCTGCCCGGCCTGACCCTCGCCGAGCGCCTGCTGGTCGCGCTCTACGCCGCCCGCCTGGCCGGCGCCGCCGGCCTGGTGGCGCACTACCGTGCCCGCCTGCAGGCCATCGAGGCCGACGCCGCGCTGGTTACCCTGGTCGAGCAGGCCAACCCCGATACCCTCGCCGATGCGCGCCTGCGCGCCATCCTGGCCTTCACCCGCACGCTGAGCGAGCGCCCGGTGGAAGGCGACCAGGCTGCGCTGAAGACCCTGCCCGCCGCCGGCCTTGCCACGCCCGACGTGGTCACGCTGGCGCAACTGATCGCCTTCCTGTCCTACCAGGTGCGCCTGGTGGCCGGACTCAAGGCGATGCAGGCACTGGGCGCCGGCACCCCGGCCACCACGGCCGCGCCCGCCACGGCAGGCACCCTGCTGCAGAACCCGATCCGCGCGCGTGGCTTCACCAACGAAGTGCTGGACTGGAAGGCCTGGCTGGACGTGGTATCCGTCGACAGCGCCACGCCCGAGCAGGTAGCGGTGCTGGAGGAAAGCCACCCCAAGGCCAAGGTATCGGACTACTACCTGTTCCTCGTGCACCAGCCCGAGATCCTGCGCCAGCGCTCCACCGCCTTCAACGCCATCATGTACGCCCCGGGCGGCATGCCGCGCGCCGAGCGCGAACTGGCCAGCACGGTGGTGTCCCGCATCAACGGCTGCGTCTACTGCGCGTCAGTCCATGCCCAGCGCTTTGAACAGCTCGCCAAGCGCAACGCGGTGATTCAGCAGGTGTTCGACGATCCCTACACGGCCGGCACCACCGCGCGCGAACAGGCAATCGCCAAGTTCTCGATCGAACTGACCGAGCAGCCGGCCCAGGTCAATGCCGGGCAGCTCAAGCCGCTGCGCGAAGCTGGCGTGACGGATGCGGAGATGCTGGACCTGATCCACTCGGTCGCCATCTTTGCGTGGGCGAACCGGTTGATGCTGAATCTGGGTGAGCCGGTGTTTCCGGAGCAGGCGGCGCAGTAAGCCGTCAGCCCGCCAGCTGCAGCGCGCTGTCCCGCACCTCGATCTTGACGGGATCGGTCTTCTTCCACTGCTGCTTCGGCACAAGCAGTTTCCAGATGGCATCCTTGTCCGGGCTGCGGAACAACGCCACCACGCCGACATATTCCGTGTCGGCGTGCATCGGCTCGCTCAGGCTTACGCTCGTGTCGGGGCGCAAGACCACGTCGCGGCTGGCGAGCAGGTCGGGCTTGAGCGATTCGAGATCGTTCGCCTGCAGTTGCGCGTAGCTGAGCTGCTCAAACGTCTGCGGTGACTTCAGCTGGTAGACCCGCACAACCGTCGATAGCGATTGGCCAGCGCCGCTGGGATTGAGCGACGCGCGGCTGGCAAGGTCCAGGTTCATGGTCTTGACCTGGGTCGTGAAAGCCCATTTCGCTGCCTCGACCGTGCCATCCTTGACCGTCTGCCCGACCCCGCATCCCGCGAGCGAAAGGATGGCGGCAAGCACCGCGCCCTGATTCCAAATCTGCCGTTTCATCATCTGAATCCTGTCTTGCTGGTTTGCATCGATCTTGCCCGTCAGCGGCTCAGTGCGACATTGCCGCTGCCGGGCCGTGCCCGGTCCAGGTGCCGAGTTGCACGCGGGTCATCCTGTCCGAACCGGCGCCTCGCCTCAGTTGCGTCGTGTAGCCAAGGCTCACCTTGTCTGAATTCAGCGCCGGCGCCGGCATCAGCGCGGCGTCGACTTGCATCTCCAGGCGCGCTTGCGCCGCGTAGCCAAGATAGAAGCGCAGCAGGGCAGTCACCTCGCGATGCAGCACGCAGCCTGGCATCAGGCCCAGTACCCCCTCGCTGGTCCGCGGCGTGATCACCACGCGCACGGTGTTGGCACGGTCGAAGAAGCCACGGCCCAGCACGCAGTTCTCGCCCAGCGGCATGGGCTCCGTCGTATCGATGCGCACCCACACGGGATGGAACTCTTCCACGGCGATGTGCGCGTCCGGCACGGCATGCCGGAGCACGCCCGCCAGCCCTTCGGCTGTGCGCGTGCGCTGGCTGGCCAGTCCCAGCATCGACAGCAGCTTGCGCGTGCCGACGTCACCCTCCACCGGTGCCTGACCGTCCGCCCGGCCAAGGCCCAGCCCGAGCAGGCTCAGCAGGCAGCGCGACACATCGTCATTGCCGCCCGACCGGAATCCGACCGGGTAGCGGTACTTGCGCGCGACCCGGTAGAACTGCGTGACAATCCGGTGGTGAAACAAATCGAGGAACGCCGCCAGCGGCTCGGCGCCGTCACGGCGCTGTGCGATCTCATCGGTGAAATAAGCCGGCATCCGCGCATCGACGCCATACAGTCCGAGGAAGGTCGTGCGTATCACCGGCGGCCGCCCGGGATGATCGCTGTCGCGCTCCACCGCTGCGACCTCGCGCGCGGGGAAACCCAGCGGCCCATGCGAACGGAACCGCACCGGCTCATTGCCCGGCGAATCCGTAGTGCCAAGCGGTGGCTGCCGCGGCGCCGACAGTTCGATCAGCTCGCACAGCCGGAAGAGATTCATCTGCGGCGCCGCGGCCAGCAGCGCCTCCAGCAGGGCGCCGGCCGAGCCGGCCGTTACAGCGGATTCCATGCTCAAAATGGTGCCCCCTCGCCTTTGCTGTCCGGCCATGCGAGCCGCTTGCCACTCGGCTGCGACACGATCACCAGCCGCGTATACAGGTTCACCGCGGCGTACAGGGACAGGAACCGGTTCAGCATTTCGCCGAACAGCTCCACGTCGCCGTCGCCCGCAAAGCGGGTGCTGTCCAGCACCACCTCAATCTCCACCCCGCGCAGCAAGCCGCCCTTGACCAGCTTCTGCAGCGGGCGATGCCGCACGTCCGAGATGCCATCGATGCGCCGCCGGTTCAGCTCCCCCTCGGTCCAGTCATAAAGCGCCAGGCTGCCGCGCAGGACTTCCGCATCGAGCAGCGACAGGTAGTTGGGCGCAAGATGCGACAGCACGCGCCAGTGGAAGCGGTCGCTGGTCGGCGGGTATACCGGCAGCGTCGGCGCGGTCAGGTTGCGCACCGTGCCGATATTGGAGAAGCCACCGCGCATGCGCGTGATGCCGGCCTCGCGCAAGCCCTTGCGTGGCAGCATGCCATTGGTGCCAGTGACCGACAGTGACAGTGTCTCCTGGAGCAAATCCGCTTGCCGCTCCCAGGCATGCCCGCCAAGCACCACCCAGGTGTCGAACCTGCCCGAGGGACCACGGCGCATGCGGGTGTGGAAGTAGCGCTCCGGCATCTCATGGCGCAACATGCCGCCGCGGTGGCGGAAGGCAGCGAACGGCGCGTATTCAAAGCGCTCGCCGCTGGCCACCTCGAAGCCGCGCACGCTGTCGACCGAATAGGCCTCGACGTGGTGCCCATGCTGCTCCATCGCGCGCACCCGATACTCGGTTTCCTGATGCGCCACCGAAACCGGATCCGCCTCCAGCTCGAACAGGTTGATGATGGGCGTGCAATACAGCCGCACGTTCTCGGCCGAGAAACGCATATCGTCCGGGAACGGCCTGGCCAGCACCGTCTCCACGTCGACATGCTCCGCATCGGGTGGGATGGCATCCATGTCCAGCCCGAGCAGATCGACGAACATGAATTTCTCTGGGAACGTGAAGTACTCCAGCAGCAGCTGGTAGCCGCCGAAGGCGTTGTCCGCCTTGGGCCACAGGCGTTCCCCGGACGCAAAGCCCGCGGGCTCAAGGCGCAGGCCCGGCATCGGCTGCGGTGCGCCGGGCCGGTCCGCCGGCGCACCGGGTACCCGCACCTGCATGGCCAGCGGCTCGGCGGTCAGCGCGGCATACAGCGCAAGCGCCACCGGCCGGTCGGCATGCAGATACAGGCGCAGGCGCGGCACCTGCCATTGCTCGCGCCGTCCTTGCTGCCGCAATTCAAGCCGCAGGCGGATCACAGAGCGCCCGTCCTCGCGCGCATAGGCTTGTGCCTCCGTCAGCCGCAGCGGATACAGATCGACCGCTTGCGTGGTCCGGTAGACGCACTCGACGGTATCCCCCCCACCTGCCGCCTGGCTGCCCACGGAGACAGGGTCTGACATCACCTCCAGCCCGGCCGGCAGGGTTTCATGCCGCTGCAGCGCGCCGGGGGTCGGCGACAGTTCCAGGATCGACAGCGACGGGATCATGCGCAGGTAATGGGGCCACAGCATGCTGACCAGCCCCTCGGTCAGCTCCGGCAATTCATCGTCGAGCTTATGGCGCAAGCGGCCCATCAGGAAGGCGAAGCCTTCGAACAAGCGCTCGACATGCGGGTCACGTTCACCAATGCGGTCGATATTGAGCATGCGCGCGCGGTCGGGGAACGCCTGGGCGAACTCCTTGCCGGCCTCGCGCAGGTAACGCATTTCCGCCTCGTAGTAGCGCAGGATCTCGTTGTCTTGAGTGGGATGGTTCATGGGACAGTTGCCTCGCGCGACTCAGGAAAGGGCCACGGCACGTGCCGGGTCGATTGCGGTCAGGTCACCCACCAGGGCCTCCACGCGCTGTGCCAACGCGGCCTTGTCAGCGTCCTTGCGGCTCATGCGCGCCCTGAGCAGCCGCAGCCGTAGCTGCTTGGCCTCGAACACAAGCGAGGGTTCCCAGGCGGCCAGTTCAAAGCGCTGCGCGGACAGGTCCAGCGCAGCCAGCAGGTGCAAGGCGGTATCGGCGCGGCCGGCGCGCTCTGCCACGCGTGCCATCACCAGTTGCCGGATAAAGCGATCGCGTCCGCCATCGGGCACAGGCAAGCCCTGCACCCAGGCGAAAGCGGCATCCAGGCTTTGCTGGGCGGCAAGATCGGCGGCCTGCGCCTCGGCTTCGGCCCAATCGGTGCTGGCGGAAGCCACCGACACCGGCGCCATCATGTCGCCGCGCTCCACGTCCCGTACCGTGGCATGCCGCGCGATCCATTCGAGCGTGGTGTCATCGGCAAACGGCGTGCCATCGGCAAAAGCCAGTTGCTCCAGTCCCGGCAGGCGTTCCAGCATCAATGCACAATCGGTCGCCAGCAGATCGCGCACGGGTTCGTACTCACCGCCCGCCTGCTCCTGCCCGATAAACGCGTAGTACTGCAGGTCCAGCCAGAAGTGATTCGCCCCTTCAGCGAAAGCCTGTTCCACCCGATCAAGCAACTCCGGCCACTGCTTTTGCAGCATCAGACGCTTGAGTTGTGCGCGCAATTCCGCGCGCGGCCCCGGCAAGCGCGTCTTGCCGCTGGTCTCGTGCGGGGGCACCTCGGTGAGCGTGTCCCAGCGCACGCATCGCATCAGGCGGTAGGCGGCCAGGTATCCCTGTGGCTGTTCGCGCAGGAACAGCGCCATCTGCCGGGCACGGTCGAGCAGCTCGCGCGTGGAAGCGACCTCGCCGCCGGTGGGCAAGACCGAAGCGAGCGGGTAATGGACAGCCTTCGACAGATCGGCAGCGGCATCCGCGGCTGAGGCGACGGATGAGGATTCGCCAGCGCCCTCTACCCGCTCTTCAAACCGCCGGAAGAGCCCATCGAGCGCCGGCCGCCCGGCCTCCGGCCACTGTGCGGTGCGCTCAAGGATCAACGCCAGCGCCGACAGCGTTCGTTCCAGCGGCCCACCGGCCAGTCCCTGCATGCGGTCGAGCCGGCTGGTGAACGTGGCCCCGGCCAGCCATTCAAGCGCCGCCTTGCGGCTTTCCGTTCGCGCCGGCAATAGCCCGGCGCCAAACCGGTCGATCAGCGCTGACAGCAATTCGAAGCCCTCGCTGATCCCTTCCGCGCCATCGCGCCGCATGCGCGCGTAGACATAGTAGACCGCCAGGCGCACGTCCTTGGCGGCAGACTTCAGCAGCTTTTCGGCCAGCTCGATGATCAGCGTATCGTTGAGGTCCGACAGCTTCGCCACCTCGTCCTTGATGGCGAGGAAGTCATCGTCATAGCCGGGATCGCTGCCGACTACGGCATCCGGCCGGATCGGCTGCAGCCATGGCTCCCAGCGGGCCTGGGTGGAGCGGGCAAGGTCCGCGGGCGCGCGCGTGCCGAAGAGCGCGTTGAGGAGATTGGTAAGCATGGGTTCCTTCTGACTGTCCCTATGTGCGCCCACCGGGCACAACACCGGCTACGGCCTAATGCCGTTCAGTTAGCGACTGTCGTTCCCGCGCAGGCGGGAACCCAGTGACTTCATCCCCAAAGGGGACGTGAAAGACGCTGGATTCCCGCCTGCGCGGGAATAACGGTAGGGCTTGAGACCGTAACTGAACGGCATTACCGGCCACGGCCTGCTTTCGCTCGTCCGTGAAGATGCGCGTCGGCAGCACGAAGCCACGCAGCGCCAGCATCTCCAGCGGGCCCTGGCCGACTTCGGTACGTACTTGGTAGCGGATCGGATAGGACATCTGCGCGGGCGCGGGAAGCTTCGCCGCCCGTGCCGTGAGGCTGTCCGCATCACTGTCAGCACTGCTTTCCGCACTCGCCTTCAATTCGGGCGTGTCCGGCACGCCGCGCCAGGTCAGTTCATAGGTCGCACTGTCCAGCGGCTCGACCTGCGCCCGCTCCAGCATCCGGACCAGCCCCCAGCGCCCGCCGAACTCATAGTTCTTGTTGGTGCCCGCCTGCTCAGTCTGCCATTGCAGCCGGGTACCCGGATCCTGCAGGCTGGCGGCCGGCCATTGCATCGCCTGCCAGGTCTCGCGCTGGTTGTAGTAGTGCAGTTTCTGGCCATCCAGCATCAGCACCGTGTCGGTCAGCCCCGGCGTCGGGATCGGCCGCACCTCGAAGCGATACTGCGGCTCGCCTTGCGCCAGCATGTGCGCGGCGATGCGCTGCAGGGTGTTGATTGCCTTCAGGAAGCCCGGATCGAACGACAGCGCCTGGCCACCCGTGGCCGCGGGCACCCATTGATCGCCCTGCAGTTCCAGCACGCCGGCCAGCTGCATGCCGAGGAACGCGCCGATCAGCCCGCTCTGCGGGCGCAGGAAGCGCGCCAGCTCGGGCAGCGACGCATCATTGGCAGTATCCGCAAACGGATAGCGGCCGGCGAACGACCTGCCCCACGCCACCACGATGCTCTGCCGCCAGGCATCGTTCAGGCTGGCTTGCGCTGGTTGCAGCACCGTCTGCGTCGCCTGGGCGATAGGCCGCACGAACAGCGCCTCGCCCATGCCCGCCCATTGGTTCCCCAGGCTGGCGGCGATCAGTTGCGCATAGGCCTGGGTATCGGCAAGCTCCGACCCCTTGCCCTGGAACAGCGCCTGCGCCATCTGGCGCGCCTGGGCGTCGGCGTCGGCGCTGTTGGTGGCCTGCTGCAGGCGCAGGCGCAGCGCCGTTGCGCGGTCGAGGAAGCGCTGCAGGCTCAGGTCATCGTTCGCGCCTGGCCCCGTCTGGCCCTGTCCCACCAGCCGCAGCACCGGGCCAAACGCCGCACCTAGCGGCCCAGCCGCATCCGGCTTGCGGGATTCGGACCCCGCAGCCTGCTTGTCCAGCAAATCCTGCGCCTTGGCCACCAGCGTATCGGACAGGCTGTCCTTGCGCGCCCCCGCCCCGCCCTGGTATTGGAGCGCCTTCATCAGCGCGATCAGCGGCGACTGGCGCGCATCCGCCATCAGCTTCAACTGCCCGATCGCCGCCGGCAGCGTGCGTGCCGGCTCCCATTGCAGGCTGTTCATGAAATCCTGCCAGTGCTCGGCATAGTCGGCGAAGTACCGCGCGGTCAGCTCGGCTTGCAGCGCCTCGGTGGAACGGGCCCCTGCATGCTGGGTAACGGCGGAGCCTTGCAATACCCAGTCGCTGGCAACCTCCGTACGTTTGGCAGCCTGCTCGATTGCGGGCGCGACGTAGCCTTCGTACGCCTGGCGGCTGAAAACGCCCGGCACGGTCGTCGCCGCGCGCAGCAGGCCACGGGGATCGGTGCCGGCCGTGAGCGACGCCAGGCTCTGGTCCGGGTACTTGCTGTGGCTCTCCCCAAAGGCACTCAGGATGCCCTGGTAAATCGTGTCCCCGGCATTGCGCTGTCCGATGACCGCAAGGAGCGTCTGGCGCGCTCCCGCCACCAGCTCTGACTGCGGTGCGATGGCCCAGCCCGGGTTCGCCTTCAGGTGCCGGGCATAGAAGCCAAGCAGGCGCTCAGCGAGATCCTGTTGCTCACCCGGCGTTATCCGCGCTTCGGTGGACCAGTGCTGCACCAGTTGCGGCGTCAGGAACGCCGCCTCCGCACGCTCGGGCTGGGCCAGCATCAGGTAAGCCTTCAGCCCCTGGTGACCGCTCAGTGCCCATGTGCTGGTCTGCTCGTCGAGCGTCGTGGTCCGCATCTGCGCAAGATCGACCAGCGACGCCTCCAGGTCCTGCTGCACCGGCGTCGCCAGCAGCTGCCAGCTGGCCTGGGCATAGGGCTTCCACAAGGCGTCCAGGACCGCTTCGTCCCGGTTCAGGCCGAAGCGCGTCGCCAGCGGTGCATGGTGCCCGGTGCGGTATTCGTAGCGCTCGATCTGGTGCTGCAGGGCCAGAAGCGCCCGCAGCCGGGCCGCCGCGTCAGGTGCGGCATTGAGGTCAGTCACCGACTGCCGGGCCGCGTGCACATCCCAGCTGTTCAGCAGGCCGGACAAGGCCATGCCGATGGTCCACAGGGCAACCGACGCCAGTCCGATGGCCGAGAGCACGGTCATCGGGTGCCTGCGGGTGCGACGGCCCGGCTCACGGCGGGCGGCGTCCCCAAGATATGACCAGAGAGGCAGATCAGCGCCGGGCTGCGCCTCCGGATCCGTGGCGGCACCTGTCGGATATGGCGCGAACACGATACCAGCAACCGGAAATCGCCGGTGCCGGCCGCTCGTCAGTCCCGCGAGCCACTCGGCCATTGGCTTGGCACTGGTATCGAGCCGCTGTGAAAGCATCCCCATATAGCGGTCCGCCTCATTGCGGATCAGTTGCGCCACGCTACGCTGGGCGAGTTCGTCGCGCAGGACCTGCAGTGCCTTGTCGATTGCCGCTGCATCCGCGTCTCGCTGCAGTTCACAGCCAATGACAGTGGTATTGCCATTGGCTACGGTGTCGGCTTTCGAGACATCGAGCACATAGACCGGGGCGGACCAGCGCAGAATCTCGGTAATGCGCGCAAGCGTCACGCCGTAGGCGTGGGTGCCCCGGCGTTGCGCGGGCAAGCTGGTGTCGCCGTTGATGGTTAGGACGACTGCGTCGACCGGGCGGCGGCGGCGTGTTTTGTAGAGTTGTTTTAGCCAGGCGGTGTCGGGGTGGCCGTCCTTGCCGGTCCGAGCAAAAAGCAGTACCGCGTCGGGTGAGACTAGCCAGCTTTGGGAGGCTAACGCTGGCAGCAGCCCAGTGATAGCCATGTCATCCCCGCTCAGCAGCAACCATGGCCTGCGTTCACGATAGCGCCACCCCAGTTCCAGCCGCAACTCTCGGCGAAGTTGCTTCAGTGAACCTGATGCAGACCTCGCTGCGCTTTGGTTTTCAGCAATGCTTCCCTGCGTGGTTCCCGCCGTGTCTGTTTGACGAACATGCAGCCATTTTCCAAGCGCGCGTACGGCATCCATCCAGCGGCCAAAGCCGTCAAGCGATGCAATCACCGCCAGCACCAATGCGAAAATTGCCAGTACCGACAACCACCAACTGCGCTCCTCGGGAGTGTTGATGCCTGCGTACTCCCCCCAGAAATACATCGCCAACATTGCAAGCAGTGCAGCAATCAGTATCGAGACAAGGTCTAGCTGCAGTTTCTTCATCGCTTTGTACAAAGTATCAGGCCGACAACTGAGAGGTCCACTCGAACAATACTCATCGATACCTCTCAGACATCCATATACGAGGCATGCTGTGAAGAAATCAGGAGCGGACTAGGCATGCAGCGGCATACACACAAGTCGTCGCTCAATGCCGCTTCACGGCCCTCCGGTCCGGTCATCGACAGGCGTGGACCCACGCAGACGATCCGTCCGACCGTCTTGCAGATCGGGCACCAAACCGGGTCACTCTCATAGGCCTGCTCCTGCCCCTCCATGAGATCATTACCATCCCCACCTATGACAATGCCACCGGCCGTTGTTAAAGCCCCTTTCGTGATGTCGTAGCGTCTCACCAAGATGTGCTCCTTGTTTGTGACCCTTCAAATGAGATAAGTCTCTGCCGATGGCGCCAGCGACTCTAAGAGATTTGAGCCTAGCTCCATCCCGTCTTCCACCCGACGGACAATCGCGGCATCCACGCTTTCCAACCGGCCACAGAAGAGAATCTGATTGGGAGCAGTGGCAGACAATGACTTTGCCCCGCAGGCGACAGCAAGCCAGGGCGCGGCGATGCCGGCATGCCCGACGGTCTGATCCAAATCCGTTGGCTTCACACTGAGTTCCAGCTTCAAGGCGGTCGCACGAAGGACGCCAGTCTGCGCTGAACCAAGACCGGTCTGCCAGCCACCGCCAATCTGCGATGCAGCGATCCCGCCCCACTGCAACGCGCGACATATCGCGCCATCCAATTGGTCCGGTGCCCCTTGAACCGGGCGATGCAGATTGCCTTCGCACGCCACTTCATTCCGGGTTGCTTGATCTCTTGGCATGAGCAGAACAGCCACACCGGCTTCCGCAGCCCCGACAGGTGGCGTTTCGCTAAGCAGTGGATAGAGTTGAATCGTGACGAAGAGCCTTGCCTCGCATTCACGGCCGGCAGCAAGTTGATCAAGCCAGCTGTCAACGGCACCGAGGTTCACGGGATTCGCATCGTCAATCACATGCATTCGCCGAAGCCGGCGTTCCGCCCAACACTTGCGCCAGAGTTCCAGATAGTCCTTGCGAGGCGATCCACCTGACACCCAGACATGTACGCCGAGATCAGTCGGTGATGGCAGCGATGCAAGACTCTCAGCCAGTTCCTCAAGTAGTTCCAAAAATAGCCAATGCACTACCTTCATATGGCGCGTCTCGTCGTCTCTCCTTGCTCCGGTTTTGAGCTCCACTCCTGGCACGAGCAGCCAGCGCGCCTGGATGGGATCGCTCTCGCTAAAGACCGGATTCTGGGACTCCAGTCTTACCGTGCCGGACTGAATGCTCTGCGTAGCATTCTCAGTCCTGTCAGCAGAAAATCGATAGGCCGTGCAAACTATGGCCAAAGGATGCACTGCCACCTCAAAGATGCCCGCGTTATAGTCACGGACGGCCTCATTGCGCATCAACACGTCGAGTCTGTGACCCTCATAAATCGCATAGCGTCGAAGTACTGCCAAGCCAGCCACACCCGATGGAAAAAAGATGAGGCTTATCCAGAAGCGCCAGGTATTCGTCGGCAAGTGCTCCGGCCAAAGCAAGAGAACGGCCACCCCGAACCCGATGGCCATCAGAATGAAGGTCACTCCCCAGAATAGCCGCGAGGGTGGATCTTCCGGAATCGCAACTTCTTTGGGTAGAAGCGAAAAATCAACAGCCATGCTTTGCCTTCATCAAATCAGACGAGATAACAACTGTTTCCAATCCGCCCGCTGCACGTACCTTGGCACTTACCGCGAATACCGACGCTCAGACCTGTTAAGCAAATCGTCTCGCCGCTGGTGAGCGGACGGAAAGATCTCCTCACACAAGTAGTGCATAACATCACCCACCGATGGAGCGCGTCGGCAAATGGAAGGAAAAACCGAAGCCGGGAATGCAAGTGAGCCAGCAGCGAATGTCCAAAGGACTCGGCGGCGAGATAGTACCTTCATACAGCCCCCGGACGCAGACGCAGCGAATCAACCACCGTATCCCATAGTTCCAGCGCCTCTTCGTCGCTGGAAAACGATTCCTTGTTCGTGGAATACGCACTCTCCCCAACTTGCAACGACACATTCAGGTTGGGCTCTGCCAATGAGTCCGCCTTGCCTGGCGCTTCCCACTTGAAACCATAGGTGCGCTTACCATCCTGCGTCCCTGCAATGAGGATTTCATCGGCTTGAATAGGGCCGACCGGCCGTTCACGGTTTCGCAATTGACCGACGCCTGCTACTGTACCGAGCAGCGTCGCGAGCACCCCGCCTGCTCGCGCCCGCAGTCCGGGCTCGACGGTGCGCTGCGTGTAAGCTGTTACGGTGAATGACACATCCGGCCTGCCAGCCAGTTGAATGGCCATGCGCCAGCTTTCCAGGTTCAAAGTCTTATCCACCAGAATTGCGTCATCAGCCACGTAGCCAATCCCAGCATGGGCTTCGCCATCGGGAATCTGGCGCCATTCTCGGGACAATTCTTCCCGCACAGTCAAAGCAGATTGCTTTCGATCTGGATCAACATCTCCGGAGTACTTCAGCGCCCTCGACCCGGCGAGAAAATAGGTATCAAAGCGATACAGTATTTCCCCGGTCGGTCTATTCCAAGAGATCAGCGTGACAGCCTGATTTTCGTGGGAGACTCGGTCGATAAACATGCTGCCATGCTTCGCGTGCTTAGTGGCCCGCAGTGCTCGTTCTTCTTGAGCAACCAACTTGCTAAAGAGTTCCGCCGTGAATCTCCCAACCAGCGGTTGGATCTTTACTTTGTTGTATGAATAGCTCTCAATGGTGTTCGCGCCTGCCGGCAAGTCGATCAGATGCCGACCGATTGCACGGGTCCTCCATGGCTTCTTCATTTCGACTCCCTCTTGTGCCATTGCGCACCTTGAGCGATCTTGACGATGGCAAACATCGTGGCGTAGAGCGAACGCTGAGATGCGTCGCTGTAGCTCCCTTGATGGTCGTAGCAGAAGTCCATATTGTGCTGCCCGGAATTACCTTGACCATGCGCGAAACTCATCTCAATACCGGCCCTACCCGGAGCCGCGCCCGAATAGTACGGAACGGTGCCATCCCCCGGACAGTCAGGTGCGCCAATAGTTAGATTGAGCCCCCACGATGTCCTCAATGCACCGTTTCCATCATCACTGACAACACGAACTTCAGCCCGATCCGGCGCGCCAAAGCCTCTTCCCTCCCAAGCCACCTCCCCCCAAGTGAATCGGTGTTCGCTCGCAAACATTCCGGTTCCAAGCAACCCTCCCTTGCCACTCTCAACGTCCCTCTTCCCTTGCGAGCCGTAGTGGGCGTAGGTTGGCTCCTTATATCGCCGTTCGATTGATTCGTGAAACTCCCGTACTTTGGCAATAACGTCATTCATCGACTTCCGCGGCGACCCTTCATCCGGTCTAAAACCGCTATCTGAAGTGCTGACCATATCGCGCTCTGCAGGATTCATTAAGCGTAGATTTCCATCAGGCACCAAGCCGTACCATGCCGGCGATCGATAGATCTCGCCATAAGGATCGCCCTTCTGAGGCAATGGATGCAGGATATCCTTTCCGGTGGCCCTATCTCGGACCATCAGCCAAGGTTTTCCTCCGTTGTAGTCAGCAGTCGGCAACAGCTCGAGTCCTCCCGGCGCCTGGGCGAGAATGGCGACAACATCTGCAGCATTGCGTCCAAGGAAGATCTGCTCCGCGCTTTCAAAGCCCGCCCGCATTCGCTTGTAAGTAGCCGGCGCCCCGGTAGCCGGTTGCACACCATGGGAAACGCCGAGCACCTTGTCACATTGATGGATCTCCGTCAGTGCGCGGCTCACCAGCCCGCCCATTGAATGCGTAACGACGATCACCTTCTCTGCCAGCGGACGATTCGGCTTGCTGCGTCGAATACGGCACTCATTGTTTCCTTTTCCATCCGGAGTGTCCTGGGCAACAACGGTCTGACCCTCGTTGTAGTAGGGAAGAATCGTGTTCTCGATCAGGCCCCTAATCGCTGCCCCCGAGTCACGATTGCTTTGCAGCCAGTTGTATCCGCCAGCCCAAACATCGAACTGGTAGGTGGCTGCATGGAGTATCTCTTCTCGAGTCAGCGCCTCACCACCCGATGCTCCCCATTCGCTCGGGGCATCCTGCCCGCACTCCGCTGCCCAATTCTTCAAGTTGGCTACGTTATGTTCGAAGTCATACTCGGCCAGCGAGTTCAGCAAGTGCTGAAGCTGGCCCAGGAACGGATGGTAGGAGGAGCGCATCAACGCTCCCCAACCGCGTCCCACCAATACGTTCTTCGGCAGCCCACTCTGACCAGGATCAATCGGCCCGCTGGGATCGACTTCGACGGTATCCGTCGCCAGATCACCGGCTCGATCCTTCGTGTTTTTGAACAGATAGCTGAAGAGTTGGGCGATCAGATCAGCCGCGCCACGCAGGTCTGCGTTGGGTGGACGCCAGACGATGGTCTTTCCCTCCTTCTTCCTCAGATTGGTACCCATGATGCCGGGGAGGAAGAGGATAGGGATTACATAGGGCTTGGCAAGGACAATCTTCTCGCGCTGATCCTCAGTTGGGGTCAAGGTCGCCGAACAATATTGATCGCCGTCGTCGTCGACGATACTCTGGTAGAGAATGGATTGGGTATCAGCCATGGCACTAACTCGATTTGTGGTATCCGGGATTAGCCCAGCAGCCGGATTCTGATTGGCTCGACAAATAGGCTCTTCTGCAGTGGGGTTCGTCCCGCCGCGTCCGTTGCCACTTTCAGATGGGTCCCATCCTCACGCAGAAGGGCCACATTCGCATTGGCTAGCGGCTCCCCTGTGGAAGGATTGCGCACCACATAGGCATCATTGAACATTGCGTGTTTCCACGTGTTCATTGCCTGCGAAAGTGAACTCGGACCCTGGCGACGAAATGATGCAGATTTGAATGATCGATCACCTCGGGTACCATCTTCAATGCCCGTCGATGACATCCGCAGGTAAGAACCGCCGCATTTGAGCAGCAATTCCTCCTTGGCCTCGATGACAACGCGCCCGCGCGCGCTTGTGATTGTCAAGTCCTTATCTGAAAGCAGGCGCATTGCATCGCTCTGCGCTTGAATCTCAACGCTGCCTCGGGCTGCAAACAGCTTGATGCCAAGTTTTTGAGCAAAGCATGACAAGGCGCCGCTTGCAGCCATGGCAATGTTCTTCATGGCATTGACATGGAAACCCGCCGAGGCGGCGACACTGACGTCCTTGCCTGCGGCAATCGCCACGCGGTCCGGCGTGACTGCGGCAATGCCGGCCGGCGCGGACAGCACCATCACCGCCTGCTTCAGCGCGTTTACGCTGTCTTTGAGCCACAAGTTCTCTGACTTCAGGTCGGCAATCTCCGCCTTGGCAAGCTGCGCGGCATGGCCCAGGCCTTCGGCCTGGGCCAGCGCGACCTGCAACTGGTTGAGCGCCGATTGCATGTCGAGTTGTTTGCCCTCGGCCTTTGGCTGGTCGTCGGCAGAGAGGAGCAACCCCTTCCCACCCCGGATCGCCCCCCACCCCGAGGTCCGCAACTCAAATCCATCCCCCCGCTTCTGCTTCTTGTGGTCAACGAGGTAGCCAAGGTTCAACTGCGTCTTCCCGCCATACTCGGTGGAAAATTTCATTCCCTCCTGCCCCTCCCGGTCCTCCATGCGGAACTTGTTGTTGCTCTGCGTCTGGATCAAGTTGCGGGATTGCCAGCGGTCCTGGCTGGTGATGATGTCCATGTGCTGGCTGTTGTGCTGCACATGGGCGATATACGGCTTGTTGGGATTGCCGTCGCGGAAGGCCACGTCCACGTAGGTGCCATCCACCAGCGGGAAGTGGAAGCCGGTCCTCAGCGCACCGGCGAACGGTTTGGCCAGCGCCAGTGGCACACTCTCGCCGCCGTTGGGCCAGCTATCGAAGTCCAGGTCGAAGCGGACGGTGTAACGCCCGTCCTGGGTCAGGTAGGCGTATTTATACCGGGCCGGCGAGGTGACCCGCGCGCTCAGCGTGCCGTGGATCTTTGGCCACCTGTCCTCGGCAAGCGGCAGCCGGTAACGACGGTCCGAGGGAATGGATTTGAAGGTGTTGCGGTACGCGGCATCGCGCGCGCCGCTGTGGATGACTTCCGTGATCACCTGGCCGTTGGGGGCATCGGGCAACGCATGGTCCATGCGCAGGATGCGCGCCGGGCGTAGTGCCAGCACGTTGCTCTCGCCCTCGTAGACGACCTGCCCGGCAAGCGCCGCCTCGTGACGCAGTTGGGCCTCCCACCGGGCACCAGCCTGGTCCAGATGGTGCGTGCCATAGACATAGGGCTGGCCATAGGTGGTCTTGTCCTTGCGGGCAAGGTGGGCCTCGGCCTCGAAGCGCTCATAGGCCTGGTCGGGGTTGTAGTCAGCCACGCGGAAAGACTCGGCCACCGTCCGGGTATGGGTCCTCAGGTCGGACACCGCCTCGACGCCAGACTCCAGGCCAGCCGTCTCCCGGTACGGCACTCGTAGCTCCGGCTGATAGATGTAATGGTCGATGTCGTCGCCAAACACCACCATCTCGCCGAACTTGCCCGGCATGAAGTAGCTGTACAGGCCTTCCTGCTCCATCAGGAGCCGGATATAGGCCCAGTCCGACATCTGGTACTGGAAGCGGAATTTGTGCTGCGGATACTTTCGCCGGGTCTTGAAGGCAAACTGGTGGCCGCGCAGGTCATGGCGACGCAGGATGGCCTCGATGATCTGGGGGGCGGTCTGGTGCTGGTAGATGCGGCTGGCGTGCGTGAGCTTCAGGCGCGCGACCAGGGGTTCGATGACGACCTCGTAGCCGCAGAAGTCATGGGGCTGCCGGGTCTTGCTGAAGCGCGTGATGCAGCCTGCGAACTGCCGTGCTTCGGTGCCGTCGTCAGGCTCGATCCGGAATGCCGCTGCCTTGCCGAGGTAGTCGGCGCGATCCAGTGCAAGCGGATGGGTCAGCTGGATGGTGACCGTGTAGGGATCGCCGAGGCGCTCGACAGCCTCGAAGGCAACGACCGACAGCGCCGTGGCGCTGGCCGTTCCGGGCACATCGACAAAGTATGCCTGCCGCCCCGTGATGTGCCTGAGCAGCGCATTGCCGCAAGTCTCGAGTCCTCTTTCCAGATTCGCCATCGTTCAGTCCCGTTGTCAGCACGAGCCTGCCACGGCTGCAAACCATCGCTCGCCACAATGCCCGTTGCGCCGCACGGTAACTCCAAATTGTTAAAGCCGGTATCCCTTTTCTTCAAATATTGCACTTTATTGCACTTCATTAATTACAAAGTAAATTTCAATTGAAGAATAAGTAATGTCCTATGTTACGGACCGTATCGTCCATGTTAGAAATTCCGTCCTAGTGGCGCAGCGATCTCGCCATCACCGCGACTTCAAACATCCACAACCGTTGATTTCAGACAAAGAAGAGGAATGAAGAATGGCCGAAAGCTTTCAGAATGAAGTGCCCAAGGCACGGGTCAACATCAAGCTTGACCTGCATACCGGTGGTGCGCAAAAGAAGGTCGAGCTGCCGCTCAAGCTGCTGGTGATTGGCGACTACAGCAGCGGCCAGGACGGCCGGGCGGTGGCCGAGCGCGGGAAGGTCTCGATCGACAAGAACAACTTCAACGCGGTGCTTGCCGACTTCAATCCGAAGGCGAAGATCGCCGTCGAGAACACGCTGACCGGCGATGGCACGGAACTGCCAGTCGATCTCGACTTCCGGTCCATGGATGACTTCAAGCCAGAAGTCGTTGCGGGGCGGGTACCGGAACTGCGTGCGCTGATGGCCGCTCGCAATCTGCTGCGGGACCTGAAGTCGAACCTGCTCGACAACGCGATGTTCCGCCGTGAACTCGAGAAGATCCTCAAGGATCCGGCCCTGTCCGAGCGCCTGCGCACGGACCTGCAGAAGATCGGCCAGGCCGCTCCGGCCTCCCCGTCTGCCCAGTAAATACCTTGAGGAGCCAGTGCCATGAACAAACATGACAGCGCCGCCCGCGGCAACAACGAAGCCGATACCATCGTCCTGGACGTGCCCGGCAAGAGCGTCTATGAGTCGCTCTGCGAGAAGATCAACCTGACGCCGGTCAAGACCACCCGGCCGGTGGAGTCGTTCCAGAGCGCCGACGCGCTCTCCGAATCGTCGCTGGACGAACGCGTGGCGCAGGCGATGAATGTGTTCCTGAAGATGATCCAGGAGTCGTCGCAGCAGGTGGATCGCCTGGACAAGAGCCTGCTCGATTTCCATATCGAGCACCTGGACCAGCAGATCAGCCGCCAGCTGGATGCGATCATGCACAACGACACGTTCCAGCAGATCGAGTCGGCATGGCGCGGCCTCAAGTTCCTGGTCGATCGCACGGATTTCCGCAAGAACGTCCGCATCGAGGTACTGGACGTTTCCAAGGATGCGCTGCGGCAGGACTTCGAGGACACGCCAGAGGTGATCCAGAGCGGCCTGTACCGGCACACCTACATCCAGGAGTACGACACACCGGGCGGCGAGCCGATCGGGTCGATTATTTCGAACTACGAGTTCGATCGCGGCCCGCAGGACATTGCCCTGCTGCGCAATATCTCCAAGGTCTCCGCCGCCGCGCACATGCCGTTCATTGGATCTGTCTCGCCGGCCTTCTTCGGCAAGGACTCGATGGAGGAAGTCGCCAGCATTCGCGATCTCGGCAACTACTTCGATCGTGCCGAGTACCTGAAGTGGAAAAGCTTCCGCGACTCCGACGACGCGCGCTATATCGGCCTGACCTTGCCACGCTTCCTGGCGCGCTTGCCGTACGGGCCGGAAACGGTGCCGGTACGCGCTTTCAACTACACGGAAGCAGTCAAAGGCCCGGACCACAAGCGCTACCTGTGGGCCAATGCCTCGTTCGCCTTTGCGGCGAACATGGTCCAGAGCTTTATCAGGAACGGCTGGTGCGTGCAGATCCGCGGCCCGCAGGCGGGTGGCCTGGTCGAAGACCTGCCGATCCACCTGTACGACCTGGGCACCGGCAACCAGGCCAAGATCCCGACCGAGGTGCTGATTCCGGAAACGCGCGAATTCGAGTTCGCCAATCTCGGCTTCATTCCGCTGTCGTACTACAAGAACCACGATTTCGCCTGCTTCTTCTCCGCGCATTCGGCGCAGAAGCCCGCGCTCTACGACACCAGGGAAGCCACGGCCAACAGCCGCGTCAACGCGCGCCTGCCCTACATCTTCCTGCTGTCGCGCATCGCGCACTACCTGAAGCTGATCCAGCGCGAGAACATCGGCACCACCAAGGACCGCCGGCTGCTGGAGCTGGAGCTCAACACGTGGATCAAGACGCTGGTGACCGAGATGACGGATCCCGGAGACGAACTGCAGGCATCCCACCCGCTGCGCGAAGCCAAGGTCATTGTCGAGGATATCGAGGACAACCCTGGCTTCTTCCGGGTCAAGCTGTTCATCGTGCCGCATTTCCAGATCGAGGGGATGGACATCAACCTGTCCCTCGTGTCGCAGATGCCGAAGGCGAAGAACTGATCTTCCCGCAAGCCGCTGCCTCGCACCGCCGGATGGTGGCAATCCCGCCACGGTCCGGCACGAACTCCATACGGAATAGGGTCATTCCGCGTACCAGCCGATCACGATGAAGATTACAAGACCGCTGTGGGCACAGGGCATTTTCATGACCCCGCAGCATTTCCAGCAGCAGGCGCTGTGGGACCGGTATTCCGATGAAGCGGTGGCGCGGGTAGCCAGTCCCGAGCCATGGGGCGTCGTCCGGGTCGGGCTTGACCCGCACGCGCTGGCGATTCATCGGCTTATGGTGAATACGCTCGCCTTGCGTCTACCAGACGGCGCGCTGGTCGATTCCGAGGTGGCGGACCTGACTCCCGCTCCCCGCGATCTGGCCGATGTGCCCGCGGCCGTCGACGCCGTAGTCGTGCTGATCGGTCTGCCGCTGGTGGACGCGCAGGGCGGCAACTGTATTGAAGCCGGTGAGCGGCCCGCTCGCCCACGGCGCTTTGTGCGCGAGTACCTGGAAATCACCGACCTGCATGGCGAAGGCAAGGAAGAGATCAGCGTGGAGCGGCAGGCCCTGGCACTGCTGTTCGACTTCGAGCCGCCCGCTGATTATGTGACCTGCCCCATTGCCCGCCTGGTGCGCACGCCGCAAGGCCGCTTCGAGCGCGATCCGGGCTTTGTGCCGCCCTGCCTCTTCCTGTCGGCAAGCGAGCGCCTGGTCGAGCGCATGAACCGCCTGTCCGAGATCCTGCGTGCCAAGAGCGCCAGCCTGGCCGTGCGCCGGCGCGAGCGCTCGGACCAGATCGCTGACTATGCGGTGGCGGATGTCGCGCTGTTCTGGCTGCTGCATAGCGTAAACAGTAGCTGGCCCGAACTGGCCCGCCTGTGCGCGGCACCGCAGCAGCATCCGGAACGGCTCTATGCCGTGCTGGCCCGGCTGGCAGGATCGCTGCTGACGTTCTCCACCACGGAGACGCTGCAAGCCATCCCCACCTACGATCATCTTGCCCCGGAGCCTGTGTTCGCGGAACTGGAGTCGTTGATTCGCTCGCTGCTGGATACCGTGATTCCGTCTCGGGTGGTGCCGGTTGCGCTGGAGCGCATCCGGCCAACCGTCTGGGCCGGCAAGATCCTCGATGAGCGCCTGGTCGAGGGGGCCGAGTATTACTTGTCGGTCCGGGCCGCGCTGCCGGCCCACAAGCTGCTTGAACAGTTGCCCCGCCTGTGCAAGGCGGGCGCGCCGGATGAGGTGGAGCAGATCGTCAACTCCGCGCTGCCTGGCATCCCCTTGCGCACCATGTCGCGCCTGCCCGCGGCCATACCGGTACGCATTGAAAACCAGTATTTCGCGCTCGATAGCGCTCACCCCGCGTTCCAGCGGATGCTGGACGCGCGGGCCTGCCAGTTCTATGTCCCGGCCTCCGTGCCGGACGTGGCGCTGGAGCTGTTTGCGGTACTGCCGGCATGAATCGCTCCATGATGATCCCCCTCGCCCTGCGCGACACAGCCCTGACCATCGCCGGACTTGCGGATACGGCACAAGCCCCGGACTTTGCGGCGTTCCGGACCCAATGCCTGGACCAGGTAAAGCGCTTGCAGGACGAAATCCGCGCCAGCGGCCAGCCCGCGGATGTGGTTGAAGATGCCGCCTACGCCCAATGCGCGTTGCTGGACGAGGTGGCACTGAACCGGCTGCAGGGCGACGGCCGTGACGCGTGGGAACGTCAGCCGCTGCAGGTCGACCAGTTCGCAAGCCATGACGCCGGGGAAGCCCTGATCGCCCGCATCGAGCGCAGGCTGGCTGAGGCCCAGCCGGTGCTGCCGCTGCTGGCGGTGTTCCAGGCGATCCTCGGACTGGGCTTCCAGGGTCGGTATGCGCTGGATGGTGCCAAGGCCCGCAGTGCGTTGATGCGCGCCATCGATGAACGCCTGCACCGTGCCGGCGTGCACCCTGCAGACGGCCCTGTGCTGGTCGCGGCCATCAAGCCGCATCGACGCCTTATGGACCTGTCGGCGCTCGGCTGGCTTGCGATCTCCGTGGTGGGAGCCGGCCTGGTCTACCTTGCACTGGACCGGTGGCTGGCGTTGGCCATCGGCCGGATTCCCGGCTGAGAGGGCTGCCGTGTCCGGCTACCCCTACCGCCTGCTCACTGCCTGGGTTGCGGCACTCGCACTTGCGTGGCTGGCATTCAGCTCACCCTGGAACGTGGGCTTGAACCTGCTGCTCGGCACGTTTGCGCTTGCGCTCGCGCTGCTGGCAATCGTGATCGTGACCCGGCACCGGCGCGCACAGCAGCGAGCCTCACAGCCCGTGCTGCAAGCGCTCAACGCTACGCTGGACATGCTGCCCGGCGACATCCGGCGCAATACGCCGCTGATACTGGTCGTCGGCGATGCACACGGGGCGCCGGCGCGGGCATTCGGCGAAGCGCTTGTCACCATCACGGATGCGGCAATCTGGGTGCGCGTCGATGATCCGACACGGCTTGCACACGTGGCGGCCGCCCTCCGGCGCTGGCGCGCTGGCCAGGGCCCCGATGCCGTCGCGTACCTGGCTGCCGCCGATCTGGCGCGGGACGCAGCAGTGCAGGACGCAGGCCTCAGGCGCTGGCGCTCGGCGATCGGCGAATCGAGCCGCGCGCTGGGCTACGCGATTCCCGTCTGCGTGGCAGTGTATATGGCGGATTCCACAGGCATGCCCGATACCTGTCCCTGGTTCGGCATTTCCGGAACGGCGCCGCTGCAGGCAGCTGGCTTGCCAACGCCGATTGCCTGGCGCCTGCAGCAATATGGCCAGGCCGCCATGCCATCCGAGCGCGAATCCCGGATGCTCCGTGCTGCCCGCCTGGACGCCCTGGCACGCTGGGCCGCGGACGCACTGCTGCCTGCGCTGGGCGAGAGCCAGCGCGACGGCTACCGGCACGGACGGCCCGCGCGGGTCTCGGCGTTCGGCGTGACCGCCACCGCAGGCGTGCCGGCCGCGGATTCGCTCTATGCCAGCTATGTCGCCAAGATCACCGCCCTGGCGCACGCATCGTCCACAGGCCGGCCTGATGCGCAAGGTATCCGCTACCCATTGCCCGCTGCGTTGATCCAGGGCATTGCGCAGCAACCGGTGCGTCGTGCCCTGCCGCTGGCGCTGGCGCATGCCTTTGCCTGGCTGGCCCTGGCCTTCTGCGCCGCCGCGGCCGCCTCGGCCTGGCAGAACCGCGCGCTGGTGGCCCGCGTGATGCAGGACATGGCCCGCTATCGCGCCATCGGTCCCGAGCATGATGCGGCGCGCGTCGACGCGCTGCAGGCAATCAAGCGCGATCGCGACCTGCTGGACGGGTATGCCCGCACTGGCGTGCCGCTACGGCTTGGACTGGGCTTCTATCGCGGCACGGCCTTTCTCACGCCGCTCAATGCGCTGATCGCGGGGTATCAGCCGCCGGCTCCGCCGCCAGCCACGATCGAACTGGACAGCCTGTCGCTGTTCCGCAGCGGCAGCGCGACCCTGGCGCCAGGTTCGAACCGCGTCATGTTCGGCGCCCTCGAAATGATCAAGGCCCATCCGGAAAAACGTGTCCTGGTGGCCGGGCATACCGACGCCACCGGCGCACCGGCCGCCAACCTCAGGCTGTCGGAAGCGCGCGCCGCATCGGTACGCGACTGGCTGGCCGATGCCGCCGGGCTGCCGCCGACGCATTTTGCGATTCAGGGCTATGGCGACACCCGCCCCAAGGCCGCCAACGACACCGACGCGGGACGCGCAGCGAATCGCCGCGTCGAGATCACGCTCGTCCCCGATTGCCGCGATACCAGCCGAGGCGATCGGACACCCCCGGGCCGATCGGCCTGTTCATTCCAGTAAAAGGAGCAAGAAGCCATGGCAATTCCCGCATACATGTGGATCAAGGACGATGGCGGTGCCGATATCAAGGGTTCCGTGACCGTCTCCGGCCGTGAGGGCAGCGTTGAGGTGGTGGCCTTCGACCATGCCGTCAATATCCCCACCGACTCCAATACTGGCAAGCTGACCGGTACGCGCGTGCACAAGCCGATCTTGTTCACCAAGGAGACCGACGCCTCCACGCCCTACCTGTACAAGGCGGTCACCAGCGGCCAGACGCTCAAGTCGGTCGAGATCAAGTGGTACAAGATCGACGACGCCGGCAAGGAGAAGGAGTACTTCAACACCAGGCTCGACAACGTGAAGGTGGTCGGCGTCACGCCCAGGATGCTGGACATCAAGAACCCGGCCTTCGAGAAGCACAACCATCTGGAAGATATCGAGTTGCGCTACGAGAAGATCACCTGGTCGTACAAGGACGGCAACATCATCCACGCCGACAGCTGGAACGAACGCTCCTGATGTCAGCGGCCGGCGCTGATGCCGGCTAGTCCTTGCGCGTGGCCGGTATCCGGGCCACGCGCCCGCTTGATTCTCCCGCTTTCCCCTCCTCCGCCATACCATGACCGCCCGCGACCTGTCTCCGTTCCTTCGTCGTCTGAACGACCATTGCGCCTGTGCCCTCGCGCAAGCCGCCAGTCTTTGCGAAACGCGCGCGCATCGGGACATCGAGATCGAACACTGGCTGATCAAGCTGCTGGAACTGGGCGATGGAGACCTGCTGGCTATCCTGCGCCGCCATGCACTCGACGTGGACGGCGTCTGGAACGGCCTGCTGGGCGCGATCGATCGCCTGCCGCACGACCTGCGGGGCAAGCCGGGCCTGTCGCAGCGCGTCGGCCAGTGGCTGGAGGCCGCATGGCTGCGCGCGTCGCTTGAAGCCGCGGCGCCTGGGGCGGATCAGTCAATCCGCTCGGCACATCTGCTGGCCGCACTGGCCGACGCGCCTCACCTGTTGCGTGCGCCCGATGCCTGGCCACTGCTGAGCGTGTCCGCTGCGCAGATCGAACGCCTGATGCCTGAACTCGACAAGGTTTCAGTCGAGGCAGCTGCGCCCGTCACAGCGGGTCCCCGCGCTGCCACCAGGCCGGATGACATGCCGGTTCCGGCTCCCCCTCGCACGCCTGCCATGCCGGGGCAGGCGGACACATCGGCCCTGGCCCGCTTCACCACCGATATCACGCAGAAGGCGCGTGACGGCAAGATCGACCCGGTGTTCGGCCGCGACGTGGAAATCCGCCAGATGGTGGACATCCTGGCCCGGCGCCGCAAGAACAATCCGATCCTGGTCGGCGAGCCTGGGGTGGGCAAGACTGCACTGGTGGAAGGCCTTGCGCTCCGGATTGCCGAGGGCGAGGTGCCGGCCGTCATCCGCGACGTCAGCGTGCTCAGGCTGGACCTGGGCCTGCTGCAGGCCGGTGCCGGCGTCAAAGGCGAATTCGAACAGCGACTGAAGAACGTGATCGAGGCCGTGCAGCAGTCCCCGACGCCGATCCTGCTCTTCATCGACGAAGCCCATACCCTGATCGGCGCAGGCAACACCGCGGGCGGCGCCGATGCGGCCAACCTGCTCAAGCCCGCCCTTGCACGGGGCGAACTGCGCACCATCGCGGCAACCACCTGGTCGGAATACAAGCGGTACTTCGAGCGCGACGCCGCGCTCGAGCGCCGCTTCCAGATGGTCAAGGTCGAAGAGCCCGACGATGACAACGCCTGCCTGATGCTGCGCGGGCTGAAGCCCCGCTATGCGCAGCACCATGGCGTGCATATCACCGATGCCGCTGTCGCCGCCGCGGTGCGCCTGTCGCGCCGCTACCTGACCGGGCGCCAGTTGCCGGACAAGGCCGTCGACCTGCTCGACACCGCCGCCGCGCGCGTGCGCATGAGCCAGCAGGCTACCCCGCTCGCCATCTCCGCCCGCGAGGCCGAGCTTGCGGCACTGGAGGTCGAACGCACCGCGCTGCTGGACGACCAGGGCGCAACGGGTGCAGAGGTCAACCAGCGGCTGGCCGCCATCGATGTACGGCTGGCCGCGCTGGCCATCGAACTGGAACAGTCGAGGCATGCGTTTGCGGAGCAGAAGGATGCGGCCGAAACGCTGCACGCATTGCGTGCCCAATGGCAGGCCGCTTCGGATGCCTCGGCCCGCGGTGACTTGGCGGCGTCGATCCAGGCTGCCCATCAGGCCCTGGCAGAGCACGGCCAGGCCGCGCTGCTCCATGCCGAGGTCGATGAGTCCGCCATCGCGCAGGTCATCGCCGACTGGACGGGCGTGCCGGTCGACAGCCTGCTGTCCAGCGAACTGGCGACGCTGCTGGCGCTGGAAACCCGCCTGGCGCAGGTCGTGGTCGGCCAGGACGAGGCGCTGGCAGCGCTCGGCAAGAGCCTGCGGGCCGCCAGGGCGGGGCTCAAATCCGAAGACGCGCCCCTGGGCGTGTTCCTGCTTGTCGGGCCATCGGGGGTCGGCAAGACCGAAACCGCGCGCGCGTTGGCAGACGTGATGTTCGGCGGCGAGCGCTCGCTGATCACCATCACCTTGTCCGAATACCAGGAGGCCCATACCGTTTCGCAGCTGAAAGGCTCGCCACCGGGCTATGTCGGCTACGGCGAAGGTGGCGTGCTGACCGAGGCGGTGCGCCAGCGCCCTTACAGCATCGTGCTGCTCGACGAAGTCGAAAAAGCCCACCGGGATGTGCTCAACCTGTTCTACCAGGTCTTCGATCGCGGCTTTATGCGCGATGGCGAAGGCCGCGTGATCGACTTCCGTAATACCGTGATCCTGATGACCTCCAATCTCGGCAGCGAGGCATTGCTGACGGCGATCGACGCAGCGGAGCAAGCAGGCACAGCGCTCGCTGCCGGCGCGCTGATGGAAACGATTCGCCCCCAGTTGATCGATCACTTTCAGCCGGCGCTGCTGGCGCGCTTCCAGACTGTGGTGTACCGCCCGCTGTCAGCACAGGCCATGGCCGTGATCGTCCGGATGAAGCTGGGCAAGGTGGCCGGCCGGATCGCGCGGCGCTTCGGCGTGCCGCTGCAGTGCGACGAGGCCCTGGTGGCAGAGCTGGTGCGGGCCTGCCTACTGCCGGACTCCGGCGCGCGCAATATCGACAGCCTGCTCGATCAGCAGATCCTGCCGGTCCTGTCGCGTGAGCTGCTGGTACGCATGGGCGGGAGCCGGGTGCCGACTTCGATGCTGCTGTCGTTTTCCGAGACGGACGGCATCGGCCTGTCATTCGAAGAACCGGCCGAGGCCGCGGAGGCCGCGTGATGGGCGGCGGACCCGGCCTGTTCGAAGCCGTCACCGGGTACTTTGCCAACGGGATCGCAGTCGATGAGTTCGATCCGGCGACCCAGACCTTCCTGTCGGTGCAGGACAACATCCAGCGCATCCTCAACAGCCGCCGCGGCTGCCTGGCGCACCTGCCTGACTATGGCCTGGGCGACCTGTCGAAGATCTACCGCCACCTGCCCGCCTCCGCGCATACGCTCAAGCGCGAGATCGAGACCACCCTGCTGCGCTACGAGCCGCGGCTGCGGGCCATCGACCTGACCATCGAAGACACCGAGCCCGGCATGCTGCTCAGCTTCACCATGAGCTGCCAGCTGCATCGGGCCGGGCTGGTGCGCTTCGGCACCCACTTCACGCCCGATGGCCGGACCCGGCTGAAATTATTGCAGGCGGAACACGATCGGGGCTGACCAGCCAGGGGCGCTCAGCCGGCAGAGTGATGCACCGCCAGCCAGACGCTGGGCTGGCTGGAATCGGTCCACGCGACCCGATGGCGGCAGTGGGCGGGCAGTTGCAGCCAGTCACCCGGCTTCATGCGATGCTCGCCGGGCTGTCCCTCGATCTCGATGGCGGCGCCGCCGCTGACCAGCAGCACCCATTCAGCCTCCGGACTGTCGTACCAGAAGCCCTCGGGGCTGGCCTGGCCGTTGGAGACGATGCGTTCGATGCGCAGGCCGGGGCGGTCCAGCAACGGCTCGAAGATCTCCTGCACCGCGCCGGCCGGGACGTTTGCCAGCAGGTTTCCGTGTTCAGGCTGCATGCTGCCCCCTCGCGGTCGTGGTTACGGAACGTGTCAGTCGCCCGGCCCCGGCGCCAGCACGTCGCGCGCGCCGTTGCGGCCCATTGGCGTCACCAGCCCGGCGACTTCCATCTGTTCGATCAGCCGCGCCGCGCGGTTGTAGCCGATGCGCAGCTGGCGCTGCACGGCGGAGATCGAGGCGCGGCGGCTGGTCAGCACAAAGCTGGCGGCTTCGTCGTAGAGCGGATCGGCCTCGCCATCGCCGCCGCCTTCGCCGAACAGGTCGGCGCTGCCGGCCTCGGCCGGATCGCCGGCGAGGATGGCTTCATCGTAGTCCGGCTCGCCGAACTGCTTCCAGTGCTCCACCACGCGGTGCACTTCGTCGTCGGCGACAAAGGCGCCGTGCACCCGCTGCGGATAGCCGGTGCCGGGCGGCAGGAACAGCATGTCGCCCTGGCCGAGCAGGCTCTCGGCGCCCATCTGGTCGAGGATGGTGCGCGAATCGATCTTGGACGAGACCTGGAACGCCACCCGCGTGGGGATATTGGCCTTGATCAGGCCGGTGATCACATCGACCGAGGGGCGCTGCGTGGCCAGGATCAGGTGGATGCCGGCGGCACGCGCCTTCTGCGCCAGGCGCGCGATCAGTTCTTCGATCTTCTTGCCGGCGACCATCATCAGGTCGGCCAGTTCGTCGATCACCACCACGATCATCGGCAGGCGCGACAGCGGCTCGGGCGCGTCCGGCGTCAGCGAGAACGGGTTCGGCACCTTCTGTCCGGCGGCCTCGGCGGCGCGGATCTTCTGGTTGTAGCCGGCCAGGTTGCGCACGCCCAGCGCGGACATCAGCTTGTAGCGCTTTTCCATTTCGCCGACGCACCAGTTGAGCGCGTGCGCGGCCTGCTTCATGTCGGTGACCACCGGCGCCAGCAAGTGGGGGATGCCCTCGTAGACCGACAGCTCCAGCATCTTGGGGTCGATCATGATCATGCGCACGTCTTCGGGCGTGGCCTTGTACAGCATCGACAGGATCATGGCGTTGACCGCCACCGACTTGCCCGAGCCGGTGGTGCCGGCCACCAGCAGGTGCGGCGCGCGGGCCAGGTCGGTCACCACCGGATTGCCGGTGATGTCCTTGCCCATGGCCAGCACCAGCCGCGAATGGTGCGCCTGGAACGAGGTCGCGTTGACGATCTCCGACAGCCGGATCATTTGCCGGCGTGCGTTTGGCAACTCCAGCCCCATGCAGGTCTTGCCGGGAATGGTCTCGACCACGCGGATCGAGGTCACGCCCAGCGCGCGCGCCAGGTCCTTCATCAGCCCGACCACCTGCGCGCCGCGCACGCCCATGGCGGGCTCGACCTCGAAGCGGGTGATCACCGGGCCGGCACCGGCGCCGACCACGGCGACGGGCACCTTGAACTCGGCCAGCCGTTGCGCGATCAGCTCGCCGGTTTCGCGCAGGCGTTCTTCGGACACCTGTTCGGCGCTGTCGACTTCGCTCTCAAGCAATTCAGCCGGCGGCAGGCGATAGTCGACGACCGGGCGCGGCGCAGGCGGGGCAACCGGTACCGGCGCGGGGGCCGGCTGGACAACAGCGGCCAGCGGCACGGTGCGGCCGACGACAGCGGGCAACACGATGCGGGGCTTGGCGGCCGGGACTGCTGGCGGGGTTGCTTCGGGCGATTCAACCGCTTCCGCGGGTTCGGGTCGTTCGGCGACTTCAGTGATTTCCGCGGCTTCCGGCGCTTCGACTACGTCAGCAGGCTGGGACTCGTCCGGCTCGGCCGCTTCGCCGACGAGGCCGTTGCCGTCCATCGGCGCTTCCGTGCCGATGTCCTCTGCCGGAGCCTGGACAATGGCGTCGGGCTCGCTGCCCTCTTCCATCGCCGAACTCGCCACCGCATTGGCTACGGCCTCGGACTCGGACTCCGACTCGATTACCTGGGCTTCAAACACCGCGGCAGTGTCTTCCGGCATGTCTGCCGGCAGCGCTTCAAGCTCAGGCTCGACGCGATATTCGGGTTCCGCCTCAGCTTCGGCTTCCGGCCCGGCTTGCAGGATGACGGCAGCCGGCGCGGGCGGCTCGGCGTCAACGACAACCTCGGCGGCCGAATCTGCAGCGGACGCCTCCAACGGCTGCGGTTCAGGCGCAGGCGCTTGCGATACCGGTGGCTTGCCTGCCAGGGCCTGCAATTCGGCCAGCAGGTCGAGCGCTTCCTGCCGGATCGCTGCCAGCGAGGTTGCGTCAGCCTCGTTCGTCGCAATTGCCTGTGGCGGGTCGTCGGCGATCAGGGAATCGGCGATCGGGGTATCGGCGATCGGGGTTGCGGTGGATACCGGCTGACTGGCCGGCGCATCGGTGTCGATCACGGGTTCAGGCTCGGGCACGACAACCGGCTCCACCGGGGCGGCTACGTCTTGCTCGGCAACGGCGGGCGCCGGGGCCGTGACTGCAGCCTCGGCCGGAGCCGTTACGGCCGCCGCCACCGTGGCCGCGGCAGCGGCCCTGGCGGAAGCTTCCGGCAGCGTCGTGATAGCCGAACGCACCAGCGGCTGCGGCTGGCGGAACGGGCTGCTGACGACCGTGCCGCGCAGCGGCTGCGCTGGCCGCGGTGCCGGAGCAGGCGCGGGTGCTGGCGCAGGCGCGGGCGCGGGCGCTGCAGTCTTGACAGGCTTGCGTGCGGCCGGCTGCGCAGGACGCGGTGCCGGGGCCGCTGCGGCGGGCGCTGGCTGGGCGCTGCGAACCGGTTTGACCGCGCCCGGGGATTCAGCATGGTGCAGCCAGATCTCGCCAGGCTGCGGCGGCGATTCACGCGTGCGGCGCGGCGGTTGCCAGGCGGGCTGGCGGCGTGCGGAGACGGCTTCAAAGCTGCGATGGCGCGTGGCCGGCGCAGTCCAGCCGGCGTTGCCTGCCGACGGCGTATCCCAACGCTCTGCCTCGCGCATCGGCTGGGTGGCGGCAAAGAACACCGGCGGCTCTTCCGGCGTCGCGTCGGGCGCTGCCGCGCGGCGCGGCTTGCGCGAGAACAGGCTGCGCCAGGTTTCGCCGAACACCATCGGCGCGGCCAGTGCCAGCACGCCCAGCATCAGCAACAGGGAGCCGGTCCAGCCGAACAGCTTGCCGATCATGCCGGCCAGCGCGCGGCCGGCGGAACCGCCGGCGGTCGATGCCGGATCGGATCCGCTGGTAAGCGCTTCCAGGCAGGCGCTTGCGCACAGCACGGCCAGCGTGCCCAGCCATACGCGCAGCGAGCCCGGCCCGGCCAGCCGGCGCTCGCCGGCAAGCCAGCGCGTCACCAGGCGCCAGACCAGGGGTACTATCCAGAGAGTCGAGAATCCGAACCAGCCCAAACCCATTATCGACATGCCATGTTCAAAACTACGGGCAGCGATTGTAGCGGTAATGACAGGCGGCCATTGAATTGGAAAGCGCAAATATTCGTAACGCTGCGCGCGTCTGGCGCAGCGGCACCGCGCTACCATGCGCCAAACCCCATCGCATTACAGACAGGCACCCTGCCGCCTCCCCTCCCCCATGCCGATCCGCTACGCCAGGCTGCGCATTCTCATCGTTGAAGACCACCCGTTCCAGCAGGCCGCGGCTGAAGGGCTGCTGCGCCATGTCGGCGTGCAGACCGTGGTCTGCGCGGACAACGGCACGCAGGCGGCCGAAGTCCTGGCGCGCGAGCCGTTCGACGTCGTGCTTTGCGACATCGAGATGCCCGACGGCAATGGCCCCGAGCTGATCGCCCAGCTGCACCGGCGCGGCCAGCACGCCTTCGCGGGAGCACCGCCGGTCTGGGTCTGGGTCACGGCCCTGGCCGAAGACATCCTGGATTCCAACCGCGGCCTGGCGCACGCCGCCGGCATCCCGCGCGTGCACGCGCTGCGCAAGCCGCTGTCGCGCGATGCGGTGGAAGAGATCCTGGCCGATGCGCTGTTGCGCCAGGCTTCCGAGGCAGCCGGGCCCGCCTGGTCGCCCGAAGACGCGGAACTGATCGCGGCCACGCAGGCCGGCACGGACCTGCTGGTCATGCTGCAGCCCCAGCACGACATTGCCAGCGCACGCCTGGCCGGCGCCGAGGCCCTGGTGCGCTGGCGCCATCCCGAGCACGGCCTGGTGCAGCCCGACCTCTTCATCCCGCGGCTCGAAGCGCTGGACGCGGCCGACCCGGTGTTCTTCTTTGTCACCCGCCAGTGCCTGGCAGCGCAGCAGCGGCTGCGCGCGGCGGGCATCGCCATTGCGCTGGGCATCAATGCATCGGCGCAAACCCTGTGCCGGCCCGGCGTGCTGGAAGAATTTGATGGGCTGGTGGCCGCCAGCGGCGTGCCACGGCAGTCATTGACGGTGGAGCTGACCGAGGGCTACCCGGTGCCCGATACGCTGGCCCTGTCGGTCGTCATGAACCGCTTGCGGCTGCTGGGCTACGGCGTGGCGATCGACGATTTCGGCGTGGGCATCGCCACGCTCAAGCTGCTGGCGGACCTGCCGTTCACGCAATTGAAGGTGGACCGGTCGTTCGTGGCGGATGTCGACGGGCATGGCCAGCGCGCCACGATCTGCCGCAGCATGATCGGCCTGGCCAGGGAACTGGGTCTGGAATGCGTGGCCGAGGGCGTCGAGACCGACGCCCAGCGGGCCGCGCTGCTGGCCTTGCGCTGCCCGCTGGGCCAGGGCTACCTGTGGTCCGCGCCCAAGCCGGCGGCAGTCTTCATCGCCGACGCCATCGATCGGGCGGCCACCACGCCGCCGGCCTGACCGGGCGCTAATTGAACTTGCCGTTGATGCCGCCCACGCTGAACCGGCCCGCCCCCAGCAGCAGCACCGTCAGCGCGGCGCCCAGGTACATACCTTGCAACTCCAGCGCCCAGCCGCCGGTATCGGCCAGCATGCCGAGCTGCTTGGTATGCACCAGCGCCACCGCGACCAACATGTTGATCGCAACGATCAGCGCCGCCAGGCGGCTCCACAGCCCGATGATCAGCAGGATCGGGGCCGCGACTTCCCCAATGTAGACGCCGTAGGTCAGCCATGCCGGCAGCCCGGCGTCGGCGACCACCTTCGCCACAAAGCCCATGTCGACCGCACCGGTCAGCTTGGCGATGCCGTGCATCAGGATCAGCACGCCAAGCATGATGCGCAGCAGCGCCTTGCCCAAGTCCTGGGAACCCTGAGAGCCACCCATGGCCATTCTCCTCGCCGTTGTCTGTCGAACTGGTTGTCGATCCAAGCGCCTTTACCCTCACGCGCAAGGGTTCGCCCATGTACCTTAGTGCGAGCCGGCGTGAAGGTAAAGCCGCAAATGTGCAACAGCCGCAGGTCCCGATGCGGCCGGCACAACCTCTCGCCGGTCCCGCCACAGCGCCGGAAATGGGGCTACACCACGCGATGCATCGACGGCGGCCTTGACTCATGCATGCCGGCCTTGTGTGCGCCCTCCGGCAGGACCTCGCCCAGGAAGTCCAGGAAGCGCCGGGTGGCCGGCGTCACGCCCTTGCGTGACGGAAACACCGCATGCAGCGTGCCGACCGGCATGTCGTACTGCGGCAGCACCAGCTCCAGGTCGCCATTGTCCAGTGCTTCGCGGCAGTACATGCGCGGCAACATAGCCACGCCGACGCCGGCGATCGCTGCCTCGCGCAGCAGCGCGAATTCATCGGTGACCAGGCGCGGGTCGTAGGCAATCTGGATCGAGTCGCCGGTCTTGCAGCGCAAGATCCAGACATGCTTGCCGTCGTGCGGCTGCTGGCCCACGCCCGGCATGCCGTCAAGCGCCTGCGGCGTACGCGGGCGGCCGATGCTATCCAGCAGCGACGGGCTCGCCACCAGCATCAGCTGGCTTTCGCCGAAGGTGCGCACGGCCAGGCTGGAGTCTTCCATCGCCTCGCGCACGCGCAGGGCCAGGTCGAAGCCCTCGCCGATCACGTCCACGCGCCGGTTGGTGGTTTCCAGCTCGATGCGCACGGCCGGGTTGGCGCGCATGAAGTGCCCGATGGCCGGCGCCAGCAGGATCTGCGCAATGGCGACCGGGCAGCTCACGCGCAGCGTGCCGCCGGGCTGTTCGCGGGCCTGCTCGATGACCTCGCGCGCCGCCTCGGCCTCGTTGAGCATGGCGCGGCAGCGCGCGTAATAGGACTCACCCAGTGTCGTGACGCGCACCTGGCGCGTGGTACGGCGCAGCAACTGCACTCCCAGGTCGCGCTCCAGCTGGGCGATGCGCCGGCTCAGGCGCGACTTGGGCACGCCGGTGGCACGGCTGGCCGCGGAGAAACTGCCGTGTTCGACCACCTGGGCGAACAGGGACAAGTCGTTAAGGTCTTGCATGGAGGGCTCCGGGATCACGCGGGCGGCGCCGTCCCGGCAGCGAACGTCGCCCGGACTGGCGTTGCATCGGTAGAACAATCATTTGCATTTTGCCTCACTACCGATACCAATGGCCAGCCGCTATCTTTCATCCATCGCAACCGCACCCTAGTGGAGAAAGACATGAACATCCTGCAGATCGATTCCAGCGTCCTCGGTGACAACTCTGTTTCGCGCAGCCTGACCGCCAGCGTGGTGGCCGACCTGGTCGCCGCCAACCCGGGCGCCAAGCTGACCGTGCGCGACCTGGACCAGGACGCCCCGGCGCACCTGTCCGGCCACTTGCTGCCCGTGCTCGGCGGCCCGAAGGACGGCCTGAATGCGGTGCAGGAAGCCGAGCTGCGGCGCACCGAGCAATGGCTGGCCGAATTCCTGGCCGCCGACGTGCTGGTGGTGGGCGTGCCGCAGTACAACTTCAGCATCCCCAGCCAGCTCAAGGCCTGGATCGACCGCATCGCGCAGGCTGGCCGCACCTTCACGTACACCGAGAACGGCCCGGTGGGCCTGGCCGGCGGCAAGCGCGTGATCGTGGTGTCGTCTCGCGGCGGCGTGCGCCAGGATGCGAATGAGCTGGACCTGCACGAAAAGACCGTCGATATCGTGTTCCGCTTCCTGGGCATTACCGATATCACCTACGTGCGCGCCCACGGCCTGGCCATGGGTCCGCAGTTCCGCGAAGCCGGCCTGGCCAGCGCCCGCACCGAGATCGCGGCGCTGAACGACGCCAGCCGCCTGGCCGCCTGAGGTCACGGGCCCGGCCGGCGCCGCTGGACGGCGCCGGCTCGCCCCGGGGACGGATCAGGTCTATGATGGATCGGGGCGCTGCGGCGCCCCGCGTGCCATGGGCGGCGCGCCGCAGCGGCTAATTGGCTGTGGCGGCCAGCCGCCTGCAGTCATCGACCGATCCAACCCCGGGAGCCCGCATGACTTCAGCCCTGTTGCCCGCAGCCGCCCTCCATCCGCCGCACGAACCCGCCCTGCTTTCGCAGTATCGCCACGTACGCGCCGCCACCGAGACCCTGGTGGCCGACCTGTCCGACGCCGATGCCACCGTGCAGTCCATGGACGACGCCAGCCCGGCAAAATGGCACCTGGCGCACACTACGTGGTTTTTTGAGGAATTCGTGCTGGCTGCGCGCATCCCGGACTACGAGCTGGTCGACCCGGACTACCGCTACCTCTTCAACTCCTACTATGAGGCAGTCGGCCCGCGGCACCCGCGGCCGCAGCGCGGATTGTTGTCCCGCCCGTCGTTGGACGAGGTGCTGGCCTACCGCGAGGCCGTGGACGAATCGATGCTGTCGCTGCTGGGCAGCGCCCAGACCGACGACGAGGCGGCGCTGATCATGCTTGGCCTGCAGCATGAACAGCAGCACCAGGAACTGCTGCTGACCGACATCCTGCACCTGTTCGCGCAGAACCCGCTGCGCCCCGCGTTCGCCCCGGAACTGCCGGCGCCGGTGATCGCCGACCCGCGGCCCGCGCCGGACTGGATCGGCTTTGACGGCGGCCTGGTCGAGATCGGCCACCGCGGCGAGGCCTTTGCCTTTGACTGCGAAGCGCCGCGCCACAAGGTCTACCTGGCGCCGTTCACGCTGTGCTCGCACCCGGTCAGCAACCGGCAGTGGTTCGAGTTCATCGAGGATGGCGGCTACCAGACCGCCGGGCTGTGGCTGTCCGACGGCTGGCGCTGGATGGCCGAGCAAGGCATCCAGGCCCCGCTCTACTGGGAAGAGCGCGAAGGCACGTGGTGGCAGATGACCCTGCGCGGCATGCATCCGGTCGACCCGGACAGCCCCGTCACCCACGTCAGCTTCTATGAGGCCGAAGCGTTCGCGCGCTGGGCCGAGCGCCGGCTGCCGACCGAGGCCGAATGGGAACACGCGGCCAGCCGCCTGCCGGCCACCGGGAATTTTGTCGAAGGGCGCGCGCTGCGGCCGCTGCCGGACCGGCAGAACACCGCGGGCGCATTGCGCCAGATGTTTGGCGACGTGTGGGAATGGACCGGCAGCGCCTTCCTGCCATATCCGGGTTTCCGCCCCAACGCGGGCACCGTGGGCGAGTACAACGGCAAGTTCATGAGCAGCCAGATGGTGCTGCGCGGCGGGTCGTGCGTCACGCCCGAATCGCATATCCGAGCGACTTACCGCAATTTCTTCTACCCGCACCAGCGCTGGCAGTTCACGGGGGTGCGGCTGGCGGACGATGTGTAGTTATTCCACCGTCGTTCCCGCGCAGGCTGGAACCCAGTGACTTCATCCCCGAAGGGGGCGCAAAAGACGCTGGATTCCCGCCTGCGCGGGAATGACGGTAAAGATTGATGTGCCAGGATTAAAAAGTTGCGGCCCTAAACCAGCGCCAGGCCAGCCAGGCCAGCAGCACCCACACCAGCACGATGACCACGGCGGCCGCGCGATTGCGCGGCCGTTGCGCATGGGCAGCCTGCCAGGCTTGGGCACGGCCGCGGCATTCGTCCTGCACCACCGCCGGGATCATCCGCAGCGTGAGCCAGATGCCCAGCGGCACCAGCAACACGTCATCGACAAGGCCAAGCACCGGGATGAAATCCGGGATCAGGTCGATCGGGCTGAAGGCATAGGCCACCACCAGCGCGCCGAGCAGCCGCGCCGCCCACGGGGTACCGGGGTGGCGGCTGCAAAACCACAGTGTCAGCAGGCTGCTTTTCAGGCTGCGCGCCCACTGGCGCAGGCGCGAACCCGTGCTCGCCACAGCCGGCACGACTTACCAGCCCTTGCTCTGCGGCGCCGCGGGCCGCTGGCCGCCGGGCCCGCCCGTGGGGGCCTTCAGCGGCGGTGCCGCCACGATCGGCGTCTGCGGGTACAGCTTCTGCCAGCGCGCCTTCAGCCCGTTGGCGATCTCGGCCTGGTTGTAGCGCTCGGCAAAGTCGATCACGGTCATGCCCTGCTGGTTCTTCAGGCGCATGTCGGCGCCTTCGTCCAGCAGCAGCTTGACGGTCTCGATATGGCCGCCGCGCGCGGCCATCATCAGCGGCGTGGTGGCGTTGGGGCTTTCGGCGTCGATATACGCGGCATGGTCGACCAGGTACTTGACCACGTCGTTGTGGCCGTTGGTGGCCGCATAGTGCAGCGGCGTCCAGCCGGTCTTGTTGATCTCGGCCTCCATGTCGTCGACCATCAGCTTGACCATGTCCAGTTCGCCCTGCAGCGCGGCCATCATCAGCGGGGTTTCGCCGGCCGGGTTGGCCTTGTCGAAGTCGATGTCCTTGGCGCGGATCAGCGCCGTGGCCGCCTTCAGCGACTTCTCGCGCAGCGCCACCACCAGGGCCGGGTTGCCGCGGCTGTCGACCACGTTGGGATCGACGCCCCTGGCCAGCAGCTTCTTGACGGTATTGGCGTCGTCGAATTCGACGGCCTTGCGCATGTCGTCGGCGGGTGCGGCGTGCGCCAGGGTCGCGGCGGCCAGCGCCAGGGCGCCGGCGGTGCGCCGGACAAACTTCATGTCAAACATGAGATTTCCTATCAATATGTTTGAATAGATTGAAGAAATTTTCGGCCGTCTGTTCCGCAACCTGTTCCACGGGCAGCCCGCGCAGTTGCGCGATGAACTCGCCCACATGGCGCACCCAGGCCGGCTCATTGGTCTTGCCGCGGTACGGCACCGGTGCCAGGTAGGGCGAATCGGTCTCGATCAGCATGCGCTCCAGCGGCACCTTGCGCGCGGTCTCCTGCAGGTCCGCGGCGCTCTTGAAGGTGACGATGCCGGAAAACGAGATATGGAAGCCCTCGTCCAGCGCCTGGCGGGCGACGTCCCAGGTCTCGGTAAAGCAGTGCATCACGCCGCCGGCCTCGCGCGCGTTCTCTTCGCGCATCAGGCGCAGCGTGTCGTCGGCCGACGAACGGGTATGGATGATCAGCGGCTTGCCGGTCTGGCGCGCGGCGCGGATATGGGTGCGGAAGCGCTCGCGCTGCCATTCCATCTCGGCGATGCTGCGGCCGTTCAGGCGGTAGTAGTCCAGCCCGGTCTCGCCGGTGCCGACCACGCGCGGGTGGGCAGACAGCTCCACCAGCCGCTCCAGCGTCGGGTCCTCGCCCTCTTCATAGTCCGGATGCACGCCGACCGACGCGTACAGGTTGGGATGCTGTTCGGCCAGCGCCAGCACGCGCGGGAAGTCTTCCAGCGTGACCGAGATGCACAGCGCATGCGTGACCTGGTTGGCGCGCATGTTCTCCAGCAACTCCGGCAGGCGCGCGGCCAGCTCGGGGAAATCGATATGGCAGTGGGAATCGACAAACATGGGGGAATCTCTTGTGCGAGTGGCTCAGGCCACGTCGATGCGGCGGCCGACGATGATCAGGTCGCGCTCGACACCGTCGAGCACGGCGACGCGCGGCAGGTCGCCCCAGCGCGTGAAGCCCAGCGACGCGAACAGGCCCAGGCTGGGCGCATTGTGGCCGAAGATAAAGCCGAGCAGCGTGTTCACCCCGACCTGGGGCGCGTGGTCGATGGCCTGCTGCAGCAGGTAGCGCCCCAGCCCCTGGCCGCGGCGCTGGGCATCCAGGTAGATCGACACTTCAGCCGTGGCGCCGTAGGCCGGGCGGCCGTAGAAATCAGAGAAGCTCATCCAGCCGGCCATGCGGCCGTCGGCGTCCTCGCACACCCACAGCGGGCGGCGCCCCGGCTGGTGAGCATCGAACCAGGCTTGGCGCGAAGCCACGGTGACCGGCTCGGTGTCGGCGGTGACCATGCGCGAGGGCACGGTGCTGTTATAGATGGCGACAATGCCCGGCAGGTCGCGGGGCTCAGCGGTACGTAGCGAGAAATTCATTGGAAATCAAAAAGTTGCGAGAACAACCTCACAACGTTCATAAGGTTTGCGTGGGGCGCCCGGACTCCAGCATCTTGCCCAGGATCTCCTCCACCGCGCGGCGCAGGTTGCGCCCGTTGTCGTCGTCGGGGAAATGCACGCCGACGCCGGGGGTCTTCATCGGCGTGCCCGCCGGGGTGATCCAGGCCACATGGCCCGCGATCTGGTATTTCTGCGGCCGGTCCAGCAGCGACAGCACCAGGAACACCTGCTCGCCCAGCCGGAACGGCCGGTTCGACGGCACGAAGATGCCGCCGCGCGCCAGGAACGGCATATAGGCTGCATACAGCCCGGCCTGGTCCTTGATCGACAGGGACAGCACATTGGGGCGCGACGCCGCCCCGCTTCCCGTTGGCGCAGCCGGCGGTGCGCCGGCGACTGCTGTGACTGCTGTGTTCATGATTGACCCCCAGGAATGACGATGCTGCTTGTTGTTATGGCTTTGTTTGGACTGCCTGCCGGCTACCGGAACAGCTGCCGGTATTCCAGGAATACCGCTTCCATCACCAGCCGGGCCGCCAGCGGATGGTTCTCGCTGCGGCGGTGCGCGGCCAGCCGCGAGGCAAAGGCCTGCAGCCGGTGCGCATCGGTGGCTTCTGCGCAGCGCGCCAGCACGGCCCGCTCCTTGGGGAAGTACCGTGGGGCGGCGCTGCCGTCCAGGCGCAGTGTCAGCAGATCGTACGTCCAGCGCTGCAGGATGCCAAGCACGGCGGGCACGGGCAGCTTCTGCAGTTGCTCGGCCGCCGCAGCGGCGTCGAAGGCGGCTGAGGCGCCCAGCTGGCCGACCAGCCAGCGCTGCAGCGGCTGCTCCTCGGCCTCGGCCGCATGCAGCGCGGTCAGCGGCGAGCCGCCGGACAGCGCCAGCTGGGCTTCGGCATCGGCCACGCCTTGCCCGCGCAGCCACGACAGTGCGGCCTCCGGCGTCGGGCGCTGGGCCGAGAACTGGCGGCAGCGCGACAGGATGGTCGGCAGGATCCGGTCAAGGCGGTCGGTCACCAGCAGGAACACGGTGGACGGCGGCGGCTCTTCCAGCGTCTTCAGCAGCGCATTGGCACCCTCGGTCTGCAGCGCGTCGAGCGGATACACCACCACCACGCGCAGCCCGGCCCGGTGCGTGCCCACGCCCACGGCCTCGATCAGCGCGCGTACCTGCTCCATGCGGATGATCTTGCTGGGCGCCTTCTTCTTGCCACCGTCATCGGTCTCGGCCTCGGACGTGGCGTCCAGTGCCTCGGGCCGCACCACGGTGAAGTCCGGGTGATTGCCCTGGCTGAACCAGTGGCAGGCGGCGCACTGGCCGCAGGGCTGGCCGTCCGGCAGCGGCGCCTCGCACAACAGCCCCTGCGCGAAATGCAGGGCCAGGTCGCGCTTGCCGATGCCTTGCTGGCCATGGATCAGCAAGGCATGCGGCAGCCGCTCGCGCAGCGCGCCAAGCCGTTGCCAGTCTTCCTTCTGCCAGGGATATAGCATGTGATTCAGTGCTTAAAAATCAGATGGTTGCGATGATCTTCTCAAGTTCATCGCGAATATCGGCAATGCTGCGCGTGGCGTCGATCACGCGGAAGCGCTGGGGCGACTGGGCCGCGCGGCGCAGGTATTCGTCGCGGGTGCGCTGGAAGAAGGCGCGCGATTCGGCCTCGAACTTGTCGGGCGCGCGCGCCCCGGCCAGGCGCGCGCTGGCGGTTTCCAGCGGCACGTCGAACAGCAGCGTCAGGTCCGGCTGCAGGCCGCCCTGCACCCAGTCCTCCAGCACCTCCAGCCGCTCGGTGGCCAGGCCCCTGCCGCCGCCCTGGTAGGCGAAGGTGGCGTCGGTGAAGCGGTCGGAGATCACCCATTTGCCGCGCTCCAGCGCGGGGGCGATGACTTCGGCGATATGCTCGCGGCGGGCCGCGAACATCAGCAGCGCCTCGGTTTCCAGGTGCATCTTGCGATGCAGCAGGATCTGGCGCAGGTCCTCGCCCAGCGAGGTGCCGCCGGGCTCGCGGGTGGTGACGACACCGGCAATATCGCTGCGTGCGCGCAGGCGGTCGGCGACCCAATCGATATGGGTGCTCTTGCCGGCACCGTCGATGCCTTCAAACGTGATGAATTTTCCGCGCATGGAATGCCTATTTGCCGCGCTGGTACTTGTCGACCGCGCGGTTGTGTTCGGGAAGCGAGTTGGAGAAATGGCTGCTGCCGTCGCCGCGGGCGACGAAGTACAGCGCGTCGGACGGCGCCGGCGTGGTAGCCGCCGCCAGCGAGGCCAGCCCCGGCAGCGCGATGGGCGTGGGCGGCAGGCCGGTGCGGGTGTAGGTATTGTACGGGGTGTCGGCCTGCAGGTCGCGTTTGCGCAGGTCGCCGTCGAAGCTCTCGCCCAGGCCGTAGATCACGGTCGGGTCGGTCTGCAGCATCATGTTCTTCCTGAGCCGGTTGACGAAGACGGCGGCGATCATCGGGCGGTCGGCGGCCTGGCCGGTTTCCTTCTCGACGATCGACGCCATCACCAGTGCCTCGTACGGCGTCTTGTACGGCAGGTCGGGCGCGCGCGCGTTCCAGGCTTCGTTCAGGCGCCGCTGCATGGCGCGGTAGGCGTGCTTGTACAGCTCGATATCGCTGCTGCCGCGTGCGAACAGGTAGGTATCGGGGAAGAACAGCCCTTCGGGCGCGGCCTCGGCCGCGCCGATGGCCTTCATCAGCTCCGCGTCGGACATGCCCTGGGTGTCGTGGCGCAGCGCCGGACTGGCGTCGACGGCGGCGCGCATCTTGCGGAATTCCCAGCCCTCGATCACCGTGACCACGTAGTGCGTGACCTCGCCGCGCGCCAGCTTGCCGATGATAGACAGCGGCGTGGCGCCGGTCTCGAATTCATAGCCGCCGGCCTTCAGGTCCGGGCCATGCCCGGTCAGGCGCACCAGCAGCATAAACAGCCGCGGGTCCATGCCGACGCCGCCGCGCTGGATCTGGCGGCCGACACTGGCAACCCCCGAGTTGGGCTTGATCACCACCTCCAGCGGCGAATTATTGAGGCGCAGCGGGTGATTGGCCCACCACGCGAACGCGCCCGCTGCCACCGGCGCGAACACCAGCACGGCCAGTCCAAGGCTAAGGAAAAAACGTTTCATGTATCAGGAATAGGGGCGGCTGTGTGGATCCGTCGGCGGGCTTGCGCACCACCGCGTGCCGCCGGCGCCGGCCGAAAATCTCATAGCCCCATATAATAACCGCCAGCCTCGTACCGACCATGCGCCGTGGCGCCGGCGCCGCCCGGCACCCTCGCACGACCGGTGCTTCCCACCCCCGAATTGCCTCAACGATTGCCACGCAATGCCAGTGATGAATGCCCAAGCCCAGGAACTCGCCGCAAACCTTGAAGCGCTGAATGGCGGCGGCATCGTCTGCACCCCGGCCCGGCCCGGCCTCGTTCGTGTGGCCGGCGACGATGCCGCCAGCTTCCTGCACACCCAGCTGACCAATGCGGTCGAAGACCTGGATGCGGGCGCGGCGCGCCTTGCCGGCTACTGCTCGCCCAAGGGGCGGCTGCTCGCCACCTTCCTGATGTGGCGCGATGCCGAGGGGATCGTGCTGCAACTGTCGGCCGATATCCAGGCTCCGGTGCAGAAGCGGCTGTCGATGTTCGTGCTGCGTGCCAAGGCCAAACTGTCTGATATCACCGCCACCCGAGCCATCCTCGGCGTCGCCGGGGCAGGTGCCGCCAGGGCGCTTGCCGCTGCTGGCCTGCCCGCGCCGGAAGCAGCCTTTGCCATGGCCGAGGCCGACGGCGTCACCGTGATCCGCCTGCCGGATGGCGCCGGCCAGCCGCGCTGGCAACTGGTGCTGCCGGCCGAGCGGGCCGACGCGGTGCGCGCGGCGCTTTCCGCCACGCTGCAAGGCGCCTCGCCCGCGCTGTGGGACTGGCTGGAAGTGCAGTCGGGCCTGCCCCGCATTGTCGCGGCCACGCAAGAGCAGTTCGTGCCGCAAATGATCAATTTCGAACTGGTCGGCGGCGTCAATTTCCGCAAGGGTTGCTATCCCGGCCAGGAAATCGTCGCGCGCAGCCAGTACCGCGGCACGCTCAAGCGCCGCATGTGGCTGGTGCAGGGCCAAGGCGAAGTGCCGGCGCCCGCGGCCGAGATCTATCGCCCGGAAGATCCGGGCCAGCCGTGCGGCATGATCGTCAATGCCGCGCCCGCGCCCCAGGGCGGCTGGGCCGGGCTGGCCGAACTCAAGATCGACGCCGCCGCCAGCGCGCTGCGTCTGGGCAGCGCTGAGGGCGTGGCCGTGGCCACCGCCTCGCTGCCTTACGAGGTGTCGCTGGGCGAGGCGGCCCAGGCCGCTGGCTGATACCCCACAGGACCTGCCATGAGCGATCACCTCTACGTCTATTTCCGCGTCCCGGAAGCCGTTGCCGCCGAGGCGTTGCCGCACTGGCACCGCTGGATGGAGACGGTCGCCGAAGCAACCGGAATTGGTGGTACGCTGATGCGCAGGCCGGAAACCCGCGCCGGCGTGCAGACCTGGATGGAGTGCTACGCCGACGTGCCGCCTGCGTTCGATGCCACGCTGGAAGGCCTGTGGCGGCAGAGCGGGCTGGACCAGTGGGTCGATGGCGAGCGGCGGGCCGAGCACTTTGTCGACCTTGACGTGCTGTAGGCGTCTTGACTGCCGTTGGACTGAAGTACGTCGGGCGCTACTGCGGCAACCCCCGGCGGCAAAGGAAGCAAAGCAATGTGCCTGATCCTGGTTGCCTGGCAATCCCACCCTGACTATGCCCTGGTCGTCGCCGGCAACCGCGATGAATTCTATGTCCGCCCCGCGGCGGCCGCGCACTGGTGGCAGGATGCGCCGCAGGTGCTGGCCGGGCGCGACCTGGCGGAAGTCATCGGCGAGCCCGGCACCTGGATGGGCGTCAACGCCGACGGCCGCTTTGCCGCGCTGACCAACTACCGCGCCCCTTCCGAAAAACGCACCGATGCCCGTTCGCGCGGCGAACTGGTGGCCAGCTTCCTGCGCGGCCACGAGGCGCCGTTCGACTACCTGGACGGCCTTGCCGGCGAAGACGGCTGCTACAACGGCTTCAACCTGCTGGCGAGCGACCTGCGTGAACTCTGGTGGTACAGCAACCGCTCCGCCTCGCGCCAGCCGCAACGGCTGCGCCCGGGGCTGTACGGCCTGTCCAACGCACTGCTCGACACGCCCTGGCCCAAGGTGCGCAGCCGCGTGGGTGCGCTGGCTGAAGTGCTGGCCGCCGACAGCGGACAAGCCAACGCAAGCGCCGAGCCCTACCTGCAGATGCTGGCCGACGAGCGCCAGGCGGCGGATTTCGAGCTGCCTTCCACGGGCGTTGCGCCGGAGTGGGAAAAGCTGCTGTCGTCCGCGTTTATCCGCTCGCCGCTGTACGGCACGCGCGCCAGCACGGTACTGCGGGTGCGCCACGATGGCCGTTTCGACCTGAGCGAGCGCAGCTTCGACGCCGGCGGCCGCATCGGCGATGTGTCCTATCACGGCAAGCTGAACCTGTCGCGCGACACCGGCATCGTGCAGGCGCCGCGCTGACCGCTGCGGCTCAGCCGACCAGCCGCTTGCGCATCTCCACGTGCGGGATGCCCGCCTCTTCGAATTCCGGTCCCACCTGCGCAAAACCCACGCGCGCATAGAACGGCGCCGCGTGCGTCTGCGCGTTCAGCACCAGTTCCGGATAGCCCAGCGCTTCAGCCTTGCTCATCAGTGCCTCCAGCACCAGCGCGCCGACGCCGGTGCCGCGCGCTGACTGCAGCACCGCCATGCGCCCGATATGGCCATCGGGCAGCAGCCGGCCAGTGGCCACCGGGGTGCCGTCCTCGGCCAGCGCCAGCGCGTGCCAGCTCGGCTCGTCCCATTCGTCCCATTCCAGTTCCACCGGCACGCCCTGCTCCTCGACAAAAACGGTGTAGCGGATGGCGCGCGCGCGTTCGCGGGCTTCGGACCAGGGGCAGATCAGGACGGTGACGGACATGGCAGTGCAATCAGGCAAAGGTGGATAACAGCGGCTTGAGTTACCGCCGGGCGCCCATGATACGCCAATGTGCAGTGACCGCAGATGCACCAAAGCGGATCATTCGCCGCATTGTCTGTCCTAAATCTGCACCATATCAGGGTTAGCCCGGGGTCGGCATCCTGTTTGCAAATTTGTATGATGACATGATTACCGAATAACCCGGGAAGCTGCCGTGTTCCAGAAAGTCCCTGCCCGCGCCCTCACCGACAACGTCGCCGAACAACTGCTGGACAAGATCCAGAACGGCGCCTTTGCCCGCGGCGACAAGCTGCCGACCGAGGCGGTCCTGTCCGAGGAGTTCGGCGTCAGCCGCACCGTGGTGCGCGAGGCCATCTCCCGGCTCAAGTACGAAGGCGTGGTCGAGTCGCGCCAGGGCAGCGGCGTGTTCGTGACGCTGCAGGCCGGCATCCGGCCGCTGCGCATCGACTACACCGACACCGGCACGCTGGAATCGGTGCTGCAGATCGTCGAGCTGCGCCGCGCGATCGAGGCCGAGGTGGCCGCGCAGGCCGCCCGGCGCCGTACCGATGCGTCGATGGCGGCCATCGACGCCGCGCTCGCCCGCCTCGACGAAGAGGTCGCGCACGGCGGCGACGGTGTGGCCGCTGATGTAGCGTTCCATCGCGCCATCGCCGAGGCCACCGGCAACCCGTATTTCCTGAAGACGCTGGCCTTCCTCAGCCAGTACCTGGAAGCCGCCACGCGCGTGACGCGGACCAACGAGGCGCGCCGCGCGGACTTTTCACGCCAGGTGCGCGAAGAACACCAGGCCATCGTCGCCGCCATCCGCGCCGGCGACCCGCTGGCCGCGCGCAATGCCGCGCAGAACCATATGTACAACGCCGCGCACCGGCTGGCCCAGCAGGGCGCAGACGAGAGCGGCGAAGCGCACGGCGCCACCAACTGACGCGCGCGCAACCCCAGACCATCGAATCATCCGTATCTGTTTCAGGAGTCCCTTCATGTCCAGGAATATCGGCGTCATCGGCCTTGGTGCCATGGGCTTTGGCGTCGCGCAGTCGCTGCTGCGTGCCGGCTTCAATGTGCACGCGTGCGACCTGCGCCCCGAAGTGCTGCAGCGCTTTGCCGATGCCGGCGGCGTGCCGTGCGCCGCGCCCGCCGAGCTGGGCAGCCGCTGCGACGTGGTGCTGACGCTGGTGGTCAATGCGCAGCAGACCGAGGCGGTGCTGTTCGGCGCCAACGGTGCCGCGGCGGCGATGGAGCCGGGCAAGCTGGTGATCGCCAGCGCCACGGTGCCACCGGGCTTTGCCGAGGCGCTGGGCCGCCGGCTCGCCGAACAGGGCCTGCTGATGCTGGACGCGCCGGTCTCGGGCGGCGCCGCGCGCGCCGCCAGCGGCGAGATGACGATGATGACGTCGGGACCCGCCGAAGCCTATGCGCTGGCCGAGGACGTGCTGGCCGCCATCGCCGGCAAGGTGTATCGCCTGGGCGCCGCGCACGGCGCGGGCTCCAAGGTCAAGATCATCAACCAGCTGCTGGCCGGCGTGCATATCGCAGCGGCGGCCGAGGCCATGGCGCTGGGCCTGCGCGAAGGCGTGGACCCGGACGCGCTCTATGACGTGATCACGCACAGCGCGGGCAACTCGTGGATGTTTGAGAACCGCGTGCCGCATATCCTGAAGGGCGACTACACGCCGCTGTCGGCGGTCGACATCTTCGTCAAGGACCTGGGCATGGTGCTCGACACCGCGCGCCACAGCAAATTCCCCCTGCCACTGTCAGCGGCCGCGCACCAGATGTTCATGATGGCGTCCACCGCCGGCCATGGCGGCGAGGACGATTCGGCCGTGATCAAGATCTTCCCGGGCATCGAGCTGCCGGGCAAGGCCGGGTAAGCGGGGGAAGCGAAGATGACCGCAGGCACCCTCGCCCACCGCCCCCATCGCCCGCTGTTGGGCTGCATCGCCGACGATTTCACCGGCGCCACCGATCTTGCCAACACCCTGGTGCGCAACGGCATGCGCACGGTGCAGACCATTGGCCTGCCCGATGTGGGCGCCGTGCAGGACATCGGCGCAGCCGATGCGCTGGTGGTCGCGCTCAAGTCCCGCACCATCCCGGCTGTCGAGGCCGTGGCCCAGTCGCTGGCCGCGCTGCAATGGCTGCGTGCGCAGGGCTGCCGCCAGTTTGTCTTCAAGTACTGCTCGACCTTCGACTCGACCGATGCCGGCAATATCGGGCCGGTGGCCGAGGCGCTGCTGGCGGCGCTGGACAGCGACTTCACCATCGCCTGCCCGGCCTTCCCGGAGAACGGCCGCACCATCTTCCGCGGCCACCTGTTCGTGGGCGACGTGCTGCTCAATGAATCGGGCATGGAACACCATCCGCTGACGCCGATGACCGATGCCAACCTGGTGCGCGTGCTGCAGCGCCAGAGCAAGGACGAAGTGGGCCTGTTGCGCTACGACGCCGTGGCGCGCGGCGCGCAGGCCACGGCCGAGCGCATTGCCGCGCTGCGCAGCGACGGCGTGCGGCTGGCGATTGCCGATGCGGTGTCAGACGCGGACCTGTTCACGCTGGGCGAAGCCTGCGCCGGCCTGCCGCTGATCACCGGCGGCTCCGGCATCGCGCTGGGCCTGCCCGAGAACTTCCGCCGCGCCGGCCTGCTGCCGCAGCGCGGCGATGCCGACGCGGTTCCCGCCATCGACGGCCCGGGCGTGGTGCTGGCCGGCAGCGCCTCGCGCGCGACCAACGGCCAGGTGGCACGCTGGCTGGAACAAGGCCGCCCGGCGCTGCGCATCGACCCGCTGGCGCTGGCGCGCGGCGAAGCCGTGGCCGAAGCGGCGCTGGCCTTTGCCGCCGGCCATGACGAGCCGGTACTGATCTATGCGACCTCCAGCCCCGACCAGGTCAAGGCCGTGCAGGCCGAGCTGGGCGTGGAGCGCGCCGGCCATCTGGTCGAACAATGCCTGGCCACGGTTGCCGCCGGGCTGCTGGCACACGGCACGCGCCGCTTCGTGGTCGCGGGCGGCGAAACCTCGGGCGCGGTGGTGCAGGCGCTGGGCGTGCGCGCCTTGCGCATCGGCGCGCAGATTGCACCGGGCGTGCCGGCCACCGTCACGCTGGACGCGAAGCCACTGGCGCTGGCGCTCAAGTCGGGCAACTTCGGCGGCCCGGACTTCTTTGACGAGGCGCTGCGCCAGCTTGGAGGCCAGGCATGAGTACCGAAAGCAAACTGCGCGAAGAGATCTGCCGCATCGGCGCCAGCCTGTACCAGCGCGCCTATACCGTGGGCTCGGCCGGCAATATCAGCGCGCGGCTGGACGACGGCTGGCTGATCACGCCGACCGATGCCTGCCTGGGCATGATGGATCCTGCCGCCGTCGCCAAGGTGGCCACCGATGGCCGCTGGGTGTCGGGCGACAAGCCGTCCAAGACGCTGACGCTGCATCGCGCGATCTACGACAACAACCCCGGGGCGCACGCCGTGGTGCATACGCACTCGACGCACCTCGTGGCCCTGACGCTGGCCGGTGTCTGGCAACCGGACGACGTACTGCCGCCGCTCACGCCTTACTACGTGATGAAGGTCGGCCATATCCCGCTGATTCCCTACCATCGCCCCGGCGATCCGGCAGTGGCCGCGCGCGTGGCCACGCTGGCCGCGCAGGTGCGCGGCGTGCTGCTGGAGCGCCTCGGGCCGGTGGTGTGGGAGTCCAGCGTCTCGCGCGCCGCGTTCGCGCTGGAAGAACTGGAGGAGACCGCCAAGCTATGGATGACGATGAAAGACGTGCCGGGCTTTGCCGCCCGCGCGGCGCTGCCGGACAGCGCACTGGCTGAGTTGCGCGACGCCTTCCAGGCGCGCTGGTAACACCGCTTTTCCCCGATAAACGACGGCTTCACCCGGCGCGGTTGCCTTGCGGCCACCGTGCGGGGGACGCGCATGCCTGCATTCCGCGCGCCGCCGCATTACTAGACCCACCACCATACCCGGAGACTACCGTGAACCCAAACCAACCGGCGGCAAGCGTGCCCGCCCTTGACAGCCTGGGCGGCAATGCCCGGCTGGACAGCGACGCCTTAGTCGAGAAACGCGCCTACAACAAGGTGTTCTGGCGCATCATGCCGTTCCTGATGCTGTGCTACGTGGTTGCCTACCTGGACCGCGTCAACGTCGGCTTCGCCAAGCTGCAGATGGCCCAGGACCTGGCCTTCACCGAAACCGTGTTCGGCCTCGGCGCCGGCCTGTTCTTTATCGGCTACTTCCTGTTCGAGGTGCCCAGCAACCTGCTGATGCATCGCATCGGCGCGCGCATCTGGATCGCGCGCATCATGATCACGTGGGGCATCATCTCGGCGCTGTTCCTGTTCGTGAAGACGCCGACCCAGTTCTACGCGATGCGCTTCCTGCTCGGCCTGGCCGAAGCGGGCTTCTACCCCGGCGTGATCCTGTACCTGACCTACTGGTTCCCGGCCAACCGCCGCGCCAGGATTATCGCGCTGTTCATGTCGGGCATCCCGATCGCGGGCATGTTCGGCAACCCGCTGTCGGGCCTGATCATGGACGCCTTCAACGGCACGCACGACCTGCGCGGCTGGCAATGGATGTTCCTGCTCGAGGCGCTGCCCGCGTTTGTGATCGGCGTGGTAACGGTGTTCGTGCTGCGCGACGGCATCGACAAGGCGCCGTGGCTCGACGCCGATGAAAAGCGCGTGCTCAAGCGCAATATCGAGGAAGACCAGCGCAGCGCCCAGAGCGCCGCCACCGCCGCCGGCACGGCCCACGGCCACTCGCTGGGCGCGGTGTTCGCCGACCGCCGCGTGTGGTGGATGTGCCTGATCTACTTCTGCTTCGTCACCGGCCAGTACGCGCTGACCTTCTGGATGCCCACGCTGGTGAAAACCAGCGGCGTCACCGGCAACCTCAATATCGGCCTGCTGTCGGCCATCCCCTTCCTCTGCGCCGTGGTCGTGATGAACATCCTGGGCCACAGCGCCGATGCGCGCCGCGAACGCCGCTGGCACCTGATCGTGCCGGCGCTGATGGGCGCGGTGGGCTTTGCCATTGCCGCTTCGTTCACCAAGAATACGGGAGTGGCCATCGCCGCACTGTCGCTGGCCGCCGCCGGTGTGCTGACCTGCGCACCGCTGTTCTGGTCGCTGCCGACCTCGTTCCTGACCGGCATCGCCGCCGCCTCGGGGATTGCCGTGGTCAACTCGGTGGGCAACCTGGCCGGCTTTGTCGCGCCGTACATGGTGGGCTACCTGACCGACCTGACCCACAGCACGCAGTCGAGCATGTATGTGCTGTCGGCGATCCTGGTGGTCGGCGCCGCGCTGGTGTGGCTGACGCCAGCTAAACTGGTCAATCGTTGAACCCGGCGGGCCCGGCCGCGGCCGGGCCCGCCCCTGCTATCGCTTTGGAGTTCCCATGCCGCGCTTCGCCGCAAGCCTGTCGATGATGTACCACGAGCACGCTTTCCTGGACCGCTTCGCCGCTGCCGCGGCGGACGGCTTCCAGGCGGTGGAGTACCTGTTCCCGTACGAGCACGCCGCCGCCGAACTGCGCGCGCGCCTGGACGCGAACGGTCTCGCGCAGGCGCTGTTCAATGCGCCGCCGGGCGACTGGGCAGCGGGCGAACGCGGCCTGGCCGCCCTGCCCGGGCGCGAGGCGGAATTCCGCGGCACCATCGGCCGCGCGCTGGAATACGCCGGCGTGATCGGCAATGACCGCATCCACGTGATGGCGGGCCTGATCCCTGCCGATGCCGACCGCGCGCGCTGCCGCGCCACCTACCTCGACAACCTCGCCTTTGCCGCCAAGGCTGCCGCCGCCCAGGGCGTGACCGTGCTGATCGAGCCGATCAACACGCGCGACATGCCGGGCTATTTCCTGAACCGCCAGGACGACGGCCAGGCCATCTGCAAGGAAGTCGGCGCGGCCAACCTGAAGGTGCAGTTCGACTGCTACCACTGCCAGATCGTCGAAGGCGATATCGCAATGAAGCTCAGGCGCGACATCGCGGGCATCGGCCATATCCAGATCGCCGGCGTGCCCGAGCGCCATGAGCCGGAGGTGGGCGAACTGAACTACCCCTACCTGTTCGAGGCCATGGACACGCTCGGCTACGGCGGCTGGATCGGCTGCGAATACCGCCCGCGCGCCGGCACTTCGGCGGGGCTGGGCTGGCTCAAGCCCTACCTGGGCCGCTGATCGCGGCAAACCCCAAGAACAACCGCTCCCATCCTGCCATGAACGTACTGATTACCGGCGGCGCCGGCTTCCTCGGCCTGCAACTCGCCCGCCTGCTGCTGCAGCGCGGCGCCCTGAACCTGGACGGCCAGCCCGTGGCCATCGGGCGCCTGACGCTGCTGGACGTGGTGGCGCCGCAAGGCCTGGACGATGCGCGCGTGCGCGTGGTCACCGGCGACCTGTCCGACCCTGCGGTGCTGCGCCAGGCCATCGACACCGATACCGGCGCCGTGTTCCACCTGGCTGCCGTCGTCAGCGGCCAGGCCGAGGCCGATTTCGACCTGGGCATGCGCGTCAACCTGGACGCCTCGCGCGCACTGCTGGAAACCTGCCGCGAGCTGGGCCACCAGCCGCGCGTGCTGTTCACCAGCTCGGTCGCGGTCTACGGCGGCCAGTTGCCGCCGGTGGTGCAGGACGACACCGCGCTGAACCCGCAATCGTCGTATGGCGTGCAGAAGGCCATCGGCGAGCTGCTGCTGTCGGACTACAGCCGCCGCGGCTTTGCCGACGGCCGCGTGCTGCGCCTGCCCACCATCAGCGTGCGCCCGGGCAAGCCCAATGCGGCGGCCTCGTCGTTCGCCAGCGGCATCATCCGCGAGCCGCTGTCGGGCGTCACCGCCAATTGCCCGGTGGCACGTGACACGCCGCTGTGGCTGCTGTCGCCGCGCGCGGCCGTGGCGGCGCTGGTCAACGGCATCGAACTGACCGGCGAACGGCTGGGCAACCGCCGCGTGGTGAACCTGCCGGGCCTGTCGGTCACGGCTGCCGGCATGGTCGACGCGCTGCGACGCGTGGCGGGCGATGCCGTGGCGGACCGCGTGACGTGGGAGCGTGAGGAGCGCGTGGAAAACATCGTCGGCACCTGGCCGGCGGCATGGAATGCGGAGCGTGCGCTGTCGCTGGGGTTCCAGAGCGACGCGAGCTTCGATGACGTGATCCGGGCGTATATGGAGGATGCGGGGCTGGGCAAGTAAGCGGCTCCGCATCGCTATTGCCACGGCCCTCAAATTTTGCTGAGAGCCGGTCCCCTCTCCCGCTTGCGGGAGAGGGCTAGGGAGAGGGCCAGAGCGTCGCGGCCTTACACCGCTTGCCGCGAGGCACGCGCCTGCGCTCTCCCCCGGCCCCTCTCCCGCAGGCGCTTGTCTTTACCCACATCTCGATAGGAAAGGTTGTAAACGGGATTGGACGGTGTTAACTTCGGGGAAGTTGACAATCAGTGGTGGCAATTTTGTCTGATACGGAAGATCTGGAAGACTGGGCCAGCGACGAATTCGGTGGCGCTCAGTTGGGCGATGCACGTCGCACGCAGCGCCTTGTGGCATTGGCGCGCGGACTAGCGCAAAAAGCCCATGTTTCGTTCCCGCAGGCCTTGAGTGGTGCCCAACTCAAGGCGGCATATCGCTTCTTTGATAATGAGGCGGTCGACCCGGACGGAATACTGGCGAGCCACGTCGTTCAAACCGTGGGTCGCATGCAGCAGGTACCTGTCGTATTGGCGGTGCAGGACACCACGGAATTCAATCTGGCAAATTTGCCCGCGACTGAGGGACTTGGTCACGGCACGGGCGGCAATTTGCGCGGATTCATGTTGCACAGCGTGCTGGCGGTGACGCCTGAGGGCCTGCCACTGGGCGTGTTGAGCATGAAGACGTGGGTGCGTGCGCCGCAAGCATCGGGCAAGGCCAGGCAGCGCCGGGCGCTGTCCATTCGTGACAAGGAAAGCGTGAAGTGGCTGGAGGGGCTGGAATGCCTTGAGCCGCTCAAGATGCAGTGTCCGGACACGCACCTTGTTGCCGTCAGCGATCGCGAGGGCGATGTGTACGACGTGTTCCTGGCGCAGCGCCCAGCGGGGGTGGACTGGTTGGTGCGGGCCGCCTGGAATCGGGGCGTGGATCACCCAGAGAAGTATCTGTGGGAGACGGTTGCTGCGGCCCCCGTACTCGGGGAGACCGTCCTGCACGTGCCCAGGAGTGGCGCCAGGCAAGCGCGTAGCGCCCGACTGGCTTTGCGCTGTGTGCCCGTCCAACTGCGACCGCCGCGCAGCCGCGGCGCAGAGGCCCTACCAAGCCTCGAAGTGTTTGCCATTCACGCACTGGAAATCGATCCGCCCGAAGGTGTTGAGCCGCTCGAATGGATGTTGCTCAGTTCGATGCCCACCCAAACGCTGGAAGATGTGCTGGAACGGCTGAGCTGGTATGCCCGGCGCTGGACCATTGAATCCTGGCATCGTGTCCTGAAAAGTGGCTGCCAGATCGAGGCTCGGCAGTTCGGGACGCTGGAGCGGTTCCTGCGCGCCACGGCGCTGTTCGCCGTGATCGGCTGGCGCATCATGTACGCGACCATGCTCGGCCGGCTTGAAGCCGATATCCCTTGCTCGGTGCTATTGCAGTCGCTCGAATGGCAGGCCTTGTACTGCCGCACGCACGGCACAACCAAGCCACCGGAGCAGGCACCCAAACTCAGCGAAGCGGTCCTTTGGATCGCCAAGCTCGGTGGCTACCTGGGTCGCAAAAACGACGATCCCCCCGGTGCTACTGTCCTCTGGCGCGGCTTCCTCGTTTTGCACGAAATCACCGAAATGTATCGGATCTTCCAGAAAAACGAGTAAGCCGCCGGAAGTTGTGGGTAAAGGCAAGCGCAGGCGGGAGAGACCGCCGCATGCGGCCCATGCCGACTTGCCGTACCAGGAACCAGTACTACAGTGGTTGATACTCGGCATGACGCGCAGTGTGGCCGCGTCCCCTCTGGTGCACATTCTGTCGCCCGTGGGAGAGACTGGCTCCGGCAGATGACATTCGGCTTGTTTGGTGAGCGTTGTTAGCTTCCCGCTAGGTAGGTTTGTTTCCATTTTTGTGTCTACCGGGCACGTTGGCGCCGAGCCTTCCGAGCAAGAGGAGGCCGCAGATGAAAACGCTACCGATATTGGATGAACGCGCCACCGGCATCGACGTGGGCAGCCAGAAGTTGCACGTGTCCATCGCGGGTGACACGCCACGGGTCTTTGGCACCATGACCCAAGACGTGTCGATGCTGATCAACTGGCTGCGTGATGAAGGCGTGCGCTCGGTGGCCATGGAGGCGACCGGGGTGTACTGGCTATACCTGTACGGCGCGCTCGAGGCCGCCGGCATCACGGTTCTGGTGGTCAATGGCCGGCAGGTACGCAATCTGCCCGGACGCAAGACCGACATGGCCGACTGTCAGTGGCTGGCCACGCTGCATGCGCACGGTCTGCTGCACTCCGGCTTCGTGCCCCCGGCCGCCATCCGCCGGCTGCAGGACTATTTGCGCCTGCGCCAGGATCACATCACGATGGCCGCTAGCCACGTGCAACACATGCAAAAGGCGCTCGAGCGCATGAACATCAAGTTCCATGCGGTCATCAGCGACCTCACCGGTGTCAGTGGGCTCAAGGTCATCGAGGCCATCCTGGCCGGTCAGCGCGATCCCGCCTGCCTGCTGACGCTATGCGACGTGCAAATCCGCAAGCACAAGGCCGATCGGGTCAAGGAATCGTTGCGCGGCATGTGGAAGGACGAACATCTGTTTGCCCTACGCCAAGCCTTTGAGGGGTGGCAGTTCTACCAACACCAGATCGCCGAATGCGATCGCGCGATTGAACAGGTGCTGCACGAGCTCAGCGGCCCGCACCGTGACGACGATCCGGCGGCCTCGCCGGCCAAGCCGGGTGGCACGCATACGCCCAAGATCGACGGCCTGCACCGCATGCTGCTGCAACTGTGCGGCGGCAATGATCCCACCCAACTGCCGGGGCTGGCCGACTACTCGCTGCTGCTGGTCATCGGCGAGGTCGGCACCGACTTGAGCCGTTGGCCCAGCGAAAAACACTTCACGGCGTGGACCGGGCTCGCCCCCGGCGCCCATCAGAGTGGCAAGCGCCATGGCCACCAGTCCCGCCACCGCAACCGCACCGGTGAACTGTTCTGCCACATGGCACGCAGCCTGGCCAACAGCGTAGACAAGGCCCTGGGCGGCTTCTATCGCCGCCTCAAGGCCCGCCGGGGCGGACTCATCGCCAACAAGGCGCTCGCCCGCAAGCTCGCTGCCTTGTTCTGGCAGACCATGGTCAAGGGCGCAGACTACGTCGAAAAAGGCCTGCGGCATTACCAGGCCCGCGCCGCGCAGTCCGAACAGTGCGTACTGCGCAAGCTCGCGCTGAAACATGGTCTGGCTCTCGTGCCAGTAAAAACAATGGGTTAGCGAAGGTTCCTAGGTAGGGGAGCAAACCAGCAGTGCCGTTAAACATCACGCAGCCGGCTTCACCACCTCATACCCCTCGATGATCTCCCGCACCGGCCCCGGAATCGCCGCCGATTTCTGCGTGGCCGGATCCGCGCACACATAAACGATCTCACCGGTGATCAGGTGTTCGTCGCCGCGGAACATCTCGACCCGGAACAGCATGCTGGAGCGCCCCAGCCGCGACATGCGGCCGCGGATTTCCAGCTCATCGTCAAAGCGCGCCGAGGCGTGATACTCCAGCGTGGACTTGACCACGAAGATATCCACGCCGTGCGCGTGCAGCACGTCTTCCGGGTAGCGGATGCCCAGCGCGCGCCAGTACTCGGTCACGCAGATATCGCAATAGGTCAGGTAGTGCGCGTTGAAGACGATCGATTGCGGATCGACTTCGGCCCAGCGCACGCGCAGCGGGATGCTGTGGCGGAAATCCTCTTTGGCCATCGGCGTGGTCTCCTTGTTCGTAGTCGTGCTTGTCAAAACACCAGGCCGCCGGCCCGCCGGACTGGGCCGGCAGGCGCGGCGGCCTGGATGGATGCTGTGATGGCTGCAGGCTGATTGCGCTTACTGCGCCTTGGCCAGCCCCAGCTTCTCGATGATCGCCTTTTCCTTCTTGACGGTGTCGGCCGCGAACTGCGCGTACTGCTGGCTGTTCATGTAGTACGGCTCCATGTCGAACTTGGCCAGCGCTTCGCGGTAGTTGGGCATGTCCATGGCCTTCTTGAAGGCGTCATGCAGCTTCTGCACGATCTTCGGGTCGGTGCCCTTGGGCGCGACCAGGCCGAACGGCGAGGTCTGCACGATGCCCATGCCCAGTTCCTTCAGCGTCGGCACATTGGGGAAGCGCGCCGAGCGCTTTTCGCCCCAGGTCGAGAGCAGGCGCAGCTTGCCCTGCTCCACGTACTGCGCCCATGCCGGCGTGTCGGCCACCGACATCACGTGGCCGCCCAGCAGCGCCTGCATCGACTCGGAATTGCCCTTGTAGGGAATGTGCGAGAACTGCACGCCCTGCTTCATGGCCAGCTCTTCCATGGTCAGGTGCAGCGTGGTCATCGAGCCCGGCGAGCCGTAGGTCAGCTTGCCCGGATTGGCCTTGGCGTAGGCGATGTACTCCTGCATCGTCTTGATCGGCGAATCGGCCGGCACCACCAGGCCGAACGAGTAGCCGGCGAGGTTGATGACGTAGCTCAGGTCCTTGACCGGGTCCCAGTTGATCTTGGTGGTGTATGGCAGACGGTAGACCGGCATGGCGACCTGGGCCAGCGTGTAGCCGTCGGGCGCGGCGGTCTGCATCATCTGCGCGGGCAGCACGCCGCCGGCACCGGGCTTGTTCTCGACGATCACGGGCTGGCCCAGGATCTTCGAGGCGTTGTCGGCGAGCACGCGAAACGGGATATCGGTAGAGCCGCCGGCGGTATAGCCGATCACCAGGCGGATCGGGCGCTGCGGGAACTTGTCGGCCTGTGCCTGGGCGGGCATGGCGGCAAGGCCCAGTGCCGCGGTGGCGGCGGCGATGCCCGCGCGGGCGATAAAGTGGCGGCGTTGCATTTTGACTATGTCTCCTTGTGCTACAAGTCACTGCTGAAAAATGAAGGCCGGTGCCGGCGTGGCCCGGCCGCGAGGCTGGTCAGTCTTGCGCTGTGCCGAACGCGGCGCGCAGCGCGGCAGCGGCTTCGGCATGTGCCTGCGCCACCGCCGGCACGAACCGGCCCAGCTTGAAGAAATCATGGATCATGCCGGGGTAGTCCGCCAGCGTGGCGGCCACGCCCGCGGCGCGCAGCTTCTCTGCGTAGGCCACGCCCTCGTCGTGCAACGGGTCGTAGCCGGCCACGGCGATCCAGGCCGGGCAGACGCCGCGCACCTCGGCGCCGGTGCCGCCACCGTCCAGCGGGGCGAAGCGCCAGTCGTCGCGGCTGGCCTCCCGGTCCAGGTACTGGGCAAAGAACCAGCGGATCATGTCCGCGGTCAGCAGGTAGCCGTCGGCCAGCGCGCGGTGCGACGGCGTGTCCTGGCGCGCGCAGGTGCCGGGATAGATCAGCAACTGCAGCACCGGTGCCAGGCCGGTATTGCGGGCCTCGACCGCGCCGGCGGCCGCCAGCGTGCCGCCAGCGCTGTCACCGCCCAGCGCAATGCGCGCCGGGTCGGCGCCCAGCTTGTCGGCTTCGGCGAAGACCCAGTGCAACACGTCGAAGGCATCGTTGGCCGCAGTCGGAAAACGCCATTGCGGCCCGAGCCGGTAATCCACCGACAGCACCATGCAGTCCGCCTGCCCGCACAGCATCCGGCACAGCGGATCGTGCGAATTGACGCTGCCGACCGTGAAGCCGCCGCCATGGAAATACACCAGCAAGGGCAGCGGCTCGGTCCAGCTGGCCTCGCGCGGGGTGTACAGCCTGACCGGAATGGCGTGGCCGTCGCGTGCCGGCACCAGCAAGTCTTCCGCCATGTGCACCGGCGGCGGGTTGATGTCCAGGATGGGCGCGCTTTTCTCGTAGGCAATCTTGGCGTCTTCCGGGTCCATGGCGTGGATCGGCGGCCGCTTGACGCGCGCGATCAGCTCCAGCAGCGCGGCCACCTGCGGGTCGAGCGGGCTGGAGGGCAGGCCGGGCGTGGCAGGCGCTGCAGGGTTGGAAGACGGTACGGCGGGCATAAGGAATGACGCGGATCCAGACCCGGCGCCAGCGCCGCGCAGAAACTGCCGCGTCGCCCGCATCGGGAGAAGTTCGAATAGTGAACGATCGTTCGATTTTAGTATGATGCCAGATGTTTCCGGAACCCGGCAGTACGAGATAACCCCGAAAAGTCCCGCTCAACCTGCCACGCGGCGAGTTTTTGCGCGATGATCGGCTGAAGCGATCCCGAGGGCTCCGGAAACAATACTGCGGCCCCATTGAACCCCAGGACGGCGCGCGTGGCGAGCAATCTTCCACACACATGCTGAAGAACGATTTCGCAGCAGATCCCGGCAGGAGACAAGCAAACATGGCGTTTATCTATTATCTGACCCACATCCACCTGGATTTTGGCGCGGTAAGCCTGCTCAAGGCCGAATGCGAGCGCATCGGCATCCGCCGCCCGCTGCTGGTGACGGACAAGGGCGTGGTCGCCGCGGGCGTGGCGCAACGCGCCATCGATGCGATGCAGGGCCTGCCGGTCGCGGTGTTCGACGAGACCCCGTCGAACCCGACCGAGGCCATGGTGCGCAAGGCCTCCGCGCTGTGCCGCGAGCAAGGTTGCGACGGGCTGGTGGCGGTGGGCGGCGGATCGTCGATCGACCTGGCCAAGGGCATCGCCATCCTGGCCACGCATGAGGGCGAGCTGACCACCTATGCCACCATCGAAGGCGGCAGCGGCAGGATCACCGACAAGGCGGCGCCGCTGATCGCGGTGCCCACCACCTCCGGCACCGGCAGCGAGGTGGCGCGCGGCGCCATCATCATCCTGGACGATGGCCGCAAGCTGGGCTTCCATTCCTGGCACCTGCTGCCCAAGTCCGCCGTCTGCGACCCGGAACTGACGCTGGGGCTGCCCGCCGGCCTGACCGCGGCCACCGGCATGGACGCGATTGCGCACTGCATCGAGACCTTCCTGGCCCCCGCCTTCAACCCGCCCGCGGACGGCATAGCGCTGGACGGCCTGGAGCGCGGCTGGGGGCATATCGAGCGCGCCACCCGCGACGGCCAGGACCGCGACGCGCGCCTGAACATGATGAGCGCATCGATGCAGGGCGCGATGGCGTTCCAGAAGGGGCTGGGCTGCGTGCATTCGCTGTCGCACCCGCTGGGCGGGCTGAAAATCGACGGACGCACCGGCCTGCACCACGGCACGCTCAATGCCGTGGTGATGCCCGCGGTGCTGCGCTTCAACGCCGACGCGCCCACGGTGGTGCGCGACGACCGCTACGCGCGCCTGCGCCGCGCCATGCACCTGCCCGACGGCGCCGATATCGCGCAGGCCGTGCACGACATGACCGCGCGCCTGGGCCTGCCCACCGGGCTGCGCCAGATGGGCGTCACCGAGGACATGTTCGACAAGGTGATTGCCGGCGCATTGGTCGACCACTGCCACAAGACCAACCCGAAAGAAGCCAGCGCCGCGGATTATCGGCGTATGCTTGAGCAGTCCATGTAGTACACCATGTAGCACAAAGCAGCCTCCCGCCGGCCTGACCGACCAAGCGGCTGTCCGGCGGCCCTCCCTCCACAGCGCAGGAGACACTATGAGCGGCGAGCACTTGCAGGTAGTCCATGGCGATATCACCCGGATGGAAGTCGATGCCATCGTCAACGCTGCCAATAGCGGCCTGTTAGGCGGCGGCGGCGTAGACGGCGCCATCCACGGGGCCGGCGGCCCCGCCATCATGGAGGCCTGCCGCGCGATCCGCGACGCGCAGGGCGGTTGCCCAACCGGCGAGGCGGTGATCACCACCGGCGGCCGCCTGGCGGCGCCGTACGTGATCCACGCGGTCGGGCCGGTCTGGCAAGGCGGCGGCAAGGGCGAGGACGAACTGCTGGCCAACGCCTACCGCAACAGCATCCGCGTGGCCGCGCAGCATCACCTGCGCCGGCTGGCCTTTCCCAATATCAGCACCGGCATCTACGCTTTCCCGCGCGAGCGCGCGGCGGATATCGCCATCGCCGCAGTGCGCGAGGCGCTGGCCGAGGCACCGGAGATCGAGCAGATCACCTTTGTCTGCTTCGATGACGAAAATTACCGACTTTACCGCGAGCGCCTGACCTGACACAGTCCGGCGGGAAACAGCCCGCCGGCCAGGAACCGCGCCGGCACGCGTGGGGCTAGCCCACGCGACACCGACTGCCTGTCGTCGGCCGGCGGGCACACGCCATCTGTCGCCGCGACCGCACGCCTGCGGGGCGGCGCCGCCCGCTCACGCCCCTCTCCGGCAACCCATAAGTTCCTGCACGGTAACGTGGCAACGCGCCGCCGTCGCCAGGCGAATTAAGCGTTCGCCGATTCAAACCCCTTCCTGAAAAAACCAGAATCCCCGTCCATCGACAGCGCAATCGTTGAGGAGGGTATCGCTTCCCACGCACGTTTTACGGCCTGATGCGCGCTGGCCGCGCAGGCCAGACCCGCGCTGCAGCGCCGGCACCCGCAGTTCCCTTCGTCTTCCCCCCTTGCCTGCAACGACCGCCTTCGTCAAGACACCGGCGTGCCCGCCTGCGCTCGCCCGCGCTGGTTGTCGCCGGAATCGATTTCCCGTTACTGCCAACATGGAGAGTATGTGCCCCGCTATCAAACGTTCTGCCTTGTCCTCATCGCCACGGCCTGCAATGCCTGGGCGCTGGAAGCCCCGGACGGCATCGGCGATGAAGGCGAGCTGACGCCCGGCACGGCGCGGCCATGGCGCCCCGAGGAGGTGCCGAGCCTGTTTTCGAAGTCCGAAACCACGCTCAGCACCGCCTTCTATTCACGCAACCGGCACGCCACCGATCATTGGGGCGACATCCACGTCAACGCGCTCGGCCTTGGGCTGGACTGGCGCTCGGGCTATGCGGCTGGCCCCTGGGGCTTCCTGGGCGCGGACCTGTCGGCGTTTGCCAACCTGCGGCTGGCGCCCGGCATCGGTCTTTCCGAAGTGCTCTACCACGACTATGGCGACAACACGGACAAGAGCTACGCAGTCTTGGCGCAGGCCGCGCTGAAGTGGCGCAGCACGCCGTCGGGAGACGGCTGGCAAGTGCGCGCAGGCTATGCGCCGATCACCGTCGGCACGCTCGGCACCTCCGGCGGCCTGCATCCGCATGCCTATCGCGGCGCCGAGCTGACGTACCGCGCTTCCGGCTGGGAGGCCGCCTATGGCTGGGCTGACCGCTTCCGCAATGAGTGGGACGACACCTTCCGCCCCATGACCAATGCGTGGCACCAGAACCGGGGCGCGTACGCGGGCACTGCCCGGCGCATCGCCCATGTCCACAGCATCGGCCTGCGCCGCGACGCGGACGGCGGCAACTACGTCGATGCCGGCATCGGCGAAGGCAGCAGCTATCGCCGCAATGCGCAGGTAGCGGCCAGCCGCGCCTGGCCGCTAGCTGAAAAGCGCAGCCTCCGGCTGACCGGCTATGTCCTCTGGGGCCGCTACCAGGCGGCACTGGGACCCAGCCCTGCCCCGCGCGACGAGTGGCACGCCAGCGCCAGCACCACCTACGCCAGCGGTCCGCTGAGCCTGAGCCTGGGTATCGGCGCGACCCATGCGCCGGATTCGCGCGAGATGAATTTCCGCCTGACCCCATGGGGCAACAGCGACAACCGCAACCGGATCCAGACCTGGGGCCAGCTTGACGATTTCGTCTGGGACGGCACGCGCGTGCTCAAGGCCGCCGTCGCCTGCCAGGTTGGCAACCACATCGGCTTGCCGGGCCTGGCGATCGGAGCCAGCGTCAACCGTGGCTGGGCGGTCAGGAACCCGGGACGGGGCAATACCACGGCCGACGAGATCGACCTGAGCCTGACCTACCAAGCCCTGAGCGGCGCACTCAAGGGCGCCGCCTTTGGCATATTCCCGGCGCGCCTGCGCACCCACGGCTTCTACGGCAAGTCCGACCGCAACGACGTGAAGCTCACCGCCTCCTACAGCCGCACCTTCTGAAAGGGATTCCCATGACTGCAAAGGCAAGGCTGGCTGCATGGCTGGCCATCACTGCAATGCTCCCCGCGCCCGCAACGGCAGCCGCCGGGGCTGGCGCCGGCGCAACCTCCGCTGGCGCCGCGCTGGCCGACCGGCTCGGCAAGGACCTGATGCTGCGCGTCGCCGTCGACCACAACGATGCGGCGAGGGCAGGCGTACCGTGCGCCGCACTCGGCGCCGACTGGGGCAGTTGCGCCAGCGGCCGCCTGATCCTGGAAAACCGCGGCCAGGCGCCCATCCGCGGCGATGGCTGGAAGCTCTACCTGCACAGCATCCGCCGCCTGCTGCAGGTCGGGCGCCCCGGTTTTTCCCTGCGCCACCTCACCGGCGATCTCTACGAACTGGCGCCGCACCCCGGCGCCGTGATGATCGGCCCCGGCGCGCGCATCGAACTGCCCTTCGTCGCGGAATACTGGCTGCGGCGCTATAGCGACCTGCTGCCGCGCCCCTATGTCGTGGTGGCCGGCGCCGCGCCCGCAGTGCTCAGGCACAACGACACCGACGACGAGACCCGCTACGTCGAGCCGCTGCCAGGCGGCGGCGCGCAGCCAGCGCCAGCACGCGCCGGGAACGAGGCCGCCCTGCCCGCCGCGCAAGTCGCCGCGCGCGCCCTGCCTGCGGTGATGCGCCAGCAGCGCATCGGCGGCGAGATTGCGCTGCGCGGCATCGAGCTGGCTTTGCCGGAACTGCCCGAAGCCAGCGTCGCCGCGCTGCGCGCGCGCGCCGCCGGAATCGGGCTCGCCGCGCGTGGCCTGCGCGTGAACGGCGTGCTGGCGCCGCATGCACTGCCGGCCGACATCGCCGTGCCGGGCGGCTACCGCCTGCGCATCGACGCCAGCGGCGCAGCGATCGAGGGCTACGACGCGGCGGGCCTGTACCACGGCGCGCAGACCGTGCTCTCGCTGGTGCCGGCCGGCGGCGGCACGATCCCGATGCTGGCCATCGCGGATGCGCCGCGCTTTGCGCATCGCGGCATGATGGTCGATGTTGCGCGCAACTTCCGGCAGCCGGCCACGCTGCGCCGCCTGGTCGACCAGATGAGCGCTTACAAGCTCAACCGCCTGCACCTGCACCTGTCCGACGACGAAGGCTGGCGCATCGAGATCCCGGGCCTGCCGGAACTGACCGAAATCGGCGCCCGGCGCTGCCATGACCCGGGCGAGCAACACTGCCTGCTGCCGCAACTGGCCTCCGGTCCGGACGACCGTTCCGGCGGCGGCTACCTGCGCCGCGACGACTACATCGCGCTGCTGCGCTACGCCGCCGACCGCTTTGTCGAGGTCATTCCCGAGATCGACATGCCCGCGCACGCGCGCGCCGCCGTGGTGGCGATGGAAGCGCGCTACCGGCGCCTGCATGCGGCCGGGCAGGAAGCGCAGGCCAACGCCTTCCGCCTGCTCGATCCCGACGATACGTCGAACACGCTCTCCGTGCAGTTCTATGACCGCCGCAGCTACCTGAACCCTTGCATGAGCGGCGCGCTGAATTTCTCGGCAAAGGTCATCGCGGAGATTGCTGCGATGCACCGCGAGGCAGGGGCGCCGCTGCGGACATGGCATTTTGGCGGGGACGAGGCCAAGAACGTCCTGCTCGGCGCAGGCTTCCAGCCGCCAGATGGCACCGAGCCGGGCAAGGGCCGCGTCGACCGGGCCGCGCAGGACAAGCCATGGGCGCGTTCGCCAGCATGCGCCACCTTGCTGGGCCAGCTCAGCCTCGACACGGTGGACGAACTGCCCACCCGGTTCGCCCGCCAGGTCAGCGGGCTGGTCAACGCCAACGGCATCGAAACCATGGCCGCATGGCAGGACGGCCTGAAGCATGCCGGCGGCCCGGCCGACTTTGCCACGCGCAGCGTCATGGTGACCCTGTGGGACACGCTCTTCTGGGGCGGCGCGCAGGCCGCGCAAGACTGGAGTGCCAGGGGTTATCGCACGGTGCTGGCGCTGCCCGACTACCTGTACTTCGATTTCCCCCATGCCGCCGATCCGCGCGAGCGCGGCTACTACTGGGCTTCCGCGGCGACCGACAGTTTCAAGGTCTTCTCGCTGGCCCCGGAAAACCTGCCGCAGAACGCCGAGCTGATGCCTGACCGCGACGGGCAGCCGTTCGAACTGACTGGCCGCGGCCCGGCGGCACCGATAGAGGGGATCCAGGGACAGGCCTGGGGCGAGATCATGCGCACCGAGGCGCAGTTCGAGTACATGGTCTATCCGCGCCTGCTGGCGCTGGCCGAGCGCGCCTGGCACCGGGCCGGCTGGGAGCTGCCCTACCGCGAGGGCGAGCGCTTCCGGCTGGGAGACACCGGCAAGGTCGACCGCCATGCGCTGGACCTTGACTGGCAAGGCTTCGCCGGCGTGGTGGAACAGCGCGAGCTGCCCAAGCTCGCGCGGGCCGGGGTCGGCTACCGGGCGCCGCCGCCCGGCGGAGCCTGTCCCGTTACAGCAGCGCGCTGCGGATCAGCTGATTGACCCGTTCCGGCTGCTCGTGGATCACCCAGTGCGTGCCCTCGGGGATGCGTTCCAGGCGCAGGTCCGGCACGAAGTCGCCCAGCCCGTCCACCAGTGACTTTGGCAGCGCGCGGTCGCGCTCGCCCCAGATCACCAGCGTCGGCACCTTGACCACAAAGGCAGCCGGGTCCAGGCGCGAGATATCCGGCGGCGGCTCGCCCTCGCCCGGCGGGTGCATGGGCGAGGCGCGGTAGAAGTTGACGCCGCCGGTGAGCGGATGGACGTCCGCATCCCTGCCTTCGCCAGGCTGGGACCACGCGGCGTGGTACCTGGCGCGCGTCTCGGGCGTGTACCAGGCCGCCGGCTTGCCGTCGGCGTCGGCCAGCATCCGGTCCAGCAGCGCGAAGTCGTTGGCAGCCAGCGCCTTTTCCGAGCCCGGCTTGCGCAGCCAGTTCATGTAGGCGGACGCGGCCTGCTGCGCCGGATCGGTGGCCAGCGCGCGCGCAAACAGGTAGGGATGCGGCGAGTTGACGATGATGAGCTGGCGCACCAGTTGCGGGAACTGGATCGCCAGGTTCCAGCAGATCGCCCCGCCCCAGTCATGCGCCACCACCACGGCCTGGTCATAGCCCAGCGCACTGACCAGCTGCACCAGGTCTTCGACGATATGGCGCGGCCGGTAGGCGTCGACATCGGCGGGCTTGCTCGACAGGTTGTAGCCGCGCAGGTCTGGCGCCACGGCAAAATGCGTGTGCCCGAACTCGGCCAGCTGGGCCTCCCATTCGAACCAGAATTCAGGAAATCCGTGCACGAACAGCATCAGCGGCTTGCCGCGCTCGCCCGCGCTGGCGTAGTGCAGGCGGGTGCCGTTGGGCAGCGTGGCGTACTGCAGGTGGCGGATCACGGCGGCGGGGGCAGCCATGTTGTTCTCCATATGCGGTCCTCCTCGTTGTTGCATTGCGCTCAGCCGCGCAACGCGGCAACGAGGCCCGCGCGGACCTCGGGCTTGTCGGCAAACGGATCGCCGGGATTGCGCTGCCCGACGATATCCTCGAAGCGCTGGCGCACGGGGGCGAGCGCCTGGGGGTGGGAATAAATATAGAAGCTTTCGTCGCGGATGGCATCGAACGTCACCTGCGCCACCTCCGCCGCGGTCACCTTGCCGGAGCCGACGGCCTTGTCCGACAAGGCCTGCGACACCAGCTGCGAACGCGTCGGCGGCGCCTGGTTGGCCATGTCGGCGGGCCGGTTGCGCTGCGACTGGCTGATGCCGGTCGGCACGAAATATGGGCACAGCACCGAGCAGCGCACCTGCTCCGTCACCAGCCCAAGGTCCTGGTACAGCGTTTCGCTCAGCGCCACCACCGCATGCTTGGACACGTTGTACACGCCCATCGCCGGCGGGTTCAGCAGGCCCGCCATCGACGCCGTATTGACGATATGGCCCTGGTAGGCCGGATCCTTCGCTGCAGCCGCCAGCATCAGCGGCGTGAAGATGCGCACGCCGTGCACCACGCCGTAGAGGTTGACGCCCAGCACCCACTCCCAGTCCTTCTCCGAGTTCTCCCAGATCAGGCCGCCCGCACCCACGCCGGCGTTATTGAACAGCAGGTTGACCTGGCCGAAGGCCTCGATGGCTGCATCGGCCAGCGCCTGCACCTGGTCGGCGCGCGAGACGTCGGTGCGCAACCCGATCACCGGCACGTTGCGTGCCTTGAATTCCGCTACGGTCGCGTCCAGCGCGTCTTCCTGCACATCGGCCAGCACCAGCTTCATGCCGAGGTCGGCGGCGATGCGGGCGAATTCCTTGCCGAAGCCCGAAGCACCGCCGGTAATGACAGCCACCTTGTTGGAGAAATCCTTCATTTCGTCTGTCCTGTCGCGTAGTGTGTGGAGTGGCGGGCGGTGTGCTCTGCGCCCACTCAGGCGGCGCGCTGCACCTGGTAGCCCTGCCGCGGAAAATGCACATTGAGCGCGCCGGCCCGCGTGTCCTGGCGGCGCAGCGTGACGCGGCGCGCGGTCAGCGCCAGCAGCACGCCGGCCACTGGGTCGCGCGCGTAGTCGGTGGGCGTGACGGTGATGGCGTCGCCGGCCTGCAGCCCGGTATCGGCAATCACGCTTTCGTCCAGCGCGACCGGGTCGGCCCTGAGCGCGGCGCCGATCGCATCCTCGCTCTCGATCACGCGCGGCCGGCCATGGCCAAAGGTGTTCATGCGCGCATACCAGGCCTGCAGGCGCGGATAAGCCTCCAGCAACTGCGCCAGCGCGCCGGCGCGGCGGATAAACCAAAGGTTGTGATACAGCGAGAAGTCAGCAATCGACAGCGCCGGACCGGCCACGTGCTCAATGCCAGCCGCGAACTGCGTTTCCAGTTGCCCGAAAGTCTCATGGAGCAACGCAGTCGCTTCCGCCAGCGGCATGCGCAGCGCGTTGGTATCGCCGCGCATGGCCTTGCGGTCCGCGGTGAAGGCCTGGATCTGCGCCGGCGACAGGTGTCCCAGCATGCTGGCGACGCCGGCCGGCTGGAACACATAGGTCACCGATGCGGTGAACAGCGCCGTATCGAACCACGCGGCCGCGAGCCGCGCCGCCGCGGCCTGGGCCGGCGGATAGAGCGCTGGCACGGGCGCCAGTGCGTCCAGCACCTCGCAGATCAGCGCGGTGTCGCAGTAGACATCGGCGCCCACCTGCAGCACCGGCGTGCGGCGATAGCCGCCGGTCAGCGCCAGCAGGTCGGGCTTGGGCAGGATGGCGGGGATTTCCACCGCCTGCCAGGCCAGTCCCTTGGCGCCCAGCAGCAGGCGGACCTTTTCCGAGAACGGCGAGGTTGCGTACTGATGAAGAATGATGTCGGCCATGCGGTCCACCTCCATGATTGCGGCACTGCCACAAAGGTCAGTCCAGCAGGTCCGGCTGCTCCTTGACGATACGGGCATAGAGCGGCTGGAACTGGAACCAGCCCGCCTGCGCCGTGCCGACAATCGAATAGGCCTGGCGCGCGGCAGCACCGGAAATCACCTTCAGCGGCGCCTGGGTGCGCGCGGCGGCGGCTTCGGCCAGCAGTTGCACCTGGCATGAGCGCTCCATGGTGATGAACCACCAGGCGGCTTCGTCGACGGTCTTGCCCACCGTCAGCAGGCCATGGTTCTGCAGGATCGCGGCCTTGTTCTGGCCCAGCGCGTTAGCGATGCGCTGGCCCTCGTCCAGCTCCACCACCACGCCGCCGAAGTCGTCATAGACCGCATGGTCCTGGTAGAACGCGCACACGTCCTGCGTCAGCGGATCGAGCGGCCGGCCCAGCGTGGACCAGGCGCGGCCATAAGTGCTGTGCGAATGCGCGGCGGCGACTGCGTCGGAGCGGGTCTGGTGCACGCGCGAATGGATGGCGAAGGCCGCGGCATTGACCGGGTAGTCGCCCTCCACCACGTCGCCGTGGTGATCGCAGCGGATCAGGTTGGACACCTTGACCTGGCTGAAATGCACGCCGAAGGGATTGACCCAGAAGGTATCGGGAAACTCCGGGTCGCGCGCGGTGATATGGCCGGCCACGCCTTCATCGAAACCAAACTTCGAAAACAGCCGGAAGGCCGCGGCCAGACGCTGCTTGCGGTGCAGGCGCTCTTCGGCGGCGGTGGCGAACTGCGGCGGGCGCGGCAGGTTGCGGTAGCGGGCCTTGACCTCTTCGGGCAGGCCGGCGCCGATCTCGTCGGCGCTCTGGATTTGCGGGGCTTGCGGGGCATTCATGGGGCGTCTCCTGTTGTTCGCATGCCGTCATTTACGGCAAGACCTCATCGATTTGACACACTACCCTCTCGTCATTCCCGCGCAGGCGGGAATCCAGCGTCTTTCACGTCCCCTTCGGGGATAAAGTCACTGGGTCCCAGCCTGCGCGGGGACGACGTGTCGGTTACGGGGATCGCCTGGGCTCGGTATGCGCTTACACCAGCTTGACCAGCTGCTTGCCGAAGTTCTTGCCCTTGAGCAGGCCGATAAAGGCTTCCGGTGCGCTGGCCAGGCCTTCGGCGATGCTCTCGCGGAACTTGAGCTTGCCCTGCGCGACGGCGGTGCCCAGTTCCTTCAGCGCCTGCGGCCAGACCTCCATATGCTCGGAGACGATAAAGCCTTCGATGGTCAGGCGCGACACCAGGATCAGCTGCGGGTTCTTCAGCGGCAGCGGCTGGCCGTCATAGCCGGCGATCATGCCGCACATGGCAATGCGGCCGAAGGCGTTCATGCGCGTCAGCACGGCATCCAGGATGTCGCCGCCGACGTTTTCGAAATAGCCGTCGATGCCGTCCGGGGTGGCTTCCTTGAGCATCGTGTAGAGCTCCTTGGGATCCCTGGCCGCCTTGTAGTCGATGCAGGCGTCGAAGCCCAGTTCATTGACCACGTAGTCGCACTTGTCCTTGCCGCCGGCAAAGCCGACCGCGCGGCAGCCGGCCAGCCTGGCCAGTTGCCCGACCACGCTGCCCACCGCGCCGGAGGCGGCACTGACCGCGATGGTCTTGCCCGGCTTGGGCATGATGATCTTGTTCAGGCCGTACCAGGCGGTCACGCCCGGCATGCCGACCGAACCCAGGTAGGCCGACAGCGGGATATGCGTGGTGTCGACCGGCTGCAGGCCGGTGCCGTCGCTGACACCCATTTCCTGCCAGCCGAACATGCCGACCACCTTGTCGCCCGGCTTGAACTTGCTGTTCCTGCTCTCCACCACTTCGCCCACGGTGCCGCCGATCATGACCTCGTCGAGCGGCTGCGGCGCGGCGTAGGACTTGCTGTCGTTCATGCGGCCGCGCATGTACGGGTCCAGCGACAGGTAGTGGTTGCGCACCAGCACCTGGCCGTCGGCGATCTGCGACACGGGCACTTCTTCCAGGCGGAAATTGGCCGGCGTCACCGCGCCCTCGGGACGCGAGGCCAGGACGATGCGCTTGAACGTTTTGGACATGGTCGATTCCTTTCAGTAGGAATATGGGACTGCTCGAATACTGCGTCGGGACAGACAACCGCGCTGCCCCCTTGGTGCATCGGTGCAGGCGCTCAGCCGTCGGCACCGGTATCGGTTTCACCGGGGCGCTGCGGCGGCATGCGCCGGATGTACTTGAAGGTGCCCGAACCGCGCGCCACGGTCTTGCCGTCGGCGTCGACAATCTCGCCCTCGCAGAACACCATGGTGGTGGTGCGGTGCACGGTGGTGCCGCGCGCGGTCAGCGCGCCGCGGCCCGGTGCCATGAAGCTGGTCTTCATCTCGATGGTGACCACGCCCCGGCCATCGGCGTCGCTGCTGCGGCCGGCGATCGCCATGGCCACGTCGAGCAGCGTCATGATCACGCCGCCGTGGGCCATGTCCCAGCTGTTCTGGTGGCGCTTCTCGATCGGCAGCGCGATCTCGCTGCGCCCGCCTTCCGCGAAGTTGCAGGTCACGCCGAGATCGGCAAGGAAGGGGATGTGAGTCAGGGGGCCTTTGAGCTGGTTCATGGCAATTGCGATTCCGGAGTTGAGTGCCGGCGAGGCAAGATCCCATTTCATTGTGAAATGGGTTCTATTGATGTTTCCGAAATTCACGACAACGCTTCTTGCTTGTCGTTCCCGCGCAGGCGGGAACCCAGTGACTTCAAAGACGCTGGATTTCCGCCTGCACGGGAATGACTGTGGTTGTTTTTGCACTGTCGCGAATTAGGGAAAGCTCAATAAGCCTCGCGCCGGCCCAAGTTTGAGGGCAATCCGGCGTTCCGCCAAGCGGCGCCGGGTTGCCCCTTGCCTGCCTCAGACCGCGCTGACGCCGCCGTCCACCGCCAGGATCTGGCCGGTGATGTGCTTGCCGGCATCGCTGGCAAACAGCAGCGCCGCGCCCTTCAGGTCTTCGTCGTCGCCCAGGCGGTGCAGCGGCACGCCGGCGCACATGGCCTCGACGCCGATGCGCTCGAGCGAGCCCTTGGTCATCTTCGACGGGAAAAAGCCCGGCGCAATCGCATTGACGGTGATGTTGTGCTCGCCCCACTCGGCCGCCAGCGTGCGCGTGAAGTTGACCACCGCACCCTTGGAGGTGTTGTAGGCGATCGTTTCCATGGTGCCCGGCGGGTTGCCGGCCAGGCCCGCGATCGACGCCAGATTGATGATGCGGCCATAGCGGCGCGGAATCATCGACAGCTTGCCGATGCGCTGGCTCAGCAGGAACAGGCCCCGGACGTTCAGGTTCATCACCTTGTCCCAGGCCTCGACCGGGTGGTCTTCGGCCGGGGCGCCCCAGCTGGCGCCGGCGTTGTTGACCAGGATGTCGACGTGGCCCAGCTTCGCGATGGCTTCGTCGGCCAGGCGGGCGATCTCCGCCTCCTTCGAGCCGTCGGCGGCGATCCAGTCGGCCTCGATGCCGAGCGACTTCAGGTGCGCCTGCGCGGCCTGCAGTTCGTCGGCCTTGCGTGCCGACAGCACCACGCGGGCGCCCTGCTCGCCGAGTGCCTCGGCAATCTGCAGGCCGAGCCCGCGCGAGCCGCCGGTGATCAGCGCGGTCTTGCCCTTCAGGTCAAACAGTTGCTGGATGGTGCGCATATTGTCTTCCTTCGTTTTGTGTTGTTCCGGTAAAAGCGCGGCCGCTCAGAACCACGCGTCCTGCATGTCGAGCGTGGTGCGGTCGAGCGATTCGAGCAGTGCCAGCTGCGGGCCGACCTTGGGCAGCTCCCAGCGGAAGAAGTACGCCGCCGCGGCCAGCTTGCCGCGGTAGAAGTCCTCGTCTTCCTTGCCGTTGGCGCGCGGCAGCGCGGCTTGTGCCAGCAGTGCCTGCTCCAGCCAGATCCACGCCACCACCACGTGCCCGAAGGCCTCCAGGTAGACCGAGGCATTGGCCAGCGTCACGTTGGGGTCGCCCGCGCTCCACAGGGTCTGCGTGACCTCGGCCAGGCGTTTGGCGGCGGCGCCCAGGGCGCGCGCCTGCTGCGACAGTTCGGCATCGCCGGCGGCCAGCGCGCGGCCGATGGTGTCCTGGATGCGTTCGCCCAGCAGCTTGAAAGCCGCGCCGTCCTTCATCACCACCTTGCGCCCCAGCAGGTCCAGGCCCTGGATGCCGTGCGTGCCTTCGTGGATCGGGTTCAGGCGATTGTCGCGGTAGAACTGCTCGACGTTGTACTCGCGCGTGTAGCCGTAGCCGCCGTGCACCTGGATCGCCAGGTTGTTGGCCTCCAGGCACCATTGCGACGGCCAGCTCTTGGCGATCGGGGTCAGGATATCGAGCAGCAGCGCCAGGCGCGCATGCACGGCTTCGTCGCCGGCAGCCGCCGCGGCCTCTTCCTCGTCGACCAGGCGCGCGCAGTACAGGTTCAGCGCCAGGCCGCCTTCGACGTAGCTCTTCTGCGCCAGCAGCATGCGGCGGATATCGGCGTGCTCGACCAGCTTCACCTGCGGGCTGGCCGCATCCTTGCCGCCGGGGCCGACGGGGCGGCCCTGCGGGCGGTTGCGCGCGTAGTCCACGGCATGCAGGTAGCCGGTATAGCCCAGCATCACCGCGCCCAGGCCGACGCCGATGCGCGCCTCGTTCATCATGTGGAACATGCAGGCCAGGCCCTTGTGCGGCTCGCCCACCAGGTAGCCGATCGCACCGGCCTTGCCGCCCGGCCGGTACTTCATGCCTTCGCCGAAGTTCAGCAGGCAGTTGGTGGTGCCGCGGTAGCCCATCTTGTGGTTCAGGCCCGCCAGCACCACGTCGTTGTGCTCGCCCAGCGAGCCGTCCGCGTTGACCAGGTACTTGGGCACGATAAACAGCGAAATACCCTTCACGCCCGGGATCAGCTTGCCGTCCGGGCCGGGGATCTTGGCCAGCACCAGATGGACGATATTGTCCGACAGCTCGTGCTCGCCGGCCGAGATCCACATCTTGTTGCCGCGCAGCCGATATTGCGCGCCCAGCGGCGATTCGCCCTCATACTCGGCGCGCGTGGTGATGTCCGACAGCGACGAACCCGCCTGCGGTTCGGACAGGCACATGGTGCCGAAGAAGCGCCCTTCCATCTCCGGCTTGACAAAGGTCTCGACCTGCGCCGGCGTGCCGTGCGTGAGCAGCAGGTTGGCATTGCCGATGGTCAGGAACGGGTAAGAACTGGTGCCGACGTTGGCACCCTTGAAATAGGCAAAGCCGGCCTTCTCGACCACCACCGGCAACTGCATGCCGCCCAGTTCATAGTCCTGGCCGGCGGCCATCAGGCCAGCCTCGCAGAAGGCCTTCAGCGCGGTGCCGACCTCGGGGATGATGCTGACCGTCTCGCCGTCGAAATGCGGTTCCTGCTGGTCGTTCGTCTTGTTGTGCGGCGCGAACAGGTCGGTGGCGATCTTCTCGCAGGTGTCCAGCGCGGCGTCGAAGGTCTCGCGCGAGTGGTCGGCATAGCGCGGGATGCGCGTGAGTTCGTCGACCTTGAGCCATTCGTACAGCACGAAGTTCAGGTCGCGGCGGGAAAGGATCATCGACATGGGGTCTCCATGCGGCGCACTGCGTGGCGTGCCGCGATTTTGTCTTGCCTTCTTGTACGAACCGACGGGGCTTTGAATCACCGTGTGGGTGCTCCCTCTCCCGCTTGCGGGAGAGGGAGCAAACCGGCGGCATGCGGGCGTCGTCAGCCGTATCAGAGCACTTCGAACAGCCCGGCAGCGCCCTGGCCGCCGCCGATGCACATGGTCACGACCACGTACTTGACGCCGCGGCGCTTGCCTTCGATCAGCGCATGGCCGACCAGGCGCGCGCCCGACACGCCGTAGGGGTGGCCCACGGCGATGGCGCCGCCGTTGACGTTGAGGCGGTCCATCGGGATGCCCAGCGTGTCGGCGCAGTACAGCACCTGCACGGCGAAGGCTTCGTTCAGCTCCCACAGGCCGATGTCGTCGACCTTCAGGCCGGCCTTCTTCAGCAGCTTGGGCACGGCAAAGACGGGACCGATGCCCATCTCGTCCGGCTCGCAGCCGGCCACGGCAAAGCCGCGGAACACGCCCAGCGGCTGCAGGCCCTTGGCGGCCGCGACGCGCGCGTTCATCACCACGGCAGCCGATGCGCCGTCCGAGAACTGCGAGGCATTGCCGGCGGTGATCACGCCACCCGGCACGGCGCTGCGGATCTTGGCCACGCCTTCCAGCGTGGTATCGGCGCGGATGCCTTCGTCGGCGGAGATGGTGACTTCCTTGGTCACCAGCTGGCCGGTCGATTTGTCTGCCACGCCCGCCAGCACCGTCATCGGCACGATCTCGTCCTTGAACTTGCCCGCTTCCTGCCCGGCGGCGGCGCGTTGCTGGCTGCGCACGCCGTACTCGTCCTGGCGCTCCTTCGAGATGTTGTAGCGCTTGGCCACGTTCTCGGCGGTCTGCAGCATGTTCCAGTAGATTTCCGGCTTGTTCTTCACCAGCCAGCTTTCCTGGACCATATGGCGGTTCATCTCCTGCTGCACGCACGAGATGCTTTCCACGCCGCCGGCCACGAAGATGTCGCCCTCATCGGCGATCACGCGCTGCGCGGCCATGGCGATGGTCTGCAGGCCGGACGAGCAGAAGCGGTTGACGGTGGCGCCGGGCACGGTGACCGGGCAGCCGGCGCGCAGTGCGATCTGGCGCGCGATGTTGGCGCCGGTGGCACCTTCCGGGTTGGCACAGCCCATCAGCACGTCTTCCACTTCGGCGGCCTCGATCCTGGCGCGGGCAATGGCGTGCTGGACGGCATGACCACCCAGCGTGGCGCCGTGGGTCATGTTGAAGGCGCCCTTCCAGCTCTTGGCCAGAGGGGTCCGCGCGGTGGATACGATGACTGCTTCGTTCATGTCTTGCTCCTCGGAATCTCTTGTGTCGTTCAGTTCGGTGGTTCGGTTCAGCGCTGGGCCTTGAGCAGTTCAGCGGACGTGACGCGCGCAACGCCGGCGGCGCCGAGGTCCTGCCATGCCCTGGCCAGCGACCCTTCCAGGTCGATGGCGCGGCAGGCATCCTCGATCATCACCGCCGTGAAACCCGCGGCGCGCGCATCCAGCGCGCTCCACGCCACGCAGTAGTCCGTGGCCAGTCCCGCGCAGAACACGCGCTTGACGCCGTGTTCACGCAGGTAGCCAGCCAGTCCGGTGCGCGTGGCGCGGTCCGCCTCCAGGAAGGCGGAGTAGCTGTCCACGTCGGCATGGTGACCCTTGCGGATCACCAGCCGCGCGTGCGGCACGTCCAGCCCCGCATGCAGCGCGGCGCCCGGCGTGTCCTGCACGCAGTGCACCGGCCACAGCACCTGCTCGCCATACGGCAGCGTGAGCGTCTGGAACGGCTGCGTGCCGGCATGGTTGGCCGCAAAGGAAACATGCGCGGCCGGATGCCAGTCCTGCGTCAGCACCACGTGACCGAACGCGCGCGCCAGCCGGTTGATGACGGGCACCACTTCATCGCCGCGGGGCACGGCAAGCGCGCCGCCCGGCATGAAGTCGTTCTGCACGTCGATCACCAGCAGGCAATCGTCAGGTCCGATGGTGGTGTTCATGGCCGCTCCTGGCTGAACCCTCTTGGCGTATTAGCCGTTGAAACCCTTGCCTTCGTCCGCCAGCTTCTGCAGCAGCGGCGCGACCTGCCAGGCCTCACCGTGGTAGCCCTTGGCATAGCGCTTCATCGACAGCGCCACGTTGTACAGGCCGACCTGGTCCGCGTACAGCATCGGGCCACCGCGGAACAGCGGGAAGCCGTAGCCGGTCAGGTACACCATGTCGATATCCGAGGCCTTGGAAGCAATGCCTTCTTCCAGGATCCTGGCGCCTTCGTTGACCAGCGCGAACACCAGGCGCTCGACGATCTCTTCGTCCGAGATCTTGCGGCGCGTGATGCCGAGATCCTTCGAATGCTGCACGATCATGTCGTTGACCTGCTGGTTCGGGTACGGCTTGCGGTCGCCCGCCTTGTAGTCGTACCAGCCCGCGCCGGTCTTCTGGCCAAAGCGGCCCATCTCGCACAGCAGGTCGGCGGTCTTGGAGTACTGGATGTCCGGCTTGTCCACCGCGCGGCGCTTGCGGATGGCCCAGCCGATGTCGTTGCCGGCCAGGTCGCCCATGCGGAACGGGCCCATGGCAAAGCCGAACTTCTCGATGGCCTTGTCGACCTGCTCGGGCAGCGCGCCTTCGTCCAGCAGATAGCCGGCCTGGCGGCTGTACTGCTCGATCATGCGGTTGCCGATAAAGCCGTCGCACACGCCCGACACCACCGCGGTCTTCTTGATCTTCTTGCCGAGCTGCATGACCGTGGCCAGCACGTCCTTGCCAGTCTTCTCGCCGCGCACCACTTCCAGCAGCTTCATCACGTTGGCCGGGCTGAAGAAGTGCATGCCGACCACGTCCTGCGGACGCCTGGTGAACGAGGCAATCTTGTTGACGTCCAGCGTGGAGGTGTTCGAAGCCAGGATCGCGCCCTGCTTCATCACTTCGTCCAGCTTCTTGAAGACGATTTCCTTGACGCCCATTTCTTCGAAGACGGCTTCGATGACCAGGTCGGCGTCCTTGATCTCGTCGTAGGACAGCGTGGTCGACAGCAGTCCCATGCGCTGCTCGACCTTCTCCTGGGTCAGCTTGCCCTTCTTGGCGCTGTTCTCGTAGTTCCTGCGGATGATGCCGACGCCGCGGTCGAGCGCTTCCTGCTTGGTTTCCAGGATGGTGACCGGGATGCCCGCGTTCAGGAAGTTCATGCTGATGCCGCCGCCCATGGTGCCGGCGCCGATCACGGCAACCTTCTCGATCTTGCGGGTCGGCGTGCCTTCGGGCACGTCGGGGATCTTGCTGGCGGCACGCTCGCCGAAGAAGGCATGGCGCAGCGCGCGCGATTCCGGCGTGGTGACCAGGTAGAGGAAACCGTCGCGCTCTTCCTTCAGGCCCTGTTCGAACGGCTTGAGCGAGCCGGCCACCGCTTCCAGGCACTTCAGCGGCGCCGGGAAGTTCTTGGCCATCGCGGCCACGGTGTTGCGGGCAAAGCCGAGGTAGCCTTCCGCGTTCTCGTGGCGCACCTTCAGGTCGCGCACCTTCGGGTGCGGGCCGTTGGCGGCTGCCACATTCTGCGCGAACTTGACTGCGGCGGGCAGCACGTCACCATCGACGATCTCGTCGAACAGCTTGGTGCCGGCGAACTTTTCGGACAGCACCGGAGTGCCCGACACGATCATGTTGGCCGCGGCCTCCAGGCCGATCACGCGCGGCAGGCGCTGCGTGCCGCCGGCGCCGGGCAGCAGGCCCAGCTTCACTTCCGGCAGCGCGATCTGCGCGCCCTTGGACGCCACGCGGTAGTTACAGCCAAGGGCCAGTTCCAGGCCGCCACCCATGGCAACCGAGTGCACGGCGGCCACGACCGGCTTGGACGAAGCTTCCAGCACGCGGATCACCGAATGCAGCGTCGGCTCCTGCATGGCCTTGGGCGTATTGAATTCACGGATGTCGGCGCCGCCCGAGAACGCCTTGCCAGCGCCGGTGATGACGATGGCCTTGACGGCGGCATCGTCCAGCGCACGGGTCATGCCTTCGACGATGCCAAGCCGGGTGCTGTGACCCAGGCCGTTGACAGGGGGATTGTCGAGCGTGATGACGGCTACGCCGTCCTGAACCTGATACTGCGCTGTCATGCTGGTTCCTTTGGTGTCAGAAGTTGTCTCGGGATTCGAATTCTCGAATGATTTTTCTCTGCTGGCGGCGCGTGCCGGCGTCCGCCGGCGATTGCCTCCGGAGGCGGCCGTCATGGGCGGGTAAACCCTCTGCCCAATTTGCCGCTTTCCCGCGCACCGCAACGCCTTGCGGTGCCTGGGCGAAACAAGCATACACAAAATAGCACGGTCGTTCAATTTTAATTTTCGGACTTTTCCGGTGACATGCGCAGCACGAATGCCGCCCCTTATCGCGATGCATGGAGCCTGCGCTTAAGCGGCACCACATCACTCTCGCGATGCCGGATAGAGCACTTGGCAAGTGCAACCGAATCTTGCCTCTAAACCAGTATCGGTCTTTATTTGACCGACACAGAGTAAGGCGGCGTGCCGTAATGCCGTTCAGTTAGCGACTGTCGTTCCCGCGCAGGCGGGAACCCAGTGACGTCATTCCCGAAGAGGACGTGAAAGACGCTGGATTCCCGCCTGCGCGGGAATGACGGTAGGGCTGAACGGCATTGGGCGGCGTGCCGGCGTTTTCGGCGCTGTGGTGATGGGATCGGGTGGTGAAGAAGTCGCAGCCGACCGGCCGCGAGGGTATGTCGTTTGCGTTACCGGCGCCGCTTGAGGCGCAGCGGGAACGCCGGTTGGCTTGACGGGTTGAGAGTGACGGCGGGCGACAATGGAATGCCCGGGATCAAAACACCGACCCGGCGCATGATGCGGTCAGTGCCGCATCAGACCTCGAGCCATTCCTTTCTCACCTGCGAATTCGCCTTCAGCTCGGCGGGCGTGCCTTCGAACACGATGTGCCCGTGCCCCATCACATAGACGCGCTGCGAGATATCCAGCGCGATCGCCAGCTTCTGCTCGATCAGCAGCACGGACACGCCGCGCTCCTTCAGCGTTTTCAGGTAGTCCCCCACCAGCGTCACGATCATCGGCGCCAGCCCCTCGGTGGGCTCGTCGATCAGGATCAGGTCGGGGTCGCCCATCAGGGTGCGGCACAGCGTCAGCATCTGCTGCTCGCCGCCGGAGAGCACGCCGGCCGAGGTGTTTTCGCGCTCCCTGAGCCGCGGGAACATGTTGTACATGTCCTCGATGGTCCAGCGCGGCCTGGCCTGCCGCGGATTGCGCTTCTCGCCCAGCAGCAGGTTCTGGCGCACGGTCAGGGTCGGGAAGATATCGCGGTTCTCCGGCACATAGCCGATCCCCAGGTGCGCGATCTCGAAGGTGCGCCGGCCCAGGATCTCTTCGTCGCGGAACTTTACCGAGCCTTCCGCCCTGACCATGCCCAGGATGGCCTTGGCCATGGTCGAGCGCCCCACCCCGTTGCGGCCCAGCAGCGCGACGATCTCGCCTTCATCGATATGGGCATCCACGCCGTGCAGGATATGGCTCTTGCCGTAGTAGGCGTGCAGGCCCGTCACGTCCAGCATGCGCTTGCCCATCAGTGCGCTCCTTCGGTGGTGTCTTCGTCCAGCGTGGTGCCCAGGTAGGCTTCCTTGACCTTGCGGTTGTTGCGGATGGCCTGCGGGGTGTCCGTGGCAATCACTTCGCCATAGACCAGCACCGAGATCCGGTCGGCCAGGCCGAACACCACGCTCATGTCATGCTCCACCATCACCAGCGTCTTGCCCACGGTGACCTTGCGGATCAGCTCGACCGCATGGTCCGATTCCGATCGGCTCATGCCCGCGGTGGGCTCGTCCAGCAGGATCACCTCGGCGCCGCCGGCGATGGTGATGCCGATCTCCAGCGCGCGCTGCTCGGCATAGGTGAGCAGGCCCGCCTGGGTATCGCGGCGATGCTGCATGCCGATCAGCTCCAGCACCTCGTCGGCGCGCTCGCGCGCGTCGCGCAGGCCGGTCAGCCGGTGCCAGAACGAATACTTGTAGCCAAGCGACCACAGCACCGCGCAGCGCAGGTTCTCGAACACCGTCAGCCGGTGGAAGATATTGGTGATCTGGAAGCTGCGCGACAGCCCCATGCGGTTGATGACGAAGGGCTGCAGCCCGCCGATCTCTTCGCCGTTCAGGCGCACCGTGCCGCTCGTCGGCGCAAAGCGGCCCGAGATCAGGTTGAAGGTGGTCGACTTGCCGGCCCCGTTCGGGCCGATCAGCGCATGGCGCTCACCCTTGGGGATACTCAGGTTCACGCCGCGGATGATCTCCGTCTGGCCGAACTTCTTGCGTACATCGGTCAGTTCCAGTGCCGCTGCGGTCATGCCCTGCCTCCTGCGATTTCTGCCTGCACCTTGTCCCACTGCGCGCGCGCGGCGCGCACCGCCAGCCGCCACGCGGCCAGCCCGACCGCCCACAGCACCGCCGCCACCAGCCATGGCGTCCAGCTTGCCGCATCGAAGCCGACGCCGAACAGCGACATCGCGGTGCCGTTGGCGCTGTCGACCTGCACCTTGTAGACCAGCTCGACCGTCAGGATCATGGCCAGCAGCAGCACCACGCCGGCCCCGCCCGCACGCGCATAGGACGGCAGCATGCGGCCCAGCTTGCCCTTGCCCAGCAGCGGCATCTGCATCAGCAGCAGGCTGGCCAGCCCGCCCGGCACGAACATCACCATCAGCACGAAGAACAGGCCCAGGTACAGCAGCCAGGCCTTGGTCAGGTCCGACAGCGCCACCGCGAACAGCACGAACACCACCGCGCCGATGACCGGCCCGAAGAATACGCCCGCGCCGCCGATGAACACCGCCAGCAGCACGCCGCCCGAGCGCACCGCGCTGACGTTCTCGGCCGAGACGATCTCGAAGTTGACGGCACCCAGCGCGCCGGCGATGCCCGCGAAGAATGCCGACAGGATCAGCACCAGGTAGCGCACGCGCTGGGTGTTGTAGCCAATGAACTCGACCCGCTCGGGGTTGTCGCGCACGGCGTTGGCGATGCGGCCCAGCGGCGTCTGCGTCCACGCGTACATCGCCACCATCGACAGCAGGCACCACGCCGCGATCAGGTAGTAAACCTGGCGCCCCGGCCCGAAGGTGATGCCCAGGAACGGATCACCCACCACGCGGTTGGTGGAGATGCCGCCCTCGCCGCCGAAGAAATCCGGGAACATCAGCGAGCTGGCGAACACCATCTCGCCGATGCCCATGGTGATCATGGCGAAGGTGGTGCCGGACCTCTTGGTGGTGACATAGCCGAAGATCACGCCAAAGAAGGCGCCGGCCAGCCCGCCCACCAGCGGCAGCATCGACACCGGCAGCCACACCTTGCCCGCGCCGACCATGTTCAGCACATGCACGGCAATAAAGGCGCCCAGGCCGGCATACACCGCGTGGCCGAACGACAACATGCCGGTCTGCCCGAGCAGCATGTTGTACGACAGCGCGAAGATGATCATGATGCCCATCTGCGACATCAGCGTGATGGCGAAGCCCCCGGTGAAGATCAGCGGCATCACCAGCATGACCAGCACGGTCAGGCTCCAGATGATCCAGCGCGCCAGGTTCAGCGGACGGTAGCGCAGGGTGCGGCCGGTCACCACCGGCTCGCGCGGTTGTTGCATCGCTCGCTCCATGGCGTCAGCTCTCCCGGGTTCCCATCAGTCCACGCGGGCGGAAGATCAGCATCACCACCAGCAACAGGTACGGCAGCACCGGCGCCACCTGGGCCACCGTGAGCTTCCACAAGGCATAGAACGGCGTGGCGTCGCTGACGGCCAGCCCCAGGCTGGTCATCAGCCCCGCCAGCGAGGCGTCGATGGTGACCGCGAAGGTCTGCAGCACGCCGATCAGGATCGACGCAATGAACGCGCCCACCAGCGATCCCATGCCGCCCACCACCGCCACCACGAACACGATCGACCCGACCGCCGCCGCCATCGACGGCTCGGTGACGAAGGCATTGCCGCCGATCACCCCGGCCAGCCCGGCCAGCGCGGCACCGCCGCCGAACACCATCATGAATACGCGCGGCACGTTGTGGCCCAGCGCCTCGACCATTTCCGGGTGGGTCAGCGCGGCCTGGATCACCAGGCCGATGCGGGTGCGCGTCAGCACCAGGTAAATCGCCACCAGCATGCCCAGCGACACCAGCATCATGAAGGCGCGGTACTTGGGGAAGGACGAGGTGAACACCGTGAACAGCGGACCATCCAGCACCTCGGGAATCCGGTACGGCACCGCCGCCAGGCCCCACACCAGCTTGACGCCCTCTTCGATCAGGTAGGCCAGGCCGAAGGTAAACAGCAGTTCTGCGACGTGGCCGAACTTGTGCACCGTGCGCAGGCCGAAGCGCTCCACCAGCGCGCCCGCGCCGGCCACCAGCAGCGGCGCGAAGATCAGCGCCGGCCAGAAGCCGACCTTGCTGGCGATGGTGTAGGCAAAGTAGGCGCCCAGCATGTAGAAGCTGGCATGCGCGAAATTGAGCACGCCCATCATGCTGAAGATCAGCGTCAGGCCCGATGAGAGCATGAACAGCAGCAGCCCGTAGCTGATGCCGTTCAGCAAAGAGATGATGAAGAATTCCACGGCGTGTCCTTCAAGCTGGTGCCGCCATGCGTGGGCATGCCGGCATCCGTCCGGTTGGATTGAGGGTGAGCGCCTCCCTCCGGGGGGCGGGAGCCGCCCCGGACGCTCCCCGTATCGACCGAAAAATACGACCGAAAAGACCGAAAGTATGCAGCCCGGGCGGCCACTTTGTCAGCGTGGCCGGCCCGCCATCGGCAGGATCAGCCCGGCCGCTTCATCTGGCAGGAGGTCGGCTGGGCCGACACGTACTGATCCATCAGCGCATTGGTCTTCCAGCCGTAGCCGGTGTTCTCCTGGTCGTACTTGACGTCCTTGCCGTCAACCTTGGTCCAGGTGGCGACGACCAGTGGCTGCTGCGCCTGGTGGTCGGTGTTGCGCATCTCGACCGCGCCGTTCATGCTGTCGACCTTGATGCCCTCCAGCGCCTTGGCGACCTTGACCGGGTCGGTCGAGCCGCTGTCCTTGAACGCCTTCGACAGCATGGCGATGCCGGTATACGAGGCCATCACGTAGAAGTCATCGTTGTACTTTTTCTTGAAGCCCTCGATGACGTCGGCGCCCTTGAAGCCCTTGTTGTTGGGGTTGTAGTAGCCGACGTACTTGACGTGCTCGGCGCCGGTCGGGCCCATCGCGGTGGGCACGCCGGTGGTGCCGGCGTAATAGGTGTAGTAGTTGGTGGTCAGGCCGGCGTCCTTGCCCGCCTTGATCAGCAGCGCCAGGTCGCTGCCCCAGTTGCCGGTGATCACGGTATCGGCGCCGGAGGCCTTGATCTTGGCCGCGTACGGGGCAAAGTCCTTGACCTGGGCCAGCGGATGCAGGTCCTCACCCACGATCTGGATGTCCGGGCGCTTGCGCTTCAGGTACTCCTTGGCCGCGCGTGCCACCTGGTGGCCGAACGAGTAGTTCTGGTTGATCAGGTAGACCTTCTTGACGTTCGGGTCCTTGGCCAGGAAGGTGGTCAGCGCCTCCATCTTCATGTCCGAGTTGGCGTCGAGCCGGAAATGCCAGTAGTTGCACTTGGAATTGGTCATGTCCGGGTCCACTGCCGCGTAGTTCAGGTAGACGATTTCCTTGCCCGGATTGCGCTCATTGTGCTTGGCCACCGCGTCTTCCAGCGCCATCCCGACCGACGAGCCGTTGCCCTGCACGATATAGCGGATGTTCTGGTCGACCGCCTGCTTCAGGATGGTCAGGCTTTCCTGCGGCGACAGCTTGTTGTCAAAGCCCACCACCTCGAACTTGTGCGCGCCGGCCCAGCCCTTCTGGTTGGCCATGTCCGCAACATACTGCCAGCTCTTGAGCTGGTTCTGCCCAACTGGAGCCATCAGCCCCGACAGCGGATCGATAAAGGCGATCTTCACCGTATCCGCGAGTGCGGCACCCGAAACCAGCGCAGAACCGACTGCGGCAAACATGGCCGCACCGGCCACCAGCGGACGCATCTTGGTCATACCTGTCTCCTTCACTCTTTTCGTTGGCTTGTCGTTGATGGCGGCTGGCCGCGCGCGTCCTCCGTCGCGCCCCCGGCCCGCCCCGGATGCGCCACGCCGCAAGCTGGCATGGCGCACCGGACTGCGGCTGTGCCGGCCTCAGGCAGTCGGCAGCTTGTAGTCCTTGAACTGCTCGCGCAGCTTGAGCTTCTGCATCTTGCCGGTCGCGGTCAGCGGGATCTCGGTGACAAAGGCCACGTCGTCCGGAATCCACCACTTGGCGACCTTGCCTTCGAAGAACTGCAGCAGTTCCTCGCGCGTGACCTCGGCGCCGGGCTTCTTCACCACCACCAGCAGCGGGCGTTCGTCCCACTTGGGGTGGTAGGCCGAGATGCAGGCCGCCATGTGCACCGCGGGGTGCGCCGCGGCGACGTTCTCGATATCGATCGACGAGATCCATTCGCCGCCGGACTTGATCACGTCCTTGCTGCGGTCGGTGATCTGCATGAAGCCGTCGGCGTCGATGGTGGCGACGTCGCCGGTCGGGAACCAGCCGTCGACCAGCGGGCTGGCATCGTTGCGGAAGTAGCGGTCGATGATCCACGGGCCGCGCACCATCAGGTCGCCGAAGGCCGTGCCGTCCCACGGCAGCTCCTTGCCGTCGCCATCGACGATCTTCATGTCGACGCCGTAGATCACGCGGCCCTGCTTTTCCTGGATCTTGTGGCGGTCGGCGTCGGACAGGCCCTGATGTTTGGCCAGCAGCTTGCATGAGGTGCCCAGCGGCGACATCTCGGTCATGCCCCAGGCGTGGATCACCTCGACGTCCAGCGCCTCGAGCGCGCGGATCATCGCCGGCGGCGCGGCCGAGCCGCCGATCACGGTGCGGTGGAAGGTCGAAAACTTCAGCTGGTTCGACTGCACGTGCTGCAGCAGGCCCAGCCACACCGTCGGCACGCCGGCGGAGATGGTCACCTTCTCCTGCTCGAACAATTCATAGATGGAGGCCCCGTCCAGCCTGGCACCCGGCAGCACCAGCTTGGCGCCGACCAGCGGCACCGAGTAGGGCAGGCCCCAGGCATTGACGTGGAACATCGGCACCACGGGCAGGATCACGTCGCTGGCGGAACAGCCCAGCGCGTCCGGCATTGCCGACGCATACGAGTGCAGCACCGTCGAGCGGTGCGAATACAGCGCGCCCTTGGGGTTGCCGGTGGTGCCCGAGGTGTAGCACAGGCTCGATGCCTGGTTCTCGTCGAACTGCGGCCATTCGTAGTTGCCGTCCTGGGCCTCGACCAGTTCCTCGTAGCACAGCAGCGGCACTTTGGATTCGGCCGGCATATGCGCGCGGTCGGTCATCGCCACCCAGCCCTTGACGTTGGGGCAATGCGGCGCGACGCCCTCCACCAGCGGCAGGAAGGTCAGGTCGAAGAAGACATAGCTGTCTTCCGCGTGGTTGACGATATAGGCGACCTGCTCGGGGAACAGGCGCGGGTTGACGGTATGGCAGACGGCGCCCATGCCGGACACGCCGTAGTAGATCTCCAGGTGGCGGTAGCCGTTCCAGGCCAGCGTGCCGACGCGCTCACCCGGCTTCACGCCCAGGGTGCCCAGCGCCTGCGCCAGCTTGCGGGCGCGCAGTTCGCAGTCGCGGTACGTATAGCGATGCAGGTCGCCCTCCGTGCGCCGCGAGACGATCTCGGTGCTGCCGTAGTAACGCGCGGCGTGTTTGATGATGGAGGAAATGAGCAGCGGCGCGCTCATCATTTGACCCATCAATGCCATGTACCTGCCTCCTGAAAGTCTTGTCTTTTCCGTCAAAAAACGAACAACCGTACTATTTTTTGGCGGTCGTTCGCATGCATGGAATCAGCATCGGGCCGATCCAGTTGTGCACTGCCGTACTGTCGTCGCGTTGCTGTGTGTTGCCGTCGTCGCGTGCTGCTGGTCGTCGGGCCGCAATTCTGCGGAAGTCCATGCACCGGATTCATGTGCGCACTGAAGGCGGAAAATAACCGTGCGGTGCATGGCGGCATTACTCGGCAGAGAGCGGTCGAGTGCCGTTGAGGACGTACAATACTGCGTGGCATGTTGCACCTCAACATGTCGTTTTCCCTAGCCACCATCGCATTTTCGTGCCCTCGGCATGCCGCGCCGCACCGCCTTTTACACGGTTCCCGGCACATCGACGACCGCACGGAATTCGCACCGCCCCACTTGCGCCCCGATGCGCCCCTACGCGATGCCAGACACGCTCCAGCCACAAGCCACGCAGCCCGCCGACGCAACCACGCCGGACACGTTGTCCGCGCCCTTCCGCACCGCGCCCGGCTTTGCCGAACTCGGCGCGCAGTTCTTCACGCGCCTGCGTCCCACGCCTCTGCCGTCGCCGTACCTGGTGAGCGTGGCGCCGGCCGCGGCGGCGCTGCTCGGCTGGGACGCCGGCATCGGCAGCCGGCAGGACTTTATCGATGCCTTTGTCGGCAACCAGGTGCCGGACTGGGCCGACCCGCTCGCCAGCGTGTATTCCGGGCACCAGTTCGGGGTCTGGGCCGGCCAGCTCGGCGACGGCCGCGCCATCCGCCTGACGCAGGCCGAGACCGCCACCGGTCCGTGGGAAATCCAGCTCAAGGGCGCGGGCCTGACACCGTACTCGCGCATGGCCGATGGCCGCGCGGTGCTGCGCTCGTCGATCCGTGAGTATCTTTGCTCCGAAGCCATGGCTGCGCTGGGCGTGCCAACCACGCGCGCGCTGTCGATCATGGGCTCGGACGCGCCGGTGCGCCGCGAGACCATCGAGACCGCCGCGGTGGTGACGCGGCTGTCGCCGACCTTTATCCGCTTCGGGCACTTCGAGCACTTCGCCGCGCACGACGACGTGGCCGCGCTGCGCAAGCTGGCGGACTTTGTCATCGACAACTTCATGCCCGCGTGCCGCGACCATGCCCAGCCCTACCAGGCGCTGCTGCGCGAGGTTTCGCTGCGCACCGCCGACCTGGTCGCGCACTGGCAGGCGGTGGGCTTCTGCCATGGCGTGATGAACACCGACAATATGTCGATCCTGGGCCTGACCATCGACTACGGCCCGTTCGGCTTTCTCGACGCATTCGACGCCAACCATATCTGCAACCACTCCGACACGCAGGGCCGCTACGCCTACAGCCAGCAGCCGCAGGTGGCATTCTGGAACCTGCACTGCCTGGCGCAGGCCCTGCTGCCGCTGTGGCTGCCACCGGACGATGCCGACCAGGAGGGCGCGCGCGACGCCGCCGTGGAAGCCGCGCGCGCCGCGCTCGACCCGTTCCGCGACCGCTACGCCGCGGCGTTCTTCCGCCATTACCGCGCCAAGCTGGGCCTGCGCCCGCCCGCGGGCGGCGACGACAAGTCCGACGAGCCGCTGCTGACCAGCCTGTTCCAGCTGCTGCATGGGCAGCGCGTGGACTACACGCTGTTCTGGCGCAAGCTGTGCGGGATTTCGTCCGCCGACGCCTCGCGCGACGCGCCGGTGCGGGACCTGTTCCCGGACCGCGCCGCCTTCGACGCCTGGGTGGCCGACTACCGCGTGCGCCTGCGGGCCGAGCCGTCGCACGATGCCGCCCGCGCACTGGAAATGCTGGCGGTCAACCCCAAATACGTGCTGCGCAACCACCTGGCCGAGACCGCCATCCGGCACGCCCGCGACAAGGACTTCAGCGAAGTGGACCGGTTGCTGGCGGTGCTGTCGCGCCCATTCGACGAACAGCCAGAGGCTGAGCATTACGCGGCGCTGCCGCCGGACTGGGCATCGGGACTGGAGGTCAGCTGCTCATCGTGACGCGCCCTGCACGCCGGCGCCGGCCGGTGTAAGGTTGGCGCAGTTCGCACGACCAACGCCTGACCTGAGGAAACCCTTCAGACGAAGACCCGCCGAGGACAAACCATGACCACCACCAAGAGCGACGCCGAGTGGCGTGCACAACTCTCCGACATCGAATACCGCGTGGCCCGCGAGTCCGCCACCGAGCGTCCCTTCACCGGGCGCTACTGGGACCACTGGGACAATGGCATCTATCATTGCGTCGGCTGCGGCACGCCGCTGTTCGAATCCGCCACCAAGTTCGACGCCGGCTGCGGCTGGCCCAGCTATTTCCGCCCGATCAACGGCGAGGTGATTGCCGAGCATGTCGACCACAGCCACGGCATGACGCGGGTCGAGGTACGCTGCAAGGAATGCGGCAGCCATCTGGGCCACGTTTTCGAGGACGGCCCCGCCCCGACCGGCCTGCGCTATTGCATCAACTCGGCTGCGTTAAAATTCGACGATCGCGACCCGGCACAGCGTGCGGCGGATGATGCCCACGGTGCCGGCAGCGGCGACTAACCCCGGCGCGACCCGCAGCGCCAATGCCCCGGCAAGGACGCCGGACACAACCTGGTACCGCATGAAATTCCTGTTCGACCTGTTCCCGGTCATCCTGTTTTTTGCCGCCTTCAAGCTGGCCGACATCTACACCGCCACCGCCGTGGCCATTGGCGCCACGGTGCTGCAGATCGGCTGGGTCTGGTTCCGCCACCGCAAGGTCGAGCCGATGCAGTGGGTCAGCCTGCTGATCATCGGGGTCTTCGGCGGCGCCACGCTGGTGCTGCACAACGAGACCTTCATCAAGTGGAAGCCGACCGTGCTGTACTGGATGTTCGCGGCCGCGCTGCTGGGCTCGGTGATCGGCTGGCGCAAGAACCTGATCCGCGCCATGATGGAAAAGCAGGTGACCCTGCCCGATGCCGTGTGGACGCGGCTGAACGCCGCCTGGGCCGGCTTCTTCGCCGCCATGGGCGTGCTCAACCTGTATGTGGCCTATCAGTTCTCGACCGAGGCCTGGGTCAACTTCAAGCTGTTCGGCAGCATGGGGCTGATGCTGGTCTTCATCGTTGCACAGAGCGTCTGGCTGTCGCGCCACATGCCCGAGAACAGCCAGGACTGACAGCCCTGCCCCCTTTTTTCCCCGCAGCCCCGAACCGAAGGAAACCATTGATGGCAGCCGATCCCGCCACGATCGAAGCGATGCTGCGCGAAGCGCTCGCCCCCAGCCACCTCGCCGTGCGCGATGACAGCGCGGCCCACGCCGGGCATGCCGGCGCCGCATCCGGCGGCGGACATTACGACGTGACAATCGTCAGCGAGCGCTTTGCGGGTCACAACCGGGTTGCCCGACACCGCATGGTGTATGATGCGCTGCGCGGTCTGTTCCCCACGCAGATCCACGCGCTCGCCGTGACTGCGTTCACCGACCAAGAGTATCAATCCCGCACACAATCCTTCGCACCATCACGCGATTCTTCCAGCAACTCTCAGACCTGATTCCATGAAGACCACCGTCCTCTCGTTCAGCCTGGCGGCTGTGCTTGCTGCCGGCAGCCTGCCGGCCTTCGCCCAGAATGCCGCCGTGGTGAATGGCAAGGCCATTCCGTCGGCAAAGCTGGACAAGTTGATCGCCGGCACCGGCCAGCCCGACAACCCGGAGCTGCGCACGCGCGCGCGCAACATGCTGATCGACCGCGAACTGCTCTCCCAGGAAGCCAACAAGCGTGGCCTGACCCAGCGCGACGACGTGCAGGAGCAACTGGAACAGGCTCGCCTGAACGTGTTGGCCGGCGCGGTGTTTGAAGACTACGTCAAGACCCACGGCGCCAGCGACGCCGAGCTGCTCAAGCAGTACGACAAGATCAAGTCGCAGTTCGGCATTGGGAAGGAATACCACGCCCGCCATATCCTGGTGGAAAAGGAAGCCGACGCCAAGGCGATCATCGCCAAGATCAAGGGCGGCGCCAAGTTCGAGGACATGGCCAAGGCCTCGTCCAAGGACCCGGGCTCGGCCGCCAACGGCGGCGACCTGGACTGGGCCAACAGCAGCAGCTACGTGCCTGAGTTCTCGGCAGCGATGACCGGCCTGAAGAAGGGCCAGATGACCGATACCCCGGTCAAGACCCAGTTTGGCTGGCACATCATCGAACTGGTCGACACGCGCGACGCCAAGATCCCGTCGTTCGAAGAGGTCAAGCCGCAGCTGACGCAAATGCTGATGGGCGACCAGAACTGGCAGCGCGAGCAGTTCCAGGCCATGATGAAGTCGCTGAAGGACAAGGCCAGGATCCAGTAAGCATCGGCCCGGTCGCCCCCGCCGGTCCTGTCATATCCAAGGATGCAGCGCGTGGAGTCGACTGGCCGCTACTGGCAACTCTGGTATCTCTCGTCCCGGGGCATGTGCTATTGCGCACTGGCCTGGGCGACCCTGGACGGCGCCGCCCCTGGCTGGCGCCGGCTCCATCCGCATCTCCCCCTGCGTGACCGTTACGCGCCCGAGAAGATCCTGCACGCCGCGGTGGCGTACAGAGAGGCTCGCGGCGAGATCAGGCCGCCCTCTGGTTTTGAAGCCGGGCGCATGCTGACTTATGCGTATGCGTCGTGGAGTTCACGCTTGCGCGCGCCGATACCGGACTGATTCGCCCTTTACCATTTGCCCGTTACCGACGGCGATCGTAACGCCACCCTTCGTCGTCAAGCTGCCTGATACTGCCGACCACCAGCCCCACCAGGGCGTCAAGCATCTTGCCGCCCTTCTCCGCGCTGGCCCGCGTAGGATCGCCCGTGGCACCCGTCGCGGAAACTTCAGCGATATCCCACATGATCTGCACGCGCTCGCCAAGGCGGATGCTGTCGTCGGGCATCTGGCGCACGGCCTTGCTCAGGTCGCACAATTCCGGGCGCACCGCCATGGTGATGGAGGTTTCGCCTTCGCCGCCGTGCCCCAGCCCGTCCCACTCGGCGAAGAAGCCGTCCCCGAGCACATTGCCGACCACGTACCACCAGGCGGGCATATAGGCGAACACGGCCTCGGGATGCCGCTGCTTGACCTTGCGCTGCGCAATTTCCAGCGGCGCGATATTGCCGTCGTGGCCGTTCAGCACAAAGATGTGCCGGATGCCGTAGGCAAGCAGGCTCTCGAACATATCCTCGGCGACGGCCGTCACTGTCTCGAAGCGAAGCGAGATCGCCATCGGATTGGCGTTGTAGTGCATCGAAGTGCCGAACGGCACGCCCGGGACCACGACGGTGCGGGCGAGCCGTTGCGCGGCCTGCCGGGCCACTTCGGTGGGAACGAACAGGTCCGGCCCCAATGGCAGGTGGCCGCCGTGGCTTTCGCAACTGCCGAAGACCGTGATCGCACTGTCGATGTCGCCGGCGGCAAACATGGCCTCCAGCTCGGCCGTGGAGAATTCATTCAGGAAGACCTTCTTCATGATGCCCTCTGCGCCAGCGGGCGCGGCTTCGCGTTCAGTATCGGGTGCAACAGCAGGTACAGCAGCACGGTGGCCAGCAGCGCCACCAGGCCGTTCGGCCAGGAAGCCAGCCACTGGTTCAGCTCGAGGCAAAGCCCCAGCATCATGCCGATCAGCGCCGAGCCCACGCCAGCCCGGTTGAACGCAGGCTGGGTATTCAGTTCGCGAACGTCATAGCGGCCCTTGTGCTTGACGTAGTAGTCCGCCAGCAGCGGGCCGGCCAGCGGCGGCGCCATGATGCCGAGGTAGTTGATGAACTGCGCAAAGAGCATCTGATAGAAGCCGAGCGCGCCGAGCACGGTGCCGGCAAGGCCTGCCACCAGGACGAGCTGCCTCTTGCCGACCTCGATGCCGCAGGACTGCAGCACGGGACCTGTGTAGAGCGCATTGCAATAGAGCTCGGCATCGTTGGTGGTCCATAGCGACAAGGTCCACGTGACTGCGCCCGCCAGTGCCAGCAGGAAGCTCTTTTCCAGCATCCACGACACGTAGTTGTACTCACCGACGGTGACGGTGCCGATATAGCCGACGATATTGAGCAACGGATTCGTCAGCAGGAAGCACGCGGCCGAGCCCAGCCACACCGCGCGGGCGTTCCGGCTGAAGCGAAACAGGTCGACGCCCATGATGGCGCCGGCAATCCAGCTCCCCACCAGCATGGTGACGGCCGACGATAGCGGCAAACCGCCCTTCTGCGAGGAGGCCGCGATAAAACTGCCGAGCCCGCCGCCCTCGTCCAGCATGCCGATGCCGACCAGCACCGCGATCAGCATGATGACGGGCGCCACCGGCACCGCCAGGCGCTCCAGCCCTTTCATGCCGGACATGGAAGTCGCGGTGAACAACAATCCGCAGAGCAGGCATGCCGCAAAGACCTCCAGCGTAATGGGGGCGATCGGGTACCCCATCCGGCCCGGGTCGAGCACCACGATGCCGCTCGGGTTGCCGATGAAGGCTCCCCAGATATCCCCCACCATGCCCGTGATCGCCGAGAACCAGCCCAGCGTCAGCAGCCCCATCGCCAGCATCGGCAGGTTCATGCCTTTTGCACCATAGGCATAACGGCACAGCAGGGCCAGGCTCAGCCCGGTTCGTTGCGCGATGACGCCCAGCAGCGAGGTCAGCACGAACAGGATGCCCATGCCGATGGCAATGGCCAGCAACGCCATGGGGAAGGAAACGCCCGCGCCGCCCGCCGGCCCGGCCAGGGTGCCGCCGATAAACAGGCCGGTGGCAACGTAGCCAAACCCGACCCACACCATCACCTGCTTCCAGGTCGGCCTGCGCGCATCGGGCGGGACCGGGGCGAACATATAGTCGGCATCGGGTGCCGGGGACGACTGCGCCTTCTGCTTCATGACTGGATCTCCGATTCAACCATTGCGGCTCGGGCAAAAGGCCCGTATCCGATCGTGAGTCAGCACAAGCGTATCAACGCATAAACGGCAGGAAATGCGGAAGATTCCAAGATCCGGCAGGAAATGGCCGCCGCGATCCGGGCAACGGCTGCGCGCATCGCCGAAAAACTAAAAAGCCACCGGCGCTGCCGGTGGCTCTGAGGGGGCATACCTGTAACGGGCACTGTGGGAGCGTGCCAGGCGCAATGGGCTACAAATAACCCTTGGGGTACTCCCTCTCCCGCTTGCGGGAGAGACCGATGCACGCTGGCCATGCCGACTTGGTTCCAAGAACCGACACGTCATTCCCGCGAAGGCGGGGACCCAGTGGCTTCAAAGACGCTGGATTCCCGCCTGCGCGGGAATGACGGAGTGGGGTCAACGTTCTAAAAAAAACGGTTCCTGGGTAGGGTTGGGGTGAGTGCCTGGCGCATCGACGAAGTCATACCGTCGGTATGCCTGCGCCTGCCCTCACCCCCTGCCCCTCTCCCGCACGCGGGAGAGACCGCCGCATGCGGCCCATGCCGACTTGCCGTACCAGGAACCAGTACTACAGTGGTTGATACTCGGCATGACGCGCAGTGTGGCCGCGTCCCCTCTGGTGCACATTCTGTCGCCCGTGGGAGAGACTGGCTCCGGCAGATGACATTCGGCTTGTTTGGTGAGCGTTGTTAGCTTCCCGCTAGGTAGGTTTGTTTCCATTTTTGTGTCTACCGGGCACGTTGGCGCCGAGCCTTCCGAGCAAGAGGAGGCCGCAGATGAAAACGCTACCGATATTGGATGAACGCGCCACCGGCATCGACGTGGGCAGCCAGAAGTTGCACGTGTCCATCGCGGGTGACACGCCACGGGTCTTTGGCACCATGACCCAAGACGTGTCGATGCTGATCAACTGGCTGCGTGATGAAGGCGTGCGCTCGGTGGCCATGGAGGCGACCGGGGTGTACTGGCTATACCTGTACGGCGCGCTCGAGGCCGCCGGCATCACGGTTCTGGTGGTCAATGGCCGGCAGGTACGCAATCTGCCCGGACGCAAGACCGACATGGCCGACTGTCAGTGGCTGGCCACGCTGCATGCGCACGGTCTGCTGCACTCCGGCTTCGTGCCCCCGGCCGCCATCCGCCGGCTGCAGGACTATTTGCGCCTGCGCCAGGATCACATCACGATGGCCGCTAGCCACGTGCAACACATGCAAAAGGCGCTCGAGCGCATGAACATCAAGTTCCATGCGGTCATCAGCGACCTCACCGGTGTCAGTGGGCTCAAGGTCATCGAGGCCATCCTGGCCGGTCAGCGCGATCCCGCCTGCCTGCTGACGCTATGCGACGTGCAAATCCGCAAGCACAAGGCCGATCGGGTCAAGGAATCGTTGCGCGGCATGTGGAAGGACGAACATCTGTTTGCCCTACGCCAAGCCTTTGAGGGGTGGCAGTTCTACCAACACCAGATCGCCGAATGCGATCGCGCGATTGAACAGGTGCTGCACGAGCTCAGCGGCCCGCACCGTGACGACGATCCGGCGGCCTCGCCGGCCAAGCCGGGTGGCACGCATACGCCCAAGATCGACGGCCTGCACCGCATGCTGCTGCAACTGTGCGGCGGCAATGATCCCACCCAACTGCCGGGGCTGGCCGACTACTCGCTGCTGCTGGTCATCGGCGAGGTCGGCACCGACTTGAGCCGTTGGCCCAGCGAAAAACACTTCACGGCGTGGACCGGGCTCGCCCCCGGCGCCCATCAGAGTGGCAAGCGCCATGGCCACCAGTCCCGCCACCGCAACCGCACCGGTGAACTGTTCTGCCACATGGCACGCAGCCTGGCCAACAGCGTAGACAAGGCCCTGGGCGGCTTCTATCGCCGCCTCAAGGCCCGCCGGGGCGGACTCATCGCCAACAAGGCGCTCGCCCGCAAGCTCGCTGCCTTGTTCTGGCAGACCATGGTCAAGGGCGCAGACTACGTCGAAAAAGGCCTGCGGCATTACCAGGCCCGCGCCGCGCAGTCCGAACAGTGCGTACTGCGCAAGCTCGCGCTGAAACATGGTCTGGCTCTCGTGCCAGTAAAAACAATGGGTTAGCGAAGGTTCCTAGGTAGGGGAGCAATCCGGCAGCGCTTGCTTACCCCACCCACTTCCGTGCATTGCGGAACATCCGCATCCACGGGCTGCCGCCGTCGGCCACCTGCTTCCACGCATCCGGCGCCCAGCTCATGGTCGCGGCACGGAACACGCGCTCCGGGTGCGGCATCAGCACGGTGAAACGGCCATCGACGGTAGTCACCGAGGTAATGCCATCGGGCGAGCCATTCGGGTTGAGCGGATAGGCCTGCGTCGCCGCGCCGTAGTTATCGACAAAGCGCAGTGCCACATGGGCCTGGTCGATATTGCCTTGCTGCGAGAAGTCCGCAAACCCTTCACCGTGGGCCACAACGATCGGGATGCGGCTGCCTTCCATGCCGGCGAAGAAGATCGACGGCGAGGACTGCACTTCCACGGTCACGTAGCGCGCCTCGTACTGCTCCGACTGGTTGCGCGTGAACTGTGGCCAGGCACCGGCGCCCGGGATGATCGGGGCCAGGTTGCTCATCATCTGGCAGCCGTTGCACACGCCCAGCGCAAAGGTGTCCTGGCGGTTGAAGAAGGCCGCGAACTGCTCGGCCATCTGCCCGTTGAACAGAATGGTCTTGGCCCAGCCCTCGCCCGCGCCCAGCACGTCGCCGTAGCTGAAGCCGCCGCATGCGACGAAGCCGGTGAAGTCGGCCAGGCTGGCGCGGCCGGCGATCAGGTCGCTCATGTGCACGTCGTGCGTGTCGAAGCCGGCGCGGTCCATGCTGTACGCCATTTCGATCTGCGAATTGACGCCCTGCTCGCGCAGGATCGCCACGCGCGGACGGGCGCCGGTGGCAATGAACGGCGCGGCGATGTCTGCGGCCGCATCGAAGGTCAGCACCGGGCTGATGCCGGGGTCGGCGGCGTCCAGCAGGCGGTCGTATTCACTGTCGGCGCAGGCCGGGTTGTCGCGCAGGCGCGCGATGCGCCAGCTGACTTCGCTCCAGTTGCGCTGCAGGTCGGTGCGCGAGGCGCCGAAGACCTTCCTGGCGTCGCGGTAGACCTCGATCTGGTCGGTCGTGTTGGGCTTGCCCACCACATGGCTGCAGGCCGACAGGCCGGCTTCGCGCAGCACCGCGAAGACCGCGTCGCGCTCCTCCATGCGCACCTGCACCACCGCGCCCAGCTCTTCCGAGAACAGCGCGCGCAGGGTCTGGTCGTTGCGGCGCTCGGCCACCTGTTGCGCCCAGTTCTTGGCGTCGCCGTAGTCCTGCTCCTGCTGCGGGTCCAGCGCCAGCATGTCGACGTTGAGCGAGATGCCGCAGTGGCCGGCAAAGGCCATTTCCGCCAGCGCGGCCATGAAGCCGCCATCCGAGCGGTCGTGATAGGCCAGCAGCTTGCCTTCGCGGTTCAGGCGCTGGATCACGTTGAAGAAGTTCTTCAGGTCTTCGGCATTGTCGACGTCCGGGGCGCTGTCACCGACCTGCTGCGTCACCTGTGCCAGGATGCTGCCGCCCATGCGGTTCTTGCCGCGGCCCAGGTCGATGCCGATCAGCACCGTGTCGCCCGCGTCGGTGCGCAGTTGCGGGGTCAGCGTGCGGTTGACGTCGTCCACCGCGGCAAAAGCCGAGATGATCAGCGACACCGGCGCCACCACTTCCTTGTTGACGCCGTCGTCCTGCCACTTGGTGCGCATCGACAGCGAATCCTTGCCGACCGGGATGCTGATGCCCAGCGCCGGGCACAGTTCCATGCCGACCGCATGCACGGTGTCATACAGCTTCGCGTCTTCGCCTTCCACGCCGCAAGCCGCCATCCAGTTGGCCGACAGCTTGACCTTGCCCAGGTCCCTGACCGGCGCGGCGGCCAGGTTGGTCAGCGCCTCGCCGATTGCCATGCGGCCCGAGGCCGGGGCGTTGATCACGGCCAGCGGCGTGCGCTCGCCCATGGTCATGGCCTCGCCGGCGTTGCCCTGGTAGTCCAGCGTGGTCACGGCCACGTCGGCCACCGGCACCTGCCACGGGCCGACCATCTGGTCGCGCGCGTTCATGCCGCCCACGGTGCGGTCGCCGATGCTGATCAGGAACGACTTGCTGGCCACGGTCGGGTGGCGCAGCACGTCGCGCACGGCCTGCTCCAGGCTGATGCCGGTCACGTCCACGGCCGGCAGCGCCTCGTCCACGCGCTTGACATCGCGGTGCATGCGCGGCGGCTTGCCCAGCAGCACGTCCATCGGCATGTTGACGGTGTAGTGTTCCTTGAGCGCGGCGTCGACATTGGCGTCGACCAGCTGCAGCTGCTTTTCCTCGGTGGCGATGCCCACCACGGCGAACGGTGCGCGCTCGCGCTGGCACATGGCCTGGAACTGCGGGAAGCTGTCCGGCGCGATCGCCAGCACATAGCGCTCCTGCGACTCGTTGCACCAGATTTCCGCCGGCGACAGGCCGGACTCTTCCAGGTGCACCTGGCGCAGGTCGAAGCGCGCGCCGCGGCCGGCGCCGTCCACCAGCTCGGGGAAAGCGTTGGAGATGCCGCCCGCGCCGACGTCGTGGATCGACAGGATCGGGTTGGCGTCGCCCAGCTGCCAGCACGCGTTGATCACTTCCTGCGCGCGGCGCTCCATCTCGGGGTTGCCGCGCTGGACCGAATCGAAGTCCAGGTCGGCGGTATTGGTGCCGGTCGCCATCGAGCTGGCGGCGCCGCCGCCCATGCCGATGCGCATGCCCGGGCCGCCCAGCTGGATCAGCAGCGTGCCGGCCGGCAGCGGGTTCTTGTGCGTGTGCGAGGCGTCGATATTGCCGATGCCGCCGGCAATCATGATCGGCTTGTGGTAACCGCGCACGGTGCCGCCCACGTTCTGCTCGTAGACGCGGAAGTAGCCGCCCAGGTTGGCGCGGCCGAACTCGTTGTTGAAGGCGGCGCCGCCGAGCGGGCCGTCGATCATGATCTGCAGCGGCGAGGCGATGCGGTCCGGCTTGCCGGTCACGCCGGGCTTGTCGTCGGGGTTGCGGTGCGTCACCGGCTGGGCAGCATCGCGGTCGTTTTCCCACGATTCGACCGCCTCGGGCAGCATCAGGTTGGACACCGTGAAGCCGGTCAGGCCGGCCTTGGGCTTGGCGCCGCGGCCGGTCGCGCCCTCGTCGCGGATTTCACCGCCGGCGCCGGTGGAGGCGCCCGGGAACGGCGAGATCGCGGTCGGGTGGTTGTGCGTCTCCACCTTCATCAGCGTGTGCGTCAGCGCCTCGTGGCGGCCGTACTTGTGGTTGTCGCCGCGCGGGAACCAGCGCTCGGCCATGCCGCCTTCCATCACCGCGGAGTTGTCCGAGTAGGCCACGATCGAGCCCTGCGGATTGAGCTGGTGCGTATTGCGGATCATCGCGAACAGCGACTTGTCCTGCTGCACGCCGTCGATGGTCCAGGTGGCGTTGAAGATCTTGTGGCGGCAGTGCTCGCTGTTGGCCTGCGCGAACATCATCAGCTCGACGTCGGTCGGATTGCGCTCCAGCCTGGCGTAGGCCTCGACCAGGTAGTCGATCTCGTCTTCGGACAGCGCCAGGCCCATCTCGACGTTGGCCGCGGCCAGCGCGCCGCGCCCGGCCGAGATGTCGATAAAGCGCAGCGGCTTGGCCGGCAGTTCCTGGAACAGCCCGGCGGCGTCATCGCGCGTGGCGATGACGGTCTCGGTCATGCGGTCGAACAGGTGCGCGGCGACGGCGGCGCGGGTGCCTGCGTCCAGCGTCTTGCGCCCGCGCAAAAGGCCCTTCTTGCAGAGCACGGTGATCTCGATGCCGCGCTCGATGCGGTGGATATGCGTGAGGCCGCAGTTGTGGGCGATGTCGGTGGCCTTGCTGGCCCACGGCGAGATCGTGCCGAAACGCGGGATCACCACGAAGCGGTCGCCCTCGGGCTGCTCGGCGAACGGAGCGCCGTAGGTCAGCAGCGCGGCGACGCGGGACTGCTCTTCGGCCGACAGCGGCGTCTGGGCGTCAACAAAGTGCAGGAACTGGCCATGCACCGATTCAATATCGGCGTCGATCTGCCGCAGGGCGGTGAGCAGGCGTTGCTGACGGAAGGCGGAAAGCGCCAAAGCGCCGGGGAAGCACGAGAAATGCGCCATGATCGTAGCGGTCGGGAGGCGGTGAGGTAGGGGCTGCTGCTTGGCCGGCACCGCTGCATGGGGCGCCGGCTGGCGGGAAACCGCTATTGTACCTTGCCGGCACCCGGATTTTGCACTGCGGCATCATGGCGACCCCGTGTGACGGGATTTCGTGATAACGCTCATGCATCACTTTTCCGACATAAGCGGCTCAGAGTGACGTCGCCGAGCGTGCGGCCTGCTCGTACAGGCCGGTCAGCACCCGCATCAGCCGTGCCAGTTCGCCGATCTCGGTGTTCTCTTCGCTGCCTGCGGTGAAGTTGCTGGTCAGGCATTGTTCCCGGATCTCGCGATAGCGCGCACAGGCCTCGGCGCCGGCCGCGGTGGTCGAATACGTGGCCTCCTTGCCGACCCGCTCCCCGCTCACCAGCGCCAGTGCCTGCAGCTTTTTCAGCGCGTAGGTCACCAGGTGGGTGTCTTCCACGTTCAGCACGAAGCAGATATCGGCCAGCCGCTTGGGCCGGCCACGATGGTTGACGTGGTGCAGCACCAGCACATCCAGGAAGGTCAGGTCGCGCACGCCGGCCGCGCCCATGCAGCGCACCACCCAGCGGCTGTAGGCGTTGTAGGCGGTGTTCAGCCCGAACTCGAACTCGGACAGCTCGGGGCTGCGCACCGACACCAGGTGCGAGGACGACACGATATTGGACCCGGCCGCGCGCGACAGCGCGTTGGCCGGCCTTGCCTCGCTGGCAACGGCAGGGACATCGGCCACGGCGTCCGTGATGTGCCCGCTCTCGGCTGGCTTGCGTGGCATGCGGGAGACTCCTTTCGATGGGGCGGCGCTGGCGCTGCTAGGTATAAGCCCCGAGCGCGCCCCGGCAATTTTAGCTTGACAGTTTATTGGCGAATTATGAGCATGAACACCTGATAAATACAGGTAAAGCATGAGGAAGGACGCCGGCCACAACTGGCCCGGCGCCTGTGCACCGCCCTTCCTCGCGCTGGCAGGCAAGCGCCGCCACGGCGCTGCACGCCCCATCCCCCTCGCTCGCCGTTTGCAGACCTCATGCCACCCATGCTTCCCGACCTCGACACACTGAACACCCGCCTGCGCGACGGCGCCGCCAGCCGCGCGCAGATCATCGGGCAGGCCGCAGCCCGGGCTGCCATGCCGGCTGCCGAAGCCGTGTTCCTGCACAGCACCTTCGAGGCCGCCGCCCAGGTCGCGCGCGCCGCCGATGCGGCCAGCCGCGCCGGCAAGGCCCTGCATCCGCTGGCGGGCCTGCCGGTTTCGGTCAAGGACCTGTACGACGTGGCGGGCGAAACCACCCGTGCCGCCTCGCTGGTGCGCAAGGATGCCGCGCCGGCCGCCGCGGACGCCACCGTGGTCGCCCGGCTGCGTGCGGCCGGAGCGGCCCTGGTCGGGCGCACCAACATGACCGAGTTCGCGTTCTCGGGCGTCGGCATCAACCCCCATTACGGCACGCCGGTCAATCCGGCCGGCACCGATGGCGTGGCGCGCATTCCGGGCGGTTCATCGTCGGGCGCGGCGGTATCGGTCGCGCTGGGGCTGGCGGTCGCGGCGCTGGGCAGCGACACCGGCGGCTCAATCCGCATCCCGGCCGCGCTGTGCGGCATCACCGGCTTCAAGCCCACCACGCGGCGCGTGCCGCTGAGCGGGGCGTTTCCGCTGTCGTACACGCTGGACACCGCCTGCGCCATGGCGCGCACGGTCAGCGACTGCATCGCGGTGGACAGCGTGATCGCCGACAACGCGGTGATCCCGCGCGTGACCAACCCCGCCGCCACACGGCTGGCCATTCCGCGCCAGCTCCTGCTGGACGATCTCGACCCGGTGGTGGCCCGCGCCTTCGACCGCGCCCTGGGCCGGCTGTCGGCCGCCGGCGTGCAGATTGAGCACGTCGACCTGCCCGAGCTCGGCGAGCTCGCCGGCCTGAACGCCCAGGGCGGGTTCAGCTCGGCCGAGGCCTATGCCATCCACCGCCACGTGCTGGCCGCCCGACGCGACTTGTACGACCCGCGCGTGGCCTCGCGCATCGACCGCGGCGCCAACATCAGCGCCGCCGACTATATCGACCTGGGCCGCGCCCGGCTGGACTGGATCGCCCGCATGGAGGCGCGCCTGGCCCGCTTCGACGCCGTGGCCTGCCCGACCGTGCCCATGGTCGCGCCCGAGATTGCACCGCTGCGCACCGATGACGCGCAGTTCTTCCGCGTCAATGCCCTGCTGTTGCGCAATACCTCGGCCTTCAATTTTCTCGACGGCTGCTCGGTCTCGATGCCCTGCCACGCGCCGGACGAGCTGCCGGTGGGGCTGATGCTGTCGCACGGCCCGATGCGCGATGCCGACCTGCTGGGCACGGCCCTCGCGCTGGAGCGCATTGTGCAACCCTCACAGCGCGACGACTGAGCCCGCGGCGCAGCCATGGCGGCCCCGACATCGACAGGGCGGGCCAGCTGGCCGACCGAGATAACCAGACATGACACCCTCTGCCGCTACCGCCAACTCGCCTGAAAGCGGCGACGGCTGGTTTGCCCTCGATGCGGCCGCGTCCGCGCCGGTGCCGCTGTACGACGTGGCCGCCATCCGCCGGATCGAGAACGCCGCCTTCATGCAACTGCCCGGCTTTACGCTGATGTCGCGCGCCGGCGCCGCGGCCGCGCGCTGGCTGGCCTGCCATGCGCCCGCCGGCCCGCTGCTGTTCCTGGCAGGCCCCGGCAATAACGGCGGCGATGCGCTGGTCGCCGCCACGCAGCTGCACAGCGCTGGCCGCGCGGTGCAGGTATGGCTGGCTGCGGACCCGCAGCGCCTGCCGGCTGATGCGGCGACCGCCTGGCAGCAGGCGCACGCCGCCGGTGTGCCCGTCAGCGTGGTCGCGGGCATGGATGCCTCGCATGACGCGGATTGGCCCGCCGGCACCGCCGCGATCATCGACGGCCTGCTCGGCATCGGGCTGAACCGCCCCGCCGACGGCGCCATGGCGTGGTGGATCGGACAACTCAACCGCAGCGCGCTGCCGGTGTTTGCGCTGGACATCCCCAGCGGCCTGTTTGCCGACACCGGCGCGGGCGCGCCCGCCGTGCGCGCCCGGCGCACGCTGACCTTTATCGCCGCCAAGCCCGGGCTGCTGACGCTGGACGGGCGCGACTGCGCCGGCGAGGTCGATATCGCGCCGATCGGCCTCGGCTATCCGCCGGACGAAACGCCCCATTGCCTGGCAAACGGCCCGGCGCTGTTCAGTGCCGCGCTGCCGCGCCGCCGCCACGCCAGCAACAAGGGCACGCACGGCTCGCTGGCGGTCATCGGCGGCAACCTGGGCATGACCGGCGCGCCGCTGCTCGGCGCCAGGGCCGCGCAGTTCCTCGGCGCGGGCAAGGTGCATATCGGCTTCCTGGCGCAGCCCGCACCGCTGATCGATCCGCTGCATCCGGAGCTGATGCTGCATGCCGTCGATGCACTGGCCCTCGCTTCGATGTCGGCACTGGTGATCGGTCCGGGCATGGGCACGGATGCCGGCGCGCACAAGCAGTTCACCCGGCTGCTGCAAGCCGCGCCGTTGCCCCTGGTATTGGATGCCGATGCCTTGAACCTGCTGGCCGCCGATCCGGCGCTGGCCGGGGCGCTGGCCGCCAGCGGCGCGGCTTGCGTGATGACGCCGCACCCGCTCGAAGCCGCGCGGCTGATGGGCGTGCCGGTTGCCGAGGTACAGCGCGACCGCCCCGCCGCGGCCGCGGCGCTGGCCGCGCAATGGCAGGCCGTGGTCGTGCTGAAGGGATCGGGCACGGTGATCGCCGCACCCGATGGCAGTCCATGCGCGCTGAATCCGACCGGCAATGCGGGGCTCGCCAGCGCCGGCACCGGCGACGTGCTGGCCGGCATGCTGGGCGCGCTGCTGGCGCAAGGCATGGCGCCGCTGGCCGCGGCCCAGGCGGCGGTGTGGATCCACGGCCGGGCCGCCGATGCCCTCCTCGCGCAGGGCACCGGGCCCGCCGGCGTCACGGCAAGCGAGCTGTACGCGCCGGCGCGCACCGTCTTCAACCAGTTGCTGGCCGGGCCGCGCGCATGACGCACGGATCCAGAGCGGCGTAACCGGCGCCTGTCCGGTCCATCCCGTCAGACAATGTCCGATACTTGGCCGGCGCGCGGGCTGGTATGTTGCAAGTGGTAACGATATGACACCGCTGCCGGGCCGGATGCCGGCAGCGCTGACGATATACTTGCCACTCTGTCCTGCGAGCCGGCAACGCCACGCGGCTCGCGCAACAACGGTTGTCCTGCATGCCCACTGACCTTCACGCCTGGAACGCCCTCTTGCGGCACCACGACACCCTTCGCGACGCAAAGATGCGCGGCTGGTTCGATCGCGAAGGCGCGCAGCGCGTCGCGCAATGTTCGCTGGAAGCCGCCGGGCTCTATCTCGACTACTCGAAGAACCGGATCACGCCCGACACCATGCGCCTGCTGGTGCAGTTGGCGGCCGAGGCCGGCGTGACCAAGCGCCGCGACGCCATGTTCGCGGGCGAGCATATCAACACCACCGAAGACCGCGCGGCCCTGCATGTGGCGTTGCGCGCCACCGCCGGCGCCGGCTACAGGGTCGACGGCGAACCCGTCGTGCCGGCGATCCACAAGGTGCTGGTGCGCATGCGCGAATTCTCGGCGCGCGTGCGCAGCGGCGCCTGGAAGGGTGCCACCGGCGAGCGCATCACCGACGTCATCAATATCGGCATCGGCGGCTCCGACCTGGGGCCGCGCATGGTGTGCCGCGCGCTGTCGCACCTGGCGGATGCCGACGGCAACAGCGGGCCGCGCATGCACTTCGTCTCCAATGTCGACGGCACCGACCTGGCCGAGACCCTGGTGCGGCTGGACCCGCAGCGGACCCTGGTGATCGTCTGCTCCAAGACCTTCACCACGCTGGAAACCATGGCCAACGCGCGCAGCGCGCGCGCCTGGTTTGTCGCCAGCGGCGTGGCCGAGCAGAACCTCGCCAAGCATTTCGTCGCGGTCTCGACCAATACCGACGCGGTGCGCGAATTCGGCATCGACCCGGCCAATATGTTCGAGTTCTGGGACTGGATCGGCGGACGCTTCTCGCTGTGGTCGTCGGTGGGCCTGTCGATCACGCTGGCGGTGGGCTTCAATGCCTTTGCCGACCTGCTGGCCGGCGGGCGCGCCATGGACGAGCACTTCCGCAGCGCGCCGCTGGAGCGCAACATGCCGGTGATCCTGGGCATGCTGGGCATCTGGTACCGCAATTTCTGGAACCTGCCGACCAGCTGCATGGCGCCCTACTCCACCTCGCTGGAGCTGTTTCCCGCCTTCCTGCAGCAGCTGGAGATGGAAAGCAACGGCAAGTCAGTGCAGCTGGACGGACAGCCCATCCGCGCGCATACCTCGCCGGTGGTATGGGGCACGGCCGGGACCAACGGCCAGCATGCCTATTTCCAGCAGATCCACCAGGGCTCGCAGGTGGTGCCGGTGGACTTCGTCGCGCCGCTGGTGCCGCCGCGCCGGCTGCCGGGCCATCACGCCAAGCTGCTGGCCAACTGCTTCGCGCAGGCCGAGGCGCTGATGCGCGGCCGCAGCGCCGATGAGCTGCGCGCCGCCGGACTGAAGGATGAGGTGCGCATCGCGCATATGGTGTTCGACGGCAACCGCCCCAGCAACACGCTGCTGATGGAGAACCTGACACCGCACGTGCTGGGCGCGCTGATCGCGCTGTATGAGCACCGCACCTTCGTGCAGGGCGTGGTGTGGAAGATCAACTCCTTCGACCAGTGGGGCGTGGAACTGGGCAAGATCCTGGCCCGCCCGATCGAGGCCGAGCTGACCGGCAATGCGGCAGGCCAGCACGATGCCTCCACCTCCGCGCTGATCGACCGCGCCCGCGCGGTGCTGAAGGCGGGCGCCGCCAGCTAGACCTCGGCGCCCATCCATTCGTCGCTGGCCACGCGGCCGGCGTCGATGGTCAGGATGCGGCCGCAGCGCGATGCCACCGAGCGGTCGTGCGTGACCAGCACCAGCGTGGAGCCGGCATCGCGGTTGAGTTCGAACATCAGCGCGATCACCGCTTCGCCGGTGGCGGTATCGAGGCTGCCGGTGGGTTCGTCGGCAAACAGGATATCCGGGCGCGCCACGAACGCCCGCGCCAGCGCCACCCGCTGCTGCTCGCCGCCCGACAGCGTGCGCGGGTAGTGCCCCAGGCGCGCGCCCAGGCCCACGCGCTGCAGCATGTCCACGGCACGCTCGCGCACCTGCGAGGTTTCGCCGCGCAGCTCCAGCGGCAGCATCACGTTCTCGAGCGCGGTCAGGTGCGCCACCAGCTGGAAGGACTGGAACACAAAGCCGACATGGCGGCCGCGCACCGCGGCGCGCTGGTCCTCGTCCAGCGCGTACAGGTCCTGGCCCTGCAGCCGCACCGTGCCGGTGCTGGGCAGATCCAGCCCGGCCAGCAGTCCCAGCAGCGTCGACTTGCCCGATCCGGACGCCCCCACGATGGCGAGCGTTTCGCCCGGCGTGACGGAAAAGGTCACGTCGTGCAAAATCGTCAGCGAACCGGTCGTGTCGGCAACGGTCTTTCCGAGGGACTCGACAGCGAGAATGGAAGAAGACATGGAGATAGGGATCCGAGGGAAACGGCGCAGGCTGTGGCTGGCAGCCGGCATGGCACTGGCGCTATCGGCCACGGCACAAGCGCAAGCCCCGGCCAGGGGCGCCGCACCTGCGCTGCTGGTGCTTGGCGACAGCCTGTCCGCCGAGTACGGCATCGCGCGCGGCACGGGCTGGGTCACGCTGCTGCAGGACCGTCTGCGGCAGGAACGCTTCGATTATAGCGTCGTCAATGCCAGCATCAGCGGCGAGACCACCATCGGCGGCAAGACGCGGCTGCCGGACCTGCTGTCGCGCCACCGGCCAGCCATCGTAGTGGTCGAGCTCGGCGCCAACGACGCGCTGCGCGGCCTGCCGCTGCAGACTACCGAGGCCAACCTGCGCAATATCGTCGCCACGGCGCAGAAGGCCGGCGCGGGCGTGCTGCTGATCGGCATGCGCATCCCGCCCAACTACGGGCAGGATTACACCGAGAAGTTCGTCTCGCTGTATCCCAAGCTGGCCGGCGAATACAAGGTGCGGCTGGTGCCCTTCTTCCTCGACCAGGTGATTGCGCGGCAGGACTGGTTCCAGCCGGACCGCATCCACCCCACCGCCGCGGCACAGCCGACCCTGCTTGATACGGTGTGGCCACAGCTCAAGCCCCTGCTCAGGCGCAGCGGGAGTCAGTGAAAGAAAGGTCAGGAGTCAGCATGGCGGGAAACGCCTTGGGCGTTTGCTGACCCGATTGTGTGCTCCCTCTCCCGCTTGCGGGAGAGGGTTGGGGAGAGGGCCGAAGTCTCCACGAAGTTCTGGCTAGTGGTATGCCAGCGCCTGCCCTCTCCCCCTGCCCCTCTCCCGCAAGCGGGAGAGGGGAGCAAACCGCCGGCATGCTGAGGACGCGGGCTTACTCGCCGCCTTGCGCCTGCGTGGCACCCACCGGCGTCAGCATCTTGACCTTGGAACGGGCCTTCAGGCTTTCATAGAGGGCCTGCAGGTCGGTCTGGCCGGCCACTTGCGACAGCTGCTGCGCCGCGGCCTGGCGCTGGGCCGGATTGGCCTCGGGCGGCTGGCTGATCCTGGTGATGCGATAGACCGCATAGCCCTGGGCGCCCAGGTCGACACCCACCACCGCCGGCAGCTTCGCGGCATCGGCGCGCATCACCGCTTCCACGGCCTGCGGCGCCATGCCCTCGGCCTTGGTGCGCGACACGGTCTGCACCGCGCCGAAGCCGTCAGCGCTGTCGGCCTTCTTCAGCGCGGCCAGTCGTGCCTCGCCATCCTTGTGAGCCAGTTCTGCGGATTGCTGGGCGATATAGCCCTCGCGCACCTTGGCTTCGACGTCCTCGAACTTGCGCACGGCCGCCGGGCGGTACTCGACGATGCGCGCGGCCACCAGCGTGTTCGGGGCCACCTGGACGGCCTCGGTATTGCGCTTGTTCTTGACCGCGTCGTCGCTGAACAGCGCCTTGAGCAGCTTCTCGTTATTGAGCGGGCTCTGCGCGCCCAGCGCCGGGTTCGGCTGGCGCGTGACGTTGTCAGCGGTCTGGATGGTCAGCTTGAACTTGTCGGCGGCGGCCTTGAGGCTGTCGGCCTGCTCGTAGACGGTATTGCCGAAGGCATCGGCCTGCTCGGCAAACTTCTTGTCGGCGAACTGCTTGCGCAACTCGGCCTCCAGCTCCGTGTGCACGGCGTCCAGCGGCCTGGTTTCCGCGGGCTTGATGCCGGTCAGCTTGATGATGTGGTAGCCGTAATCGGTCTCCACCACGTCGCTGATCTGGCCGTCCTTGAGCGCGTACATGGCATCCTCGAACGGCTTGACCAGCGCGCCGCGGCCCATGAAGCCCAGGTCGCCGCCCTTCTCGGCCGAGCCCGGATCCTGGGAGTTCTTGCGCGCCACGTCGGCGAAGGTGTCGGGATGCTTGCGCAGGTCTTCCAGCAGCTTGGTGGCCTTGTCCTTCGCGGCCTGGCGCTGGGCAGCCGGCGCATCCTTCGGCGCGGCGATCAGGATATGGCTGGCGCGGCGCTGCTCGTCGACGCGGAAGCGCGCGATATTGCTTTCGTAGTAGGACTTCAGCTCTTCCGGCGTCACCGCCTGCGACGCGGCCAGCGCTTCGCCCGACAGCACCAGGTACTCCACCCTGGCCTGCTCCGGCACCGAGAAAGCCTGCTGGTGGCCGTCATAGTAAGCCTTGAGCGCGGCGGCATCGGGCTGCACCTTGGCGGCATAGCCGGCCGGCTTGAACAGCAGCGTCTGCACATCGCGCTGCTGGTCGCGCACGGCCAGCAGGCGCTCGATCAGCGACTTGGGCATGAACGCCGTCGCGGCCACCGAAGCGCCCAGCTGCTGCGTGGCCAGCTCGAAGCGCATGCGGGCATCGAACTGCTCGGGCGTCATGCCCTGCGACATCAGCAGCTGCACGTAGGCCTTGTCGTCGATCTTGCCGTCCTTGGCGCGCGGCAGTTGCGCGATCGCCGGCAGGTTGCTGATTTCTTCGAGCAGCTTGGCATCGGACACCGTCAGGTGCTCGTTGGCCACGGCATTGGCCATCACGCGCTGCTGGATCAGCTGGTCCAGCACCGTCTTGCGCGCATCCGGGCCTTCGAACTGGCGCGGATCATAGTTGGCGCCCAGCATCTGGCGCGCGCGCTCGCTCTGGTCGCGCACGACGTTGTCGACTTCCTGCACGCTGATGGCACGGCCGTCGACCTTGGCGGCATCGTGCGAGCTGTCCATGAAGCGCGAATAGCTTTCCACGCCGAAGAACACGAACGACGGGAAAACAAGCACCAGCAGCAGCAAGAGCATCAGGCGCCGGTTGTTGCGTACGAAATCAAGCATGCGGATTCGGGTAGTGGATTGGCACGAAAGACAAACTCCACGATTCTATCAGGAGCCGCTGGGCACGCACCCGTTGTGCCGGGTGGGAAACATTGGACCTACCTTCCATGCACTACCGTCATTCCCGCGCTGGCGGGATTCCAGCGTCTTATAAAGTCACTGGGTTCCCGCCTGCGCGGGAACGACGATGGCATTTCTGAAGCTATAACTGGCCGCAAATAAAAACGCCCGCTAGCGCGGGCGTTTCCTTGAAACTGGCGGAGTGGACGGGACTCGAACCCGCGACCCCCGGCGTGACAGGCCGGTATTCTAACCGACTGAACTACCACTCCTGTGTCGGCGCTCGCTGCCGGCTCGCTCATGCCCATTGCGATGGAGAGTGGTGGGTGCTGAGGGGCTCGAACCCCCGACCTACGCCTTGTAAGGGCGCCGCTCTACCAACTGAGCTAAGCACCCGCTCGACCATCGCAAGCTGGCTGCCTGCAACTTGCTGTTCGCTCCACACCTCGCGGCAGTTGCCGTGGTTTGCGTTGCGAGGGCGCAAGTGTAATACAGGTGATTTCAGTTTGCCAAGACCCGCGCGCGCAAAAAAAAACGCCGCCGGGCATCGCTGCCCCGCGGCGTTTCCTTCATGCGGCCGGGGTTGCGTCAGTGATGCAGACGTTCAACCTTGGCCGCGGCCTTGTCCGCCACATCGGCAGGCTTGGCGTCTTCTTCGGGCAACGGCTCGGGCTTGCGCTCGAGCGCCAGTTCCAGCACCTTGTCGATCCAGCGGACCGGCACGATCTCGATGGCGTTCTTCACATTGTCCGGGATCTCGGCCAGATCCTTGACGTTTTCCTCCGGGATCAGCACCAGCTTGATACCGCCCCGGTGGGCTGCCAGCAGCTTCTCCTTGAGGCCGCCGATCGGCAGCACCTCGCCGCGCAGCGTGATCTCGCCGGTCATGGCGACATCCGCGCGCACCGGAATGCCGGTCAGCACCGACACCAGCGCAGTGGTCATCGCACCGCCTGCCGACGGGCCGTCCTTGGGCGTGGCGCCTTCGGGCACGTGGATGTGGATGTCGCGCTTCTCGAACATCTCATCCGTGATGCCCAGGCGGCGTGCCCGCGAACGCACCACCGAACGCGCGGCTTCGACCGATTCCTTCATCACGTCGCCCAGCGAACCGGTGCGGGTGATGTTGCCCTTGCCCGGCATGATCGCGGCTTCGATGGTCAGCAGGTCGCCGCCCACCTCGGTCCACGCCAGACCGGTCACCTGGCCCACCTGGTTTTCCTTGCCGGCCAGGCCGAAGTCGTACTTGCGCACGCCCAGGAATTTGTCCAGGTTCTCGGAGTCGACCTTGATCGTGCCCGACTCCTTCTTCAGCAGCAGCAGCTTGACCACCTTGCGGGCAATCTTGGAGACTTCGCGTTCCAGCGATCGCACACCCGCTTCACGCGTGTAGTAGCGGATGATGTCGCGGATCGCGCTTTCGGCCACCTCGATCTCGCCTGCCTTCAGACCATTGTTCTTGATCTGCTTGGGCAGCAGGTAGCGCTGGGCGATATTGACCTTCTCGTCCTCGGTGTAACCCGACAGGCGGATCACTTCCATGCGGTCGAGCAGCGGCGGCGGGATGTTCAGGGAGTTCGACGTCGCCACGAACATCACGTCCGACAGGTCGAAGTCGACCTCGATGTAGTGGTCCTGGAAGGTGTGATTCTGTTCCGGGTCCAGCACCTCGAGCAGCGCCGACGACGGATCGCCGCGGAAATCCATGCCCATCTTGTCGATCTCGTCGAGCAGGAAGAGCGGATTGCGCACGCCGACCTTGGACAGGCTCTGCAGGATCTTGCCCGGCATCGAGCCGATATAGGTCCTGCGGTGGCCGCGGATCTCGGCCTCGTCGCGCACGCCACCCAGTGCCATGCGCACGAACTTGCGGTTCGTCGCGCGCGCCACCGACTGGCCGAGCGAGGTCTTGCCCACGCCGGGAGGCCCGACCAGGCAGAGGATGGGCGCCTTCACCTTGTCCACGCGCTGTTGCACCGCGAGGTACTCGAGAATGCGTTCCTTGACCTTCTCGAGACCGTAGTGGTCTTCATCCAGCACGCGCTCGGCGTTGGCGAGGTCATTGTTGACCTTGCTCTTCTTGCGCCACGGCAGGTTCACCAGCGTGTCGATGTAGTTGCGCACGACGGTGGCTTCGGCCGACATCGGCGACATCAGCTTGAGCTTCTTGAATTCGGCGTCGGCCTTCTTCTTGGCTTCCTTCGGCATGCGCGCAGCCTTGATGCGCTTGTCGAGTTCTTCCAGGTCCGCGCCTTCTTCACCCTCGCCCAGCTCCTTCTGGATGGCCTTGACCTGCTCGTTCAGGTAGTACTCGCGCTGGCTCTTCTCCATCTGGCGCTTGACGCGGCCACGGATGCGCTTTTCAACCTGGAGGATGTCGATCTCGCCCTCGAGCTGCGACAGCAGGCTTTCCAGGCGTTCGGTCACATTGACCATCTCCAGGATCTTCTGCTTCTGCTCGAGCTTGATCGGCAGGTGCGCGGCGATGGTGTCCGCCAGGCGGCCGGCCTCGTCGATACCCGACAGCGAGGTCAGGATCTCGGGCGGGATCTTCTTGTTGAGCTTCACGTACTGGTCGAACTGCGACACGATCGCGCGGCGCAGGGCCTCGGTCTCGGCGCTTTCGCCAGGTGCGGGCGGCACGGGCACGGCTTCGCACATGAAGTGCGATTCGTCCTCGCTCACCTCGCGGATATTCGCGCGCTGGGTACCCTCGACCAGCACCTTCACGGTACCGTCGGGCAGTTTCAGCATTTGCAGGATATTGGCGATGCAGCCGACCTCGTACAGGTCGTCGGCGGTCGGCTCGTCCTTCGCCGCCGTCTTCTGGGCCACGAGCATGATGCTCTTGCCCGCCTCCATCGCAGTCTCAAGCGCCTTGATGGACTTCGGGCGTCCCACGAACAGCGGGATCACCATGTGCGGAAACACCACCACGTCGCGCAGCGGCAACAGTGGGAGGCGAATCGGCTCGGCCGGGAGGAGTTGTGTTCCGGACATCATTTTCCCCAAGTCAGTCATTTAAGGCGTAAATTGGGCCGCCCGAATCGATTACAAGATACTGCGCCAATCGATTCACCAAGGCAGGCAGATGCCGCTCCCTGCACTTGCTGGCCCCTCTGAAACAGCATACCCGCGTTTCCTCCCTCTCGTCGGTAGAAATAAACAAAAAAAGCCGCTCGCTTCTACGCGAACGGCCTTTCCGCCCTGCTGCCGGTGTGGTCCCGACCACTTACCACCTCTGGCAGCCCTCGCGTCAGTTGGACCCTGCCACCTTGGGCTGCTGCTCCTCGTACATCAGCAGCGGGGGTGCATCACCGTTGATCGTATTTTCATCGATCACCACCTTCTGCACGCCCTTGTAGTTGGGCAAGTCGTACATGACGTCCATCAGCGACTGTTCCAGGATCGAACGCAGTCCGCGCGCGCCGGTCTTGCGGCGGATCGCCTTGCGGGCGATGGCGCTCAGCGCACCCGGGCGGATTTCCAGCTCGACGCCTTCCATCGCCAGCAGCTTCTGGTATTGCTTGACCAGCGCATTCTTGGGCTCGACCAGGATCTGCATCAGCGCGGCCTCGTCCAGCTTGGCCAGCGTCGCGACTACCGGCAGGCGGCCGATCAGCTCGGGGATCAGGCCGAACTTGATCAGGTCTTCCGGCTCGGTCTGCGGCAGGATCTCGCTGGCATCGCGCTCTTCCTTGCTCTTGACCTGCGCGGCAAAGCCGATGCCGGTCTTGTCCGAGCGCTGCATGATGACCTTTTCCAGGCCATCGAAGGCGCCGCCGCAGATGAACAGGATGTTGGTCGTGTCCACCTGCAGGAAGTCCTGGTTCGGATGCTTGCGGCCACCCTGCGGCGGCACCGATGCCATGGTGCCTTCGATCAGCTTGAGCAGGGCCTGCTGCACGCCCTCGCCCGAGACGTCGCGCGTGATCGACGGGTTGTCGGACTTGCGCGAGATCTTGTCGATCTCATCGATGTAGACGATGCCGCGCTGCGCCTTCTCGACTTCGTAGTTGCAGTTCTGCAGCAGCTTCTGGATGATGTTCTCGACGTCTTCGCCCACGTAGCCGGCTTCGGTCAGCGTGGTCGCGTCGGCGATCACGAACGGCACGTTGAGCAGGCGCGCCAGCGTCTGCGCGAGCAGCGTCTTGCCCGAGCCGGTCGGCCCGATCAGCAGGATGTTGCTCTTGGACAGCTCGACATCGTCCTTCTTGCCGAGATGCTTGAGGCGCTTGTAGTGGTTGTAGACCGCCACGGCCAGGATCTTCTTGGCCTGTTCCTGGCCGATCACATACTGGTCCAGGCTTTCGCGGATCTCGTGGGGCGTGGGGAGGTCCGAGCGCGCAGCCGTGGCGGCGTCTTTCTCGGATGCCGTGGCCTCGTCGCGAATGATCTCATTGCACAGGTCGATGCATTCGTCGCAAATGAACACCGACGGGCCGGCAATCAGCTTCTTGACCTCATGCTGGCTCTTGCCGCAGAAGGAGCAGTACAGAAGCTTTTCGCTGGATGAACCTTTTTTGTCCGCCATAGGAATCAGTCACTTATGCAGTGCGCACACCGCGGGGCGACAGGCTCCTCGGCGATACGCTTCAAACGCATCATACGCCAAAACGATTGGCACCACCGGCGGTTCCCCCCGGCTGTGGGGCTAAAGCACAAAACGAGGCACGGGGCCTCGTTCCGGTGTAGCCTTCGCCATTTGGGCCTGGCCAGCCTGGCCGGTGGCCGCCGCCGGATTACGCAACCGCGACGCCACGGCGGCCCGCTGCATCAGCCGCGGCGGGCCAGGACCTTGTCGATCAGACCGTAGTCGACCGCCTGGTCGCCGCTCATGAAGTTGTCGCGATCGGTGTCGCGCGCAATCTTCTCGACCGGCTGGCCCGTCACTTCCGACAGGATGGTGTTGAGCCGCTCGCGCAGGTACAGGATCTCGCGAGCCTGGATCTCGATGTCCGAGGCCTGGCCGCGCGCGCCGCCCAGCGGCTGGTGGATCATGATGCGCGAGTTGGGCAGCGCCGAACGCTTGCCCTTGGCGCCGGCCGCCAGCAGGAAAGCGCCCATGCTTGCCGCCATGCCCATGCACAGCGTGGACACATCCGGCTTGATGAACTGCATGGTGTCGTAGATCGCCAGGCCGGCCGAGACGGAACCGCCCGGCGAGTTGATGTACAGCGACACGTCCTTGTCAGGGTTCTCGCTCTCGAGGAACAGCATCTGGGCCACCACCAGGTTGGCGGTCTGGTCGTTGACCTCGCCCACCATGAACACCACGCGCTCCTTCAGCAGGCGCGAGTAGATGTCATAGGCGCGCTCGCCCCGGCCGGACTGCTCGACGACCATCGGCACCAGCCCCAGGCCCTGGGTTTCCAGAGCCGAGGCCTGCGTGGTGGCGAGACGGTCAAGCAAATCATTGCGAGTCATGCATGTTCTCCATGGATTCGTCGGATTGCAAGGCAATCCGGGGTAACTCGGGAAGTTGCCCGGTCCCACGCCGTGACGCGGGGCTACGGGTCACTTCCGGCCTCAGGCTTGCTGCTGGTTGCCTTCGGCGGTGAGTTCCTCGAAGGACACCTTCTTGTCGGTGACCTTGGCCTTGTCGCACACGAAATTTACCACGTTGTTTTCGAGCACGTAGGCTTCCATCTCGGCCAGGCGCTGCTGGTCGCCGTAGTACCAGCGCATGACTTCCTTCGGGTCTTCGTAGCTCTTGGCGAAGTCCTCGATCTCGGCCTTGATCTGGTCGGCCTTGGCTTCCAGGCCGTTGGCCTTGACGATCTCGGCCAGGATCAGGCCCAGCTTGACGCGGCGCTCGGCCTGCTGCGCGAACATCTCGGCCGGGATCGGCATGTCCTTGGCGTTGGGCATGCCACGCTGTTCCAGGTCACGGCGGGCCATTTCCACCAGGCGTTCCTGGTCCTGCTCGATCAGGGCCTTGGGCACGTCCAGCTCGCTCGCCTTCAGCAGCGCTTCCATGACCTGGTCCTTCAGCATGGAGTGCGTGCGGCGCTTCACTTCGCGCTCGAGGTTTTCGCGGATGTCGGCGCGCATCTTGTCGACGCTGCCGTCGGCAATGCCCAGCGACTTGGCGAAGCCTTCATTGACTTCCGGCAGGTGGGCCCATTCGATCTTCTTCAGGGTCACCGTGAATTCGGCGGTCTTGCCGGCCACTTCCTTGCCGTGGTAGTCGGCCGGGAAGGCCAGCGGGAAGGTCTTGCTTTCGCCGACCTTCAGGCCCAGCGCGGCCTGCTCGAACTCGGGCAGCATGCGGCCTTCGCCCAGCACGAACGGGAAGTCCTCGGCCTTGCCGCCGGCGAACTCTTCACCTTCGATCTTGCCGACGAAGTCCAGCGTGACGCGGTCGCCGTTCTGGGCGGTGACGTCGGCACCGCCGTCGCCATGCTCGCCGGCTTCGCCGCGGGCGTGGTAGTGCACGCGCTGCTTGCGCAGGATGTCGATGGTCTTGTCGACTTCGGCGTCGGTGATCTCAGTGCCGGTGCGGGTGACTTCGGCAGCCGACAGGTCGCCGATGGTCACTTCCGGGTACACCTCGAAGGTGGCGTCGAAGGCCACTTCGTCTTCGCCCACGCCGTCGTTCTTGATCTCGAACTTGGGCTGGCCGGCAACCTTGACGTCCTGTTCCTTGGTGAGGTCAAAGAACTTGCGCGCGGCCTTGTCGAAGCGCACTTCGAACTCGACCTGCTGGCCGTACTGCTTCTCGACCATCTTCATCGGCACCTTGCCCGGACGGAAGCCCGACATCTTCACGGTCTTCGACAGGCGAACCAGGCGCTCCTGCTTTTCCTTTTCCACTTCGGCCTTGGGGATGGCCAGGGTCACCTTGCGGTCCAGCTTGCCGAGGTTCTCAATCACGTTCGACATGGTCGTAGATCCAATCCAGAAATGTAGTTGTGTTCGTAGGTGCTACCGCTTGCGCATGTACCGCCCGCTTTACCGCCACGGCGCCGTCACCAGGACGGCCGGGGCGGCGCACCGGCGAACGGAACGCTCCGCGCAAACGGAAAACGGGGATTATCGCACGGTTTTGATTCGCTTCCGGCAGTTTTTGCCCGGAACGCACGCGGAGCCGCCCTGCCGCACCATGCGCCGCTATCCGGCCTGCCCGTGGCGCAGCGCACGCAGCAGCAGGCGCGCCGGATCCACCGCATCGGCCAGATCCGACTCCAGCGGCAGCGGCTCGCCCTCGATCTGGCTGGCCAGCAGTTCCGCAGCCAGCGCAGCCCATGTGAGGCCGCGCGACCCATATGCAAGGGCCGCGTAGAGGCCAGGCAGGCGCGGCAGGTCGCGCAGGTGCGCACCGCGCAGCGATGCGGCCTGCGCCAGCGCAGTGGCCTCGTCGGGCACCTGTCCGATCAGCGGCAGCCGGTTGTGCGTGACGGTGCGCACGCCCACGTATCCTGACAAGGCCGCCGGGTCGATGCCGGCGACGGCATCGGCCTGGCGCGGCAGCAGCCCGGACAAGCGCGCCAGGTTGGCAGCGTGGACCGCCGGCTGCTCCACCAGCGGGCCCTCGTCGGCGTCGTAGCTGGAGCCGACCCGTCCGGTGCCGTCGGCGGCACGCGGCAGCAGGTAGCCGGCACCGGTCACCACGCAATCCGGCCAGCCACCGAGCGCATCGACCTGCGCGGACGCCAGCGTGGTCAGCTGCCCGCGCACGCGCCGCATGGTCCAGTGCTGCTGCGGCAGCAATTGCTGCGCTTCGTACGCGCCGGCCAGTACCAGCACCGGCGCCGATGCCAGCACGGCACCATCCTGCCCGACTGCCTGCCATTGCCCGTCAACGTATGCAATCCCGGCAACCCGGCAGCCGAAACGCGCGGTCACGGCATCGCCAGCCCGCGCGAGCTGCGCCACGCAGATATCCGGCGGCGCCACCCAGCCGCCTTGCGGGAACCACAGGCCGCCACGCGGCACGCCGGCGTCGTGGGCCGAAGCCGCCTCTTCGGCGCTCATCCAGCGCACGAATTCTTCCGGCAAGCCCATCGCCGCCAGGGCGGCGCGCTGGGCCTCGCCCTCGGCCTCGTCCTCGCCGATCTGCAGCACGCCGCAGCCATGCCAGCCGACGGGATGGCCGGCCTCGGCCAGCGCCGCCCAGGTGCGCAGCGCGTACTGGTTGCCGGCGCGCGACAGCCGCGACAGCAAGCTGTCGTCGGCCGACACATGCGCATGCATGGCCGCCGCGCGATGCGCCGAGGTCTGCCGCGCCGGCCCGTCGTGGGCATCGAACAGCGTCACGCGCCAGCCGCGCGCGGCCAGCCGCTCGGTCACGGCACAACCGGCCAGGCCGGCGCCGATCACCATGGCATGGCGCCCGGCCCATTGCGCCGGCAGCGGCGGCGCGTGGCGGCGCGCTTTCCATTGCGGGCGGAAGCGCGCGACGGTCATGTGCCACTTGCCGCCAAAGCCTGGGGCCCTGCTGGCCTCGAAACCGACTTCCTTGAGCCCGCGCCGCACAAAGCCCGCGGCCGCAAACGTGGCCAGCGTGGCGCCTGGCCGGGCCAGCCGCGCCAGTCCGCGGAACACCTGCGGCGACCACATCTGCGCGTTGCGCGCCGGCGCGAAACCGTCCAGGTAGAAGGCATCCACCCCGGCCGCCAGCCGCGGCAGCATCTGTTCGACATCGCCCAGGGCCAGCGTCAGCACCACACGGCCCTCGTCGAAAGCCAGCCGGTGCAGCCCTGGCAGCGCCAACGGCCATTGCGCCTGCAGCGCCTGCGCCAGCGGCTGCAGTCCGTCCAGCCCGGCGTGCAGTTGTGCCAGCCCCTCGCGGGTGAACGGGTGCTTTTCAATCGAGACGAAATGCAGCGTGCCGCAGCGCTGCGGATGGTCGCGCCACGCCTGCCAGGTCGCCAGGAAATTCAGCCCCAGGCCGAAGCCGGTCTCGGCAATGACGAACTGGCGCTGGCCGGCCCACGCCCGCGGCAGGCCGTTGCCGCCCAGGAAGACATGGGCGGCCTGCGCCAGCCCGCCTTCGGTGCTGTGGTAGACGTCGTCGTAGCGGGGCGAATACGGGGTGCCTTCGGCAGACAGGATGGGCTCGGCGGGCTCGAGTGCGCGCGGCATGGGACAGGAAACTCGGCGGAAGCAAAATGCCCGGGCGAACGCGCCGGGCGTGGTAGGGGCCGGGGTTGGCAACCCGCGGCGGATGGTAGCATAGCGGCCTTCCCGCAGACCTCACGCCTGCCCCTGATTTTGCGCCGACAAGGCGCCCTGCCCCACATGCTCAGCTACCGTCACGCCTTCCACGCCGGCAACCATGCCGATGTCCTCAAACACGCCGTCGTGGTGCAACTGCTCGAGCACCTGACGCAGAAGGACAAGGCGTTCTGGTACATCGACACCCATGCCGGCGCCGGCCTCTATGCGCTGGACCATGCCTACGCGCAGAAGAAGGCCGAGTTCGAGACCGGCATCGCGCCGCTGTGGCGCGCCGCCGCCGCCGGCACGCAGTTGCCGGCGATGCTGGACGAGTACCTGGACCAGGTGCGCGCGCTCAACCCGGACGGCAACCTGCGCCACTATCCCGGCTCGCCCTGGCTGGCCTGGCAGATGCTGCGCGAGCACGACCGGCTGCGGCTGTTCGAGCTGCACAGCACCGAGATCCAGGTGCTGCGCGACAACTTCCGCGGCGCCGGGCGCCGCGTGATGCTGTATGACGGCGACGGCTTCGGCGGCATCAAGGCCATCCTGCCCCCGGCGCCGCGCCGCGCGCTGGTGCTGGTCGATCCGTCCTACGAGGACAAGCAGGACTACGCCCGCACCGTGCAGACCGTCCGCGACGGGCTGGAGCGCTTTGCCACCGGCGTCTATGCGGTCTGGTACCCGCAGGTGCAGCGGCGCGAGTCGGTGCAGTTGCCGGTGCAGCTCAAGGGCCTGCCGCTCAAGAGCTGGCTGCATGTGACCCTGACCGTCAGGCACCCGGTCGAGGGTGGCCTGGGCCTGCACGGCAGCGGCATGTTCATCGTCAACCCGCCGTGGCGCCTGAAGGAATCGCTGGAAGAGGCGATGCCGCTGCTGGCCGACTTGCTCGGCCAGGACGACGGCGCGAAGTTCACGCTCGAAGCCGAGGAGCACTGAGGCGGCGCACCAGCCAGTCCAGCGCCATGCCCGCGGCCAGGCCGATGCAGTCGGCCAGCAGGTCGAGCCAGTCCGCATCACGGTAGCCGGTCTGCCCCTGCAGCAGCTCGATCAGGCCGCCGTACGCCAGCAGCCCCAGCCATACGGCCCAGCCATGCCCGGCGTAGGCGCGCCGCCCCAGCACGCCCAGCACCGCGAACGCCAGCATATGGTTGGCCTTGTCCCAGCCGGTGGTCGGCAGGGGCTGGCTCGGCGGCAGCAGCGACAGGACCAGCACCGCCGCCGCGCAGCCCCAGAAAAGCAGGCGCCAGCGCAACGGAGTCAGCGTCGGGAGGGAAATCATCGGCATGTGGGCGGGAGCGAGAAAGCCGACAATATATCCCGGCCGCCTGCCGCCGCCACCGGAGTGCCGGGCGGGGCTGGATTCCCCCCGCGCCTTGCGCTACAATCCGCAGCCTCGTTGCAGTGCAGGCGCAAGCCATGCCGATACCACGTTTCGGCAGCCGGTGCCGCCAGCAGCGGACAGCGTAAAGGCGGGCAGTTCCAGCCGCCTTTTTTGCTTTCCTGTCCTGCCCCTGCCAACGAGCATCGCGGCCGCCCGCCAGGGCAGCGCCGCAGGACCGCGAGGGTGGCGAAATTGGTAGACGCACCAGGTTTAGGTCCTGACGCCAGCAATGGTGTAGGGGTTCGAGTCCCCTCCCTCGCACCACCCGCCTTCCAAGTGGCGGGCTGACAACCTCCCCTTTTCAGACTCCCCTCCGGCCTGCCCCGCGAATAAGCGGCGCTTTACACACTTCTCCGGCAATGAAGCGGCGCTGTTCATCGGCGACATGGGCATGGAAGCACCCATCGTCAACGGTCAGAGCATGGCAGTCGGCGCGGTGCCTGTGTCGCCGCCAGCCAGCCGCTGGAGCATGGCCGAGGCGCAGAAAAACTGGCGCCGCTGGTGATGGAATGCGCGCGGGCGATCTCGCGCTCCATCGCGCATTGCGGGCCATCGCAAGGGTGGTAGAACACCTGAGTGGCAGCGCCTTTCGCCGGCCCTTGCCGCGATCTATTCTGAAGATGTCGGGCGGCGTTGCGCGCTGCGCAGGCTGTTCCCGGCGTCTTCACCTCAGCCCTGATCGGAGGGCATATGAAATTCCCCGCCTTGCTGTTGGCAGCGTCGATGGCCGCTGGCTGGTCATCGCTCGCCCAGGCTGCCGGATGCCAGTACGACATGCAGTGCAAAGGAGAGCGGATCTGCCAGCAAGGGCAGTGCGTTTTTCCTGAAGCGGAAGAATCCGCGGAAGCCGGCGGGCCGGCGCCGCTGCCGGCGGCCAGGCGCACGCCTGCGCCGCCGCCGGTCCGCGGGTGCTGCACGGTGGCAGGCAAGCTGAAGCTGTCGCCGTCCTCGGCGTCGGACACCAGCCTGAGCCACGGCGATGCGTGCCAGGGGCTGACCTCCTCCGGCAAGCCGGTTCCCGGCACGATCTGCAACTAGCTCTGGCGCGAGCGCGTGGCGCGCGTGCGCCAGCATGGCCTGCAGCAGTACGTTGGCACCTGCCTCGATATGCTCGGGCAGCGCGTCCACGCGGTCGGGCACTCCGCGCCCCACCCGCATCAGGTGGCCTGCCGCCCGAAGGCGCCGCCAGCCCGCCAACCGCTCCTACAATGCCGTCATCGCATTGATCCGCCGGCCCGCGCCGCACGGACAAGAGGAGCCCCGCATGTCCCCGGCCGGAGCCGCGCCAGCAGAATCCGCCAGCCAGTCCGCCGCACCGGCCTCTCCGGTCACGCCGACCAAGCTGGTGCCGCCGCGCGGCGCCCGCCCGCTGATGCCGCGCGACTCCCTGCTGGCACGCCTGGCCGAGGCGCGGCGCCAGCGCTGCATCGTCATCCAGGGGCCGGCCGGCTGCGCCAAGACCAGCACGCTGGCGGCGTGGCGCCAGGCCCTGCTGACGCTGGGCTTCGACGTCGCCTGGCTGTCGCTCGCACCGGAAGACAACAGTGTCGCGGCGTTCTTCAACGGACTGGTCGCCAGCCTGGCCACGGTTGACCCTGCCATCGTGCGCGACGCCTGGGTGCTGATGGGCCGCGACGGCCATCAGTCCGCGGTGGAGCACTGGGTCATCACGCTGGTGCGGGCCATCGGCGCACGCCGGCGCGAGCTGGTGCTGATGCTCGACGACGTCCATCACCTGGACGACCCGGGCGTGGTGCTGGCGCTGCGCTGGCTGCTCGACTACGCGCCGCCGCAGCTGCATGTGGTGCTGGCATCGCGCACCGCGCCGCCGGTATCGCTGGCGCGGCTGCGCACGCAGGGGCTGCTGTCGAGCTTCGGGCTGCCCGACCTGCGCTTCTCGGCACAGGAGTCCGCCCGCTTCCTGCAGGAGCAGCTGGGCCACGTCGACGCCCGCGATGCCGGCCGGCTGCATGAACTCACGGACGGCTGGGCCGCCGGGCTGCAGCTCTTTGCCATCGACCTGAAGGGCAAGCGCGGCGGGTCGTACAACCCGGTCCAGGTGCGCGACGCGCGGACCTTTGCCAGCTATTTCGAGCGCGAGGTACTGGTGCGGCTGACGCCGGACGACCTCGACCTGCTCACCCGCATGGCACTGTGCCACCGCTTTTGCGGCGCGCTGTGCGCCACCCTGCTGGGCCGCCCCGATGCCGCCGCCGAGATCACCACGCGGCTGGCGCGCCTGGCGCGCGACGACCTCTTTATCACCCAGATCGGCAACGAGAGCCGCGGCGAGGCCTGGTACCGCCTGCACCCGCTGTTGCGCGAGGTGCTGCTGGGTCGCCTGAGCGGGCTGCCGCCCGGCGCGCAGGCCGCGATGCACGCGGCGGCCTGGCAGTGGTTCAACGCCCATGGCGACGTGGACGAGGCCGTGCGGCACGCGGTGCTCGCCGGCGACGGCGCGGCCGCCGCCGACATGGTCCACGGCCGCGCGCACGGCCTGCTGGCGCGCGGCGAACTCAGCCAGCTGGCTGCGCTGGTGCGGCAACTGCCCGCCGGGCAGATCCGGGCCCGCTTCGGCCTGCTGCTGGTCCAGGCCCACCTGCAGATGTATGCCGGCGATGCCGACGGACTGCAGGACAGCCTGCAGCGGATGCAGGCCCAGGCCGCGCGGCTGGGGTCGCGCGAGCACTATGCACTGGCGATCTTGCGCGGCAGCATGGCGCTGCTGCGCGACGACTCCGACGCGGTCGCCAGCCTGCTGCCGACGCTGCAGCGCGTGCCCGCTGGCGCGGACGACTTCACCCTGACCGGGCGCGGCAACATCCTGTCGTGGATGCATATCTACCGCGGCGAATACGACCAGGCGCGGCGCGTGATCGAGGACGGCGCGCCCTGCGACGGCGCGCCGCGCGGCACGCTGCTGGGCCGCTGCATGGGCGGCATGACGCACGCGGTCGAGGGCCAGGCGCTGGTGGCCGAGCGCGTGCTGCATGACGTGCTGGCCGATGCCGGGCAGCGCGGCGCGGCCTGCGCCGGCGTGGCCTGCATGGCGGCCGCGCTGCTGGGCGAGACCCTGTACGAACTCAACGATGTCGAGGCTGCCGCCAGCCTGCTCGATGCCCGCATCGACGTGCTGGTGCGCATCTCGATCCCGGACACCGTGCTGCGCGCGCTGCTGGCGCTGTCCTGCGCTCGCTGGCATGCCGGCGACCACGCCGGCGCGCTGGCGTGCCTGGACCGGCTGGAGCGCTACGGGCAGCGCCAACGCGTCGACCGTCTGGTAGCTGGCGCCCTGTGGCTGCGCTCGCGCCGGTTGCTTGAGGACGGCCATGTCGACGCCGCCGACGACGCCCTGCTGCGGCTGGAAGCGCTGGCGGCGCGGCATGCCGGCGCGGTGCGCGGCACCGCCTGGGAAGTGCGGGTCCACGCCGACCTGGCCCGCATCGGCATGTGCCTGCACCACAACGATTTCGACGGCGCGCTGGCGCGCCTGGAGCCGCTGGCCGCGCTGTCCGAGGCAGGCGGGCGCTGGTCCCGCGTGGCCACCTTGCGCATGCTGATGGCGCTGGCCCACCAGGGCCGCCGCGACGCCGCCGCCGCGCGCCGGCAACTGGTCGACGCCCTGCGCATCGGCCACCGCCACGGGCTGGTGCGCAGCCTGCTCGATGCCTCGCCGCAGGTGCCGGTCATGCTGGCCGCGCTGGCCGGCGACGACAGCCTGGACCCGGTGCTGGCGTTCTACGCGCAGCGCCTGGCCGACGCCGCGGGGGCGGGTGCTTACGCCAGCCCCCCCGCCTCGCCGGGCCCCGCCGTGCAGCTCGCACGCCTGGCCACGCTCAGCGAGCGCGAGCAGGAAGTGCTGGGCCTGCTGGCGCAGGCCATGCCGAACAAGAAGATCGCCCGCATCCTCAACGTATCGCTCGACACGGTGAAGTGGCACCTGCGCAACGTTTACGCCAAGCTGGATGTCACCGGACGTGACGAAGCCGTGGCCCGGCTGCGCGACGCCGGCACCCTGCCCACCCCCTGACCCGCCCCACCTACACCACCGGTGTAGGGACTTCCCACCCGCCCCCGGCCACACTGGACCCAACGAGGCAGCGACACCGCTGCCGTCCACCAGCCAGACCGGGAGCCATCGATGGAAATCATCCGCAACGTCTATCGCGAAGACCACGAGATGTTCAGGGAAACCGCGCGCCGCTTCTTCGAGCGCGAATGCCTGCCGCGCCAGGCGGCATGGGACCAGGCCGGCTGCGTCGACCGCGAGACCTGGCTCAAGGCCGGCCGCGAGGGCCTGCTGTGCGTCACCGTGCCGGAGGAATACGGCGGCGGCGGCGGCGACTTCGGCCACTCCGCCGTGCTGGCCGAGGAATACCACCGCTCCGGCATCTCCGGCCCGAGCTTCTCGGTGCACTCGGACATCACCGCGCCCTACATCGTGCGCCTGGGCACCGAGGCGCAGAAGCGCAAGTGGCTGCCCGATATCTGCCGCGGCGAAAAGATCCTGGCCATCGCCATGACCGAGCCCGGCAGCGGCTCCGACCTGAAGTCGATCCGTACCAGCGCCGTGCGCGACGGCGACGAGTTCGTCATCAACGGCAGCAAGACCTTCATCTCCAACGGCCTGAACGCCGACATGATCGTGGTGGTCTGCAAGACCGATCCGGAAGCGGGCGCCAAGGGCGTGAGCCTGATCATGGTGGAGGCGGAACGGGAAGGTTTCCGCCGCGGGCGCAAGCTGGAGAAGGTGGGCCAGCACGCCGCCGACACCGCCGAGCTGTTCTTCGACAACGTGCGCGTGCCGGTCACCAACCTGATCGGCAACGAGAACGGCGGCTTTATCCACCTGATGGAAGAACTGCCGCAGGAACGCCTGATCATCGCCGTCTACTGCGCCGCCAAGCTGGAGCGCCAGCTGGAACTGACGCTGCAGTACGTGAAGGACCGCCGCGCCTTCAACCAGACCGTGTGGGACTTCCAGAACACCAGGTTCAAGCTGGCCGACGTCAAGGCCCAGGCCGTGGCCATGCGCACCATGGTCGACTACTACATCGGCAAGCACATGGAACGCAAGCTGACGCTGCAGGAAGCCGCGATCGCCAAGCTGTACGCCACCGAGACCATGTGGAAGTGCATCGACGACATGGTGCAGCTGCACGGCGGCTACGGCTACATGCTCGAGTACCCGATCGCGCGCGCCTTTGCCGACATGCGCGTGACCCGCATCTTCGGCGGCACCAGCGAAGTCCTGCGCGACCTGATCGCGCGCAAGCTCTGAGCCCCTCTTTCGAAACCTCCTTCAGGAACCCATCATGAGCGAGAAAGTCCTGGTTGCCGGCGTCGGCATGATCCCCTTCGCCAAGCCCGGCGCAAGCCTGAGCTACACCGAAATGGGCGCGGAAGCCACGCGCCGCGCGCTGGCGGATGCCGGCATCGGCTACGAGCAGGTGCAGCAGGCGTTTGCCGGCTATGTCTACGGCGACTCCACCTGCGGCCAGACCGCGCTGTATGAAGTCGGCATGACCGGCATCCCCATCATCAACGTCAACAACAACTGCTCGACCGGCTCGACCGCGCTCTACCTGGCGCGCAAGGCGATCGAGACCGGCGATGCCGACTGCGTGCTGGCAGTGGGCTTCGAGCAGATGCAGGCCGGCGCGCTCAAGTCGCACTGGGATGACCGCCCCGTCACCCGCGCCCGCTTCCAGCCAATCATGCATGGCCTGACCGCCGACATGGCGCACCTGCCGCAGGCACTGCGCACCTTTGGCGGGGCCGGCCGCGAGCATATGCAACGCTACGGCACCAGCATGGAAACCTTTGCCGCGGTGCGCGCCAAGGCCAGCCGCCATGCCGCCAACAACCCGCTGGCGCTGTTCCGCAAGGTCGTCACCACCGAAGACGTGATGAACGACGTCGAGCTGCTGCCCGGCGTGATGACGCGCCTGATGGCCTGCCCGCCCACCTGCGGCGGCGCCGCGGCGATCCTGGTGTCGGAGCGCTTTGCCCGCCAGCACGGCCTGCGCACCGGCGTGCAGATCGTGGCGCAAGCGCTCACCACCGATCCGCCCGCCTCGTTCGACCCGCCGTCGATGCTGAACTATGTCGGCACTCACATGACGCGCGCGGCGGCCAACAAGGTCTACGAGCAGGCCGGCATCGGCCCCGAAGACGTCGATGTGTGCGAGCTGCATGACTGCTTCGCGCACAACGAGGTGATCTCTTACGAAGCCCTGGGCTTCTGCCCCGAAGGCGGCGCCGAGAAGTTCGTGATGGACGGCGACAACACCTACGGCGGCAAAGTGGTGGTCAACCCGTCGGGCGGCCTGCTGTCCAAGGGGCACCCGCTGGGCGCCACGGGCCTGGCCCAGTGCTACGAGTTGACGCACCAGCTGCGCGGCACCGCCGAGCATCGGCAGGTGGCAGGCGCGAAGCTGGCGCTGCAGCACAACCTTGGCCTCGGCGGCGCCTGCGTGGTGACGCTGTACGGCCAGAACTGAACCACGGACCGAAGCAGAGCAAAGACGCGGCGCGCCGGCGGCATCGTGCTGCCGGCAGTGCCCCGCTAGGAGACTGCCATGAAACAATCGCCGCTTTACCGCCTGCCGGGCCTGGGCCTGGCCTGCGTGATGCTGCTGCCGGCGCTGCCGGCAAGTGCCGCCGACAACTTCCCTTCGCATCCGCTGCGCTTTATCGTGCCCCTGACGCAGGGCAGCGGTTCGGACACCGTCACCCGCTTTGTCGCCGAGCTGGTGGGCAAGGACCTGGGCCAGGCGGCCGTGGTCGAGAACCGCCCGGGCGCCGACGCCATCATTGCCGTGCAGAGCCTGCTCAACGCCCCGGCCGACGGCTACAGCATCCTGATGATCTCGCCCAGCGCCATGGTCATCAACCCGCTGGTCAACGACAAGCTGCCCTACGACCCGCGCAACATCCGCCCGCTGGCCGCAGCGATCCGCGCTTCGGCGGTACTGGTCACGGGCGCCAACTCTCCCTACAAGAGCTTTGCCGACGTGCTCAGTGCCGCGCGCAGGACGCCGCATACGGTCAGCCTGGCCAGCTACAGCTACCACTATCGACTGGGCGGCCTGCAACTGCAGCAGATGGCAGGCATCGACCTGAACCACATCCCCTACAAAGGCGCGGTGCAGGTGCAGACCGACCTGATGGGCGGCGCGGTGGACCTGGCCCTGCTGGATGTCGGCGGCGCCCTGCCGCTGCTGCGCGCCGGCAAGCTGCGCCCGCTGGCCGTGACCACCCGCGCGCGCCATCCCGAACTGCCCGACGTTCCGACCGTGCGCGAAAGCGGCGTGGCCGACTATGAGCTGTCGGTGTGGATCGGCTTTGGCGTCAGCAGCAAGACCCCCGAGCCGATCGCGCAGAAGCTTGAAGCTTCGCTGCTGAAGGCGCTCGGCACGCCGGTATTCCGCAGTTTCGCCGCGCGCACCGCCTATGCCGAAGTGCTGGCCGAGCCGGGCAAGCAGATGGGCGCCATGATCGCCTCGGAGCGGGTGCGCTACGGGCAACTGGTCAAGACCTACGACGTCAGCGCGCGCTGAAGGCGCGGCCCCGCACAACCCAAGAGAACAGGATTCACCATGTCACAGCTTTGCAAGGACCGCGTAGTCGTCATCACCGGGGCCGGCCGCGGCATCGGGCGCGAATATGCGCTGGAGTTCGCCCGCCAGGGTGCGAAGGTGGTCGTCAACGATCTCGGCGGGCGCGGCGAAGGCGGCGGTGCCGCGAGCGGCCCGGCCCAGGAAGTGGTGGCCGAGATCCGCGCTGGCGGCGGCGAGGCCATCGCCAACTTCGACGACGTAGCCGACTGGGTCGGTGCCGGGCGCATGATCCGCGCCGCCATCGACACCTTCGGCGGCCTGGACGTGCTGGTCAACAATGCCGGCATCCTGCGCGACCGCACCCTGGTCAACATGACCGAGGAAGACTGGGACGCAGTGATCCGCGTGCATATGCGCGGCACCTTCGCGCCGTCGCGGCACGCCGCCGCCTACTGGCGCGAGGAATCGAAGGCCGGGCGCCAGCGCGCCGCGCGCCTGATCAACACCAGCTCGTCGTCGGGCCTGTACTGCAACGCCGGCCAGTCCAACTATGGCGCGGCCAAGGCCGGCATCGCCGCGATGTCGGTGATCGCCGCGCGCGAGCTGGACCGCTACGGCGTCACCGTCAACGCGATCTACCCGACGGCGATGAGCCGCCTCACCGAAGACATCTTCGCCCGGCGCCGCGCCGAGTTCACCGCCGGCGCCGCGCCGGGCTTCGACCCGCTCGATGCCGGCAACGTGGCGCCGCTGGTGGCGTGGCTTGGCAGCCTCGAATCCGGCGACGTCACCGGGCGCGTGTTCGGCGTGCGCGGCGGGCGCATCACGGTGGCTGAAGGCTGGCACGCCGGCCCGCGCATCGAGAAGGCCGGCCGCTGGGACGCCGCCGAGCTGGGCCGGCAGATTCCCGCGCTGGTCCGCCAGGCCGCGGCCAATGCCGACACGTCGGGCGAGATCCCTGCCGCCTGAGCACCGCACTGAGCACTGCATCCACGGACCCGCACCATGACCCCGAAGTACCTGGGCGATCACGCCGCCCTGAACCCTGAGAAGCCCGCCGCCATCAACGGCACCACCGGCGAGGTCCTGAGCTACGGCGAGCTGGACCAGCGCTCGAACCGCTTTGCCCAGTACCTGTACGCGCTTGGCCTGCGTCGCGGCGACCATATCGCGATGGTGCTCGAGAACAATATGCGCTGCTTCGAGCTGTGCTGGGCCGCGCTGCGTTCCGGCTTGCTGATCACCCCGGTCAACCGCTTCCTGACCGCCCCCGAGGCCGCCTACCTGATCGAGGACAGCCAGGCACAGGTGGTGGTGACCTCCCACGCGATGCGCGAACTGGCCGCCCGGTTGACGGAGCTGATGCCGACCTGCCGCAGCCGGCTGATGGTGGACAGCACCATTCCCGGCTGGGACAGCTACGAAGCGGCCATCGCCGCGCACCCGGCCGAGCGCCTGGCCGAGGAATGGATGGGCGCAACCATGATCTACAGCTCGGGCACCACGGGCCGGCCCAAGGGCATCGTGCGCGCGCAGCCGCAGGGCTATGTGACCGAAGGCTCGGGCTCGCCGCGCCGGGCGCAGTTCGTTCGCTATGGTTTCGATGCCGGCACCATCTACCTGTCGCCTGCGCCCCTGTACCACACCGCACCGCTCGGCTATGGGCTGGAGACCCAGTTCGGCGGCGGCACCGTGGTCTTCATGGAGAAGTTCGACGCGGTCGAGGCGCTGCGCATGATCGAGCGCTACCGCGTCACCCACAGCCAGTGGGTGCCGACCATGTTCATCCGCATGCTCAAGCTGGAGCCGGCGCAGCGCGCGGCCTTCGACCTGTCCAGCCACCGCGTGGCGATCCACGCGGCCGCGCCCTGCCCGCAGGAAATCAAGCGCGAGATGATCGCCTGGTGGGGGCCGATCGTGCACGAGTACTACGCCGCCACCGAAGGCAACGGCGTGGCCACGCTGGACACGGCGGAATGGCTGGCGCACCCGGGCTCGGTCGGCAAGGCGCTGGTGGGCGTGCTGCATATCTGCGACGACGACGGCAACGAGCTGCCCTGCGGCGAAAGCGGACTGGTGTATTTCGAGCGCGAGGCCCTGCCGTTCCACTACCACAACGATCCGGACAAGACCCGCGCCGCGCAGCACCCGTGCCATCCCACCTGGACCTCGGTGGGTGACATCGGCCGGCTCGATCAAGACGGCTACCTGTACCTGACCGACCGCAAGGCGTTCATGATCATCTCGGGCGGCGTCAACATCTACCCGCAGGCGATCGAGGATGCGCTGGTGGTCCATCCCAGTGTCGGCGACGCCGCCGTGATCGGCGTGCCCAACCCGGAGATGGGCGAAGAGGTCAAGGCCATCGTCGAACCGGCCGCTGGCATCGCGCCATCTCCGGAGCTGGCCGAGACCCTGCTCGAATACCTGCGCGGCAAGGTGGCGCGCTACATGGTGCCGCGCTCGATCGACTTTACCGACGCCATGCCGCGCCTGCCCACCGGCAAGCTGTATAAGCAGGCCCTGCGCGACCGCTACTGGAAAGCCCAATGACCGTGGCGGCAATGCCGCATTACTCGGCAGCTTCGTGACCCAGTTGGCCACGCTGCGCAGCCTGTCGGTGGCAGTGACCGCGCGCCTGGCGCGCGCTGAAAGCCCGGTGGTGGAAACGGCGCTAGTCAAGGACCTGGGCACGGAGTTCGAGCAGTCCATCCCTGCCCTGTTGAAGCCGTAACCAGCGCCGACCCCGGCGCCGCGCCGGACCCCGAGCTGTACCGCACGGTGGCTTTCCTGAGCCGCGCGGCGCTTCAGCCCGCCAGCGCCCCCACCCCGTCCTCCGGCCGCCTGACGCGGAACCACGCCGCGTACAGCGCCGGCAGGAACAACAGCGTCAGCACCGTGGCAATAATCAGGCCGCCCATGATCGCCACCGCCATCGGCCCCCAGAACATCGAGCGCGACAGCGGGATCATCGCCAGCACCGCAGCGGCGGCGGTCAGGATGATCGGCCGGAAACGGCGCACCGCGGCTTCGACGATGGCGGTCCATTGCGGCACGCCGGCGCTGACGTCCTGCTCGATCTGGTCGACCAGGATCACCGAGTTGCGGATGATCATGCCCAGCAGCGCGGTGATGCCGAGCTGCGCCACAAACCCCATCGGCGCGCGCAGCAGCAACAGCGTGGCGGCGGCACCGATCAGCCCCAGCGGGCCGGTCAGGAACACCATGGTCGCGCGCGAGAAGCTGTGCAGCTGCAGCATCAGCAGCGTGAAGATGAGGAAGATGCACAGCGGCAGCTGCGCCGCGATGGAGGCACCGGCCTTGCCGCTTTCCTCTTCCGCGCCGGCCACGCTGATGCGGTAGCCCGGCGGCAGCTGCGCGCGCAGCTTGTCGAGTTTCGGGCTGATCTGCGCGGTCACCGTCGGGCCCTGGATGCCGTCGACCACGTCGGCCTGCACGGTCACGCCGAAGTCGCGGTTCTCGCGCCACACCACACCCGGTTCCGAGCGCAGCGTCACGCGCGCCACCTGCGTCAGCGGCACCATGCGGCCCGTGTTGGCCGGCACCAGCATATTGTTCAGGTCAGAGATCGCATCGCGCTCATTGCGCGGGGTGCGCATCAGGATGTCGATCAGCTTGTCGCCGTCGCGGTACTGGCCCACCGGCACGCCGGTCAGCACGGTCTGCGTGACGCGGGCGATGGCATTGGTGGTCACGCCCAGCGCGCGCGCCTTGTCCTGGTCGATCTCCAGGCGCAGCATCTTGACGTTCTCATTCCAGTTGTCGTTGACGCCGACGGTATTGGGGTTGGCGCGCATCTCGGCCTTGACCTGGTCGGCCAGCCGCCGCACCCCGGCGGCGTCCGGCCCGATCACGCGGAACTGCACCGGGTAGGCCACCGGCGGACCGTTGGGCAGCAGCTTGACGCGGCCGCGCAGGTACGGGAACTCGGCATCGAGCAGCTTGATGACGCGGCGGCGCAGCGCGTCGCGCGCCTCGGTGCTGACCGGCATCACAATCACCTGCGCCACGTTGGTCTGCGGCAAGATCTGGTCCAGCGGCAGGTAGAAGCGCGGCGCCCCGGTGCCGACGAAGGTGGCCAGGCTTTCGACGTCCTTGTCCTTGCCGGCCAGCTGCTCGAAGCGCTTGGCCTCGGTCTCCATCTGGGCAAAGCTGGTGCCCTCGGGCATCCACAGCTCCACCATCAGCTCTGGGCGGCTGGAATCCGGGAAAAACTGCTTCTCGACGAACTTGAAGGCGTAGAGGCCCAGCGCAAAGGCCGCCAGCGTGATCGCGATCACCGTCTTGCGCCAGGTCACGCACCAGTCCACCAGCCGGCGGAAGCGCGCATAGAACGGCGTGTCGAAGACTTCGTGGGCCGCGCCCGCGCCCGGGCCGCGGGTCTTGAGCAGCAGATAGCCCAGGTAGGGGGTGAAGTAGACCGCCGCCAGCCACGACAGCACCAGTGCCAGCGCCGTCACCGCAAAGATCGCGAAGGTGTATTCGCCCACCGTCGAGCGCGCCAGGCCCACCGGCAGGAAGCCGGCAGCGGTGATCAGCGTGCCGGTCAGCATCGGCATCGCCGTGGAGGTGTAGGCGAAGGTGGCCGCCTCCATCTTGGAGAAGCCCTCTTCCAGCTTGCGCACCATCATCTCGACCGCAATGATGGCGTCGTCGACCAGCAGCCCCAGCGCCACGATCAGCGCCCCCAGCGAAATCTTGTGCAGGCCGATGCCGAAGATATGCATGAACAGGAAGGTCACCGCCAGCACCAGCGGAATGGTCAGCGCCACCACCAGGCCGGGGCGCACGTCCAGCCGCAGCGGCCGCGTGTGCAGCCCCAGCGAGACAAAGCTGACTGCCAGCACGATCACCACCGCTTCGATCAGCACGTGCACAAACTCGCCGACCGAGCGCTTGACGGCCTCCGGCTGGTCCTGCACCTGGTCCATCTCGATGCCCACCGGCAACTGGGTGCGCAGCCGGTCGAACGCGGTGCGCAGGTTCTTGCCCAGCTCGATGATGTCGCCGCCCTTCTGCATCGAGATCCCGAGCCCGATCACATCCTTGCCGTTGAAGCGCATGCGCGTCTGGGTCGGGTCGACATAGCCGCGGTAGACATGCGCGATGTCGCCCAGGCGGATATTGGCGATGCCATTGGGCCCGCGCAGCACCAGGTTCTCCAGGTCTTCGACGCCGGCGAACTGGCCCGACAGGCGCACCTGCAGGTTGTCGGTCGGGGTGACCAGCACGCCGCTGCCAGTCAGGTTGTTCTGCTGCGCGATCTGGTCGGCAATGGCGTTGATATCCAGCCCCAGCTGGGCAAAGCGCGCCTGGTTGAACTCGATATAAACCTTCTCGTCCTGCAGGCCGATCAGCGACACCTTGGCCACTGACGGCACGCGCAGCAACTCCTGGCGCACCAGGTCGGCGTACTCGCGCAGCTCCTTGTAGCTAAAGCCGTCGGCCGAGAGCGCGTAGATAGTGCCGTACACATCGCCGAACTCGTCGTTGAAGAACGGCCCGCGCACGCCCGCGGGCAGCGTCTGCTGGATGTCGCCGATCTTCTTGCGCACGGTGTACCAGACCTGCGCGGTATCCCTGGCCGGCGAGGTGTCCTTGAGCTGGAAGATCACCGTGGTCTCGCCCGGCTTGGAGAAGCTGCGGATCTTGTCCGCATAGGGCACTTCCTGCAACTGGCGCTCGATCTTGTCGGTGACCTGCACGGCGATCTGCTCGGCGGTGGCGCCGGGCCAGAAGGCCTGCACCACCATCGCGCGGAAGGTAAACGGCGGGTCCTCGTCCTGGCCCAGCTGGAAAAACGCCAGCAGGCCGGCGAGCAGCAGCACCACCAGCAGGTAGCGGGTCAGGGGCTGGTGCTCGAGCGCCCAGCGCGACAGGTTGAAGCGGGAATGGTCCATTCGCTCACCCCTGCTTCAGGGTCGCAGGCGGTGCCGATGCCGGGGTCGATGCAGGTCCTGCGGCAGGCGCGGCCGTCTGCAGCGGACGCACCTTCTGGCCCGCGCGCAGCAGGTGGACCCCGGCGGTGACGATGGTCTGTCCAGGCGCGAGGCCCTGGCGCACCTCCACCTCGTTGCCGATGGCGTCGCCCAGCGTCACCGCCACCGGCTTCACCGTGCCGGCCGCGCCGTCATAGACCCAGACCTGGTTGCGGCCCTGCTCCTGCAGGAGCGCGGTCAGCGGCACCCGGATCGCCGGGGTGGCGCCGGTGCGCACGAAGGTCACCACCGCGGTCATGCCGAGCTTGAGGTCGGCGGGCGGGTTCGGCACCGTCACACGGGTGGCATAGGTGCGGGTGACCGGGTCGGCCGCCGCGGCGATCTCGCGCACGCGGCCGGGCAGCGCGTGTTGCGGGTCAGCCCAGGTATGGATAGTCACGTCGGTAATGCCGCGCAGCAGGTCGACCTGGTCTTCGGGCAGGCCGATGGCCACTTCCTTCTCCGCCGTCTGCGCCACGCGCACCACCGGCTGGCCCGGGGTGACGACCTGGCCAACCTCGGCATCGATGGCCGTGACCACGCCGTCGGCGTCGGCATGCAGCACGGCATAGGCAGTCTGGTTGGACTGGCTGCGCAATCCGGCTTCGGCCTGGCGCAGCCGCGCTTCGGCGGCGTCGTAGGTGGCCTGGCGCCGGTGCTGCTCGGCGGCACTGATAAAGCCCTTGGCGAACAGGTCGTTGTAGCGCTTCAGGTCGCTGGCCGCCAGGTCGCGGTCGGTCTTCGCGGCCTCGAACTGGGCGCGCGAGCCGGCTTCGGCCAGCGACAGGTCGGTCGGGTCCAGCCGCGCCAGCGGCTGTCCCTTGCTGACCACCGCCCCGACATCCACCAGCCGGGCGGCGATCTTGCCCCCCACGCGGAAGCCCAGGCGCGACTCCACGCGCGGGCGCACGTCGCCGGAAAACTCGAAGGCGGCCTTGCCGCTGTGCGGGCTCAGCTGCATCAGGCGCACCGGACGGACCTCCGGCGCCGGCTCGGCCTTCTTGCCGCAGCCGGCCAGGACGAGCGTGCCGGCGATCAAAAGTGCGGCCACGATCACGCCAGAGCCGGTCTGGCGCCGCGGCATCGTAACAACAGGGGTATCTGCAGCCGCAACTTCCGGCACTTGGCAAAGCACTGGCATCGGTAGGCAACGAATCGGATGGGTACAACTGACGAGACTGGCCGGTGGCCGCAGCCCGTGTGCCGGCCGTGCGCCGGGAAACCCGGCGGTCTGGCGGACGGGCCGCCGCAAGCCGGCTCCGGCAATAAATAACTTTCCGGTCAGCAATATAGCGACGGCCCCGGAGTGCGTCAAACGACAGGCGACGAAACGACTGGAATGAACACTCAGATGTCGTTCCGGGCCGGTGAGTTGCGCTGACAGCGCTTCGGCATGCGCGACCATACCCCGTCCGGCGCGATGCTACAATCCGGCGCGCCGCTGCCGCCTCCCTCCCTGGCGCTTCCCCCATATCTTCGACCCGAGACCGGCGTGACGCCCGATCAGTATTGCCAAGAGAAAGTCGCCCAGAGCGGCTCGAGCTTCTATTACAGCTTCCTGTTCCTGCCGGCCGAGCGCCGCCGCGCCATCACCGCGCTGTACGCGTGGTGCCGCGAGGTCGACGATGTGGTCGACGACAGCCATGATGCCGGCCTGGCGCACCAGCAACTGGACTGGTGGCACGCCGAACTGCGCCGCCTGTTCGACGGCGCGCCTACTCATCCGACCACCAAGGCCCTGCAGCCGCACGTGGCCGGCGCCGGCCTGAGCCAGGCCGAGATGGCCGAGGTGCTGGAAGGCATGGAGATGGACCTGACCCAGACCCGCTACCTGGATGAAGCCGGCCTGGCCCGCTACTGCCATTGCGTCGCCGGCGTGGTCGGCACCCTCAGCGCGCGGCTGTTCGGCTACACCGAACCCCAGACGCTGGTCTTTGCCGAAAAGCTCGGCCAGTCGCTGCAGCTGGTCAATATCCTGCGCGATGTCGGCGAAGACGCCCGGCGCGGGCGCATCTACCTGCCGGTCAACACGCTGCAGCAGTTCCAGGTGCCGGCCTCCGAGATCCTGAAGGGCCAGCATTCCGAGCGCTTTGTCGCGCTGATGCAGTACCACGCCGGCCGCGCCCGCGCGCTATACCATGAAGCGCTGGCGCTGCTGCCCAGGCAGGACCGCCGGGCCCAGCGTGCCGGCCTGCTGATGGGCGCGATCTACCACGCGCTGCTCGACGAGCTGGAAGCCAGCCAGTTCCAGGTGCTGCACCAGCGCATCGCGCTGACGCCGCTGCGCAAGCTGTGGATCGCCTGGAAGACCTGGGTGCGCAACAGCTAGGCCTCCCTCTTCTGCCCGATCGAGCCGCCCCAAAACCGTACCGCCATGACGCAGACCCCCGCTTCCCTCGGCGACACCATTCTGGCCCACGCCGACCAGCTCGCCCGTTTCTCCGATATGGAAGGCGGGCTGACCTGCGCCTACCTGACCCCGGCCCACCGCGCCGCGCAGGCCCGGCTTGCGCAGTGGATGGAGGCGGCCGGCATGCGGGTGCGGATCGACGCCATCGGCAACGTCATCGGCCGCTATGCGGCCGACGCGGCCGTGCCCGACGCGCGCGTGCTGATGACCGGCTCGCACTTTGACACCGTGCGCAATGGCGGGCGCTATGACGGCCGGCTTGGCATCCTGCTGCCGATCGCCGTGGTTGGCGCCCTCAACCGGGCCGGGATCCGCCTGCCCTATCACTTCGAAGTGGTGGGATTTGCCGAAGAGGAAGGCCTGCGCTTCAAGACCAGCTTCCTGGCCAGCAGCGTGCTGGCGGGCCGCTTCGATCCCGCGCTGCTGGAGCGCCAGGACGCGGACGGCATCACGCTGCGCGAGGCCCTGGCGGCAACGGACCTGCCCGGCGCGGGCGAGCTGCAAGCCCTGCGCGCCGCCGCGGTCGATCCGGCGTCGCTGCTGGGTTTTGTCGAAGTGCATATCGAACAGGGACCGGTGCTGCTGCACCATGGCCTGGCGCTGGGCGTGGTCACGCAGATCGCGGGCAGCAGCCGCTTCACGGTGCGGGTCGAAGGCCAGGCCAGCCACGCCGGCACCACGCCGATGGGCATGCGCCGCGACGCCGCCGCGGGCGCCGCCGAGATGATCCTGCTGGTGGAGCAGCGCTGCGCCGCGGCGCCGACGCTGGTCGGCACGGTGGGTCAGCTGCAGGTTCCCAACGGGTCGGGCAATGTCATCCCGGCGGCCTGCACCTTCTCGATGGACATTCGCGCCGGCGAGGATGGCATCCGCGAGGCCGCCATCGCCGATATCGTCGCCGGCATCGGCCAGATCGCGGAACGGCGCGGGCTGACTGCGCAGGTGGAGCGTGTGCCCCCGGTCAACAACGCGCCGTGCGCGCGCTGGCTGATGGGCCAGTTCGGGGCAGTGCTGAAAAAGCGCGGGCTGCCGGCGTTCGAGCTGCCCTCCGGCGCCGGCCATGACGCCATGATGATGCAGCGCATCACAGAAGTGGCCATGCTGTTCGTGCGTTGCGGCAACGGCGGCATCAGCCACAATCCGCTGGAAACGATCACGGCGGAGGATGCGCAACTGGCGGCTGAGGTGTTCGTCGATTTCCTGCGGCACTTCCAGCCGCGCGGCTAAGCGCCACAGTGGCGTACCATGGAGCGAAGCACGAAAAGAACGAATCAGCTGCCCCGATAGATATCGCGCCCGTAGTCGTAGAGGTTCTTGCGCAGCTTGCGGCGCTCGTCCGGCGACAGGCGCGAGCCACTGCGGTCGTCCACGTGCCGGCGCTCGGCCTCGCGCTGCTCGGCGCGGTGGCGCTCGGCACGGGCGCGGGCCTCGCGCTGGCCGTTGCCAGGATCGCTGGCCTGGGTCGAGGGATGGCGCTTGAGCAGGTTGGCCATACCTGCCGATTGCGCCAGTGCCGTCCCGGCCGGCATGCACAGCGCCAGCGCGGCCAGCGCCAGGGCAACGCATGCGCCGGCGATACCTTGCTGCGGATGCCCGTGCCGGGTTCGGTTCACTTTCATTGATAATGGCGGTTTTGGCTTCGGGAACATGCAGTGGTTGGACCGCCCTGAAGCCTGGAATTCCGGGTACCCCGTCAGACGCCGCACCCTCTGCAAGCATCGCGCCAGCGCGGGCTGGGCAGGCTGGCCGGAGCAGTGGATCGTCCGGTGCAAATGCGCGGAAATCCGCCGCGCATGGCGCCGAAAAAGACGGATTGCGCAGTGTAATCGCACGATTGGTGCACACTGCCATACCACGGGGTAAAGTATGTAACGTTTTGTTAAGCCATTTTGAGCGAAAGCGATAGTCGCTAAGATACCGCCATGGAAAATACCAGCCACAAGATTCTTGTCGTCGACGATGACCCGCGTCTGCGCGATTTGCTGCGCCGCTATCTGGGCGAACAGGGTTTTACCGTGCTGGTGGCGGAAAACGCCACCGCGATGAACAAGCTCTGGCTGCGCGAGCGTTTCGACCTGCTGGTGCTGGACCTGATGATGCCCGGCGAAGACGGCCTGTCGATCTGCCGCCGGCTGCGCGGGGCCAATGACCAGACCCCGATCATCATGCTCACCGCCAAGGGCGAGGACGTGGACCGCATCGTCGGCCTGGAAATGGGCGCCGACGACTACCTGCCCAAGCCGTTCAACCCGCGCGAACTGATCGCGCGCATCCACGCGGTGCTGCGCCGCAAGGGTCCGGCCGAAGTGCCCGGCGCCCCGTCGGAAACGCCCGAGACCTTCGCCTTCGGCGACTTCGTGCTGAACCTGGCCACGCGCACGCTGACCAAGAACGACGAGGAAATCACGCTGACCACCGGTGAATTCTCGGTGCTCAAGGTGTTTGCCCGCCATCCGCGCCAGCCGCTGTCGCGCGAAAAGCTGATGGAAATGGCGCGCGGCCGGGAATATGAAGTGTTCGACCGCAGCCTGGACGTGCAGATCTCGCGCCTGCGCAAGCTGATCGAGCCGGACCCGAGCAACCCCCGTTTCATCCAGACGGTGTGGGGCCTGGGCTACGTCTTCATCCCCGATGGCGTGAAATAACCGATTGCGGCCGCTGTTCCTATCGTGGCGACCGTAATCGGCCGTACCGCAACGCGGTTCTTCGGTTCGCTGTTCTGGCGGACCTTCATGCTGATCGCCCTGTTGCTGGCGATCTCGCTGGGCATCTGGTTCCAGAGCTACCGGCTGTTCGAACGCGCCCCGCGCGCGCAGCAGATCGCCATGCAGGTGGTCAGCGTGGTCAAGCTCACGCGCGCCGCGCTGCTCTATTCCGACCCCGCGCGGCGGCGTTTCCTGCTGCTCGACCTGGTGCAGAACGAAGGCATCAAGGTCTATCCGCGCGAGAAGGACGACGACTTCGCCGCGCCCACCGCCAACCCGTTCCTGACCACCCTGGTGCAGCAGGAGATCCGCAGCCGCCTGGGCGAGGACACCGTGCTGGCCACCACCGTCAACGACATCCCCGGCGTGTGGGTCAGCTTCGAGATCGAGGGCGACGACTACTGGGTGGCGATCAGCCCCGAGCGCTTCGAGCGCGTGCCCGGCATCCAGTGGCTGTGGTGGAGTATTGCCGCGCTGCTGCTGTCGATCATCGGCGCGGCCTTTATCACCGCGCGCGTCAACTACCCGCTCAAGCGGCTGGCCAACGCCGCGCGCGCCATCGGTGCCGGCGGCGCCCCGCCGGCGCTGCCCGAGCATGGCGCCAGCGAAGTGGCGCTGGCCAACCACAGCTTCAACCAGATGGTGCGCGACCTGCGCCAGCTCGACGACGACCGCGTGGTGATGCTGGCCGGCATCTCGCACGACCTGCGCACGCCGCTGACGCGGCTGCGGCTGGAAACCGAGATGTCGCCGATGGACGGCGTCACGCGCGACGCCATGATTGCCGACATCGAGCAGATGGACGCCATCATCGGCCAGTTCCTCAACTATGCGCGCCCGCCGCTGGAGACCGTCGAGCCGGTGGACCTGTCGGCACTGGTGCACGATGCCGTGGGCGTCTATGCCGCGCACGACGACGTGCGCGTGCATGTGCGCGCCAACGAGCCGGTCATGGCGGTGGCCAACCGCATGGAAGTGCAGCGCATCCTGGACAACCTGGTCGAGAACGCGCGCCGCTATGCCAAGGACGAGCAGAGCGGCATGGCCGTGGTGGAAATCTCCACGCGCGTGGACGACAAGGAAGCCGTGCTGACCGTGGCCGACCACGGCATCGGCGTGCCCGACGGCCAGCTGTCGCTGCTCACGCGGCCGTTCTACCGGCTTGACAGCGCACGCAGCGAGGCCAAGGGCGCCGGGCTGGGCATGTCCATCGTCAACCGCATCATGCAGCGCAACGGCGGCCGGCTGCTGCTGGCCAACCGCGCCGCCCCGGCCACGGGGCTGGTGGTCAGCGCGTGCTTCCGGCGCGCCTGATCGGTCATATTGCACGCGAATCCGGCACTTTGACAGGTTTTCGACAGCCGTTGATAGCCTTCTGAAAGGTATTTGACAGGGCAATGACAGGGGGCTCGGCGCACACTGGCCCCCGTCATCAGGCCCGCGGCGATCCTTCCCCTCACGGCGCGGCCCGCGCGCGCCTGGCTGACTTCTCCGAAATAATCATGCCGCCGGCCCGACCGGCGGTGACTGAGAGACAGCCATGTCAGATACCTCCGCGGCCACCCCTGGCTCGCAGCACGGATTCCGCACCGTGTTCCGCGTTGTCAGCGGCAATTTCCTGGAAATGTATGACTTCATGGTGTACGGCTTCTACGCCGCCGCCATTGCGAAGACGTTCTTCCCGAGCGGCAACGAGTTCGCCTCGCTGATGCTCTCGCTCGCCACCTTCGGCGCGGGCTTCCTGATGCGGCCGCTGGGCGCGATCGTGCTGGGCGCCTATATCGACCGCCACGGCCGCCGCAAGGGCCTGATCATGACACTGGCGCTGATGGCCCTGGGCACGCTGCTGATCGCCTGCGTGCCGGGCTATGCCTCCATCGGCGTGGCCGCGCCGCTGCTGGTGCTGGCCGGGCGGCTGCTGCAGGGCTTCTCCGCCGGTGTTGAACTGGGCGGGGTCTCGGTCTACCTGTCGGAAATCGCCAAGCCCGGGCGCAAGGGCTTCTACGTCGCCTGGCAGTCGGGCAGCCAGCAGGTGGCAGTGATCTTCGCCGGCCTGCTCGGCGTGATCCTGCACGCCACGCTGGCGCCGGCGCAGATGGACGAATGGGGCTGGCGCATTCCCTTCCTGGTCGGCTGCCTGATCGTGCCGTTCCTGTTCCTGATCCGCCGCTCGCTGGAAGAGACCGAGGCCTTCAAGGCGCGCAAGCACCGCCCCGCCATCGGCGAGATCTACCGCTCGATGCTGGAGAACTGGCGCATCATTCTGGCCGGCTGCATGATGGTGGTGATGACCACGGTGTCGTTCTACATGATCACGGCGTACACGCCGACCTTCGGCAAGACCGTGCTGAAGCTGGACGATGTCGACAACCTCATCGTCACCATGTGCGTGGGCCTGTCGAACTTCATCTGGCTGCCGCTGATGGGCGCGTTGTCGGACCGCATCGGGCGCAAGCCGCTGCTGGTGTTCTTTACCGTGGCGACGCTGCTGACGGCCTACCCCGCCGTGTCGTGGCTGGTGGCCGAACCGTCGTTCTCGCGGCTGCTGATGGTTGAGCTGTGGCTGTCGTTCCTGTATGGCAGCTATAACGGTGCGATGGTGGTGGCACTGACCGAGATCATGCCGGCCGCGGTTCGCACCACCGGCTTCTCGCTGGCGTACAGCCTGGCGACCGCGCTGTTCGGCGGCTTCACGCCGGCGATCTCGACCTACCTGATCCACGCCACCGGCAACAAGGCGGCACCTGGACTGTGGCTGATGTTCGCCGCCATGTGCGGTCTGGTCGCCACGCTGGTGATCTTCCGTGCGCGCCGCGCGGAGCCGGCCATGCATCCGGCCTGAACATGTTGGGTTGAACTCGCCGCAATCGTCACCAACTTGCCATGGGCGGGCCCATCGCGCATGGCATACTTGCCCTTCCGCATCGAGGCCGCGTGGCTGGCGCCGCGCGGCTGCGCATGCCGGGATTCGCTCCTTGCGTCACCTGCTTTGCCTATCGGGCTGTTTGAGAATATCAATTAGCCCCGTGCCGGATGATGACGCATAATCACGTTTTGTCGCGGTGCATTGCAGCAAAGTCTAGTACCGGTCCCACGCCGGCCCTGCTGCAGCCGCACCGATCTCATTGCAACCGTATCAGGAGAAAGTCTATGAAGACCGTTGGTGACAAGCTCGAAGCCTTCCACGTCGTCGGTGTCAAGCCGGGTTTCAACAATCACGAAGAGAACGGCCAGTCGGCTTTCGAAGACATCACCGAAAAGTCGTTCGAAGGCAAGTGGAAGGTCATCTACTTCTACCCGAAGGACTTCACCTTCGTGTGCCCGACCGAGATCGTGGCCTTCGCCAAGCTGAACGGCGACTTCGCCGACCGCGACGCGATCGTGCTGGGCGGCTCGACCGACAATGAGTTCGTCAAGCTGGCATGGCGCCGCGAGCACAAGGACCTCAGCAAGCTGAACCAGTGGCAATTCGCCGACGTGACCGGGTCGCTGATCGACCAGCTGGGCGTGCGTGACCGCGCTGCCGGCGTTGCCCTGCGCGCGACCTTTATCGTCGACCCGGACAACGTGATCCAGCACGTGTCGGTGAACAACCTCAACGTGGGCCGCAACCCGGAAGAAGTCCTGCGTATCCTGGACGGTCTGCAAACGGACGAGCTGTGCCCGTGCAACCGTGCCGTCGGTGGCGCCACGCTGTAATTTGCTACCAGTCGCCCGACACCGAGGCGATTCGCGGAGGGCCCTGCCCTCCGCATCAAAACCCGCTTGCGCGGGTTTTTTGAGCCCCGAACGATAGGAGAAATAAATGGAATTCCTCAGCACGATTAAGAATCTTATCCCCGATTTCGCCAAGGACATCCGACTGAACGTGGACGGCACCATCGCGCGCTCTTCGCTGGAAGGCAACGATGCGGTGGGCGTGGCGCTGGCGGCGGCGTTCGCGGCACAGAGCAAGGTGCTGGTGGATGCCATCCGCAACGCCGGCGTGCTGTCGCCCGAGGAAACCAACGGCGCGCTGACTGCCGCTGCGCTGATGGGCATGAACAACACCTGGTATCCGTATGTCGAAATGGCCGACGATCCGGACCTGGCCACCCAGCCGGCCGGCCTGCGCATGAACGCCTACGCCACCCATGGCGGCGTGGACAAGCGCCGTTTCGAGATGTACGCGCTGGCCGCCTCGATCGTGGGCAAGTGCCACTTCTGCGTGAAGTCGCACTACCAGTTGCTGAAGAATGAACAAGGCATGACCGCGCAGCAGCTGCGCGACGTCGGCCGCATCGCCGCGGTGATCGTGGCTGCCGCCAACGTGATCGCGGCACAGTAAGCCTTGCCACGGGCCCTGTAGCACAGCAGCCGGCAGCTTCCCATCGGGAATTGCCGGCTGTTCCCATCCTGCAACCGCACCGCGCCAGGGCTGCGCACGTGCAGCGATCCGCCTACAATCCAGGCAAGACACGCACTTTCAGGCTGCCATGACCCTGCCTTCGCCGACTTCTCCCCGCTTCCACTACCGCCTCGCGGCGGTGCATGACTGGGGCGACATCGCCGCCGTCACGCAACAAGCCTACGGGCAATATGAGCTGGAAATCATGGAAGACTGCCGCGCGTCGTTCCAGCGCGGCATGCAGGCGGTGCTGGCGACCAGCCATCCGGATATGGAATGGTGGGTGGCGGAGACCGATCACGGCATCATGGGTGCCGTGCTGTTCTGCCACCCGGGTGCCACGCTGCCGGCACTGGACGGCAGCACCATCACCCTGACCCAGCCGGAAGCGCGGCTGCTGTCGGTCAGCCCGCAGGCGCGCGGCCTGGGCCTGGGCCGCACGCTGATGCAGATTTGCATCCAGCGCGCGCGCGATATCGGCGCGCCCACGCTGGTGGTGCGCGCCATGCCCGAAATGGCATCGGCCATCCGGCTCTGCCAGCAGATGGGCTTTACCAAGCGCACCGAAGCCGGCGCGCGCACCGGCGCGATGGCCCGCCTGATCGACTACGTCTACGCCATCCCGCCGGAAACCTCCACGGCACCAGACACGGCGCGGCCCTGATCAGTCCTGCGCGTCGCCCACCGAGGCGCGCCAGAGCAACACCGCGGCCTGCGCCACGATGCCTTCCTGGCGCCCTTCGAAGCCCAGCTTCTCGTTGGTCTTGGCCTTGACGTTGCAACGCCCGCGCGCAATCCCGAGGTCTTCCGCCAGGTTCGCCACCATCGCACCGATATGCGGCGCCAGCTTGGGCGCCTGCGCGATCACGGTGGCATCCACATTGCCGATTTCATAGCCCGCCGCGCGCACGCGGCGCGCGGCTTCGCGCAGCAGCACACGGCTGTCGGCGCCGGCGAACTGCGCGTCGGTGTCGGGGAAATGGCGGCCGATATCGCCCAGCGCGGCCGCGCCGAAGAGCGCGTCGGTGACCGCGTGCAGCAGCGCATCCGCATCGGAATGGCCCAGCAGGCCGCGGTCGTGCGGGATCTCGACCCCGCCCAGGATCAGCTTGCGGCCGGGCACCAGTGCGTGGACGTCATAGCCCTGCCCCACCCGGATATCGAAAGGCATCATGTGGTTACGCTCCTTTGCTGTCGTTGCCCAGCAGCACTTCGGCCAGCGCGAAGTCCTCCGGGTAGGTCACCTTGAAATTGCGCAGCGAGCCGTTGACCAGCCGCGGATGCAGCCCCAGGCGCTCGATCGCGCTGGCCTCGTCGGTCACCACCGCGCCGGCCGCCATGGCGTCCTGCAGCGCCTGGCGCAGCACGCCCACGCGGAACATCTGCGGCGTCTGCGCCTGCCACAGCCCTTCGCGCGGCACCGTGGCGCCAATGCGGGCATCGTCCTGGGCACGCTTGAGGGTATCGGGCACCGGCACCGCCAGGATGCCGCCGATGGCGGCGTCCGGATCGTCGTCGCCGTCGCTTTCCACCGCGCGCACCAGGGCGTGGATCATTGCCGGGGTCAGGCCCGGGCGCGCGGCATCGTGCACCAGCACCCAGTCGCTGTCGGTTGCGCCCAGTTGCGCCAGGTGGTGGAGGCCGGCCAGCACCGAGGCATGGCGGGTATCGCCGCCGACAAAGGCGGTGTCGAAACGCAACCCTGCAAACGTGGCCGCGCCGAAGCGCGACTCCAGCGGCATGTCGTCGGGCGCCAGCACCAGCGCGGTGGCGTTGATGGCGTCGCACGCCGAGAACGCCGCCAGCGCATACCAGATCATCGGCCGGCCGGCCACGGTCTGGTATTGCTTGGGCACGGCACCGCCGGCGCGGCTGCCGGTACCGGCACAGGGAATCAGGGCAAAGCGGCGAGCGGACACAGGATCGGCGTGGAGTGAAAGAGGCGCGGGCGCCCGCCGGCCGGCATGGCGCAGCGGGACAACCGGTGCGCATTCTACATTCTATAATACGGCCCTTGCCCGTCGCCATGCCGCGCTATCGTACGCGGCAGGTGCCATGGGCACCTGAGGTCCCCTGTTCCGACCCCCGCCCGCAATGCCGGCGGGGTGTCGTCGTTTTGAACGCCCCCGCTGCCGACATGCCTGACGCCAAGCCCGCCTTTCCCTTTGTCAACCTGCCGCTGGTCAAGCCGGGGCTGCGCCACAGCGTGGCCGGCCTGCGCGGCTCGGCCGATGCGCTGGCGGTGGCCGCGTACGCACGCCAGCACCGCGAGCGCGCGCCGATGCTGGCCGTGGTCTGCTCCCATGCCGTCGATGCCCAGCGCCTGGCCGAGGAAATCCCCTGGTTCGCGCCGGAACTGCGCGTGCGCCTGCTGCCCGACTGGGAAACCCTGCCCTACGACAGCTTCTCGCCGCACCAGGACCTGGTGTCCGAGCGCCTGGCGACGCTGCACGACATCCAGACCGGGCAATGCGACGTGATGCTGGTGCCGGCCACCACCGCGCTGTACCGGCTGGCGCCGCCGGCGTTCCTGGCGGCCTACACCTTCTTCTTCAAGCAGGGGGAACGGCTGGACGAGAGCGCGCTCAAGGCCCAGTTCACGCTGGCCGGCTACGAGCACGTCAGCGCGGTCATGCGTCCCGGCGAATACAGTGTGCGCGGCGGCCTGATCGACCTGTATCCGATGGGCTCGGCGCTGCCGTACCGGATCGACCTGTTCGGCGACGAGATCGAGACCATCCGCGCCTTCGATCCCGACACCCAGCGCAGCCTGTACCCGGTCAAGGAAGTGCGCCTGCTGCCCGGGCGCGAGTTCCCGCTGGACGAAGCCGCGCGCACCGCCTTCCGCGGGCGCTGGCGCGAGGTGTTCGAGGGCGACCCGACCAAGTCGCCGATCTACAAGGACATCGGCAACGGCGTGCCGTCGGCCGGCATCGAGTACTACCTGCCACTGTTCTTCGAGCACAGCGCAACCGTGTTCGACTACCTGCCCGCCGATACGCAACTGGCCTTTGCCGGCAACGTCGACGAGGCCATCCGCCGTTTCTGGGCCGACACCACGCAGCGCTACAACTTCATGCGCCACGACCGCGAGCGCCCGCTGCTGCCGCCCGCGGACCTGTTCCTGTCGGAGGAGCAGTTCTTTGTCGCCGCCAAGCCGATGGCGCGGCTGGTGCTGCAGGTCGAGGCCAATGCGGACCAGGCGGCGTTCTCGGCAATCCTGCCCGACGTCTCGGTCAACCGCCGCGCCGACGACCCGCTGGTCAACCTGGAAGCGCTGCTGCTCGACAAGCAGACCCGCGTGCTGATGTGCGCCGACTCGGCCGGGCGGCGCGAGACGCTGCTGCAGCTCTTTGCCGAGAGCGGCCTGCGCCCGCAGCCGGTGGACGACTTTGCCGCGTTCCTGGCGGGCGACGCGCATTTCTCGATCGCGGTGGCGCCGCTGCAGAGCGGCTTTGCGCTGCCGCAGGGGCAGATCGCCTTTGTCACCGAAGCCGAGCTGTATGCCGGCACCACGCGCCGCACCGGCCGCCGCAAGCAGGAGCAGGCCTCGGCTGTCGACTCGATGGTGCGCGACCTGGCCGAGCTGAAGATCGGCGACCCGGTGGTGCACAGCGAGCACGGCATCGGCCGCTACCAGGGCCTGGTCACGCTCGACATGGGCCAGGGCGACGAGGAATTCCTGCATCTGGACTACGACAAGGGCAGCAAGCTGTACGTGCCGGTGCACCAGCTGCACGTGATCTCGCGCTACTCCGGCGCCGATCCGGATACTGCGCCGCTGCACCACCTGGGCTCGGGCCAGTGGGACAAGGCCAAGCGCAAGGCTGCCCAGCAGATCCGCGACACCGCCGCCGAGCTGCTCAACCTGTACGCGCGCCGCGCCGCGCGCGAGGGCTTTGCCTTCCCGCTCTCGCCCAAGGACTACGAGACCTTCGCCGAAAGCTTCGGCTTCGAGGAAACGCCGGACCAGGCCGCCGCCATTGCCGCGGTGATCGCCGACATGACCTCGGGCAAGCCGATGGACCGCCTGGTCTGCGGCGACGTGGGCTTCGGCAAGACCGAAGTCGCGCTGCGCGCGGCCTTTGTCGCCGTGCTGGGCGGCAAGCAGGTGGCAATGCTGGCGCCGACCACGCTGCTGGCCGAGCAGCACTTCCAGACGCTGTCCGACCGCTTTGCCGAATGGCCGGTGCGCATTGTCGAGCTGTCGCGCTTCAAGACCAAGAAAGAGATCGACGCGGCCATCAAGCAGATCAACGAGGGGACCGTCGACATCGTCATCGGCACGCACAAGATCCTGTCCGACCAGGTCAGGTTCGAGCGCCTGGGCCTGGTCATCATCGACGAGGAACACCGCTTCGGCGTGCGCCAGAAGGAGGCGCTGAAGACCCTGCGCGCCGAGGTCGACGTGCTGACCCTGACCGCCACGCCGATCCCGCGCACGCTGGGCATGGCGCTGGAAGGCCTGCGCGACTTCTCGGTGATCGCGACCGCGCCGCAGAAGCGGCTGGCGATCAAGACCTTTGTGCGGCGCGAGGAAGACGGCGTGATCCGCGAAGCCATCCTGCGCGAGCTCAAGCGCGGCGGCCAGGTCTACTTCCTGCACAACGAGGTCGAGACCATCGAGAACAAGCGCGCGCGGCTGGCCGAGCTGGTGCCGGAGGCGCGCATTGCCGTCGCCCACGGCCAGATGCACGAGCGCGAGCTCGAACGCGTGATGCGCGACTTCGTCGCGCGCCGCGACAACATCCTGCTGTGCACCACCATCATCGAGACCGGCATCGACGTGCCGACCGCCAACACCATCCTGATCCACCGCTCCGACAAGTTCGGCCTGGCGCAGCTGCACCAGCTGCGCGGCCGGGTCGGGCGCTCGCACCACCAGGCCTATGCCTACCTGCTGGTGCATGATGTCGAAGGCCTGACCAAGCAGGCACAGCGCCGGCTGGAGGCGATCCAGCAGATGGAGGAACTGGGCTCGGGCTTCTACCTGGCCATGCACGACCTGGAAATCCGCGGCGCGGGCGAGGTGCTGGGCGACAAGCAGTCGGGCGAGATCCACGAGATCGGCTTCCAGCTCTACACCGACATGCTCAACGCCGCGGTCAAGGCGCTCAAGGCGGGCAAGGAGCCCGACCTGATGGCGCCGCTGGCGGCCACCACCGAGATCAACCTGGGCACGCCGGCGCTGCTGCCCAACGACTACTGCGCCGACGTGCACGAGCGCCTGTCGCTGTACAAGCGGCTGGCCAACTGCGAGACCGCGGAACGCGTGGACGATATCCAGGAAGAGCTGATCGACCGCTTCGGGCGGCTGCCGGCGCAAGCGCAGGCGCTGGTCGAAACCCACCGGCTGCGCATCGCCGCGGCGCCGCTGGGCGTGCGCAAGATCGACGCGGGCGAGGCCACCATCAGCGTGCAGTTCGTGCCCAATCCGCCGATCGACGCGATGCGCATCATCGACCTGGTGCAGAAGAACCGCCATATCAAGCTGGCCGGGCAGGACAAGCTGCGCATCGAGGCCAAGATGCCGGACGTGGCGATCCGCGCGCAGACCATCAAGCATACGTTGCGGCAACTGGCGTAGCCGCCATGCCTGTCCTGCATGGACGCGGCGCGCGGCCGGGTGTAGCATCAAATCCTTAACAAGTTAGCGATATCGCCCCATGCCCGCCCACGCCGCTTCCCACCGCCAGCCCGTCACCGAAACCGCCGCGCGCGGCAGCGCGCTTGAATGGACCCAGCGGCTGGTCGCGTACGACACCACCAGCCGCAACTCCAACCTGGGCCTGATCGAGTCGGTGCGCGACCATTTCCTGGCCAAGGGGCTGAAGCCGCATCTGAGCTACAACCCGCAGCAGGACAAGGCCAACCTGTTCGTCACCGTGCCCGCCGCCAACGGCGACACCAACGGCGGCATCGTGCTCTCGGGCCATACCGACGTGGTGCCGGTGGACGGCCAGGACTGGACCACCGACCCGTTCAGGCCGGTGGTGCGCGACGGCAAGCTCTACGGCCGCGGCACCTGCGACATGAAGGGTTTTATCGGCACCAGCCTGTCGCTGCTGCCGGCCATCCTGCAGGCAAGGCTGCGCGAACCGGTGCATTACGCGCTGTCCTTCGATGAAGAGATCGGCTGCATGGGCGCGCCCTACCTGCTGGCCGAGCTGCGCGACCGCGGCGTGACGCCCGGCGGCTGCATCGTCGGCGAACCCACCAGCATGCGCGTGATCGTGGCGCACAAGGGCATCAACGCCTACCGCTGCTGCGTCAGGGGCCAGGCCGCGCATTCGTCGCTGACGCCGCGTGGCGTCAATGCGATCGAATACGCCGCGCGCATGATCTGCTTTATCCGCGACATCGCCGATGAGTTCAGGGCCAACGGCCCGTATGACCAGGCCTTCGACGTGCCCTACACCACCGCGCAGACCGGCACCATCCAGGGCGGCATCGCGCTGAACACCATCCCGGCGCTGTGCGAGTTCGTATTCGAGTTCCGCAACCTGCCCGGCGTGGATCCGGAAGCCATTTATGCGCGCATCCAGGCCTACGCCAACGACGTGCTGCTGCCGAAGATGCGCGCCGAGCATGCCGATGCCGGCCTGACGCTGAGCAAGATCGCCGCCGCGCCGTCGCTGGACGTGGCCGAGCAGGAAGCCATCACGCAGCTGGTGCGCGCGCTGACCGCCGACCGCGACACCAACAAGGTCGCCTACGGCACCGAAGCCGGCCTGTTCCAGCGCGCCGGCATTCCGGCCGTGGTGTGCGGGCCTGGCGATATCCAGCAGGCGCACAAGCCGGATGAGTTTGTTTCGCTGGAGCAGCTGGCTGCTTGCGAGGCGTTCCTGCACAAGGTGGTCGACAGCCTGCGCGTAGCTGGCTGACAAGGTCGACGTGGCTTTTTGTCGCTTGCACTTCGTCGATACGCCCGCCCTCACCCCAACCCTCTCCCGCAAGCGGGAGAGGGAGCACACCCTCAGCACCCGAGGGCATCTAGCCATTCCATCCCGCTCGTTTGCTCCCCTACCTAGGAACCTTCGCTAACCCATTGTTTTTACTGGCACGAGAGCCAGACCATGTTTCAGCGCGAGCTTGCGCAGTACGCACTGTTCGGACTGCGCGGCGCGGGCCTGGTAATGCCGCAGGCCTTTTTCGACGTAGTCTGCGCCCTTGACCATGGTCTGCCAGAACAAGGCAGCGAGCTTGCGGGCGAGCGCCTTGTTGGCGATGAGTCCGCCCCGGCGGGCCTTGAGGCGGCGATAGAAGCCGCCCAGGGCCTTGTCTACGCTGTTGGCCAGGCTGCGTGCCATGTGGCAGAACAGTTCACCGGTGCGGTTGCGGTGGCGGGACTGGTGGCCATGGCGCTTGCCACTCTGATGGGCGCCGGGGGCGAGCCCGGTCCACGCCGTGAAGTGTTTTTCGCTGGGCCAACGGCTCAAGTCGGTGCCGACCTCGCCGATGACCAGCAGCAGCGAGTAGTCGGCCAGCCCCGGCAGTTGGGTGGGATCATTGCCGCCGCACAGTTGCAGCAGCATGCGGTGCAGGCCGTCGATCTTGGGCGTATGCGTGCCACCCGGCTTGGCCGGCGAGGCCGCCGGATCGTCGTCACGGTGCGGGCCGCTGAGCTCGTGCAGCACCTGTTCAATCGCGCGATCGCATTCGGCGATCTGGTGTTGGTAGAACTGCCACCCCTCAAAGGCTTGGCGTAGGGCAAACAGATGTTCGTCCTTCCACATGCCGCGCAACGATTCCTTGACCCGATCGGCCTTGTGCTTGCGGATTTGCACGTCGCATAGCGTCAGCAGGCAGGCGGGATCGCGCTGACCGGCCAGGATGGCCTCGATGACCTTGAGCCCACTGACACCGGTGAGGTCGCTGATGACCGCATGGAACTTGATGTTCATGCGCTCGAGCGCCTTTTGCATGTGTTGCACGTGGCTAGCGGCCATCGTGATGTGATCCTGGCGCAGGCGCAAATAGTCCTGCAGCCGGCGGATGGCGGCCGGGGGCACGAAGCCGGAGTGCAGCAGACCGTGCGCATGCAGCGTGGCCAGCCACTGACAGTCGGCCATGTCGGTCTTGCGTCCGGGCAGATTGCGTACCTGCCGGCCATTGACCACCAGAACCGTGATGCCGGCGGCCTCGAGCGCGCCGTACAGGTATAGCCAGTACACCCCGGTCGCCTCCATGGCCACCGAGCGCACGCCTTCATCACGCAGCCAGTTGATCAGCATCGACACGTCTTGGGTCATGGTGCCAAAGACCCGTGGCGTGTCACCCGCGATGGACACGTGCAACTTCTGGCTGCCCACGTCGATGCCGGTGGCGCGTTCATCCAATATCGGTAGCGTTTTCATCTGCGGCCTCCTCTTGCTCGGAAGGCTCGGCGCCAACGTGCCCGGTAGACACAAAAATGGAAACAAACCTACCTAGCGGGAAGCTAACAACGCTCACCAAACAAGCCGAATGTCATCTGCCGGAGCCAGTCTCTCCCACGGGCGACAGAATGTGCACCAGAGGGGACGCGGCCACACTGCGCGTCATGCCGAGTATCAACCACTGTAGTACTGGTTCCTGGTACGGCAAGTCGGCATGGGCCGCATGCGGCGGTCTCTCCCGCGTGCGGGCGAGGGGCGGGGGTGAGGGCCGGCGCTTGCAGAACCGCAGGCGCCCCACTTGCCAAGAAGCCAACCACACCGCCAGCATCACACCAACAACAACGAAGGAGACCTTGCATGGCTGTCCGTGATTCCGCATCCCGTTCCACCACCCGCTTCGCGCTCGCCGGCCTGGCCCTCGCCGCCGGCCTGCTTTGCCACAGCGCGCAGGCCCAGGCGCCAGCCGCACCGGCCAGCACCGACGCACTGCACGCACAGATCGAGACCCGCGCCAGGGCGGTCGAGCAGCAGCTGATCGCCTGGCGCCGCGATATCCACCAGCATCCGGAACTGGGCAACTACGAAACCCGCACGGCCAAGCTCGTGGCTGACCATCTGCGCAAGCTCGGCATGGAAGTGAAGACGGGCGTGGCCAAGACCGGCGTGGTCGGCGTGCTCAAGGGCGGCAAGCCCGGCCCGGTGGTGGCGCTGCGCGCCGACATGGACGCGCTGCCGGTGAAGGAGCGCGTGGACGTGCCGTTCGCGTCGAAGGCCAAGGGCCAGTATCTGGGCAAGGAAGTGGACGTGATGCATGCCTGCGGTCATGACACCCACGTCGCCATCCTGATGGCCACCGCCGAAGTGCTGGCCGGCATGAAGGACCAGTTGCCCGGCACGGTCAAGTTCATCTTCCAGCCGGCCGAGGAAAGCCCCGCCGACTTCGAGCCCAACGGCTCCAATATGTGGGGCGCCAAGCAGATGGTGTCCGAGGGCGTGCTGGACAACCCCAAGGTCGATGCGATCTTCGGCCTGCATGTGAGCAGCGGCATCGAATCGGGCAAGCTGGGCTGGCGCAGCGGCCCGTCGATGGCGGCGGCCGACCAGTTCTGGATCGACGTCAAGGGCCGCCAGACGCACGGGGCGCGGCCGTGGGGCGGGATCGACCCGATCGTGGTGGCGTCGCAGATCGTGATGGGCCTGCAGACCATCCAGAGCCGCCAGGTCAACGCCATGCTGGAGCCGTCGGTCATCACCGTGGGCGCCATCCACGGCGGCAACCGCATGAATATCGTGCCGGAGAAGGTCGAGATGATGGGCACCGTCCGCACCTATGACGAAGGCATGAAGAAGGACATCCACGCGCGCATGAAGCGCACCACCGAGGCCATCGCCACCAGCGCCGGCGCCGAGGCGAATTTCCGCGTGGTGGAACTGTACAACGCCACCGTCAACCAGCCGGCCCTGACCGAGAAGATGGCGCCCACGCTGCAGCGCGTGGCCGGCGACGGCAACTGGATGATCACGCCCAAGGCGACCGCGTCCGAGGACTTCTCCTTCTACCAGGAGAAGGTGCCGGGCCTGTTCTTCAACCTCGGCGTGACGCCCAAGGGCCAGGATGTGACCAAGGCGCCTTCGAACCACTCGCCCGAGTTCTATGTGGACGAGCCGGCGCTGATCAACGGCGTGCGCGCGCTGTCCAGCCTGACCGTGGACTACATGGTGATGGCGCAGCGCTGAGCGGCTCGCCCGGGGCGCCGCAGGGGGCTACAATAGCGGCTTTGCCGCGTTGCAGCCCCCTGCCTTGCCGCCAGCTTTGTGTCGCCAGCCTGGCAAGCGCCCGATCCTCATTCGTCATGCCCCTGATCCTCCAGAGCACCGCCCCGCTTTCCGCCGCCGACCTCGACACCGCCCGCACCGTGGCCCGCGCCTCTGAACTGGTGCTGCGCAGCGACACCGTGGCCGCCGCCGAGGACTGCGCGCCGGTGACGCCAGCGCTGCGCGATGCGCTGGATGACTTCTGCGGCCCGCGCGCGATCGACTGGGCGCTGGTGCCCGCGGGACGCAAGCTGTCCGACTTCCGCCTGGTGGCGATGGACATGGACTCGACGCTGATCACGATCGAATGCATCGACGAGATCGCCGACTTCTGCGGCCTCAAGGCCGAAGTCTCCGCCATTACCGAAGCCGCCATGCGCGGCGAGATCACCGATTTCAACGAAAGCCTGCGCCGCCGCGTGGCCCTGCTCAAGGGCCTGGACGCGAGCGTGCTGGACCGGGTCTATGAAGAGAGGCTGCGGCTGTCGCCGGGGGCCGAGCGCATGCTGCAGACCGTGCAGGCGCTGGGCCTGCGCACGCTGCTGGTGTCGGGCGGCTTCGTGCATTTCACCGAGAAGCTCAAGGCCCGGCTCAAGCTCGACGTGACCCGCGCCAATACCCTTGAGATCGTCGACGGCAAGCTGACCGGCAATGTGGTCGGCGAGATTGTCAATGCCGACGTGAAGGCCCGCACCGTGCAGGAAGTCTGCGCCCGGATCGGCGCCACGCCGGACCAGGCCATCGTCATGGGCGACGGCTCCAACGACCTGAAGATGATGGCCGTGGCCGGCCTGTCGGTGGCCTTCCGGGCCAAGCCGGTGGTGCGCGCGCAAGCCAGCGTCGCCTTCAACCACGTCGGGCTGGACGGCCTGCTGGCGCTGTTCCCGCACTGATCCCGGGCCGCGGCAAGCGCGGCATCGCACGCCGGGCGGCAATCGCCCGGCCGGCCCCGCTCGCCGGGGCCGACCTCGACAAATCGCGCTTCAGCCAGGGCAAATTCCTCCCCAAGCGCAGATAAATCCTGCCAGGAAGCGACCTGCTCAGCGCTTGCTTATTTAAATACGAATAATTATCATTAATGTTTCGTTGATCTGACATTTGCCCATGCAAGTTCTGGCCGTCCTTCTCGGCCTGGCTGCTGCCGCGTGCCTGTACCTGGCCGCGCCCAACCAGGTCCTGCTGCCGCCTGGCGCGATGGCACGACCGCGTGTGCCGGGCTGGCTGGGCCTGGTTCTGGTCATCGTCAGCACCTGGCTGTGGAGCACGACCGACGGCTGGCCCGTGGCGATTGCGGCCAGCCTGGTGACGGTGCCCTGCGGGCTGTCGGTGTGGCCCTTCGTCGGCACCTATGCCGCGCGCCGGCGCAACGCCGCACGGGGGCAGCGGGCATGAGCGCAGTGCCATCCGCGATGGGCACCAAATGGCTGGCCGGCGCGCTGCTCGGACTGCCGCTGGCGGTGGCGCTGTGCACGCTGTCGATCCTGTGGCTGCCAGGCGGCTGGGAAACCGGCATCGTGGCGGCCGTGGTGGCCTTCGTGCCGGTGTGGGTGGCCATCATCAGCGCCAGCCTGCTGTTCCGTTCCAGCCGCGCCGCCTGGATCTGGCTGGGCAGCGCCAACCTGCTCTGCTTCGGCGCGCTGTGGGCGCTGCGCCTGGCCGGCCTGGCGCCGGCTGCGCTGGCCGCCCTGCCCGCCCCCTGAGACTGCCGTCATGAAAACCGCAACGCTGCGCCTGTACCAGACGCTGCATACCTGGGTCGGCCTGATGGCCGGCTGGGCCCTGTTTATCGCCTTCTTTGCCGGGGCGGTCACCGTGTTCCACCACGAACTGCATGTGTGGCAGTCGCCGTCGCGGCTCAAGGGCAGCGCGCCGGTCAGGGCCACGGCCGACCCGGCCGCGGTCGACCGGTTCATGCAGAAGCTGGTCGCGATCTACCCTGAAGCAGCGGCCAGTACCTACGTGATCATGCCGTCGGAGGGCGAGCCGAATCTCTCGGCCTACTGGCAGGACCAGGCCGGCGCGTGGCAGATGACCACCGACGTGCGCCTGGCGGGCGACGCCGCGATGCAGCGCGACACCTCGCGCGACCAGGTGACCGGCGAACTGTCGGCATTCCTGAACAGCCTGCACTACTCGCTCGGCATCCCGGCGGGCGGCGTCTACTTCATGGGCGCGATCTCGGTGCTGTACGGGCTGGCGCTGGTGTCGGGCGTGCTGCTGCACCTGCCGCGGCTGAAGAAGGACCTGTTCGCGGTGCGCCCCGGACGCAACCTGAAGCGCTTCTGGATGGACACCCACAATGTGCTGGGCCTGTTCAGCCTGCCCTTCCACCTGGTCTTTGCCATCACCGGCGCGCTGTTCTGCCTGTCGCTGGTGCTGATGACGGTGTTCAACACGCTGACCTTCGATGGCCGTCTGTTCGAGGCCGTGCCGCGCGCCACCACCGCCGTGCCGGAAGTGGCAGCGGCCGGCCGCGCCGCGCCGACCATGACCACGGCAACGCTGATGCAGATCGCGCGCGAACACGGCGGCGAGCGCTTCACGCCGGAATCGTTCCGCTTCCAGCGCTATGGCGATGCCAACGCCGTGGTGGAAGTGCGCGGCACCAGCACGCAGGCACTCGGCAACCTGGGCTCGGTCGGCATCCATGCCGCCAGCGGAGAGCCCGACGCGGGCCAGCTGACCGCTAACCAGACCGCCGGCACGCGCGACAGCAACCACGCGCTCTACAGCGCGCTGTATGCGCTGCATTTCGGCACCTTCGGCGAGCTGCCGGTGCGGCTGGTCTACCTGCTGGCGGGGCTGGCCGGCGCCTTCCTGTTCTACTCCGGCAACCTGCTGTGGATCGAGTCGCGGCGCAAGCCGCGCCAGGCCGGGCAGCCGCGCGTGCACCGGCTGCTGGCGCAGGTCACCGTAGGCGTGTGCATCGGCTGCTGCATCGGCGTGGCACTGTGCTTTCCGGCGGCGCTGCTGTGGCCGGAGCGCGCGGTCAGCTACACGTACTTCACGGGGTTCGGCCTGGCCTGCGCCTGGGCCTTGCTGCGCCCGCCGGTGCGCGCCGCGGTGGAACTGCTCCACGCCGCCGCACTGGCGTCGCTGACCGTGCCGCTGGCGAACGCGATCCTGACCGGCGACCACCTGCTGCACAGCATCCCCAGCGGGCACTGGATCATCGCCGGCTTCGATATCGGCGCGATCGCGCTGGCCGCGGGCTTTGCCGCCCTGGCGCGCGCCACCCGGCGCCGCGCGCGCAGCGGACCGGCGGAGTCGGTCTGGGCGATGCCGCAGGCAGCCCAAGCCGCCAGGCCCGCCGCGGGCGCCAGGACGATGCCCGGCACCGATACGCCCTGAGCGCACGGCCCGGGCAGCTGCCCTACACTACCTCAGGCCAACAACCCGGAGCCGACCACCATGGAATCGACCTTCCATCAGTTTTCCGAACTGTTCGCCCAACTCGGCCTGCCCGCCGACGAAGCCAGCATCCGCGGCTTTATCGGCACGCACGCGCCGCTGCCCGACGATATCGAGCTGGCCGAGGCGCCGTTCTGGACCCCCGCCCAGGCCACGCTGCTGCGCGACGAACTGCTGGACGACGCCGACTGGGCCGAAGTCGTCGATCAGCTCAATCTCGCGCTGAGACAGCCCGCCTGAGTACGCTCAAGCGGTCAGCGTTGCCGCCATCGCCTGGCGCAGGTCGGCGATCAGGTCGCGCGTGTCTTCCAGGCCGATATAGAGCCGCACCAGCTCGCCGGTATCCTGCCAGCCAGCGGGCGGCCACGTGCCCGCCGGACGCATGCCCTGCACGTGGTAGGGCACGGCCAGGCTGTGGGCGCCGCCCCAGGACCAGCCGATGGCAAACAGCTGCAACGCCTCGACGAAGGCATCCACCTGCTGGCGCGTATAACGCGCGCGCAGGATGATGGCAAACAGCCCGCTGGCGCCGCTGAACTCGCGCCGCCAGTTGGCGTGACCCGGGCAATCCGGCAGCGCCGGATGCAGCACGAGTGCCACCTCGGGCCGCTGGTGCAGCCATTCGGCCACTTCGCGCGCGGCGCGGTCGTGCGCGGCCAGGCGCACCGGCAGGCTCGGCAGCCCGCGCAGCACCAGGTGGCAGTCGTCGGCGGACACGCCCCAGCCCATCAGCATGCGGGTGCGCTTCAGGCGGTCGTGCAGGGCGTCGTCGCAGGTCAGCACCGCGCCCATCAGCACGTCGCTGCCGCCGGACTGGTACTTGGTCAGCGCCTGCACCGAGATGTCGATGCCCCTTGCGAACGGACGGAAGTAGATGCCTGCCGACCAGGTATTGTCGATCGCGGTCAGCACGCCGCGCGCCCTGGCGGCCGCGACAATGGCGTCGCAGTCGGGCACTTCCATCGTTACCGAACCGGGCGACTCCATCCAGATCAGCCGCGTAGCGGGCCGGATCATCGCCGCCAGCGCGGCGGCGTCCATCGGATCGTAGTAGCGCACGGTCACGCCGAATTCGCGTGCCAGCCACTCGCCGTGGTCGCGGTTGGGGCCGTAGACGTTGTGCGGCACCAGCACGTCGTCGCCGCTCTTCAGCAACGCGAAGTAGACCAGCGAGATCGCCGCGAGGCCCGACGGCTGCAGCAGCGTGTGGCGCGCGCCTTCGAGCAGCGCCAGGTGCTGGCACAGCGCCTCGCTGGTCGGCGTGGCGTGCAGGCCATAGCGCCAGTAGGTGGTGCTGCCGTCGCCCTGCGCGCGCAGTTCGGCGAGGTTGCGGAACACCACGGTCGAGCCGCGGTGCGTGGCGGGAGAGAACGAGGCAAAGCCGGGGGCGATCTCCAGCTCGGGCTGGACCGCAACGGTCTGCAGGTAATGGGCGTGGGACGCGGGCTTGTCGGATGGCGAATCGGACACGGCGGTTTCCTTGCTGGCTGCTGGCCGGGCACGGCGCGCTGCGCTGGCGGTATCGCCCAGGCAGAGGTGTGGCACGGTCAGGAATGAGACTCGATGAGCCTTCGAGCTTACCAGCAAATGCCGGCCGCGCCACCGGCGATGGCGGCGGCGGGCACCGCGAAGCGGCTTACCAGCCGGAAATCGAGGACTTCGGCGGCGGCGGCGCGTAGGTGACGCCGCTGTTGGGCGTCATGTCGAACGGGGGAATCACCAGCAGGCCCAGCGGGCGGATAGAAAACGGCAGCACGATGGACGGGTTGAACGCATCGGTCCAGGTGCCGCGCACGGCGCCGCTGGCGTCGATGCTGCCTTCCCAGTTGCCCGACACGCGCGTGCCGTCGTCGGACTCTTCCATCAGGAAGGCGCCGCCCTCCCACTCGCCGGCAAGCAGGCGCACACCGGCCCCACGGCCGCTGTACTCGCCGCGCACGCTGTCGCGCTCGTCGGGCTTGGGGCCCAGGCGCAGGCGCACCGGCTGATCACCGACCTTGCCGACATAAACCGGCAGCGACGCATACTCAGGCCGCGGCGCCAGCGGCCTGGGGGCGCCGGTGGACAGCGTTGCGCCGCGCCGGGCTTCACCGTCGCGAATGGCCTGGTTGATGCCCAGGCCCTCCCCGCCGGCGGCAGCGTTTGCCGGGCCGGTCGACAACTCGGTGGCCGGCCCGGCCTGCACCGTGCCGGCCAGGGCGAGCACGGTGGCCAGGCCGAGCGTGCAAAGGGTCTTCGTCAGCAACGCCAGACGCAAGGCAAACCTCAGATACGCTCGAAGATGGCGGCAATGCCCTGCCCGCCGCCGATGCACATCGTCACCAGCGCGTAGCGGCCCTGCACGCGGTTCAGCTCATGCAGCGCCTTCACCGTAATCAGCGCGCCGGTGGCGCCGATCGGGTGTCCCAGCGAGATGCCCGAGCCGTTCGGGTTGACCTTGGCCGGATCCAGCCCGAGCGCCTTGGTCACCGCGCAAGCCTGCGCGGCAAAGGCTTCGTTGGCTTCGATCACGTCCAGGTCCGACACCTGCAGGCCGGCGCGCTCCAGCGCGATCTTGCTCGCCGGCACCGGGCCGATGCCCATGGTCTTCGGGTCCACGCCGGCATGGCCATAGGACACCAGGCGGGCCAGCGGCTTCAGGCCGCGGCGCTCGGCCTCGGCGCGCTCCATCATCACCACGGCGGCAGCGGCGTCGTTCAGCCCCGAGGCATTGCCCGCGGTGACGGTGCCGTTTTCCTTGACGAAGACCGGCTTGAGCTTGGTCATGTCGTCGATGGTGGCGTCATGGCGCACGTGCTCGTCGGTGTCGAAGGTCACGTCGCCCTTGCGGCCCTTGCTCACCACCGGGACGATCTGGTCCTTGAAGTACCCGGCCTTGATCGCGGCCGAGGCGCGGCGGTGCGATTCCAGCGCGGCCTCGTCCTGCTGGCTACGCGAAATATCGTATTCCTTGGCGACGTTCTCGGCGGTCACCCCCATGTGGATACGGTGGAACGGGTCATGCAGCGCACCCAGCATCATGTCGACCAGGCCGGCATCGCCCATGCGAGCGCCCCAGCGGGCCGCCGGCGCCAGGTACGGCGCGCGGCTCATGCTTTCCGCGCCGCCGCCGATGGCGACGTCGGTATCGCCCAGCAGGATGGTCTGCGCGGCGCTGACAATGGCCTGCAGGCCCGAGCCGCACAGGCGGTTGACGGTCAGCGCGGGCGCGTTGACCGTCACCCCGCCGTTGACGGCCGCAACGCGGCCCAGATACATGTCGCGCGGCTCGGTCTGAATCACATTGCCGAACACCACATGGCCGACATCGTCGCCCGACACCTGCGCGCGCGCCAGCGCCTCGCGCACCACCAATGCGCCCAGTTCTGCCGACGCCACATCCTTCAGGCTGCCGCCAAAGGTCCCGATCGCGGTACGGACACCGCTCACCACCACCACTTCACGCGTCATGACTTTGTCTCCATGAGGTTATGTTGCACCGCACAGTATAGCGGGATCGGAGCGAAATCGAACGAGCGTACTTTTACTTATTCAACCCGTTTCAGACCTCGCCCCACAGGTCGTGGCCGTCGGCTCCGGTGATCTTCACGTCGACGAACTCGCCGGCGCGGTAGCGCCGGGCGTTACGCTCCGCCGGCGCGATATAGACCAGGCCGTCGATTTCCGGCGCGTCCGCGGACGAACGGCCGATGCCGCCGTCCTGGTTGACTTCGTCCACCAGCACGCGCAGGGTCTGGCCGACCTTGCGCTGCAGGCGGCGCGCCGACACCTCTTCGGCCACTTCCATAAAACGGGCACGGCGTTCCTCGCGCACCTCGTCGGGCAGCGCGCCCGGCAGGTCGTTGGCGGTGGCGCCCTCCACCGGCGAGTAGGCGAAGCAGCCGACGCGGTCCAGTTCGGCCTCGGCGATAAAGTCGAGCAAGGTCTGGAACTCCGCCTCGGTCTCGCCCGGGAAGCCGGCGATAAAGGTGCTGCGGATGGTCAGCTCGGGGCAGATCTCGCGCCAGGCGCGGATGCGGTCCATGGTCTTCTCGGCATTGGCCGGGCGCTTCATGCGCTTGAGCACGTCGGGGTGGGCGTGCTGCAGCGGCACGTCCAGGTACGGCAGCACGTGGCCCTGCGACATCAGCGGGATGATCTCGTCCACGTGCGGGTACGGGTAGACGTAGTGCAGGCGCACCCAGGCGCCGTACTGCGCCGCCAGTTCGCCCAGCGCCGCCACCAGTTCGGTCATGCGGGTCTTGAGCGGGCGGCCGTTCCAGAAGCCGGTGCGGTACTTGACGTCGACGCCGTAGGCGCTGGTGTCCTGCGAGATCACCAGCAGTTCCTTGACACCGGCCTTGAACAGGTTCTCCGCCTCCAGCATGACCTCGGCCACCGGGCGCGAGACCAGGTCGCCGCGCATCGACGGGATGATGCAGAACGAGCAGCGGTGATTGCAGCCCTCGGAAATCTTCAGGTAGGCGTAGTGCTTGGGCGTGAGCTTGATGCCGGCGGCCGGCACCAGGTCGGTGAACGGGTCATGCGGCTTGGGCAGGTGCGTGTGCACCGCCTGCATCACCTCGCCCAGTGCATGCGGGCCGGTCACGGCCAGCACCTTGGGGTGCACCGACGACACGATGTCGTGGCCCGCCGCATCCTTCTTCGCCCCCAGGCAGCCGGTGACGATGACCTTGCCGTTCTCGGTCAGCGCCTCGCCAATGGCGTCCAGGCTTTCCTGCACGGCCTCGTCGATAAAGCCGCAGGTATTGACCACGACCAGGTCGGCACCGTCGTAGGTGCCACTGATGGCGTAGCCCTCGGCGCGCAGTTGCGTAATGATCTGCTCGGAGTCGACCAGCGCCTTCGGGCAGCCAAGGGAAACGAATCCCACACGCGGACTATGGTCTTTCTGGGTCGTTGATTCTGAAGGGTTTTTCACGATGCAATCCGAATGTGGGGCAGGCGTGGCGGCCAATGTAGGGACAGTGCAGGGATGGGGCCGCCAGGCGGTAAAGGCCAGTCGGCTATTTTAACCGTTTGCCACGAATTCACGGCGCCTGACTCCACACATGTGGCGCAGGCGGCGGTAACGCCGCGTCATTGCGGCGCGGCAGCGGCCCCGGGCAGGCTTTCGAGGACACGCTCTATCGCCAGCGAGTCCTGCATGCGCCGGATGGCATCGTGCAGTTCGGCGGCCTGCGGCCACGTCCGCTTGAGATAGCTGAGCCACAGTTTCACGCGCCCGTGCTCATGGCAGGAGGCGATGCGGGCATGCAGCTTCTTCAAATAGGTGGCGATCTGGCGCAGCACCAGCGGCCATTCATCGCCCGACGGCGCGCTGTCCATCAGCCCGCGAATGCGCAAGGCCAGGAACGGGTCGGACACGGCGCCCCGCCCGATCATCACGTCGGCACAACCGCTGACGTCCCGGCAGCGCGCCCAGTCCGCCACCGTCCAGACGTCTCCGTTGGCAACCACGGGCACGTCCACGGCCGCCGCAATGCGCGCGATCCAGTCCCAGTGGGCGGGCGGCCGGTAGCCGTGGTCCCGCGTCCGGGCATGCACCACGAGAGAGGCTGCGCCGCCTTCGGCGAGCGCCGTGGCGCAGTCGATGGCCAGCGAGGTATCGGAGACGCCCAGCCGCATCTTCGCCGTCACGGGAATATGTGCCGGCACCGCGGCGCGCACGGACGCAACGATCCGGTTCAGCAGTTCGGGGTTCGTCAGCAGCATCGCGCCGCCGCCATGCCGGTTGACGACCTTGGCGGGACAGCCGAAGTTCAGGTCGATGCCATGCGGCGACAAGGCCGCGGCATAGGCCGCATTGCGCGCCAGCCATTCCGGATCGCTGCCGAGCAGCTGGATCACCATCGGCGTCCCGCTGCGGGTATGGCCGCCAGCGAGGATCTCGGGCGTATCCCGCTCATAGACGCGCGCCGGAAGCAACGAACCCGTCACCCGGACGAACTCGGAAACACAGCCGTCGTAGCCGCCCGTGTCTGTCAGCACGTCGCGCAGGACGTAGTCGGCAAGCCCTTCCATGGGGGCCAGGAACAGCCGGCTCATGGCAAAGCCTTCACCGAAACAGAGGGCCGGGCCTTAACGGCCGGCGCCAGACGAGCACACTGGATAACGGAGATCATGGGAGTTCGCGCGCAAAAGGCGAGTCCACACTGAGCCGCCGCCGTAGAGAGTTTGCGTGATTGCCTGCAGCGCCCGACGGGCGCAATGCGCGCATTCTACCTGCTTTGGTTTGACGCGGTTTTCAGGAATCGGTGATTTCCATACTGTAGCCCAAGGGCTACGGCATGGTATGCTCAGCTTCCGGACAACCCAAACCTTCGACCGCTGGTATACGGCCTTGCGCGACAACGCCGCCTGGATCCGCATTCAAGTCCGCATCGACCGCTTACTGAATGGTAATCCCGGCGATATCAAGGCCCTCGGCGGTGGACTCAGCGAATTGCGCGTGGACCATGGCCCCGGCTACCGCATTTACTTTCAGCAGCGCGGCCGGGTACTTGTGATTCTTCTCTGCGGAGGGAACAAGTCGACCCAGCACGCAGATATCGACAGAGCACGCAATCTGGCGGCAAACCTTGATCTGGAGTGAGCCATGAAAGAACCAACCCGCCCCTGGGACTCCGCCGAGCACCTGAGGAACGAGCAAGAGATCGCCGCCTACCTAGATACCTGCTTCGCCGAAGCTGGCGACGACGATCGATTCATCGCCTACGCGCTCGGCGTGGTGGCGCGCGCGCGCGGCATGACCCGACTGGCACGGGAAACCGGGTTGTCGCGCGAAAGCCTCTACCGCTCGCTGTCAGGCGAAGGCAATCCGGAGTTTGGGACGATCTGGAAGGTGATGCGGGCGCTGGGCATCCGCCTGCATGCGAGCGCTGGCTGATTGCCAGCCCGCGTGTGGGATGCGGCGGACGCAGGGCCCGCCACCGCTGGTGTATTACTTCTTGTCCGGCTGGTTGAACGGGAACGTCCCGAACATATTCTTGGCCTGGCTTTGCATCTGCTCCTGCATCTGCACGAACAGGTTCTTGCTCTGCTCGATGTAGTTGCTCATCATGCCCTGCATCATCGGACCCTGCATGTTCATGAACTGCGACCACATGTCGGGGCTGAAGGCTTCGCCGGAGTACAGGCCCTTGGAGTTCTCGGCCAGCTTGCTCTGGATGTCGATGAAGGCCTGGATGTTCTTTTCCAGGTAGGTGCCCATCATGCCCTGCATGGCATGACCGTAGAAGCGGATGATCTGCGACAGCATGGCGCTGGAGAACATCGGCACGCCGCCGGTCTCTTCTTCCAGGATGATCTGCAGCAGGATGCTTCGGGTCAGCTCGTCGCCAGACTTGGCGTCGACGACCTTGAAATCCTCTGTATCCATGACCAGTTGCTTGACGTCGGCCAGGGTGATGTAGGTGCTGGTCTGGGTATCGTAGAGCCTGCGGTTGGGATACTTTTTGATCAGTCGCTCTGCGCCTTTTTTGGTCGTGGCCATCGGTGCTCTGTCCTTGTGTCGTCGCTGTTTGCGCGCTGCTGCACCGCATGGGGTGCAGTGCGCAAATCGGTACCGTCCGCGCCATCTGCTTGTTGTCGTGTCTGCCGTCTTGTGGCCTGTTCGCGCATGGCTGCGCGTGGCGGCCGGCAACCTCGCCCTGCGAGGGCCGCGCTGCACGACTATGGTGCTGGCTGCGCCGCTGCCCTGATTCTATGCCCAACAAGGCACTAAGAAAAGCGACCGGCCTTAAGGAAAACCCGGTGAATTGGCGCAAAAAGGAGGGAGTGCCACGCAGGCAGAAACGATTCGCGGGCCGTGACGGCCCGCGAAACGAGTGGCGAAACGAACCGTCCGCCGCCTTGTGCGCCGCGCTGGCTGCACCGCAATACGCGGGCGCCGGCGCGGGCTGCCGACTGGTCGTAACCAGGCCGGCGGGTCAGCCCATGTGCAGGCCGCCGTTGAGCGAGAAGTCGGCGCCGGTCGAGAAACCGGACTCCTCCGACGACAGCCAGGCGCAGATCGAGGCGATCTCTTCCGGCAGGCCCAGGCGCTTGACCGGGATGGTCCCGACGATCTTGTCGAGCACATCCTGGCGGATCGCCTTGACCATGTCGGTGGCGATATAGCCCGGCGACACCGTGTTGACGGTCACGCCCTTGGTTGCCACTTCCTGCGCCAGCGCCATGGTGAAGCCGTGCAGGCCGGCCTTGGCGGTGGAATAGTTGGTCTGGCCGAACTGGCCCTTCTGCCCGTTCACCGACGAGATGTTGACGATCCGGCCAAAACCGCGGTCGGCCATGCCGTCGATTACCTGCTTGGTGACGTTGAACAGCGAGGTCAGGTTGGTGTCGATCACCGCATCCCAGTCGGCGCGGGTCATCTTGCGGAAGACCACGTCGCGGGTGATGCCGGCGTTGTTGATCAGCACATCGACTTCGCCGACTTCGGCCTTGACCTTGTCGAATGCCGTCTTGGTCGAGTCCCAGTCAGCCACGTTGCCTTCCGATGCCACAAAATCGAAGCCCAGGGCCTTCTGCTGCTCCAGCCACTTTTCGCGGCGCGGCGAGTTGGGGCCGCAGCCGGCCACCACGCGAAAGCCATCCTTGGCCAGCCGCTGGCAAATGGCGGTTCCGATACCACCCATGCCGCCGGTCACATACGCAATGCGCTGAGTCATTTCCACTCCTTGATTGGCTTTTCGTTTTTGCCGCCGTGCCCGCGCGAACCTGCGCGGGCCGGCACACCCTTAATTGCGCTCGACTGCCAGCGCCACGCCCATGCCGCCGCCGATGCACAGCGAGGCCAGGCCCTTCTTGGCGTCGCGGCGCTTCATCTCGTGCAGCAGCGTCACCAGGATACGGCAGCCCGACGCGCCGATCGGGTGGCCGATGGCGATGGCGCCGCCGTTCACGTTGACCTTGGAGGTATCCCAGCCCATTTGCTGGTGCACCGCCAGCGCCTGCGCGGCGAAGGCCTCGTTGATTTCCATCAGGTCCAGGTCCTGCGGGGTCCAGTTGGCGCGCGACAGCGCACGTTTGGAGGCCGGCACCGGGCCCATGCCCATCACCTTCGGATCCACGCCGGCGTTGGCGTAGCTCTTGATGGTGGCCAGCGGGGTCAGGCCCAGTTCCCTGGCCTTGGCGGCCGACATCACCACCACCGCGGCGGCGCCGTCGTTCAGTCCCGAGGCGTTGGCCGCAGTCACCGTGCCGGCCTTGTCGAAGGCCGGCTTGAGGCCGGACATGCTGTCCAGCGTGGCGCCCTGGCGCACGAACTCGTCGGTCTTGAAGGCAACAGGATCGCCCTTGCGCTGCGGAATCAGCACCGGCACGATCTCTTCGTCGAACTTGCCGGCCTTCTGCGCGGCTTCGGCCTTGTTCTGCGAGCCGACCGCGAATTCATCCTGCGCCTCGCGCGTGATGCCGTATTCCTTGGCCACGTTCTCGGCGGTGATGCCCATGTGGTACTGGTTGTACACATCCCACAGGCCGTCGACGATCATGGTGTCGACCAGCTTGGCATCGCCCATGCGGAAGCCGTCGCGCGAGCCCGGCAGCACGTGCGGGGCGGCGCTCATGTTTTCCTGGCCGCCGGCCACCACGATCTCGGCATCGCCCGCCATGATCGCGTTGGCGGCCAGCATCACGGCCTTCAGGCCCGAGCCGCACACCTTGTTGATGGTCATGGCCGGCACCATCGCCGGCAAACCGGCCTTGATCGACGCCTGGCGCGCCGGGTTCTGGCCCGAGCCGGCGGTCAGCACCTGGCCCATGATCACTTCGCTGACCTGGTCCGGCTTGATGCCGGCGCGTTCCAGCGCGGCCTTGATGACGATGGCACCCAGTTCAGGCGCCGGGATCTTGGCCAGTGAGCCGCCAAATTTGCCAACCGCGGTGCGGGCCGCGGATACGATGACAACGTCAGTCATGGTGTAGTCCTCTCAATGAAATCGGGGGGGAACCTGCAGGCTTGCCGGCGCCGCGCATGGCGCACGCCAGCCGTCATGCAAGCATCATGCCTTGGCCTTGACGTATCGCCCAGGCGCGGGTTCGATCGCAGGGTAGCGCGCATTGCCGTACGCGGCAGGCGCGGCACGTTTGGCGCCGGCATGGCCGGCCAGCCATTCGGACCAGTCCGGCCACCAGCTGCCGTGATGCTCGGTGGCGCCGGCCAGCCATTGCTGGGGCGATGCCGGCAGCGCATCGTTGGTCCAGTGGCTGCGCTTCTTCTTCGCCGGCGGGTTGATCACGCCGGCAATGTGGCCCGAAGCACCCAGCACGAAGCGCAGCTTGTTCTTCAGCAGCGCGGTCGAGGCATAGGCCGCGGTCCACGGCACGATATGGTCTTCGCGCGACCCGTAAAGATAGGTCGGCACGTCGATGCTGCCCAGGTCCACCGGCTCGTTGCAGACGGTCAGCTTGCCGGGCACCTTGAGATCGTCCTGCAGGTAGGTGTGGCGCAGGTACCAGCAGTACCACGGCCCCGGCAGGTTGGTGGCGTCGCCGTTCCAGAACAGCAGGTCGAACGGGACCGGCGTGTTGCCTTTCAGGTAGTTGTCGACAACATAGTTCCAGACCAGGTCGTTCGGGCGCAGGAACGAGAAGGTGTTCGCCAGCTCGAGGCCGCGCAGCAGGCCGCACGGCGCGCCGGCACCGCCCCCCAGCGTGGCCTCGCGCAGCTGCACATGGCCCTCGTCGACAAAGACGTCGAGGATGCCGGTGTCGGCGAAGTCCAGCAGCGTGGTCAGCAGCGTGAGGCTGGCCGCCGGATGCTCGCCGCGCGCGGCCAGCACCGCCAGCGCGGTGGAAATGATGGTGCCGCCCACGCAGAAGCCCAGCACATTGATCTTGTCCTGGCCGCTGATGTCGCGCGCAACTTCAATGGCGCGGATGGCGGCGTTCTCGATGTAGTCATCCCAGGTGCGCGATGCCATGCTGGCGTCCGGATTGCGCCACGACACCAGGAACACAGTATGGCCCTGCTCCACCGTATGCCGCACCAGCGAGCTTTCCGGCTGCAGGTCGAGGATGTAGTACTTGTTGATGCACGGGGGCACCAGCAGCAGCGGGCGCGCGTGGACCTTCTCGGTCAGCGGCTTGTACTGCAGCAACTGGAAGTATTCATTCTCGTAGACCACCGCGCCTTCAGACACCGCGACATTGTGGCCGACCTCGAACGCGGTCTCGTCGGTCTGCGAGATCTTGCCGCGCGTCAGGTCTTCCATCATGTTGCGCACGCCCGCACGCAGCGATTCGCCGCCCGACTCGATCAGCAGGCGCTGCGCTTCAGGATTGGTGGCGAGGAAGTTGGCGGGAGACATCGCATCGACCCATTGCGAGATCGCAAAGCGGATGCGCTGGCGCGTCTTGGCGTCGGCCTCGACCGCGTCGGCCAGTTCGGTCATGGCGCGCGCGTTGAGCAGGTAGAAGGCGGCGGCAAAGCGGAACGGCAGGTTGTTGCGCCACGCGTCGCCGGCAAAGCGCCGGTCGTGCAGCGGCGCCGTAGCCTCGGGCTTGCCCTCGGCCATGGCCTGCCACAGCGCCGCAAAGTCCTTCATGTAGCGCTGCTGGATATCGGCCAGCTGCGCCGGCTCGATCTTCAGGCCCGCCAGCGCGTCCAGGCCTGGAATGCCTGCCGCGGCCGCATGGCCGTTGCCTTGAGTGCCCTGCCACTGGCGGGACCATTCCAGCCACGTGGCTGGATCGAATGGCCCCGGCGTGAGCTTGAATGGTTGGGACTTGCCTTCCTCAGTGGAAGCTGCCGCACCTTTGCCGGTCGCCATAATCTGATTGTCTCTCTGCCGTCACTATTCGAACCGGCTCCGGGCATTGCCCTGGCCGGCACTTTCTACATGGGGAGATGCTATCCGAATGGACCCGGCTAGCGCCTCCCCGAAAACAGGAGGGTCTGCCGGCACATCTGCCCTGGAACTGGCTGGAAGCCTGGACCGCACCTGCTGCGGCCCGGCTTGCGTCCATCCCGATAGCGGCTCCCCCTTTTTATCCGGCAAATGCGTCACCCGGGCATGGCAGCGCCATGCGGTATGCTTGCCGGAAAAAACCTGGGAATCGTCAGCGATCCCGAGACATTTGAGCCCATTGTTGCCTTGCAACGCACGCGCTGTCAATGCGGGAATCGGCCCCGGCGCGGCGCGCTTCCCGACCTACCGGACGGTATGCAGCGCTCGCATCTGCCGAGGCCACAGAGCATAGGCGAGAAGGATGAAAGTTTGATGTACATCGTGGCCATTGGCTGGCTCTACGTGGCGCTGATGATGGCGATCACCGAGCACAACGTGGTGGCGGGGGTTGCCACCTTCCTGATGTATGGGCTCGCGCCGGTGGCGCTGGTGCTCTACATCCTGGGCACGCCCGGCCGGCGGCGGCGCAAGGCCGAAGCCGAGCGCGCACAGGCGGCCAAGGAAGCGGCCGCGCCCAAGGAGGCCGACAAGGGCAAGGACGAATGACGCAGCGGCCGGCTCAGTCCGCCAGCCAGACCAGGCTGGCCATACGGCCGGTCACACCGTCGCGCCGGTAGGAGTAGAAGCGCTCGGCGTCGGCCACGGTGCAGGCGTCGCCGCCATGGATTTCCACGCAGCCCGCGCGGGCGAGCCGTGTGCGTGCCAGCGCATAGATATCGGCGAAGTACTTGCCCGGCGCGCCCGCGCGGAAGGCCGCGGCAACCGCGGCCTGTTCGCCGGGCGTTGCCTGGGCGAGGAAGGCCTCGCGCACTTCGGCACCCACCTCGAAGGCATCGGGGCCGATCGCCGGACCCAGCCACGCCAGCCAGCGCACCGCGCCACCGCCGGCAGCCGCCTGCATTCGTGCCAGCGTGGCTTCGATCACGCCATTGCACAGGCCGCGCCAGCCCGCATGCGCGGCGCCCACCACCGTCCCTTGCGCATCGCACAGCAGCACCGGCAGGCAATCCGCCGTCATCACGGCACAGACGTGGCCGGGCGTCACCGCCAGGCTGGCGTCGGCCTGCGGCACGGGATCGGCGGGCGCCGCCACATGATCCACGGTCACCACCGCGCAGCCATGCACCTGTTCCAGCCATTGCGGCATCGACGGCAGGCACGCAGCGAGCCGTTCGCGGTTGCGCGCCACGTCGGCGGGATCGTCGCCAACATGGGTGCCCAGGTTCAGGCCGCCCGGCGCGCCGTCGACAAGGCCATACGGGCCCTTGCTGACGCCGCCCTGGCGTGTCGACGATAAGGCGCGCACCCGCGCCGGCGCGGGCCAGTCGGGCACCAGCCAGGCCGGATCAGGCGTCGCGCTCATCGTCATGACCGTGGTCGTCTGCGTCGTCGTCATCGCCAGCGTATTCCCAGTGGGCTTAACCGCCTTCCCACACCTCGTCCCAGGCTTCTTCTTCGTCGTCGGCCTGCGCGCCTTCGAAGTCCAGCGCATCGATCAGCGCCTGCAGGTCCTCGGGCGGCTGCGCGGTCCACGACATGTGCCGGCCGGTGGCCGGATGCACCAGGCCGAGCTTGTAGGCATGCAGCGCCTGGCGCTCGTACGGCACGGGGAGCGGCACACGGATCGCCGGGCGCTGGCCGCGCTGCGTGGCGCGGAAATAAACCGGGTCGCCCACCAGCGGATGGCCGATGGATTCGAAATGCACGCGGATCTGGTGCGTGCGGCCGGTCTCGAGCTTGCACATCACCATCGACACGAAGCTCCGCCCGAGCGGCACCGTGGCCAGCGTGCGAAAGTGCGTGCGCGACGGCTTGCCGCTGGCGGTATGCACGATCGCCATGCGCGTGCGCTCGCGCGGATCGCGGCCGATGGGCGCGTCGATGGTGCCTTCGTCGTAGGTGCGGCCCCACACCAGCGCGATATAGGTGCGCTTGACCGTGCGCGCCTGCAGCTGGCGCACCAGGTCGGTCTGCGCGGTCAGTGAGCGTGCCACCACCATCAGGCCCGAAGTTTCCTTGTCGAGCCGGTGCACGATGCCCGCGCGCGGCAGCGCTGCGGCGGCCGGGTCGCGGTGCAGCAGGCCGTTGAGCACGGTGCCGCTCCAGTTTCCGGCAGCCGGATGCACCACCAGCCCGGCGGGCTTGTTGATCACCAGCAGGGTGTCGTCTTCATAGACCACGTCCAGCGGCACGTCCTCGGGCGAGAAGGCCGACGATTCCGGCGCGTCCTGCGGCTGGATCTCGATCCGGTTGCCCATCTGCACCGCGTCGCGCGGACGGCGCACCTGGCCGTCGACGCGCACCGCGCCGCTTTCGATCCACTGCTGCAGGCGGCTGCGTGAAAACTCGCTGAAGTGACGCGCCAGCAATTTATCGAGCCGCTCGCCGTGCGAGGCGCTATCGACCTCCAGCGACAGGCTCACGGCTTCTTTGGCGCTGCCGGACGGCGTCTCGGCAAGGTCTTCGAATTCCTCGGGATTGGCCTCGAAATCGGCCACGGACGCGGCCGCGCGCATCCGTTCTGGTGGAAGTCCTCCCACGCCGTCTCCTGCTTCGGATTTGGGCTGGGGGCTTGGGCTATAATGCTTGACGCTATTTTTCTTCATCCGGGATACGATTGCCCATGCAATTGCAGAGCATGAAACGCGCGCGCTGGCGCACGACAATAGGAGCGGTTCTGCTCGCAGGCGGCTGCGTCATGCTGTCTGCATGCGGCCTGCTCGCGGACCAGCCCGACGAGACCGCCGGCTGGTCGGCCAACAAATTATATTCGGAAGCCAAGGATGCGCTGGATGGCGGCGACTACACGCGCGCCGTCAAGCTGTATGAAAAGCTCGAAGGCCGCTATCCGTTCGGCCGCTATGCGCAGCAGGCGCAGATCGATACCGCCTACGCCAACTACAAGGATGGCGAAACCGCGGCGGCACTGGCGGCGGTGGACCGCTTCATCCAGCTGCACCCGAACCACCCCAACATCGATTACGCCTACTACCTGAAGGGGCTGATCAACTTCAACGACAACCTGGGCTGGCTGGGCCGCTTCTCGGGCCAGGACCTGAGCGAGCGCGATCCCAAGGCCGCGCGCGCCGCGTACGACGCCTTCCATACGCTGATCACGCGTTACCCGGAAAGCAAGTACACCCCCGACGCCACGCTGCGCATGCAGTACATCGTCAACGCGCTGGCCCAGCATGAAGTGCATGCCGCGCGCTACTACTACAAGCGCGGCGCCTACCTGGCGGCGGTCAACCGGGCCCAGCAGTCGCTGAAGGACTACGACGGTGCACCGGCCAACGAAGAGGCCCTGTACATCATGATCCGCTCGTATGACGCGATGGGCATGAAAGACCTGCGCGACGACACCGCGCGCGTGATGGAGAAAAACTTCCCCGGAAGCGACTTCATCAAGTACGGCGCGCGCCGCAAGGACAAGTCCTGGTGGGAAGTGTTCTGATGCCGGCCGGGAAGCGGCCATAAAGAAAAACGGGACGTATCATTCGATACGTCCCGTTTTTCTTTGCCCCGGCGCCTGCGGCGATCAGTCCTCTGCCGGGTCTTGGGCGCCGGCCTCGGCCTGCTCCGCCGCAGCCTCCTTGCCGGGACCGCGCAGCGACTCCAGGAACCGCACCACCGTCGCCGCGTCGCGCGTGCGCGTGAACGGGGGCAGGCTCTGCCAGATCTGGCGGCCATAGGGCTTTTCGACCAGGCGCGTGTCGAAGATCGCCAGCACGCCGCGGTCCGATTCCGAGCGGATCAGCCGCCCCGCCCCCTGCTTGAGCGTGATCACCGCATGCGGCAGCTGGTGCACGGCAAACGGACTCAGGCCTTTCTTCTGCAGCACTTCCATGCGCGCGGCCAGCACCGGGTCGTCCGGCGGCGCGAACGGCAGCTTGTCGATGATTACCAGCGACAGCGCCTCGCCGCGCACGTCCACCCCTTCCCAGAAGCTCTGGCTGCCGACCAGCACCGCATTGCCCAGTTCGCGGAAGCGGTCCAGCAGTTCGGTGCGGCTGGCCTGGCCCTGCACCAGCAGCGGCAGGTTCAGGCCGCGCTCGGCAAAGGCGTCGTACAGCAGGTCGGAAGCACGCTGCACGGCGCGCAGCGTGGTGCACAGCAGGAAGGTGCGCCCGCCTGCCGCCTCGATCAGCGGCAGCGCCGCCTGCACCACGGCATCGGTGAACTGCGGCGACTGCGGCGCCGGCATGTCGCGCGGCACATAGAGCAGGCCCTGCTTCGCGTAGTCGAACGGGCTGGGCAGCGTCAGCGAGCGGTCCTTGTCCAGCCCCAGCTGCGCGGCGTAGTGGGTGAAATTGCCCTTCACCGACAGCGTGGCCGAGGTAAAGATCCACGCGCGCGGCTGGCCGTCGCGCTGGCGGGTGAAGATCGGCGCGATCGACAGCGGCGTGCGGTGCAGCTGCACGGTCTGCGAGAACACCTCGACCCAGCGCACGGTTTCGGGCCCGGCGGACACCGCGGGCGTTGCTTCGCCCTCACCTTCCGGCGGCTGCGGGGCCGGCGCGGCATCGGTGCGCCAGGCCGCCAGCTTGTTGGCGAGCTCCAGCGCGCGGCGGTGGCATTGCTGCAGCGATTCGGCGCGCTCGGCCTGGCTTTCGAGCATCTCGACGAAATCGGACAAGGCCTCGTCCAGCGCATCGAGCGTTTCGTTGAAAGGCTCGGCGATGCGGCGGTCGGCCTCGATCTGGCCCAGCGCCAGCCGCGCGTTGTCCTTGCTGAAGACCAGGCGCAGGTCGCGCGCGGCGCGTTCCAGCGGTGCGGCCAGCGCCACCCAGTCCACCGCATCGCGCGCATGCGACAGGCCCTCGGCCACGGTATCGCGGGCGATTTCCAGCAGCTGGCTGGTCGAGAGGGTCTCACCGAAGAACAGTGTGGCGGTCTCGGGCAACTGGTGCGCTTCGTCGAAGATCACGGTATTGGCCGCGGGCAGCAGTTCCGCCATGCCGGTGTCGCGCAGCACCACGTCGGCAAAAAACAGGTGGTGGTTGACCACCACCACGTCGGCCTGCTGCGCTTCCTTGCGCGCGCGCATCACAAAGCATTCCTTGTAATGCGGGCATTCCGATCCCAGGCAGTTGTCGCGCGTGGAGGTCACCATCTGCCACACCGGCGCGTTCTCGGGCACGGAGGCCAGCTCGGCCTTGTCGCCGGTGGAAGTTTCCTTGATAAAGCGGCCGATATCGCGCAGCCACGCCGCATCCTGGCGCGATGCCAGGCGCCCGCCTGCCTGCGCGCGTTCCAGGTGGTAGTGGCAGACGTAGTTGGCGCGGCCCTTGAGCAACGCCACCGAGACCGGCACGTTGAGCGCGTGGCGCACCGTGGGAATGTCGCGCAGGTAGAGCTGGTCCTGCAGGTTCTTGGTGCCGGTGGACAGGATCACCTTGCCGCCCCACAGCATGGCCGGGACCAGGTAGGCGTAGGTCTTGCCGGTGCCGGTGCCCGCCTCGACGATGACGGCATCGTTCTGCGCGATCGCGTCGGCGACAGCCTCGGCCATCTTGTGCTGCGACGCGCGCGGCCGGTAGCCGGGAATGGCCTGGGCCAGCGTGCCGGTATCGGCAAAGATGGTGGCAAGCTCGGCGCCGCGGCTGGCGCCCGCATCGGCGGGGCCGGCATGCGCGGGCGCCTCGGCGTCGCTCACGCCGAGGTCATCGGACAGCTCAGGGGATTCTGGATGATCGGACAAGGCAGGGGGGATATTTTATGGGCCGCCGGGCAGAATCCGGCAGCATTCGGCAGCCTGGCGCGGATGCGCTCAGGCCGGCACGTCGGGTTCTAGCTGCAGTTGCAGCAGCGTGATCGCGTCCTTCAGCTTCAGGCGGCGCTTTTTCAGCCGGCGCAGTTGCAGCTCGTCATGCACGGCGTCGCTGGCGAGCCGGTCGATCAGGAAGTCGAGGTCGCGGTGCTCGATCTGCAACTCCATGATGCGCCGCTCCAGGGTGTTCAGGTTGCTGTCCATCTATGCCTCCGCTGCGCAGTCACGGTGCCGGGCTTCAGAAGCCGAACGGGCGCGGCGCCGACGCCTGGCCCTGTTGCTCCTTCGCCTTGGCGCGGCGCTCTTCCAGTTCCTTCTGGCGCTGTTCGAGGTCGCGCTGCTTGGCCTCGTATGCCTTCACGTTCTCCTGGCGCTGGCGGGCCTGCTCCGCGCCCTTCTGCTGCGCCTCCTGCATGCGGGCATCGAAGTCGGATTGCTTCTTCTCATACGCCTGCGCATTGGCGGCACGCTGCGGCGCCTCGCCCTGGCGCTGCGCGTCGCGCAACTGCTGTTCCTGCTGCTTCTTCTCGAAGGCCTGGCGGCTGGTCTGCTCGCTGGCGGCGCGCTGCGGCTGGCTGGCCTCGAACTCGGCGCGGCGCAGGGCCTGTTCGCGGTCGCGGTCGGCGGCGCGCTGGGCACGTTCGGCCTCGCCCACGTCCAGTTCGCGCTTGCGCAGCACCGCCAGTTCCTCGCGCTGGGCTTCCTTGGCCTTGTCGATGCAGTGGTTGACAAAGAACTTGCCGTAGCACTCGCGCTCGGCCGCGGCAAAGCGGTAGTTGGTCCAGGCGCGCGAATCGCCAATCGCCTGGCGCTCGGCGGCAAAGTCGCGCGGGGCGCCCGTGGCAGCGCCGGCGGCGGACGGCGCGGCAGGCGCGGAAGCCTGCGCATGCGCTTCGCGCAGCGGCATCAGCACGGCGCTAGCCGCCACGGCCAGTGCCGCCAGGCGGCCGAAGCGGAACAGGGAAGATGCGGGCACGTTGGCGAAGGTTGGCATGGCCAGGAGGGTGGCCTGGACGGCGGCCGGACGGGACTTGACGATCATGACCGGATTCTAGCATCCGGGCCGCGCACCGGCCTGCCCCGCCTCCCGTCCAGACGTGCTCGGGAAGCCGCCCGCCGCGCCCCCATTGTCCTCCCCGGCAAACCGCTAGCGCGCTTGTGGCAAAATGCCCCGCTTTCGACTGACTGCGTTTCACGCCGCGCTCTCCGATGTCCAACCTGCCCGCATCCGTCTCGCAAAAGATTGTCTCGCTCATCGCGGCTGAACTGTCCGTGCAGCCCCGCCAGGTGGCCGCGGCCGTAGCGCTGCTTGACGAAGGGGCCACCGTCCCCTTCATCGCCCGCTACCGCAAGGAAGTGACCGACAACCTGGATGACACGCAACTGCGCAACCTGGAAGAACGCCTGCTGTACCTGCGCGACATGGAAGACCGCCGCGCGGCCATCCTCGCGTCGATCCATGAGCAAGGCAAGCTCACGCCCGAGCTGCAAGCCGCCATCGAGGCCGCCGAGACCAAGCAGACGCTGGAAGATCTCTACCTGCCCTACAAGCCCAAGCGCCGCACGCGCGCCCAGATCGCGCGCGAATGCGGGCTGGAGCCCCTTGCCCTGGCGCTGCTGGCCGACCCGACGCTGGACCCGCAGGCCGAGGCTAGCAAGTACGTCAACGGCAATCCCACCGCCGACGGCGGCGTGCCCGACGTCAAGGCCGCGCTGGACGGCGCGCGCGACATCCTGTCCGAGCAGTTCGGCGAGACCGCCGAACTGCTGGGCAAGCTGCGCGAGCACCTGTGGAGCAACGGCGTGGTGGCCTCCACCGTGATGGAAGGCAAGGAAACCGCCGAGGAAGAGAAGTTCCGCGACTACTACAGCTACAGCGAGACCATCCGCACGGTGCCGTCGCATCGCGCGCTGGCGCTGTTCCGCGGCCGCAACGCGGGCGTGCTGATGGTCAAGCTGGGCCTGGGCGAAGAGCAGGACGCGATGGTGCCGCACCCGTGCGAAGGCATGATCGCGCGCCACGTCGGCATCCAGAACCTGGGCCGCCCGGCCGACAAGTGGCTGGGCGACGTTTGCCGCTGGTGCTGGCGCGTCAAGGTGCAGCCGCACCTCGAGACCGAACTGCTGACGCAGCTGCGCGAAACCGCCGAGGGCGAGGCCATCAAGGTCTTCGGCCGCAACCTGCATGAGCTGCTGCTGGCCGCGCCGGCCGGCCCCAAGTCGGTGATGGGCGTCGACCCGGGCATCCGCACCGGCTGCAAGATCGCGGTCGTCGACAGCACCGGCAAGCTGCTGGAAACCGCCACCATCTACCCGCACGAGCCGCGCCGCGACTGGAACGGCTCGCTCGCCACGCTGGCGCGCCTGGCAAAACAGCACAACGTGGCGCTGGTGTCGATCGGCAACGGCACCGCCAGCCGCGAGACCGACAAGCTGGTGCAGGACCTGATGAAGCAGATGCCCGAGCTGAAGCTGACCAAGATCGTGGTCAGCGAGGCCGGCGCCTCGGTCTACTCCGCGTCGGAACTGGCTGCCAAGGAATTCCCGGACCTGGATGTGTCGCTGCGCGGCGCGGTGTCGATTGCCCGCCGGCTGCAGGATCCGCTGGCGGAACTGGTCAAGATCGATCCCAAGTCGATCGGCGTGGGCCAGTACCAGCATGACGTCAACCAGCGCGAGCTGGCGCGCGCGCTCGACGCCGTGGTCGAGGACTGCGTGAACGCCGTGGGCGTGGACGTCAACACCGCCTCGGCGCCCCTGCTGGCGCGCGTGTCGGGACTGAACTCGGTGCTGGCGCGCAATATTGTCGAGTTCCGCGACGCCAACGGCGCCTTCGCCAACCGCGACTCGCTGAAGAAGGTGCCGCGGCTGGGCGACAAAACCTTCGAGCAGGCCGCCGGCTTCCTGCGCATCAACGACGGCGACAATCCGCTGGACCGCTCCTCAGTGCACCCGGAAGCGTATCCGGTGGTGCAGCGCATCCTGGAGCACGTCAAGAAGGGCCTGCGCGATGTGATGGGCAACCGCGAAGCGCTGCGCGGCCTGTCGCCCGAGAAATTCACCGATGCGTCGTTTGGCCTGCCGACCGTGCGCGACATCCTGACCGAACTGGAAAAGCCGGGCCGCGACCCGCGCCCTGAGTTCAAGACCGCGACCTTCCAGGAAGGCGTGGAAGACGTGAAGGACCTGCTGCCCGGCATGGTCCTGGAAGGCGTGGTCACCAACGTGGCGGCCTTCGGCGCGTTTGTCGATATCGGCGTGCACCAGGACGGCCTGGTCCATATCTCGGCGCTGTCCAGCAAGTTCGTCAAGGACGCGCACGAAGTGGTCAAGGCCGGCCAGATCGTCAAGGTCAAGGTGATGGAGGTCGACGTCAAGCGCAACCGCATCGGCCTGTCGATGCGCCTGGACGACGAGCCCGGCCAGGCCGCGGCGCGCGCCGGCGGCGACCGTGGCGACCGCGGTGGCCAGCGCAATGGCGGCGGCAAGGGCTCCAGCGGCGGGCGCCGCGAGGCGGAGCCGGCCGGCGCCATGGCCGCGGCCTTCGCCAAGCTCAAGCGCTGAGCCGCACGAAGATGGCAACACGCCCCGCACGGGAAACCGTGCGGGGCGTGTTTCATTTCAGCCGCTGTACGCGATCCGCACGGCCAGCCCCCCGCCCGCGCCATCCACGCGGTTGGCAAATGCGATCTCCAGCCCATGCAGCCGCGCCACGCGCTGCGCAATGGAAATGCCCAGCCCGTGCCCCTGCTCGCGCTGCCCCGAGCCGCCTCGGAAAAAGCGGTCGCCCAGCCGCGCCAGCACGTCGGGCGCCACGCCCGGGCCCTGGTCGCGCACCGTGACGCTGTCGGGCCGGAATTCGATCGTCACCAGCGCGCCCGGCGGGCTGTAGCGAATGGCGTTGTCGAGCAGGTTGCGCAGCAACAGCGACAGCAGGTTGGCGTCGCCCGCCACCGGCAATGGCGCCTGTCCTTGCGGCGGCCACACCAGTTCGACGTCGACCTGCTTCTGCTGCGCCAGCGCCAGGCAGTCCGACAGCGCCTGCTGCGCCACCGGCACCCAGTTGACCGGCTGGCGCGACGGCAGGCCGGCGGCATCTTCCAGCCGGCTCAGCGTCAGCAACTGCGACACCAGCCGGCTGATGCGGTCAATGCCGGCGGCCACGTTGGCGCGTGCCTGCGCGCGCTCGGCGTCATCGGCCGAGCGCTCGGCGATCTCCCACTGCGCCTTGAGCGCGGCCAGCGGCGTGCGCATCTCGTGCGCGGCATCGGCGGTCAGGCGCCGTTCGTGTTCGATCGAGTCGGATACGCGCGCCAGCAGGCAGTTCATCGCATGGACCAGCGGCACCAGTTCGCCCGGCACGCCTTGCAGGCTGAGCGGCCGGCGGTCCTCGGGGGCACGGCCCTCGATGTCCGTCGACAGGGCCCGCACCGGCGTCATGGCGCGCCGCATGAACCAGATCAGCAGGCCGATCAGCACAGGCAGGCCCGCGGCCCAAGGCAGCACCTGCGCGGCGATATAGGACAGGATCAGCTCATTGCGTTCACCCAGTTGCTGGCCCACGCACACGCGCCAGCCATGGTCGGGATCGTCGAGGTAGTACAGGCGCCACCGCACCTTGTTGATGGCGACGTCGGTAAAGCCCTTGACGCCCGGCGCGCGCGGCAGCAGCTCGCCGTCCGGATCGATATGCAGGGGCTTGCCGTCGGGCAGCCACGCGGCAATGGCAACGTCGCCCAGCCCGGCATCGCCCTGGTCGCCCTCAACCAGGTGGGGCTGCATGGCGCGCGCCGGCGCCGCCGCGACGTCCACCAGCGGCAGCACCGAATGCATCTGCAGCGCCATGCGCACCATGTCGGTGTCATAGAGCTCGTTGATTTCGTGGCGGGCGCGCACATAGGTCATGCCCATGGTCAGCAGCCATACCACCGGCGCGGCAATGAGCACTGCAAGGATGAGCCGGCGCTGCAGCGTCATGCGCAGTCGTCGGCCGCGCCGAGGGTGTAGCCGGCGCCGCGGAAGGTGCGCACGATCTTGGGGTGGATCTTGCGTCGCAGGTGGTGAATGTGGACCTCCAGCGCATTGCTTTCGACCCCGCCCTGCCAGTCATAGAGCTTGTCGCGCAGGAAGTCGCGTGTCAGCAGCCGGTTGGGATGCGCCAGCAGCAGTTCCAGCAGCATGGCTTCGCGGCTGGTCAGTTCCACCGACTTGCCGTGCCAGTACGCCTGGCGCGCGGCCGGGTGGAACGCCAGCGCGCCGTGCTTCCACACCGGCGACGACAGGCCGGCGGCGCGACGGGTGACGGCACGCAGCCGCGCCGCCAGCTCATCGAGGGCGATCGGCTTGACGAGGTAGTCGTCCGCACCGGCGTCCAGGCCGCCGATGCGGCTGTCAATCGCATCGCGCGCGGTCAGCACGATCACCGGGATGCGGCAGCCGCGCGCACGCCAGCGCGACAGCAGCGACATGCCGTCTTCCCCGGGCAAGCCCAGGTCCAGCACCACGGCATCGTAGTGGACCACGTCGAGCGCATGGTCGGCTTCGGCGCCGGCACCGAACCAGTCGACCGCATTGTCGAGCAACTGCAGGCCGCGCCGCAGACCATCGCCCAGCATCGGGTCGTCTTCAACAATAAGGATTCTCATTCTCTGATTAGTTGCAGCGTGTGTCGCCTGCGCGCCACGCCAGGCCCATGTACTGCGAACGTATCACGGCATTGTGCGCGAGCCGCCTTAATATTCAGTTAAGGTTCGCGAATTATCCTCCCGCTCTCCTTGCCAGCGCCTGTCCGTTCAACGCGGCGCTGAACTTTGCGTGGACAAGCCTGGCCACCCACGCCCCCCCACGCCTCGTTCACCCCTTTCACGCCGAGCCCATCCCGCATGCAGCATCGTTCCGATCGCCTCGCCGACGAGCCTGGGCACGACACCGCCCGGCCCGCCGCGCCGTGGCATGCCGCCCGCTTCGCAGGCATTCCCGTGGTTGCGCTGGTGGTGCTGGCCTTCGCACTGTTGTGGTTCGGCACGCTGGATGTGCGCCACCTGCTGGGCCCCGACGAAGGCCGCTATGCCGAGATCGCCCGCGAGATGCTGAGCACCGGCGACTGGGTCACGATCCGCTACAACGGGTTGAAGTACTTCGAGAAGCCGCCGTTCCATATGTGGGCCACCGCGGTGTCCTTCGCATTGGTCGGCATCGGCGACTGGCAGGCGCGGCTGTGCGTGGCGCTGTCCGGCATGGTCGGGCTGGGCGTGTCGATGCTGGCAGCCTCGCGCTGGTTCGGTGCGCGTGCCGGGCTGCTGGCCGGACTGGTGCTGGCGGCTGCGCCCATGTGGAACGTTGCCGCGCATTTCAATACCCTGGACATGACCCTGTCGGGCGTCATGGCCTGCGTGCTTGCGTTCATGCTGCTGGCCCAGCATCCGGACGCCACGCCGGCAGCGCGCCGCAACTGGATGCTGGCGTGCTGGGCGGCAATGGGCGTGGCAGTGCTGACCAAGGGCCTGGTGGGCCTGGCGCTGCCGGGGCTGGTGCTGGTGGTATACACCTGCGTGACGCGCGACCTCGCACTGTGGCGGCGCCTGCACGCACCGGCCGGGATTGCGCTGATGCTGCTGGTGACGGTGCCCTGGTTCTGGCTGGTGGCGCAGCGCAACCCGGAATTCCTGCGCTTCTTCTTTATCCATGAGCACTGGCAGCGCTACACCTCGACCGTGCATGCGCGCAAGGGTGCGCTGTGGTACTTCGTGCCGCTGCTGGTGGGCGGATTCCTGCCGTGGCTGGGCCTGGTGCCGGGCATGGTCCGCGCTGTCAGGCAGCGCGCCGGCGTGAGCAGCACCGGCGGCCCCGGCGCTATCAAGCCGTTCCAGCCGGCGCTGATGTCCGCCTTGTGGGCGGTGTCGATCTTCGTGTTCTTCAGCCTGTCGGGGTCGAAGCTGCCGGGCTACATTGTGCCCGTGTTCCCCGCGCTGGCCATCCTCGCAGGCGTGGCCCTGACCCAGACCGCCGAGCGCGCCTGGATCCGGCAACTGCGCGCCATGCTGGTCATCGGCGCCATCGGCCTGCTGGCAAGCCCGGTGGTGGCCACGCTGAATTCCAACAACACGCCGAACGTGCTGTACCGCGCCTATGCGATCTGGGCGGCTCTGGCTTTCGCGCTGGTGATTGCCAGTGCCGCCGTCGCGTTGTGGCTGCTGCGGCGGCAGGGCCGCATGGCCAGCGTCTCGGGCTATGCCTTCGGCATGCTGCTGGCATTCTCCACGGCGTTGCTGGGCCATGAAACCATCGGCCGTTCGGCGTCCGGCATCGACATGATCGCGCCGATCGAGCGCGTGCTGCGTCCCGCCATGCCGCTCTACGCCGTCGGCCTGCTTGACCATACCCTGCCCTTCTACCTGCGCCATCCGCTCACCATGGTGGCCCAGGCCGACGAGCTTGCCTTCGGCACCGAGCAGGAGCCGCAGAAGTGGCTCCCGACCCGCGATGCCTTCGTCGAAGCGTGGCAGCATGGCCCGCCCGCTGTCGCATTGCTGTCGCCGTCGGCGTTCGCCGAACTGAGCGCGCGCGCGCCGATGCATGTCATCGCACGCGACTGGCGGCGCGTTGCTGTGACCAACTTTCCCTTCGCCGGCGAGCGCTAGACGCGCCGGCGCATCCCTGAATCCCTGCCAGAGTTAAACCCCATGCAAGGCAAGAAAGTACTGATTCTTGGCGTCAACGGCTTCATCGGCCACCACCTGACGCGCCGCATCCTGGAAACCACGCCGTGGGAGGTCTACGGCATGGACATGTCGTCGGACCGCCTGGGCGACCTCGTCGACCACCCGCGCATGCACTTCTTTGAAGGTGACATCACCATCAACAAGGAGTGGATCGAGTACAACATCCGCAAGTGCGACGTGGTGCTGCCGCTGGTGGCCATCGCCACCCCGGCCACCTACGTGCGCCAGCCGCTGCGCGTGTTCGAGCTGGACTTCGAGGCCAACCTGCCGATCGTGCGCGCCGCCGTGAAGTACGGCAAGCACCTGGTGTTCCCGTCGACCTCCGAGGTCTACGGCATGTGCAGCGACGAAGAATTCGATCCCGAGGCTTCGCCGCTGGTCTACGGCCCGATCAACAAGCCGCGCTGGATCTACGCCTGCTCCAAGCAGCTGATGGACCGCGTGATCCACGCCTACGGCATGGAGCAAGGCCTGAACTACACGCTGTTCCGCCCGTTCAACTGGATCGGCGCCGGGCTCGACTCGATCTTTGAATCGAAGGAAGGCTCGTCGCGCGTGGTGACGCAGTTCCTCGGCCATATCGTGCGCGGCGAGCCGATCAAGCTGGTCGACGGCGGCGCGCAGCAGCGTGCCTTTGCCGATATCGCCGACGGCATCGACGCGCTGATGCGCATCATCGAGAACCCCAACGGCGTGGCCAGCGGCAAGATCTATAACATCGGCAATCCGGGCAATATCCACTCGGTGCGCGAGCTGGCCGAGATGATGCTGAAGATGGCAGCCGACTACCCGGAATACGCCGAGGAAGCGCGCAAGACGCAGATCGTCGAAACCTCGTCGGGCGACTTCTACGGCAAGGGCTACCAGGACGTGCAGCACCGCGTGCCGAAGATCGACAACACCATCGAGGAACTGGGCTGGAAGCCCGGGATCAGCATGGAAGCGGCGCTGCGCCGCATCTTCGAGGCGTACCGCGGCCACGTCAGCGATGCCCGCACCCTGGTGAACCAGGACTAAAATCCCGGCCCCGCCGGCTCAGGCGCCGGCGCGGATGGCAAAACCCCCGTGGTGGCCTGGCGGCGCGCCCCGGGGGTTGAGAAGGATCGACGAATGCGGGCGCCGCGGCCCGCTCTTTCAGATCTCGACCTTGGTGCCCAGCTCCACCACCCGGTTGGCCGGGATCTGGAAGAAGTCGGACGGCTTGGCGCCGTTCTGGTGCATCCAGGCAAACAGACTCTCGCGCCACATCGACATGCCCGGCAGCTTGGACGGGATCACCGATTCGCGCGCGATGAAGAACGAGGTCTCCATCAGTTCAAAGTGCATGCCCAGCTTGCGGTCGGCCAGGTCCAGCACCCTCTGCACATCCGGCGTTTCTTTGAAGCCGTACTCCGACTTCAGGATATAGACGCCGCCGCCCAGGTCCTTGCTGCTCACGCGATTCTCATCGTCCACGTACGGAATATCGCGCGTGACGAAGGTCAGGAACACCACGCGCTCATGCAGCACGCGGTTGTGCTTCAGGTTGTGCAGCAGCGATACCGGCACCGAATCGGTATTGCCGGTCAGGAACACCGCGGTGCCCTCGACGCGGTGCGGCGGGTGCGCCAGCAGGCCGGCGATAAAAGGCTCGAGCGGGATGCCGTCTTCCAGGCTGCGCGCGCGCAGCAGCTTGCGGCCGCTGTGCCAGGTCATCAGCAGGAAGAAGGCCGTGGCGCCCATCAACAGCGGGAACCAGCCACCTTCGGCGATCTTCAGCAGGTTGGCCGCGAAGAACGCCAGGTCGACCAGCAGGAATGACAGGCCGATCAGCGTGACCAGCACCGGATTCCACTTCCAGACATTACGCATCACGACCGCCGCCAGGAAAGTCGTGATCACCATGGTCGTCGTGACGGCAATACCGTAGGCAGCTGCCAGGTTGTCAGATTTCTTGAACGCCATCACTACGATCACCACCAGTACCAGCAGGATCCAGTTGATCACCGGCAGGTAGATCTGGCCGATTTCCGCTGCAGAGGTATAGCGGATGCGCATGCGCGGCACGAAGCCAAGCTGGATGGCCTGACTGGTCAGCGAAAACGCTCCCGAGATCACGGCCTGCGAGGCAATCACGGTGGCGGCGGTCGCCAGCAGCACCATCGGCAGCTGCAGCATGTCCGGCACCATCAGGTAGAACGGATTGGAGATGTTTGCCGGATTGTTCAGCAACATCGCGCCCTGGCCAAAATAGTTGAGCATCAGGCAGGGCATCACCAGCGCGAACCACCCGTAGCGGATCGGGCGCGCGCCGAAATGGCCCATGTCAGCGTACAAGGCCTCGGCACCGGTCAGCACCAGGAACACCGAGCCCAGCACGACGAAGGCCTGCAGCGAATGCTCCAACAGGAAGCTGACCGCGTAGTGCGGGCTGACTGCCAGAAGGATGCCCGGCGCCTTCACCAGGTGCAGCAGCCCAAGCGCACCGAGCGCGAGGAACCACACAACCATGATCGGGCCGAACAGCTTGCCCACGGCTTGCGTGCCGCTGCGCTGAATGAAGAACAGCGCGCACAGGATCACCAGCGTGATCGGTATGACGTAATGCGACAGGCCCGGCGCGGCGATTTCCAGGCCTTCCACCGCCGACAGCACCGAGATTGCCGGCGTAATGACCGCGTCGCCATAGAACATGCAGGCACCAAAGATGCCCAGCATCATCAGCAGGTGCGCCATGCGCGAACGCGGCGCCGCTGTGCGCAGCGCCAGCGCCATCAGGGCCAGCACGCCGCCTTCGCCGTCGTTGTCGGCGCGCATCACGAACATCACGTATTTGAGCGAAACGACGATGATCATGGCCCAGAACAGCATCGAGATGATGCCAAGCACGGCCTCAGGGCTGAACGGAATGCCGTGTTCCTGGCTGAAGCATTCCTTGAGCGAGTAGAGCGGACTGGTGCCGATGTCGCCGAAGACGACGCCTACCGCACCGAGCACCAGGGCGCGCGTGCTGGGGCTCTCGACAAAATAATGGCTGGTTGTGGACTGGGTCATGAAATTGGGTCTGCTCGGCCGGCTCGCCGGCAGCTCTGTTGGCTCTGCCGCGGTCCGGTCCCATCCAGCGCAGCAGGAGGCTGCGCCCGTTTCCGGTTCATCTTGCGGTTCTTATTGCATTGCACAAACGCGCGCAATTCTAGTTGAACTGTCGGTTATCGACCACTGCGGCAAACAGGGATGCCGCTTTCGTGACTTCGCAAGGATGGGAGGGAAGCGGCCGATGGTCAAGCCCCGGCTGAGGAAAACTGCGTCACCTTGCGCCCCCAAGGGCGTTGCGGCAGAGCAACAGGAGCGCCTTATGAGGCACCTTGCGGTCAGACGCCGAGATAGCGGTCCAGCGCTTCGGGCTTGCCGGCGAGGTCCGACGCGGGGCCGGCCATCACTACCCGGCCCTTCTCCAGCACCACGGCGCGGTCGGCGTGCGCCAGCACCGAGCGGAAATTGCGGTCGACCACCACTGAGGCGATGCCGGTGCCGCGCACGGTGGCGATGACCGCCCAGATTTCGCGCACGATGCGCGGCGCCAGCCCTTCGGTGGCTTCGTCGAGCACCAGGCAGTCGGGGTTGGTCATCAGCGCGCGGCCGATGGACAACATCTGTTGCTCGCCGCCGGACAACTGCTGGCCGCCATGGGACAGGCGTTCCTTCAGGCGCGGGAACAGGTCGAGCACGCGCGCTTCGTCCCAGTCATCGCGGCCGTTGCAGCCCTTGCGCGCGGCCATCAGCAGGTTTTCACGCACCGACAGGCTGGGGAAGATGCCGCGGCCCTCAGGCACATAGGCCACGCCCAGGCGCGCCACCTCGAACGGCTGCGCGCGCGAGACGTCGCGGCCGGCCACCCGGATCTGCCCCTGGCGCTGGCGCACATGGCCCAGCAGCGTGCGCAACAGCGTGCTCTTGCCCATGCCGTTGCGCCCCAGCAGCCCGACCGTCTCGCCCGCGCCGACGATAAAGTCGACGTCGCGCAGCACATGGCTGGAGCCATACCAGGCGTTGATGCCGGTGGCCTCGATCATCGGCGCATTGGTCGGCGCATTGGTCGGCGCATTGCTCGGTGCATTCATGCGGCCTCGTCCTCTTCCTCGCCCAGGTAGGCGACCTGGACTTCGTGGTTGGTCCGGATCGCTTGCGGGCTGCCGGTGGCAATCACGGCGCCGTTGACCATCACGGTGATGCGGTCGGCGACCGAGAACACCGCGTCCATGTCATGTTCGACCAGAAGGATGGCGTGGCCTTCGCGCAGGCCGCGCAACAAGGCCAGCATCCGCGCCGACTCTTCCGCGCCCATGCCGGCCAGCGGCTCATCCAGCAGCAGCGCGACCGGCTGCGTGGCCAGGCACATCGCCACCTCCAGCTGGCGCTTCTGGCCGTGCGCAAGATCGCTGGCGAGGCGGCCCGCCAGATGCGCCAGGCCGGCGCGCTCCATCGCCTCATCGGCCAGTGCGGCGCTGGTGCGGCAGCCCTGGGCGCTTTCCCACAGGCGCCAGGCGCGCTGCGCGCGCGACTGCGCGGCCAGCCGGCAATTCTCGCGCACCGTCAGCGGCAGGAAGATATTGTTGCGCTGGTAGCTGCGCCCCACTCCGTGGCGCGCCAGCCGCGGCTGCGACCAGCCGGTCACGTCGTCGCCGTTCAGGCGCAGGCGGCCGGACGACGGCGGCAATTCGCCGGACAGCATATTGATCAGCGTGGACTTGCCCGCGCCATTGGTGCCGATCACGGCATGGATTTCATGCTGCGCCAGCGACAGGTCGACGCCCGCCACGGCGGTGAGGCCGCCGAAGCGGCGGGTCAGCTGCTGCGCCTGCAGGATCGGGGTGCCTTGCAATGTCATGCGGCCTCCGTATTGCGGCGTCCTTCGCCGCGGCTGTCCGCGGTGCCCGCGGCCTCATCCGTGCCGGTGCCGGCATCGCCATTGCGGCGTCCGCGCCGCCGGTGCCGCAGCACCGATGGCAGGCTGACCAGCCCGCGCGGCAGCAGCGCCACCGCGACAATGATGAAGCCGCCCATCAGCAGTTGCCAGTGCCTGGTCAGCGTACTGAACCACTCGGCCAGCAGCACGAACGAGAAGGCGCCCAGCACCGCGCCGGCCAGGCTGCCCACGCCACCCAGGATCACCATCAGCATGGCGTTGCCGGACTGGTGCCACGACGCAATCTCCGGATTGACGAAGCCAAACTGGATCGCATAGAGAAACCCGGCCAGCCCCGCCAGCAGCCCTCCCGCGACAAAGGCGCCAAGCTGGTAGCGGTATGTGGCATAGCCAGCCGCGCGCATGCGCTGCTCGTTGTGCCGGATGCCGACCAGCGCGTGGCCGAAGCGCGAGCGCAGCACCAGCATCAGCACCGCCACCGTCACCACCAGCCCCAGCCACACCATCCAGTAGAAGTGCATGGGGTCGTTGACCGTCAGCGGCTGTTGCCCGGGCACCGGGAATTCCGGCCGAAAGTAGACATAGGTGCCGTCGCTGCCGCCCGCGACATTGGTGTCATGGAAGACGAAATACACCATCTGCGCGAATGCCAGCGTCACCATGATGAAATACACGCCGCGCGTGCGCAGCACCAGCGCCCCTACCACCAGCGCCAGCACGGCCGATGCCGCGAGCGCGCCGGCCAGCAGCAGCCAGCCATTGCCGGGGCCGGCCTGCGGCGCCAGCATCGCGGTGGCATACGCCGCCATGGCAAAGTACGCGGCATGGCCCAGGCTGACCAGCCCGGTGTAGCCGATCAGCAGCTGCAGCGACAGCGCGAAGATCGCCATGATCATCACCTTGCTGAGCAGCTCGATATAGAACTTGTGGCTGTCAGCGGTCAGCAGCAGCGGCAGCCCGGCCAGCACCGCAAAGGCCACCAGCCAGCCCAGCGCGGTGGCAAGCGTGGCATTGCGGCCAAAGTGCCGGCGCGCCGGCGATGTCGTCGGATTCATGTCATCCCGCCTTGAACAGCCCCTGCGGCTTCCACAGCAGGATCACCGCCATCAGCAGGTAGATCAGCACGCCGGCCGCCTCCTGCCAGAACACCTTGCCGAAGGTATCGACAAAACCCAGCAACAGCGACGCCACCAGCGCCCCCTTGACCGAACCGATGCCGCCGATCACCACCACCACGAAGCAGACGATCAGCACCTGCGCGCCCATGCCCGGATAGACCGACGACACCGGCGCGGCAATCATGCCGGCGAGCACCGCCAGCGCCACGCCCAGCGCGAACACGAAGCGGTACAGCACCGTGATATTGATGCCGAGCGACTGCACCATCTCGCGGTTGGTGGCACCGGCGCGGATCATCATGCCCAGCCGGGTGCGGCGGATCACGTAGTACATCGCCACGGCCACCACCAGGCAGATGGCGGAGATAAAGAGGCGGTACACCGGATAGGTCATGTCGTTGCCGATCGCCAGCGCGCCGTCCAGCAGCGCCGGCACCTGCACGCCGTGCACGTCATCGCCGACCAGGATGCTGCGCAGTTCCTCGAACACCAGGATCAGGCCGTAGGTCATCAGCACCTGCTGCAGGTGGTCGCGCTCATACAGGTAGCTGAAGAAGGCCCACTCCAGCACGTAGCCGAACGCCACCGCCAGCACGATGCCTAGCGGAATGGCGATGAACAGGTTGCCGGTCAGACTGGCAAGCGTGAAGGCAAGGTAGGCGCCCAGCATGTAGAAGCTGCCGTGGGCGAGGTTGATCACGCCCATGATGCCGAAGATCAGCGTCAGGCCGCTGGCGACCAGGAACAGCAGCAGGCCATACTGCACGCTGTTCAGGCACTGGATCAGGAAGGAGACGATGTCCATGCGGAATGGAAGTTCAGCTGGTTACGGGCAGAGCCGACGGTGTTGGGTGCTCCAGCAGCGCCTGAGCTAGCCTCAGCAAGGTGTTCTCCCTCTCCCCTCATGGGGAGAGGGCCGGGGTGAGGGGTGGGCTAGCAAGGTGCCACATCCAGCGGAACCAACGGTTTTTTCCAGCACCGTGGCTCCGGCAAGCGCCCGCCCTCACCCCGCCCCTCTCCCGCACGCGGGAGAGGGGCCCCGAGGTATCGGAAGCGATCAATGGCTGAACCTGGCTGCAAGTTAAAGCCGGCAGCCGCGCGCAGGATCTGCCAGCGCCTTCACCGCCACCGCGCTGACCTTGTTCTCGCGTCCGTCGACCTTGCGCAGGTAGAAGTCCTGCACCGGGTTATGCGCCTTGGACAGCGTGAAGGCACCACGCGGGCTGTCGATCTTTGCCGCGCCCATGGCCTTGTACAGGTCTGCCTTGCGCGTCATGTCGCCCTTCACCGCGGTGGCGCCGGCCGCCAGCAGCTGGGCGGCATCGTAGCCCTGCACCGCGTACACGTCGGGCTGCAGCTTGTAGGTCTTGGCATAGTCCAGGCGGAAATTCTTGTCGCGCGGGTTGCTCAGGCCGTCGGCGTAGTGCAGCGTGGTTTCCAGCCCTTGCGCGGCGCTGCCCTGCGCCTCGAGCGTGCCGTCGGTCAGAAAGCCCGACCCATAAAGCGGGATCTTGTCCTTGAGCCCCGCCGCGGCCCAGTCCTTGACGAACTTGACGGCGCCGCCGCCGGCAAAGAACACGAACACGGCATCGGGCTTGAGCGAGGCCACTTCGGTGATCAGCGCCTGGAATTCGACATTGGGGAACGGCAGGTTCAGCTCCTTCACCACCTTGCCGCCCTTGGCTTCGAACGCTTCCTTGAAGCCCTTTACCGACTGCTCGCCGGCGGCGTACTTCCACGTCAGCGTCACCACCTTCTTCAGGCCGCGCTCGCCCAGCACCTGGCCCATGGCGTAGCCCGGCTGCCAGTTGGAGAACGAGGTGCGGAAGATGTTGGCCCCGCACAGCGGCCCGGTGGCCTCGTCCACGCCGGCGTTGGGGATGATCAGCAGCGTGTTGTTTTCCTTGGCCACCTTGACGATGCCCATCTGCACGCCGGAATGCACGGTGCCGACCACCACGTCGACCTGGTCGCGCTTGACCAGCTTGGTCGCGTTCTCCGGCGCCTTGGCCGGATCAGATTCATCGTCGACCTTGAAGTACTCGATGTCGCGGCCGCCGAGCTTGCCGCCCTGCTGCTGCACATACATGCGGAAGCCGTTCTCGATAGCGGTGCCCAGCGCGGCATAGGTGCCGGTGTACGGCAGCATGAAGCCGACCTTGATCTTGCCGCCCGGCGCCGCGGGCGCGGGGGCCGACGGCTGCGCGAACGCGCCGGCCATGGCAAAGACGGTGGCGACGGCAAGGCAGGCAGGCGCAAGCCTGCGCGAGGTGAAGCGACGCATGGTGTCTCCTGGTGGTCAAGCCGGTGGCTCGCTGGACCGTTGCCGGTCACCCCTGCCCTTGCCGTGTCCCGCGCTGGCGCATGCACCGTGAGGACCCTTCGCAACAGGCGGGAAGCCGAATTATTTTAGGTTTGAAGTATGCAGATTTATATGCCGAACGGCAGCCAGCGTCAACGGTTCTTTTTGGTCCCGGTGTGGCGAATGCCCGCATCGCGCGAGTTTAAGCAAGGTGGTGTGGGGGGCATATCGATGGATACCCTCGATCTGCGCCATGGTGCCGTACTCGTCGTCCTCGCCCTGCACCGCCAGCACCGGGCACTGCAGTCCGGACAGCAGCGGCCGCAGGTCCCAGTGGCGGAAATCGGGGTCGAGCCAGATATCGTTCCAGCCCCAGAAGGCGGAATCGACATCCGCGTGATGGCGCGCCAGCCGCTGGCGCAGGCCAGTTTCCAGGTAGGCCTTGCGCGTGGCAGCGATGCTGCGCACCGACAGGTCTTCGACCACGATATGCGGCGCCAGCACGGTGATGCCGGCCACTGCCTGCGGGAAGCTGGCCGCGTGGATCAGCGCGATCGAGCCGCCGTCGCTGTGGCCCAGCAGCCAGGGCGCGCCGTGCGCGCGGCCGGGACCGATGTCGAGCGCATCGAACAGCGCGGGCAGCGCCTCGCGCGCCTGCCGGTGCATGAAATCGGGCCGCCACTTCTCGTCGTGCGGCCGTGGTGTGGAACGCCCGTAGCCATAGCGGGAAAACACCAGCCCGCGGTAGTCGCCGGCCTCGCAGAATTCACGCGGGAAATCCCGCCACATGCTGACCGACCCCAGGCCCTCGTGCAGGAACACCACCAGCGGGCGCTCCTTGCGCTCGGGCCGCAGCCACTGGTACTCGATCTGGATACGGCGCTTGTCGAACGGAATTTCAACCAGGCTGCCTGGCATGGGCACGTTGTTCTCTTGCATCGGTTCAGTAAGGGAGGATCAGGCGCGCGCGCCTTCGGCCGCAGCCTGGCGCGCGGCGTCCTCGCGCTGGCGCAGCCGGAAGCGCTGGATCTTGCCGGTCGCGGTCTTGGGCAGCTCGGGCACGCATTCGATCTGGCGCGGGTACTTGTATGGCGCGAGGCGCGACTTGATAAAGGCCTGCAGTTCCGCCGCCATGCCGTCATGCCATTGCTGGCCGGGCCGCAGCACCACAAACGCCTTGGGCTTGACCAGTTCATCGGCATCGGTCACACCGATCACCGCCGCCTCAAGCACGGCCGGATGCTGCGCCAGCGCGGCCTCGACCTCGAACGGCGAGACATAGATGCCGCCCACCTTGAGCATGTCATCGCTGCGCCCGGCATAGGTGTAGTAGCCATCGGCATCGCGCAAGTACTTGTCGCCGCTGCGCGTCCATGCGCCGACAAAGGTATCGCGGCTCTTGTCGCGGTTGCACCAGTACATCAGCGCGGCGCTGGGGCCCTTGATGTAGAGATCGCCGATCTCGCCGGGCGCGCAGGGCTCGCCATGCTCGTCCAGCAGCTTCAGTTCGTAGCCCGGCACCGGCACGCCGGTGGTGCCGTAGCGCACCTCGCCCGGCCGGTTCGACAAGAAGATATGCAGCATCTCGGTGGAGCCGATGCCGTCCAGGATGTCGCAGCCGAAATGCGCCAGGAAGCGTTCGCCGATATCGCGCGGCAGCGCCTCGCCGGCCGAGGTGCAGACGCGCAGCGCCACCCCGGCGCGCGGCGGCAGGTCGGGCGCGGCCAGCATGCCCGCAAACAGCGTGGGGACGCCGCAGAACACCGTGGGCCGCTGCTCGCGCAGCCGTTTGAACACGGCCGCCGGCGTGGGCCGCTCGGCCATCAGCACGGTGGTGGCGCCGACCGACATCGGGAAGGTCAATGCATTGCCCAGCCCGTAGGCAAAGAACAGCTTGGCCGCCGAGAACACCACGTCGTCCTCGCGGATGCCCAGCACCCGCCGCGCATACAGGTCAGTCGTGTGGAACAGGTTGCCGTGGGTGTGGACGGTACCCTTGGGCCGGCCGGTGGAGCCGGACGAATACAGCCAGAACGCCATGTCGTCGGGGCCCGTGCTTGCCGCCGGCGCGGGAGAGCGCGTGCGCGCCAGCATCGCGCCGACGCTGCACGCCGGCGCAGCATCGCCGTGCGGCGCCGCCTGGATCACCGTCGGCGACAGCCCGCTCTTGTCGATCGCGGCCTTCATCACCGGCAGCAGCGGCTCGGACACCACCACCGCGCGCGCACCGCTGTGGCCAAGCATGTAGGCATAGTCGTCCGCGGTCAGCAGGGTGTTGACGGCCACCGGCACCACACCCGCCAGCAGGCAGCCGAGGAATACGGTCGGGAAATCGATGGTATCAAGCGCGCACAGCAGCAGTCGCTCTTCCTGGCGCAAGCCGGCCTCGCGCAGCGCGCCGGCAAAGCGGCGGGCGCGGGCATCGAGTTCGGCATAGGTCAGCGACGTGGTGTCATCGATATACGCGGTCTTGCCGCCGCGCCCGGCCCCGAGATTGCGCGACAGCAGGTCCTCGGCGGCGTTATAGCGTGGCGGCAGCGCCGCGATGCCACTGGCGGCACCGGCGGCACCGGCGGCGGTATCTGGGGGCGTCATGTCTGCACTCCTTGGTGTCGCACGCCGCGGCCTGCCGCTGGCCGGCAGGCATCGCGCCGGCGTCAGGCCAGTCGCTGTTCTGGTGTCCGGCAGTCTTGCACGCCGGCACTCGCTTGTTGATGCATTTTATTTCATATCAGCTATTATGCAAGCGAGGGAATGCACTATAGGACAGGGATTGTCGACGGTAGCCGCCTGAGGCGCCACTTGGCGCGCCGGGCCTGACCGTATAATGCGCCCTTGCATTGATTGCCGGACCCAACCCGACCCACACCATGCGCCGCGATTCCGCCCCGCTGCCCGCCGCCAACGCCGGAAATGCCGACAGCGCCGCCGAGGCCGACACGCGCCCCGCGCCTGCCGCCAACGGCGAACGCGACCCCTACCTGACGCAGCTGGGCGAGCGCATCCGCTCGCTGCGCGCCTCGCGCGGCATGTCGCGCAAGGACCTTGCCCGCGGCGCCGGCGTCTCCGAGCGCTACCTGGCCAACCTGGAAACCGGCACCGGCAATGCTTCGGTGCTGCTGCTGCGCCAGGTGGCGGGCGCGCTCGATGTGCCGCTGCCGGTGGTGCTGGCCGAAGTGGACAGCCTCAACGGGCAGCAAGCCAGCGAGTTCGCGCAGATGGTGCAATGGCTGGCGCAGTTGCCCGCCGGCGACCTGGCGCGCGTGCGCGAAGCCTGCCGCCACGCGCTGGCACCTGAAGAATCCGGCGATGCGCGCCACCGCCGCATCGCGCTGATCGGCCTGCGCGGCGCCGGCAAGTCGACGCTGGGGCGCGCGCTGGCAGCCGCCCGGGACGTGCCCTTCGTCGAACTGAACAACGTGATCGAACAGGAAGCGGGCGCCAGCCTGTCCGAGATCCACTCGCTGTACGGCCAGGCCGCCTACCGCCGCTACGAAATGCGCGCGCTGGAGCGGACCCTGCGCGAGCACGACCGCATGGTGCTGGCCACGCCCGGCAGCCTGGTCTCGGAACCCGCCACCTTCAACCTGCTGCTGGCCCAGTGCTACACCGTCTGGGTGCGCACCTCGCCCGAAGAGCATATGGCGCGCGTGGTAGCCCAGGGCGACATGCGGCCGATGGAAGGCAACCGCGAGGCCATGGCGGATCTGCGCCGCATCCTGCAGGCGCGCGCGCCGCTTTATGACCGCGCCGATATCTCGATCGACACCAGCGGCCAGGACGCCGCCACCTCGCTGCAGCGACTGCGCGCCCAGTTGCACGGCGTGGGCGCCTGATCCCGCCCATTGGCGGGCCAGCGTGACTGACAAAGTCATTGCACCGGCCGTCTCTATGCACTATATTTCATCAAAAGCCGCAAGGCACTATAGTGCACTCAGGAGACAGCCATGTCCATGCCGGCAACCGCCCTGCAACGCCCCGACGACACAGACAAGCCTGCGCCCGTCACCTTCGAGCGCCATCCCGACCAGTACCGCCACTGGAAACTGACCTTCAACGGCCCGGTTGCGACGCTCGCCATGGACGTCGATGAAGAAGGCGGCCTGCGCCCCGGCTACGCGCTCAAACTCAATTCCTACGACCTCGGCGTCGATATCGAACTGCACGACGCCCTGCAGCGGATCCGCTTCGAGCATCCGGAAGTGCGCACCGTGGTGCTGACCAGCGCGCGCGACCGCATCTTCTGCTCGGGCGCCAATATCTTCATGCTGGGGCAGTCGTCCCATGCATGGAAGGTCAACTTCTGCAAGTTCACCAACGAGACCCGCAATGGCATCGAGGATGCCAGCCGGCACTCGGGACTGAAGTTCATCGCCGCCTGCAATGGCACGACTGCCGGCGGCGGCTATGAACTGGCGCTGGCCTGCGACGAGATCGTGCTGGTCGATGACCGCTCGTCCGCGGTGAGCCTGCCCGAAGTGCCGCTGCTGGGCGTGCTGCCCGGCACCGGCGGCCTCACGCGCGTGACCGACAAGCGCCATGTGCGCCGCGACCACGCCGATATCTTCTGCACCACCACCGAGGGCGTGCGCGGGCAGCGCGCCAGGGACTGGAAGCTGGTCGATGATGTGGTCAAGCCGGCCCGCTTTGCCGGGCACATCGCCGAACGCGCGGCGGCGCTGGCGGCCACCAGCGATCGACCGCAGGGCCACCACGGCATCACGCTGACGCCGCTGTCGCGTGCTGTCGAGCCGAACGGCTACCGTTACGAGACCGTGCGCGTGCATGTCGATGCCGCGGCGCGCAGGGCCACGCTGACCGTGTTCGGACCGGACAAGCACCAGCCAACGGATCTCGCTAGCCTGGTCGCGGCCGGCGCGCAATGGTGGCCGCTGAAAATGTCCCGTGAACTCGACGATGCCATCCTGACGCTGCGCGCCAACCATCTCGATATCGGCATCTGGGTACTGAAGACCGATGGCGCCCCCGCCGCGGTGCTGGCGGCCGATGCACTGCTGCAGGCACACGCCGGCCACTGGTTCGTGCGCGAGACCATCGGCATGCTGCGCCGCACGCTGGCGCGGCTTGATGTGTCCTCGCGCAGCCTGATCGCGCTGATCGAGCCGGATTCCTGCTTTGCCGGGACGCTGCTGGAGCTGGCGCTGGCCGCCGACCGCAGCTACATGCTGCACCTGCCCGACGCCCCCGACGACGCGCCGCGCGTATTCGTCTCCGCGCTCAACTTCGGCCACTACCCCATGCCCAACGGGCAAACCCGGCTGTCGGCACGTTTCTACGGCGACGAAGTCGCGCTCACGGCGGTGCAGGAACACATCGGCGCGCCGCTGGATGCGCTCAGCGCCGACTCGCTCGGCCTGATTACCGCCGCGCCCGACGATATCGACTGGGAGGACGAGATCCGCATCGCGCTGGAAGAGCGCGCCAGCCTGTCGCCGGATGCGCTCACCGGGATGGAAGCCAACCTGCGCTTCGGCGGCGCCGAGACCATGGAGACGCGCATCTTCGGCCGCCTGACCGCATGGCAGAACTGGATCTTCCAGCGCCCCAACGCCGTCGGCGAGAACGGCGCGCTGAAGGTCTTCGGCAGCGGCAACAAGGCGCGTTTCGACTGGGACCGCGTGTAGCGGCCGCGTCGCACCAGACAACACAGGAGACAGCACGTGAGCATCGACTACAGCCAGAAGATTCCCAATAACGTCAACCTGTCCGACGACCGCGCGCTGCAGCGCGCGCTGGAACACTGGCAACCGGCCTTCCTCGACTGGTGGCGCGACATGGGGCCCGATGGCTCGCACAACTTCGATGTGTACCTGCGCACCGCGGTGTCGGTCGATCCATCGGGCTGGGCGCATTTCGACCACGTCAAGATGCCGGACTACCGCTGGGGCATCTTCCTGCAGCCGGCCGACCCCGAGCGCAAGATCCACTTCGGCGAGCACAAGGGCGAAGCCGCCTGGCAGGAGGTGCCGGGCGAGCACCGCGCCAACCTGCGCCGCATCATCGTCACGCAGGGCGACACCGAGCCGGCCTCGGTCGAGCAGCAGCGCCACCTGGGCCTGACCGCGCCCAGCCTGTACGACCTGCGCAACCTGTTCCAGGTCAACGTGGAAGAAGGCCGCCACCTCTGGGCGATGGTGTACCTGCTGCACCGCTATTTCGGCCGCGACGGCCGCGAGGAAGCCGAGGCGCTGCTGGAGCGCCGCTCGGGCGACCAGGACAATCCGCGCATCCTCGGCGCCTTCAACGAGCGCACGCCGGACTGGCTGTCGTTTTTCATGTTCACCTACTTCACCGACCGCGACGGCAAGTTCCAGCTGTGCGCGCTGGCCGAGTCCGGCTTCGATCCGCTGGCCCGCACCACGCGCTTCATGCTGACCGAGGAGGCGCATCATATGTTCGTCGGCGAATCGGGCGTATCGCGCGTGATCCAGCGCACCTGCGAGGTGATGCGCGAGCGCGGCATCGAAGACCCGGCCGAGGTGCGCGCCGCCGGCGTGATCGATCTGCCGACCCTCCAGCGCTACCTGAACTTCCACTACAGCGTCACCATCGACCTGTTCGGCGCCGACCAGTCGTCCAACGCCGCCATCTTCTACAGCGCGGGCCTGAAAGGCCGCTTCGAGGAAGGCAAGCGCGCCGACGACCACGTGCTCAAGGGCAATGTCTACCGCGTGCTGGAAGTGCGCGACGGCCACCTGGGCGAGCGCGAGGTGCCGATGCTCAACGCGCTCAATGAAGTGCTGCGCGACGACTACATCAAGGACAGCATGGGCGGCGTGGCGCGCTGGAACAAGGTCATCGAGAAGGCCGGGATCGCGTTCCGCCTGACCGTGCCGCACAAGGCCTTCAACCGCAAGATCGGCACGCTGGCCAATGTCCATGTGTCGCCCGAGGGCCAGTTGATATCCGAAGCCGAATGGCAGGCCAACGCGCGCAACTGGCTGGCCACCGAGCAAGACCGCGCCTTCGTCGCCTCGCTGATGGGCCGCGTGACCGAGCCCGGCAAGTATGCCAACTGGATCGCGCCGCCGGCGGTGGGCATCAACCGCCAGCCGATGGATTTCGAGTACGTGCGTTTCAACTGAACCAGAACAACCAGGCAGGCCAGGGAGACACCGGAGACACGCCATGGGCGCCCCCGACATCATCAAGCAGCACCTGATCGATCCGGAAATCTGCATCCGCTGCAATACCTGCGAGGACACCTGTCCGATCGATGCCATTACCCACGATGACCGCAACTACGTGGTCAGGGCCGACGTGTGCAACGGCTGCAACGCCTGCCTGTCGCCCTGCCCGACCGGCGCCATCGACAACTGGCGCACCATGCTGCGCGGCCAGGCCTACCCGATCGAGGCCCAGCTGTTGTGGGACGAACTGCCGGCCGAGGTGCCGTTGCCGGATCTGGCCGGCCTGGGCGAAGCGCCGGATGCAAGCGCCGACAGCGGCGCGGCCGCCGCGGCGGCCACCGACACCGCCATCCAGTCCGTGGAGACCAGCCACCACACCTCGGCGCGTGCGCCGTGGTCGGCGGCCCATCCCTATGTGAACCTGCATGGCGTGCGCGCGCCGGTCGCGGCGACCGTGGCAGGCAACTACAGGCTCACCGCCGACGACGCATCCAGCGACATCCACCATATCGTGCTGGATTTCGGCACGCACTTCTTCCCGATCCTGGAAGGCCAGTCGATCGGCATCGTGCCGCCGGGCACCGATGCGTCGGGCAAGCCGCACTACATCCGCATGTACTCAGTGGCCAGCCCGCGTGACGGCGAGCGCCCGGGATACAACAACCTGGCGCTGACGGTCAAACGGGTGGACCAGGACCACGACGGCAAGCCGGTGCAGGGCGTGGCCTCCAACTACCTGTGCGACCTGGCCAAGGGCGACACGGTGCAGGTGGTGGGCCCGTTCGGATCGACCTTCCTGATGCCCAACCATGCCGAGGCCAGCGTGATGATGATCTGCACCGGCACCGGCTCGGCGCCGATGCGCGCCATGACCGAGCGCATGCGCCGCAACATGGCGCACTTCAGCGGGCGCCGACTGCTGTTCTTCGGCGCCCGCAACGCCAACGAACTGCCCTACTTCGGCCCGCTGCTGAAGCTGCCCAGGGACTTCCTCGATATCCACTTCGCCTTCTCGCGCGACCCGGCAACCCCGCGCCGCTATGTGCAGGATGCGATCCGCGAGGCGGCCGGCAGCGTGGCCGCGCTGCTGGGCGACACCAATGGCCATGTATATATCTGCGGCCTGAAGGGGATGGAAGAAGGTGTGCTGGCGGCATTTGAAACGGTCTGCGCCAACGCGGGTCTCAACTGGAAGGCGCTGGAAACCACAATGAAGGCGGAAGGCCGGCTGCATATCGAGACCTATTAGCCGAAAACGACAAAACACCTTCGCAACTTGCTGATTTATTCAGCAAGTGCTTCCCTTCTGAAATGCATCGCCTATAATATTTCTCAAGAAACAGGAGCAAAGGCGATGCAATCCAGGCGGATTCCGGAAACCGATCCCGCCGGCGGCCCCGACCCCGGCACCACGCTGACCAAGGCGGTCATGCGCGCCGCTGGCTTTCTCGGCATCAGCCAGGCCATGGTGGCAAGCGTGCTGGGCATCAGCACGGCCTCGGTGTCGCGCATGGCGTCGGGCGGCTATGTGCTCGATGCGCACCGCAAGGAATGGGAGTTCGGCGTCCTGTTCGTGCGCCTGTTCCGCTCGCTGGATGCCATCCTGGGCCATGGCGACCAGGCCCGGCTATGGCTGACCAATGAAAACCTGGCGCTGGGCGGCAAGCCCCTCGAATTGATCCGCTCAACGGAAGGTCTGGTCCGTGTCGTTCACTACCTGGACGCCACCCGCGGTCGCATCTGAGCGCCGGCAGTTCGCGCTCACGCTGTGGCGGGCGGTGGAAGCCCAGCATGTCGTATCCACCATGGCGCTGGTCGACAGCCTGGAAGAACAGGCTGTGCTGGAAGCCGTGCTGGACGCCGGCAAACCCGCCGTGCCCGCCGAGGCACGCCACCTGCACTACCTGCTGTTCACCCCGTTCCGCTATCCGCCCTCGCCCTGGGGCTCGCGCTTTCGCGCCAGCCAGGATCCCGGCGTGTTCTATGGCGCCAACGAGATCCGCACCGCCTGCGCCGAACTCGGCTACTGGCGCTGGCGCTTCCTCAACGACAGCCCGGCGCTGCCGCGCATCGACGCCCGCGCGCAGACACTGTTCGAAGTGCGCGTCGACACCTCGGGCGTGGCCCTCGACGCACCGCCCTTCGACCAGGACCGCGCCACCTGGGCCGACCCCGACCACCACGAGCCCTGCCAGGCCTTCGGCCGCATCGCGCGCGAAGCCGGCCTCGGCATGATCCGCTACACCTCGGTACGCGACCCGCAGCACGGCCCCTGCGGCGCCGTGCTGACCCCGCGCGCGTTCTCGCACCCCACGCCGCTGGCCACCACCACCTGGATGCTGACCGTGCGCCGCGAGCGCGTGATCTGGCAGCGGGACGACCTGCAGCAACGCGACAGCTTCGAGTTCGAAGCCGCGCTGTGGCAGCGCACAAGCGATGACGCGGACAACGGCTGAACCTCTACCCCGTGCCGGCGATCTAATCGTTATGGCAGGCGGCATTGCGCAGCGCTGGAAAGTATTTCCAAACAGGTGTTGCATTGCGCAACCGGATGTCATATAATCTTTTCTTCGACGGACGCGGGGTGGAGCAGTTGGCAGCTCGTCGGGCTCATAACCCGAAGGTCGCAGGTTCAAGTCCTGCCCCCGCAACCAACCGCATGATGCGTATCATGCGCGGCGCCGTCAAAGCAGATAAACCCGCCACTGGCGGGTTTTTTGTTTTTTGCTGCAACCCAACGCCGGCACACCACGCTGGTGTCTCGATGCCAGCCTCCGCGCCGTAGCAGGCGGCGCTGACCCTGACCATTGGTGCCCCACTGCCCCAATCACCCCTGCCGACCTCCTCCGCGAGGGTGATACACTTTCGCCATTCCTCCCGGACGCCCCTCATGAAATTCTGCTCGAACTGTGGTCATGCGGTCGTGTTGCGCGTGCCTGACGGCGACAACCGCCCGCGCAGCGTTTGCGACAACTGCGGCACCATCCACTACGTCAACCCCCGCAACGTCGTGGGCACGATCCCGGTGTGGGAGGACAAGGTCTTGCTCTGCAAGCGCGCGATCGAGCCGCGCTACGGGTTCTGGACCCTGCCGGCGGGCTTCATGGAGATTGGCGAGACCACCGCGCAGGCCGCCTCGCGCGAGACGCTGGAAGAAGCCGGCGCGCGCGTGCAGGTCGGGGAGCTGTTCTCGATCCTGAACGTTCCGCATGTGCACCAGGTACATCTGTTCTACCTGGCCACGCTGGATGACCTGGATATCGCCCCCGGCGAGGAAAGCCTGGAGGTCAAGCTGGTGGAAGAGGCCGATGTGCCCTGGGATGAACTGGCTTTCCCCACCGTAATCCACACGCTGCGCTGCTTCTTTGCCGACCGCGCCGCCGGCCGGTTGCAGGACGGCAGCTTCCGGCTGCACAGCCTGGACATCGACAAACCCATGCGCCCGCTGACCAGCCGGGCGACGGTTACCCCCTGAGCGGCGGGCCTGCCGCGCATCGCCCCGCCCCCGGCGCAGCCCGCATGATTGCCTGGCTGGACCCGCAAGATCCGTTTCCCCCGGTAGAGCACGCGCTCGGGCCCGATTCCGAGGCCCCGGGGCTGCTCGCCGCCAGCCGCGAGCTGTCGCCCCAGCGGCTGCTGCTGGCGTATCGCCAGGGCATCTTTCCGTGGTACTCAAGTGGCCAGCCGGTGCTGTGGTGGAGCACCGATCCGCGCATGGTGCTGGCCCCGCCGGCGCTGCGCATCTCGGTCAACCTGCGCAAGACGCTGCGGCGCGTGCTGCGCGATGCCGACTGGGAGATCCGCGTCGACGACGACTTCCTGGCGGTGATGCGCGCCTGCGCAACCACGCCGCGCGACGGCCAGGACGGCACCTGGATCACCGACGACATCATTGCCGCATACGGTACGCTGCACGGCAAAGGCATGGCCCATTCGGTCGAAAGCTGGTATCGCGGCGAGCGCGTGGGCGGCCTGTATGGCGTGGCGCTGGGACGGATGTTCTTCGGCGAATCGATGTTCGCGCACCGCACCGATGCCTCCAAGATTGCGCTGGCGGCGTTGTGCGCATTCCTCGGCAACCACGGCGTGGCGATGATAGACTGCCAGCAGGAAACCGACCACCTGGCTTCGCTGGGTGCGCACCCGATCCCCCGTGCACAATTCGTGGCCCATGTGCGGGCGGCGACGGCGCAGCCGGCGATCAGTCCGTGGCGGTTCGACAAATCGGTGCTGGAGCGCTGGGCCGCACCGTCCCGCCCGGAGCCCCCTGAGTCATGAGCAAGCTGAAGGAACTACCGCTCTCCGCGCTGCAGTTCTACGCCACGGCGCCCTACGCTTGCAGCTATCTCGACGGCCGCATGGCACGCTCCCAGGTGGCCACTCCAGCGCACCTGATCAACGCCGATGTCTATTCGCGCCTGGTACGCGCGGGCTTTCGCCGCAGTGGCATCTTCACCTACCGGCCGTATTGCGACGAATGCCATGCCTGCACGCCGTGCCGCGTGGTGGTCGACCAGTTCACGCCGGACCGCTCGCAGCGCCGCGCCTGGAGCCGCCACCAGCACCTGCAGGCACTGGTGGCACCGCTGACCTACGTCGAAGAGCATTATTCGCTGTACCTGCTGTACCAGTCGATGCGCCACGCCGGCGGCGGCATGGACCAGGACAGCCGCGACCAGTACGAGCAGTTTTTGCTGCAGAGCCGCGTCAACTCGCGCCTGGTGGAATTCCGCGAGCCGCCGGGCTCGCCCGAGGCCGGGCGCCTGCGCATGGTCAGCATGATCGACGTGCTCGACGACGGGCTGTCGTCGGTCTATACCTTCTACGATCCACTCGAACGCAACGCCAGCTACGGCACCTACAACATCCTCTGGCAGATCCGCCAGACGCGTGAACTGGGCCTGCCGCATCTCTACCTGGGCTACTGGATCGCCGACAGCCGCAAGATGGCCTACAAGGCACGCTTCCGGCCGCTGCAGGTGCTGACCGGCAACCACTGGCATGCGTTCGAGGACGAAGCCGGAACCGGGGATGGCGCCGAGGCCAGCCCGGCGCCACCGGCCACCCACGAGTAGGCTGATCCCGCAGCCCGTCTGCGCGGGCAAGCGGCCCAGCCGCTACAATGCCGGCCTGGTCCTGACTTCTGCGCCGCCCCGCCGGCCGCCTGCCACGTGCTCAACGCGCTCTACCCCCTGTTTCGCCCCGCCCTGTTCTCGATGGATGCCGAGGACGCCCACCATTTCACGCTGAACAACCTGCTGCGCGCCCATCGCATGGGCCTGGGCGGCTGCATCGGCAACAAGATTGCCGAGGATCCGCGCACGGTCATGGGGGTGCGTTTTCCCAACCCGGTCGGGCTGGCCGCCGGGCTGGACAAGGACGGCGCCTATATCGACGGGCTGGCCGCGTTGGGCTTCGGCTTTGTCGAAGTTGGCACGGTCACGCCGCGCGCGCAGCCGGGCAACCCGCGCCCGCGCATGTTCCGGCTGCCGCAGGCGGATGCGCTGATCAACCGCATGGGCTTCAACAACGGCGGCGTCGATGCCTTCGTCGCCAACGTGCGGGCATCGCGCTGGAAGGCCGAGGGCGGCGTGCTGGGGCTGAACATCGGCAAGAACGCCGATACCCCGATCGAACGCGCCAATGACGACTACCTGTACTGCCTGGAGCGCGTCTACCCGCACGCCAGCTACGTGACGGTGAATATCTCGTCGCCCAACACCAAGAACCTGCGCCAGCTACAAGGCGCGAGCGAGCTGGACAGCCTGCTGTCGACGCTGAAGGACGCGCAGCAGCGCCTGGCCGACCAGCACAAGCGCTATGTGCCGCTGGCGCTGAAGATCGCGCCGGACCTGGATGCCGACCAGATCGGCAATATCGGCGACGCGCTGGTACGGCACAGGATCGATGGCGTGATCGCCACCAACACCACGATCTCGCGCGAAGCGGTCAAGGGCCTGCCGCATGCCGAGGAAGCCGGTGGCCTGTCCGGCCGCCCGGTATTTGAAGCATCGACCCGCGTGGTGCGCGCGCTGCACGGCGTGGTCGGCGACGCGGTACCGATCATCGGCGTGGGCGGCATCTTCGGTGGCGCCGATGCGCGCGCCAAGATCGACGCCGGCGCGAAGCTGGTGCAGGTCTACAGCGGCCTGATCTACCGCGGCCCGGCGCTGGTGCGCGACTGCGCCGCGGCGCTGCGCGGCTGAGCCCGGCCCACGCCAACGACACGCAAACCGCCATGGAAACCATCCGACTCGGCCGCAGCGACCTGCAGGTCTCGCGCATCTGCCTGGGTACCATGACCTTCGGCGAGCAGAACACCGAAGCCGAAGGCCACAGCCAGCTGGACTACGCCTTCTCGCGCGGGATCAATTTCATCGACACGGCCGAGATGTACCCGGTCAAGCCGAGCGCCGGCACCTACGGCCAGACCGAGCGCGTCGTCGGCACCTGGCTCAGGCGCCAGCCGCGCGACCGCGTGGTGCTCGCCACCAAGGTGGCGGGTCCGGGCCGCATGCCGTGGATCCGCAACGGCGATGACCTGACCCCGGCGGGTATCCGCGCTGCGGTGGACGAATCGCTGCGCCGGCTGCAGACCGACTATATCGACCTGTACCAGATCCACTGGCCGGCGCGCAATGCGCCGATCTTCGGGCAGCTCAGCTTCGATCCGCGAAATGAGCGCGAGTGCACCTCGATCCAGGCCCAGCTCGAGGTCATGGGCGAACTGGTGCGCGCCGGCAAGATCCGCTACGTGGGCGTATCGAACGAGACCCCGTGGGGCGTGGCCGAGTTCGTCCACCTGGCCGAGCAACACGGGCTGCCGCGCATCGCCACCGTCCAGAACCCGTACAACCTGGTCAATCGCAGCTTCGAGCAGGGGCTGGATGAAGCGTGCTTCCGCACCGATGTCAGCCTGCTGGTGTACAGCCCGCTGGCGTTCGGGCAACTGACCGGCAAATACCTGGCGGGCGATGCGGCCAGCCCGGTTTTCAACGCCGGGGCCAAGGGCCGCCTGTCGCGCTTCCCCGCCGACTGGAGCCCGCGCTACATGCGCGCGGAGACCATGGCGGCCTCGGCCCGCTATGTCGAACTGGCGAAAAGTGCCGGCCTGTCCCCTGCCACGCTGGCGCTGGCCTGGTGCTATTCGCGCTGGTTCGCCGCCAGCACCATCGTCGGCGCCACCACGCTGGCCCAGCTCGAGGAAAATCTCGACGCCTGGAACGCGCAATTGCACGAAGATCTGGTCGGCGCAATCGGGGTAATCCACAAGCAAATCATGAATCCTGCGCAATAAAATGCGCCCCGATGGCGGATAGCGGGCATCTGACAGCATCCGATGCCCCACATCCGCATGATGACTGCCCATATCGTGCGCGGGAAATGGTATCCTCGCAGGCTTATCGCTGTCGCATCCGACGCGCCCGCGCACGCTCCCTCCAGCCGCAGGAAGCCGCCGCGCCCGCCCGGACCGGCATCGTGCGCCAGCATGCGCGCGGGCCAGGACAGCGGACCGAACCATCCGCGGCCGTATCCAATCCAGAACCGAGTTTCGGGGGAGCACAGACAATGAAGTCCATCAAGGGTCTCGCAGCAACCAAGTCCATCCTGGGCGGCGCCGTGGCGCTGGCACTGCTGTACGGCGGCGCCGTGCAGGCCCAGACCGTCAAGGTGCTGTCGATCGTCGACCATCCCGCGCTGGACGCCATCCGCGACGGCGTGCGCGACGAACTGAAGGCCGCCGGCTATGACGCCGACAAGAGCCTGAAGTGGGAATACCAGAGCGCCCAGGGCAACACCGGCACCGCGGCGCAGATCGCCCGCAAGTTTGTCGGCGACAACCCGAACGCCATCGTTGCCATCGCCACCCCGTCGGCCCAGGCCGTGGTTGCCGCCACCAAGACCGTGCCGGTGGTGTACTCGGGCGTGACCGATCCGGTCGCCGCGCAGCTGGTCAAGAGCTGGTCGGCAACCGGCACCAACGTGACCGGCGTGTCGGACAAGCTGCCGCTGGACAAGCAGGTCGCCCTGATCAAGCGCGTGGTGCCCAAGGCCAAGACCGTGGGCATGGTCTACAACCCGGGCGAAGCCAACTCGGTGGTGGTGGTCAAGGAACTGAAGGAGCTGCTGGCCAAGGAAGGCCTGACGCTCAAGGAAGCCGCCGCGCCGCGTACCGTGGACATCGGCCCGGCCGCCAAGAGCCTGATCGGCAAGGTCGACGTGATCTACACCAACACCGACAACAACGTGGTGTCGGCGTATGAGTCCCTGGTCAAGGTCGCCAACGAATCCAAGATCCCGCTGGTCGCCGCCGACACCGACAGCGTCAAGCGTGGCGCCGTGGCCGCGCTGGGCATCAACTACGGTGACCTGGGCCACCAGACCGGCAAGGTCGTAGTGCGCATCCTGAAGGGCGAGAAGCCCGGCGCGATCGCCTCGCAGACCAGCGACAACCTGGAACTGTTCGTCAACACCGGCGCTGCCGCCAAGCAAGGCGTCACGCTGTCGCCGGAGCTGGTCAAGGAAGCGAAGACGGTCATCAAGTAAGCCCTGCCAACCCGCCGCCGCAAGACGGCGGATGCTCCGCCAGGCCTACCCGGCCCGGCGGGACAGAACAGGGCGAGGCGGCCGGCAGCCCCACCCGGGCACGCCGGCCCACCCGCCCCGAAACCGGCGCCAAGGCAGCCGCCGGACCCCGCAACAGGATTCCCCCCATGTCCCTCTTTTCCCTTCTGGGCGCCCTGGAGATCGGCCTGATCTTCAGCCTGGTGGCGCTCGGGGTGCTGATCTCCTTCCGCATCCTCAATTTCCCCGACCTGACCGTTGATGGCAGCTTTCCGCTCGGTGGCGCCGTGGCCGCGACGCTGATCGCCGCCGGCCAGGACCCGTTCGTGGCCACCGCCGTGGCGATCGCAGCCGGCGCGCTGGCAGGCTTCATCACCGGCTGGCTCAATGTGCGCCTGAAGATCATGGATCTGCTCGCCAGTATCCTGATGATGATCGCGCTGTACTCGGTCAACCTGCGCATCATGGGCCGTCCCAACGTGCCGCTGATCACCGAACCGACGCTGTTCACCATCCTGCAGCCCGATTGGATGCCCGACTACGTGCTGCGCCCGCTGGTGCTGTTCGTGGTGGTGGTGGTGGCCAAGGTCGGCCTGGACTGGTTCTTCAGCTCGCAGCTGGGCCTGGCGATGCGCGCCACCGGCGCCAACCCGCGCATGGCCCGCGCCCAGGGCATCCCCACTGGCCGCGCCACGCTGGCCGGCATGGCGTTGTCCAACGCGCTGGTGGCACTGGCCGGCGCGCTGTTCGCGCAGACCCAGGGCGGCTCCGATATCTCGATGGGCATCGGCACCATCGTCATCGGCCTCGCCGCGGTGATCATCGGCGAGACCATCCTGCCGGCACGCCGCCTGATCTGGACCACGCTGGCCGTGGTGCTGGGCGCCATCCTGTACCGCTTCTTCATCGCGCTGGCGCTGAACAGCGAATTCATCGGCCTCAAGGCGCAGGACCTGAACCTGGTCACCGCCGCGCTGGTGACGATCGCGCTGGTGCTGCCGGCGACCCGCAAGAAGCTGTTCGCCCGCAAGAACGGAGGTGCCTGAGATGCTGCGCGCACAAGACCTGAAGCTCACCTTCAACCCGGGCACCCCGATCGAGACCCGCGCGCTGCGCGGGCTCAGCCTGGAGATCCCGAGCGGCCAGTTCGTGGCCGTGATCGGCTCCAACGGCGCCGGCAAGTCGACCTTCCTGAACGCGATCAGCGGCGACCAGATGGTTGACTCGGGCCGCATCACCATCGCTGACACCGACGTCACGCGCCAGCCCGCATGGGACCGCGCCCACCTGGTGGCCCGCGTGTTCCAGGACCCGATGGCCGGCACCTGCGAGGCGCTGACCATCGAGGAAAACATGGCGCTGGCGATGGCCCGCGGCAGCCGCCGCGGCTTCCGCCCGGCGCTGAACCGCGCCTCGCGCGAGCTGTTCCGCGAGAAGCTGCGCCTGCTCAACCTGGGCCTGGAAAACCGCCTGACCGACCGCATCGGCCTGCTCTCCGGCGGCCAGCGCCAGGCAGTGAGCCTGCTGATGGCCTCGCTGCAGCCGTCGCGCATCCTGCTGCTGGACGAGCACACCGCCGCGCTGGACCCGAAGACCGCCGCCTTCGTGCTGGAACTGACCGCCCGCATCGTCGAGGAAAGCAAGCTGACCACGATGATGGTGACGCACAGCATGCGCCAGGCGCTGGACTACGGCCAGCGCACGGTGATGCTGCACCAGGGCCAGGTGGTGCTGGACGTGTCGGGCGACAAGCGCAAGGGGCTGGATGTGCCGGACCTGCTGCGCATGTTCGAGCAGACCCGCCACGAGCAGCTGGACGACGACGCGCTGCTGCTGGGTTGACGAAGACCTGCAGCGCGAAAAGGACGGGGGAGCTTCGGCTCCCCGTTTTGTTTTGCAGCACCGCGTGCGCCAAGTGGCAAGCGAAGCGCCATCAACACTCAGTCGATCGTGATGTTCCGCTGGCGAATCACGCCGGCCCAGCGCGTGCTTTCCTTCTGGATGGTGGCGGCAAGCTGCTGCGGCGTGCCGCCCGCCGCCTCCATGCCCAGCGTCGCCAGCCTCTCCTTGAGCGAGGGGTCGGCCAGCACGGCATCGACATGCTGGCTGAGCTTGCGCACGATCTCCGCGGGGGTACCGGCCGGCGCCATCAACGCGTACCAGGAAACCGCCTCGAATTTCGGGAAGCCCTGCTCGGCGATGGTCGGCACCTCGGGCAGGATCGCCGACCGCCTGGCACTGGCAACCCCCAGCGCATGCAGCCTGCCGGCCTTGATATACGGCAGCGCCACCGAGAGCGGCGCGAACATCATCGTCACCTGGCCACCGACCACATCGGTCATCGCCGGGTTGATGCCCTTGTACGGGACATGGTTCAGCCTGATATGGGCGTCGAGTTGCAGCAACTCGCCCGCCAGGTGGGCCTGGCTGCCCGCGCCGGGGGACGCGAAGCTCAGTTCGCCCGGCTTCTGCGCGGCCAGCTTGCGCAGGTCCGCCAGCGACCGGGCCGGCGTGGCGGCATTGACCACCAGCACGTTCTCGACGGTGGCCAGCATGGCCACCGGCGCCAGGTCCGACGGCTTGTACGGCAGGTTCGGCATCAGCGTGGGGTTCACCGCGATATTGCCCACCGGCACGACGACCAGCGTATAGCCGTCAGGCGCTGCCTTGGCCGCCATGTCGACGCCGATGTTCCCCGCCGCGCCGGCCTTGTTATCGACCAGCACGCTCTGGCCAATGGCCTTGGCTATGCCCTCGCCAACCACCCGGCCGAGCACGTCCGCCGGGCCGCCGGCAGCAAACGGCACCACGATGCGCACCGGCTTGACGGGATAGCCCGGCGGCTGGGCAAGCGCGGAAGTGGCCGCAAGCCACGGCGCGCAGGCCGCCACGCAGGCGAGCACGCCATGCATCGCCACACGCCGCAGGCCTGCCAGTACGGCGGGCTTCACAGCAGTTTCTGTCTCTACAGCGGGTTTCACAGCGGACTTCATCTCAGTTCCCCTATTCGGCGGTTATCAGGCCTGGCTCCCCCACCGCGCCGGCTCCGGCATCGGTCAATGCAAATCCCGCCTGGTCGGCTTCGCGCGCCATGGCGGGCAACACGGCATAGTCGGCGGGCCGCACTGCGGCAAAGCGTGCCAGCCCCAGCATGGCCAGCAGCGCCGTGCCGGTTGTGCCCTCATGCAGCGCCAGCAGCGCAGTACGCACGCGCTCGCACTGCCGCGGATCGATCCGCGCCGCGGCCACCAGCGGCGGAATCGGCGTGGCTTTGGTGACCTCCAGCGTTTTCAGCTGCGCCACCAGCGTGGGCTCGAAGCGGCGCAGCAGGTCCAGTACGTAGCTGTCGATCACCCCCACCTCGGCACGCCCGCCGGTCACCGCTGCGATGACTTCGCGCGGGGTCGGCGTGGGCACCTCGGTCGCGCGGTACAACGCACGCGTGCCCGCCGGCGCCAGCCGCATCAGGTGATGGCGCGGCGCGTTGTAGCCCGAGTTGGACTCAGGCAGCATGCATGCCAGCCGTCCGCCGAAGGTCTGCGCCAGCGTCTGCTCAGGCGCATCGGCGCGCACAATGAACTCCGTGAAATAGACCGGGCGCCCGCCGTAGCGCGGCAGCGCCGGCACCGGCGCCGCCAGCAGTTGCGGCGAGACCGGCGCGCGCGCATAGGGATAGCCGCACATGAACACGCAGCCGCAATCCGGCCGCGCCCACAAGGCGCTGACCGGGGCGGGTGCGGCGTGCTCGACATACGGCAGGTCCACGCCGGCGCGCTCGGCCACGTGCGCCAGCAGCGCACGCCATGCCTGCCCGGCCGGCGCGCTCACCGAATACATGCGGGCGCTGGCGATCATGCGTAGACGAGCCTCTGGCCCAGGCCGCGGCTTTCGGCCTTCTTCAGGATGGCGTGGCCCAGCGCAATATCGCTCAGGGACAGCCCGCGGTGCCAGAACAGGTTGGTCTCGTCATCGCTCTGGCGGCCCGGCTTGCGCCCCGCCGCGATCTCGCCCAGTTCGGCATAAAGTGTCTGCTCCGACAGCTTGCCGGCCTCCACATGTGCCCGCAGCGAGCCGAACATGCCCCCCTTGCACTGCCCCCAGTCGTCCACCACCAGCCTGGCCATGATGTCGGTCAGCGACAACTCGACCGCGCTCATGGTGCCGTAGGGCACGACAAAGGCGCCGCGCTTGATCCAGTCGGTCTTGAGCATCGGCGTCGGGCGCTCCAGGCGCGAAGCCTCGACCACGATGTCGGCATCGCGCACGCACGATTCCCAGTCTTCTGTCACCACGATCTTCTTGCCGAGATCGCGCTCCAGCCGCGCGGCGAAGGCGTTGCGGCTTTCCGGGCGGCGCGAGTGCACGCGGATCTCGTCGAAATCGAACAGGCTGTCGAGCAGGCGCACATTCCAGTAAGAGGTGCCGCGCGCGCCGATATGGCCCAGCACCTTGCTGTTGCGGCGCGCCAGGTACCTGGCGCCGAGCGCGGTGAGCGCCCCGGTGCGCGCATCGGTGATGAAGGTGGCGTCAACCATCGCCACCGGGATGCCGGTACGCGGATCGAACAGGTTGAGCATGGCCATTTCCGATGGCAGGCCGAGCTTGTAGTTGTCGACAAAGTCACCCACGATCTTGACCCCGGCCAGCCCCAGCGGCGCCACGTAGCCGCGCAGCACATTGAAGTGGCCGTTGAACGCGGGGTCGGGAATCAGGTGCACGCGCGGCTCGATCACGGTCTGCCCGTTGCCCTGCGCCACCAGCGCCTGTTCGACCGCGTCCAGGATCTCGGCGTCGGTCATCTCCAGGCGGGCGATGTCCTTGCCGTTGAGATAGGTGAGATGGATGTCGCTCATACAGTCCTTTCCTCCAGGTTTATGCCTGCACACTGCCGGTGCGCCTTGCACCGCATCGCGGCCGCCGCGTTTCAAGGTGGTGCCGTGCCTGCCTTGCAAAGGCCCGGCGTGTTTCGATGGAATTCAGTTTAGGGTTGGCGCCATTGACTGTCATATGCTTATATGTCCACCAGCCTTAACATCAGGTTAATGCCATGAAAATGAACCTGCGCCAGATCGAGGTGTTCCGCGCGGTCATGCTGACCGGCTCGATCAGCGGTGCGTCGAAGCTGCTCTATGTATCGCAGCCGGCAATCAGCCGGCTGATGTCGCACACCGAGCAACGCCTTGGACTGGAGTTGTTCCGCCGCACCAAGGGACGCCTTTACCCCACGCCGGAGGCGCGGCGCCTGCTAGGGGAAGTGAATGCGGTCTACGAGGGCATCGAGCGCGTCAACGAGATCGCCGAAGACCTTGCCGCCAACCGCACCGGCAGCCTGCGCATCTCATGCAGCCCCAACCTGGGCCAGACCGTGCTGCCGCGCGCGATCGCCCGCTTCCGCGCGGCGCACCCGGCGGTGCGGGTGGTGGTGCGCACGCAGATTCCGGGCAATATGCTGCGTGCGGTACTGTCGGGGCAGGTGGACCTGGCGGTGTCGAACATGCCGCTGGTGCATCCCAACCTGGAGGCACGGCTGCTGGTGAAGAACCCGATCGTGGCATTGGTGCCGGCAGGCCATCCGCTGGCCGCGCGCAAGTGGGTGCGCCCGGCCGACCTGACCGGCGAAGACCTGATCGGCTACGGGCCGGATGTCCCGTTCGGCCTGCTGGTGCACGAGATGTTCGGCAACGAGGGCGACCAGCCCGACATGCGGGTCCAGGTGGAGCAGGCGCATGTGGCGCGCGCATTGGCGCAGGCCGGCGCCGGCATCGCGCTGGTCGACGCCATGACCGTGTTTGGCGCGGCCTGGCCCAATATTGTCGCGGTGCCGGTGCGCACCAAGGTCAATGCCTCAGTGCAGATTTTCCATATGCAGACCGAACCGCTGTCACGGCTGTCGCTGGAGTTCGTCGATACGCTGACGGCGATGATGAGGCGCTGACGCGCCGCACCGCGGGCTTCAGACTGTCGCGGCCTTGTCCAGCCAGCGCCGCAGCTGGTCCGTCACCGCCGTGCTCGAGAACGAGCAGCTGTCCTGCGCGAAGACCGCGGACATCTCCATCCGGCGCAGCAACTCCTCCATCGCCTGTCCGTAGACCGGCGGCAGCGCCAACGCGCTGCCGGCGTCGCGCCATGCGCGCACCAGGTCGGCGGCCGGCATCGACCCCGCCAGGTGCTGGTCCAGGGCGGCACGCATGCGTACCAGTGCCTCGCTGTTGGCTGCGCTCATGAACGCGCCCTCCTTTCCTTGTACAGTTCGCGGAACGTGCGGCCCGGCGGGGCCGGCATGTCGCGGGTTTCGGTCCAGCCCTTGCCCGCCAGCGGCAGGCTGGCAATCAGCTTGTTGCTGCCGCCCATACGGCCCAGCACCCAGGCGCCGATGCGCGTAGCCAGGGCATACAGCTCCGGGCGTTTGGCGACGTAGCCCCACGCCTGCAGCGCGAAGCGCTCCTGCCACGGGCGCAGCCCGCGCTCCATCTGTTTCTCGCGCAGCTTGCGCAACAGGTCGGACAGCGGGATCGACGCCGGGCAAACACGGTTGCATTCGCCGCACAGGGTCGCCGCCTGCGGCAGGTCCACCGCATTGGCCAGGCCGACATAGCTGGGCGTCAGCACGCTGCCCATCGGGCCCGGATAAACCCAGCCGTAGGCGTGGCCGCCGATCTTCTGGTAGACCGGGCAGTGGTTCATGCAGGCGCCGCAGCGGATGCAGCGCAGCATTTCCTGGAAGTCGCCGCCGATCAGCCCGCTGCGCCCGCCATCGACCAGCACGAAGTACATATGCTCGGGGCCGTCGCGCTCGCCCTCGGCGCGCGGGCCGGTCAGCAGCGAGAAGTAGTTGGAGATCGCCTGGCCGGTGGCCGAGCGCGGCAGCAGGCGCATCACCGTGGCCAGGTCTTCCAGCGTCGGCAGCACCTTTTCGATGCCGGTCACGGCCACGTGCACGCGCGGCATCACCGTGCACATGCCCTCGTTGCCCTCGTTGGTGACGACCGCCACCGAACCGGTCTCGGCAATGATGAAGTTGCCGCCGGTGACGCCCATGTCGGCGCTCAGGAACTCGGGCCGCAGCACTTCGCGCGCCTCGCGCGTCATCTCCGGGATCTCGGTCAGCCGCGGCTTGTGGTGGACCCTGGCGAACAGGTCGGCGATCTCGTCCTTGTCCTTGTGCACCACCGGCGCAATGATGTGCGACGGCGGCTCCGAGTCGTTGATCTGCAGGATGTATTCGCCCAGGTCGGTCTCGATGCTCTGCACGCCCATCTCGCCGAGCACCTGGTTCAGGCGCATTTCCTCGGTCACCATGGACTTGCTCTTGATGACCTTCTTCACGCCGTGCTTCTGCGCGATCCCGGCCACCAGGCGCGCGGCATCGGCGGTGGTCTCGGCAAACAGCACCGTGGCGCCGCGCCTGGTCGCGTTCTCTTCGAAGGTGGCGAGCCAGACGTCGAGGTTTTCCAGCGCGCGGTTACGGCGCTCTTTCAGGGCCTCGCGCGTGGCATCGAAGTCGATATCGCGGATCGCGTCGGCGCGCGCCGTGACGAACTTGGTTGAAAGCTTCTTCAGGTTCTGCTGCAGGCGCTGGTCGGCCAGCTTCTGGCCGGCGCGCGTCTTGAATTCCATGCTGTGGACTTGCATGTCGCTCTTCCGGATGTCAGGCGTCGCCCGCCAGCACCTGCGCGATATGCAGCACGCGCGTGCTGCTGTCGCCGGTGCGGCGCAGGCGGCCTTCGATATTGAGGATGCAGCCCAGGTCGCCCAGCACCACGGCATCGGCACCACTGGCCTTGATGTTGGCGCATTTCTCGTCGACGATGGCCGTGGAGATATTGCCGTACTTGACCGAGAAGGTGCCGCCGAAACCGCAGCAGGCCTCGCAGTCCTTCATCTCGGTCAGCTGCACGCCTGGCAGGCGCGAGAGCAGCGCGCGCGGCTGCTGCTTGACGCCCAGTTCGCGCAGGCCGGAACAGGAATCGTGATAGGTGACATGGCCGGAGAAGGTCGACGGCAGCGTCTCGATCCTGGCCACGTTGACCAGGAAGTCGGTCAGCTCGAACACGCGCTCGCGCAGGCGCTCATAGCGGCCGTTCAGTTCCGGGTCGTCGCGCAGCAAGTCGGCGTAATGGTGGCGGATCATGCCGCCGCAACTGCCCGACGGCACCACGATGTAGTCGAACATCTCGAACTCGCGCAGGAATTTCTCCGCCAGGTCGCGCGATACCGCGCGCTCGCCCGAGTTGTAGGCCGGCTGGCCGCAGCAGGTCTGCGCCTCGGGCACCATCACCTCGTAGCCGGCGCCTTCCAGCAGCTTGAGCACGGAAAACCCGATCTCCGGACGCATCAGGTCCACCAGGCAGGTAGCGAACAGACCGACTCGCATTGTTGACTTCTCCAGACCCCGAAACCCCGCAATTATGCGCGCTAGGCGCCGCGCGTGGCGCACAAACCGTTCACCGGCGTCGTGAATCCGGTGCAATGCACGACACTTCCGGGCGTGACATCACCGGCCGATTCTTACGGTAATGTCATTTCACCTATTGAAATTTTCACAATGCGAGATAGAATCAGGCAGACGCTTAAAAATGCCGCAAGGCAACATTTCTCCTTTTTCCAGCTATGTCCGACGCAGACAAGTCACCCGGCAAGACGTCCATCCAGGTCATCGAGCGCATGATGACCCTGCTGGACGCCCTCGCGCAGCACGCCGACCCGGTCAGCCTGAAAGAGCTGTCGCTGGCCACGGGGCTGCACCCCTCCACCGCCCACCGCATCCTCAACGACATGGTGGCCTGCCGCTTCGTCGACCGTTCCGACCCCGGCAGCTACCGGCTCGGCATGCGCCTGCTGGAACTGGGCAACCTGGTCAAGGCGCGCCTGTCGGTACGCGACGCGGCACTGGCGCCGATGCGCGCGCTGCACCGTGTCACTGGCCAGACCGTGAACCTGTCGGTGCGCCAGGGCGACGAGATCGTCTATATCGAACGCGCCTACAGCGAGCGCTCGGGCATGCAGGTGGTGCGCGCCATCGGCGGCCGCGCGCCGCTGCACCTGACCTCGGTCGGCAAGCTGTTCCTGGCCGCCGATGAGTCGGCGCGCGTGCGCAACTATGCCACCCGCACCGGGCTGGCCGGGCATACCCGCACCTCGATCACCGACCTGACCAAGCTGGAGCGGGAGCTGAACTGGGTGCGCTCCAACGGCTATGCCCGCGACAACGAAGAACTGGAGCTTGGCGTGCGCTGCATCGCCGCCGGCATCTATGACGACTCGCGCCGGCTGGTGGCCGGGCTGTCGTTGTCGGCACCGGCCGACCGGCTGCAGGACAGCTGGCTGCAAAACCTGAAGGACACGGCGCTGCAGATCTCGCGTGGCATGGGCTATGTGACCGAAGCCGCGGCCTGATCCCCGCTGTACCCGCCACCGCCAGCGCGCGGGCTGCCATCATGGCAGTCCGCGCGTTTTGCTTTGGAGCGCCGGCCAGCCTCATGCAATGGTTTACCCTTAGTTTTCAGATAACCAGCAAACCTTATAATCGGCCGCCATGCGAACCCGCGCCGTCACCCTCACCGAACAGGTCACCCGCCAGCTGCGCGCCGATATCGAAAGCGGCGCCTACCCCGTCGGCAGCCGGCTGCCGACCGGCAGGCAACTGGCCGAGCAGTACGGCGTCAGCGCCGCGGTGATCCGCGAAGTCACGGAACACCTGCGCTCGCAGGGCTTTGTCGAGTCCCGCCAGGGGGTCGGCTGCACAGTGCGCTCACGCACCGGCGTATCCGGCTTCCAGTTGCCGCGCGAGCCCGATATCGACGCCAGCGGGCTGGCTGACCTGTACGACCTGCGCATCGACCTGGAAGGCGCCGCCGCGGCGCTGGCCGCCGTGCGCCGCACGGACGAAGACGTGGCCACGCTGAGCGCCTTGCTGCAGCGCCTGCACGCCCGCCTGTACGATCCGCAGCCGGCGGCGGATATCGACGCGGCCTTTCATATCGGCATCGCCGCCGCCACCCACAATCCGTACTACCGCCAGCTGCTGCAATACCTGAACCTGCAGCTGCACCAGGCCGTGGCCACCGCGCGCGCCAATACCCTGCGCCAGCCAGGGCTGGCCGAGACCGTGCATGCCGAGCACGAAGCGATCGTCGACGCCATCCGCCGCGGCGATGCCACCGCAGCCCGCGCGGCAGCCGTCGCACACCTGCAGTGCGCAGCACGCCGGCTTGGCCTCTCGTTGCGCATGCGTGCCGATGCCCCGCCGGCGGCCTCCGCCGCGAGCCCCCCTTCCCTTTCCTGAAACCACACCGCCATCATGCCAAACGGACCATTCGCCCAGCGGCTCACCGAAGCCCTCGGCGCCGATACCGTCCTGACCAACCCTGACGACATCGCCCCGTGGCTGTCCGACTGGCGCGGCATCTACCGTGGCCAGGCCCAGGCCGTGCTGCGGCCGCGTACCGTGGATGAGGTCTCGCGCGCGCTGGCGCTGTGTCAGCAGGCCGCGGTGCCGGTGGTGCCGCGCGGCGGCAATACCGGCTTGTGCGGCGGCGCCACACCCGATGCGCAGACGCAAAACGTGGTGCTGAGCCTGGACCGCATGAACGCGGTGCGCGCGCTCGACACCGTCGCCAACACCATGGTCGCCGAGGCCGGCTGCATCCTGGGCAACCTGCGCCGCGCGGCACAAGACGCCAACCGCTTGCTGCCGCTGTCGCTCGCGGCCGAAGACTCGTGCCAGATCGGCGGCAACCTGGCGACCAATGCCGGCGGCGTCAACGTGGTGCGCTATGGCATGACGCGCGAGCTGGTGCTGGGCGTGGAAGCCGTGCTGCCCAACGGTGAGGTCTTCCACGGCCTGCGCACGCTGCGCAAGGACAATACCGGCTACGACCTGAAGCAGTTGCTGATCGGCTCCGAAGGCACGCTCGGCGTCATCACCGCCGCGGCGCTGCGGCTGTTCCCGCGCACCGATACGCGCAGCGTGGTGCTGGCGGCGGTGGCTTCGCCCGCGCAGTCGCTGGCGCTCTACGAACTGCTGTTCGAACAATGCGGCGCACGCCTGCAGGCGTTCGAGTTCTTCACCGGCGACTGCCTGGACCTGGTGCTGACCCATGCGGAAGGCGTGCAGGAGCCGTTCGCGCAGCGCTACCCCGCCTACGTGCTGGTGGAACTGGCCGACACCACCGATGAAGCCGCACTGAACGCGCTGCTCGAGCGCGTCGTCGGTGAAGCGCTCGAGCGCGAGCTGTGCCTCGACGCCGCCGTGTCCGCCTCGCTCGCGCAACTTCAGGCGCTGTGGAAGCTGCGCGAGGAAATCTCGGAAGCCCAACGTGCCGACGGCCCGCATCTGAAGCACGACGTGTCGTTGCCGATTGAACTGATCCCGGCCTTCATGGCCTCGATGGAAACGCGGCTGCGCGCGCTCGATGCCGCCATCCGCCCCTTTGTCTTCGGGCACTTCGGCGACGGCAACCTGCACTACAACCTGTCGCGCCCGGCCGGCGCGCCGAAAGACTGGGCCGCCACCCGGGGGGACGCCGTGACTGATGCGGTGCTGGACGAAGTCATGCGCCATGGCGGCAGCATCAGCGCGGAGCATGGCATCGGCCAGCTCAAGCGCCATGCCTTCCTGGCTGCCAAGGATCCGCTGGAATTGCGCCTGATGCGCGAGATCAAGGCCGTATTCGATCCTGCCGGGATCATGAATCCAGGCAAGCTGCTCTGACGGCTGCCGCCGGCACCAAAGAAAAACGCGCCGCAGGACGGCGCGTTTTTTCCGGTCAGGCGTTCCGTATCAGATGCCGCGCGATTGCTGAGATGCCAGCACCGCGTGCGCGCTGTTCGGGCCCTGCGTCAGGTTCGGCGATGCCGGGAAGGCGCGCGGCTGCGGGGACGACGGCGCCGGCGAATGCTCCAGCCAGTCCTTGACGCGGGTGGCATCGGCAAAGCGCGACAGCTTGCCGACGGAATCCAGGAACACCATCACGACATTGCGGCCCTGGACCTTGGCCTGCATCACCAGGCACTGGCCAGCCTCGGAAATAAAGCCGGTCTTCTGCAGCCCGATGTCCCAGTTGCCGCCGCGCACCAGGCGGTTGGTGCTGACGTAGTGCTGGGTGCGGCCCAGCACGTTGACCTCATGCTCGGTCTGCGTCGAGAACTCGCGGATGGTCGGGTTGCGGTACGCGGCATTGACCATGCGCACCAGGTCCGTCGCGCTCGACACATTGCCGCTCGACAGGCCGCTGGAATCGACAAAGTGGCTGTCGTTCATGCCCAGCTCCTGGGCCTTGCGGTTCATCGCCTGCACGAAGGCCGGCAGGCCGCCCGGATAGTTGCGGCCCAGCGCCGAGGCGGCGCGGTTCTCGGACGACATCAGTGCCAGCAGCAACAGTTCCTGGCGCGGCAGCTGCGTGCCGAAGCGCAGCCGCGAGCTGCTGTGCTTCTCGGTGTCGCGGTCATCCTCGGAAATGGTCAGCACTTCGTCCATCGGCAGGCGCGCGTCCATCACCACCAGCGCGGTCATCAGCTTGGTGATCGAGGCGATCGGCAGCACGGCGCTGGCATTTTTCTGGAACAGCACCTCGTTCGAGTTCTGGTCCATCACCAGGGCCACGCTGGAGCGCAGCGCCAGGGCATCGTCCGTGGCGCGCAGGCCCATGGCTTCGCCCAGCGAGGGCTTGGCGGGCGTAAACGCGGCACGCACCGGTGCCGCGCGTTGCGCCATCACGACGTGGCGCTTGCCGTTCTTCAATACGATGACCTTGCGCGAGGACGCTGCCTCGCCCTTGGCCACTTTGCTGTGAGAGCTCTTGGTAGCTGCCTTCGAAGCACCATTTTTCTCGGCGTTAGCCGATTTTGCGTGCTTTTTAGACGTTTTTTGGGTGCTTGCGGACGTGGTGGCCGCGTCGGCCACAGGCGCCGCGACCATCGACACCGACACCAGAACTGCGGCGGCTACGGCGGACAGGGGCGTGGAGCCGAAGAATCTGGAAAAAATGGAATCAGACCGGAACATGATTCGTTCAGCGCATCAGGGATGGCGCTAGTGTAGGAAAGAAAGAAATTGTTAGCAAGATTAAAGACTTACAGACGCTCCTTAAAGTTCGATTAGCAAACATTTCCACATTGCGAAAAAAGTACGCAATACATCACGTTCGCTATCGAACCACGGCGCGCTTGACCCAAGCGCAGTCCGATTCACCTTGCTACCCCTTGGTAACGACGCCGCCAATACGGGAAAGTCGCTTGCTATATCGGCATCCATCGTTACATGTTGAAACAGAATTCACTATGAGAGAAAACGCGCGAACCCGCTGACCGGTTCACGTTCCGTGGTCAGCCGGTTTGCAATGGCCTCCGGATCGGCAAACCCCAGCGACATGCCGCACACCACCATTTCCTCGGGCGGCAGCCGCAGGTGACTGGCAATGATCTTGTGGAACTGTGTGAACGCCGCCTGCGGGCAGGTGTCCAGCCCGCGCGCCCTGGCGGCGACCATGATGCTTTGCAGGAACATGCCGTAGTCCAGCCAGCTGCCCTGCTCCATGATGCGGTCGATGGTGAAGATCATCCCCACCGGCGCGTCGAAGAAGCGGAAATTGCGCGCGTGCTGTTCGTGCATGCGGGCCTTGTCCTCGCGGCTGATCTCCAGCAGGCCGTACAGGTCCCAGCCCACCTTGCGCCGCCGCGACAGATAGGGATCGGCCCACTCGCGCGGGTAGTACGGATACTCCTCCAGGTACTTGCTGTCGCGCTCCGGGTCCTCGTAGGCGGCCAGCACATCGGCGCACAGCTTCGCCTTGGCCTCGCCGGACAGCACATAGACACGCCACGGCTGCGCGTTGGTGCCCGAAGGTGCGCGGCTGGCCACGGCCAGGATCTCTTCGACGGTGCGGCGCGGCACGGGCGTGTCGAGAAAGGCCCGCACCGAGCGCCGCGTGAGGATCGCACGATCCACGCAGTCCGCGGCGTCCTGCGAACCGAGCTGCATCTCGTGGGACATCTTGTTCATCTCCTGTTGCCCCGCCTACCCTTGCACCCCCGTCGCCACCAATGGCAGCAGCGCCTCGCGCAGCGCGCCCGGGAGCGGTACCGGACGGCGCGTGGCGCGATCGACATAGACGTGGATGAAATGCCCTTGCGCCGCGGCGATCTCGTTGTCGCCGCTGAAGAGCCCGACTTCATAGCGTACGCTGGACGTGCCCAGCCTGGCCACGCGCAAACCCGCTACCACGGTCTCGGGGAAGCTCAGCGAAGAGAAGTAGTTGCACTGCGTCTCGATCACCAGCCCGATGGTGTCGCCCGAAGCGACATCGAGCACGCCCTGCCGGATCAGGTAGGTATTCACCACGGTGTCAAAATAACTGTAGTAGACAACGTTGTTAACGTGGCCATAGACATCGTTGTCCATCCAACGCGTGGTGATCGGCTGGAAGTACGGATAGGCACGGCGCGATTCGGCTTGCGGTTTCATGGGGCGGGAAAGAGACAGGACGCGCAACAGGACGGAATAGGAATACTCTGAAACAGCCGCATCAGCGGAACGAACGCGCGGCGGCTAGCGGCGGATGACAAGCGCAACACCAAGCGCCGCAAGCACCATGCCCGCGGCGGCCAGCGGCGGAAAGCGCTCGCCGAACAGCAGCCAGGCCATTACTGCGGTGGTGGGCGGCGTCAGGTACATCAGGCTCGACACCTTGGTCGCCGCGCCCTGCCTGATCAGCAGGAACAACAGTGAGATCGCTCCGATCGACAGTGCCACCACCGACCACGCCAGCGCGCCCAGCATGGCGGCATTCCACTGCACCACACGGGTTTCGAACAGGAACATAAACGGCACGCACGCCAGCGCGGCCGCGGCAAACTGGATCACCGAGCCCATGCGCAGGTCGAATACCGGGCAGAAGTGCCGCTGGTAGACCGTGCCGACGGTGATGCTGAGCAAGGCACCGCCCGCCAGCGCCAGGCTTGCCGGCGTCAGCCCGCTGGCCCCCAGCTTGTTGGCCACCACCAGCGCCACGCCGGCGATGCCCAGCAGCAGGCCCAGCCACTGGCGCGCGCCGATGCTCTCGCCCATGCGCGTGGCGATCGCCGCGGTCAGGACCGGCTGCATGCCGACGATCAGCGCCGACACGCCCGCCGGCATGCCAAGCTTGATCGCGGCCCACACGCCGCCCAGGTAGCCCGCCTGCAACAAGAGGCCAGCCACGGCGATATGCCCGACCGCGCGCCAGTCTGTCACCGCCGTGCCTGGCCGGCGCGGCAGCGGCACGCGCGCCAGCACCACGAACGGCACCATCAGCACCAGCACGCCGGCAAAGCGCAGGAACAGGAAGGTCATCGGCTCCGCATACGGCATGCCGTATTTGGCAACGATAAAACCCGTGCTCCAGATCAGCACGAACAGCCACGGCATCGACGTCACCCACAGCGTGGCGCGAGGGCTGGTCACGGCTGCGTGGCCTGACTTCATCACATCGCTCATGACGCCACCGCCAGTTGTGCGCGGCGCGCGTGATACTGCGCGGCGAGGCGCACGGTCTGCGCGTGCACGGCGACAGTGTCTTCGATCTGGTTGCCATAGCCGCCGGCCATCGCCACCGCCACCGGCAACTGGCGAGCCTGCGCGGCATCGAACACCAGGCGGTCGCGCCGGGCCAGGCCTGCCGTGGTCAGCCTGAGCCGGCCAAGACGATCGCCCTCATGCGGATCGGCGCCGGCCAGGTAGATAATCAACTCCGGCTCGAAGCGGCTGAACAGCGTGTCCAGCGCGGCCTGCAGCGCCTGCGCGTAGGCATCGTCGTCACAGCCGTCCGGCAGGCCAACGTCCAGGTCGCTGGCTTCCTTGCGGAACGGATAGTTCTTCTCGCCGTGCAGCGACAGCGTGAACACCGATGGATCGCCCTGCAGGATCGAAGCTGTGCCGTTGCCCTGGTGCACGTCCAGGTCGATCACGGCCACGCGGCGCACCGCGCCGTCGCGCTGCAGCACCCGTGCCGCGATGGCGGCATCGTTGAAGACGCAGAAGCCGCCGCCCTTGTCGGCATAGGCGTGGTGCGTGCCGCCTGCCAGGTTCACGGCGATGCCTTCGCGCAGCGCCGTCCGGCAGGCCTCGATGGTGGCGCCCGCCGAGCGCCGCGAACGCTCCACCATGGCTTCGGACCACGGAAAGCCGATCTCGCGCTGGCGCGCAGCGTCAAGCGTGCCGGCCGAAGCTGCCCGCACATATTCTGCCGTGTGCGCCAGCAACAGCGCATCGTCGCCGGCGCGCGGGGCCTCGGCCAGACACAGGCCCGGCACCTGCGCCGTGACGGCATCGCGCAGCATGCTGTACTTGCACATCGGGAAGCGGTGCCCGGGTGGCAAAGGCAGCACAAAGTGGTCGGCATAGAAGGCGAGCATGGAGTGGCCTGGCGATTCTGTTCACGTCTTGTTGGATTCCCGGCGCCGGCCAGCCGTGCGGGCGCGGGCAGCCTGCGATGGTAGCACCCCTGCACCGCCGTCGCCCGGAGGGCCCCCGGATGGCGCCGCAGCCACTTCCCCGGCGCGTCTGCAACAGCCTCTTGTGCATCGCACAAAATCCGCTTGACATTGCATCCGGCGTCCCTAAAATGGGAATTGTTGCGGCGCATCAAACAAAGAAATGCGCCTGAACCTACCCACGCGCCTGGGCTGGCCGAAGCGGGCTCAACACCGTCACGGTCCTGACATCTAGGTGGCTTAATTTGCTTGACCTTGAAGTTCACCACTGGAGACCAGCAATGATCCTCACCCCGGAACAAGTTGCAGCAGCACAAAAGGCCAACCTCGAAACGCTGTTCGGCCTGACCACCAAGGCATTTGAAGGCGTCGAGAAGCTCGTCGAACTGAACCTGCAGGTCGTCAAGACCACGTTCGCAGAAAGCGTTGACAACGCCAAGAAGGCGCTGTCGGCCAAGGACGCGCAGGAACTGCTGGCCATCCAGGCCGCAGCCGTGCAGCCGGTCGCAGAAAAGACCCTGGCCTACACCCGTCACCTGTATGAAATCGCTTCGGAAACCCAGAGCGAGTTCACCAAGGTAGCCGAAGCCCAACTGGCCGAAGGCTCGAAGAAGGTGCAAGCCCTGGTCGACAACTTCGCCAAGAACGCCCCGGCCGGTTCGGAATCGACCGTAGCCATCGTGAAGTCGGCGATCTCCGCTGCCAACAACGCCTACGAGTCGGTGCAGAAGGCGACCAAGCAAGCGGTCGAAATCGCTGAGACCAACTTCCAGGCTGCTGCCACGGCTGCCACCAAGGCTGCCCAGCAAGCCAGCGCCACGGCCCGTACGGCCACGGCCAAGAAGACGACGGCTGCCTGATAGCTGTCTCTGTTGAAGATGGACCGGCTGCGGCCGGTCCGTTGGCAAAGCATATCGACGCCTCGCGTTTGCGGTGTGTTTTGCCAACGATGAAGGTAATGCCTGACCGAGTTGCACCGGCGCTGCCTTCTCTGCCGATGTCTCCTCGGTACCGCGGTCTCCTAGTCCAACGTATCGTTAAGCCCGACCTCCAGAGGTCGGGCTTTTTTTGGTTCAACGAGGAATTCCAGGAAATCCCTGTAGCGGCCGGGACGGGTCCCAGAGCGGGACGCCTTCTTCATGAATGGTCCTTGTGCTGCTTGCTGCTCACTGTTACCGACAACACATCCAGGTCGAAGAACGGGCTGTCCGCCGGAGGCGGAGGCAATCCTGCCCCCCAGCCGGCGATGGCATGCTTGATGTACTCTGCCATCTGCTCGTCGGCAACGTCCCTGGGCTGGTCGATTGTCACGACATAGCGGCGATTGCTCATGGCGGATCCTTTATGGCGCCAATGACCGGCAACCATGTGGTCAGTATAGGCTTCGAGGGTATTGGGCGGCTCCGCCGCTACAGGCACCCTGGCCGCGACACAGACGCGTCGTGGCAGCCAGGACCCGTGGACGCCGAAGAAATCCCGGCGGTTAATTGCGTAATAGCCCAAGAAAAAGCCCGCCAATCCAGGCGGGCCTTTCTGTTTGCAGCAACCGGCGCTCAGCGCTTGCGCGGCGGCGGCACGTCCGTGCACGTGCCCTCGTAGATCTCCGCCGCCATGCCGATCGACTCACCCAGCGTCGGGTGCGGGTGGATGGTCTTGCCGATATCCACCGCATCGGCCCCCATCTCGATCGCCAGGCAGACCTCGCTGATCAGGTCGCCGGCATGCGTGCCGACGATGCCGCCGCCGATCACGCGATGGGTTTCCTCGTCGAAGATCAGCTTGGTGAAGCCTTCGTCGCGGCCGTTGGCGATGGCGCGGCCCGAAGCCGCCCAGGGGAACACGCCCTTGCTGTACTTGATCCCCTTGGCCTTGCACTCGTCTTCGGTCACGCCGGCCCAGGCCACTTCCGGATCGGTAAAGGCCACCGACGGAATCTGCTTGGCATCGAAGTAGGCCTTCTCGCCATGTGCGGCTTCTGCGGCCACGTGCGCTTCGTGCACGGCCTTGTGCGCCAGCATCGGCTGGCCGACCACGTCGCCGATCGCGAAGATATGCGGCACATTGGTGCGCATCTGCTTGTCGACGTCGATAAAGCCGCGGTCGGTCACGGCGACGCCGGCCTTCTCCGCGCTGATGCGCTTGCCGTTGGGCGAGCGGCCCACCGACACCAGCACCAGGTCGTAGCGCTGCGGCTCGGCCGGCGCGGCTTCGCCTTCGAACTTGACGTAGATGCCATCCGGCTTCGCGTCCACCCCGACGGTCTTGGTCTTCAGCATGACCTTGCCGAAGCGGTCCTTGTTCTTCTTTTCCCAGACCTTGACCAGGTCGCGGTCAGCGCCGCCCATCAGGCCGTCGAGCATTTCCACGACGTCGATATCGGCACCCAGCGTGCTGTACACCGTGGCCATTTCCAGGCCGATGATGCCGCCGCCGATAACCAGCATCTTGTTGGGCACTTCGGGCAGTTCCAGGGCGCCGGTCGAGTCGACGATGCGCGGGTCTTCCGGGATGAAGGGCAGCTTCACCGCCTGGCTGCCGGCGGCGATGATGGCCTTCTCGAAGCGGATCACGGTCTTCTTGCCGGTCGAGCGCTTGCCCTCGCCCTCGGTCAGCTCGACTTCCAGGTGGTGCGGGTCGAGGAAGTTGCCGATGCCGCGCACCACCTGCACCTTGCGCGCCTTGGCCATGCCGGCCAGGCCGCCGGTCAGCTTGCCGACCACCTGGTTCTTGTAGTGACGCAGGCCGTCCAGGTCGATCTTGGCTTCGCCGAACAGGATGCCGTGGGCGGCCAGCGCCTTGGCTTCGTCGATCACGGCGGCGTTGTGCAGCAGGGCCTTGGACGGGATGCAGCCCACGTTCAGGCAGACGCCACCGAGCGTGCTGTAGCGCTCCACCAGCACGGTGTTCATGCCCAGGTCGGCGGCACGGAATGCGGCCGAATAGCCGCCGGGGCCGGCGCCCAGCACCAGCATTTCGCACTGGATGTCGGCGCCGCCGCTGTGGCTGGCGGCCGCGGGTGCAGGTGCCGGGGCTGCGGCGGCCGGCGCAGGGACCTGGGCCGGAGCCGGGGCTTGCGCGGGCGCCGGGGCGGCCGCTGCCTGCTGGGCCTCGATGGTGCAGATCACCGCGCCCTGGCCGACCTTGTCGCCCACCTTGACCTTGACCTCGACCACCTTGCCGGCGGCCGACGAGGGCACGTCCATGCTGGCCTTGTCGGACTCCAGTACGATCAGGGACTGTTCCACTTCGACCGTGTCGCCGGCCTTGACCAGCACCTCGATCACTTCCACCGCGTCGAAATCGCCGATATCCGGCACCTTGACTTCGATCACACTCATGTTTGCTCCTCTATGCGCGCCTGCCTTTCGGCTTCAGGGCGCGCCGTCGTTGTTGGTTGCCGTGCTGCCGGGTGCCGCATTGCCGCTCGCCGTACCGCCAGCCGCCGCCGGGGCATCGCCCTGGTGCAGTTGCACGGTATGGACCTCGATCGGACCCGCCGAACTCTTGTCGAACTCAACGCCCGCATCGACGCCGATGCGCGCGATCTCGCCCGCATCCAGGTCCGGCCGGTCGTACACCGCATGCATCGCGCCCAGCGCATAGTTGCGGCCCGAGCCGATGCCCCAGAAGCGGTCGAACGAAAACACCTCGCGGTACGAGTAGACGCCGAAGATACCCGCCGGATTGGCGATCAGGCATACGATCTGCGACGACTCGTAGGGATCGTCATCGTCTTCCTTGGTGTTGACGAAGTAGTCCGACTTCAGCTTCTCGTGCACCTTCAGGAAGGTACGGAACACGTCGTCGCGCGAGCCCAGCCGGCACTCTTCGCCCAGGCCCGCCAGCAGCGTGCGCATGACCGGGAAGTGCGCCGTGGTCCCGGCCAGCGCGATAAAGCCGTCGCCCACCGGAAACACCTTCTGGTTGCGCTCGTAGGCGCGCGACAGGCGCGTATCGCCGAACGTGACCAGCGCGTCCGCGGCGATCGCCACTTCGGCGCCCTTCCTGACGACCACACAGGTAGTCATGGCTCGCTCCCGGTTGCGCGTGGTGCGCCGGGCGGGCCAGGCTGTCGCCCCGCCCGCCCGGCGCGACCCCGCTTACAGCAGGATCCGGCGGAAGTCCGCCAGCAGTTGCCCGAAGTACGTGTTGAAGCGCGCGGCCTCGGCGCCATCGATGACGCGGTGGTCCCACGACAGCGACAGCGGCAGCGTCAGGCGCGGCACGAACTGCTTGCCGTCCCAGACGGGCTTCTGGAACGACTTGCACACGCCCATGATGGCCACTTCCGGCGCATTGATGATCGGCGTGAAATACGTGCCGCCGAGTCCGCCGAGCGACGAGATCGAGAAGCAGCCGCCCTGCATCTGGTCCGGCTTGAGCTTGCCGTCGCGCGCCAGCTTGGCCAGCTCGCCCATTTCCTGGCTGATTTCCAGCACGCCCTTCCTGTCGGCATCCTTGATCACCGGCACGACCAGGCCGTTCGGGGTGTCGGCGGCAAAACCGATGTTGAAGTATTTCTTCAGCACCAGGTTGTCGCCGTCCAGCGACGCGTTGAAGTTCGGGAACTTCTTCAGCGCCGCGACCGTGGCCTTGATCATGAACGCCAGCATCGTCACCTTGATGCCGGACTTCTCGTTTTCCTTGTTCAACTGGACGCGGAAGGCTTCCAGCTCGGTGATGTCCGCTTCGTCATGGTTGGTGACGTGCGGGATCATGACCCAGTTGCGGTGCAGGTTGGCGCCCGAGATCTTCTTGATGCGCGACAGGGCCTTGCTTTCGATCTCGCCGAAGCGGGTGAAATCGACCTTCGGCCACGGCAGCAGGCCGAGCTCGCCACCACCGGCGCCAGCCGCGGCGGCCTGCGCGGGCGCGGCGGCCTGGCCGGTCATCACGCCCTTGACGTAGTTCTGCACGTCTTCCTGGGTGATGCGGCCCTTGGGGCCGGTGCCCGGCACGCGCGACACGTCCACGCCCAGCTCGCGCGCGAACTTGCGCACCGAGGGGCTGGCGTGGGCGGCCTTGCCGGTTGCGCCAGCGGCGGCCGGCGCGGCAGCAGGCACAGCGGCCGGAGCCGGGGCGGCTGCGGGGGCCGGCGCCGGTGCTGGCGCGCTGGCGGCAGCGGGAGCCGGTGCGGCGGCGGGCGCGGCGGCAGCCGCAGCGGCGCCTTCCAGAATCAGCAGCAGCGTGCCTTCGGACACGTTGTCGCCAACCTTGACCTTGACTTCCTTGACCACGCCGCTTTGCGGCGAGGGCACGTCCATGGTGGCCTTGTCGGATTCCAGCGTCACCAGCGCGTCTTCGGCGTTGATGGTGTCGCCCGGCTTCACATGGACTTCGATGACGGGCACGGCGTCGTAGTCGCCGATATCGGGCACCTTGACTTCGATGGTGCCGCCACCGCCGGCGGCCGGGGCTGCTGCCGGGGCGGGAGCCGGTGCGGGGGTTGCGGCCGCGGGCGCCGGAGCCGGGGCCGGCGCTGCGGCAGCTGCGGCAGCGGCAGCGGCAGCCGGTGCGGCGGCGGGCTCGTTGGCCGCCTCCAGCATCACCAGTACCGAGCCTTCGGACACGTTGTCGCCTACCTTGATGCGGACGTCCTTGACCACGCCGGCCTGCGGCGAGGGCACGTCCATGGTGGCCTTGTCGGACTCCAGCGTCACCAGCGCGTCTTCCGCGTTGATGCTGTCGCCGGGTTTCACATGCACTTCAATGACGGGAACGGCGTCATAGTCGCCGATATCCGGCACCTTGATTTCAATCGCTTGACTCATTCAGTGTCTCCTGGGCAGGCCGGCACGCGCGACGTCCGCAAGCGGCGAGATTACCTTCGCCGCCCGCTTCTGTCACGCCGCCATGCCGCATGGCGCCGTCCGGCCTCTGGCCGGGGCGCCCGCGGCACGGCGCTGCCGTACTGCGGGGGTTGGTGCAGGCTGCCGGATCAGACCGACATCGGGTTGGGCTTGTTCGGGTCGAGGTTGTACTTCTTGATGGCCTCGGCAACCTTGTCGCGGCCGATCGCACCCTCGTCGGCCAGCGCCTTGAGCGCGGCCAGCGTGACCCAGTAGCGGTCCACTTCGAAGAAGTGGCGCAGCTTCTCGCGCGTATCCGAGCGGCCGAAGCCGTCGGTGCCCAGCACCACGTAGCGGCGCGGCACGAACGGACGGATCTGCTCGGCGAAGGCGCGGATGTAGTCGGTGGAGGCGATCACCGGGCCGCGCGCCGACTTCAGCTTCTGCGCGACAAACGCTTCGCGCTGGGTCTCGGCCGGGTGCAGCAGGTTGAAGCGCTCGGCGGCCTGGCCGTCGCGGGCCAGTTCGGTGAAGCTCGGGCAGCCCCACAGGTCCGACTCGACGCCCCAGTCTTTCTTCAGCAGGTCGGCGGCGGCGATCACCTCGCGGAAGATCGTGCCCGAGCCCAGCAGCTGCACGCGCGGCGCGTTGCTGTTCTCGACGCCCTTGCGGAACTGGTACATGCCCTTGACGATGTCTTGCTCTACGCCAGCCGGCATTTCCGGATGCTCGTAGTTCTCGTTCATCACCGTCAGGTAGTAGTAGACGTCTTCCTGCTCGGCATACATGCGGCGCAGGCCGTCCTGCATGATGACCGCCAGTTCGTACTGGAAGGTCGGGTCGTACGAGATGCAATTCGGGATCACCGCGTGAAACACGTGCGAGTGGCCGTCTTCATGCTGCAGGCCTTCGCCGTTCAGCGTGGTGCGGCCGGCGGTGCCGCCCAGCAGGAAGCCGCGCGAGCGCATGTCGGCGGCGGCCCAGCACAGGTCGCCGATACGCTGGATGCCGAACATCGAATAGTAGATGTAGAACGGGATCATCTGCACGCCGTGCGTCGAGTACGACGTGGCGGCGGCGATCCAGTCGCACATGGCGCCGGCTTCGTTGATGCCTTCCTGCAGCACCTGGCCAGTCTGCGACTCCTTGTAGAACATCAGCTGGTCGTGATCTTCCGGGACGTACTTCTGGCCTTCCTGGTTCCAGATGCCGACCTGGCGGAACAGGCCTTCCATGCCGAAGGTGCGCGACTCGTCCGGGACGATGGGCACCACATGCTTGCCGATCTGCTTGTCTTTCAGCAGCGTGTTCAGGATCCGCACGAAGGCCATGGTGGTGGACACTTCGCGGCCTTCGCCAGTGGCCTTGAGCAGGGCTTCGAACGCCTTCAGCTCAGGCACCGGCAGCGCCTCGGCCTTCTGGCGGCGGGCCGGCAGGTAGCCGCCCAGGTTCATGCGCGCCTGGCGCATGTATTCCAGTTCCTTCGAGCCTTCCTCGAAGGTGACGTAGGGCACGTCTTCCAGCTTGTCGTCGGCGACCGGGATGCTGAACTGGTCGCGGAACTTGCGGATCGCGTCCACCGGCATCTTCTTCTGCTGGTGGGCCACGTTCATGGCCTGGCCGGCGTCGCCCATGCCATAGCCCTTGATGGTCTTGGCCAGGATCAGCGTGGGCTGGCCCTTGTGCTCGCTGGCAGCCTTGTAGGCGGCATAGATCTTGTGCGGGTCGTGGCCGCCGCGGTTCAGGCGCCAGATATCGTCGTCGGACCAGTCCGCCACCATCGCCTTGAGCTCAGGCGTGTTGAAGAAGTGCTCGCGCACGTAGGCGCCGTCCTTGGCCTTGAAGGTCTGGTACTCGCCGTCCACGCATTCCATCATGCGCTTCATCAGCAGGCCCTTGGTGTCGCGTGCCAGCAGCGAATCCCACTTGCTGCCCCAGACCACCTTGATCACGTTCCAGCCCGCGCCGCGGAACTCGGACTCCAGCTCCTGGATGATCTTGCCGTTGCCGCGCACCGGGCCGTCCAGGCGCTGCAGGTTGCAGTTGATGACGAAGACCAGGTTGTCGAGCTTCTCGCGGCCGGCCATGCCGATCGCGCCCAGCGATTCCGGCTCGTCGGTCTCGCCGTCGCCGAGGAAGGCCCAGACCTTGCGGTCGCCGGCCTTGGCCAGGCCGCGGCTGTCCAGGTACTTCATGAAGCGGGCCTGGTAGATGGCCATGATCGGGCCCAGGCCCATCGACACCGTCGGGAACTGCCAGAAGTCCGGCATCAGCCACGGGTGCGGGTATGACGAGATGCCCTTGCCGTCCACTTCCTGGCGGAAGTTGTCGAGCTGGTCCGGCGTCAGGCGGCCGAGCAGGAAGGCGCGCGAATACACGCCCGGAGCCGAGTGGCCCTGCACGAAGACCAGGTCGCCGCCGCTCTGTTCAGACGGGGCGCGCCAGAAGTGGTTGTAGCCGACGTCATACAGCGTGGCCGCCGACGCGAACGACGAGATGTGGCCGCCGACGTTGGTGTGCTTGTTGGCGCGCAGCACCATCGCCATGGCGTTCCAGCGGGTGTACGAGCGGATCCGGTGCTCGATGTCCTGGTCGCCGGGGATGCGGGCCTGCTGCTCTACCGGAATCGTGTTGATGTACTGCGTCTCGGCATGGAACGGCTGCGTGACGCCGTTCACGCGTGCGTATTCGATCTGCTTGTCGATCAGGAAAGCGGCGCGCGACGGGCCTTCGGCGGCCAGGACGCCCTGCAGGGCGTCGAGCCATTCATGGGTTTCCTGGGGATCGGCGTCGTTGGCGCTCGAGGCGCCGAGAATCTGCTCTGGTACGGCGGACATGACTGTCTCCTGGGTGAATTCTTTGCTTCCGCGCCCGCGCTGGCAGCGCCCGGACACGCTCTACGTATGACTCGCACCGACTTGCGGATTCCGGCGCCATGCTGCCTTGCATCGGGGCCGCCGCCGGGAAACCTGTTCCGGTCTCTCCGCGCGGCAGGCGCATGGCTACCGCCCGCATTCTTGGGTCGAAGCGATTCTATGGAAGGCGAAAGTCCAACACAAGGGAAATTTTCAAATTGCGGTATCGTTTTTTATAATGTGGAATTATGTGGCAGTGCACAAAGAATCCCCGGCAGACGCGCCTGCCCTGTGTCACAAGCCCGCCTGCCGCAGCAGGCGCCGCCGGGATTTCATTGGCGCTTTCCCCAAGCGACGCACCGCAATAATCTCGGTACACTGGCCGGTCAGCCGTCAATCCCTCCCATGCCGTTTTTCAGCCGCCTCGATCGTTTTTTCCGCAACCTGCGTGCAGCCGTGCTTCCCTCCGACGTGTCGGGTACAGCCAAGGCGGCGGGCGGCGACCCCGCGCACGGCCCGCACGCGCCTTCGCCGGCGGCCGGACTGGGTCCGGTCGAGGTGCTGGGCCCCGATGACGGCGCCCCGGTAGCGCCGCCGCGCGGACTGTGGTGGCTGCGCTGGCGCAACCTGGTTGCCACCAGCTGGTTCATGTTCATCCCGCTGGTTGCCATCGTGCTCTTCACGGTGGCGATGGGCGTGATCCTGTGGTCGCTGCACGAGACCGAGCGCCAGCAGCAGCGCGACGCGCTGTACCGCGACGCCGCCTGGGCGCAGCAACGCGTGCGCCTGTCCCTGCTGAGCAACCAGGACCAGCTGGCCTCGCTGGCGCGCGATATCGCCGCGGCGCAACTGGAGCAAGGCGCCTACCGCACCGCGGCGCAGGAAATCCTGCGCGAGAACCCCGAGATCGTCTTCATCAACTGGCTCGATGCCACCCGGCACGGCCGCTGGTCGCTGCCCTCGACCTCCGAATTCGCCAGCCGCCTGCGCGAAAACCAGGACCAGCCGCTCGAGCCCGAAGTGCTCGACACCTTCGACGCCGCGCGCGAGACCCAGCGCGTGGTCTACTCGCGCCCGCTGGTCAACGAGCGCGGCGACAGCTTCATGCTGATGGAAGTGCCGATCGTGCGCGACAACGAGTTTCTCGGCACGCTCGGCGCGCTGTACTCGATCAACGGCATCCTGACCCACCTGCTGCCGCCCGAGCTGACCGAGCGCTACCGCTTTTCGCTGATCGACAAGAACAACCAGACCCGCGCCAGCACCTCGCTGCGGCCGGTGCCTGGCAATGCGCTGTCGTACGAGGTGCTGCTGGATCCGCCGGGCCACTCGCTGTCGCTGCGCGCCGATGCCTACCCGCCGCCGTCGAACCTGCCCAACAACATGCTGCTGTGGCTGGTGGTGGGGCTGTCGTGCTTCCTGCTGTGGAGCCTGTGGAGCATGTGGCGCCATACCAGCCGCCGCTCCGAGGCGCAGCGCGCGCTGCTGGCCGAGACCTCGTTCCGGCGCGCGATGGAAAACTCGATGCTGATCGGCCTGCGCGCGCTCGACCTGAACGGCCGCATCACCTACGTCAACCCCGCCTTCTGCCGCATGACCGGCTGGCAGGAGAACGACCTGGTCGGGCGCCTGCCGCCCTTCCCCTACTGGCCGCCCAATGACCAGCAGGAGATGCAAAAGCAGATCGACCTGACGCTGCAGGGCAAGTCGCCCGCGGGCGGCTATGAGATGCGCGTGATGCGCCGCGACGGCAGCAGCTTCTATGCGCGCATGTACGTGTCGCCGCTGGTGGACAGCCGCGGGCGCCATACCGGCTGGATGAGCTCGATGACGGACATCACCGAGCCCAAGCGCGCGCGCGAGGAACTGGCCGCCGCGCACGACCGCTTCACCACGGTGCTGGAAAGCCTGGATGCCGCGGTGTCGGTGCTGGCCACCGACAAGGCCGAGCTCCTGTTTGCCAACCGCTACTACCGGCAGCTGTTCGGCTGGGAGGCCGAAGGACACCTGAAGCTGGCCGGCGACGAGCTCGACAAGGACCAGGTGTCGAGCGACAACACCGATTACGTCGATGCGTACGCCGGCCTGCCCGCATCCGAGCTGATGCCGTACGCGTCCGACGCGCGCGAGGTGTTCGTGCCGGACATGCAGAAATGGTTCGAAGTGCGCCGCCGCTATATCCAGTGGGTCGACGGCCACCTGGCGCAGATGCAGATCGCCACCGACATCACCGTGCGCAAGGCCGCCGAGGAAATGGCGCGCCAGCATGAAGAGCGGCTGCAGTTCACCAGCCGCCTGACCACCATGGGCGAGATGGCCTCGTCGCTGGCGCACGAGCTGAACCAGCCGCTGGCGGCGATCAACAACTACTGCATGGGCGCGGTGGCGCGGCTGCATTCGGGCCGCAGCACGCCGGAGGACCTGATCCCGGTGCTGGAGAAGACCTCGGCGCAGGCGGTGCGCGCCGGCACCATCATCAGCCGCATCCGCGGCTTCGTGAAACGCAGCCAGCCGCAGCGGCGCGAGGCCGCGCTGCATGACATCGTCGCCGACGCGGTGGGCCTGGCCGACCTGGAGGCAACGCGCCGCCGCGTCACCATCCTGACCCGCCTGCCGACGCCGCCGCTGACGGTCTATGTCGACCCGGTGCTGATCGAGCAGGTGCTGGTGAACCTGCTCAAGAACGCGGTCGAGGCCATGGCCGGCCTGCCCGCCCTGCGCGCCGGCGGCGTGGTGCGCCTGCACGCGCGGGTGGAGCCGGGCGAGATCGGCGACAACGTCCATATCGACGTGATCGACCAGGGCCCGGGCGTGGACGAGGCCACCAAGGAGCGGCTGTTCGAACCCTTCTTCAGCACCAAGTCCGACGGCATGGGCATGGGGCTGAACATCTGCCGCTCGATCATCGAGTCGCACCAGGGCCGCCTGTGGGTGGAGAACAACGTCGACGGCATCGGCTGTACATTTAAGATCATGCTGCCGCTGCAATCGGCGCTGGCCGAGCCGTAAGCCGGACCCCAGGCCTCTGTTGCCGGGGCCTTCGCGCCCGGACCTGCCCAGGAATTCCAGAAAATGCCGGCCGCCCCATTTCCCCCATGTGGGGGGCCTGTCTCGCCACAGAGGGTCGCTGCCGGTTACACTTCGCAGCAATGAATTGTTGTCCCCAGGAGACTCCATGACCGCAACGCCAAACCCCACGCCCCACCGCGGCGAGACCGTATTCATCGTCGACGACGATGAAGCCATGCGCGACTCGCTGACCTGGCTGCTGGAGGGCAATGGCTATCAGGTGCGCAGCTTCACCAGCGCCGAGCAGTTCCTCGCCGCCTACGATGCCAGCCAGGTGTCCTGCCTGATCCTGGACGTGCGCATGCCCGGCATGAGCGGCCCGGAGCTGCAGGAGCGCATGCTGGCCGAGCACATCGACATTCCCATCGTCTTCATCACCGGCCACGGCGATGTGCCGATGGCGGTATCGACGATGAAGCGCGGCGCGATCGACTTTATCGAAAAGCCCTTCGATGAGTCCGAGCTGCGCGCGCTGGTCGAGCGCATGCTGACCAAGGCCCGCGCCGACCACTCCACCGCGCGCGAGCAGCGCGCCGCCAAGGACCTGCTGGGCAAGCTGACCACGCGCGAGCAGCAAGTGCTGGAGCGCATCGTGGCCGGCCGCCTGAACAAGCAGATCGCAGACGACCTGGGCATTTCCATCAAGACCGTTGAGGCGCACCGCGCCAACATCATGGAAAAGCTCAACGTCAACACCGTCGCCGACCTGCTGCGCCTGGCGCTGTCGCGCAACAGCTGAGCGGCTGGCGCCTGCCCAGCCTTGTCCGGTGCGGCCCACAGCCGCACCGGCTGCCGTCCCCGCGCGCCGTCCGGTGCAGCGCCTTCCTGCCGCTTCCTGCTTTCCCCGTCAGCCGTTCAGGCATTCCTCGTCCCGGACTGTAACCACCCATTGTGGCCGATAGACCACAGCCATCAGCACCACCGCGCCCAGCCAGGGACAGCAAGGCCGGCAAGGGACCGGACAACAGGCACGCGAGCGTGGTGTGCATGCGGCCGACGCTACCGGCGCCGCCGCGGCGCTGCCCTTGCATCCGGTCAAGCTCCGTGCGGCAAGCCCCAGGCAACCTTTATAATTCCGCCTTTGGCCCATCCCGCGCCCTGGCGCGGGGCGGCGCTTCCACCCTCCCGGCCACAAACCCGCCTGCCTCCATGCCTGCCCAACTGATCGACGGCAACGCCCTTGCCAAACACATCCGCTCCGAAGCCGCCCTGCGCGCCGCCCGCCTGACCGAGCGCGGTCACCGGCCCGGCCTGGCCGTGATCCTGGTCGGCGAGGACCCGGCCAGCCAGGTTTACGTGCGCAACAAGGTCAAGGCCTGCCAGGACAACGGCTTTCATTCTTCGCTCGACCGCTACCCGGCCGACCTGTCCGAGGCGGAACTGCTGGCCCGCATCGACGCACTGAACCAGGACCCGAACATCCACGGCATCCTGGTGCAGCTGCCGCTGCCCAAGCATATCGACAGCCACAAGGTGCTCGAGGCGATCGCCCCGGAAAAGGACGTCGACGGCTTCCACGTGGCCAATGCCGGCGCGCTGATGACCGGCGCCCCGCTGTTCCGCCCGTGCACGCCCTACGGCTGCATGAAGATGCTGGAATCGGTCCAGTTCCCGCTGCGCGGCGCCCGCGCCGTGGTGGTGGGCGCCTCCAATATCGTCGGCAAGCCGATGGCGATGCTGCTGCTGCAGGCTGGCGCCACCGTCACCATCTGCAACAGCAAGACACGCGACATCGGCGCCCACACCCGCGACGCGGATGTGGTGGTGGCCGCGGTCGGCAAGCGCAACCTGATCACGGCCGACATGGTCAAACCCGGCGCGGTGGTGATCGACGTGGGCATGAACCGGGACGACAACGGCAAGCTGTGCGGCGATGTCGACTTCGCCGGCGTGCGTGAAGTCGCGGGCTACATTACACCGGTGCCGGGCGGCGTCGGCCCGATGACCATCACCATGCTGCTGGTCAACACGCTGGAAGCCGCCGAGCGCGCCGCCGGCTAAGGCCCCCGGCGCACCTGCGGCGCACGATAAGCCACCCGGGGCACTGGAAAATCCGGCGCCCCGGCCCAATCTGCGGGATTATTGCCTGACCGAGGCCAGCCAACCGAGAACACGCCATGGACCAAGCCGCCAACGCTACCAATCCTCTGCTGGACTTTTCCGACCTGCCCCGCTTTGCCGAGATCCGGCCCGAGCACATCAGCCCGGCGCTGGACGTGCTGCTGGAGCGCGCGCAGCAGGCCGTCGCCCGTGCCGAAGACCCCGCCACCCCCGCCGACTGGGCCAACGCCGTGCAGGCGCTGGAAGCCGCCACCGAGCCGCTGGGCCGCGCCTGGGGCGTGGTCAGCCACCTGAGCGCGGTGGCCGATACGCCCGAACTGCGCCGCGCCCACGCCGAGAACCTGCCGCGCATGACCGAGTTCTGGTCCTCGCTCGGCCAGAGCCTGGCGCTGTACGACAAGTACAAGGCGCTGGCCGCCAGCCCCGCGTTCGCCGGCATGAGCGCGGCGCGCCACCAGTTGATCGAGAACGAGCTGCGCGGCTTCCGCCTGGGCGGCGCCGAGCTGCCAGAGGACAAGAAGCCGCGCTTTGCCGGGATCCAGGAGCAGCAGGCCCAGCTGTCCAAGGCCTTTTCCGACCACGTGCTCGATGCCACCAACGCCTACGGGCTGTACGTCGAGGACGAAGCCCGCCTGTCCGGGCTGCCCGACGATGCGAAGGAAGCCGCCCGCCACGCCGCGGAAAAGGAAGGCAAGGCCGGCTGGAAATTCACGCTGCATTTCCCCTCCTACTTCCCGGTGCTGCAGTACGCGGACGACCGCGCGCTGCGCCAGACCCTGTACGAAGCCAACGTCACGCGCGCCTCGGAGCTGGGCCTGCAGCACGGCCAGGGCCAGGCCGACTGGGACAACACCGCCAATATGCGCGAGCAGCTGGCACTGCGCCGCGAAGAGGCGCAGATGCTCGGCTACCAGTGCTACGGCGAAGTCTCGCTGGTGCCGAAGATGGCCGAATCGCCGGCCGAGGTGCTGAAGTTCCTCGACGAGCTCGCCGTCAAGGCGCGCCCCTACGCCGAGCAGGACTGGGCCGAGATGAAGGCCTTTGCCGCGACCGAGCTCAACCTGCCCGAGCTGGCGCCGTGGGACGTGGCCTATGCCTCGGAAAAGCTGCGCCAGCAGCGCTATGCGTTCTCCGAGCACGAGGTCAAGCAGTACTTCCCGGAAGCGAAGGTGCTCGAAGGCCTGTTCGGCGTGGTGCAGAAGCTGTTCTCGGTGCGCATCGAGCCCGAGCAGGCGCAGACCTGGCACCAGGACGCGCGCTTCTTCCGCGTCACCACGGCCGAAGGCACGCTGCTGGCCCAGTTCTACATCGACCTGTACGCGCGCGAAGGCAAGCGCGGCGGCGCCTGGATGGACGACGCGCGCGGGCGCAAGGTGCTGGAGCAAGGCGGCGTGCAGACGCCGGTGGCCTACCTGACCTGCAATTTCTCGGCGCCGGTGGGCGGCAAGCCCGCGCTGTTCACGCACGATGAAGTGATCACCCTGTTCCATGAGTTCGGCCACGGCCTGCACCACATGCTGACGCAGGTCGGCGAGCTGGGCGTGTCGGGCATCAACGGCGTGGAATGGGACGCGGTGGAACTGCCGTCGCAGTTCATGGAGAACTTCTGCTGGGAGTACGAGGTGCTGACCGGCATGACCCGGCACGTCGACACCGGCGAGCCGCTGCCGCGCGCGCTGTTCGACCGCATGCTGGCCGCCAAGAACTTCCAGAACGGCATGATGACGCTGCGCCAGATCGTGTTCTCGTCGTTCGACATGCACCTGCACACCGACTTCGACCCGGCCGGCGCCGCCTCGGTGCTGGACCTGTCGCGCCAGATCAACGACCGCGTGCACGTGGTGCCGCAGCATCCGCTGTCGCGCTGGCCGAACACCTTCAGCCATATCTTCGCGGGCGGCTATGCGGCGGGCTACTACAGCTACAAGTGGGCCGAAGTACTGTCTGCCGACGTGTATGCCGCATTTGAAGAGGCCGCGCAACTGTCGGGCACCGTGCTCGACAGCGAGACCGGCGCGCGCTACCAGCGCGAGATCCTGTCGGTCGGCGGCAGCCGCCCGGCGATGGACTCGTTCGTCGCCTTCCGCGGCCGCGCGCCGCAGATCGACGCGCTGCTGCGCCATGGCGGGATGACGGCATGAGTGCGACATTGCCTGCCAACGGTCCCCTGCGCATTGCTTCCTGGAACGTCAATTCCCTGAAGGTGCGCCTGCCGCAGGTGCTGCAATGGCTGGCCGAGCAGGACCAGGCCGGCGCGCCGGTCGACGCGCTGTGCCTGCAGGAACTGAAGCTGCCGGACGACAAGTACCCGCTGGCCGAGCTGGAGAACGCCGGTTTCCACAGCATCTTCACCGGGCAGAAGACCTACAACGGCGTGGCCATCCTCGCCCGCGACGCCAGCATGCCCGCCCCCGCCGACGTGGTGCGCAACATCCCCGGCTTCGACGACGCGCAGCAGCGCGTGATCGCAGGCACCTACGGCGACCTGCGGCTGGTCTGCGCGTACTTTCCCAACGGGCAGGCGCTGGACTCGGACAAGTTCGTCTACAAGCTCAAGTGGCTGGAGGCGATGACAGCCTGGCTGCGCGAGGAGATGCAGCGCTATCCCAGGCTGGCGCTGCTGGGCGACTTCAATATCGCGCCGGAAGACCGCGACGTGCACGACCCCAGGAAGTGGGAAGGCCAGAACCTGGTCTCGCCACAGGAGCGCGCCGCGTTTGCGGGGCTGGTGGAACTCGGCCTGGCCGACGCGTTCCGCAAGTTCGAGCAGCCCGAGAAGAGCTTCTCGTGGTGGGACTACCGCATGATGGCATTCCGCCGCAACGCGGGCCTGCGCATCGACCACATCCTGCTGTCGCCGGCATTGACCAGCGGCTGCAGCGCCTGCGTGATCGACCGCGTGCCGCGCAAGTGGGAGCAGCCGTCGGACCACACGCCGGTGGTCGCCACGCTTGACTGCCGCTGAACGCGCCCTGGCGCCGCGCGCGGGTTCAGGCAAGTCCGGACAAGCCCCGCTCGCACCGCGGCGCCGTGCCCGCTACACTGCGGGCATGAGCCACTCCACCCAGGCCATGTTCCGCCATCGCAACCTTCCTCACCTGCTGCTGCAAGCGCGCGAGACATTGCTGGCCGGCTTTCGCCCGATCCTGCGGCAGTTCGGCATCACCGAGCAGCAATGGCGCGTGATGCGCACGCTCAACGAACGCGAACCGATGGAGCCCAACCAGCTGGCCGAGGCCTGCCTGATCCTGAGCCCCAGCCTGACGCGCATGCTGGGCGGCATGGAAGACGCCGGGCTGGTCGAACGGACCCGCTCTGCCACCGACCAGCGCCGCCAGCTGGTCAGCCTGACGCCGTCGGCGCGCGCCATCATCGTGCAGATGGAGCCATTGATCGATGCACGCTACCAGCAGCTGGCACAGCAGCTCGGCGCCGAGCGGCTGACCGAGGTCTACCGCGCGCTCGACGCCATGCTGGCCGGCCTGGCGCCGCAGCAGAACCCGCCCGAATCCGCTGCCGCGCCACCGGCTGCGCGCGGCGGCGCGGCCGGCTGAGCCAGTTTCCTTCATTGCCGATGGCCCCGTCCCCTGCCGAATCCCTCCTGCCGCGCCTGTTCCCATGGAGCCAGCGCGTCGACAAGACCACGCTGCGCGCCGACCTGGTGGCCGGCCTGCTCGGCGCCGTGCTGGTGCTGCCGCAGGGGGTGGCCTTCGCCACGCTGGCCGGCCTGCCGCCGCAATACGGCATCTACAGCGCGGTGGTGCCGTGCATCGTGGCGGCGCTGTTCGGCTCGAGCTGGCACGTGATGTCGGGGCCGACCAACGCCAATTCGCTGGCGCTGTTCGCGATGCTGAGCCCGCTCGCGTTTGCCGGCAGCCCGGCCTATATCGGGCTGGCGCTGGCGGTCACCATCGTGGTGGGCGTGATGCAGCTGGCGGTGGGCACGCTGCGGCTGGGCTCGCTCGCCAACTTCATCTCGCCGTCGGTGCTGCTTGGCTTTACCTGCGGCGCGGCAACGCTGATCGGCCTGTATGCGCTCAAGGACCTGTTCGGGCTGGCGGTGCCCACCGGCACCAGCGCCTTCGGCGTGCTGCGGCACCTGTTCGAGAACATCGACACGATCAACTGGGGCGCGGTCACGGTAGGCGCGGTCACACTCGCGGTGACGCTGCTGTGCAAGCGGCTGTGGCGGCGCCTGCCGTTCATGCTGCTGGGCCTGCTGGCCGGCTACGGCATGGCGCTGCTGCTGAACCAGTCAGGCGCGGGCGGCACTCATCACGTCAACGTGGTCGGGCCAATCCCGTCGGCGCTGCCGCGCTTCCATCTTCCCGACGTGGACTGGCGCAAGCTGCCCGACCTGCTGGGCATCGCCTCGGCGCTGACCATCGTCGCGCTGGGCCAGTCGATCTCGATCGCCAAGGCGGTGGCGCTGCGCTCCGGCCAGCATATCGATGCCAATCGCGAGTTCATCGGCCAGGGCCTGTCCAATATCGCGGGCGGCTTCTTCTCCGGCTATATCTCGTGCGGCTCGCTCAACCGCTCGGTGCCCAACTTCGAAGCCGGTGCGCGCACGCCGCTGGCGAGCATGTTCTCGGCATTGTGGCTGGTGGCGCTGGTGGCTGTCAGCGCGCCGCTGCTGGCGCAGATCCCGATGGCGGCAATCGCCGCGATGCTGCTGCTGGTGGCATGGGGCCTGCTCGACATCGCGCGGCTGCGCCGCATCTTCACGCTCAGCCGCACGGAATTCGCGATCGCCATCGGCACCTTCGCCGCCACGCTGGTGATCCGGCTGGAGATGGCAGTGCTGCTTGGCACCGTGCTGTCGCTGGTGGCCTACCTGTACCGCACGTCGCGGCCGGCGGTGCGCAGCCTGGTGCCGGATGCCGACGATCCCGGGCGGCGCTTCACGCCGCTGGACGAGCTGCGCCGCCCGCAGCCGGAATGCCCGCAGCTGAAGCTGCTGCGCATGGAGGGAGCAATCTACTTTGGCGCCGTGCAGTACGTGACGGATCGCCTGCACTGGCTGCGCACGGTCAACGCCGGCCAGACGCACCTGCTGGCGATGACCAAGAGCATGAACTTCATCGATCTTGCCGGCGCCGAGATGTGGGAATACGAACTGACCGAGCGGCGCGCGCTGGGCGGCGACCTGTACTTCCACCGCCCGCGCACACAGGTGCTGCAGACCTGGGCGCAGACCGGCTTTGCCGACAAGCTCGGCGCCGACCATATCTTCCCGACCAAGCGGCAGGCGCTGCACACGATCATCGGCCAGCTCTCGCCGGGCATCTGCGCGCAATGCACGGCGCGGATCTTCGAAGAATGCGCGTCGCGGCCGGGTCCCCCGGCGGCGGCACAGCCCGCACGCGCATGAACTGAAGCGCCCGCACGCGCGAGCGCTCGGCAACGATGCGGCTGCAATAAAACTGAAAAAAACGGGGAAACCGGAATCTGCCTGCGCCGGCGGAGCCGGCTGGCACGCAAGGCCGGACGGCCCTACGCTCTGCTGCCTGACAACAGATGGGCGCCCGCGGCATGCCTGGGGCTGGCCGGGGCATCCATCCGCATCAGATCGGCGCCACGTGGGCGCGCTTGACGACGATTGGCTGGGGCGCGCCCTGCTCGATCAGCACCACGGCGGCGCGTTCGATGGTTTCGCGACCGGCGCGGAATGCTTCTTCCAGCGACAGTACCTGGTCGGCACTGAAGCCTTCCCACAGTGCTTCGCGTGTCACCACGCAAGTCACCTTCTCGCCATTGACAAGTGCCTGGAACAACAAGCCTTCGTTATTGATGTCGTAGCGCTCTTGCTCTTGGAATTTGATATCCATCGGTGCGGCCCTCCATATGCAAGTGGAGAAACATCCTAACATGGCTCCGGCAAAATCGTATGGGTACCACCCATGCGAATGCGCTCATTCGGAAGACCATCGCGGCTGCCGTTCGGTTCCATCCGCATGCAGCCTCGCACGCTGGTCACAATGCGGGCGGTTGCTGCGGCAACCGCATCAAACATTTGACAGCGCCAGAAATCATGCTAGAATCTCGTTCTTCGTTGGGGCGTTAGCTCAGTTGGTAGAGCAGCGGACTCTTAATCCGTAGGTCGAGTGTTCGAGTCACTCACGCCCCACCACCGAATACAAAAAGGCCGGAAGCAGCAATGCTTCCGGCCTTTTGCTTTGCAGGCCCGCTTTGTGCGCCCGCCCGCCTCCCTGATCCGCCGTGGCGCAGGCACGTGCCCACGCCACGGCGGCCCTGCATCAGGCGCCCTGGCTGGCCCGCTCGAACAGCGTGCGCGCCAGCGCGCGATGGCGCAGCAGCACATTGGGCAGGTCGGCGGTCAGCAGTGCACCGTCGCGCACCACTTCCCTGCCGTTGATCACGCTGGCCGCGACATTGGCCGGGGTGCAGAACACCAGCGCCGCCACCGGGTCATGGCCGCCGCCGGCAAAGCCGACTTGCGACATGTCGAAGGCGACAAAGTCCGCCGACATGCCCGGCGCCAGCGCGCCGATATCGTCGCGGTTGAGCACGCGCGCGCCTCCCAGCGTGGCGATTTCCAGCGCCTCGCGCGCGCTCATCGCCGCCGGCCCGTAGCCGACGCGTTGCAGCAGCATCGCCTGGCGCGCCTCGCCCAGCATATGCGCGCCGTCGTTCGACGCGCTCCCGTCCACGCCCAGCCCCACCGGCACGCCCGCGTCGCGCATGGCACGCACCGGAGCAATGCCGGACGCCAGCCGCATGTTCGAGCACGGGCAATGCGCCACGCCGGTGCCGGTGCGGGCAAACAGCGCGATGCCTTCCTCGTCCAGCTTGACGCAGTGCGCGTGCCACACATCGTGGCCAACCCAGCCCAGGTCCTCGGCATACTGCGCCGGCGTCAGGCCGAATTTCTCGCGCGAGTAGGCGATGTCGTTATCGTTCTCGGCCAGGTGCGTATGCAGCGACACGCCGTAGTGCCGCGCCATGCTGGCCGATTCGCGCATCAGGTCGCGCGACACCGAGAACGGCGAGCACGGCGCCAGCACCACGCGCAGCATCGCGTGGCGTGCGCTGTCGTGGTACTGCTCCACCAGCCGCTGGCTGTCGCGCAGGATCGCATCCTCCTCTTCCACCACCACGTCCGGCGGCAGGCCGCCCTTGCTGCGGCCCACGCTCATCGAGCCGCGCGCGGCATGGAAGCGCATGCCCATCTCGTGCGCCGCGGCGATCGAGTCATCCAGGCGCGAGCCGTTCGGGAACAAATACAGGTGGTCGCTGGTGGTGGTGCAGCCCGACAGCATCAGCTCGGCCATCGCGGTCTTGGTCGACACCGCGATCATTTCCGGAGTCAGGTGCGACCACAGCATGTACAGGTTGGTCAGCCACGAGAACAGCTCGGCATCCTGCGCCGCCGGCACTGCGCGCGTCAGGCTCTGGTACATGTGGTGGTGGGTGTTGACCAGGCCGGGGGTGACCACGCGGCCGCGCATGTCGAGCACCTGCGCGCTGCCGTCGTCGACCATGCGCCGGTATTGCGGCGGCAGTTCAGCGGTGGAACCGACCCATTGCACGGCGGGTCCTTCGGCAACCAGCGCGCCGTCGCGGATCTCGCGGCGCTGGGCGTCCATGGTGACCAGCACGTCGGCGTTCAGGGCAATCAGGGTCATCGGGGAATTCCTTCTGCAAAGCGAATTGGAGGACTGGATGACCACCAGTCTACGGCGACGCGGTGCTATCCCCCAAGCGCAGAATTCCGACCATCCTGTCCACAAAAAGTGGACAACTGCGTGACTAGCGGGCCTGCGCGAACAATATGGCCAGCGCGTCGCCGATGCGCTCGGCCATCAGTTCGGCCGCGGCGCTGAGCGGGCCGCGCGCGCGCGCCACCAGCGTCAGCGTCTGGCCCTGCAGGTGGCGGTCGCGCAGCGGCACATAGACCAGCGCCTGGCGGGTGCGCTCTTCCATCACATCGAGCGGGTTCAGCAGGGCGATGCCGGTGCCCAGCATCACCAGTTGCCGGATCAGCGCGGTCGAGGTGGACTCCGCCACCGGCGAGACTTCGATCGCATTGCGGGCGAACGCCGCATCCAGGATGGCCCGGATCGACAGCGACGGCGCCGGCAGGATCAGCGGATAGCCGACGCACTCGCTCAGCAGCGCCGATTGGCTGGCCGCCAGCGCATGGCCGGGCGGCACCACCGCGCCGATCTGCCAGTCGCTGGTCGCCAGCACGCGGAAGGCGGGCAACTCAGGCAGGTCATAGCCGAGCCCCAGGTCGGCATCGCCCTGCTCCACCGCCGCGATGATGTCGGCCACCGGCAGGTCATTGACGCGCACCACGATGCCCGGATAGCGCTGACGGAAATCATGCACCAGCGACGGCATCAGCGACCCCGCCAGCCCCGCCGTAACCGCCACCGTGACCTCGCCGCGGCGCGCGCCCTTGAAGTCTTCGATGCGCTCGCGCAGCGCGTCGTGCTCGCGCAGGGTCTGGCGCACATGGGCCAGCACCATCTCGCCCAGCGGCGTCAGCCGCAGGCGCTTGTTGATGCGCTCGAACAACGGCGCACCGAGCTCCGCTTCCAGGTCCAGGATCTGCCGGTTGACCGCGGTCGGCGCCACGTGCAGGTGCTCGGCCGCCCTGCGGATCGAACCGCGGCGGACGACCTCGTCGAGATAGCGCAGGACTCTGGCGTGCATGGACTGGGCAAACGGGTGGATTGGGCGCCGCCGCGCAGGATGCGCATGGCGGCCTGGCATTGTAGCGGCCAGTGCAGGTTGGCTCGCGAAAATTGCGCAAAGCCTATTGCGTCTTATCAGATACCTTGCTACAATCTTTTTCTTCGTTGGGGCGTTAGCTCAGTTGGTAGAGCAGCGGACTCTTAATCCGTAGGTCGAGTGTTCGAGTCACTCACGCCCCACCAGCGAATTCAGGAAAAGCCGGAAGCCTTGCTTCCGGCTTTTTGCTTTTTCGCGATCACCTTCGTTCCCCTCTTTCTTTCCGCGCACGGTCGGCAGCACCGCCGGTTTCTTGATACGCGGGTTCTTACCAATTCCCTTGCATGCGCTTTCCCGGTTGAATCGCTCCCGCGCCCTTTGTGGAACATAGTTCCGTATCGCGGAACTATCGCAAGGTGCCGGCCGTACCGCACCCCGGCACGGCCAGGTCATGCCAGCACGGGAACCCCTGACAGCGCGGGGCACGGACAATGGTCTCGTGCCCGCAGAAACCTGCAGCCCGCCTGGCGAATCAGTGAAAGAAGAACGGAGGCACCCTTTGAAAGCAGTCCTTAACGCCGGCGCAGCCGCCTGCATCGCCGCCCTTGGCCTGGCCCACGGCGGCCTGGCACAGGCCCAGTCCTACCCCACCAAGCCGATCCGCCTGATCGTGCCGTTCGCGGCCGGCGGCACCACCGACATCGTCGCGCGCGCGGTCTCCGAGGCGCTGGGCCGCGAACTGGGCCAGCCGGTAGTGGTTGAGAACCGTGGCGGCGGCGGCGGCGCGATCGGCGCCGACGCGCTGGCCAAGTCCACGCCGGATGGCTACACGCTGGGCATCGCCACCGTCAGCACGATGGCGACCAATCCCGCCACCAACGCGAGGAACCCCTACGACCCGCTCAAGGACTTCGCGCCGATCACCAACCTGGTCAACGTGCCCAACGTGCTGACGGTCAACCCGAAGGTGCCGGCCAAGACCCTGAAGGAATTCGTCGCCATGCTGAAGGCCAACCCGGGCAAGTACAGCTATGCCTCGGCCGGCAGGGGCAGCATCTCGCACCTGGATGGCGAGCTGTTCAAGGACATCACCAAGACCGACATGGTCCACATCCCCTACCGCGGATCGGGCCCGGCGCTGAACGACACGCTGGCTGGCCAGGTCAGCGCGCAGTTCGACAACCTGCCGTCGTCGATGCCCCATATCCAGGCCGGCAAGCTGCGCGCACTGGCCGTGGCGGCGCCCAAGCGCGTCGAAGGCCTGCCTGATGTGCCGACCTTTGCCGAAGCCGGCATGAAGGACATGAACAACATGGCCTGGTACGGCCTGGTGGCCCCTGCCGGCACGCCGGCGGCGATCATCACGCGCGTGCACGATGCCGCGGTCAAGGCGCTGCAGGACCCGAACGCCAGGCGCCGCCTGGCTGACAGCGGTGCCTACACCGACGGCAACACCCCGGCGCAGTATGCCGCGCAGATCAAGCGCGAACTGGACCTGCGCAAGAAGATCGCACACGACCAGAACATCACACTGGAATAAGACGGAAGGGAAAAAGCTTCCCGCGAGGGGGTCACGACCGGCTGCCATGGCAGCCGGTTTTTTTATGGCCGGCGCTTGAAAATGCACCCTATGCCACACACATGTACCTGATTCCTGTTGCATTTGATCGCGCACAGGACGCCGGCAACGCCGTCGGCGTTCAATACGAGTAGAAGAAACTTTCACTTTGCGGACACGCGCCGACTCGGTACATTTACCGGGTGCTCCGCAACGGGCGCCGGCAATCGCCGGCCAACGTCCGGCCCCCAAACCGGCTTCGCGCAGGCGCTGCGCAGCCGTCATTCGCGAGGATTAGAAAGATGCTGAAGAAGACCGTTCCGACCCTGATCGTTGCAGCACTGGCTGCACTGGGCGCGACCCAGGTGTACGCGCAGAAGAACTACACCGAAGGCGGCGACCTCTACGGCGGCAGCCACACCAAGAAGGCCAGCCCGCACCAGAACCCGGCCAAGTCCGGCAAGTTCGACCCGTACACCGACGGCGCCAAGCAGTCGACCAAGTCGGAGCTGACCAATTCGGGCAAGAAGGTCGACCCGAATACGGATGGCGCCAAGACCGGCAAGTTCGATCCTTACACCGACGGCGCCAAGGCCGGCAAGTTCGATCCCTACACCGACGGCGCCAAGGCGCCCGCCAGCCAGGGCGGCAAGGCGCAGTAAGCCTGCTGCGCCGCCAAGCGGCGGCACCACGGCAAACAGCCCGCTTGCGCGGGCTGTTTTGCTTTCTGGCGCAGGTCGAATTCAGGCGGCCAGCGCCTGGGCCGGCCGCATGGTGCCGCGGTCGCGGAAGCCGACATGCCAGGACAGCGCCTCTTCCAGCAGGTGCGGGGTCTGGCCGCCGTGCGTGCTGGCGCGCCGGAAGTAATCGCCCAGCAGTTCGCGGTATTGCGGGTCGGCACAGTTGGCGATGATGGCGCGCGCGCGCTCGCGAGGCGCCAGGCCACGCAGGTCGGCCAGGCCATGCTCGGTGACGATCACGTCGACGTCGTGCTCGGTATGGTCCACATGCGCCACCATCGGCACGATGCTCGAGATATCGCCGCCCTTGGCCACCGACTTGGTCACGAATACCGACAGGTGCGCATTGCGCGCAAAGTCCCCGGAGCCGCCGATGCCGTTCATCATGTGCGTGCCGCCCACATGCGTCGAGTTGACGTTGCCGTAGATGTCGCACTCCAGCGCCGTGTTGATGGTGATCAGGCCCAGCCGGCGCAGGATCTCCGGATGGTTGCTGATCTCCTGCGGACGCAGCACCAGGCGCGAGCGATAACGGTCCAGGTTCGACAGGAAGCGCTGGTACACCTCGCGCGTCAGCGTCACCGACGAGGCCGAGGCAAACGCCAGGCGCCCGGCGTCCAGCAGCTCGATGGTGCTGTCCTGCAGCACCTCCGAATACATCTGCAGGTCGCGGAACGGTGAATCCACCATGCCATGCAGCACCGCATTGGCGATGGTGCCGATGCCCGCCTGCAGCGGCTGCAGCGAGGGCGAGAGCCTGCCGGCGCGGACTTCGTGCTGCAGGAATTCATTGAGATGGCCCGCGATCTGGCGCGTGCCGGCATCCGGCGGCAGCGCGTTGGAGGGGCTGTCGTCTTTGGCGGTGATGACGATGGCCGCGATCCTTTCGGGATCGATGGCGATATACGGCAGGCCGATGCGCTGCTCGGGCGCGATCAGCGGGATCGGCTGGCGGTACGGGCGCTGCACCGGGAAGTAGATGTCGTGCAGCCCTTCCAGCTCCAGCGGCATGTTCAGGTTGATCTCGACGATCACCTTGCGCGCCAGCATGGCGAAGCTGGCCGAGTTGCCGACCGAGGTGCTGGGGACGATGCCGCCCTGCTCGGTGATCGCCACCGCTTCGACCACCGCCACGTCCACCGGCGCGATCTGGCCCGAGCGCAGCTGCTCCACGGTCTCGGACAGGTGCTGGTCGATGAACATCACCTCGCCGGCGTTGATCTTGCGGCGCAGTGTCGCATCGGACTGGAACGGCAGGCGGCGCGCGATCACGTCGGCCTCCGCCAGCACCCGGTCAATGTCGTTGCCCAGCGAGGCACCGGTCATCAGGGTGATGCGCAGCGGCTCCGTTGCCGCCCGCCGCGCCAGCGCGAACGGGACTTCCTTGCAGTCGCCCGCGCGCGTGAACCCGCTCATGCCCACCGTCATGCCGTCGCGGATCAGCGCGGCGGCCTCGTCGGCCGAGACTACCTTGTCGTGAAGCCTGGCCAGGCGAATGCGTTCCTTGTACATCGTCATCTCCGGTCTGACGGCCGGCCCCGTGCCCGCGCCGCGCGCCCCGTGCTGGCCTGAAGGCGCGTTGGCGGGGTCTTAGGCAAGCAGTGTAGCCAGCCATCATTATTCCGGTTGTGATTTAAAATCATGGCACCCAGTCGCTTTATTCATAAACTGGCACGGGCTGCGCGAGACCCGCTCGGCACTATGCCCTTGCTCCGACTCAGGACATTCCCGCAGTGTCATAAAACAGGCAAAAGATTCTGGTAGTGTCTCGCCCATCGGTCGACCCAGCCCGCCAGAGAGGCTGTGGCGTCCGTGCCGCCCGGGCCGGCCATGCTCCGGCCTTTCTGGCGCCCATCAAGGGCGCACAGTGCATCGCAGTGGCGGCAAACCACAACAGGAGACGCCATTCATGCAACCAAGACCCCTCGAACCCAGCGAGCCGGTTGTCCTTGCCCTGATTGACGCGGTAACCGCCTGGCAGGGTGCGTTGAACCAGACGCTGCGCACCTCAGGCCTGAATTACGCCCAGTGGCTGCTGTTGCGGGCCATCCGCCACGGTGCCTTCGTGCGCGGCGCGCCCCTGGCAGGTCCGATGCCGATCGATGCCGCGCGATCCGAGACGATGCTGGACGAGTTGCAGCGCGACGGCTGGATCGAGTTCGCCGCAACCGAGGCGCCCCGCATTGCGGAAGGCGCGGCCAACCGGCTGCAGCGCGCCGCACAGGCCCTCAGCGCGCTGCACAGCGTGTCAGTGGCCGCGTTCAGTTCGCAGGAGCGCGCGGCGCTGGGCAGCCTGCTGGAGCGGATGAAGACCACGCTGAACGGCCACACTTCGCGCCAGATCCGCGCAGGCAGCGATGCCGCCGGGCAGGACAAGCCCGTGCCGCCCGTCCATTGCCCCGGCCTGCCGCCGGTCGCGCACCGGCCTGCCGCCTGCCCCACCCTCGCCGCGACGCGCTTCTGAGCGCAGCGCAAGCCGGTCCCGCAGGTTGCCTCGGGACCGGACCGCTTCCCCTCCCTCGCCATCGCCGACACCCGCCACATTGTTGCGCCGGACTCGCGGTTTTTTCCTAAAGTATGAGCATGCCCCGGCACATGCTGCGGTGGCCCATCGACACCGCGAGGAGGGAATATGCCGCAGGAGAACGAAGACAAAGTCGCGCACCTGCTGGATGAACTGGCCGGCTTCGCGCGCGAGCGGCTGCCGGCGGCGATGTTCAGCGTGGCCGAGCCCTTCCTGCAGCACTACTTCGATCAGACCGACGCCGAGGACCTGCTGCGGCGCGAAGTCGCCGATCTCTACGGCGCCGTGATGGCGCACTGGCAGACGGCACAGAAATTCACCCCCGGCAGCGCCCGCATCCGCGTCTACAACCCCAACCTGGAAGAGCACGGCTGGCACTCCGACCACACGGTGGTGGAGATCGTCAACGACGACATGCCCTTCCTGGTGGATTCGGTGACGATGGAGATCAACCGCCAGGGACTGGCCCTGCACTCGGCCATCCATCCCGTGTTCCGGGTCTGGCAAGGCCCGGGCGGCGGCATCGAGCGGATTGCCCCGGGCGGGGCCGGCAAGGCCGGCGACACTTCGCGCCTGGAATCCTTTATCCACTTCGAGATCGACCGCAGCGGCGAGGCCGCGCGGCTGGAGGCGCTGCGCAGCGGCATCGCGCAGGTGCTGGGCGACGTGCGCGCGGCCGTGGAAGACTGGCCGAAGATGTGCGACATCACCCGGACTACCATCAGCGCCATGGCGCAAGCGCCGGACGCCGCCTCGCCGGACAGCGTCGAGGCGCGCGCCTTCCTGGAATGGATGATGGAGGATCACTTCTCCTTCCTCGGACAGCGCGACTACCAACTGGTGGCGCGGGACGGCCGCTATTTCCTGCGCGGCGTGGCGGGCTCCGGTGCGGGCATCCTGCGCGAAAGCCTGCGCGAGCCCGATGCCGAAGACCTCACGCTGCTGCCCGCGGCGGCCACCGCCATCATCGAAGGCAGCTCGCCGATCTTCCTGACCAAGGCCAATTCGCGCGCCACCGTGCACCGGCCGGGCTATCTCGACTATGTCGGCGTCAAGCTGCTCGATGAAAACGGGCAGCTGTTCGGCGAACGGCGCTTCGTCGGCCTGTACACCTCGACCGCCTACATGGCGCCGATCGCGGAGATCCCGCTGGTGCGGCGCAAGTGCGCCAATATCCTGGCGCGCGCCGGCTTCCTTGCCAAGGGCCACCTGTACAAGTCGCTGGTGACCATCCTGGAGCAATACCCGCGCGACGAGCTGTTCCAGGCGACAGAGGATGAACTGTTCGACATCACCACCGGCATCCTGCGGCTGCAGGAGCACCAGCGCACGCGGCTTTTTGTGCGGCGCGACCGCTTTGACCGCTTTGTCTCGTGCCTGGTGTTCGTGCCGCGCGACAAGTACAACACCGACCTGCGCCAGAAGATCCAGAAGCTGCTGACCGCGGCCTTCCACGGCACCAGTTGCGAGTTCACCCCGCTGCTGTCGGAATCGCCGCTGGCGCGCATCCAGCTGACCGTGCGCGGCGAGCCCGGCAGCATGCCGTACGTCGACACGCACGAACTGGAAGCACGCATCGTCCACGCCAGCCGCCGCTGGCAGGACGACCTCGCCGAGGCGCTGCACGAAAGCCACGGCGAAGAGCAAGGCAACCGGCTGCTGCAGCGCTATGGCGGCTCGTTTCCCGCGGGCTACCGTGAAGACTATCCGGCCCGCACCGCGGTACGCGATATCGAGCTGATGGAGCACGCGCTGCGCGGCAATGGCATGGCGATGAACCTGTACCGCCCGATCGAAGCCGCGCCGGGGGCATTCCGCTTCAAGGTCTACCGCGCCGGCGAACCGATCGCGCTGTCGCTGAGCCTGCCGATGCTGGAGCACCTGGGCGTGCGCGTGGATGAGGAACGCCCCTACCTGATCGAGCCCGACAGCGGCGTGCCGGTGTGGGTGCACGACTTCGGGCTGGAGATCGCCGACAGCGGCGGCGCGGCGGAGTTCGACATCGCGCGCGTCAAGGCGCTGTTCGAGGATGCGTTCGGGCGCGCGTGGCGCGGCGAGATCGAGAACGACGACCTGAACCGGCTGGTGCTGCGCGCCGAACTGGCCGCGCGCGACGTCACCATCCTGCGCGCCTACGCCCGCTACCTGCGCCAGGTGGGGTCAACCTTCAGCGACGCCTATATCGAACGCGCGCTGACCGGCAACGCCGCCATTGCCGCGATGCTGGTGGCGCTGTTCGTGGCGCGCTTCGACACCTTCAGCCAGGTCGCCGCCGACACCGCCCGCCAGGCGCGCTGCGACAAGCTGCTGGCCGATATCGCCGCGGCCCTGGACAAGGTGCCCAACCTGGACGAAGACCGCATCCTGCGGCTGTTCCTGGGCGTGATCAGCGCCACCGTGCGCACCAACTACTTTCATCGCGGCGAGGACGGCCAGCCGCGCCCCTACGTGTCGTTCAAGTTCAATCCCGCGCTGGTGCCCGGCCTGCCCGAGCCTCGCCCGATGTTCGAGATCTGGGTCTACTCGCCGCGCGTGGAAGGCGTGCACCTGCGCGGCGGGCGCGTGGCCCGGGGCGGGCTGCGCTGGTCGGACCGGCGCGAGGACTTCCGCACCGAAGTGCTGGGCCTGATGAAGGCGCAGATGGTCAAGAACACGGTGATCGTGCCGGTAGGTTCCAAGGGCGGCTTCGTGGTCAAGCGCCCGCCCCCGCCCACCGACCGCGACGCCTTCCTGCAGGAGGGCATCACCTGCTACCAGACCTTCCTGCGCGGGCTGCTGGACCTGACCGACAACCTCGCCGGCGGCCAGCTGGTGCCGCCGCCCGAGGTGGTGCGCCACGACGACAACGATCCCTACCTGGTGGTTGCCGCCGACAAGGGCACCGCCACGTTCTCGGACTTCGCCAATGCGATCTCGGCCGAGTATGGCTTCTGGCTGGGCGATGCCTTCGCTTCGGGCGGCTCGGTCGGCTACGACCACAAGAAGATGGGCATCACCGCGCGCGGCGCGTGGGAATCGGTCAAGCGGCATTTCCGCGAGATGGGTGTCGATATCCAGACCACCGACTTCACCGTGGCCGGCATCGGCGACATGTCGGGCGACGTGTTCGGCAACGGCATGCTGCTGTCGCCGCATATCCGGCTGGTGGCGGCCTTCGACCACCGGCATATCTTCCTCGATCCCGATCCCGATCTGGCGGGCAGCCTGCAGGAACGCGCGCGGCTGTTCGGCCTGCCGCGCTCGAGCTGGGCCGACTATGACGCCACGCTGATTTCCGCCGGCGGCGGCATCTATCCGCGCACCGCCAAGACCATCGCGCTGTCGCCGCAGGTGCAGGCGGTGCTGGGCATCACGGCGGCGGCGCTGTCGCCGGCCGAACTGATCCACGCGATCCTGATGGCGCCGGTGGACCTGCTCTACAACGGCGGCATCGGCACCTACGTCAAGTCCAGCCTTGAAACACACCTGCAGGCGGGCGACCGCACCAACGACGCGGTGCGCGTCAACGGCAATGACCTGCGCTGCAAGGTCGTCGGCGAAGGCGGCAACCTGGGCTTCACCCAGCTGGGCCGCATCGAGTTCGCGCGCAAAGGCGGGCGCATCAACACCGATGCCATCGACAACTCGGCGGGCGTGGACTGCTCGGACCATGAGGTCAATATCAAGATCCTGCTCGGGCTGGTGGTGGGCGACGGCGAGATGACCGAGAAGCAGCGCAACAAGCTGCTGGCCGAGATGACCGACGAGGTCGGCCTGCTGGTGCTGCAGGACAACTACTACCAGACCCAGGCGCTGTCGGTGGCCGGGCGCGGCAGCGCCGCGCTGCTCGACGGCGAAGCGCGGCTGGTGCGCTGGCTGGAACGCGCCGGGCGACTCAACCGCGCGCTGGAGTTCCTGCCGTCGGACGAGGAAATCGCCGAGCGCAAGCTTGCCAGCGAAGGGCTTACCTCGCCCGAGCGCGCCGTGCTGCTGGCCTACAGCAAGATGTGGCTGTATGACGAGCTGCTCGGCTCCGACGTGCCCGAAGACGCGCTGGTCTCCGGCCTGCTTTCCGATTACTTCCCGGTGCCGCTGCGCCAGCGCTACGGTGAGGCCATGCAGCGCCACCCGCTGCGCCGCGAGATCCTGTCGACGCACCTGACCAATATGCTGGTCAACCGCATCGGCGCCACCTTCGTGCACCGGATCATGGAAGAGACCGACGCGCGTCCGGCCGACATCGTGCGCGCCTGCCTGATCACGCGCGATGTGTTCGGCCTGACCGCGCTGTGGCAGGAAATCGATGCGCTCGACAACCGCGTGGCCGACGCCGAGCAGGCGCGCATGTTCGGCGCCGTGGCGCTGCTGCTGGAGCGCGCATGCCTGTGGTTCATCCGCTATCTGCGCACCGGCAGCAAGACCACGGAAGACCTGACGCGCTTTGCGCAGGCGGCGCAGTGGCTGGTGCCGCAACTACCGCAGCTGCTGCCGCAGGCCGATGCCGCGGCGTTGACGGAGCGCACCAGGGCGCTGACGGACGCAGGCGTCGACGAAGCGCTGGCCGTGCGCGTGGCCGGCAGCGAAATCTCCGCCGCCGCGCTCGACATCGCCGAAGTCGCGACGGCATGCGAACGCAGCCTGAATCTGGTGGCTGGGGTCTATTTTGCGCTGGACAGCCACCTGAGCTTCAGCTGGCTGCGCGAGCGCGCGCTGGCGCTGCCATCGGACACGCACTGGGACCTGCTGGCCCGCACCACCACGCTGGAAGACCTGGGGCGGCTCAAGCGCGCGCTGACAGTCAGCGTGCAGTCGCACGCGGACGGGCTCGATACGCCTGAAGCCATGATCGACGCCTGGCGGGCCAGCCGCCATGGCGCGCTGGAACGCTTCACGCGCATGCTGGCGGACCAGCGCGCCTCGGGGGCCGCAGGGCTGTCGATGCTGTCGGTGGCGGTGCGCGAGATCGGCATGCTGGAGCGCGGCTGACGCCGCGCTTGCCAGCTCTAGCGCTTACTCGTCCGTGTCGATGTCCACACCGGCACCGCGCGGACGCAGTTCCAGGCCGAGCAGGATCAGCAGCTCGAACGCATCGGACAGCTGGTGCTTCTGCCTGGGCAGCAGGCTGGCGTACGGCATGTCATAGATCGACTGGTGCGCGGCGCGCTCGCCCTTCAGGCCGCGGTCGCGCGCGATATCCGACAGCAGCGCGGCAAACCCGGAGAGGTCCTGCGCCGCCAGCGCCGAATTCAATACCTTCGCAATCACATCGGGCGAAGCGTTTGCCCAGCCCATGCGTTCAGCATTGGAAGCGGAGTCTAGGGGGAGGTCGGCAAAGTCCATATTCTGTTTAACGGTCCTGCCCAAACTAGCTTAAGCCGCCAACGATGTGAATTTGACCCCACACAGGTGGGGTGACATGGCCTGCCGCCGGACCGGGCTAGCGCGTCGGCTTTGCGCCGGTCTTTGGGCGGCCCCTCTCGGCTGTCTTTGCGGGCGCCTTTGCTGGCACCTTTTCGGCGGCCTTTGCGGGCACCTGGCGGTAGACCGTGCTGCCATCGCGCGCCGTGCGTGCCTCGACATGGTTGCGCGCGCCGCATTGCGGGCAACGGAACACCGGCCCCTGCCCTTCATTGCGGATCTGGATCTCGTCCAGCTCCCAGCGTGCGCCGCAAGCCTGGTTCCCACAAACAAACATGAATACTCCTGGAAAGTGACGCCAATCGTGAGTCCGGGGCGCGATCCGGGGCGGACACGGCCCGCCGGGCAGGCAGTCCGCACTTGCACCGCCGCGATTATCGGGCCAGTCGTCCGGCGGCGGGCGAATTTCAACCGTTGCGCTGCACCCATTGCCGCGCCCAAGCAATCGCCGCCGATCGCGCCTCCTCCGCCGTCACATGCGTGGTCGGCGGCCCGCCGCCCTCCAGCACCACGGCGCCCGACTCCCAGATATCGCACAGGGCCTTGAACCGCCCCATGCCCAGCGCATGGCAAAACACATGGACGACGAAGCCGCGGTACTCCACCACATCGGTGGCATCCACGGTCAGCGCCTGGTCCGCGGTGGCATCGGACGGCACCATCGGCGCATCGCGCCGGCGCAGCGCCCGCTCCTGCGCGGCGGCACGCACCAGCATCGCGCAGGAACCGCCCGCCACCGCGCCGAGCACCACGCCCAAGCCGAACCAGCAAGCCTTGCTTCCGCACCTCGCCATGGCACCCCCGTAGCGACCCGGCCGGTCCTGGCACGACAGTGTTATGCGACCGGCCTTGGTTTCAGGTTATACCAATCCGCGGCGAGACCACTTGGAAGCGGCTGGCGGCTTGTGTGAGCCACGGCCCAAAAAATGAGAATCGAGGGGGATGACCGAACGGCAGGCCGGGACTATACTGTACATCCATACAGTATCAGGACACTGCCATGCCCTTGTACCAGTCCGATTCCATCCTGCTCGAGGCCCACTACTTCGGCGACGCCACCGAAACCCTGCGCCTGCCCTGCGGCAGCATCAGTGTGAACGCCGGCGCCATCGTCGTCGACGGCATCGAGCCACGCCAGCTGCAATCCCTGCGCTGGACGCCCGACTTCCTGTCTTTCGACGCTCAGGGCACCCGCCACCGCTATCCAGTGAGCCGCCCGGCCGTGGTCGGTCCGGGACAGGCACGCTTCGCGCTGCTTTAAGCTACGCATTCCGCCTCCCCGATGCGCCACGCGCCCTGCCCCCATGCCAGACCTCAGCCCGACCGCCCGCCAACTGATCCGCTCCCTCGACCTGCAGCCGCATCCGGAAGGCGGCTATTACCGCGAAACCTATCGCAGCGAAGAACAGGTCGCGTGCCAGGACGGACACGCCCGCGAGGCCTGCACCGCGATCCACTACATGCTGTGCGGCAACGATTTCTCAGCATGGCACCGCATCCGGTCCGACGAACTGTGGCACTACCACGCCGGCTCGCCGGTGGACGTGCACCGGATCGTGGACGGTGCCATCGCTACGCAGCGCCTGGGCGACCCGCTGCGGCATCCCGGCGCGGCCTTCCAGGCGATGGTGCCCGGCGGCCAGTGGTTTGCCGCCGAACGCGTGGATCTGGACGACGGCGTGGACTTTGCCCTGGTCGGCTGCACCGTGGCGCCGGCCTTCCAGTTCAGCGAATTCGAACTGGCCGACACAGCGGCGCTTGCCGGGCTGGCAAGGGGATATGACGCGCTGTTGCGCAGGCTGTCGCGATAGGCATCGCATAAAAAAAAAACAGCCCGCCGCCGCGGGGTGCGGGCGGGCCGATGAGTACAGCAGGGCCAGTCTAAGCCGGAGGGCAAAGGCGCCATGGCGAGAGAACCCGGGTATCCGGGGGCCTTTTTCTGGCTTCCGGTCCTGGCCGCGCGGGAATCCGACCCGCGAAATCCCTTTGCCAATAAAGTTAGCAATTTGCTAATATCCACGTGCACGCCATCGAATTCAGCAGGCAAGCCGCACAAGCCCTCAAGGCAATGCCCCGGAACGTCGCGACAATCATCCGCGCCAAGCTCGACGCGCTTGCGGTCGATCCTTACGCGCCAAACCCGAATGCCGGAAAGCTGGCCGGCCGTGAAGGCTACCGCCTGCGCGTGGGCGACTGGCGCGTGCTGTACCAGATCGAGAATGGCCGGCTGGTGATCATGGTGCTGGCAATCAAACCGCGTAGAGGCGCCTACCAATGACAGAAATCCAGTTCATCGAACGCGATGGGCAGCGTGAATTCGCGGTGGTGCCCATTGAAATCTGGGATCGCGTGAAGCACCTCTTCGAAGATCTTGAGGACATCGCGCTCTTCGATGCCGCCAAGGCTAGGGATGACGGCCTGCGTATCCCGGCGGCAGTCGTCGACGCCGAACTGGCCGGCGACCACCCTATCAAGGCCTGGCGCGAATACCGTCGCATGACACAGGATGCCGTCGCCACTGCGGCCGGCGTGAGCACGCCTTACCTGAGCCAGCTCGAGAATCGCAAGCGCGACGGCACCATCGAGGTGTTGCAGAAAATTGCTGACGCACTCGACGTGCCGATGGATGTGCTGGTGGAACCCAACGGCGGGTAAGCCACTCCGGACCTCACGCCGCCGCTGCGAGCATCGCAACGGGCATTGGACACGCCCGTATCCCGTTGCGGCTCGTTGGCAAACGCGGCGCAAACAAAATAAAAAACCCGCCTGGCTATTCACCAAGCGGGTTTCTGTCTGGTCGGGGCGAGAGGATTTGAACCTCCGACCACCTGCACCCCATGCAGGTACGCTACCAGGCTGCGCTACGCCCCGAAGCAAAAGATTATAACAGAAGCATTTCGCGTATGACTAGCGGGTGACGTCGAAATTATCCATGCTTCGCAATCTCGCGCAGTTGCGCAAGCAGGTGCTGGACTTCGACCAGTTCATTGCGCAAGCCGGCGATATCGACCGACAGTGCCGTTGTGCTTTCGTCATCGGCTTCCGCGGCTTCCTGCGCTGCCGTCGCCGCACTGTGGTGGCGGCCTTCATCGAGGCGGTTGCGCGCACCGTTGATGGTGAAGCCTTGCTCGTACAGCAGTTCGCGGATGCGGCGGATCAGCAGGACTTCGTGGTGCTGATAGTAACGGCGGTTGCCGCGGCGCTTGACGGGCTTGAGTTGCGTGAACTCCTGCTCCCAATAGCGCAGGACGTGCGGCTTGACGGCGCAAAGCTCGCTCACCTCACCGATGGTGAAGTAGCGCTTGGCCGGGATCGGCGGCAACGCGATGCGGTCGCTGGATTTGTCCGACATGTGGTATGTAGACGAGCGTCAGGCCATGCCGGCCATGAGGTTGGCGCGCACCGGGTGCGCGCCCAGAAGAATACCGATGCCGGCCGCGGGAAGCAATCCGCCGTTCGGGGGACGCGTCAGCCGGCGATGTCGGCGCGTTCTTCCACCAGGCCCTTGAGCTTCTGGCTGGCGTGGAACGTCACCACGCGGCGCGCGGTGATCGGGATGACTTCGCCGGTCTTGGGATTGCGGCCGGGACGCTGCGGCTTGTCGCGCAACTGGAAGTTGCCGAAGCCGGACAGCTTGACGCTGTCGCCCTGCTCCAGCGCTTCGCGGATGACGTCGAAGAAGGCTTCGACCATGTCCTTCGATTCGCGCTTGTTCAGGCCCACCTGGTCGAACAGCATCTCGGCGAGCTCGGCCTTGGTCAGCGTGGGAACTTCGGTCGCGCGGGCGTCCGGCATTGCATCGTCAAGGGAGGAAGCCTGCCGGTCGCTCATCTCACCCAGTGCTGCAGCGGTCATGGAATTCGCGTCTCGATCATTCATGTCGATCGCTCGAGTGTCTGTCTGGCGATCCGCCCGGGGCTGGCCCGGGCGCCCTTGTTTATCGTGTGTCCGTCGCGTACTTGTCGCGTACTGGCGATGGCTTAGCCGCGCAGCCGGGCCTGGAAGGCCTCTGTCAGCGCGTCGACCATGCAGCGCACTGCGCTGTCGACGGTTTCGTCCTGGAGGGTCGACCCAGTATCTTGCAAGGTCACCCGGAACGCAAGGCTTTTCTCGTCCGCGCCGATGGCAGTGGAAGCGCCCTTGGGACGGAACTCGTCGAACAGCACGAGGCTCTGGCAGTAGCGGCCGTAGCCCTGCTTTTCCAGTGCCGCGCGCATGGCGTCGAGCAGGTCCTGCACGCGTACCGTCTGCTTCACGACCACGGCCAGGTCGCGCACGGCGGCCGGGAATTTGGAGATCTCGGTGTACGCCGGCAGGCCGGTATCGCGCAGCGCGTCGAGCTGCAGTTCGAACAGCACCGGCGCATGCGCCAGCTCGTACTCCTGCAGCCAGCGCGGATGCAGTTCACCGACCACGCCAACCGGCTTGCCGTCGAGCAGCACGCGCGCGGCGCGGCCCGGATGCAGCGCCGGGTGCGACACCGGCTCGAAACGCGGCACGCGCGGATGGAACAGCGCCTCGACATCGCCCTTGATGTCGAAGAAGTCGACGTTGCGCGTGGGGATGCCCCACTGCTCCTCGAAGGCCGGGCCGTAGGCGACGCCCGCGGCCATCATCGGCTGGTCATAGCCGACCACCGTCAGGCCGCCGTCCTGCACGCTGCCGTCGCGATGGAACACGCGGCCCACCTCGAACAGGCGCACGCGCGCGGCCTTGCGGTTCAGGTTGTAGCGCACCTTGTCGACCAGCCCGCCGATCAGCGTCGAGCGCATCACCGCCAGCTGGCTGGCGATCGGGTTCAGCAGGCGGATCGGGTTGTCGTTGGCGGCGAAGTCGCGCTCCCACTGCTCTTCGACGAAGGCGAAGTTGATCACCTCCTGGTAGTCGCGCGCGGCCACGGCATGACGCACCACGTGGGTGGAGCGGCGGGCCTCGTCGGTCGGGCGCATCTCGCTTTCGGCGATCGGCGGACGCGCCGGGATGCGCTCGAAACCATAGATGCGGGCCACTTCCTCGATCAGGTCTTCCTCGATCTCGATATCGAAGCGGTAGCTCGGCGGCGTGACTTCAAACACCTCGCCGTCGGCGCCCTGCGTGCGCGTGAACGGCAGCCGCAGGCGCTGGAACACATCGGCAATGGCCGCCGGCGACAGCTCGATGCCGAGCACGCGCTCGGCGCGCGCCACGCGCAGGCTGACCGGCTTGCGCTGCGGCAGGTTGACCACGTGGTCGTCCACCGGGCCGGCCTGGCCGCCGCAGATCTCGAGGATCAGCGCGGTGATGCGTTCGATGTGCTCGACGGTGGTGGCGTAGTCCACGCCGCGCTCGAAGCGGTGTCCGGCGTCGGTCGAGAAGTTGTAGCGGCGGCCACGGCCCTGGATCGCGGCGGGCCACCAGAATGCGGCCTCGAGATAGATGTCCGTGGTGTCCAGCGTCACGGCGGTGCTGTCGCCACCCATGATGCCGGCCAGGCTCTCGATTTCCTTGTCATCGGCGATCACGCCGACCTGCTCGTCGACCTCGATGGTATTGCCGTTGAGCAGCTTGATCTGTTCGCCCTTGCGGCCCCAGCGCACGTCCAGGCCGCCGTGGATCTTGCTCAGGTCAAACACGTGCGACGGACGGCCCAGCTCCAGCATCACGTAGTTGGAGATATCGACCAGCGCGGAAACGCTGCGCTGACCCGAGCGCTCCAGGCGCTGCACCATCCAGTGCGGCGTGGCCGCGCGCGCGTTGACGCCGCGGATCACGCGGCCGGAAAAGCGGCCGCACAGGTCCGGGGCCGATACCTTGACCGGCAGCTGGTCCTGGATCGTCACCGCCACCGGCTTCATCTCGGGCAGGGTCAGCGGAGCGCCGGTCAGGGCCGACACTTCACGCGCCACGCCATGGATCGACAGGCAGTCGGCCTTGTTCGGCGTCAGCTTGATGACGAAGACCTGGTCGTCCAGGTCGAGGTACTGGCGGATGTCCTGGCCGACCGGCGCATCGTCCGGCAGCACCATCAGGCCGCCGTGGTCTTCCGACAGCTTCAGTTCGCGCGCCGAGCACAGCATGCCGTAGCTGTCCACGCCACGCAGCTTGCCGACCTTGATCTCGAACGGCTTGCCGCCGTCCTCGGCCGGCGGCAGCACGGCGCCCACCAGTGCGCACGGCACCAGGATGCCCGGCTTGACATTGGGCGCGCCGCAGACGATCTGCAGGGTCTCGCCGGTGCCGGCATCGACCTGGCACACGTTGAGACGGTCGGCGTTGGGATGGCGCTCGGTCGACAGCACGCGCGCGACCACGATCTTGTCGAACGGCGGCGCGACCGGGCCCACCTCTTCCACTTCCAGGCCAGCCATGGTCAGGGTGTGCGACAGCGCGTCGGTGGAGATCTTTTCAGGGTTGGCGAAGGTGCGAAGCCAGGATTCCGAGAATTGCATGGCGCTTCTGATCCGGTAAGTATTCTGTGTAGTCGATGTCGAGTGAGGCGGCGGCGCGTCAGGCGAACTGGCGCAGGAAACGCACGTCGCCCTCGAAGAACAGGCGCAGGTCGTTGATGCCGTAGCGCAGCATGGTCAGGCGCTCCAGGCCGGAGCCGAACGCAAAACCGATATAGCGCTCGGGATCGAGGCCCATATTGCGCAGCACGTTCGGATGCACCTGGCCCGAACCGGAGATTTCCAGCCACTTCCCATTACCGAAGGCCATGTCGATCTCCGCCGACGGCTCGGTGAACGGGAAGTACGACGGGCGGAAGCGCACCTGGATGTCGTCGCGCTCGAAGAACTTGCGCAGGAAGTCGGTGTACACGCCCTTGAGGTCGGCAAAGCTGACGTCCTCGCCGATCCACAGGCCTTCGACCTGGTTGAACATGGGCGAGTGCGTGGCGTCGCTGTCGACGCGATAGGTGCGGCCCGGGCAGATCACCTTGATCGGCGGCATCGCCTTGCCGGCATACTTCTCGACGTGCATCTTCGCATAGCGCACCTGCATCGGGCTGGTGTGCGTACGCAGGAGCAGCAGCTTGTCTTCGCTGTCTCGGCCGTCGACGTAAAAGGTGTCCTGCATCGAACGCGCCGGGTGGTTGTCCGGGTTGTTCAGCGCGGTGAAGTTCATCCAGTCGGTCTCGATCTCGGGGCCGTCGGCCACATCGAAGCCGATCGAGCCGAAGATCTGTTCCACGCGCTCCCACGTGCGCATCACCGGGTGCAGGCTGCCGCGGCTGACCGCGCGGCCAGGCAGCGTGACGTCGATAGCCTCGGCGGCCAGGCGCGCGTTCATCAGCGCGTCGGCCAGCCCCTGGCGGCGCGCCTGCAGCGCGGCTTCGACCTGCTGCTTGACCTGGTTGATGCGGGCGCCTTCGGTCTTGCGGGTGTCCGGGTCGAGCTTGCCGAGACCCTTGAGCAGCTCGGTCAGCGCGCCGGTCTTGCCCAGGAAGCGGGCCTTTTCGTTTTCCAGCGTGGCGTTGTCGTTGGCGGCGGCGAAGGCGGCCTGGGCATCGGCGACAATTTGATCCAGATCCTGAGACATGGCGGCGGTCGTGGGATTTTTGGCGTCGGGCCGGTACGCGCCGGTCCGACGTGGGTTGGCACTACGTGCGGTGTTCGTTTCGAATACGGTCTCGGCAACGCGATGGCGGCCACCGAAACGGCATTCGAAATAAAAACGGGGCTCGGTGAGGAGCCCCGTTTCAGCGGACCTTGCGGTCAGCGGTCGACCTTGCGGTCGGTGCTTGCCCGGCTACGCTCGCGCGCGGCCGCAGCCGGCATCAGGCAACGGTGGCTTTCACCTGGTTGACGATGGCGGCAAAGGCAGGCTTGTCGTGAATAGCCATGTCCGACAGCACCTTGCGGTCCAGTTCAATCGAGGCCTTCTTCAGACCGTTCATGAACACGCTGTAGGTCATGCCATGCTCACGCGTCGCGGCATTGATACGCGCAATCCACAGGGCGCGGAACACGCGCTTCTTGTTGCGGCGATCGCGGTATGCGTACTGGCCAGCACGCATGACCGCCTGCTTGGCGATACGGTAGACGTTATTGCGACGGCCGCGGTAACCCTTGGCAGCGTCGATGACTTTCTTGTGACGGGCCCGTGCAGTGACCCCACGCTTTACTCGAGGCATGTAATGCTCCTTTCGTTTTCGTTAGGGGTTATGCGTACGGCATCATCGCGCGCACCGACTTCAGGTTCGTCTCATGGACGTCCTGGGTACCGCGCAGTTGACGCTTGTTCTTGGTGGTCTTCTTGGTCAGGATGTGACGCTTGAAGGCCTGGCCACGCTTGAACGAACCGTTCGGACGGGCAGTAAAGCGCTTGGAAGCGCTTTTCTTCGTCTTCATCTTCGGCATGAAAAACTCCAGCTCATATGACATGCATGCAGGTGGACGGCTCACGCCGACGCTTGCAAGACCCGCATCCACTTGTTGTTGCGCGTGCATCCCTTGCGGGCGACGCGCGGCTTCTGCACGAAGCAACGCCGGGATGCCTGGCATCCCGGCCGCCGCATCGCGCAAGAATTACTTCTTCTTCTTGGGGGCGAGCACCATCACCATCTGGCGCCCTTCCATCTTCGGCATCTGCTCGACCTGGCCGATTTCTTCCAGGTCCGCCTTCAGGCGTTCGAGCATGCGCGCGCCGATTTCCTGGTGCGCCATCTCGCGACCACGGAACCGCAGCGTGATCTTGGTCTTGTCGCCGTCTTCCAGGAAGCGCTTCAGGTTGCGCAGCTTGACGTTGTAGTCGCCATCATCCGTACCCGGCCGGAACTTGACTTCCTTGACCTGGATGATTTTCTGCTTCAGCTTCGCCTCGTGGGCGCGCTTGGCTTCCTCGTACTTGAACTTCCCGTAATCCATGATCCGGGCGACGGGCGGGACCGCGTTCGGCGCGATCTCCACCAGGTCCAAGTCCTTATCTTCAGCCAGCCGGAGCGCGTCCATGAACTTGACGATGCCGAGCTGTTCGTTATCAACCCCTACCAGGCGCAGCTCAGGCGCGCTGATTTCCCGGTTGATGCGATGACCTTTGTCCGTAGCGATGTTGCGTTACCTCAAGAAGACAAAAAAACAAGCCGTGCTCTCCACCCATCAGGCTTTGCTGGCGACGTCGTTTTGCAGACGCTCAACAAACGCGGAGACGGGCATCACACCCAGATCCACATTGCCACGGGCACGCACGGCCACTTGATTGGCATCCCGCTCCTTGTCGCCCACTACCAGCAGGTAGGGAACCTTTTGAAGCGAATGCTCGCGGATTTTATACGTAATTTTCTCGTTACGCAAATCGGCCTTGGCCCTAAACCCTTGTTTTTGCAGCAATTGCACGACGCTTTCAGCGTACTCTGCCTGCGAATCCGCAATATTCATGACCACCACCTGCTCCGGCGCCAGCCAGGCCGGCAGCGCGCCGGCGTGATTTTCCAGCAGGATGCCCAGGAAGCGCTCGAACGAGCCCAGGATGGCGCGGTGAAGCATCACCGGGCGCTTGCGCGAGTTGTCCTCGGAGACGTATTCGGCATCCAGGCGTTCCGGCAGCACCAGGTCCAGCTGCAGCGTGCCGCACTGCCACGAGCGGCCGATCGCGTCCTTGATGTGGTACTCGACCTTCGGGCCGTAGAAAGCGCCCTCGCCCGGTAGTTCCTCCCAATCCACGCCGCAGGCGCGCAGCGCCAGGCGCAGGCCCTCTTCGGCATGGTCCCAGATCTCATCCGAGCCGGCGCGCTGGTCCGGGCGCAGCGACAGCTTGACCTTCACATCCTTGAAACCGAAGTCGTCGTAGACCGAGAACGCCAGTTCGTTGAAGGCCTTGGCCTCCGCGACGATCTGCTCTTCCGTGCAGAAGATGTGCGCATCATCCTGCACAAAGCCGCGCACGCGCATCAGCCCGTGCAGCGCGCCGGACGGCTCGTTGCGGTGGCAGGCGCCGAACTCGGCCAGGCGCAGCGGCAGGTCGCGGTACGAGCGCAGGCCGTGGTTGAAGATCTGCACGTGGCCCGGGCAGTTCATCGGCTTGATCGCGTAGTCGCGCTTCTCCGACTCCGTGACGAACATGTTCTCTTTGTAGTTCTGCCAGTGGCCTGATTTTTCCCAAAGCGAACGGTCCATCACCTGCGGCGTACGGACTTCATCGTAGCCCGCATCCGTCAGGCGGCCGCGCATGTGCTGCTCCACGGCCTGCCACACCTGCCAGCCCTTCGGGTGCCAGAACACCATGCCGGGCGCCTCTTCCTGCAGGTGGAACAGGTCAAGCGTCTTGCCCAGCTTGCGGTGGTCGCGCTTCTCGGCCTCTTCCAGCATGTGCAGGTAGGCCTCCTGGTCTTCCTTCTTCGCCCAGGCCGTGCCGTAGATGCGCTGGAGCATCTCGTTGTTGGCGTCGCCGCGCCAGTAGGCGCCGGCCACCTTCATCAGCTTGAAGACCTTCAGCTTGCCCGTGGACGGCACGTGCGGGCCGCGGCAAAGGTCGACGAAACTGCCTTCGCGGTACAGGCCGATTTCCTGGTCAGCCGGGATCGAGCCGATGATCTCGGCCTTGTACTTCTCGCCCATCGACTCGAACAGCGCCACCGCCTCGTCGCGGTTCCACACTTCGCGCGTGACCTTCTCGTCCTTGCGGGCGAGTTCCGACATCTTCTTCTCGATGGCGGCCAGGTCTTCGGGCGTGAAAGGACGCTTGTAGGCGAAGTCGTAATAGAAGCCGTTTTCGATCACCGGCCCGATCGTCACCTGCGCCTCGGGATACAGCTCCTTGACGGCATAGGCCAGCAAGTGGGCCGTGGAGTGGCGGATCACGTCGACGCCATCGGCGTCCTTGTCCGTGACGATGGCCAGCTCGGCATCGCGGTCGATCCGATAGCTCGTGTCGACCATCTGGCCATCCACCTTGCCGGCCAGCGCGGCCTTGGCCAGGCCGGAACCGATGCTCTGCGCCACTTCGGCAACCGTTACCGGGCCGGGAAACTCGCGGCGGGACCCATCCGGCAGCGTGATTGCGATCATTTCGACTCTCCAGGTTCCGCCGGCCGCGCCTTGCGCATCGTCCGAGCGGATCAAACTGCATCTTGTGGCACCGGCCCGCATGCCTGCGGGGCTGGCGATTCATGCTTTACTGCCCTGCACCGCAGCGCGCGAAGGCGGCAGCTTAGCAGGGTGCTGGCAGGCGACAGACGAAAAAAAAACGCGGCCAAGGCCGCGTTTCTCTTTATCAAACCCGATCCAACCGGGTCGAAGGCGCACCTCGACTACTGTCGCTTGCCAGCGGTAGTAGTTCGCGGTGTCATAACCATGATGCCCTTCCGTTCCGTATGGGGTTGAATCGGACTTGCCGCACTTCTTTTTACTGCTTTACTGCAATTCGTTGGTAGGCTCGATTGGACTCGAACCAACGACCCCCACCATGTCAAGGTGGTGCTCTAACCAGCTGAGCTACGAGCCTAGCGAAGCCGCAAGTATAGCATCACTTTCTTTTCGCCTGCAACACCCCCTGGACCTCTTCGATCAGCTGCAGCGCGCGCTGCAGCTGCGTCGCCTCGGACACCTCGGCGGTGAACTGCATGCGCGCCACGCCCTTGCTGGAGAGTGTCTTGACACCGGTGACGTTGATCTTCTCCCGCGACAGCACTTCCGAGATATCGCGCAGCAAGCCCTGACGGTCGATCGCCTCGACATGGATGTCGACCGGATAAACCGCGGCGTGGCTCTTCTGCCCCCACTCGGTCTGGATCACCCGCTCCGGCGCGCGCGCCGCCAGCTGCTGGAAGGTGTGGCAGCTGCGCCGATGAATTGACACGCCGCGCCCGCGCGTGACAAAACCGACGATATCGTCCGGCGGCGCCGGCTTGCAGCAGCGCGACATCTGCGTCATCAGCGAATCCACCCCCACCACCAGCACGCCGCTCTTGGCGCCGCGCGCCACGCTGGTAGCGCGGCTCTTCTTGGTGACGGCGTCTTCCTCGCTCAGCGGCGCCTGGACCTCGCCCTCCGGGTGGCGCAGCGCGTGCTCAACATGGCGCAGGCTGAACTCGTCCTTCGCCACCGCCGCGAACAGTTCTTCCGGCGTCTTGAAGCCCAGCCGCGCGGCCAGGTCTTCCAGCTTGACCGCGGTCTTGCCTTCGCGCTGCAGCGTCTTGTCGATCAGCACCCGGCCCTGCGCGATGGTTTCCTGCGAATCGAGCGCGTTGAACCACGCGCGCACCTTGGCGCGCGCGCGGCTGCTGGCCAGGTAGCCCAGGTCCGCATTGAGCCAGTCGCGCGACGGCCCGCCCTGCTTGACCGCGATGATCTCCACGGTCTGGCCGTTCTTCAGCGGCGTGTTCAGCGGCACCATGGTGCCGTCGACGCGCGCGCCGCGGCAACGGTGGCCGAGATCGCTGTGCAGGTAGTAGGCAAAGTCCACCGCGGTCGCGCCCTGCGGCAGCGCCACCACGCGCGCCTGCGGCGTGAGCACGTAGATGTGGTCGTCGATCGCGGCGTGCTTGATCTGCTCCCACGACTCATCGTGCGCCACGCTGTGGTCGGCGTCGTCCTTCCACGCCAGCAGCTGGCGCAGCCACGCTATCTTCTCGTCATAGCGCTCGCTGGCGGAGAACTGCCCGGCATAGCCGCGGCTGCCCGCCTCCTTGTAGCGCCAGTGCGCGGCCACGCCGTATTCGGCGAAGTGGTGCATCTCGTGGGTGCGGATCTGCACCTCGAACGCGCGCCCGTCATCGCCGATCACCACCGTGTGCAGCGACTTGTAGCCATTGGCCTTGGGCCGCGAGATATAGTCGTCGAACTCGCGCGGGATCGGCTGCCAGATATGGTGGACGATACCGAGCACCGTGTAGCAGTCCTTGATATCGTCGACGATCACGCGGAAGGCGCGCACATCGTACAGGTCGGCAAAATCCAGCTCCTTGCCGCGCATCTTCTTCCAGATGCTGTAGATGTGCTTGGGCCGGCCGCTGACCTCGGCACGGATGCCGGCCGTTGCCAGTTCGGACTGCAGCCGTTCGATGGCGCTGGCGATATAGCCTTCGCGCTCGATGCGCTTCTCGTCCAGCAGCCTGGCAATGCGCTTGTAGGTATCGGGCTGCTCGAAGCGGAACGCCAGGTCCTCCAGCTCCCACTTCATCTGCCAGATGCCCAGGCGGTTGGCCAGCGGCGCGTAGATGTCCAGCGTTTCGCGCGCCACGCCGGGCAGCGGCGCCTGCTTGGTCTCGGCCAGCCAGCGCAGCGTCTGCAGCCGCGAGGCCAGGCGCACCAGCACCACGCGGATGTCCTGGGCAAATGCCAGCAACATCTTGCGCAAGGCCTCGACCTGCTCGTGGCGGGCCTGCGCTTCGTTCTTGGAGGTGGAGGGCTCGGCGTCGGGGCGGCTGCCGGCGATGGCGCCGATGCGCAGCAGCTGCCGCACGCCATCGACCAGCCGCGCCACCTCGTCGCCGAAGCGCGGCGCGATCTCGGCCTCGGTGCCGGGCACGAATGCCGCCAGCCCGAACAGGCAGGCAGCGGCGCGCGCGGCATCGTCGACGCGCAGGCCATCAAGAATGCGCAGCATGCCCTGCGCGTGCGACAGCACGGTCTCGCCGGTGGGCAGCGCCACCCCGGCGCCGTGCTCGCGCACGTAGGCCAGCGCGCGCTCGACCAGTTCGGTGTCCGGAATCCCCGCGACCCGCCCGGTCAGGTCGGTCGACGTCACCATGTCACTACGCCTGCATCAGTTGAGCGCAGCGGTCACCACCACTTCGATCAGGTAATCGGGATTGGCCAGGCGGGCTTCGACGGTGGCGCGCGGGGGCGTGTTGCCTTGCGGCACCCAGGCGTCCCAGACCTCGTTCATCTCTCCGATCAGGTCGACGTTGGTGAGGAAGATCTGGCACGACAGGATGCGGGTCTTGTCGCTGCCGGCCTCGGCCAGCAGTCGGTCGATATGGCCAAGCACCTCGCGCGTCTGGCCACGGAGATCGGCCTTGGGATCGACCTCGGGCACCTGCCCGGCCAGGTAGACCACGCCGTTGTAGACCGCGTATTCGGACAACCGCTTGCCCACGTGGGCGCGCTTCAGTTCAAGGTTACTCATGACAATGCGTTGACGGATAAAAACAAGGCCGGCGTCAAATGCGATCAGGTCCCGGTAAAGAACTGCCGGGCGATCGCGATCTGCGCCGGATCGACAAAGGTCGGGGCGTGGCCCACGTCGGGCACTTCCACCGAGCTAATATGCTTGCCGCGCGCCACCATCTCCGCGACGGTATCGCGCAGCAGCAGGTCGGACTGCGCGCCCCGCACCACCAGCACCGGGGCCTCGATGGCCTCGAAGCTGCGCCAGAGCGCGGCCTCGCCCGCGGCAATGGCCTCGGGCGTGGACTTGCGGAACGGCACCGCCAGCTGCGGATCGTAATGCAACCCCCATTCCAGGCCGTCGGTGCCCTGCACCGGCTTCAGGATGGCGGCATTGAGTTCGCGCCACTGCTCGGGCGTATGGCGCCCGAACGATGCGCTGATGGTCTGCAGGTAGGCCAGCCCCTCCTCGAAGGTCTTGAAGCGGACCGGCAAGCCCAGGTAGGCGCCGATGCGCTCCACCGCGGAAGGCGCCAGCCTGGGGCCCACGTCGTTGAGCAGCAGCTTGCGCACCGGCGACTTCGGCAGCCCGGCCAGTCCCATGCCGATCAGGCCACCCATCGAGGTGCCGAACCAGTCGACCTTCTCCACGTTGAGCCGCGCAATCAGCGTGACCATGTCCGCGACATACTGCGGCACCACATAGCCGTTGGGGTCCGCCAGCCATTCGGAGCGGCCGCGCCCGGCCACGTCGGGGCAGACCACGCGGTAGTCGCCGCACAGTGCGGCGGCCACGGCGTCGAAGTCGCGGCCGGTGCGCGTCAGGCCGTGCGCGCACACCAGCACGCGCGGATTGGCGGGGTCGCCCCACTCGTGGTACGCCATGCGGTGCAGGCCCGCCGGACTGATGCACTGGACAAAACCGAGGCGCGGACTGGCAGACATCTGGACTCCCTGACGAACCCGACCGCGGAGCGCTGAAAGGCGCCGCCGCCGGAGGTTGAGCAAAGCTGGATTGTACGCTGCAGCGGGTACAATGCCACAGCACAGTGTCTGCGCCCCGCATGCGCGGCCGCGCACCGCCACGGCGCGCGCCGCCAACCCTGTGGCATTCCTTCTGTGGCATCCCTTTCTCTCGACGGAGGCTTACATGCTCAACGGCAAGACCGCACTGGTGACTGGCTCGACCAGCGGCATCGGGCTCGGTATCGCGAAAGCGCTGGCGGCCCAGGGCGCCAACATCATCGTCAACGGCTTTGGTGACGTCGACGCCGCAAAGGCCGAGATCGCGCAGGCCGGCCAGGGCATCCGCGTCGGCTACCACGGCGCCGACATGAGCAAGGCGGCCGAGATCGAAGACATGATGCGCTACGCGCAGTCCGACTTCGGCGGCGCCGACATCCTGGTCAACAACGCCGGCATCCAGTACGTGGCCAGCATCGAGGATTTCCCGCCCGAGCGCTGGGACGCGATCATCGCCATCAACCTGACCTCGGCCTTCCACACCACGCGCCTGGCGCTGCCCGGCATGAAGCAGAAGGACTGGGGCCGCATCATCAACGTGGCCTCCACCCACGGGCTGGTGGCGTCGGCGCAGAAGTCCGCCTACGTGGCGGCCAAGCACGGCATCGTCGGCTTCACCAAGGTGACCGCCCTGGAAACCGCGCAGACCGGCATCACCGCCAACGCGATCTGCCCGGGCTGGGTGCTGACCCCGCTGGTGCAGAAGCAGGTCGAAGCCCGCGCGCAGAAGGAAGGCATTTCCGTCGAGCAGGCCAAGCACGAACTGGTAATCGAGAAGCAGCCTTCCGGCCAGTTCGTGACGCCCGATGAGCTGGGCGCGCTGGCCGTGTTCCTGTCGTCCGAAGCGGCCCGCCAGGTCCGCGGCGCGATCTGGAACATGGACGGCGGCTGGGTGGCGCAGTAAGGAGCCAGCGATGCAACGACGCAGTTTCCTGCGCGCGCTGGCGCTGGGCGCGGTCTCGGCCGGGGCGCTGGCACCGGTGGCGGGCGCGCTGGCGCAAGCCGCCAGGCCGCTTGCCATCGACGTCTACAAGAGCCCGCTGTGCGGCTGCTGCGAGGATTGGGTCAGGCACCTGCGCGGCAACGGCTTCATCGTGAAGGTGCATGACGTCGAAGATACCGGCGTGTACCGCCAGCGCTTCGGCATGCCGGAGCGCTTCGGCTCATGCCATACCGGGTATATCGGCGGCTACGCCATCGAGGGCCATGTACCGGCGGCGGATATCCGCAAGCTGCTCGCCGCAAAACCCAAGGCCGTCGGCCTGGCAGTGCCGGGCATGCCGGTCGGCTCGCCCTGCATGGAACAGGGCCCGCGCAAGGACCCGTTCGACGTGCTGCTGGTCAAGGCCGACGGCGCCGCCAAGGTGTTTGCCAGCTACAACAAGCAGGCCGGCTGACTTCCGTACCCATGAAAAAGGCCCCGCCGGTTCGCACCGGCGGGGCCTTTTTCCTTTCCGCAGGCCGCTGGCCGCTTACAGCAGCGGCGCGCCGGTCTTGGCCTGGATTTCCTCGCGGCTGACGCCCGGAGCCGTTTCCACCAGCTTCAGGCCTGCGTCGGTCACGTCGATCACGCCCAGGTCGGTGATGATGCGGTTGACCACGCCCAGGCCGGTCAGCGGCAGGTTGCAGTCCTTCAGGATCTTGATGTCCTCGGTGCCGTCCTTCTTCTTGGCGGTGTGTTCCATCAGCACCACCACGCGGCCCACGCCGGCCACCAGGTCCATGGCGCCGCCCATGCCCTTGACCATCTTGCCCGGGATCATCCAGTTGGCCAGGTCGCCCTTCTCGCTGACCTGCATCGCGCCCAGGATCGCCAGGTTGATGTGGCCGCCGCGGATCATCGCGAACGAGTCCGCCGACGAGAAGATCGACGAGCCCGGCAGCGTCGTCACGGTCTGCTTGCCGGCGTTGATCATGTCGGCGTCGACCTCGTCCTCGGTCGGGAACGGGCCGATGCCCAGCAGGCCGTTCTCGGACTGCAGCCACACTTCCATGCCTTCCGGCACCCAGTTGGCCACCAGCGTCGGCAGGCCGATGCCCAGGTTGACGTAGAAACCGTCCTGCAGTTCCGCCGCGGCGCGCGCGGCCATTTCGTCACGTGTCCATGCCATGATGTCTCTCCCTCTTACTTGGCGGCACGCACGGTGCGCTGCTCGATGCGTTTCTCGGGGGTGGCGTTCAGCACCAGGCGCTTGACGAAGATGCCGGCCAGGTGGATCTCATCCGGGTCCAGTTCGCCGGTTTCGACAATGTGCTCGACCTCGGCCACGGTGAACTTGCCTGCCATGGCGCACATCGGGTTGAAGTTGCGCGCGGTGCGGCGGAACACCAGGTTGCCGGCCTTGTCGGCCTTCCAGGCCTTGACCAGCGCCACGTCGGCGGTCAGCGAACGCTCCATCACGTACTGCTCGCCGTCGAATTCGCGGACTTCCTTGCCTTCGGCGACGATGGTGCCGACACCGGTCTTGGTGAAGAAGGCCGGGATGCCCGAACCGCCGGCGCGCAGCTTCTCGGCCAGCGTGCCTTGCGGGGTGAATTCCAGCTCCAGTTCGCCCGCCAGGTACTGGCGCTCGAACTCCTTGTTCTCGCCCACGTAGGACGAGATCATCTTCCGGATCTGGCGCGTGGCCAGCAGCAGGCCCAGGCCGAAGCCATCGACGCCGGCGTTGTTGGAGATGCAGGTGAGCTGTTTGACGCCGCTGTCGCGCAGCGCGGCAATCAGCGCCTCGGGGATGCCGCACAGGCCGAAACCGCCTACAGCGATCGTCTGGCCGTCGCGGACGACGCCTGCAAGCGCTTCTGCGGCGCTGGCGTAGACCTTGTTCATGCTTCGCTCCTTCCTCGGTAGTCCCTGTCGATCCTCCCGCCACCGGGTTGTGCGGCGGGCGACGCAGGGAAATTGTAACGGTACAATCGGCAACTGGCGGGCGACCGTCACCGCAACTCGTCCGACCGACAGCATACGCAAGCACAGCCGGCTACGCCATTACGTAAAAATACATAAGCAGATGCCCGCAATCGACTACCGGACCGCCTTCCAGCTCGCTCCCGTGGGCCTGGTGCTGTCACGCGAACGCGTGATCGACGACTGCAACGAGGAGGTCTGCCGCATTTTCGGCACCACGCGCGAGGCGCTGCTGGGCCAGTCGTTCCAGGTGCTCTACCCCACCGTCGACGAATTCGAGCGCACCGGGGCGCGCATTGCGCCGATCATGGGCACGCGCGGCATGTACTCGGACGAGCGCATCATGAAGCGCGCCGGCGGGGAACTGTTCTGGTGCCATGTCACCGGCCGCGCGCTGGACCGCTCGCAGCCGCTGGGCGCCGGGATCTGGACCTTCGAGGACCTGTCGCAGAAGCGCCAGGTCACGGCCGAGCTGACCGCGCGCGAACGCGACATCGCGGCGCAGCTGGTGGAGGGGAAGACCAGCAAGCAGATCGGCAAGCTGCTGGCGATCAGCCCACGCACGGTGGATATCTACCGGGCGCGGCTGATGAAGAAGTACGGGGCCAGCACGTCAGTGGACCTGGTGCAGCGGCTGGTCCACCATTGACGCGCCCCGCGGTGCGGCAGAGGAGCGCGGTTTTGGGTGCTCCCAAGCCGCTCGAACTGCCCTGAGCAAGGTGTTCTCCCTCTCCCCTCATGGCTTGCCTTTACCCACAACTTCCGGCGGCTTACTCGTTTTTCTGGAAGATCCGATACATTTCGGTGATTTCGTGCAAAACGAGGAAGCCGCGCCAGAGGACAGTAGCACCGGGGGGATCGTCGTTTTTGCGACCCAGGTAGCCACCGAGCTTGGCGATCCAAAGGACCGCTTCGCTGAGTTTGGGTGCCTGCTCCGGTGGCTTGGTTGTGCCGTGCGTGCGGCAGTACAAGGCCTGCCATTCGAGCGACTGCAATAGCACCGAGCAAGGGATATCGGCTTCAAGCCGGCCGAGCATGGTCGCGTACATGATGCGCCAGCCGATCACGGCGAACAGCGCCGTGGCGCGCAGGAACCGCTCCAGCGTCCCGAACTGCCGAGCCTCGATCTGGCAGCCACTTTTCAGGACACGATGCCAGGATTCAATGGTCCAGCGCCGGGCATACCAGCTCAGCCGTTCCAGCACATCTTCCAGCGTTTGGGTGGGCATCGAACTGAGCAACATCCATTCGAGCGGCTCAACACCTTCGGGCGGATCGATTTCCAGTGCGTGAATGGCAAACACTTCGAGGCTTGGTAGGGCCTCTGCGCCGCGGCTGCGCGGCGGTCGCAGTTGGACGGGCACACAGCGCAAAGCCAGTCGGGCGCTACGCGCTTGCCTGGCGCCACTCCTGGGCACGTGCAGGACGGTCTCCCCAAGTACGGGGGCCGCAGCAACCGTCTCCCACAGATACTTCTCTGGGTGATCCACGCCCCGATTCCAGGCGGCCCGCACCAACCAGTCCACCCCCGCTGGGCGCTGCGCCAGGAACACGTCGTACACATCGCCCTCGCGATCGCTGACGGCAACAAGGTGCGTGTCCGGACACTGCATCTTGAGCGGCTCAAGGCATTCCAGCCCCTCCAGCCACTTCACGCTTTCCTTGTCACGAATGGACAGCGCCCGGCGCTGCCTGGCCTTGCCCGATGCTTGCGGCGCACGCACCCACGTCTTCATGCTCAACACGCCCAGTGGCAGGCCCTCAGGCGTCACCGCCAGCACGCTGTGCAACATGAATCCGCGCAAATTGCCGCCCGTGCCGTGACCAAGTCCCTCAGTCGCGGGCAAATTTGCCAGATTGAATTCCGTGGTGTCCTGCACCGCCAATACGACAGGTACCTGCTGCATGCGACCCACGGTTTGAACGACGTGGCTCGCCAGTATTCCGTCCGGGTCGACCGCCTCATTATCAAAGAAGCGATATGCCGCCTTGAGTTGGGCACCACTCAAGGCCTGCGGGAACGAAACATGGGCTTTTTGCGCTAGTCCGCGCGCCAATGCCACAAGGCGCTGCGTGCGACGTGCATCGCCCAACTGAGCGCCACCGAATTCGTCGCTGGCCCAGTCTTCCAGATCTTCCGTATCAGACAAAATTGCCACCACTGATTGTCAACTTCCCCGAAGTTAACACCGTCCAATCCCGTTTACAACCTTTCCTATCGAGATGTGGGTAAAGACAAGCCTCATGGGGAGAGGGTTGGGGTGAGGGGTGGTCTAGCTGGGAACCACAAGAAGCGGGGCCAACGGTTTTTCCAGCACGTTGGCTCCGGCCAGCGCCCGCCCTCACCCCCACCCCTCTCCCGCAGGCGGGAGAGGGGAGCTTGCTGCCAGCGTCGTCGCGAGCGAGCAAGCCGAACGCTCAACCCTCGATAATCGCCCTTATCTCCGCCGGCACCGGCACCGATTTTTCCTGCGTGTAATCGCACCACACCACCTTGGCCCCACCCTCCGCCCAGACCACGTCGGGCATGTCGGTACGCCGGATCTCCATGCGGGTCTCGAAACTCGTGCGCCCCAATTGCCCGGCATGGACCCGGCACTCGATATCGCCCGGGTAGCGCAGCTGCTTGAGGAAGGTCATATGCGCATTGATGATGACCGGCCCCTGCCCGCTCGCATCCTTGCCACCGCGGCCCAGCGATGCGAACCACTCGATGCGCGCCTGCTCCAGGTACTGGAAATAGACGGTGTTGTTGACATGGCCCATGGCATCCATGTCGCCCCAGCGGATCGGCATGACCACCGTATAGACGTGCTTCATCACAGCCTCCAGATGCAAAGGCCCGTCGAATCCGGCGGGCCCCCTGCGTGGCTTAGCGCTTGGCGATCGCGCCTTCGGCCTTGGTCACCAGGTCGGCGCCGATCTGCTTCTTCCACTTGTCGTAGACCTTGGCGGTGGCCTTGCGGAAACCGTCGTGCTCGGCCGGCGTCAGGTGCGTGACTTTCACGCCGTGCGCCTCCATGTCCTTCCACGCCGGCGCGCCCGGCTCGGCCAGGCCCTTGCGGGCCAGCGCGATTTCCTGCTTGCCGGCGTCGATGGCGGCCTGCCTGACGATTTCGCGGTCGGCCGGGGTCCAGCTTTCCCAGATCTGCTTGTTGACCACGAAGATCAGCGGATCGGCCACATAGCCCCAGGTGGTGACGAACTTCTGGCCCACCGTGTACAGCTTGGCGGCGGCGAACACCGACTGCGGGTTCTCCTGGCCGTCGACCGCGCCCGAGGCCATCGCCGGCTGCGCATCGGCCCAGCTCATCTGGGTCGGGTTGGCGCCGAGCGCGTTGAAGGTCTCGATATACAGCGGCGAACCCACCACGCGCAGCTTCAGGCCCTTGAGGTCCTCAGGCTTGCGAACCTCGCGCTTGGAGTTGGACACCTCGCGGAAGCCGTTCTCGCCCCAGGCCAGCGGCACCACGCCGGCCTTTTCCAGCGTGGTGAAGAGCGACTTGCCGACTTCGCCCTGCGTGAGGGCGTCCAGCGCCTTGTAGTCAGGCATCAGGAACGGCAGCGAGAACAGGTTCAGTTCCCTGACCTGCGGCGACCAGTTGATGGTCGAGCCCACCGCCATGTCGATCACGCCCTGGCGGATCGCCGAGAATTCGCGCGTCTGGTCGCCGGCCACCAGCGAGGTGCCCGGGTACAGCTTGATGTTGATGCGGCCGTTGGTGCGTTGCTTGACCAGGTCGGCCCAGATCTCGCCGCCCTTGCCCCACGGGAAGGCCGGGCCAAGCACCAGCGACATCTTGTACTCGGACTTGTAGGTCTGGGCCATCGCGCCGGCGGGGGCGAAGGCGGAAGCGGCAATGGCGGCTGCCGTTGCGAGCATCAGGGCACGACGTTTCATTTCATCTCCTCTCGGGAAAGCGTGAGTTCTTGTTGGTGAATGCGGAACATCAATAGCCGAGGTAGTCCGGCAGCCAGGTCGCCAGCGGCGGATAGGCCAGCACCATCAGCATGGCGACAAACATCGCCAGCAGCATCCAGATCACCCAGGGCACGGTCTCTTCCATGCGCACGCGGGCAATCCGGCACGACACCATCAGGTTCACGGCCAGCGGCGGCGTGAACTGGCCCAGCGCCACCTTCAGCGTCAGCACCACGCCGAACCACACCGGGTTCCAGTGGAAGGCATTGGAGATCGGCAGCAGCAGCGGCACGAAGATCAGGAAGATCGAAATGCCGTCCAGGAACATGCCCACCGTCATCAGCAGCAGCACGATCAGCGCCAGCACGCCGTACTCGCCCAGCCCGGAGGTGGCAATGGCCTGCGCCAGCGGGTCGATCACGCCCAGCGTTGACAGCGCATAGGCAAAGATGCCGGCCAGCGCCACCACCAGCAGGATCACCGCCGAGGTCTCGGCCGCCTCCTGGAAGATGGTGAACAGGTCGCGCATGCCAATGCTGCGGTAGATCACCATGCCCACGAACAGGCCGTAGACCACCGCGACCACGGCCGCTTCGGTCGGCGTGAACCAGCCGGCGCGCATGCCGCCCAGGATCAGGAACGGCGCAACCAGGCCCCAGGCCGCTTCGCGCAGGCTCTTCCAGAACGGCGGGCGCGGCAGTCCGGCCTCGATCGCGCCCATATTGTGCTTGCGCGCCAGCCACACCGCCGGGACGATCAGCGCGACGCCGGCCAGGATGCCCGGGATCATGCCGGCCGCAAACAGCGCCGGCACCGATGCGCCAGGCACCAGCACGCTGTAGATGATGAACGCGACCGAAGGCGGGATCAGGATGTCGGTCGCGGCGGCCGCGCCAACCACGGCGGCGCTGTACGAACCGGGATAGCCCGCGCGCGACATCGCCGCGATCATCACCCCGCCCACCGCGGCCGCGTTGGCCGGGCCGGAGCCGGAGATGCCGCCGAGGAACATCGCCACCAGGATCGCCACCAGCGGCAGCATGCCGGGGCCGCGGCCGACGATGGCGATGGCAAAGGTCACCAGCCGCTGCGCCACGCCGGAGCGGTCGAAGATCGACCCCACCAGCACGAACATCGGGATCGCCAGCAGCGGATACTTGGCCAGCCCCGCATAAAAGTTCTGCGGCACGGCCAGCAGGCCGAACATCTGGGTATCCAGGTTGGACAAGCCGATGGCAACCAGGCCGCCCAGGCCCAGCGACACGCCGATGGGCACGCCCAGCAGCATCAGGCCGATAAAGACCACGAACAGGATGATGGCGACGAAGGTCATTGCGCCGCCTCCGTCGTGCCTGCCCTGGCTGCGTGCAGCGCCTTCAGGGCGCGCACGTTGCGCACTGCCAGGCCCAGCGCGCGCAGCGCGATGCCGGCCGACAGCAGCGGCAACCAGATCGAGTACCACCAGCTCGGCACGCCGATGCCCGGCGAGGTCTCGCCGAAGGTGTATTCGTCCCAGGTGATGCGCGCGCCCAGCACCGCCAGCGCGATGAACATGACCGCAACGGCCAGCGCCGACAGGATCGCCAGGCGCCGCTGCCGGGCCGCGCTGCCGCGCTCGAAGAAGAATTCGATGCGGATATTGCGGTCGCGCGCCACCGCCGCGCTGCCGGCGACCAGCGCCAGCACGATCATCAGGAAGACCGAGAACTCCTCGGTCCAGGCAAACGATTCGTCGGTGAAATAGCGGACCACCACGTTGGCGAAAGTGATGCCGACCAGCAGCACCATCACGATCACGCCAATCCAGTCCTCGATGCGGGGCGATACCCGGAATTCAGCGTCCTGCGCTTCGTCGGCGGCCTGCGGGATCAGCGCGGAATCGACGACGTGTTGCGGCACAGCGTTGCGCCGTGCCTCTTCTTGTGGCTCCATCTCCCCGGCCTCCGGTCCAGGGCCGCTCGGGCCATCCGGCCACCGCGGCGTTTTTTTACTTGTATGTAAAGACTTAATCTGCAGACATGGCGGATTATGCCAAGACTGGCCCGCTACGCACGAATTTTCTGACTATTGATTTGTGCTGGCGACGGCGCGCCCAAGGGGGCCGGATAAGCTCTGGGGCCGCAATTTAGGTATCCCGCGCCGCTTACGGCGCGCGCCGGGATGCGGGGGCGTTGCGCCCCCACTGCCAGGAATGAGGCGGTCAGACCATGCCGTCGTCGGCGGTGATGACGGCCCCGTTGATGAACTGCGACTGGTCGGATGCCAGCAGCAGCAACAGGCCGTCGAGGTCCTCGGGCTTGCCCAGGCGCTTGCGCGGCAGCATCTGGATCAGCTTCTGCCCGGCGTCCGAGTCCCAGTGGTGGTGGTTGATATCGGTGTCGATATAACCCGGGCAGATGGCGTTGGTATTGATGCCGTGGCGGGCCCATTCCAGCGCCATGGCCTTGGTCATGTGCACCACGGCCGCCTTGCTCATGCAATAGACGCCGATCTGCGACAGCACCTTGAGCCCGGCCACCGAGGCGATATTGACGATGCGCGCCTGCGGCAGCGGGCTGCCGTTGCGCTCGGCGCCCTTGGCGCGCGCGATCATGCGCTTGGCCACTTCCTGGGCGACGAAGAAGGCGCCGCGGGTATTGGTGTCGAAGACGAAATCGAAATCGTCGGGGGTCACGTCGGTCAGCTTCTGCGTGGTCGACACGCCGGAGTTGTTGACCAGGATGTCGATCGAGCCGGCTTCCGTCTCGGCGTGCGCCACGGCGGCGCGGATGCTGTCCGGGTCGGTGACGTCCAGGCGCACCACGTGGGCGCTGCCGCCCTCGGCCTCGATGGCCGCGCGCAGCTCCTTGAGCCGCTCGCTGCGGCGCGAGGCCAGCACCACCTTGGCGCCGGCGGCGGCCAGCACCGTGGCAAAACGCGAGCCCAGCCCGCTTGAAGCGCCGGTGACCAGCGCGACCTTGCCTTCCAGATTGATCGACAAACCCATGATGACCTCTTGTGCGGGAGCCCCTCTGGCCTGTTCGGGAGCAGAAGGCAGCATATCAGAAAAAAGAACGACCGTTCCAAAAAAATCCTTGCCTGTGGGTGGCGAGTCCCGGACAATGCCGGAGATTCTAAGAACTTGGCCAGCAAAGGGAAAGAGGGAAAACGCGCGATCCGGCAGTCTTCGGGCGCCGTTCGGGCGGCGTTCAAGACCGAAACGCCGCCAACTCGCTTCCTGCGGCTCCTGTCCGCGCGCCGGGCCGGGTTCTCAGCAAAACGATCACCGCATTTCCCACAATTGCCAGCAAGCAGCAAAGAAACAGAGGGTTAGAGACAATGGATCAGCAACAGCTCCTGGAGCAGTTCGGCCCGCGCGAAGCCATGGAATACGATGTGGTCATCGTCGGCGGCGGCCCCGCCGGCCTGGCCACCGCCATCCGCCTGAAGCAACTCGCGCAGGAGAAAGGCGCCGACGTCAACGTGTGCGTGCTGGAAAAGGGCTCCGAGCCCGGCGCCCACATCCTGTCGGGCGCCATCATGGATCCGCGCGCCCTCAATGAGCTGATCCCGAACTGGAAGGAACTGGGCGCGCCGCTGAATCAGGCCGTCACCGAAGACAAGTTCCTGTTCCTGAACGAGTCCGGCTCCAAGGGCACGCCGCCCGCGCTGCTGCCCGAGTGCTTCCACAACGAAGGCAACTACATCATCAGCCTGTCGAACTTCGTGCGCTGGCTGGGCCAGCAGGCCGAGGCGCTGGGCGTTGAGATTTTCCCGGGCTTCCCCGCCGCCGAAGTGCTCTACAACGAGGACGGCTCGGTCAAGGGCGTGGCCACCGGCAACATGGGCATCAACAAGGAAGGCGAGCCCACCGAGAATTTCCAGCTGGGCATGGAGCTGCATGCCAGGTACACCATCTTTGCCGAAGGCGCGCGCGGCCACCTGGGCAAGCAGCTGATCGCCAGGTTCGGGCTGGATGCGGGCAAGGATCCGCAGAGCTACGGCATCGGCCTGAAGGAACTGTGGGAAATCGACCCCGCCAAACACAAGCCTGGCCTGGTGGTGCACACCGCCGGCTGGCCGCTGGATCCGGCCACCTACGGCGGCTCGTTCCTGTACCACATGGAAGACAACAAGGTTGCGGTCGGCTTTGTGGTCGGCCTGGACTACACCAACCCGTGGCTGTCGCCGTTCGAGGAGTTCCAGCGCTTCAAGACGCATCCGGAAATCCGCCAGTACTTCGAAGGCGGCAAGCGCCTCTCCTACGGCGCGCGCGCCATCACCGCCGGCGGCCTGCTGTCGCTGCCCAAGACCGTATTCCCGGGCGGCGCGCTGGTCGGCTGCGACGCCGGCTACCTGAACGCCTCGCGCATCAAGGGCAGCCACGCCGCCATCAAGACCGGCATGCTGGCCGCCGAGGCCGCCTACGACGCGCTGCAGGCCGGCCGCCAGCACGACGAGCTGACCGCCTACCCGGCCGCGTTCGAGCAGAGCTGGCTGCACAAGGAACTGCTGCAGGCCAAGAACTTCAAGCAGTGGTTCAAGAAGGGCCGCACCACCGCCACGCTGATGACCGGCATCGAGCAATGGCTGCTGCCCAAGCTGGGCATCCGCAACCCGCCGTGGACCCTCCACCGCGTGAAGCCGGACCACGTGTACCTGAAGCCGGCCGCCGAGTGCCAGAAGATCGAGTACCCGAAGCCGGACGGCAAGCTGACCTTCGACCGCCTGAGCTCGGTGTTCATCAGCAACACCAACCACGAAGAAAACCAGCCGGCGCACCTGACGCTCAAGGACGCCAGCGTGCCGGTCAACATCAACTGGGACAAGTACGCCGGCCCCGAGTCGCGCTACTGCCCGGCAGGTGTGTATGAGTTCGTGCAGGACGAGACGTCGGGCAAGGAGCGCCTGCAGATCAACGCGCAGAACTGCGTGCACTGCAAGACCTGCGACATCAAGGACCCGACCCAGAACATCGTCTGGGTGACGCCGGAAGGCGGCGGCGGTCCGAACTACGTCGGCATGTAAGCCTGGCGCGCCAGCGGCAGGCATGTGAAAACGGCACCGGAAACCCGGTGCCGTTTTTGCATCTGCGGCCGGCAGCGCTGGCGCATGAAGACAATCAGAACATTGGCGGGATGCCGCTAAACGGCCTCTACAGCCGCGGGCTGCAGGGGCATGCGGGTGCTGGACAGCAGCTGTTCGTAGATGTAGCACTGCAGCAGCGTCAGCTCGCGCTCGGCCAGCACATCGAAGGCCACGCCGAAGGCCGGGAAGTCGGCGTCATCGCTGGCCGCACCCGGGGGCGCAACGCGAATCCAGCCATCGATGGTGACCTCGCTGTCCAGTGACGCCGTCCGCAGCTGGAAGCGCAGCCGCACGCGGCTGCCCGGCGCGGGCGCCGGTGCGGTGGTCTGCACCAGTGCGCCGCCGGTGCTGAGGTCTGACAGCAGCGCCAGGCGCGCCGCGCCGGTGTCGATGGCGTCGTCATCGCCGGGCTCGGTCAGGTAGGCCGCCAGCCGCGTGGGCACGCGCGCCGCCTTGCGCACCGGCGTGGCATGCTGCTGCACCGGCGCCGACAGCACCAGGTAGCGGAACGGGCTGCGGCACACGGCGGTGATGGTCGAGGTGAAGCTGTGGATGGCCTGCCCCGAAAAGCCGCGCAGCAGCACGGCATCGCCTGCCTGCAGCGGCAGGTCGCGCCCGCCCATCTGCGGCCAGGTGACAAAGAGGCCCTGCTCGATAAAGCCGATCAGCCGGCTGGCGGCCGGGCGCGCGGCCTCGCCGTCGAGCTTGATATGCAGCAGCGTGCCGACCTGCAGGCCGAGTGGCCCGGTACTTGGACGCAATTCGTCATCGGCATCGTCGCCGCCATCTTCGCGACACACCACGCCGTGGCGGAACACCAGCGCCAGGTCGCGTTCATCGGGAATGACGTTGCCGCTGCCGAGCACCAGGTTGCCCTCGCCATCAAGCAGCGACCAGGGCAGCGGGTATCCGACGGGAAGTTCGTTAGGTGTGAGCTGGATCATGGCTGTTCGCAGTAGGCCCCGGGGTGGACGCCACGGGGCATGGCAAGCCCTGGGCGGAGCTGACGCGCAGGATCCGCCACCTGTATAGGGTTTCTATCGGCGCCGGTGCGGCGAAATTAAGTGCGCGATGATTGACCGAGGCCGCATGTGTAGCATTCGCTCCCTGCGAAAACCTTGACGCGCCGCAAAGTTATCGCCAGAATCACCAAAAGCTGTCTGACAGCCTGACATATCTAGCCATGACCATTCTGCCCCGCCCGGCCTCGCTGGCCAGCCGCATTGCCCAGACCCTGCACGACGACATCCTCGCCGGCCGCTACGGTGCGGGCGCGCGACTGCCGGCGGAGGCGAACCTGGCCGATACCTTCGGCGTGAGCCGGCCGATCGTGCGCGAGGCCATCGCGCAGCTGAAGGCCGATGGCGTGCTGGTGACGCGCAAGGGCTCGGGCGCTTATGTGTCCGAGACACCGGGCGGCCAGGCCTGGCGCGTGGCCAGCGCGCCCGACGGCGGCCCGACGCTGGCGCAGCTGTTCGAGCTGCGCCGGGTGGTGGAAACCGCCTGCGCCGAAATGGCCGCGCAGCGGCGTACGAGTTCCGATATCGACGCCATCCGCGCCGCGCTGGCGGTGATGCAGGCACAGGCCGACGGGCACGGCGACATGACCAGCGCTGCCGCGACCGACATGGCCTTCCACCATGCCATTGCCGAGGCCGCGCACAACCCCTGCTTTACCGGCCTCACGGATTTCGTCAGCCAGCAGATGCTGGCCGCGCGCCAGCGCGCCTGGGAGAACACCGCGCGGCTGAGCGCGGCGACCGGCGCGCCGCGCGCTGCCGACCAGGAGCATGCGGCACTGGCCGAAGCCATTGCCGCCGGCGACGCCGCGGCAGCGCGCCATGCCGCGCAGCAGCACCTTGCGGCGGCCGCCGCACGCCTGGGCCTGCCGGCCTGAGCCCCGAACACACAGGACATTGGAGCAAGGAACAACCATGGAACAAGTGGATTGCGTCGTCATCGGCGCCGGCGTGGTGGGACTGGCCGTGGCACGCGCGCTCGCGCTGCAGGGCCGCGAAGTGATCATCCTGGAAGCCGAGAACGCCTTCGGCACCATCACCAGCGCGCGCAACAGCGAGGTCATCCACGCCGGCATCTACTACCCTGCCGGCTCGCTCAAGGCGCAGCTGTGCGTGCGCGGCAAGGCCATGCTGTACGACTACTGCGCCAGCCACCATGTGGCGCACCAGCGCTGCGGCAAGCTGATCGTGGCCACCAGCGAGGCCCAGGTGGCCACGCTCGAAGGCATCCGCGCCAAGGCGGCGGCCAACGGCGTCGACGACCTGCGCCTGATCAGCCGCGCCGAGGCGCAGGCGCTGGAGCCGCAACTGCAATGCCATGCCGCGCTGCTGTCGCCGTCGACCGGCATCGTCGACAGCCACGGCCTGATGACCGCGCTGCTGGGCGATGCGGAAAACGCCGGCGCGATGCTGGCGGTGCAGTCGCCGGTGCTGGGCGGCGCGGTGACGCCGGACGGTATCCGGCTGGAGATCGGCAGCGAGGATGGCAGCGCCACCACGCTGCTGGCGCGCACCGTGGTGAACTCGGCCGGGCTGACCGCGCCCGAACTGGCGCGCCGCATCGATGGCATGCCCGAAGCCCACATCCCGCCGCAGTACTACGCCAAGGGCTGCTATTTCACGTTGGCCGGCCGAGCGCCATTCTCAAGGCTGATCTACCCGGTGCCCGAGGCCGCCGGGCTGGGCGTGCACCTGACCATCGACCTGGGCGGCCAGGCGCGCTTCGGCCCCAATGTGCGCTGGATCGACGAGATCGAATATGGCGTGGACCCGGCCGACGCCGATGGTTTCTATGACGAGGTGCGCCGCTACTGGCCGGGGCTGGCCGACGGCGCGCTGCAGCCGGGCTATGCCGGCATCCGTCCCAAGATCAGCGGCCCGCGTGAAGCGGCGGCGGACTTCCGCATCGACGGCCCCGCCGTGCATGGCGTGCCGGGGCTGGTTCACCTGTTCGGCATCGAGTCGCCGGGGCTGACCTCGTCGCTGGCCATCGCCGAACGGGTCTGCGCGGCGCTGGCCTGAACGGCGTCATCGCCTTCCGCGCGGAAGCTCATCACGGCACAGACCGCGCCGGCGGCCGCCGCAATGGCGGCCAGCCCGAAGGTATGCTCCGGCGCCAGCGCGTTCCAGGTCCAGCCCATCGCCAGCCCGCCCAGCGTGCCGCCGACGCCGTAGGAAATGCCCGTGTACAGCGCCTGCCCGCGCCCCTGCAGCGGCCCGGCAAACCATGTCTGCAGCCGCTTCAGGCTGGCGCTGTGATGCGCGGCGAAGGTGGCGGCGTGCAGCACCTGCACCAGCGCCATCAGCCAGGCAAACTGCGCGAAGTAGCCGGTCAGGCCGAAGCGCAGCGCCGCCAGCACGAAGGTGCCGGCCAGGATGGTGCGCAGCGCGTAGCGCGCGAACAGCAGGCCCTGGTAGTAGAAGAAGACGATCTCGGCGACCACGCCGATGGTCCACATCACGCCGATGGCGAACTTGCCGTAGCCCAGCTTCGCCAGCCACAGCGAATAGAACACATAGAGCGCGGCGTGCGCGAACATCATCAGGAAGGCTGAGGCCAGGAACCAGGCCACGTCGGGCCGGCGCAGCAGCGGCAAGGCGCGCGGCGGCGCCGTGCGCGGACCTTCGTCGGCGGCGTCGCGCATGCTCAGCACCACCCCGGCCAGGATCGCCAGCAGCGTGCTGGCCACCCACGGGAAGGCGCGCATGCCGACTGCTTCGAACAGCGCCCCGCCCGCCAGCACCGCGCCGATGAAGCCGACCGAGCCGAACATGCGGATGCGGCCGTAGCTATGGTCGAAGGCGCCGTAGCGGCGCAGCGTGGAGATGGTCAGGGCATCGCCCAGCGGCGACATTGCACTGGTCAGGAGGCTCAGCGTCAGCATCATCGCCATCATGCCGCCGTAGCTGCCGACGCCCGGCAGCATCAGGAAGGCCAGCAACGAGGTGAACGCGCTCACGCGCAGGATGCGCACGCGCGTGTGCATCACGTCGGACAGCCAGCCCCACAAATAGGGCCCGACGATGCGGCTGACCTGGAAGCTCGCCATCAGCACGCCGATCTGCACCGGGTTGAAGCCGCGGTCGGCGAAATACAGGCTGACGTAGGGCGAGATCAGGCCGACATAGCCATAGTAGCCAAGGTAGAAGAGCCCGAAACGGGCATAGTCGGGGCGGCCGGCGCCGCTGGCGCCGCCCTCGCCGCCCGCTGGGTGCGGCGTCAACTCAACGGGTCTGGCCGGCCTGCGCGGGGATGCGCGGCGTTTCGACCCTGACGTCGCCGCACTGGGCGCGGTGGCGCAGCGCGTGGTCGATCAGCACCAGCGCCAGCATGGCCTCGGCGATCGGCGTGGCGCGGATGCCCACGCAGGGGTCGTGGCGGCCGAAGGTCTCGACGGTGGCGGCGTTGCCGGCCTTGTCGATCGATTCGCGCGGGGTGCGGATCGAGGAAGTCGGCTTGATCGCGAGCGACACGGTCACATCCTGGCCAGTGGAGATCCCGCCCAGCACGCCGCCGGCGTTGTTGGTGCGGAAGCCCCCGGCGGTCAGCTCGTCGCCATGGACGCTGCCGCGCTGGGCCACGCTGTCGAAGCCGGCGCCGATCTCGACGCCCTTGACCGCGTTGATGCCCATCATGGCGTGGGCGATATCGGCGTCGAGCTTGTCGAAGAGGGGCTCGCCCAGGCCCACCGGCACCTTGCTGGCTACCACATCGATGCGCGCGCCGACGGAGTCGCCGTCGCGGCGCAGCGCGTCCATATAGATTTCCAGCTCGGGGATGATGTCGGCATTGGCCGCGAAGAACGGGTTCTCCGGCACTTGCGACCAGTCCGTGAACGGCACGGCGATCTCGCCCAGCTGCGACATATAGCCCCGGATTTCGGTGCCGTACTGTTCGCGCAGCCACTTCTTGGCCACCGCCCCGGCCGCCACCACCGGCGCGGTCAGGCGCGCCGACGAGCGGCCGCCGCCGCGATGGTCGCGGATGCCGTATTTCTGCCAGTAGGTGTAGTCGGCATGGCCCGGGCGGAAGGTCTCGACGATATTGCCGTAGTCCTTGCTGCGCTGGTCGGTGTTGCGGATCAGCAGGCAGATCGGGGTGCCGGTGGTCTTGCCCTCGAACACGCCGGACAGGATCTCGACCTGGTCGGGTTCCTGGCGCTGCGTGACATGGCGCGAGGTGCCGGGCCGGCGACGGTCCAGGTCGCCCTGGATGTCGGCCTCGGTCAGCGCCATGCCCGGCGGGCAGCCGTCCACCACCGCGCCGATGGCGGGCCCGTGCGATTCGCCGAAGGTGGTAACAGTGAAAAGCAGGCCAAGGGTGTTGCCGGACATGATGGAAACCGCACAGGAATTGGGGACGGCCTCCATTGTAAGGCCAATGCCGCCCCGCTGGCGGCCCGGCGGGCTCAGGCGGCCGCGCTTTGCGCCACCAGGTCCGGGTAGAACTCGGCCCGCATCCGCGCCATATAGGCCACCAGGTTGGCATGCCCCTCCGCCGCGGTGCGGATCGGGGTGTCGAATACGGGGCACAGCAGGCTGCCGGCGAAGGCAAACAGCGTGGCGTCGGCCCCGCATGGCAGGTTGCCCATCAGGTAGGGCTTGTCGCCGAGGATGTCGGCGATCGAGGTCACGCCCTTGCTGGCCAGCGCCACCAGGTCCTCCTCGCTATGCCGGCCCAGCCCCTGCCCCCACAGCGTCTTGCGCACCTTGTAGCGCACCAGGCGCTCGGCCAGGCCGCGCACCGGCGCCGGCACGCCGCGGAAGAACTGGGCCGGCCCCTTGTCGAAATTGGCCTGGTCCAGCCAGCGCACCCGCGCCACCGCCCAGTACAGGTGGTCTTCCATCAGCTTCTCGGCGGCCCAGGCGATGCCGCGCTCGGCCGCGTTCAGGCCGGCGTCGAAGTCGATGTGGTAGGTCTTCTCGATATGCCAGCGGATCATGGTGGAATCCGCCACGATCCGGCCCATGTCGTCCAGGTAGGGCAGCTTGCCCTTGGGCGCGCGCCGCAGGCTGCCGCGCCGCGCCTGGTAAGGCAGGCCGGCCAGCTTGAGCAGCATCTCGGCCTTGGTGACAAAGGGGCTGGCGTCGGGCAGCCCGAAGGCAGGGCCAAACGTGTAGAGCGTAATCATCGTCGATCCGGTTTGCGCACCATGGATTTAACGCCAGTCGCCACGCAGGGCCTGCACCATCTGCTGCAGCCCTTCGGGCGTGGCGGCCTCCGGCGGCACCGGCTCGCCCACCACCAGTTCCAGCCGGTTCAGGATGCCGCGCCGGAACGGCCGCGACATCGCCGGCGCATCCTTGCGCGAGAAGAAGCTGCCCCACAGCCCGCGCAGCGCCATCGGCACCACCGGCACCGGCGTGCGCTGGATGATCTGCTGCACACCCTGCCTGAACGGGTTGATGTCGCCGGTCGCGGTGATCTTGCCTTCCGGGAAGATGCAGACCAGGTCGCCCTCTTCCAATGCTTGCGCCACACTGTCATAGGCGCGCTTGAGCATGTCCGGATTCTCATGCGCCGGCGCGATCGGGATCGCGCGGGCCTGGCGGAAGAACCACGACAGCAGCGGCACCTTGAAGATATTGTGGTCCATCAGGAAGCGCACCGGGCGCGGGCTGCAGGCCATCAGCACCACCGCGTCGGCAAAGCTGACGTGGTTGCAGACCAGCACTGCCGGGCCGTCGGCGGGGATGCGCTCGGCATTGACGCGGCGCAGCCGGTAGACGGTATGGACCAGGATCCACGCGATGAAGCGCAGCAGGAATTCCGGCACCAGCGAGTAGATATAGACCGCCACCGCCGCATTGAGCAGCCCCACCACCAGGAACAGGTGCGGGATGCTGTAGCCGGCCTGCGTCATCGCCACGCCCAGCAGCGAAGCGGCGATCATGAAGAAGCTGTTCAGGATGTTGTTGGCGGCAATGATGCGGGCGCGGTGCGTGGGCGCGCTGCGGCTCTGGATCAGCGCGTACAGCGGCACGCTGTAGAAGCCGCCGAACATGGCCAGCAGGAACAGGTCCGCCAGCACGCGCCAGTGGTGCGGCTCGGCCAGGAAGCCGCCGAGGCCGCTGAGCGCCGCCGGCGGCTGCCCCTGGCTGGCAAAGAACAGGTCGACCGCGAACACAGTCATGCCGATCGACCCGAACGGCACCAGGCCGATCTCGACATGGCGCCCGGACAAGCGCTCGCACAGCAGCGAACCGGTGCCGATGCCCACCGAGAACACCGCCAGCAGCAGTGTCACCACGTTCTGGTCGCCGCCCAGCACATCCTTGGCATAGCTGAAGAACGAGGTCAGGAAGGTGGCGCCCAGGAACCACAGCCACGAGATGCCCAGCAGGCTCAGGAATACCGTGCGATTGCCGCGCGCCAGCACCAGGTTGCGCCAGGTCTCGGAGAACGGGTTCCAGTTGATGCGCAGGTCCGGCTGCGGCGCCGGCGAGGCCGGGATGCGGCCCGACACCAGCCGACCCGCCACGGCAAGGGCCACGCACACCGCGCCCACGTACATCGGCCCCACGATGGTGCCGCCCTGTTGCAGCCCTGCCAGTTCGCCGCCGATCAGGGTCCCGATCAGGATCGCGACAAAGGTGCCCATCTCGACCATGCCGTTGCCGCCGACCAGCTCGCTTTCATCGAGGTGCTGCGGCAGGTAGGCGAACTTGACGGGCCCGAACAGCGTGGAATGCAGCCCCATCAGGAAGGTGCCGGTGTACAGCAGCGGGGCGCTGTGCCAGGCAAAGCCGGCCAGGCCAAGCAACATGATGGCGATTTCCAGCGACTTGACCAGCCGGATCAGGCGCGACTTCTCCAGCTTGTCGGCGATCTGCCCGCTGGTGGCCGAGAACAGCACGAACGGCGCGATAAAGATGGCCGAGATCAGGAAGGCCGCGCTGCGCGCGTCCACGCCCTCGAACAGCGCCGTGTGGTAGGTCACCAGCGAGGTGAAGGCGACCTTGAAGAGGTTGTCGTTCATCGCCCCCAAGAACTGGGTCCAGAAGAACGGGGCGAAGCGGCGCAGGCCGAGCAGTCGGAACTGGCTGTGTTGGCTCATGGATGGGCCGGTCGGTCAGGGAACCGCCGCCGAAATGGAAACGCCGGCAAGTTTGCCGGAGCCGGCGCCCGGCCGCCACCCCGCCACGCCCGCGTGGCGTCAATTGAGAAAAACTTCAGAATGCCCGTCGTTCCCGCGAAGGCGGGAATCCAGTGACTTTCAAAGACGCTGGATTCCCGCGTGCGCGGGAATGACGGTAGATTCTGCCCCACTCACTCGGCGTGCTCTTCCGGCCAGTCGCGGATATAGGCCTTGAGCATCTTGTTCTCGAAGCTCTGGTCCTCGACCACGGCCTTGGCAACGTCGTAGAAGGAGATCACGCCCATCAGCGTGCGGTTGTCGAGCACCGGCAGGTAGCGCGTGTGACGCTCCAGCATCATGCGGCGGACCTCGTTGACATCGGTCTCCATGGTGCAGGTCAGCGGCGCATCGTCCATCACCTTGCGGATGCTGGTGCTGCCGACATTGCCGTGATTGCGGGCCAGCGTCTCGATGATCTCGCGGAAGGTCAGCATGCCGACCAGGTCGCCGTACTCCATCACCACCAGCGAGCCGATATCGTGCTCGGCCATGGTGTGGACGGCTACCAGCAAGGAGGTGTCAGGCGTCACGGTATAGAGCGTATTGCCCTTGATCTGGAGGATGTCGCTGACTTTCATGTTGGTCTCCGCTGCCTGCGCTCAAACTGAGGGCACCGCTCCGGCCAGGGGCACGGGGGGCGATACCGGTCACATTGTTATCTGTCTATGGGTGTGCGGGCACTGTCCGCCCGTTGGCCGATGCTAGCCCAAACCCGCCGTCCAAGTAAAGCGGGAGGCCGGTTTGCGGGCCGCGGCTGCGCGTGGGCAGGCACACGGTGCTACGATGCTGGCCGGAGACAACTCAAGGCCCACCGACCATGTCCGGAACCCGCTTCGACACGCTGGCGCTGCACGCCGGCGCCGCGCCCGACCCCGCCACCGGGGCCCGCGCCACCCCCATCCACCTGACCACGTCTTTTGTGTTCCGCGACAGCGAGCACGCCGCGTCGCTGTTCAACATGGAGCGCGCGGGGCACGTCTACTCCCGTATTTCCAATCCCACCGTGGCCGTGCTGGAAGAGCGCATCGCCGCGCTGGAAAACGGCGCCGGCGCCATCGCCACGGCCTCGGGCCAGGCCGCGCTGCACCTGGCGGTGGCCACGCTGATGGGTGCGGGCTCGCACGTGGTGGCCTCGTCGGCGCTGTACGGCGGCTCGCACAACCTGCTGCACTACACGCTGCGCCGCTTCGGCATCGAGACCACCTTCGTCAAGGCGCGCGACATCGACGCCTGGCGCGCCGCGATCCGCCCCAACACCCGGCTGCTGTTCGGCGAGACCCTGGGCAACCCGGGGCTGGACGTGCTGGACATTCCCACCCTCGCGCAACTGGGCCAGGACAACGGCATCCCGCTGCTGGTGGATTCCACCTTCACCACGCCCTACCTGCTGCGCCCGTTCGACCACGGCGCCGGCCTGCTCTACCACTCGGCCACCAAGTTCCTGGGCGGCCATGGCACCACCATCGGCGGCGTGCTGGTCGAAGGCGGCACCTTCGACTTCGAAGCCTCGGGGCGCTTCCCGGAGCTGTCGGAGCCGTATGAAGGCTTCCACAACATGGTATTCACCGAGGAAAGCACGGTGGCGCCCTTCCTGCTGCGCGCGCGCCGCGAGGGCCTGCGCGACTTCGGCGCCTGCATGAACCCGATGGCCGCCTGGCAGCTGCTGCAGGGCGTCGAGACACTGCCGCTGCGCATGAGCCGCCATGTCGACAACACCCGCAAGGTGGTGCAGTTCCTGGTGTCGCACCCGATGGTGGAATCGGTGTCGTATCCGGAACTGGAATCGCACCCCGACTATGAACTGGCCAAGCGCCTGCTGCCGCGCGGCTGCGGCGCGGTGTTCAGCTTCAACCTGAAGGGCAACCGCATGGCCGGCCAGCGCTTTATCGAGAGCATGTCGCTGTTCTCGCACCTGGCCAACGTGGGCGACGCGCGCTCGCTGGTGATCCACCCGGCCTCGACCACGCACTTCCGCATGGACGCGGCGGCGCTGCAGTCGGCCGGCATCACCGAAGGCACGATCCGGCTGTCGATCGGCCTGGAAGACCCGGATGACCTGATCGACGATCTCAAGCGCGGCCTGAAGGCGGCCGAGAGGGCCATGAGCGCCAAGGGAGGGCAAGCCTGATGGAACTGAACGTTGCCGGCCAGCCGGCCTACGCCTATACCGGCGGCAAACCCTTCGATCCCGCCCTGCCCTGTGCCGTGTTTGTCCACGGCGCGCAGAATGACCACAGCGTGTGGGCCCTGCAGACGCGCTGGTTCGCCAACCACGGTTTCTCGGTGCTGGCGGTGGACCTGCCGGGCCACAACCGCAGCAAGGGCGCACCGCTGGCCACTGTCGAAGCGATGGCCGACTGGGTCATGGCCCTGGTGGCGGCCGCCGGCGTGAAAGCGCCGGCCTTCGTCTTCGGCCACAGCATGGGCTCGCTGATCGCGCTGGAATGCGCGGCGCGGCATGCGCAGGCGGTGCGCGGCATCGGCCTACTGGCCACGGCCTACCCGATGAAGGTTTCGGACGCGCTGCTGGACGCCTCGCTCAACCGCGAGGACGAAGCCATCGCCATGGTCAACGCCTGGTCGCATTCGAGCCTGGCCAACAAGCCGTCTTCGCCCGGGCCGGGCGCGTGGATGCATGGCGGCAGCCAGCGGCTGATGGAGCGCGTGTCGCGCAACAACCCGCAGGCCCATGTGTTCCACAATGACTTCTCGGCCTGCAACGCCTACGCCCAGGGCGAAGAGGCCGCGGCCGCGGTGGCCTGCCCGGCGCTGTTCATCACCGGCACCAAGGACATGATGACGTCGCCCAAAGCGGCCCAGGCGCTGGCCGGCAAGATGGCCAAGGCGAGCCTGGTGACGGTGCCCTGCGGGCATGCGTTGATGGGGGAGCGGCCGGATGAAGTGCTGGACGCGCTGGCCGGCTTTGCGCGCAAGGTGGTCGCTGCTGGCTAAGTTTGGCCCCGGGTGGCTGGCCGGCTCCGCCGGCAGCCACCCTCCCGACACCTCGGCGCAGTAGGTCTACACTGCACAAAACAAGACCTGCCGGAGACAGCCATGGCCCACGCCCGCGTGCGCGAGTTCGAGAATTTCGCGGCTTTCTATCCCTATTACCTGAGTGAACACCAGGACCGGACCTGCCGGCGGCTGCATTTTGTCGGGTCGACGGTGGCGTTGCTGTGCCTGGCGGCAATGGTGGTGACCGGCAATGCGTGGTGGCTGCTCGCCGCGGTGGTGGCGGGCTATGCCTTTGCGTGGGTCGGGCACTTTTGGTTCGAGAAGAACCGGCCGGCTACGTTTCGGCATCCGGTTTATAGCCTGATGGGGGATTGGGTGATGTATGGGGATATCTGGAGGGGGAGGATTGCGTTTTGAGGGGGGGGTTGGTTGTTTGGGTGGGGGGTATGTCGGTCGGGTTCGATGTTGTCGTAGGTTTTGCCGCCTGGTTCCGCCCTGCTGGGCGGGTCACTTTTTGTCCGAGCCCTCCATGTCAGGATAGTTGTCGCCTCGCCGCCTTTCGATGAAGGACAATGGAGGGCGGTAACGGTTGGAAGATGAAGCGTTATCCGGCGGAGTACAAGGAATGGGTGGTTGAGCAGATGATGCCGCCCTTGAATCGGTCGGTTGTGGAGTTGGCCAAGGAGACGGGTGTCACGACGGTGAGCCTGCGTACGTGGCGCAACGAAGCCCGAGAGCAAGGACAGGTTGTGCCAGGCAACGGCAAGCAGAGTGACAAGTGGTCAAGTGCGGACAAGTTCCGGGTGGTGCTGGAGACAGCGCCCCTGAGCGAGGCGGAGCTGTCCGAATACTGCCGCAGGAAGGGCATTCAGCCGGAACAGATCCGGCAGTGGCGCGCCGCCTGTGAGCAGGCTAACGCGAAGACGCTGGCCAAGCCCGGCCTGGCGCAGCGCCGCGAGGAAGAGACTGCCCAGAAACGGATCCGCGATCTGGAGCGCGAACTCAAGCGCAAGAATGCGGCGCTGGCGGAGACAGCGGCGCTGCTGGTGCTGCGAAAAAAAGCCGAGGCGATCTGGGGAAGGGACGAGGAGGACTGATCAACGTCTCGGATCGCCGCGAAGCCATCATGTTGATCGATGAAGCGGTAAAGAGCGGTGCGCGTCAAGCCAGCGCCTGCAGGGAGTTGGGCCTGAACGAGCGCACCTTGCAGCGCTGGCGTCATGTGCCTGCGGATGGCCGCCCGGGCGCGCAGCGCCCAGTGCCGGCCAATAAGCTCAGCGAGGCGGAGCGGCAGGCCGTGCTGGCCGCGGCCAACCAGCGCGGCTACGAGAGCCTGACGCCGCACCAGATCGTGCCGAAGCTGGCCGACGAAGGCCGCTATGTGGCCTCGGAGTCGACGTTCTACCGCGTGCTCAAGGCCGAAGGCCAGGCGCGCCGGCGCGGGCGCAGCCACAATGCCAAGTCCTCGCGCCCGCTGACTACACACCGCGCCGACGGACCGAACCAGGTGTGGTGCTGGGACATCACGTGGATGCCCACGACGGTGAAAGGTCGCTTCTTTTACTGGTACATGATGCAGGACATCTACAGCCGCAAGCTGGTAGTCAACGAGGTGCACGAGAGCGAATCGGCTGAACATGCCAGCCAACTGCTGTCGCTAGGCTGCCTGCGCGAGCAGACCGCCGGGCGGCCGCTGGTGCTGCATTCGGACAATGGCAGCGTCATGAAAGGAGGGACGATGCTGGCGACGATGGGTTACCTGGGCGTGCAGCCCTCATACAGTCGCCCGCGCGTGAGCAATGACAACGCTTACGCAGAAGCGCTGTTCCGCACAGCCAAGTATTGCCCGCTGTGGCCGGATCGGCCATTCGATACGCTGCAGCAAGCGCGCGATTGGGTCCATCGGTTCGTGCACTGGTACAACGAGGAGCACCGCCACAGTGGCCTGAAGTACGTCACGCCGAACCAGCGGCACCGCGAGGAAGCGGTGCCCCTGCTGGCGCGACGCACGATGCTGTATCAGGCAGCCCGCACCCGACATCCGCAGCGCTGGTCGCGGGGAATCCGGAATTGGAAGCTGGAGCCAGTGGTCTACCTGAACCCCGAGCGAGCTGAATAGGAACCCAAGGAATACCGGAAAGCTGCATGACGGCGAACGCGACAACTACCTTGACACACACCGGAGCGACAAAAAGTAACCAAAAAACGCGTCGCCTCTGGCGGCTGGCCACCAATTCCTCGGTGCGGGTGGTTCGGGCGGCGGTGATTTCCGTTCGGTGGGGTTGGTGGTTCGACCCTGCTACGCACCCTGTCTGTGCCCACATCAACGGACTATTGGACGAACCCGACTTTAGGCTATTGGCAGCCTACTAACCACGGCGTCGGTGGGACGCCTTCGGCTGCGCTACGCGCACGTCCTAAGGGGGCAGAACCAGTGGCCACATCCTGATTTTTTCCTTTGGCCCGGCATCATCCGCGACAACGCCGTGCGAGCGCAGCGACGCGCTCCGTGCCCGAGCACCCGACCTACGATACTGAGTGCGCGCAGCGCAGCCGTAGGCGTCCTACCGATAACCTCGTTAGAAGGCTGCCAACAGCCTAAAGTCGGGTTCGTCCAATAGTCCCTGGACGCAAGGCACATCCCGGGAGCGTAGCAGGGTTGAACCACCTACCCCCACCGAACGGAAATCACCACCGCTCGAACCACCCACACCGTGGAATGGGTGGCCAGCCGCCTGAGGCGACGCGTTTTTTGGTTACTTTTTGGCGCTCGGCCAAAAAGTGACCCGCCCAGCAGGGCGGAACCAGGCCGTAAAACCTACGACAACATCAAACCCGACCGACATAACCAAACCAACGAACAGAACGCCCCATCCCTCAAACCTGCCCATGCCACCCCGGCGGCACCACCTCCAGCGTCCGCCGCTGCCCCGCCCCATTTCCATCCCCCGCCGGAGGCAAATCCACCGCCTGCTGCCGGAACACCGCCTCCAGCGTCTGATCCAGCTGCGGATTATCCAGGATCGACTTGAGCGCATCAGCCCCCCGCAACTCCTGCGCCAGCGCCGTGCGCGGCAACCGCGGCAGGTTCAGCACCAGCCGGTCATGCAGCGTGCGCAGCGTCACCTGCGACGGATCGCACAGCAGCGCCCAGTGAGCCTGCCCACGCTCCTGCTGCAGGCGCCCGATCAGGTGCATGGCCTTGAGCTTGCCGAGCAGGCCCGCGAGGTAGTCGGCCTCGACCCGCAGCTTGCGGCCCAGGTCCAGTTCGCCGACGCTGCGCGGCACTTCGTCGCGCGCGCGGTAGAGCAACAGCAGCACACCCAGGGCATCGAAGAACTCACTGCCGGCAAAGGTGCGGCGCCGCCAGTAGCCCTGCCGGATCACCGGCAGGTTGGCGGCGATGGTGGCACCCAGCAGCGTCACCAGCCAGCTCAGGTAGATCCACAGCAGGAAGATCGGCAGCGCCGCAAAGGTGCCGTAGACCGCCGTGTAAGTCGGGATATGCGTGATGAAGTAGCCGAAGCCGCGCTTGGCGCACTCGAACGCGATTGCCGCCACCAGGCCCGCCACGATGGCATCGCGCCACTCAACATAGGCATTGGGCACGGCCGTGTACAGGAAGGCAAAGGCCAGCGCCGACAGCAGCACCGGCGTCGCGCCCACCAGCAGGCCCAGCCCCACCGGCATGGTGCCGACATAGCCCGCCGAGATCGAGATCAGGTAGGAGCTGATCGACAGGCTGGCGCCGATCAGCACCGGCCCGAAGGTCAGCACGGCCCAGAACACCAGCACCCGCTGCGCCAGCGGGCGCCGCTGCTTGACGCGCCAGATTGCGTTAAGCGCGTCTTCCACGGTGAGCATGGTCAGCACGGAAGTGACCATCAGCGCTCCCAGGCCCATCGCGGTCAGGCCACGCGCGCTCTTGGCGAACATGCCGAGGTAGCGCTGGATCGATTCGCTGACGCTGCCGGGAATCAGGTTCTGGAACAGGAACGCCTCGATGGCGTTGCGGAAGTCGCGGAATACCGGGAACGCGGCCAGCAGCGCGAACGCCACCGTCAGCACCGGCACCACGGCCAGCACGGTGGTGAAGGTCAGGCTGGCCGAGACCTGCGGCAGCCGGTCTTCGCCGGCGCGGCGCAGTGCATAGCGCGTCAGGGCGCGCAGCTTCTGCAGGTTCCATTCCCGGCGCAGGCGGGCGACGCGGGTTCCAATCATGCGCAAACAACCTCCTGGATCTGGTCTGTCGGATCGATGAGCGCCCCCGCTGAACCCGGGGCGCGAGGCCGATGGGAGATGACGCGGGGGGCGCATCTATAATACGCGCATTGTTTCCGGCATCTTTTGTGCAGCGCCCCTCCACCGCCGGCCATCCCGCTCCATGACCGACATCCTCGTCCTGTACTACAGCCGCCACGGCAGCACCCACAAACTTGCCGAACTGATCGCCAACGGAATCGACAGCGTCCCTGGCGCCCAGGCCCGGCTGCGCACGGTGCCGCCGGTATCCACCGTCTGCGAGGCCACCGCATCCGATATCCCGGCCGACGGCCCGCCGTATGCCGAGCTGCGCGACCTGGAGGAATGCGCCGGCCTGGCGCTGGGCAGCCCCACCCGCTTCGGCAACATGGCCGCGCCGATGAAGTACTTCCTGGACGGCACTGTGGGCCAGTGGCTGTCGGGCGCGCTGACCGGCAAGCCGGCCTGCGTGTTCACCGCCACCGGCAGCCTGCACGGCGGACAGGAAACCACGCTGCTGTCGATGATGCTGCCGCTGCTGCACCACGGCATGCTGATCCTGGGCCTGCCGTATTCGGAAAAGGGCCTGATGACCACGGCCTCGGGCGGCACGCCCTACGGTCCCAGCCACCATGCCCACGGCGACAACCGCGGCCCGGTCACGGAAGACGAATCGGCGCTGGCCATCGCCATGGGCCGGCGGCTGGCGCAGACCGCGCTGCGCCTGGCGGGAGACGCGGCATGACCCCCGTTTCCAACAGCGACCAGGCGCTGCACAGTCCCTGGCTGTTCCGCTTCAGCGTCGGCAGCCTGCTCGCGCTGATGGCGCTGTGCATCGCCTGGGAATGGTTCCTGGCGCCGCTGCGTCCGGGCGGGTCGTGGCTGATCATCAAGTTCCTGCCGCTGCTGCTGCCGCTGCGCGGCGTGCTCACGCGCAACCGCTACACCATGCAGTGGTCGTCGATGCTGATCCTGCTGTTCTTCACCGAAGGGATCGTGCGCGCCACCAGCGACCGGGCGCCCTCCTCCACGCTGGCGTGGGTGGAGGTGGCGCTGACGCTGATGTTCTTCACCAGCACCATCCTGTACCTGCGCCCATACAAGCGCCGCGCCCGCGCGGCCGGCAAGGCAGCCGCGCCCAAGTCCTGAACCTCATCCCGCCATCGCCATGACCTCGCCTCAAGACTCCTTCCTCGCACTGTGCCGCGCCGCGCTCGGTGCGCAGCATGTGCTGACCGACGCGGCCGACAAGGCGCCCTACCTGACCGACTGGCGCAAGCGCTACAGCGGCGAGGCGCTGGCGGTGCTGCGCCCCGGCACCACCGAGGAAGTCGCCGAGGTGGTCCATGCCTGCCATGCGCACAAGATCGCCGTGGTGCCGCAAGGCGGCAACACCGGCCTGTGCGGGGGCGCCACGCCGGTGGCAGGGCAGGACCAGGTGGTGGTCTCGCTGCAACGCCTCGCCCGCATCCGCCAGGTCGATCCGCTCAACAACACCATCACCGTCGAGGCCGGCGTGGTGCTGCAGCACCTGCAGGACGTGGCGCGCGAGCACGGCCGGCTGTTTCCGCTGAGCCTGGCGGCCGAAGGCAGCTGCACCATCGGCGGCAACCTGTCGACCAATGCCGGCGGCACCGCGGTGCTGCGCTACGGCAACACGCGCGAGCTGTGCCTGGGGCTGGAAGTGGTGACGCCGTCGGGCGAGATCTGGCACGGCCTGCGCGGCCTGCGCAAGGACAACACCGGCTATGACCTGCGCGATCTCTTTATCGGCGCCGAAGGCACGCTGGGCATCATCACCGCGGCGGTGATGAAGCTGTTCCCGCTGCCGCGCGCCTCGGTCACGGCGCTGGCCGCGGTGCAGAGCCCGCGCGCGGCGCTGGCGCTGCTGGCCATCGCGCAATCGCACGCGGGCGCCATGCTGACCGGGTTCGAGCTGATGTCCGCGCTCAGCATGACGCTGGTGACGCGGCACTTCCCGCAACTGCGCTACCCGTTCGCTGACATCCACCCGCAGCTGGTGCTGCTGGAACTGTCCGACAGCGAAAGCGAAGCCCATGCGCGCGGCATCTTCGAGACCATGATGTCGACCGCGTTCGACGCCGGCGTGGTGGCCGACGCAGTGGTGGCCGAATCTGTGCAGCAGTCGTGCGATTTCTGGAACCTGCGCGAGCATATCCCGCTGGCGCAGGTGGAAGACGGCAAGAACATCAAGCACGATATCGCCGTGCCGGTGTCGCGCGTGGCGGACTTTATCGAAACCACCGACGCGCTGCTGCAGAACGCCTTCCCCGGCGCGCGCATGGTGACCTTCGGCCACCTCGGCGATGGCAACCTGCACTACAACGTGTCGCCGCCGGAAGGCGTCGACCATGACGCGTTCCTGGCGCACCAGGACCAGGTCAATCGCATCGTGCACGACAGCGTGCGCTCGCATAACGGCTCGATTTCCGCCGAGCACGGGCTGGGCCAGCTCAAGCGCGAGGAAAACCGGCTCTACAAGAGCGAAGTCGAGCTGGCGATGATGCGCGCGATCAAGGGCGCGCTCGATCCGATAGGGCTGATGAATCCAGGCAAGGTGATCTGAGCGCGCCGCGCCGTCATCGCGCCAGGGCCTCGCGGATATGTCCCGCCACCTCCTCCAGCAACTGGTCGAGATGGCCGCGCAGCACGGCGAAGCCTGCGTGCGGCGCAAACCGTGCCTCGTCCATATAGAGTGCACGGTTGATCTCGATCTGCAGGCTGTGGCGGCCGCGCGCGGGGTCGGCATAGGCACGGATCAGTTCCGCCCCCTTGTATGGCCAGTTGATACCCACCCGGTAGCCGAAGCCGCGCAGGCACTGCGCCACCAGGTCGATGAACGCAGGCGAGCACGTAGCACCGTCGCCGTTGCTGACCACGACGTCCGGCCGCTCCGCGCCGTTGTCCACGTTCATCGCATTGCCGCGCGACTTCATCGAATGGCAGTCGATGTGCCACACCGCGCCCGAGCGCGCATGGTGCCGCGCCAGCACGCCGGCCAGCGCGGCGTGGTAGGGGTCGTAATAGGTCTTCAGCAGGTACTCCGCCATGTCGGGCGACAGTGGCGCGGCGTAGACCGGCACGCCCGGCAGCGCCAGCCGGCGCAGCACGCCCATGCCGCGCCCGGCCTTGTCGCTGGGCTGCACGGCATAGGGCATGGCGCCGTCGATCAGCGCGGGATCGATATCGTCGCGGGCGCGGTTGACGTCCACCATCCAGCGCGGAAAGCCCGCGCACAGCAGCGTGCCGCCCACCATCGGCGCATGCGCGAACAATTGGTCGACATAGGCGTCCCAGCCCGTCAGCAGGGCTTCGGGCGGCGCGGCCAGCGGCAGGGTCTCGGCATGCACCAGCCCGCTGTGCGGGGAGTCCACCACCAGCGGCAGGGCCGCGCCGGCAGGTTCAGTCAGCGAATAAGGAAGAGCCATTATCAGAATTTGTGCTGGATGCCGATGCCCACCGTGGTCACGGTGTCACCGGGCTTGTGCGAGTTGGGGTCCTCGCGGTCAACGAAGGCGTAGGGCATGGTGCGCTTGCTCAGGCTGTAACCGTAGGCGGCCTGCACCTTCTTGAGCCGGCCCTGCGGGTCGCGCTGCACCGCGCGCTCCATGTAGTTCACGGTGAGCTTGTGGGCGCCATAAGGCACGGTGAAGCCGACCAGCCAGTACGGCACGTCGGTACGCGTGGTGGCAGTGCCGGCGTAGCGGTCGCGCCCGTAGATGCCGTAGAGATTGACCACGGTGAAGTCATAGGAAGCCACCGCCTGCACCTTGTCGCGGAAATCATTGGCCACCAGTCCGCCGGTCTTGGCATCGCGTGAATAGCCCACGCCCGCGGCAAAGTTGCCGGCGGCGTAGTTCAGGCCAAGGTCGTACTGCCGGAAATCGTCCTCGGCCTGGACCGGGGATTTGGCGTTGGGCGTCGCTGGATCGGGACCCGCCAGGTTCACGCGCGCCCGCACCGAAAAGCCGCCGAACGTTGGCGTCACATAGCCCAGCGCATTCGACACGCGGTTGCGCGCATTCAGCACCTTGGTGCCGATGGCGGTGGCGCCGGCATCATGGATGGCGAAGTCGACGTTCTGCGTCACCTGCGAATAGATCGGCGACCCCACGATCGCCGCCGAATCCAGCCGCCCCAGCGCGATCGCGCCGAAGCCGCCCTCCAGACCAACAAAGGCATTGCGGAACTGCGGGTTGGTGGCCATGCCGGTATCGGCGAAAAACCCCTGCTCCAGCCCGAACGCGGCGCGCAGCCCGCCGCCCAGGTCTTCGCTGCCGCGCATGCCCCAGCGCGAGGCATTGTCGGTCATCTGCGTGGCCCCGCCATCCGGGCCCTTCTGGTATTCGATATCGGTGTCGAGGCGACCGTACAGCGTCACCGATGCATCGGCCGCCGCCGACAGCATCGCCAGCGCGCCGCCGATGCAGGCGCGTCCGAGCGCGCTCTTGGTCTGGATACTCTTCATGCTTCTGCTCCCTCTTCGTTATGTGCCATGCACAGGTCCCCTCGGTTGGTCCCAGCTGCCGCGTGGTCTGCCCACGCAGCGCGCACGCTCCCCGCCATCCCGCGCAGGCGGGATGGATGCGATGCAACGCAAGCGTTCAGCCGCGCCGGGCGGCGGCTATCTATTGAGCTTTCCCTAATTCGCGACAGTGCAAAAACAACCACAGTCATTCCCGCGCAGGCGGGAATCCAGCGTCTTTGAAGTCACTGGGTTCCCGCCTGCGCGGGAACGACAAGCAAGAAGCGTTGTCGTGAAATTCGGAAACATCAATAGTCATTCAGATGGCAGGCGGAAAGCCGTCCGCCGATATCGCGCAGCGCGGGTACTTCGGCCGTGCAACGGGCGCTCGCATGCGGGCAGCGCGGATGGAAGGCACAACCACTGGGCGGCGCCAGCGGGCTGGGCAGCTCGCCGCGGATCGGCTGGTGCGCGGGCGGGCTGGCGCCCAGGCGCGGCGCGTCGGCCAACAGCGCGCGGGTATAGGGATGGCTGGGCGCGGCGAACACCTCGCGCGCATCGCCGCTCTCGACGATGCGGCCCAGGTACATGATCACCACGCGGTCCGACATATGCTCCACCACCGCCAGGTTGTGGCTGATGAAGACATAGGTCAGTTCATGTTCCCGCCGCAACCGCATGAACAGGTTGATGATCTGCGCCTGCACCGAGACGTCGAGCGCGGAAACGGCCTCGTCGCAGATCAGCAGGCGCGGACGCAAGGCCAGTGCGCGGGCAATGGCCACGCGCTGTCGCTGCCCGCCGGAGAACTCATGCGGGAAGCGCTCCGCGTAGCCGGGATCGAGGCCCACCTGCTGCAGCAGGTCGCCGGCGAACGACGCCGCGCGCGCCCGCTTGACGATGCCGTGGTACACCGCGCCTTCGGTAATGGCCTGGCCGATGCGCAGCCTCGGGTTGAGCGAGGCATAGGGATTCTGGAACACCATTTGCACCGCGCGGTGATAGCCGGCGGACGCGATATCGGCGCGCTTGCCTTCCCACGCGATCTCGCCGACCGTCTGCGGCAGCAGCCCCGCCAGCATGCGGCCCAGGGTGGACTTGCCGCAGCCGGACTCGCCCACCACGCCCAGCACCTCCCCCTTGCGCACCTGCAGCGAGACATCGTTGACGGCATGCACCGCCTGCACCGGATTGCCGGCCATGCGCGCCAGCAGGCCGGGCTTCAGCGAGAAGCGTTTCTGCAGGTTGCGCGCTTCGAGCATGACTGTCATGCCGCCTCCAGGGGATAAAAGCAGCGCAGCGTCCGGCCGCGCACGGTAGTTTCGGGGGGTGCCTGGCGGCACGCGTCCTGCGCGCGCGGGCAGCGCGGCGCAAAGGCGCAGCCCGGCGGCAACGCGGCCAGCGCCGGCGCGGCGCCCGGAATCGCGCGCAAGGTTTCGCCGCGCATCGCCGGCGTGGGCAGCGAATCCAGCAGGCCTCGCGTGTACGGATGCAGCGGCCGCTCGACCAGGTCGGCGACGGGGCCCTGCTCTACCACCCGGCCCGCGTACATCACGCAGACGCGGTCGACGAGGTCCTTGACCACCGCCAGGTCATGGCTGATCCAGATGGCGGCGGCGCCGGTCTCGCGCACCAGCTGCTTCATCTCGTAGAGGATCTGCGCCTGGATGGTGACGTCCAGCGCGGTGGTGGGCTCGTCGGCAATGATCAGGTCCGGGCGGTTGATCAGCGCATTGGCAATCGCCACGCGCTGGCGCATGCCGCCCGACAACTCGTGCGGATAGGCGCGCATGCGCTCCTCCGGCGCGGGAATGCCCACCCGCGTGAGGGCATCCACCGCCTGCGCATGCGCCTGCGCGCGGGTGCGGCGATGGTGCACCAGCACGGTCTCGGCCAGCTGGTCGCCCACGCGCATCACCGGGTTCAGCGACATCATCGGGTCCTGGAACACCATCGCGATGCGGTCGCCGCGCAGCGCCTGCCACTGGCGCGATGTACACGCGCGCAGCTCCTGCCCCTTGAAGCGGACCGAGCCGCCGGTGACGCGCCCGGGCGGATCCAGCAGGTTCATCAGCGAGAACGCCGTCACCGACTTGCCCGAGCCGGACTCGCCGACAATGCCGAGGATCTCGCCCGGCTCCAGCGCGAACGAAACCCCATCCACCGCCTTCGCCGCCCCGCGCGCAAACGCGAAGCTGGTGCTCAGGCCGGAAACTTCCAGTAGTGCCATGCCGGGCTCCTTATCCTTCCAGCCGCGGATTGAGCACGCGGCGCAGGCGGTCGCCCACCAGGTTGATCGAGCCGATCAGCAGCACCAGGGCCACACCCGGGAAGATGCTGATCCAGTACTTGTTCGACAGCATGTATTCAAAACCATTGGCAATCAGCATGCCCAGCGACGGCTGCGTGCGCGGCAGGCCAATGCCCAGGAAGCTCATGGTGGCCTCGAGCGTGATCGCATGCGCGATCTGCAGCGTGCCGGTCACCACCAGCGGCGCCATGCAGTTGGGCAGGATATGGCGGAACATCACGCGCAGCGCCGGCAGCCCCTGGCCGAGCGCGGCCTCGACATATTCCTTGCGCCGCTCCACCTGCGCCGCGCCGCGCACGGTGCGGGCAAAGTAGGCCCACTGTACGATCACCAGCGCCAGCAGGGTCTTGTCCACGCCCTGCCCCAGCACCGCCAGCAGGATCAGCGCCACCAGCACCGCGGGCAGGCTCAGCTGCAGGTCGACCACGCGCATGATCGCGGCATCGGCTACCCCGCCGAAGTACGCGGCGGCCAGGCCAACGGCGCTGCCCGCCATCAGCGCCACCACCGCGCTGATCACGCCCACGCCCACACTGATGCGGATGCCGTAGAAGATGGCGCTGAGCAGGTCGCGCCCGGCGCCGTCCGTGCCCAGCCAGTAGTGCGCGTGGCCTTCGTAGCCGACGCTGCCCGGCGGCAGTTCGGAATCGATCACCGATACCGTGGCGAGGTCATACGGATTCTGCGGGCTGATCACGTGGGCCAGAACGGCCACCAGCAGCAGTGCCACCAGCAGTGCCAGCGCGGCGGCAGAAACGCGGTTGGCGCAGAAGCGCCGCAGCAGCGAGGGCCGTGCCGCAGGCGGCGCGGCAGGCGACGGTTCCGCCGCCTGCGCTAGCGCAGGCACGGCAGTGTCGATTTCAGATACAGGCAGGGACATCGGTTCAGTCTCGTTCTTCTGCAGGGGGAAAGGCTTGCGGCAGCGTGCGCGGGCGGAGCTATGCCGCCTTGTGCCGCAGGCGCGGATCGAGCACCACGTAGAGCAGGTCCGCGCGGGCGGAGCTATGCCGCCTTGTGCCGCAGGCGCGGATCGAGCACCACGTAGAGCAGGTCGACCACCAGGTTCAGCACCACGAACAGCACCAGCGTGACGAGCAGGTAGGCCACCACCACCGGGCGGTCCAGCGCCAGCACCGAATCGATGATCAGCTTGCCCATGCCGGGCCAGGAGAACACTGACTCGGTCACCACCGAGAACGCAATCAGGTGGCCGAACTCCAGGCCGACCACGGTCACGATCGGGATCAGCACATTGGGCACCACGTGGCGCAGCACCAGCCGCGTCCCGCCCACGCCCTTGGCGCGGGCAAACTTGATGTACTCCTGCCCGGCTACTTCGCGGGTACCGGCTTCGGTGAGCCGCGCCACCAGCGAGATCTTGAACAGCGACAGCGTCAGCGCCGGCAGCAGCAGGAAGCGGATGCCCTCCCAACTCGTCACCGACAGCGGCACGCCCAGCACCGTGCTGACCGGGCCGCGCCCGCCCGAGGGCAGCCAGCCGAGGTTCACCGAGAACACCAGGATGCCGATCATGCCGATCCAGAACGTGGGCATGATCACGCCGCCCAGCGAGCACGCCATCAGCATCCGCGCCAGCCGGCTATCGGGCCTGAGGCCCGCGCACACGCCCATCGGGATGCCGATGCCCAGCGACTGCAGCAACGCGGTCACGGCCAGTTCCAGCGTGGCCGGCACGCGGCTGACGATCAGCTCGATCGCCGGCCGGTTGTAGATGAAGGAATCGCCCAGGTCGCCGTGCAGGGCGCCGTGCAGGAAGCGCAGGTATTGCCGGGACATGGGCAGGTCCAGGCCGAGCGCGTGGCGCGCCTCGGTGATCTCCTGCTCGGTGGCGGTAGGGCTGACCAGCAGGTGCACCGGGTCGCCGATCAGGTTGACGGCGCAGAAGGTCAGCACCGACATGAGCCACAGCACCACGAGGCTCTGCAGCAGCCGTTTGACAAGGGTTTCGAGCATGATGGTTAAGGCGGGATAGTCCGCGGCACGTGTCAGCGTTGCGGGGCGGCCGGCGGCACCGGGCGGATATTGCTGGCATAGGTGAAGCCGTCGCTGCGCGGCTGCACGGCAAGCCCGTCGCGATAGGCCCACGCCGCGCGCAGGTGATGAAGCGGCACGATGCCCGCGTCGGCGGCCAGCATCTCGGCCGCGCGCTGCTGCACCTGGTCGCGCGGCGCTGGCGCCATGGTGCGCATCGCTTCCCCGATCAGCGCATCCACCGCCGGGTTGGCATAGCCGCTGCGGTTGTTGGCGCCCAGCCCGGCCGCCTTGTCCTGCGCATGGGCCACCGCCACCAGCGGCTCCAGCGAATCGCCGCTGACCGCGCCGATGCCCAGCAGGAAGGCGCTGAACTCCGGCTTGCCGCCCTCGCCGCCCGAGGTGGCGCGGGTGATATAGACCGAGTACGGCAGCGTGCGCACCTCGGTGCGGATGCCGGCGCGGGTCAGCATCTGCCCCACCGCCTCGCAGGTCTTGGCGTCGTTCAGGTAGCGGTCGTTGGGGCAATGCAGCGTGAGGCGAAAGCCCTCGGGATAACCCGCCTCGGCCAGCAGGCGGCGCACGCGGGCGGCATCGGCACGCGGCGCCGGCACCGCCGGGGCAAAGCCGAAGAAGCCCTGCGGCACCATCTGCCCGGCCGGCACGGAATCGCCCTTGGTCACGCGCGCCGCGATCAGGTCGCGGTCGATGGCCAGGCTGATGGCCTGGCGCACCCGGGCATCGCGCAATGGATTGGCCGCCAGCGGCTGGCCCGCATTGCTTTGCACATAGGGCGACACCGTGCGCGCCTGGTCCAGCTGCAGGTAGTTCAGCATGTATGACGTCGCCGACACGGTGCGGATGCGGCCGTTGGTGCGTGCAAAGGCTTCGGCGATGCTGGCCGACGAGGCGTCGATCACATCCACCAGCCCGGACAGCAGCGCCGAGGCCCGCGCCGGCTCCTTCGGGATGAACTGGAACACCACGCGGTCCCACGGCTGCGGCCCGCCCCAGTAGCCGGGGTTGCGCGCCAGCGTCAGCTGCTGGCCGTGCTCCCAGGCCACCAGCTTGTACGGGCCGGTGCCGATGCTGGCGCTGCCATGGGCAAAGTCCGCCTCGCGCACGGCCTTGCCCAGCGAGCGCGGCAGCATCGCCACCATGCCGAGGTTCTGCGGCAGCGCCGGGTTGGCCGAGCGCGTGCGCACGCGCAGCGTCAGCGGCCCCGTCACCTCCACCCCCGCAACCGATTTCAGGTAGGTGCGGAAGGTGCGCGCGCCGGGCAACTTCATGGCGCGCTCGATCGAATAACGCGCATCGTCGGCAGTGAACGGCTCACCGTTGCTGAAGCGTACGTCCGGGCGCAGCTGGAACTCCCAGTTGCGGTCGTCCAGCTGGCGCCAGCCGGTGGCAAGCAGCGGCATCGGGCGCAGCGCGTTGTCCAGGCCGACCAGGGTCTCGTACACATGGCCCCACAGGTTGCGGCCGGCGGCGTCCAGCACATGGGGATCGGCCGCGCTGATCTCGGCCTTGTAGCCGATGCGCAGGTCGGCGGCATGCGCAGCCTTGCCGCCCGCAAGCAGCGTCAGGGCGGCAATGGCAACGGCGGCGATACGTGACGCGAGGTGGACAGCAAGGCGAGGCATGGGGATCTGGTTCGTTTCTCGAAACATTGTTTCATTCTGTGATACCGCGTATCGAAGAATAAGACATCGAGACCCATGTCGATAAGCAGGGTTTACCCCTGTGATGCGTGCGGGCAAAGAAAAGCGGCGCCGAAGCGCTAATGCCGTTCAGTTAGCGACTGTCGTTCCCGCGCAGGCGGGAACCCAGTGACGTCATCCCCAAAGGGGACGTGAAAGACGCTGGATTCCCGCCTGCGCGGGAATGACGGTAGGGCTTGGAACTTGACTGAACGGCATTAGCGCCGAAGCGCCGCTTTGAGATGCAGGGAAATTGCGCGGACCTGCCGCGCCTGGCCGGGTTCAGCCGCCGGTGTAGCCGAGCGCCCGGGACAAGGCCGCGGCCTCCGCCACCACCATCGCCACATGCCGGTCCAGCGCCTCCTGCGTGGTCCGGCTGGCCGGGCTGGCGATACTCAGCGACGCCACCGCGGCACCGCTGTGGTCGCGCAGCGGCGCCGCGGTGGACACGGCCTCGGCATCGCGCTCGCCGACCGACACGGCATAGCCGGCGGCACGGATCGCTGCAAGCTCGTCGCGCAGGGACTGCGGCGCGATGATGGTCTTGTCGGTGAAGCGCTCCAGTTGGTGCGCCAGCACCGCGTCCAGCACCTCGGGCGCAGCGAAGGCGAGCAGCAGCTTGCCGGAGGCCCCAACGTGCAGCGGCCGGCGGTTGCCGATCTCGGTATGCACGCGCACCGATTGCATCGACTCATGCCGCGCCACGCAGACCGACTCCAGCCCGTCGCGCACGCGCACGATCACGTTCTCGCCGCAGGCCGCGCCGATCGCCGCCAGCCGCGGCCCCACCAGCTTGACCAGGTCGAACTGCTCGCGCGCGGCATTGCCCACCAGCAGTGCGTTATAGCTGAGCTTGTAGACCGCAGCCGGCGACTCGCGCGCGATCAGGCCGCGATGCTCCAGCGTGGTCAGCAGGCGGAACGCGCGCGCCTTGGTCAGCCCGGCCCGGCGAGCCAGCTCGGTCACGCCCAGCGATGGGTGTCCGGCCACCAGCATCAGCAGGCCCAGGGCTTCATCCACCGCTTCAACGATGTAGGTCATCGATTTTTCTTGCACAGATTTCAGAAATGTCCAACGCGATTGTAGCGGTCGGCGCAAACATTCGGCATGCACTGCGTCACGCGAACATGCGGTTTCAGGAGTCCGCCAGGAATGTTGATTCAGGCAGAGCCTCCGGCATGGGGCCGTCACCCGCGAATCCAGCAATCTGACAATTCCGAATCCAGGCCTCAGCTTATGATCGGCGGGACTCGCTGCACCTCGTGCAAAGATCAGAAATAACGGAGACAACCTTGTACCTGACCAGAGCCCTGCACCGCTCGCTGCAGCAGCAGCCGGACCAAGTCGCCACCATCTTCCGCGGCCGGCACCGCACTTACCGTGAATTCTGTGATCGCGTCGCGCGCCTGGCTGGATCGCTGCAGGCGCTCGGCATGCAGCCGGGCGACCGTGTCGGCATCCTCGCGCAGAACTCCGACCGCTACCTCGAATACGCCATGGCAGCCTGGTGGGGCGGCGGCGTGCTCAATCCGGTCAATGTGCGCTGGAGCGTGCCTGAAGTGGTCTATTCCCTGGACGATTGCGACACCGGCATCCTGGTGATCGACGACCAGTTCCTGCCGATGGCCGCGGGCATCCGCGACACGGCCAAACGCACGCCGGTACTGATCCATGCCGGCGACGGCGCCGCGCCCGACGGCATGCTGTCGTTCGAGCAGCTGATTGCGCAAGCCGCGCCGGTGCCCGACGCGCAGCGCGGTGGCAACGACCTCGCCATCATCATGTACACCGGCGGCACCACGGGCTTTCCCAAGGGCGTGATGCAGACCCACGGCACGCTGTGGTGCGGCTGCCTGCAGCGCATGGCGGATACCCCGCCGCTGCGCGGCGGCCGGGCGCTGCATGTCAATCCGTTCTTCCATGTTGCGTCGATGGCGCGCGTGCTGAACCAGTTCCTGGCAGGCGAGACGCACGTGATCATGCCCATGTTCGAGCCGCGCGAGATGCTTGAGACCATCGAACGCGAGCGCATCACCGAACTGGCGCTGGTGCCGACCATGATCCAGATGCTGATCAGCCACCCGGGTTTCCCGAAGCATGACCTCAGCAGCGTGCGCCGCCTTGGCTACGGGGCTTCCGCCATCAGCGCCGCCGTGCTGGAGCAGACCATGGAGAAACTGCCGGGCGTGGACTTCGCCCACTCCTACGGCATGACCGAGTCCATGATCGTCACCACCAACCCGCCCGAGAACCACAGCCCGGCGGCGCGCGCGCAGGGGCTGCACCTGTCCGCCGGATGCGCCGGCATCGGCATCGAAGTGAAGATCGTCGATCCGGATGGCAACGAGGTGCCGCGCGGCACCGTGGGCGAGATCCTGGTGCGCAGCGCCGGCGTCACGCCTGGCTACTGGAACCGCCCGGAAGACACCGCAAAGGCCTTGCGGGACGGCTGGCTGCACACCGGCGACGGCGCCTGCATGAACGAGCAGGGTTATATCTTCATTGTCGACCGCCTCAAGGACATGATCGTCAGCGGCGGCGAGAACGTCTATTCCGCCGAAGTCGAGAACGTGCTTGGCCGCCACCCGGCCGTGGCGATGAGCGCCGTGATCGGCGTGCCGCATGAGAAATGGGGCGAGGCCGTGCATGCGGTGGTCGTGCTCAAACCCGGCATGCAAGCCACCGGCGCGGAAATCCAGGAGCATTGCCGCGCCCATATCGCCGGCTACAAGTGCCCCAAGACCGTGGAGTTCCGGCAAGCGCTGCCGCTGTCGGGCGCGGGCAAGATCCTCAAGCGCGACCTGCGCGCGCCGCACTGGGAAGGCAAGACGCGCGCGGTGAACTAGTCGCCGGGCAGCGCCTTGACACCGCTCTTCCTGTGCGGCATAGGCTGGCGCGCGCCGGGCCGCGGCGGGCGGCGTGGCACCGGTGGCCGAACGCTTCCTGCACCGGGCACGCCCGCAACGAATACAGCCTTTGGCACATCCGAATTCAAGGCAAGGGTTATGCTGCGTAATATTCTTGATCTTGCATTGCCAGTCCGTGCGTAGCGCAATTTGAAGTACCAGAGGAGAACAGATGAGCATCAACGGCAAGGCCTACATCGTCGGGGCCTACGAGCACCCCACCCGCAAGGCACCCGACAAGACGGTGGCGCAGCTGCACGCCGAAAGCGCCAAGGGCGCGCTGCAGGATGCCGGCCTGACGCTGGCCGACGTGGACGGCTATTTCTGCGCCGGCGACGCGCCGGGGCTGGGCGCGGTCAACATGGTCGACTATCTGGGCCTCAAGGTGCGCCATATCGACTCCACCGACACCGGCGGCTCCGCCTACCTGGTCCATGTGTCGCACGCGGCGCAGGCCATCGCGGCCGGCAAGTGCAACGTGGCCCTGATTACGCTGGCAGGCCGCCCGCGCTCCGAGGGCTCCAGCGGCACGCAGGCACGCAACTGGGGCGCCAACCTCCCGGACATGCCGTTCGAAAGCCCCTTCAGCCCGGTCACCGTCAACCTGTATGCGATGGTGGCCATGCGCCATATGCACGAGTACGGCACCACGGCCGAACAGTTGGCCTGGATCAAGGTGGCGGCGTCGCACCACGCGCAGCACAACCCGCACGCGATGCTGCGCGACGTGGTCACGGTCGAAGATGTGCTGAACTCGCCGATGATCTCCGACCCGCTGCACAAGCTCGACTGCTGCGTGGTTTCTGATGGCGGCGGCGCGCTGATCGTGGCCCGCCCGGAAATCGCTGCCACGCTGAAACGGCCCAGGGTGAAGATCCTCGGCGCCGGCGAGCACATCAAGGGCCAGCTCGGCGGCGAAGTCGACCTGAGCTGGTCCGGCGCGCGCGTCTCGGGCGCGGCGGCGTTTGCCGAAGCGGGCGTCACACCGGCCGACATCAAGTACGCGTCGATCTACGACAGCTTCACCATCACCGTGCTGATGCAGCTGGAAGACCTGGGTTTCTGCAAGAAGGGCGAAGGCGGCAGGTTCGTCGCCGACGGCAACCTGATCTCCGGCGTCGGCAAGCTGCCCTTCAACACCGACGGCGGCGGCCTGTGCAACAACCATCCGGCCAACCGCGGCGGCATCACCAAGGTCATCGAGGCCGTGCGCCAGCTGCGCGGCGAGGCGCACCCGGCGGTTCAGGTCGCCAACTGCGACCTGGCGCTGGCGCAAGGCACCGGCGGCTACCTGGGCTCGCGCCACGGCAGCGCCACCCTGATCCTTGAACGTGAATAATGCGCGGGAGCAATGACATGACGACCCCACACATCCCCACCGTCTACAAGGCGCCCGACGAACAGCCCGACAACCTGCCCTTCTGGCAGGCAGCGCGCGAAGGGAAACTGCTGGTCAAGGTCTGCGACGAGTGCGGCAAGCCCCACTGGTACCCGCGCGTGCTGTGCCCGTTCTGCATGGGCACCACCTCGTGGCAGCAGGCCAGCGGCCGCGGCACCATCTACACCTTCAGCGTGACGCGCCGCGCCGGCCCCAACCCGTTCTGCATCGCCTACGTGAAGCTGGACGAGGGGGTGACCATGATGACCCATATCGTCGACTGCGACCTCGACACGGTGCGCATCGGGCAGAAGGTGCAGGTGAAGTTCTCGCCCAGCGATGGCGGCGCACCGGTGCCGACCTTCACGCTCGCCTGACAACAGGCAGCAAACAGAACGGCGCGCCGGTCCGCAAGGTCCGGCGCGCCGTTTTTCCGTCAGCCGTCAGAGCCGACGGGGCATATCGCCTTCAGGCCGTCAGCACGTCCCTTGCCGGCATCGCGACATCGCGCCGGCTGATGGTCCATGCCATGAAGGGGTCCGCCGCGCTGCGGTGCTGGGTCCAGCGCGTGTGGCAGGTATCGCACTGATGCTCGCGCGTCTGGCATTGCACGCCGGCGGCAAGGCTGCGCCACTGCATGTCGCCCAGCGGGCGCAAGGCACCGTGGCCGTTGGCGCAGCGCGCATCCAGCCGCAGCCGCTCGCAGCGGCGGCATAGCGGCCGCGCCGTCGCGGCGGGCGGCACCTGGCCCTGATCGGCTGTCGCCGCCGCTGGCTGCGCTGCGGCGCCCTGCGCATCCTCCATCTGCGCGGTCGAGCCAAGGCGGCAGCGCGTGCGGTGCAGCGCCGCCCAGTACAAGGCGCGCACCGCGTCGGAGCCGTCGCGCATCGCCGCTGCGCGGCAGCGTTCGGCCTGCCGGTGCAGCGGCAGCCCGAACTCGGCCGCCGAGGCAAAACAGACCACCTGCTTGCGCGGCGAGGCGTCCTCGATCCAGCGCTCGAACAACTGCGCCAACTGATGGCGGCAGGCGTCGTCATCACCGTCGGCCTGCGCGAGCGCAAGACGATGCGCACGCCGGCTCAGCGACCGCACTTCCTGCCTGAGTTCGCTCAGGACCGGCAACAGGCGTGCGGCCTGTCGTGTCCGCGTTGGCGATGCGATGGCGCGCTGGGTATTGCTCACTTCTGGCTCCGGCACATTCAGCTTTCGGCACGCACGGGCGGGCCGCATGGTGAGCCGATTATAGGAGCGCGTTTGTGCACTGCAGAGAAGGTGGGCGGGGTCCTACCTGATACGGGTGGGGGCCCGTCGCGCCTGCTTTTGGTCTACTTGCGACCAGTGCAAAAGGAGAACCACCATGGGTGTACTGAGCGGAATCCGCGTACTCGAATTCGAAGCCATCGGGCCAGGCCCGTTCGGCGCAATGCTGCTGGCCGACATGGGCGCCGACGTGCTGCGCATCGACCGCCCTGCGGCGCCGCAAGACCTGGGGCCCAAGTCGGCCACCGGCAAGCGTGTCGATGTGACCGGCCGCGGCCGGCGCTCGGTCACGCTGGACCTGAAGCAGCCCGAGGCGCAGCGCGCGGCGCTGGCGCTGGTGGAACGCGCCGACGTGGTGATCGAAGGCTTCCGCCCCGGCACCATGGAGCGCCTGGGCCTGGGGCCCGACATTGCGCTGGCGCGCAACCCGAAGCTGGTCTATGCGCGCATGACCGGCTGGGGCCAGACCGGCCCGCTGGCGGACCGTGCCGGCCACGACCTGAACTATGTCGCGCTGTCCGGCGTGCTGTCGGGCATCGGGCGTGCCGGGCAGGCCCCGGTGCCGCCGCTGAACCTGGTCGGCGACTATGGCGGCGGCGGCATGCTGCTGGCGCTGGGCGTGGTGGCGGCGCTGCTCAACGTCCAGCGCGGCGGCAAGGGCCAGGTGGTCGACGCCGCCATGACCGAAGGCGCCGCGCAACTGGGGGCCGTGTTCTGGGGCCTGCTGGCCTCGGGCAACTGGCGCGAGGAGCGCCAGGCCAACGTGCTCGACGGCGGCGCGCCCTGGTATGACAACTACCGCACGCGCGACGGCAAGTACATGTCGATCGGACCGGTTGAAGGGCGCTTCTACGCCGAACTGCTGGACAAGCTGGGCCTGGCCGGCAAGGAGCTGCCGGCCCAGTACGACCGCAAGGGCTGGCCGGTGCTGCGCGAGCAGTTCGAGGCCGTGTTCCTCACGCGCACGCGCGACGAATGGTGCGCCGTGTTCGAAGGCAGCGATGCCTGCATCGCGCCGGTGCTGGAATTCAGCGAAGCGCCCGAGCACCCCCATCACCGCGCGCGCGGCAGCTTTGTCGAAGTCGCGGGCGTGGTGCAACCGGCACCGGCGCCGCGTTTCCTCGGCACGCCTTCCGGGATCTCCGGTCCCGCGCCGGCGCGCGGCGAACATGGCGCCGCCGCGCTGCGCGACTGGGGTTTCGATGCCGATGGCGTGGCAATGCTGCAGGCACAGGGCCTGGGCGTGATGCCGCCGCGCTGAAGCACACACCCGCGCGCGGCACTCGCCGCGCCGTGCAGTCCTGTCTCCACCTGGCCGCCGCTGTCCGGCCGCGTGCTTTGCTCCGGCCCCGCGCCGGAGCATTCGTTTTTATGGCGGCCGGCGACGCGACACTAGGGCAATCCCGCCCAGCCGATATGGGTGGCGTGCAAGGTGCCGCGCATCCGATAACGTCTTGCTGCAGTCTTTGCTGCGCGGTTCCCTACTCCATTCACGAGGTATCAAATCATGCGCATGAAATCCCTGATCGCAATGGCAGTGATGGCGTGGAGCGCCGCCTGCGGCGCCCAGAGCTACCCGTCGCGGCCAATCACATTCGTCGTCCCCGGGCCGCCCGGCGGCGCCACTGACACGGTGGCGCGCGCGCTGGCCGAGGACATGGGCAAGCGCCTGGGACAAACCATCATCGTCGACAACAAGCCCGGCGGCGCCGGCGTAATCGCCGTGCAGGCCGTCACGCGCGCCGCGCCGGACGGCTACACCATCCTGCTCACCCACTCGGCGCCGCTGATCAACACCCCGCACATGTACCGCAACGTGCCGTACGACGTGCGCCGTGACCTGGCCTTTATCACCGAAGTGAGCCTCGCCAAGCTCCTGCTGGTAGTGAACCGGGACGTGCCGGTGAAGAACGTACAGCAGTTCCTGGACTGGGCAGCGAAGAACAAGGGCAAGGTCAGCTTCGGCTCCTATGGCGTCGGCACCTTCCCGCACCTCGTCGGCGCGCACCTGAACCAGGAGCGCGGCCTGGACATGGCACACGTGGCCTACAAGGGCGAAGCGCCGATGGCGCAGGACATGATCGCCGGCAACATTGCCTGGGCCATCGGCTCGATGGGCACGCTCGGCCCGCATATCAAGAGCGGCAGGCTGACTGCCCTGGCAGTGATGGACGACAAGCGCATCAAGGAACTTCCTGACGTTCCGACCATTGCCGAGGCCGGGCTGAAAGGGCAGGAGATGCGCTCGCCGGGCTGGCTAGGCCTGCTCGCGCGCTCCGGCACCCCCGCGGCGGTATTGTCCCAGCTGGAGACAGCAGCGCGAGCGTCGATCCAATCGCCGGCGATGCGCGAGCGGCTGGATGCGTTGGGCATGACTCCGGTGGGCAACTCGCCGGCTGAGTTCAGGCGCGAGTTCGAGGCGACCGAGCCCGTGATTGCCCGGATGATCAAGGCCAGCGGCGCCACCGCGGAATAAGGCAGGCGCTCCCGGGCGCCTGGAAGGCGGGCAGTAGCCGCGAGCGCGGTCAGCCCGGCCGCTGTGCCGCGCGCTACCAGGATGGCATCGTAGCGACGCAACTCCTTGGGCTTGGCGTGGATCTGGCGCAGGTTCCACTTGACGGTGTCCACACTCAGGTTGAGCGGCAGGATCTCGCGCTCGCGCCTTGACACCCGGCAAGCGCCTCCCCACCTGTTCCGGGCGCCCCGGAAGTGCAGCCTGCGCCGCAACCCGGCGCCCTCGCGCGCCGGCCGGTGCGCCTTGGCCGCCGCGCCGCGTCTGCCAGTACAATCGCTGCAAGGTGCTGCCTTGCGGGGCACCGCCCTGCCTCACCGGCATTCCACCAGCAGCGCGCTGCCTCGCCCATGCCCCAGAAGCCCGCCAATACACCAACCAATCCGGCCACCCAGACGCCTGCACTTACGCCAGCCAATCCGCCCGCGCCAGTCTCGCAGCCGTCCCGGCCGGCATCGCTGCGCAGCGCGGCGCGCGTGGTCGCGCGCGAGCGCCTGCTGGCGCAGCTGACCGAGGCCCGGCGCCGGCGCTGCGTCGTGCTGCAGGGCCCGGCCGGCTATGGCAAGACCGCGCTGCTGACGGCGTGGCGGCTAGACTTGCTGGCGCTTGGCTTCGACATGGCCGCGCTGACGCTGGAGCCCGCCGACAACGAACGCCAGCGCTGGCTGGACCGCCTGCTCGGCAGCCTGTCCGAGGTCAGCCCCGCGCTGACGCGCGAAGCCATGGTGCTGGCCGACCGCGGCACCGACGACGAAGCCGTCGAGCGCGCCATCATCGCGCTGGTGCGCGGCATTACCGCCCATCCGCGCGACGTCACGCTGGTGCTCGACGACGTGCACCACCTGACTTCGCCGCGCGTGCTGGAGCCGCTGCAATGGCTGCTGGACTATGCCCCGGCCAACTTCCACGTGGTGCTGGCCTCGCGCGCGGCGCTGGCGCTGTCGCTCGGGCGCCTGCGCGACCAGGGCATGCTGCTGGAGCTGGACCAGCGCGACCTGCGCTTCACGCTGGCCGAATCGCAGCATTTCCTGCGCGCCCAGCTGGGCGACATCAGCACGCGCGATGCGCGCATGCTGCATGAACTGACCGACGGCTGGGTCGCCGGCCTGCAGCTCTTTGCCGCGCACTGGAAACGCAAGAAGGCCAATGCCAGCAGCCTCACCTTTGCCACGGGCTTCGTGCAGGCCAGCGTGCAGGATGCCGGCGCCTTTGCCGAATATTTCGAACGCGAGGTGCTGTCGCGTCTGGCGCCGGATGAAGCCGAGCTGCTGGTGCGCGCCGCCGCGTGCGAGCGCTTCACCGCGTCGCTATGCGAAGCGCTGGGCGAACGGGCGCTGGGCGAAGCCGAAGTCCTGGCGCTGCTGGCGCGGCTGGAGCAGGAGAACCTCTTTATCACGCCGGCGCAGGGCCCCGAACGCGAAGCCTGGTACCGGCTGCATCCGCTGCTGCGCGAAACCCTGGCCCAGCGTTTCCGCTCGCGCGGCGAGGCGCAGCGGCGCGCCGTGCACGCGGCCGCGTGGCGCTGGTTCCGCGACCATCGCATGCTGGAGGAGGCGGTGCGCCACGCGGTGCTGGCCGGCGACGCCGACACCGCCGCCGACCTGGTGCAGCGCTATGCCGACACCCTGATCATGCGCGGCGAGGTGCGCAAGGCGCTCGGCCTGCTGCGCGCCATCCCCGCCGACCAGATCCAGGCGCGCCCGGAACTGCGCCTGCTGGCGCTGCGCACGCAGATGTTCTCGCGCGACCTGGATCAATGCGCCGCGGCCGCCGACCGGCTCGAGGCCGATGTCCCGCCAGGCGACGCCTCGATGCGCTACCGCCTGGCATTGCTGCGCTTCTCGCTGATGCTGCTGCGCGACGACAGCCAGGGCGCGCTGGCGCTGCTGCCGCAGGTCGAGAGCGCGCCCGCCGACATGCCGGCGCTCTTTATCGGCTCGCGCAACAACCTGCTGTCGTGGCTCTACATGCACCTGGGCGACTACGAGCGCGCCCGCCGCATCCAGACCGAGGCGCCGCCGCTGGTGGTCGATGGCGTGCCGCTTCTGGGCACCGCCAGCGGCATGCTCAACGGCCGCTGCATGATCGGCTTCAGCCATGCGCTGGAAGGCAACATGGGCCTGGCCGAGCGCGTCGCCCGCGACGTGCTGCGCGAGGTCGAGCAGGTAGGCCACGGCGCCGGCGCCGAGCCGGAATACTTTGCCGCGGCGCTGCTGGGCGAAGCGCTGTACGAGCAGAACGACCTGGAGGCGGCCCGCCGGCTGCTGGAAGACCGGGTCGACGTGCTCGAGCGGGTCTCGATCCCGGACTCGGTGCTGCGGGTGCACACCGTGCTGGCCGCCGCCCATTGGATCAGCGGCCACCGGCTTGACGCCTTCGCGCAGCTGGAGCGGCTGGAAGACTACGGCACGCAGCTGCGCCTGGACCGGCTGGTCGCGCAGAGCCTGGCCAACCAGGTCCGGCTGCACCTGGCCGGCGGCGACATTAGCGCTGCCGAGGCCACGCTGGCCCGCCTGGACGCCATTGCCGCGCGCCACCGCAACGCGCCGCGCGGCTCGCTGGATGCGATCCACATGGTGACCGAGCGCGCCCACGTGCTGCTCTGCCTGGCGCATGACGACATGCGCGGGGCCGCGGCGCGCGTGACGCCGCTGTTGGCGTATTGCGAGGCGCGCGGCTGGCAGCGCCACGTGGCGCAGCTGCATATGCTGGCGGCGGTGGTGGCATCGCGCCGCGGCGATACCCAGGCGGCGCGCGCCCATGTGCTGGAAGGCCTGCGCCGCGGCCACCGCCTCGGCCTGATGCGCAGTCTGATCGACGCCTGCCCCGGCGCACTCGGCCAGATCGCCGGCGTGGCCGCCGACACCACGCTGGATCCGGTGCTGGCCTTCTACGTCGAGCGTCTGCGGGCCACCGTGCCGCCGCGTGCCGCCGAAGCCTCGGCGTCGGGCACCGCAGCGCCTGGCGCGGCCCGGGCCGACCTCCGCGTTGAGGAGCTGAGCGACCGCGAGGCCGATGTCGTGCGCCTGCTTGGCCAGGCCCTGCCCAACAAGAAGATCGCGCGCACGCTGGGCCTGTCGCCCGAGACCGTGAAATGGCACTTGCGCAACATCTTCCGCAAGCTCGGCGTCAGCAGCCGCGACGAGGCCGTGGCCCGCGCCCGCGACCGCGAGCTGAACCAGGCCGGCGGCGCCCAGCCGCCTGACGCGCCGCGCTGACGGCGCGCCCCTCGCCCTACCGCTCCCCCTCCCCAGCGCCGCGCGTCCCCTGCGTGGCCCCCCCTTGGCCGTCTCCGGCCACCTGACGCGGGTGGTGTTCGCCGCCCCCTCCTCCCCGGTACCTTAGCGCCATACCAGTGGCCGCATACCTTGGCCGAGGCAACCTCCCGCAGACCGATATCCGGAGTCACCCAATGGAAATCAACCGCACCATCTATCGTGACGACCACGAGATGTTCCGCACCACCGTGCGCCGCTTCTTTGAACGCGAATGCCTGCCGAAGCAGGCCGAGTGGGACAAGGCCGGCAAGGTCGACCGCGAAACCTGGCTCAAGGCCGGCCGCGAAGGCCTGCTGTGCGCCACGCTGCCGACCGAGTACGGCGGCGGCGGCGGCGACTTCGGCCACGCCGCGGTGTTTGCCGAGGAATACGCCCGCGCCGGCCTGAGCGGCGTCGGCTTCGGCGTGCACTCGGACATCATCGCCCCATACATCGCCCGCCTCGGCAATGAAGAGCAGAAGCAGCGCTGGCTGCCCAAGGTCTGCTCCGGCGAATACATCCTGGCCATCGGCATGACCGAGCCGGGCACCGGCAGCGACCTCAAGGCGATCCGCACCACCGCCATGCGCGACGGCGACGAGTACGTCATCAACGGCAGCAAGACCTTCATCAGCAACGGCCTGAATGCCGACCTGATCATCATGGTCTGCAAGACCGACCCCGCCGCCGGCGCCCGCGGCGTCAGCCTGATCGTGGTCGAGGGCGACCGCGAGGGCTTCCGCCGCGGCCGCAAGCTGGAGAAAGTCGGCCAGCATGCGCAGGACACCGCCGAGCTGTTCTTCGACAACGTGCGGGTGCCGGCGGCCAACCTGCTGGGCGAGGAAGGCAAGGGCTTTGCCTACCTGATGGCCGAACTGCCGCAGGAGCGCCTGTCGATTGCCGTCGGCGCCGCCGCCAAGCTGGAAGCCTGCCTGGAGCACACGCTGGCCTACGTCAAGGACCGCAAGGCCTTCAACCAGACCGTGTGGGACTTCCAGAACACCAAGTTCAAGCTGGCCGACATCAAGACGCAGGCCATCTCGGTGCGCCTGATGATCGACCACTACATCGGCGAGCACATCCGCCGCCGCCTGACCCTGGAAGAAGCGGCCATCGCCAAGCTGCATTCGACCGAGGTGCTGGGCACCGCGCTGGACCAGATGGTGCAGCTGCATGGCGGCTACGGCTACATGATGGAGTACCCGGTGGCACGCGCCTTTGCCGACATGCGCGTGACCCGCATCTACGGCGGCACCAGCGAAGTGATGCGCGACCTGATCTCGCGCAAGCTGTAAGCACCGCCCATCCCCAGACATTCATCGGAGGACACACATGACTCGCAAGGTATTCGTCGCCGGCGCCGGCATGATCCCGTTCAGAAAGCCGGGCAGCAGCGACAGCTATGACGTGATGGGCGCCACGGCCGTGCGCCAGGCGCTGGAAGACGCCGGCCTCGGTTACGAGGACGTGCAGCAGGCCTACGCCGGCTACGTGTATGGCGATTCCACCTGCGGCCAGAAGGCGCTATACCAGGTCGGCATGACCGGCATCCCGGTGGTCAACGTCAACAACAACTGCTCCACCGGTTCGTCCGCCCTGTTCCTGGCGCGCCAGGCGGTGCAGAGCGGCGCGGTCGACTGCGCGCTCGCGGTCGGCTTCGAGTTCATGCAGCCGGGCGCGCTGAAATCGCGCTGGGACGACCGCGCGCCGGCGCTGGAGCGGGCCATCAACCTGGTCGACGAACTGGTCGACCGCAAGGACCTGCCCAATGCCATCCGCCAGTTCGCCGGCGCCGGCAAGGCCCATATGGACAAGTACGGCACCCGGCTGGAAACCTTCGCGAAAATCCGCGCCAAGGCCAGCCGCCACGCCGCCAACAACCCGCTGGCCGTGTTCCGCAACGTGATGACCACCGAGGAAGTGCTGGCCGCGCCCGCGCTGTGGGAGGGCGTGATCACGCGCGTGATGGCCTGCCCGCCGACCTGCGGCGCCGCGGCCGCGATCGTGGTGTCCGAGGAATTCGCCCGCAGGAAAGGCCTGAAGACCGACGTGCTGATCGCCGGCCAGTCGCTGACCACCGACCGCCCCAGCACCTACGACGCACGCGACATGATCCGCGTGGTGGGCTTCGACATGACCCGCGAGGGCTCGCAGCAGGTTTATGAGCAGGCCGGCGTCGGCCCGCAGGACATCGACGTAATCGAGCTGCACGACTGCTTCGCGCAGAACGAGCTGCTGACCTACGAAGGCCTGGGGCTGTGCCCGGAAGGCGGCGCCGAGAAGCTGATCAACGACGGCGACAACACCTATGGCGGCAAGTGGGTGGTCAACCCGTCGGGCGGCCTGCTGTCAAAGGGCCACCCGCTGGGCGCCACCGGCCTGGCGCAATGCTACGAGATGGTCCAGCAGCTGCGCGGCAAGGCCGACCAGCGCCAGGTGGAAGGCGCGCGGCTGGCGCTGACGCACAACCTGGGCCTGGGCGGCGCGTGCGTGGTCACGCTGTACCAGAAGCACGCCTGAGCACGGCAAGGAGACCCTGATGATCGACAAGAAACATATCGGCAAGGTGGTGGCTGACTTCCGCGCGGCCGCGCCAGCCAGCCAGCTGCGCTTCTTCGCCAAGGCTACCGGCCAGACCGATCCGGTCTATATCGATGAAGCCGCCGCGCGCGACGCCGGCCACCCGGGCCTGCCGCTGCCGCCGACCTTCCTGTTCTCGCTGGAACTGGCAGGGCCGGCCACCGGCTGGCGCGACGAACTGGGCATTCGCATCGACCGCATCCTGCACGGCGAGCAGTCATTCACCTACCACCGCATGGCCTACGCCGGCGACACGCTGCACTTCAAGTCCACCATCTCCGACATCTACGACAAGAAAGGCGGCGCGCTGGAATTCGTGGTGCGCGAGACGCGCGTGACCAACCAGGACGGCGCGCACGTGGCCGACCTGCGCAGCGTGCTGGTGCATCGCAACGGCTGAACCGGAGAACCCGCATGAGCAAACTGAGCTTCGACCAGGTCAAGGTCGGCGACACCCTGCCCCCGCTGACGCTGGAGCCGGTCAACCGCACCACGCTGGCGCTGTTCGCCGGCGCCTCGAACGACCACAACCCGATCCATATCGACATCGATTTCGCGCGCAAGGCCGGCATGCCGGACGTGTTCGCGCACGGCATGCTGTCGATGGCCTGGCTGGGCCGCCTGCTGACGCAGTGGGTGGATCAGCGCCAGCTGCGCCAGTTCGGCGTGCGCTTTGTCGGCATTACGCACCTGGGCCATCGCATCACCTGCACCGGCCACGTCGTGGAAAAGCTGGAAGTCGACGGCGAGAAGCGCGTCAGGCTGGAAATCCAGACCGCCAACCAGTATGGCGAAAGCAAGATCCTGGGCGACGCCGTCGTTGCCCTGTAAATCCAATCGAGCACAAAGGAGTCAGCAATGGGAGCACTTGAAGGCAAGGTGGCACTGGTCACCGGTTCGGGCCGCGGCATCGGCAACGCCATCGCCATGCGGCTGGCGCGCGAAGGCGCGCGCCTGGTCATCAACGACCTGGATGCCGAGCCGGCGCAGCAGACCGTCGAGGAACTGAAGGCAATGGGCGTCGAAGCCGTGGCCTGCGTGGGCAACGTGTCCGCGCCGGACTTTGCCGACCGCTTCATCAACACGGCGATGAGCAACTTCAAGAGCATCGACATCATCGTCAACAACGCCGGCTTCACCTGGGACGACGTGGTGCAGAAGATGAGCGACGAGCAGTGGTACGCCATCCTGGACTGCCACATGACCGCGCCGTTCCGCATCCTGCGCGCCGCCTACCCGCATATCAAGGCGCTGGCGGCAGCCGACAAGGAAGCCGGCCGCGAGGTGTACCGCAAGATCGTCAATATCTCGTCGGTGTCCGGACTGAACGGCAATGCCGGCCAGATCAACTACTCCGGCGCCAAGGCCGGCGTGATCGGCATGACCCGCGCCATCGCGCGCGAGTGGGGCCGCTTTAACGTCAACGTGAATGCGGTCGCGTTCGGGCTGATCCACACTCGCATGACCTCGGCCGACGCCAAGGCCGGCGCCACGGTCAACATCGAAGGCCGCGAGATCCGCGTGGGCCTGAACCCGGAAGCGCTGAAGACGCACGCCCAGCGCAACCCGCTCGGCCGCGGCGGCACCCCGGAAGAAGCCGCGGGCGGCGTGTATCTGTTCTGCTCGCCGGACTCCAACTACATCACCGGCCAGGTGATCGCTGTCGCCGGCAACGTGCAGTAATTGCAGCCACACCGGCACGGGGGCTCGCTCAGGCGAGCCCCTGTTTTTTTGTGCGGCGCCGTCCAGCGATGGCGGCGACCAGGCCACTACCGCCCTTCCAGCTCGAAACTCTGCTTGTAGCTGTAGCGCTCGGCGGGATGCACGCTGAGCGTGACCTCGATGACTTCGTCGTCGACAAAATAGGTCCGGACGATGCGCAGCGCGGCGCTGCCCGGCTCGACCTGCAGCAACTCCGCCTCGTCCTGACTCACCAGCGCGCCTTGGGTGTCCTGGTCGACGCGCGTCACGCGCGTGCCGAACCGCCGCTCGATCAAGTCATGCACCGGCACGTTCAGCGTCGCGCCCAGCCTGGGCAGGCGCGCGTAGCGCGGACTGACGTAGATGTCCGCCAGCGAGATCGGCAAGCCTGCGCCCAGCGTGCTGCGCAAGCCGGCGATATGCAGCCACTTGTCCGCGCCCTCCGCCCCGTCCGCCGGCAGCGGCACCCGGCCCTCGCCCGGCGCCACCATGTGCCGGGAAAGAATGCGGAAGTCCGTCTCCTGCGCATAACGGGCAATGTCGTCCAGCCCGGAGATGCTCTGGTTATAGCGCGCGCGGGCCTGGTTGCTGAGCACGCGCGTGCCGATGCCCTGCTGGCGCGACACCAGGCCCAGATCGATCAGCGCCTTGATGGCCTGGCGCACGCCGTAGCGGCTCAGCTGGTACTTGCGGACCAGTTCGGGCTCGGCCGGCAACTGGTCGCCCACCGCCAGCCGTCCGGCCAGGATCTCTGCCATCAGTTCATTGGCGACCGCCAGGTATTGGGGCTGAGCGGCCCGCAGGAGTTGTGACTGGGAAGTCATGCGGATCCGGGAATCATTCGAATGTTGACATGATACAAAGTAGCGCTATACTCGACAACATTCGAATGTTTGAACATTCGAATTGGCCGCCCCGGCCGCAGGGAGCCAGTCATGATGAACGCACCGATGTACTTCATGGTAATCGCCACCGACAAGCCCGAAGCGCTGGCGCTGCGCAATGCCACCCGCGCGCGCCACCGCGACTGGCTGCGCGGCAGCCATGCCCGCGTCACCGTGGTTGCCAGCGGCGCCTCGCTGGCGGGCGACAGCACCGTGATGAACGGCTCGCTGCTGATCGTCAGCGCCGCCAGCCATGACGACGTGGTCGCGTTCAGCCACGAAGACCCGTACTACCGCGCCGGCCTGTTCGCCAGCGTGGACATCCGCCGCTGGGACTGGACCTTCGGCGGCCCCAACGGCCCCACCGCCTCCGTCAACCCCATCTGAAAGGCCACACCATGCACTGGATCATCTACGCCGTCGACCAGCCCGGCATGCTGCCGACGCGCCTGGCCAACGTCGACAAGCACCGCGCCTACCTTGCCGCCCATCCGATCCGCACGCTGGTGTCGGGCCCGCTGGTGGACGATGCGGGCCACGACATGCAGGGCAGCTTCTTCCTGGTCGAGGCCGATACCCGCGCCGAAGTCGAAGACTTCAACCGCAACGACCCGTTCTGGTCGCTGGGCATCTGGGAAACGGTGCGCATCCATGCGTTCTACAAGCGTGTCGACGATCGCGCAGCGGGAGCGCCGCAATGAGTGCCGACTCATGCGTCGACACCAGGAGCCTGTCATGAATATCGGCTGGATCGGGGCGGGCAAGATGGGCCTGCCGATGCTGGCAAGCCTGCTGGCGGCGGGCCATGCCGTGCGCGTGGCGGAATTGTCCGAGCCGGCGCGCCAACAAGCGCAGGCGCTGGGCGCAACCCTAGCGCAGCTGCCGGAAGAGGCCGCTCGTGGCGCGCAGGCCGTGTTCTCGTCGCTGCCGGACGATGCGGCGCTGCTGGCCGTGGCGCCAGCGGTGTTCGCCGGCGCGCAGCCCGGCATGCTGTACGTGGATACCAGCACCGTGTCGCCGCAGGCCTCCGCCACGGTAGCGCGCGCCGCGGCAGCGGCCGGCGTGCGCTACCTGCGCGCGCCGGTGTCGGGCACGCCGGTGCAGGCGCGGGAGCGCACCCTCGCGACCATGGTGTCCGGTCCGCGCGATGCCTTCGAGGCGGCGCTGCCGCTGCTGTCGGCGTGGGGCCAGCCGCCGCGCTACCTTGGCCCGGACGAACAGGCGCGCAGCATGAAACTGGTGCTCAACCTGATGGTCGGCACCACCGCGGCAATGATGGCCGAGGCGCTGGCCCTGGGCAGCAAGGGCGGCATCCGCTGGGACGACCTGCTCGACGTGATGAGTTCCAGCGTGCTGGCCTCGCCGCTGATCAAGGTCAAGGCCGCGCAATTGCGCCGGCGCGACTTCAGCCCGCTGTTCTCGTGCATGCAGATGGCCAAGGACCTGCGCCTGATCCTGGCCGCCGGCGGCGATGCCGGCGTGCCGCTGCCGCTGGCGGCGCTGGTCAGCCAGCTCAACGGCGTATCGCTCGCCCACGGCCATGGCGGCGACGACTATATCGCCAGCGTGCTCACGGCCGAATTGCTGGCCGGGACCGCGCCCATCCTGGACGGCACCGGCAACGCGTCATGACCGCTTATGACGACCTGATCGTCGGCGCGGGCGCGGCGGGCTCGGTGCTGGCCAACCGGCTCTCGGCGCACGCGCAGCGGCGCGTGCTGCTGCTGGAGGCTGGCCAGGACGTCCGCCCGGGCGCCGAGCCCGCCGACATCCGCAGCATCTTCCCACTGTCCACCTTCAACCCCGCCTACATGTGGCCGGACACGCTGGTGCACTGGGGCCGTGCCAACGGCACCCCGCCTTCCTTCTTCCCGCAGGGCCGGGTGCTGGGCGGCACCTCGCAGATCATGGGCATGTTCGCGCTGCGCGGCCGGCCGGAAGACTACGACGAATGGCGGGCGCTCGGCGCGGCAGGCTGGGGCTGGGACGACGTGCTGCCCTGGTTCCGCAAGCTGGAGTCCGACCAGGACTTTGCCGGCGCGCTGCACGGCAGCGACGGCCCGGTGCCGGTCCGGCGCGAGCCCCCGGCAAGCTGGTCGCCGTTGTCGCGGCGGCTGCACCAGGCCTGCGGCGCGCGCGGCTTCGCGCATATCCAGGACATGAACGCCGACTTCGGCGACGGCTACGGCACGCTGCCGATCAGCCGCTATCCCGACAAGCGCGGCTCGGCCGGCATCTGCTACCTGGATGCCACAGTGCGGGCGCGGCCCAACCTGGACGTGCAGACCGGCATCACCGTCACGCGCCTGCTGCTGGAGCGCCGCGACGGCGCGCTGCATTGCACCGGCGTTGCCGGCACCGACGCGCAGGGCCAGGTGCGCGAATTTCGCGCGCGCCGCGTGCTGCTGGCAGCCGGCGCGCTGCGCACGCCCGCGCTGCTGCTGCGCAGCGGGATCGGCCCGGCCGGCGAGCTGGGCCGGACGGGCATCGCCCCGCAGCTCGACCACAAGGGCGTGGGCCGCAACCTGCAGAACCACGCCATCCTGTACGTGGTGGCCTTCCTGGCGCGCGCCGGGCGCGAACCGCGCGGCGTGCGGCCGGCCTGCGCCACCACCATGCGCTGGTCATCGGCGCAGCCGGGCGGCACGCCGGGCGACATGGGCATGTATATCCGCAGCTGGCTGTCGTGGCACGCGCTCGGGCATCGCATGGCTTCGCTGGCACCGGTGCTGAACAAACCCTGGTCGCGCGGCACGGTCACGCTGTCGCCGCAGGCGCCGCTGGACAAGGCCGTGGTCGAGTTCAACCTCATTGACGACCCGCGCGACCTGGCCCGCATCACCGCGGCTTTCCGCTTTACCGCCTCGCTGTTCGATGCCCTGCACGGCCTCTGCGGCACACCCTACGTCCTGGCCGACGCCGGCAACCTGAGCCGCCTGATGCGCTACAACGAGCCGACCCGCGCCAACGCCGTGCGCGCCGCCGCGGCAGCACGGCTGATCGATGCCATGCCGGGGCTGGGCCAGCGCACGGTGGCACGGCTGTCGAAGATGACGCCGGCCGCCGAAGTGCTGCGCAGCGACGAAGCGCTGGCCAGGTACGCCCGCCGCAGCATCAGCGGCACCGGCCACGTCAGCGGCACATGCCGCATGGGCCCGGCCGGCGATCCGCTGGCGGTGGTGGACCCGCACGGGCGCGTGCACGGCATGCATGGGCTGTATGTCGCCGACGCCTCGGTGATGCCCACCGTCCCCAGCGCCAACACCCACCTGCCGACCATCATGGTCGCCGAGAAGATTGCGGGAGGGCTGCCACGCTGAACGGCACCGCGCCGGGACCCCCAGCTCCTCTCAACCACCAAAACAACCAGAAGCAAGAACTACAGGAGACACCTCATGAAACGCACCCTCATCCGCAACGCGAACGTCATCACCGTCGACCCGGCCATCGGCAACCTGGACAAGGGCGACGTGCTGATCGAAGGCGCCAGGATCGCCGCAGTCGGCACCGGCCTGCAGGCGGCAGATGCCGAGATCATCGACGGCACCGGCACCATCGTGATGCCGGGCATGGTCGATACCCATCGCCACGTGTGGCAGACCACGCTGCGCAATATCGCCGCCGACTGGACCCTGGACCAGTACTTTGCGGGCGTGCGCGGCCAGCTTGGCGAGCATTTCCGCGCCGGGGACATCTACACCGCCAACCTGGCGGGCGCCTGCGAGGCCCTCAACGCCGGCATCACCACCGTGCTCGACTGGTCGCACAACATGAACACCCCCGCGCATACCGATGGCGCGGTGCAGGGCCTGCGCGATTCGGGCGGGCGCTTCGTGATGTGCTACGGCAATTCCAACGCCGAATGGCTGCCGGTCAGCGACCTTCCCACTTCGCGCGATGCCTACCGCGTCAAGAAGGAGCATTTCTCGCGCGCCGACGACCTGGTGCAGATGGGCATGGCATTGCGCGGCCCGCAGTACGCCAGCGAGAAGGTGACCATCGACGACTGGGCCCTGGCGCGCGACCTCGGCGCACTGATCTCGGTGCACGTCGGCGACGGCGCCTGGGGCAAGAACCGGCCCGTGGCCTGGCTGGCCCAAAACGGATTGCTGGGCGAGGACGTGGTCTGCGTGCATTGCAACTCGCTCGCCGACGATGAATTCCGCATCATGGCCGACCACGGCGCTTGGGCTTCGATGACCCCCGACATCGAACTGCAGATGGGCCACGGCTGGCCCGCCACGCGCCGCCTGCTCGACGTTGGCCTGGCGCCCACGCTGGGCGTGGACATCGTCACGTCCAACAGCGGCCACCTGTTCCAGGTCATGCGCACGGTGCTGCTGGTCGAACGCGCCTGGGCGCATCACCACGCCGACCATGCCGGCGAGACCGTGCAGCGCCTGCCGATCGACACCGCCGATGTGCTGGCCTTTGCCACCATCAACGGCGCGCGCGCGCTGGGCCTGGCCGACCGCATCGGCTCGCTGACGCCGGGCAAGGACGCCGACATCGCCATGCTGCGCGCCGACAACCTGGAAATGGCGCCGCTGAACAACGCGGTCGGCGCGGTGGTGCTGGCCGGCCATCCCGGGCTGGTGGATTCGGTATGGGTGGCCGGCAAGGCCGTCAAGCGCCACGGCAAGCTGGTGAATGTCGACGTCGCGCGGCTGATCGGCGACCTGGAGCGCTCGCGCGACCATGTGCTGGCCCAGGCCGGCGTCGCCCCCGGCGAGCGCTTCCTGCCGGCACCCTACGCTCACTGAAACGAACCGCGCCAAGGACACCACCATGCAAAACATGACTGAAGCCCAGTTGACCGACGTCGTCCTGCAGCGTTACCAGGACACCCCCGATCCGCGCCTGCGCGAGATCCTGCAATCGCTGATCCGGCACCTGCACGCCTTTGTGCGCGACGTGAAGCTGTCCGAAGACGAGTGGATGCGCGGCATCCTCTACCTGACCTCGGTCGGCCAGATCTCCGATGACAAGCGCCAGGAGATGATCCTGCTCTCCGACAACCTCGGCATCTCGATGCTGGTCAACATGATCAGCGCGGGCGTGGCGCATGCCGCGACGGAATCGACCGTGGTCGGGCCGTTCTATGTGCCGGGCACGCCGGAACGCCAGTGGGGGGAATCGATCCAGCAGTTGCCGTGCGACGACCCGCCCCTGTTCGTCACCGGCCGCGTGCTTGACCTCGACGGCGCACCGGTGCCCGGCGCGCAGATCGAGCTGTGGCAGACCAACTCCAACGGCATGTACGACATCCAGGATGCCGCGCAGCCCGAGCACAACCTGCGCGGCTGGTACCGCGTCAACGATGCGGGCGAATTCCTGGTGCAGACCGTGCGGCCGGTGCGCTACCCCATCCCCACCGACGGGCCGGTCGGCGAGCTCCTGCAGGCCACCAACCGCCATCCGTGGCGCCCCGCCCACCTGCACGTCAGGATCACCGCGCCGGGCTGCAAGCCGCTGGTGACCCATATCTTCGATGCCGAGGACCCCTACCTCGATTCCGACGTGGTGTTTGCCGTGAAGCAGTCGCTGGTGCGCCGGTTCGAGCCGGTCGCAGCCGGTGAGCGCCGCCGCGAATACGGCATCGGCGGTCCCTGCCTGGAGCTGCGCTACGACTTCACGATCGAGCGCGTGACGCCGGCGGGCTAAGCCCTCCTCCGCCAGCGTCAGCCCACGTCCTTCAGCTCGATCAACAGATCCTTCGCCGCCACACGATCCCCCTGCTGAACATGTACCGCCGCAATCTCGCAGTCCCGGTCCGCAGCGATATGGGTCTCCATCTTCATCGCCTCCAGCGCCAGCAGCGTCGTGCCCGCGGCCACGCGCTGCCCCGGCTGCACCGCCACGGTCACGATCGAGCCAGGCATGGGGGCGGCGACATGCAGCGGGTTGTCGGGCTCGGCAACCGGCCGGCTATGGCGCGCCGCGGCCGCTTGCGTGGTGCTGCGCTGCTCGACCAGCGCGGTGCGCGACTGCCCGTTCAGCTCGAACTGGACCTTGATCAGCCCCTCCTCGGCATCGGGGTGCGTGCCTTGCAGCGAGACCAGCAGGGTCTTGCCGGCGGCGATGTCGATGGCCACTTCTTCCTGCGGCTGCAGGCCGTACAGATAGGCCGGCGTGGGCACCACCGAGGTATCGCTGTAGTTGCGCACATGGGCGTGGTACTCGCCGGCCTGCTTGGGGTACATCAGGTACGAAGCCAGCTGGCGGTCGTCGAGCGGCTGTTCGCACGCGGCTTCGCCCGCGGCGCGCGCCGCGTCGAGATCGACCGGCGGGATCTGGTCGCCGGGCCGGTACGGCGCGGGCGGCTCGCCGCGCAGCACCTTGCGCGACAGTGCCGCGGGGAAGCCGTCGGGCGGAAAGCCCAGTTCGCCCTTGAACAGCGACACCACCGATTCAGGGAAGGCGATTTCCTTGGCCGGATCGCACACATCGGCGGCGCTCAGGTCGTTGGCCACCATCATCAAGGCCAGGTCGCCGACCACCTTGGACGTCGGCGTCACCTTGACGATGTCGCCGAACATCTGGTTGACCTCGGCGTAAGCGCGCGACACCTCAGTCCAGCGATGCTCGATGCCGAGCGAGCGCGCCTGCTCGCGCAGGTTGGTGTACTGGCCGCCGGGCATCTCGTGGCGGTACACGTCGGCGGTGCCGGCGCGGATTTCGGATTCGAATGGCGCGTAGTAGCGGCGCACCCCTTCCCAGTACATCGACGCTTCGTGCAGGCGCTCCAGGCTGAGGCCGGGATCGCGCTCGCTGCCGGCCAGCGCCGCGGCAATGCTCGACAGGTTGGGTTGCGAGGTCAGCCCGCTCATGGCGTCGAGCGCGCCGTCGACGGCGTCGCAGCCGGCCTCGATCGCGGCCAGTGCCGAAGCGGCCGAGATGCCGCTGGTGTCGTGGGTATGGAAATGCACCGGCAGCCCGGTCTCTTCCTTGAGTGCCCTGACCAGCGCCGCGGCCGCCTGCGGACGGCAGATGCCGGCCATGTCCTTGATGCCCAGCACATGCACGCCGGCCTGCTGCAGCTCGCGCGCGATGCCGACGTAGTACTTCAGGTCGTACTTGGCGCGCGACTTGTCGAACAGGTCGCCGGTATAGCAGATCGCGCCTTCGCACAGCGCGCCGCTTTCGCCGACGGCATCGATCGCGACGCGCATATTGCGCACCCAGTTCAGCGAATCGAACACGCGGAACACATCCACGCCGGCGCTGGCGGCCTGGCGCACGAAGAAGCGCACCACGTTGTCCGCATAATTGGTGTAGCCGACCGCGTTGGATCCGCGCAGCAGCATCTGGAACAGCACGTTGGGAACGCGCTCGCGCAGTTGCTCAAGGCGCTGCCACGGGTCTTCCTTGAGGAAGCGCAGCGCCACGTCGAAGGTGGCCCCGCCCCAGCACTCCAGCGAGAACAGTTGCGACAGCTCGCGCGCATAGAACGGCGCGATCGGCAGCATGTCGGCGGTGCGCATGCGCGTGGCGAACAGCGACTGGTGCGCGTCGCGCATGGTGGTGTCGGTCAGCAGCACCCGCTTCTGCTCGAGCATCCAGCGCGAGAACTTCTCCGCGCCCAGTTCGCGCAGCCGGTCGCGCGTGCCGTAGGGCAGCGCACCGCTGGTGTCCAGGGCGGGCAGCACCGGTGCGGACAGCGGCAGCGATGGCAGCGTGCGGCCGCTCATCTCCGGGTGCCCGTTGACGCTGACCTCGCCCAGGTAACGCAGCAGCTTGGTGGCGCGGTCCAGGCGCTTGGTGAACGCCAGCAGCTCCGGCGTCAGGTCGATGAAGCGCGTGGTGACGTCGCCGGACTTGAACGCCGGATGGTTGATGACGTTTTCGAGGAACTGCAGGTTGGACGCGACGCCGCGGATGCGGAACTCGCGCAGCGCACGGTCCATGCGCCGGATCGATTCGGGCGCGGTCGGCGCCCAGGTGGTGACCTTGACCAGCAGCGAATCGTAGTACGGCGTGATCACCGCGCCGCCATAGGCGGTGCCGGCATCCAGGCGCACGCCGAAGCCGGCCGCGCTGCGGTAGGCGGTGAGGCGGCCGTAGTCCGGCAGGAAGCCGTTCTCCGGGTCCTCGGTAGTGATCCGGCATTGCAGTGCATGACCGTTCAGCGAAATGGCTTCCTGCACCGGCACGCCCGCGGCGCGCACGACGATCTCGCCGTTCTCATTACGCGTGTTCTCGGTCATGCCGATATGGCCGCCTTCGGTCACGCGGATCTGCGCCTTGACGATGTCGATCCCGGTGACCATCTCCGTGACCGTGTGCTCGACCTGGATGCGCGGGTTGACTTCGATAAAGTAGAACTGGCCCGAGTCGGCATCCATCAGGAATTCGACCGTGCCGGCATGGGTGTAGCCGACCGCGCGCATCAGCCGCAGCGCCGATTCGCACAGCGCGGCCCGGCCGGCATCGTCGAGGTAAGGCGCGGGCGCGCGCTCCACCACCTTCTGGTTGCGCCGCTGCACGGTACAGTCGCGCTCATAGAGATGCACGAGGTTGCCGTGCGTGTCGCCGAGCACCTGCACTTCGACGTGGCGCGCGTTGCGCACCAGCTTTTCGACATACACCTCGTCGTTGCCGAACGCGGCCAGCGCCTCGCGCCGCGCCGCGGCCAGCGCCCCCTCAAGGTCCTGCTCGCTTTCCAGCACCCGCATGCCGCGTCCGCCGCCGCCCCAGCTTGCCTTGAGCATCAGCGGATAGCCGACGCCGGCGGCCAGGCGCTTGCACGCTTCCAGGTCATGCGGCAGCGGATCGGTTGCCGGCATCACCGGCACGCCCGCCTCGATCGCCGCGTTGCGCGCCGCCACCTTGTTGCCAAGCTTGCGCATGACCTCGGGCGACGGGCCGATCCAGCGGATGCCGGCGTCGATCACGGCCTGCGCGAAGTCCGGGTTTTCCGACAGGAAGCCATAGCCGGGATGAATGGCGTCGACCTTCGCCTGCCTGGCAATGCGCAGGATGTCGTCGATGTCGAGGTAAGCCGCCAGTGGCTTCTTGCCTTCGCCGACCAGGTAGCTCTCATCGGACTTGAAGCGATGCAGCGCGAGACGGTCTTCCTTCGAATAAATCGCCACCGTGCGCACGTTCATCTCGGCGGCGGCGCGCATCACGCGGATCGCGATCTCGGAACGGTTGGCAATCAGCAGGGAGCGGATAGGGGCGTAGTCCATGGGGGTGCAAGGAAGCGACCAGCCATGCGCAACCGCCACGGCAGGGTCAGGTGATCGGGAATGCAGCAAGGGCGCCAGGCTTGCCCGGGCTGCTACTCGTAATGTGCAAATGCGGTGTGCGAATCCATCCAGTCATGATGCGCCGATGCAGCGGCCCATGCCCAGTTGGTTCGCTTTGGCGACTGCCTGTCACGCTCGCCGTGCTCGTTTCGATTCTGGCCGGCACGCGGCTGATCGCCATCTCCGGCAAGCTCGCGGCTATGCGCGCCGGCTCCGTTACGTCCGTAGTACATCGCGGTGCATTCCTCTTCAAGGCCTAGGGCGCCTGCCCTCAACACAACACGATGGCCAGAGGGCGACGGCAGATTGCAGGCACGATGAAGTCCGCGCCTATCCTGTGCGCAGCGCGCAAGAAGCGGGCCACGCTGCATCCTTCTGATTTGAAAGGGATTTCAGAGTACGGAACACGATTTGAATTTCATAATTGAAATTCACTCTTTCAACTCAAGCATGGCACCTAGCGCGCCACACCAGTCTTGTCGATGCACAACGCGAACTCGATGCACTCCGCCGTCGGCCCCGCCCACGGACCAAAACCGATCCAGCCGTGGCCCCTGAGCGTGACCTCATCGCGGCGCAGGATGAATGGCTCGCTGCCGTCCAGGCTGACATGGGTGCCGTTCGAACTCCTGTCGATCAGCACATACCTGCCGGCGCGGGGCTCGGCCATGGCCTGGAAGCGGGATGCCAGCCGGTCCGTCACGACGATCGTCATGCCGGCGTCGCGCCCGATCGTGACCGGCGCCGAGGCGGCACTCATTTCCACCACCGTGTCCCGGTAGCGGAGCGTGAGAAAGCTGGCGTTCAGCAACGGCTGGTTGAAACCCGCAATCAGGGTCAGGTCGGTGGCCTGCTGCCAGATCGCCTCATACAGCTCGACCGGCTGCTCCCTGCCGCGCACTTGTATGGGGTACAGGTAGCGCGTCATCTGGCGCAACGGCGCGGGCAGGTCCGTCACCGCATCCTTGCTGGTGATGATCTGTCCGCGCGAGGCCAGCTTGGACAGGCGGGCGGCAAGATTCACGGCATCGCCGAACACATCGCCCGACGCCTCGCACAGGATCGGACCATGGTGGAAGCCGATATGGGCCGACATGGAAAAGCCGGCCACGGGCGGAAGCTCGGAAATGGCTTGCTGCATGTCGAGTGCTGCCCGCAGCGCCTGCTCAGCGGAGGGGAACAGCACCATGACCTCGTCGCCGATCGTCTTGACGAGGCGGCCCTGCGTCGCCTCGGAACAGGATCGCATCGCACCGATGCAGCGGCCGATCGCGGCAAGGGCGGCGGCGTTGCCAGCCCGCTCATAGAGCCGGGTACTGCCGCTGACATCCGCAAACAGTACCGACCCCTCTGACGCTTCGTGCAGCAGTTCCCGGTCCATGCGCATCCCGATCTGTCCGGCCAGCCAGCGCCGGGCGGCCCGGCAATAGGTGTGACCACATGCCCGGCGCCACGCCCCGCATGTAGGGCATTCTGGCACCGCCGATCCCGATGCTCAATATGAATCTGCCTGCTGCACCAGGCGCCTTCCCGCCCATTGATACCCCGGCGCGGAAGGCATCTAATCGTTCATACAAGGGCCGGATGTGAAGAGGCTATATGCGCTGCGATAGCTGCGGCTCCGACAACCCCGACGGAGCCAGATTCTGCAAGGATTGCGGGGCCAGGCTTGCACGGCGCTGCCCAAGCTGCGGCCATGAAGGGGGCTCCGCGGACAGGTTCTGTACCGCATGCGGCGCATCCTTCGCCATCCCCGCCGGCGGGCCATCCGGCAGCGCCCAGCCGAGCGCACCCGCCCCCATCGACTACACGCCACGTCACCTCGTCGAGCGCATTCTGGCCGAGCAGGCTGCGATGGAGGCCAGGGGATCCACCGCGGGTGAACGCAAGACCATTACCGCCCTGTTCGCCGACATGGCCGGCTCCACGGCCCTGATCCACGACCTGGATCCCGAAGCGGCACGCCACCTGATCGACCCCGTCATGGCCCTGATGATGGAGGCCGTGCATCACTATGAGGGCTATGTCGCCAAGTCCCTGGGAGACGGCATCCTGGCCCTGTTCGGCGCCCCCATCGCCCATGAAGACCATCCGCAGCGCGCCCTGTATGCGGCGCTGCGGATGCAGGATGCCATGCGTCGGCACAGTGACCGCATCCGGCTCGAACAAGGCATACCGCTCCAGATCCGGGTGGGGATCCATGCCGGCGAGGTGGTGGTGCGCTCCATCCGCAGGGACGACCTGCACACGGACTACGATCCCGTGGGACACACGATCCACATCGCCTCGCGGATGGAAACCATTGCCACGCCTTCATCCATTCTCGTCAGCGAGTCGGTGCGCAGGCTGACGGACGGGTATTTCGACTTCAAGGCCCTCGGCGCAACCCAGGTAAAAGGCATTCCGGAACCTCTTGCCGTGTACGAGGTGCTGCGCCCGGGGGTGTTGCGCACGCGCCTGCAAGTGGCGCAGCGGCGCGGCCTGGCGCAATTTGTCGGACGCCAGGACGAGCTGGCGCATTTGCATGGGGCCCTGGACCGCGCCAGGACGGGAAGCGGGCAGATTGTCGGGGTGGTCGGGGAAGCCGGGGTCGGAAAGTCCCGACTGTTCCACGAATTCAAGGCGCTGTCACAGCACGGCTGCATGGTCCTGGAGACGTTTTCCGTCTCGCACGGCAAGTCCTTTGCCTATTTGCCGCTGATCGAACTGGTGAAGAACTACTTCCAGATCGAGGTACAGGACGATGAACGGAGGTGCCGGGAAAAGGTTGCAGGCAGGGTGCTGATGCTCGACCGCACGCTGGAAGACCTCTTGCCGTATCTGCTCCACCTGCTGGGCGTCGCCGACCCGAATTCGGCGTTGCCCAACATGGACTCGCAGATCCGGCGCCAGCGCACGTTCGAGGCGATCACGCGCCTGCTGGTCCGCGAAAGCCACAATCAGCCGCTCGAACTCCTGTTTGAAGATCTGCAATGGCTGGACAATGAAACCGAGGCATTCCTGGATGTGCTCGTTGCGCACTTGCCGGGCGCCAGGATTCTGCTGCTGCTGAATTACCGGCCCGAGTATCGTCATGAGTGGCGTGAAAAGGATCACTACACGCAGCTCAGGCTGGATCCGCTGGGCCAGGTCGAGGCCGGGCAACTCCTCGCCGCGCTGCTTGGCGAAGATGCCACGCTCGCGCCTCTCAAGACGCTCATCATGGAGAAGACGGAAGGCAATCCCTTTTTCATGGAGGAAGTGGTGCAGACCTTGTTCGAGGAGAAGGTTCTGCACGGCGAGCCTGGCCATTGCCGCATCGAGAAGACCCCGACGGCCCTGCATATCCCGACCACGGTGCAAGGCGTGCTGGCAGCCCGCATCGACCGGCTTCCCCGCGCCGGGAAAGACTTGCTGCAAAGCCTTGCCGTGATCGGCAAGGAGTTTCCTTACAGCCTGATCCAGCGGGTTGTGGCGCAGCCTGATGACCCGTTGCACCGGCTCCTGGCCCAGCTGGAAGCTGGCGGATTCATCTACGAGCGGCCCGCATTCCCCGACACGGAATACACGTTCAAGCATGCGCTGACCCAGGAGGTCGCCGGCAGCTCGCTGCTCACGGAGCAACGCACCGCGCTGCATGAACGCACGGCCCATGCGATCGAGGCCCTCTTCCATCATCAGTTGAAGGATTACTACAGTGAACTGGCACGGCATTACAGTCTTAGCGGCAATGATCCGAAAGCTGTGGAGTACCTGCTGGCCACCGGACAGCAGGCCGTTCAGCGCTCCGCCTATCAGGAAGCCATCCGTCAACTGAATGCCGCCCTGGCATTGCTCAAGCGCCTGCCCGACACCGCCGAACGCGCACGCCAGGAACTCGCTTTGCGACTTGCCATCGGACCGGCGCTGATTGCCGCCAGAGGCTTTGCCTCGCCCGAGGTGGAAGCCACTTACAGCCGTGCCCTGGCATTGTGCAGCCAGGTTGGGGAAACTCCGCAGCGCTTTCGAACACAAGTGGGATTGCGCACCTATTTCTCTCTGCGAGCAGAACACGCGAAGGCATACCAGCTCGGGAAGCAACTCCTTGGGCTGGCCAGGAAGGCGCAAGACCCCGAGTTACTGGCGGAGGCGCATATCTCGCTGGGAACGACGTTGTATTACTCGGGAAAGTTCACGGCTGCGGCAGCCCATCTGCGGAATGCACTAGAGCGCTTCGCCAAAGAACCGCATCGCGATCACCTCAATTTTCATGGCGTGGACCCGGAGGTACGCGCGCTATCCATTTCGGCTCTGGTCTTGTGGTGTCTCGGCTATCCCGACCAGGCCAGCAGGAATGCGCAAGGGTCCCTCGCGCTGGCCCGGAAGCTGTCCCACCCGTTCAGCCTGGCGCACGCCCTTTCCTTTGCCGCGGAACTGCACCAGTTCCGCCGCGATCCCAGGCTCACGCAAGAGTACGCCGAGGCCTGCATCGCGCTCTCGACCGAACAAGGCTTCCCGTTCTGGCTGGCATGGACAACCATCCTTCATGGCTGGGCGCTCTCCGAGCAGGGACAGCAGCAGGAAGGCATCGCGCAGATGCGCCAGGGACTGGCCGCCTACCAGGCCACGGGGGCGGCGCTGGGGTATTCGCACTTCCAGGCACTGTTGGCCGAGGCCCATGGGCACATCGGACAGATCGAGTCGGGCCTGAGCGCGCTTGCCGAGGCGAAGGACGCCGTGGAAAGGGTCGGGGAACGCTATTGCGAAGCGGAGTGGCATCGGGTCAAGGGAGAACTGATCCTTCAAAGTTCAGGCCCCGACGGCCTCAGGCCTGGCGGTGAGGCAGAAGCAGAAGCGTGTTTTCGCAAGGCGATCGCGGTAGCGCGCCGGCAGCATGCCAAATCCCTTGAGTTGCGGGCGGTCCTGAATCTGGCGCGGCTCTGGCAACAGCAAGGCAACATCGAACCGGCCAGGCAACTGCTGGCGGAGATCCGGCGCGCATTCACCGAAGGTTTGGACAACGCGGATATGCAGGACGCGGCGGCTGGCGTGCACCGCCGCCCATGAGGGGACCTGTTCCGGCAAGAATTGCCTGGACGGCCATTGCGCCGCTCTGCGGCCGCGATGGGGAAAGATGGAGGCACAAAAAACAAAACCCCGGAAGACCGCGATCTTCCGGGGTTCGCCGCCATTGCTGGCGGAGACGGAGGGATTCGAACCCTCGATCCAGGTTTTGGCCCGGATGCTCCCTTAGCAGGGGAGTGCCTTCGACCTCTCGGCCACGTCTCCCAAACTTGCGTTGTGTGAGGGAGCCACACAACGAAGCGCGTATTCTAGCGACGCTGCGCGCGTTGGTCAACGAAAAATCGATGACACAACACAAAAATCAAATCGCGCCGCCAGAAGTGTTCACGAACGGATTACACCTGTTCCAGTTCGAAGGCCTTGTGCAGGGCGCGCACGGCCAGCTCCATGTACTTCTCGTCGATCAGCACCGAGATCTTGATTTCCGAAGTGGAGATCATCTGGATGTTGATGCCCTCTTCCGCCAGGGTGCGGAACATCTTGCTGGCGATGCCCACGTGCGAGCGCATGCCCACGCCCACCACCGAGACCTTGGACACCTTCGGGTCGCCCGACACGCTGCCGGCGCCGATATGCGACTTCACGCCGTCGTTCAGGATGGCCAGCGCGCGCTGGTAGTCGCCGCGCGGCACGGTGAAGGTGAAGTCGGTCTTGCCGTCGACGGACTGGTTCTGGATGATCATGTCGACGTCGATATTGGCGTCGGCGACCGGGCCCAGGATCTGGTAGGCGATGCCGGGCTTGTCCGGCACGCCCAGAACGGTGATCTTGGCTTCGTCACGGGCAAAGGCGATGCCGGAGATGACGGCTGCTTCCATGGTGGAGTCTTCCTCAAAAGTGATCAGCGTGCCCGAGTGCATTTCCTGCTCGAGCGGCATAAGCGGGTCGGTCAGCGACGACAGCACGCGGGTCTTCACGCGGTACTTGCCGGCGAACTCCACGGAGCGGATCTGCAGCACCTTGGAGCCGAGGCTGGCCATTTCCAGCATTTCTTCGAAGGTGATCTGGTCCAGGCGGCGGGCGTCTTCGACCACGCGCGGATCGGTGGTGTACACGCCGTCCACGTCGGTGTAGATCAGGCACTCGTCGGCCTCGATGGCGGCGGCGATGGCCACGGCCGAAGTGTCCGAGCCGCCACGGCCCAGCGTGGTGATGTTGCCGTCGTCGTCGATGCCCTGGAAGCCGGTGATCACGACCACGCGGCCGGCGTCGAGGTCGCCCAGGATGCGCTCGTCGTCGATCGATTCGATGCGTGCCTTGGTGTAGGCCGAGTCGGTCTTCACCGGCACTTGCCAGCCGGTGTAGCTGACCGCGTCGATGTCCTCGCCGTGCAGCGCGATGGCCAGCAGTGCCACGCTGGCCTGTTCGCCGGTCGAGGCGAGCATGTCCAGTTCACGCGGATCGGGCTGCGGCGAAATTTCCTTGGCGAGTCCCAGCAGGCGATTGGTCTCGCCCGACATGGCCGAAGGCACCACGACTACGCGGTGACCGGCGCGGTGCCACTTGGCCACGCGCTTGGCGACATTCTTGATGCGTTCCGTGGAACCCATCGAAGTGCCGCCGTATTTGTGAACGATGAGAGCCATCTTCTTGTCGACGCCAGCGATTGTGCAAAGCCATTGAAAATACACGAACACGCCCCGTCAGGCAAGGCGGGAGCGGGGCCCGGGCTGCAGATCGGATGTGATGCTGGCGGCGACCCGGCCGTTTCAGTGCGGCGGCGTCGCCACCGCCGGCGGCCGCGGATGCCATTCCACGCGCCAGCGCGGCGCCGCCGGGGCGTCCGGCCAGCGGCGGTGCATGCCGAGGCCGGCGGCCAGCACCAGGGTGTCGCCCGCCCACAGCAACGGCAGCCAGGCCCGGCGCCAGGCCGGGATGCCGGCTTCCTGGCAGGCTTGCTTCAGCGCCCGGGCGGGGCCGCCGGGGCGCAGCACGATGCGCTCGCCGCCGCTGCGGGCGGCCAGGCGCAAAGGCTGGCGCAGCACCGCTTCAGGCACGCCGAAGGTATCGTCGCGGAAGAAGTGAAGTTCGCCGCGCCATGCCGGCACGACAATGCGCGCCTCGCCGCGCCAGTCCAGCATCACGGGTGCCGGCGCGGCTGCCGGTGGCGGCGTGCAGGCCAGCACGCGGTCGCGGAAGCGGCGCAACACCAGGCCCTCATGCGCGATCGCGGGCTCGCCGCCGGCATGCGTGACCAGCTGCTCGCGCATCGCCGCCAGCCGTGCGGTGGACGGCGCGCGCACGCTCAGGTCGCGCAGCCAGAAGCGCAGCACGGCATCGGCATGCGCCGCGGGCAAGGCGCGCAGGCCAGCCAGGTCGAGTTCGGAAAGCGTGTCGGGATCGCGGCCGGGGTGCGCCAGCGCCGCCAGCGAAGCCGAGGCCAGCTCGCCGATCAGTTGGCCAGCCTGGGCGAAATGCGCTGCCGCCTGCACCACGTTGGCCGACAGCGCCGGAAAAGCCTCCAGCAGCGCCGGCAGGTGCGCGCGCAAGGCATTGCGCGCGTAGCGGGCATCGGCATTGGACGGATCGTCGACCCATTGCAAGGCGTTGGCGGCGCAGTAGTCCTCGATTTCGGCACGGGACACGTCCAGCCAGGGGCGCAGCAGCATCACGCCGCTGCCCTCATCCAGCGCGCGCATGGCGGGCATGCCGGCCATGCCCGCCACGCCGGCGCCGCGAAACAGCCGCAGCAGCACGGTCTCGACCTGGTCGTCCTGGTGATGGGCAAACAGCAACAGGTGCGCCCCGCTGTCGGCGCACATCGCCGCCAGCGCGGCGTAGCGCGCACGGCGCGCAGCCGCTTCCACGCCCTCGCCCGCCTCCGGCTGCACCGACACCCGCCGCACGAAATAGCCGACCTGCCACTGCGCGCACAACGCGGCGCAGAATCGGTCCCAGTCGTCGGCCTCGGCTTGCAGGCCGTGGTGGACATGCAGCGCCACCACGCGCGCGCCAACACCCCACGCCGCCGCAGCCGCGCGGGCGGCATGCAGCAGCGCGACCGAATCGCGACCGCCCGACAGGGCCACCGCGATCGTTGCCGCGCCCTCGCCCGCACCGCCACCAGAAACAACAAAGGCCGCACCGGCCTGGAGGGCCTGTGCGACCTTGTCGGTCAGCCGGGCGGACGGGTCAGTCCTGGGTGCCGGTTTCCTTGAACTTGCCATAGGCCAGCAGGCGCTCGTAGCGGCGAGCCTGCAGATCCTTCACGCTCATGCCCTGGAACTGGCGCAGCGACTCGGCCAGCGCGCGCTTGAGCATCGCCGCCATGCCCTTGTAGTCGCGGTGCGCGCCGCCCAGCGGCTCGCTCACGATCTTGTCGATCAGGCCCAGCGCCTTCAGTCGGTGCGCGGTCAGGCCCAGCGCCTCGGCGGCTTCCGGTGCCTTCTCGGCGGTCTTCCACAGGATCGAGGCGCAGCCTTCGGGCGAGATCACCGCGTAGGTGGCGAACTGCAGCATCTGCACCACGTCGCCCACGGCAATCGCCAGCGCGCCGCCCGAACCGCCTTCACCGATGATGGTGGCGATCAGGGGCACCTTCAGGCCGGCCATCACATACAGGTTGTGGCCGATGGCCTCGGACTGGCCGCGCTCTTCGGCGTCGATGCCGGGGAATGCGCCCGGGGTATCGACAAAGGTGAAGATCGGCAGGCCGAACTTGTCCGCCAGCTCCATCAGGCGCTTGGCCTTGCGGTAGCCCTCGGGCTTGGGCATGCCGAAATTGCGCAGGGCGCGCTCTTTCGTGTCACGGCCCTTCTGGTGGCCGATGACCATGCACGCCTGGCCATTGAAGCGCGCCAGGCCGCCGATGATCGACAGATCGTCGGCAAAGGTGCGGTCGCCGTGCAGCTCGTGGAAATCGGTAAAGATCTCGCGCACGTAGTCCAGCGTGTAGGGACGCTGGGGGTGGCGGGCGATTTGCGCAACCTGCCACGGGGTCAGGTTGGCGTAGATATCTTTGGTCAGCTGCTGGCTCTTGCCGGCCAGCCGCGAAATCTCTTCGGAAATATCGACAGCCGAATCGTCCTGCACAAAGCGCAGTTCTTCGATCTTTGCCTCGAGTTCGGCAATGGGCTGCTCAAAATCCAGGAAGGTGGTTTTCATAAAATCACACGTACCTGTCTGTGAAGGGGCGCATTCTACCGGAATTTGGTCGCTATCTTAGCGCCTGCCAGATAGCCCGGACTGCACCTGCCACTAAATTTTCTTGCCGCGATGCCTAATACGTCACTGGCAGCGGGTCGAGACTGCGCCACATATACCACGTTGCGACCGTGCGCCAGGGCTCCCAGTTGGCCGCGACCTCGCGCGCTTCGCTGCGCGTGACCGGTTCGCCGCTGAAGTAATTGGTGGAGATCGCATTGATCAGGCCGACGTCGTCAAGCGGCAGCACATTGGGCCGCATCAGATTGAACATCAGGAACATCTCGGCAGTCCAGCGGCCGATGCCGCGGATCTGGGTCAGTTCGGCGATGACGGCTTCGTCGTCCATATGCGCCCACTCGGCGACGTGCACCGTGCCCGCCTTGAAATGGTCGGCCAGGTCGATCAGGTATTCCGCCTTGCGCTTGGACAAGCCGCAGCCGGCCAGTTTCTCGGGTCCGGCGCGCAGGAACTGCGCCGGTGCCAGCTTCGGGCAAGCCGCATGCAGCCGCTCCCACACCGACTGCGCCGCCTTGACCGAGATCTGCTGGCCCACCACCGCGCGCGCCAGCGTGACGAACGGGTCGCCGCGCGACACCAGGTGTGCCGGGCCGTAGGTCGGGATCATCTTGCGCAGGATGCGGTCGCGCTTCATCAGGTCGGCGCAGGCCTCGTCCCAGTAGGCGGGGCGCACCGCGTCGATGACGGTTTCAACCGGCAGCGGCACCGCATCCGCCTCGGGCAGCACGGCCTTGGCATTGCGTGTGCCTTTTGCCGTGTCCTTGCCATCGGGCAGCGGCGCCTCCTTGGCGCCGGCCTTGTCCGGGCGCGGGCCGGCCGCCTTCGCACGGCCCCGCGTGGCGGCAGGCGCGACGGGCGTCGTGGCGGTGGCGGGCTTGCGCGCGGCAGCGTTCAAGCACGCCTCCACTCGGTGGCACCGCCCGGCTTGTCTTCCAGCACGATGCCCGCTTCCAGCAGTTGCGCGCGGAGGCGGTCCGCCTCGGCAAAGTTGCGCTCGAACTTGGCGGTCTTGCGCGCGGCGATCAGCTTTTCGATCTCGTCCGGCGACGGGCCGTCGTCGGACTTGCCGCCCTGCAGGAAGGTGTGCGGATCGCGCTCGAGCAGGCCCAGCGTGCCGGCCAGCGCCTTGAGCTGGCGCGCGGCCGCGGTCGAGCCGGTGCGGTTGATCTCGCTGGCCAGGTCGAACAGCACCGACATCGCGATCGGGGTGTTGAAGTCGTCGCCCATCGCCTCGGCAAACCGCTTGGCGTGCGGCTCATCCCAGTCCACCGCGCAGCCGCCCGGCTGGCTGTCCTTGAGCGCGGTGTACAGGCGCGTCAGGGCGTGGCGGGCATCGTCCAGGTGCGCGTCGCTGTAGTTCAGCGGGCTGCGGTAATGCGCGCGCAGGATGAAGAAGCGCACGACCTCGGCGTCGTACGACTTCAGGACCTCGCGGATGGTGAAAAAATTGCCAAGCGACTTGGACATTTTTTCGTCGTTGATGCGCACGAAACCGTTGTGCATCCACATATTGACGAAGGGCTTGCCGCTGGCGCCTTCAGACTGCGCAATCTCGTTCTCGTGGTGCGGGAACTGCAAGTCAGCTCCGCCGCCATGGATGTCGAAATGCTCGCCCAGCAGCGCGCAGCTCATGGCGGAGCATTCAATGTGCCAGCCCGGGCGGCCGGCGCCCCACTTCGATTCCCATTTGGTCTCGGGCGGCTCGCTGGCCTTGGCGGATTTCCACAGCACGAAGTCCAGCGGGTCCTGCTTGGCATCGTTGGCACTGACGCGTTCGCCGGCGCGCAGGTCTTCCAGCGACTTGCCCGAGAGCTTGCCGTAGCCGTCGAACTTGCGCACCGAATAGTTCACGTCGCCGTCGCTGGCCTGGTAGGCCAGGCCCCTGGCTTCGAGCTTGCCGATCATGTCAAGCATCTGCGGCACGTAGTCGGTGGCGCGCGGCTCATGGTCGGGACGGATCACGCCCAGCGCGGCCGCGTCCTCGTGCATGTACTGGATGAAGCGCGTGGTCAGCTCGCCGATGGTCTCGCCGTTCTCGGCCGCGCGGCGGATGATCTTGTCGTCGATGTCGGTGATGTTCTGCACATATGTCACCTCGTAGCCGGCGGCGCGCAGCCAGCGGTGCACCATATCGAACACCACCATCACGCGAGCGTGGCCAACGTGGCAGTAGTCGTACACGGTCATGCCGCACACATACATGCGGACCTTGCCGGGTTCGATTGGCACGAATGGCTGTTTCTCACGCGCGAGCGTGTTGTAGATGTTCAGAAGCTGCATGAAACGAAGTGAGTGGTGAGAGGAGACTGCCGGGTTCGCACAGCAGGCAGCGCGGGCCGTGGCCACCGGCGCAATACCGTCGCGCCCCATATCTTACCGGAAGGCGGTGCGCGGGTTGGGCCCGCAGCGTTGCACTGCCGGGGCGCACGCAAGTCGCGCACCATGCGCCGCCATGGCATCGCCTTCGTGCCGGACTTGCCGCTTTGCTAGAATGCCGCGGAGTATAACGGACCCGTCCTCAATGAGCCTGCCGCTGCCCTCCCCGTCCTTCGCCACGCCCGCCGCCGCCGCGCGCCGGCGCGGCCATCGCGCCGTACTGCCCCTGCTGGCCCTGGCGGCCGCCCTGGCTGCCCCCGCCCAGGCGCAGACCGGCCCGCTGTCGCTGGCCGCGCCCACCGCACCGGCCGGCGGCATCCAGTCGACCGACCCGGGCATGAGCGAGGCTCAGCAGGCCGCCAATGCGCGCCGCTATGACGAGGCCATCAAGGGCTTCGATCGCGTGCTGGCCGCCAACCCGCGCAATGCGCAGGCTCGCTTCCAGCGCGCCTGGGCCCTGGCCCAGTCCGGCCGCGAGGATGCGGCCATCCAGGCCTTTGCCGAGATGGCGCAGGACTTTCCGGAACTGCCCGAGCCGCACAACAACCTGGCGCTGCTCTACGCCAGGCGCGGCGACCTGAAGCGCGCCGAGGCCGAGCTGCTGCTGGCCACCCAGGTCAAGCCGGGCTTTGCCATCGGCTACACCAACCTGGGCGATGTCTACCGCCGCCTGGCCGAGCAGTCGTACGCCGAGGCGCTGCGCCGCAATCCGGGCGATGCGCGCGCCAGCGCCGGCCTGCGCCAGCTGAACCCCGCTTCCGCCCCGGCGGCGGCACCGGCAAAGCCGGCCGCACCCGCCGGCAGCCGCAAGGCGGCACCGGCCGGGCGCCAGGCGCCTGCCAGCGCCCCCGCGGCCGACTGACGGCATCCATCCGCATGCCCGGGCGCCGCGCGCCCGGGCCGTGTCCATCCAGACCTACCGGAGTTCCATTCATGATCCGTTCCCGTCGCATCGTCCTGGCCGGCCTGACCGCAGGCGCCCTGGCGCTGTCTTCGTTCAGCGCGCTGGCCCAGCAGAAGGCCGCCGAGCGCGTCCAGTTCGTCACCAGCGCCGGCAAGTTCACTGTCGAGCTCTACCCGGATGCCGCGCCCAAGACCGTCGCGAACTTCCTGGAATATGTGAAGAGCGGCTTCTACAGTGGCACCATCTTCCACCGCGTGATCAACGGCTTCATGGTGCAGGGCGGCGGCTTTGACCGCGACATGAAGGAAAAGCCCACGCGCGCGCCGATCCCGCTGGAAGCCCGCAGCGGCCTGAAGAACAAGGCCGGCACGCTCGCCATGGCACGCACCAGCGACCCCAACTCGGCCACCGCGCAGTTCTTCGTCAATGTGGTGGATAATCCGAGTCTTGACTACCCGCAGCCGGACGGCAACGGCTACGCAGTCTTCGGCAAGGTGGTGGAAGGCATGGACACGATCGACAAGATCAAGACCGTGCCGACCACGGCCTACGGCCCGATGCGCAATGTGCCGGCCACGCCGATCGTGATCGAGTCGGCCAGCGTCGTCAAATAATTACCGAACAGAGGAAACCGCCATGTCCAAGGTCCAGCTCCACACCAACCAGGGTGTCATCACCATCGAACTCGACGCCGAAAAGGCCCCGAAGTCGGTTGAGAACTTCCTGTCGTATGTCCGCAAGGGCCACTACGACAACACCATCTTCCACCGCGTGATCAAGAACTTCATGATCCAGGGCGGCGGCTTCGAGCCCGGCATGAAGCAAAAGGGCACCGACGCCCCGATCGAGAACGAAGCCGGCAACGGCCTGAAGAACGACCGCTACACCGTGGCCATGGCGCGCACCAACGCGCCGCACTCGGCCACCGCGCAGTTCTTCATCAACGTGGTCGACAACGACTTCCTGAACTTCTCCTCGCCCACCCCGCAGGGCTTCGGCTATGCCGTGTTCGGCAAGGTGGTCGACGGCACCGACGTGGTCGAGCAGATCAAGGGCGTGCGCACCGGCAGCTCGGGCTTCCACCAGGACGTGCCGCTGGAAGACGTCGTGATCGAGAAGGCCGTCATCGTCGAGTAAGCCGATGCCTGCCGATTGCGGTCCCGTGCGCGCCCACGTGCCGGCTTTATCCTTCCGACACCACGCATGACCGCAATCCCCCACACGCCGGTGGCCGGTCCCCTCGAGGTACAGGCGCCGGCGTGGTTCATTTCAGACCTGCACCTGACGCCCGGCATGCCCCGCACGCTGGCGGCCTTCGAGCGCACGCTCGAACGCGCCGCGCAGCGCGCACGCGCGCTGTTCATCCTGGGCGACTTCTTTGAATTCTGGGTCGGCGACGAAGAAACCGACTCGCCGCTCGCGCAACGCGTGGCGGGCGTGCTGCGCGCGCTGGCCGCGCGCGGCGTGGCGGTCTACCTGATGCACGGCAACCGCGACTTCCTGCTGGGACAGCGCTTCGCCCGCGCCGCGGGCGCCACGCTGCTGCCCGACCCCACCGTGATCCACTGCGCCGGCGAGCGCGTCGTGCTGAGCCACGGGGACATGCTGTGCATCGACGACGAACGCTACAACCGATTCCGCCGCTGGACCCGCAAGGGCTGGGTGCAGCGCGTGTTCCTGGCGCTGCCGCTGAAGGTGCGTTTGTCGATCGCGCGCAAGCTGCGCGCGGACAGCGAAGGCAACCGCGCCAGGCAGTTGAGCGCCGGCGCGGCCGTGCCGGTGATCTACGGCGATGTGGCACCGGCGGCCGCGGCCGAATTGCTCGGCGCGGCGGGGGCATCGCTGCTGGTCCATGGCCACACGCATCGCCCCGCGCGGCATGAAGAAGCCGGGGGCGTGCGCTGGGTGCTGACGGACTGGGATCTCGATGGCGCGCATCCGCGTGCCGCGGTGCTGCAACTGGATCGCGACGGGTTTCGTCTGCTGCCGCAGACGGACTGACCGGCAGCGCCGGCGCAGTCCGTCTCGCCATCCGCTCACTTCATCAGCTTGCGCAGCACGCTCGCGTCGAAGGGATCATTCGGCGTGTTCTCCAGGTGTTCGCCAAGCCGGTCGAGCGCGGCCAGCACCGCTTCGATGCGGTCGTGCTGGGCCGCCGCATTGTCGATCAGGCTCTTGAGCGCCAGCGACACCGGATCGTCCGCATTGGGCGTGATGCCGTAGGCCGAGAACTCCTGCCTGGCGCCCAGCTGCGCGGATGGCGCATCCGGCAGGATGACGCGGGCCGGAATGCCCACGGCAGTCGCGCCTGGCGGCACCGGCTTGAGCACCACCGCGTTGGAGCCCACGCGCGCACCGTCGCCCACCACGAATCCGCCCAGCACCTTGGCGCCCGCGCTGACCACCACGCCGGCGCCCAACGTGGGGTGGCGCTTTTGGCCCTTGTACAACGAGGTACCGCCCAGCGTCACTCCCTGGTAGATGGTGCAATCGTCGCCGATCTCGGCGGTCTCGCCGATCACCACGCCCATGCCGTGGTCGATGAACACGCGCCGGCCCAGCTTGACGGCCGGGTGAATCTCGATGCCGGTCAGAAAGCGCGACCAGTGCGAGATCCAGCGCCCCAGCCAGTGCAAGCCCGCGTTCCAGCATCCGTGCGCAAAGCGGTGGAACACCACGGCGTGCAGGCCGGGATAGCAGGTCAGCACTTCGAGGCGGCTGCGCGCGGCGGGATCGCGCAGCATGATCGTGTCGATATCTTCCTTCAGGCGAGAGAACATCTTGGTCGTGTCGTGGTGCCGCGCCGTGCGCCGCGCCACGCGGGCTGGTGCCCGGGGCAGGGTCGCCGGCGCGGTCGGTGGCCGGTGGGGACGGGATCAGGGAGTGTAAGTGATTTGCCGGACCAGTCTCTGGCGCCGGCATTTGGCCCCTGATCCGTCAGGGACATTCCATCGATGCCGCGATCAACATCGCCCGGGCTCGCGCAAACCCGCGGCAGCACGGCAACCACCCGCGCACCAGCTGCGTGCGCTTGCCTTGCCTTGCATCGAATCGCCACGGGTTGCTGCCACTGTCCTTGCTCCTGTCACCGGTCCCCTTGCGGGCCCGGCTGGTGTTGCGCGGCGATCAGCATGTGCTTGGCGATGCCGCGCAGGATGTTCACTTCCTCGCGCTCCAGGCCGCTGCGCGCCAGCAGCCGCCGCAGCCGGGTCATCAGCTTGCGCGGGTTGGACGGATCGAGAAAACCGATCGCCTCCAGGCCGGTCTGCAGATGCCCGAACATGGCCTCGACCTGCTCGGCCGTGGCCGGCTCACCAGCATAGCCGATATTGGCGCCCGCGTCCGGGGCCGCCTCCAGCAGTGCCAGGCGCAGTTCGTAGGCGATGAGCTGCACCGCCTGTGCCAGGTTCAGCGAGGTATAAGCGGGATTGGCCGGGATATGGGTGACGGCGTTGCAGCGCTCGACCGCCTCGTTGGGCAGTCCGTAGCGCTCGTTGCCGAACACGAACGCCACGCCGCCGCTGCCGGACAGCGTCTGGCGCGCGCGTTCCGCGGCGGCGCGCGGCAGCAGCCGCGGCGGGCCGAACTCGCGCTGGCGGGCCGTCATGGCCACGGTCAGCGCGGCGCCCGCCAGGGCCGCGTCGATCTGGTCGACGATCACGGCGCCGGCCAGCACATCGTCGGCACCGCTGGCCATGGCGATGGCCTCGGGGTGCCGCAGCACGTCCGGCTCGCGCGGCGAGACCAGCACCAGGCTGCCGAAGCCCATGGTCTTGATCGCGCGCGCCACCGAGCCGACGTTGCCGGGGTGGCTGGTTTCGACCAGCACGAAGCGCACGCGCCCGAAGGCGTCGCCGCCGGTGTCGCCGCTTGTGCCATGGGAAGCGGGCTGGCTCGTATCAATTGCCGGGTTCATATACAATTCGGGATTCTTCTTTGGCGCGGCGCCAGGTTTTTGCTTGCTCGCGAGTCTTTCGCGGCACTTTTGCGAGTTTTCTCAGCAGAGCGCAGCAGAACCGGCGACGCCCGACGTTCTTCTACAATCCGTTGTGTTGTCAGCTGCCCATGAGCGGGCGTGCGGCGCTTTGGCGCCCCGCCGCGCGGTCGTGGCCGGCCTGGAGAGATTCATGCATCCGATGCTCAATATCGCCATCAAGGCGGCCCGCAAGGCGGGATCCATCATCAACCGCGCGTCGCTCGACGTCGATCTGGTGCGCGTCTCGCGCAAGCAACACAACGATTTTGTCACCGAGGTGGACCGCGCCGCCGAAGCCGCGATCATCGAGGTCCTGCGCACGGCCTACCCGGAACACGGCATTCTAGCGGAAGAATCCGGCCAGTCCTGGGCCGAGGGCGAAGACCCCCGCGAGTACACCTGGGTCATCGACCCGCTGGACGGCACCACCAACTTCATCCACGGCTTCCCCCAATACGCGGTCTCGATCGCCCAGCTGCACCGCGGCACGCCGGTGCAGGCCGTGGTCTACGACCCGACCCGTGACGAGCTGTTCACCGCCAGCAAGGGTGCCGGCGCCTTCCTGAACAACCGCCGCATCCGCGTCACGCGCCGCGACAAGCTGGCCGACTGCCTGATCGGCACCGGCTTCCCGTTCCGCGACCTGGAAGGCATGGACGAATACCTGGAAATGTTCGCGCTGATGACCCGCAGCTGCGCCGGCCTGCGCCGCCCGGGCGCCGCCGCGCTGGACCTGGCCTACGTCGCCTGCGGCCGCCTGGACGGCTTCTTCGAGCGCGGCCTGAAGCCGTGGGACATGGCCGCCGGCATGCTGCTGATCACTGAATCGGGCGGCCTGGTCGGCAACTACGCCGGCGAACCGCGCCAGATGGAACAGGGCGAAGTGCTGGCCGGCAACCCCAAGGCGTTCGCCCAGATGGTGCGCCTGCTGTCGCCGTTCTCGCTGGACCACGCCAAGCCCACCGCCGCCTGACACCGGCACATGGCCTGACGGCCATGCCCCCGACGCCCGCCGCACCCCGGCGGGCGTTTTGCTTTATGCGCGGCGCCGGTCAGATCATTCTCAATCCTCCGACGGCCATGATCCTGGTCAAGGTCGCACCACCCTGCCCTCCCCAGAATGAATCCATGCGCCACGCCCCGTGCGCGCGGATCCAGCACAGGAGAGCCAGCATGTTCCCCGAATACCGCGACCAGATCACCGCCCTGAAGACCCAGGATGCCCGCTTCGCGCGCCTGTTCCACCGCCACAACGCGCTGGACCAGGAAATCCACAACATGGAGTCCGGGCTGGTGCCGGCCTCCACCTTCGAGATCGAGCGGCTGAAAAAGGAAAAGCTCCGGCTCAAGGACCAGCTCTACGAGATCCTGCGCACCACCGCTGCCTGACGGAGGACCGCAGATGACCGATCGCGACACCCTCCAGCCGTCGCACACCGCCACCCCGCCACGTCCCCGCGCCACAGCCCGGGGCGATGTGCTGCCCACCACCTCGGCGCTGTCGGCCCGGCGCAATGAAGTCGACAGCGCCGTCGACGCCGCGGTGCAACTCGCGGCCAGCAGCATGCAGGACATCCTGGCCAGCCGCGCCGGCCACGGCGCCGGCATGCTAGAGGCCATGCGCACGCTGCTTGACGGCCTGGCGCCCGACGAGGCCGCGCAACTGCGCAGCCTCATCCTCGAAGGCGATCCCGCCGCGTGGCAGGCCGGGCGCAAGCGGCATCCGGACGATGAGCTGTCCGCGGGCTGGCGCGAAGGCGCGTACCCGTACCAGAACCTGATGTCGCGGCGCAATTACGAGAAGCAGAAGTACCGCCTGCAGGTGGAGCTGCTCAAGTTCCAGGCCTGGGTGCGCGAGACCGGCCAGCGCGTGGTGGTCGTGTTCGAAGGCCGCGACGCCGCCGGCAAGGGCGGCACCATCAAACGCTTCATGGAACACATGAACCCGCGCGGCGCGCGCGTGGTGGCGCTGGAAAAGCCCTCCGAAACCGAGCGCGGGCAATGGTACTTCCAGCGCTATGTGCAGCACCTGCCTGCTGCCGGCGAGATCGTGCTGTTCGACCGCTCCTGGTACAACCGCGCCGGCGTGGAACATGTGATGGGCTTCTGCTCGACGCGCGAATACCAGGACTTTCTGCAGCAGGCCCCGGACTTCGAGCGGCACCTGGTGCGCAGCGACATCCACCTGTTCAAGTTCTGGTTCTCGGTCAGCCAGAAAGAACAGCGCCGGCGCTTCCGCGAGCGCGAGATCCACCCGCTCAAGCAATGGAAGCTCAGCCCTGTCGACGTGGCCTCGCTGGACAAGTGGGACGACTACACCCGCGCCAAAGAGGCAATGTTCGCCCATACCGACACCGCCGATGCGCCGTGGACCGTGATCCGCTCGGACTGCAAGAAGCGCGCGCGGCTCAATGCGCTGCGCTTCATCCTGGCGCGCTTCTCCTACGCCAATCGCGATACCAGCGCCATCGGGCAGCCCGATCCGCTGATCGTGGGGCGCGCGCTGGCAAATTAAGCCACCACAGTGCCGCCGCAGCCGCTCCGCGGCACTGCGGCGGCAGCCCCGTGCTGTACCATATCGCCCATATTCGATAACGCCCCTTCGCGCCCTGGCCACAGGCCGCCGGATGACCGCCCGGACGCCCCGCGCGGCCGCCATCCGGCATGCGCGAGGCGGTGATCCGAGCGGAACGGGCGGCATCGCGCAGGCCCACCGCCAGACAGGCTAAATGGCAATGGGATTGCAGAAAAAGACCGACCCGGAACAGGCGCAGGCAGATTCGTCCGCGAGCCGCCACACGCCCATGATGCAGCAGTATCTCCGCATCAAGGCGGACCACCCCGACACCCTGCTGTTCTACCGCATGGGTGACTTCTACGAGCTCTTCCACGACGATGCCGAGAAGGCCGCCCGCCTGCTCGACATCACGCTGACCGCGCGCGGCGCGTCCAACGGGGTGCCGATCCGCATGGCCGGCATTCCCTTCCATTCGGCGGACCAGTACCTGGCGCGCCTGGTGAAGCTGGGCGAGTCGGTGGCGATCTGCGAGCAGATCGGCGACCCCGCCACCAGCAAGGGGCCGGTGGAGCGCAAGGTGGTGCGCATCGTCACCCCGGGCACGCTGACCGATGCCGCGCTGCTGCCGGACAAGGCCGACACCTTCCTGATGGCGGTGCACCAGCAGACCACGCGCCGCGGCGTCAGCAAGACCGGGCTGGCGTGGCTGAACCTGGCCAGCGGCGAGCTGCGCCTGATGGAATGCGAAGCGGCCCAGCTGGGCCGCGAGCTGGAGCGCATCCGGCCGGCCGAACTGCTGTATGCGGACGGCATCGAGTTGCCCGCGCTCGCCTGCGCCCGCACCCGCCTGCCCGAATGGCATTTCGACCAGGACGCCGGCACGCGCCGGCTGCGCGAGCAGCTTGGCGTGGCCAGCCTGGACCCGTTCGGCTGCGCCGGGCTGGGTGCCGCGCTGGGCGCGGCCGGCGCGCTGCTGAACTACGCCGCCACCACGCAGGGCCAGTCGCTGCGCCATGTGCAGGGCGTGAAGGTCGAGCGTGAATCGGAATATGTGGGCCTGGATTCCGCCACGCGGCGCAACCTGGAGCTGACCGAGACCCTGCGCGGCGGCGAGTCGCCGACACTGTTCTCGCTGCTGGACACCTGCTGCACGGCCATGGGCAGCCGCGCGCTGCGCCACTGGCTGCACCACCCGCTGCGCGACCCGGCAGTGCCGCAGGCGCGCCAGCAGGCCATTGGCGTGCTGATCGACCAGGGCACCGATGCCCTGCGCGCGGCGCTGCGCCGGCTGGCCGATGTCGAGCGCATCACCTCGCGGCTGGCCTTGCTCAATGCCCGCCCTCGCGACCTGTCCTCGCTGCGCGACACGCTGCGCGCGCTGCCGGACGTGCGGGCCTGCATCCTGGCCGACCAGGACAGCATCCTGCTGGCGCAGACCCGCGACGACCTCGCCGTGCCGCATGAGTGCCTTGACCTGCTGGTGCGCGCCGTGGCCGAAGAGCCGGCCACCGTGGTGCGCGACGGCGGCGTGATCGCGCGCGGCTACGATGCCGCTCTCGATGAGCTGCGCGATATCTCCGAGAACTGCGGCCAGTTCCTGATCGACCTGGAAGCGCGCGAACGCGCCCGCACCGGCATTGCCAACCTGCGCGTCGAGTTCAACCGCGTGCACGGCTTCTATATCGAGGTCACCAACGGCCAGGCCGACAAGGTGCCCGACGACTTCCGCCGCCGCCAGACCCTGAAGAACGCGGAGCGCTACATCACGCCCGAACTGAAGGCCTTCGAGGACAAGGCGCTGTCGGCGCAGGACCGCGCGCTGGCGCGCGAGAAGCAGCTCTACGACGGCCTGCTGCAGGCGCTGCTGCCGCATATCGGCGAGCTGCAGCGGGTGGCGGGCGCGCTGGCGCGCCTGGACGTGCTGACGGCGCTGGCCGAGCGCGCGCAGACGCTGGACTGGTCCGCGCCGGAGCGCGTCGCAGAGAACGTGGTCGACATCGTGCAGGGCCGCCATCCGGTGGTCGAAGGCCAGCTCGCGGCGGAGTCGGTGGCGTTCATTGCCAACGACTGCCAGCTCAACGAAGCGCGCAAGCTCTTGCTGATCACCGGCCCGAACATGGGCGGTAAATCCACCTTCATGCGCCAGACCGCGCTGATCGTGCTGCTCGCTTGCGTGGGCGCCTATGTGCCGGCGCGGCGCGCGGTGATCGGGCCGATCGACCGCATCTTCACCCGCATCGGTGCCGCCGACGACCTGGCCGGCGGGCGTTCCACCTTCATGGTCGAGATGACCGAGGCCGCCGGCATCCTGCACCACGCCACCTCGGCCTCGCTGGTGCTGATGGATGAGATCGGGCGCGGCACCTCCACCTTCGACGGGCTGGCGCTGGCGTGGGCGATCGCGCGCCACCTGCTGTCGCACAACCGCAGCCATACGCTGTTTGCCACGCATTATTTCGAGCTGACGCAGCTGCCGCAGGAGTTCCCGCAGGCGGCCAACGTGCACCTGTCGGCGGTGGAGCATGGCGACGGCATCGTCTTCCTGCATGCGGTGCAGGACGGCCCCGCCAGCCAGAGCTACGGCCTGCAGGTGGCGCAGCTGGCCGGCGTGCCGCAGCCGGTGATCCGCGCCGCGCGCAGGCACCTGGCCTGGCTGGAACAGCAGTCCGCCGAAGCCACGCCCACGCCGCAGCTGGACCTGTTCGCGGCACCGCCGGCGCCGGAGGACGACGATGACGATTTCGGCGGTGCGCCGGCGGCGGTGTCCACCGCGCTGGCACCCGAGCAGGCCGCGCTGCTCGACGCGCTGGCCGACCTGGATCCCGACACCCTGACGCCGCGCGCCGCGCTGGAGGCGCTGTACCGGCTCAAGGCGCTGGCAGGCGAGGCAGCCGAGACGGCATGAGCGCCCCGCGCCGGGCCCTGGTCACCCTGTTGTTCCCACTGCTGTGCATGGCCGGCATGGCGGCGGCCGCGCCCGCAGGCCGCGCGGGCAAGACACCAGCCAGGCCGCAGATCACGCGCGTAGCGCTGATTGCCGACCTGCCGCAATGGCCGGCGGCGGAGGCCAATGCGGCGGCGCTGCTCGACTATTTTGCCGAGAGCAAGCTGGACCTGGTGATCCATGCCGGCGGCATCAAGGGCGATACGGAATCGTGCAGCGATGCGGTGCTGAGCAGCCGCCAGCAGCTGCTGGACCAGTCGCCGCTGCCGCTGGTCTACGTGCCGGGTGAAACCGACTGGTCCGAGTGCCGGCTGCCGGTCAACGGCAGCTTTGATGCGGTCGAGCGGCTGAACCGGCTGCGCGAGCTGTTCTTCCCCGAGGATGCCACCCTGGGACAGCATCCACGGCCGGTGCTGCGGCAATCGGACCAGGCACTGTTCCGCAGCTTCCGCGAAAACATGCGCATGAGCGTGGGCGATGTGCTGATCGTTGGCCTGAACGTGCCCGGCGATAACAACCACTACCGCAATGAAGGCGGCCGCAACGGCGAATTCGAGGACCGGCGCGAGGCCAACCGGCAGTGGCTGGCGCGCGCGTTCTCGGTGGCCCGGCAGCGGAACCTGAACGGCATCGTGGTGGTCGTCCACGGCGACCCGCATTTTGCCAACGGCTGGGAGAAGAAGGGCCGCCCGACGCTGCTGGATGGCTTCCTGCGCCACCGCACCCGCGATGGCTACCTGGAGTTCAAGCGCCAGCTGCGCGAGCTGAGCGCGCGTTTCAGCGGCCAGGTGCTGCTGGTGCATGCAAGCGGGAGCGGGACCGAAAGCGGCTTCGGCATCGACAAGCCGCTGCGCGATGCCGCCGGCAAGGTCCTGCAGAATTTCACGCGCGTCTCGCTGCCGGCCGGCACGGTCTCGCAATGGGCCGAGCTGGTGATCACGCCCGCCGCGGCGTCGCCGTTCGCGGTCGTGCTCAAGGACGGGCCGGCGCAGCACTGACCGGCGGCTGAAAGCAAAGAAGCCGGCAACTGCCGGCTTCTTTGTGGATGCGCTGGTTGCGCGCGCTCAGTGCAGCGTGCGCGGCGTATCGTCGTCCTCGTCCTCATCCACCACTTCAACGCCCGAGGCGCCGTGGGCGTGGCCGTGCTCGATTTCCTCGGCGGTGGCTTCGCGCACTTCGGAAACCTTCAGCCAGAAGCGCAGCGCCATGCCGGCCAGCGGATGGTTGCCGTCCAGCACGACCTTGTCCTCGGCCACGTCGGTCACGGTGTAGATGACGGAGTCTTCTTCGTCGCCGTCCTCGGGCATGCCTTCGAACTGCATGCCGACTTCCAGCGGCTCGGGGAAGCGGTTGCGCGGCTCGACCTTCACCATATCGGCGTCGTAATCGCCGAACGCGTCTTCCGGCTCAAGCTGCAGCTGGGTCTCGAAGCCCGTGTCATGGCCGTCGAGCGCTTCCTCGATCTTGGGGAACGTGCCATCATACCCGCCGTGCAAATAGACCATGGCTTCATCTGACTCCTCGATCAGATTGCCTTGCGCGTCCGATAGCTTGTACATCACGGACACTACCGTGTTCTTAGCGATTTTCAATTCTTGACTCCATGAACGATTCCGCATTATACGCGCAGGCCCTGCCCCCTGGCCCCGTCGATCCAGACACTCCGCTCGACCTGCTTGGTGGCATGACGCCTGCTGCATTCATGCGGGATGTCTGGCATCGCAAGCCCCTGCTCATTCGACAGGCGGTGCCGGGAATCGTGCCGCCTGTGTCGCGCGATGCGCTTTTCGACCTTGCCGACCGCGACGACGTCGAATCGCGCCTGGTGACGCACTTCCGCAACCGCTGGAAGCTCGCGCATGGCCCATTTGCGCGTGAAAACCTGCCCGCCGTCAAGACCCGCCAGTGGACTTTACTGGTGCAGGGCGTCAACCTGCACGACGCCGCCGCGGCGGAACTGATGGGCCGCTTCCGCTTCGTGCCCGATGCGCGCCTGGACGACCTGATGATCAGCTACGCCTCCGACGGCGGCGGCGTGGGTCCGCACTTCGATTCCTACGACGTGTTTCTGCTGCAAATCTCGGGCCGGCGCCGCTGGCGCATCTCGTCGCAGACCAGCCTGGACCTGATTCCCGACATGCCGCTGAAGATCCTTGCCGACTTCGGCGCCGAACAGGAATGGGTGCTGGAACCCGGCGACATGCTGTACCTGCCGCCGCAATATGCGCACGATGGCATTGCCGAGGGCGAATGCATGACCTGCTCGATCGGCTTCCGCGCGCCGGCTTATCGCGAACTGGCCGGGCACTTCCTGGCCTGGTTGTCGGAAACGGTCGAGGATAACGAAGACCTCGGCGGCCGCTATGCCGATCCCGGCGAGCGCGCCGCCACGCGCCCCGCGCAATTGCCCGCCGGCATGGCCAAGGCAGTCGCCGAGCGGCTCAAGGCGCTGCAATGGAACAGCCAGATGGTGTCGGAATTCCTCGGCAGCCATCTGTCCGAACCCAAACCTGGTGTTGAATTCGCGGAGATAGCCGACATCCCGCTGCGCCGTTACGCGACAATGGCGGCCCGCCATGGCGTCGTCCTTGCCCCGGCATCGATCGCGCTTTACGACCGCGCCAATTTCTTCCTGAATGGAGAAGCCTACGAACCACCGGCCGAACTGATGCCGTGGTTGAAAAAATTGGCCGATTATCGGCAACTTAGTGGCAGAGATGTTGCTGATTGCGCGGACCTACCCGATCTGATGGAAACATTCCATCACTGGACGCTGGAAGGATGGTTGCAGTTGGGTCCACGGCTGTAATAATGCGTAACATTGCGAATCAGCAAATTTTGGCGCTACACAAGCCGGGAAAACGCGGATATAATCGTCGGCTGGCTAGTACTGCGGACCACTGCATATGTCGGCACCCGGGAGGGCCTCTATTTTGCAGTTCAAGAGCGATAATTACCGGTAATTATTCATCGCCTGTTTTTCGTTATTACAAGTTAAAGGACGAACAATGAAGAAGTCTCTCCTGATCGCATCGCTGCTGGCCGCTGTTGCTCTCGCTGCTTGCGGCAAGAAGGAAGAAGCTGCCGCTCCGGCCGCTGAAACGGCTGCTCCGGCTGCTGCCGCTCCGGCTGCTGAAGCTTCGGCTCCCGCTGCTGCAGCCCCGGCTGCTGCCGCTGCTGACGCTTCGGCTCCGGCTGCTGAAGCCTCCGCTCCGGCTGCTGACGCTTCGGCTCCGGCTGCCAAGCAGTAATCGGTTCCGTACCGATATAAAAAACCGGCCTTCGGGCCGGTTTTTTTATTTTGGGCGCCACTACCGCGCTGCGCCCCGCAGCGCCCTCTTCGCACGCACCAATCCCTCAGGCGCGCACCGCCTGCCAGTCCAGGCCCTCGTCCTGGTCTGCCACCAGCACCTCGGAGGGCAGCGCCCCCAATGCCGCCGCCAGCGCGCCGGTGGCCAGCTCCCGCGTATTGTTCTGCTTGCTGAGATGGGCGGCGACCACGCGGTTCAGGCCGGCATGGGCAACCTGCGCCAGGATGCTGGCCGCGACCTCGTTGGCCAGGTGGCCGAAGTCGCCGCCGATGCGCCGCTTCAGAGAGGCCGGATAGACCGAGTTGCGCAGCATTTCGCGGTCATGGTTGCATTCCAGCACCAGCGCATCCACGCCCGACAGGCGCGCCGTCACATAAGGCGTTTCCATACCCGCGTCGGTCAGCACGCCCAGCCGCGCCTGCCCGTCCGACAGCACGAACTGCACCGGCTCGCGCGCGTCGTGCGGCACGGTGTAGGGCAGCACCTGCAGGTCGCCGATGGCGAAGGCATGGTCGGCACAGCAGACCCGCACGTCGGCAGCATCGGCACCGCGCAGGTGCGAGGTCGCCAGCCACGTGCCGTGGCTGGTGTAGACCGCCAGGCGATGGCGCGCGGCAAAGGCATAGGCCGAGCCGACATGGTCGCCGTGCTCGTGCGTGACCAGCACGGCGTCAAGCTGGTCCGGCGTGACACCGAGGCGCTCCAGGCGCCGGGCGGTCTCGCGGATGCCGAAGCCGCAGTCCAGCAGCACGCGCGTAGTAGTGGTGTCTTCGCGGGATTCGATCAGCAGCGAGTTGCCGTCGCTGCCGCTGCCGAGGAAGGCGAAGCGCATCATGGCCGCGCCCTCCCCGCCAGGCACCGGCCAGAACGGCCGGCTGGCAAGCCAGCAGTCATGCGCCGGCTCAGTGCAGTTGCTCGTCGAGCAGCGACAGGATGCGCTTGCCGATTTCGCTGTTCTCCGGCTGGCCGGCTTCGTTGAGCACCGTCACCAGCGTGCCGCTGCCCGTGCCCTTGAGCGCCACGCGATACTTCTTGGCGGTCTTGGGGTCGTCCGGCTTGGTGAACAGCTTGGAGAAGAAGCCGCGGCTGTCGACGTTGGCGCGCGGATCGACATAGCGCACGTAGTACAGGCCCTGGGCGCGGTCGCGGTCTTCGACGGTGAAGTTCACGCGGTCCAGCGACAGGCCGACCGAGCGCCAGGCGCGGTCGAACGGCTCGGGCAGCTGCAGCGCCGGGGCACCGTTGACCTGGGCCAGGTACGACTTGTTCTGCGCGGCGCCGTCGGCGGCCGCGGCAGCGGTCGCACCGGCGGCCGCGCCAGCAGCCGCGGCGGCCGTGTTGCCTGCCGGCTCCGGGTTCTTGGCCATGCGGTCGGCCTGCTCCTTCTGCACGCCCAGGCGCTGGGCCAGGCGCGACAGGAATTCGGCTTCCAGCTCGGGATCAGCCGGGCGCGGCGTCCAGACCGTGCTCGACTTGTCGACGCCGGTCAGCTGTTCCTGCGCACCGCGATGGCTGATGTAGACCTCGAGCGTGCCATTCTGCGCGCGCTCGACGCGGGTGCGGAACTTGTCGCGCTCGGAGGTCGAGTACAGGCCGTCGAACACCTTGCCGATGGTATTGCGGATGATGTCCTGCGGGATCTTGGCGCGGTTCTCGGCCCAGTCGGTTTCCATGATGCCGGTCTCGGGCGAGTCCTGCACCAGCAGGAAACCGCTTTCCTGCCAGAAGCCGCGCAACTGCTGCCACAGCTGGTCGCCGCGCATGCCGTTGCTGATCACCAGCCAGCGCTGGTTGCCGTCGCGCTCCATGCGGATGCCCTGCGCCGAGGGCAGCACGTTCTCGCTCGGGGATTGCTCGCGCACTTTGGTGGCCTGGCTGTAGGTCGACAGCGTCGAGGTGCCGTTCACATCGGGCACCGAATACCGGCGGTCGCCTTCCAGCTTGGTCAGGTCGGGCGGCACGTCCAGCGTGGGCGTGCGCTTCGAGGCCGACGACTTGTAGTCGATCTTGTCAGGCTGCATCGCCTCGTTGATGCTGCTGCAGCCGGTGATCACGCCGGCGGCAAGCACGGGCACAACCAGTGCGGCGCGGCGGACTTGCGTCGCACCGCGGCGGTTAAGCTTCAGTTTCATTGACACGCAATCCTAGTAGATGGGGCGGACAACAGGGCGCCGTGGAAAATCAGGCCAGCAGGCCGGCGGCGGCCAGTGCCTTGCGGACATAGTCGTGGTTGCCCTCGGACAGCGGGGTCAGCGGCAGGCGGATACCGCCTTCCATCCTGCCCATCTGCTGGAGCGCCCACTTGACCGGGATCGGATTGGCTTCGATGAACATGGCCTGGTTCAGCCCGATCAGTTCCATGTGCAGGCGGCGCGCGGTGACGACGTCGCCCTTCCGTGCCGCGGCGCACATCTCATGCATCTTGCGCGGCGCCACGTTCGCGGTGACCGAGATATTACCGTGGCCGCCCAGCAGGATCAGCGCAACGGCCGTGGGATCGTCACCGCTGTAGATGGCAAAGCCTTCCGGCGCGCCCTTGATCAGCTGCGCCGCGCGGTCGATATTGCCGGTGGCTTCCTTGACGCCGACGATGCCCGGCACCTGCGCCAGGCGCAAGATGGTCTCGTTGTTCATGTCCGCGACCGTGCGGCCCGGCACGTTGTACAGCAGCACCGGCAGGTCCACGGCCTCGGCGATGGTGCGGAAATGCCGGTACATGCCTTCCTGGGTCGGCTTGTTGTAGTACGGCACAACCTGCAGCGAGGCATCGGCACCCACCTTCTTGGCGAAGGCGGTCAGCTCGATCGCTTCCTTGGTGGAATTGCCGCCGGTACCGGCGATGATCGGGATGCGCTTGCCGGCCTGCTCCACGGCAACGCGGACCAGTTCGCAGTGCTCCTCGACGGTAACCGTCGGGGACTCGCCAGTGGTGCCCACAATCACGATGGCGTCGGTGCCCTCGGCCACGTGCCAGTCGACCAGTGCGCGCAGGGCCGGGAAGTCCAGGCTGCCGTCCTCATGCATCGGGGTGACGATGGCGACGATGCTGCCGGTAATCTGTGTCATAACGTTAAGGAATTCGGGATGCGAATAACGGGATTGTACCGGAACCGCGAGCCGCTTCGACCGCTGCCCGGACAGGGGTTGATACCAACTGTTTCAACGCGTGCGGCGCGATTGCCGCCGACAGCGCGGCGCCCCGCTCAGGGATCGAGCCGGTAGCGTGGCGGCGCGGGCGCATCGGCCGCGGCGGCCGCCTCGCGTACCGCACAAATGCGCTGCACGAAGGCTGTTTTCGGCACTTCTGCCAGGCCATCTTCATAGGCCACCACGCGCAGGCCGAACTCGCGCGCCACCTCGAGCAATTCGCCCGGCCGCAGCAGGAAATCCGGCCGCGACGGCTTGCCCACGGTCTCATTGCCGGCGGCGAAGGTCTCATGGATCCAGAACCCGCCTGGCGCCAGCGCCGCCGCCAGGTCCGGCCACAGCGGCCGGTGCAGGTAATTGGTGACGACAATGGCGTCGAACGGCGCCTCGCCGGCCAGCGGCCAGGCGCCCTGCTCCAGGTCGGCCACCCGCCCGGTCACGCCGGCCGGCAGGCCGGCGATGGCTTCGGCGTCGCGGTCGACCGCCAGCACCGTGTGGCCGCGCGCGGCCAGCCAGGTGGCGTGGCGCCCGTTGCCGCAAGCCAGGTCCAGCACCCGCGCACCTGGACGCAGCAAGTGGGCCCAGCGAGTAATCCAGGCGGACGGCGTTGAAATTCCGGCATGCAAGAGCGTCATGGCGTTCCCCGCCCCCTCAATGCAGAAGCATCACGATCGGGCGCAGCAGCAGTTCGATCAGCGCCATCAGCACATTGACTACCGGCGTCATCCAGATCGTCGTGATCACGCCCGCGGCCACCAGCGCCAGCACCACGAAGATGCCGTACGGCTCGATGCGCGACACCGCGCGGGCAATGCCCTGCGGCAGCAGCGCGGTCAGCACGCGGCCGCCGTCCAGCGGCGGCACCGGGAACAGGTTGAAGGCTGCCACCACCAGGTTGACGCGCACGCCCGCCAGCGCCATCTCGCCGAAAAACGGCTCGCGCACGCCGGCCCAGGTCAGGCCGATGGCCAGCAGCACCCAGACGAAGGCTTGCACCACGTTGCTGGCCGGACCGGCCAGCGCCACCCACATGCCGTGCCAGCGCGGATTGCGCAGGCGCTCGAACACCACCGGCACCGGCTTGGCATAGCCGAACACGAACTGGCCGCTGGTCATGATGTAGAGCAGCAGCGGCACCGCGATGGTGCCGATCGGGTCGATATGGCGGATCGGGTTCAGGCTGACGCGCCCGAGCGCATAGGCCGTGTTGTCGCCGAACACCTTGGCCACGTAGCCGTGCGCGGCTTCGTGCAGCGTGATGGCGAACAGCACTGGCAGGGCATAGACCGCGAAGGTCTGGATAAGGGAGGAATCCATGGTCCTTATTGTAACGGCCCGGCGGCGCCCGGGCGCACGCGGGTGCACCCGTCCGGGAAGGTGGCGGTGCCGGAGGAACTCAGAGCCCGAAGCGCCCGACGTCGCCGCGGCCCGCGCGGATCAGCTCGGGTTCGCCGCTGGTCAGGTCGATCACCGTGGTCGGCTGCGCCGGCGCCGGGCCGCCGCACACCACCAGGTCGAGCTGCTTTTCCAGCCGCGCGCGGATTTCCGCCGGGTCGTTGAGCGGTTCCTCGTCGCCGGGCAGCTGCAGCGTGGCCGAGATCAGCGGCTCGCCGGTCTCGCCCAGCAGCGCCAACGGGATCGCGTGTTCAGGCACGCGCACGCCGATGGTCTTGCGCGCCGGATGGGACAGCCGCCGCGGCACTTCCTTGGTCGCTTCCAGGATGAATACATAAGGACCCGGCGTGGCGCCCTTGAGCCAGCGGTATTGCCGGTTGTCGACGCGGGCAAAGTTGCCCAGCTCGGACAGGTCGCTGCACATCAGCGTCAGGTGGTGGCGGTCGTCGATGCCGCGCAGCCGGCGCAAGCGCTCGACCGCGGCCTTGTCGTCGAGCCGGCAGGCCAGTGCATAGCTGGAGTCGGTCGGCAGCGCGATCAGCCCGCCCTTCTGCAGGATCTGGGCGGCCTGCTTGATCAGGCGCGACTGCGGATTGAGCGGATGGATCTCGAAGTACTGTGACATGGGCCAGGATGGCGGATTCGGACGGAGCGGAGCGGAATCTGGGGGATACCCCGGCCAGGCCGGGCGCGCGCTTACCAGTTGTGCCAGACGGGCGTGACCGAGGCCGGCAGCGGCGGCAGCGTGCCCAGCCCCACGCGCCCTTCGCCGGGGCCGTGGAAGTCCGAGCCGCGCGAGGCCAGCAGCCCGTAATGGCGGGCCACCTCCGCGTAGCGGCGGTACTGGTCGGGCGTATGGCTGCCGGTCACCACCTCGACCGCGCCGCCGCCCAGCGAGGTGAATTCATCGAACAGCGCATCGTGCTGGGTATCGGTGTAGTGATAGCGGCCGGGGTGCGCCATCACGGCGATGCCGCCGGCCGTGCGGATCCAGCTGACCGCTTCGGCCAGGCTGGCCCAGCGGTGGCCGACATAGCCGGGACGGCCTTCCGACAGGTACTCGCTGAACACGTCGCCAATGGTGGCGCAACGGCCCTGGTCGACCAGCCAGCGCGCAAAGTGCGTGCGCGAGATCAGGTCCGGGTTGCCCACATAGCGCAGCGCCCCTTCATAGGCGCCGGGGATGCCGACCCTGGCGAGCGCTTCCGCGATATCGCGCGCGCGGCGCGCGCGGCCCGAGCGGGTATCGGTCAGGCCGTCGATCAGTTCCGGGCAGTGCGGGTCGATCTGCAGGCCGACGACATGCACGGTCTGCCCGGCCCAGGTCACCGAAATCTCCACGCCCGGCACGTAGCGCATGCCGAATTCCTCGGCCGCGGCGCGTGCCTCGGCCTGCCCGCCCAGTTCGTCGTGGTCGGTCAGCGCCCAGTACGCGACCCCTGCGTCACGGGCGATTGCCGCCACAGCGCGTGGCGCGAGCGTGCCGTCGGAAACGGTGGAATGGCAATGCAGGTCGGCATTGATGGCGTGGGCGTTTTGCATGGTGTCATTCTACTCCCGTCGCCCCCTTCATGCGTGACGCCGGCGCACCCTGGCGGGCCGCGCCAAAGCCATGCCGGCAACGCTGGCGTCGGCGGAAACCGGGGTGCCGCGGGGTATAGTCGGGCTTTGCACCGTCTATTTGCGGGCACCTGGCGTGCCCGCCACGCCCAATGCCCACCGCTACCCCTGCTGCCGCCGCACCCGTCACCACCACCGATGTCCTGATCGTGGGCGCCGGCCCGGTCGGCCTGTTCGCCGCGTTCCAGGCCGGCGTGCTCGGCCTCAAATGTGAACTGATCGATGTGCTCGACCGAGCCGGCGGCCAGTGCACCGAGCTTTATCCGGAAAAGCCGATCTACGACATCCCCGCCGTGCCGGGCTGCCTGGCGCAGGACCTCGTCGACCGGCTGCTGGAGCAATGCGCGCCGTTCGCCTTCCCGATGCACTTCGGCCAGCGCGCCGAAAGCGTGTCCGAAACCGCGGCACCGCCGGCAGCGGACGGCCATGCCGCCCATGAGCGCCTGCTGGTGACCACCGACGGCGGCAAACGCTTCGACGTTGCCGCGGTGCTGATCTGTGCCGGCGCGGGCGCCTTCGCGCCCCAGCGCGTGGCGCTGCCCGAGGCGCCGGCGCTGGAAGGCCGCCACGTGCACTACGCCGTGCGCGACGTGTCGCGTTTTGCCGGCAAGCGCGTGGTGGTGGCCGGCGGCGGCGACTCGGCGCTGGACTGGGCGCTGGCGCTGCGCAAGGTGGCCGCGCGCGTGACGCTGCTGCACCGGCGTGAGGGCTTCCGCGCAGCCGACGGCACCGTCGCGGAAATGCGCGAGGCCGTGGCCGCGGGTGAGATGGACTTCGTGGTCGGCATGCTGGGCGCCTTGCGCACCGATGGCCAGGATGGCGCGCTGACCGAGGTCGGGGTGCGCACCCGCGACGGCAGCACGGTGCTGCCCGCCGATGAACTGGTGGCGTTGTATGGACTGGTATCCGAGCCGGGCCCGATCGCGCAATGGGACATGGACTTGCGCGCCGGCCGCATCCTGGTCGACACCACCACCTACGAAAGCTCGCGCCGCGGCATCTTTGCTGCGGGCGACATCGCGTTCTACCCCAACAAGCAGAAGCTGATCCTGTCAGGCTTCCACGAGGCCGCGCTGGCGCTGCGAAAAGCCTACCACTATGCCTTCCCGGAAAAGGCCCTCGTGCACGTGCACACCAGCAACAACGCCGCGCTCAAGGAAAAGCTCACGCACGCCTGAGCGGCGGCGCGCCACGCTCACACCGGGCCGCAGAACGACTCAACCAGCGCCGCCACCACGGCGGGCTGGTCGTGATGCAGCATGTGGCCGGCATCTTCCACCACCGCCTCGCGGAAGTCACGGAAGGCGCGGAAGCGCTCCTTGAATTCGTCGATGGTCTGCCTGTGGGCGATATGGCGCAGCGTGTCCGAATCGCGCGCTTCCACGTGCAGCACCGGCGCGCTGACCTGCTCCCAGATCGCCATCACTTCATCGACCCGGTACAGCATCGGGTTGACCAGCTTGTGCGCGGGGTCGCCCAGGATCTCCCAGCGGCCGTCCGCGTTGCGGCGCGACCAGTGCGCGGCCAGGAAGGCGGCACGGTCGTCAGGCAGGCGCGGGTTGGTCTTCTGCAGCCGGGCGGCGACGCCGTCCACGCTGTCATAGGTCTTCAGTTCCGAGCCGGCACGCAGTTCGTCGAGCCAGCGCGCATAGCGCTTTGGCGCATGCTCCGGCCGCGCCGCCGTCATGCCAAAGCCCTCCAGATCGACCACGCGGCGCACGCGCTGCGGGCGCAGGCCGGCATACAGGCAGATCACGTTGGCGCCCATGCTGTGGCCGACCAGGTCGGCCTGGCCGTCCGGCGCGTAGTGGTCGAGCAAGGCCTCCAGGTCGGCAATGTAGTCGGCGAACCAGTACGACTGCGTGCCGGGGTAGCGCGTGGGCCAGTCGGTCTCGCCAAAGCCGCGCCAGTCGGGCGCGATCACGTGCCAGTCGCCGCGCAGGTGGTCGACCAGGAACTGGAACGACGCGGCCACGTCCATCCAGCCGTGCAGCATGAACAGCTTGCGCGCGCCGGGCGTGCCCCAGTGGCGCACGTGGTAGCGCAGCCCGCGCAACGTGATAAATTCGGACCGCGAGGTTTCCTTGATTGTCATTGTCTCCACCCTTGCGTCGCGGTCTTCCCGCCGCGGGGGCTGGCGCGGGAAGCCACAACAAAATAGAACGATCGTTCGCTTGCGGGCATTATAGCGGCCAGCGCCGCTTGCAGCGTGCCGTGCCAGGCGGACCTTCAGGAGACCCTGGATGGCCGCAGCTGCCTTGCCGGCAAGCCGGCGCGACGACTACCGCGCCCTGTACGAATCTTTCCGCTGGGAAATCCCGCCGCATTTCAATATCGCCGAAGCCTGCTGCGGCCGCTGGGCCCGCGACCCGGCCGCGATGGACCGCATCGCGGTCTATACCGAGCACGAGGACGGCCGCCGCAACGCGCATACCTTTGCCCATATCCAGGCCGAGGCCAACCGCCTGTCGGCGGCGCTGCGCGCGCTGGGCGTGGCGCGCGGCGACCGCGTGGCGATCGTGATGCCGCAGCGGATCGAGACCGTGATCGCGCATATGGCGATCTACCAGCTCGGCGCCATCGCCATGCCGCTGTCGATGCTGTTCGGCCCCGAGGCGCTGGCCTACCGCATCGCGCACAGCGAGGCCAGCGTGGCGATCGCCGACGAGACCTCGATCGACAACGTGCTGGCCGCGCGCCCGGAATGCCCGGCGCTGGCGACGGTAATCGCCGCCGGAGACGCGAATAGCCGCGCGCACGGCCGCGGCGACCACGACTGGGACGTGCTGCTGGCGGCGCAGCTGCCGGGCTTTGTCGCCGAGCAGACCAAGGCCGACGAGGCCGCGGTGCTGATCTACACCAGCGGCACCACCGGCCCGCCCAAGGGCGCGCTGATCCCGCACCGCGCGCTGATCGGCAACCTGACCGGCTTTGTCTGCTCGCAGAACTGGTACCCGCAGGACGACGACGTGTTCTGGAGCCCGGCCGACTGGGCCTGGACCGGCGGCCTGTGGGACGCGCTGATGCCGGCACTGTATTTCGGCAAGCCCATCGTCGGCTACCAGGGACGCTTCTCCGCCGAGCGCGCCTTCGAGTTGCTGGAGCGCTACGCCGTCACCAACACCTTCCTGTTCCCGACCGCGCTCAAGCAGATGATGAAGGCCTGCCCGGAGCCGCGGCAGCGCTACGACATCAGGCTGCGTGCGCTGATGAGCGCCGGCGAGGCCGTGGGCGAGACCGTGTTCGGCTGGTGCCGCGATGCGCTGGGTCTGATCGTCAACGAGATGTTCGGCCAGACCGAGATCAACTACATCGTCGGCAACTGCACCGCGCAGAACGACGGCGAGCGCCTGGGCTGGCCGGCGCGGCCGGGTTCGATGGGACGCCCCTACCCCGGCCACCGCGTGCAGGTGATCGACGATGAAGGCCGCCCATGCCCGCCCGGCGAGGACGGCGAGGTCGCGGTGTGCGCGACCGACAGCGCCGGTCATCCGGACCCGGTGTTCTTCCTCGGCTACTGGAAGAACGAGGCCGCCACCGCGGGCAAGTATGTCGAACGCGACGGCCTGCGCTGGTGCCGCACCGGCGACCTGGCGCGTGTCGATGCCGACGGCTACCTGTGGTACCAGGGACGTGCCGACGACGTCTTCAAGTCCTCGGGCTACCGCATCGGGCCCAGCGAGATCGAGAACTGCCTGCTCAAGCATCCGGCGGTGTCAAACTGCGCCGTGGTGCCCTCGCCCGATCCCGAGCGCGGTGCCGTGGTCAAGGCCTTCGTGGTGCTGACGCCGTCGGTGGCGCGCTCGTTCGACGGCGACGCGGCACTGGTCGCGGAATTGCAGGCCCATGTGCGTGGGCAGCTGGCGCCGTACGAGTACCCGAAGGCGATCGAGTTTATCGACCAGTTGCCGATGACGACGACCGGCAAGATCCAGCGGCGGGTGTTGCGGCTGCTCGAGGAGGAACGCGCAAGGGAAGGCCGCCAGTCGGCCTAACCCGCCGATGCCTCCAGCCATGCCAGCTCATCCTCGTCGAAGCCGGCGGCGCGCCGCGCATCCAGGTTGAACGGCCCGCGCAGCTTTGGCGCGCGGTATTGTTCAGCCAGCTGCGCATAGGTGGCAACGGGATCGAGGCCGCGCTGGGCGCACAGCCAGCGGTACCAGTGGTTGCCGATGGCGACGTGGCCGACCTCGTCGCGCAGGATGATGTCGATGATGGCCGCGGCGGCATGGTCGCCGGCGCCGGCCAGCCTGGCGCGCACCGGCGGCGAGGCGTCGAGCCCGCGTGCCTCCAGCGTGCGCGGCACCAGCGCCATGCGCGCCAGCACGTCGCCGGCGGTCTTGTCGGTCATCTCCCACAGGCTGTTGTGCGCAGGGAAGTCGCCATAAGCCGCACCGAGCGTGCCGAGGTGGTCGGCCAGCAGCGTGAAGTGGCAGGCCTCTTCATCGGCCACGCGCAGCCAGTCGCGGTAGTAGCCGGGCGGCATGCCGGGGAAGCGCCAGGCCGCGTCCAGCGCGAGGTTGATGGCGTTGAACTCGATATGGCACAGCGCATGGATCATCGCCGCGCGCCCGGCCGGGGTATGCAGCGAGCGGCGCCGCTCGACGCCCTGCGGCGCTACCAGCGGCGGCCGCTCGGGGCGTCCCGGGATGGCAAGGACGGCATCGGCCTGGATCACCTCGCCGGCGGCGAGCGCTTCGTCCGGCAACGTCATCGCATGGCGGTAAAGTGCCCGCGCCGCCACGGACTTCTGCCGCGGATCCGTCATGCACAGCACCGCCAGCGCATGATGGCGCGGCGAAAGTGACGGATCAGGCGAAGCGGCGGCGGGTGTTTTTTCTGGCATGGGCGTAAAATTCGGGACTGCCGCCATTGTAGGGTCTGGCCGGTACCCGACTGCCGCGCAGTCCCCGGGGCGCCATGCGCCCACGCTCCACCCCGGCCCTTTAAAGTCCGGCGGCAACCCCCACTTCAACAAAAGACTTTCGTGCAGGAGACCTCATGGCGCTTTACCAGCTCGGCGACGTCAAGCCCAATATCGACAGCGATGCCTACGTGGCCCCCGAAGCCACCATCATCGGCAACGTGACCCTCAAGTCCCGCGCCAGCGCCTGGCCCGGTGTCGTGATCCGGGGCGACAACGAGCCGATCGTGGTGGGCGAGGACACCAATATCCAGGAGGGCTCGGTGCTGCATACCGACCCGGGCTGCCCGCTGACCCTGGGCGACAAGGTCTCGATCGGCCACCAGGCCATGCTGCATGGCTGCACCGTGGGCGAAGGCACGCTGATCGGCATCCAGGCCGTGGTGCTGAACCGCGCCGTGATCGGCAAGGAATGCCTGGTCGGCGCCGGTGCCGTGGTGACCGAGGGCAAGGTCTTCCCGGACCGCTCGCTGATCCTGGGCGCGCCGGCCAAGGTGGTGCGCGAGCTCACCGATGCCGACGTCGCCAACCTGTACCGCAACGCCGAGACCTACGCCACGCGCCAGGCCCTGTACAAACAACAGCTCAAGCGGATCGGCTGACGACCGCCGCGGCAACTTACCGAATCATCGACAGATTATTGTGACCGATACCACCACCCCCGACACCCTGCAGAAATTCCTGTTCGACGCGGCCCCCGTGCGCGGCGAGCTGGTGCGCATGGAAGCCACCTGGCAAGAAGTGCTGGGCCGCCACAGCTACCCCGCACCGGTGCGCCGGCTGCTGGGCGAGATGATGGCCGCCGCGGCGCTGCTGTCGGCCAACCTGAAGTTCAACGGGGCGCTGGTGATGCAGCTGCACGGCGACGGCCCGGTGCGCATGCTGGTGGTGGAATGCCTGTCCGACCTGTCGATGCGCGCCACCGCCAAGCTGGCCGAGGGCGCGCAGATCGCCGACGACGCCACGCTGGCGCAGATGGTCAACGCCCACGGCCATGGCCGCTTTGCGATCACGCTGGATCCCAAGGACAAGCTGCCGGGCCAGCAGCCATACCAGGGCATCGTGCCGCTGTCCGATGCGCACGGCCCGCTGGCCTCGATCAGCGCCGTGCTGGAGCACTACATGCAGGCGTCCGAGCAGCTCGACACGCGCCTGTGGCTGGCCGCGGACGACCACGTCGCCGCCGGCATGCTGCTGCAGAAGCTGCCGGCCTACGGCGGCACCGCGGAAGTCGGCGAGACCGGCGCGCCGCTGGCCAGCCATGCCAAGGCGCAGGACCTGGACACCTGGGACCGCGCCGTGCAGCTGGGCACCACGCTCAAGGCCGACGAACTGCTGGCCGAAACGCCCGACACCCTGCTGCGCCGCCTGTTCTGGGAAGACCTGCAGGACGCCGGCCTGCGCGTGTTTGAGCCGCTGACACCGCATTTCCACTGCTCGTGCTCGCGCCCCAAGGTGGCGGGCATGCTGCAGTCGCTGGGCCAGGATGAGATCGAAGGCATCATCGCCGAGCGCGGCCATGTCGAGATCCACTGCGACTTCTGCGGCCAGCGCTATGAGTTCGACCCGGTCGACTGCGCCCAGCTGTTCTCCGCGACCCATATCGCCACCGGCGCCGGTGCCGGCGCGCAGCAGCACCACTGAGCCGCCGCGGCGGCACGGCCCGGGCAGGCTCGGGGCGGCACGGCGGAAACATCCGCCTTGCCGTCCGGTCCAACGGCTGTACGATGGCAGCATCCAGTTGCCGACCAGCGAGCCTGAGAACAACCATGTCCGCCCGAGCTACCTCTCCCCTGCCTGAATCCCCTGCCATGACACCGCGCGTGCTGCGCAGCGCTGCTGCCGGCGCTGCGCTCGGCGCGCTGCTGCTGGCCGCCGGCTGCGCGGAAATCCCGCGCGACGCCAACGGCTGGCCGCCCACCGCCCGGCTGGCGCCCAACGCCATCCCGCCGGCACCGCTGACGGCGGAGGACAAGCAGAAGCTGAGCGCGCTGAACCAGCAAGTCCTGCGCGACCAGGCGGCCGCCATCGCGTTCGACCAGCAGGCGGCAGCCGCACGCGCGGCCTATGGCTATCCGAATACCAGCTGGAACCTGTATTACGGAGGATGGGGTGGCGGCCACTGGGGTGACGGCGTCGGCGTCGGCATGCCCGGCTGGGGCTGGGGCGGCTATCCGTACGGCTGGTGGTGACGGGCAGCCGGGGGGCTGGATCCAAGCCCACCGACAGTGAGAGACAAGACGCCTCTTAGTGGCCGCCTCTGCCGGCCACCGAATTCGGCGGCGGCGGCAACGGCGGCGTGGCGCTGACCTTGGGCGCCGGCGCGACAAACTGCACGAAAACCTCGCCTTCCCGCACCATGCCCAGCTCATAGCGGGCACGTTCCTCGATTGCGCCGGTGCCGTCCTGCAGGTCGGCGACTTCCCCTTCCAGCTTGGCGTTGCGCAGCTTGAGCGTCTGGGTGCGGGTGCCCTGCTCGGTCAGTTGCCGGTTCAGGTCCCACACGCGCAGCCACCCGCCCTTGCCCAGCCAGAGCGGATACTGGATGGCAAGCAGCAGCACGAACAACAGCAGCGAGATCAGGCGCATGAAAAAGTTGCGGACAGGAATTTCCGCACAATGATCTGCGAACTTGGCCTGGAAGGCAATTGCCAGGCAGATTTCGATACAAAAACGGCGGCGGCCGGGCAATGCCGGCCGCCGCCATTCCATCCGCTTGCCGCTATTCCCGCGCCAGCGGGAACAGCCGGGCAAGGTGTCAGCGCAGGTTGTAGAACGCGCCCTTGCCCGGGTAGCTGGCGATATCGCCCAGGTCTTCCTCGATGCGCAGCAGCTGGTTGTACTTGGCCATGCGGTCCGAGCGCGACAGCGAGCCGGTCTTGATCTGGCCGGCGTTGGTGCCCACCGCGATGTCGGCGATGGTGCTGTCTTCGGTTTCGCCCGAGCGGTGCGAGATCACGGCGGTGTAGCCGGCGCGCTTGGCCATTTCGATGGCGGCAAACGTTTCGGTCAGGGTGCCGATCTGGTTGATCTTGATCAGGATCGAGTTGCCGATGCCCTTCTCGATGCCTTCCTTCAGGATCTTGGTGTTGGTGACGAACAGGTCGTCGCCCACCAGCTGCACGCGGCTGCCCAGCTTCTCGGTCAGCGTCTTCCAGCCGTCCCAGTCGCCTTCGGCCATGCCGTCCTCGATCGACACGATCGGGAACTTGTCGCACAGGTTGGCCAGGTAGTCGGCGAACTGCGTCGAGGTCAGCTTCAGGCCTTCGCCTTCCAGCTGGTACACGCCTTCACCCTCGTGGTAGAACTCGCTGGCGGCGCAGTCCAGCGCCAGCAGCACGTCTTCACCGGCGCGGTAGCCGGCCTTCTCGATGGCCTGCACCACGGTGTTCAGGCATTCCTCGTTGGACGAGAAGTTCGGGGCGAAGCCGCCTTCGTCGCCCACCGCGGTGGACATGCCCTTGTCGGCCAGGATCTTCTTCAGCGCGTGGAAGATCTCGGCGCCGCAGCGCAGGGCTTCGCGGAAGCTGGTCTGCGACACCGGCATGATCATGAATTCCTGGATGTCCAGGCTGTTGTTGGCGTGCGCGCCGCCGTTGACGATGTTCATCATCGGCACCGGCAGTTGCATCGCGCCCGAACCGCCGAAGTAGCGGTACAGCGGCAGGCCGGCTTCTTCAGCGGCGGCCTTGGCGACAGCCATCGACACCGCCAGCATGGCGTTGGCGCCCAGGCGGCCCTTGTTCTCGGTGCCGTCGAGGTCGATCAGGGTGCGGTCCAGGAAGGCCTGCTCGGAGGCGTCCAGGCCCATGATGGCTTCGGAGATTTCGGTGTTGATGTGCTCGACGGCCTTCAGCACGCCCTTGCCCAGGTAGCGGCTCTTGTCGCCGTCACGTAGTTCGATGGCTTCGCGCGAACCGGTGGAGGCGCCCGACGGCACGGCCGCACGGCCCATCACGCCGGATTCCAGCAGCACGTCGCATTCGACGGTGGGATTGCCGCGCGAGTCGAGAACCTCGCGACCGATGATATCTACGATTGCACTCATGAATTCCTCTCTGACTGTTGATTCTTGCTGCTGCTGATTACTTCAACCTGTGCGCGTGTCAGGCGCATGTCATGCGCGCATCCCGTGCGCGCATGGCTGCCGCCAGGCACCAGCCGGTCAGGCGGCGCCCTCGACCACGATCATGTTCATCTTCGCCGCATGCTCGCGCGCCTTGCGCGCGGCGCGGTAGGCCTCGCCGTCGTGGAAGGCCTTGGCGGCTTCATAGCTGGGGAATTTCAGCACCACGACGCGCGTCGGCGCCCACTCCCCTTCGAGCGGCTCGGTCTTGCCGCCACGCACCAGCACTTCGGCGCCATGGATCTGCATGGCCTTGCTCGAAAGCACCTTGTATTCCTCGTACTGCTGGGGGTCGGTCACGTCGACGTAGGCGATGATAAAGCCCGCGGCCATGGAGTATCTCCCGATTTTTTGTATGGTCTTTCGATATGGTTTGTCACCGCCGGCGCCAGGGAACGGCGCGGCGGCGGCAAACCCGGCCCGCTCAGGCGCAGGCCGGCCAGCCGAAGTTGTCTTCCAGGAACCCGGCGCGCTTGACCAGCGTGTCCAGGTCCTTGAGCACGGCCAGCAGTTCCTTCATGCGCGACAGCGGCACCGCGTTGGGGCCATCGGACAGGGCCTTGCTCGGGTCCGGGTGCGTTTCCATGAACAGGCCCGCCACGCCGGTGGCGACGGCGGCGCGCGACAGCACCGGCACGAATTCGCGCTGGCCGCCCGAGCTGGTGCCCTGGCCGCCCGGCAGCTGCACCGAGTGGGTGGCGTCGAACACCACCGGGGCACCGGTCTCGCGCATGATCGCCAGCGAGCGCATGTCGGACACCAGGTTGTTGTAGCCGAACGAGACACCGCGCTCGCAGGCCATGAAGACATCGTCGGGCAGACCGGCTTCGCGCGCGGCATCGCGCGCCTTGTCGATCACGTTCTTCATGTCGTGCGGCGCCAGGAACTGGCCCTTCTTGATGTTCACCGGCTTGCCGCTCTGGGCGCAGGCACGGATGAAATCCGTCTGGCGGCACAGGAAGGCCGGCGTCTGCAGCACGTCGACCACGGCGGCGACGGGCTTGATCTCGTCGATCTCGTGAATGTCGGTCAGCACCGGCACGCCGATCTCGCGCTTGACCGTCGCCAGGATTTCCAGGCCCTTTTCCATCCCCAGCCCGCGGAACGACTTGCCCGAAGAACGGTTGGCCTTGTCGAACGACGACTTGTAGATGAACGGGATGCCCAGCGCCGTGGTGATCGCCTTGAGCTCGCCGGCGGTATCCAGCGCCATCTGCTCGGACTCGATCACGCACGGACCCGCGATCAGGAAAAACGGCTTGTCGAGGCCGGCCTCGAATCCGCAGAGTTTCATGACAATCTCCTCTCGTGCCGCCCGGGGGTCAGGCGCCCTTGCGCTGCTGGCTGGCCAGCGCGGCTTCGACGTAGGCCTTGAACAGCGGATGGCCGTCGCGCGGCGTCGAGGTGAATTCCGGGTGGAACTGCACGCCGACGAACCAGGGGTGCATCGACTCCGGCAGTTCCATCATTTCCGGCAGGTTTTCCGTCGGGGTGCGCGCCGAGATCACCATGCCGGCCTTTTCCAGGGTCGGCACGTAGTGGTTGTTGACCTCGTAGCGGTGACGGTGGCGTTCGTTGACCTCAGCGCCGTAGATCGCAGCGGCCTTGGTGCCTTCCCTGACCGGCACGCGCTGGGCGCCCAGGCGCATGGTGCCGCCCAGGTCGGAATCGGCCGAGCGCTGCTCGACCTTGCCTTCGCGGTCCATCCACTCGGTGATCAGCGCGACCACCGGGTGTTCGGTTTCCAGGTTGAATTCGGTCGAGTTGGCATCGGTCATGCCGGCCAGGTGGCGGGCAAACTCGATCACGGCCAGCTGCATGCCCAGGCAGATGCCCAGGTAGGGGATCTTGTTCTCGCGGGCGTACTGGATCGCGCGGATCTTGCCTTCCGTGCCGCGCTTGCCGAAGCCGCCCGGCACCAGGATGGCGTCCAGCGGGGCCAGCACCTCGAGGTGGCCCGATTCCAGCTCCTCGGAATCGATGTACTCGATGTTGACGCGCGTGGCGGTGTGCATGCCGGCGTGGCGCAGCGCCTCGATCAGCGACTTGTACGACTCGGTCAGGTCGACATACTTGCCGACCATGCCGATGGTGATCTCATGCTCGGGGTTTTCCTGGGCGTTGACCAGCTTCTGCCACATCGACAGGTCCGCCGGCCTGGGATCCAGGCGCAGCTCTTCGCAGATCAGGCGGTCCAGGCCCTGCTCGTTGAGCATCTGCGGGATCTTGTAGATGCTGTCAGCATCCCACACCGAAATCACGGCGTCCTGCGGGATATTGGCGAACAGCGAAATCTTGGCGCGCTCGTCGTCCGGGATCGGGCGGTCGGCGCGGCACAGCAGCGCTGTCGGGGAAATGCCGATTTCACGCAGCTTCTGCACCGAGTGCTGGGTCGGCTTGGTCTTGAGCTCGCCGGCGCTGGCAATGAACGGCACCAGGGTCAGGTGCACGAAGGCGCAGTGGTTGCGGCCCATGCGCAGGCTCATCTGGCGCGCGGCTTCCAGGAACGGCAGCGATTCGATGTCACCGACGGTGCCGCCGATTTCCACCAGCGCCACGTCGGCCTTGCCGTCGTGCGAAGCGGCGGCGCCCTTTTCGACAAACGCCTGGATCTCGTTGGTGATATGCGGGATCACCTGCACGGTCTTGCCCAGGTATTCGCCGCGGCGCTCCTTGCGGATCACCGATTCGTAGATCTGGCCGGTGGTGAAGTTGTTCGACTTGCGCATCTTGGCCGAGACGAAACGCTCGTAGTGGCCGAGATCCAGGTCGGTTTCCGCACCGTCTTCCGTGACAAACACCTCGCCATGCTGGAAAGGGCTCATCGTGCCGGGATCGACATTGATGTAGGGATCGAGCTTGAGGAGGGTGACTTTGAGGCCGCGCGACTCAAGAATGGCCGCGAGCGAGGCAGCAGCGATGCCCTTGCCGAGAGAAGAGACGACGCCACCGGTGACGAAGACGAATTTGGTCATAAACCGAGCTTGCCGGGGAAATCGGGATTATACATGAGAGCCCGTTTCCCGCCGACCCGGAAATTGTGACAGCACCCCTCCTCGGCGGGGCTGCAACAGGCTTTCCCGGTGCGTTGCGGCGCATGCGCCGCACGCCAGCCTCAGCACCCCTCGCGGCGCATCGCGCCGATCAGGTCGCGCACCAGTTGCGCCGTCTCCTGCGGCCGTTCCATGGGGTACAGATGGCCGCCTTCGATAAAGCGCAAGTTCGGCCCCACCAGCTTGCGGGTCGCTCCCAGGCCGCACTGCCGCACCTCGCGCGAGCGCGTGCCGGCGACAAAGCCGACCGGCACCGGGGCGCCGCCGGCCACCTTGCGCCCGAGGCTGGTCGGCAGCGTGCGGTAGATCCAGTATTCGACCTCGCGGTCAAAGCGCAGCCGGCGCTCGTCGTCCTTGCCGGTCGGCTCGGTGCCGTGGATGGCGTAGTCGCGCAACACCTCCTGGTCCCACACGGCAAAGTTGGGCTTGGAGCGGAAGTGTTCCCACACCGCCTCGGCATCCGGCCAGTGGGTGCGCCGGTTTTTGGTCACCGCCGCCGGGCCCGGCTTTTCATCCATGCCCAGCATCTGGGCGGTCTTCAGCAGCGACGCGCGCCAGCCGGCGATGATCGGCGAATCCAGCATGACCACGCCGCGCACCCGCTCCGGGCGGCGCAGCGCTGCCATCAGCGACAGGAAGCCGCCCAGCGAATGGCCCACCAGCCACACCGGCTCGCGGTACTGGCGGTCGATCTCGCCCAGCAGTTCCTCCACCAGGTGCGGCCAGCCGCGCGTCACCGGGAATTCGGGCTTGTGCCCGTAGCGGTCGACGGCGCGGAATTCGAAGTCGCCGTCCAGTTCGCCAAACAGCTTGCGGTAGGTCGTGACCGGAAAGCCGTTGGCATGGGAAAAATGGATGATCTCGCGCATTGCCGCTCTCACTCCTGCGTGCGCGGAGGGTTGCGCCGGGCGCGCACCGGCTGGCCCCAGCAGTCGGTTTCGCCGGTACGCGTCAGCGGAAATTCCGCCGTCGCGCCGGCCGCCCAGTCCGGATTGTGGATTTCGCCGAACACCTGCCGCAGGCGCTGACCCCAGGTGTCGCGGATCATGCGGAAATAGGCGTTGCGCTCGTCGATATTGACGAAGCGCGACACGCATAGCGAATCGGCCTCATAGACCAGCAGGTCCAGCGGCAACCCCACTGAAATATTGGACTTGAGCGTCGAGTCCATCGAAATCAGCGCGCACTTGGCGCCCTCGTCCAGCGGCAGCGACGGGTGCACCACGCGGTCGATGATGGGCTTGCCGTACTTGGCCTCGCCGATCTGGAAGTAGCAGTTCTCGGGCGTGGCCTCGACGAAATTGCCGGCCGCGTAGATATTGAACAGCCGCACGCGTTCGCCGCGCACCTGGCCGCCGAAGATCAGGCTGACATTGAATTCGATGCCGGCATCGCGCAGCGCGTGCGCGTCGCGCTTGTGCACCTGGCGCACCGCTTCGCCGACGATGGAGGCGGCCTCGAACATGTCGCGCGCGGTCCACAGCGAGCGCTTTTCGTCATGGCTTTCGGCCAGGATCTGGCGCACCGACTGGCTGATCGCCAGGTTGCCGGCGGTCATCAGCACCATCACGCGGTCGCCGGGCTCTTCGAACACCGTCATCTTGCGCGACGTGGAGATGGCGTCCACCCCGGCATTGGTGCGGGAATCGGACAGGAGTACCAGGCCGGTATCCAGCCGCATGGCTACACAGTACGTCATGGCTTGTCTTGGTATTCTCAGGGCCAGCCGGAAGTGGCCGCCCGTGGCCTGCATCACTCCGGATTCTAGCGCTGGTGCACCGGCACCGCGCCTCGTCTGGAATCAGGCACCTAATCAGGTAGAAAGTGGCGTTATGGTTACCTCGACTTCCAAGGTCTCGCCGGACCCCCCTTCCAGGATGCCCCGGACTGGTGCCGCCGACGCGTAATCGCGCCCCACTGCCAGCCGTATGTGGCGCTCGTCGGTCAGGCAGCCGTGCGTGATGTCGACGCTGCACCAGATCTCGCGCACCGGGTCCAGGCATATATCGGCCCAGGCATGGCTGGCCAGATCGGAGGCGGCCGGATCATAGAAGTATCCGCTCACATAGCGCGCCGGGATGCCCAGCGCCCGGCACGCCGCCACCATCACCTGCGCCTGGTCCTGGCACACCCCGCTTCCCAGCGCGAAGGCATCGGCCGCCGAGGTGCCGACATCAGTCGTATTCGGCTTGTAGCGCACCCGCTCACCGATGCCTTGCGCCAGCGCCAGCAGCGCCGGAATGTCATGGCCCGCGGCCAGGAACGGCGCGGCAAACGCCTGCATCTCAGGCGGCGCCGTGGTCAGTGGCGTGCTGCCAAGGAAGTACAGCGGCGACACCCGCGACTCGCCGGGCGGCGGCGCATCGCAGAACGCATGGTGGCCGTCGCGGTCGAGATCGCCATGCGGCGGCAGCACTTCCACCTCGCCCGTGGCTTCGATGGAGAGTGTGCTGGTCGGCCCTGCCACCGTGAAGTTGTGCACGATATTGCCGAAGCCGTCGCGCGCCGCCGACGGATTGCCGGGCGTCACCAGTTGCCACCTGTGCACGGACTGCAGCGGGCCCGAGCGCGGCTCGAGCCGCACTTCGTGCACGCTGCGCCGCACCGGTTCGGCGTAGCGGTAGACAGTATGGTGATGGATCTTGTATTTCACGGTATCAGGGCGCGGCGGCGGCCCATCTCAGGCAGCCAGCAGCGGCACGAGGAAGTCCCGGCTGATGCCATTGCCGAGGTCGCCGATGCGCTCCAGGAAGCTGGTCAGGTACGCATGCAGGCCGACGGCGAAAATATCGTCGATGCGCGCGTACTTCAGGTCGGCGTGGAGTTTACCAGCCTGCCGTTCGGTTTCCGCCGATTGCTGGTTGCGCACCGTGTGGAGGATGGCCACCACCTCGTCCATGCTCGACACCAGCGAACGCGGCATGTCCGGACGCAGGATCAGCAGCTCGGCCACGCGCTGCGGCGTGATGACGGCGCGATAGACCTTGCGGTAGACCTCGAAACCCGAGACCGAGCGCAGCACCGCGGCCCAGTGGTAGAAGTCGTTCTGGTCGCGATTGGCATTGCTCTCGTCGCTGCCCGACGCCTGGAACTTGACGTCCAGGATCCGCGCGGTATTGTCGGCGCGCTCCAGGAAGGTGCCCAGCCGCATGAAATGAAAGGCATCGTCCTTGAGCATGGTGCCGAACTGCACCCCGCGCGCCAGGTGCGAGCGGAACTTCACCCATTCAAAGAAGCGCGCCGGGTCTTCCTTCAGCACGCCGTCGGCGATCAGGCGCTGCACCTCCAGCCAGGTGGTGTTGACGGTCTCCCAGACTTCGGTGGTCAGCGAGCCGCGCACCGCGCGCGCGTTCTCGCGCGCCGCGCGCAGGCAGCTCATGATGGACGAGGCATTGGTCATGTCGCGCACCATGAAGTCGATCACATCGTCGCGCGACAGCAGGCCGTACTTGTGGTCGAAGACATCGGTCAGCTCGGAGATATCGAGCATGGCCCACCAGCCCTGCTCGGCCACTTCGGCAGATTGCGGCAAGAGCGAGGTCTGGTAGTTGACGTCGAGCATGCGCGCGGTGTTCTCCGCGCGCTCGGTGTAGCGGGCCATCCAGAACAGGTGGTCGGCGGTGCGGCTCAGCATGTGGGCTCTCCTGGCGTGGCGGCGGTCGCCATGGCGGTCATTGCGGCGGTCATCACGTTGTTCGCGTTCATCGTTCCAGCACCCAGGTGTCCTTGGTGCCGCCCCCTTGCGAGGAGTTCACCACCAGCGAACCTTCACGCAGCGCCACCCGGGTCAGGCCGCCGGGCACCATGCGCACTTCCTTGCCCGACAGCACGAACGGGCGCAGGTCGATATGGCGCGGGGCGATGCCCGCCTCCACATAGGTCGGGCAGGTCGACAGCGCCAGCGTGGGCTGCGCGATGTACTGCTCCGGCCTGGACCTGACCACCTCGCGGAACGCATCGATCTCGGCCCGGGTCGCGGCCGGCCCGACCAGCATGCCGTAGCCGCCGGCGCCGTGGGTTTCCTTGACCACCAGCTCGTCCATGTGGTCCAGCACGTAATGCAGGTCGTCCGGGCGCCGGCACATATACGTCGGCACGTTGCTGAGGATGGCCTCCTCGCCCAGGTAGAAGCGGATCATGTCCGGCACATACGGATAGATCGACTTGTCGTCGGCCACGCCGGTGCCGATCGCATTGCAGATGGTCACGTTGCCGGCACGGTAGACCGACAGCAGCCCCGCCGCGCCCAGCGACGAATCGTGGCGGAACACCAGCGGGTCGAGGAAGTCGTCGTCGACGCGGCGGTAGATCACGTCGATGCGCTGCGGGCCCTGCGTGGTGCGCATGAACAGGTGGTCGTCCTCGACGAAGAGGTCGCTGCCCTCCACCAGCTCCACCCCCATCTGCTGCGCCAGGAACGCATGCTCGAAGTACGCCGAGTTGTACATGCCCGGGGTCAGCACCACCACCGTGGGATCGGCGATCGCCTGCGGCGACACGCCGCGCAGCATGTCGAGCAACAGGTCGGGATAGTGGGCCACCGGCGCCACGCGGTTGCGCGCGAACAGGTCGGGGAACAACCGCATCATCATCTTGCGGTTTTCCAGCATGTACGACACGCCCGAGGGCACGCGCAGGTTGTCTTCCAGCACGTAGAACTCGCCCTCGCCGGCGCGCACCACGTCGATGCCGGCCACGTGCGCATAGATGTCGTGCGGCACGCTGACGCCAAGCATCTCGGGGCGGTACTGGGCGTTGTTGTAGATCTGGTCGGGCGGGATCACGCCCGCGCGGATGATGTCCTGGCCGTGGTAGATATCGTGGATAAAGCGGTTCAGCGCGGCCACGCGCTGGCGCAGGCCTCTTTCCAGCAGCGCCCATTCGCTGGCCGGGAAGATGCGCGGGATCACGTCGAACGGAATGGTGCGCTCGGTGCCGCTGTTGGCTTCGTCCTTGTCGCCGTAGACAGCAAAGGTAATGCCCACGCGCCGGAAGATCAGGTCGGCCTCGGCGCGCTTGTTGCCCATCGTGCTTTCGGACTGCCGCGCCAGCCAGTCTGCGAAATGCCGGTAATGCGGGCGAACCGCCCCTTCAGGCAATGCCTGTCCCGCCTGGATAACCATCGGCGCCCCGTCAGTGCGCCAGTCCAGCATCTCGTCGAAATACCGCCCCGCCATGATGGCCGTTCCTCCATGTCGCGGACTTCCGGTGCTACCGCTTCATTGCGACGTCGCGGTCGCTGCCGGCTGCCCTGGTTTTGCCCTGGCTGTCCTGCCCTGGCCCGCCGCGCGCTGTCCGTCCTGCGGGTGCCGCGGTGTTGCCGTCGAGTCACTGGCCCTTTCAGCATACCCGTGCCGGCGAAAGCCGCAAGGTAACTAACCGGCACTGGTACGGGAAATGAACTAGCAAGATGCCTGCCAGGGCACGCACAAACGGCCGCCAGCGAGGCTGGCGGCCGTTTGTGCGAAGCGTGGGAACGCGCCGCCCCGAACGGTGCGCGGCGTCAGCAGGCCAGAGGGTCAGCGCGCCGCGCCGGCGCCTTGCGGCGCGGTGGCCTGCAGGATGGTGCCGACCAGCGCCTCGGGAGACTGCTGGATATCGAGCACCAGCGCATCGCTGGGTTCCTCCAGGGTATTGAACTGGCTTTGCAGCAGGTCGGCATTGAAGAAGTGATCGGTGCGCGCGGACAGGCGCCTGCCGATCAGCGACGGATCGCCCTTCATAAAGACAAAGGTCACGCCGCCGTCGGGCGGGGTCAGGCGGTCGCGGTAGGCCTGGCGCAGCGCCGAGCAGGTGAACACATGGGTGCGGCCTTCGGCCCGGGCCGTGTCGATGGCGGCGCGCATGGCGGCCAGCCAGGGCCAGCGGTCTTCGTCGGTCAGCGGGATGCCCGCGTGCATCTTGGCCTTGTTGGCGTCGCTGTGGAAGGCATCGGCGTCATCGAAGCCGCAGCCCAGGCGCTGCGCCAGCAGCTGGCCAACCGTGGTCTTGCCGCTGCCGGAAACGCCCATCAGGATATAAATCATGTCTGCTCCGTCGGTCTTGGTATCGGATGGTGTCGCCATCCTTGTCTGTACTTGCTTGTCCTGAACGTCGTTCCCGCGCATACCCAAGGGCACGTGGGCGGGAACCCGGTGACTTCTTCCCCGAAGGGGACGTGAAAGACGCTGGATTCCCGCCCACGCGCCCTTTGGATAAGCGCGGGAATGACGGAAGTGATTGAGGCTATTGTGCGACGGTTTGCGCCGCTGCGGCAGGAACGGAGGCGCCTGCGCCGGCTTCGGCATCCGCCTCGGACAGGTCGAGTGCGCTGCCGCCCTCTTCCGCGATGCGCGCATGGCGCCGGAACAGGCCGAACAGGCCGCGCCCCAGGCTGAACTGCGCGAAATCGTCGGCGGGCGCGGCGACCCGTTCGCGCGCGGCGAATTCGGCTTCGTCGCCCAGCCATTGCAGGGTGCCGGCGACGGCATCGACACGGATACGGTCGCCGTCGCGCACGCGCGCCAGCGCGCCGCCGGCCAGCGCCTCGGGGCCGACGTGGATCACCGCCGGCACCTTGCCCGACGCGCCCGACATGCGCCCGTCGGTCACCAGCGCCACCTTGTGGCCGGCGTCCTGCAGCGCGCCCAGCACCGGGGTCAGGCGGTGCAGCTCGGGCATGCCGTTGGCGTTCGGACCCTGGAAACGCACCACCGCGATCAGGTCGCCGGTCAGCTCCCCCGCATCGAAGGCAGCCTGCAATGCCTCCTGCGCATCGAACACCCGCACCGGCGCTTCCACCACGCGGTGCTCCGGCGCCACTGCCGAGACCTTGATCACGCCGCGGCCCAGGTTGCCCTGCATCAGCCGCAGCCCGCCCTCGGCGGAGAATGGCGCCGCGGCCGTCGCCAGCACCTGCGCGTCGCCGCTTTGCGCCGCGCCGTCGCGCCAGCGCAGCACGCCGTCGGCCATCACCGGCTCCTGCGCATAGCGGGCCAGCCCGGGGCCGGCCACGGTCTGCACGTCCTCGTGCAGCAGCCCCGCCTGCAGCAGTTCGCGGATGACGAAGCCGGCACCGCCCGCGGCATGGAAGTGGTTCACATCGGCCGAGCCGTTCGGGTAGACGCGCGCCAGCAGCGGCGTGATGCGCGACAGCAGGTCGAAATCGTTCCAGTCGATGACGATGCCCGCGGCGCGCGCCATCGCCACCAGGTGAATGGTGTGGTTGGTGGAGCCGCCGGTCGCCAGCAGGCCGACCATGGCATTGGCGATGGCGCGCTCGTCGACAATGCGCGCCAGCGGCAGGTACTCGTCGCCGCGCGCGCGCAGGGCGATCGCGCGCTGCGCCGCCGCGGCCGTCAGCGCGTCGCGCAGGCCGCTGTCCGGGTGCACGAAGGCCGCGCCCGGCAGGTGCAGGCCCATGATTTCCATCAGGAACTGGTTGCTGTTGGCGGTGCCGTAGAAGGTGCAGGTGCCGGCACCGTGATAGGCCTGGCATTCGGCTTCCAACAGCGCCTCGCGCCCGACCTGGCCAGTGGCGTAGAGCTGGCGCACGCGCGCTTTCTCCTTGTTGGGCAGGCCGCTGGCCATCGGGCCGGCCGGCACGAACACCATCGGCAGGTGGCCGAACTGCAGCGCGCCCATCAGCAGCCCGGGCACGATCTTGTCGCACACGCCCAGCATCAGCGCCGCATCGAAGGTGTTGTGCGACAGCGCCACCGCGGTGCCCATGGCAATCGCGTCGCGCGAGAACAGCGACAGCTCCATGCCCGGGTTGCCCTGCGTGATGCCGTCGCACATCGCCGGCACGCCGCCCGCCACCTGCGCCACCGCGCCCACCGCGCGCGCGGCCTCGCGGATCACGGCGGGGTAGCGCTCGTACGGCTGGTGCGCAGACAGCATGTCGTTGTACGCGGTGACGATGCCGAGATTGGGGGCATGGTCGACGCGCAGCTTCAGCTTGTCGTTGGCCGGCAGCGCGGCAAAGCCGTGCGCCAGGTTGGCGCACGACATGCCGCGCAGCGGCCCCAGTTCAGCCTGCGCGCGCTCGCAGCGGGCAAGATAGGCGGCACGGCTGGCGCGGCTGCGCGCAACGATGCGGTCGGTAACGGCCAGAAGCTCGGCATGGACAGCGGAAGGCATGGCTCAGACGTTCCTTGTGGGCTAGGTGGCGACGCGATAATGCCGCGCCATCGCTTGTAGATTTTCTACAGATTGCCACCATTATACCGAGCAGGATCGCGCCGTCGACCCGCTCATGCGTCACAATCGTGCAGAAACTCCCGAAATCAGGGCAAACCCCGAGGGCGGGCCACGCACCATTTCGGGCAAGATGCGACGCCATCCGATGTAGAATCTCTACATAGCCACAAACCCCGACCCCACAGCCCCCGCCGCCATGCGCGACCGAATCATTGCCGTCTACGACACGCTCCGCCCCTCTGAACGCCGCCTGGCCGACTATGTCGCACGGCACGGCGCCGCCGTGATCCGGCTGTCGATGCCTGAGCTGGCCGAGCGTGCCGGCGTGTCGCAGCCCACCATCGCGCGCTTCTGCGCGGCGCTGGGCTACGACGGCTTCCGCGAATTCAAGCTGCAGTTCGCGCAGAACCTCGGCGGCGGCACGCCCTTCGTGCACCAGGACGTCGCGGCCGACGACCGCCCAGCGGACATCGCCGGCAAGGTCTTCGACCGCACCATCGCCACGCTGATGAGCGTGCGCAATGCCCTGTCGGCCGACCAGATCGAGCATGGCATCCAGCTGCTCGCCGGCGCGCGCCGCATCGAGTTCTACGGCTGCGGCAACTCGGGCATCGTCGCGCTGGATATCCAGCACAAGTTCTTCCGCCTGGGCATGCCGACGGTCGCGTACTCGGACCCGCATGTGTTCAGCATGTCCGCCGCGCTGCTGGCCCGCGGCGACGTGGCCGTGCTGGTCTCCAACAGCGGCCGCACCTGGGACATGCTGACCGCCGCCACGCTGGCGCGCAGCAGCGGCGCCAGCGTGCTGGCGATCACGCACAGCGGCTCGCCGCTGGCGCGGCTGGCCGACGTCTGCGTGTTCTCCGACGTGGAGGAAGACAGCGAGGTCTACACGCCGATGACCTCGCGCATCAGCCACCTGGTGCTGGGCGACGTGCTGGCCGCTGGCGTGGCACTGGCGCGCGCGGACACCGTCGCGCCCCGCCTGCAGCGCGCCAAGGCGCATCTGCGCGAACGGCGCATCGCCGGAGCGGAACCGGCGCCGGCAAGAAGCCGCGCGACGACCAGGGCGACGCCGGAGCCGGCCGCCCCCGCGCCGGCAGCCACGCGCACGCGCCGCCGCAAGGGTAACTGACCCGAACGCCCTAGCGCGGCGCCGCCGGCCGCGCCCGCCAGTAGCGCGGCTGCGCCTGCCTGAACATCGACAGCGCGTACCCCGCAGGCGTGGTCGTCATGGTCACCGCTCCGGTTTCATCAGTCCGGTAGCGCAGCACGCCGGCGCGGCCGTAGCGCTCCCACACCTCGGCGCCCGGATGCCGATAGCGGTTGGCATGACCCAGCTGGAACACCGCCGCCGACGGTCCCACCGCCTCCACCCAGGCCTCGCCCGACGAGCTGCCGCTGCCGTGATGGGCCACCACCAGCACGTCGGCACGCAGCGCCTCGGCCGGCAGCCTGTCGATCAACGCACGCTCCTGCGCCAAGCCGATATCGCCGGTCAGCAGCAGGCTGTGCGCCGCCGCGTCCACGCGCAGCACGCAGCTGCGCGCATTGCTGGCCACGGCGGACTGCTGCGCCTCTTCGGCCAGCGGATGCAGCACGGTAAAGCGCACGCCGTCCCACTCCCATTGCTGCCCCGCCGCGCATGGCGGCCATTGACCTGCCTGCGCCCCAAGCAGGGCATGACCGACCGGCGCACCCGTGCTGCGCGCCGCCACGGCCACCGCCGTCTCAACGTCCGCCACGCCGCCGGCATGGTCGGTGTCTTCATGGCTGACCATCAGGTGGTCGAGCCGGCCGATCCCCTCGCCACGCAGCCACGGCACCACCACCTGCGCACCGGCGCTGGACCCAGACCCATAGGCTGGCCCGGCGTCATACAGCAACGCATGCGAACGCGTGCGCACCAGCACCGCCGTGCCCTGCCCCACGTCGAACATCGCCGCGCGGAACTGGCCATGCGCCACCGGCGGCCCGCGCGCCAGCAGCATCGGCAGCAATAGCAGCCCGCCGTGCAGGCGCACGCGCGCCGTGGCGACCGGCGCGACCAGCAGCCCGACCCCGAGCGCAGCCAGCACCAGGGCCAACGGCCCGGCACCGGCCGCTTCCCACATCGCCCACGGCAGCACGGATAGCCAGTCCAGCACGGCGGCCAGCACCACCATCGCCAGGTGGGCCACGGCCAATACCGGCATGGCAAGCATCATCGGCAAGGCCGCGCCGAGCAAGGCCAGCGGCGTCACCAGCAGGCTGACGACCGGAATCGCCACCGCATTGGCGAGCGGCGACACCACCGATACCTGTCCGAACAGCAGCAGTGTCAGCGGCACCAGCCCGATGGTTACGGCCCACTGCGTGCGCGCCCCGGTGGCGAGCGTGGCGCGCAGGCGTTGCCAACGCCCCGCCGCCACGGCATCCCGGCCCGGCCGGGCGGCGAAGAAGATCACCGCCACAGCGCCAAACGACAGCCAGAAGCCGGGCAGCATCACCGCCCACGGATCCAGCAGCAATGCCACCAGCGCCGCCCACGCCAGCACCACCGAGGCGGGCGGCGCGCGCGCGCCCCACACCGCAATGGCGGCCACGCAGAGCATGGCCACGGTGCGCAGCGCCGGGATCTGCATGCCGGCCAGCAAGCCGTACCCGAGCGCGCTGGCCACGGCCGCCACCAGCGCGGCCTGCCGGGCCGGCAGCCACAGCGGCAACGGCCGGCGCAGCCAGCGGCCGAGTCCGAACGACTGCCGCCACAGCAGCCCGGCAAGCGACGCCGCCATGCCGGCGATCATGGTGATATGGAGGCCCGAAATGGCCACCAGGTGACTGACGCCGGTGCGCCGGAACAGCTTCCAGTCGTCCGCCTCGATGCCGCGCTGGTCGCCGATGACCAGGGCGATCAGCACCGCGCCAAAGCGCGCATCGGCCGGCAGTGCCGCGCGCAGGTGATCGCGCACCGCGGCGCGCCGGGCTTCGATGCGCCACGCCAGCCGCTCTCCCGACGCATCCTGCGGGGGGGCCAGTGCACGGCGCACATAACCGGTGGCGCCATAGCCTTGCGCCAGCAGCCAGTAGGTGTAGTCGAAACCGAAAGGATTGGCGAGCCCGCGCGGCCGCCGCAGGCGGACCGTCAGCGTGAGACGCTGCCCGGGACGCAGGTCGGGCGGCGCACCACGCCAGTTGAGGATCACGCGGCGCGGCAGATGCTGGCCCGTTTCGCCCTGCTCCACGGTAAAGGCAAAACGCGTCCCGGCGGCGGCATCGGCCGGCAGGCCCGACACCACGCCGCGCACGTCGAGATCGCGCGCTTCCAGCGTCGTCGGCAGCCAGTCGCGCAGGCACAGTTCGGCCCGCCAGGCCGCCCAGCAGAAGGCGGCGCCGAATGCCAGAACGGCAAGCGCCGGGCCATATGGCACGACGTGCAGGCGCCTGCCCCACAAGGCCATGCCGAGCGTGACCAACGCCAGCACCACAGCGCCCAGGTGCAGGCCAACCTGCGGCGGCAGCGCTGACTGCTGCTGCAGCGTCCAGCATCCCGCCACGAACGCCAACACAAACCGACGCACGGTACCTCCCCGACCGAACTTGCATAGCCGGAGTTGTACCCGCGCCAACGCGCGGCAAGCTTGTCAGCCTGTCAAGAAGGATTGGAAGTTGTGTGTCCGGCGGGAATCCGCGGCGCCATGGTGTCCGCAAACGCTGCCAGCCGCGGCATCGCCTCCACGGCATTGCGCCAGGTCGCCTGCGCCAGCGTCATCGCATCGATGCCGCGCAATTCGCTCATCACACGCGCCACGCCCGCCACCTCCGCCGGCGTATTGCGCGCCTTGTGCTGTTCGCCGAACGGGTCGTCCGACAGCCACGCCGGCGCAATATCCGGCGCATCGGTTTCCAGCACCAGCGCTTCCAGCGGCAGTTCCGTCGCCAGCCGTCGGATCTGGCGCGCGCGGCTGAAGGTGACGTTGCCGCCGAAGCCCAGCTTCAGGCCCTGCTCGACAAAGCGCCGCGCCTGCTCGTCGCTGCCGTTGAAGGCATGAGCAATGCCGCGCTTCACGCCCAGCTTGCGCAGTTGCGCGCCAACCTGGTCCTGCGACTTGCGCACATGCAGCAGCACCGGCAGGTCGAACTCGCGCGCGATTTTCAGCTGCTCGATGTAGAGCCAGGTCTGGTGATCCGCATCCAGCCCGGCGACGAAGAAATCGAGCCCGATCTCGCCGATGCCGACAAAGCGTGGATCGCCCATGCTGGCCGCCACCTCGCGCCGCAGCGTGTCGAGGTCGGGCGGGCTGGCACCGGGCGAACACAGCGGATGGATGCCCAGCGCGTAGACGCAGCGCGCGTCCTGCTGCGCCAGCGCGCGCACCGCCTCGAAATTCCACACTGCCACCGCCGGCACCACCATGCCGCGCACGCCGGCAGCCTCGGCCGCGTCGGCGACCTGCTGGCGGTCAGCGTCGAACTCGCTGGCGTCGAGGTGGCAATGGGTGTCGATCCACATGGGCGCGGCCGGCTCAGCGTTCCTGGTGCAGGTGCCCGTCGCGCAGCCGCAGCACGCGGTCGCAGCGGCCGGCGAGGTCCAGGTCGTGGGTGACGATGACAAAGCTGGTGCCAAGCGTGCGCGACAGTTCCAGCATCAGGTCGTAGACGCCGCCGGCGGTGTGGTCGTCGAGGTTGCCGGTGGGTTCGTCGGCCAGCACGCAGGCGGGCTGGCCCACCAGCGCACGGGCGATGGCCACGCGCTGGCGCTCGCCGCCCGACAGTTCGCCCGGGCGGTGCCTGGCGCGCCCGCCCAGACCCACCCGCTCCAGCACGGCTTGCGCCGCGCCGCGCGCGTCATGCTGGGTCAGGCCGCGGATGCGCATCGGCATCGCCACATTGTCCAGCGCGGTGAATTCCGGCAGCAGGTGGTGGAACTGGTAGACAAAGCCCAGCGAGCGGTTGCGCACCACGTTGCGCTCGCGTTCGCGCAGCGAAGTGAAAGGCTTGCCGAGCAGCGCGACCCGGCCCGAGTCGGGCTCGTCGAGCCCGCCCAGCACATGCAGCAGCGTGCTCTTGCCCGAGCCGGAGGCGCCGACAATGGCAACCTTCTCGCCCGCATCGACGCGCACGTCGACGCCGCGCAGCACGTCCACGTCGAGTTCGCCCTGGCGGAAGCGCTTGGTGAGTCCTTCGGCCACCAGCACCGGCGAGCCGGTGCGCGGCTGGCCCGACGCGGGCGCGGGAGTATCGGCTTGCAGCACGGCCTCACTCATAGCGCAGCGCCTCCGCCGGGTTGACGCGGGCGGCACGCCAGCTGGGATAGAGCGTGGCCAGCGTGGCCAGCACGAAAGAGATGATGCCGATGGTGGCGATGTCGTTCACACGGGGATCCGAAGGCAGTTCGCTGATGAAATAGATGTCGCGCGGCAGGAACTGCACGTGCAGCACCCGCTCGATGAAAGGCACGATCACGTCGATATTGGTGGCGATCAGCGTGCCGCCGGCCACGCCCAGCACCGTGCCGATAAAGCCGATGGCCACGCCCTGCACGATAAAGATCTTCATGATCGAGCCCGGCTGCGCGCCCATGGTGCGCAGGATGGCGATATCGGCCTGCTTGTCGGTGACGGTCATCACCAGCGTGGACACCAGGTTGAATGCGGCCACTGCGATGATCAGCGTCAGGATGATGAACATCATGCGCTTCTCGGTCTGCACCGCGGCAAACCAGTTGCGGTTTTGCTTGGACCAGTCGCGCAGGTAGAGCTCGCCCGAGAGGGTGCCGGCCAGCTCCTGCGCCACCTGCGGCGCGCGCTGCATGTCCTGCAGCTTCAGGCGCACGCCGGTGGGGCCGCTCAGGCGGAACAGGGTCTCGGCGTCATGCATGTTGATCAGCGCCAGCGCGCTGTCGAACTCGAAATGCCCGGACGAGAACACGCCCACCACGGTGAACTGCTTGAGCCGCGGCAGCACGCCCGCCGGCGTGATGGTGCCCTGCGGCGCCACCAGCGTGACCTTGTCGCCGACCTGCACGCCCATGGCGTTGGCCAGCTCGTTGCCCAGCGCGATGCCGAAGCCGCCCGGCTCCAGCGCGGTCATGCTGCCGGACCGGAACTGGCTGCCGATGTCGGAGACCTTGGGCTCCTGCGACGGCTCCACGCCGCGCAGCAGCACGCCGCGCACGGCGTCCTCGCGGGTCAGCATGGCCTGGGCCGCCACATAGGGCGCGGCACCGACCACTTCCTTGTTCTGCAAGGCCTCGGCCGCAGTCTTCTGCCAGTCTGGCAGCGCCGACGGGCCGATCACCTCGATATGCGACAGCACCGACAGCATGCGGTCGCGCACCTCCTTCTGGAACCCGTTCATCACCGACAGCACCACGATCAGCGCGGCCACGCCGAGGGCGATCCCCAGCATCGAGATCATCGAGATGAAGGAAATGAAGGTGTTGCGGCTGGCGCGCTTGCTGGCGCGGGTATATCGCCAGCCGATCTGCCATTCGTAGGGAAAGTTCAAGAGGATTCCTGTTGTTTCGGGAAAGCGCCGGCGCCCGGTGGAGGTGCGCCGGCCAGCCGGGAGTTTACAATCTCGCCACCATGATGACGCACCTGACCCTGATTGTGCCCTTTTCCGTCCCGCCGGGCGCCGGCGACGACGGCCGGGACGATGTCGTTCCCGGCGCCCTGCTGCGGCAATTGGAGCTGCCGGCGCTCGGAAAGTTGCTGACCCGGGCCGCGCCCGGCCCGCGCGAGCGGCACGACGACCCCTTCCTGCGCAGCCTGCCGCAGGAGCGCTGGCTCGCCGGCAAGGCGGGGCTGGACACGGCCCGGGTGCCTCTGGCGCCCTATATGCGGCTGGCCGACCGTGGCGGCGCCGTCCCGGCCGCCCCCGACGGACAGTCCTGGACCTGCCTGCAGCCGGTGCACATCCACGCCGCGCGCGATCACCTGGTGCTGATGCCGCCCGGCCAGCTGGGCATCCGGCAGCAGGAAGCCACGGCGCTGCGCGCCGCCGTCGACGCACTGCTGCAGGAATCCGGCATTGCGCTGGAGACGCCCTGCCCGCAGCGCTGGTACCTGCCCGAGGCCGTGTTCGGCCCGCTGGAGGCCACCACGCCGCTGCGCGCGGCGGGCCGCAATATCGATATCTGGATGCAGGCCGGCGAGCGCGCCCGCGACTGGCGCCGCCTACAGAACGAGATCCAGATGACCTGGTACGACCACCGTGTCAACCAGGCCCGCGAGGCCGCCGGCGAGGCGCCGGTCAACTCGGTCTGGCTGTATGGCGGCGGCATGCTGCAGCCGGTGCCGCGGCTGGCCGACACGGTGCTGAGCAACGATCCCTTCCTGAGCGGCCTGGCCCTGGCCGCCGGCAGCCGCGTGCTGCCGGTGCCCGCCGGTCTGGCCGGCAGCGCCGGGACGGAAGGCACGGTGCTGGCCATGCTCGACGGCGCCACCGAAGCGCATATCGCCGAAGACTGGGGCCTGTGGCTGGACCGCATGCATGCGCTGGATGCCGACTGGTTCGGCCCGGCGCTGGAAGCCCTGGCGGCCGGCCAGGTCGGCGCCATCACGCTGGTGCTGGGCGGCGAGAACCACTTTGCCGAGTTCACCGTGCGGCGCGCCGACCTGCGCAAGTTCTGGCGCGGCATGGGCCAGCGCGGCGACTGGCGCGCGCTGCTGTCCGACCTCGCCTATGCCGCCTGAAGCCGCCTGACACGCCGCCCCGCCCCCATCCGAAACATCACCTGCCGCCCCGCTCATGACCCGGATCGCCATCCGCCAGTATTCCCCCGAACACGCCAGCTCGCTGGCCGCCTCCGGCCTGCATCCCACGCTGGCCCGCATCCTGGCCGCGCGCGGCGTCGCGCGCGCCGCCGAGCTGGCGACCGACCTGCCCGAACTGGTGCCGCCCGCGGCGATGAAGGGCATCGGCCACGCCGCGGCCTACCTGGCCGACGCCATCGCCGCCGGCAAGCGCCTGCTGATCGTGGCCGACTATGACTGCGACGGCGCCACCGCCTGCGCGGTGGGCGTGCGCGGATTGCGCATGCTGGGCGCGCGGGTCGAGTACATCGTGCCGAACCGCTTCGAGTACGGCTACGGCCTGACTCCGGAAATCGTCGCGCTGGCGGCAAAGCAGCAGCCGGACGTGATCGTCACGGTCGACAACGGCATCGCCAGCGTCGACGGCGTGGCCGCGGCCAATGCGCTGGGCATCGACGTGGTGGTGACCGACCACCACCTGCCCGGCTCGGAACTGCCGCAGGCCGCGGTGATCGTCAACCCGAACCAGCCGGGCTGCGAATTCCCCAGCAAGAACCTGGCGGGCGTGGGCGTGATGTTCTACGTGCTGCTGGCGCTGCGCGCCGAGCTGCGCCAGCGCGGGGTCTACACGCAGGCGACCCAGCCGCCGCTGCAGACGCTGCTGGACCTGGTGGCGCTGGGCACGGTTGCCGACGTGGTCAGGCTGGACACCAACAACCGCATCCTGGTGGCGCAGGGCCTGCGCCGCATGCGCGCCGCACGGATGCAGCCGGGCGTGGCGGCGCTGTTCCGTGCCGCTGGGCGCGACGCATCGCGCGCCAATACCTTCGACCTGGGCTTCGGGCTGGGTCCGCGCCTGAACGCGGCCGGGCGGCTGGCGGACATGTCGCTGGGCATTGAATGCCTGCTGACCGACGATGCCAACCGCGCCTGGGAGATCGCGCAGGAGCTGGACAGCATGAACCGCGAGCGGCGCGATATCGAGGCCGGCATGCAGCAGGAGGCGCTGCAGATCCTGGAGCAGCCGCTGGCTGGCCCGGACCCGTCGGCACGCTTTACTGTCAGCGTATTCAACGACACCTGGCACCAGGGCGTGATCGGCATCGTGGCGTCGCGGCTGAAAGACAAGTTCCACCGCCCCACCATCACCTTTGCCCCCGGCGACGAGGCCACCGTCAAGGGCTCGGGCCGTTCGATCCCTGGCTTCCACCTGCGCGATGCGCTGGACCTGGTGTCCAAGCGCCATCCCGGCATGCTGCTCAAGTTCGGCGGCCATGCCATGGCGGCCGGGCTGACCGTGCGCGCCGAGCGCTTTGCCGAATTCCAGGAAGCCTTCGAGGCGGTCGGCCGCGAATGGCTGACCGACGACCAGCTGGCGCGCGTGATCGAGACCGACGGCGACATCGAGGACCAGTGCTTCAGCCCCGAATTCGTCACCCTGCTGGAGCAGCAGGTGTGGGGCCAGGGCTTCCCGGCGCCGACCTTCTGCGGCGAGTTCGACGTGCTGCGCCAGAGCGTGCTCAAGGGCAAGCACCTGAAGCTGCAGCTCGGGCGCGGCAGCCAGCGCTTCGACGCGATCTGGTTCAACCATGCCGACTCGCTCGGCGCCAGCGCCCAGGTGGCGTACCGGCTCGACAACAACACCTTCAATGGCGTCACCCGCGTGCAGCTGGTGATCGAGCACGCGCAGTAGCGTGCTCCCCGGGGGGCGATACGCCCGTTCAGCCGCGCGACGGCAGGTAGGCCATCGGGTCGACCGGCTTGCCGTTGCCGCGCACCTCGAAATGCAGCTCGCTCTCGCTGGCGCCCATGCGGCCCACCTCCTGGCCCGCCGACACCTGGGCCCCTTCCGTGACCAGCGGCTGGTCCAGGTTGCCGTAGACGGTCAGCCAGTCGTCGTTGTGCTTGACGATCACCAGCATGCCGTAGCCACGCAGGTTGCCCACGTGGATGGCGCGCCCCGCGGCGGCGGCGCGCACCGTGCCATTGGCCGGCACGGCAATGCGCAGGCCCTTGCTGGCCGGCGGCGCGTAGCCCCCGGTAACCCGGCCATCGGCCGGCCACTGGAGGCGGATGCCGCTGGCGGGCGGCCTGGACGAGCCGCTGTCGACGCGCGGGGTATCGGTCACGGTCTGGCCGGTGCCGGTGGAGGCCGGGGCGCTGCCTGACGCACCACCCGGCGGCCGCACGCGGATCAGCTGGCCCACCTCGATCTGGCCGGGGCTGGTGATGTCGCTGTTCCAGCGGGTCAGGTCGCGCACGCTGCGGCGGTGCTTGCGGGCGATCGAATACAGCGTGTCGCCGCGTTCCACGCGGTAGTAGCCGTCCGGCACCGGGCCGCCGGTGGTGCCGCAGCCGGCCGCAACCGCGGCCGCGGCGGCCAGCAGCAGGCCCAGCGCGCGGCGCCGGCCTGGTTCGATGTCATGTCTGGTTTGCGTCATTCGTCCCTGTTCTTTGTCGTGCCGGGGGGCGGCTTGCGACCGGTATTATCGCCGCCCGGCACGGGGCGGCCCGCCGGATAGACCGCGCGGGGGCCGTTCCGTTCGGTTTGCGGCGCGCCCGGAGCGGCCCGGAAGCCCCGATCCGCCGCGCCAATCCGCTATAATTCAAGGTTTTCGAAGCGCAGGAACATCATGGAAGCAGAACGCCTCAACGCCATCTCCGGTGCCATCTCCGATCTCCGTTCCCGGACGGAAGATCTACGGGGGTATCTTTGACTACGATGTCAAAGTAGGAAGGCTGGACGAAGTCAACGGCTTGCTGGAAGACCCCGACGTCTGGAACAACCCCAAGCGGGCCCAGGACCTCGGCAAGGAAAAGAAGATGCTGGAGGGCGTGGTTGGCGTCCTCGGCAAGCTCACCGACGACCTCAGCGGCGCCGAAGAGCTGTTTGAACTCGCCAGGGAAGAAGGCGACGACGACACGCTCGAAGCGATCGAGACCGACGTCAAGGGCTTCGAGGCCATCGTGGCGGACATGGAATTCCGCCGCATGTTCGCCGGCGAGATGGACCAGGCCAACGCCTTTATCGACATCCAGGCCGGCGCCGGCGGCACCGAAGCGTGCGACTGGGCCTCGATGCTGCTGCGCCAGTACCTGAAGTACTGCGAGCGCAAGGGCTTCAAGGCCGAGGTGCTGGAAGAGTCCGAGGGCGACGTGGCCGGCATCAAGAGCGCGACCATCAAGATCGAGGGCGAATACGCCTTTGGCTACCTGCGCACGGAAACAGGCGTGCACCGCCTGGTGCGCAAGTCGCCGTTCGATTCGTCGGGCGGGCGCCACACGTCGTTCTCGTCGGTGTTCGTCTACCCCGAGGTCGACGATTCGTTCGAGGTCGAGGTCAACCCGGCGGACCTGCGCGTGGATACCTACCGCGCTTCGGGCGCGGGCGGCCAGCACATCAACAAGACCGATTCGGCCGTGCGGATCACGCACATCCCGACCGGGATCGTGGTGCAGTGCCAGAACGACCGCTCGCAGCACCGCAACCGCGCCGAAGCCATGTCGATGCTGAAATCGCGCCTGTACGAGCACGAAATGCGCAAGCGCCAGGCCGAGGCCGACAAGCTCGAAGCCGGCAAGACCGACGTGGGCTGGGGCCACCAGATCCGCTCCTACGTGCTGGACCAGAGCCGCATCAAGGACCTGCGCACCAACGTGGAAATGTCCAACACCCAGAAGGTGCTGGACGGCGACCTGGATCCGTTCATCGAGGCCAGCCTCAAGCAGGGACTGTAGGCAGTACCCGCCGTCCGCCCTGCCGGCGCGGCCGGCGGCGGCACAGCAACCTATCCACCGCTGTACCGCCGCCCGCGCCACACCGGCACGGCGGCAGAGCGACATCTCGACCGGGGCACCATGAGCGAAGCCAATCACCTCTACATCATCACCGGCGCCTCGCGCGGGCTGGGCGCGGCACTGACCAATGCCCTGCTCGTGCCGGGCAACCGCCTGATCTGCGTGGCGCGCAGCCGCAACAACGAGCTCGAGCGCATCGCCACCATGAGCGGCGTGCCGGTGGCCTGGCACCTGCAGGACCTGTCGCAGGCCGGCCCGGCGGCATCCTGGCTCGCCAGCGTGCTCGACACGCTCGACCTCCCGCCGACCAGCGCCACGCTGATCCTGAACGCGGGCGTGGTCGAGCCGATCGGCCCGGTCGCGAATCTGCAGGAAAAGACCCTGGTGCCGCACCTGCTGACCAACCTGGCGGCGCCGATGACGATGACCGCGGCCTTCCTGGAGCGCACCGAGAAGTTCGGCTGCCCGCGCAAGGTGCTGGCGATCTCCTCCGGCGCGGCGCGCCGCCCGGTCGAAGGCTGGAGCGCCTACTGCGCCGGCAAGGCCGGGCTCGACATGTTCATGCGCTCGGTCAACGCCGAGTACGCCCAGGCCGAGGCACCGCGCACCGTGCGCGCGGTGGCGCTGGCCCCGGGCGTGATCGACACCGGCATGCAGGCCACCATCCGCAATGCCGACTTCGCCCAGGTGCAGCGCTTCCGCGAGCTCAAAGCCAATGAACAGCTGGCGTCGGCCGAGGAAACCGCCGGCCGCATCGTCGCCTACCTGCACCGCCCGGATTTCGGCAGCACCGAGCTGGACGATCTCCGCAACCACTAAGCCGCACCCATCAAGCCATCTGAATCCGCGCGCGGCACGCCGCGCGCGATCCGACAAGACATCATGACTGAACCGAACCGCGCCCAGGCCAAGCCAGCCGCCGCAGACACCCCCGCCGTCGACGAGAACAAGATCATCGCGGAGCGGCGCGAGAAACTGGCCGCGCTGCGCCAGCAAGGCGTGGCCTTCCCCAACGATTTCCGCCCCACCCACCAGGCCGCCGCGCTGCAGGCGCAGCACGCCGAGACCGAGCAGGCCACGCTCGAGGCCGCGCCGGTCGAGGTCGCCATCGCCGGGCGCATGATGCTCAAGCGCGTGATGGGCAAGGCCAGCTTTGCCACGGTGCAGGACGGCAGCGGCCAGATCCAGTTCTACATCACGCGCGACAAGGTCGGCGAAGAGGTCTACGCCGCCTTCAAGCACTGGGACCTGGGCGACATCGTCAGCGCCCGCGGCGAGCTGTTCCGCACCAACAAGGGCGAGCTGTCGGTGCAGGTGCGCGAGCTGCGCCTGCTGTCCAAGTCGCTGCGCCCGCTGCCGGACAAGTTCCACGGCCTGGCCGACCAGGAAATGAAGTACCGCCAGCGCTATGTCGACCTGATCGTGTCGCCGGAGACGCGCAGCACCTTCCGCGCCCGCACCAACGCGATCTCGTCGCTGCGCCGCCATATGGCCGATGCCGGCTTCATGGAAGTGGAAACGCCGATGCTGCACCCGATCCCGGGCGGCGCCGCGGCCAAGCCCTTCATCACGCACCACAATGCGCTGGACATGCAGATGTTCCTGCGCATCGCGCCTGAGCTGTACCTGAAGCGCCTGGTCGTGGGCGGCTTCGAGCGCGTGTTCGAGATCAACCGCAACTTCCGCAACGAAGGGGTGAGCCCGCGCCACAACCCCGAGTTCACCATGATGGAGTTCTACGCGGCCTACACGGACTACCGCTGGCTGATGGACTTCACCGAGGACCTGATCCGCAAGGCCGCCATCGATGCCCGCGGCAGCGCCGTGCTGACCTACCAGGACCGCGAACTCGACTTGTCGAAGCCGTTCCATCGCCTGACCATCTGCCAGGCGATCCAGAAGTTCGCGCCGCAGTACACCGACGCGCAACTGGCCGATGCCGCGTTCCTGCGCACTGAGCTGAAGAAGTTCGGCGTCAACACCAACGCGCCGCAATTCCTCAATGCCGGCCTGGGCACGCTGCAACTGGTGCTGTTCGAAGAAACCGCCGAAAGCCAGCTGTGGGAGCCGACTTTCATCGTCGACTATCCGGTCGAGGTCTCGCCGCTGGCGCGCGCCTCGGACACGGTGCCGGGCATCACGGAACGCTTCGAGCTGTTCATCACCGGCCGCGAGATCGCCAACGGCTTCTCGGAGCTGAACGATGCCGAGGACCAGGCCGACCGCTTCCGCAAGCAGGTCGAGCAGAAGGACGCCGGCGATGAAGAAGCCATGTACTTCGACGCCGACTACATCCGCGCGCTGGAATACGGCATGCCCCCGACGGGCGGCTGCGGCATCGGCATCGACCGCCTGGTGATGCTGCTGACGGACAGCCCGAATATCCGCGACGTGATTCTGTTCCCGCACCTGCGCCGGGAAGACTGATGGCTTGCTCCCCTCCCGCTTGCGGGAGCGGGGCAGGGGGTGAGGGCAGGCACTGGCATACCTGCACGTCTCACTTCGTCGATACCCCCGCCCTCACCCCAACCCTCTCCCGCAAGCGGGAGAGGGAGCCCACAATCGGTCGTCGAGATCACCTCGCACCACCTACCGATTGTTACAATCTCCACCGCATCAGCCGGCACATACACAAGCCAACCCATTGATAAAAAAGACTTTTTCCGCCTACATATATTTACAAAATCAAACGGAAATCGTCCCCCGCTTCAGCCACACTGGTTCCATCCCCACGCGGCCTTCGCCGCACCGGAGCCATAACAATGCAAAGCCAAGCCACCCCGAACGACAACACCCCTGCCCCGCTGCCGACGCAACGCCGGCTGCATCCGCTTGTCGGTGCGGCAGCCGTCGCCGTGGTGATCGCCAGCCTTGCCGCAGTCGCCGCCGTGACCGGCGTGCTGCCGATCGGCAAGGCCAGCCCTGACCTGCAGTCGCAGGCCGGTGCGCAGGCAGGCCCGCAAGGACCGCTGCCGGTCACTGCGGCCCCTGCCCCCGGCAGCACCACCCGGCCGCCGGTCTATGACGACGGCCAGCCGCGCCTGGCCAGCCAGGACGCCGCCCGTTCGTCGCAGGCCGCACCGCGCGCCGCCCCGGCACGCCAGCAGGCCGCGCCGCGCGACAGCGAAGCCGGCAGCAGCCAGGGCGCCGATGCCGAACGCCAGCTCCCCAAGGGCAGCCCCTATGCCGGCCGCATTGTCGCCGTGACGCCGGTCCAGACCCAGAAGCCCAACACCAGCGGCCTGGGCGCGCTCGGCGGCGCCGTGGTTGGCGGCCTGCTGGGTAACCAGGTCGGCAAGGGCAACGGCCGCATCCTCGGCACCGTGGTCGGTGCCGTGGGTGGCGGCGTGGCCGGCAACCAGATCGAGAAGGCCGTCAGCAAGGACACGCACTACGAAGTGCGCGTGCGCATGGACGACGGCAGCCACCGCAGCTTTACCTACGAGAAGGACCCCGCCGTACAGGTGGGCGAGCGCGTACACCTGGAGAACGGCGCACTGGTGCGTGGCTGACCCGGCTCTCCCCCCGCGGCACAAAAGCAAGAGGCCGGCGAGATGCCGGCCTCTTGCTTCAATCTGATACGACGGGCGTTACTCCGCTTCCTGGATCCAGGCCTGCTGGATCGCCTCCAGGATCTTCTCGCCCGAACGCTCGGGCACGTCGGCAAAGCCCTCGAGCTCCAGCACCCAGCGGCGCAGGTCGGTAAAACGCACGCCGCCCGGATCGACGTCCGGGTACTTGTCGTACAGGGCAGCCGCGATGGCGTAGGTATCGGTCCACTTCATGAGGTGTTTCTCCGCTGAGGTCAGTGCCGGGCCGCTCAGTGGCTTTCCTTGGCGTGGTTGATGGTGTACTTCGGGATCTCGATGGTCAGGTCTTCCTCATCGACGATGGCCTGGCACGAGAGGCGCGAGTTCGGCTCCAGCCCCCAGGCCTTGTCGAGCAGGTCTTCTTCCTTCTCTTCGGCCTCGTTGAGCGAGTTGAAACCCTCGCGCACGATCACGTGGCAGGTGGTGCAGGCGCACGATTTCTCGCACGCATGCTCGATCGCGATGCCGTGCGAGAGCAGCGCATCGCAGACGCTGACACCCGTCTCGGCTTCAATCACCGTCCCATCCGGGCAGTATTCGACGTGGGGCAAAACTATGATCTGTGGCATCTCGTGTCCTGGTATCTTTAATGCGGTGCAGGCGTGGTGATCAGCCCAGCTCCTGCACCTTGCGCCCCGCCAGCGCGCTCTTGATGGAGCGGTCCATGCGGCGGGCGGCGAATTCGTCGGTACCGTGCGACAGCTTCTCCACCGCGGCGTGGATGGCGTGATGGTCCTCGCCGGCGGCGATCTCGCGCACCGTGGCCATCAGCGCTTCCACCGCGGTGCGTTCTTCCGCCGACAGCAGGTCGCCATCGGTTTCCAGCGCGCGCTGCGTGGCTTCGACCAGCCGATCGGCTTCCACGCGCTCTTCGGCCAGCGCGCGGCTCTTCATGTCGTGCTCGGCTTCGCGGAAGCTGTCCTGCAACATGCGCGCGATATCGTCGTCGGCCAGGCCGTACGACGGCTTGACCGTGACCGAAGCCTCCACGCCCGAATGGGTCTCGCGCGCGGTCACCGACAGCAGGCCGTCGGCGTCGACCTGGTAGGTCACGCGGATGCGCGCCGCGCCGGCCACCATCGGCGGGATGCCGCGCAACTCGAAGCGCGCCAGCGAGCGGCAGTCGCTGGCCAGCTCGCGCTCGCCCTGCAGCACGTGGATCGCCATCGCGGTCTGGCCGTCCTTGAAAGTGGTGAATTCCTGCGCGCGCGCCACCGGAATGGTGCTGTTGCGCGGGATGATCTTCTCGACCAGGCCGCCCATGGTTTCCACGCCGAGCGACAGCGGGATCACGTCGAGCAGCAGCCAGTCTTCGCCCGGGGCATGGTTGCCGGCCAGCAGGTTGGCCTGCATCGCGGCGCCCAGCGCCACCACGCGGTCCGGGTCCAGGTTGGTCAGCGGGGTCTGGTCGAAATAGTCGCCCACCGCCTTGCGGATCGACGGCATGCGCGTGGCGCCGCCCACCAGGACCACGCCCTTGACCTCGTCGGGCCCGACGCCCGCGTCGCGCAGCGCCTTGCGCACCGGTGCCAGGGTCTTCTGCACCAGGTGCGCGGTGACCTGATCGAAGATCTCGACCGTCAGCGTCAGGTGGACGATCTCGCCGGAGTCCAGCACGGCGTCGATCACGGTGTTGTCGCTTTCCGACAGCGCTTCCTTGGCCGCGCGCGCACGCACCATCAGCAGGCGCATGTCCTGCGCCGACAGCGGCTGCAGGCCGGCCTGCTCGACGATCCAGCACAGCAGGCGCTGGTCGAAGTCATCGCCGCCGAGAGCCGAGTCGCCGCCGGTGGCGAGCACCTCGAACACGCCCTGCGTCAGCTTGAGCACCGAGATATCGAAGGTGCCGCCGCCCAGGTCATAGACCGCGTAGATGCCTTCCGAAGCGTTGTCCAGGCCGTAGGCAATGGCCGCGGCGGTGGGCTCGTTGAGCAGGCGCAGCACTTCCAGGCCGGCCAGGCGCGCGGCGTCCTTGGTTGCCTGGCGCTGGGCCTCGTCGAAGTACGCCGGCACCGTGATGACCGCGCCGACCAGGTCGTCGCCAAGGCTGTCCTCGGCGCGCTGGCGCAGCGTGGCCAGGATCTCGGCGGAGATCTCCACCGGGCTCTTCACGCCGGCGGCAGTCTTGATCTGCAGCATGCCCGGCGCATCGACAAAGTCATACGGGCTGTGCTCGATATTGGTCACGTCGCGCAGGCCGCGGCCCATGAAGCGCTTGACCGAAACGATGGTGTTCTTGGGGTCGCGCACCGCTTCTTCCTGGGCCCGGTACCCGATATGGGTGGTACGGTCCGGCAGGTAGCGCACGACCGAGGGCAGCAGCGCGCGGCCGCGCTCGTCGCCCAGCACTTCGGGGATACTGCTGCGCACCGCGGCCACCAACGAGTTGGTGGTGCCGAGGTCGATGCCGACGGCCAGGCGGCGTTGGTGGGGCGCCGGCGACATGCCGGGTTCGGAAATCTGGAGCAGTGCCATGGTAATTCTTCGCTGTCTTGTACGGCAGGGAAACCGCCATGCGGGCGGCATGGGGGCGGTTTTCGCGCCGGGCGCCATTGTGTCACGGCCCCGGCAATCTTGCCGGTCAGTCTTCCAGCCGGTCGATGGCCTCGCTGGTATCGTGCTCGATCTTCTCGATAAACATCAGTTGACGCACCGCGCCGCCGGCCGCCTCGTTGTCGCCGGCATCCAGCAGCGCGCCGAGCGCATCGTGACGCTCGCGCTTTTCCTGGCGCAGGCTGCGCAGCAGCGCATCGAGCCGGTCCACCGCGCGTTCTTCCACCGCTTCCTGCAGCGCCTCGCGCCATTCCATCTGCTGCATCAGGAAGGCCGGCGCCATCGCGGTGTTGTTCTCGGCCTGCACATCGACGCCGCGCAGCCCCAGCAGGTAAATGGCACGCCGCAGCGGCTGGCGCAGCGTGCGGTAGGCTTCATTCGCGTGCGCGGCCCATTGCATCGCCACGCGGCGCTCGGCATCGCCCGCCTTGGCGAAGCGGTCCGGATGCGCCTGCGACTGCACCGTCAGGTACGCCGCATCCAGGGCGGCCTCGTCCACGCCGTACTGCACCGGCAGACCAAACAGTGCAAAAAAATCGTCTTTCAACTGCTTCCCCAAGAAAAAGGAGCGGCCGCGCCGCCCCTTAGTCCATCACCGCTGCCGCTGGCCGGTCAGGCGCGCTGCCGCGCCCACTCGGCCGGCGGCTCGTTGCGGTCGCACTTCAGGCAGTTCACCCGCGTGCCGATCATGCCGGCGCGGCCCTGCTCGCTCTGCGTCCACGGCCGCGACTGCCACGGCGGATCGTGCCTGACGTGCTGGCCGTGGCCGCATTCGAGTTCGGCCACCCAATGGCCTTCCTCGTCACGATGGAACCCTGTGATGCCGCGCTCCACCATGCTGGCGCGTGGCCTGGCTCAGACCGTGAAAGACTCGCCGCAGCCGCACTCGTCCTTGACGTTGGGGTTGTTGAAGCGGAAACCTTCGTTCAACCCCTCACGCGCGTAGTCGAGTTCAGTGCCGTCGATATACGGCAGGCTCTTGGCGTCGACGATGACCTTGATGCCGTGCGATTCGAACACCGCGTCTTCCGGCAGCAGTTCGTCCACGTATTCCAGCTTGTAGGCCAGGCCCGAGCAGCCGGTGGTCTTCACGCCCAGGCGCAGGCCCACGCCCTTGCCGCGGCGTTCCAGGTAGCGGGCCACATGCTTGGCCGCTTTCTCGGTCATGGTGATCATCGTTGCGTCTTCCTTCGTCGATGCCGTGGTCAGTGCGACAGAATCAGGCAGCCTTCTGCTCGGCGCCGTGCTTCTTCTTGTAGTCTTCGACGGCGGCCTTGATCGCGTCTTCGGCCAGGATCGAGCAGTGGATCTTCACCGGCGGCAGCGCCAGTTCTTCGGCGATCTGGGTGTTCTTGATCTCCAGCGCCTGGTCCACGGTCTTGCCCTTGACCCATTCGGTCACGAGCGAGGACGAAGCGATAGCCGAGCCGCAGCCGTAGGTCTTGAACTTGGCGTCTTCGATCACGCCGGCCTCGTTGACCTTGATCTGCAGCTTCATCACGTCGCCGCAAGCCGGCGCGCCGACCATGCCGGTGCCGACCGCGTCGTCGTTCTTGTCGAACGAACCGACGTTGCGGGGGTTTTCATAGTGGTCGAGAACCTTGGTGCTGTATGACATTTTGCTTACCTCTTGCGTATCTTTGCGGGGGTATTGCTTTTATTCTGCTGATCTGCGGCGGACGCGTCAGTGCGCGGCCCACTGGATCGAATTCAGGTCGACGCCGTCCTTGAACATCTCCCACAGCGGAGACAGGTCGCGCAGCTTGCCGATCTTGCTCTTGAGCAGCTCGACGGTGTAGTCGATTTCCTGCTCGGTGGTAAAGCGGCCCACCGTGAAGCGGATCGAGCTGTGGGCCAGTTCGTCGTTGCGGCCCAGCGCGCGCAGCACGTACGACGGCTCCAGCGAGGCCGAGGTGCAGGCCGAGCCCGACGACACCGCCACGTCCTTGATCGCCATGATCAGCGACTCGCCTTCGACGAAGTTGAAGCTGACGTTCAGGTTGTGCGGCACGCGGTGTTCCAGGTCGCCGTTCAGGTAGACCTCTTCCATGTCCGACAGGCCGTTCCACAGGCGGTCGCGCAGCATGCGGATGCGTTCGTTTTCAGTCGCCATCTCTTCGCGGGCGATGCGGAAGGCTTCGCCCATGCCGACGATCTGGTGCGTGGCCAGCGTGCCGGAGCGCATGCCGCGCTCATGGCCGCCGCCGTGCATCTGCGCTTCAATGCGCACGCGCGGCTTGCGGCGCACGTACAGCGCGCCGATGCCCTTGGGGCCGTAGGTCTTGTGGGCCGAGAACGACATCAGGTCGCACTTGAGCTTGCCCAGGTCGATCGCCACCTTGCCGGTCGCCTGCGCGGCGTCGCAATGGAAGATGATGCCCTTCTCGCGGCAGATCTCGCCGATCTGCTCGACGTCCTGGATCACGCCGATCTCGTTGTTGACCAGCATCACTGAGACCAGGATGGTGTCCGGGCGCAGCGCCTGCCTGAACACGTCCATGTCGAGCAGGCCGTCTGCCTTCACGTCCAGGTAGGTCACTTCAAAGCCCTGGCGTTCCAGCTCGCGCGTGGTGTCCAGCACGGCCTTGTGCTCGGTCTTCACGGTGATGATGTGCTTGCCCTTGCCCGCATAGAAGTTCGCGGCCCCCTTGATCGCCAGGTTGTCCGATTCGGTTGCCCCCGAGGTCCACACGATCTCGCGCGGGTCGGCGCCGACCAGTGCGGCGACCTGCTCACGCGCTTCTTCCACCGCGCGCTCCGCTTCCCAGCCGTACGCATGGCTGCGCGAGGCGGGGTTGCCGAACTGCTCGCGCAGGTACGGAATCATCTTGTCCGCCACGCGCGGGTCCACCGGCGTGGTGGCCGAGTAATCCATGTAGATGGGGAAATGTGGGGTGCTCATCGTTATGACTGCCTTGTAAGGGACCGCTGATCGCTGTTTTGCTGTCGTTGCCCGGGCGCGTTCAGGACTGCGCCAGGCTGAAAACTGAATTCACCATTCTGGCCCGGACCGGCTTTTCCTGCTTGTCGGCCTTGCCGCGCGCCGCGGCCGCCACCGGCTGCGCGGCGTCTTCGCGCATGTCGTGGAGCACCGTCGCGGGCTGGCGCTCGCGCTGCTGGTCCACCAGGTTCTTGAGGGAAACGGAGTCGAGGTACTCGACCATCTTCTGGTTCAGCGTGGCCCACAGTTCGTGGGTCATGCAGCGCCCGGAGCCGTCATCTCCGTTACAATTGCCCTTGCCGCCGCACTGGGTGGCATCCAGGGGCTCATCCACCGCGATGATGATGTCCGCAACTGTGACGTCTTCGGCCTTGCGCGCCAGACTGTAGCCGCCGCCCGGGCCGCGCACGCTTTCGACGATCTCATGCCGGCGCAGCTTGCCGAACAGCTGCTCCAGGTAGGACAGCGAGATCTTCTGCCGCTGGCTGATGCCGGCGAGCGTGACCGGTCCCTGGTCCTGGCGCATGGCCAGGTCGATCATCGCAGTGACCGCGAAGCGGCCTTTGGTGGTCAGTCTCATGGTGCAGGGCTCTGGGGTGAAGCGAATACTTGATCGTTTCCGTCAAGTATAAAGGTACCCGACTAATTCAGTCAACTACCCTTGCCGCAGTGCACCACCCGCCATCAGGCTTCGCGCCCGCCCGCGGTCGTTTCCGGGCCTGCCACGCCGGGCGGCATCACCAGCGTTCGTGACAGCGCTGCGCAAGCGGCCGGAAGACGGCGGATGGCGCCGGCGTCAGCCGGCGTTGCCTTGCAGCCGCTGACGCAGCTCGGCCACCAGGCCGTCGCAGGCGTCCTCGATATAGTCGAGCACGCGCTCGAAGCCATCTCCCTCGCCGTAGTACGGGTCCGGGACCTCGTCGGCGTCATGGCGGGTGGCGAAGCTCATCAGCAGGCGCACCTTGTCGCAGGCATCCGGACACAGCCGCATCAGGCCGGCCAGGTTCTCGCGGTCCATCGCCAGGATCAGGTCGAAGCGGTCGAAGTCGGGCACGCCGACCTTGCGCGCACGCAGTGCCGACAGGTCGTAGCCGCGCTGCAGCGCGTGGCGCTGGGTGCGGGGGTCGGGCGCGCGGCCGAGGTGGTATTCATGCGTGCCCGCCGAATCGAGCTCCACCAGCGGCTCCAGCCCTGCCGCCGCCAGCTTGGCGCGCAGCACGCCCTCGGCCGTCGGGGAACGGCAGATGTTCCCCATGCAACACATCAGGATGGCGTATTTCTTCATCGGATCGAGGCTTGGCGGGAGTGGCATGGCAGGCGCAATTCTACCCGCAGCCCCCCGCAGCGCTAGGCCAGTTGCCTGGCCAGCCGCTCGCCATGCGCAAACCCGGCCACTTCCGCGGCCTCGGCCGATTTGTAATGGTCGGTGATGAGCGAGGTCTCGGTCAGCGTGCCCGCGGCCCGGATATTGGTGCGGGGGCGGCAGACGCGCACGGTGTAGGACCATTCGCTCTGCGAGCGTTGCCTGACCTGGACCTGCACTTCGTGGGTTTCATAAACCTTCTTCTTCCATTCACCGATTTCGGTCATTGTGGTTCTCCACGGAAAATGGGGGATGCGCGGCTGGCCGGCTAGTTGACCTCGCCCGCGTCGATCGCGCGCATGGCGCCGGCCTCCGCCAGGGCAATGGCCGCTTCTTGCGTGGGCGCGTCGCCCGCTATCGCCTCGAAACTTGGGCCAGACGGCTCGCCGAAGGCATCGGCGATGCGCATCCGCGCCGCAAACCCGCCCGCGGCATTCGGGATCGCGCTGACCACGATCGCGTAGCCGCCGTATTCAAACTGGCGTTCCATCGCAACTCCTCCTCGGCGCGCACGGCAGCCTGGCCGCCACGCCCTCCATGACGCATTTCACTATAGGCCAGCCCGGGCCGGCATCGTGCGGATCAGGCGGGTGGCAAGGCACCATCGCCGCTGGCGCCGAACACCTGCGCCTTGAGCTTGGCCAGCTGGTCGCGCACCTGCGCCGCCTGCTCGAACTCCAGGTTGCGGGCATGGTCGAGCATGAGCTTCTCCAGCCGCTTGATCTCCCTGGAGACCTGCTTCTCGCTCATATCCTCGTAGCGGGCCTGCTCCTGCGCGGCCTGCAGCTCGGCCCTGGCATCGCTGACGTTGTAGACGCCGTCGATGATGTCCTTGATGCGCTTGACCACGCCGCGCGGCGTGATGCCGTTGGCCTCGTTGAACGCGATCTGCTTGGCGCGGCGGCGCTCGGTCTCGCCGATGGCCTTCTTCATCGAATCCGTCATGCGGTCCGCGTACAGGATCGCGGTGCCGTTGACGTTGCGCGCGGCACGCCCGATGGTCTGGATCAGCGAGCGCTCGGCGCGCAGGAAGCCTTCCTTGTCCGCATCGAGGATCGCCACCAGCGACACCTCGGGAATATCCAGGCCCTCGCGCAGCAGGTTGATGCCGACCAGCACGTCGAAGGTGCCCAGGCGCAGGTCGCGGATGATTTCCACGCGTTCCACGGTGTCGATATCCGAGTGCAGGTAGCGCACCTTGACGCCGTTCTCGGACAGGAACTCGGTCAGCTGCTCGGCCATGCGCTTGGTCAGCGTGGTCACCAGCACGCGCTCGCCGGCCTCGACACGGGCGTGGATCTCGGACAGCAGGTCGTCCACCTGCGTGGTCGCCGGGCGCACCACGATGATGGGATCGACCAGTCCGGTCGGACGCACCACCTGCTCCACCACCTGCCCGGCATTCTCTTTCTCGAACTGCGCGGGCGTGGCCGAGACAAACATCACCTGGCGCATCTTGCGCTCGAACTCGTCGAACTTCAGCGGCCGGTTGTCCAGCGCCGACGGCAGCCGGAAGCCGTAATCCACCAGCGTGGTCTTGCGCGCGCGGTCGCCGTTGTACATGCCGTTGAGCTGCCCGATCAGCACGTGCGACTCGTCCAGGAACATCAGCGCGTCCGGCGGCAGGTAGTCGACCAGCGTCGGCGGCGGATCACCGGGGCGTGCACCGGACAGGTGCCGCGAGTAGTTCTCGATGCCTTTGCAGAAGCCCAGCTCGGACAGCATCTCCAGGTCGAAGCGGGTGCGCTGCTCCAGCCGCTGCGCCTCGACCAGGCGGTTTTCCTTGTGGAAGAATTCCAGCCGCTCGCGCAGCTCCGACTTGATCGCCTCGATCGCGCGCAGCACGGTCTCGCGCGGGGTCACGTAGTGGCTCGACGGGTAGACCGTGAAGCGCGGGATCTTCTGGCGCACGCGGCCCGTCAGCGGATCGAAGAATTGCAGCGACTCGACTTCGTCGTCGAACATCTCCAGCCGCACCGCCATCTCGGCGTGTTCGGCCGGGAAGATGTCGATGGTGTCGCCGCGCACGCGGAAAGTGCCGCGCTGGAAGTCGGTCTCATTGCGCGTGTACTGCATCGCGATCAGGCGCGCGATCACATCGCGCTGGCTGATCTTGTCGCCGGCGCGCAAGGTGAGAATCATCTGGTGGTATTCGGTCGGGTTGCCGATACCATAGATCGCCGAGACGGTTGCCACGATGATGGTGTCGCGGCGCTCCAGCAGGCTCTTGGTCGCCGACAGCCGCATCTGCTCGATATGCTCGTTGATCGACGAGTCCTTCTCGATAAACAGGTCGCGCTGCGGGACGTAGGCCTCGGGCTGGTAGTAGTCGTAGTAGCTGACGAAGTACTCGACGGCATTGCGCGGGAAGAATTCACGGAATTCCGCGTAGAGCTGCGCCGCCAGTGTCTTGTTCGGGGCAAACACGATGGCCGGCCGCCCCATCCGGGCGATCACGTTGGCCATGGTGAAGGTCTTGCCCGAGCCCGTGACGCCCAGCAGCGTCTGGAACGACAGGCCGTCTTCCACGCCCTCCACCAGCTGCCGGATCGCCTCGGGCTGGTCGCCGGCGGGCGGGAACGGCTGGTACAGCTGGAACGGGGAGCCGGTGAATGTGACGAATTTGTCTTCGTCCAGGGCCGGCGCGGCTTCGGCAAGGTTCGTCATAGGGGCGGAATCAGGGAAATACCTCAGGAAAACGGGCGGATACGCTAGAATCTTGGGGTTGTCAGCCCCGCTTCAATCCAGGAAGAGACCGGGCCTGCCAGCCCCCAGCGCAGTACGGAGCATTCTACGCCTTCCGTTTTCTTACATAGCCGACCACGAGATTCCAAATGAGTTTGTTTTCTGCCGTCGAGATGGCCCCGCGCGACCCGATTCTGGGCCTCAACGAAGCCTTCAATGCCGATACCCGCCCGACCAAGGTCAACCTGGGCGTTGGCGTGTACTTCACCGACGAAGGGAAAATCCCCCTGCTGCGCGCCGTCCAGGAGGCAGAAAAGGCCCGTCTGACCACGGCCACCCCGCGTGGCTACCTGCCGATCGAGGGCATCGCCGCCTATGACCAGGCCGTGCAGACGCTGCTGTTCGGCAAGGAATCGCCGCTGATCACGGAAGGCCGTGTGGTGACGGCCCAGGCACTTGGCGGCACCGGCGCGCTGAAGATCGGCGCCGACTTCCTGAAGCGCCTGTACCCGGACGCCAAGGTCGCCATCAGCGACCCGAGCTGGGAAAACCACCGCGCCCTGTTCGAATCCGCCGGCTTCCCGGTGGTCAACTATGCCTACTACGACGCCCCCAGCCACGGCCTGAACTTTGCCGGCATGGTGGAATCGCTGAAGTCGTTCGCGGCCAATACCATCGTCGTGCTGCACGCCTGCTGCCACAACCCGACCGGCGTCGACCTGTCGCCCGAGCAGTGGAAGCAGGTGGTGGAACTGGTCAAGGAACGCAACCTGATCCCGTTCCTGGACATGGCCTACCAGGGCTTTGCCGACGGCATCGACGCTGACGGCGCCGCCGTGCGCCTGTTCGCCGATTCGGGCCTGCCTTTCTTCGTGTCGAGCTCGTTCTCGAAGAGCTTCTCGCTGTATGGCGAGCGCGTGGGCGCGCTGTCGATCGTCACCACCGGCAAGGAAGAAGCGCAGCGCGTGATGTCGCAGGTCAAGCGTGTGATCCGCACCAACTACTCCAACCCGCCGACGCACGGCGGCACCGTGGTCGCCACCGTGCTGAACAGCCCGGAACTGCGCGCCATGTGGGAAGAAGAGCTGGCCGAAATGCGCGACCGCATCAAGCTGATGCGCCACGCGCTGGTGGACAAGCTCGCCGCCAAGGGCGTGCCGGGCGACTTCTCCTTCGTCAAGGCCCAGCGCGGCATGTTCTCGTACTCGGGCCTGACCTCGGCCCAGGTGGACCGCCTGCGCAACGAGCACGGCATCTACGCCGTCGGCACCGGCCGCATCTGCGTGGCCGCGCTGAACAGCCGCAATATCGACGCTGTGGTCGATGCCATCGCTGCTGTGATGTAAAAGACCTTTCGCCCGGCCATCCCGTCACGGGTAATGGCTGGCGCAAGCGTCACAAAGCAATGCACAAAAAGCGGCTTCGGCCGCTTTTTGCATTTGTTTACGATTTATCAGCCAATGTCATCAAGAAATCAGCCATTTACCTTATTGTTTTCCGCAGCTAAGGAAGTACTTTAAGGTATATGCTGCATAGCAAGATCGTCAGCACGGTCGTTCGATTAAGGGCATAATCGCCGGCACGATCCAAGGTGTATTGTCAGTACATTAGTACTTGGTGGTACGTATTTCCAAGCAAGACCCAGGCAGAAAACGGCATGCTCTACCAATTGCATGAGTTCCAGCGCTCGATCCTGCACCCGCTGACCGCGTGGGCCCAGGCGACCGCGAAGACCTTCACCAACCCCCTCAGCCCGCTCTCGCTGGTTCCCGGCGCTCCCCGCCTGGCTGCCGGCTACGAGCTGCTGTACCGGCTCGGCAAGGAGTACGAGAAACCGGCGTTCGACATCAGGTCGGTGCGCTCCAACGGGCGCGACATCCCCATTGTCGAGCAGACCGTGCTGGAAAAGCCCTTCTGCAAGCTGGTGCGCTTCAAGCGCTATGCCGACGACCCGGAAACCATCAAGCTGCTCAAGGATGAGCCGGTGGTGCTGGTGGCCGCGCCGCTGTCGGGCCACCATGCCACGCTGCTGCGCGACACGGTGCGCACGCTGCTGCAGGACCACAAGGTCTACGTGACCGACTGGATCGATGCACGCATGGTGCCCGTGGAGGATGGCGCGTTCCACCTGTCGGACTACATCTACTACATCCAGGAATTCATCCGCCATATCGGCGCCGAGAACCTGCATGTGATCTCGGTGTGCCAGCCCACGGTGCCGGTGCTGGCCGCGATTTCGCTGATGGCCTCGGCCGGCGAACAGACGCCGCGCACCATGACCATGATGGGCGGCCCGATCGACGCGCGCAAGAGCCCCACCGCGGTCAACTCGCTGGCGACCAACAAGTCCTACGAGTGGTTCGAGAACAACGTCATCTACACCGTGCCGGCCAACTACCCCGGCCACGGCCGCCGCGTCTACCCGGGCTTTTTGCAGCATGCCGGTTTCGTGGCGATGAACCCGGACCGGCACCTTTCCTCACACTATGACTACTACCTGAGCCTGGTCGAAGGCGATGCCGACGACGCCGAGGCCCACGTGCGCTTCTACGACGAATACAACGCGGTGCTGGACATGGCGGCCGAGTACTACCTCGACACCATCCGCGAGGTGTTCCAGGAGTTCCGCCTGGCCAACGGCACCTGGGCCATCGACGGCAAGCCGGTGCGTCCACAGGACATCAAGACCACCGCGCTGATGACCATCGAGGGCGAGCTGGACGATATCTCCGGCGCGGGCCAGACCGCCGCCGCGCATGACCTGTGCGCCGGCATCCCGAACAACCGCAAGCAGCACCTGAACGCGGAGCGTTGCGGCCACTACGGGATCTTCTCGGGCCGGCGCTGGCGCGACGACATCTACCCGCAGCTGCGCGACTTCATCCGCAAGTACCACCCCGCCTCGGCCAAGTAAAAGTAATCGCCCGCAACTGCGGTCATGCCGTTCAGTTGGCGACTGTCGTTCCCGCGCAGGCGGGAACCCAGTGACGTCATCCCGAAAGACGCTGGATTCCCGCCTGCGCGGGAATGACGGTAGGGCTTGAGACCTTAACTGGACGGCCTTGCCGCAACTGCGGGCGATTTTTCTTGCGGGCGCCTCCCGGCAACTCAGGACTTCTTCAGGTAGCTCAGCAGCATTTCCGTGTGCAGTTCGGCAAAGCGCTCGTGCTCCTGCTGCGAAGCCACGTCGCGCCCGATCACGGCACTGATGGTGTAGCGGTTGGACAGCACGTAGTAGCCCAGCGCCGAGATCGTCAGGTAGAACTGCGGCACGTCGATATTGTCGCGGAACACGCCCTGTTGCTGGCCGCGCCGGATCACATCGGCGAGCACGTCGACCACCGGGTTGATCAGTTGCTGCAGATGGGCGGACTTCTTCAGGTGCCGGGCCTCGTGCAGGTTCTCGCTGTTGACCAGGCGGATGAACTCGGGGTGCTCGTAGTACCAGTCCCAGACAAAGCGGGCCAGCGCGCGCACGCCGTTGACCGGGTCTTCGTCGATCAGGTGCAGCTGCTCCTCGTCGGCGCGGAAATTTGCGTACTGCTTCTCAAGCACCGCCAGGAAGAGGCCTTCCTTGCTGCCGTAGTAGTAATACAGCATGCGTTCATTGGTTTCCGCGCGCCGGGCAATCTGGTCGACGCGGGCGCCGGCCAGCCCCCCCTTGGCGAATTCCTCGGTGGCCGCTGCGAGGATGCGTCGGCGCGTCCCTTCCGGGTCGCGTTTGGTCTTGGGCTCAGTTGACATGGGGTGTGGTCGATCGTTGCGCGGATTATGGCACAGGCCGGAATGCGGCAATCCTGGCGTGCGACGCGCATCATCGCCGTTTCTGTCCGCCGGCGAAATCGGGGATAATCCTTGCGGCACGAAGGCCGCGAGGGTCCGCAGAGGCCCCGGTGCCGCAGGGCTCCCTGGCATATTGTCCGCCGCCGGGCGCGGCTGTTATGTCGCCAACCCCTCACAGCACCCCGCAAATATCATGCTTTGCCCGTCCCCGGTCCGGCTTTGGCCCCGGTTTTGTTCCCTGATTTCCTGTCCGTTGTCGTGAATCCCGCCGTCAAGTCCCTAGCCGACCGCATCGAGGCACTGCTGCCGCAGACCCAGTGCACCAAATGCGGTTTCAACGGCTGCCGCCCCTATGCCGAAGCCATGGCCAGCGGCGAAGCCGCCTGCAACCGCTGCCCGCCCGGCGGCGTGGAAGGGATCGCGCGCCTGGCCGCGGTGCTGGGCACCGAGCCGCTGCCGCTCGATCCGGAACGCGGCGCCGAGCAGCCACGCGCGGTGGCCCGCATCGACGAGAGCCTGTGCATCGGCTGCACGCTCTGCATCCAGGCTTGCCCGGTCGACGCCATCGCCGGCGCCGCCAAGCAGATGCATACCGTGATCCCGGCACTGTGCACCGGCTGCGACCTGTGCGTGGCGCCCTGCCCGGTCGACTGCATCGACATGATCCCGGTCACCGGCACGCGCACCGGCTGGGCCGCGTGGTCGCAGGCGCAGGCCGATGCCGCGCACGCGCGCTACCTGGCGCGCAATGCGCGGCTGGTGCGCGAGCGCGAGGAAAACGACGCGCGCCTGGCCGCCAAGGCCGCCGCCAAGCTGGCCGCGGTGCAGGCCGAAGCGCCGGAGAACGACGCCGAGCGCGCCGCGCAGGAACGCAAGCGCGCCATCATCCAGGCCGCGATCGAACGCGCCCGGCAAAAGCAGCAGGCCGCGCAGCCGCGCAATACAGAAAACGTGTCGGCCGCGGTGCAGGCCCAGATCGACGCCGCCGAAGCGCGGCGCGCGCGTGCAGGCCTGACTGCGCCGGAACCCGACCGGAAGGCCGGCCAGAATCCCGATACCGACCCAGCAGGGAAACCATGAACGCCGCCAAGTGCCGTGCCATCTTCGAAACGCTGCGCGAAGTCAATCCGGCCCCGGCCACCGAACTGGAATACAGCTCGCCGTTCGAGCTGCTGATCGCCGTGCTGCTGTCGGCGCAGGCCACCGACGTGGGCGTGAACAAGGCCACGCGCCGGCTGTTCCCGGTGGCGCATACCCCGCAGCAGATGCTGGACCTGGGCGAAGCCGGCCTGAGCGATTACATCAAGACCATCGGCCTGTACAAAACCAAGGCCAGGCATGTGATGGAGACCTGCCGCATCCTGGTCGAGCGCCACGGCGGCAAGGTGCCGCCTGACCGCGAAGCGCTGGAAGCGCTGCCGGGTGTGGGCCGCAAGACCGCCAACGTGGTGCTCAACACGGCGTTCGGCGAGCCCACCATCGCGGTCGACACGCATATCTTCCGGGTGTCGAACCGCACCGGGCTGGCGCCGGGCAAGACCGTGCAGATCGTCGAGCAGAAGCTGCTCAAGTGCGTGCCGCACGAATTCCTGCACGATGCCCACCACTGGCTGATCCTGCACGGCCGCTACGTGTGCAAGGCGCGCAAGCCGGAATGCTGGCATTGCGCGATCGAGCCGCTGTGCGAGTTCAGGGAAAAAACGCCGGCGCCGCAACTGTAACCCCGGGGGCGCAGCAGGCGGCGCCCTTAGTCCGGCTCGCGCGCCAGCACCAGCGCCAGCTGTAGCGCGGTGCGCGCGACCACCTCGACACCGGGGGTGTAGCCGTGGCGGATCCAGCGCACGGCGATATGGACCACCCCGCCCGCCACGCCCGCCGCCAGCAGCGGATCGAGCTGGCGCGCCGAAGGCAGCAGGGCTTGCGCCAGCAGCCCGCCGAATTCATCCAGCGAATCCGCCAGCGCCCCGTCGACGTGCTTGCTGACGCCGCGAATTTCCACCAGGAACACCCGCGCCGAACGCGGCTCGCGCTGCAGCGCCCCGAAATAGGCACGCAGCATGGCCAGCGCCCGCTGCTGGCCGTCGCCGCCGGCGCCCTCGCCCGCCAGCGCGAGCGTGTGCAGCAGCCGGTGGGTCACCGTTTGAAACGAAGCCAGCAGCAAGGCTTCGCTGTTGGCGAACGATTCATAGAAATACCGTTCGGTCAGGCCCGCGGCGTCGCACACCGCCTTGACGGTAGCGTTCTGGTAGCCGCGCTCGCCGTAGACCTGCACGGCCGCGGCAATCAGCTGCGCACGGCGTTGGGCACGCCGTTCCTCGGCTTCGGCGCCGCGGTAGCGGCGCGCGGGGGTGAGCTCGGTCGTCATGGGCGCCATTATGACATTCCCTATTGTCAGAATACTTGCCGGATGGCTTCTGACAATCTATGTTGTCAGAAGCGCCACCCGTCCGGATGCCCTCGCCATGACCGCCCCCAGTTCCGATGACGCAGTCCTTGATGTCCTGATCGTAGGCGCCGGCCTGTCCGGCATCGGCGCCGCGCGCCAGCTGCAAACGCGCTGCCCGGGCAAGCGCTACGCCATCCTGGAGGCCCGCGAGGCCATGGGCGGCACCTGGGACCTGTTCCGCTACCCGGGCATCCGCTCGGATTCGGACATGTACACGCTGGGCTACCGCTTCAAGCCCTGGCGCGGCGCCAAAGCCATCGCCGACGGGCCGTCGATTCGTGCCTACATCCGGGAAACGGCCGAGGAAGCCGGCATCACGTCACATATCCGCTTCGGGCATCGGGTCGTCAGCGCGGCGTGGGACAGCGCGCAAGCCTGCTGGACGGTCGAAGCCGAGCGCACCGCGGACCACAGCCGGCTGCGCCTGCGCTCGCGCTTTCTCTATGTGTGCGCGGGCTATTACAGCTATGCCGAAGCCCACCGGCCCAGGTTTGCAGGCGAGGAGCAGTTCCGCGGCCGCATGGTGCACCCGCAGTTCTGGGACGAATCGCTCGACTACGCCGGCAAGCGCGTGGTGGTGATCGGCAGCGGCGCCACGGCGGTCACGCTGGTGCCGGCCATGGCGAAGAGCGCGGCGCACGTGACAATGCTGCAGCGCTCGCCCACCTATATCGTGACGCGCCCCGGCGAAGACGCCATCGCCCACAAGCTGCGCCGCGTGCTGCCGGAGCGGCTGGCCTACGCTGCCACGCGCTGGAAAAACGTGCTGCAGGGCATGATGTTTTTCCAGCTCGCGCGGCGCCGGCCGGATCGCGTCAAACAGCGCCTGATCGGCATGGCGGCAGCGCAACTGGCGCCGGACTTTGACGTCGGCACCCACTTCACACCCCGCTACAAGCCGTGGGACCAGCGCCTGTGCCTGGTGCCCGACGGCGACCTGTTCGGCGCGATCCGCGACGAGCGCGCCGCGGTGGTGACCGATACCATCGAGCGCTTCACCGAAGACAGCATCGTGCTGGCCAGCGGCAAGGCGCTGGCCGCGGATATCGTGGTGGTGGCCACCGGCCTGAAGCTGAACATGCTGGGCGACATTGCGGTGACCGTGGACGGCCACCCGCGCCGCCCCGCCGAATGCCTGGCCTACAAGGGGATGATGCTGAGCAACGTGCCCAACCTGGTGCTGGCCTTCGGCTACACCAATGCCTCGTGGACGCTCAAGGCCGACCTCACCGCCGAGTACGTCTGCCGTCTGCTGCGCCATATGGACCGCCATGGGCACCGCATGGCCGCGCCGCACGCACCCGCTGGCGTGCAGCAGACCCCATTCCTGGATTTCACCTCCGGCTACGTGCAGCGTGCCGCCGGCGTGCTGCCGCGGCAAGGCGACCGCAAGCCCTGGCGCGTGCATCAGAACTACCTGAAAGACCTGCTGACGATCCGGCACGGGCGCATCGCGGACGGCGTGCTGCGCTTCGACGCCCCGCCGCCCGCTCCCCTTGCGCACCGGGTGCACGCGGCAGAGCGGGACAGCCAGGACACCACGACCGACGACACGGTGCCGGCCGTTGCAGCCGGCGAGGTGCAAACATGAACATCGTCCTGACTATCTTCGCCGTACTGATCGGGCTGTGTCTGGTACTGGGCGCGTTGCTCTACCTGTTCACGTGGCGTACTGCCCGGCGCATCGAAGCGGCCATGCCGCCGCCCGGCCGCTTTATCGACGTCCCCGGCGCGCGCCTGCACGTGGTGGAGCGCGGCCAGGGCCCGGCGGTACTGCTGGTACACGGCCTGTCAGGCCAGCTCGAGAATTTTGGCTACGGCATGATCGGGCCGCTGGCCGAGAATTTCCGCGTGATCGCCGTCGACCGCCCCGGCGCGGGCCACTCCACGCGCACGCCCGGCAGCGCCGCCGACCTGCCGGCGCAGGCCGATGCCCTCGCCGCGCTGTGCGACAAGCTTGGCCTGGAGCAACCGCTGGTGGTGGGCCATTCGTTGGGTGGCGCGATTGCGCTGGCGCTGGCCATCCGCCATCCCGGGCGCGTGGGCGGGCTGGCACTGATCGCCCCGCTTACGCACCCGCCCAAGGCGATCTCGCCGGTGTTCAAGGCCATGACCGTGCCGAGTGCATGGCAGCGCCGGCTGATGGCATGGACGCTGGTGGTGCCGATGTCGATCCGGCACCGCGCGGAAGTCATGGATATCGTGTTCGGCCCGGACCCGGTGCCGGACGACTTCCCGACCCGCGGCGGCGGCCTGCTGGCACTGCGGCCGCGCCACTTCCTGGCCGCGTCTGAAGACCTGCTCGGCGCCGCGCAGAGCCTGCCGGCCATGCTGGGCCACTACGGCACGCTGCGCGTGCCGGTCAGCGTGCTCTACGGCCGGGAAGACCGCATCCTGGACTTTGCCGAGCATGGCGAAGCGCTCGTCGCCAAGGTGCCGGGAGCCACGCTGACATTGGTCAGCGGCGGGCATATGCTGCCGGTGACCGCCATCGATACCAGCGTCGAATTCGTGCGCAAGGCCGCCGCGCGGCAGCAAATGTCCGCGCCCGCGCAGGCGCAGTTCGCTTGACCCAAGGAGCCTCCGACCATGGCCACCTCGACCGCCTCCAACCCCTACAAGCAGGATGTCTTCACCGCGCTCAAGGCCGTTCGCAAGCTGATGGCCAATGGCAATGACACGGAGCAGGTGTTCCGCATCATGCGCGCGCTCAACGGGCCGTCCATGCCCCGCAACTTCAGCCGCCTGCTGAGCACGACCGACGGGCGGCGCATGGTCTACCAGCGCATCGAACTGGCCGAGCGCCTGTCCGATCCGGCATACGTCGCCAGGTTCGCACCGGGCACCGTTGGCGCGGCCTATCGCGCGTTCCTGGAACAGACCGGCTACAGCGCCGACGGGCTGGCCAAGGTCTCGAACCTGGACCAGGAACCGGTGGTCGAGGACGCCTACATGTGGTTCGGCCGGCGTACGCGCGACATCCACGACATCTGGCATGTGCTCACCGGCTACCGGGCCGACGAAAGCCTGGGCGAGGCCGCGCTGGTGGCGTTCAGCTATGCGCAGACCGGCGGCAAGGGCTGGGCCTTCATCGCCATCGCGGCGTCGCTGAAGAGCCTGCGCGTGAGCGGCAGCCTGGCCTTTGCGCGGGCCGTGCTGGAAGGCTATCGGCTGGGCCGCCGGGCGCAGTGGCTGTTGGGCGAGGATTACGAGAAGCTGCTGCACGAACCGATCGACGCGGCTCGCGCGCGGCTTGGCATTGCCGAGCCGCGCCGCTACCTGGCCTGCAACCCCATGCAGGAATGGACGGCTTGACACCACCGCCTGCCAACAAAAAAGCGACCACCGGGGGTCGCTTTTTCTGTTTGATGCGCAGCGTGCTCAGACGATGCGGCAGGCTTCGTCGAACGACAGGCGCGGGCCGCGCGGGAACAGCTTGTCGGCCACGCCATAGCCCAGGTTGCACAGGAAGTTGACCTTCCACTTGCCGTCCGGGAAGAAGGCCGCGTTGACCTTGTCGGCGTCGAAGCCGCCCATCGGGCCGCAGTCCAGGCCCAGCGCGCGCGCCGCCAGGATGAAGTAGCCGCCTTGCAGCGAGCTGTTCATGAGCGCGTCACGGGCGATCTTCTCGTCGTTGCCGGCGTACCAGGAGCGGGCATCGGCGTGCGGGAACAGCTTGGGCAGCTGGTCGTGGAAGGCGGTGTCGAAGGCGATGATGGCGGTCACCGGCGCCGAGCGGGTCTTGTCGACGTTGCCGGCCGACACGCAGTCCACCAGGCGCGCCTTCTCGGCGGCGCTCTTGACGAACACGATGCGCGCCGGGCTGCTATTGGCGGCGGTCGGGCCGAATTTCATCGCTTCATAGATCTGGTGCAGCACGGCGTCGTCCACATGGCGGTCCTGCCACACGTTGTGCGTGCGGGCTTCGGAGAACAGCTGCGCCAGCGCGGCGTTGTCGATCTGGGACATGCGCTTCTTTCCTGTACGAGATTTGAGAGAAGCCGCGATTGTACCCAACGGTTTGCGCGGCCCGCGACAGCGCCTTTGAGCAAGCTGTTCAATTCCCTTGCACATCGGCGCGCGCCGGCGCCGGCGCGCTGCCACGGCGGGTCAGCCACAGCACGCCGGCCAGGATCAGCCCGCCGCCGACGGCCTGCGCCGCGCCGATATGCTCGCCCAGCAGCAGCGCGGCCAGCAGCACGGTGACCACCGGCTCCAGCGTCGACAGCATCGACGCCTGCGCCGCGCCCAGCCGCTGCAGGCCGGCGAAGAAGGTCAGGATCGCCAGCACCGTCGACAGCAGCGCGATGCCCGCCAGCGCCAGCCAGCCGCCGGCGTTGGCCGGGAACTGCGGCGGCGTGCCCGCGCCCAACCGCAGCAGGCCGGCGGCGCCGTAGACCAGCGCCGCCGCGGTGCAGATCACCGTGGTGGTCGCGATCGGGTTGACGCCAGCGGTCACGCGCGCGCCGATGATGATGTAGACCGAATAGATCACCGCCGCCGCCAGCCCCAGCGCGATCCCCAGCGGCGAGCCCTCGCCGCCGCCGACGGTCAGCCCCGCGCCCGCCGAGCACAGCACCAGCGCGACCACCGCGGCGGTGGTCAGCCGCTCCTTGAGGAAAACCGCCGCCAGGATCGTCACGAACAGCGGATAGAGGTACAGCAGCAGCGCCACCAGGCTGGCTTGCGCATGGTTGAGTGCGCTGAAGAAGCAGAACGACTGGCCGACATAGCCGATGCCCCCCATCGCCGCCAGCGCCAGCACGCGGCGCCATGGCGGCAGGGCGATGCCGCGCGTGCGCATCACCCACGCCAGCGCCACGGCGGCCAGCGCGAAGCGCACCAGCAGCATCCCGTACACATCCGCGCCGGCCGCGTAGGCAAAGCGCGCGAAGATCGCCATGGCGCCAAAGGCGCTGGCCGAGAGCGCGATCAGCAGCACGCCGGCCAGCTTGTCGCGGGCGTGGGCCGTGGCGGTGGAAGGGGAAGCGGTCATCGGGCGGGCGGGAAGTCGGCGATCCCGCATTCTACTTGGCGGGCAGGCGCGGCCAGCGTGGGGAGCGGGCCTCGTTTACAATGTCGCCACCATGTTCAATCCCTCACGAGAAGAAGTCCGCCGGTTCTTCTGCGATGCCTGGCAGAAGCAGATCACAGGCGGCGTACTGACCCCGCTGGAAGCCATCGCCGTCGACTGGATCGGCGAGCACCCCGAGTACCACGACCTGCTGCGCGACGCCGAAGGTGCGCTGGCGCAGGACTACACCCCCGAGCAAGGCCAGACCAACCCCTTCCTGCACCTGTCGATGCACCTGTCGATTTCCGAGCAGGTCTCGGTCGACCAGCCGCGCGGCATCCGCCAGGCCTATGAGGCACTGGCGCGCCGGCTGGACTCGCCGCACGAAGCGCAGCACCAGGTAATGGAATGCCTCGGTGAAATGCTGTGGCAGGCACAGCGCACCGGCCGGCCGCCCGACGGCGACCACTACGTCGACTGCGTCAGGCGCCGCGCCAGCCGCTGAGTCCGGTTCGCGTCAGGCGCAGCGTACAATTCGTCACAACCCTCCGGCGGGTGCGTGGTAGGCTTTGCGGGTCCGTATTTTCCCTAGCCGCGTTGCCGTCACATGGCGGCGCGGTGCGCGCAAGCCATGTCCCGTACTGCCCTTCCCCGCCGGCGCCGCCTGGCGCCCGCCGGCCGTGCCCTTGCTCCGCTGTGCCTGTCGCTGATGCTGGCCTGGCCCCTGGCCGGTCACGCCGGCGTGGCGCTGCTGCAGCCGCCGCGCGTGATCGACGGCAACCAACCGCTGACGCTGACCCTGATCGTCAGCGCCGACGACACCACGCGCCGCTACCGCATCCCCGACACGCTGGAAGTGACCGCCTCGGGGGACCTGCAGGCGCCGGTGCGGCTGGTGCTGTGGCGCGAGGTCCCGGGCCCGGCCGTGGTCAACCTGCGCCGCGGCGAGCATCGCGCCATCCACTACACCGCGGCCCTGCCGCCGGCCCTGCGCGGCCAGGTGCGGCTGGATGCCACCGGCATCGACGCCGCGCCGGTCCTGGTCACCCTGAACCGGCTGCCGCAACCGGACAAGTCCGCCACGCCCGCCGCACCCCTTGCCGCCGCCCCCGCTGCGGCCGCCAGCCAGGCGAAGGTTGCTGCCGGGACTGCCGAGGCCGCGCCCGTGCCGGTAACCCCCGTCACCACGGCCGGCGCCGCTGCCCCCGCACCGGCCGACCTGCGCGACAGCGCCCGGCTCTCGTTCCACGACCCGATGTACTTCATCGTCGGCGCGCATGACGGCGCCAATGCCAAGTTCCAGCTCAGCTTCAAGTACCGCATCTTCGAGGGCGAGGTCCCGGCCTCGAAGAGCCTGTTCGACAACCTGTACTTCGGCTACACGCAGTTCTCGCTGTGGGACTGGAACAAGGAGTCCAAGCCGTTCCGCGACACCAACTACCGGCCCAGCCTGTTCTACTACCTGTCGGATACGGGCGTGCGCAACAACGCCATCAGCCGGCTGTCGCTGGCGACCGGCCTGGAGCATGAGTCCAATGGCCGCGCCGGCGACGATTCGCGCAGCATCAATACGGTCTTCGTCAAGCCGACCTTCTACTTCGGCGACCAGAACGACTGGCACTGGCGCGTTGCGCCCAAGCTCTACGCCTATGTGGAAAAGGGCGAAAACCCCGACATCGCCCATTATCGGGGCTTCATGGACCTGGGCATCGCCTACGGGCGCCCGGACTCATGGGCGTTTTCGGCCACGCTGCGCAAGGGCACGCGCAAGTGGTACGGCAGCGTTGACGCGCAGCTCACCTACCCGATGGCGCGGCTGATCCCGGGCACCGCCGGCTACCTGATGGCGGGCTATTTCGTCGGCTATGGCGAGAGCCTGCTCGACTACAACCGCAAGCTGCCCTGGCAGTTCCGCATCGGCTACGCGCTATCGCGCTGAGGTCTAGCCCGCCAGCGGCTTGCCGCAGGCCTTGAGCCGCGCATTGGCCACCGCCGCGGCAAACTGGCCGTGGCCATGCCAGCCGGTGGCGCGGCCCAGCCTCTTGCCGTTCCGCAAGAACATGAACACGGGAATGCCGTGCAGGCCGAAGCGCCGCCCCAGTTCGGGGTGTGCATAAACGTTGGCGTGCAGCCAGTGCAGCTCCAGCGCCCGCACCGGTTCTGGACTGGCCAGCATGGCCTGCTTGGCCATCTCGCAGTTGAAGCAGTCCACGCCCCAGAAGAACACGCACACCAGCGCATCGCCGGCCTCGGCGATGGCGGCGTCGATGGTGGTGTCATCGACCTCGCGCATGGCGAACGCGTCGAAAGCGCGGTGGTCGGGATGGGCGTCCCGGGACGGCTCGGGCGCGCCGGCCGGCGGTTCGGTGCTCATGGTTAGCTCCAAAAGGACAAAACGCCCGGGCCAGCAGGCACCGGGCGTCAGGTCAGGAGCCGGGAGCGGCACGCCGCCGCATCCCGGCCGCTTGCCCAGGTGCCGATTTACTTCGGTGCCGCCACCGTCACCAGCGCCGGCCGCAGCACGCGTTCGGCAATGGTGTAGCCGCGCTGGAGCACGGACACCACGGTGTTGGCCTCCTGTTCCGCCGGCACCATCGAGATGGCCTGGTGGCGGTGCGGATCGAATTTCTCGCCCACCGGGTTCAGTTCAACGATCTTGCCGCGCTCGAAGGCCGTGGCCAGCTGGCGCGCGGTCAGTTCCACGCCTTCGCGCAGCTTGGCGATATCGCCCGAGCCGTCGGCCAGCGCGGCCTGCAGGCTGTCCATGACCGGCAGCAGGTTGTCGGCAAAGTTCTCGATAGCGAATTTGTGCGCCTTGGCGACATCTTCCTGCGCCCGGCGGCGGATGTTCTCGCCTTCGGCAACCGCGCGCATGTACAGGTCATAGTGCTCGCGCGCCTTGGCTTCCAGGGCGGCCAGCTGGGCCGCCGCGTCGTCCACGACAGCGGCTTCCGGCGCGCCGGCCTCCTGGCTGGCGTTGGCGGCGGTGGCCGCCTCGTCGCCCGCGGGCGTCGGCGTCTGGGTGGATGGCGTCTGCTTCTGTTCTTCCATGTCGATCCGTATCAATACATTGTCGCGGCCCGCCGATGGCGCGGCTGCGGGTGGTAAATCGGCGTGTGTCCGGCTCAGGTGGTGGCACGGCGCCAGTTTTCAAGTGTGGCGCCGGCGAGACGCGGAAATACACCGTTACAAAGCGTGGCCAAATGCAATCGAGGCCTTATTGCTTTGCTGCATTGCACTCACTAAGATTCTTAGTAAGAAAAATGACAAAAATACCGGGAGCCTTGGAGATGGTTCATTTCTGTGCCTCTTCCGAAAGGTTGGCCATGCACAAGCTGCCAGTCGTGACGCTCTGCCTCGTGGCCGCATTGGCGGTCATGACCGTCTTTATCTGCCTTTCCGGCGCATTCACCCCGCGCGATACGGAGTATGGCAGCGGCAAGGCGGTGTTCAAGCACTACATCGTCCCCTTCGTCATCCAGCAGGAATAGGTCGCTGGCATCCAATACCGCTGCGCGGCGGCGCCGGAGTCATCCGGGCCGCCGCGTTGTCGTTTCAGCCCTTCAGGTGATCGATCCGGCGCCGGTCGCGCTTGGTCGGGCGCCCCTGGATCTGGGCCGATGGCTCGGGCTCCAGGCGCCGGCGCTCGGCATCGGCCAGCCGGCGGGACTGGCTTTCGGCACTTTCCTCATACAGCGTCTGCGCCACCGGCGCCGGGCCGCGCGCCGGGGCAATGCCCTTGACCACCAGTTCCCAGCGCTGCTGGTGCGCTTCCAGCACGACCTTGTCGCCGGGCTTCACCTCGCGCGAGTTCTTGCACGGCTGGCCGTTGACGCTCACCTTGCTGCGCTCCACCGCTTCGGCGGCCAGCGAGCGCGTCTTGAAGAAGCGCGCGCACCAAAGCCATTTGTCGATGCGCTGGCGCGCACCCGGCTCGAAATCCACGTTCATGCCGCCGCCCCCCGGGTCTGCGCGCGCGTGCGCCGCGCTTCCAGTTCATGCGGATGCGGCGTGGCCAGCGGCCAGCCCTGCAGGTGCTGCAGCGCGATCTCCGCCATCGCCGCGACCCACGGCGCGGCATCGTTCATGCACGGAATGAAGTGGAAGTCCTTGCCGCCCGCGACCTTGAATTCAGTCTGCCCTTCCATGGCGATCTCTTCCAGCGTCTCGATGCAATCAGCCGGGAAGCCCGGGCAGAACACGTCCACCCGCCCCGCGCCGACCTTGCCCAACTCAGCCAGCGTTGGCGCGGTATAGGGCTGCAGCCATTCCGCCTTGCCGAAACGAGACTGGAACGTCACTTGATATTGCCCGGGCTGCAGCCCAAGCGCCTCGCCCAGCAGGCGGCCGGTCTTCAGGCACTCGCAGTGGTAGGGGTCGCCCAGCTCCAGCGTGCGCCGCGGCACGCCGTGGAACGACAGGATCAGCTTGTCGCCGCGGGCAAAGTCCGGCATGCCGTGCTGCGTCCAGTAGGCGCCGACCTGCTGGTGCAGCGCCGAGATATAGGCCGGGTGGTCATGGAAATGCTTGACCAGCCGCAGTTCGGGCTGGTTGCGCCACTGGCCCAGCACGCGGAACACCTCGTCGAAGGCCGTGGCCGTGGTGGTGCCCGAGTACTGCGGATACATCGGCAGCACCAGCACCTGCTCGCAGCCCTGGTGGCGCAGCGCCTCCAGCACCGAGGCGATCGAAGGGTTGCCGTAGCGCATCGCGCACGCCACCGTCACTTCGTGGCCGTGCTGGTGCATCAGGCGCTGCAGCGCATGGGCCTGGCGCTCGCTGTAGACCAGCAGCGGCGAACCCGTCATATGGGCCTCGCGCAGCCAGATCGATTCGTATTTCAGCGCCGAGGCGCGCGAGCGCAGCGGCAGGATCACCCCGTACAGCAGCGGCAGCCAGGCCGCGCGCGGGATCTCGACCACGCGCGGGTCGGACAGGAATTCCTTCAGGTAGCGCCCCACCGCCTTGGGTGTGGGGGCGTCCGGGGTGCCCAGGTTGACCAGCAGGATCGCCGTGCGCGGCGCCTGGCCGTGCTGGTAGGCCGGTTCGGGAGAAAACGTCATGTCGCTTCCGTATTGGCACGGTGCCCGGATGGCACCGGTGCGGCGCAACGGCGATTGCCGCGCTCGCCAGGAATGGAGCCGCTTGTCAGACCAGCCAGTCTTTCCACTAGTTCTGGCTCAGGGCGCTGGACAGCAGCCGCGCGGTGATGTCGACGATAGGAATCACGCGCTCATAGGCCATGCGCGTGGGGCCGATCACGCCAAGCGTGCCGACGATCTGCCCGTCAACCTCGTACGGGGCGGTGATGACCGCCATGTCTTCGATCGGCACCAGCCGGCTCTCGCCGCCGATAAAGATCTGCACGCCCTGCGCATGGCTGGACACGTCCAGCAGCTGCAGCAGGCTGGTCTTGTGCTCGAACACGTCGAAGAGGCGCCGCAGCTTGTCCATGCTGGAGGCCAGGTCGTCAACTTCCAGCAGCTTGCGCTCGCCGCTGATATAGACGTGGTCGTCGTCCTCGTCCGCGACGGTGCTGCCGGCCTCGACCGCGGCCTGCATCAGTTGCGACATGTCGCGGCGCAAGTCCTGCAGCTCGACCCGCAGGTGGCCGCGCACTGTGTCGAAGCTCATGCCGGCATAGTGCGAGTTGAAGAAGTTGGCCGCCTCGATCAGCTGAGCCGGCGTGTACGGCAGTTCGGTCTGGATGATGCGGTTTTGCACGTCGCCCTCGGGGCTGACGATGATCAGCAGGATGCGCTTGTCCGACAGCCGCATGAATTCGATCTGCCGGAATGCCTGCGCGCGGCGCGGTGTCATCACCACCCCGGCAAAGTGCGACAGGTTGGACAGCGTGCGCGCGGCCGCCGTGATCATGCGCTGCGGCCCCAGTTGCTGGCCGCCCAGCTGGTCCTGGATCTGGCCGGTCAGCTCGGCCAGGTCGGCGTTGCGCTCGAGCGGCTTGGCCGTCAGCATCGAATCGACGAACAGCCGGTAGCCGCGCGGCGTCGGGATCCGGCCGGCGGAGGTGTGCGGACTGGAAATGAAACCCATTTCCTCCAGATCGGACATCACATTGCGGATCGTCGCCGGCGACAGGTCCAGCCCCGAGTACTTCGACAGGGTGCGGGAGCCGACCGGCTGGCCTTCGGCGATGTAGCGCTCGATCAGGGTCTTGAGCAGCGTTTTGGAACGTTCATCCATGATGCCCCGATTTTACGCAAGTTTTGGACCTTCTGGCGCCCGGCCCGGGTGACCTGCCGGCCCCTGCTGACAACCGTCACGGCGGTATGGTCTAATCCCCGCATGTCCGCCCCCCCTAAAGCCAGCGCCGTGCGCACTCCATTCAAGACCGTCGCCCTGGTGGGCCGGTACTCCACTGCCGGCATCGAAGGGCCGCTGGAGGAGATCGCCTCCTATATCCTGCGCAACGGCCAGGATGTCGTGTTCGAGCGCGAGACCGCGCTGGCCACCGGGCTGACCGGCTACCCTGCCCTGTCCGCCGAGGAAATCGGCCGGCAGGCCGACGTGGCCGTGGTGCTGGGCGGCGACGGCACGCTGCTGGGCATCGCCCGTCAGCTCGCCGGCCACAACGTGCCATTGATCGGCGTCAACCACGGGCGGCTGGGCTTCATGACCGATATTGCGCTCGACGACGCGCATACGGTGCTGCCCGACATGCTCGACGGCCGCTACGAGGCCGAGACCCGCCTGCTGCTGGAATCGCGCGTGGTGCGCGACGACATGGACATTTTTTCAGCGCTGGCCCTGAACGACGTGGTGGTGAACCGCTCGGGCATCTCCGGCATGGTCGAGCTGGCGGTGTCGGTGGACGGCAACTTCATGTACAACCAGAGGTCCGACGGCCTGATCGTGTCGACCGCCACCGGCTCGACCGCCTATGCCCTGTCCGCCGGCGGCCCGATCCTGCATCCGACGCTGTCGGGCGTGGTGCTGGTGCCGATCGCCCCGCACGCGCTGTCGAACCGGCCGATCGTGCTGCCGCACGATGCCGAGGTCACCATCGAAGTGGCCAGCGCGCGCGATGCCAGCGTCAACTTCGACATGCAGTCGCTGACCTCGCTGCTGCCGGGCGACCGCATCGTAGTGCGGCGCTCGGGCAAGACCATCAACTTGCTGCACCCGGTCGGCTACAACTACTACGCCACGCTGCGCAAGAAGTTGCACTGGCACGAGTTTCCGTCCGAAGACAACCGCCTCTGAGCCGCCCCTCAAGCCTCAGCCCGAACCCATCGGACCGACTACCTTCCACGCCACGATGCTGCGCAGCCTGTCCATCCGTGATTTCGTCATCGTCGATACGCTCGACCTGGACTTCGCCTCCGGCTTTACCGTCTTCACCGGCGAGACCGGCGCCGGCAAGTCGATCCTGATCGATGCCCTGGCACTGGTGCTGGGCGAGCGCGCCGACGCCGGCGTGGTGCGCGAAGGCGCGCCGCGCGCCAGTGTCAGCGCCACCTTCTCGACCCACCCCGCGCTGGACGCCTGGCTGGCCGAGCGTGAACTGAACAGCGACGAAGACGGCGGCGTGCCGACCGTGCTGCTGCGCCGGACGGTCGATGCCGGCGGCCGCAGCAAGGCCTTTATCAACGGCGCCGCCGCCACGCTGGCACAACTGCGCGAAGTCGGCGACCAGCTGGTCGACATCCACGGCCAGCACGCGCACCAGCTGCTGCTGCGTCCCGATGCGCAGCGGCTCCTGTTCGACGCCCACGCCGGCCTGACGCAACAGGCCGGCGCCGTGGCCGAGGCCTGGCGCGCGTGGCGCGCCTGCGTGCGCCAGCGCGAGGCGGTGGAACACCAGTCGCGCGAAATGCAGCTCGAGCGCGAGCGTCTCGAATGGCAGGTCGGCGAACTGGACAAGCTCAACCCGCAGCCGGGCGAGTGGGAAGAGATCCAGTCCGAGTACAACCGGCTGTCGCACGCGGCCGGCCTGATCGACGGCAGCCGTGCCGCGCTCGAGGCGCTGTCCGAAGCCGACGGCTCGGTGCTGTCGGCGCTGAATACCATCGTCCACAAGCTGCAGCAACTGGCCGATGTCGATCCCGCGCTGCGCGATGTGCTGGCCGCGCTCGAGCCCGCCCAGGTCCAGGCCGAGGAAGCCGCGCACTCGCTCACGCGCTATGTCGACCGGCTCGAGCTCGACCCCGAGCGGCTGCAGGCCGTGGAAGAACGCATGCAGGCGCTGCACGCCACCGCGCGCAAGTACCGCCTGCCGCCCGAGCAGCTGCCCGACGAACTGATCGCGCGCCGCCAGCAGCTCGACGACCTGCAGGCCGCGCAGGACCTGAACAAGGTGATGGCGCGCGAGGCCGCGGCCAAGGCCGCCTACCTGACGCTGGCGCAGCATCTCAGCCACGCCCGCAATACCGCCGCGCAAGCGCTGTCCGCCGCGGTCACCGACGCCATGCAGGGCTTGTCGATGGCCGGCGGCAGCTTTGTCGCCGCGCTCAACCCGCTCGACGAAGGCCAGAGCTACGGGCTCGAGCAGGTCGAGTTCCTGGTGGCCGGCCACGCCGGGGTGAGCGCGCGGCCGCTGGCCCGGGTGGCCTCCGGCGGGGAACTGGCGCGCATCAGCCTGGCGATCTCGGTGATCACCAGCGAAGCCTCGCCCACGCCCACGCTGATCTTCGACGAGGTCGATACCGGCATCGGCGGCGCGGTGGCCGAGGTGGTCGGCCGGCGCCTGCAGGAGCTGGGCCGCGCGCGCCAGGTGCTGTGCGTGACCCACCTGCCGCAAGTGGCGGCACAGGCGGGCACGCACCTGCTGGTCAGCAAGGAAACCACCGCCGCGGGCGACGGCTCGGTGACGCGCTCGCGCATCCGGGTGCTGGACCCCGCCGGCCGCGTGGTCGAGACCGCGCGCATGCTGGGCGGCGCCACCGTCACCGCCACCACGCTGCAACATGCGCAAGAGATGCTCTCGCAGGGCATGGCCGACAACCCGGGCAGCCAGCCCGCGCGCGCTGGCAAGGACGCCAGGCGCAGCCGCCGCGCCGCCGCCGGCTGACGGGTCCGTCGCATCGTTTGCCCCCCTATACACTGACAGGAGCCTCACCATGACCCGCCAAGCGCCGCCTGCCGGCTTCCGGTCCCGCCCGCGCGCCTCGCTGCGCGCCGTGCTGGCCATCGCCACCGCCGCATCGGCCGCACTGCTGGCACTGTCCGCCTGCCAGGCCCAGCCCAAGGCCTCGGCGCCGCCGCCGGGCAGCATCAGCGATGACCGCGCCATCGGCGACATCATGGTCCGCTTCAAGCCGCCGGCGGTGAACCTGTCCGAAGACGCCGGCAAGCTGCTGGCAGAGATCAAGGGCCCGATCCGCTATGTGGTCAAACGCCCGATGTCCGGCGGCGTGTGGCTGGTCACCGCGATCTCGGCGTCGGCGGACGCCACCATGCAGCAGGCGGTCGAGACCCTGCGCGCCACGCCGCGCATCGAGACCGCCGAACCGGACCGGCTGATCAAGCCCAGCCGCAATATCCCCACCAGCCGCGACATGCCGCAAAGCTGAGGCCAGCATTGCATCAGTACGGAAGCCTTGCATTAGGGACAGGAACCGGACCTTCGGTCGCCCTTGCGCAACCCGGCTGGATCGTATTCGCTACATAACATGCCCGGCGCCACCCGAGCCAGAGCGCGCCACGCCCCAGGGAGGAGTACATGCCGCAATCCGCGCAGCCTGTTTTCTGTCGCAGCTTCATGGCCCGCCGTTGGCGGGCAGTCGTCCTGGCCACGGCCGCTGTATGCGGCGCGGCGCCGACCGGCGCGGCACTCGCTGCCGGTGCGCATGCCGCACCGGCCTATACCGGCCATATCATCGTGCGCTGGCGCGACGACACCACGGCCGCAGCCGATGGCATCGGCGCCAGCAAGACCCCCGCTGCCACGGATGCGCTCAAGCAACTGAGCGAACGCACCGGCATCGCCGTCACGGCGCGCCGGGCCATGGGCGGCAACCTGCAGCTGGTGCAAGTGCCCGACGATGTGGCGGCCGACCCGGAAGCGGCCGCGGCCCGGCTGCGCCAGGACCCGCGCATCGCCGATGCCGTGCCCGACCGCTGGCTGAAGCTGCATGACACCCTGCCCAACGATCCCGAGTTCCAGGTCAACCAGCCCTACCTGATGGGCACGGGCACCGCGGTGGGCGGCGCCAACCTGCCGCGCGCGTGGGACCGCAGCCGCGGCAGCAGCGGCGTGGTGATCGCGGTCGTGGACACTGGCTACCTGCCACACCCCGACCTGGCGGCGCGGCTGCTGCCGGGGTACGACTTCATCAGCAACCCCACCATCTCCAATGACGGCGACGGGCGTGACAGCGACCCGACCGACGCCGGCGACAACGTCCCGGCCGGCTTCACCTGTCCCGGCAGTTCCACGCCCACGCAGACGGCCACCTATAACAGCTGGCATGGCACGCGCGTGGCGGGCGTGCTGGGCGCGCTGACCAATAACGGGCGGGACATCGCCGGCGTCGACTGGAACGCGCGCATCCTGCCGGTGCGCGTCTCGGGGCGCTGCGGCGCGCTGCTGTCCGATACCGTCGACGGCATGCGCTGGGCCGGGGGCCTGTCGGTGCCGAACGTACCGGACAACCCGACGCCGGCGCGCGTCGTCAATATCAGCCTGGGCGGTGGCACTTGCAGCAGCATCGAGCAGCAAGCCGTCAACGACCTGAATGCGCGCGGCGTGGTGGTGGTGGCCGCCGCGGGCAACAACCGCGGCGCAGTAGAAGCGCCGGCCGACTGCAGCGGCGTGATCGCGGTCACCGCGCATGCCAATGACGGCGAGAATGCCAGCTATGCCAATGTCGGACCGCAGGTCACGCTCAGCGCGCCGGGAGGGGGGTGCGGCAACTCGAAGCTTGTCAATGGCCAGTGCACGGTCACGCCCTCGGTCATTCGCACCCTGAGCAACGACGGCAAGACTTCCCTTGGCAATTATGTCGTGTCGTCGTCTGCAGGTACCAGCTTCGCCGCGCCGATGGTCTCGGGCGTGGTGTCGCTGATGTTCGCGGTCAACGGCGCGCTGACGCCGGCCCAGGTCACGGCAGCGCTGAAGGCTTCGGCGCGCCCGCACCCTTCGGGCACCTATTGCACCACCAATCCCGGCGTGTGCGGCGCCGGGCTGCTCGATGCCGACGGCGCGTTGCTGGCAGCAGCGAATACGCCGGCAGCGCCTGCACCAGCCTCGAATGGCGGTGGTGGCGGCGGCGCGGTGGCGCCCTGGACCGCGCTGCTGCTGGCAGTGGCCGGCCTGCTCACCTTCGCGCTGCGGCGCCGCGTGTAGCAGCCAGCCGGGGCGGCTCAGGCGGCAGCGCCGTTGCCGCGCGCCGGCCGCCGCGCCAGCCACCACTCCTGCAAGACCCAGCACAGCAGGCCGGCCACCGCGCCGGCCGCGTGCGCGGCGCGCACCACGCCAAAGCCCCAGGCCGGACTGAACACCACCGGCGCCAGCCAGGATTGTTCCACCCAGACCTTGGCCAGCACGCCCAGGCACAGCAGCACGCCGGTGGCGCGCGCCAGGCCCGGTGCCCGCAACAGCCCGAGCGCACCCCACAGCGCCAGCCCGTGCAAGGCGCCCGAGAGCCCGCCATACCAGGCGATCGCCGGCACGCGCAGCAGCACCACCTGCACGGCAATGCCGCAGGCGACCAGCACCAGCAACAGGCTGCGCGCGCGCGCCACGCGCGCGGAGATGGCCAGCACGCCGGTCGCGGCCAACGCATCGGCCAGCCAGTGATGCGCGTCCAGGTGTACCCACATGGCCGTGGCCAGGCGCCACCACTGCCCGTCCACCCGCACCGCATCGCGCAGGTACAGGCCGTGCGCGTGCCACCACGGCATGAAGGTGAAGCAGGCCGACAGCGCCCACACCAGCGCGATCGCCGCGAGCAGCCCCGGCCACGATGCCCCGGCGGGTGCCGGCGGGCCTGCCGCGGGGTCAGCCCTCACCGAACACGGCCTGCCACAGCGCGCGCACCTGCGCGGTCTGCGCGGCCACCGACGCCGGCGCCACGCGCGCGTGGGCCTGGCCGTCGAGGCGCAGCTGGTGCTGGCGTGCGCGGAACAGCCGGTAGGCATCGCCCACCGCCAGGGCCAGCGCGGCATCGATCAGGCCCAGCTCGCCGGCTTCGCGCAGCAGCGCGATATTGCCGGCGTTGCGCGTCAGCTGCGGATGCCCGCGGCTGTGCAGCAGCACCAGGTACTGCACCGTGAATTCGATATCGACCATGCCGCCGCGATCGTGCTTCAGGTCGAACAGGTCGGTCGGATTGGGATGGCCTTCGGCAACCTTGTGGCGCATCTGCACGATCTCGCCGCGCAGCGCGCCGGCATCGCGCTCCTGGCACAGCACCTCGTCGCGCAGCGCCTCGAAGCGGGCGCCGATGGCGGCGTCGCCCGCGCAGAAGCGCGCGCGCGTCAGCGCCTGGTGTTCCCACACCCAGGCGGTGTTGTCGCCCTCGCGCAGCTGGTAGCGGCGGAACGCATCGAAGCTGGTCACCAGCAGGCCGGCCGCGCCGTTGGGGCGCAGCCGCGTGTCGACATCGAACAGCGCGCCGGCCGCGGTATGGCTGGTGAGCCAGGTGATCAGGCGGCGCGCATAGGCGGCGTAGACATCGGGCGCGCGCTCGTGCTCGTCGTCATAGAGGAAGATGATGTCCAGGTCCGAGGCATAGCCCAGCTCCTTGCCGCCCAGCCGGCCGTAGGCGATCACCGCGAAGCGCGGGGCCTCCCGGTGCCGCGTGGCCAGCTGGCGCCAGACCGTTTCCAGGGTGGCCTCGAGCATGGCATCGGCCAGGTCCGACAGGCGGTCGGCCACCTGCTCCACCGTCAGCATGCCCTGCAGGTCCTGCAGCAGCACGCGGAAGGTCTCGACATGGTGCTCGCGCCGCAGGATGTCCATCTGCTGCTCGATCTGTCCTTCGGCGGCCAGCAGCCGTTCATGCAGCCGCTTGCGGAAGGCGGCCCAGTCGGGCGCGCCGGCCAGCGCGTCGCTGTCGAGCAGTTCGTCCAGCAACTGCGGATGGCGCGTCAGGTAGGCTGCGGCCCAGCGCGAGGCATGCAGCGTCTGCGCGACGCGGTCCATCGCCTGCGGGTATTCGGACAACAGCGACAGGTAGGAGGCGCGGCGGCTGATCGCCTCCAGGAAATCGATAAAGCGCGCGATGGTGCTGTCGGCATCGTCCTGGCGCGCGGCCAGGTCCAGCGCGCGGTTCACCAGCTGGTCGAAGCGCGCGCGGCTGGATTCGGACAGCGCGCGATAGCGCAGCGACGAGGCGATCGCGCGCAGCCGGTCCAGCAGCCCGGTGCAATCGGTGAAGCCGGCGGCCTGCAGCCGATCGCACGGCGCGGCGCCGTCGCCTTCGCTGTCGGCCTCGTCTTCCAGCGGGTTGTCCTGCGCGCGCGCGGCATTGTCGTCCATGACGATGCCCGGCCACAGGGCCTCGCACGGCCCGGCATCCGGACTGGAAAAGGTGGCTTCGAACTGCTGCGCGACGGGGTCTTGCAGCGCCGCCAGCCGTGCCAGCAGCCCGGGCCAGTCGGTGCAGCCCATCATCCGGGCCACCGCCAGTTGCTCGTCGGGCGAAGTCGGCAGGTGGTGGGTCTGGGCGTCGTCGCGGTACTGCAACCGGTGTTCAAGCTGGCGCAGGAAGCGGTAGGCATCGCCCAGCTGCCCGGCCTGGCCGGCGGGCAGCAGGCCGCGCTCGACCGCCACCGCCAGCACTTCCAGCGTTGGCCGTATCCGCAGCGCGGGATCCTGTCCGCCGCGGATCAGCTGGAACACCTGCGCCATGAATTCGATCTCGCGGATGCCGCCGCGCCCCAGCTTGATATTGAACGAGCGCTGGTTGACACCGTGCCCGGCCAGCCCGCCGCTGCGCTTGGCGGCCTCGCTGCGGATCTGCGCGTGCAGCGAGCGGATCGCGGCGATCACGCCGTAGTCCAGGTAGCGCCGGAACACGAACGGCGTGGTCAGCCGCGCCAGCAGGCCGGCGGTGCGCTGCGCATGCGGCGTGCCGAGCGCCGACACCACGCGGCCCTTGATCCAGGCATAGCGCTCCCACTCCCGGCCCTGCACCACCAGGTATTCCTCCAGCATGCCCAGGCTGCACGCCAGCGGGCCGGCGTCGCCGTTGGGGCGCAGCCGCATGTCGACGCGGAACACGTAGCCGTCGGCGGTGACCTCGGCCAGCAGGTTGATCAGCCGGCGGCCGAGGCGGATGAAGTACTCGTGGTTGGACAGGCTGCGCGAGCCGCCCTGGGTCTCGCCGTCCTCGTCGTAGAGGAAGATCAGGTCGATATCGGACGAGACATTGAGCTCGCGCCCGCCCAGCTTGCCCATGCCCACCACCACCAGTTCCTGCACCTCGCCGCTCTGGGCGCCGACCGGGCGGCCGAAGGTGGCGGCCAGGTCGTCGCCCAGCATCGCCAGGCCATGCTGGATCGCCAGCTCGGCCAGGTCGGTCATGGCGCCGGTGACCTCGCCCAGCGTCGCCAGGCCGCGCAGGTCGCGCTCGATCACCGCGCACATGACCTCGGCGCGCAGCCGGCGCAGGGTGCGCTTGGCGGCTTCCTCGGCGTCGGCCGAGGGCTCGTGCAGCGCCTGCAGCCGGGCCTGCATCCAGTCGCGCGTGAGCGGCTGCGCCACCGCGGCGGCGAGGATGGCGGGCAGGTCGGGCCGGGCCTGCAGCACGCGGCGCGCGTAGTGCGAATACGCAGCCGAGTACAATACGTGGCCGCCTGCCTGGGCACCCTCGTCATCCGGCCGCAGACCCTGCGCCGCAGTGACGGCAAAGGCACCGGCGGCCATGCCGCCAGGGCCCTGCGCAGCCGCAGGATCCGGCCGGTTGGCCGGATCCTGGGTGGCGCGCGCGCCATGTTGGTCAGCAGCGTCGCCAGCGGCGGAACTCGTCGGATCAGAGGCAGTCATTCCAGTATTTGAAATGCGAGAAAAGGTGCGGCCAGAGGTGCGCCCGATGCCAGCGCCCCGCTGCACGCGCAGCGGGCGCGCCATCGTCACCTGCGGTGCGCGCAGCTTGCGCGTTCTTGTTTCAGCCGGCCGGGCACCAGATTGGAGAGCGGCTAGTATTGTCGGATAATCTGCGCATGTCCAGCCGCGCCCCACAACCCGCTGACAGTTCTCCCCCCAATGGCGGCGCGGGTGGGCACGAGGCCGCCTCCACGCTGCCGGCCTCGGCCACCATGAGCTCCCAGGGAATCGACGCCAGCGGCGCCCCGCGCAAGCCCTCTGCCGGCGCCCGCGCGGGTGCGTTCGCGCGCGCCGGCGCCCGCGCCATGGTCGCGGCCGTGCGCCACCCCGTCTGGCGCGGCCTTGGGCGCGCGCTGATGCGCCTGGCGCTGGTGCTGGCCGCGCTGGTGCTGGTGGCAGGCCTGCTGATCCGCTTTGTGCTGTGGCCGCAGGCTTCGACCGCGCGCCAGTGGCTGGAAGAGCGCAGCTCGGTGGCGCTGTCGGCCAAGGTCAGCATCGGCTCGCTCGATACCTACTGGGACGGCTGGCACCCCGCCTTCCGCGCCCGCGGCCTGCGCGCCGTGGATGCCCGGCAGCACACGCTGGTTGCGGCCGCCACGCTCGACGGCAAGCTGGCGTGGCGTTCGCTGTTCAGCATGGACCTGCAGTTCGTCAGCCTGAGCGCGACCGGCACCGACATCCTGGTGCGCCGCACGCCCGAGGGCCAGTTGCTGGTCGGCGGCATGGTGGTCGATTCGCCCGGCGGCCTGCAGGACGACGCCCGCTTCCTGGGCTGGCTGATGTCGCAGGGACGCGTGGCGCTTTCAGACGGCAGGCTGCGCTGGCTGGACGAGAAGGCGGGCCTGCCCCAGCTCGACATCGGCGAGATCCGCCTCGACACCCGCCGCGAGGGCGCGCGCCACACGCTCAGGCTGGAAGCGAGCTCGCCGGCACTGGGGCCGCGCCCGCTGGTGGTGCAGTCCGAGTTCCGCAACGACTACCTGCGCAGCGCCGGCAACTGGCGCTACTGGACCGGCCAGGCCAGCTGGGACCTCAGCCAGCTGCAGTTGCCGGTGTTGCAGCGCTACCTGCTGATGTTCGAGCGGGTCGCCAGCGGCACCTTCAGCACCGACGGCAGCATCGAGTTCCGCCAGGGGCGCATCGTGCGCAGCCAGACGCGGCTGCGCGCCAGCGGCGTCGACCTGCTGCTGGCCGGCGCCGCCGCGCCGCTGCGGCTGGCTAACGCGCAGGCCTTCCTGCTGCACCGGACCGAGCGCGACGGCAGCAACCTGCTGACCGTCGACACGCTGCTCTGGCAACCCCTGCAAGCCCGGCCGCCCGCCCAGCCAGCCGACGGCGACGTACCCGCCGCCGACAGCAGCTGGCGCGAAGGCATGCGCAAGGTCACCATCGGCTGGGCCAACGCCAGCGATGGCAGCCTGCGCAAGTTCACGCTGAAGGCACCCTCGCTGGACCTGAACACGGTGCGCGCGCTGGCCACCTCGATGCCGATCGATACCGCCGTGCTGCGCCGCCTGCGCGCGCTGCAGCCGGCCGGCCACCTCGACAACCTCAACGTCACCTGGAGCCGCGAGCGCGCCGGCATGCTCGAGCGCGGCGGCGGCAAGCCGCACTACAGCATCCAGGGCACGCTGCGCAATGTCTCCGTCAACGGGCAGCCCGCCGTGCCGGCAGTGGACGCCGACGGCCACCCGCGGCTGGGCACGCCCGGCTTCTCGCACCTGTCGGGCACCTTCGCCTTCGACGACCAGCAAGGCAATGCGCGCTTCGAGGGCAACGACGCGGCGCTGGTGCTGCCGGGGCTGTTCGAGGATCCGCGACTGCCGTTCGACCAGATCGGCGGCGAGGTGCGCTGGCAGCACAGCGGCGGCAAGCTCGTGGTCACGCTGGAGGGTGTCCGCTTTGCCAATGCCGACGCCGCCGGTTCGGTGCGCGGCACCTGGCGCGAAGGCGGCGACGGCACCTCCGGCATCGCCGACCTTGCCGGCGACATGACGCGTGCCAGGGTCGCGCGCGTGCCGCGCTACCTGCCGCTGAGCATCCCGGCCGGCACCCGGCATTACCTGGACGGCGCGCTCGCGGGCGGCGAAGCGGCCGGTGTCAGCTTCGTGCTGCGCGGCGACCTGGCGCACTTCCCCTTCCACGCGCCGCATGAAAAGGCCGGCGAGTTCCGCGTCGAGGTGCCGATCGAACACGTCAGCTACCAGATCGCCCCGCATGAAGCCGCAACCGCGGCCGGCACCACGGGCGGCGCGCCGCCCTGGCCGCCGTTTACCGATATCGCCGGCCGCGTGGTGTTCGACCGCGGCGGCATGACCTTCCTGGCGCGCCGGGCGACGGTTCAGGACATCGCCGGGGTCACGCTGCAGGATGTCAGCGGCCGCATCGACGACCTCAGCCCGCGCGGCAAGCTGGTGATCGACGGCAGCGCCAGCGGGCCGGTGCAGGGCTTCCTGCGCTATATCGGCGCCTCGCCGGTGCGCGAATGGACCGCGCACGTCGCCGACGCGGCCCAGGCCCGCGGCAACGGCGAGCTGAAGCTGAAGCTCGACATGCCGCTGGAGCACGCCAGCGCGGCCACGGTGGAAGGCCGCTTCCGCTTTCCCGGCAACGATGTCGTGCTCAGCCCGCAGCTGCCGCAACTGGGCAACGCCAACGGCGCCATCACCTTCAACGAGCGCGGCTTCGGGCTGGAGAACATGCGCGCCCGCCTCCTCGGCGGCGACGTCCGTCTGGGCGGCGGCACCCAGCCGGACGGCGCCACGCGCGTGACCGCCAGCGGCCAGGCCTCGGCCGCCGGGCTGCGCGAGGCCGCCGCCAACTCGGCGCTGGCGCAGCTGGCCGGGCGGCTCGAAGGCAGCACCGGCTACAGTGCGGTGATCAGCACGCGCGAGCACCAGTTCCAGGTGCAGATCAGCTCCGAACTCAGCGGCATGGCCATCAACCTGCCCGCGCCGCTGGCCAAGGCCGCGGCACCCGAGCTGCCGTTGCGCGTGGAACTGCGCCCCGCCGGCAGCCAGGTCCGCGCCGGCACCAACGAACTGGCAGTGCAACTGGGCAATGCGCTGAACGCGCGCTACCTGCTGCGCCGGGATGGTGGCAGCAATGGCATCGAGGTGCTTGCCGGCGGCATCGGCGTGCAGCAGGCGTCGCCACTGCCGGCAGCCGGCGTCAGCGTTGCCGCCACCTTCGACGAGCTCGATATCGATGCCTGGCGCGCGGCTTTCGCCGACAGTAATGCCGGCAGCGCCGGCCCCGCCGGCGATGCGCCCTCCCCGTTCATGCCCGGCCGCATTGCGCTGCGCGCGCGCGCGCTGCACGGCATGGGCCGCACGCTGGACGACGTCACCCTGGACGCCAGCCGCGAAGCCGACGGCTGGGATGCGAAGGTCGACTCGCGCCAGGTGGCCGGCGCGTTGCAATGGCGCCCGGCCGGGCCGTCGGCCACGGGTTCGCTGCGGCTGCGGCTGGCACGCCTGAACGTGCCCGATGCCAACGACGAGCGCAACGTGGTGGATGCGCTCGCCGGCAGCATCGACGAGCTGCCCGCGATCGACCTGGTGGCCGACCAGTTCATGCTGCGCGGGCACGATTTCGGCAAGCTGGAAGTCAAGGCACATACAGGCACCAGCGGCGCCGACCCGGTCTGGACGCTGGACAAGCTGCAGATCGAGCAGCCCGGCGCCACCCTGACCGGCAGCGGCAGCTGGCGCGTGCCGCGCCGCCTGCGCGCCGACGGCAATGCCGAGCGCCGCACGCTGCTGTCGTTCGCCATCGACGTGCGCGACGCCGGTGCCACGCTGGACCGGCTTGGACTGGCGCACACGCTGAGCGACGGCAAGGGCAAGCTGGAGGGCCGCGTGGCCTGGCGCGGCTCGCCGCTGTCAATCGACTATCCGACGCTGTCGGGCAAGCTGTCGCTGGACCTGGAAAACGGCCAGATCCTGAGTGTGGAGCCCGGCGCCGCGCGCCTGCTGGGCGTGCTCAGCCTGCAGGGCCTGCTGCGCTTTGCCACGCTGGACTTCCGCACCCTGTCGGGCCGCGGGCTGCTGTTCGACCGCATTACCGGCAGCGGCACCATCGAAAACGGCGTGGGCACGATCCAGGACTTCAATCTCAAGAGCCCGCAGATCATCGCCAGCATGAGCGGCACCGCCAACCTGCTGCGCGAGACGCAGGACCTGCGCGTGGAGGTGGTGCCGCGCATCAACGCCACTTCCACCTCGATCGCCGCGGCCTTTATCAACCCGGCACTGGGCATCGGCACGCTCGCCGCCCAGCTGCTGTTCGCCGACGAGTTCTCCAGGATGTTCACCCAGCGCTACCGCATCGCCGGCACCTGGGCCAACCCGCAGGTCGGCAAACTGGAGGACAATAAGGCGCCAGCCCCGACCCTCCCGAACCGTGCGGATCCCGCCTTCCCGCGCTGAGGAAAACAACGCCCATGACCGCCCCCGCCCCGTTCCGCGTTGCCGCCGTCCAGACCGTGACCGGCACCTCGCTCGACGCCAATCTCGCGCGCGCCGATGCGCTGATCGCCGAGGCCGCCGCCGGCGGCGCGCAACTGGTGCTGCTGCCCGAGTACTTCTGCATGATGGGCCGCTCCGAATCCGACAAGGTGGCCGTGCGCGAGCACGACGGCGACGGTCCGGTGCAGCAGTTCCTGGCCGATGCGGCGCGCCGCCACGGCATCTGGCTGGTCGGCGGCACGCTGCCGATGTGGTGCGACGACCCGGCGCGGGTGTACAACACCTCGCTCGCCTTCGACCCGCGCGGCGAGCGCGTGGCGCGCTACGACAAGATCCACCTGTTCGGCTTTACCCGCGGCGCCGAGAGCTACGACGAGTCGCGCACCATCCTGGCCGGGCGCACGCCGGTGAGCTTTGATGCGCCGTGCGGCCGCGTGGCGATGTCGGTGTGCTACGACCTGCGCTTTCCGGAGCTGTACCGGGGCCTGGCCGCGGACGGGGGCGCCAGCCTGATTCTGATGCCGGCCGCCTTCACCTACACCACGGGGCAGGCGCACTGGGAGATCCTGCTGCGCGCCCGCGCCATCGAGAATCAATGCTACGTGCTGGCGGCGGCACAAGGCGGCAAGCACGAGAATGGCCGGCGCACCTGGGGCCATTCGATGCTGGTCGACCCGTGGGGCGAAGTGCTGGCGATGCTGCCTGAAGGCGAAGGCGTGGTCGGCGGCGTCATCGACCCTGCCCGCCTGGACGAAGTCCGGCAGAACCTGCCGGCATTGCGACACCGGGTGCTGTAGCATGTACGCAAACGCGGGGGCCGCCACCGGCGCCCGCCCAGAGGATTTATTGCCGCGCCGGCCGCAAGCCGGCGCGCCCCCAGCAAGAAAGGACATCTCATGAACGCCGGCGATCTCGGAATCCGCAACCTGGCCACCGCGCAGCAACTGCTGCTGGCGCCGTACGGCCTGGACGAGGCCAGGCTCCAGCGCGTGCTGGCCGATATCTTCACGCACAAGGTCGACTATGCCGACCTGTACTTCCAGTACACCCGCAACGAGGCGTGGAGCCTGGAAGAAGGCATCGTCAAGTCGGGCAGCTTCAGCATCGACCAGGGCGTGGGCGTGCGCGCGGTCTCGGGCGACCGCACCGCCTTCGCCTATTCGGACGACATCAGCCTGGCGGCGCTGTCGCAGGCCGCGGCGGCCACGCGCACCATCGGCCGTGCCGGCAGCGGCCGCGTCAAGGTGGCCGGCGAGCTGGCCACGCACGCCGGACGCAACCTGTACACGCCCAACGACCCGCTCGAATCCATGAGCGCGGCGGAGAAAGTCGCGCTGCTGGAGCGCGTCGAGCGCATGGCGCGCGCCAAGGACCCGCGCGTGGTGCAGGTGATGGCAGGCCTGGCCGGCGAGTACGACGTGGTGCTGGTGGCGCGCAGCGACGGCGTGATCGCCGCCGACGTGCGCCCGCTGGTGCGGGTCTCGGTCACGGTGATCGCCGAACAGGGCGGGCGCCGCGAGATCGGCTCCTCCGGCGGCGGCGGCCGCTATGCCTACGGCTACTTCACCGACGAGCTGCTGCAGAAGTACGTGGATGAAGCCGTCTCGTCGGCGCTGGTCAACCTGGACGCGCGCCCGGCGCCGGCCGGCGCGATGACCGTGGTGCTGGGCCCGGGCTGGCCCGGCGTGCTGCTGCACGAAGCCGTCGGCCACGGCCTGGAGGGCGACTTCAACCGCAAGGGCTCGTCGGCCTTTGCCGGCCGCATGGGCGAACGCGTCGCGGCCAGGGGCGTGACCGTGGTCGACGACGGCACGCTGGCCAACCGCCGCGGCTCGCTCAACCTGGACGACGAAGGCAACCCGACCCAGTGCACCACGCTGATCGAGGACGGCATCCTGCGCGGCTATATCCAGGACACGCTGAACGCGCGCCTGATGAAGATGCCTGTCACCGGCAACGCGCGCCGCGAAAGCTATGCCGCGCTGCCGATGCCGCGCATGACCAACACCTACATGCTCAACGGCGACAAGGACCCGCAGGAGATCCTAGCCAGCGTCAAGCGCGGCCTGTATGCGGTCAACTTCGGCGGCGGCCAGGTGGATATCACCAACGGCAAGTTCGTGTTCTCGGCCAGCGAGGCCTACATGATCGAGGACGGCAAGATCACCTACCCGGTCAAGGGCGCGACGCTGGTCGGCAACGGCCCGGAATCGCTCAAGGACGTGACCATGATCGGCAACGACATGCGCCTCGACTCGGGCGTAGGCGTGTGCGGCAAGGAAGGCCAGAGCGTGCCGGTGGGCGTGGGCCAGCCGACGCTGCGCATCGAGAACATGACGGTGGGCGGCACGGCCTGAGCAAGCAATCACACGGAGCGAACCCAACTGTTTTGGGTGCCCCAAGCCGTCCGAGCTAGCCTAAGCAAGGTGTTCTCCCTCTCCCCTCATGGGGAGAGGGCCGGGGTGAGGGGTGGTTTAGCCAGGAACCACAAAAAGCGGGGCCAACGGTTTTTTCCAGCATAGCGGCTTCGGTAGACGCCCACCCCCACCCCTCTCCCGCAGGCGGGAGAGACCGCCGCATGCGGCCCATGCCGACTTGCCGTACCAGGAACCAGTACTACAGTGGTTGATACTCGGCATGACGCGCAGTGTGGCCGCGTCCCCTCTGGTGCACATTCTGTCGCCCGTGGGAGAGACTGGCTCCGGCAGATGACATTCGGCTTGTTTGGTGAGCGTTGTTAGCTTCCCGCTAGGTAGGTTTGTTTCCATTTTTGTGTCTACCGGGCACGTTGGCGCCGAGCCTTCCGAGCAAGAGGAGGCCGCAGATGAAAACGCTACCGATATTGGATGAACGCGCCACCGGCATCGACGTGGGCAGCCAGAAGTTGCACGTGTCCATCGCGGGTGACACGCCACGGGTCTTTGGCACCATGACCCAAGACGTGTCGATGCTGATCAACTGGCTGCGTGATGAAGGCGTGCGCTCGGTGGCCATGGAGGCGACCGGGGTGTACTGGCTATACCTGTACGGCGCGCTCGAGGCCGCCGGCATCACGGTTCTGGTGGTCAATGGCCGGCAGGTACGCAATCTGCCCGGACGCAAGACCGACATGGCCGACTGTCAGTGGCTGGCCACGCTGCATGCGCACGGTCTGCTGCACTCCGGCTTCGTGCCCCCGGCCGCCATCCGCCGGCTGCAGGACTATTTGCGCCTGCGCCAGGATCACATCACGATGGCCGCTAGCCACGTGCAACACATGCAAAAGGCGCTCGAGCGCATGAACATCAAGTTCCATGCGGTCATCAGCGACCTCACCGGTGTCAGTGGGCTCAAGGTCATCGAGGCCATCCTGGCCGGTCAGCGCGATCCCGCCTGCCTGCTGACGCTATGCGACGTGCAAATCCGCAAGCACAAGGCCGATCGGGTCAAGGAATCGTTGCGCGGCATGTGGAAGGACGAACATCTGTTTGCCCTACGCCAAGCCTTTGAGGGGTGGCAGTTCTACCAACACCAGATCGCCGAATGCGATCGCGCGATTGAACAGGTGCTGCACGAGCTCAGCGGCCCGCACCGTGACGACGATCCGGCGGCCTCGCCGGCCAAGCCGGGTGGCACGCATACGCCCAAGATCGACGGCCTGCACCGCATGCTGCTGCAACTGTGCGGCGGCAATGATCCCACCCAACTGCCGGGGCTGGCCGACTACTCGCTGCTGCTGGTCATCGGCGAGGTCGGCACCGACTTGAGCCGTTGGCCCAGCGAAAAACACTTCACGGCGTGGACCGGGCTCGCCCCCGGCGCCCATCAGAGTGGCAAGCGCCATGGCCACCAGTCCCGCCACCGCAACCGCACCGGTGAACTGTTCTGCCACATGGCACGCAGCCTGGCCAACAGCGTAGACAAGGCCCTGGGCGGCTTCTATCGCCGCCTCAAGGCCCGCCGGGGCGGACTCATCGCCAACAAGGCGCTCGCCCGCAAGCTCGCTGCCTTGTTCTGGCAGACCATGGTCAAGGGCGCAGACTACGTCGAAAAAGGCCTGCGGCATTACCAGGCCCGCGCCGCGCAGTCCGAACAGTGCGTACTGCGCAAGCTCGCGCTGAAACATGGTCTGGCTCTCGTGCCAGTAAAAACAATGGGTTAGCGAAGGTTCCTAGGTAGGGGAGCCTGCCGCAAGCGCAATCGGCAATCACACTTACGGCCGCACCTCGTACACCAGGTTGAACGGCGTCTGCGCCGCGCGGCGGAAGCTGCGGAAGCCGGCCCGCTCCGCCACCCCGCGCATGCGCGCCTCGCCCGCCTGCGCGCCCAGGCACAAGCCGACTTCCTGCGAGCGCGACGCCGGCGTGCAGATAAAGGTGGACGCGGAATAGAACACCCGGCCCACCGGATTCAGGTTCTGCTCCAGCGTGTCGTTGGCAAACGGCTCCACGATCATCCACGTGCCATCGGCGCGCAGGGTCTCGCGCACGTGGCGCGCAGCGCCGACCGGATCGCCCATGTCGTGCAAGCAGTCGAACACCGCTACCAGGTCATAGTCCTTGCCGCCAAAGTCTTTGGCGCTGGCCACTTCGAAGCGCACACGCTCGGCCACGCCGGCGCGGCGCGCGGCTTCAGTGGCATGGCGCACCGAAGGCTCGTGGTAGTCAAAGCCGATAAAGCGCGATGCCGGAAACGCCTGCGCCATGATGATGGTCGAGGCCCCATGGCCGCAGCCCACGTCCGCCACCGTCGCGCCGGCCCTGAGCCGCGCCTCCATGCCGTCCAGCGCGGGAATCCATTCGGAAACGAGGTGCGCCGAGTAGCCGGGCCGGAAGAAACGCTCGGTGCCGTGGAACAGCGCGGGATCATGCTCGTGCCAGCCCAGCCCGCGGCCGTTGCGGAAGATATCGATCATCTTCGGGATGGCGCGGAACTGCGCCACTGCGATCTGGAACGCGCCGGGGATGAAGGCCGGACTGCCCTCCTGCGCCAGCGCATAGGCCTGCTCCTCGTTCAGGCTGAACTGGCCGGACGCCGGGTCATAGTCGACGTAACCGCTGGCCGCCTGGGCCGACAGCCATTCGCGCAGGTAGCGTTCGTCGGTATGGGTCTTTGCCGCCAGCACTTCGGCGGTCATTGCTTTTTCCGCCAGGGCCTTGTACAGGCCGAGTTCATCGCCGACGACCACGGTCGCGGCATGCATCACCGCGCCGATATCGTTGACGAATTTTTCCATGAAGGCATTCAGCCTCGCTTCATCGACGCTCATGATGCACCTCCCCGTGCGCACTGCTCCCCGGTTCCAATATAGCCCCCGGACATGGGGGGGAAAGCCGAAAAGCAACGGCGGCACAAGGCTTGCGCGGTATCGCTGCAAGCCGCCGGCGATCGGTGCGCCAGCGCACCGCATGGCGTCATCGACACTTGCCAACCCCGGCAAAAGGCGCTATAAAGATGCTTCGTCGCGCGACAAGCAACCGATGCGCGGCGAAAATTGACCGACCGGCGCGCAATTTCCTGCCTTTCTGCCACGCAGTGCAGCATAAATTCAGCGCCCGCGAAGAAAATCGATTCAAGCTGACCCAAGCCAACGTCTTTTTCCGCCATGTCCGCCAAGTTTTACTTTTACTTTTTTAGCGATCTCACACCGCTGGCGGATAGAGAGGGACGGCTGTAAGCAGCGCCCTGAATACAAAAGAAACCGCCAGCGACCCTGGCGGTTTTTTTATGCCCGATTGTTTCCCCCACAGACTCACGACCTCACAAGAATCCTGGAGCCATCATGCTGAAGAACACCGACGACCTGCGCATTCGCGAACTCAAGGAACTGCTGCCGCCCGCGCACCTGATCCGCGAGTTCGGCTGCTCCGAACAGGCTTCGGACGTGATCTACGGCGCGCGCCAGGCCATGCACCGCATCCTGCACGGCATGGATGACCGCCTGATCGTCATCATCGGCCCGTGCTCGATCCACGATACCCGCGCCGCGCTGGAATACGCCAAGCTGCTCAAGGTGCAGCGCGAGCGTTTCGCCGGCGAGCTGGAAGTGGTGATGCGCGTGTACTTCGAAAAGCCGCGCACCACGGTGGGCTGGAAGGGGCTGATCAACGATCCGCACATGGACGGCAGCTTCAAGATCAACGACGGCCTGCGCACCGCGCGCGAGCTGCTGCTGAACATCAGCGAGATGGGCGTGCCCACCGGCACCGAGTACCTCGACATGATCAGCCCGCAATATATCGCCGACCTGGTCAGCTGGGGCGCGATCGGTGCCCGCACCACCGAGTCGCAGGTGCACCGCGAGCTGGCCTCGGGACTGTCGTGCCCGGTGGGCTTCAAGAACGGCACCGACGGCAACGTCAAGATCGCGGTCGATGCGATCAAGGCCGCGTCGCAGCCGCACCATTTCCTGTCGGTGACCAAGGGCGGCCACTCGGCGATCGTGTCGACCTCGGGCAACGAGGACTGCCACGTGATCCTGCGCGGCGGCAAGGCGCCCAATTACGACGCGGCCAGCGTGCAGGAAGCGTGCGACGCCATCTCCAAGGCCGGTCTGGCCTCGCGCCTGATGGTCGATGCCTCGCACGCCAACAGCAGCAAGAAGCATGAGAACCAGATCCCGGTGTGCGCAGACATCGGCCGCCAGATCGCCGGCGGCGACCAGCGCATCATCGGCGTGATGGTCGAATCGCACCTGGTGGCGGGCCGCCAGGACCACGTGCAGGGCCAGCCGATCGAGGAACTGACCTATGGCCAGTCCGTGACCGATGCCTGCATCGGCTGGGACGATTCGGTCGGCGTGCTCGAGGGCCTGGCCGAATCCGTGCGCCAGCGCCGGCTGGTGTCGGGCAGCGGCAACTGATAGCGCCGCGGGGCCCCGGCCCCGCGGCCGCGAGGCGACAAAAAAGCCGCTTCCCGGAAGCGGCTTTCTCTTGTTGACGCGAACGCCTTTACTTCTTCAGGATCAGGTCGCCCGGCAGCGATTCGATATAGGCAGCGATGTCCTTCAGCTCCTTGCGGGTGAAGGGGCGCGGCTTGCCGTCCTTGTCGGTCACGGCCGGGTTGGCGTTGACCTGGCCGGCCATGATGGCGTTGGACCGGCCCACCAAGGGGTTGCCCGACACCTGGTACGAGGCCAGCGCGTGGTACAGGTAGTCGGCGTGCTGGCCGGCCAGCTTGGGATAATCCGGCGAGATCGGGGCGTTCAGGCCCGCGCCGTGACAGGCCACGCAGTTGCCCTTTTCCACCAGCGTCTTGCCGTTGGCAAGGTCGGCGGCCGAGGCCGGCATGGCGGCTGCACCCAGCACGAGTGCGCCGAGCGCGAACGAAAGCGTCTTGAGCGTCTTCATGTGGGGTCTCTTACTTGAGGGAATTGTTCTGCGTGCCGGCCTTCTGCTGCGAGTAGTAGGCTGCCACGTTGGCGATGTCTTGCTCGGTCAGCGTCGCGGCGATGCTGCGCATGGTCGGGTGCTTGCGCTCGCCCTTCTGGTAGGCCTTGAGCGCGTTCTCGATGTACTTGGCGCTCTGGCCGCCCAGCATTGGCACTTCATAGACTTCGGGGAATGACGCACGGTAGCCCGGAATGCCGTGGCATCCGATGCACATTGCAACCTTGTCCCTGGCAGCGTCTCCATTGCCCTTGACTTCCTGTGCCTGCGCAGCCGTTGCAGCCGCGCCCAGCACCACCATCGTGAGGAGCTTTTTCATTGTCTTTGCGGATTGGAAGTTAAACCGTGTGACCTGCCCTGCCGGGCGGAGACGGTTTCAGAATGCTGCTGGGGGAAAACCAGGGCAGCCAGTCTGATTGCCGAGGTGCAACCCGCCAGACATGTCGCATCCGGTCTGTTGCCGTGATGTGGAACACCATTCTGGAACCACCTCTCGCATCGCCGCGACCCGGAAGGGCCGCTGGGACTTCTGAACGCGGACTGCCGGATACTGGAGAACTGGACGTGGGGGCGCGTCAAACCGCCGCATTGTACCGCAGCCGGCACCTGCCAGTCCAGCTACCGGGCCCGGCCGCCGGCGGCCTGTCAGCGCGCCCCAACACGAACCGCAAAGGTCTTTTATACTGGCTGATCCCGGGAATCTGCACGACCGTTCGCGAATGCTGCCGCCAGCAGCGCGCGGGCGTCCTGCACCGGACCCTGTTTCCAAAACGAAAGCGCGCATGACAGCGCGAAGAGACCGCGCCAAGCACGCCAACCCGGCCCTCGATCCGAGGCCGTCACCTCAGGTTGCCTCATGTCAAACACCGCCAACGCTTCCGCCCAAGATTCCACCGCCCAGCAGGTCCGTTTCGAGGGCAGCGACCAGTATGTTGCGACCGACGACCTCAAGCTGGCCGTCAACGCCGCGCGCACGCTGCAGCGCCCGCTGCTGATCAAGGGCGAGCCCGGCACCGGCAAGACCATGCTGGCCGAGGAAGTCGCCGCCGCGCTGGGCATGCCGCTGCTGCAGTGGCATATCAAGTCGACCACCAAGGCGCAGCAGGGCCTGTACGAGTACGACGCCGTGTCGCGCCTGCGCGACTCGCAGCTGGGCGACGACCGCGTCCACGACATCCGCAATTACATCGTCAAGGGCGTGCTGTGGCAGGCCTTTGAAGCCGACGAGCAGGTCGTGCTCCTGATCGACGAGATCGACAAGGCCGACATCGAATTCCCCAACGACCTGCTGCGCGAACTCGACCGCATGGAGTTCTATGTCTACGAGACGCGCGAGCTGGTCAAGGCGAAGCACCGGCCGCTGGTGATCATCACCTCGAACAACGAGAAGGAACTGCCCGACGCCTTCCTGCGCCGCTGCTTCTTCCACTACATCAAGTTCCCCGATACCGAGACGATGCAGCAGATCGTCGACGTGCACTACCCCGGCATCAAGCGCGAGCTGGTGGCGGCCGCGCTGGAATCGTTCTACGAGATGCGCAACCTGCCCGGCCTGAAGAAGAAACCGTCCACCTCGGAGCTGATCGACTGGCTCAAGCTGCTGATGGCCGAGGATATCCCGCCCGAGGCACTGAAGAGCCCGGACAAGAAGGCCGCGATCCCGCCGCTGCATGGCGCGCTGCTTAAGAACGAGCAGGACGTGCACCTGTTCGAGCGCCTGGTGTTCATGAACCGCGCCAACCGCTGAGCGCGCCGGCCATGACCGCTTTTGCCAAACCCGTGACCCTGGCCGGCAAACACGCCACGCTGGAGCCGCTGCGCGCCGAGCACGCCGACGGCCTGCGCGCCGCCTGTGCCGACGGCGAGCTGTACAAGCTGTGGTACACCAGCGTGCCGGCGCCCGAGCGCATGGAAGCCGAGATCGCGCGGCGCCTGGGCCTGCAGCAGCAGGGCTCGATGCTGCCGTTCGCGGTGCGCGACGCCGCCGGCGAGCTGGCGGGCATGACCACCTACATGAACATCGACGCGGCCAACCGGCGCGTGGAGATCGGCTCGACCTGGTATGCAGGCCGCGTCCAGCGCACGCCGCTGAACACGGAATGCAAGCTGATGCTGCTGGGCCATGCCTTCGGCCAGCTCGACTGCATTGCCGTGGAATTCCGCACGCACTGGATGAACCAGCAGAGCCGCGCCGCCATCGCGCGCCTGGGCGCCAAGCAGGACGGCGTGCTGCGCAACCACCAGCGCATGCCGGACGGCTCGCTGCGCGACACCGTGGTGTTCTCGATCATCGCCAGCGAATGGCCGGCGGTGCGGCAACACCTGCAATTCCAGCTCGACCGTCCGCGCTGACGCGGCCCCCGACTGAAAGCGAGGCATCATGCTGATCGATTTCTTCTTCTCGCTGCGCCACGCCAAGCTGCCGGTCTCGGTCAAGGAATACCTGACCATGCTGGAAGCGCTCAAGGCGCAGGTCATCTCGCCGTCGATCGACGAGTTCTACTACCTGTCGCGGATGACGCTGGTCAAGGACGAGAAGCACTTCGACAAGTTCGACCAGACCTTCGCCGCCTATTTCAAGGGCGTCGAGAGCCTGGTCGACTGGAAGTCCGACATCCCGCTCGACTGGCTGCAGAAGACGCTGGAGCGCGAACTCTCGCCCGAGGAAAAGGCCAAGATCGAGGCCATGGGCGGCCTCGACAAGCTGATGGAGCGCCTCAAGCAGCTGCTCGAGGAGCAGAAGGAAAAGCACGAGGGCGGCAACAAGTGGATCGGCACGGGCGGCACCTCGCCCTTCGGCCACGGCGGCTACAACCCCGAGGGCATCCGCATCGGCGGCCCGTCCAAGGGCAACCGCACCGCGATCAAGGTGTGGGAAGCGCGCGCCTACAAGGACTATGACGACCAGGTCGAGCTCGGCACGCGCAACATCAAGGTCGCGCTGCGCCGGCTGCGCCGCTTCGCGCGCGAAGGCGCCGACACCGAGCTGGACCTGGACGACACCATCCACTCCACCGCGGCCAATGCCGGCCTGCTCGACATCAAGCTGCGGCCCGAGCGCCACAACAAGGTCAAGGTGCTGATGCTGATGGACGTGGGCGGCTCGATGGACGACCACATCAAGCGCGTGGAAGAACTGTTCTCGGCCACCAAGACCGAGTTCAAGCACCTGGAGTACTACTACTTCCACAACTGCCTGTACGACTACGTGTGGAAGAACAACCGCCGCCGCCACGCCGAGAAGCTGGCCACGTGGGACCTGCTGCACAAGTACACGCCCGACTACAAGATCATCTTCGTCGGCGACGCCACCATGAGCCCGTACGAGATCCTGCAGCCGGGCGGCTCGGTCGAGTACAACAACCCCGAAGCCGGCGCGGTGTGGCTGAACCGGATGACCGAGCAGTTCCCGCACTTCGTCTGGCTAAATCCGGAGCCCGAAGGGCTGTGGCAGTACCGGCAGTCGATCACGGTCATCAACCAGCTGATGAAGGGCCGGATGTATCCGGTGACGCTGGCGGGGCTGGAACAGGCGATGAAGGTGTTGTCGAAGTAAAGCTGATCACTGCCCACGCGCCTGCCGGTTTGCTCCCCTCTCCCGCTTGCGGGAGAGGGGCAGGGGGTGAGGGCAGGCCGTGGCATACCACCAGCCTGAACTTCGTGGAAATTCCTGCCCTCACCCCAACCCTCTCCCGCAAGCGGGAGAGGGAGCACCCAAGCGGCAATTCGAATCCCCTGGCTGCCCTCTTCTCACCTCAGTCCACCGTAATCCCCGCCTGCCGGATGAACTTCCCGTAGCGCGCACGATCCGCATTCTGCCGCTCGGCAAACGCCTGGATGCTCAGCGGCGCCACCGCACCGCCCAGCTTGTTGACGTTCTCCTGCAACTGCGCGCCGGCAAGCGTGCGGTTGATCTCGCGGTTCATGCGTTCGACGATGGCCGGCGGCGTGCCCACAGGTGCATAGACGCCGAAGGTCGAGTCGCCGTCCACATCCTGCAGGCCGGCTTCAGCCAGCGTCGGCGCGTCGGGGTATTGCGCCGCGCGCTTCGTGCTGGCCACCGCCAGCAGCCTGAGCTTGCCGCTGGCCACGTGCTGCAGGCCGGGGCCCGGATCGAACATGAACTGCACCTGGCCTGCCAGCAGGTCGCTCAATGCCGGCGCGGCACCCTTGTAAGGCACGTGCACGGCGTCGAGCTTGCCGGCGCGCTTGAACATCTCGGCGGCGATATGGGGCGTGCTGCCGTTGCCCGCCGAGCCGTAGCTGAGCTTGCCCGGATGCTCGCGCACATAGGCGATGAACGCGTCCAGCGTCTTCGCCGGCACCGACGGATGCACCAGCAGGTAGACCCGCACCAGCGCCACCGACGCGACCGGGGTCAGATCCTTGAGCGGGTCGTAGGGCATCTTCTTGTAGAGGAAGGGATCGATGGCCACCGCGCCGCCCGAGGTCAGCAGGAAGGTATAGCCATCGGCCGGCGCCTTGGCCACGACGTCGCCGCCGACGATGCCGTTGGCGCCGGGGCGGTTGTCGACCACCACCGGGCGCTTCAGCGCCTCTGACAGCCCGGGCGAGATGCCGCGCGCCAGCGTATCCGCGGCGCCGCCGGCCGGGAAATTGACGACCAGGCGGATCGGCTTGTCCGGCCACGCCTGCGCGGCGGCGGGCGCACTCACTACGGCCAGCAGGCCCAGTGCGCACAGTGCCGCGCAAACGGGGCGCGCAATACGGTGGGGGAATCGCATGATGGTTGTCTCCTGTTTCATGATTTGGTACTGCCTGCCGGGGCGCTCTGCGGCGCCGCTCAGAACGGATATTGCCGGGGCGTGGTCTGCACCGTGATCCAGCGCAGTTCGGTGAAAGCATCGATCCCGGCCTTGCCGCCGAAGCGGCCATAGCCGCTCGCCTTGACGCCGCCGAACGGCATCTGCGCCTCGTCGTGCACGGTCGGGCCGTTGACGTGGCAGATGCCGGATTCGATGCGGCTCGCCACCCGCATCGCGCGCGCGACGTCGCCGCCGAACACCGCGGCCGACAACCCGTAGGCCGAATCGTTGGCGCAGGCGATGGCCGCTTCCACGCCCTGCACGCGCACCACGGCCTTGACCGGCCCGAACGACTCCTCGCGATAGATTTCCATGTCCGGCGTCACGTGATCCAGCACCGTCGCCTGCATCAGCGTGTCCGCGGCCTTGCCGCCGCAGACCAGCCGCGCCCCCTTGGCCAGCGCATCGTCGATCATCGCGTTGCAGCGTTCGACCGTGCTCATGTCGACCACCGAGCCCAGCACCGCCGGGCCGGTGCGCGGATCCGCCAGCGGCAAGGCGGCGGCACGCGCGGCAAAGCGCGCCACGAAGGCGTCGGCGATGCTGGCATCCACCACGATGCGCTCGGTGGACATGCAGATCTGGCCCGAGTTGGCGAAGGCGCCGAAGATGGCGCCATCCACCGCGGCGTCCAGGTCCGCATCGTCGAGCACCACCAGCGGCGCCTTGCCGCCGAGTTCCAGCACCACGGGCTTGAGGTAGCGCGCGCAGGTCTGCGCGATCAGCCGGCCCACGCGGGTTGAGCCGGTGAAGTTGATGCGGCGCACGGCCGGGTGGGCGATGATGGCCTCGACCACCGCGGCGGCATCGGCCGGGGCGTTGGTGACGAAGTTGACCACGCCCGGCGGAAAGCCCGCCTGCGCGAGTGCATCGACGATCAGGCCATGCGTGGCCGGGCAGATCTCGGAACCCTTCAGGATGACCGTGTTGCCGCACGCCAGCGCCGTGGCCACGGCGCGCACGCCCAGGATCACCGGCGCATTCCACGGTGCGATGCCCAGCACTACGCCCGCACCCTGCCGCACCGCCATGGCCAGGCTGCCGGGCACGTCGGAGGGGATTACCTCGCCGTTGATCTGCGTGGTCAGCGCGGCCGCCTCCTGCAGCATGCCGACCGCAAGGTGCACATTGAAGCCGGCCCACATCGCCGACGCGCCCGTCTCCGCCGCCATCGCGGCGGTGATCGCCTCGGCCTTGCCGTCGAGTGCCTGCGCGGCACGCATCAGCAATGCGCGCCGTTCGCCCGGACCGGTGTCGCGCCAGGCGGGAAAGGCGCGCGCGGCAGCGTCGGCCGCAGCCAGCGCGTCGGCGGCCGTGGCGGCGGGCGCGCGCGTGGCCACGCTGTGGTCAAGCGGGTTGCGGCGCTCGAAGGTGGCACCGTTGGCGGCCTGCGTGCGCTCGCCGTTGATCAGCATCGCGATGCTTTGCATCGTAGGGTCTCCTGGAATGGTCTTTCGTCTGTCGTCTGCAGCGGCGGCTCAGGCCACCGCAACCTCCACCACGGTCGGCGCGCGCGTCCGCAGGGCCGTCGCCAGCGTTTCGCGCAATGCGCCTGCGTCGGTCACCCGCACCGCCTCGCAACCGTGCCCGCGCGCGATCGACACGAAATCCAGGTCGGGCAAGGCCGTGCCGACCAGCGGATCGCCGCTGCCAAAGCCGAAGGTCGGCGCAAACTCCTGCAGGGCAGCGTAGCGCCGGTTGTTGAGCACAATGAACGTGATCGGCAGGCCCAGCTGCGCGGCACTCCACAGCGCCTGGATCGAATACATGCTGGAGCCGTCGCCAACCAGCCCGATCACCTTGCGCCCAGGCTTGCCCAGCGCGACGCCCACTGCCGCGGGCAGGCCGTAGCCAAGCCCGCCGCTGCACATCGTATAGAAGGTCTCGCTGCGCAGGATGGGCAGGTAGCGATGCATCACCGGACGCGCGCTGGGCGCTTCTTCAACCACGATGGAATCGGGGTCACGCAGTTCCGCCAGCGTCTGCAGGACATAGGCGACGCTCATCGGCGCACCGGGCTCGGCGCGCGGCGCCGGCACGCGCGGGCGCGGCGCTTCGCGCCGCGGCGGCGCCGGGCGCGCCAGCAGGTCGGCCACGCCCTGGCGGATGCTGCCGACCGCGGCCGTGCCCACCGGCGCCCATGCGGCGATATTCGGATCATCGATCAGCTGCACCACCTGGGCCCCGGGCGGCGCATGGGGACCAAACCCCTCGACGTGGTAGGTGAAGGCCGCCGCGCCCAGCGCGAACACAAGGTCGTGGCCCGCCAGCAGCCCGACGATCTTCTCGCGCATCGCCGGCAGGAAGCCGGCAAACAGCGGGTGGTCTTCCGGAAAGCCGCAGCGCCCCGACATCGGCGCCACCCACACCGCAGCCTGGTGCCGTTCGGCCAGGCGCACCACATCGTCCCAGGCGCCGTCGCGGTCCACCGCCGCGCCCACCACGAACGCTGGCCGGCGGCTGGCATCGAGCGCATCGCTGATCTGCGCCAGCAGTGCCGGCTGCACGCGGCTCTCGGTGCTGACCGTGCGCGGCAGCACCGGCTCGCACGGCCGGGCCCAGTCATCGGCAGGCACCGAGATCAGCACCGGCCCGCGCGGCGGCTGCATGGCGATGTAGTAGCCGCGGGCAATCGCCAGCGGCACGTCTTCCGCCCGCGCCGGCTCGCAACTCCATTTCACATAGGGCTTGGGCAGTTCGGTGGCCTGGGCTGAAAACAGGAAGGGTTCGAACGGCAGGATCGAGCGCGCCTGCTGCCCGGCCGTGATCACCATCGGGGTGCGGTTCTTGTGGGCCGTGAAGATGCTGCCCATGGCATGGCCGACGCCGGCCGCCGAATGCAGGTTGACGAAGGCCGCATTGCGGGTGGCCTGGGCATAGCCATCGGCCATGCCGACCGCCACGGACTCCTGCAGGCCGAGGATATAGCGGCAGTCGTCGGGGAAATCGAGGAACAGCGGCAACTCGGTGGAGCCGGGATTGCCGAAGATGGTGGTCATGCCGAACGCGCGCAGCAGGTCCAGCACTGCAGTGCGCACGGTGGTCGGATCGGCGGAAGCGGCAGGCGAGGCGGAACTGGCCATGGTCGTGGAGGCTCCAGTGCGGGATCGGAAGTAAATCTTGCCGGCCAGTATGGTCAATACCGCCTTGCCCTGAAATTGCCGTTTCGGGGCAAAGTCATTACGATTCGGCATGACCCTCGATCTGCGCCAGCTTCTCGCCTTTCTTGCGGTGTGCGAACACGGCAGCCTGGGCCGCGCCGCCGCACAGCTGAATGTGACCCAGCCGGCGCTGAGCCGCACCATCCAGCGGCTGGAAGCGCAGCTGGATGCGCCGCTGTTCGAACGGTATGCCACCGGCATGGTGCTGACCGCCTGCGGCGAGGCTCTGCTGCCGCACGCCAACCTTTTGCGCCACGAAGCCGAGCACGCCACCGAGGCCGTGCGCGCGCTGCGCGGGCTGGCGGCCGGCACCATCCGCGTGGGCGCCGTTGCCAGCGTGGCCAGCGTGGTGCTGCCGGAGGCGATCGAGGCGGTGCTGGCGCGCTGGCCCGGGCTGCGCGTGCGCATCGTCGAAGGCGTGGGAGACTTCCTGGCCGATGCGCTGTTGCGGCGCGAGATCGACCTCGCCATCGGCATTGCCTTGCCCGAGAACGAGGAAATCTGTGCCGTGGCGGATGTGGGCTGGAGCGACAGCAGCTTCGTGGTCGCCGCCGCCGGGCATCCGCTGCTGGGCCGGCCGGCGCTGCGGCTGGCGGATACGGCTGGCTGCCGCTGGGTCATGCCGCCGCGCGGCACGGCACCATTCGACGAACTGCAGCGGCTGTTTGCGCGGGCCGGGCTGCCGCCGCCGGAGATCGTCGCCGAAACCCGCTCGATCATTGCGCTCAAGGCGCTGGTGGCACGCGCGGGCTTCCTCAGCTGGATGGCCGCGCCGATGTACGAGGCCGAGCAAAAGGCCGGCATGATCCTGCCCCTGCCCATCGAAGGCGCGCAGGCGCCGCGCCGGCTGGCGGTCTACCGGCGCCGGCAAGGCATCCTGCCGGCGCCGGCCGCGAAGCTGCTGGAACAATTGCGGCAGCTGACTTCGGGCAATGGCTGAGCCGCGGCCCGCGCCTCAGCCCGGCCGCGCCAGGTCGGCCCCCTCCATCATCCACGCGCGGAACGTGCGCAGCGCCGGCAGGTGCTGCTTCTGTTCGGGGTAGCACAGGTAATAGCCCTTCCTGGCCAGCACCTGGGCCGGGTGCGCCACCACCAGCGCGCCCGTGGCCAGTTCTTCCTCGATCAGGCAGCGCGGGATCAGCGCGATGCCCAGCCCCGACAGCGCCGCCTGCGTGAGCAGCGAAAACTGGTCGAAGCGCGCGCCGCTCCAGGCCTCGCGCGTGGGCACGCCCAGCGTGGCGAACCAGTCGGGCCAGGCTTCGGGCACGGTGGTGTGGTGCAGCAGCGGATAGCGCAGCAACGCGTCCGGGGTGAGCGCCACGCCGCCAGGCTCGGACGCCAGCAGGCCCGGGCGGCAGACCGGCAAGACCTCGCGCCCGGTCATGTAGTCGGCCAGGCTGCCGGGCCAGACGCCGTCGCCGAAGCGGATGGCGGCGTCCAGGTCCGGCTCGGAGAAATCGTAGCCCTGTGCATGCGGCACGAATTCCAGCATGACCTCCGGGTGGCGGGCGAAGAACTGCGGCAAGCGCGGGATCAGCCACTTGGCACCCAGGGTCGGCATGCTGGCGATATGCAGCACGCCGCCCCGCCCCTGGCGCGCCATCAGTTCCAGGGTGGCGGCCTCGAGTTCGTTCAGGCTGGGGCCGATGCGCTCCAGGTAGCGCTCACCGGCCGTGGTAAGCACCAGGCGCTGGCGCACGCGCTGGAACAGTTCCACGCCGAGATAGGCCTCCAGGCTGCGCACCTGCTTGCTGACTGCGCCTTGCGTGACATGCAGCTCACGGGCGGCTACGGTGAAACTGCTATGACGCGCTGCCGCCTCGAAGGCCTGCAACTCAGTCAGCGACGGACATAGGCGTCGCATAAATCACCTCTACTTCACGACCAAATGGAATGAGCCAAGGATTTTATTTCGTTTGCGGCGCGCTCGCCCGGACGCGCAGAATCGTGAAATCCACTTTATTCCTCTCCTCGCCCTGGATCCCTTCATGCAACGTCGCCATCTTCTCCAAGTCCTGGCCGCCGCTTCGGCCGCCGTCGCCGCAGGCATTGCCTTCAGCGCCGCCGCCCAGACCGGCTATCCGACCAAGCCGATCACGCTGGTCGTGCCCTTCCCCGCCGGCGGCACCACCGACATCGTCGCGCGCATCGTTGCCGACAAGCTCGGCCAGCAATTGGGCCAGGCCGTGGTGGTGGACAACCGCGGCGGCGCCGGCGGCAGCATCGGCACCGCTTTCCTGTCCAAGGCCGCGCCGGACGGCTACACGCTGGGCATTGCCACGGCCTCGACCCATGGCATCAATCCGGCGGTCTACCCGCACCTGTCCTACGATGCAACCAAGGACTTCACCACCATCACCAACCTGGCCTCGGTGCCCAACGTGATGAGCATCAACCCGGCGGTCAAGGCCACCGACATGAAGTCCTTCATCGCGCTCGCGCACGCGCAACCCAACAAGCTGGCCTATGGCTCGGCGGGTAACGGCAGCGTCTCGCACATGATGGGGGAACTGTTCAAGATGAGCAGCAAGACCGAACTGCTGCACGTGCCGTACAAGGGCGTGGGCCCGGCGCTGAACGACGCGCTGGCCGGGCAGGTGCAGGTGCTGTTCGACAACCTGCCGTCGTCGCTGCCGTTCATCGAGAGCGGCAAGCTGCGTGCGCTCGCCGTGGCGGCACCCAGGCGCGTGGCCGCGCTGCCCAACGTGCCGACCTTCGCCGAACTGGGCCTGGGCGAAGTCAACGACACCGCCTGGTTCGGCCTGATCGCGCCGGCCAACCTGCCCGCGGATATCCAGGCCCGGCTCAACGCCGCCGCGCTGAAGGTGCTGGCGCTGCCGGAAGTGAAGGCGAAGCTGGACAAGCTGGGTGCCAGCCCGGTGGGCGATACCCCGGCGCACTTTGCCGCCCAGATCAAGAGCGAAGTGGCCAAGAACAAGCGCGTGGCCGCCGCCGCCAGGATCTCGCTCGACTGATTCCACAGCCACACCATGACCGACACCGACCGAACCACCGCGGACCGTCCGTTCTACCTGTACCAGCCCGAGGGCGAGCCCGCGGCGCTGTTCCTGGACTCGCCGCACAGCGCGACGATCTACCCGACGGACTTCCGCCCCGACCCCGCGCTGCCGCTGCCGCTGCTGCGCCAGGCCGAAGACACCTTTGTCGACGAACTCTACGCCGGCGCCCCGGCGCGCGGCATCCCGCTGCTGTGCGCGGGCTTTCCGCGCAGCTACCTGGACGCCAACCGCGCGCTGGAGGAAATCGACGAAACCCTGCTCGACGCGCCCTGGCCTGGCGCGAAGCAGGAAACCTCCAAGACCCGGCTGGGCAAGGGCCTGGTCTGGCGCGTGCTGGACACCGGCGAGGCCATCTATGACCGCAAGCTGAGCGTGGAAGAAGTGCAGGCGCGCATCAACCGCTGCTACCTGCCCTACTACGCGCAGCTGCAGAAGCTGGCGGACCGCGCCGTCTGCAGCCACGGTAGCGCCTGGCACATCAACTGCCATTCGATGCCGAGCCACGCCGCGCCGTTCGCCACCGAGTTCCCGGGCCTGGAGCATCCGGACTTCGTGGTGGGCGACCGCGACGGGACCACCTGCGACAAGCGCTTCACCGACCGGGTCCAGGGCGTGCTCAAGGACCTGGGCTATGACGTCTGGCGCAACCACCCATACAAGGGCGTGGAGATCGTGCGCGTGGTGGGCCAGCCCCAGGCCGGCCGCCACAGCCTGCAACTGGAGGTCAACCGCAAGCTCTACATGGACGAAGCGGGCCTCACGCATACCGCGGGCTTCGCCAGGCTGCGGCATGATCTGAACACGCTGCTCGACGAGCTGCTGCGCTTTACCCGCGCGATGCCGTCGCGCGTGGCCTGAAGCGGGCCGCGCTCGCTTGCGGGTTCACCGCAGTGGCGCGGCTCGGACGGTTCGTGTTAGCGCAAGGATCACTTCCAGCGCGTAGCCATGCGCTGGAAGACTGGGTAACAAGATTTAGGAACTTTGTCGGATAGGTTTCCTCTATCATGGCATTCCTTTGCGAACCCATCCTGCCTGGCGGCATCATGGAACCCAACGGGGTCCCTTGGGCCGGCAGGCAACTCCAAGCACGCACACACCGCTCACACCGTGATCCGACGAATCTCCGAACTGCTCGGCAGCCGGCTCCGCATGGTGGCTGCCGCAGTAGCCGGTGCGATCGCGCTGGCAGGCTGCGCCAACCTGCCGGCCGACGAGGCCGGCGCCGCCGCCAGCCCGGCCCCGGCACCCGCCGCAGCGCCCGCCCCCGTACCGGCTGCTTCCACCCAGCCCCCCACCAAGACCATCACCCTGCCCGACCGTGGCCGCGTCAGCCTGTCCGAGTACCGCGCGCGCATGCGCGAACAGCTGATGAAGACCGAGAACGCCACCAGCGACGTGGCGGACTGCGCGGCCCATGCCAGCTGGGTGGTGCCGCGTTCGGCCACCTACGATGCCCTGAAGATCCCCACCGGCGCCCTCGCCGCGGGACAAGCCACGACCGAACCCTGGAGCGGGCGCTTCTCGCCCGGCAAGCAGGCCGTGCCGGTCAGCTCGGTGGTCACGTTCGCCGCTACCGCGCACAAGCGCCGCGGTGATGATGACTGGCAGCCGGTGAAGGTGCGCTGCGGCTATGACGACGGCATGATGCTGGCGTATGAATTGCAGGACAGCAGCGGCGCCACCATCAGCGAACCGGCCGCCGCGCCGGCCGTGCACACCGCCACGCACACTTCGGCCAGCAAGAGCCGCAAGGGGGCCAAGGGGAAGGGCTCGGCGTCGAAGTCATCGGCGAAGGCGGCAAAGTCTTCCTCGAAAACTTCGACGAAAGCGGCGACGTCGGCCAAGCCGACCAGCAAGCCGAAGAAGAAGCAGTGAGGAGGCGGTGTTAAAAGTCACTGGATCCCCGCCTGCGCGGGGATGACAGAGTGGAAGTGCACAGCGCTGCGGACCTGATCTGCGCTTGCTCTTCAAATCTGCGTCGTTCTCGCGAAGGCGGGAACCCAGTGTCTTTCAACGTCCGTTGCCGGGACTCAGCCCAGGTAGTCCAGGATCGCCTGCAGCATCGCCGTCCCCAGCAGCGCGCTGCGCGCGCCGTTCCAGCCGACTGCCGGATCGGGCAGGTCGGCATTGTCCTTGAACGGCATCTCCAGCGTCAGCGCCAGGCAGCCGAAGGTGTGGCCGATGTACTTGGACGCCAGCTTGAGCGCGTCGGCGTTGTACTTGCTGGCCGCATAGCCGTGCACGTCCTGGAAGTCCGGCGAGGCCCGCTTGAAGGCTTCGATAAAGCGCAGCTGCTCGCGCCGGCGCGCTTCGGTAAAGCCCGGCAGCATCTCGCTGCCGGCGACGAAGTTATACGGCAGGCCCTCGTCGCCATGGATGTCGAAGAACATGTCGCAGCCGCTGGCCTCGATGGCGCGGCGCACGTAGTAGACCTCGGGGCTGGTATCCGCGCTCGGCGTCATCCACTCGCGGTTCAGGTTGGCGCCGGCGGCGTTGGTGCGCAGGTTGCCGCGCGCCGAGCCGTCCGGGTTCATGTTCGGCACGATATGGAAGACCGCGCGCTCCAGCAGCTTGCGCGCGACCGGGTCGCCCGCCCACATGCCGGTGCCGGTCAGGCGCTGCAGCACACCCTCGACAAACCATTCGGCCATGCTCTCGCCCGGGTGCTGGCGCGCGATCATCCAGATGGTCTTCTTGCCGGGGCCGGGCTGGCCCAGCGTGACGCGGGTCATGTCGCGCCCGTCGACGGTGCTGCCCAGGTGCGACAGCCGCGCCAGCGGCGAGCGCTGGCAGGTCGCCAGCAGCGACAGGTGGCGCTCGTCCGGATACGGCTCGAAGTACGCGAACCAGATGCTGTCGTGCCCGGGCGTGCATTCCACCGTCATCACGTGGCCGTCAAAGCGCGTCGGCACGCGGAACCAGTTGGCGCGGTCGTACGAGGCCACCGCGCGGTAGTCGCGCCAGCCATCGGGATAGGTGCAGTCACCCGCGTTCAGGAAGTGCATCCGGCACGCCTGCCCCGCCGCGCCCTGCAGGCGGAAGTGGAACCACTGGCGGAAGTCGGCGTTTGAATCGGCGCGGATGCGCAGGCGGATATCGTCGGCGCGGTCGAGTGCCTCGACCTCGATGGCGCCGGAGTCGAATTGCGAAGAGATATGCAAGGCGGAAGGCATGGCGGGCTGTCTCGTGGCGATGGGTTTCAGTCTTCCAGGCGGCGGCGGAACACCCAGCGGGTGGCATCCGAGGCCGCCTTGTCGAAGGCGTAGCCGTCCTCGGCAAAGCGCTTGAGCTTTTCCGGCTCGGTCACGCGATGCGTCACCGCGTAGCGCGCCATGGTGCCGCGCGCGCGCTTGGCATGGAACGAAATGATCTTGTAGCGCCCGCCCTTCCAGTCCTCGAACACCGGCGTGACGATGCGCGCCGCCAGCACCTTGGGCCGCACCACCTTGAAATATTCCTCCGAGGCCAGGTTGACCAGCACCGGCGCGCCTTCCTGCTTGAGCGCGGCCATGTCGGCGTTGATCATCTGCGTGACATCGTCGCCCCAGAACGCGTACAGGTCCTTGCCCGCGACGTTGTCGAGGCGCGTGCCCATCTCCAGCCGGTAGGGCTGCATCCAGTCCAGCGGGCGCAGCACCCCATACAGGCCAGACAGGATGCGGATGTGCTTCTGCGCAAAACCAAGATCGTCGGCCGACAGCGCCTTCGCATCCAGGCCGTCGTAGACGTCGCCATTGAAGGCCAGCACCGCCTGCTTGCTGTTGGCCGCGGTGAACGCTGGCGACCAGTCGGCGTAGCGCGTCACATTGAGCACCGCGAGCTTGTCGGAGATGTCCATCAGCGCGCCCACGTCCTGCGGCGCGAGCTTGCGCAGGCGCTCGATCAGCATGGCGGAACGGTCGATAAAGCGCGGCAGCGTATGGGTCTTGATGCGCGGGGGAGTCTCGTAGTCCAGCGACTTGGCGGGAGACAAAACGATGAGCATGGCAAAATCGCGGCAGTAGCCAAGGACAAACAAGCCAAGATTGTAGCGAATGCGCCTCGACACCACCGGAACCACCCTCCTCGCCAGCCCCGCCGGCATCACATCTGCGCCGCGCGTGGTGCTGGACTCCAACATCTGGGTGGACCTGCTGGTCTTCCGCGACCCGCACGTGGAGCCGATCCGCGCGGCGCTGGAAGCCGGCACCATCGCCCCGGTGATCCGCGCCGACTGCCGCGAGGAACTGCGCCGGGTGCTGGCCTATCCGCAATTTGCCCGCTTTGACGTCGATATCGATGCCGCGCTGGCCACCGTCGACCGCCTCGCCAGCCTCGAGGCCGCGCCGCCGCAGGCCGACTACGACGCCATCCGCCTGCCGCGCTGCAAGGACACCGACGACCAGAAGTTCGTGGAACTGGCGCACTTTGCCGGCGCCGCGTGCCTGGTCTCGAAGGACAAGGCCGTGCTCAAGCTGCGCACCCGCCTGCGCCGCAGCAGCGGCGTTGAGGTGATGACGCCGCCGGCGTTTGGCGCCTGGCTGGCCGCGCTGGGCGCCGCCACCGCCGCCGATCCGCTTTAGAATGGCGGCTCCCGGCGCTGCCCCTGCGGTGGTGCCGCACGCCTGACTGCAATCCCGTCCCTACCGCATCGACAAGCTCGCACCATGTCCGCAGACACCACCCTCGCCCCGCTGACCCCGCCCCCTTCGCGCCTGCCCGGCGTCGGCACCACCATCTTTACCGTGATGTCCGCGCTGGCCGCCGAGAAGAACGCGGTCAACCTGGGCCAGGGCTTCCCGGACTTCGACTGCGACCCGAAGATCATCGATGCCGTGACCGGTGCCATGCGCGCCGGCCATAACCAGTACCCGCCGATGGCGGGCGTGCCGCGCCTGCGCCAGGCCATTGCCGGCAAGATCGCCAGCCTCTACGGGCACCAGTACAGCTGGGACACCGAGATCACCGTCACCGCCGGCGCCACCCAGGGCATCCTGACCGCGATCCTGTGCGCGGTGCATCCGGGCGACGAGGTGATCGTGCTGGAGCCGTGCTACGACAGCTACCTGCCCGCGATCGAACTGGCCGGCGCCACCGCCGTGCCGGTCACGCTGGAGGCGCCCGAGTTCCGCGTGCCCTTCGACAAGCTCGCCGCCGCGATCACGCCGCGCACGCGCATGATCCTGATCAACACGCCGCACAACCCCACCGGCACGATCTGGCGCGCGGCCGACATGGACCGGCTGGCGCAGATCCTGGCCGGCACCGACATCCTGCTGCTGTCGGACGAGGTCTACGAGCACATGGTCTACGACGGCCAGCCGCATGCCTCGGTGTCGCGCCACCCGGAACTGGCGCGCCGCAGCTTCGTGATCTCCAGCTTCGGCAAGACCTACCACGTGACCGGCTGGAAGGTCGGCTACGTGGCCGCGCCGGCCGCGCTGATGGCCGAATTCCGCAAGGTGCACCAGTTCAACGTGTTCACGGTGAACACCCCGGTGCAGTACGGGCTGGCCGACTACATGGCCGATCCCGCGCCCTACCTGCAGCTGTCGGCGTTCTACCAGGCCAAGCGCGACTTCTTCCGCGCCGGGCTGGCCGGCAGCCGCTTCAAGCTGCTGCCGTCGGACGGCACCTACTTCCAGTGCGTCGACTACTCCGCCATTTCCGACCTCAGCGAGGCCGACTTCGCCATGTGGCTGACGCGCGAGATCGGCGTGGCCGCGATCCCGGTCTCGGCCTTCTACTCGCAGCCGCGTGAATCGGGCGTGGTGCGCTTCTGCTTTGCCAAGAAGGAAGAGACGCTGGCACTGGCGCTGGAGCGGCTGGGCAAGCTGTGATGAGAAGAAGAACGCCCACAAATATATCGTGGGCGTTTTTTCATTCTGCAGAGCATCACAAGCTACCGGTTCGCTCCCCTCTCCCGCTTGCGCTTGCCTTTACCCACAACTTCCGGCGGCTTACTCGTTTTTCTGGAAGATCCGATACATTTCGGTGATTTCGTGCAAAACGAGGAAGCCGCGCCAGAGGACAGTAGCACCGGGGGGATCGTCGTTTTTGCGACCCAGGTAGCCACCGAGCTTGGCGATCCAAAGGACCGCTTCGCTGAGTTTGGGTGCCTGCTCCGGTGGCTTGGTTGTGCCGTGCGTGCGGCAGTACAAGGCCTGCCATTCGAGCGACTGCAATAGCACCGAGCAAGGGATATCGGCTTCAAGCCGGCCGAGCATGGTCGCGTACATGATGCGCCAGCCGATCACGGCGAACAGCGCCGTGGCGCGCAGGAACCGCTCCAGCGTCCCGAACTGCCGAGCCTCGATCTGGCAGCCACTTTTCAGGACACGATGCCAGGATTCAATGGTCCAGCGCCGGGCATACCAGCTCAGCCGTTCCAGCACATCTTCCAGCGTTTGGGTGGGCATCGAACTGAGCAACATCCATTCGAGCGGCTCAACACCTTCGGGCGGATCGATTTCCAGTGCGTGAATGGCAAACACTTCGAGGCTTGGTAGGGCCTCTGCGCCGCGGCTGCGCGGCGGTCGCAGTTGGACGGGCACACAGCGCAAAGCCAGTCGGGCGCTACGCGCTTGCCTGGCGCCACTCCTGGGCACGTGCAGGACGGTCTCCCCGAGTACGGGGGCCGCAGCAACCGTCTCCCACAGATACTTCTCTGGGTGATCCACGCCCCGATTCCAGGCGGCCCGCACCAACCAGTCCACCCCCGCTGGGCGCTGCGCCAGGAACACGTCGTACACATCGCCCTCGCGATCGCTGACGGCAACAAGGTGCGTGTCCGGACACTGCATCTTGAGCGGCTCAAGGCATTCCAGCCCCTCCAGCCACTTCACGCTTTCCTTGTCACGAATGGACAGCGCCCGGCGCTGCCTGGCCTTGCCCGATGCTTGCGGCGCACGCACCCACGTCTTCATGCTCAACACGCCCAGTGGCAGGCCCTCAGGCGTCACCGCCAGCACGCTGTGCAACATGAATCCGCGCAAATTGCCGCCCGTGCCGTGACCAAGTCCCTCAGTCGCGGGCAAATTTGCCAGATTGAATTCCGTGGTGTCCTGCACCGCCAATACGACAGGTACCTGCTGCATGCGACCCACGGTTTGAACGACGTGGCTCGCCAGTATTCCGTCCGGGTCGACCGCCTCATTATCAAAGAAGCGATATGCCGCCTTGAGTTGGGCACCACTCAAGGCCTGCGGGAACGAAACATGGGCTTTTTGCGCTAGTCCGCGCGCCAATGCCACAAGGCGCTGCGTGCGACGTGCATCGCCCAACTGAGCGCCACCGAATTCGTCGCTGGCCCAGTCTTCCAGATCTTCCGTATCAGACAAAATTGCCACCACTGATTGTCAACTTCCCCGAAGTTAACACCGTCCAATCCCGTTTACAACCTTTCCTATCGAGATGTGGGTAAAGACAAGCGCTTGCGGGAGAGGGGCAGGGGGTGAGGGTGGGCGCTGGCATACCAACGCCTTTACTTCGTTGACACTCCGGCCCTCACCCCAACCCTCTCCCGCAAGCGGGAGAGGGAGCACCCAAGCGGCAATTCGAACCGCTGGCTACTTGTTCTTGCTCATCATCAGCTCGAGATTGGCCTTGCGGTCGGCATTGACCTTCTGCACCGATTCACGCGCCGACAGCGTCTTCAGGTAGTCCTTGACCGGCAGCTCGGCCAGCAGGTCGGTACCGTAGATGATCTTGGTGCACGACGACACCAGCGGCAGGTGCACCGCGGCGGCGCAGTCGGCCAGCGTGAAGGTGTCGCCGGCGATATACGGCGAGAATTTCGCCAGCCTGGCGAAGGCGGGGACATAGCGCGTGAGCAGCTTGTGCTGGCGCTCCTTGACGCCGTCGCTGACCTTGCCGCCGAAGAAGGCCTCCGGGTACAGCTCGCGCGCGGTCAGTTCCAGGTACAGCTCCATGAAGACCGTGATCTCGCGCACCTTGGCGGCCTGGAACGGGTCGCGCGGCAGCAGCGGCGTCTGCGGATAAGCTGCCTCCACATAGTCGACGATCGCTTCGGACTCGCACAGTGGGCCGGATTCGGTGATGATGTAGGGCACCTTGCCCGCGGGCGTGGCCGCCGGGTCGGTCTGGCCGATCCAGGCCAGCACCTCTTCGAACGGCACGTTCTTTTCCAGCAGCGCCAGCTTCACTTTGTTGTAATAGTTGCTGGCGGCAAAACCGCAGAGCTTCAGCATGTCGTCTCTCTCCGTTGTTGGAATGATCCCCGCATCGCACGGCGTGGATGGGTCGCAGCGGGTGATTGTGGACCATCCGGGGTCTGCAGTGTACCGGCTGGCCGATCAGCGCACGCCGCCTGCCCTGCCCATCTGTCGCGGAAGGTGCAAAAAACGTACGATCGTGCTAATTTAACCACAACTTTTGGGACAAATGATGAGCACTTTCACCATCGATACCCTGGGTATCGTCGGCACCGGCGCCATGGGCCGGGGCATCGCGCAGATCGCCGCGCAGGCGGGCCTGACCGTCAGCCTGTACGACGCCAACCCGCAAGCGGTGGCCGCCGCGCGCCAGTACCTGCAGGAAACGCTGGCCAGGCTGGCCGACAAGGGCAAGATCAGCGCCGCCGACGCCGAAGCCACGCTGGCCCGCGTCAAGCCCTGCGGCGCGCTGGAAGACCTGGCCGGCTGCGGCATGGTGCTGGAAGCCATCGTCGAGAAGCTGGAGGTCAAGCGCGACCTGATCGCCAAACTGGAAGCCGTGCTGCGTGAGGACGCCATCATCGCCTCGAATACGTCGTCGCTGTCGATCACCGCGATCGCCGTGGGGTCGAAGCACCCGGGCCGCATCGCCGGCTACCACTTCTTCAACCCGGTGCCGCTGATGAAGGTGGTCGAGGTCATCGACGGCCTGTCGGGCAACCCGGCGGTGGGCGACGCGCTGATGGCGCTGTCGCGCCGCATGGGCCATACGCCGGTGCGCTGCAAGGACATGCCCGGCTTTATCGTCAACCATGCCGGCCGCGGCATGAACATCGAAGGCCTGAAGGTCGCGCAGGAAGGCGTGGCCGGGTTCGCCGACATCGACAACATCATGCGCGAGCAGGCCGGCTTCCGCATGGGCCCGTTCGAGCTGATGGACCTGACCGGGCTGGACGTGTCGCATCCGGTGATGGAATCGATCTACAACCAGTTCTACCAGGAACCGCGCTACCGCCCCTCGCCGATCACGGCGATCCGCGCGGTCGGCGGGCTGATCGGACGCAAGGCCGGCGCCGGCTTCTATGCCTACGCCGATGGCCAGAAGCAAGTACCGGCCGCTGCCGTGGTGCCGGGCGCGCGCCCGCCGAGCGTTTGGGTGAGCCACGCCAGCGAGCGCGGCCACGCCATGGTGACCAAGCTGCTGGGCGCGCTGGGCGTGACGCCGGAAGGCGGCAACAAGCCGTCGGCCGACGCGCTGATCATCGTCACGCCGCTGGGCCTGGACGCCACCACCAGCGCGCTGCAACAGGGCCTGGACCCGGCCCGCACCGTCGCCATCGACACGCTGCTGCCGTTCGAGGCCACCAAGCGCCGCACGCTGATGACCACCCCGGCCACCAGCGCCGCCGCGCGCGACGCCGCGCACGGCCTCTTTGCCGGCGACGGCGTGCCGGTCACGGTGATCCGCGACTCGGCCGGCTTCGTTGCGCAGCGCATTCTCTGCTGCATCATCAACATCGCCAGCGATATCGCGCAGCAGCGCATTGCCACGCCGACTGACATCGACCTCGCCGTCAACCTCGGCCTCGGCTACCCGAAGGGCCCGCTGGCGCTGGGCGACGCGGTCGGCCCGCAGCTGGTGCTGGAGACGCTGCGCAACATGGAAGCGCTGACCGGCGACATGCGTTACCGCCCGAGCCCGTGGCTGTGGCGCCGTGCCGGCCTGGGCCTGTCGCTGCTGGCCGAAGAGCAGTAAGCCCGCCACCGACCCACCGACCGAGCCACGCCCATGCCTGCACAGTTGCTTTCCCATCGCGTCGATTCGACGCTGGTGCTGACCATCTCGAACCCCGAGGCACGCAATGCGCTGCACCCGGACATCTATGCTGCCTCGCAGCAGGCGCTGGAGCAGGCCGCGGCCGATGACTCGGTGCGCGCGGTGATCCTTACCGGCGCCGACGGCATGTTCTGCGCGGGCGGCAACCTGAACCGGCTGCTGGGCAACCGCAGCCAGCCGCCCGAGGTGCAGGCCGCCAGTATCGAGGTGCTGAACCGATGGATCGAGTCGCTGCACGCCTTTCCCAAGCCGATCATCGCGGCAGTGGAAGGCGCGGCCGCGGGCGCGGGCTTTTCGGTGGTGCTGGCGTGCGATTTCGTGGTTGCCGCCAGCGACGCCAGGTTCGTGATGGCCTACGTCTCGGTCGGGCTCACGCCGGATGGCGGCGGTTCGTATGAACTGGCGCGTGCACTGCCGCGCCAGCTTGCAAGTGAACTGATGATGGAAGGCAAGCCGGTCAACGCCGAGCGGCTCGCGCAGTTCGGCCTGGTCAACCGCGTCACGCCGCCGGGCGAGGCGCTGGCCGAGGCATTGCGCCTGGCGCAGGGCATCGCGAAGCAATCGCCGCACGCGGTGGGTCGCATCAAAGGCCTGATCAACCATGCGGGCACCGCCTCGCTGGCCGAACATTTGCTGGCTGAGCGCGACAGCTTCGTGGCCGCGCTGCATCACCCCGACGGCGGCGAAGGCATCAGCGCCTTCCTGGAAAAGCGCAAACCGCAGTACCGCTGAAGCGGGCGCCTGGCGCCCTGGCTTCACCCAGACGGCCAGCCCGCGGCAGACGGGCATGCCGACACAATGCAAGGAGACAACGCATGGAATTGCCGCCGTCCTCGCGTCGCCGCATCTACCTGATGCGGCATGGTGCTGTTTCTTACTTCGATGAGGCCGGGCGCCGCACCACCCTGCCCGAGATGGTGCCCCTGAACGAGACCGGCCGCATGCAGGCCACCGCCGCCGGCCGCGCCTTTGCCGCCGAGCAGATCCGCTTCGACCGCGTCGTCGTCAGCGGCCTGCCACGCACGGTGGAGACCGCGGAACGCGTGCTGGCCGAGCTGCCGGAGATGGAGGGCATCATCCCTGAAGTCTGGCCAGAACTACAGGAGATCCGCGGCGGCGACCTGTCCGCGATTGCCGACCAGGACCTGCGCGACGCCTTTGTCGGCGCCTTTGAAGGCGAAGTGCCAGAAGACAAGCGCTTTCTCAACGGCGAGACCATCGGCGCATTCCTGGATCGCGTGCTGCCGGCGCTGGCGCGCCTGCGCGCCGACCCGGGCTGGGACACCGTGCTGATGGTGCTGCATGGCGGCACCAACCGCGCCATCCTGTCGCAGGCCATCACCTGCGGGCGGCGCGTGTTCTTCGGCTCGCTGCTGCAGACCGCGGGCTGCATCAATGTGCTCGACATGGGCGGCGACCCGTTTGACTGGGTGGTGCGCATGACCAACTACTCGCCGCCCACGCCGGTGCACAGCGGCACGCGCCACACCACCATGGAAGTGCTGCTGCACCAGTATTTGCGCGGACGCCAGCCGGCCGGCTGAGCGTACGCGAAAGCCATCCCTACATCGATCGAACCCGAACAGAAAACCAACGGAGACAGCATGACCAGCAACGTATCGCACTTCGAGGGCACGCGCCCGGTGGCGGACCAGCAGCGCTTCGACACCGCCGCGCTGGAGGCCTGGATGCGCCAGCACGTGGACGGCTTCGCCGGCCCGCTGACCGTGGAGCAGTTCAAGGGCGGCCAGTCCAACCCGACCTTCAAGCTGGTCACGCCGGGACAGACTTACGTGATGCGCGCCAAGCCCGGCCCCAAGAGCAAGCTGCTGCCGTCGGCGCACGCGATCGAGCGCGAATACCGCGTGATGGCCGCGCTGGCCGGCAGCGACGTGCCGGTAGCGCGCATGTACGCGCTGTGCGAGGACGAGTCCGTGATCGGCCGCGCCTTCTACATCATGGAATTCGTTGCCGGCCGCGTGCTGTGGGACCAGTCGCTGCCGGGCATGAGCACGGCCGAGCGCAGCGCCATCTATGACGAGATGAACCGCGTCATCGCCGCGCTGCACACGGTCGACTACAACGCCATCGGCCTGGGCGACTACGGCAAGCCCGGCAACTACTTCCAGCGCCAGATCGAGCGCTGGACCAAGCAGTACAAGCTGTCCGAGACCGAGTCGATCCCGTCGATGGACGCGCTGATGGACTGGCTGCCGCAGCATATCCCGCAGGAAGACGCCGACCTGACCTCGATCGTGCATGGCGACTACCGGCTCGACAACCTCATGTTCCACCCGACCGAGCCGCGCGTGCTGGCGGTGCTGGACTGGGAACTGTCCACGCTGGGCCACCCGATGGCCGACTTCAGCTACCACTGCATGAGCTGGCATATCGCCCCGGGCCAGTTCCGCGGCATCGCCGGCCTGGACTTCGCCGCGCTGGGCATCCCCGACGAAGCCAGCTACCGCCGCCTGTATGAGCAGCGCACCGGCCGCCCGATCACCGGCGACTGGAACTTCTACCTGGCCTTCAGCATGTTCCGCATCGCCGGCATCCTGCAGGGGATCATGAAGCGCGTGGTGGATGGCACCGCGTCGTCGGCGCAGGCGCTGGACGCGGGCAAGCGCGCGCGGCCGATGGCGGAGATGGGGTGGCAGTACGCGCAGAAGGCGACGGGCTGATCGCTTGCTGATGGTTGGCTCCCCTCTCCCGCTTGCGGGAGAGGGGCAGGGGGTGAGGGTAGGCGCTGGCATACCGCTGGCCTGACTTCGTCGATACGCCCGGCCCTCACCCCAACCCTCTCCCGCAAGCGGGAGAGGGAGCACGCCCTTGGTGCTTGAAAGACATCGCAGCATATAGCGCCGCCCTGCCTCAATCCCCCAGTGCCACCCCTTCGCGCCGCGGATCCGCGCCGCCGGCCCACATCACCTTGCCGTCAGGCCCCTGCTTGCGCATGATGGCCTGCGTGCCGCTGGTCATCTCGATCTCCGCCACCTGGTGGCCGCGCTGCCGCAGCGCCTGCACCAGCGCCGGCGACACCACGCCCTTCTCCACTTCCGTCGGCCCGTTGCGGCTGCCGAAGTTGCCCATGCCGATGGCGGCCTGCACGTCCATGTTCCAGTCCAGCATGCCGACCAGCGCCTTGGACACGTACTCGATGATCTGCGAGCCGCCGGGTGAGCCGACCGTGGCGACCAGCTGGCCGGTCTGGCGGTCGAACACCAGCGTCGGCGCCATCGACGAACGCGGGCGCTTGCCCGGCTCTACGCGGTTGGCCACCGGCTTGCCGTTCTCGCTTGGCACGAAGGAGAAGTCAGTCAGCTGGTTGTTCAGCATGAAGCCGCGCACCATCAGGTGGGCGCCGAAATAGGCTTCCACGGATGTCGTCATCGAGACAGCGCGGCCGCGGTCATCCACTGCAACAATTTGCGACGTGGAAAGGCGCGGCGGCGACCGGTCGGGCGCAAACGCCACCGTCGGACCCGGCGGGACGCCCGGCTGGGCCTTGACCATGCTGTTGTCAGCGATCAGCGCTGCGCGCGAAGCCAGGTAGTCCGGATCTAGCAGGCCAGCCACGTTGACCGGCACGAAATCCGTATCGGCCACGTACAAGCCGCGATCGGCAAAGGCAAGCCGGTCGGCTTCGGCGATCGCGTGCACCGCGTCAGGATTTGCTTCCAATGCAGCGGCCGTGCTCACGCCTTGCGGCTTGAGCGCTGCCAGTGCGTACTTCGGATTCTTCGTTTCGAGCGCCTGCAGCGCGCCGAGGATCTGCGCGATGGCAATGCCGCCCGACGACGGCGGCGGCATGCCGCAGACCTTCCAGCGCTTGTAGTCGGTGCAGACCGGCTCGCGCTCTTTGGCCTTGTAGTTGCGCAGGTCCGCCAGCGACAGCGAGCCCGCATTGGCACTGCCGTTCACCTTGGCGACGATATCCTGCGCAATGGGTCCGCTGTACAGCACGCCGGCGCCGCGGCGGCCGATTTCGCGCAGCGTCTGCGCGAGCTTCGGATTCTTGAGCACCGTGCCGACGGGCTTGGGCTTGCCCTGTGCGTCGAGGAAATAGGCGGCCATCTCCGGCGAGTTGGCCAGAAACTTGTCCGCGGCCACTTGCGTGTACAGCCGGGGCGAGATCGGGAAGCCCTTCTCCGCCAGGTCGATGGCCGGCTGGAACAATCTGGCCCACGGCAGGCGGCCATGTTGCCGATGCGCCAGTTCAAGCGCGCGCATCACGCCCGGCGCGCCGACCGAGCGCCCGCCGATCTGCGCCTCGCTGAATTCCATCGGCTTGCCGTCGGCGCGCAGGAACAGATTTTCGGTAGCGCCGGCCGGGGCCGTCTCGCGGCCGTCAATGGCCTGCACTCGCTTGCCGTCCCAGTACATGATGAAGGCGCCACCGCCAATGCCGCTGGCCTGTGGCTCGACCAGCGTCAGCACGGCCTGCATGGCGATGGCAGCATCGATGGCCGAGCCACCCTGGCGCAGGATGGCGCGCCCGGCCTCGGTGGCCAGCGGGTTGGCCGCGGCAGCCATGTGGCGCTGCGCATAGACCGTGGACATGCCCGGGCGATAGCCTGAAGCAACTTCCGGGGCCGGCGGCATCGCGGCAGGCGGTGTCGCGGCCGACGGCGCGGCAGTCCCGCCGCCCTGGGTACCACAGGCGCCTAGCAGCGCTGTCAGGGCAAGCGCCAGCGCGCCGCGCCAAGCCATCGAAGTGAGGTCAGGGTGAACCATCCGATATCTCCTGTGGGGAAGGATCGCACGATTGTAGTGGCGATCCGAGCATCCGGGAAACGCGGAAATCAGATGGCGATGGTCAGCGCGTTGTGAACGACCAACTCAGGTCCACCGGCTGCGAGCCCAGCCGGCCGGTGACCCGCACGGAATAGCGCTGCTGGCTGGCCAGCGGCGCCACCGGCGTGCAGATGGCCAGGCCGCTCGCGTCGCTGCTCAGGCCCGACGAACGGCTGTCGACCTTGATGCAGTTGACGTTGTTGCCTTGCGCATCGGTAATGACAAAGTTGTCGGCGGCGAACTGCAGCGAGGTATTGATCGCCTGCAGCAAAACCGGATAGCCCATGGTGCTGTTCTGGTAGCCCGGTGCCGGGTTGGGGCTTTCCGTATTGACCCAGCTGACCGGCACATCGCTCTGGCCGTCGAACGGATAGGCCACCATCTGGTTATCGCTGCCGGCCTTGGACCGGTCGGCCAGGTCGATGGTCTGGTAATAGTTGGCCGAGGTGCCGCTGCCGTTGGCACCCACCCATTCGGCAAAGCCGCTGCCGGCCGAGCCGTAGCTGCCCAGCAGTGCGGCGCGGTGGAACGGCGCGTCGATCAGGTTCGACACCAGCGCGTCCTTGGGCTGCATCGACAGCTGCGCATTGGCGACCGAGGTCCAGCGGTTGGCGCCCGCCACGACTTCCGCGGTGGCATCGGTCGGATAGACGGCCTGGACGCGGCCATTGGCGGTAGCGCCGGTGAAACCCGGATTGCCGCTGATTTCGTCGTGGGTCAGCGTGGCATTGGCCAGCATGTAGGCCGTGTGACTCTGCGCGGTGGTATTGAGCGCGTCGCGCGATACCAGCGGCGGCAGGCCCACCTGCTCGCGGCGATAGTTGGCGTAGCACAGGCCCGCGGTACGCGGCTCGTCCAGCACGCGGTAGTTGCTGACGGCGCTGCCGCGTGCCGGCAGCAGCGAGATGCCGCTGCCCGCCGCAGCCGCGGGCGCCGGACCGCTGACGGTATAGCAGGCGCCAGCCGTGGTGGTCGTGGAGCCCGTGGTGGATGTCTGGGAGGTCGAGCCGGTCTGGCCGCCTGCCGGCGCGCTGGCCTGCCCGCCGGGCTGGGCGGATCCGCTGGGCGCGGCGCTGGCGGAACTACTGTCGCCGCCACCGCCACAGGCGGCAAGTGCCAGTACGGCGGCAGTGCAGAGAGTGGTCAGGGCAAGCGCGGTGTGCTGCGCGCGGCGCGGCAGCTTCGGTTGGCAATCGGCAGGCAAGCGTTTCCCGGGCATCGGTCTGATTCGTCGTGGTGGCGTTCGGCGAGAGGCGACTGCCCGAAGGATCCGCCGCGGCGGACAACCGGCGCGACAATCCGCGCGTGCACCGTGCAGCACGGGTTCGCGGCGGGGGCGCCGGGGGCAGAATAACCGGACGATGGTATGGGCGCCGACCCCGAGGGTCTAGCCCGCGAACAATTGCTTACGTGTGATCCGCGCGCGCCGCACCCGCACGCGTTCGCATGCTGCCAAAGACACTAGCCGGCCGTGGCCACGTCCGGCATGCCGGTGCCGAGCGAGGCCATCACCGCCATCAGCTGCTCGCGCAGCCAGCGGTTGGCGCCGTCGTTCTCGCCGCCGGCGTGCCAGTAAAGGTGCAGTTCCAGGGACGGCACCTTGAACGGCAGCGACAACACGCGGTTGGCATACGGCTCATTGGCGATGCGCGCATAGCGCAGCGGCAGCGTGGCCAGCAGGTCGGTGCAGCTGACCACGCGGCATGCGGCCGCGTAATGCTGGCAGCGCAACCGCACACGCCGCGTCAGGCCCATGCGGTGCAGGGCCTGGTCTTCCAGACCGGCACCGCGGCGGCGCGACGACACATGCACGTGCTCTGCCGCAAGGTAGCGCTCCAGCGTCAGCTCCTTCTTCACCAGCGGATGGTCGCGCCGCGCCAGCACCACCATCGGATCGGCCATGAACGGCGCATGGTGGATCGCCGGCGAGACCGGCAGCAGGATGTCCAGCGCGGCGTCCAGGGTGCCGGCCAGCAGTTCGGATTCCATCTCGCGCCGGTCGAAGCGGATCGCGGCGATTTCCACGTGCGGCGCCATCGCCGTGACGCGGCTCATCAGCGGCGGCAGCAGCGTGGATTCCAGCGCATCGCGCATGCCGATGGTGAAACGGCGCACGGTGTTGGTGGGATCGAAGTGCGGCGTATCCTGCAGCGTGCGCGCGAACGACTGCAGCGCGCCGCGCACCTCGGCGGCCAGCGAGCGCGCCAGCGGCGTGGGCGCCATGCCCTGACCGCGCCGCTCGAACAGCGGATCGTCGAACAGCGTGCGCAGCCGGCCCAGCGCATGGCTGACCGCGGGCTGCGTCAGGTTGAGCTGACGCGCGGCCGCGGTGATGCTGCCTTCACTGTAGATGGCGTCGAATACCACGAAGAGATTGAGGTCGATGCGGGCGAGCTGCATGCTGGTGATTCTGGCACGGAATGCAGCGAATTGATACTGGCAAATCCAGAAAATTCATTTTTATAATTACTAGCTTTCAGATAGAGTGCATTCCATCGGCCCATGCCGCACTGATGCCGAGGCCTGCCCCGGCCAACGAGGCGCCGCCGCCCACCTGGCGTCCACTGATTCCGTAGCGAGGAGACCACATGGATTTCGAGTACAGCCCGAAGGTCAAGGAACTGCAGGCCAAGCTGCTGGCCTTCTTCGACCAGCATATCTATCCGAACGAAAAGCGCTTCGCCGAAGAGATCGACGCCAACCGCCGCGCCGGCAATGCCTGGGTGCCGACCAAGGTGATCGAGGAACTCAAGCCGCTGGCACGCGCGGCCGGCCTGTGGAACCTGTTCCTGCCGCGCTCGCCGCGCGCCCCGCAGGGCCTGTCGAACCTGGAATATGCCACGCTGTGCGAGATCATGGGCCGGGTGCCCTGGTCGGCCGAGGTCTTCAACTGCGCGGCCCCCGACACCGGCAACATGGAGACGCTGGAGCGCTACGCCTCCGAGGAACTGAAGGACAAGTGGCTCGAGCCGCTGCTGGCGGGCGAGATCCGCTCGGCCTTCCTGATGACCGAGCCGGCCGTGGCCTCGTCGGACGCGACCAACATCGAATGCCGCATCGAGCGCGACGGCGACCACTACGTGATCAACGGCACCAAGTGGTGGTCGTCGGGCGCCGGCGATCCGCGCTGCAAGGTCTACATCGTGATGGGCAAGACCAATCCCGATGCCGGCCGCCATGAGCAGCAGTCGATGATCGTGGTGCCGGCCGATACCCCGGGCATCACCATCAAACGCTTCCTGCCGGTGTTCGGCTACGACGACGCGCCGCACGGCCATATGGAGATCGAGCTGAAGAACGTGCGCGTGCCGGCTTCGAACATCCTGCTGGGCGAAGGCCGCGGCTTCGAGATCGCGCAGGGCCGCCTCGGCCCGGGCCGCATCCACCACTGCATGCGCAGCATCGGCGTGGCCGAGCGCGCGCTGGAACTGATGTGCAAGCGTGCGCTGTCGCGTGTGGCCTTCGGCAAGCCGGTGTCCAGCCAGGGCGTGACGCAGGAGCGCATCGCCGAGGCCCGCTGCGAGATCGAGATGGCGCGCCTCTTGACGCTCAAGGCCGCGTACATGATGGACACCGTGGGCAACAAGGTAGCCAAGGCCGAGATCGCCATGATCAAGGTGATCGCCCCGAACGTGGCGCTGAAGGTGATCGACTGGGCCATCCAGGTCCACGGCGCGGCCGGCGTTTCCAGCGACTTCCCGCTGGCCAACTGGTGGGCGCACCAGCGCACGCTGCGCCTGGCCGACGGCCCGGACGAAGTGCACCGCAACGCCATCGCCAAGCTGGAGCTGGCCAAGCACATGAATATCCATCCGGACGACGTCAGGATGCCGGTGGCGCGCGGTTTCTGACCGCCTGGCAATGCCGCCGGGGCTTCGTCCCTGACGGCAGCATGGAGAACGCGCAGCCTGTCTGCGCGTTTTTTTCTTCTGTGCTTAAATCGCCCGGTTCGCCACGTCAGTGACTGACGCAGCCACCACCATGATCGCAGCCAGGAGATCTTTTGCGATGATCGACGCCTACACCTGGGCCACGCCCAATGGCCACAAAGTCCACATCATGCTGGAAGAGTGCGGACTGGAGTACAAAGTCCACCCGATCAACATCGGCGCCGGCGACCAGTTCGGCGAGGACTTCCTGAAGATCAGCCCCAACAACAAGATCCCCGCCATCGTCGACCCCGACGGACCGGACGGCAAGCCGATCTCGCTGTTCGAATCGGGCGCCATCCTGCTGTACCTGGCGGGCAAGACCGGCAAGTTCCTGCCCGAGGACGTGCGCGGCAAGTACGAAACCCTGCAATGGCTGATGTTCCAGATGGGCGGCGTCGGCCCGATGCTGGGCCAGGCGCATCACTTCCGCATCTACGCGCCCGAGAAGATCGAGTACGCGGTCAACCGCTACACCAATGAAGCCAGGCGCCTGTACGGCGTGATCGACACGCAGCTGTCAAAGCACGCCTACCTGGCCGGCGAGCAATACACCATCGCCGACATCGCCACCTTCCCGTGGCTGCGCAGCTGGCAGAACCAGGGCGTGGCGCTGGACGACTACCCGTACCTGAAGCGCTGGTTCAACGAGATTGCCGAGCGCCCCGCGGTCAAGCGCGGCGTGGAAGTGCTGGCCAGCGTGCGCAAGGCGCTGCAGGACGACAAGGCACGCGAGGTGCTGTTCGGCGCCACCCAGTACAAGCGGCACTGAACGCAGCCCGGCAGCCGCCGGGGCGCTGGCCATCAGGCCAGCGCCAGCGCGAGGCGCGCGACGGCATGCCCGTCCGCGCGCCGGCCGCCACGCGCGGCGTCGCCCTCCTCCGCTTCATCGCCCGGCCCGAAGCAGCACAGCAGGCCGGTGCCCGGCAACAGCACGTCGAGCCGGCATGACTCATGCCGCTCCGGCGCGTAGAGCGTGCCGGGCTGCAGGAAGGCCATGTCGCCCCCGGCCCGCGCCAGCGCGCCATGCCAGTGCAGACCGATGGCGCCTCGGTAACACAGCGCCCAGCGCAGCCCGCGCGCCTGCAGCCGCTGCGCCCAGTCATCGTCCGACGGGTCGAGCTGGATGAATTCCGGACGCATCCCCTGCCGTGCTTGTCCGACCTCCACCTGCAATACATCGGCGGGCAACACGTGGATGCCCTCCATCCCCTCGGGCCCAGTGGCACCGGCGGCGGCAATGCCGCCCAGCGCGCAATGCCACCCGCCCGCGGGCAGCGCCACCGGCCGCGACGCATCGGCCGGGCCTTGCGGCACCGCGCGCACCAGGATGGTATCGACCATTGCCTGCACCCGCATCGGCACGCCGGGAGCGGGCGCGAACAGCTCGCCGCCGCCCAGCAGCAGGCAGCCGCGCCCGGGCGACGACAGCCGCAGGCCGCCGCGCAGGCAGCCCCACCACTCATGGCAATTCGCTGAAAACTCGGGCTGGATCTCGCCGGCGCAGAGAAAGACGTAGTCGCAGGTACTGCCGAGGCCGGCAGCGGCGGCAAGCACACAGGTGTGGAATCCGGGAATGAAGTCCGACGGCGCGTGGCAGTCGGCATGGAGGGCGCGCATCCGCGCCTCGAACAGCGTGAAGATCTGCATGGCAATCCCCCAGCAGGGCGACAGCGCACCAGGCGCGTGTCCGCGCAGCACCGCGCACGCCTGGCAGCGTGACGCACAGCATTGCGCAATAGCCCGTTTGGCACGGCCATGCAGGCCGTCCGGTTGATGCCATCGTGCCGCGCCATATTGTCTGGCGCACCCCTTAGTTTGCGGATCGGACACCGATAGTGAGGAAGAGGATAAGTTGTCGTGGCCTCAAGGTCAAACCCTTAGCCTCAGACCACTCCGATCCATTCACGACCTCATGACTACTCGAAATCTCAGACTATTCGGATTGCATCTTGCCTGGCTACGCAAGCAACGAGGCTGGTCCCAGGAGACCCTTTCACTCGAAAGCGGACTGTCGCGCTCATACCTGAGCGGCATTGAAAGCGGCAAGCGCAACCTTGCGCTGGCCAACATCTGCAGGCTCGCCGAGACGCTCGCCGTGCCGACCTCGGAGATGCTCGACTTCAGCCGCCACGACGCCAGCCAGCTGCAGGTGGAACAGTCCCGCGCGCCCTTCGGCAACCGCCAACGGGCCGCCATCGAGGCCACCGTGCACCATATGGCGGAGCTGACCGAGCCCGAGCTGAACCTGGTGGCCGCGGTGGCACGGGCGCTGGCGGGCAAAGGCAGCTTCCGCCCTGCGCTGACCCACGCCAGCTCCGGCGCCAAAGCCGCGCCCGACGCGGATGCAGGCAACGAAGGCTAGACGCCCAGCAGGCCCTGCCGTTCGATAAAGCGGATCACCTCGTCCAGGCCCTGCCCGGACTTGACGCTGCCCATCACGAACGGCCGGGCGCCGCGCATCTTGCGCGCATCGCTTTCCATCACCTCCAGCGATGCGCCGACATAGGGCGCCAGGTCCGTCTTGTTGATCACCAGCAAGTCGGACTTGGTGATGCCCGGCCCGCCCTTTCTCGGAATCTTCTCACCGCCGGCCACGTCGATGACGTAGATCGTCAAATCAGAAAGTTCTGGGCTGAAGGTCGCCGCGAGGTTGTCGCCGCCGGACTCGATGAAGACCACATCGGCATCCGGAAAGCGCGCCAGCATGCGGTCGACGGCTTCCAGGTTGATCGAGGCGTCCTCGCGGATCGCGGTGTGCGGACAGCCGCCGGTCTCCACGCCCATGATGCGCTCCGCCGGCAGTGCGCCGGAGATTGTCAGCAGGCGCTGGTCTTCCTTGGTGTAGATGTCGTTGGTGATGGCGACCAGGTCATAGCGGTCGCGCATCGCCTTGCACAGCATCTCCAGCAGCGTGGTCTTGCCGGAGCCAACCGGGCCGCCGACGCCGACGCGCAGCGGAGGGTTCTTCTTGGTACGGGCCTGGGTCATGGTGCGGTATGGGTTCAGGATCGGAACAGCCGGGAGTACTGCGTTTCGTGGCGCGCGCAAAGCAGGCCCAGCATCGGGGAAAAGGTGGAGAGTTGCGGCGGCGTGGCGTCGGCGCGGCGCGCGGCTTCGTCGACCGTGCCGAGCACCGCGCCATGCAGGCGCCGCAGCATGTGCTGCCCCGCCACCTGGCCCAGGGGCACCGCCTTGATCGCGGCGGCGACCTGGTTCTCGGCCCAGTTGAAGCAATAGGCAGCGAGGCCGTCGCGGGCCTCGATGTCGAGCGCCGCGCAGGCAGCAGTGAAGGCCGTCGGCAGGCACACCGGCGACAATATTGCCAGCGTATCGCGCAGCGCGGGGGTGCCCCACTCCATCTGCGCAATCAGCTTCGCCAGCGACCAGCCCATCTGCTCGGTCTCCAGCCGCAACTCGGAAGTCTCGCGCGTGGCGTGGAACCAGTCGTTCCATGTCCGCACCTGCATGGCGTCGCCGGCTTGCCAGCAGCGATGCAGCAGCAGCCACAGCGGCGCTTCGCATTGCGCCTGCACCTGCAGCAGGTTGTCGCGAATCCAGCGCTCGGCGGTTAGGGCATCGTGCACGCTGCCGCATTCGATCGCTGCCTCAAGGCCCTGGGAATAGCTGAAGCCGCCTATCGGCAGGGATGGCGACGCAAGGTGCAGGAGCGAGATAAGTTGGTGGAGTTGGGTCATGGCAGCCCATCCGATCCGCCGACGGTTTGCTCCCCTCTCCCGCTTGCGGGAGAGGGGTTGGGGGAGAGGGCCGGCGTGTCCCTGTAGCCAAGCCCCAACACAACCTGACGAATTTGTTCCAGCACGGCCGCAGTCTGACCCAACACCTCAGAGTTCCAGAAGCGCAAGACATGAAATCCTTGTTTTCGGAACCATGTATCGCGGGCCACGTCCTTGGCATCACCGTGCTGCCCCCCGTCTGCCTCGATAACCAGCATTGCATCGATACAGATGAAATCCACAATGAAGGGGCCGACCTGGTGCTGGCGCTTGAACTTCAATCCCATGAAGCGGCGGCCGCGCAGCTGGTACCAGAGACGCTGCTCAGCTTCCGTCTGTTGCGCACGCAGCAAGCGAGCGAACGCCGGCTTCGGCATATGCTCACCCTCACCCCCTGCCCCTCTCCCGCAGGCGGGAGAGGGGAGCGAACCAGCAAAGTTCACCGGTGTCGTTGACTCCTTTACCTGCCGAGTGTGTGCTCCCTCTCCCGCTTGCGGGAGAGAGGGGAGCGAACCAGCAGCGCTCACCGGTGTCGTTGACTCTTTTACCTGCCGAGTGTGTGCTCCCTCTCCCGCTTGCGGGAGAGGGTTGGGGTGAGGGCCAGGTGCGTCGACGAAGTCAGGCCCGGCGGTATGCCTGGGCCTGCCCTCACCCCCTGCCCCTCTCCCGCAGGCGGGAGAGGGGAGCGAACCAGCAGCGCTCACCGGTGTCGTTGATTCTTTTACCTGCCGAGTGTGTGCTCCCTCTCCCGCTTGCGGGAGAGGGTTGGGGTGAGGGCCAGGTGCGTCGACGAAGTCCGGCCCGGCGGCATGCCTGGGCCTGCCCTCACCCCCTGCCCCTCTCCCGCAGGCGGGAGAGGGGAGCGAACCAGCAGCGCTCACCGGTGTCGTTGACTCTTTTACCTGCCGAGTGTGTGCTCCCTCTCCCGCTTGCGGGAGAGGGTTGGGGTGAGGGCCAGGTGCGTCGACGAAGTCCGGCCCGGCGGCATGCCTGGGCCTGCCCTCACCCCCTGCCCCTCTCCCGCAGGCGGGAGAGGGGAGCGAACCAGCAGCGCTCACCGGTGTCGTTGACTCTTTTACCTGCCGAGTGTGTGCTCCCTCTCCCGCTTGCGGGAGAGGGTTGGGGTGAGGGCCAGGTGCGTCGACGAAGTCCGGCCCGGCGGTATGCCTGGGCCTGCCCTCACCCCCTGCCCCTCCCCCGCAGGCGGGAGAGGGGAGCGAACCAGCAGCGCTCACCGGTGTCGTTGACTCTTTTACCTGCCGAGTGTGTGCTCCCTCTCCCGCTTGCGGGAGAGGGTTGGGGTGAGGGCCAGGTGCGTCGACGAAGTCCGGCCCGGCGGCATGCCTGGGCCTGCCCTCACCCCCTGCCCCTCTCCCGCAGGCGGGAGAGGGGAGCGAACCAGCAGCGCTCACCGGTGTCGTTGATTCTTTTACCTGCCGAGTGTGTGCTCCCTCTCCCGCTTGCGGGAGAGGGTTGGGGTGAGGGCCAGGTGCGTCGACGAAGTCAGGCCCGGCGGCATGCCTGGGCCTGCCCTCACCCCCTGCCCCTCTCCCGCAGGCGGGAGAGGGGAGCGAACCAGCAGCGCTCACCGGTGTCGTTGACTCTTTTACCTGCCGAGTGTGTGCTCCCTCTCCCGCTTGCGGGAGAGGGTTGGGGTGAGGGCCAGGTGCGTCGACGAAGTCCGGCCCGGCGGCATGCCTGGGCCTGCCCTCACCCCCTGCCCCTCTCCCGCAGGCGGGAGAGGGGAGCGAACCAGCAGCGCTCACCGGTGTCGTTGACTCTTTTACCTGCCGAGTGTGTGCTCCCTCTCCCGCTTGCGGGAGAGGGTTGGGGTGAGGGCCAGGTGCGTCGACAAAGTCAGGCCCGGCGGCATGCCTGGGCCTGCCCTCACCCCCTGCCCCTCTCCCGCAGGCGGGAGAGGGGAGTATTGGCGAGTTCAGTTCGTCGTCGGTTCGCATAGTTCGGCATTCAACCCCTTGCAGCGCAAAGGTCTTCAGTGCTTATGCCCGCAATGCTCGTCATGCACATGTGCGTCGTCATGTTCGTGCGAGTGCGAGTGCGAGTGCGAGTGCGAGTGCGAGTGCGAGTGCCCATGATGCTCATGAAACACCGCCTGCGCCGCCGCATAGTCCTCCGCAAACGTCGCATCGTGCCCATGCTTGTGCCCGCCCCCATAGGCCCCCGCCTCCGGCTCGAACGGCAGCTCGGCCCGCTCGGCGCGCACGCCCAGCCGTTGCAGCATGTCGGCCAGCACTGCGTCGTATTCCAGCCGCAGGTAGTCGCGCCCGATCTCCACCGGCGTATGCCGGTTGCCGAGGTGATACGCCGCGCGCATCAGCGCATGCGGATCTTGCGCGCGCACTTCCAGCACCGCTTCAACGGCAGCCTGGACCTCCACGAAGCTGCCGTCTTCGGCCACCAGCAGGTCGCCGCCGCGCAGCACGGTGCCGCGCGGCAGGAACAGCGCGGCCTCGTCGCCGTTGTCGAGCACCGCGCGCAGGCGGCTCTTGCTGCGCTCGGCGAAGGGCAGGACCAGCTTGGGCGCGCGGCGCACCAGCACGGGTGCGATGCCGTGCGGGGCGCTCAGGAGTTTGTCGATCTTCAGCATGGGCGATCCGGGGCGCTGGCCCCGGCCAGTCAGAACAGGAAATAGCGCTGCGCCATGGGCAGCTCGGTGGCGGGCTCGCAGGTCAGCAACTGGCCGTCGGCAACGACCTGGTAGGTCTCCGGGTCGACCGTGACATGCGGTTGCCAGTCATTGTGCACCATGTCGCGCTTGCTCACCGTGCGCGTGCCGCGCACCGCCGACAGCGTCTTGGCCAGCCCGTAGCGCTCGCCAATGCCTGCGGCCAGCGCCGCCTGCGACACAAAGGTCAGCGACGAGCGGTGCAGCGCGCCGCCGGCGGACGCGAACATCGGCCGGTAGTGCACCGGCTGCGGCGTCGGGATCGACGCATTGGGGTCGCCCATCGCCGCCGCGGCGATCATCCCGCCCTTCAGGATCAGGCTGGGCTTGACGCCGAAGAACGCCGGGCGCCACAGCACCAGGTCGGCCCACTTGCCCACTTCGACCGAGCCCACTTCATGGGCAATGCCGTGCGTCAGCGCCGGGTTGATGGTGTACTTGGCGACATAGCGCTTGACGCGGAAATTGTCGTGTCCGCCGCGTGCATCGTCGGGATCGCCCGGCAGCTTGCCGCGCTGCGCCGCCATCTTGTGCGCGGTCTGCCAGGTGCGGATGATGACCTCGCCCACGCGCCCCATCGCCTGCGAGTCGCTGGAGATCATCGAGAACGCGCCCAGGTCGTGCAGGATGTCCTCGGCGGCGATGGTCTCGCGGCGGATGCGGCTTTCGGCGAAGGCGATGTCCTCGGCGATCGACGGGTCGAGGTGGTGGCACACCATCAGCATGTCGAGGTGCTCGTCCAGCGTGTTGACCGTGTACGGGCGCGTCGGGTTGGTCGACGACGGCAGCACATTGGCCTCGCCGCACACCTTGATGATGTCAGGGGCATGGCCGCCGCCCGCGCCTTCGGTGTGATAGGTATGGATGGTGCGGCCCTTGAAGGCGGCGATGGTCGCCTCGACAAAGCCGGCCTCGTTGAGCGTGTCGGTGTGGATCGCCACCTGGGTGTCGGTCGCGTCCGCCACCGACAGGCAGGTATCGATCGCCGCCGGCGTGGTGCCCCAGTCCTCGTGCAGCTTCAGGCCGATGGCGCCGGCCTCCACCTGCTCGAGGATCGGCCCCGGCTGGCTGGCGTTGCCCTTGCCCAGCAGGCCGATATTCATCGGGTAGGCATCGGCCGCCTGCAGCATGCGCTCCATGTACCACGGCCCCGGCGTCACGGTAGTGGCGAAGGTGCCGGTGGCCGGACCGGTGCCGCCGCCGATCATGGTGGTGACGCCGCTCATCAGCGCCTCTTCGATCTGCTGCGGACAGATAAAGTGGATATGGCTGTCGATGCCGCCGGCGGTGACGATCATGCCCTCGCCCGCGATCACCTCGGTGCCCGGCCCGACCACGATGGTCACGCCCGGCTGGATATCCGGGTTGCCGGCCTTGCCGATCGCCGCAATGCGCCCGCCTTTCAGGCCGATATCGGCCTTGACGATGCCCCAGTGATCAACGATCAGCGCATTGGTGATGACGGTGTCGACGCAGTCCTTGGCCATGCGCTGGCTCTGCCCCATGCCGTCGCGGATCACCTTGCCGCCGCCGAACTTCACTTCCTCGCCATAGATGGTGAAGTCCTTCTCGACTTCGATGATGAGCCCGGTATCGGCCAGCCGCAGGCGGTCGCCGGTGGTCGGGCCGAACATCTCGGCATAGGCCTGCCTGGAGATCTTTGCCATCACAGCGCTCCCATGATCTTGCCGTTGAAGCCGTAGACGATGCGGTCGCCGTCCAGCGCCACCAGTTCCACCGTGCGCGTCTGGCCTGGCTCGAAGCGCACCGCGGTGCCGGCGGCAATGTTGAGCCGGAAGCCGCGCGCGGCCTCGCGGTCGAAGGCAAGCGCGGTATTGGTCTCGTAGAAATGGAAGTGCGAGCCGACCTGGATCGGCCGGTCGCCGGTATTGGCCACCGTCACGCTGACCGTGGCGCGGCCGGCATTCAGTTCGATCTCGCCATCGGCGGGCATCAGTTCACCGGGGATCATGGCGGGCCTCCTCAGGCTACCAGCAGTCCGGCGCCATACAGCGCCACGCCCGCACCCGCCACGCGTGCCAGCCAGCCGGCGTGGCGGCGCAGCAGCGTGCCGGCGCCGATGCCCAGCAGGTGCAGCGCCATGGTGGCGGCGGCAAACCCGCCCACATAGGCCAGCACCGCCGGCAGCGCACCCGCGGTGGCGGGCAGTTCCGCACCGTGGGCATAACCGTGGAAGACGGCAAAGCCGCCGACCAGCAGGGTGCCGGCCCACGCCGGCAGCTTCGCGCGCAGCGCCAGCAGCAAGCCGATCACCAGCAAGGAAGCGGCGATCATCGGCTCGACCGCAGGCAGCGCCACCCCGGACAGCCCCAGCGCCGCGCCCACCAGCATCAGCGCCACGAAGGCCAGCGGCAGGCGCATCGTATCGGCGGCCGAGCGGGCAATCAGCGCGCTCCACACGCCCACCGCCGCCATCGCCAGCAAGTGGTCGGCGCCGGTGAACGGGTGCGCCAGGCCGGCCCACAGGCTGGCACTGACGGTGGCGGCATCGTGGCCGGGATGGGCCAAGGCCGCGCCGGCGGCAACGGTCAGGGAAGTGCCCAGGGCAAGGCGCAGGCAAGCGGTACGGTTCATGTCGGCTCTCGGGTTGGTCTTGTTATCGGGGCAAGATCGGGATCGATCGTGTTCAGACAATGGGATGGTGGACAGTCACCAGCTTGGTACCGTCAGGGAACGTGGCCTCGACCTGGATCTCGGGGATCATCTCGGCCACGCCGTCCATCACGTCCTCTCGGCCCAGCACGGTGGTGCCTTCGTGCATCAGTTCGGCCACGGTGCGGCCGTCGCGCGCGCCCTCCATGATGGCGGCGGTGATCAGCGCCACCGCTTCCGGGTAATTGAGCTTGAGCCCGCGTGCCTTGCGCCGTTCGGCCAGCAGCGCGGCGGTGAAGATCAGCAGCTTGTCTTTCTCTCGCGGCGTCAGTTCCATGTTCGGTTCCTGGTTCTTGTATTCGTTGACTGTTGGCAACCTACGTAGCCCATAAGCGCAGCGGACGCGCGGCGACACCGTGCACCGGCATGCGCAGCGCCTGCCAGCTGTCGACCATGACGTGGCGCACTGCTTCCATCTGCCGGCCCAGCACGCGCAGCAGCAGCATCGACTGGCCGTTGGCGGCCAGGCAGGTCACGCCGGCGCGCAGCTCGGACGTATAGGGCAGCCGTTCGGCGAGCGATTCGGCCAGCGCCTGCGTGGCGCCCTCGCCCACTGCCCACAGCGTGCCCAGCACGTTGAGCCCATCGAGCCCACCCACCGCGGTGCGCAGCGGCGACGTCGCCTCAAGATGCGATTGCTCGATCCACAGCGCGCGCTCGCCGGCGCCGATGCGCGTATCCAGCCACAGCGCACCGCTGGCCCACTGCTCTCCGGACGCCTGGCGCCCCAGCACCACGGCATCCCAGCCGATCGCGCTGCCACCCGGCGCCACGTCGAGCACCGTCGAGATGCGGGCGCGCGCATCGTCGAAGACGATGTTTTCCTGCGGCAGCCAGTCCAGCCGCGCGCCCGCGCCCACCGTCAGGCGCACGTGCTGGGCGGCCTCGCGGCCGAGCGACTTGTACCACTTGGTGGCACCCGGCGTGGCCAGCACGGCGTGCGCGCCGGCCTCCACGGTCACGTCGATGTCCAGGCTGTCGCCGCCCGCCACGCCAGCCGGTGGGTGCAGGATCACCGCGTGGCAGATGCCGCCTTCCGGATACAGCGGCTTCTGCACCAGCAACGGCCCCTGGTGGCGCCGCTCGGTCAGCGCGGTGCGTTCGCCGCGCTGCGCAAAGCGCAGCCGCAGGGTGGCCTGCCATGCGGCGGGCACCGCGAGGGCGGAAGGAAAGTCGGGGTGGCGCATGGCAAGAAAGCCGGCGGAGGGGCGCGCGATGGCGGGAGTTGCAAGCAATCATAGCGCGCCGCCCGCCCGGGCGGAAGCGGCGTGTTACCGACAAGTTCCGGCCTCGCGGCTGGCCTGCCTTACACGGCGATCAGCTCCCGCACGCCGTCCTGCTCCATGCTGGCGCCGGCACCCCGTGCCACCACTTCGCCGCGGCTCATCACCACGTAGTGGTCGGCAATATGCCGCGCGAACTCGTAGTACTGCTCGACCAGCAGCACCGTCATGCCGAACTCGTCGACCAGCAGCCGCAGCGCCCGGCCGATGTCCTGGATGATGGAAGGCTGGATGCCCTCGGTGGGCTCGTCCAGGATCAGCAGGCCCGGCTCGCTCATCAGTGCGCGGCCGATCGCCAGTTGCTGCTGCTGGCCGCCGGACAGGTCGCCGCCACGGCGCAGGCGCATGGTGCGCAGCACCGGGAACAGCTGGTAGATCCGGTCCGGCACGCCGGACGGCCGCGCCCGGCTGGCCGCGCCGATCAGCAGGTTTTCTTCGACCGTCAGGCGCGGGAAGATCTCCCGGCCCTGCGGCACATAGGCCAGGCCGGCGGAGACGCGCTCATACGGCGCCTTCTTCTCCAGCGCCTGCCCGGCCCACTGGATGCTGCCGCTGCGCGTGGGCACCACGCCCATCAAACACTTGAGCAGCGTGCTCTTGCCCACGCCGTTGCGGCCCAGCAGCGTGGTCAGCTTGCCGGCGGGCACCTCGAAGCTGACATCGCGCAGGATATGGCTGCCGCCGTAGAACTGGTTCAGTGCATTGACCTGCAGCATGCTTATCTTCCCAGGTAGGATTCGATCACGCGCTCGTCGCGCTTGACGCTGTCGAGCGTGCCTTCGGCCAGCACGCTGCCCTCCGCCAGCACCGTGACCTGGCCGGCGTCTCCGGCTAGGGCGGCGACGAACTCCATGTCGTGCTCGACCACCATCATCGAGCAGCTCCCGCGCAGGCCGTTGAGCAGCGCCGCCAGCTGCATGGTCTCTTCGTCGGTCATGCCGGCGACCGGCTCGTCCAGCAACAGCAGCTGCGGCTGCTGCATCAGCAGCATGCCGATCTCCAGCCGCTGCTTCTGCCCGTGCGACAGCAGGCCGGCGGGCCGGTAGGCCTCGGCCTCCAGCCCGGTCAGCGCCAGCGTTTCCTCGATGCGGCGATGGCCCTCGCCGGTCAGCCGCGCGCGCAGCGACGACCACCAGCGCTTGTCGGCCTTCATCGCCAGCTCCAGGTTCTCCCACACCGCGTGCTGCTCGAACACGGTCGGCTTCTGGAACTTGCGGCCGATGCCCACCTGCGCGATGCGCGGCTCGGTCATCCGCATCAGGTCGATGGTCTGGCCCAGGAACACGCGCCCGCTGACATTGGCGTTGCGCGGCCCGGTCTTGCCGGTGATGACATCCATCATGGTGGTCTTGCCCGCGCCGTTGGGGCCGATCACGCAGCGCAGCTCGCCATGGTCGATCGACAAAGTCAGCTGGTTGAGCGCGCGGAAGCCGTCGAACTGCACGGTCAGGTCTTCCAGGTACAGGATCGGCCCGTGCGAGACATCGATGGTGCCGGGCTCGACAATGCGGCCCAGGCCGGTGGCGTCACCGCTTTCGGCCGCCTGGCCGTGCTGGAGTGCGGCGTTCATGCTTTGCCTCCGTTGCGGCCCGCCACGGCAGGCGCGGAAGCGGGCTCTGCGGATTGCGGTGCGGCGGGTGCGCGCCGTTCGCACAGGCGCTGCCAGAGGCCGGTGACGCCATCGGGCAGGTAGAGCGTCACCAGCACGAACATTGCGCCAAGCAGGAACAGCCAGTACTCGGCGAAATGCGCCGTGAACAGGGTCTTGGCGCCATTGACCAGGAACGCGCCAATGACCGGCCCGATCAGCGTGCCGCGCCCGCCTACCGCAACCCACACCGCCATCTCGATCGAGTTGCCGGGCGACATCTCGCCGGGGTTGATGATGCCCACCTGCGGCACGTACAGCGCCCCCGCGATGCCGCACAGCACCGCCGAGAAGGTCCACACGAACAGCTTGTAGCCCAGCGGGTTGTAGCCGGAGAACATCACGCGCATCTCGGCATCGCGCACCGCGGTAACGACCCGGCCCAGCTTGGAGGTCACGATGTAGCGGCAGGCGATAAAGCCCGCCAGCAGCGCCAGGAAAGTCAGCACGAACAGCGCCGCGCGCGTCTGCGGCGCGGCGATGGCAAAGCCCGCGATGCGCTTGAAGTCGGTAAAGCCGTTGTTGCCGCCGAAGCCGGTCTCGTTGCGGAAAAACAGCAGCATTGCCGCATACGTCATCGCCTGCGTGATGATCGACAGGTACACGCCCTTGATGCGCGAGCGGAAGGCAAAGAAGCCGAACAGCCACGCCAGCACGCCCGGCACCAGCACCACCAGCAGCAGCGCATAGCCAAGATGCTCGGTGCCATGCCAGAACCACGGCAGCTCCTTCCAGTCCAGGAACACCATGAAGTCCGGCAGGTCGCTCTTGTAGACGCCTTCGCGCCCGATTGCACGCATCAGGTACATGCCCATGGCATAGCCGCCCAGCGCGAAGAACAGCCCGTGGCCCAGGCTCAGGATGCCACAGTAGCCCCACACCAGGTCCAGCGCGATCGCCGCCAGCGCAAAGCACATGATCTTGCCGACCAGCGTCAGCGCATAGGCCGACAGGTGCAGTGGATGGCCCTCGGGCAGCACCAGCGCGCACACCGGCACGCCGATGGCGACGATCACCGCCAGAGCCACCAGCGCCAGCCAGCCGCGCCGCGAAAACAGCGCCTGGCGCTCGGGCACCGCAAGCCGGAACGGCGTGCCCGGAGAATTCGATTGAAATTGCTGCATCATGCCTCCGCGCTGCGCCCCTTGAGCGCGAACAGTCCCTGCGGCCGCTTCTGGATAAACAGCACGATCAGCACCAGGACGAAGATCTTGGCCAGCACCGCGCCATAGAACGGCTCGATGAACTTATTGATGATGCCCAGCCCGAAGGCGCCGACGATGGTGCCTGCCAGCTGGCCGACACCGCCCAGCACCACCACCATGAAGGAATCGATGATGTAGGCCTGGCCCAGGTCCGGGCCGACATTGCCGATCTGCGACAGCGCGCAGCCGCCCAGCCCGGCAATGCCGGCGCCAAAGGCAAAGGCGTAGCTGTCGACCTTCCAGGTGCGCACGCCGACGCAGGCCGCCATGGTGCGGTTCTGCGTGGTGGCACGCACGAACAACCCCAGCCGGGTGCGGTTCAGCACCGCCCACGCCACCGCCACCACCGCCAGCGCGAACAGGATGATGACGATGCGGTTGTACGGGATCACCAGGCCCGGCATCCATTCGATGCCGCCGCTCATCCACGCCGGGTTGGCCACTTCGACGTTCTGCGCGCCGAACAGCGTGCGCACTGCCTGCATCAGCAACAGGCTCACGCCGAAGGTCGCCAGCAGCGTTTCCAGCGGACGGCCATACAGGTGGCGCAGCACCAGCCGCTCCAGCACGAAGCCGACCACCGCGGCGGCCAGGAACGACGCCGGCAGCGCCGCCGGCAGGTACCAGTCGAACGCACCCGGCGCATAGGCGCGGAACAGCGACTGCACCACGTAGGTGGCATAGGCGCCGATCATCAGGAATTCACCGTGCGCCATGTTGATGACGCCGATCAGCCCATAGGTGATGGCCAGCCCGAGCGCGGCCAGCAGCAGCACGCTGCCCAGGCTCAGGCCGGCGAACAGGTTGCCGACCAGCTCGGCGCGGCGCTGGTCGCCGCGCAGCGTATCCAGCGCCTGCTGCGCGGCCAGGCGCACGTCGGCGTCGGGCTCGCGGTAGTTGCCGGCGCTGTCGCGCTCCATCAGCGGCGCCAGTTTCTGGCGGCTCTGCGGGTTGCTGTCGCTGCCGAGGATGCGGATCGCTTCAAGACGGGCATCGTGCGCGGCACGGTCGCCGGCGGCGGCCGGCTCGGCCAGCACCAGGTTGGCCCAGATCACGTTCAGGCTGGTGCGCAGGCCGGCATCGGCCTCGTTCTTGCGGGCGGCTTCGACCGCCGCGCGCGAGGCGCTCTCGGGCTGGTCGCGCAGCGTGGCGATGGCCTGCGCGCGCACCGCGATATCGGGCGACTGCAGCAGCAGGCTGCTGGCGGCGCTGTCGACCAGCGCGCGCAGGCTGTTGTTCAGGGTCAGGGATGCGACCTCGTCGGCCTTCACCGCAACGGGCTTGCCGGTGATGGCATCGACCGTCTTGTCGCCCGCCTGGCGCACCATGCCGACCGACGGCGCGTATTGCAGCGCATCGTCCTGCAGGGCCTTCAGGATCGGGCCGGCCTGCTCGGGCGGGGCCTTGGCCAGCGCGCTCAGGGCCGCGGTCTTGGCATCGAAGTCGTCTTCGGCCAGCGGCTTCAGTTCGGCCTGCGTCAGCGCCGTGGCCCACGGCGCCGCGGCCAGCAGCAGCGCTGCCAGAAGGGCGCGCAGCCAGGGCATGGCGGGCGGGAATAAGGGGTAGCGCATAGGGCTGGGCGAGTGGTGGAACATGGGGGACTGACTGTTTGCGCCCCTCTCCCGCAAGCGGGAGAGGGGCGCCAAACCGGCCGGGCTTACATCACCTTGTCCGGCTTGCCCTCGTTACCCGCGATGTACGGGCTCCACGGTTGCGCGCGCACGGCCTTCGGTGTCTTCCACACCACCGTGAACTGGCCGTCGCCCTTCACTTCCCCGATCATCACCGGCTTGTACAGGTGGTGGTTCTCGCCCATGGTCAGCGTGAACCCGTCCGGTGCCTTGAAGGTCTGGCCGTACATGGCGGCGCGCACCTTGTCGGTGTCCGTCGTGCCGGCCTTCTTCACTGCCTGCGCCCACATATGGATGCCAACGTAGGTGGCTTCCATCGGGTCATTGGTCACGCGCTTGTCGCCGCCGGGCAGGTTGTTGGCCTTGACCCATGCCGCCCACTGCTTCTTGAAGGCTTCGTTCTCTGGGTTCTTGACCGACATGAAGTAGTTCCAGGCAGCCAGGTGCCCTACCAGCGGCTTGGTGTCGATGCCGCGCAGTTCCTCCTCACCCACCGAGAACGCCACCACCGGCACATCCTTGGCCTTCAGCCCGGCATTGCCCAGCTCTTTGTAGAACGGCACGTTGGAGTCGCCGTTGATGGTGGAGATCACCGCGGTCTTGCCGCCCTGCGAGAACTTCTTGATATTGGCGACGATGGTCTGGTAGTCGCTGTGGCCAAACGGGGTGTAGACCTCTTCGATGTCCTTGTCGGCGACGCCCTTGCTCTTCAGGAAGGCGCGCAGGATCTTGTTGGTGGTGCGCGGGTAGACATAGTCCGTGCCCAGCAGGAAGAAGCGCTTGGCGCCGCCGCCTTCCTTGCTCATCAGGTATTCCACCGCCGGGATCGCCTGCTGGTTGGGTGCCGCACCGGTGTAGAAGACGTTCTTCGACATCTCCTCGCCTTCGTACTGCACCGGATAGAACAGCAGCGAGTTCAGTTCCTCATAGACCGGCAGCACCGACTTGCGCGACACCGAAGTCCAGCAGCCGAAGGTCACCGCGACCTTGTCCTTGCTGACCAGCTGGCGCGCCTTCTCGGCAAACAGCGGCCAGTTCGACGCCGGGTCCACCACCACCGGCTCCAGCTTGCGCCCCAGCACGCCGCCGCTCTTGTTGATCTCGTCGATGGTCATCAGGGCCACGTCCTTCAGCGACGTCTCCGAAATGGCCATGGTGCCCGACAGCGAATGCAGGATGCCGACCTTGATCGGCTCCTTGGACTGCGCCAGCGCCAGCGGGCTGGTACCGATCATCGCCGCGGCGGCTATCGCCGACAGCTTCAGCATGTCACGTCGTTGCATTTTGCAGCTCCCGTTTGTCGTGTTGGTCAGGGACTACGCTCCCCGGGGGATGCTTCTGCAACTAGCGTGCCATGGCGGCAAGGCGGTGCGCGCGAGCCCGCCGGGCGCCAGGCGGCTTGCCGGCAAGGCAAGCGGGGGCAAATGCGGAGCAGGCATCCGCCGCCGCACCATGACAGTGCAGTCATGACGCGCACCGCTACTGTGCATGGGCACAAATCCGGGCAAGGTCGGGATCGGCAAATGCCAGCGCATGCGCGGCGGGCGCACCAATGGCGCGCACCATGCCCATCGCCGGCGCCGGGCACAAAAAAACGGGGCCCCTTCCGGGGCCCCGCTTGCGATGCCAGGACGCCAGTCCTTACATCACCATCATATTGGCGTTCAGGTTGTGCATGATCCACAGCGAACCCGCCACCACGATCACCAGGATCAGCGCCGTGAACAGCAGCGCGATCACGTTGCTGCGCTGCCCGGACGACGAGTCCAGGTGCAGGAAGTACTTCAGGTGGACCAGCATCTGGGCCACGGCCATGCCGAGGATGATCCAGAGCATGGTGCCCTTGTCCATGGTGCCGTCCATCACGATCTTGAACGGGATCACCGTCAGGATCACGGCCAGGATGAAGCCGATCGCGTACGACTTGAAGCTGGCGTGGCCGCCGGCGTGGCTGTCGTGCGCGTGCGAGTCGTGGGCGCCGTGCGCCGCCGGAGCGTTGTGTTGTGCCATCACAGATGTCCCATCAGGTAGACCACGGTAAACACGCCGATCCAGACCACGTCCAGGAAGTGCCAGAACAGCGACAGGCAGGTCAGGCGCTTGGTCAGGGTCGGGGTGATGCCCTTCTTCGACAGTTGCCACATCAGCACGATCATCCACAGCATGCCGCTGGCAACGTGCAGGCCGTGGGTGCCGACCAGGGTGAAGAACGACGACAGGAACGCGCTGCGGCCCGGGCCGGCGCCTTCGGCGATCAGGTGATGGAACTCGTTGATTTCCATCGCCATGAAACCCGCGCCCAGCAGGAACGTGATGCCAAGCCACACCATCACGCGGCTCAGGCTGCGGTTCTGCAGCGAGATCATCGCCATGCCGTACGTGATCGAGGAGAACAGCAGGATGAAGGTCTCCACCAGCACGTAGTTGAGCTCGAACAGCTCCTTCGCCGAGGGGCCGCCTGCCAGTTCGCCGCGCAGCACGGCGAAGGCCGCGAACAGTCCGGCGAAGATGATGCAGTCGCTCATCAGGTAGATCCAGAAGCCATACACCGTATTGGCACTGGTATCGTGGTGCGCATGGTCATGGCCATGGGCGTCGGCGTGGGCCGGCGCGCCGGCCTGCGCGGGGATGCGGTCTAGGACTTGAGTCGACATGGTTCTCAGGCTTGCGAAGCAATGCGCTGCAGATGGCGCGTTTCGATCTGCTCGACCTCGGTGGCCGGCACGTAATAGTCGATATGGTCGTCGTTGCTGCGGTGGATGAACGCCCAGATCATGCCCACCAGGCCAACCACGACCAGCCACCAGATATGCCAGGTCAGGGCAAAGCCGAACACCAGGCTGAACGCGCCGATGATGAAGCCCGCGCCCGTGTTCCTGGGCATGTGGATCTTCTCGTAGCCTTCGGTCGGCACGGTCTCGCCACGGGCCTTCATGTCGGCGAACGCGTCCAGGTCACGCACCACCGGGGTGTGTGCGAAGTTGTAGAACGGCGGCGGCGACGAAGTGGCCCACTCCAGGGTACGGCCGCCCCACGGGTCGCCGGTCACGTCGGCCAGCTTCTTGCGGTCGCGGATCGACACGACGATCTGCAGCACCTGGAAGAAGATGCCCAGCGCCACGAACACCACGCCGACCACGGCCAGGTACAGCCACGGCGTCCAGGCCGGGTTGTCGGTGTGGTTCAGGCGGCGGGTCATGCCCATCAGGCCCAGCACGTACAGCGGCATGAAGGCGAAGTAGAAGCCGATCAGCCAGCACCAGAAGGCGCACTTGCCCAGGCGCTCGTTCAGCGTGAAGCCGAACGCCTTCGGCCACCAGTAGGTGATGCCGGCCAGGTAGCCGAACAGCACGCCGCCGATGATCACGTTGTGGAAGTGGGCGATCAGGAACAGGCTGTTGTGCAGCACGAAGTCAGCCGCCGGCACGGCCATCAGCACGCCGGTCATGCCGCCGATCACGAAGGTGACCATGAAGCCCAGGGTCCACAGCACCGGCGAGGTCAGCTGCACGCGGCCGCGATACATGGTGAACAGCCAGTTGAAGATCTTCACCCCGGTCGGGATGGAGATGATCATGGTGGTGATGCCGAAGAACGCGTTGACGTTGGCGCCCGAACCCATCGTGAAGAAGTGGTGCAGCCACACGACGAACGACAGCACCATGATGGCCGCGGTCGCGTACACCATGCCCTTGTAGCCGAACAGCTTCTTGCCCGAGAAGGTCGAGATGATTTCCGAGAAGATGCCGAATGCCGGCAGGATCAGGATGTACACCTCAGGGTGGCCCCAGATCCAGATCAGGTTCACGTACATCATGGCGTTGCCGCCACCGTCGTTCGTGAAGAAGTGCATGCCGAGGTAGCGGTCCAGGCCCAGCAGCGCCAGGGTCACGGTCAGCACCGGGAAGGCAGCCACGATCAGCACGTTGGTGCACAGGGCGGTCCAGGTGAACACCGGCATGCGCATCAGCGTCATGCCAGGCGCGCGCATGCGCAGGATCGTCACCAGGAAGTTCACGCCGGTCAGCAAGGTGCCCAGGCCTGAGATCTGCAAGCTCCAGAGGTAGTAGTCCACCCCTACCCCCGGGCTGTAGTCCAGCCCCGACAGCGGCGGGTAGGCCAGCCAGCCGGTCCTGGCGAACTCGCCGACGCCCAGCGAGACGTTGACCAGCATGGCGCCCGACACGAACAGCCAGAACGACAGCGTGTTGAGGAACGGGAAGGCCACGTCGCGCGCGCCGATCTGCAGCGGCACGACCAGGTTCATCAGGCCGGTCATCAGCGGCATGGCCACGAAGAAGATCATGATCACGCCGTGGGCGGTGAAGATCTGGTCGTAGTGCTCAGGCGGCAGCACGCCGGTCGCGCCATTGGTGGCGAGCGCCAGCTGGGCGCGCATCATGACCGCATCGGAAAAGCCGCGCAGCAGCATGACCAGGGCGACCAGGCAGTACATCACGCCGATCTTCTTGTGATCGACCGAGGTGATCCACTCGCTCCAGAGGTAGCCCCACTTCTTGAAATAGGTGATCGCGCCCAGCAGCGCGGCACCGCCCAGGGCGACGCCGGCCAGAACGACCATGATGATCGGCTCATGAAACGGAATCGCCGACAAACTCAACTTGCCAAACATCATTGCTCCCAGGATTACGCGCCCGCCGGCTTGGCCGGCGTGGTCATCGACAGCTGCTCTTCACCGACGGTGTTGCGCGACGTGCAGATCGGGCCGCCCTTGAACCCGTCGGCGGCCAGTGCGGCGCCGCTGTGGCCCATGTACTTGTGCAGGACGTTGTGGAACAGCTGGTCTTCCACCTTGCCGTAGTACGTGACCGGCTCCTGCTCGCTGGGTTGTGCCAGCGTCTTGTAGCCGTCAACGCCAAGTTCGGTGGACGAGGCGCGAACCTTGGCTACCCACTGGTCGAACTCGTAGTTCGACATGGCCATCGCCTTGAACTTCATGCCCGAGAAGCCGCCGCCGCTGTAGTTGGCGGACACGCCGTCATAGGTGCCGGCATGGTTGGCGATCAGGTGCAGCTTGGTTTCCATCCCTGCCATGGCGTACACCTGGCTGCCCAGTTGCGGGATGAAGAACGAATTCATGATCGCGTCCGAGGTGATCTTGAAGTTCACCGGGGTGTCGACCGGGAAAGCGATCTGGTTGACCGTGGCGATCTTCAGTTCCGGATAGATGAACAGCCACTTCCAGTTCAGCGCCACCACCTCGACGGTGACCGGCTTCTTGCTGGATTCGAGCGGCTTGTACGGGTCCAGGTCGTGCGAGGACTTCCAGGTGATGATGCCCAGCGCGACGATGATCAGGCAGGGGATCAGCCACACCACCACTTCGATCGCGGTGGAGTGCGACCAGTCGGGCTCATAGCGTGCCGAGGTATTGCTAGCGCGGTACTTCCAGGCAAACACCAGCGTCAGGACGATCACCGGCACCACCACCAGCAGCATCAGCCAGGTGGCAATCAGGATGATGCCTTTGATGTCGACGCCGACCTGCCCTTTCGGGTCGAGCAGCGTCAGGTTGCAGCCGGCAAGCAGGAGCAGGCCAAGGCAAGGCAGGAACCGCGTCCACCGCGGCAGTATGGGTTTCTTCATGTCACGACTGGTTTGGTTACACCGCGCTTCGGGCAAAAGCGTGGCTAAACCGCCTGATGCTCGCGCAAGAGGCGTGGGGCTGAGGGAAAACCGGAAGGACGTGTCCTTAGCTGGCGTTGCGGTCTGGCGGCGAATCGAGCGCCGGGGGACCATGCGGCCTTGCAACGCCATGAACACGGAAGGACAACTGACTGCGCGCGCTGCAGGCCCTGTAGGACCTTGCCGGCGCTGCGGCACCTGGTGGCCGAAACCGCGAACGGTCCCGGCTCAGTACAGCGGCCGGGCAGCGTTGGAATACGAGGTTTTTGCACTTCCCGACGGACCTGCCTTCATGGCAGGCGCGGTTTTCGGCCGGGGAGCGCAACACGTAAAACATCGTGGGCGCGACTGTACCGCAACGCAACATTAGGGGTAAACCCAACGCCACAGAACACACTGTTCAGTTAAACGGACAATCGATGCAGCTGCGCATCAAATTGGCCTTGATCCAAGTCAACGTCACAAAATCGGTTATCAATATGCAGAAAGCCGCGCTTTACGCGGCCCTCCAAGGTGCGACATAGCTGTGTGGCATATTGTCGCACCGCGTCAAACTGCGCCGCAGGTCACCCGTAGCGGCGGGTAATCGACTCCGCGATGCACACCGGACGCTCGCCGCCCTCCCGCTCCACCGTCACTTCCCAGGTGGATTGCGCGCCCACCAGCTCAGGCGAGTTCGGCAGCGGATCAAGGCGCTCGACCTTCAGCAATTTGATGCGCGCGCGCAGCTTGCTGCCCACCGGCACGGGCGCCGTAAAGCGCACACGGTTCAGCCCGTAGTTGACGCCGATCCTGGACGGCATGCTCAGCGCGTTGTGCATGAACTTGGGCAGCAGCGACAACGTCAGGAAGCCGTGGGCGATGGGGCCGCCATAGGGCGACTCCTTCTTCGCGCGCTCCACGTCGATGTGGATCCACTGGTGATCACCGGTGGCGTCGGCAAACTGGTTGACCTGCTGCTGGGTCACTTCGATCCAGTCGCTGACCGCGACTTCCTGGCCCTGCAGGCCTTCCAGTTCTTCCAGCGTTGCGATGGTGCGCATGTCGATAGTCTCCTCGTGACGGTTAAGTGTTCTTACGCAGGCCGGCGGCCGTACATGCCCATGCCCTTGACGGTGCAGACCAGTTCGCCGCGCTGGTTGGTGGCTTCCCACTGGGTATGCACCACGCCGCGGTCCGGCTTGGACTGCGACGGGCGGGCGTCCAGCACCTTCAGCACGGCAGTGAGCGTGTCGCCGGCATGGACCGGCTTGAGCCAGCGGATCTCGTCCACGCCGGGCGAGCCCATGCTGGCCGACTTGCCGGTGCTGCTCAGCACCAGCAGCCGCATCATGATCGAGCACGTCATCCAGCCGCTGGAGATCAGGCCGCCATAAATACTCTTGGCGGCGGCCTCCTTGTCGATATGGAACGGCTGCGGATCGTACTGGCGCGCGAAGGCCAGGATCTCTTCCTCGGTGACGAGGTAGGAACCGAGTTCACGGCTGCTGCCGACTTCAAAGTCCTCGAAATACAGCATCGGTTGTCTCTCTGTAGTGATTGGCGAGATCATCGCATGGCTGCCGGAGGCCGGCGTCCGTATTTGCCGAACCCGCCCCTAACGGTCCCCAAAGAAAAAAACCGCGCCTGGACTACAGCGCGGTTTTGACTGGACCAGCCGGATCAGACAGCTTCCTGGAACCCCGGCTGGGCGGCAAACCTGCCCAGGTGGTGATCGACGTCGCCGAAGGTGGTGTTGATCAGCGTCAGCCGCTTGAACATGTGCGCGGCCGGCAGTTCATTGGTCACGCCCATGCCGCCGTGGATCTGCACCGCCTCCTGGCCCACCGTGCGCGCTGCCTGCCCCACGCGCGCCTTGGCGGCGGAGACATAGCGGCGGCGCTCTTCCGGCGTCACTTCCTCGAAGCGGGCCGCGGCCAGCAGCGTGATCGAACGCGACTGCTCGGCGTGGATGAACATCTCCACCATGCGGTGCTGCAGCGCCTGGAAGCGCGCGATCGGCACGCCGAACTGCTGGCGCGTCTTGGCGTATTCCAGCGTGGCGGCATTGAGCGTATCCATCACGCCCACGGCCTCGGCGCACAGCAGCACGGCGGCATAGTCGGCCACCTGCTCGATCAGCGGGAAGGCCTTGCCGGCTTCGCCCAGCAGTTGCGCCGGCGCGTCCTGGAAGGTGATGTCGGCCGCGCGCAGGTTGTCGATGGTGCGGTAGTCCTTGATGCTGACGCCGGCACCTTTCGCATCCACCAGGAACAGCGAGATGCCGTCCTGGCCGGCCTCGGCACCGCTGCTGCGGGCCGACACGATCAGCTTGTCGGCCTGGCCGCCATGCACCACCACGACCTTGCGGCCGTTGAGCTTGCCGTCGCGGGCGGTGACGCGCACGTTGTTCAGTTCATAGCGCGCCTGCGGCTCGTTGAAGGCCACGGCCAGCTTCAGCTCGCCGCCGGCAACCTGTTCCAGCAGCGCGTCCTGGCCACCGGCCAGGCCAAGTGCGTAGGCGCCGGCCACGGTCGCCAGGTACGGCTCCACGATCAGGCCGCGGCCCAGTTCCTGCTGCACCACCATCATGTCCAGGGCCTTGCCCGCGAAACCGCCCTGCGCTTCCGGCACCGGCAGCGCGGTCAGGCCGAGCTCGGCCAGCGAGCCCCAGGCGGCGTCGCCATAGCCGGCTGCGCTTTCGTAGTTCTGCTTGCGGGACTCGAAACCGTAGTCCTTGTCGATGAAACGGCGGACGGCGTCGGCCAGCTGCTTCTGTTCGTCGCTGAGATTGAAGTTCATGTTGCGTGTCTCCTCACAGCCCCAGAATCATCTGGCTGATGATGTTCTTCTGAATTTCGTTGGACCCGCCGTAGATGGAGGTCTTGCGATAGTTGAAGTAGTACGCGGCCAGCGGCGCGGCGTCGTCGTAGCCGGTTACGGCGTGCTCGGTCTCGCACTCCAGGTAGGCGGTATCGAACGGCTGGGCGTACGGGCCGACAGCTTCCACCATCAGCTCGGTCAGCAGCTGCTGGATCTCGGTGCCCTTGATCTTGAGCATCGACGCTTCCGGGCCGGGGCCCTTGCCGGCGGCTTCGCTCGACACCACGCGCAGCACGGTGATCTCCAGCGCCATCAGTTCGATCTCCAGCGCGGCCACCTTGGCGCCGAACACCGGATCTTCCAGCAGCGGCTTGCCGTTCTTCTGCTGCTGGCGCGCCACGCGCTTGAGGAAGCCCAGCTCGCGCTTGGAATTGCCCACGCGGGCAATGCCGGTGCGCTCGTGGCCGAGCAGGTACTTGGCGTAGGTCCAGCCCTTGTTCTCGTCGCCGACGCGGTTCTCGACCGGCACCTTGACGTTGTCGAAGAAGACTTCGTTCACTTCATGCTCTTCGTCGAGCATGATGATCGGGCGCACGGTGATACCGGGCGTCTTCATGTCGATCAGCAGGAACGAGATGCCCTCCTGCTTCTTGGCTTCGGGATCGGTGCGCACCAGGCAGAAGATCATGTCGGCGTGCTGGCCGAGCGTGGTCCAGGTCTTCTGGCCGTTGACGATGTAGTGCTTGCCGTCCGAAGTCAGCTCGGCGCGGGTCTTCAGCGAGGCCAGGTCCGAACCCGAGCCCGGCTCCGAATAGCCCTGGCACCACCAGTCGGTGCAGTCCAGGATGCGCGGCAGGTAGTACGACTTCTGCTGCTCGTTGCCGTACTTCATGATCACGGGCGCGACCATCGCCACGCCGAACGGCAGCACGCCGGGCGCGCCGACGCGGGCATTCTCTTCGTCCCAGATATGGCGCTGGGTGGCGTTCCAGCCGGTGCCGCCGTACTGGACCGGCCAGTGCGGTGCCGACCAGCCCTTGCCGGCCAGGGTCTTGTGCCAGCGCACCAGGTCGTCGCGGTTCGGACGGCGGTGGTTGAGAATCTTGCCGCGGATGTCCGACGGCAAGTTGGCTTCGAGCCAGCTACGCACTTCCTCGCGGAAGGCGTTGTCGGACGCCGAGTAGTTGAGATCCATGCCCGTCTCCAGTGGTGCCGGCATGGCGTGGGCCGCCGGCGGTTTGTTCTGCCTGCGCGTCATGCACCGACAGCAACGGGCACAAGACGCAATTCAGTGAGCCGTCTGCTTCAGCGCATCCGGCACCACGAGCGGGAAAGTCTCGATGCCCTCATCGGCCAGCGCCTGCACCTCTTCCGCCGAGGCCGAGCCGCGAATGCCGCGCTCGGGCGCCTCGTCATAGTGCATGCGCCTTGCCTCTTCGGCAAAGCGGTCGCCAACATCCTCGGTCTGTGCCAGCACCTGCTTCACTGCCTTCATGTAGAGCGTTTGCAGTGTCACCGGTGCGGCAGCCGGCTGCGCCGGCCTGGCGCTGCCTTCACGCGCGGTCGCACCCGACAGGTTCAGGCGCGGCGCGCTCGGCAGCCGCGAAACGGCGTGGTCGCCACAGACCGGGCATTGGACGAGGTCACGCGAGATTTGCGACTGCGCATCTTCCTCCGAGGCAAACCAGCCCTCGAAACGATGGTCACGCGCGCAGCGCAGGTCGAGCACCTTCATGATCTTTCCAGCCCGTCAAAAGCTATATTATCCGCGAATCGAATTTTTGTGAACGGTCGTGCTAAATTTTTTAGAACGACCGTTCGGAACAGCCGCATGGCGCAGAATCCATGCGGCTCACCACTCACTATATGGCCTGATGCCGTTTAACGCGGCAGCGGCTGTTCGCCCGGTTGCCAGGCACCCGAGATCACTTTCTCCAGCCAGAAGGCGCCGATGATGGTCTTCACGTCGGTGATGCGGCCGCTGCGGACCCAGTCGATCACCTGCCCCACCGGCGTGATGAAGGTCTCCAGGAATTCACCGTCGTCGAGCTGCGCCTCGCCATGCGTCAGGTCGCGCGCAAGGAAGACGTCGATGAACTCGGTGGAATAGGAGATGACCGGGTGAATGCGCGTCAGGTAGTCCCAGCGCGCCGCGCGGTAGCCGGTTTCCTCCAGCAGTTCGCGTTCGCCGCAGCGCTGCGCGCCCTCCTCGGGATCGAGCTTGCCGGCGGGGAATTCCAGCATCACTTCGCCGATCGGATAGCGGAACTGGCGCTCCATCAGCACGGTGCCGTCGTCAAACAGCGGGATCATCATCACCGCGCCCGGATGGACCACGTACTCGCGCCCGGTCTGCTTGCCGTCCGGCAGCCTGACGATGTCTTGCTTGAGGGTGAGGAACTTGCCGCGGTGGACCGTGGCCGAGGCGACGCAGACTTCCTTCAGTGCGTCGTCGTTTTCGGACAGTTCTGCGGGAGAGAGGGTGCCGCGGTGGATCTTGTCGGTCATGGACGCTCCGGATCAGGCAGGGCCCGGCGCCGACAAGACCGGCTTCAGGCCGTGCGGTGTTTGACGAGGTATTGCCAGGTGAAGCCAGGAAAGGCAAACACCAGCATCATGCAGGCGGTGATGGCGTAGAACTGCCAGCCCTGCGGGAAAGCGCCGCCAAGGCTGGCCTCCACCGCAAAGCCGGCGGCCCCCGCCACCGCGAACCACACGATCAGTTCCAGCAGCCGCAGCCACAGCGGCTTGCGCGCCTGCCGCAGCGGGATCACCACGAACAGGCGCTGGTTCACAAACGGCAGGTTCGCACTGATCAGTGCCAGCAGGATGACAAACCAGCCGCTTGCGGATGCGCTCATGGTACGTGGCGGATCAGGAACTCAGGGTCGCGCGGATGGCCTGGTAGCACAGGTTCATCAGCGCGGCCGGGAACAGGCCCAGCAGGATCACCGCGGCGCCGTTCACGCTCAGCATCGAGCGCAGGCCGAAGGAAGCTTCCAGCTCTTCTTCGCCGGCGGGCGCGTCGAAGTACATCAGCTTGACGATGCGCAGGTAATAGAACGCGCCGATCAGCGAGAACATCACCGCCACCACGGCCAGCCAGGTCATGCCGGCCTTGATCACCGCGTCCAGCACCGCCAGCTTGGCGTAGAAGCCCACGGTCGGCGGAATGCCGGCCAGCGAGAACATCATCACCAGCATCAGGAAGGCAAACCACGGGTTGCGGCGCGACATGCCCTTCAGGTCTTCCAGCGTCTCGGCTTCGAAGCCCTTGCTGGTGCGCAGCAGGATGATGCCGAAGGTGCCCAGCGTGGTCAGCAGGTAGGTCACCGAGTAGAACATCGCCGAGCTGTACGCATCGGCGGCCCCATCAGCCTTGTTGGCCACCACGCCCGAGAGCAGGCCCAGCAGCACGAAGCCCATGTGCGAGATGGTCGAGTATGCCAGCATCCGTTTCAGGTTGCTCTGCACGATTGCGGTCAGGTTGCCGATCGCCAGCGAGACGATGGAAAGCACTACCAGCATCATTTGCCAATCGCTGGCCAGCGGCAGCAGGCCTTCCACCAGGACGCGGATGAACAGCGCAAAGGCTGCCACCTTGGGGCCGCCGGCGATCAGCAGCGTCACCGCGGTCGGCGAACCCTGGTAGATGTCCGGGATCCACATGTGGAACGGCGCGGCACCCAGCTTGAACGACAGGCCGGCGACAATGAAGACCACGCCGAAGGCCAGCATGGTGGTGTTGACGCGGCCCGACTCGACCACGCGGAACACCTGCCCCAGGTTCAGCGAACCGGTGGCGCCATACATCATCGAGATGCCGTACAGCAGGAAGCCCGAAGCCAGCGCGCCGAGCACGAAGTACTTCATCGCCGATTCCGAGGTCACGCGCGATTCGCGGCGCAGTGCCACCAGCGCGTACGACGACAGCGACAGCAGTTCCAGGCCCAGGTACAGGGTCAGGAAGTTGTTGCCGGTGATCATCACGATCTGGCCGCCCAGCGTGAACAGGGCCAGCATGTAGAACTCGCCGGCGAACATGTCGCGCTCAGCCAGGTAGCGGCGCGTATACACCAGCGTGACGAACAGGCCCGCCGCGCAGAACGCGGACAGGACGTTGGCCATCGGGTCGATCACCACCAGGTTGGCAAACGCATAGTGCGTCTCGCCGGCGGCGGCGTTCAGGCCGAACCACACTGTCAGCACCAGCGTGGTCAGCAGCGACAGCGGGTAGGCAACGCTCTGCTTGCCCTTGCCGCGCGCAAGGTCGATCCAGTTGATCGCGGCAATGGCGATCGCCAGGAAGATGATCGGCGCCACGGGGGCGAGTGTCGAGGACGGTTGCATGTTGATTTCTCTCCCCGATTACAGCTTGGACTGTGCCGCGTGGGACAGCAGGTTCACCACGGACGCGTGCATCACGTCGGTAAAGGGCTTCGGGTGCAGGCCCATGTACAGCGTCATGATGGCCAGCAGGCCTAGCATGACGAATTCACGCTTGTTCAGGTCGGCCAGCTCGCGCACGTGCTGGTGGACGACGTCGCCGAAGATCACGCGCTTGACCATCCACAGCGAGTAGGCGGCGCCCAGGATCAGGGCAGTGGCCGCCAGCAGGCCGATCCAGAAGTCGAACTTGACCGCGCCCAGGATCACCATGAACTCGCCGACGAAACCCGAGGTGGCCGGCAGGCCGCAGTTGGCCATCGCGAAGAACACCGAGAGCGCGGCGAACTTCGGCATGGTGTTCACCACGCCGCCGTAGTCGGCGATCTGGCGCGAGTGCACGCGGTCATACAGCACGCCGATGCACAGGAACATTGCGCCGGAGATAAAGCCGTGCGAGATCATCTGCACGATGCCGCCTTCTACGCCGATGTCGCTGAAGATGAAGAAGCCCAGCGTGACGAAGCCCATGTGGGCGATCGACGAATACGCCACCAGCTTCTTCATGTCGGCCTGCACCAGAGCCACCAGGCCGATGTAGATCACCGCGATCAGCGAGATGGTGATGATGAACGGGGCCAGGTAGTGGCTGGCGTCAGGCGCGATCGGCAGCGAGAACCGCAGGAAGCCGTAGGCGCCCAGCTTCAGCATGATGGCGGCCAGCACCACCGAACCGCCGGTCGGCGCTTCCACGTGGGCGTCGGGCAGCCAGGTGTGAACCGGCCACATCGGCACCTTCACCGCGAAAGCGACAAAGAAGGCAATGAACAGCGCGATCTGCTCGTTCATCGACAGCTTGGCCTGGTGCCATTGCAGGATCTCGAACGTGCCGGTCTTGTTGTACAGGTACAGCAGCGCGATCAGCGTCAGCAGCGAGCCCGCCAGCGTGTACAGGAAGAACTTGAACGCGGCATAGACACGGTTCGGGCCGCCCCAGACGCCGATGATGATGTACATCGGGATCAGCGTGGCCTCGAAGAACACGTAGAACAGCATGCCGTCCAGGGTGCAGAACACGCCGACCATCAGGCCCGACAGGATCAGGAACGAGGCCATGTACTCGGCCACGCGCTCGGTGATCACTTCCCACGCCGAGATCACCACGATCACCGTGATGAAGGCGGTCAGCACCACAAACCACATCGAGATGCCGTCAACGCCCAGCAGGTAGTGGATGTTGAAGCGTTCGATCCAGTTCGCCTTCTCGACGAACTGCATCGCCGCGGAGGCGCGGTCGAAGTGGAACACCAGTGGCAGCGTGACGACAAAGCTGGCGATCGAGCCAAACAGCGACATCCACCGCACGAAGGCCGGGCTGCGGTCCGAGCCGAAGGCCAGGATCAGCAGGCCGAAAAAGACAGGCAGCCAGATTGAGAAAGACAGAACCATTTCCTTGTTTTCCTTACTTGGTGCCTATCACTTGGTGCCGATCACGCCCGTGACCGTCAGCGTCAGCAGCACCAGCATGCCGACGATCATCGCGAACGCGTAGTGGTAGATGTAGCCCGACTGCAGGTAGCGGCTGGCGGCGGCGAACGAAGCCACCACGCGCGCCGCGCCGTTGACGAACAGGCCGTCGATCAGGCTCTGGTCGCCGCCCTTCCACAGGCCGGTGCCGAGCAGGCGTGCGCCGCGCGCGAACACGGCCTGATTGATGGCGTCCATGTAGTACTTGTTGTCGAGCAGCTTGTACAGGCCCGAGAAGCGGTTCTTGATGGCCTCGGGGATGTCCGGGCGCTTCATGTAGAAGAACCACGACAGCACCACACCGGCGATGGCCAGCCACAGCACGGGGGTGGTCAGCGAGTGCAGCGCCATCGGCACCCAGCCGTGGAACGCTTCCTTCAGTTCTTCCATGGCATGGTGGTTCTCGCCAACGAAGATCACGTCCTTGAAGGCAATGCCGTGCTTGAAGAAATCGCCGAACAGCATCGGCGCGATCGCGATCGCGCCAACGATCACCGACGGGATCGCCAGCAGCACCAGCGGCAGGGTCACCACCCACGGCGACTCGTGCGGCGTCTCGCCGGCGGACAGGCCATGGTGGTGGTCGTGCGAGACTTCCTCATCCTCGTGATCGCCTTCATGGTGCTGGTGGGCATGGTTCTGGCCCCAGCGCTCCTTGCCGTGGAAGACCAGGAAGTACATGCGGAACGAGTAGAACGCGGTGACGAACACGCCGGCCAGCACGGCGAAGTAGGCAAAGCCGGAACCAGCGATATGCGACTCGGCCACGGCCTCGATGATCGAATCCTTGGAGTAGAAGCCGGCGAAGAACGGCGTGCCGATCAGCGCCAGGGAACCCACCAGCGAGGTGATCCAGGTGATCGGCATGTACTTGCGCAGGCCGCCCATGTTGCGGATGTCCTGGTCGTGGTGCATGCCGATGATGACCGAGCCCGCGCCCAGGAACAGCAGCGCCTTGAAGAACGCGTGCGTCATCAGGTGGAACACGGCCACCGAGTAGGCCGAAGCGCCCAGCGCCACGGTCATGTAGCCCAGCTGCGACAGGGTCGAGTAAGCGACCACGCGCTTGATGTCGTTCTGGATGATGCCCAGGAAGCCCATGAACAGCGCCGTGATGGCACCGATCACCAGCACGAAGGACAGCGCCGTATCCGACAGCTCGAACAGCGGCGACATGCGCGCGACCATGAAGATGCCGGCGGTCACCATGGTGGCCGCGTGGATCAGTGCGGAGATCGGGGTCGGGCCTTCCATCGAGTCAGGCAGCCAGACGTGCAGCGGGAACTGCGCCGACTTGCCCATCGCGCCGATGAACAGGCAGATGCAGGCCACGGTGATCATCATCCAGTCGGTGCCCGGGAAGATCACGGTTGCCAGCTGCTCGCGCGCGGCGAACACGTCGGTGTAGTTCATGCTGCCGGCGTAGGCCAGCAGCAGGCCGATGCCCAGGATGAAGCCGAAGTCGCCGACGCGGTTGACCAGGAAGGCCTTCAGGTTGGCGAAGATGGCCGTCGGGCGGGTGTACCAGAAGCCGATCAGCAGATACGACACCAGGCCCACCGCTTCCCAGCCGAAGAACAGCTGCAGGAAGTTGTTGCTCATCACCAGCATCAGCATCGAGAAGGTGAACAGCGAGATGTAGGCGAAGAAGCGGTTGTAGCCGGGGTCCCCGTCCATGTAGCCGACGGTGTAGATGTGCACCATCAGCGAGACAAAGGTCACCACGACCATCATCATCGCGGTCAGCGAGTCGACCAGGAAGCCGACCTCCATCTTCAGGCTGCCGATGGCCATCCACTCGTAGACGGTGCCGTTGTAGCCCGCGCCGTTCATCACGTCGAGCAGCACCATCACCGACAGCACGAAGGAAATGGCAACGCCCAGGATCGTGGCGGTATGCGCCAAGATCCGGCCGCCGCGCGACTCCGAGGAAAACAGGTCGAAGAACTTGGTACCGAACAGGCCGGCGATCGCGGAGCCGACTAGCGGCGCCAGCGCAATCGCAAGCAGCAGGTTGGGGTTGAGCGTGGTTGCCATAGGACGCTTAGTGGTGTGCGGTCGGTGAGTCTTGGGTATCTGCGCAGTGCGACACGGATCAGCCCTTGAGGGTATCCAGGTCGTCCACGTTGATCGTATCCAGGTTGCGGAACAGCACAACCAGGATGGCGAGACCGATTGCCGACTCGGCGGCGGCCACCGTGAGGATGAAGAAAACGAAAACCTGACCAGCCAGGTCGCCCAGGTAGTGCGAGAAGGCGACGAAGTTGATATTCACCGCAAGCAGCATCAGTTCGAGCGCCATCAGCAGCACGATCACGTTCTTGCGGTTCAGGAAGATGCCGACGATGCTGATCGCAAACAGGATCGCACCGAGCACGAGGAAATGAGCGAGAGAGAGCACAGCGATTTCTCCGGGCTTTAGTTCTTATTGGCGGCAGCCGCGGCTTCCGTCTGCTGGGTCTGGCCTTCGGACTGCATCGACACCAGGCGCACGCGGTCGCCGCGGCGGGTGCGCAGCTGCGCCGACACGTCCTGGGCCTTGACGTCCTTGCGGCGGCGCAGGGTCAGCGCCACGGCGGCGATGATCGCCACCAGCAGGATGATGCCGGCCACTTCGAACGCGTAGATGTAGTCGGTGTAGATCAGCTTGCCGAGCGCGGCGCTGTTCGAGTAGCCCGGGTCCTGCGAGCCGGCGGCCACCACCGGCGTGGTGGTGCCGATGAAGTTGCGCACCAGCACGATCGCCATCTCGGCGATGATCAGCGCGCCGACGATCGACGCCATCGGCACGTAGGTCCAGAAGTCGCGGCGCAGGTGCTCGATGTCGATATCGATCATCATCACCACGAACAGGAACAGCACCATCACCGCGCCGACGTAGACCAGCACCAGCAGGATGGCGAGGAATTCCGCCTTGAGCAGCATCCAGATCGCCGCGGCCGTGAAGAACGACAGCACGAGGAACAGTGCGGAATGCACCGGGTTCTTCGCAGTGATGACTTTCAGTGCGGAGAGCACCAGCACCAGCGCAAAGACGTAGAAGATGGTGGTCGTGAGTTCCATGGTTCCTATCGGATCCTCTGAGGGCCGTTCGGCACAAGCCATCCCCTTCGGGTGGCCCGCTCCTGCGGCATCCTTGCAGTGGCCCTCTTCAGGAGGGCCGCATTCAAATTCGGTGGCAGCGGCTGCCAGCTTTGGCAGCCACGAACCGGTCAGCGATACTTGGCGTCGGCAGCCTTGGCTGCCGCAATCTGCGGCTCGTAGCGGTCGCCCACCGCCAGCAGCATGTCCTTGGTGAAGTACAGATCGCCGCGCTTCTCGCCGTGGTACTCCAGGATCTGCGTTTCCACGATGGCATCCACCGGGCAGGCCTCTTCGCAGAAACCGCAGAAGATGCACTTGGTCAGATCGATGTCATAACGGGTGGTGCGGCGCGTGCCATCGTTGCGCACGTCCGACTCGATCGTGATGGCCAGCGCCGGGCACACCGCCTCGCACAGCTTGCAGGCGATGCAGCGCTCTTCCCCGTTGGGGTAGCGACGCAGCGCGTGCAGGCCGCGGAAACGCGGCGAGATCGGCGTTTTCTCTTCCGGAAACTGGACCGTGACCTTGCGCGCGAAGAGATAGCGGCCGGTCAGCGCCATACCCTTGAAGAGTTCCTTCAGGAGCAGGCTGTTGAAGAAGTCCTTGATGGCGAGCAGCATGACGATTGCTTCCTAGTATTTCCACGCGGCGCGCCGTGGACAACGCGCCGTCGTTTGGCTGTTCAGTGCCAGATGTTCCAGGGCGACTTGATCCAGATCGCCACGATGATCAGCCATACCACGGTCAGGGGGATGAACACCTTCCAGCCCAGGCGCATGATCTGGTCATAGCGGTAGCGCGGGAACGAGGCACGGATCCAGATAAAGACCGACAGCAGCAGGAATACCTTGATCAGCAGCCAGAAGAAGCCGGGAACCGCGTTGGTGACCAGGCTCGAGAACGGAGGCGCCCAGCCGCCCAGGAACATCAGCGAGGTCATCGTCGAGATGATGATCATGTTGATGTACTCGGCCAGGAAGAATAGCGCGAAGCCCATGCCCGAGTATTCGATCATGTGGCCGGCCACGATTTCCGACTCGCCTTCCACCACGTCGAACGGGTGGCGGTTGGTTTCGGCCACGCCCGAGATGAAGTAGACGCCGAACATCGGCAGCAGCGGCAGCCAGTTCCACGACAGGATGTTGATGCCCATGTCGGCGAAGTAGCCGGTGTTCTGGCCGTTCACGATGGCCGACAGGTTCAGGCTGCCGGCGACCATCAGCACCGTCACCAGCGCGAAGCCCATGGCGATTTCATACGACACCATCTGTGCCGCGGCACGCATGGCGCCGATGAAAGCGTACTTGGAGTTCGAAGCCCAGCCCGCCAGGATCACGCCGTACACGCCGACCGAGCTGATCGCCATCACATACAGCAGGCCGGCGTTGACGTTTGCCATCACCACTTCGGCCTGGAACGGAATCACGGCCCAGACCGCGACGGCCGGCATCAGCACCATCAGCGGCGCGATCAGGTACATGCCCCGGCTGACCTGCGTGGGCATCATCACTTCTTTGAGCAGCAGCTTCAGCACGTCGGCAATCGGCTGCAGCAGGCCGAGCGGGCCCACGCGGTTCGGGCCGAGACGGACGTGCATCCAGCCGATCAGCTTGCGCTCCCACAGGATCAGGTAAGCCACGCACAGCAGCAGCGGCACCACGATGAGCACGGCGCGGATCAGGATCCACAGCGGCGTCCAGTACGCGCCCAGCGCGCCCTGCCCTTGCGAGGTAATCCAGTCAATCATGTCTTCTTCTCGCTCTTGTTCTTACGCCGTGGCCACGGTGCCGGTGGCCGGCGCCAGGTCAATGGCCTTCTCTACGGTGACCGCGCCGAACATCGCGCCCAGGCTCATGGCCGCCGGCGTCGCGGCCGGCACGCGCACGGTGTTGGCCGGCAGCGTGGCTTCGAGCACGGCCGGCAGCACCACGCTGCCCTGCCCTTGCGTGACCCGCACCGGATCGCCGGACTGGATGCCAAGGCTGGCGAACAGGTCGGCCGGCAGTGCGATCTGCATGGCGCGGCGTGCGGCAGCGGTCAGCTGCAGCGACTCGGCGCGGCGCACGATCGGGTCGGCGTGGTAGATCGGCACATCGGCGATGCGCTCGATGCCGTTGGCAGCCGCGGCGCTGACGCGGATCGGCGCATCGGTGCCGTTGTCCAGCAGCGCGTCGACCGGAGCCGACAGCACTTCGGCACGCACCGACTCGGCGGTCTCGTAGTCGAAGCCGGCCACGTCCAGCAGGTTGCCCAGCACGCGCAGCACCTTCCAGCCCGGACGCGATTCGCCCAGGGCGCGCACCACGCCGTTGAAGCTCTGCGGCTTGCCTTCGCAGTTGACGAAGGTGCCGGCGGTTTCCGTGAACGGCGTCACCGGCAGGATCACGTCGGCGTACTGCATGGCCGCTTCCGAACGGAACGGCGACAGCACCACCACCGTGCCGGCCTGGGACAGCGCGGCCAGCGCCTTGCGCGGGTCGGCGGCGTCGAACTCGGGTTCGGTGTTCAGCAGGATGTAGGCCTTGCGCGGCGTGTCCAGCATGGCCTGCGCATTGGCGCCGCCCTGCCTGGGCAGCGCGCCGGCGACATGGCCGCCGACGGTGTTGGCGGCTTCGGTCAGGAAGCCCAGCGTGGCGCCCGTTTCCTTGGCGATCCACTGTGCCAGCGCGTGCAGCGCCGAGAATTGCGGGTGGCGCACGGCCTCGTTGCCGAGGAACACCGCGCGGCGCTCGCCCGAAAGCAGCGCTTCGGCCACCTTGGCGGCGCTGTCGGCACCGTCGAAACCTTCGGTGCCGGCCGGGGCGGCGACGCCCTTGGCCGCAGCCACGGCGCGGGCCACGCCCGCCAGTGCGGCGGTCCAGCCCGACGGTGCTACGTCGATGCGGGTCGCCGGCATCAGCAGGTCCTCACCGCCGGCGCCGAGCACGGCCACGCGGGCACCCTTCTTGGTTGCCTGGCGCAGGCGCGAGGCCAGCAGCGGATGATCCTTGCGCAGCGACGAGCCGATCACCAGCACGCGTTGCAGGGTGGTCACGTCGGCCACCGGCATGCCCAGCCACGGCGTGCCCTTCAGTGCGGCCGAGAAATCGGTCTGGCGCAGGCGGAAGTCGACGTTGTCGCTGCCCAGGCCGCGCATCAGCTTGCCCAGCAGGAACAGTTCTTCCAGCGTGCTGTGCGGGCTGGCCAGCGCGGCGATCTGGTCGGCGCCGTGATCGCGCTTGATGCTGGCGAGGCCGTTGGCCACGTATTCCAGCGCGGTCTGCCAGTCGGTTTCCATCCATTCGCCGCCCTGCTTCAGCAGCGGGCGGGTCAGGCGGTCGGCGCTGTTCAGGCCTTCATACGAGAAGCGGTCCTTGTCGGAGATCCAGCACTCGTTGATGTCTTCGTTTTCCAGCGGCAGCACGCGCATCACGCGCTGGTTTTTGGTCTGCACCACCAGGTTCGCGCCCAGGCCGTCATGCGGCGACACCGACTTGCGGCGGGCCAGTTCCCAGGTGCGGGCCGAGTAGCGGAATGGCTTGCTGGTCAGCGCGCCGACCGGACACAGGTCGATCATGTTGCCCGACAGTTCCGAATCGACGGTCTTGCCGACGAAGGTGGTGATCTCGGAGTGCTCGCCGCGGTTGAGCATGCCCAGCTCCATCACGCCGGCCACTTCCTGGCCAAAGCGCACGCAGCGGGTGCAGTGGATGCAGCGGGTCATCTCCTCCATGGAGATCAGCGGGCCCACGTTCTTGTGGAACACCACGCGCTTTTCTTCCTTGTAGCGCGACTCCGAAGCACCATAGCCCACGGCCAGGTCCTGCAGCTGGCATTCGCCGCCCTGATCGCAGATCGGGCAGTCGAGCGGGTGGTTGATCAGCAGGAATTCCATCACGGACTTCTGTGCCTTGACCGCCTTCTCCGAATTGGTGAAGACCTTCATGCCGGGGGTCACCGGCGTGGCGCAGGCGGGCAGCGCCTTGGGCGCCTTCTCGACCTCGACCAGGCACATGCGGCAGTTGGCCGCGATGGACAGTTTACGGTGGTAGCAGAAGTGCGGGATGTAGGTGCCCAGCTTGCGGGCCGCTTCCATCACCAGGCTGCCTTCAGCAACCTCAACCTTCTTGCCGTCGATCTCTAGTTCAACCATGTTCTGCCACGCTTAGATGTAGGCCGGAACCATGCACTGCTTGTGTTCGACGTGATATTCGAACTCTTTCCAGTAGTGCTTGAGCATGCCGCGGACCGGCATCGCCGCGGCATCGCCGAGCGCGCAGATGGTGCGGCCCATGATGTTTTCCGCGACGTTGTTGAGCAGGTCCAGGTCTTCCTGGCGCCCCTCTCCGTGTTCGATGCGATTGACCATGCGGTAGAGCCAGCCGGTGCCTTCGCGGCACGGCGTGCACTGGCCGCACGATTCCTCAAAATAGAAGTACGACAGGCGCAGCAGCGAGCGGACCATGCAGCGCGTCTCGTCCATCACGATCACCGCGCCCGAGCCCAGCATCGAGCCGGCCTTGGCGATCGAGTCGTAGTCCATGTCGGACGCCATCATCAGGTCGCCCGGCACCACCGGCGCGGACGAGCCGCCCGGGATCACCGCCTTGATGCGCTTGCCGCCGCGCATGCCGCCGGCGAGCTCCAGCAGCTTGGCGAACGGCGTGCCCAGCGGGATCTCGTAGTTGCCGGGACGCTCGACGTCGCCCGAGATCGAGAAGATCTTGGTGCCGCCGTTGTTCGGCTTGCCCATCTTCAGGTAGTTCTCGGGGCCGACGGCCAGCAGGAACGGCACCGCGGCGAAGGTCTCGGTGTTGTTGATGGTGGTCGGCTTGCCATACAGGCCGAAGCTGGCCGGGAACGGCGGCTTGAAGCGCGGCTGGCCCTTCTTGCCTTCCAGCGATTCGAGCAGCGCGGTTTCCTCGCCGCAGATGTAGGCGCCGTAGCCGTGGTGGGCGTGCAGCTGGAAGCTGAAGCCCGAACCCAGGATGTTGTCGCCCAGGAAGCCGGCGGCGCGCGCCTCTTCGAGGGCTTCCTCGAAGATCTTGTATTCGTTCCAGATCTCGCCGTGGATATAGTTGTAGCCCACGGTGATGCCCATCGCGTACGCGCCGATGGCCATGCCCTCGATCAGCGCATGCGGGTTGTAGCGGATGATGTCGCGGTCCTTGAACGTGCCAGGCTCGCCTTCATCGGTGTTGCAGACCAGGTATTTCTGACCCGGGAACGTACGCGGCATGAAGCTCCACTTCAGGCCGGTCGGGAAGCCCGCACCGCCCCGGCCGCGCAGGCCCGAGGCCTTGACGTCGGCGATCACCTGCTCGGGCGGGATCTTCCCGGTCAGGATGCGCTTGAGTTGCTGGTAGCCGCCACGCTTGACGTAGTCTTCCAGGTGCCAGTTCTTGCCGTCCAGGCCGGCCAGGATCAGCGGCTGGATATGGCGGTCGTGCAGACAGGTCATGTTACTTGCCCCCCTTGGCAGCCTCGGCCTTGAGCTCGTCGACCAGGGCGTCGAGCTTGTCGTCGCTCATCCAGCTGCACATGCGGGTGTTGTTGACGATCATCACCGGCGCATCGCCGCAAGCGCCCATGCACTCGCCTTCCTTCAGCGTGAAGCAGCCATCCGCGGTGGTTTCGTTGTAGTCGATCCCGAGCTTGCGCTTCAGGTAGTCGCCAGCCCGCTCCCCGCCCGACAGGGCGCACGGCAGGTTGGTGCAGACGGTGAGCTTGTACTTGCCCACCGGCTTGGTGTCATACATGTTGTAGAAGGTCGCCACCTCTTCCACCCACACGGGCGGCATCTCGAGATAGCTGGCGACGAACTGCATGACTTCGGGGGAAACCCAGCCCACCTCGCCCTGCGCCACGGCAAGCGCCGCCATCACGGCCGACTGCTTCTGGTCGGCCGGATACTTCGCGATCGCGCGATCGATTTCCTTGAGAGCTTCTGCTGATAGCATGGTCATTGCAGTAAAACGGCGAAAGGCAGCGCCACCGGGCGATCCCTTCCGCAGGTTTGCAGCCGTCGCTGCCCGTTCCGCCGGCAGGCCTGAGGCCCTACCGGTCCGCCGCGGGTCTTCCGCCCGCCCCCTGGGGAGCGCCGCGGAAAGCGCCCGGATCGTCGTCCGGGCCGGCGGTCCGTGATTAGCGGTCGATCTCGCCGAAGACGATGTCTTGCGTGCCGATGATCGTTACCGCGTCAGCAATCATGTGTCCCTTGGCCATTTCATCGAGCGCGGCCAGGTGCGGGAAGCCAGGCGCACGGATCTTCAGGCGGTACGGCTTGTTCGCGCCGTCCGAGATCGCGTAGATACCGAACTCGCCCTTCGGGTGTTCCACCGCTGCGTACGCTTCGCCTTCGGGCACATGGATGCCTTCGGTGAAGAGCTTGAAGTGGTGGATCAGTTCTTCCATGTTGGACTTCATGTCCACGCGCGAGGGCGGCGCCACCTTGTGGTTATCGGTGATCACCGGGCCCGGATTGCGGCGCAGCCATTCCACGCACTGCTTGATGATGCGGTTGGACTGGCGCATCTCTTCCACGCGCACCAGGTAGCGCGCGTAGCAGTCGCCGCCCACGCCCACCGGCACGTCGAAGTCCAGCTTGTCGTACACCTCGTACGGCTGCTTCTTGCGCAGGTCCCACTCGATACCCGAGCCGCGCAGCATCGGGCCGGTAAAGCCCATCTGCAGCGCGCGTTCCGGGCTGACCACGCCGATGTCCACCAGGCGCTGCTTCCAGATCCGGTTGTCGGTCAGCAGCGTCTCGTACTCGTCGACGTACTTCGGGAACCGGTTGGTGAAGTCCTCGATGAAGTCCAGCAGCGAGCCCGAACGCGCCTCGTTCATGGCCTTGATGGCGCGCTCGTTGTGTACCTTGGACGCACGATATTGCGGCATCGTGTCAGGCAGGTCGCGATACACGCCGCCCGGACGGTAGTAGGCCGCGTGCATGCGCGCGCCCGACACCGCCTCGTACATGTCGAACATGTCCTCGCGCTCGCGGAAGGCGTACAGGAACACCGCCATGGCGCCCACGTCCAGCGCGTGCGCGCCGATCCACATCAGGTGGTTCAGCAGGCGGGTGATCTCGTCGAACATCACGCGGATGTACTGCGCGCGCACCGGCACCTCGAGGCCCAGCAGGCGCTCGATCGCCATCACGTAGGCGTGCTCGTTGACCATCATCGACACATAGTCGAGGCGATCCATGTACGGCACGCTCTGGATCCAGGTCCTGGTTTCTGCCAGCTTCTCGGTGGCACGGTGCAGCAGGCCGATATGCGGGTCGGCGCGCTGGATGACTTCGCCGTCCAGTTCCAGCACCAGGCGCAGCACGCCGTGCGCGGCCGGGTGCTGCGGGCCGAAGTTCAGGGTGTAATTCTTGATATCTGCCATGGCGCGTTATCCGTGCTGCAAGCCGCCGTAGTTTTCCTCGCGGATCACGCGGGGCGTGATTTCGCGCGGATCGATCGTCACCGGCTGGTAGATGACCCGCTTCTGTTCCGGGTCGTAGCGCATCTCGACAAAGCCGGAAACCGGGAAGTCCTTGCGGAACGGATGGCCGACGAAACCGTAGTCGGTCAGGATGCGGCGCAGGTCCGGATGGCCGTCGAACACGATGCCGTAGAAATCGAAGGCTTCGCGCTCGAACCAGTTGACGCCGTTCCACACGTCGATCACCGACGGCAGCACCGGGAAATCATCATCCGGGGCGAACACGCGCACGCGCAGGCGCCAGTTGTGGGTGATCGACAGCAGCTGCGAGACCGCGGCGAAGCGCGGGCCGTCCCAGCTGCCTTCGCCGTATTCGGAATAGTCCACGCCGCACAGGTCGATCAGCTGCTCGAAGCGCAGCGACGGATCGTCGCGCAGGGTGCGGGCAGCTTCCAGGTAGTCGTCGGCCTTGACGATCAGCGTCAGTTCGCCGGTCGCCTCGATCAGTTTCTGCACGCGCTTGCCGAGAGCTTTCTCGAGCGCGGCCTTCAGGATGTCGAGCTTCGCCATTTCAGCCCTTGCGCGCGATGGTGTTGGTACGCTTGATCTTGTTCTGCAGCTGGATCACGCCGTAGATCAGCGCCTCTGCCGTCGGCGGGCAGCCCGGCACGTAGATATCCACCGGCACGATACGGTCGCAGCCACGCACCACCGAGTACGAGTAATGGTAGTAGCCGCCGCCGTTGGCGCACGAGCCCATCGAGATCACCCAACGCGGTTCCGCCATCTGGTCGTAGACCTTGCGCAGCGCGGGGGCCATCTTGTTGCACAGCGTGCCGGCCACGATCATCACGTCCGACTGGCGCGGCGACGGGCGAAACACCACGCCGAAGCGGTCCAGGTCATAGCGCGCGGCGCCGGCATGCATCATTTCCACAGCACAGCAGGCCAGGCCGAAGGTCATCGGCCACAGCGACCCGGTGCGGGTCCAGTTGATCAGCTTGTCAGCGGTAGTCGTGACGAAGCCTTCATTGAGAACGCCTTCGATTGCCATTTCACATCACTCCCAATCGAGCGCGCCCTTTTTCCAGATGTAGACGAAGCCCACGATGAATTCCAGCAGAAACACGCCCATGGCGATGAATCCCGGCCAGCCGATTTCCCGCAGGGCGACACCCCACGGAAACAGGAAGGCGGTTTCGAGATCGAACAGGATAAACAGGATGGCGATGAGGTAGTAGCGCACATCGAACTTCATGCGCGCGTCCTCGAACGCTTCGAAGCCGCACTCGTACGGCGACAGCTTCGCGGGATCGGGCTTGTTCGGACCGAGGATCCGACCGATCGACATCAGTGCCACGCCAAGCACGACACCGAAGATGATGAAGATGAGAACGGGGAAGTAGGCTTCGAGATTCAAGGTACGGCCAGCCTTATCTGGAATGTTGTCAACAGCACCAGCTGAAGCGGCGTCCTGTTGCCCACCCCAGGCGCTAAGCCATAGACCTCATGGCGCGCCGCCTTGCGGACTGCCGGAGTCCCACGCTCGGGTGCATTGCCCGGCCAGGGACTCCGATCAAGTTGTTTGGTGCCGACGGCGAGACTCGAACTCGCACAGCTTTCGCCACTACCCCCTCAAGATAGCGTGTCTACCAATTTCACCACGTCGGCTGGGGGAGAAACAATATTGCCTGGCGCCGGGTTTTCAGGCCCTTCAGGTCCTTTGCAAAAGCTTTCGTCTTTGCTCGGAACCCATCGCTGGGGAATCGTTTCAAGCCTTGCATTCTAACCCAGATTTCTTGCTTTGTTCAACGCACAACTGCAAAAAAACTCAGGAATCCGCCGCAAGGCAATCGGATTATTTCGGTACAGCGGGGGCTGCCGGCGCCGAAGCGGCCGCAGCGGCAGCCGGCGCTGCGGCGGGAGCCGATGCGCCTGCGACGGCGGGCGCGGATGCCGGCGCCGCGCCCATCACGCCCAGCGACGCAGCGGGCTTGTAATTGCCCAGCAGCGTCAGCGCCAGCGTACAGACGAAGAACAGCGTGGCCAGCACGGCGGTGGTGCGCGACAGGAAGTTCGCCGAGCCGGTGGCACCGAACAGGCTGCCCGAGGCGCCCGAACCGAATGCCGCGCCCACATCGGCGCCCTTGCCATGCTGGATCAGCACCAGGCCAATCACGCCCAGCGCCGACAACACCTGCAGCACCACCAACAATGTCTTGAAGATTGCCATTTGATTTAAATTAGCCTTACTGGCTGGTTACTTGCCTGATCGGTCGATCGGAACGGCCGGCATTCAGGCGTTGCCGATCGCGAGAAAATCTTCCGGTTTCAGCGAGGCGCCGCCAATCAGGCCCCCGTCGATATCGGTCATGGAAAACAGTTCGGCCGCATTGTCCGGCTTGACGCTGCCGCCGTACAGGATGGCCATGCGCCCGGCCACGCCCGCGTCGCGCGCGGCAACCTGGCCGCGCAGGAAAGCGTGCACCGCCTGAGCCTGCTCGCTGGTGGCGGTCCTGCCGGTGCCGATCGCCCAGACCGGCTCATAGGCCAGCACCACGCGGCTCAACTGCTCCACGGTCAGCGCCTCCAGCACGGCCTGCAGTTGCCTGCCGACCACGGCCTCGGTCTCGCCCGCCTCGCGCTGGGCCAGCGTTTCGCCCACGCAGACCACCGGGACGATGCCGAATTCCAGCGCGCGCAGCGCCTTGGCCGCGACGGTCTGGTCGGTTTCGCCGTGGTAAGTGCGGCGCTCCGAGTGACCGACCAGCACATAAGTGCAGCCAAACTCACCCAGCATCGATGCCGCCACTTCGCCGGTAAAGGCGCCGCGCGCCTCGGCCGACACATCCTGTGCGCCCCAGGCCACTTGCGAGCCATTCAGCAACGCCTGACATTGTGCAAGATAGGGGAACGGCGCGCAGACCGCCAGCGTCGCCCTGGCCCCGCCAGCCTTGATTCCGTCCAGCAGCGCCGCGTTCGCAGCCAGGCTGCCATGCATCTTCCAATTGCCGATGACGAGCTTTTGTCTCACGAAGTGCCCCTCCCAAATCAAACCCGGTATTGTAGCGTGTGGCAGGGGCACGGCGCTACCGCCGCCCGATGACGGGGGCGGCAGCATTGGCCACATGCAACGGGCGCTGCGCCTTACCAGGTCAGCACGATCTTGCCGATATGCTCGCTCGACTCCATCAGGCGATGCGCGTCGGCTGCCTGCGCAGCCGGGAACACCTGGTGGATCACCGGCTTGATCTTGCCCGCGGCCAGCAGCGGCCACACCTGCTCATGCAGCGCCGCGGCAATCTTGCCCTTGAACGATGCCGGGCGCGGACGCAGCGTGGAACCGGTCACGGTGATGCGCCGGCGCAGGATATCGCCCAGCGGGATTTCGGCCTTGGCACCGCCCAGCAGCGCGATGATGACGATGCGGCCGTCGTCGGCGATGCACTTGAGCTCGCGCGCCAGGTACGGGCCGGCAACCATGTCGAGAATCACGTCAACACCCTTGCCGCCGGTCAGCGCGGCCACCTCGGCAACGAAGTCCTGGGTCTTGTAGTTGATCGCGCGATCGGCACCCAGGTCTTCGCAGGCCTTGCACTTCTCGTCGGTGCCGGCGGTGACGAAGACCTTGTAGCCCAGCGCCTTGGCGACCTGGATTGCGGTCGTGCCGATGCCGCTGGAGCCGCCCTGGATCAGCAGGGTTTCATCCTTGCCGCGCGGGCCCTGGCCCAGGTAGCCGCGGTCGAACACATTGCTCCAGACCGTGAAGAAGGTCTCCGGCAGCGCCGCGGCCTCGATATCGCTCAGGCCCTGCGGCGCCGGCAGGACCTGCGCCAGCGGCGCCGTGCACAGCTGCGCGTAGCCGCCACCCTGCACCAGCGCGCAGACACGGTCGCCCACCTTCAGGCCGAAGCGGTTGTCGGCATGCGACAGGTCGCCGCCCACCACCACGCCCGCCACTTCCAGCCCGGGCAGGTCCGAAGCGCCCGGCGGCACCGGATAGTTGCCGGTGCGCTGGAACACGTCGGGACGATTGACGCCGGCGGCAGCCACGCGGATCAGGACCTCGCCCGCGCCCGGCACCGGGTCGGGACGCTCGGCCAGCTGGAGGACTTCGGGGGCACCGTATTCGCGGATCTCGATGGCTTGCATGCTGCTCTGCTCCTTGTACTTGTCTTGGCGCGGCTCGACGATGGGTCGCGCCAGGGTCGGTGTGAGCCGTGGCTCGATAGGGTTGCCGGCAGTGTAAACAAAAAAACGGCTGGACATCGTCCAGCCGTTTTTCCGGCGGCACCACCTTGCGGCGGCGCCCGCGGGCAATCCTGCCCCGCTGACTTTACTGCTGTTCCGAGCCTTCGGCCGGGGCTGACGGGGCAGCGGCTTCGCCGGCGTTGATCGGGCTGATGCTGCCGCCCTCTTCGGCCAGCGCGGCCTTCAGCGACAGGCGCAGGCGGCCCTTCTCGTCAGCCTGGATCAGCTTGACGCGGACATGCTGGCCTTCCTTCAGCCAGTCCTTGATGTCCTTCACACGCTCGTTGACGATTTCCGAGATGTGCAGCAGGCCATCCTTGCCCGGCAGGATGTTGACGATGGCGCCGAAGTCCAGCAGCTTCAGCACGGTACCGGCGTAGATCTTGCCCACTTCGGCTTCCGCGGTGATGCCCTCGATGCGGCGCTTGGCTTCGGCCATGCCGTCGGTCGAGGTCGACGCGATCGTGATCGTGCCGTCTTCCTGGATGTCGATGGTGGTGCCGGTTTCCTTGGTCAGCGCCTGGATGGTCGAACCGCCCTTGCCGATCACTTCGCGGATCTTGTCCGGATGGATCTTCATGGTGATCATGCGCGGCGCGTGCGCCGACAGCTCGGTGCGGGCGTGGCCCATCGCATCCTGCATCTTGTGCAGGATGTGCAGGCGGCCTTCCCTGGCCTGCGCCAGTGCAACCTGCATGATCTCCTTGGTGATGCCCTGGACCTTGATGTCCATCTGCAGCGCGGTGATGCCGTTGTCGGTACCCGCCACCTTGAAGTCCATGTCGCCCAGGTGGTCTTCGTCGCCCAGGATGTCGGTCAGCACGGCGAACTTGTTGCCTTCCAGGATCAGGCCCATGGCCACGCCGGCCACGTGCGCCTTGACCGGAACGCCGGCGTCCATCAGCGCCAGGCAGCCGCCGCAGACCGAAGCCATCGACGACGAGCCGTTGGACTCGGTGATTTCCGAAACCAGGCGGATGGTGTAGGCGAATTCATCGTCCTTCGGCAGCACCGGGATCAGTGCGCGCTTGGCCAGGCGGCCGTGGCCGATTTCGCGGCGCTTCGGGCTGCCCACGCGACCGGTTTCGCCGGTGGCGAACGGAGGCATGTTGTAGTGAAGCATGAAGCGGTCGCGGTATTCGCCGGCGAGCGCGTCGATGATCTGCTCGTCGCTCTTGGTGCCCAGCGTGGCCACCACCAGCGCCTGGGTTTCACCACGGGTGAACAGCGCCGAGCCGTGCGCGCGCGGCAGCACCGACGAACGGATCTCGATCGGGCGCACGGTGCGGGTGTCGCGGCCGTCGATGCGCGGCTCGCCGCCCAGGATCTGGCCACGGACGATCTTGGCTTCCAGGTCGAACATGATGTTGCCGACTTCCACCTTGTCAGCTTGCACGCCGGCCGTTTCCAGCGCGGCGGCCACGTTGGCCGACACTTCCTTCAGCTTCTGGCTGCGGGCCGACTTCTGGCGCAGCTGGTAGGCTTCCTGCAGCAGCGGCAGTGCCACTTCGGTGACCTTGGCGATCAGCGGCTCGTTCTTGGCGGCCGGGGCCCAGTCCCATTCAGGCTTGCCACCTTCGCGCACCAGCTCATGGATGGCGTTGATCGCGATCTGCATCTGCTCGTGGCCATAGACCACGGCGCCCAGCATGACGTCTTCGGACAGCTGGTTGGCTTCCGATTCCACCATCAGCACGGCGCGCTCGGTACCGGCGACCACCAGGTCCAGGTCCGAGGTGGCGATCTGCGAGCGGGTCGGGTTCAGCAGGTACTGGCCGTCCTTGTAGCCCACGCGCGCGGCGCCCACCGGGCCGTTGAACGGGATGCCCGACACGGCCAGCGCGGCCGACGCGCCGATCAGCGCGGGGATGTCGGCGGGCACTTCCGGGTTCAGCGACACCACGTGGATCACCACCTGGACGTCGTTGTAAAAGCCCTCAGGGAACAGCGGACGCAGCGGACGGTCGATCAGGCGCGAGGTCAGCGTCTCGTTTTCCGACGGACGGCCTTCACGCTTGAAGAAGCCGCCGGGGATCTTGCCGGCTGCGTAGGTCTTCTCGATGTAGTCGACGGTCAGCGGGAAGAAGTCCTGGCCCGGCTTCGGGCTCTTGGCGGCGACCACAGTCGCGAGCACCACGGTGTCTTCCACATCGACCAGCACCGCACCGCCGGCCTGGCGGGCGATTTCGCCGGTTTCCATGCGGACCGTGTGCTGGCCCCACTGGAATTCCTTGACGACCTTGTTGAACATGGACATTTGCATTCCTTGACTTGCGTGCATGCCGCGCAATCACGCAATCACTCGCGCGCGGCCTGCGACGCCTGCGTTCTCAGCCGCAGGCAAACTGCCGGGTTGCCGGTCGCAGTCACAGGGAAGTGCTATGCCATTCCAGCGCGGCACTGGCATGCCGATGCCGCGCTGGAATGACACAAAGCCCTGGTTCCTTGCCCGATCCGGGTATTCAAAACAAAAAAGAACAACTTACTCCGTTGCGCAGCTTGCTGCAACGGGCGCCCGGGGAATCAGAATGCTCGCCGGGCGACGTGAAGCGAAAATCACTTCATCAACTGCCTTGCATCCCTGGGCAACGCGGATTCACCCCGCCAGAAATGCAAAATGCCTGCCCCAGCAATGCTGAAGCAGGCATCGAGGCCTCACGCGAAACCGTGCAAACCCTGGAATCGCGCTGCCATCTGACGCAACCTCCGACGCAACCTTACTTGCGCAGGCCCAGCTTTTCGATCAGGGCGCGGTAACGGTCGGCATCGTTGGACTTGAGGTAGTCCAGCAGGCGGCGACGGCGGCTCACCATGCGCAGCAGGCCGCGGCGGCTGTGGTGATCCTTCATGTTGGCCTTGAAGTGCGGGGTCAGTTCGTTGATGCGGGTGGTCAGCAGGGCCACTTGCACTTCGGGGCTGCCAGTGTCGTTGGCGCCACGCGCGAACTGCTTGACGACTTCGGACTTGTTGATATCGGCGACTGCCATGATGATTTCCTTTCACTTGCGAACGCTACAGCGCGGGATGCGCCGCATGCGTCGTGCCATGTATTGACTGGCTACTGCCGCCATCAGGCCGATGGCCCGATCACGACAGCCGCGGATTATAGCCGAAAAGCCGCGGCAGGAGTACCCGGCAGCCCCGGCGCTCAGGGGCGCTCCATCCGGCACGTGGTCGGCAGCGTGGTCTGCGCGGCCTTGAGCTTGCGCACGGTACGGAAGCCATAGCCCGAGCCCTCGTTGTCAAAGCGCACCGCCCCGCCCTGGCGCTCCATCACCGACACGTACAGCGGCTGCAGCACCTGGTGGTCGTCGGCGCGCACGGTGGCCTCGTGGAAGTCATTGACGTAGCGCATGTTCTCCAGCGCGCGCGCCACCTTGACCGCATCGGTGGAGCCGGCCTGCTCGATCGCGCGCGCCAGCATCTCCACCATCATCTGCATGCGCAGGTGCACGTAATCGTCCTTCGGGTCCGGATAGCGCGCGCGGAACTGCCGGTAGAAGGCGTCCGACGCCGCGCCGCCCACGTTGGGGTGCCATTCCGCCACCGCGAGCACGCGGCCCACGCCGGCATCGCCCATCGCCGCGGGCGCGCCCAGGCCGTTGCCGTAGAAGGTATAGAACCTGGCCTGCAGGCCGCCTTCGCGCGCGGCCTTGACCATCAGCGTCAGGTCGTTGCCCCAGTTGCCGGTGATGACCGCGTCCGCCCCGCTCGCCTTGATCTTGGCGATATAGGGCGCGAAGTCCTTGATCTTGCCGATCGGGTGGAACTCGTCGCCCACGATATGGATATCCGGGCGGCGCGCCGCCAGCATCTCGCGCGCCGAGCGCGATACCTGGTGGCCGAAGCTGTAGTCCTGGTCGATCAGGTAGACGCGCCGCACGGTCTGGTCCTGGCGGATCACCTCGGTCAGTGCCTGCATGCGCATGTCGGCGCTGGCGTCAAAGCGGAAGTGCCAGAAGCTGCAGTTCTCGTTGGTCAGGCTGGGATCGACCGCCGAGTAGTTCAGGAACAGCACGCGCGCGTCGGGCTGGCGCGCATTGTGGCGGTTGATGGCCGACACCAGCGCGCTGGCCACGGCCGAACTGTTGCCCTGCAGGACAAAGGGGATGCGCTTGTCGGTCAGCGCGCGCAGCTGGATCAGGCTTTCATCGACATTGCCCTTGCTGTCGAAGGTGACCAGCTCCAGCGGCCGCGCGCCCTCGGCGGTCTTGACACCGCCGCGCGCATTGATGCGGTCGATCGCCAGGCGCAGGTTGCGCACCACCGCCTCGCCGGCGTTGGCGAACGGGCCGGACAGGCCGTCGATCATGCCCAGCCGGATCGGCTCCTGCGCCGACGCGCCCGCCGCTGCCACCAGCAACAACCCGCCCAGCCATCCACGCCACCGTGCCGCAACCTTCATTCATCTCTCCCGGAAAGCGCTGGATGGTACGGCAGCCCCCGCCCGGCGGCAAATGCCATGGCGCGCGGCCAGCGGCATGCCGTTCGCCGGGGCAACGGCCATGTTGCAGGAATATCCCCCAAAAAGCAGCGCCCGACGCACAAACGGCGGGGACCGCACTACACTTGCCGCATTCCCGTCCACGCATCGATCGAGGTTCGCCATGATTCCTGTCATCACCAACGGCGCTCGCCGGCTCGCATTGGCGCTGGGTGTCGCCATGTTGTCCGGCTGCACCACGCTGATGCCGGTACAGGAAGGCACCAGGCTGGTGGGCCAGCCGCAAGCCGCGGTACAGGCCGCCTTCGGCCCGCCCACCGATGTGTTCCCGCTGAGCGACGGGACCTCGCGCTGGATCTACTCCAGGCAGCCGCTGGGCCAGTATGCCTATGGCGCCGACTTCGACCGCGGCGGCAACCTGACCGCCTTCCGCAACATGTTGTCGACGCCCGAACTCTACAAGGCGCAGGTCAATACCTGGACCAAGCGGGACGTGGCCGAGCATTTCGGCGCGACGCGCCTGCCGGTCGACTACTACCCCCTGATGCGGCGCGAGGTCTGGTCCTACCGCTTCCGCCATGAAGACATGTGGCCGTCGCTGTTCAACTTCTATTTCGACGACGCCGGCATCCTGCGCCAGACCCAGATCACGCCCGACCCGCTTTACGATCCCGCCGAGCGCCGCCGCTGAGCACATGAAAAAGCCCGCCATCCCCGGGTCGGGAATGGCGGGCTTGGTCCGTACGCTCAGGCCGGATAGGCCTTCCGCCGTCTGACGCAGACGCCTTGGTCAGATCTGCGGGTTGATCTTCTGCACCGCCTTGTCGTGCAGCTTGTTCAGCGCGGCCAGGTAGGCCTTGGCCGAAGCGGCGACGATATCCGGGTCGGTGCCCACGCCGTTGACGATGCGCCCGGCCTTGGACAGGCGCACGGTCACTTCGCCCTGGGCCTCGGTACCGCCGGTAATGGCGTTCACCGAGTAGAGCACCATCTCGGCGCCGCTCGCCACGCGCGACTCGATCGCATGCAGGGTGGCGTCGACCGGGCCGTTGCCCTCGCCCTCGCCGCTCTGCTCCTGGCCGTCCATGCTGAACACCACGCGAGCGTGCGGGCGCTCACCGGTCTCGGAGCGCTGCGACAGCGAGATGAAGCGGAAGTGCTCGTTGGCGTCGTGCTGGGCTTCGTTCGAGACGATGGCGACGATGTCCTCGTCGAAGATCTCGGCCTTCTGGTCGGCCAGTTCCTTGAAGCGGGTGAAGGCGGCGTTGACTTCAGTCTCGCTCTCGAGCTCGATGCCCAGTTCCTGCAGGCGCTGCTTGAAGGCATTGCGGCCCGACAGCTTGCCCAGCACGATCTTGTTGGCGCTCCAGCCCACATCTTCCGCGCGCATGATCTCGTAGGTGTCGCGCGCCTTGAGCACGCCATCCTGGTGGATGCCCGAAGCATGCGCGAAGGCGTTGGCGCCCACCACGGCCTTGTTCGGCTGCACCGCGAAACCGGTGATCTGCGACACCAGCTTGGAGGCCGGCACGATCTGCGTGGTGTCGATGCCGAGGTCCAGGTCGAAGTAGTCGCGGCGCGTCTTCACCGCCATCACCACCTCTTCCAGGCTGGTGTTGCCGGCACGCTCGCCGAGGCCGTTGATGGTGCATTCGATCTGGCGCGCGCCGGCCATCTTGACGGCGGCGAGCGAATTGGCCACGGCCATGCCCAGGTCGTTATGGCAGTGCACCGACCAGATCGCCTTGTCCGAGTTGGGGATGCGCTCGCGCACCGAACGGATCAGGTCGGCGTAGCCCTCGGGCACGGCATAGCCCACGGTATCCGGCAGGTTGATGGTGGTCGCGCCTTCCGCGATCACGCCTTCCAGCACGCGGCACAGGAAGTCCATGTCCGAGCGGCTGCCGTCTTCCGGCGAGAACTCGATGTCATCGGTGAACTGGCGCGCAAAGCGCACCGCCAGGCGGGCCTGGTTATACACCTCGTCCGGCGTCATGCGCAGCTTCTTCTCCATGTGCAGCGCGGAGGTGGCGATGAAGGTGTGGATGCGGAACGAGTTGGCCGGCTTGAGCGCCTCGGCGGCGCGGGCGATGTCCTTGTCGTTGGCACGGGCCAGCGAGCAGATGGTCGAGTCCTTGACCACCTGCGCGATCGAGCGGATTGCCTCGAAGTCGCCGTTGGAGCTCGCCGCGAAACCGGCCTCGATCACATCGACTCTCAGGCGTTCCAGCTGGCGTGCGATGCGGATCTTTTCCTCGCGGGTCATCGAGGCGCCGGGCGACTGCTCGCCGTCACGCAAGGTGGTGTCGAAAATGATGAGTTTGTCAGACATTTTGTGGAGCTCCTGATTGCTTATCGTGTGCTGTCCCCGGCACGCTGCGTCCGGGGCTTTACCGCCTGTTCCGCGCTCCACGGCTGTGGAATGCAAAACGCCCCGGCGTGCGTGCAGCAGGCCGGGGCGTTGGAAAATTCCTTGCGGATTTCGCGCTAAGGGAGTGAGTCTGTCCTTAGCGCGCGCGCGTCCCGACCTGATGGCCTAGTAGGCCACCTAGGGTGATGCGGGCGATTAGGACTTGGCGCGAAATCATGTCAGCGACTATAGCCGAGTTGGCGCGCCCGTGCAATACAGGGTTTAGCCCATTTTGCCCGGATGCGCCAGCGGCACGGATCAGCCCTTGGGCGGGATGCGCAGCTTCTGGCCCGGGTAGATCTTGTCCGGGTTACTCAGCATCGGCGTGTTGGCCTCGAAGATCTTGTTGTACTCGGCGCCGTTGCCATAGGCGGCCTGGGAGATCGCCCACAGCGTGTCGCCCTTGACCACGGTATGCCACGTCGACTCCTCGGACTCGACATTGACCGACATCTTGTCCTCGACCTTGTCCACGCCCTCGACATTGCCGGCGCACAGGATGATCTTCTCGCGCGTGGCCTGGTCGGGCGCGACGCCGAACACGGTCACCAGCCCCTGCGAACCGTCGACCTGCACCATCAGCCCGGTGGCGTCCAGCCCCATCTTCTTGATGTAGCTCTCGATCGCATCGCCCGCGGCGCGATTGGCGGCATCGACATTCTCCGCCGACGCGTCGGCCGCGGCGGCCTCCTGCGCGGCCTTGGCCTCGCCGGTGCCGAACAGCTTTTCTCCCGCTTCCTTGATGAAGTCGAACATGCCCATGACATCCTCCTGACGGTGAGTGGAAAACACTGCAGAGTGCCACGCCCTGATGGCCGTGGCATGAAAGCAATGGTGAATTCTGCAAAGCAAGAAGGGCGCCTGAGCGCCCTTCTGCTTACAACACTTAGGCCTTGCCGCCGTTCTCGCGTGGCTTCTTCTCGATGGCCGGCTTGCCGTGCATGGCCCGCCAGGCCCACAGCACATAGCCCGAGATCGCATAGGCCACGAACAGCCCGAACAGCGCCACCGGCGGATCGGTGGAGACCACCACGAACAGCACCAGGACCAGCACCATCATGCCGAACGGCACGCGGTAGCGCACGTCAAGCGCCTTGCCGCTGTAGAACGGCGCGTTGGACACCATCGACAGCCCGGCGTACAGCGTAATGCCAAAAGCGACCCACGGCATCCACAGCTCCTTGACCGGCAGCTTGTTGTCGATCACCAGCCAGACAAAGCCGGCCACCAGCGCGGCGGCCGCGGGGCTGGGCAGGCCTTGAAAGAAACGTTTGTCGATAACGCCGATGTTGGCGTTAAAGCGCGCCAGGCGCAGCGCCGCGCAGGTGCAGTAGACGAAGGCTGCGATCCAGCCCCACTTGCCGAGGTCATGCAGGATCCATTCGTACATCACCAGCGCCGGCGCGACGCCAAACGAGGTCATGTCCGACAGCGAGTCATACTGCTCGCCAAACGCACTCTGCGTATTGGTGATGCGCGCCACGCGCCCGTCCATGCCATCCAGCACCATCGCCGCGAAGATGGCGATGGCCGCGGCGTCGAAGCGCATGTTCATGGCCTGGACGATGGCGAAGAAGCCCGCGAACAGCGCCGCGGTGGTGAACGCGTTGGGCAGCAGGTAGATGCCGCGCCGGCGCGGTCGCTGGTAGACGACATCGTGGTCGTCGGCGGCATCGTCGTCGAAGTCGTCGTCGGCGCCGCGCAGCTGGTTATGGCGGAACGGCCGCAGGTGGGTCACGTTGCCGTTGCTGCTGCGCTTGTTACGTCGATGGAAGGCAACCATCACAGTCCTCCGGTCAGGCCGCCGCTCACTTCACGTCGAGTTCGGCGAGGATGGTCGATGAGGCCGATACCTTCTCGCCGATGGTCACGCGCGGGCGCGCATCGAGCGGCAGGTAGACGTCCACGCGCGAGCCGAAGCGGATGAAGCCATAGCGCTGGCCGCGCGACAGGTTGTCGCCCACCTTGGTGTAGCACAGGATGCGGCGCGCCACGAGGCCGGCCACCTGCACCAGCGTCACCAGCTGGCCGTCGGAGGCGCGCCGGATCAGCACGGCGTTGCGCTCGTTCTCGACCGATGCCTTGTCCAGGTCGGCATTGACGAACTTGCCGGCGAAGTATTCGACCTTCTCGACCGCGCCGTCGACCGAGACACGGTTCGAGTGCACGTTGAAGACGTTCATGAAGACGCTGATCTTCAGCGCCTCGCGCCCGGCGTACGGATCCTGCGCCTTTTCGACCACGACGATGCGGCCGTCGGCCGGGGCCAGCACGGCGTTGGGCTGAGACGGGATCGGGCGCGGCGGATCGCGGAAGAACTGCAGCACGAATACCGTGATGATCCACAGCGGCAACGCCCACCAGAAACCCGCGCTGGCGTGCACCAGCAGCGAGATGACAAAGGCGCCGGCCAGGAACGGCCAGCCTTCACGGGCGATCAGCGGATGAGGATAGTTCATGCAGTACAGGTGTCGGTGGATACAAGACCATGGCATGGCGGGACGGAAAGCGGCGATAGCAGCCACCGCCGGCGCTCCATGGTCGCGGAGCAGGATAATGCACGCCTTGCCCAAAGTCTGACAAGCATAACAAAAAGCCGTTCAGGCCCCGCGACTCCCTCCTGATGACAGAAGGGCCTGGCACGGGACGCTGAACGGCCGCGGCCCGCCGCCGTGCGGCGCGGGCCATCAGACAGCGATGCAGCTTAGTTCTTCGACTGGTCGACCATCTTGTTCTTGGCGATCCACGGCATCATCGCGCGCAGCTTCTCGCCAACCACCTCGATCTGGTGCTCGGCGTTCAGGCGGCGGCGCGAGATCAGGGTCGGGGCGCCGGCCTTGTTCTCCAGCAGGAAGCTCTTGGCGTACTCGCCGGTCTGGATGTCGGTCAGGCACTGCTTCATCGCCTTCTTGGTCTCTTCGGTCACCACGCGCGGGCCGGTGACGTACTCACCATATTCCGCGTTGTTGGAGATCGAGTAGTTCATGTTGGCGATGCCGCCTTCGTAGATCAGGTCGACGATCAGCTTCAGTTCGTGCAGGCACTCGAAGTAGGCCATTTCCGGCGCGTAGCCGGCTTCCACCAGGGTTTCGAAGCCAGCCTTGATCAGCTCGACGGTACCGCCGCACAGCACGGCCTGCTCGCCGAACAGGTCGGTTTCGGTTTCTTCACGGAAGTTGGTCTCGATGATGCCGGCACGGCCGCCGCCGTTGGCGGTGGCGTACGACAGCGCGATGTCACGGGCGGCGCCGGACTTGTTCTGGTGCACGGCGATCAGGTGCGGCACGCCGCCACCCTGGGTGTACGTGGCGCGCACGGTGTGGCCCGGGGCCTTGGGCGCGATCATGATCACGTCCAGGTCGGCGCGCGGGATCACGGCACCGTAGTGCACGTTGAAGCCGTGGGCGAAGGCCAGCGCAGCGCCCTCCTTGATGTTGTCGTGCACTTCGTTCTTGTACACGTCGGCGATCTGCTCGTCCGGCAGCAGGATCATGACCACGTCGGCACCCTTGACGGCCTCGGCCACTTCCTTGACTTGCAGGCCGGCGTTGGCGGCCTTGTTCCACGACGCGCCACTCTTGCGCAGGCCGACCGTCACATTGACGCCCGAATCCTTCAGGTTCAGCGCGTGGGCATGGCCCTGCGAGCCATAGCCGATGATGGTGACGTTCTTGCCCTTGATCAGGGAGAGGTCGGCGTCCTTGTCGTAAAACACTTTCATGATGATTCCTTCAATCTCTGTCTTTTGTATGAGGGGGGCGGCATCCTCGTGCGCATCGTGTGCGCCCGGATCGCGCCGCCCCGGGGATACTGCGTGAAGCCGTTTGGGTGAGCCGGGGCCCGGTCAGACCTTCAGGATGCGCTCGCCGCGGCCGATGCCCGAGCCGCCGGTACGGACGGTCTCCAGGATGGCGGTGCGGTCGATCGCGTCCAGGAACGCATCGAGCTTGACGCCGTTGCCGGTCAGCTCGATGGTGTAGGTCTTCTCGGTGACATCGATGATGCGGCCGCGGAAGATGTCGGCGGTGCGCTTCATTTCCTCGCGCTCCTTGCCCACCGCGCGCACCTTGACGAGCATCAGCTCGCGTTCGATGTGCGCGCCTTCGGTCAGGTCGACCACCTTGACCACCTCCACCAGGCGGTTCAGGTGCTTGGTGATCTGTTCGATCACGTCATCCGAGCCGGAGGTGACGATGGTCATGCGCGACAGCGAGGCATCCTCGGTGGGTGCCACGGTCAGCGTCTCGATGTTATAGCCGCGGGCCGAGAACAGGCCCACCACGCGCGACAGCGCGCCCGGCTCGTTTTCCAGCAGGACCGAAATGATGTGTCGCATTACAGGTCCTCCGCGCCGAGCAGCATTTCGGAAATGCCCTTGCCCGCCTGGACCATCGGCCAGACGTTTTCGGTGGGATCGGTCTGGAAGTCCAGGAACACGGTACGGTCCTTCAGGCGGAACGCCTCGCGCAGCGCCGGCTCGACGTCGGCCGTCTTTTCGACGCGCATGCCGACGTGCCCGTAGGCCTCGGCCAGCTTGACGAAATCGGGCAGCGCGTCCATGTAGGAGTGCGAGTAGCGGTTGTCGTACTCGATCTCCTGCCACTGGCGCACCATGCCCAGGTAGCCATTGTTCAGCGAGCAGATCTTCACCGGGGTGTCGTACTGCAGGCAGGTCGACAGTTCCTGGATGCACATCTGGATCGAGCCTTCACCGGTGATGGTGACGACTTCCTTTTCCGGGAACGCCTTCTTGATGCCCATGGCGTACGGCAGGCCCACGCCCATCGTGCCCAGGCCGCCGGAGTTGATCCAGCGGCGCGGCTCGTCGAACTTGTAGAACTGCGCGGCCCACATCTGGTGCTGGCCGACATCGGAGCAGATGAAGGCATCGCCGTGGGTCAGTTCCCAGATCTTTTCCACCACGTACTGCGGCTTGATGATCTCGGAGCTGCGGTCGTACTTCAGGCAGTCCACCGAGCGCCATTGCTCGATCTGCTCCCACCATTTGGCGAGCGCCTCGCGCCTGGGCTTGATGTCGCTGGCCTTGATCTGCGCGATCAGTTCCTGCAGCACGTCCTTGACGTTGCCGACGATGGGGATGTCGACCTTGACGCGCTTGGAAATCGACGACGGATCGATGTCGATATGGATGATCTTGCGCGCCTGCGAGGTGAAGTGCGACGGGTTGCCGATCACGCGGTCGTCGAAGCGGGCACCGATGGCGATCAGCACGTCGCAGTTCTGCATGGCCATATTGGCTTCATACGTGCCGTGCATGCCGAGCATGCCGACGAACTGCTTGCTGGTGCCGGGGAACGCGCCCAGGCCCATCAGCGTGTTGGTCACCGGGTGGCCGGTCAGCGCCGCCAGCTGGCGCAGCTCATCGCTGGCATTGGCCAGCACCACGCCGCCGCCGCTGTAAATGAACGGACGCTCGGCGCCCTGCAGCAGCGCCACGGCCTTGCGGATCTGGCCCGAATGGCCCTTGTTCACCGGGTTGTACGAGCGCATGTCGATCGACTTGGGGTACTCGTACTTGCAGGCATTGCGCGAGACATCCTTGGGGATGTCCACCACCACCGGGCCCGGACGGCCGGTCGAGGCAATGAAGAACGCCTTCTTGATGGTCGCGGCGAGGTCGCGCACGTCCTTCACCAGGAAGTTGTGCTTGACGATCGGGCGGGTGATGCCGACAGTGTCGCACTCCTGGAAGGCGTCCTGGCCAATGGCGTGGGTCGGCACGTTGCCGGTGATCACCACCATCGGAATCGAGTCGAGGTAGGCGGTGGCGATGCCGGTGACGGCATTGGTCACGCCGGGACCGGAGGTCACCAGCGCTACGCCCACCTTGCCGGTTGCCCGTGCATAGCCGTCTGCGGCATGGACCGCGGCCTGCTCGTGGCGCACCAGGATGTGCTCGAACTTGGTTTGCTTGTGGAGCTCGTCGTAGATGTACAGCACTGCGCCGCCGGGGTAGCCCCAGACGTACTCGACGCCTTCTTCGGCAAGTGCGTGAACGAGAATTTCCGCCCCGATCATTTCGGGTGCGGCAGATGAATTGCTGTCTGCGTGGGAGAATTCCGCGCTGGGCATGTTCATTTCAGTCCTTTGCAATTTTCGGCAAAAAATTGTTTGGATGCTCTCTGCCGGGCTTGTGGCTCGGGTTCAAGCGGTGCGCGTCTGCATGGAAGACCGCCTCATAAGCGGCCGGATGAGACAACCACTGATGTCGTGTGAACCGGTGATGATACTGCAATGCACCAGCGCGGTCTACGGTTGTTTACACCCCGGGCATCGGGGAGTTCCCGGACAACCGGCATGATTTTTCCGCGCCGCAATGTACTTGTGGCCATACAAGGTGGTACAGAGCGGCGTTTTTTTGCTAGCATCGCACCACCCTGAATGTGCCACGGGCCGTACGCAGCACATTCACCAAAGCCGGGCATTTTGACCCGCAGCAACAAGCCGCAACCGCCTGAATGGCCACCGACCAGGAACTGTCCGATTTTCTTGCCAGCGTCGAGCGCCGCGCCTTCAAGCAGGCCGTGTTCTCGGTCCGCGACGACGAGGCCGCGCTGGATATCGTCCAGGACGCGATGATCAAGCTGGCCGAGAAGTATGGCGACAAGGGCGCCGCCGAGCTGGCGCCGTTGTTCCAGCGCATCCTGCAGAACACCATCCACGACTATTTCCGCCGCCAGAAGGTGCGCAACACCTGGGTCTCGCTGTTTTCCAGCCTGCGCGACGACCGCGACGGCGGCGACGACAACGACCTGCTGGAGACGCTTGAGGCACAGGCGGGCTCCGAATCGGCCGAAAGCAGCGCCGACAAGGTCGAGCGCGCCCAGACCATGCACATCATCGAGCAGGAGATCCAGCGCCTGCCGGCGCGTCAACGCCAGGCATTCCTGATGCGTTACTGGGAGGACATGGACGTTGCCGAAACTGCCGCGGTGATGGGCTGTTCCGAAGGCAGCGTCAAGACGCACTGTTCCCGTGCCACGCACACACTTGCGCAGGCACTGCGTGCACGGGGGGTCCGACTATGAGCAGAAACGACAAAGAAATCAGCGAACGCCGGTTTGCCCATGAGGTTCGGGCGGCACTTGATGCCGGCACCGAGGCCTTGCCGGCCGACATTTCCGAGCGGCTCGCCGCGGCGCGCCGGATCGCGGTCGCCCGCAAGAAGGCCGCAGCGCCCGTGCTGGTGCCGCAACTGGCCATGCCAGGTGCGCACGGCTCCCTGTTTGACGACGACGGCTCGCCGTTGCACCGCGCCGGCGCCTGGCTGCGCCGCCTCGGCCTGGTCTGGACGCTGGTGGCGCTGGCCGCCGGCCTGATTGGCATCTATCGCTGGCAGGAACAGAAACGCATCGAGGAACTGGCCGATATCGACGCCGCCATGCTGCTCGACGACCTGCCGCCCACGGCCTACGCCGACGAGGGCTTCCACGTCTTCCTGAAGCGCGGGCAATAGCATGGCGCGCGCAACGTTCCGCCCCGGCGCCCTGCGCCGCCGGCTGGCCGCGCTGCTCGCCGGCGCCGGGGCTGCCGCTTGCTGGGGCCTGGTGCCGCCCGCGGCGCATGCACAGGGCGCCTCAGCGGTCACCTCCCCCTCTGCCGCGCAGGCTGCCAATGCCCGGCCGGCCTGGGCCGACCTGAGCCCGGTCAACCAGCGCATCCTGGCACCGTTGCAGCCGCTGTGGGACAACCTGCCCGAACTGAACCGGCACAAGTGGCTGCGCATCGCCGAGCGCTATCCGAAGTTCTCCCCGGCCGAGCAGGCCCGGTTGCAGGCGCGGATGGCGGAATGGGTCAAGATGACGCCGCAGCAACGCCGGCTGGCGCGCGAGAACTACCAGATCACGCGCTCGCTGCCGGCCGAGAAAAAGGCCGAGGCCTGGGACAAGTACCAGCAGCTGCCTGAAGAGCAGAAGAAGAAGCTCGCCGCCGCCGACCGTGTCCCGCGCCGCCCCGGCGCCGTCAGCGCGCTGCCCAGCGGCAAGCGCCTGCCCAGCGACACCAGCCGCCAGCTGCGCCGCGAACCGAAGGCTGCCGGCACCTCGGCGGCCCGCGCCGGCAGGCCGGCCAGCGAAGCCCGGGCGCAGCCTGCCACCACGGCAGCCGCGGCGTCGGTGCCAGTGCCTGCGCCGGCTGCCGCGCCGGCCACGCCTGCACCCGCCGCACCGGCCACCACCGCTGCTGAAGCCACCACGGAAGCCGCCGCGCCCGCGGCCTCGGACGCGACCACGCGCCAGTAATCCGCAAGCCATTTGGCATAATGGCCGCTTCATGCCGGCCAGCGATGCAAGAGCCGGCCCCGCCTGCCCTGCCTTCTTCGCCTTCCATGCCCGCTGCCACCTTCGATCCCAAGCCCGCCGCAGCCGCCCTTCCCGCCGCCCCGCCCCTACGCCGCCGCATCGCCTGCATGCTCTATGAAGGCGTGCTGCTGTTCGGCGTGCTGAGCGCATCGACCGCCGCCTATCTGCTGGCGCGGCCGCTGCTGCAGAAGCTCGGCCTGGACGGGCCGCTGGGGATCCAGTTGTGGAGCTTCCTGGTGATGGGGCTGTATTTCACCTGGTTCTGGCAACGCAACGGCCAGACCCTGGCAATGCAGACCTGGCGCATGCGCGTCGAGAACGCCGCGGGCGTGCCGCCGCGCTGGCCGCAAGCGGCGCTGCGCTACGTGCTGGCGTGGCTGTGGCTGCCGCCGTCGGCGGCGGTCGGCCACCTGCTGGGGCTGGTCAAGGGACCATTCGTGGGCGTGCTGTGCGCCGGCCTGCTGATCTGGATCCTGCTGGCGCGGCTGGATCCGCGCCGCCAGTTCCTGCACGACCGCCTGGCCGGCACGCGGCTCACGGACCTGCGCGCCAAGCCATGAGCCTGGGCGCCGCCGGCATCCGCCGCATTGCGGTGGCCTTGCAGGCGGCCGCAGCGCTTGGCATTGCCGCCGGGCTGGCGCACACAGCCGGCTGGCCATGGCCCGGCGCAATCGCCACCGGCGTGGCGGTGATCCTCGGCAGCTTCGCCGGCGGCATTGCCCTCGCCTTCGCCCTGAGCGGGCGCGGCCTGTGGGTCGGGCACGGCGATCGCCCGCCTGCGCCCCCTGTTGAGCTCGCCGCCACGCGGCGGCCGCTGCGCCTGCCCGACGCACTGCGCTGCTATGTCACCGAATGCCTGGCGGTGCTGCGCATGTTTGACTGGCTGCAACCGTTCCGGGCGCGCGCGCGCTTCGCCCCGACAGCCGATGCCCGGCCCGGCCGCGACGCCCCGCCGGTGCTGCTGGTGCACGGCTACGCCTGTGGACGGGCCATCTGGCTCGACATGCAGCCGGCACTGGCCGCCGCCGGCTATCGCTGCAAAGGCATCGATCTCGAACCCGTATTCGGCGATATCGACGACTACGCGCACGCGCTGCTGGCCGCCATGCGGCGCATCAGTGCCGAGACCGGGCGCGCGCCGCTGCTGGTCTGCCACAGCATGGGCGGGCTGGCCGCGCGCGCCGCGCTGCAACTGGCCGGCGACGATGACGCCTGCGCCGGCGTGGTGACGCTGGGCAGCCCACACCACGGCAGCGCGCTGGCGCGCTTTGGCGGCGGCCACAATGCGCGCCAGATGCGTTGCGGCAGCCCCTGGCTGCGCGCGCTTGCCGCCGCGGAAACGCCCCGCTCGCGGGCGCGCATGATCTCGGTCTTCAGCTGGCATGATTCGATCGCCGGGCCGCCCGGCACCGGCTGGCTCGACGGCGCCGGGCATATCCCGCTGTCCGGCATCGGCCACGTGTCGCTGCTGCGCCATCCCGCCGCGGTGCGTGCGGTGCTCGACGCACTGGCCGAACTGTCCGCGCGCGGCCGCTGACGCCTGCACCGTCGCCGGCTGTCCCACTTCCGCCACGATTCACATGTCAGTCATGTTTCCGTCACGGCACCGTCATCGCGGGCTGGCTGAATGCAGCCATCGCCGCAACCGGGACTGCCATGGTGCAAGCAATCCGATCTGCCCGCGGGTATCTGTCGAAAGCCGCGCAACTGACGCAATGGCTGCGCCGCAGCCCTGAGAGCCACTGGGCCAACGGCCCCGACAGCGCCGCGCCGCTGACCGCCTTCATGGCGCCGGCCCTGGATGCCGCCGCGCTGGCGCCCCAGCGCGAACAGCAAGAGACCTATCCGCCCGAGCCGCACCCGATCCAGCGCTACCGCGCCATCTGGCTGTCGGACATCCACCTGGGCACGCCCGGCTGCCAGGCCGACTACCTGCTGGACTTCCTCAAGCACAACGAATCCGAGCAGCTCTACCTGGTCGGCGACATCATCGACGGCTGGCAGCTGCGCCGCGGCTGGTACTGGCCACAGAGCCACAACGACGTGGTGCAGAAGCTGCTGCGCAAGGCGCGCAAGGGCACCGAAGTGATCTACGTGCCCGGCAACCACGACGAGGCAGCGCGCCAGTTCGACGGCATGGCCTTCGGCGACATCACCGTGCGCGAAGAGGCGGTGCACACCACCGCAACCGGGCGCCGGCTGTGGGTGGTGCACGGCGACCTGTTCGACGGGGTGGTGCAGCACGCGCGCTGGCTGGCCTACCTGGGCGATTCGCTGTACACGGTGATCCTCGCGCTGAACCGCCACTTCAACCGGCTGCGCGCGCGCCTGGGCTTCCCGTACTGGTCGCTGTCGCAGTTCCTGAAGCACCAGGTCAAGAACGCGGTCAACTACATCGGCGCGTTCGAGAGCGCGATGGTCGATGAGGCGCGCCGCCGCGGCTGCGACGGCGTGGTCTGCGGCCATATCCACAAGGCCGAGATCCGCGAGGTCAATGGCCAGCTCTATTGCAACGACGGCGACTGGGTCGAAAGCCTGTCGGCGCTGGTCGAGACCATCGAAGGCGAGCTGAAGATCGTCTACTGGACCACGCTGCTGGACGCGCCGGCCCCGGCCACGCGCCGCCGTCGCCGCGCCGCCGTGGCTGGCTGAGCCCGGACAGCCACGCATTGCCACCCATTACTCCATCCGCACTGCCCTTCCAACGCGCCCGAGGAGGCTGCATGAAGATCCTGATCGTCACCGATGCCTGGGAACCGCAGGTCAATGGCGTGGTGCGCACGCTCAAGTCCACGCGCCGCGAACTGGAGGCGATGGGCCACACGGTCGACATGATCACGCCGCTGGAATTCCGCACCGTGCCTTGCCCGACCTACCCCGAGATCCGCCTGTCGCTGTTGCCGGCGGCACGCGTGCAGCGCCGCATCGAGGCCTTCGCCCCCGATGCCCTGCATATCGCCACCGAAGGGCCGCTGGGACTGGCCGCGCGGCGCCATGCGATCCGCCGCCGGCTGCCTTTCACCACGGCCTACCACACGCGCTTTCCGGAATATGTGCAGGCACGCTTCGGCATTCCGCTGGCGTGGACCTACCGCTTCCTGCGCTGGTTCCACGGCCCGGCCCAGTCCGTGATGGCGCCCACTCCGGTGGTGCTGGACGACCTGCGGCAATATGGCATCACCAACGCCGTGCTGTGGACGCGCGGCGTAGACCTGGACGTGTTCACGCTGCAGCGCCCCAATGTGCTCAACACCGCCCACCCGATCTTCCTGTACGTGGGCCGCGTGGCGGTGGAAAAGAATGTCGAGGCGTTCCTGGCGCTGGACCTGCCCGGCTCCAAGTGGGTGGTCGGCGACGGCCCGGCCCTGCCGGCACTGCGTGGGCGCTACCCGGGCGCCAACTACCTCGGCGTGCTGAGCCAGCCCGAACTGGCCCGGGTGTATGCTTCGGCTGATGTGTTCGTGTTCCCGAGCCGCACCGACACCTTCGGGCTGGTGCTGCTGGAAGCGCTGGCCAGCGGGCTGCCCGTGGCCGCCTATCCGGTCACGGGCCCGATCGATGTGCTGGGCGACAGCCCCGCCGGCGTGATGCACGAAGACCTGCGCGAAGCCTGCCTGGAAGCGCTGCGCATCGACCGCGCCACGGCCCGTGCCCATGCCGAGCGGTTCTCCTGGCGCGCCGCCTCCGAGCAGTTCCTGGCCCACCTGCGGCCGTTCCCTGCCGGCAATCCAGGCCGGGGCGGCGCAGCGGCCCAACCCGCCCCGCAACCCCATGTCCAAACCGCGTCCGGAACTGCCGTCCGACCCGCCAATGCAGAAGCCGCCGCAGGCAATGCAGAACGCTGACTACTCCATCGAGCAGAATCCCCACAAGGGCAACCGCGGCCTGGCGCGCGCCTGGCACGCGGCCATCAATTCGCTGTCCGGGCTGCGCTATGCGGTGCTCGAGGAAAGCGCCTTCCGCCAGGAGCTGACGCTGGTGGTGATCCTGACGCCGTGCGCCTTCCTGCTGCCGGTGGGCGCGGTCGAGCGCATCCTGCTGCTGGGCACGCTGCTGGTGGTGCTGATCGTCGAGCTGCTCAACTCCAGCGTCGAGGCCGCGATCGACCGCATCTCGCTGGAGCGGCACAGCTTGTCCAAGCGTGCCAAGGATTTCGGCAGCGCCGCGGTGATGCTGGCGCTGGTGCTGTGCGGCGGCACCTGGGTCACCATTGCCGGGCCGCACGTGGTGCGGTGGGTGCGGGCGCTGGCGGGCTGATCCGGCACACGCGGGCGTGCCCGGATGGGGCAGGCGTAGCCGATTGCTTATAATCGCTACCCTGCCCCGACTTATTGATCGCACCGATCGCCCGGACGCCCATGGAACCGAAACCGCAAACCGGCCCCCGCCGCACCAGGGACCGCATCCTCGACGTCTCGCTGCGCCTGTTCAACGAAGTCGGCGAGCCCAACGTCACCACCACGACGATCGCGGAAGCGATGGAGATCAGCCCCGGCAATCTCTACTACCACTTCCGCAACAAGGACGACATCATCAACTCGATCTTCGTGCGCTTCGAGCAGGAGATGGAGCGCCGCCTGAAGATGCCGGACGACCACAAGGCCACCCTGGACGAGAGCTGGGGCTACCTGCAGTACATGTCCGAGTTCCTGTGGAACTACCGCTTCCTGTACCGCGACATCAACGACCTGCTGGCGCGCAACCGGATGCTGGAGACCAACTTCAAGCGCATCGTCGAGCAGAAGCAGCGCTTTGCGCAAGAGATCTGCCGCCAGTTCATCGAAGACGGCGAGATGGAAGCCACGCCCGAGCAGGTCGAGGCCATCTGCACCAACATGGTGGTGATCGCCACCTACTGGCTGTCGTTCCAGTTCGTGCAGCATCCGCGCCAGTACAACGACCCCGAGCAGATCCGCGGCTACCTGCACGGATCGAGCTACCACATCTTCTCGATCCTGGCCCCCTACCTGCGCGGCCGGGCGCGGGATGCGTTCGACCAGCTGGCGCGCGACTACGCCGCAGCCAGGGCGGCCGCCGACGCGGCAAAGGAAGCGAAGTGAAATCCGTCTGCGTATATTGCGGGTCCAGCCCCGGCAACCGTCCCGAATACGCCGAAGGCGCGCGCCTGCTCGGCCGCACCCTGGCCGAAAGCGGGCTGGCGCTGGTGTACGGCGGCGGCAAGGTGGGCCTGATGGGCATTGTCGCCGACGCCGTGCTGGAGCACGGCGGCCGCGCCATCGGCATCATCCCCGAGGCGCTGATGCAGAAGGAAGTGGGCCACCGCGGCCTGACCGAGCTGCACGTGGTGCGCAACATGCACGAGCGCAAGCAGATGATGGCCGACCGCGCCGACGCCTTTATCGCCATGCCCGGCGGCGTGGGCACCTTCGAGGAACTGTTCGAGACTTTCACCTGGCTGCAGCTGGGCTACCACGACAAGCCGGTGGGCCTGCTGAATCTCACCGGGTTCTACGACGGCATGCTGGGCTTCCTGTCGCATGCCGTGCAGGAAGGCTTCCTGAAGCAGGTGCATGCCGACCTGCTGCATGTGGCCGACACGCCCGCCGGCCTGCTGGCGCAGTTGGCCGCCGCGCCGCGCGTGCGCGTCGACAAATGGCAGAAAGCGCGCGACAAGACCTGAGCGCACGCCCCTCGCCGGGCCTGGCAGGCCCGGCCTAGAACGATGAGCCCGGCTGCTGCAGGAACGCCAGTTCCCCGGCCGTGCTCTGCCGGCCCAGCACCGCATTGCGGTGCGGAAAGCGGCCAAAGCGCGCGATGATCGCGCGGTGCTTCTCGGCCCAGTCCACCACATCGACCACCCCGCCGCTGGCCTCGCGCAGCTGCGTCGCCAGGCGCACTGACTCGTCCTGGTCCGCCAGCGCCTCGGAATGCTCGAACGGCATGTGGCAAAACATGCGGTGGTAGTCCGTGGGCAGCGCGCGGTCCATGCCGGTGGCGACGATGCGCCTGGCCAGCGCCAGCGCCAGCGCATCGCTGCCAAAGCTGCGCGGATCGTTGCGGAACATGTTGCGCGGAAACTGGTCCAGCAGCACCACGCGCGCGCAGGCACCCTCGGGCGTGACCGACCAGTCGTCCGGCGCCCCGTCGCGGGCGACCTGCCAGTCGGACAGGAAGTTCGCGCGGACCTGCGCATCGAAGGCATCCGACTTGGTGAACCATTGCGGCCGCTCGGTATTCCAGGCAGCCGAACCGTGCTGGCCGAACCAGAAATCGAGCACACGCACGGCGTCTTCAGGCAGTTGGTCGGTCATGGGTCTCTGGAAGGTGGAAAGAAGGGAGCGGCGGCGCCTCAGCGCGCCACGTTGCGCATCCAGTCCGCGGTCTGGAAGAAGGCCTGCATCAGGCGCAGCTGCAAGTCCTCGGACAGTCCGACATCCTGCATCGCCAGCGCCATGCAGCGCATCCACTGGTCGCGCTCGCTCACGCCGATCTCGAACGGCATATGGCGCGCGCGCAGGCGCGGATGGCCGAAGCGCTCGATAAAGTGGTTGGGGCCGCCCAGCCAGCCGCACAGGAACCAGAACAGCTTGTCGCGCGAACCCTCCAGCGACGGCGGATGCAGCGCGCGCAGCCCGGCGAACTGGGTCTCCAGGTCCATCAGGTCGTAGAAACGGTCGACCAGCTCGCGCACGCGCGCCTCACCGCCCACCAGTTCAAATGCGGTCACTTCGGCCGTGCCGGGCTTGTCGTTGGATTCAGTACTCATCACACACTCGGTTTGCGCGCCTGAAGCAATCTGCCTCAGGCATCACGCAAGGTAGCCAGTGCAGGCTGGCGCAGCACTTCGCGCAAGCCCAGCCAGCCACCGGCAAAAGCGCACAGCATGCCAGAAACCACGCCCACCGGAACGATCCAGGCATTGAAGCGGTACGGGAAGTCGAAGACGAACTGCGACAGGCCCCAGCCCACCGCGATCGCGCCGAGGCTGGCCAGGAATCCGGCCAGGCCGCCCACCACCAGGAATTCGGCGTACTGGGTCTGGCGCACCAGCGCGGCCGAGGCGCCCAGCGCCTTGAGCAGGCCGGCGTCGCGCATGCGCTCGTCGCGCGCGCCCGACAGCGCGGCGTACAGCACCGTCACGCCGGCGGCCAGCGTGAACACAAAGAGGAACTCCACCGCCGCGATCACCTGGTCCAGGATGTCCTGGATCTGGCGCAGGATCAGGTCGGTATTGACCACGGTGATGTTGGGGAAGGCCGCGATCAGCCGGTTGCCCAGCGCCGCGCTGGCGGGCGGCAGGTGGAACGAGGTGATGTAGGTCTCGGGCAGCCCCTGCATCGCCTGCGGCGGCAGGATCACGAAGAAATTGACGCGCATCGAGCCCCAGTCGAGCTTGCGCAGCGAGGTCACGCGGGCCTGCACGGCCTGGCCGGCCACGTCGAAGCGCAGCATGTCGCCCAGGCGGATGCCCAGCGTCTTGGCGATACCCTCTTCCACCGACGCGCCTGCCCCGGAACCGTTGGACCAGGTTCCCGCAATCACGCGGTTGCCCTCGGGCAGCGCATCGGTATAGGACAGGTTGAACTCCCGCTCCACCAGGTTGCGCGCGCGCCCGTCCTCGAAGCTGTCGCCGCGGATGGCGCGCGCGCCGATATGGGTCAGGCGCCCGCGCACCATCGGGTAGAGCAGGTCCTTGATGCCGGCGCCGGCCAGCATCTGGCGCAGCGGCTCGCGCTGGTCCGGCTGGATGTTGATGATGAAGCGGTTGGGCGCATCGGCCGGCGTGGCGTTGCGCCAGGAATCGACCAGGTCGTTGCGGGTCATGCCGAGCAGCAGCAGCGCCATCAGCCCCACCGCCAGCGCCACGGTCTGCAGCACCGTGACCGCGCGGCGGCGCTCCAGCACCGCCAGCGCAAAGCGCCAGCCCATCGCCGCGCGCCCGCGCAGGCGCCCCCGCAGCAGGCGCGACAGCAGCGTCAGCAGCCCCAGCGCCAGCACGGCAAAGACCACGCCCGCGGCGACAAAGCCGCCCGCCGTGGTCAGCCCGAGCTTCAGGTCGCGCGCCGCCACCAGCAGCAGCGCGACAAAGGCGCCCAGGCCCAGCGCATAGGCCACCCAGGCCAACACCGGCGGCAGCCCGATATCGCGCCGCAGGACCCGCAGCGGCGCCACCCGGGTCAGCGCCAGCAGCGGCGGCAGCGCAAACCCGGCCAGCAGCACCAGCCCGGCCAGCACCCCCACCAGCGCCGGCAGCAGCGACGGCTGCGGCAGCGACACCTTGAGCAGCCCGCCCAGCGACAGCAGCAGCCCATAGTGCGCGAGGTAGCCGAGCAGCACCCCGGCCAGCGCGCCGGCCGCGCCCACCAGCAGGAACTCCAGCCCGAAGGCGCGCAGGATCTGCCCGCGCGACAGGCCCAGGCACTTGTAGACCGCGCAGGCATCGGTGTGGCGCTGCATATAGCGGCGCGCCGACATGGCGATGGCCACCGCCGCGATCATCGACGACAGCACCGCCACCAGCGACAGGAAGCGCTCGGCGCGGTCCAGCGTGGCGCGCATCTGGGGCTGGCCCGACTCCAGCGACTCGATCCGGGTATTGCGCAGCTTGCGGCGTTCGATCTCGTCCTGCGCCCATTTCTGGAAGGCGGCGCCGGCGGCGTCCGGCCCGGCCACCAGCAGCCGGTAGGTCACGCGGCTGCCCCAGCCGATCAGCCCGGTGCTGTCCAGGTCCGACAGCGGCATCAGCACGCGCGGCGCGAAGTTCATGAAGCCGGTGCCGCGATCGAGCTCCTGCGTGATGATGCGGTCGATGCGGAAGCCGCGGCTGCCCAGCCGCAGGGTGTCGCCCACGGCAACGCCCAGCGCGCCCAGCAGCGCCTCGTCGACCCATACCGTGCCCGGTGCGGGAATGCCGTCTGCGGGCGCATCGGGCGCGCCCGGCGCGCCGGCCACCCTGAGCTTGCCGCGCAGCGGATAGCCGTCGGTCACCGCCTTGAGCGCGGCCAGCTGGCTGGGGGCCTCGGCGCCATCCCGCGCCTTGCCGCTGGCGGTGGCCATGCTCGGGAAGGTGACGGTCTGCGCCACGGCCAGCCCCGCCGCCCGGGCCCGCTGCGCGAAGGCGGCATCGAAGGGCTGGTCGGCCACCAGCAGCACGTCGGACCCGATCATCTGGCGCGCGTCGCGCTCCAGGCCCAGCCGCATGCGGTCGGCCAGGAAGCCCACGCTGGTCAGCGCGGCCACGGCCAGCACCAGTGCGAACAGCAGCAGATAGAGCTCGCCCGCGAGCCAGTCGCGCCGGGCCATGCGCAGCGCCTGGCGCCAGGCGGAGAAACTGCCGCCATGCGCAGGGCGCGCGCTTGCAGGATTGGCGGCAGTGGTCGGGATGTCGATGGCGGACTCGGAGGGCATCGGTTGGTGGTTCTTGGTTCCCGGCGCCAGTGCGCTTCGGGTCAATCGAACAATGAAGAAAGGGCGCACCGCTAGTGCGGTGTGTCCGGCCGCTGTGTCCTGCCGCGCAGGCTCGCATGCAGCCGGCGCACGCCGCGCCACAGTTTCGGCAGCAGCCACGCCGACACCAGCAGGAAGAGCACCAGCACCACCAGGAACACCACCGGCAGGAAAAACGCCAGCAGCAGGCTGCCGGTCGCGGTCAGGTCTTCAGTGAATGAGGCCGTCCAGTTGGAAAACGGTTCCGGCGACACGTTGATGAGCGCGCGCGTGCCGGCCTTGACCGCATGCGCGGTGCCGGCCAGCGTGCCGCCGATCAGCCCGGCCGCGACCATCCACTGCGGGTCGAGCTGGCCGAACGCGGCGGCGGCCAGGATCGCGCCGGCGGGGATGCGGATGAAGGTATGGATGCCGTCCCAGACGGTATCGAACGCCGGCACCTTGTCGGCAACGAATTCCGCCACGGCCAGCGCCGCGGCCACGCCGATCACCCACCAGGATTCCAGCGGCTGCAGCCCGGGCGGCAGCTCCAGCCAGCCCAGGCGCGCCAGCACGCCGGCGGCCAGCACGGCAAGGTAGAGGCGAAATCCGCTGGCCCAGGACATGCCCGCGGCCAGCGCGGCGGTTTCCAGCATGGCGCTCCTTGCAAGGGTGCGGCGCGGGCCAGTGCAGACAATGGCGCGCCCTGGCAGGGAGTGTAATACGGACCGGGCGGCGCGGCGCCCGCCGCCTTCACGCGGCCTTCACGCCACCCGAATGCCCCTCAGCCTTCTTCCTTGCCGTCCGGGCCGAACCACGGCAACGCCTCTTGCGGGGTCAGGATGCCAGCCGGCTCCGCCATGGTGTAGCCGGGCAGCGCCTCGATGCGCCGGGCAAAGGCCGGATCCGCCAGCAAGGCCAGCAGCGCGGCCATCCAGCCGGCGGTCTGGTCGTTCTTGCGCAGCGCCAGGTAGTAGGCCTCGCGCGTCAGCGGCACGAAAACCAGCCCAAGGACCTCGGCATTCATGCGCAGCCCGAAGCCAGCCTGGGCGCGGCCGCCGTGCACGGCTTCGGCCACTTTCTCATTGCTGAACTCGGTCTCGTCGTAGCCGGCGATCTGGTCCGGATACAGGCCCTGCGCAGCCAGCAGCTGGTCGAACAGCATGCGCGTGCCCGAACTGCGCTGCCGGTTGACGAAGCGCGCCTGGGTGCGCGCCAGGCTGCGCAGGTCATGCACCTCGCGCGCCACCTCCGGCGCCAGGATCAGGCCCTGCTCGCGCCAGGCCAGCCGCAGCAGCCGCACCGAGGCCGGGCGCAGCCACTTGCGCAGCGTCACATGCGCGACCGAGCCCGCGGTCTGCACCGGCGAGACATAGAACCCGGCCAGTTCCGACTGCCGCTCCTGCAGGCAGATCAGCCCTTCCACGCTGCCGCAGAACACCGTGTCGAGCTGCAGCGGGGCTCTTGCCTGGCCCAGCGCGGCGGCCAGCACCTCCACCGCCGGGTCATGGCTGCCGGTGAAATGCACCTGCGACTGGGGCAGCTGGGCATCGTCCAGTTCGGCAATGAAGTCCGCCATGGCCTTCTGCACCACCGGGTCGACCGATTCGCGCAGGCGCAGTTCGGCACGCAGCAGCCGTTCGCCGAAGCGCGTCAGCGATGCGCCGCGCCCGCGCTCCATGTCCAGCATGCTGCGCCCGAGCATCTCCTCCCAGGTCCGCATCACGCCCCAGGCATGACGGTACGACAGCCCGATCTCGCGCGCGGCACGGTGCAGCGACCCGGTCTCGCGCACGGCCTTGAGCAGCTGGAACACCTTGCTGTTGGCGCGCGGATTGTCGTCGGCCGCGATCACCGGAAACAGGTCAAAGCGGAAGGTCATATGTTCTCCGCTACATATTTACGAGTCGGTCCTGGCTGCACCACAATGAATACCTCATTCTTATGTTCTTTTGCCGCATTCTCCATGAGATCCAAAGGCAAAAGCAATTATGTTTGCTGGAACATAATACAAAGGAACCCACCGCATGCCGCCTCGCCTTGCCCAACGCCTGCGCCGCCCTGTGCGCCATCTCTTTGCGATTGCCTGCGCAGGACTGCTGTCGGCGGCCCATGCCGGGGAACTGAAGCTGGCCACCACCACCAGCACCGAGAACTCCGGCCTGCTGAAGTACCTGCTGCCGCGCTTCGAGCAGAAATCGGGCGTCACCGTGAAGGTGATCGCCGTGGGCTCGGGCAAGGCCATGAAGATGGGCGAGATGGGCGATGTCGACGTGCTGCTGGTGCACGCCCGCAAGATGGAAGACGCTTTCGTTGCGGCCGGCTACGGCGTGAACCGGCGCGACGTGATGTACAACGATTTCATCGTGGTCGGGCCGGCCGGCGACCCGGCAGGCGTCAAAGGCGGCAAGGACGTGCTGACCGGGTTCCGCAAGCTCGCCGGCAGCGGCAGCAAGTTCATCTCGCGCGGCGACAACTCCGGCACCGACGTGATGGAGAAGGAATACTGGAAACAGCTTGGCATCGAGCCCAAGGGCCTGCCGTGGTACGTCAACGCTGGCCTGGGCATGGGCGAGGTGCTGACCATGGCGGCGCAGATGCCGGCTTATACGCTGTCGGACCGCGCCACATACGGCGCCTATCGCGCCAAAACCGGCCTGGCCATCGCCATCGAAGGCGATCCGAAGATGTTCAACCCGTACGGGGTTATCGCGGTCAACCCGGCCAAGCATCCGGGCACCAACTATACGGATGCGATGAAGCTGGTGGATTGGATCACGTCCAGGGAAGGGCAGGACGCGATTGCCGGGTACAAGGTGGAAGGCGAGCAGCTGTTCTTTCCGGACTACAAGGCAAGGTAGGCCCCCTCGCCAGCCACCCCGGCCTGCTCAGCCCGCCTCCGCCTCCAGCCTCGGCAACTGAGGCAGATCCGCCGCCACCTCAGCAATCATCCGCCGGATCCACATCACATCCGGCGCCGCGTGGCAGCGCTCGTGCCACAGCTGGTAGAAGCGCATGCGCGGGAAGGACACCGGCGACGGCACCATGCGGATCGGCAGGTACTGCGCATAGTGCGCGGCGAACTGCCGGCCGGTGGTAAAGACCATATCCGTCTTCATCAGCACATACGGCACCAGGCCGAAGTACGGCAGCGTGACCTGGATATTGCGCTTGTAACCCTGCTCGGCCAGTGCCTGGTCGATCATGCTGCGCTGCATCGACGCATACGGCGCGGGTGCCAGGTGCGGCATCTCCAGGTAATGCTTGAGGGTCAGGCCCTTGCGCGCCAGCGGATGCTGCGCGCCCAGCATGCACACCACCTCGTCGTCGAACAGCGGCGAGATATGCAGGTGCTCCGGCGGCGACAGCCAGTTGCCGACCACGAGATCCAGCTGCCCCTGCTCCAGGTCGTCCAGGAAGTCCGACGACGACGTCATCGGATGCACGAACAGCTTGGCGCCCGGCGCCAGCCGGCGCACGCGCTCGACAATATTGGGCAGGAAGAAGGCATCCAGGTAGTCGGGCGCGCCCAGGTGGAAGGTGCGCGTGGTGGTGGCCGGGTCAAACTGCTGCGGCGGGCGCGCGATGCGGTCCATCGCGGCCAGGCTCTGCTCGGCCAGCGCCAGCAGTTCGCGGCCGCGCTCGGTCGGCACCATGCCGTTTTTGCCCCGCACCAAAATGGCATCACCGGTGATCTCGCGCAGGCGCTTCAGGGTGTTGCTGATGGCAGGCTGGGACTGGCCCAGGCGCACGGCCGTGCGGGTCACGCTCTGCTCGGTCAGCAGGGTGTGAAGCACCCGCAGCAAATAAGTATCGAGATGGTCGCGTCCGTGCATGGCGATGGCGGCCCTCCGGCGGGGGCCAGATGGGTGGCGTGGGGGATGGGAACGGCGCATAGTGTATGACAGGCACCCCACTTACGGTCAAATCACCCCCTCCGGGGGGGGCGCCGCCCGGTGCGGCGGCGCACCGACCGTGGCGCCCGCTGATGGGGCATATCACCTGGGCCGAATATTGCAGGAAAGGCCAGGGTGCTATGTTTCCGCCATCACCAAGAGAGAGAAGACCATGGAGACGCAAACCATCCGCTTTTTCCACCGCGGCCAGGTCAAGGAAGTATCCGACGCCCCCATTACCCGCACCGTGCTGCAGTACCTGCGTGAAGACGCGCGCTGCACCGGCACCAAGGAAGGCTGCGCCGAAGGCGACTGCGGCGCCTGCACCGTCGTGATCGGCGAGCTGCAGGACGGCGGCGATGTCGAATTCAAGGCGGTCAACGCCTGCATCCAGTTCCTGCCCACGCTCGACGGCAAGGCCCTGATCACGGTCGAGGACCTGCGCCAGGCCGACGGCAACCTGCACCCGGTGCAGGAAGCCCTGGTCGAATGCCACGGCTCGCAGTGCGGCTTCTGCACCCCCGGCTTCGTGATGTCGCTGTGGGCGCTGTACCAGCAGCACACCCCGGGTGGCGATGCCCCCCCGCGCCAGACCATCTGCGACGCGCTGACCGGCAACCTGTGCCGCTGCACCGGCTACCGCCCGATCATCGACGCCGGCGAGCGCATGATGGCCCTGCCCGCCCCGACCGCGGACAAGCTCAACCCGAAGCAGATCGCCGACACCCTGCGCAACCTCAAGCGCGGCGAAACCTTCCGCTACCGCGCCCAGGGCCAGGAGTTCTTTGCCCCGCGCACCGCGGCCGAGTTCGGCGCGATCAAGGCGGCGCAGCCCGATATCCGCATCCTGGCCGGCAGCACCGACGTGGGCCTGTGGGTGACCAAGCAGTTCCGCGAACTGGGCAACCTGCTCTACGTGGGCCAGGTGGAAGACCTGAACCAGATCGAACAGCGCGACGGCATGGTCGAGATCGGCGCCGCCGTGACGCTGGAAAAGGCCTACGCCGCGCTGAACGCCGCGCACCCCGAGCTGGAAGAGATGTGGAAGCGCTTTGCCTCGCTGCCGATCCGCAATGCCGGCACGCTGGGCGGCAATATCGCCAACGGCTCGCCGATCGGCGACTCGATGCCGGCGCTGATCGCGCTGGGCACGGAAGTGGTGCTGCAGCATGGCGAGACGCGCCGCACGCTGCCGCTGGAAGACCTGTACCTGGCCTACCAGAAGACCGCGATGCAGCCGGGCGAATTCGTCGCCGCGATGCGCGTGCCGGTGGCCGGTCCGCAGCACTTCCGCACCTACAAGCTGTCCAAACGTTTTGACGAGGATATTTCCGCCGTGTGTGCCGCATTCGGCATCACCGTGCAGGACGGCATCGTCACGCAGGCCCGCATCGCCTTCGGCGGCATGGCCGCCACGCCCAAGCGCGGCGCCGCCACCGAAGCGGCCCTGACCGGCCAGCCGTGGAACGAAGCCACCGCCCGCGCCGGCATGGCCGCGCTGGCGCAGGACTACACGCCGCTGTCCGACATGCGCGCGACCGCGTCCTACCGCAGCCGCGGCGCCGCCAACCTGCTGTACCGCTTCTGGCTGGAGACCAACGCCGAAGCGCTGCCCGCGGCAGCCGTCAACGTCCGCGCCATCGGCGCCGGCGCCCCTGAAACCGCCACGGCCTGAGCCAGAGAAAAAGGAAAGCATCGGCATGAACAAGCAAACCGAACCCTTCCTGCTCGACGCCACCGCCGAGCAGGTTCCGCAGGTCGGCGTCTCGCGTCCGCACGAATCCGCCCACCTGCACGTGGCCGGCACCGCCACCTACACGGATGACATCCCCGAGCTGGCCGGCACGCTGCACGCCGCGCTCGGCATGAGCACCCGCGCGCACGCCCGCATCAAGTCGATCTCGCTCGACAAGGTGCGCGCCGCGCCCGGCGTGGTCGACGTGCTGACGGTGGACGACATCCCCGGCACCAACGAATGCGGCCCGATCATCCACGACGACCCCATCCTGGCGCGCGACGTGGTCCAGTTCATCGGCCAGCCGATCTTTATCGTGGTGGCGACCTCGCATGACGCGGCACGCCGCGCCGCGCGCCTGGGCGCGATCGACTACGAAGACCTGCCCCCGGTGCTGTCGCCGCAAGCCGCGCACGAGGCCGGCAGCTATGTGCTGCCGCCCATGCACCTGACGCGCGGCGAGCCCGCCGCGCGCATCGCCGGCGCGAGCCACCAGGACAGCGGCAGGATCCACCTGGGCGGCCAGGAGCAGTTCTACCTGGAAGGCCAGATCTCTTACGCCGCCCCGCGCGAGAACGACGGCATGCATGTGTGGTGCTCGACCCAGCACCCGACCGAAATGCAGCACGCGGTGTGCCATATGCTGGGCTGGCATGCGCACCAGGTGCTGGTCGAATGCCGCCGCATGGGCGGCGGCTTCGGCGGCAAGGAATCGCAGTCGGCGCTGTTCGCCTGCTGCGCCGCGCTGGCCGCCTGGAAGCTGATGTGCCCGGTCAAGCTGCGCCCGGACCGCGACGACGACATGATGATCACCGGCAAGCGCCATGACTTCGTGTTCGACTACACCGTGGGCCATGACGACGAAGGCCACATCGAGGGCGTCAAGGTCGAGATGGTGTCGCGCGCCGGCTTCTCGGCCGACCTGTCGGGCCCGGTGATGACCCGCGCCATCTGCCACTTCGACAACGCCTACTGGCTGCCGAACGTGCAGATCGACGGCTACTGCGGCAAGACCAACACGCAGAGCAACACCGCCTTCCGCGGCTTCGGCGGCCCGCAGGGCGCGTTCGCGGTCGAGTACATCCTGGACAACGTCGCCCGCGCGGTCGGCAAGGATTCGCTGGACGTGCGCCGCGCCAACTTCTACGGCAAGACCGAGAACAACGTCACGCCTTACGGCCAGACCGTGGAAGACAACGTCATCCACGAACTGATCGACGAACTGGTCGCCAGCAGCGAATACCGCGCCCGCCGCGAGGCCACGCGCGCGTTCAACGCCACCAGCCCGGTCCTGAAGAAGGGCATCGCCATCACCCCGGTGAAGTTCGGCATCTCGTTCAACGTCGCCCACTTCAACCAGGCCGGCGCGCTGGTGCACGTCTACAACGACGGCTCGGTGCTGGTGAACCATGGCGGCACCGAGATGGGCCAGGGCCTGAACACCAAGGTGGCGATGGTGGTGGCGCACGAGCTGGGCATCCGCATGGAACGCGTGCGCGCGACCGCGACCGACACCAGCAAGGTGGCCAACACCTCCGCCACCGCCGCCTCGACCGGTGCCGACCTGAACGGCAAGGCCGCGCAGGACGCCGCGCGCCAGATCCGCGAGCGCCTGGCCGTGTTTGCCGCGCGCAAGGGCGGCGTGGAGCCGTCCGAGGTGCGCTTCAACGATGACCTGGTCAGCGCGGGCGAGTTGCGGATATCGTTCAGCGACCTGGCGCGCGAAGCCTATGTGGCGCGCGTGCAGCTGTGGTCCGACGGCTTCTACACCACGCCCAAGCTGCACTGGGACCAGAGCAAGCTGCAGGGCCGTCCGTTCTACTACTTCGCCTACGGTGCCGCGTGCTCCGAGGTGCTGGTCGACACGCTCACCGGCGAATGGAAGCTGCTGCGTGCCGACGCGCTGCACGACTGCGGCCGCTCGCTGAACCCGGCGCTGGATATCGGCCAGGTCGAGGGCGCCTTTATCCAGGGCATGGGCTGGCTCACCACCGAGGAACTGTGGTGGAACAAGGACGGCAAGCTGATGACGCACGCCCCGTCCACGTACAAGATCCCGACGGTCAACGACTGCCCCGAGGAATTCAACGTGCGCCTGTTCCAGAACCGCAACGTCGAGGACAGCATCCACCGTTCCAAGGCCGTGGGCGAGCCGCCGCTGCTGCTGCCGTTCTCGGTGTTCTTCGCGATCCGCGACGCCGTGGCCGCCGTCGGCGACTACCGCATCAACCCGCCGCTGAAGGCCCCGGCCACCAGCGAGGCGATCCTGGACGCCGTCGACGCCGTGCGCGCAGCCGTGGCACAGCCAGCCTGAGCTGGCTGAACGATCGCAGGAAGCGCGCGCCTGCGGGCGCCCCCGGACTTTCCCCCCTTGGCCGCGTTGACGGGCAAGGGGCCGGAGGAAGAAGCAGGTGCGCGCCCCCCTTGCGATGAGGCCGCGCAGGCAGCAGGACAGCATCAAGCAGCAACAAGCAGTAACCAGGCAACACCGACAAGGCCCCCGACATGCAGGACGCACCGCTCAAACCCTTCCGCTTCGCCGACGCCGCCCGCATGGTGCGCGCCGGCGTGCCGGTGGCGATGGTCACCATTGTCAAGGTCAAGGGCTCGGCCCCGCGCGAAGCCGGCATCCGCATGCTGGTCAGCGCCGACGACCTGGTCGGCACCATCGGCGGCGGCCACCTGGAGTGGCGCGGCATGGATATCGCGCGCGAAATGCTGGCGCGCAATGAAACCCGCCGGATCGAGCGCATCCCGCTGGGTCCCGCGCTGGGCCAGTGCTGCGGCGGCGTGGTACAGCTGGCGTTCGAGGTACTGGGCGAGGCCGACCTGGCGTGGCTTGATGCCGTGGCACGGAAGTTCGCGGCCCACTGCTCGCTGCAGCGGCAGGTCCCGGCCAGCGGCGCGGTCACGTTTGCCGACAGCCGCGCCGTCCTCCCCGGCGTGGCGTTGCACCCGGACGGCAGCTGGATCGATACGCTGGTGCCCGACACCATGCACGTGGTGCTGTTCGGCGCGGGCCATGTCGGCCACGCGCTGGTCAAGGTGCTGGCCACGCTGCCGTGCCGCGTGCACTGGGTCGACGAGCGCGACACGCTGTTCCCGGGCGGGCTGCCCGACAACGTCGAGGCCGAGGCCAGCGACACGCCCGAGGCCGTGGTGGCGCAGGCGCCCGCGGGCAGCTACTTCCTGGTCATGACGCACAGCCATGCGCTGGACCAGACCCTGTGCGAGGAAATCCTCAAGCGCACCGATTTCGCCTACTTCGGGCTGATCGGCTCCAAGACCAAGCGCGCGCGCTTTGAACACCGCATGGCCGAGCACGGCATCGACCCGGCCCGGTTTGCGGAAATGACATGCCCCATGGGGGTTCCAGGGATCACCGACAAGGCTCCGGCTATGATTGCGGTAGCCATCGTCGCCCAGCTGCTCCAGGTCCGCGAACAGCGCCTTGCCGCGCTGCGTGCGGGCCGCCTGGAGGCGGTGCATCCCTGAACCCGTGCCGCCGGCCCCGCCGGCAGGCACAGAAAAGCCCAGAAACGAGGCCCCCATGACCATCGATGCCGCGCTCGCGGAACAGATCCGCCGCACCCCAAAGGCCGAACTGCATGTGCATATCGAAGGCACGCTTGAGCCGGAGCTGATCTTCCGGCTGGCACAGCGCAACCAGGTGGCGCTGCCCTACCCGAGCGTCGAGGCGCTTCGCGCCGCCTATGCCTTCACCGACCTGCAGTCGTTCCTGGACATCTACTACGCCGGCGCCAGCGTGCTGCTGACCGAGGAAGATTTCTTCGACATGACCATGGACTACGTCAAGCGCGCCGTCGCCGACAACGTCCGCCACGCCGAGATTTTCTTCGATCCGCAGAGCCATACCGCGCGCGGCGTTCCCATCGGCGTGGTGATCGACGGCATTGCCGACGCGCTTGCCCAGGCACGCACCGAATATGACTTCTCCAGCAGCCTGATCCTGTGCTTCCTGCGCCATCTGCCAGAGGAAGACGCCTTTGCCACGCTGGAAGCGGCGCTGCCCTACCGCGACCGCTTTGTCGGCGTCGGGCTGGATTCGTCGGAAAAAGGCAATCCGCCGGAAAAATTCGCGCGCGTGTTCGCCAAGGCGCGCGAGCTCGGCCTGCACCTGGTCGCGCATGCGGGCGAGGAAGGCCCGGCGCAGTATGTCACCGATGCACTCGACATCCTCAAGGCGGAGCGCATCGACCACGGCGTGCGCGCCATCGACGATCCGGCACTGGTGGAACGCCTGGCGCGCGAGCGCGTGGCGCTGACCGTGTGCCCGCTGTCCAACGTCAAGCTAAAGGTCTACCCCGACCTGCGCAACCACCCGCTCAAGCGCATGCTCGATGCGGGCGTGATGATCACGCTGCATTCGGACGATCCGGCCTACTTCGGCGGCTATATGAACGCCAACTGGGAAGCCAGCTTTGACGCGCTGCCGCTGGATGCTGCCGACGCCCGCAAGCTTGCCCGCAACAGCTTTGAAGCGGCCTTCCTGCCTGCCATGCAGAAGGCCGAATTCCTGGCGGAAGTCGACCACTTCTGGTCGGCCCCGCCCAAGTCCCCGCCCGCGACGGCCCCGGCGGCCTGAGCACGGCGCACGCCAATAACCCGGCCCGTTGCCTGAACCCTTCGGTTCGGCGCGGGCCGGCCACAAGAGACAAACCATGACGACCAACCCCAAGACTGATTCCCTCACCCGTGCCATTCGCGGCCGCGTGCTGCATTTCCTGCGCGATCCGCAATTCCATGAGGATGCGTATCAGTATTGGGACGACGGGGTGCTGATCGTCACCAACGGGCGCATCGCCGCGGCCGGCGACTACACCCAGTTGTCCGCGCAGATCCCGGCCGACGCCGAGATCGTCGACCACCGCGGCAAGCTGATCGTGCCCGGCTTTATCGACACCCACGTGCACTACCCGCAGACCGACATGATCGCGTCGCCGTCGCCGGGCCTGCTGCACTGGCTCGACACCTACACCTTCCCCGAAGAACGCCGCTTTGCCGACCCCGACTACGCGCGCGGCGTGGCCGGCTTCTTCACCGAGGAACTGCTGCGCAACGGCACCACCAGCGCGGTGGTCTGGAGCACGGTGCACAAGGCCTCGGCCGAAGCCCTCTTCGCCGAGAGCGAGGCGCGCAACCTGCGCATGATCACCGGCAAGGTGATGATGGACCGCAACTGCCCCGAGTTCCTGCGCGATACCGCCGAGAGCGGTGCCCAGGACTCCGCCGACCTGCTGTCGCGCTGGCATAACAAGGGGCGCCTGGCCTACGCGATCACGCCGCGCTTTGCACCGACCTCGACCGAGGCACAGCTGGCCGCCTGCGGCGAGCTGGCGCGCGCCTACCCGGATGCCTTCATCCAGACCCACGTGGCCGAGAACCGCGACGAGGTCAAATGGGTGGCCGAGCTGTTCCCGGACGCGCGCAGCTACCTGGACGTGTACGACCGCTACGGCCTGCTGCGCCCGGGCGCGATGTACGGCCACGCCATCTACCTGGACCAGGACGACCGCCGGCGCCTGGCCGACAGCGGTGCCGCGGTGGCGCATTGCCCCACCTCCAACCTGTTCCTGGGCAGCGGCTTCTATGACTTCCACCAGTCCGACGCCAACCGCCTGAACGTGACGCTGGCCACCGATGTCGGCGGCGGCACCTCGTTCTCGATGTTCCGCACCATGAACGCCGCGCACAAGGTGGCGCGCATGGGCGGCTACTACCTGACCGCGCTGCGCATGTTCTACCTGGCCACCCGCGCCGCGGCCGAGGCGCTGGGCTGGACCGAACGCGTCGGCAGCTTCAGCGAAGGCTGCGAGGCCGACTTCATTGTGCTGGACCCCAAGGCCACGCCGCTGATCGCCCGCCGCAGCAACCGCTCGGAAACGCTGGAAGAGGAGCTGTTCGCCTTTGCCATGCTGGGCGACGACCGCGTGATCGACAGCGTCTATGTGATGGGCGAGGCTGCCCACGTGCCGGCCGCCTGATTCGTCACGCTGCGCCAGCAGCCGCCCGCCGCCCTGTGGCGGGCGTGCTTTTACAGCTACCCCCATCCCTCCGGCTTGACGGCCGTCAAGACTGTCTCCGACAAAGCCTTCTAACCTTGCGGTTCCGCCGCGGCCGTTCTGGCTTGCTGCGCAGATACCCATCGACCGCAATCAGAAGGTTCTGCATGACCGCTTATCAATCCGCTGATCCCGCCCCCGGGCATGCCCACACGCATGTCCCCGGGCACGCGCGCGCGCGCGCCCAGGCCCCACATGAGGCGCCCCTTCCGGAACCGATCGCGCCGGACGCGCCGATGCCCTCGCGCAAGATCATCCGCGGCTGGCTGATCCCGCTGGGCCAGCGCAGCACGCCGCGCGCACTGATGCTGTTCGCCTTCGATTACCTGCTGTTCGGCGCCGTGCTGGCAGGCGTGGTGCTGGCGCCGCACTGGGCGGCCAAGCTGGCGCTGGGCGTGCTGGCCGGGCTGATCATCGCGCGCCTGTTTATCATCGGCCACGATGCCTGCCACCAGAGCCTGACGCCGCGCCGCGGCCTGAACAAATGGCTGGGCCGGCTGACCTTCCTGCCGTCGCTGACGCCATACAGCCTGTGGGAAGTCGGCCACAACGTGGTGCATCACGGCTACACCAACCTGAAGGGCTTTGACTTTGTCTGGGCGCCCTACTCGCTGGAAGAGTTCAATGCGCTGCCGCGCTGGCGCCGCGTGATGGAGCGCATCTACCGCACCGGCTTTGGCCCGGGCCTCTACTACCTGGTGGAGATCTGGTGGTGCAAGCTGTTCTTCCCCAGCAAGCGCCAGATGGCCACGCGCCGCCCGATCTTCGTCGGAGACTGCATGTTGGTGGCCGCCTTCGGACTGGCCTGGATCGGCGCGCTGGTGGCGCTGGCGTTCGCGACCAGCCAGTCGGCATGGATGCTGCTCGGCGCGGGCTTCGTGCTGCCCTTCCTGGTGTGGAATGTCACCGTCGGCTTCGTGCTGTACGTGCACCACACCCACACCAGCGTCGCCTGGTATGACACCAAGGCGATGTGGGCCAAGGCGCAGCCCTTTGTCTCGACCACCGTGCACCTGCGCTTCCGCCACGGCATCGGCGCGGCGCTGCACCACATCATGGAACACACCGCGCACCACGTCGACATGAGCGTGCCGCTGTACCGGCTCAAGCGCGCCCAGGCGCTGCTGGAACACGCGCTGCCGGGCCGCATCATCATCGAGAACTTCTCCTGGCGCTGGTACTTCGACACCGCGCGCCGCTGCAAGCTCTATGACTTCAAGGCGCTGTGCTGGACCGATTTCCGCGGCCGCCAGACCAGCGACAACGCGCCGGTACCGGCCTGAGGCTGGCCTGCCCCGCTGCGGCGGGTGGACGCCTGCCGCCGCTGCCGTTATAATCGCCGCTTCCATTGGGGAGTAGCCGCCCTGCTCTCACCGCGCCGCGCAATGCGGACACCGGGGGACAGGGGCGTACGTCAACAGACTTGACCGCTTGCGGTTATGGCGTGCGCAGCTCCGGACCCGCCTGGGCCGTTCTGATACGGATCCGGCAGCGTCCAGCCTGGCGAGACCGATGACCATACCTTTCTGGCCGGGCCGGGAAAGGTGTGCGTCATTGGCATCTCGCGATGCATTGCGGCCCGGTTACCCCACAAAACAAACATGGAAGCCTTCCTCGTCTCCACAGGCATCGTTGCCCTTGCTGAAATGGGCGACAAGACGCAATTGCTGTCGCTGGTGCTGGCCGCGCGCTACCGCAAGCCCGTTCCCATCATTCTCGGCATCCTGGTCGCCACGCTGTTCAACCACGGCTTTGCCGGTGCGCTCGGCGGCTGGATCACGCACGTGCTGGGCGAAAGCCTGCTGCGCTGGATCCTGGGCCTGGGCTTTATCGCCATGGCCGGCTGGATGCTGATCCCCGACAAGTTCGACGACGACGAGCAGGCCAAGCCGGTCAAGGGCGCGCTCGGCATCCTCGGCACCACCATCGTCGCCTTCTTCTTTGCCGAGATGGGGGACAAGACCCAGATCGCCACGGTGGCGCTGGCTGCGCGTTTCAGCGATGCGGTGATCGCCGTGGTGGCCGGCACCACCTTCGGCATGATGCTTGCCAATGCGCCGGCGGTTCTGCTTGGCGACAAGTTTGCCAACAAGATGCCGATCGGGCTGGTGCACAAGATCGCTGCGGCAATCTTCCTGGTGCTTGGCGTGCTGGCGCTGCTTAACTTCGGCAAATGAAAGACAACTGAAAGCTGACCGGCGGGATGGTGTAACACGCCCTTACAACACTTTGTCCCGCCAGGCATGCGCTCGCCCGTTATGGAAGCCATCCGCATCTACGGACGCCCTGTATTCCATAACGAGGAGAAACTGCAATGCCAACCACAACCCACCCCATACAGCGGCCCCTGCCGCAACTCTGGAAGCCCGCGCTGGTGGCGCTGGCGGCCGCCTGCTCGCTGACCGGCTGCGTGACGGAACGCGTGGTCGTGCGCGAACCCGCGCCGCAGCACCAGGTGGTGCGCGCCATGCCGGCGCCGGTGCACGAAGACCGCGGCGCCGCACCGGGCTACGGCTGGAACTGGGTGCCCGGCCACTGGCGCTGGGCCGGCAATGACTGGCTCTGGGTGCACGGCAAATGGGTGCAGCAGCAGGTGCCGCCCATGCCTGCCGTCATCGTAGAGCAGATCACCGTGGCGCCGGCCCCGCATGCCTACTGGGTACCCGGCCACTGGGTGTGGCGCTACGACGCCGGCGGCGGCTGGATGTGGGTAAGGGGCGCCTGGCACTGAACGCGGGCAGTTGCCGCACAGGCCGCGAAGTAACAAAAAAAAACGGGGCACTAGGCCCCGTTCAAACCCTCGCCGGTCCGGTACTGATGGCTGCCAACTGCACAACCCTCCGGACCGTCGATCACCGATGCTCGGATTTCGCGGGCCGGCGGCACGCGCCGGCCCTGATGCTGTTCAGGTCAAGCCACCCTTAGTTGGTGGTCTTGGCACCGCCTTCGAACCACTGGCCCAGCAGGGCGCGTTCGTCGTCGGTGATCTGCGTCACGTTGCCCAGCGGCATGGCCTTCTGCTGCACGGCCTGCTGGTAGATCAGCTGGGCGTGGGCCTTGATGTCTTCCGCGGTATCGAGCTTGATGCCCTTGGCTGCGGTCGGCATCATCTTCGGCTGCTCGGCGTGGCATTGCACGCAGCGAGCGTTCACGACTTCCTGCACCTTGGCAAAGCTGACGGCGGTGGCGGCGGCAGCGGCGTCACCGCCTTCGGCCTTGGCCACGGTCGGGCGCGGTTGCGGCGCAATCAGCACGGCCACCACGGCCAGCGCGGCAACGCCGGCGGCAGGCCACAGGACGTTGATCTTGCCCTTGTGCTTCAGGATGAAGAACTGGCGGATCAGCACACCGGCCAGCATGATCAGGATCAGCACGGCCCAGTTGTACTTGTAGCTGTAGGTCATGCTGTAGTGGTTCGACAGCATCGCGAACAGCACCGGCAGCGTGAAGTAGGTGTTGTGCACGCTGCGCTGCTTGCCACGCTTGCCGTGGATCGGGTCCACCGGCTGGCCGGCCTTCAGTGCCGCCACCACCTTGCGCTGGCCCGGGATGATCCACACCAGCACGTTGGCGCTCATGATCGTCGCGACCATCGCGCCGGTCAGCAGGAACGCCGCGCGGCCCGAGAAGATATGGCAGGCCACGAATGCCGCAGCAGCAATGTAGAGCGCCACCAGGATGCCGACGGTGCGGTCGCTCTTGCCAAACAGCCGGCAGATGCCGTCGTAGACGATCCAGCCGATCAGCAGGTACGACACCGCAAAGCCGACCGCCGCGCCGGGCGACATGTCGAACACGTTCTTGTCGATCAGGAACGTGCTGGCGTTGAACAGGTACAGCACCACCAGCAGCGCGAAGCCGCTCATCCAGGTGGAATACGACTCCCAGTAGAACCAGTGCAGGTTTTCCGGCAGCGCCTTGGGTGCGGTCAGGTACTTCTGCGGGTTGTAGAAGCCGCCGCCGTGCACGGCCCACAGTTCGCCGTCGACGCCCTTTTCCTTCAGGTCAGGCGCCGTGGGCTTCATCAGGCTGTTGTCCAGCCACACGAAATAGAACGAGGAACCGATCCATGCGATGGCGGTGATGACATGCACCCACCGCAGCAGCATATTGGCCCAGTCGAGGATATAGCCTTCCATGTCTTGTCTCCTGTTTCCCTATGCCACCGCTTCAGCTGCCGCGGTAGGTCGAGTACGACCAGGGCGAAACCAGGAGGGGCACGTGGTAGTGCGCGTTGACATCGGCAATGCCGAAGCGCAGGGGCACCACGTCCAGGAACGCCGGCTCGGGCAGCTTCGTGCCTTGCGCGCGGAAGTAGTCGCCAGCGGCGAATTCCAGTTCATACACGCCGGCGGCAAGGTCGGCGCCTTCCAGCAGCGGCTGGTCGCAGCGGCCGTCGTGGTTGGTGACCACGGTTTTCAGAGTTTCGCGGCGATTGTCGACAATTTTATGGAGCGTAATCGACATGCCCTGGCCGGGCGTGCCGGCAGCGGTGTCGAGTACGTGTGTGGTCAAGCGTCCCATCGTGTTTTTCCTTAGGCGATTGGGTTGTGAGGGGCGCCGCTGCCTTCACTAGCACCGTTTGTGGGAACGGTGCCCGCTCGGTACGTCTGGTAACGCATCCCGGCGCTGGGTTGGTGCGTGGCGACAATGCGCCCGCACCCACCCGGTTGGCAATTCAGGGATTTCCCTGAGTTGTCGAAAACCTGAGTCGGTTTTGTTGACAATATTGAAGCAGTAACCAAATAATTGTCAACAATTTTTGGATCACCGCTGCCTGATGCCCAGGATTTGCGGTGCTCCGCCTGACTGCTGGTGCCACGATGTCCAAGAGCCTGAAGCTGATTGCCGCCAACGCCGAGTCCAAGGCCGACGCCGAGTTGACCGAGATCCAGGCGGGCAAGCCCGCCAAGCCCGCCCGCAAGGGCTCGGTCGAAGAGCGCATGTATCACGAGATCTACGACGCGATCATGGAGCACCGGCTGCCGCCGCGCACCAAGCTGACCGAGCACTCCCTTTGCGAGATCTATGCCACCGCGCGGCACACGGTGCGCAAGGTGTTGTCGCACCTCGCCGCCGACGGCATGGTCGACCTGGAGCCCAACCGCGGCGCCTTTATCGCCAGCCCGTCCACCGACGAGGCGCACGACATGTTCGAACTGCGCCAGATGCTGGAACGCGCGGTGCTGGAAAAGCTCGCCGCCATGCGCGACGTCAAGACCGTGATCGCGCCGCTGCGCCAGATGGTGGCCAGCGAGCGCCAGGCCTTCCTGACGCATGACCGGCCCAAATGGATCCGCCTGTCCGCCGAGTTCCACACGGCACTGGCAGAGCTGTCGGGCAACGCGCTGCTGGTCAACATGATGCGCCGGCTGGTGTCGCGCACCACGCTGATGATCGCCAGCGTGGAAGCCCCGGGCAACAACGCGTGCTCGTTCGATGAACACGAAGAGATCCTTGACGCACTCGAACAGGGCAATGCCGCGCTGGCCCAGTCGCGCATGGCGCACCACCTTGGCGCTTGCGCCGAGCGCGTCCAGCCCGACGAGCCGGGCAATTTCGATCTTCGCAGCGTGCTGGGCCGCTCCACCTAGCACGGTGTTCCCGCCCTGCCCCGCATACAAGGCCAGACCTGGCGGCAAACAGCACCCGGCAGACAAACGAGAGTGCTGAGACGACAGGCAGATAACGGTCCGGAGCCCCACCGGGATCCAGGACCGAGGCCAGGGCAGTGGCGTTCCCATCAAACCAAAGGAGAGGAGACGCACCAATGAATTCCGCAAGCACCACGGTCCCCACGGACCTCACCAACGAGCGTTTGCCTTCCGGGCGCCTGCTCGCGCTCGGGTTGCAGCACGTTCTGGTGATGTACGCCGGCACGGTTGCCGTGCCCCTGATCGTCGGTGGCGCGCTCAAGCTGCCCAAGGACCAGCTGGCGTTCCTGATCAACGCCGACCTGTTCGCCGCCGGGCTGGCCACGCTGATCCAGGCCTTTGGTTTCTGGAAGTTCGGCATCCGCCTGCCGGTGATGATGGGCGTGACCTTCGCCTCGGTGGCGCCGATGATCGCCATCGGCACCGATCCCAACGTTGGCCTGCTCGGCATCTACGGCGCCGTGATCGCCTCGGGGATCTTCGGCATCCTGATAGCACCGATGATGGGGCGCATGCTGGGACTGTTCCCGCCAGTGGTGACCGGCACGGTGATCACGCTGATCGGCGTGTCGCTGATGCGCGTGGGCATCAACTGGGCGGCCGGCGGCCAGCCCACCACCCGCGCCGTGATCGACGGCGTGGCCAAGGAGGTGCCCAACCTCGCCTACGGCGACCTGACCAACCTCGGCATTGCCGGCCTGACGCTGCTGATCATCCTGCTGCTGACCAAGTACGGCCGCGGCCTGGTGGCCAACTGCGCGGTGCTGCTGGGCATCATCGCCGGCACGGTGGTGGCGATGGCCATGGGCAAGGTGTCGTTCGAAGGCCTGAATGAAGCCAGCATCGTCGCCGTCATCACGCCGCTGCACTTCGGCATCCCGACCTTCGAAGTGACCGCGATCCTGTCGATGTGCATCGTCATGCTGATCACGCTGGTGGAATCGACCGGCATGTTCCTGGCGCTGTCGGACATCACCGGCAAAAAGCTGAGCAACGAGGACCTGACCCGCGGCCTGCGCGCCGACGGCCTGGGCACCGTCATCGGCGGCATTTTCAACACCTTCCCGTACACCTCGTTCTCGCAGAACGTTGGCCTGGTCACCGTGACCGGCGTGCGCTCGCGCTATGTGGCAGCCGCCGGCGGCATCATCCTGATCGCCTTCGGCCTGTTCCCCAAGATGGCCCACGTGGTGGCCTCGGTGCCGCAGTTCGTGCTGGGCGGCGCCGGCATCGTGATGTTCGGCATGGTCGCCGCCACCGGCATCCGCATCCTGGGTTCGTGCGATTTCAACCGCAACCGCCACAACCTGTTCATCGTCGCCATCTCGATCGGCTTCGGCATGATCCCGACGCTGGCGCCGACCTTCTTCCAGTACCTGCCGAAGTGGACCGTGCCGTTCACCCACAGCGGCATCGTGCTGGGCACGATCGTGGCCGTGGCGCTGAACCTGTTCTACAACGGCATCCAGTCGCGCGAAGAGGCCATGCGCAACGCCGCCGCCAACACGCACGGCACGGAGTAAGCGAGGCAACGGTATCGAAGTATCCGGCACCAACGGCCCGGCGCGACTGGCACGTTCATTGCGTGACGGCCGGCGCTTGCGGGCAGCGCGGCGGTGCCGGAAGTTTTCCTGAAGCAAGCAACGACACATGACAAAAGATAACTATCCACGCGATCTCATCGGTTACGGTGCCCAGCCGCCGCACGCCCGCTGGCCGGGCGGCGCGCGCGTTGCGCTGCAGTTCGTCCTCAACTACGAAGAGGGCGGTGAAAACTGCGTGCTGCACGGCGATGCCGCCTCCGAGCAGTTCCTCTCCGAGATCGTCGGCGCCGCGGCCTACCCCGACCGCCACATGAGCATGGAGGGCATCTACGAATACGGCTCGCGCGCCGGGGTCTGGCGCCTGCTGCGCGAATTCGAGAAGCGCGGCCTGCCGCTGACCATCTTCGGCGTGTCGATGGCGCTGCAGCGCCATCCGGAACTGACCCGCGCCTTTGTCGAACTGGGCCACGAAATCGCCTGCCACGGCTGGCGCTGGATCCACTACCAGAACATCGACGAAGCCACCGAGCGCGAGCACATGCGCATCGGCATGCAGATCATCAAGGACCTGACCGGCGAACTGCCGCTGGGCTGGTACACCGGCCGCGACAGTCCCAACACGCGCCGCCTGGTGGTGGAGCACGGCGGATTCCTGTACGACTCCGACTACTACGGCGACGACCTGCCCTTCTGGACCGAAGTCGAAGTCACCGGCGGCCAGAAGAAGCCGCACCTGGTGGTGCCGTACACGCTCGACTCCAACGACATGCGCTTTGCCACGCCGCAGGGCTTCAACACCGGCGAACAATTCTTCCAGTACCTGAAGGACGCGTTCGACGTGCTGTACGACGAAGGCGACCCGAGCGGCCAGGACAGCCCCAAGATGCTGTCGATCGGCATGCACTGCCGCCTGCTCGGCCGCCCGGGCCGCTTCCGCGCGCTGCAGCGCTTCCTTGACTATGTGCAGGGTCATGACAAGGTGTGGATCTGCCGCCGTGTCGACATCGCCCGCCACTGGGCCGAAACCCACCCCTACACTCCCCGGAAACAAGCATGAGCCAGACCTACACCATCGCCCAACTCAACACCATGCCGGTCGCGGAATTCGTGCAGGTGCTGGGCGGCATCTACGAACATTCGCCGTGGTTTGCCGAGACCGCTGCCGCGCAACGGCCCTTCGCCGACGCCGCAGCGCTGGCGCTGGCCCTGCGCAAGGCGGTCGATGAAGCCGGCGAGGCGGCCCAGCTCAAGCTGGTGCGCGCCCACCCGGAGCTGGCCGGCAAGGCCGCCGTGCGCGGCGAGCTGACCGCCGAGTCCACGCGCGAGCAAAGCGGCGCGGGCCTGAACCAGTGCACGCCCGAGGAATTCGACCGCCTGCAGTCGCTCAACGCGGCCTACAACCAGAAGTTCGGCTTCCCGTTCATCCTGGCCGTGCGCGGCTACGACCGCCACGGAATCATCGCGGAGTTTGCGCGCCGCGCGGAAAACACGCCGCAGCAAGAGTTGCAAACTTGCATCAGCCAGATCCATCGCATTGCGCAGTTCCGCCTTGACGACTTAGTATCCGCCTGAACAAAAAAGCGTTGCCTGTAGAACAAAAAACGCTGTACCGGATGCCGCCAGCACCCCTTGCACCACATCACCGAGCCAGCCAGCCAGCCAGGCGGCACGAATAATAAGTACCAATACATTAGAAGAACCCGACAGGGACCCAGTACACAACGTTCCCAAGCAGGATCAAACCACGGAGGTCTAACAATGCAGAAGCAGTACAAGCCGGCACTGAAGCTGGCGGCGGTAGCGGCTACCCTTTTCTCCGGCGCGGCCATGGCCCAGTCCAGCGTCACGCTGTACGGCCAGGCCGACATGTTCGTCGGCGGCGTCAAGAACCCCGGTTCGGGCGATCGCGCATGGGTGGCCAACTCGGGCGGCATGCAGACGTCCTACTGGGGCATCAAGGGCACCGAAGACCTGGGCGGCGGCACCAAGGCCATCTTCGACCTGAACGGGTTCTTCCGCACGGACACCGGCTCGATGGGCCGCTTCAACGGCGACTCGATGTTCAGCCGCAACGCCTACGTCGGCCTGCAGAATGACAAGCTGGGTACGCTGAAGCTGGGCCGCAACACGACCCCCTACTTCATCTCGACCATCCTGTTCAACCCGCTGGTCGACTCGTACGTATTCTCGCCGACCATCTTCCACACCTACTTCGGCGCCACGAGCAATGGCGTGGCCGATCCGGGCATCATCGGCGACTCGGGCTGGAACAACTCGGTGCTGTACTCCACGCCGAACTTCGGCGGCCTCACCGGGAACCTGATGTACTCCGCAGGCGAGAAGCCAGGTGCTGACGGCAAGAACAAGTGGGGCGGCAACCTGATGTACTTCAACGGGCCGTTCGCCGCGACCGTCGCGTACCAGCAGGTCCGCTTCAACGCCGTCCCGGACGACCTGTCCGCAGCGGGCTTCAGCCGCCAGGATGCCGTCCAGGCCGGCGTCACGTACGACTTCAAGGTGGTCAAGCTGTTCGCCCAGGGCCAGTACATCCGGACCAAGGCCAGCACGGCCGCCAGCGGCGACATCAAGCACACCAATGGCCAGATCGGCGCTTCGGTGCCCGTCGGTGCCGGCAACGTGCTGGCGTCCTACGCTTACGACAAGACCAAGAACTCGATCGGTGACTTCAAGCGCAACACGTTTGCCGTCGCCTACGACTACAACCTGTCCAAGCGCACGGACGTGTACGCCGCGTACTACTACGACAAGATCACCGGCATCGAGCACGGCGATACCTTCGGCGTGGGCGTGCGTCACAAGTTCTGATGACGTAAGCGCCTCACCGGCAGTCCTGAAGCCCGCCTTTTTGGCGGGCTTTTTCATTGCCGCGTACGCATCACTCCCTGCAAGAATCCGCCGCTGCGATGCTGCACCGCGCCATTCGCTGCCAAGGCGCAGGGCAGATCGAACATCGGCGCTTCATAGGCGGATTCAATTGGAATGGCTTCATTACGCTTCCTAGATTGGTGTTCCAGGCCTGAAAAACCATAGCGAGCGAGGTGACTCATGCGGCGATATGCGAAGACCCGGTCCGAACTGATGGCCATCCTGAACCAGTGCCTCGATAACAACCCCGAGTGCGGCGAATGCGAGTTGCACGCGGTGCGAATGCACCAGCCTGACCATACCGGATGCAACTGGAGCGCCGAGGTCGATTTCCCGCAGGAGTCCGTCGACAATGTGGGCCATCAGTTGGCGGCAGCCAAATCGATCATCGTGGTCATGCGCGAGCAATACAACGTGCTGCAATAGCCACCATGCCAACCGCCCCTGCCGCGCGAATGCGGCGGGGCAGCAAGCAACAAAAAGCCGGGTCATCGACCCGGCTTTTTACATGGCGCGCGCCTCTCGGCGCACCTGTTACTGCATCAACGCAGCGCGTTGCTCTCGGCCACGGCGACAGCCGTCATGTTGACGATACGGCGCGTGGTGGCTTGCGGGTTCAGGATGTGCACCGGCTTGGCCGCGCCCAGCAGGATCGGGCCCACCGTCACGCCCTGCCCGCCCGTGATCTTGAGCAGGTTGAAGGCAATGTTGGCGGCATCCAGCGTCGGCATCACCAGCAGGTTGGCGCTGCCTGCGAGCTTGGTCGACGGCAGGAAGTGGCGGCGCACGTCTTCGTCCAGGGCAGCGTCACCCTGCATCTCGCCTTCCACTTCCAGGTGCGGTGCCACCTTGGCCAGGATTCCCGCGGCCTCGCGCATCTTGCGCGCCGACGCACGGGTAGAGGAACCGAACATCGAGTGCGACATCAGCGCGACCTTGGGGACGAGGCCGAAACGCGCGATTTCCTCGGCGGCCAGTTGCGTGATCGCGGCCAGTTCGTCGGCGGTGGGATCCTCATTGACGAAGGTGTCGGTGATGAACAGCGTATGCTTTTCCAGCATCAGCGCATTCATCGCAGCGAACACCTTGGCGCCCGGCGCCAGGCCGATCACGTCGCGCACGTGCTCGAGGTGTGCCTCGAAGCGGCCCACCGTGCCGCACAGCAGCGCGTCGGCATCGCCCATGTGCATCAGCATGGCGCCGATCAGCGTGTTGGAGCGGCGCAGTGCCACCTTGGCCATGTCCGGCGTAACGCCGTCGCGGCCGCGCAGGGCGTGGAAGGCCTCGTGGTAGGCGCGATAGCGCGGGTCTTCTTCTGGATTGACCAGATCGAAGTCCACCCCGGCCTTGAGGCGCAGGCCGGCCTTCTCGATGCGCATCTGGATCACGTGCGGACGGCCGATCAGGGTGGGGCGGGCCAGCCCTTCGTCGACCACGGTCTGCACCGCGCGCAGCACGCGCTCTTCCTCGCCCTCGGCATAGGCCACGCGCTTGGGCGCGGCCTTGGCGGCCGAGAACACCGGCTTCATGATCAGGCCGGTGTGATAGACATAGGTGGAAAGCTGCTGGCGATACGCTTCCAGGTCCTTGATCGGGCGCGTGGCCACGCCGGACTCTTCGGCGGCCTTGGCCACCGCCGGCGCGATCTTCTCGATCAGGCGCTGGTCGAACGGCGTCGGAATGATGTAGTCCGGGCCGAACTTCAGCTCGCGGCCACCGTAGGCGGCGGCGACGGCGTCGTTCAGCTCGGCCTCGGCCAGCTCGGCAATGGCCTTCACGCAGGCCAGCTTCATCGCTTCCGTGATCTTGGTCGCGCCGCAGTCCAGCGCGCCGCGGAAGATATACGGGAAGCACAGCACGTTGTTGACCTGGTTCGGATAGTCCGAACGGCCGGTGGCGATGATGCAGTCCGGGCGGGCGGCCTTGGCCACTTCCGGGCGGATCTCGGGCTCGGGGTTGGCCAGCGCCAGGATGATGGGCTGGTCGGCCATGGTCTTGACCATCTCGGCGCTCAGCACGCCGGCGGTGGAGCAGCCCAGGAAGACGTCGGCGCCGTTGACGATGTCGGCCAGCGTGCGCGCCGAGGTGTCCTGCGCGTAACGGGCCTTGTTGGCTTCCATGTTGGCGTCGCGGCCAACGTAGATCACGCCCTTGGAATCGACCACCGAGATGTTCTCGCGCTTCACGCCGAGGCTCACCATGGTGTCCAGGCAGGCTATCGCCGCCGCGCCCGCGCCGGACACGGCCAGCTTCACCTTGCCGACGTCCTTGCCGACCACCTTCAGGCCATTGAGCAGCGCCGCGGTCGAAATGATGGCGGTGCCGTGCTGGTCGTCGTGGAAGACGGGAATGTTCATGCGCTCGCGCAGCTTCTGCTCGATGTAGAAGCACTCCGGCGCCTTGATGTCTTCCAGGTTCACGCCGCCCAGCGTGGGCTCCAGCGCGGCAACGATCTCCACGATCTTGTCGGGGTCGCGCGCGTCGAGCTCGATGTCGAACACGTCGATGCCGGCGAACTTCTTGAACAGGCAGCCCTTGCCCTCCATCACCGGCTTGCCGGCCAGCGGGCCGATGTCGCCCAGCCCCAGCACGGCGGTGCCGTTGGTGACCACGGCGACCAGGTTGGCACGCGAGGTGTACTCGGCGGCGGTGGACGGGTCCTTGGCGATTTCCTCGCAGGCATAGGCCACGCCCGGCGAGTAGGCCAGCGACAGGTCGCGCTGGTTGGACAGCGCCTTGGTCGCGGTTACCTGGATCTTTCCCTTGGTGGGGCTGCGGTGGTATTCCAGCGCAGCGAGGCGCAGTTGCGCTTCAGGACTGTTCGGGGCATGTTGCGGTGCATCACCGCTGGTCTTGCTGCTCATTGGCTCGTCCGGAAAATGGCCCGGACCGGAAGCGTCCCTCTCCCGCCATGGTTCGGCCCGGCCCGATCAACAAGAGCCGGCAGCGAAGGACAACATCTGGCAGCGAAACTGACGATTCCGGCAGTCAGGCCGGAAAAATCGAGCAGATATTCTAGCCCACGCGCCCGCGCAAAGTACCCCCGGCGCCCGCCTGCAGGCCGCATTTCGGGCGGATTATTCTCGTTAAACAGCTTTTACCATTGGGTATGCAATGAAGGTGCAGAAGCATGCCTTTGCATGCATCCGCACGCATCGAACTTTCAATGTCCTGTCGTTCCCGCGCAGGCGGGAACCCACTAACTCTTGAAGACGCTGGATTCCCGCCTGCGCGGGAATGACGAGAGGAATTGACACCCTGACGGCCGCCCTACTTAGTGTTCTTCTCGACCTCCAGCGTCACCCGGCGCGGACGGCCGCTCTCAGCCGGGAAGTCGGTAAAGGCGCTGCGAATCAGGTAGGGCATCACGGCCGGCAGGCTGCCGTTCTCGGTCTGGTTCTGCGCGGTGACCTGGTAGACCCGCTTGCCGCTGGCGGCATCCTTGAAATACACCCGCAGGCTGGAAAACGTCACCGGCACGTCGCGCACCACCGTCTGCGGCGGCCAGTAGCCCGGCCCCCACGGGCCCCACGGGCCCCAGGGCCCCCATGGGCGGTAGTAGCCGGGTCCCCAATAAGGGCCCCATGGGCCGTAATCCGGGTAGACCGTCTCGGCCACGCGCACCAGGCCGGGCGCGGCGTCATAGTCCATGCTGACGCGATAGCGCGCCTGCCTGGCCGGCACCTGCTCGAAGCCGAGCCCCGTCAGCGCCGTGGCCAGCCACTGCTCATAGGTCTGCCGGTCCAGTTGCGCGGCCTGCTCGGCGCTGCGCTCGAAGCTGTACGTGCGCGGGGCATCGTTCTGCCAGCCCGCCTGGCCGAACGCCGTGACATCGGTCGTCACGGTGCTGGCGCATCCCGACAGCAACAGCGCCGCCAGCAGCGCCATCGCCCCCCACCATCTGCGCGGTCCCGGCCAAATGCCTGCCGCCCCTTCCTTACCGACACCGCCTGCGCGCTGCCACATAGAGCTACCTCGCTTTCCTGTCCATTGAAATCCTGCGTGTCTCTGAGACCACGCCGACGGCGCGGAATTCCCCGTGCCGCGTTGGTGCGCTCCCCGCCAGACCGTGCCTCGACCCCTTGGCTACAATGAGGACTTCAGCGCCATGCATCGCTTGCACGCGCCTGGCCGCCCCCATTTTCCTAACGGTCTTCCGAAGACAGGATCCTTCCATGCTGCGCACCGACACGCCCGTTACCGTCTATCGCAAGGACTATACCCCGCCGCCGTTCGCCATCGACCATGCCGATCTGGTGCTGGAGCTCGATCCCCAGCGCACCGTGGTCACCAGCACGCTGCGCTTCGCGCGCCAGGCCGGCGCACCCGATGCACTGCTGGTGCTGGCCGGGGAGGAGCTTGAACTGATCGGCGTCAGCCTGGACGGCAAGCCGGTCGCCAACGCCACCCAGGACGGCGGCACGCTGACCATCCCCGGCCTGCCGGCGCAGGGCACGCTGGAGATCACCTCCGCGTGCCAGCCCGCGGCCAACACCACGCTGTCGGGCCTGTACGTGTCCAACGGCAATTTTTTCACCCAGTGCGAGGCCGAGGGATTCCGCCGCATCACCTACTTCCTGGACCGCCCCGACGTGATGGCGACCTACCGCGTCACGCTGCGCGCCGACCGCGCCGCGTATCCGGTGCTGCTGTCCAACGGCAACCTGGCAAGCCAGCGCGAGCTGCCCGGCGGGCGCCACGAAGCCGTGTGGGAAGACCCGTTCCGCAAGCCGTCCTACCTGTTCGCGCTGGTGGCGGGCAAGCTGGAATGCATCGAGGAACGGATCCAGTCCGCTTCCGGCAAGGACAAGCTGCTGCAAGTCTGGGTCGAGCCGCGCGACCTCGACAAGACCCGCCATGCCATGGATTCGCTGATCCACTCGATCCGCTGGGACGAGCGCCGCTTCGGGCTGGAACTGGACCTGGACCGCTTCATGATCGTCGCCGTGGGCGACTTCAACATGGGCGCGATGGAGAACAAGGGCCTAAACATCTTCAACACCAAGTACGTGCTGGCCAACGCGCAGACCGCCACCGACACCGACTTCGCCAATATCGAGGCGGTGGTCGGCCATGAGTACTTCCACAACTGGACCGGCAACCGCGTCACCTGCCGCGACTGGTTCCAGCTCTCGCTCAAGGAAGGCCTGACGGTGTTCCGCGACCAGGAGTTCTCGGCCGACATGATGGGCTCGGAATCGGGCCGCGCGGTCAAGCGCATCGAGGACGTGCGCGTGCTGCGCCAGGTGCAGTTCCCCGAGGACGCCGGCCCGATGGCGCACCCGGTGCGCCCCGACAGCTACGAAGAGATCAACAACTTCTACACGGTCACCGTGTACGAGAAAGGCGCCGAGGTCGTGCGCATGTACCAGACCCTGCTCGGCCGCGACGGCTTCCGCAAGGGCATGGACCTGTACTTCCAGCGCCATGACGGCCAGGCTGTTGCCTGCGACGATTTCCGCGCGGCCATGGCCGATGCCAACGGCCGCGACCTGAGCCAGTTCGGGCGCTGGTACAGCCAGGCCGGCACGCCGGTGGTGACAGCGCGCACGGACTGGAACGGCGACGACGGCAGCCTGACCCTGACGCTGTCGCAGCGCTGCCCCAAGGTCGGCATCGAGACCCGTGCCGGCACGCCCGACAAGCAGCCCTTCCATATCCCGTTCGCGGTGGGCCTGCTTGGCGCGGACGGCAAGGACCTGCCGCTGCAGCTGGAAAGCGAAAGCGCACCGGGCGCGACTACGCGCGTACTCGACTTCACGCACGCCGAGCAGAGCTTCCGCTTCATCAACCTGCCGCGCGGCGCCGGGGCGCCGCTGCCCTCGCTGCTGCGCAACTTCTCCGCGCCGGTGATCGTCGATGCCGAATACACCGACGCGCAGCTGACCTTCCAGCTGTCGCACGACAGCGACGCCTTCAACCGCTGGGAAGCCGGCCAGCGCCTGGCCACGCGCGCGCTGCTGCAACTGGTCGCCGACGTGCAGGCCGGGCGCGAGCTCAGGCTCGAGCCCGCGCTGGCGCAGGCCATGCGCGCGGTGCTGACCGACGATACGCTCAACCCCGCCTTCCGCGAGCAGGCGCTGGTGCTGCCCGCCGAGGCCTACCTGGCCGAACGCATGGGCGTGGCCGATCCCGCCGCCATCCACCGCGCGCGCCAGTTCATGCGCGAAGGCCTGGCCCGCGCGCTGCAGGCCGACTGGCTCGCCGCCTACGACGCCAACGCCACGCCGGGCCCGTACTCGCCCGACGCCACCTCGGCCGCCAAACGCGCGCTGCGCAACCTCGCGCTCGGCTACCTGGCCGACAGCGGCGACGCCGCGATGCAGGCGCTGGCCGAGCAGCAGTACCAGGCCGCCGACAACATGACCGACCGCTTCGCCGCGCTGTCGGCGCTGGTCAACAGCTTCGCCCCCGGCCGCGAGCACGCGCTGGCGGACTTCTACGCGCGCTTCGAGGACGACCCCCTGGTGATCGACAAGTGGTTCTCGCTGCAAGGCATGCAGCGCGGCGAGGTGGGCCCGCACGCCGGCAAGCGCACCATCGACACCGTGCACGCACTGATGGAGCACCCCGCCTTCAACCTGCGCAACCCCAACCGCGCGCGCTCGCTGATCTTCAGCTTCTGCTCCGGCAACCCGGCGCAGTTCCACGCCGAAGACGGCTCGGGCTACCGCTTCTGGGCCGACCAGGTGCTGGCGCTCGACACCATCAACCCGCAGGTGGCCGCGCGCCTGGCGCGCGTGATGGACCGCTGGCAGAAGTATGAACTGGCGCTGCGCGACCGCATGCGCGCCGAACTGGAGCGCGTGGCCGCCAGCAGCACGCTGTCGCGCGATGTGCGCGAGATCGTCGGCAAGGCGCTGGCCGCCTGAGCGGCGCCCATGACACAAGGAGGCCCGCCAATGCCCCCTTTGCCCGGCCCCGCGTGGCCGGGCATGTAGAATTGCGGCCATCCAAGGAGAACCAACCATGACTCGCATCAGCCTCACCCGCTACCTGGTCGAGGAGCAGCGCAAGCACAACACGATCCAGCCCGAACTGCGGCTGCTGATCGAAGTGGTCGCGCGCGCCTGCAAGGCCATTTCCAACGCCGTCAGCAAGGGCGCCCTCGCCGGCGTGCTGGGCTCGGCCGGCACCGGCAACGTGCAGGGCGAAACCCAGCAGAAGCTGGACGTGATCGCCAATGAAGTGCTGCTCGACGCCAACGAATGGGGCGGCCACCTCGCCGCCATGGCGTCGGAAGAAATGGAATCGTTCTACGAGATTCCCAACCGCTACCCGAAGGGCGAATACCTGCTGATGTTCGACCCGCTGGACGGCTCGTCGAATATCGACGTCAACGTCTCGATCGGCACCATCTTCTCGGTGCTGCACATGCCCAAGCCGGGCCAGACCGTGACCGAGGCCGACTTCATGCAGCCCGGCACCCACCAGGTCGCCGCCGGCTACGCCGTCTACGGCCCGCAGACCACCCTGGTGCTGACCGTCGGCAACGGCGTGCACATGTTCACGCTGGACCGCGAGGCCGGCAGCTTCGTGCTGACCCAGTCCAACGTGACGATCCCGGAAGACACCAAGGAATTCGCCATCAACATGTCGAACATGCGTCACTGGGCCCCGCCCGTGCGCCGCTACATCGACGAATGCCTGGCCGGCGACGAAGGCCCGCGCGGCAAGAACTTCAACATGCGCTGGGTCGCCTCGATGGTTGCCGACGTGCACCGCATCCTGACCCGCGGCGGCGTCTTCATGTACCCGTGGGACAAGCGCGAGCCGGAAAAACCCGGCAAGCTGCGCCTGATGTACGAAGCCAACCCGATGGCCATGCTGGTCGAACAGGCCGGCGGCGCCGCCACCAACGGCCACCAGCGCATCATGGACGTGCAGCCCGAAAAGCTGCATCAGCGCGTCTCCGTGATCCTGGGCTCGAAGAACGAAGTGGAGCGCGTCACGCGCTACCACCTGGAAGCCGAAGGCAAAGCCTGAGTCCGGCCACGCGGCAATGAGACAGGGCGCCCAGGTGGCGCCCCGTTTTCTTTGAGCCCCGGCCGGATGGCATGGGCGACACAAAGGGCTTCACAAGGCGAAAGAACGCTGCTACTATTGCGGGCTGTTCCACTTCGCCGGAACATGTTGCCGAAGTAGCTCAGTCGGTAGAGCAGCTCATTCGTAATGAGAAGGTCGGGGGTTCGATTCCTCTCTTCGGCACCAGGAATACAAGGGGTTACAGCGCGCCAGCCTGTAGCCCCTTTCTCTTTTCCGGCAGCCTGTTGGCATCATGCAGGTTTTCTCGCGAATCGCGGTGGTGGCAGGCATGGATTCGCTCAAAAAATCGCTCAGGGCCGCCGGCAGCAAGGCCCGCGTCGAGCGCGCGGCACCGTTCCTGACGGCGATTGTCTGCGCAGGCACCTAGCCTGCCGCGCATGATCGGATGATGGACACCGCCTGCGCGCCGATCCCGTGCCAAGGCGCATCGCCGCTATACGCGTAGGACGGCGAGCAGCCCAAGCACCAGACCGACTACGCCGATGCCATACGACACCATTTGCACCCACCTGCGCCGAGTGAGAATCGTAATGGCCGCCATCGCAATTGCCATCTGCATGGCCACCAATGCCTGCGCCCATCGGTGATGGCGGTGCACTGTCCTCTCGCTGGCTGCATCCGCTTCCTTCGCGGCCTTCTCTTGTGTTTCCGCCTTCAGGCGGCTCTGCTCCTTTTCCCTTGCATAGCGCTGCGCTTCCTGCATAGCCCTGTTGCGATCGACGCCGGGCAACTGCGCGGCCAGTTCGGCAATAGCTTCCTTCTGCCCCTTCGCCTGGTAATACGCCCACTGATTGGCCGCTTCGGTTTTATGGATGGCGGCTTCGTTCTTCAGTAGCAGCGCCTCATTCTGGGTCGCTCCGCCCTCATACCCGAACAACGCGCCAACAGTCGACAAAATCGCTGTCATGACCGCGATCCTGCCGGCGAACTGGTCGGAGGACCCAGACTCGGCAGCATGGTCAAGCGCGTCGTCATGGGCGCCACGTACCTCGAACTCTTCAGACATTCGCTCCCCCGCTTGTCTTTGACTCGACCGCCGCCTACTTCGCCTTATAGCCGGGCAGACCAATGGCCAGCTTGCCCCTTGCCAGCGTCACCGCGCGCTGCACCGCTGCGCGGAAGTCAGCCTTCAGGTCCTCGACAGCAATGGAGCGGCGAAAGAAATCGGCCCAGACGAACTCGGCAAAAGCAGTAGGCGTCTTGTCATACCCGCCGGCATCGCGCACATATCCAGCGAGGGACCGATAGGGATCATCGACCAGTTTTTCAAGATGATGCGGAATGCTCGAGTAGCAGTGCCGCATGCCGTTCTCGTCCAGGGGATGAACCCACAGGTTCTTGTCCATCTCCTCCCAGAATTCATCAGGCCCGCAGGCTGACAAGTCCGACTCCACGGTGAAAAATCCGGTTTTGACGCCGGCCTCAAGTGCGGCCCGCCCGAGATGGTGGTGATCGGTGATGTACAGCTTGCCGCCTGGCCCGTCTACCGCCGGGATAGGATGGGCTTGCATGAACGCTTGTTGTTCCCCGGGTTTCAGCAAGGCCAGATGCTGCCTCTTGTCATTCACTTCAATCATGCCCACCGTGAGTTGGGTCGGGTGGAGTTCATGGATCAAGGATTCGCGGATCTTCGACATACAGACCTCCTGCAGGAAACGAGCGGGCAATTGCGTCGCGCAAGAAGTGAGGGCAACAAAAAGCCCGCCGGGTGGCGGCGGGCTGGTTGCCTACTTCTTGTGGTGGACCAGGCGGCCCCACCAGTAGTGAAGCGGATGCGCATGTTCAGGGTAAAGCGGTGACTTGTGAAAAAACTCAGCCCTGATGGCAAAAATGTACAGGGCAATAATCACGGCCGCCAAGATGAATGCTGCGAGCATGATGACCTCCTGACAGAGTGAAGATCCGCTTTGCATTTTAGGTGCTCTCCCGCAGGTCGGGGAAATCACAAGTCGGGCAGCCCCAGGCCGATTGCCCCTTCGGGCAGTATGTCGCCGACTGCCCACCCTTCCGCGCTTGACCGCGCCTTGCCAACGTCTGGCAATCATGGCTAAGGCATCACACGCTCAGGGGCAGACGAGAGCCTCAGGCTCGTCGGGCTTTTTGTTGGCCGTGATCCGGCGCAATCGGCGGTAGCGGCGGGCGCGACAGCCGTTGCGCCCACCAGTAGCGGAAAGGATGGTCGGGGTCGGGATAAAGCACCGGTTGGCTGAAGCAGCCGGCACGCTTCATCAGGAGATAGGCGGCAAGCATGGCCGCCCAGAAAACTAGCAGTTCCACGATAACGACCACCCTCGGGTGTCCAGGTGGACGTTTTCATTATAGGTAGCCGTCTGCCCAGGGGACCGATGGCGCACCCCGTGCTTACCCTAGGCCGAATGTATTGACCTGCCGCACCTCAAGCGGCGTGGATTAGGCGTGAAAGCGGGGCAGGCCGCCTGACCTGCCCCGCTTTCCTGCCCGATCCTGCAGATTGCGCCAGTTAAGCCGCGGGATTGATGTTGTGGTTATGGCGGAACAGGTTGCCCGGGTCGTAGCGCCGCTTCACCTCGACCAGCCGGCCGTAGTTGGGCCCGTAGGCCGCGCCGACGCGGTCGCTCTCTTCCTGCGTCAGGAAGTTCACATAGACGCTGCCCAGCGCGTATGGCGACGCCGCGCGGAAGACTTCGCGCGCCCAGTTGATGCACTTGTCATCGTCCGCGGGCGCATCCCAGCGTCCGTGCAGGTTCATGATGAAGTTGGCGTCGCGGCTGCAGTAGGCGGTGGCGTCAGGCGCGACACGGTTGGTCTGCCCGCCCATGGCGCCGATGAAGATCTCGCATTGCGGCGAGGGCAGCTTGCCGATCTGCTCGATCAGCATCGTGATCAGTCCATTGTCCAGTCCGGCAAAGTTGTGCGATTTCCAGTAGTTGCGCGCGCCCGGCGTCAGCAACGGATCGAAGGCCTGCTGCCATGCCGCAAGCGGCATGGGACCGACATGCTCGCCATAGGGCGTGCCCAGCTTGCGCAGCGGCTCGACCAGTTGCGGGCCTTTGTCGGGCGGGCCGATATAGCAGATCGCCAGTATCGCGACCGGCTTGCCGTGCACCTCGGGCGGCAGGAACGGCAGCGGCGGCGCCTGGCGCAGCACGGCCCAGACGGTCAGTTCGTCCGGCATCGACTTGAACAGTTCGCTGTAGGCCGGCAATACCGCGGCGGCCTGCTCCAGCGGATAGACGATCAGGCCGCCGTAGACCTCGGGGCCGACCGGGTGCAACCGGAACTCAAACATCGTCACCACGCCGAAGTTGCCGCCGCCGCCGCGCAGCGCCCAGAACAGGTCGGCATTTTCGTCGGCGCTGGCGCGCACCAGCTTGCCGTCGGCGGTCACGACCTGCGCGGACACAAGGTTGTCAACGGTGGTGCCGAACTTGCGGCTGAGCCAGCCAAAGCCGCCGCCCAGCGTCAGCCCGGCTACGCCGGTGGTGGAATTGATGCCCAGCGGCGTGGCCAGGCCAAAGGCCTGCGCCTCATGGTCGAAATCGCGCAGTGTCGCGCCAGGCTCCACATAGCCGCGTTGCGCGCGGGGATCGATGCGCACGGATTTCATCTGCGACAGGTCGAGCACCATGCCGTCCTCGCAGATCGCCAGGCCGCCGATATTGTGCCCGCCGCCGCGTATCGACAGCAGCACGCCATTGTCGCGCGCGAAGTTGACTGCGGCAACCACGTCGGCAGTCCCCGCGGCCTGCACGATCAGCGGCGGACGGCGGTCGATCATCGCGTTCCAGATGCGGCGAGCCTCGTCGTAGCCGCTATCTTGTGGCTGCAGCAGACGTCCGCGCAGTTGCGCCTTGAGTGACTCGGTTTGTTCTTGCGATGGCTGGGCCATGATGTGCCTCCCGATGCTGGTTGGAAACATCGGAAGGCGCGGCGTGCGGGTGCAGGGAGATGGCCACGAAGACCGATGACTCCATCATTTAAGGCAGGCACCGGATGAATGTAAATGGGACACCCGCCCCGCGCCCGCTCCACGCGAACCGTCGCCCCGGAAAGTGCCGCGACGCGATCATGCCGGCGGACCGTCCTATCATTGAGGAACCGCCGGCACGGTGCATCTGCGCCGTCCGGCCGGGCCATGAACACAGCCAGCCACCCTCCCCTGTTCCTGTGCGGCGACGTGATGACCGGACGCGGCATCGACCAGATCCTGGCGCACCCCAGCCAGCCGCTGCTGCATGAATCGTATGTGCATTCCGCCCTTGACTACGTGCGCCTGGCCGAGCGCAAGGCCGGTCCGATCGCGCGCCCCGCCGCGCCGGCATATCCCTGGGGCGATGCGCTGGCGGAACTGGAAAGCCGCGCCGCACAGCCGCGCATCGTCAACCTCGAAACCGCCATCACCACCAGCGACGATGCCTGGCCCGGCAAGGCGGTGCACTATCGCATGCATCCGGGCAACGTCGCCTGCCTGCAGGCCGCTGGCATCGGCTGCGCGGTGCTGGCCAACAACCATGTGCTGGACTGGGGCCGCGCCGGCCTGGCGGATACGCTGGCAGCGCTTGACGGGGCGCACATCGCGCATGCCGGCGCCGGCCCCGACGAGGCCAGCGCGGCGCACGCGGCCACGCTGCCGCGCCCCGGCGGCGGCCGTGTGCTGGTCCTGGCCTTCGCCATGGAAAACGCCGGCACACCCGCGGCCTGGCGCGCCAGCGCCGGGCATTCCGGCGTGAATCTGCTGGACGACTGGTCCGAGGCAGCGCGCGAACGCATTGCCGCGCAAGCGCGCAAGCTCAGGCGTGCCGGCGACGTGGTGGTCGTATCGATCCACTGGGGGCCGAACTGGGGCTACCACATCGATCCCGCGCAACGCGCCTTTGCCCGCGGGCTGGTGGCAGGCGGCGGCGTAGACATTGTGCACGGGCATTCGTCACATCATCCACTGGGCATCGAGCTGCATGCCGGCAAGCCGATCCTGTATGGCTGCGGCGACTTCATCAACGACTACGAAGGCATCGGGGGGTACGACACTTACCGGCCGGACCTGGCGCTGATGGTCTTCGTCAGCTTCGATGCCGGTGGCAGCGCCGACCTGCGGCTGGTGCCGTTACGGCGCAGCCACTTCCGGCTGGCGCATGCGCGCGAAGTGGACCTTGCGTGGCTGCAGGCCATGTTCGAAGACGAAGGCCGGGCGCTTGGCACGCGCGTGGAGCGCAGTGGGTTGCATGAGTTGCGCCTGTGGGCGGCCTGAGGCAGCCGAGGCGCCGTCACGAAAGAGCCCGCCGTAATGGTAATGCCGTTCAGTTGAGGTCTCAAACGCCACCGTCATTCCCGCGCAGGCGGGAATCCAGCGTCTTTGACGTCCCCTTCGGGGATGAAGTCACTGGGTTCCCGCCTGCGCGGGAACGACGGTGGTCAACTAAGGGGCATTACCGCCGTAGTGGCGGGCTGTCCGATAGCGAATCGCCAGACGTCAGTGGCGATGTGTGATCAAACCAGGTCCGCACCGACTGCTCCTGCTGCTGCAGCAGCGTCGGGTTCTTCTCGCGCAGCATCCAGATGACAAATGCGGCGCACGCGACCAGGGCGATCAGCACCAGCGCGGTGATCAAGGTAGCAGCCATAGCAACCTCCGTTGGGTAGTGGTTGCACCTACAGTGTAGTTCGCCCGGCAGCCAGCGCGGAATGCAGAAAGGCCAGCCTCGATGGCTGGCCTTTCCGCTTATTCAAGTGCCACGTGTGTCGGTTCCGTGTAACGCTTCCACAGAGTGCTGATCCGCTTCTGCATTCATTGCCCGACGCTAGCTTTCTCGCCCATCCTGCGGCACCCCAGGACATAACTGCAGCATAGTACAAAGCGCAGCGGATACCGGCGCGATTCAGCTGACCGTAATGCGCTCATCGACCAGCCGGATCTGGCCGCCAGGCTTGTCCTCCATCACTTTGAGCACGCGGCTGCCCACCTGCAGCGTGACCCCGCCATGGATGCGGCGCGCGGCGTCGATGACCGCATCGGCGGCCGGCTGCATCTGCTGCCCCAGTTCGGTCAGACGCGCCTCCAGTTCGAACAGGTCCCGCGACAGCTTGAACAGGGTCGCGCGCGCTTTTTCGCGCAGGTCGCCCACGGCCCGCTCGGGATGCCTGGCAAAAAAGTCAACCAGCTGCCTGACCTTGTTCTGCTCTTCCAGGATGCGGCGGCGCTCGGCTTCCAGCGCGGCGCGCTGCGCGTCGGCGTAGGGGTTAAGGCCGACCTGGATGCTGGTGGCGGTACCCGCGGGGGCGCCCAGCACCGCGGCGCGCACAGCCAGCATGGCGCGGCTGCGGCCGCCGCTGATGCTGCCCTGCACGCCCTTGCCGCCCACCACGATGTGCTCGCCGGCAGCGACGTCGCTCTGCCGGATGCCGCTTTCGACATTGACTTCGGTGCCGGCTTCGACCACCGCATTCTCGATAAAGCGCGCCTTCACCGCGCCCTTGCAGCGCACGCTGGCGCGGCTGATGCCGCCTTCGGCGCGGCCGGCCTCGGCCTTGCCGATGATGCCGCCCTTGACGATGACATTGCCGCCGGCCTCGACACTGGCGGCCTCGATGGTGCCCTCGACCACCACGTCGCCGGTGACGCTGACCGACATGCCGGTGCGGATGTCGCCCGACACGCGCAGCGTGCCGTCGAACGCCACGTTGCCCGAGTGCAGGTCCACCGATTCCACCTGCACCACCGGGCTGACCGAGATGCCATGCACGCCTGCCACCGGCGACCCCGCGATCACCGCGAGCAGCAGGTTGGGGTCGTCCGCATCGGCGGCAGCGCCGGTCAGGCCTTCGGCGAAAGGCGGGTCTTCGACCGGGTCGGCGGCGACGGGCTTGCCGAACACGTCCACGCCGTCATTGCCATGCACGGCCGGGACGCGGCGCATCAGCGGCGTGCCGGGGCTGACCAGCAACAGGTTGCCCAGGTCGCGCAGGTCGACCTTGCCGGCCTCGTCATCGGCCTGCGCCGGCTTGCGTGCCTCCAGCAAGGTGATGAAGCGCGCCGGCTTGCCCTGTCGCGGCGCGACGCCGGCGGCAATCGTGCGCAGCTCGCAGGTGCCTTCCGCCAGCGCGGCATCGAGTGCCAGGGCCTGGACCGGCGCCACCACGCCGCGCTCCGCCACGGCGCGGCGGATGTCTTGCGCGCTGACCGGGCGGCCGCCCTCCGGCGGCATCAGCGTCAGCCGCACGGCCAGGCCGTCGCCGGTGATGTCGAGCTCGAACGCGCCGTCGACCAGCGTGGCGATGGTGGCATCGATCTCATGTTCGGCCCGCTGGCATTGCGCCAGGAACTGCGCCACCGCGCGCGCATCCAGCCGGGCCCCGGCCCAGCCCAGGCGGTCCAGGCATTGCCGCAGGCTGGCCTGGTCCGGCGGCAGCCTGCCTGGCTGCGGCGTGTAGCGCGCAAGCACCTGCTCGCCCGGCTCGGCAAGTTCCAGGCGCAACCCAGATTCCTGCGTCATGCGTCCCCTGAATCGTCTTGCGGCGGCGCGGCGGGTGCCGGCGCTCCGCTTGTTATCGATCCATAAGCAACGGCAGGCGCGCTGAGAACTTTAGCGCACAGCATGCCCCCATCGGCGTCCTTGCCACCCATTCGCGGAGACCCGTGGGGACTTTTCGGTAAACTGTCGGTATTCCGGGACGCGCCGCGTCCCGCAGCCTGCGCAGTCCCCCTCATGTCAAATACCCACGAAATCCGCCCCGGCCAGTCCATCGAGCTGCTCAAGGAACTCCATATCCTGACGCGCGACGGCAAGATGAACCAGGACAGCCGGCGCAAGCTCAAGCAGGTCTACCACCTGTTCCAGTTCATCGAACCGCTGCTGCAGGAGGTCAAGGCCGAGCGCGGCCGCCTCACGCTGGTGGACCACGGCGCCGGCAAGTCGTACCTGGGCTTCATCCTGTACGACCTGTTCTTCAAGACGCTGCAGGACGACTCGCACATCTACGGCATCGAAACCCGCGAAGAACTGGTGAAGACCTCGCAGGCGCTGGCCGCGCGGCTGGGTTTTCCGGGGATGTCGTTCCTGAACCTGTCGGTGGCGGATTCGATCACGTCGCCGCAGTTGCCGCCCACGGTCGACGTCGTCACCGCGCTGCACGCGTGCAATACCGCGACCGACGATGCGATCCGCTTTGCCCTGGCCAAGGAAGCGCGCCATATCGTGCTGGTGCCGTGCTGCCAGGCCGAGGTGGCCAGCGTGCTGCGCAAGCACAAGGGCAAGCTGCTGGCGGGCAATCCGCTGACGGAGATCTGGCGCCACCCGCTGCATACGCGCGAGTTCGGCAGCCAGGTGACCAACGTGCTGCGCTGCCTGCAGCTGGAGGCGCACGGCTACCAGGTCAGCGTGACCGAGCTGGTGGGCTGGGAACACTCGATGAAGAACGAGCTGATCATCGCGCAGTACAAGGACCTGCCGCGCCGCCGCCCGGCCGAGCGGCTGGAAGAAGTGCTGGAAAGGCTCGGGCTGGAAGAAATGCGCGAGCGCTTCTTCACCGCGCCGGTGCCTGCGGCGTAATCAGCCTTTTTCGGGCTCGTCCTCGCCCGCCATCCAGCGCTGCCAGCCGTCGTGGCCCAGGCGGCGCATGGTGGCCTGGTTGCGCTCATAGATATCCGCCGCATCAGGGAACGCCGCCGTCGCGCGGGCGATGGAGTCCTCGCGCAGCAGGTGCAGGATCGGATACGGCGCGCGGTTGGTGTAGTTCTCGATATCGTCCGGCTCGGTCCCGGCAAACTGGTACTGCGGATGGAAGCTGGCAATCTGCAGCGTGCCTTCCAGCCCGAGGCTGCCGAGCAGGCGCTCGGCAAAATACAGCAGGTCGTTGAAGTCGAGGAAGTCCGCCACCGCATCCGGCAGGATCAGCAGGGTGGTGTCGATCTGGTCGGGGTCGGCATCGGCCAGCAGGCGCAGTTCGCGCTCCAGGTCGTCCATCACGTCCGGCGCCTCGGTGACGGCGCTGACCACGTAGCGCACCTGCTCCTTCACATACACGCTCTTGGCGAACGGGCACAGGTTGAGCCCGATCACGGCGCGCTCCAGCCAGTGGCGGGTGGCGGCGATGACGGTGTCTGCGGAGTGAGTGGGGGAGGACATGATGGCGATGCGCGGCAAACCCTCATTCTAGCGCTGGCGCAGGCTCTATAATCCGCGGCGGAAACACCCCCGCCCCTGCCGAGCCCCCTGATGCCCTCTTCCGCCACTTCCGCCCTTTCCCAAGCCAGCCTCGACGTTGCCGTCATCGGCGGCGGCCCGGCCGGGCTGATGGCGGCCGAGGTGCTGGCGGCCAACGGTGCCAGCGTGGCCGTCTACGACGCCATGCCGTCGGTCGGGCGCAAGTTCCTGATGGCCGGCAAGGGCGGCATGAACCTGACCCACGCGGAGCCGGAGCCGGCCTTCCTGGGCCGCTACGGCGCCCGCACCGCGCAGATCGCGCCGATGCTGGCGGGCTTCGGCCCGCAGACCCTGCGCGACTGGGTGCACGGGCTTGGCATCGAGACCTTTGTCGGCAGCTCCGGCCGCGTCTTCCCGACCGACATGAAGGCCGCGCCGATGCTGCGCGCCTGGCTGCACCGGCTGCGCGAGTCCGGCGTGCAGTTCCATATGCGTCACCGCTGGCTGGGCTGGGATGAAGGCGCGCCGCACGCGCTGCGCTTTGCCTCGCCGCAAGGCGAAACCATAGTGCAGGCACGCGCCGTGGTGCTGGCGCTCGGCGGCGCCAGTTGGGCCCGGCTGGGATCGGATGGGGCGTGGGTGCCGCGGCTGGCCGAACGCGGCATCGACATTGCGCCGCTGCGGCCTGCCAACTGCGGCTTCGACGTGGCGTGGAACGAAGCGTTTGCCGGGCGCTTTGCCGGCGAACCGGTCAAGCCGGTCGCCATCGCCCTGACCGATCGTGATGGACTAGCGCACTACCGCCAGGGCGAGTTCGTCATCAGCGCGACCGGCGTAGAAGGCAGCCTGGTCTACGCGCTGTCCGCGCCGATCCGCGACCGCATCGAAGCCGATGGGGACGCCACCATCCACCTCGACCTGCTGCCCGCGCACAGCGCGGAACATGTCAGCACGCAGGTGAAGCATCCGCGCGGTGCGCGTTCGCTGTCGAGCCATCTGCAAAGCCGGCTCGGCCTCACCGGCGTCAAGGCCGGCCTGCTGCGTGAATGCCTGTCGAAGGAAGCGATGCACGATGCCGACACGCTGGCCGCATCGATCAAGGCGCTGCCGCTGCGGCTGCTGCGCGCGCGGCCCATCGACGAAGTGATCAGCAGCGCCGGCGGCGTGCGCTTCGAGGCGATGGATGAAGGGTTGATGCTGCGCGCGCTGCCCGGCGTGTTCTGCGCGGGCGAAATGCTGGACTGGGAAGCGCCCACCGGCGGCTACCTGCTGACGGCGTGCTTTGCCAGCGGGCGCACCGCGGCGCTGGGGGCCGCGGCTTACCTCGGGCAGGCTTAAGCAGTCTTGCCGCCGACGATGCTGAGCGCCACGGCCTCGGCCACTTCGATGCCGTCGATGGCCGCGGAGTAGATGCCGCCGGCATAGCCCGCGCCCTCGCCCGCCGGGTACAGGCCCTTCACATTGATGCTCTGGTAGTCATCGTTGTTGCGGCGGATGCGCAGCGGCGACGAGGTGCGCGTTTCCACGCCGGTCAGCACGGCATCATGCAGTGCAAAGCCGGGCAGCTTCTTGTCGATCTCGGGAATGCCCTCGCGGATCGCCTCGATCACGTAATCGGGCAGCGACGTGCTCAGGTCGGTCGGCGTCACGCCGGGCTTGTACGAGGGCTCGACCGAGCCCAGCGCGGTCGACGCCCGGCCCGCGATGAAGTCGCCCACCAGCTGGCCCGGCGCGCAGTAGTTGCTGCCGCCCAGCTCGAACGCGCGCTCTTCCCACTTGCGCTGGAATTCGATGCCGGCGAGCGGGCCGCCGGGATAGTCCTCCGGCGTGATGCCGACCACGATGCCGGCATTGGCGTTGCGCTCGGCGCGCTTGTACTGGCTCATGCCATTGGTCACCACGCGGCCCGGCTCGGACGCCGCCGCCACCACCGTGCCGCCCGGGCACATGCAGAAGCTGTACACCGAACGGCCATTGCTGCAGTGATGCACGACCTTGTAGTCGCCCGCGCCCAGCAGCTTGTTGCCGGCGAACTTGCCGAAGCGGCTGCGGTTGATCAGCCCCTGCGGATGTTCGATGCGGAAGCCCAGCGAGAACGGCTTGGCCTCCATGAACACGCCGCGCTCATGCAGCATCTGGAAGGTGTCGCGCGCGCTGTGGCCCACTGCCATGATGACGTGGTCGGCCTCCAGGTATTCGCCGCTGGACAGCTTCAGGCCGCGCACCTGGCCGTTGTCGATATCGATATCGTCGACGCGCGTCTCGAAGCGGATCTCGCCGCCCAGCCCGGTGATCTCGGCGCGCATCTTCTCGACCATGCTCACCAGCCGGAAGGTGCCGATATGCGGGCGTGCCTTGTACAGGATGTCTTCCGGCGCGCCGGCACGCACGAACTCGTTGAGCACCTTGCGGCCATAGTGCTTCGGGTCCTTGATCTGGCTGTACAGCTTGCCGTCCGAGAACGTGCCCGCGCCGCCTTCGCCGAACTGCACGTTCGACTCCGGATTGAGCACGCTCTTGCGCCACAGGCCGAAGGTGTCCCTGGTGCGCTCGCGCACCGCCTTGCCGCGCTCCAGGATGATGGGGCGGAAGCCCGACTGCGCCAGGATCAGCCCGGCCAGCAGGCCGCACGGACCCATGCCGATCACCACCGGGCGCGGATGCGCGCCACCCGCCTGCGCGCGCGCGACGAAGTGGTATTCCATGTCGGGCGTCACGCTCCAGTGCGGCTTGCCGGCCATGCGCCGGATGGCCGCGGCCTCGTCCTGCACCTCGATATCGATGATGTAGGTCAGCTTGATATCCGAGCGCTTGCGCGCATCGTGGGCACGGCGGAACACGGTATAGCCGATCAGGCCGTCTCCCTTGACGCCGATCTGCGCGGCGCCGGCGCGCACGGCGGCGTCCAGGTCGCTTTCGGTATGGTCGAGCGGGAGTTTGACTTCACTTAGACGTAGCATGGAGAACCCGAGAACTGCGGCCGGGGGGTTGGGCACACCAATGTGCCAGGCCGGCCGGAGCGCAATTTTATAGTCTTTTGGGCGCGGGGTCGGGAATCTGGCGGGATACGGGCTGGCGGGCCGGGCCGGTGCGGCGCCATGACGACGCCAGCCAGGCTTTCAGCCGGGGCAGCCAGCCCGGCGGGACCGTGACCGAGAGCGCGCCGGCACGGCTTGCCGACACCGCCAGCCAGCCGCGCGCGGGCACGATCCACGTGTCGCCCGCGCGCAGGCGCCGTTGCGGGACATGGCACGTGTCTGCGAGCCACTGCGGTGGCCCGGCCACCTCCAGCTCGCCCGCGCCGGCATGCAGCACGGTACCCGCCGCCACGCGCAGGCGCAAGCACTGCCCGGCCGCCAGTGGCATCACGGTTGATGTGTTGTTGAGATCGCTTTGCATGGCAGGACTCCGGTAGCAGGCACAGGACTCCAGCCTATCGACCGGCCATCGCATGCGGCAGGCACACCGCGGTACCGTCTCGACCGGAACAGCGACCAGGATTTCCGGCTGTTACGATACAGGGGCCCCGCCTCTGTATCTGTACCGATGCGGCCAACCCCGCCACGATGCCGCCATGGACACCACCCCGCTCTACCGCCAGGTTGCCGGCCACTACCGCCGCGCCATTGAATCCGGCACGCTCGCCGCCGGCGACCGCATGCCGTCGGTGCGCGCGCTGATGGCGCTGCACAGCGTGAGCCTGTCCACCGCGCTGCAGGCATGCCGGCAACTGGAGAGCGACGGCCTGCTGGAAGCGCGCCCGCGCTCGGGCTACTTTGTTGCCGCGCCGCTGCGTGCGCCGCTGGCCGGACTGTCGGAGCCCGCCGCCGCGCTGCCCGACCCGGCCCAGTATGTCGGCATCCACCAGCGCATTTCAGGCCTGCTGGCGCGCAGCCAGCATGAACAAGTGCATACCAACCTGGGCGGCGCCTATTGCGCGCCCTCGCTCTACCCGACCGAGGCGCTGCGCAGTGCCGCGGTGCGCGCGCTGCGCCGGCATCCGGACCTGTTCGGCGAAGCGGTCGAACCCGATGGCTACCAGCCGCTGCGCGCGGCGATCGCGCGGCAGGCGCTGCGCAACCGCGTGCAGCTGGCACCGGAAGAGATCGTCATCACGCACGGCTGCACCGAGGCGCTCAATCTCGCGCTGCGCGCGGTGGCCGGCCCCGGCGACGTGATCGCGGTGGAATCCCCGACCTATTACGGCCTGCTGCAGATCCTGGAAAGCCTGGGCATGCGCGCGCTGGAAATCCCGTGCAGTCCCCAGACCGGGATCTCGCTGGAAGCCCTGGAGCTGGCCGCCCAGCACTACGACAACATCCGCGCGGTCGCGGTGGTGCCCAACCTGCAGAACCCGCTCGGCTGCATCATGCCGGATGCGCACAAGGCGCGGCTGGTGCAGTGGTGCGAGGCGCGCGGCATCGCGCTGATCGAGGACGACTGCTTCTCGGCCACCGCCGACAGCGACGCGCCGCCGGCCGCGGCCAAGGCCTGGGACGGCAGCGGCAACGTGATCCACTGCGCCTCGCTGCACAAGGTGCTGGCGCCCGGCATGCGCCTGGGCTGGATCGCCGCCGGCAAGTGGCAGGCGCGGGTGGAGATGCTCAAGTTCGGCCTGTCGCGGCCCAACGAGATGCTGTCGCAGATGGCGGCCGCTGACTTTATTGCGTCGGGCGCGCATGACCGCCACCTGCGCCGGCTGCGCACCCGGCTGCGCGCGCAGCGCGAATGGTTCGCGCAGGCCATCGCCGCGAGCTTTCCAGCCGGCACGCGGCTGGGCGCGCCGCGCGGCGGCATGCACCTGTGGGTGGAGCTGCCAGCGCAGGTCTCGTCCGAGGCGGTGTTCGACCAGGCGCTGCAGGCCGGCATCCGCGTGATGCCCGGCGTGATGTTCTCCAACGCCGGGCGCTTCGATCACTGCCTGCGCATCAACTGCGGCACGCCGCGCTCGGCGCAGATCGAGCGGGCGCTGGGCACGCTCGCCGCCATCGTGCAGCGGCTGGCGGTCTAGGCCTGGCGCCTGTTTGCAATATCCCTCCCCTTTTGCAGGCGGCTCGCCTATCCTAGTGCGCTGGTGCGCAGGGGGCGGCCCGGCTGGTCTCCGGGGGCGAAGACCGACAACGGGCGCCGCGCACCACGGGAAAAAGAATAAGGAGAAAAGCCTTGAGCAGTGCATCCACGGCGAAGTCCGTCGACAAGGGTGCCGGCAATCCTGCCGGCAACAACCTGGACGAATATGAGACCCTGTTCCAGCTGGCACCAGTCTCACTGTGGCTGGAAGACTTCAGCGCCGTGCGCGAGTATTTTGCGCACTTGCGCGAGGAAGGCGTCACCGACCTGCGCGCCCATCTGCGCGCCAACCCGCAGCAGGTGGCGCAGTGCTCCGCACTGATCCGGGTGATCGCGGTCAACCGGCGCACGCTCGAGCTGTTCCGCGCGGCCGACCTCGACGACCTGGTGAACAACCTTGACACAGTCTTCCGCGACGACATGTTCGACCAGCATGTGGAGGAACTCGGCCAGCTGTGGGACGGCGGCAATTGCTTCTCAAGCCAGACCGTCAACTACACGCTCGATGGCGAACGGCTCGACATCCAGCTGGAGGCCACGGTGATGCCGGGCCACGAACAGACCTGGGAGCGCGTGCTGCTGTCGATCAAGGACATCACCGTGCGCATGCGCACCGAGCGCGAGCTGCGCCGCAGCGAGCAATATGCGCTGGGACTGTTCGAGCATTCGCCGGTGTCGCTGTGGGTCGAGGACTTCAGCGCGATCAAGATGCTGCTCGATGAAGTGCGCGCCGCCGGCATCACCGACTTCCGCACCTTCCTCAACGTGCATCCGGACTTTGTCTCGCGCTGCATGCAGGAAATCCGCGTGCTCGACGTCAACCAGCAGACGCTGCTGATGTTCGGCGCGCACAGCAAGGAGATCCTGCTGTCGCGCCTCGGCGATGTGTTCCGCGACGACATGCGCATCCATTTTGCCGAGCAGCTGATCGACCTCTGGCATGAAAAGCTGTGGCAGCAGCGCGAGGTCATCAACTACGCGCTCGATGGCCGTGCCGTGGACGTGTTCATGCAGTGGTCGGTGTTCCCCGGACGGGAAGCCGACTGGGACCAGGTGCTGGTGTCGCTGACCGATATCACCGCGCGCAAGAAGGCCGAGGCCTATGTCGAGTTCCTTGGCAAGCACGACGTGCTGACCAAGCTCTACAACCGTGCCTACTATGAAGACGAGCTGGCGCGGCTGGGCCGCAAGGGCCCGTGGCCGGTCAGCGTGGTGGCGGTGGACCTGAACGGCCTCAAGGTGGTCAACGACCAGTTCGGCCACGCCGACGGCGACGGGCTGCTGCGCCGCACCGGCGAGGTGCTGAAGAAGGCCGTGGGCGAGCAGGCCTGCGTGGCGCGCACCGGCGGCGACGAGTTCATGATCCTGCTGCCCGGGCGCGACGAGCGCGGCGCCGCCACCGTGGTCGAGCAGATCGGCAAGGTGGTCGAACTGAACAACCAGTTCTACCCTGGCACGCGGCTGAGCTTCTCTATCGGCCACGCCACCTGCCTGCAAGGCGACCGGCTCAGCGACATCGTCAAGCTGGCCGACAGCCGCATGTATCAGGCCAAGCGCGACTACTACACCGCGCTGGGCAACGAACGCCGCCGCGACTGAGCCTTAGAGGCTCAGAGGCTTAGCCGGGCGTGCATTCGCCGCGCATCAGCGCCCACTCTTCGCATTGCTTGCCGGACGGGAAGGTGCAGATGCCGGTCTGGCCGGCCGGTGTCGACACGATCTGCAGCTTGCCGCCGCGCTGCGTGCAGTTGACCGAGGCGGGGTTGGCCATGCCGATTGCCTGGCCGCCAGCCGAACGCTCTGCTGGAGTGTTGCTGCAAGCGGCATTGCCAACGATGGCGAAAGCCAGCAACACTGCGATACGGGTGCGCATCGGGGTCTCCGCGAGGGAAGAAACGGGCCGATTGTGTGCTCCCTCTCCCGCAAGCGGGAGAGGGGAGCAAACCGTCGGTAACCGCTTACAGATAAACGATCAGCCCCACGCCCAGCACGATCAGCCCGAACTTGGTGACGTAGTAGAGCTGGCGGTTCCAGGCCTTGAAACGGCGGCGGTACTGGCCGCCCAGCCAAACAAAGCGGAACAGCCGGTTGATCATGCCGGTCTGGTCATGCTCGTCGTTGGGCGAGCTGGCCGCGGTCATGACCTTGCGGCCCATCCAGTGGTTGAACTTCATCGCCCAGCCGTAGCGCATCGGACGCTCGATGTCGCAGAACAGGATCAGGCGGTTGGCGTCGCTGCGATTCTCGGCCCAGTGCAGGTAGGTTTCGTCGAAGACCACGCCCTCGCCGTCGCGCCAGCTGTGGCGCTCGCCGTCCACTTCGATAAAGCAACGGTCGTCGTTCGGCGTGGCCAGGCCCAGGTGATAGCGCAGCGAGCCCGCAAACGGGTCACGGTGCGGATTGAGCTTGCCGCCTGGCGGCAGCTCGGCAAACATCGCCGCCTTGACCGTGGGCAGCTCGCGCAGCAGCGCCACGGTCCTGGGGCAGAACTGCTCGGCCGACGGATGCTGGGCCTCATACCACTTCAGGTAGAAACGCTTCCAGCCATACTTGAAGAAGGAGTTGAAGCCGGCGTCGTCATTCTTGTCCGCGGCCTTGATCTTGCGCATCGCGGCCAGCGCCAGGCCTTCGTCGCGGATCTCGGGCCAGGCGGCGCGCAGCTTTTCCAGGTCGGGGAAATTATCGACCGGAATATACGGCGTGCGGGGCACGCCCGAGAACGCGTACATGAAGCAGTTGATCGGCGCCACCAGGGCCGAATGGTCCAGCAGCTGGCGCCAGATGCGCAGGCGCACCTTGCCGCGGAAGTGCACATACAGGATGGCACCGAGGTAGCCCGCGACGATTATCCACTTGATCACCGAAATCCTCCTGGTCAGCCGCCTCCGCCGCGTGTGTGTCACAGCGCGGACCGGCCGGGCGAAAACCCGTATTTTAGCGAAACGTCGGAGCGACCGCAGCTTGAGGCGGCTGCGGCACATGACCCGGCAGGAAGCCGGGCCGCCAGGCGGCTGCGATCAGGCTCCGCCGCGCGACTGGCGCGCGATGCGGTCGATCAGCGCCTGGGCGTCTTCGGGCAGGCCCTGCAGCGTCAGCAGGCGCGCGTTGAGCACCAGGTTTTCCAGCACCAGCTTGGCGGTCGAGGCCCACATCGTGGCCAGCAGCGCCTCCACCGGCAAGCCCGACGCCTCCATCTCGCTGGAACGCTCGGCGATCAGCCGGCACGCCAGCCGGCGCAGGGCGGCGTCATCGAACGGCAGGTCGGCGTAGTCGATCGGGTCTTCCTTCTCGACTTCCGTCATCAGTTGCAGCAGGGTGTCTTCGGTCATGGGGCTGACTCCTGGCAAGGCGCGGCAAACTACACGCGGAAATCCGCGGCCATGTCGGCATCGGTGCGCGCCTCGAGGCGGCCCGAACGGCACGCGGCGACAAACTGGTCGTAGTCGCGCTCCACCTGGTCGGCATAGCCATTGGCATAGCCTACCATCACGTCGGCCATGCGGTCGCTGCGCCCGAGGTACCCGCTCACTTCGGCAGCCAGGCCGCCAGCCTTGGCGTGCGCCCGCGCCAGCACCCAGCCGCACAGTGAGGCATAGCGGCCAAGCAGCTCGGCATCCATCAGTTCGACCTGTGCCGACAGCTTCATGTCGCGCAGCTGCCGCATATAGAAGTGCCGCCCGAACGGCCCCTTGGTCCAGCCCAGGAACAGGTCGCTGGCGGCCTGCATCAGGCGCTGGCCCTCGACCACGCGGCGGCCCTCGTGCGCGGTCGGCGCGCTCTTGCAGTAGCGCGCCACTACCGATCTGGTGGCCTCCTTCACTTGCAGGAACAGCGGCTTGTCATGCTGGTCCATCAGCAGTTGCACCAGGCAGCGCGTGCCCACGCTGCCCACGCCCACTACCTTGAAGGCCAGGTCATGGCGCGTGAAATGGGCTAGCAAGCGGCGCCGGTCGGGCGCCAGCGTGGCGAGGTAATCCTTGTAGGCCTGGTCCCGCGCCAGCTCGTCGTCGCCCGCCACCAGCCAGTCGTCGTCCGGGCCGAACAGCGTCTGCTCGCCATGCACATGGAAGATGGCCGGCGGCGCATCGAGAATCGACCAGCGGTCGCCAGTACGCTCGGCCAGCTTGGGCAGCAGCGATTCATGGGTGCGGTCGGCGGCGCGCTCCATGCCGCGCCGGATACGCTTCTGGACCTCGGGCAAGGTTTCTTCGTCAAGCAGCCGCTCGAAGGTGATGCGGTCGTACCAGGTGTCGAGCATGCCCATCTCGGCATAGGCGGCCGTGCGCCGCTGGTAGCTGCCCACCACCTCGCGCACCAGGGCTTCGGCCACACCGGCCTTGTGCCGCAGGTGGCGCGCTGCCACCACGAAGCTTGCGCTCAGGCGCTTGAGATCCCACTCCCACGGGCCCGGGCTGGTTTCGTCAAAATCGTTGAGGTCGAACAGCAGCGTGCGCTCGGGCGATGCAAAGCCGCCGAAATTGGCCAGGTGGCAGTCGCCGCAGATCTGCATGGGCAGGCCGGAATCCGGCGTGCCGGCCAGGTCGTGCGCCTGGATGATGGCGCTGCCGCGAAAGAAAGCGAACGGCGACTGGATCATCCGGCCGTAGCGCAGCGGCACCAGCCGCGGGACCCGGCCCTCGCTGCTGGTTTCCAGCAAGGCGACAGGATCGCGGTCGACATTGCCGATGGCATCCTGCGCGCCGCGCGGCACCTGCGTGCGCAGGGACTTGCCGCGTTCGCGCCGGGCCTCGACCGGCATCGCAGCCGGGGCCGCGGCCGGCACCTCAACCTCGGCCGCACCGCCATTCTGACGTGTCGCCACAATGCCTCCCGTGCCGGCACCGCCGGCTGTTGCCTATGTGTGCTCTATCTGCAACAGAAGCTAATGCAGCGCGCGGCGGCTTGTCAATCGGCAGGCCGCTGCGGCAGGCGGGAGGGCAAGGCGCTCAGAGCGCCGGCGGCTGGCGGCGGAAGCCGACGCCGAAGCGGTTCCAGGCGTTGATGGCCGAGATCAGCAAGGTCAGGTCGGCCATTTCCTTCTCCGAGAACTGCTCGCGCAAGGCCTGGTAGTCCGTGTCCGGCGCCTGGCTTTGCGGCAGCAGCGTGAGCGCCTCGGTCCAGGCCAGCGCGGCGCGCTCGCGCGGAGTGAACCATGTCACTTCGCGCCAGGCCGGCAGCAGGTTAAGGCGGCGCTCGCTTTCGCCATGCTTGCGCGCATCGGTCACGTGCATGTCCAGGCAGAACGCGCAGCCGTTGATCTGCGAGGCGCGGATCTTCACCAGTTCCTTCAGCGTGGTCTCCAGCGAGCAGCGCGCCAGGTAGATCTCCACGCCGACCATTGCCTTGTAGGCGTCAGGGGCCACGTCTTGCCAGTTCATGCGTTCTTCCATGATCGATCTCCGATTTGACAGGTTGGATTCGGCGGGCACCGCTGTCGGGCCCGTTGGGATGAAAGATAGACGCAAGCATTGGTCCCGTACACCGCCAATTTCCGGCAAAATTGGTAGACCAATTTCCGCCAGCAAATCCTCTCCATGGAACTGCATCTCTCCCTGGACCATGGCAGCGACCTGACCGCGCAGATCGTCCACCAGATCCGCGATGCCATCCAGGGCGGCCGGCTCGAAGCCGGCGAGCGCATGCCGCCCTCGCGCCTGCTCGGCGCGCAGCTGGGCGTGGCGCGCAAGACCGCGACCACGGCCTATGAACGGCTGGTGGCCGAGGGCTGGCTGCGCGCGCGCGTGGGCGACGGCACCTACGTGGCCGAAGGCCTGGCGCGCCCCGCGATGCGCTCGACCGCGGCGCCGGTGCTGCCGCCCGCGGTGCAGCGCTGGATGGCCGTGCCCACGCCATTCCTGGGCCCTGCAGGCGGCGCTCGCTATGCCTTCCAGCCGGGCCAGGCCGATACCACGCGCTTTCCGCATGAAGCCTGGTCGCGCTGCGTGCGCGCCGCGCTGGCCGCCGAACGCATGCGCCCGCCCGGCCCCGCCGATCCGGCCGGCGAGATGGCGCTGCGCCAGGCCATTGCCCGCCATATCGCCTTCACGCGCGGCGTGCAGAGCGCGCCGACCGACATCCTGGTCACCAGCGGCGCGCAACAGGGCATCGACCTGCTGGCGCGGCTGCTGCTCGGGCCCGGCGCGGTGGTGGCGATGGAGGACCCCGGCTACCCGATGGCGCGCGCGTTGTTCCTGGGCCTGGGCGCGCGGGTGATGCCGGTGCCGGTCGATGACGAAGGGCTGGTGGTGGCGGCACTGCCCAACGCGGCCACGCTGATCTATGTCACGCCCTCGCACCAGTCGCCGCTGGGCGTGCCGATGAGCCTGGCACGGCGCCAGGCCTTGCTCGACTGGGCGGCGCGGCGCCACGCGGTGATCCTGGAAGACGACTACGACAGTGAATTCCGCTACGGCGGCCAGGCGCTGGACGCGCTGCAGACGCTGGACCGGCATGGCCGCGTGGCCTACCTCGGCACGTTCTCGAAGACGCTGGCGGCAAACCTGCGCGGCGGCTACGTGGTGGTGCCGCCGTGGCTGATGCCGGCCGCGCGCAAGGTCAAGCACCTGATGGACTGGCACACGCCGACGCTGCTCCAGCAGGCACTGGCGCGCTTCCTGTCCGAAGGCCACCTGCTGCGCCATATCCGGCGCTCGCATGCGCGCCACGCCCAGCGCCGCGCCCGGCTCCTGGCGCGGCTGCAGGGCGACCTGTCGCCGTGGCTGGAGCCGCTGCCGGCGGTCGCGGGCTTCCACCTGGCGGCAAGGCTGCGCGTGCCGGTGGCAACCGAGGCGCTGGTCTCGATGGCACGGCTGGCCGACCTGGCGCTCGCCACGCTCGATCCCTGCTATGCCAGGCCGCCCGCCACGTGTGCCGGGCTGCTGCTGGGCTTCGGCGCCATCGACCTGCTGGATATCGACCCTGCCCTCGATCGGCTGGCGATGGTACTCTCTGCACTGGCACCCGAGCCGCCGCGCGCTGCGTGATGCAAGCGGCACCGGGGCGATGCCAGGTGACGCAGGCCACGCAGGTGACAAAACCGCGACATGGCGCCTCAGTCACACGGGGATTCGCAAATCGCCGTGAACAAATCGGAAGTACGAAAGTCTCACTCGCACTTCCACACAACCCGAGTCGCGTTCATGACCAAGCGTTTGTTGTCCGCCATGCGTCAGTACGCATGGTTTGCAGGGGTGAAGCACCATGTCGTGCAGGGCGTCGAGGCCCTGGCGGAACTGCTCAAGTCCCCTTCCGCCGCGGCGCGCGCCGTCGCGGCCGTCATTGCCGAAACCGAGCAAGGCGTGCAGGTCTGGGTCTCGTATTTCGGCAAGCCGCTGGATCCGCACACCAACTATGTGCTCTGGCCCAACCGCGCGCTGCGTCCCGCTCGGCGGCGCATCCAGCCCTCTCCCATCGAACTGTTGCAGATGCAGCGACGGCGCGACGAATAGCCGCGCCCGCTTGCCGGCTGTCATCCCGCGGCGCCCTTGGCGAGGGCGCCGCGGGGCGCTCACGCGTCCGCCCAGCGGCGCAACAGGTTGTGATAAACCCCGGTCAGGCCGATCACCGATTCATGCGCCTGGCCGAGTTCCTGCGCCACCTGGCGGATGCCCCCGTCCAGCTCGAACAGCAGCGCGCGCTGGCCGTCGTCGCGCACCATGCTCTGGATCCAGAAGAACGATGACACCCGCGCCCCGCGCGTGACCGGCGTCACGTGGTGGATGCTGGTGGCCGGGTACAGCACCATATGCCCGGCCGGCAGCTTCACGCGCTGCCGGCCATAAGTGTCCTCGATCACCAGTTCGCCGCCTTCGTATTCCTGCGGCTCGGTCAGGAACAGCGTCGCCGACAGGTCGCTGCGGATGCGGAAGCTGGTGCCGCGCAAGTAGCGGATCGCGTTGTCGACGTGATTGGCAAAGGCATGGCCGCCCTCATAGCGGTTGAACAGCGGCGGATAGACCTTCAGCGGCAGCGCCGCGGAGAAAAACAGCGCATGGTTGCCAAGCGCGTCCTGGATCAGGTCGCCCGCCTGGCGCGCCGCGGGCGAGCCCTCCGGCAACTGCAGGTTGCGCTTGGCCAGCGCCGACTGATAGCCCGAGGTCTCGTTGCCGTCGGCCCACGGCGCGGCATCGATGACTTGCCGGATTTGCGCCACCTGGGCCTTGGACAGCAAGTCGGGAATCTGCAGCATCATGATGGCAACCATATCGGGATAAATCGGGCAGGCGACATTGTATGGGAATGCCGGAGCAGGCAATAACAAGAATCATTACCATTTGATTCCGTGCAGACGGCGCCTTCACTACAATGGTCTGAGTATTCCCGTCATCGACAAGGAGAAGACATGTCCGAACCGCTACACGACGAAGCGTTGGTCAATCTCTACCTGGAACGCGTCTCGGCCCTCTCGGTGAGCGCCTTTGATGGTGCCGATGTCAGTGGGGAACTCGATGCAGTGATGCGCGAAGCCGTGACCAGGTGCCAGGCTGCCGGCGGCCCGCAGGCGCAGGGAACACTGACGGTGCTGGCTGCGCGGCTGCGCGACCGGGCCGACGCTGCCGAGCGTGAAGACCAGCCGTTGGTACGCGATACGTTCAGGCGTGCAGCGGCACTTGTGCGTGCATAGCGACCAGACGCACGAACGCTGCAAGGCCGTGTCTGGCTCATGCGCCGGCACTTCGCGGATTCACATCGGAGCAGTGAGTGAGTCAGGCCGGACGGCCTTGGGAACAACGCCTTGAAGGACTGCGGCGAACGCCGCGGATGACTGATGTCAGGCGTTGGTTGCGGGGGCAGGACTTGAACCTGCGACCTTCGGGTTATGAGCCCGACGAGCTGCCAACTGCTCCACCCCGCGTCTGAAGGAAACGGATTATGGGCGATACACAGGCCCGTGGCAAGCACTATCTTGCCTGCGCATGAAATTGTTCGTTTCTGCACGCGCTGTCATGCGATGCGCTTCAGCTTGCCATCGGGTTCGCAGGCCGCAAGCACGGTCTCGATGTAACGATTGACCTGGTCAAGCGCTTCGAGCTTGGTGTCGAACGGATGATTGGGGAAGGGATTGTGCCGTCCCGCAAGAATCTCGCCGTCGGTGCGGCGAATGATCTCGACCAGGATGGCCCACTTGCCCTTGGGCAGCGCAATCACTTCATAAACGATCTTGTAGCCTGCAAATTGCGGCATGGCGGGGCACTCCTTTTGCTGCTATGGCGAGCGAGGCTTCGCCCGCTTCCACTTCCAGCGTAGGAGTGCCGGACCGGATCAAAAATGATCACGGTCAATAACGATAGATCACGTCATGATATAAGCCGTTGCGCCAATCGCAATGACCCGCAGCGCTTATTCCGCGAGCCCCAGCAGGCGATCGACCAGGGCATAGCCGGCACCGAATGCGGCCACCTCTGCCGCATGGCGCGTGGCAAACTGCTGGGGGCCGCTGGCGAGCAATTCGGTGTCGCCGGCGTCCGCCGGATCCGCGCCTTCCTGCGACACGCGCACTTCATAGCCCCAACGGCCTATGCTGCCCCGCCCTTGCGGCGATACCAGGACATAGACATCCATGCCGCGATACTCCTCGACGCGCCACTCGTTTTCCATGCGTTCAGCTCCCGGGATTGGTGTTGTGCCTGATTCGAGCCTAGGAGGCCGCACGCGCGACCGCAAGCGGTGACGCAGCAATTGCGGACATGGCGCGAGCGAAACGGAGGGCAACGAAGGAAAGCGAAGAAGGCAGGAATCCGCGGCGCGCGGACCAACGGCCTGCAAGGACAAGCGTCAGGCGTGGGCGGAAACGAAAAAGGGCTTCCGTTTCCGGAAGCCCTTTTTCTTTCTGCATAGGTGGCGCGGCTGGCAGGATTCGAACCCACGACCCCTTGGTTCGTAGCCAAGTACTCTATCCAACTGAGCTACAGCCGCACGCGAGAAAAAGATTATAACGCAGTTTTTGTTTTTGTGAAGCCCCTTCTCAACTTTTTTGTGATCTTTCTCCGGGAAGGGTCGAAGCGGACGCCCGCCGGCGCAGCCTGCCAGTGGTGTTTTCCTATAATGGCAGACTGAAGAAGTGATCCGGACCATGAACAAAGCATTTGTCAAAGAGTCCTCTGGCGACGAGGACGACGATCTCCCCGAATGCGCAGCGCCGCTGCCTCCCGGCACCAAGAACTACATCACCGCTGAAGGCTACGAGCGCCTGCGCACTGAGCTGATGCAGCTGATCGATGTCGACCGGCCCGACGTGGTGCAGATCGTCTCGTGGGCGGCGTCCAACGGCGACCGCTCGGAGAATGGCGACTATCTCTATGGCAAGAAGCGCCTGCGCGAGATCGACCGCCGCATCCGCTTCCTGACGCGGCGCCTGGACAAGGCCGAAGTGGTCGACCCGTCCCTGCAGGGCGACAACGACCAGATCTTCTTCGGGGCCACCGTGACCTATGCCCACACTTCCGGCGAGGAGACCACCATCACCATCGTCGGCATGGATGAGGTCGACCTGGACCAGAACCATGTCAGCTGGATCTCGCCGATCGCCAAGGCGCTGATCAAAGCGCGCGAAGGCGATACCGTGGCGTTGCGCACGCCGGCCGGGGTCGAGCAGATCGATATCCTGGAAGTTCGCTACCCGCCCCGGAAACACTAAGTATCGTTGCGGTCGCGGAAGATGCGGATGACGTCGGGGTTGCGGCGCAGCCCGCGCATCACGTTGGCCAGATGCAGGCGGTTCTGCACCTGGATGATGAACTGCATATAGGTCGCTTCCTGGTGGCCGGCGTCCTGCTGCTCCATGGCCACGTGCGCCACGTTGGCGTCGGCGGCGGTCAGGTCGGCGGCCACGCGCGCGACGATGCCCTTGACGTTGCGCACCATCACCTTGATCGACACATCGAAGGCGCGCGTGATCTTCTTGGCCCACATCACGTCGATCCAGTGCTCCGGATCCTTGCTGTGCAGGCGCTTGGCCACCTTGCAGTCCTGCACGTGGATCTGCAGCCCTTCGCCCTTGCCCAGGTAGCCGACGATCGAATCGCCCGGGATCGGGCGGCAGCATGCCGAGAAAATCATCGACATGCCTTCGTCGCCGGTGATCGGCACCGCCGGGGCTTCTTCGCCGGCAAAGGTCTGCACCGCCGCCAGCAGCGCGCTGTCGACATCGCCCGACAGCTCCTGCAGCAGGATCTCCATGCGCTTGGCCACCACCGCCGGCACGCGCCGGCCCAGCGCCAGGTCGGCGAAGATGTCTTCGCGATGCTTGTTGCCGGTCCACTGGATCATGCGGTCCCACACCGACTGCGGCACCGCCTTGAGTTCGATGCCGAGCTGGCGCGCCGACTGCTCCAGCAGGCGCTCGCCAAGCTGGATGGCCTCGTCCAGCTTGGTGGTCTTCAGGTAGTGGCGGATCGCCGCGCGCGCCTTGCCGGTGCGCACGAACGACAGCCATGCCGGGTTGGGCTTGGAGTACGGCGCCGTCACCACCTCGACGATATCGCCGCTCTTGAGCTCGGTGCGCAGCGGCAGCAGCTCGTTGTTGATCTTGACGGCCACGCACTGGTTGCCCAGGTCGCTGTGCACGGCGTAGGCAAAGTCCAGCGCGGTGGCGCCGCGCGGCAGCGCGCGGATATGGCCCTTGGGCGTGAACACGTAGACCGCGTCCGGGAACAGGTCGATCTTGACGTGTTCCAGGAACTCCTGCGAATCGCCGGTCTGGCTCTGGATATCGAGCAGCGACTGCAGCCACTGGTGCGCCTGCTGCTGGATATCGTTGGCGTGGTCGGCCTGGTGCTTGTACATCCAGTGCGCGGCCACCCCCGCCTCGGCGATCTGGTGCATGCCGCGCGTGCGGATCTGGAACTCCACCGGCGTGCCGAACGGGCCCACCAGCGTGGTGTGCAGCGACTGGTAGCCGTTGATCTTGGGAATCGCGATGTAGTCCTTGAACTTGCCCGGCATGGGCTTGTACAGGCCATGCAGCGCGCCCATCGCCATGTAGCAGTGCATCTGCGTTTCCACCACCACGCGGAAACCGTACACGTCCAGCACCTGCGAGAACGACAGCTGCTTGTCGTGCATCTTGCGGTAGATGCTGTAGAGCGTTTTCTCGCGCCCGGACAGCTCGGCCACGATGCCGGCGTCGGCCAGCGCCGTCTGCGCGGCCTCCAGGATGCGCCTGACCACCTCGCGGCGGTTGCCGCGCGCGGCCTTGACGGCTTTCTCCAGCGTCGCGTAGCGGAACGGCGAGCCGACCTTGAAGGACAGCTCCTGCAGCTCGCGGTAGATCGTGTTGAGACCGAGACGGTGCGCGATCGGCGCATAGATCTCCATGGTCTCCAGCGCGATGCGGCGGCGCTTCTCCGGCGGCACGAAATCGAGCGTGCGCATGTTGTGCGTACGGTCGGCCAGCTTCACCAGGATCACGCGCACGTCGCGCGCCATCGCCAGCAGCATCTTGCGGAAGCTCTCCGCCTGTGCCTGCTCGCGGCTCTGGAATTCGAGCTTGTCCAGCTTGGTCAGGCCATCGACCAGTTCGGAGACCTTGGGGCCGAATTTCTCGGCCAGCTCGCTCTTGGTGATGCCCTGGTCTTCCATCACGTCATGCAGCAGCGCCGCCATGATGGACTGCACATCCAGCTTCCAGTCCGCGCACAGCTCGGCCACCGCCACCGGATGGGTGATGTAGGGCTCGCCGCTCTGGCGGTACTGGCCCAGGTGGGCCTCGTCAGAGAACTGGAAGGCCTCGCGCACGCGCGCCAGGTCCTGCGCCTTCAGGTACGCGAGTTTCTCCATCAGCCGGGTGATGGAGATGACCTGCTGGCGCGGCGGCACCGCCGGCTGCGAGGTCGGGCCGAAGAAGTGCCGGTATGACTGCGCCAGCACAGCGTCGATGAAGAGGCTGTCAGCTGCCGGCGGCACCACTTCGTGCATCGCGGCCAGTTCGTCCTGCAGCGCCGTGCCCCTGGCCTTGCCCGGCGCCAGCGCGGGCGCGACGGCGCGCTCGCCGACGACATCGCCGCCGAGCGGATCGGGAAGATTGGGAGCGCCGGTGCGCGCGTTCACGGAAGGCTGGCCCGGAATGGTGCGCTTACGCGCCGTGGGCGGGGCCGCATCGCCAGGCGCCGGCGCCAAGGCAGTCGGCGCCGGCTGGGAGGGAGGCTTGGAGGGCGAATGCGGCGAAGGCATGGCGGCGGCCCCTGGTATCCGGCTGGTGAGCCTGGAAAAGTGCTGGCACGATGCAAGGATGAGCCATGGGCCGCCTGGTCAATCAGGTCGGGACCTTTTTCAGCATCTCGATGCCGACCTGGCCCGACGCGATCTCGCGCAGTGCCACCACGGTCGGCTTGTCCTTCGCTTCGACCTTGGGCGTGTGGCCCTGCACCAGCTGGCGCGCACGGTACGTGGCCGCCAGCGCGAGCTCGAAACGATTCGGAATGTGTTTCAGACAATCTTCGACGGTAATACGCGCCATATCAAATCCACCTTGGGACAAAACCTTACATTGGTTTGCTATTTTACAGCACGCGGCGGGAAACGCTGGCGGCGCCCCTCGCGGCTGTCATCCGCACGGCATCCGTTCAGTGGATGCCCAGCTCGATAAACAGCTCCGCATGCCGCGCCTTCTGCGAGGAAAAGCGCAGCCGCGTGGCGCTGATCACGTTGCGCAGCTGCTCCAGCGCGTCGTCGAAGACCTCGTTGATGATGACGTAATCCGACTCCGAGGCATGGGCCATTTCACTGCCCGCGGCCAGCAGCCGGCGCACGATCACGTTGGGCTCGTCCTGGCCGCGCTTTTTCAGGCGCTCTTCCAGCGCGGTCAGCGACGGCGGCAGGATGAAGATCTCCATCGCGTTGGAAAAGCGCTGGTGCACCTGCTGCGCGCCCTGCCAGTCGATCTCCAGCAGCACGTCGTTGCCCTGCGCCATCTGCTGCTCGATCCACACGCGCGAGGTCGCGTAGTAGTTGCCGTGGACTTCGGCCCATTCCAGGAAGTCGCCGCGGTCGCGCGCGGCGCGGAACGCATCGACCGTGACGAAGTGGTACTCGCGCCCGTCCTGCTCGCCCGGACGCGGCGCGCGCGTGGTGTGCGAGATCGACAGGCGGATGGCCGGGTCCTGCGCCAGCAGCGCGTTGACCAGCGTCGATTTGCCGGCTCCCGATGGCGCCACCACCATGAACAGGTTGCCGGGGTAGACGGTATCGATGGCCGTGCGGGGAACGGTTTGAGACGTTTGGCTCATGATGGTTCTTGTAACAGTCTTACTCTAGATTCTGGACCTGCTCGCGCATCTGCTCGATCAGCAGCTTGAGCTCCATCGAGGCATCGGCCAGTTCCTTGGCGGCGGCCTTGGAACCCAGCGTGTTGGCCTCGCGGTTGAGCTCCTGCATCATGAAGTCCAGGCGCTTGCCGGCCTGGCCGCCCTTCTTCAGGATATGGCGCGTTTCGTTCAGGTGTGCCTGCAGCCGCGACAGTTCTTCCGCGATGTCGATGCGGATGCCGTAGACGGTGGCTTCCTGGCGGATGCGCTCGGCGATCTCGTCGCGGCTCATCGACGGCATGCCGCTGGGCGCGGCCAGGTTGAAGGCTTCCTGCAGGCGCTCGGTCAGCTTTTCCTGGTGATGCGCGATCAGCTGCGGGATGGCCGGGGTCAGGCGCTCGACGATGGCCAGCATGGCGTCGATGCGCTCCGCCAGCGTGGCCTTGAGCGCATCGCCTTCGCGGCGGCGCGCTTCCAGCAACTGGTCAAGCGCCTCGCGGGCGGCGCCCAGGACGGCTTCGCGCAGGGCCTCCTGTGACAGTTCCGGCTCGACCAGCACGCCCGGCCAGCGCAGGATCTCGCCCATGCGCAGGGTGCCGGCGCCGGGGAAGGTGCCGGCAACGGTGGTTTCCAGCGCGCGGATCTGGGCCAGCAGGCCGTCGTTCAGCGCCAGGGTGGCGCCGCCGGCATCGGTGCGCTGCAGGTTGATGCGGCATTCCAGCTTGCCGCGCGACAGCTCGGCCATCAGCATCTCGCGCAGGGCCGGCTCGAAGGCACGGCACTCTTCCGGGGCCCGGAACAACAGGTCGAGGAAACGCGAATTGACAGTGCGGAATTCCACCGAAACGGACGCGCTGCGCCCGCTGGGCTCGCCTTGCGCGTTGGTCAATGGCGCCTGGCGCGTCGCCAGGCCATAGCCTGTCATGCTGTGGATCATTGGATATCTCGTGAATGGCGGCGGCCCCGGGGCCGCTGGCGACCCGCAGACGCCCGCCTCGAGCGCCCCGCAACGGGATCCTGGGGGACGCTCTCAATAGGTTGAAAGGAGGGCAACAATGCCCGTATTTGTGTTCTTTACAAGTGACCGATTAGCCCGGACAATCCGGAGGCAGATCAGGTCCCTATTCCCATGACAGAGCCAAAGGGCACGACACAATTGAAGAGTGCACCGCTGCCCGTCGGCACGCTGTTGTCCAACTATCGTATTGTAAAGAAGTTGGCCAGCGGGGGGTTCAGTTTCGTCTACCTGGCCACCGACGAGACCGGCGCGCCGGTTGCCATCAAGGAATACCTGCCGTCGTCGCTGGCGCGGCGCAACCCGGGCGAACTGATCCCCGTGGTGCCCGAGGAAAACGCCGCCGCGTTCCGGCTGGGCCTGAAATACTTCTTCGAAGAGGGCCGCTCGCTGGCCCGCATCTCCCATCCCAGCGTAGTGCGCGTGGTGAACTTCTTCCGCGAGAATTCCACCGTCTACATGGTGATGAACTACGAGCTGGGCAAGACGCTGCAGGAGCACGTGCTGGCCGCCCGCCAGCAGGGCCGCGCCAAGGTGCTGCGCGAGCATTTCATCCGCAAGGTCTTCCACGACCTGATGAGCGGGCTGCGCGAAGTGCATATCCACAAGCTGCTGCACCTGGATATCAAGCCCGGCAACATCTACCTGCGCGAGGACGAATCCCCGATCCTGCTCGATTTCGGCGCGGCGCGGCAGATCCTGACCATGGAAGCGGCGCGTTTCCAGCCGATGTACACCCCCGGCTTTGCCGCGCCCGAGCTCTACGGCAAGCATTCCGACCTGGGCCCGTGGACCGACATCTACAGCCTGGGCGCGACGCTCTACGCCTGCATGGCCGGCATGCCGCCGCAGGAGGCCAACCAGCGGGAAAAGGACGACCGCATGGGCGAAGCGCTGGTGCGGCTGCGCAGCAGCTATACCAACGGCCTCGTGGACCTGGTCGAATGGTGCCTGCGGCTGACGCCGTCCGGACGCCCGCAAAGTGTATTCCGGTTGCAGAAGGAGTTGCGCGAGCAGACCAACGCCCTGGGCGAACAGGCGCTGGCGCCACCGACGCAAGCCCCGGCTCCGGCCCCGGCCCCAGCGGAAAAATCCGCGGTGACATCGCGCTTCCTGACGCTGCTGCGCCGGCGTGACGATGCCACCCCCGGCGCAAGCGTCGACTGAATCACAAAACCTGGCTACCCAGTTGCGGCCAGCCCACTGAATTACCTGAAAGCCAAAGCCAACATGCGATTCTCCGTCTACCAGGAAAGCAGGAAAGGCGGCCGCCGCGTCAACCAGGACCGCATGGGCTATTGCTTCACGCGTGACGCACTGCTGATGGTGCTGGCCGACGGCCTCGGCGGCCATGCCCACGGCGAAGTCGCCGCGCAGCAGGCACTGCAGACGCTGGCGCGCCAGTTCCAGGTGCAGGCTCGGCCCACGGTGCGCAACCCTGCCGAGTTCCTGCAGGACACCATCATGCTGGCGCACCGCGAGATCCACCGCTATGCGGAAGCCAACCAGATGGCCGACGTGCCGCGCACCACGGTGGTCTGCTGCCTGGTGCAGCACGGCCAGATCTACTGGGCCCACGCCGGCGATTCGCGCTACTACCTGCTGCGCAAGGGCCGGCTGCTGACGCGCACGCGCGACCACTCCAAGATCGAGAACCTGCTGCAGCAGGAGCGCGTGCTGCCGATGCACGTGGCCAACCACCCCGAACGCAACAAGCTCTACAACTGCCTGGGCTCGCCCAACCTGCCGCTGATCGACCTGGGCGGGCCGGTGCCGCTGGAACCGGGCGACGTAGCCCTGCTCTGTTCTGACGGCCTGTGGGGCGTGCTGGAAGAACCAGTGCTGGTCGACAAGCTGTCGCGCCTGTCGGTGGTGCAGGCCGTGCCGGCGCTGATCGATCAGGCGCTGCAGAACGCCGGCGAAGGTGCCGACAACACCACCGGCATTGCCATGATGTGGGAGCTGGACAGCAACGTCACGGGACAGGATTCGGTGCTGACCGACACCCTGCCGCTGAATGCCTTCACCACCTCGATCCTGGAGCGCCCCGGCTCCGACAGCGACCTGCTGTCCGAGGAGGAGATCGAGCGCTCGATCGCCGAAATCCGCGCCGCCATCGACAAGACCAGCAACCTGATGCGTTGATGCGCTGCCCCCGGCACCCGCCGGGGCGGCAATACAGCGCGCGCGGGCTGGCGGCGGTAGAATCGCGGTCTCCCCCCGATTCGGATAAACCATCCCATGCGACCCAGCGGCCGCGCAGCCGATGCGCTGCGTTCCATCAGCCTTACCCGCCACTACACCCGCCACGCCGAAGGCTCCGTCCTGTGTGCCTTTGGCGATACCAAGGTGCTCTGCACCGCCAGCGTGCTGGCCAAGGTGCCGCCGCACAAGAAGGGCAGCGGCGAAGGCTGGGTCACGGCCGAATACGGCATGCTGCCGCGCGCCACGCACACCCGCTCGGACCGCGAGGCCGCGCGCGGCAAGCAGACCGGGCGCACCCAGGAAATCCAGCGCCTGATCGGCCGCGCCATGCGCTCGGTGTTCGACCTGGCGGCGCTCGGCGAATACACCATCCACCTGGACTGCGACGTGCTGCAGGCCGACGGCGGCACCCGCACCGCGGCCATCACCGGCGCCTTTGTCGCCGCCCATGACGCGGTCTCGACCATGCTGCGCGACGGCCTGATCGCCGCTAGCCCGATCCGCGACCACGTTGCCGCGGTCTCGGTCGGCATGGTCGACGGCGTGCCCGTGCTGGACCTGGACTACGCCGAGGACAGCAACTGCGACACCGACATGAACGTGGTCATGACCGGCAGCGGCGGCTTTGTCGAAGTCCAGGGCACCGCCGAAGGCGCCCCCTTCAGCCGCGCCGACCTGGACGCCATGACGCGCCTGGCCGAAGCCGGTATCGCCCGCCTGGTGCGGCACCAGCGCGAAGCGCTCGGCCTGGCCTGAGGAACGGGAAGCGCGATGCAACGCCTGGTACTGGCCTCCAACAACCCCGGCAAGCTGCGCGAGTTCGGCGCACTGCTGGCCCCGCTCGGCTTTGACGTGGTGACCCAGGGCGAACTGGGCATCCCCGAGGCCGAAGAGCCCTTTGCCACCTTCGTCGAAAATGCGCTGGCCAAGGCCCGCCAGGCCAGCCGGCTGGCCGGGCTGCCCGCGCTGGCGGACGACTCCGGCATCTGCGTGCAGGCGCTGGGCGGCGCGCCCGGGGTCTATTCGGCGCGCTATGCGCAGATGGCGGGCCAGGCCAAGTCGGATGCCGCCAACAATGCGCACCTGGTCTCGCAACTGGCCGGCAAGCTGAACCGCCACGCGCACTACTACTGCGTGCTGGTGTTCGTGCGCCATGCCGAGGACCCCTGCCCGATCATCGCCGAAGGCCTCTGGCACGGCGAGGTCGTCGACGCGCCGCGCGGCGCCGGCGGCTTTGGCTACGACCCGCACTTCCTGCTGCCGCGGCTGGGCAAGACTGCCGCCGAGCTGTCGCCCGACGAGAAGAACACGGTCAGCCACCGCGCTCATGCGCTGCGCGCGCTGGTGGCACGGCTGCAGGCCGAGGCCGCCGAAGCCACCAAAGCCGCCACCCGATGATCCCGATCGTACCGGTCTCCGCGTCCGTGCCCGTGGACAGCAAGCAGCTCTGGCTCAAGCCCGGGCAGATCAGCCTGCCAGGGTCGCCGCCGCTGTCGCTGTATGTGCATATCCCGTGGTGCGTGCGCAAGTGCCCGTATTGTGATTTCAACTCGCACGCCGCGCCCGGCGCCGACAACCACGAGATCCCGGAAGACATCTACCTGGACGCGCTGCGCGCGGACCTGGAGCAGTCGCTGCCGCTGGTATGGGGCCGGCCGGTGCACACGGTATTTATCGGCGGCGGCACGCCCAGCCTGCTGTCGGCGGCCGGCATGGACCGGCTGCTGTCGGATATCCGCGCGCTGCTGCCGCTAGATGCCGATGCCGAGATCACGATGGAGGCCAACCCCGGCACCTTCGAGGCCGACAAGTTCGCCAGCTACCGCGCCAGCGGCATCGACCGGCTGTCGATCGGCATCCAGAGCTTCAACGACCGCCACCTGCAGGCGCTGGGGCGCATCCACGGCGGCGCCGAAGCCCGCAAGGCCATCGACATCGCCCAGGCCAGCTTCGACAACATCAACCTGGACCTGATGTACGCCCTGCCCGGCCAGACGCTGGACGAATGCCGGCAGGATGTGGAAAGCGCGCTGTCGTACGGCACCACGCACCTGTCGCTGTACCACCTGACGCTGGAGCCGAACACGCTGTTCGCGAAGTTCCCGCCCGCGCTGCCGGACGACGACAGCGCGTACGAGATGCAGGATTGGATCGAAGCGCGCACGGCCGAGGCGGGCTACCGGCACTACGAAACCTCGGCCTACGCCAGGCCGCATCGCGAGGCGCGCCATAACCTGAACTACTGGCGCTTCGGCGACTACCTTGGGATCGGCGCCGGCGCGCACGGCAAGCTGTCGTTCCCGCATCGGATCCTGCGCCAGATGCGGCACAAGCATCCGGCCACCTACATGGAGCAGGCGCTGGCCGGCAATGCCGTGCAGGAAGCGCGCGATGTCGGCGCCGACGAACTGCCGTTCGAGTTCATGCTCAATGCGCTGCGCCTGACCGACGGCGTACCGGCATCGAGCTTCCACGACTACACCGGGCTACCGCTGCATACCATCAGCAAGCAGCTGGCCGAAGCCGAAAAAAAGGGGCTGCTGGAAGCGGACCTGACTACCATCCGCCCGACCGAGCTGGGCCGGCGCTTTCTCAACGACCTGCAGGAAATGTTCCTGAAGGACTGACGATGCGATGGCCTGCCGTCATGGCCAGGACTGCGGCCCAAAATAAAACGGCCATGCAATGGCATGGCCGTCCCGGGTGACTACGGTCAGTGCATCAGTACGGCACCGCCATGTCGTTGGCAACGCGCGCCCGGGCCCCTACCTGCAGGCCGTTGAGGTTGGCCTGCTGAACGGTGGCCACACGCCCGTCGTCCAGCCGGACGTTGACGCGGTAGGTCGTCTGCGAATTCGTGGTGGCTCGCTTGTCGATCTGGTTGCCTGCCACGGCACCCAACACCGCGCCGCCGATGGTCGCCGCGGTCTGGCCGCGGCCGCCACCGACCTGATGGCCGAGCAGGCCGCCGGCGGCACCGCCGATCAGCGTACCCACCAGCCCGTTGCTGCTCTGCTGCTGCGACAGCGGCTCAATGGATTCCACGCGGCCAAAGTAGACCGCGCCCTGCGGCGCCTGCGAGACGTTCGGGTTCTGGTAGCCGGCATTGGGCGGCGGCGGGGCACCGTAGCCACCGTAACCGTTGTTGTAGCCGCCGGGTGCCGCGCAACCCGTAAGAACAGCGGCCGTTGCCGCGGCAACGACACCGAGCCAGCGTTTGCGATTTGCTTGCATCAAATTCTCCTCTGTTGCTTGTCGAATACCAGGCAACGCATTATGCGCTGCGCCCCCGGCACAACCCTAAGAGCCCGCCTCCGTGCACAAGGTTCCGTTGTGTCGGACAAACGCCGACAAGCCGATGCGCAGCGGGCGTCATGCAAACCCTTGTCACACCCCTGTATAATGCCGGGCTTCGCCAAGTAGAGCGTGTGCAATAATCCGCGCTACAATGCGCATTCTCCAGGAAGCGTGGCCGAGTGGTTTAAGGCAGCAGTCTTGAAAACTGCCGATGGGGTGACCCATCCGTGAGTTCGAATCTCACCGCTTCCGCCAGACAGGAAAAACGGCCCGCACCAGTCTCTGGTGCGGGCCGTTTTTATTTGCCTGGTTCGTGCAGGTCTTGCGTCAACAGACGGCCGGCCTCGGCTTCCGAAAGCTTAAGCCGGTACTTACACGCCAGCACGCGCGCCAGGCCATGTGCCGCCCCCGGCGGGCTGTGCCGCAGCTGCAAGCGGCAAGCCCAGCGGCGTGGAAGCGGAGGCGGCAAGCACCCCGGCCTGCCCGCGTGAACGGCCGGAGCTCAGGTACCCCGCGATAGATTCCTGCGTGACCTCGCCCAGGTAGGCGCCGTCAGCGCCCATCACCGGCAGCCAGCTGGTGTTGTGCTGGTACATGCGCGACAGCACGATGCGCAGGTGCTCGTCGAAGGCCGCGGTGACGGCGAACGGGCGCATCACGTCGCTGCACTGGCCCTGGCCCGAACGCGCATCGCGGCGCGTGACGTAGCCCAGCGCGACCTGGGCGTCGTCCACCACCGGCAGGTGGCGCACGTCGGCATCGTCCATTACCGCCAGCGCCTCGGCCAGCGGCATGCCGGGGCGGCAGCTCGGCGGCATGGTGGCGGCGTCGCCGGCGCGCACCAGCAGCAGGCGCTTGAGCGTGTTGTCGTGGCCGACGAAGGCCTGCACGAATTCATCGGCGGGATGCGCCAGCAGCGCGTCGGGGTGGTCGAACTGCACCAGCTTGCCGCGGCGGAACACCGCCACCTTGTCGGCCAGCTTGATGGCTTCGTCGATATCGTGCGAGACCATGATCACGGTCTTGCCGAGCTGGCGCTGCATCTGCAGGAATTCGTTCTGGATGCTCTCGCGGTTGATCGGATCGACCGCGCCGAAGGGCTCGTCCATCAGCAGCAGCGGCGCGTCGGCAGCCAGCGCGCGGATCACGCCGATGCGCTGCTGCTGGCCGCCGGACAGCTCGCGCGGGTAGCGCGTCAGCAGCCGGTTGGGGTCTAGCTGCACCATCGCCATCAGTTCGCGCGCGCGCTCGCGGCATTGCCGCTTGTCCCAGCCGAGCAGGCGCGGCACCACCATGATGTTTTCTTCGATGGTCATGTTGGGGAACAGGCCGATCTGCTGGATCACGTAGCCGATCTTGCGGCGCAGGGCCACGCCGTCAAGGCCGCGTGTATCCTCGCCCTCGATGCGCACCGTGCCCGAGGTCGGCTCGATCAGCCGGTTGATCATCTTCAGCGTGGTGGTCTTGCCGCAGCCCGAGGGGCCGAGGAAGACGCAGATCTCGCCGCGCGGCACCGTCAGCGACACGGCATCGACCGCGCGCGTTTCCGTGCCGTCTTTCTGCGCGAAGGACTTGGTGAGTTGGTCGAGTTCGATCATAGCCGGATTCCTCTTGGCGTCAGCGCCCGCTGCAGCCACTGCAGGAAGGCGTCCGCGACGATGGCAAGCAGGCTGACCAGGACCGCGCCCACGGCCAGCTTGCTCATGTTGCTCTGGCTGATCGCCTGCAGGATCAGCACCCCAAGGCCACCCGCGCCAATGATGGCGGCAATGGTGGCAACCCCGATATTCATCACCACGGCGGTACGCACCCCGCCAAGGATCACCGGCACCGCCAGCGGCAGGTCCACCAGCCGCATGCGCTGCCAGGTGGTCATGCCGATGCCGCGGCCCGCTTCCTGGATGCCGGGGTCGACATTGGCCAGCGCGGTGTAGGTATTGCGCATGATCGGCAGCAGCGAGTACAGGAACACCGCCGTCACCGCGGGCACGTAGCCCAGCGCATGGCCGAAGCGCGCGAAGACCGGGATCATCAGCCCGAACAGCGCGATCGACGGCAGCGTCAGCACGATCGTCGCCAGCGCCAGCAGCGGCGTGGCCAGCGCCCGGAAGCGCGTGATCACGATGCCCAGCGGCACCCCGACCAGGATCGCCAGCCCCACCGCCGAGCCCACCAGCGCCAGGTGCTCGCCGGTCAGCTTCAGCAGCGTGGGCCAGCTGTGTTGCAGGTAAGCGTACAGGTCCATGCCGCCCTCCTCAGATCAGTCCGTGGCCGCGCAGGAAATCCTCCGCCACCTGGTCCACCGGCTGCTGGCCGATGTCCACCTTGTAGTTCATCTCGGTCATGCTCTCGTTGTCGAGCGTGGCCGCGAGCGCGTTGAGCAACTGCGCGAGTTCCGGATGCTGGTCCAGCACCGCCTTGCGCACCACCGGCACCGCGTTGTACGGCGGGAAGAAGTGCTGGTCGTCTTCCAGCAGCACCAGGTCGAAGCCCTTGACGCGGCCGTCGGTCGCGTAGACCAGGCCCAGTTCCACCTGGTTGTTCTTCAGCGCCGTGTAGACCAGCCCCGGGTCGAGCTGGATCACGTCGCGGCGCGAGAACGGCAGCTTGTACAGCGCCTTGAGCGGCTCCAGGCCGTCCGGGCGCGCCGCGAACTCCATGTCGACGGCGAATGGATGGCCAACCTCGGGGCCGGCGCGGCGCATCTGCCCGGCAAAGGCCGACAGCGTGGTCGCGCCGCTGGCCGCCGCGCGCTCCCTGGGCATGGCCAGCGCGTAGGTATTGTTGATGCCCGAGGCGTCCAGCCACACCAGCCCGCGCGCGCCATCCATCCGCCTGACGCGCTCGTAGCTCTCTTTGGCGTCGAGTTTCTCTTCGACCTTGTTGAACACGATCAGCGCGGTGCCGGTGTAGTCCCACACCACGTCGAGCTGGTTGCTCTCCATCGCCTGGCGCATCAGCGTGCTGCCCAGGCCGGCGGTAAGCTCGGTGGTGAAGCCCTTGGCGCGCAGGTACTTCGAAGTCATCGACGACAGCAGCAGCTGCTCGGTGAAATTCTTGCCGCCCACGCGGATCGGCGCGTCCCTGGCATGCGCGTCAGGTGCAGTGGCCAGCGCCAGGCCCGCCGCAAGGGCGGTGACCGCCGCCACGACGATGGCGACGCGCCGGGCACGGCGGCGGATGAATTCCATTGGGTCTTTCATATTGGCCCCCAGGGTCAGCGCGCCAGGCCGCGGCGGCGCAGGTACAGCTGGCCGGCCGCGGCAAAGAGCGCGTCCAGTGCCAGCGCCAGCAGCGCCGTGGCGGCAGCACCCAGCAGCAGCAGCGGCTGGTTGTTCAGGTAGATGCCCGGGAAGATCAGCTCGCCCAGGCTGTTGGCGCCGATCAGGAACGACAGCGGCACCGTGCCCACATTGATGACCAGCGCGATGCGGATGCCGGCCAGCATCACCGGCAGCGCATTGGGCAGTTCCACGCGCACCAGGCGCTGCACCGGCGTCATGCCGATGCCGCGCGCCGCTTCCAGCAGCGTGGGCGAGACACTGCGCAGGCCCTCATAGGTATTGCGCACGATCGGCAGCAGCGAGGCCAGCCACAGCGCCAGGATGGCGGGCCGCTCGCCGATGCCGAGCACGGCCAGGGCCAGCGCCAGCACCGCCAGCGACGGCACGGTATTGCCCACGTTGAAGACCTGCATCAGCCGGTCGGCCCAGCGGCGCATGCACGGGCGGCTCAGCGCGATGCCGGCGGGAATACCGGTGGCCAGCGCCAGGGTCATCGACAGCACCACCAGGCGCAGGTGGTCGGCCACGTCGTAGAGCAGCCGCTCCTGGTACTGGCGGATCACATCGACGCCGATCCACGCCACCAGGGCGGCCAGCGCAGCAAGCGTCAGTCCTGCCCAGGCGAAGGCCCGTGCCGGTTGCTTTGACATAGTCTCCCCTTTTCCCGACCCGAAAAGCGCGTAGAACGCCACTTTTCGACGATGGAAAACAAGATGGGCTGGTGCGTGCGGAGATGGGGCGCCACCAGGCCCGGTTCAGATTGCATTGCCGCCATGACCGGCACGATTGCCGGCGGACGGTCTGTGGATTCCTCCGCCGTGGGCGGGGAGTCCGATTGACGGGATGCCGGGTTGAACGGCAGTCCCTGAAGCGGCGCAACCGGCGGCGCAAGCATCGTTGCGATCGGTTGGCCAGTGGCAGCGCAAGTATTGAAATTTTCCGACGCGCCGCCGGTCCATCGGCCGTTGACTGACAAGGGCTGGCGAGGTATTTCCCACGCCACATCTCGCATCAACGGATGACAAAGAGAGCGCTATTATAGCGATCTTCATCGATTTTGTCATCTTCGCGGTTTCCGGCGCCGATCCTGGGCGAATTCGGGGACATCTTGCGGCATGTTCCGCGAGCACGATTCACCATCCAAAGTCGCCGTGATCGTTCCGGAATCATCATCACAAACCACCAACTCGGTACGCCAGCGGAACAATCTGTTGCCTTGGGACCCTCTACTCTTTCCGCGCCAAACCACTAAATTGACAAGGTAGCTGAAACGACGGGAACCGCCCGGCCATCGCCGCGCCGGACCCGCCTCACAGGAGAAAGACATGGACATCCGAACCACCTTCGCCACCGTTCCCGCCACTGCCACGGAGACCGTGCAACGGTCGCGCACCGTGGACCGCGTCGTGCGGGGCATCGCCACTTCTGACGGCGCCGGCGTCAAGCTGACCCGCGTGCTGACGCAGAACCTGCAGCGCCGGCTGGACCCGTTCCTGATGCTCGATGCCTTCGGCACCGACAGCAAGGACGACTATATCGGCGGCTTCCCCGATCACCCGCACCGCGGCTTCGAGACCATCACCTACATGCTGGCCGGGCGCATGCGCCATCGCGACAGCGCCGGCAACGAGGGCCTGCTGCAGAACGGCGGCGCGCAGTGGATGGTGGCGGGCGCCGGCGTGATCCACTCGGAAATGCCCGAGCAGGAAGACGGCCGCATGGAAGGCTTCCAGCTGTGGCTGAACCTGCCTGCCGCGGACAAGATGACCGCGCCGTGGTACCGCGACCTGCCTGCCGCCGAGATCCCGGCGGTGGCGCTGGACCATGGCGGCACGGTGCGCGTGCTGGCCGGCGCCACGCATGGCGTGGCCGGTGCGATCACGCGCCCGGTGACCGAGCCGGTCTACCTGGACGTGCACCTGCCGGCCGGCCAGACCTTTGCGCAGGCGCTGCCGGCCGGGCACAACGCGTTCCTCTACGTGTACCGGGGCGAGGTCTCGGTCGGCAGCGGCGACGAGCGCACCGTGCTCGAGGCCCAGCGCATGGGCGTGCTGGACAACGCCGGCCAGTCTGACGGCGTCATCGTCAAGGCCGAGGCCGACGCGCGCTTCCTGCTGATTGCCGGCCAGCCGCTGAACGAGCCGATCGCGCAGTACGGGCCGTTCGTGATGAACACGCAGGAGCAGATCTACCAGACGCTGGCGGACTTCCGCGACGGGCGCTTCGCCACCACTGCCGCCGCGACCGGCGCCTGACCCCTGCCGCCGTTCCAGTGCCAGCCGCTGGCTCCGCAAGGAGCCGGCGGCTTTTTTTCGTGCTGTGGCCGGCACGCGACTTGCAACCTCCCATAAACCGTTGCAGGGACTGGAAAGTCGCCGGATTCGGCCCGTCCGGCCCCCTGGCACTTATATAATTCACCACAAATATCGGGCATCACCAGATCATGATGAATGCTGCAATGCGTCGCGGCGATGCTGCGCCACGCACTGCCGCGCTTTTGATGCATCCCACGTTGCTGCCACTACAACAACCCGAGCCGCCTCAGTGACATCACAACTCCCTCCAAGGCTGGCGCTGGCCCATATCAGCAAGCGCTACCCGGGCGTCGTCGCCAATGACGACGTCAGCCTCAGCGTCGCGCCCGGCGAGATCCATGCCGTGCTGGGCGAAAACGGCGCAGGCAAGTCCACCCTGATGAAGATCATCTTTGGCGCGGTCCGTCCGGATGCCGGCGAGATGCACTTCAACGGGGAGCCGGTCGCCATCAACAGCCCGCACGATGCCCGCAACCTGGGCATCGCCATGGTGTTCCAGCATTTCTCGCTGTTCGACACGCTGACCGTGACTGAGAACATCGCACTCGGCCTGCCCGCCGGACAGCAAGGCAACATGAAGCAGCTGGCCGAGCGCATCCGCGCCACCGCCGAGCGCTACGGCCTGCCGCTGGAGCCGAACCGCCATGTGCATACGCTGTCGGTCGGCGAGCGCCAGCGCGTGGAGATCGTGCGCGCGCTGCTGGCCGGTCCGCAACTGCTGATCCTGGACGAACCCACCTCGGTGCTGACGCCGCAAGCGGTGGAAACGCTCTTCGTCACGCTGCGCCAGCTCGCGGCCGAAGGCACCAGCATCCTCTACATCAGCCACAAGCTCGACGAGATCCGCGCGCTGTGCCATCACGCGACCGTGATGCGCATGGGCAAGGTCACCGGCGTCTGCGATCCGCGCCAGGAAACCGCGGCGTCGCTGTCGCGGCTGATGATCGGCGGCGAGCCGCCGCGCGAAGCGCGCGTGGCCGCCGAGCGTGGCCCGGTACGGCTCAGCGTGCAGAATCTGTCGCTGCCGCGCGCGCATGCGTTCGCGACCGAGCTGAACCGGATTTCGCTCGATGTCCATGCCGGCGAGATCGTCGGCATCGCCGGCGTGTCGGGCAACGGGCAGCAGGAACTGCTCGCCGCGCTGTCCGGCGAGGACACGCGCGCGGACCACATGTCCGTACAGCTTGGCGGCAAGCCGGTCGGCCGGCTCGATGCGCGCCAGCGCCGCCGCGCGGGCCTGGCCTTCGTGCCGGAAGAGCGCCTGGGCCGCGGCGCGGTGCCGGGCATGAGTCTGGCCACCAATATCCTGTTGTCGCACCAGACGCCGCCCTATGTGCGGCAAGGCATGATCTCGCCCAAAGCCGCCACCGGGCTGGCCACGGCGGTGATCAACCGCTTCCGCGTCAAGGCCAGCGGGCCGGACGCGCTGGCGCGCAGCCTGTCGGGCGGCAACCTGCAGAAATTCATTGTCGGCCGCGAGATCGAAAGCGGCCCGAAGGTACTGATCGTGGCGCAACCGACCTGGGGCGTGGACGTGGGCGCCGCGGCGCAGATCCACAACGAGATCCTGGCACTGAAGGCCACCGGCTGCGCCATCCTGGTGGTGTCGGAAGAACTCGATGAGCTGTTCGCGATCTGCGACCGGCTGCACGTGATCGCCAAGGGCCGGCTGTCGCCGTCGGTGCCAACCGAGACCGCCACGCGCGAGCAGGTCGGCCTTTGGATGAGCGGACTGTGGGAAGGCGGGCCTGCCCAGGCGCATGCTGGCGCGGAGGTGGCAAGCCATGGCTGATGTGCGACACCTGCTGCCCCGCTCCCCCCTCTCCCTGGCGCCGCGCGGCGTGCCCTCGCGCGCCATGGCCTATGCCTCGCCGGTGATCGCGCTGGCGCTGACGCTCCTGTTCGGCGCGCTGCTGTTCCTGGTGCTCGGCAAGGACCCGGTGGCCGCGCTCAAGGTCTTCCTGGCCGATCCGCTGCGCGACAAGCGCGCCATTGGCGAGGTACTGCTCAAGACCGTGCCGCTGGTGCTGTGCGCGCTCGGCCTGTCGGTGTGCTATCGCGCCAACGTGTGGAATATCGGCGCCGACGGGCAGCTGATTGCCGGCGGCATCTGCGCGGGCGCCACGGTTCTTTACTTCGACGTGCCGGGCCAGGCCGTGAACGGCACCGTGGTGCTGGTGCTGGCCTCGCTGGCCGGCATGGTCGGCGGCATGCTGTGGGCCTCGCTCACGGCGGTGCTCAAGGACCGGTTCAACGCCAATGAGATCCTGGTCTCGCTGATGCTCACCTATATCGCGCAGCAGTTGCTGCTGTGGGTGGTCAACGGGCCGCTGAAGGATCCCAACGGCATGAACTTCCCGCAATCGAAGGTGTTCTCGTCCGAGTACCTGCTGCCCAACCTGATGTCGGGCTCGCGCCTGCATGCCGGCTTTGTCGTGATGCTGGTGCTGGTGGCGGTGATGACCGTGTTCGTGTTCCGCAGCTTCGCGGGCTATCGGCTGCAGGTGGGCGGCACCGCACCGGCGGCGGCGCGCTACGCCGGCTTCTCGGCGCGCAGCGCGCTGTGGAGCGCGCTGCTGATCTCGGGCGCCACCGCGGGCCTGGCCGGCGCGTTCGAAGTGACCGGGCCAATCGGCCAGCTGCTGCCGTCGATCTCGCCGGGCTATGGCTTCACCGCCATCATCGTCGCCTTTATCGGCCGGCTGCATCCGCTCGGCACCGTCTTCGGCGGCATCATGATGTCGCTGTTCTATATCGGCGGCGAGATGGCGCAATCGCGCCTGGGCCTGCCGTCGGCCATTGGCTGGGTGTTCCAGGGCATGCTGCTGTTCTTCCTGCTGGCCTGCGACACGCTGATCGAAAACCGCCTGCGCTGGCGCGCCACCACGGCCTGAGCGGAGCAACAGAACAATATGGAACAACTCGCTCCACTCATCGCCACCGCCATCAACGCCGGCACGCCGCTGCTGCTGGCCGCGCTGGGCCTGCTGATCAACGAACGCTCGGGCGTGCTCAACCTGGGCGCCGAAGGCATGATGCTGGTGGCCGCGGTGGCCGGCTTCATGGTCGGCTACCAGACCCAGTCGCCGCTGCTCGGCTTTGCCGCCGGCGCGCTCGCCGGCATGCTGATGGCCACGCTGTTCTCGTGGCTGGCGCTGGTGCTGGCCACCAACCAGGTCGCCACCGGCCTGGCGCTGTCGATCTTCGGCACCGGCCTGTCGGCCTTCATGGGCCAGCGCTTTGTCGGCTTCGCCATGCCGGCGCAGGCCAAGGCCGTGCCCGGCCTGGCCGACCTGCCCTTCGTCGGCCCGGCCTTCTTCCAGCATCACTGGATGGTGTATTTCAGCCTGCTGCTGTGCCTTGCCATCATGTGGTTCCTGTTCCGCACGCGCGCGGGGCTGACACTGCGCGCGATCGGCGAATCGCCGGAATCGGCGCACGCGCTGGGCTACCCGGTGCGCACCATTCGCTTTGCCGCGCTGCTGTTCGGCGGCGCCTGCTGCGGGCTGGCCGGCGCCTACCTGTCGCTGGTGTACACGCCGATGTGGGTCGAGAACCTGGTCGCCGGACGCGGCTGGATCGCGCTGGCGCTGACCACCTTCGCCACCTGGCGCCCGGGCCGCGTGCTGGTGGGCGCGTGGCTGTTCGGCGGCGTGACCATCCTGCAGTTCTACCTGCAGGGCATTGGCGTGTCGGTGCCGTCGCAGTTCCTGTCGATGCTGCCGTACGCGGCCACCATCGTGGTGCTGGCGCTGATCTCGCGCAACCCGGCCTGGATTCGCCTGAACATGCCGGCCTCGCTGGGCAAGCCTTTCCGCCCGGGCAATGCCTGATCGTTTTTCTGACGGAAATCCCTGAGCTACCAACAATTCACACAAGGAGAAATCATGATCGTCACGCGCAGGAAGACCCTGGCGGCACTTGCCGCCACCGCGTTGCTGGCCCTGGCCGGCTGCGGCAAGAAGGAAGCCGAGAAGCCTGCCGAGACCGCGGCCCCGGCTTCCGCACCCGCTGCCGAGCAGAAGGCCGAACCGCTCAAGGTCGCCTTCGTCTATATCGGGCCGGTGGGCGATGCCGGCTGGACCTACGCGCACGACGCCGGCCGCAAGGCCGTGGAAGCGAAGTTCGGCGACAAGGTCAAGACCACCTTCGTCGAGAACGTGCCCGAATCCGCCGCTGACGCCGAGCGCGTGTTCCGCGACCTGGCCAGCCAGGGCAACAAGCTGATCTTCGGCACCACCTTCGGCTACATGGAGTCGATGCTCAAGGTCGCCAAGGAATTCCCGGACGTGAAGTTCGAACACGCCACCGGCTTCAAGACCGCCGAGAACCTGGCCCAGTACGACGTGCGCACCTATGAAGGCGCCTACCTGGCCGGCGTGGTGGCCGGCAAGATGAGCAAGACCGGCAAGATGGGCGTGGTGGCATCGGTGCCCATTCCCGAGGTGATCCGCAATATCGACTCGTTCACGCTGGGCGCGCGCAGCGTCAACCCCAAGGCCACGGTCAAGGTGGTGTGGGTCAACAAGTGGTTCGATCCGGGCAAGGAGCGCGAAGCCGCCACCACGCTGATCGGCCAGGGCGTTGACATGCTGATGCAGAACACCGACTCCGCCGCCGTGGTGCAGACCGCGCAGGAAAAGGGTGTGTACGCCTTCGGCTGGGACAGCAATATGAGCAAGTTCGGCGAGAAGGCCCACCTGGCCGCCTCGGAAATCTCGTGGGGCGTCTACTACAACAAGGTGGTCGAAGACGTGCTCAACAAGCAGTGGAAGAACAACACCACGTGGTGGGGCCTGAAGGAAGGCATGATCGACCTGAAGGACTTCAACCCCGTCGTATCTGAGGATGCGAAGAAGCTGGTCGAGGAGCGGCGCAAGGGCGTGATCGACGGCACCGCCCCGATCTGGAAGGGTCCGATCAAGGACAACACGGGCAAGGAGCAGCTCGCCAAGGATCAGGTTGCCGACGATGGCTTCCTGCACGGCATCAAGTTCTACGTCGAAGGCGTGGAAGGGAAGATCCCGGGCTGATCGCCGGTGCTCCAAAGCCGCCCGGGCTAGCCTAAGCAAGGTGTTCTCCCTCTCCCCTCATGGGGAGAGGGCCGGGGTGAGGGGTGGTTTAGCTAGGAGCCACGTCAAGCGGGGCCAACGGTTTGCGCCCACAGGCCTCAGCCTTGGACGCCCCCGCCCTCACCCCCTGCCCCTCTCCCGCGCGCGGGAGAGGGGAGCAAACCAGCTGCGTGAGAGCCGTCTTAGGCATATCCACCTCCGGAACTTGAAGCCGTCTCAAACGGCCCAAGCTATCTGTGCACGCGCCAGTAACCGGCGCCGCAATGTGAAGGAGGCCTCTCATGTGGAAGCGATTTTCGGCCCTGTTGACGCTGGTGCGCCGCGACGGCCGTCTGTTCTGGTATGCGCTGCGCCATCCGGACGCGCCGGCCTGGCTCAAGCCCGCCGCTATCGGGCTGCTGCTCTATGCGATCTCGCCGATCGACCTGATCCCCGACTTCATCGCCGGCCTTGGCATCGTGGACGACGTGGTCCTGATTCCGCTGGCCGTGCACCTGATCCTCAAACGCCTGCCGCCTCACATCCTGCGCCAGGCCGAAGCGCGGGCCACGGCCGCCACGGTCAGGCCGCGCTGATCACGCCGGTTTGAAAAACACAAAGCCCCCGGGGCAGCCAGGCTGCCCCGGGGGCTTTGCATTGCAGCGCAGCGGCGGCTGCGTCAGTTCGGCAGCAGGATGGTCGAGCCTGTGGTCTTGCGCGACTCCAGGTCGCGATGCGCCTGCGCCACCTCCGACAGCGCGTAGCGCTGGCGGATGTCGATCTTCACCTTGCCGGTGGCCACGGCGTCGAACAGGTCGGCCACCATGGGCTCCAGCAGTTCGCGATGCACCACGTAGGTCATCAGCGTCGGGCGCGTCAGGCGCAGCGAGCCCTTGTTGCCCAGCACCGACAGATCGAACGGCGGCACCGGGCCCGAGGCATTGCCGAAGCTGACCATGGTGCCGCGCGGCGCCAGGCAGTCGAGCGAGCCCTCGAATGTGTCCTTGCCGATCGAGTCATAGACCGCCGGCACGCCCTTGCCGTTGGTGATTTCCTTGACGCGGTCCACAAACGACTCGCGCGTGTAGACGATGGTGTGGGCGCAGCCGTTGGCGCGCGCCAGTTCGGCCTTCTCGTCGCTGCCGACGGTGCCGATCACGGTCACGCCCAGCGCCTTGAGCCACTGGCTGGCAATCAGGCCGACACCGCCCGCCGCCGCATGCAGAAGCACCGTGTCGCCCGGCTGCACCTTGTAGCTGTCGCGGATCAGGTACTGAGCGGTCAGGCCTTGCAGCATCATCGCCGCGGCGGTGTCGAACGGGATCGCGTCGGGCAGGCACACCACAATGTCGGCCGGCATCACCCGCACCTGCGCATAGGCGCCGTTGGGGCGGCCGGCGTAGGCCACGCGGTCGCCCACGGCGACGTGGCGCACGCCCTCGCCCACAGCCTCGACCACGCCGGCACCTTCCATGCCCAGCCCGGCCGGCAGCGGCTGCTTGTACAGGCCGGTGCGGAAATAAACGTCGATGTAGTTCAGGCCCACCGCTTCATGGCGCACGCGCACTTCGCCAGGGCCGGGTTCGCCCACTTCGACATCGACCCACTGCATGACTTCGGGACCGCCGGTCTGTTCGATCCGGATGGCTTTGCTCATCTGTGTCGCTCCTCGTGATGGTGCTGCATCGATGGGAATTCAGTTGCCGGCTTCGGCCTCGCGCGTCAGCCCGGCGATCAGCAGCTCGGCAGTGGCAACGTTGGTGGCGCATGGCACGTTGTGCACGTCGCAGGCGCGCACCAGCGCGTTGATATCGGGTTCGTGCGGCTGCGGCGTCATCGGGTCGCGCAGGAACACCACGGCGCGCACCTCGCCTACGGCCAGCTGCGCGCCGATCTGCAGGTCGCCGCCCCACGGCCCGGACAGCATCCGCGTCACCTCCAGCCCGACCTCGTCGATCAGGCGCCCGCCGGTGGTGCCGGTGGCCAGCAGCTCGCACTGCGAGAGGAAGGCGCGGTGGCGCGTGGCGAAGGCGACGATATCGTCCTTCTTGTGGTCATGGGCGATCAGCGCGATGCGGGGGCGAGTCATCAGGGATTCCTTGTTGCGGGGTCAGTGAACGTCAGGAAACAAGAGCAGGCAGGGGGATCAGAAGGTGCCCGGGTAGGCGCCGCCGTCGAGCAGGATGTTCTGCCCGGTGATATAGCCCGCGTGGCGGCTGCACAGGAAGGCGCAGGTGGCGCCGAACTCGGCCGGCTCGCCGAAGCGGCGCGTCGGATTCGCCGCGGCGCGGCGCTGCGCCACCTCATCGACGGTCAGGCCAGCTTTTTTGGCGCCGCCTTCCATGGTCTTGAGGAGGCGGTCGGTATTGAACGGGCCCGGCAGCAGGTTGTTGATGGTCACGCCGTGTTGCGCCACTTCGCGCGCCACGCCGGCGACAAAGCCGGTCAGGCCCGAGCGCGCGCCGTTGGACAGGCCCAGCACGTCGATCGGCGCCTTGACCGCGCCGCTGGTGATATTAATGATGCGGCCCCATTTGCGCGCGATCATGCCGTCGACGGTGGCCTTGATCAGCTCGATCGGGGTCAGCATGTTGGCGTCCAGCGCCGCCAGCCAGTCGCTGCGCTCCCAGTCGCGGAAGTTGCCCGGCGGCGGGCCGCCGGCATTGTTCACCAGGATGTCGAGGTCGCCCAGCTTGGCCACCGCATCCAGCGCCGCCTTGCGGCCGTCCGGCGTGGTGATGTCGGTCGCCACCGCGATCACGCGGCGGCCATGGCGCGCGCGCAGGCCGGCGGCGGCCTTCTCCAGCGCCTCGGCGCCGCGCGCCACGATCACCACGTCAACGCCTTCGGCCGCCAGCGCATCGGCGCAGGCAAAGCCCAGGCCCTTGCTGGCGCCGCATACCAGCGCATGCTTGCCGCGCAGTCCCAGATCCATGTCTTTCTCCTTTGTCTGTTGTCTTTGGCGGGCCGTGCCTCTTGTCTTGCGCGGGGCCGGCCCGGAATCACGTTTTTCTTGCCGACAGCAAATACATGCCGCCCAGCACCAGCGCACTGCCGGCCAGCTGCACGCCGCTGACGGGCTCGCCCAGCAGCCAGAAACCCAGGAGCAGCGTCGACACCGGCCCGATCATGCCCGCCTGCGACGCCATCGGCGCGCCGATGCGCGACACCGCCACCATCGTCATCGACACCGGCAGCACGGTGCAGAACACCGCATTGATGAGTGACAGCCACATCACCGGCGCCGGCTGCGCCAGTTCCGCCACCGGCCGGCCCAGCACCAGGTACTGGATCACGCAGCAGGCAGTCGAGACGCACATGGCATACGCCACCAGCCGCAGCGAGCCGATGCGCCGCACCAGCTCGCCGCTCAGGATCAGGTAGATACCATAAGTCATGGCACTGGCCAGCACCAGCGCGCCGCCCAGCCACACCTGGCTGCCGCTGATATCCAGGTCATGCGCGAACACCAGCACGATGCCCGCATAGGCCAGCAGCAGCGACACCCACTGGCGCGTGCCGATCGGGCGGCGGAACACCAGTGCGGTGGCCAGCAGCACGAACGACGGCGTCAGGAACAGGATCAGCCGCTCCAGCCCGGCAGTGATGTATTGCAGCCCGATGAAATCCAGGAAGCTCGACAGGTAGTAGCCGATAAAGCCGAGAAACACGACGCGGCCGCGGTCCGCCCATGACAGCGGCGCCAGCCGGCGCGACTGCCACCAGCCGATTGCCATGAACAGCGGCACCGCGAACAGCATGCGCAGCGTGATCACCATCACGGCATCGACGTTGTAGCGGTACATCAGCTTGGCGACAATCGCCTTGGCGGAGAACAGCACCGCACCGACGGCGGCGATGACAAGGCCCGAGCGCTGCGGCGACGGCAGCGCGGCAGGCGCGGCGAGAGACTTCTGGGAGGCGGTCACGGAGAATACGGGGATAGCGGACCGGCAAGGCGGCCCCGCAAAACGACCCGACGATTGTATTCGAAAAGACGCAACCGCATCGGGCGTCACTCCAGCGGCCTCCGCCACCTTCGCGCTACCTTCCTCGGTATACTCCAAGTCACCTTACCCAATGCACCAAGTTCGTGCCCCAGCCCTCCGACACGCCTCCCGGCAAGACCGCCGCCGACTACGATTTCACCGAGCAGGTGGGCCATCTGCTGCGGCGCGCCTACCAGCGCCATGTGGCGATCTTCCAGCAGACCATCCCGGATTCGCAGCTGACCGCGGCGCAGTTCGTGGTGCTGTGCGCGGTCAGGGACCGGCAACCGTGTTCGATGAACGAGGTAGTGCGCGCCACCGCGATCGACCAGGCGACGGTGCGGGGCATTATCGACCGCCTGAAATCGCGCGAACTGATCGCGGTGTCACACGATCCCAACGACCGGCGCAAGGTGGTGGTGACGGTCACGCCCGCCGGGCTGGCATTGATCGATCAGACCGTGCCGTTCGCGAAGGAGATCTCGGAGCAGACCTTCGGCAGCCTGAATCCGGCCGAGCGCGTGGCAGTGACCTACCTGCTGCGCAAGATGAGTGAGATCGACGAGGGGAACGGCGTCTAGCCGTGCCGCGCTCAGGGCGAGTATCCCGGCGGTGCCGGCGGCGGGTAGTGAGGCTGATAGTTGGCGGGCGGCGTCCTGGGCGGCGCCATCATCTGTCCATAGAACGGCACCCGGTGCCCGCTGGCGTACATGCATTGGATGTAGGCCGCGTCGTACCGGCGCTGCGTGCTGTATCCCGAGTAGTAGGAATTGCTGGCGCCGACCGCCGAGCCGGTCACCAGGCCTGCCCCGGCGCCCGCGGCCGCACCGGAACCGCCGTTGATGGCCGCCCCGGCCGCCGCACCCAGCGCCGTGCCGACCGCCGCGCTGCCCACCGCTGCAGTGTTGGCGGCTTGCTGTGAACTCACACCGCCGACCTGGCCCAGCGCAAACTGGCGACAGTTGTAGTCATCGCCACGAAACTGGTCGAACGTCTTGTTCCTGCCCGGGAGCACCATCACGCTTGGCCCCGATGGCATCGTCGTGCAGGCACCCAGACCGAGCGTGACCGCAAGCAGGAGCGAAAGGGAACACGGCTTCATCGCAGGACCTCCCGCACTACGGCGGCGGCGGCTGGGCCGGCTCCGGCTGCCAGCCGCCCGGACAGTTCTCGATGTATGGGTAATAGCCGCCAGGGCGGTCGCAGCGGTACCACCATGCGTTCCCGTCCGACGCATCACCCTGCTCGATGTATTGCGCCTCGGGTGCGTAGTACCCGGTGTAGTCATTCGGGTAGGGCCAGTAGCCGTACGGATACCCCCACCAGCCCAGGCCGCCGCCAACCACGACAGCCACGCGCGAGCGTCCATGGTGGAACCCGTGGTGGTGAGAGCCGTCGTGGTGAAAGCCGCCGCCAGCACGCATGCCGCCACCGCCACCACCGCGTCCGGCGGCCAGCGCCGGACCGCTGGCGGCCATTGCCGCCCCTGCCACCAATGCCAGAACGATCTGGCAAAGCCTGTGCCCGTTCATGATGTGTTGCCCGCGTTGCAGCCTGCCGCAGGAAGGGTCACTGCGGACCCTTGCCGGACTTTCGTTGCCATCATTGTGTAAACGAACGGACGCCCTGCTTTATTCCCTGTGATACGCGTGCTACGCAAGCTGGTGCTAATGCACTCGTCTCAATTTAAAACTTGTGACGGATGCCAACCACAGCGCCGAACTGATTCTCCGAGCCGCTGACGGTGCCGAAGCCGCTGCCCTGGATCGCGCCGGCGCCGCCCGCGGTCAGGCCCAGGGTCGAACCATCCTTGTTCTTGGTGTAACCGAGGTTCAGGTAGGCATCAGTGCGCTTGGACAGGGTGTAGTCAGCAGATGCCACGAAACTCCATGGATCAGCCCTGGTACCGCGGAAATCCTGGTAATAGGCAGCACCTGTCAACGAGAGCACCGCCGTCAGCTGATAGCCCAGACCCAGCCAGTACAGGTTCGAAACGTTGTTAGCCCCGAGGTTTCCCGGCAGCGTGGCGCCGCCGAGTGCCTGGGCCCAGCGATAACCAGCGTATGTCTTGGCGGGGCCGAGGGCAAATGAACCAGCCAGGCTGGCGCGGCGTATCCTCGCATCCGTCAGCGGCCCCGCCGCGGCCACGCCAAGGTTGGTTTCGTCGTAGATACCGCCAACGCTGAACGAGCCAGCAGCGTAGGTCAGGCCGGTGCTGTACTCGCGCCCAATCCTGGCGCTGCCCGGCACTTCGCCCAAAGAGCCGGCGCCGGTGTTTGAGCCGAAGCTGTACAGGGCACTGACGGTCACGCCGCTGAAGGCGCCTACATACTTGACAGAGTTGTCGGCACGGCTGGTGAAACCCGCGTCCTGGCCGATGATTGAGTAGTTCGTGGAGATGGCCATCGGGTCGAACCGCAACCCGAAATCATAGAAGGGAGTCTGATGGCGCCCCAGGGTCAGGGCGCCCCAGTTGCCTTGCAGCCCGACGAAGGCCTGGCGGCCGAACAGGCGGCCCGATTGCGCTGATTTGCCATCATCAATGGTGAAACCGCCTTCCAGCACGAAGGTTGCCTTCAGGCCACCGCCAAGTTCTTCCGTGCCGCGCAGGCCCCAGCGGTTGCCGGACATGTTGCCGGCACTCAGGCGGGTGACGCTGTGGCCGCCGCCGGGCTGGTTGTTCTGGTATTCGATACCGGCATCAACGATGCCGTACAGCGCCACGCCCGACTGGGCAGATACCCCCCCAGCGACGAAGGCTGCGACAGCGCCGGCAAACCATGTCGTCTTCATATCGGCCGTTTCCTTATCAACTGGTCGTCGACACGGGCGAGCACCGTCAAGGTACGGCGATGTCCGCGACGCGTAGGTGCGTCCTCGTGGCCGGCGAGGCGGTTACGACAGCGGGCATATGGCTATCGCCCACACCGCTCGGCAAGGGTCATGCCCCGCGGATGGTCGCGCCATCCACATTGATGAAGACTATCCCCCAGAACCACAATAATGCATCGACGAGCACTTGGAAAGTCGCCCTTATGGGCTAGATCAGAGAGACGAGGCAGCGCACAATCAGCCCTGCATTGCCGCCAGCACCGTCTCGGGCACGAATGGCGGCCGCCTCAGCCGCATCCCCAGCGCATCGAACAAGGCATTGGCAATCGCCGGCGCGCCCGGCAGCGAGGCCGATTCGCCCGCGCCCAGCGGCGGCTCCGACTGGCGGGGCATCAGCACCACGTCTATCGGCGGGATTTCCGGGAAGGTCAGCAGCGGATAGCTGCCCCATTCGCGGCTGGCGACACCGTCCGCATCGAAGCGCACCTGCTCCTTCAGCACCCGGCTGAGCGTCTGCACCACGTTGCCGTGGATCTGGTGGCGCACGCCGTCGGGGTTGACCATCATGCCGGTGTCCTGCCCCACCACCACCTTTTCGATGGTGATGCGGCCGGTGGCGGCGTCCACCGCCAGATCCACCACCCATGCGGCCCAGGCCGCGCCAAATCCCGGGAAACGGCTGTGGATATAGCGGGCGTAGGCCACGCCCCGGCCGTGCAGCCGGCCATCGGCATCCGCCGCGCCGCGCGATCCGGCCGCGCCCCGCTGCCAGCCGGCCGCTTCGGCCACGGCATGCAGCAGCGCCGCGGCCCGTTCATCGGGCAAGTGCCGCAGCCGGAAATCCACGGGATCCACACCCGCCTCGGCCGCCAGTTCGTCGATCACGCACTCATGCGCAAACGTATTAGGCAGCGCCGACACGCCACGCAGCCATGAAGCGCGCACGATCGCGGGCGTGTCGTCACAGCCGATCCGGCGCGCGCCATAGGCATACGGCGGCACGGCGGTGCGATCGCCCATCTCCAGCGTGCGCGGCGCATTGGGCACGGCACCGGTCAGTACCAGCGCCAGCGTGGGCGCATCGTTGGACGGGTAGCGGCTGGTGAAGTCATAGGCAAGCAGCGCGCCGTCCGGCCCCACCGTCGCACTGACGTCCATCAGCTGGGCCGCGCCCTTGGGCTCCCACAGGTGCTCCTGCTCGCGCGACAGCTGCACGCGCACGGGGCGCCCGACCGCACGCGACAACAGCGCGGCATCGGCGCACACATCGTCGGCGCAGTTGCGCCCGTAGCAGCCGGCGGCTTCCATGCGCACGATCTCGATGCGGTCCTCGCCCAGCCCGCACAGCTTTGCCAGGTCGATACGCAGCACATGCGGGTTCTGCGTGCCGGACCAGACCGTCAGGCCATCGTCATGCCAGTCGGCCACGGCGCATGACGGGCCGATGGAGCCATGCATCTGGTATGGCCACACGTAGCGCCGCTGCAAGGCCGTGCCGATGCCGCTTGCCGGCAGCTCGCCTTCGCACAGCAGCTCGCGCCGCGTGGCCGGGTTGGCGCGCAGCGCGGGCTCGGGATCGTCCAGCGCGGGCAGCGGCGGCACCGGCTTCCAGCGCACGCGCAGCCGGCGCGCGGCCAGCACCGCGTACTCCTCGCGCTCGGCCACCACGCCGACAAAGTCGCCCTGCACCACCACATCGACCAGTCCCGGCACGTCCCGCACGGCGTCGCGGTCGACTTCCAGCAAGCTGTTGCCGACAAAGCCGCCGCTGTCGCGCCCCGCATACGGCGGGCGCACCACGCGGCCGTGCAGCATGCCGGCCACGCGCACGTCGTGGACAAAGGTCAGCGCGCCGCGCGCCTTGTCGGGGATATCGACGCGGCCGGCCGCGCGGCCGACGATGCGGTAGGACTCGACCGGCTTGGTCGGGATGTCGTCGGCGAGCGGCAACTCCACGTGCTCGCCGGCAACCAGCGCGCCATAGCCGATGCTGGCCTGCGTGCCGGGAACGCGGAAGACGCCGTCCTCTGCCTCCAGCGCGCCGGCCTCGACGCCCAGCTGCTGCGCGGCACGCGCCTGCAGCCACGCACGCGCCTGGGCGGCGGCGCGGCGCAGTGGCAGCGCCGAGATCTGGATCGATGCGCTGGCAATCGTGGGGCCCTGGTTCGGGGTGGCTTCGGTATGGCCCAGCACCATGCGCACGTGCCCGAGCGGCACATCGAGTTCTTCGGCCACGATCTGCGCCAGCGCCGTGCGGATGCCGGTGCCCAGGTCGACGTGGCCGTTGAAGGCCAGCACCTCACCGCTGTCACGCACGGCGACGAAGATGTCCGGCAGCGCCGGCACGTAGTCTGACGCCGCGCCGGGCTGGCCGGGCGCGGGCCGCGCCGCCGCCTGCGGGGCGCGCGTCACCAGCAGCACGCCGCTGGCCTGCAGCAGCGCCAGCCGCAGCGTGCGCGGCGTGGCGGCGTCGGCCTGTGCCGCGGGTTGCAGGTTGGTTGCCGTCATCGTTCTTCCATCTCCCTTCACCGGCTGCGGCACGGGGCGCCGTTATACTGCAAGCCAACAGTGAAACAGTTCAACCATCGACCATGACGATCACGACCGCGCCCAAGCCTGCGCTCAAGCCAACCGCGAAGCGGGCGCCAGCCGGCACGCGGGCCAGGCAAGCGCAGGACAGCCGCGACCGCATCCTGAAGGCTGCCATCAAGGTCTTCGCCCAGCGCGGCTACGACGGCGGCCGCGTCGAGCGCATCTCGTCGCTGGCCAAGACCTACGACCGGATGATCTACTACTACTTCGGCAGCAAGGAAAAGCTGTTTGTCGAAGTGCTCGAGACCATCTACCTGCAGCTCAATGAAGCCGAGCAGAAGCTGGAGCATGAACTCGACGCCGCCGACCCCGTGCGCGCGCTGTCGCAGCTGATCGACTTCGTCTGGCAGTACTACCTGGACCATCCGGAGTTCGTCGCCATCCTGACCAGCGAGAACATGAGCCAGGGCAAGCACGCGAAAAAGTCGGAGCGGCTGCGCGAGATCTCCAGCTACGCGCTGTCGGTGCTCGACGGCATCCTCGCGCGCGGCAAGGCCGCCGGGCTGTTCCGCCCGGACGCGGGCGCGCGCGACGTCTATATGGTGATCGCTTCGCTTGGCTACTTCTACAACTCCAACCATCATACGCTCAGCGCCTTCCTGGGCGAACCCATGATGAGCCCGCCCGCGGTGGCGCACTGGCGCGATGTGATGCAGCGGACGGTGCTGCGCGCGGTGGCCGTGCCCGGCGCGGTGCCGGATGCGGATATGGCGCCGCCCGCCGCGCCGCGCAAGGCGGCACGCGGCAGGCGCGCTGCGGCAGCCTGACGCCAGGCCCGGCCGCATCGCCAGGCCTCAGGCCGCGGCGCGCACGCCGGCAACCTGCGCCAGCGCCTCGTCGCGCGTCAGCACCGTCGCGTACTTCTGCGCCATGTCGAACAGGTTGGCGTCGTGCGGGCCCAGCGCGCGGTCGCCCACGCAATCCGACACCACCAGCGGGCGAAAGCCCAGCGACATCGCGTCGACCACGCTGGCGCGCACGCAGCCGCTGGTGACGCAACCCGCCACCAGCAGCGTCTGTACGCCGCGCTGCGTCAGCCACGCCGCCAGCGAGGTGCCGAAGAACGCCGACGGCACCGTCTTGCGCACCACCAGTTCGCCCGGCGCGGGCGCCAGTTCCGGCACGATCTGGCTGTTGTGGCCGTCCTCCTTCAGCGTGAGCATGCCCGGCACCTTCAGCGTGAAGATGTTGTGGTCGCTGTCGTCGTCGGCGAACACGATGCGGCTGTGTGCCACCGGCCAGCCGTGCTCGCGCGCGGCGCGCAGCAGCGGCTGCGTAGTGCGGATCGCCTCGGGGATATTGCCGCCGCCGAACACCGCCGGATCGGCAAAGCCGTTGACGAAGTCGATGATCAGCAGGCCGTACGGCGCACGGAGTTCCATGACTGCGCCGAAGCCCTGGCGCTGGTAAGTCTGCACGGCGTCATCCATGGCGCGCGTCCTTGTAAAGAGAAGCGGCCGGCGCGTGGTGGCCGTCCATCACCTTGCCGCGCACCACCACGGGCTCGCCATCCAGGCTGACGGTGCAGTGGCGCACCGGGATATCGATATGGCAGGCCGTGGTACGGCTGCCGCCGGCCTCGTTGTTGGGGCCGAACGAACACAGGAAGTTGCCCTCGTAGGCGCGCGCGTCCATGCCGATGGTGGCCTCGCGGTCGTACATCGCCAGCGCCGACCAGCTGGCGCGCGGCTGCAGGCCCCAGCCGATATGCGACATGGCATAGGCCTCGGGGTCGTTGAACGACGCCATGTAGTCGGCCAGCAGCTCGGCATCGGGCCCGCCTTCGATGCGGCGCACGTAGCCGGCCTCGACCGTGATGCGGATCGGCGCCTGGATGTAGGACTTCATCGGCAGCAGGATGTCGCCCCGGTCCAGCACGATGGTGCCGTTGGTGCCGCCTTCGTCCGGCCAGGTCAGCACGAAACCGCTCGGCCAGTGGTCCCAGCGGCCGGGCTCGTCGACAAAGCCGTACTCGCTGATCGCGGGGAACTCGCCCAGGCGGCAGCGCAGGTCCATGCCGGCGTCGGACACGATATGCATCTCGCGCGCCTTGCCCAGCCGCGCGGTCGCGGCCTTGACGCGGGCGCGGTCGGCTTCGGTCGGCACCAGCCGCGCCAGCACTTCGGGCGGCTCCACCGCCAGCAGGATCTTCGTGCCTTGCGCCAGGATCTCGTGCTGCTCGGGCGAGAACAGCAGCGTCATCAGGTCCAGCACCAGGTCGCTGGCCTTGAGCGCGGCAATGGCGGCCGGGTTGCCGGTCAGCGGCGTGGTGCCCAGATAGGCCAGCGCGTCACGGCTCAGCGCTTTCTCGCCATTGACCGGCGGCAGGTCGAGCCGGTTGACGATGGCCCCCATCGATGCCGCCGCCATCATCGCGGTGCGCAGCGTCTGCGGATGCGTGGCGGCGCCGGTCAGCACGGTGACGGTCTGTCCCGGCTCCAGCTTCGACAGCGTCAGCACCTGCTTCCACGCCGCGGTCAGGTCGTAATCGCTTACGGGCATGTTCGCTCCATTATCAGTTCAACGCCGCACCGAGGAAGTCGCCAAAGGCGCGGTAGAAGCCGGCCTCGTCGTCCCACGGGATCATGTGGCCGGCATTGGCGACATGCGCCACCAGCAATGCGGGCAGCAGCTTGCGCATCTCCTGCACGTCTTCCTCCCGGATCACGTCGCCACGGCCCGCGGTCATCAGCAGGGCCGGCACGGCGACGTGCGGCAGATCAGCGTGGATGTCGTCCTCGTGGAAGCCATTGAAGCTGGCCAGGATCGCGCGCTCGTCGCACGTATGCAGCCATTGCGCGCGCAGGCGCAGCTGGTCCTCGGTCCAGGTCGGGCAGAAGCGGCGCATGCCTTCCACGTCGATGCCCTGCTGCGCCAGCCGGATCGAATCGATGTACCACGGCAGTTGCGACGGATACGGGCGGCGGCCGGGGCCCGACACCGGCGGATCGACCAGCACCAGGCGCGTCAGGCCTGCCGGATTGCCGCGCGCGGCGCGGATGCCGATGCGCGCGCCCATCGAATGGCCGACGATGGCGTAGCGCGGCAGCCCGAGCGCCTGTGCCAACGCAACCACGTCGGCGGCCTGCGCATCGAGGCTGTAGTCCAGCTCCGCGCCCGCCTGCGACAGGCCGCGGCCGCGCACGTCGAGCACATAGGTATCGAACTGCTGCCCGAACTGCTCGCCGACATAGCCCCAGGTCACCGCCGGGCTGGTGATGCCCGGCACGATGATGACGGCATCGCGCTGCGCGCGCGCGCCGCCCTGCCCGCCATAGCGCAGGTAGTGCTGGCGGATGCCGTTGGCGTGGACGTTAGCGCCGTAGAGGAAGGTGCTGTCTGCCATGGCCGCCTCCTTCAGTACGCGCCCGACAGCAGCGCGCCGGCGCCCGGCACCACCGGCTCCAGCCCGAGCCGCTTGAGCAGCGCGTAGGTGGTGGCGACGGCGGCGGTGACGACGGGCTTGCCGGTCATCGCCTCGACCTTGGCCACGGCCGGCAGCGACGGCATCTGCACGCATGCCGACAGCACGATGACATCGGCGTCGGCCGTGTTCATCTGCGCGACGATCTCCGGCAGGCGTGCCGGGTCGTGGCGGCCGACTTCGAGGTTGTCGGGGATCTCCAGCGCGCGGTAGTCGACCACCTCGTAGCCTTCGTTGCGGATGTAGTCGACCACCAGCTCGGTCAGCGGCTTCATATAGGGCGCCACCACGGCGATGCGCTTCGCGCCCATCACCTTGAGTGCATCGACCAGCGCACCGGCGCTGGTGATCACCGGTGCGTCGCCGCCGTTCTCGGCGGTGTGCGCCTGCAGGCGCTGCTCGGACACGCGGTGGTAGCCGTGGCCCATGGCCATGATGGCCACCAGGCAGGCGTAGCCGAGCACGTCGACGCGGGCGTCGCTGAGTTCCACCGCGCAGCGGTCGGATTCGGCATCCATCGCCGCCAGCTCTTCCTTGACCACCTTCTTCATCCGCATCCGGCTTGAGTGGAAGGTGAAGCGTTCCGGGCGCACCAGCTGGCGCGCGGCCAGCATCGCCGGGATCTCGGTTTCCATGGTGGTGTTGGAGCTCGGCACGATCTGGCCGATTCGGAAAACTTTCTGCACTGTCGACTCCGTATCTGTTTGTCTGTCTACCCGCCTGCCTCGGCCTGGCGGCCCTGCATGCTGCGATTGATTGTAGTGTACACACTTTATCTAGGCAAACAGAATCTGCGCCCCGCGCGATTCACTCGTTCAGTGCATACTGAATTAATCAAACCCTGTTTTTGCGCAGTATTTCGCCGTTATAGCGCGATGTGCGAGCGTCATCACGTTACCACTAGGGTTTTCCATAGGTTCATCATTTTCTTCTTTCACTTTGACAATTTGAGTGTGTACACTCGTTTTCAACGGTCGGCCGAGTGGCCGCCCCAGCCCCCATCGACCTTGTGTCATTGCCAGGAGAAATAACGTGCAAGGCAAACCGCGAATCGCAGTTGTCGGCGCCGGACTCGGAGGGACGGCCGCGGCCGCCCTGCTGCAGCGTGCCGGCTTCCAAGTCAGGCTGTATGAGCAGGCACCGGCGTTCTCGCGCCTGGGTGCGGGCATCCACGTAGGCCCCAACGTGATGAAGATCATGCGGCGCATCGGCATCGAGGACGCGCTCAACGACATGGGCTGCCACCCCGACTACTGGTACAGCCGCGACGGCCTGACCGGCGAGGTAATCGCGCAGATCCCGCTGGGCGACTACGCGCTGCGCCACTACGGCGCCAGCTACCTGACCGTGCATCGCGGCGACTTCCACAAGCTGCTGACCGACGCCGTGGCGCCCGGCACGCTGTTCTTCAACAAGAAGCTGGAAAGCGTCACCGACCAGGGCGACGTGGTGCAGTTGCGCTTCACCGACGGCACGGTCGACGAGGCCGATATCGTGATCGGCGCGGACGGCGTCAACTCGCGCATCCGCGAGACCCTGCTGGGCGCCGAGCCGCCCAAGTACACCGGCTACGTGGCGCACCGTGCGGTATTCCCCATCTCGCGCGTCAAGGGCTTCACGCATGAGCGCTGCACCAAGTGGTGGACCGACGACCGCCACATGATGGTCTACTTCGATACCAGCAAGCTTGACGAGATCTACTACGTCACCGGCGTGCCCGAGCCCGACTGGGACATGAGCAAGAGCTGGGTGCCGAGCAGCATCGAGGAAATGCGCGCCGCGTTCGACGGCTGGCATGAGGGCGTGCAGTCGCTGATCGAAGGCACCGTCGAAGTGACCAAGTGGCCGCTGCTGGAGCGCGACCCGCTGCCGCTGTGGAGCCGGGGCCGCCTGGTGCTGCTTGGCGACGCCTGCCACCCGATGAAGCCGCACATGGCACAGGGCGCCGCGATGGCGATCGAGGATGCCGCCATGCTCACGCGCTGCTTCACCGAAACCGGCGTGGAGGACTTCGCCTCGGCCTTCGCGCTGTATGAGGCGAACCGCAACGAGCGCGCCAGCAAGGTCCAGCTGGTCTCGCACAACAACACCTGGCTGCGCAGCAACGAGAACCCCGACTGGTGTTTCGGCTACGATGTATTCAACGTGCCGCTGGTGTCGGCCGGGAGCACGCCGCTGTCCGCGGCGGCCTGACCGCCTGACCGACCCTGCCCGCCGCAGCCCCTCACCGAAGGGGCGCGGCGCCGCGATGCGTGATGTTCAACCCGCCCCCAGCCCCCGATGAACACGCCCCGCCCCCTGAAGCTGCAAGTCAACCGCGCCGAGCACACGCTGAGCGTGGCCCCTGACACGCCGCTGCTCTACATCCTGCGCAACGACCTGTGCTGCAACGGGCCCAAGTACGGCTGCGGCCTGGGGCAATGCGGCGCCTGCACGGTGCTGGTGGACGGCATGGCGGCGCGCGCGTGCGTGCTGCCGGTCAGGGCTGTGGTGGGGCACACCGTTACCACGCTGGAAGGACTGGGCACCGCCGCACAGCCAGACCCGGTGCAGCAGGCCTTTATCGACGAGCAGGCCGCGCAATGCGGCTATTGCCTGAACGGCATGATCATGACCACCAAGGCGCTGCTCGCGCAGAACCCCGATCCCGACGAGGCCCAGATCCGCGAGGCGCTGCGCTTCAACCTGTGCCGCTGTGGCACCCACGTGGAAATCGTGCGCGCGGTGCAGCGCGCCGCGGTACTGCAACGGCAGGCCGCCGAGGGAGCGGCATCGTGAAGGAAGGCGTCGTCCCGCAGACCGTCCCCGCCGGCGCCATCGCGGGCAGCATGCCGCCGCCCGCCGCCGACTGCCTGGTGGCCCAGGTGCAGACACCGCCCGGCCTGCGCTGGATCGATGGCAAGCCGCTGGCGGCGCGCCTGCTGGGCGCCGACCGCGAAGCCGCGCTGGCGCTGCCGGGCGTGCGCGCGGTCGTCATCCGCAACAACTTTGCCGGCGTGGCGGCGGATTCGACCGCACACGCTGCCAGCGCATGCCGTGTGCTGCAGGTACGCTGGTCCGCCCCGCCCCGCGCGGACGACGCGCCGGTAGCGCGCCGCGCACTGGCTCGGCGCGGCAACGCCAATGCCGTGCTGGCCAGCGCCGATGCGCGTCAGACGCAGCACTACCAGTGGCCACTGGCCGGCACCCGCAGCGCGGTGTATTGCACTGCGGTCGCCGACTGGCGCGACGGCAGGCTGACCGTGTGGCTGCCGAGCACACGCCCCGGCGCGCTGCGCGCCGAGCTTGCCACGCTGCTGGACATTGCACCGCAACAGGTGGCGCTGGTCGGCTGGCAGGCCCCCGACGACAGCGCGGACCTCGCGCTGCTCGCGCCGCACGCCGCCGCCGACGCGGCGCTGCTGGCCCACGCCGCCGGACTGCCCGTGATGCGCCGGCTCTGTGCTGCCGACGTGGGCCTTGCCGATGCCGCGCTTGATGTGCGGATCGACACGGCGCAGGCCGGCGTCGCAGTCGACGCCTATGCCGCAACCCTGGCAGGCACCGCGGCCCCGGCCGTGCCGCTGGCGCTGTGGCTGACGCATACGCCATCGCCCGTGGCAGACAGCATCGCTGCCGGCGACGCAGGCGATGCGGGCATGCCGCCCTATCGCATCCCGCATGTCGACGTAGCTGCGATGGGCAACGCCAACGCGTTCGGCACCGCACCGCTGGCGGCCGCCCGCGCCCAAGTGTTCGCGCGGGAATCCCATCTCGACGAGCTTGCCGCCGCCTCCGGCACCGACCCGGTTGCACTGCGGCTGGCCCATCTCGACGATGCGCGCGGCACGGCACTGGTGCGGCAAGTGGCCGAGCGCGCGGGCTGGACGCCGGCTGCGCCGCGCGCCAACACAGATGCCGGCAATGTGCAGCGCGGCCGCGGCTTTGCCTATGCCCATACCGTCGACCACGACGCCGGCCAGAGCTGGTCCGCATGGGTGGCCGAGGTCGAAGTCGACGGCACCACCGGCGAGCTGGCGGTCACGCGCGTGACCGTGGGGCATGACAGCGAATCGCTGCCACGTCCGCAAGCCGCGCCAGCCACGCGCTCGCTGGAGCAGGCCGTGGCCGATGCCGCCCTGCAGCTGACGTCGGCCACACCGACCTTTGACACCTGGCCGTCCGAAGCGCCGTCTGCCAGCCAGATGCTGCCAGCCGTGCCAGGCAGCGTCCTGCCGGAAATCCGCCTGGCCGGCGCGCTGGCCACCCATGACACGCTGGCAGCGGGACCGACCGATACCCTGCCCGCCGCCGCGGCCGTGGCCAATGCGATCTACGACGCCACCGGCGTGCGCCTGCGCACCCCGCCCTTCAGCGCCGATCGCATCCGCCTGGCGCTGGACGAGTCGAAGCCCGGCAACCAGCGCAAGAAGCGCGCCTGGATCGCCGCTGCCGCTGCAGCCGCGGCAGGCGTGTGCGCCACGCTGCTGCCGTGGCGCGCACCGATCGCGCCGGTGGCGCCGCCCGAGGCCGGCTTCTATTCCGCCGCCACGCTCGAGCGCGGCCGGCTGGTGGCTGCAGCGGGGGACTGTGCGGTATGCCATACCGCACCGGGCGGCGTGAAGAACGCCGGCGGCCTGCCACTGGAGACACCCTTCGGCACGGTCTACAGCACCAACATCACGCCAGATGTGCAGACCGGCATCGGCAACTGGTCCTTCGCCGCGTTCGAGCGCGCCATGCGCGAGGGCATCCACCGCGACGGGCGGCGCCTGTATCCCGCGTTCCCCTACACGGCATTCGCAAAGATCAGCGACGGCGACATGCAGGCGCTGTATGGCTACCTGATGTCGGCGGAGCCGGTGAAATCCGCGGCGCCGCCAACGCAGCTCGCCTTCCCCTTCAACATGCGCCCGCTGCTGGCCGGCTGGAACCTGCTGTTCCATCGCAACGAACGCTTCACGCCGGACCCGTCGCGCTCCGCGCAATGGAATCGCGGTGCGTACCTGGCCGAAGGGCTGGGCCACTGCAGCGCCTGCCATTCGCCGCGCAACGCACTCGGTGGCGAGCAAGGCGGCCGCCAGTACCTGAGCGGCGGCAGCGCCGAAGGCTGGGAGGCGCCGGCGCTGAGCGCGCTGTCGCATGCACCGGTGCCCTGGACCGAAGCGGCTCTGTTCACCTACCTGCGCGGCGGCTACGCGCCGCACCATGGCGCCGCGGCGGGGCCGATGGCACCGGTGGTCGAAGAACTGGCGCAACTGCCTGAAGCCGACGTGCGCGCGATCGCGCACTACGTGGCCTCGTTCGGCACGCCACCGCCCGCGCCGACCGTCCTGGCCGCACAGGCAGCGCAGATCGAGCAACGCAGCGCGCAAGCCGCGCGCACGCTGGGCGGCCCTGGGGAACGCCTGTACCAGAGCGCCTGCGCGGTCTGCCACCAGTCGGACCAGGGCATCGCCCAGTTCGGCGTCAAGCCTTCGCTCGCGCTCAATACAAACCTGCACAGCAAGCGGCCGGACAATGTGATCCAGGTGCTGCTGCAAGGCATGCCGGCGCCGCCCAACAGCGAACTGGGTGCGATGCCGGCCTATGCCGACACGCTCGACGACCAGCAGATCGCGCAGCTGGCGCAGTACCTGCGCGCGCGCTTTGCGCCCGACAAACCCGCATGGCAGGACCTGGAGAACACCGTCGCGCGATTGCGCGCGATGCCTGCCCACTAGGATCAACTGCCGGGGCCGGCTCGCCGTGCCCCGGCACCCACGCTGACTGCATCTGTGCCAGGCCTGGCAAGGCGCTTCGCCACCGGGCAGGGAGACGTGCACCCCCGCGCCGGCGCCAGGCGCGGGAAAACCCCGAGGAGGGAAAACGCAATTCGGCCTTGCCCGCCAATTTCATGTAGCTTACGCTGAACGATCATGTAGTGCGCACTACATGAGTGCCGCATGGCACGCAGCGGTGCCTCCCCGCACAAGGACGGCGCGCCGCAAGCGGCGGACGAGACAACAAAACTACAAGATTGGCCCTTTACATCACCGGAAGCGCTGGCCCGGGGCTTGCATAGTCCACCACCATGCCAACCGGGAGGCCGGGCCTGGACCAACCAAGGGTAGACAACAAGGAGTGACTATGTCGTATCAGTACCGGGAAGTGGTTGCGAGCGTGCTACCGGGTTAGTTCGGGCCTCGCCAAGTTGGAGTAATCATCACGTTTGCCTGCAACTCGACGCAGTTGCATCACGCAGCAGTAGATACCGTAGTCTGGCCCTGCTTCGACAAACGTGTGCTTCCGAGTTCAAGAACCAGCCTATAAAGACAGGTAGACAATATGTCGTCATCAATTTCATCCATGGCAACCACGACAATCCCAGATGCAACGCTAGGCTCGGCCCCACAGCCCAGCGCGCGGGGCGCATCGTCGCAAACCATCACGATCGAGCAAGGTATCCGCGCCGCCGGAGTCGGCCGCTTCCAGTATCTGCTCTTTGTCATATTCGGCCTGGTCTGGCTCGCTGACGCGATGCAGGTTCTGTCGATCGGATTCACCGCGCCGTCGATTGCGGCGACATTCGGCATTCCCGTACCGACGGCCTTGCAGACCGGGACCGTGTTCTTTATCGGCATGCTGATCGGCGCTTTCGTGTTCGGCCGGCTGGCAGACAGGATCGGCCGCCGGCCGGTGCTGATGATGGCGGTGGTCATCGACGCCATCTGCGGTGTCGCGTCCTCTTTCGCACCGGACTTCCAGTGGCTGCTGTTGCTGCGCTTCCTGACCGGCATCGGCGTCGGCGGCACCTTGCCCGTCGACTACACCATGATGGCCGAGTTCCTGCCGTCGGACCGGCGCGGTCGCTGGCTGGTCCTGCTGGAGTCGTTCTGGGCCATCGGCACAATCCTGCTCGCCATTCTTGCGCTGATCGCCGTGTCGCGCGGCGATGGGGCCTGGCGGCTGATTTTCCTCGTCACTGGCATTCCCGCCCTGGTCGGCGTGGTCTTCCGCTTCTTTGTTCCCGAGTCTCCGCTCTACCTGAACAAGTCGGGACGCTCGGCCGAGGCGCGCGCGGTGCTTCAGCGTGTGGCCGCCGCCAATCGCGTGTCTGTGGAAATTGGCCACCTGGAGCCGCAGCCGATGGAGCGCAAATCGGTTTTTGCGCTGTTCGCTGCCGGATGCCGGCGCCGCACCATCTGCCTGCTGGCCGCCTGGGCGCTGATCTCGATCGCGTACTACGGCGTCTTCGTTTATCTGCCGGTGAAGCTGGCCGGCCAGGGCTTTGGCTTCATGCGTGGCCAGGTCTTCCTGATCCTGCTCGCGCTGGTCCAGTTGCCCGGATTCGCGCTGGCCGCACACGGCGTCGAACGCTGGGGCCGCAAGCCGACCCTGATCGGCTTCCTGCTGCTCAGCGCAGCCGGCTGCATGCTCTACAGCCTGGGCCAGTCCACGGCGCTGGTGGTCGGCTCGACCCTGCTGATGAGCTTTGCGCTGCTCGGTACCTGGGGCGCGCTCTACGCCTTCACCCCTGAGGTGTATCCGACGGACCTGCGCGCCAGCGGCATGGGCACTGCCGGTGCGATGGCGCGCTTTGGCGGCCTCTTCGCGCCTTCCATCATTGCACCGATCATGGCCAGCCAGTTCACCCTTGCCCTGGCGCTGCTTTCGTCGTTCCTTGCCGTGGCGGCAATCGCCATCTTCATGGTGGATATCGAGTCGAAGAACCGCGCGCTTGACTAGCGCAAGGCACCGTCGGCCGGCTCCAGCGGTTCAGGGAGCCCGCAAACGGCGCTGGCCTGGGCCGGTTTCGGAAACGAAGCCAAAGGCGGGGTGCCGGCATCCATTACAATCCGGCTGCAACGGCGCGGCGCGCTGGTCCACCCGACCTCGCCGCCCGCTTGACCGCTTGTCCCGCTTGCCCCGATACCCTCGCCGAGCCCACGCCGCCTGCCATGAAACAAGATCCGCGCTTTCCCAACCTGTTCATCCTCGACCACCCGCTGATCCAGCACAAGCTTTCGCACATGCGCGACAAGGAAACGTCGACGCGCACCTTCCGCGAACTGCTGCGCGAGATCACGCTGCTGATGGGCTACGAGATCACCCGCAACCTGCCCCTGACCACGCGCCGCATCGAAACGCCGCTGGTGGAGCTGGACGCCCCGGTGATCGCCGGCAAGAAGCTGACCATCGTACCGGTGCTGCGCGCGGGCGTGGGCATGAGCGACGGCCTGGTCGAGCTGATCCCGTCGGCGCGCATCGGCCATATCGGCGTGTACCGCGACGAGCAGCACCGCCCGGTGGAATACCTGGTGCGCCTGCCTGACCTGGAGGACCGCAGCTTCATCCTGTGCGATCCGATGGTGGCCACAGGCTATTCCGCCGCGCACGCGGTGGAAGTGCTCAAGCGCCGCGGCGTCAAGGACGAGGCCATCACCTTTGTCGCGCTGGTGGCGGCCCCGGAGGGCGTGGAAGTGTTCCAGAAAGCGCATCCGGGCGTGAAGCTGTTTGTCGCCTCGCTGGACAGCCACCTGGACGGCGACGCCTATATCGTGCCGGGTCTGGGCGATGCGGGTGACCGGCTGTTCGGGACCAAGAACTGAGCGGCGCGGCGCGCTGAACCTGCCAGGGCTGCCTTCGTAAGGCCGCCCGTCTCTTCCAGTCCGCTTACTTCTTCTTACCCAGCAAACTCCCCAGCACGCCGCGGATCAGCTCGCGCCCGACCTGCGAGCCCACCGTGCGCGCGGCCGACTTGGCCATCGATTCCAGGATCGAATCGCCGCGGCCGGTCTTGCCGGTGCCCTTGGTCAGCGTGCCGAGGATCTCGCCAGCCGTTCCCAGCCAGCCGCTGTCCTGCGCACCCGCGGGCTGCCCCGCCGGCGCGCTGCCGGCGCCCTTGCCATTGCCGGCCGCCGCCGCGTTGCCGCGCAGCTTTTCATAGGCGGATTCACGGTCAATGGTCTTCTCATAGATGCCCGCCACCAGCGAGTTGGCGATCAGCTGCTTGCGCTCCTCTTCCGTGGCCGGCCCGATGCGGCTGCCCGGTGCCAGCACCCAGGCGCGCTCGGTCACGCAGGGCGTGCCCTTGGCGTCGAGGCACGACACCAGCGCCTCGCCCACGCCCAGCTCGCCGATGGCGGTTTCCAGGTCCAGCTTTGGGTTGGCGCGCATGGTGGTGGCCGCCACCTTGACCGCCTTCTGGTCGCGCGGGGTAAAGGCGCGCAGCGCATGCTGCACGCGGTTGCCGAGCTGGCCCAGCACGGTGTCGGGGATATCGACCGGGTTCTGCGTGACGAAGTACACGCCCACGCCCTTGGACCTCACCAGCCGCACCACCTGCTCGATCTTGTCGAGCAGCGCCTTGGGCGCATCGTTGAAGAGCAGGTGGGCCTCATCGAAGAAGAACACCAGCTTGGGCTTGTCCAGGTCGCCGGCCTCTGGCAGCTTCTCGAACAGTTCGGACAGCATCCACAGCAGGAAGGTGGCATACAGGCGCGGCGCGTTCATCAGCTTGTCGGCAGCCAGGATATTGACCACGCCCTGGCCCTGCTCGGTCTGGATGAAGTCTTCCAGGTTCAGCATCGGCTCGCCGAAGAACACGTCCGCGCCCTGCGATTCCAGCGCGACCAGGCCGCGCTGGATCGCGCCGATCGACGCGGCCGAGATATTGCCGTATTCGGTGGTGAACTGCGCGGCGTTGTCCCCCACGTATTGCAGCATCGCGCGCAGGTCCTTGGCGTCGAGCAGCAAGAGGCCGTTGGCGTCGGCAATGCGGAACACCAGGTTTAGCACGCCCTGCTGGGTGTCGTTCAGCTCCAGCATGCGCGACAGCAGCAGCGGGCCCATGTGCGAGACCGTGGCGCGCACCGGGTGGCCCTTTTCGCCGAACACATCCCACAGCGTGGTCGGGCACGCGCCCCATGCCGGCTCGGGCAGGTTCAGTTCGGCCAGGCGCTGCTTGAGCTTGTCGGACGGCTGGCCGGCCTGGGAAATGCCGGTCAGGTCACCTTTGACGTCCGCCATGAAGACCGGGACCCCCAGGCGCGAGAAACCCTGCGCCAGCGTCTGCAGCGTGACGGTCTTGCCGGTACCCGTGGCGCCGGTGATCAGCCCGTGCCGGTTGCCCATCTGCGGCAGCAGCACCAGTTCATGTTCGGCGTTCTTGGCGATGAGGATGGGGTCGGCCATGATTTTCGTGGGTTCCGTGAGCGTCTGGTGGGATCTGGCGGATCCGGGCGGCGCGGGCAGGCCCGCGTGATAAAATCCTGGGCTGATTATAGCCAGCCGCCAGGCATATCCGTCACCTGGCGCGCGCTGTCCGAGGGCTTTGCTGCCCCGGCCACGGCGCGCATGGCGACCCCGCACAACATCACCGCAGATCACCGCATTCCGCTTCGGAGAGAATCATGGCCGGTCACTCGAAATGGGCCAATATCAAACACAAGAAAGCCGCCGCTGACGCCAAGCGCGGCAAGATCTGGACCCGCCTGATCAAGGAAATCACCGTGGCCGCCAAGCTTGGCGGCGGTGATGTCGACTCCAACCCGCGCCTGCGCCTGTCGATCGACAAGGCCATGGACGCCAACATGCCCAAGGACAACATCCAGCGCGCGATCCAGCGCGGCGTGGGCGGCATGGAAGGCGCCAACTACGAAGAAATCCGCTACGAGGGCTACGGCCTGGCCGGCGCGGCGATCATCGTCGACTGCCTGACCGACAACCGCACCCGCACCGTGGCCGAAGTGCGCCATGCGTTCTCCAAGCACGGCGGCAACATGGGCAACGAGGGTTCGGTGGCGTTCATGTTCACCCACTGCGGCCAGTTCCTGTTTGCCCCCGGCACGCCCGAAGACAAGCTGATGGAAGCCGCGCTGGAAGCCGGCGCCGACGATGTCGTCACCAACGACGACGGCTCGATCGAAGTCACCTGCCCGCCCAACGATTTCCCGGCGGTCAAGGCCGCGCTGGAAGGCGCCGGCTTCAAGGCGGAAGTGGCCGACGTGGTGATGAAGCCGCAGAACGAAGTCAGCTTCAGCGGCGACGACGCGGTCAAGATGCAGAAGCTGCTCGACGCCCTGGAAAACCTGGACGACGTGCAGGAAGTCTTCACCAACGCAGTGATCGAAGACTAAAACAGAGTAACAAGCTCCCTCGGCGGCAGCCCGGCTCCACAGATCCAAGCTGCCGCTTTTTGCATGCGTTTCTTTTCTGGCAGTGGATCATGAAAGTATTGGTTGTCGGCTCGGGTGGACGTGAACACGCGTTGGCCTGGAAATTGGCCCAGTCCCCCAAGGTGCAGGTGGTGTATGTCGCGCCGGGCAACGGCGGGACCGCGCTCGACAAGCGCCTGCAGAATGTTCCGCTGACCGACCCCGAGGTCATCGCCGCCTTTGCCGAACGCGAGGGCGTGGCCTTCACCGTGGTCGGCCCCGAGGCCCCGCTGGCCGCCGGCATCGTCGACATCTTCCGCGCCAAGGGCCTGCGCATCTTCGGGCCCACCCAGGCCGCCGCGCAGCTGGAATCGTCCAAGGACTTCGCCAAGGCGTTCATGCAGCGCCACGGCATCCCGACCGCCGCCTACCAGACCTTCTCCGACGCCACCCAGGCCCATGCCTATATCGACGCCCAGGGCGCGCCGATCGTGATCAAGGCCGACGGCCTGGCCGCGGGCAAGGGCGTGGTGGTGGCGATGTCGCTGGAAGAAGCGCACCAGGCCGTCGACATGATGCTGGCCGACAACAAGCTGGGCGACGCCGGCGCGCGCGTGGTGATCGAAGAGTTCCTGGATGGCGAGGAAGCCAGCTTTATCGTGCTGGTCGACGGCAAGAACGTGCTGGCGCTGGCCACCAGCCAGGACCACAAGCGCCTGCTGGATGCCGACGCCGGCCCCAACACCGGCGGCATGGGCGCGTATTCGCCCGCACCGGTGGTCACGCCCGCGCTGCACGCGCGCGCGCTGCGCGAGATCATCCTGCCGACCGTGCGCGGCATGGAAAAGGACGGCATCCCGTACACCGGCTTCCTGTATGCCGGCCTGATGATCGACAAGGACGGCAACCCCAAGACACTGGAATTCAACTGCCGCATGGGCGACCCTGAAACCCAGCCGATCCTGGCGCGCCTGAAGACCGACCTGGTCGATGTGATGGAGCATGCCGTCAACGGCAAGCTCGACAGCATCGAGCTGGACTGGGACCGCCGCACCGCGCTGGGCGTGGTGATGGCCGCCTACGGCTACCCCGACAGCCCGCGCAAGGGCGATGCCATCACCGGCATCCCAGCGGAGACCGACGACAGCGTGACCTTCCACGCCGGCACCACGCTCAAGGACGGCACCCTGCTGACCTCGGGCGGGCGCGTGCTGTGCGTGGTGGGCCTGGCCGACACCGTCAAGGCCGCGCAGCGCGCCGCCTATGCCGCGGTCGAGCAGATCCGTTTCGACGGCATGCAGTACCGGACCGACATCGGCTACCGCGCCATCAAGCGCTGATCCTGTCCGGGAAATGCCCCTCCCGGCCGGCATGGCCGACCCGCCTTGCCGGCCTGCTTTGGACCTGCGCGACCCGCCCGCGGCCCCAGCCGGTACAATCGTGACAACGCTGTGACGCACCCGGCAGCCGGCAAGGTTGCCGGGCCGCCCCCAGCCCGGTCCATCCGCTTTCCGCCAACCATGATCGATTCCCAGGCAGTCCGTGCCTATCTGCTCGGTCTGCAAGACCGCATCACCGATGCCATCGGTGCCATCGACGGCCAGCCGTTCCTGACCGACGCCTGGGAAAAACCGCCCACCGAACGCCTGCGCGGCAGCGGCCGCACCCGCATCCTGGAAGGCGGCGCGGTGATGGAGCGCGCCGGCGTGGGCTTCTCGCACGTCAGCGGCGACACCCTGCCGCCGTCGGCCACGGCCAACCGGCCGGAACTGGCCGGGCGCAGCTTCGAGGCCATGGGCGTGTCGCTGGTGTTCCACCCGCGCAATCCCTACGTGCCCACGGTCCACATGAACGTGCGCTGCTTCCTGGCGGTGAAGCCGGGGGCGGAACCGGTCTGGTGGTTCGGCGGCGGCATGGACCTGACGCCTTACTACGGCGACACCGGCGACTGCACGCACTTCCACCGCACCTGCAAGCAAGCGCTGGCGCCCTATGGCGACGACCTGTACCCGCGCTTCAAGCAGTGGTGCGACGAGTATTTCTTCCTGCGCCACCGCAACGAAGCGCGCGGCGTGGGCGGGATCTTCTTCGACGATTTCTCGGCACTGGGCTTCGAGCGCAGCCTTGCCATGCTGCAAGCGGTCGGCGACGCCTTCCTGGAGGCCTACCTGCCGATCCTGCAGGCGCGCAAGGACACCCCCTACGGCGAACGCGAGCGGGCCTTCCAGGCCTACCGGCGCGGGCGCTATGTCGAATTCAACCTCGTGTTCGACCGCGGCACGCTGTTCGGCCTGCAGTCGGGCGGACGCGCCGAATCCATCCTGATGTCGATGCCGCCGCAGGTGACCTGGCGCTATGACTGGCAACCGGAAGCGGGCAGCCCCGAAGCGGCGCTGTACACCGATTTCCTGCCGGCGCGCGACTGGGCCTGACGGCTGACCTATGGCCAATCCCGCGCAACACCGCAAGCCCGCCGCCAACGGCGGCGAACCGCCCCAGGCTCAAGCCGTTCGCCCCTATCGTCTGGGTATCCTCGGCGGCACTTTCGATCCACCCCACATCGGCCACCTGGCACTGGCCCGGCTATGCATCGAACACCTCGGGCTGGACGAGCTGGTGTGGATCCCCACCGGCCAGTCGTGGCAGAAAGGCGACGACGTGACGCCCGCCCTCGACCGCCTGGCCATGACCGAACTGGCCGCCGCGGCGCTCGGCGACAGCGGCGCCAGGGTCCGCGTGAGCCGCATGGAAGTGGACCGCGCCGGCCCCAGCTACACCATCGACACCGTGCGCCAGCTGCGCGCCGAATACGGCCCCGAGGCCTCGCTGTGCTGGCTGATGGGGGCCGACCAGCTGCTGCGCCTGCACACCTGGCACGGCTGGCAGGAACTGTTCGGGCATGTGCACTTGTGCACTGCCACACGGCCGCGCTTTGCACTGGCGACGCTGGAAGGTCCGGTGCTGGCAGCACTGGCCGAGCGCCAGGCCGACACGCACCTGATACAATGCACGCCCTCCGGCCGGATGTGGATCGACCAGACGCTCGCCGTCGACCTGTCTTCCACCCATCTGCGCCAGCGGCTGGCAGCCGGCCAGCCGGCAGATGACCAACTGCCGCCCGGCGTGGCACACTACATCGCCAGCCACGGGCTGTACCGCAACGCCCCGGCCAGGGCATGACCGGGGCTGACCCATCCCGGCGCCCACCCCCAACCGATCTCAGCTGAACAAGAAGACACCATGGATATTCGTAAACTGCAACGCGCCATCGTCGACGGCCTCGAGGATGTCAAAGCGCAGGACATCAAGGTGTACGACACCAGCCACCTGACCGAGCTGTTCGACCGGGTGGTGATCGCCAGCGGGACATCCAACCGCCAGACCAAGGCGCTGGCAGCGTCGGTGCGGGATACGGTGAAGGAAGCCGGCGGCCATATCGTGGCGGTCGAGGGCCTGGAAACCGGCGAATGGGTGCTGGTCGATTGCGGCGATGCCGTGGTCCACATCCTGCAGCCGCAGTTGCGCCTGTACTACAACCTGGAAGAAATCTGGGGCGACAAGCCGGTGCGCATGAAGCTGGCCACCGGTGCCCGCGGCCTGGCCAAGGCCAGCGAGCCGATGGACGATGATGAAGACGAAGCCCCGGTGCGCACCGTGCGCCGCGCCAGCAACCTGCGCCCCGCGCTGGCCCGCCTGCCCGAAGGCATGAAGGAGCCGTCGCCGCCGATGGGCCATGAGGACACCGACGCGGACGCCATCGCCACCATCCGCAAGCCGGCCCGCAAGACCGCGACCAAGACGGCAGCCACCAAGACCGCCGGCACCCGCGCCGCCGCGCCGCGCAAGACCGCCGCCGGCACCACCGCGCGCAAGACCGCGACCAAGACTGCAACCAAAACCGCGGCCAAGAAGGCGCCGAGCAAGACCGCCGCAGCCAAAAAGGCCCCGAGCAAGCGCACCACCCGCTCGGCCTGATCCCCGGTGCGCGGCCGCCCCCCCGGGCGGCCGTGCAGCATGACAGCCTCCAATGCAACTGGTGATCGTGGCCGTCGGCCACAAGATGCCCGGCTGGATCGAAACCGGCTTCAGCGAGTACGCCAAGCGCATGCCGCCCGAGCTGCGCATCGAACTGCGCGAGGTCAAGCCCGAAACCCGCTCGTCCAGCAACAACGCCGCCACCGTGATGCAGCGTGAAGCCGCGCGCATCGAGGCGGTGCTGGGCTCGCTGTCGAAGCAGTGCCGCATCGTGGCGCTGGATGAGCGCGGCCGCGACTTCACCACCGTGCAACTGGCCGCGCAGCTGACCGACTGGCAGCGCGAGGGCGGCGACGTGGCCTTCCTGATCGGCGGCGCCGACGGGCTCGAACCGGCCCTGAAAGCCCGCGCCAGCACGCTGATCCGGCTGTCCAGCCTGACCCTGCCGCACGGCATGGTGCGCGTGCTGCTGGCCGAGCAGCTGTACCGCGCCTGGTCCGTCACGCAGAACCACCCCTATCATCGGGCCTGATCCCGGCTGTCGCCGGAAGGCCCCTCCGCCGCGATGCCCGACACCCTGCACGACTATCTTTACCTCGCCTCCCAGAGCCCGCGCCGCCGCGAGCTGCTGACCCAGCTCGGCGTGCGCTACGAACTGCTGCTGGCCGATGACGACGAGGATGCCGAAGCGCTCGAGGCGGTCCAGCCCGGCGAAACCCCCGACGACTACGTCCAGCGCGTGTGCGCGCTGAAGGCCGAAGCCGCGCTGCGCCGCCGCGAACGCCGCGCGCTGCCCGATGCGCCGGTGCTGACCTCGGACACCACGGTCTGCCTCGGTGGCCGCATCCTGGGCAAACCCGCCGACGGCGCCGATGCCGCGGCCATGCTGGGCGCGCTCTCGGGCAGCACCCACCGCGTCCTGACCGCCGTGACTATCGTGTCGACCACAGGCATGCGGCATGCGCTGTCGATTTCGGAAGTCACCTTCCGCCCCATGCAGCCCGCCGAGATCGAGCGCTATGTCGCCAGCGGCGAGCCGCTTGGCAAGGCCGGCGCCTACGGCATCCAGGGCCGCGCGGCCGAGTTCGTGGAACGGATCGCGGGCAGCTATTCAGGTATCATGGGCTTGCCCTTGTTTGAGACGGCGGCGTTACTTCGCCAGGCCCGCCTGCAGTTCTGAGCCTCGGCCTCCGCGCCCGGACCTGCGCCGGGCCACCCCGCCGGTCAACCTTATCCAGCCGGGCTACCGGCGACGCGTTTCACCCGCTATGACTGAAGACATACTCGTCAACATCACGCCCCAAGAGACCCGCGTCGCCATCGTGCAGCAGGCCGCCGTCCAGGAACTGCATGTCGAACGCACGCTGACGCGCGGGCTGGTCGGCAATATCTACCTGGGCAAGGTGGTGCGCGTGCTGCCTGGCATGCAATCGGCCTTTATCGACATCGGCCTGGAGCGCGCCGCCTTCCTCCACGTGGCCGACATCTGGCATCCGCGCGACGCCGACCGCAACAATTCCACCCCGCAGCAGGCCATCGAGAAGACCCTGTTCGAAGGCCAGGCGCTGATGGTGCAGGTGATCAAGGACCCGATCGGCACCAAGGGCGCGCGGCTGTCCACGCAGGTGAGCATCGCCGGGCGCACCCTGGTGTACCTGCCGCAGGACCCGCATATCGGCATTTCGCAGCGCATCGAAGGCGAAGTGGACCGCGAGGCGCTGCGCAGCCGCGTGCAGGGCCTGGTGCCCGCCGATGAGCGCGGCGGCTTTATCGTGCGCACCATCGCCGAGGAAGCGACCGACGAGGAACTCGGCAACGACATTGCCTACCTGCGCAAGATCTGGGGCGCGATCCGCCAGAACGCCACCACCCTGCCCGCGCCCAACCTGCTCTACCAGGACCTGAACCTGGCCCAGCGCGTGCTGCGCGACTTCATCAACGACGCCACCGGCGTGATCCAGATCGACTCGCGCGAGAACTACCAGATGCTGCTGGAGTTCGCCCAGGAGTACACCCCGGCGGTGCTGCCGCGGCTGTCGCACTACACCGGTGAGCGCCCGATCTTCGACCTGTTCAATATCGACGCCGAGATCGAGAAGGCGCTGTCGCGCCGGGTGGACCTGAAGTCTGGCGGCTACCTGATGATCGACCAGACCGAGGCGATGACGACCATCGACGTCAACACCGGCGGCTACGTGGGCGCGCGCAACTTCGACGACACCATCTTCAAGACCAACCTGGAGGCGGCGCACACCATCGCGCGGCAACTGCGGCTGCGCAACCTCGGCGGCATCATCATCATCGATTTCATCGATATGGAGAACGCCGAGCACCGCGACGCGGTGCTGTCAGAGCTCAAGCGCGCGCTCTCGCGCGACCGCACCCGCATCACCGTCAACAGCTTCTCGCAGCTCGGCCTGGTCGAGATGACGCGCAAGCGCACGCGCGAGTCGCTGGCGCACGTGCTGTGCGAACAATGCCCGGTCTGCCAGGGCAAGGGCCAGGTCAAGACGCCGCGCACGGTGTGCTACGACATCCTGCGCGAGATCATGCGCGAATCGCGCCAGTTCAACCCGCGCGAGTTCCGCATCCTGGCCTCGCAGGAAGTGATCGACCTGTTCCTGGAAGAAGAAAGCCAGCATCTGGCGATGCTTGGCGACTTCATCGGCAAGCCGATTTCGCTGCAGGTGGAATCGACTTTCCACCAGGAGCAGTACGACATCATCCTGATGTGAAGATGCCGGCGCCGCCGGTCCGCGCAGTTGTGCAGCTGTCTGCGAACGTAACCATGATGCACTGTCGGCGCAATTCCGATGCCTTACGGACTCGGTATTGGCCCTAGCCCCCTCCCGGTTGCCATCCACTATAAATAAGCGTATGTAATCAGCGGCATCCGCCCGGATGCCGCGCCCTGCTTGCCGCCCCTGCCCTGTGCAAGGCGCGGCGCAACCGGTCGGCGTGCAAGGAGTCCGGCATGAACGCCACGAATCAAGCGGCCTGTCTGCTGGCCCTGCTGTTGTTGGTGGCGTGCGCGCCATTGCCGATCGCCAGACGCGCCGGGCCGCCGCCCGAGGCGCAGGGCGAAGCGGTCGCCGCCGCGCCCAAGGAGCGCGCCACCCCAATCGCGAACAAGACCATCAACATTGCCGCCGCCTGCAAGCGCACCGAGGAAGACGGCTTTCGCGAGGACGCGCTGATGGACGTCAGGGCCAACGAGGTGCGCGCACTGAAATGGAAGCTGTGGGTATCGCGGCGCGGCAGTTGCGAATTCAACCTGGCCGAGTTCCGCCAGGTCCGCGAGACCCCGCACATCGAACTGCAGGCCATCGACGGCAGCCAGTGCAAGCTGCTGGTGTGGCAGGACCCGCGCCGCGTGACGCTGGCCCATGCCCGCTGCGAGAAGCACTGCACGCCGGGCATCTACGAGCAGGCGTGGCCGGTGCTGTTCGATCCCAAGAGCGGAGCCTGCGCCGAGGTGCGCTAAGCCTCTGCAGCGTTACTTTGCCTTAGGCACCCGGCCCATCAGGTAGAACTCGTCGTTCGGGCGCATGCTGATGGTATTGGCCATCCGGTTCGACAGGCCGAAGAACGCCGTGATCGCGGCAATGTCCCAGGCATCCTCCTCGGAGAACCCGTGCGCGCGCAGCGCAGCAAAATCGGCGTCGCCCACTTCATGCGACGCCTTGCAGACCTTCATCGCAAAGTCGAGCATCGCGCGCTGGCGCGGCGGGATATCCGCCTTCAGGTAGTTCACCGCGACCTGGTCCGCCACCAGCGGCTTCTTCTCGTAGATGCGCAGGATCGCCCCATGCGCCACCACGCAGTACAGGCACTGGTTGGTGCCGGAAGTGGCCACCACGATCATTTCGCGCTCACCCTTGGTCAGGCCGCCATCCTTGAGCATCAGCGCATCGTGATAGGCGAAGAACGCGCGGAATTCATCGGGGCGGTGCGCCAGCGCCAGGAACACGTTGGGGACGAAGCCGGCTTTTTCCTGGACTTCCAGGATGCGGGCGCGGATATCGTCGGGGAGGTCGGCCAGCGCGGGGATGGGGTAGCGGCTGATGGGCAATGCCGTGTCTGACATGATGGTCTCCGGTTGGATTGCGGGTCGGGCCCTGGTCTTCTTATCGTTCTGACCGTTCCGATCTTACCGGATCGCCGCAGGTTCGAGCCGGGCGATGCCTCCTATGCGCCGCAGCACGGCTCACGCCGGCGGAATGCAAATGGGCCGGCGTATCACGCCGGCCCATCGCCGAAACGTTGCCCCGCCTTGTCTTACTCGTGGAGGGCGAACTGGATCCTGTGCAGGCCCGCATAAAGGCCGTTGGCGGCCAGCAGTTCCGCATGCGTGCCCAGTTCGGCCAGGCGGCCGTGATCCAGCACGGCGATGCGGCCGGCGTTCTCGATGGTCGAGAGACGGTGCGCGATCACCAGCGTGGTCCTGCCCTGCATCAACCCTTCCAGCGCCGCCTGCACCTGGCGCTCCGATTCCGAGTCCAGTGCCGAAGTCGCCTCGTCCAGGATCAGGATCGGCGCGTCCTTGTACAGCGCGCGGGCAATCGCCAGCCGCTGGCGCTGGCCGCCGGACAGTTTCATGCCGTTGTCGCCGATATTGGTCTGGACGCCCTCGGGCAGGCCCTTCACCGTCTCCGTCAGATAGGCCGCCGCCAGCGCACGCTCGACGCGGGCCATGTCAATCTCGCGCTCGGAATGCGCCCCGTAGGCCACGTTGGCCGCCACAGTGTCGTTGAACAGCACCACGTCCTGGCTGACAAAGGCAATCTGGTTGCGCAGGTCCTTCAGCGACAGGTCGGCCAGCGGCGTGCCGTCGAGCAGTATACGTCCCTGCGTCGGGTCGAAAAAGCGCGGCACCAGGTTGACCAGGGTGGTCTTGCCGCTACCCGACGGGCCCACCAGCGCCACCACCTCGCCCGGGCTGACGCGCAGGTCTATTCCCTCCAACGCGGCGCGCGCTGTGTCGCCATAGCGGAAGCCGACACGCTCGAAGGCCAGTTCACCGCGGGCCCGGCTCAGCGCCTTGCCGCCGCCCTGCGGCTCGACCGGCTCGTCGATCAGCCGGAAGATCATCTCGGCCGCGGTGATCCCGCGCGTGAGCGGCTGGTTGATGTCGGTCAGGTGCTTGAGCGGCGAGATCAGCAGCAGCATCGCCATGACGAAGCCGGTGAACCCGCCCACCGTGGTCTGGTTGGCCTGCGCCTGCACCATCGCGATGGTGATGATCACCGACAGCGCCAGCGCGGCAAGGAAGGCCGTGACCGGCTGGTTCAGCCCGCCGGCGACCGCCATGCGCATCGAGTAGCTCTTCAGCCGTTCCGCCATGGTGCGGAAGCGGCCCAGCTCATAGGTCTCGCCGCCGTGCAGCTTGACCACCTTGTAGCCGCCCACGGCCTCTTCCACCACATAGGCGGCGTTGTTGGTAAAGGTCTGGTGCTCACGGTTGAGCTTGCGCAGCCGGCGGTTGATCTTCGACATCAGGTAGCCGATCACCGGCAGGATCACCGCAACGATCAGGGTCAGGCGCCAGTTCGTATAGAACAGGTAGACCAGCAACGCGACCACCGTCAGCGAATCGCGCACCAGCGTGATAAAGACGCTGGTGAGGATCTGCAGCACCTGGTTGACCTCGAAGATCACCGCGTTGATCAGCGACGCCGCGGTGTTGCGGTGGTAGAACGATGCCGGCGCCTGCAGCAGGCGCTCGAACATCTGGAGCCGCATTTTCAGCAGGACGCGGTTCGACATCAGGTTCAGCAAGTACCCCGAAACGAACTGCGCCACGCCACGGATCAGCGCCACGCCGGTCAGAATGGCGGGCACATGCCACAGCGTGCCGGCGTAGTTGCTGCCAAAGCCCTTGTCGAGTATGTCGTTGACGACCTTGGGAATCACCCCTTCGCTGGCCGCGACGACCGCCATGGCAAGGATCGCGCCGATGAAGATGCGCAGTTCGGGGCGCAGGTAAGACCAGAGCCGGCTGGCCATGCTGGACGGTATGGCGGAACCCGGCGAAATGGGCGGTTTGGATGTGGTCACTGAGTGTCTTATGTCTGGGGGCGGCTTCCCGGCCCGGCGCTAGCCTGGCCGCATCTGCCTGGCTACCTGGAGGAGAGGTCCGAGGACCCGGAACCGGAGGGTGGCATGCATGACGGTGCCGGGCCCGGTGCCCGGGGCGCCCTGCAAGCGCGCCCGGCCGTCATCATTACCAGAAGTTCACAATATCGGGCCATGCCCCGAAAGCGGGTCCTGGCGCGAACACGCGATTATAGTGGATTGGGCCTGACTGCCACGAAGGCCGCCCGAGGCAGCCGCCGGCGTGGTTCAGTCGTAGACCGTACTGACGCTGTCCGGCGACAGCGCCTGCCGCAGCGCGGTCAGCGCATCGTCGGACGGCACCACCTGCCAGTCCTGGCCCAGCATGGCCTCGCAGCAGGCCGCCCTGGCCTCGTAGCGGATCCGCACCGGCAGCCCTTGCACACCGCTGGCCCGGGCCAGGTGCGGCATCAGCAACTCGCGCAGCATCCCGGTCGACGAATTGCCATTCATCGACAGCCGCACCGCGCTGGCAAACCTGACCCGGGCGGCCACCAGGTCCATCACCGACTCGGCGGTGAACCTGACCCCGCCCGTGAACGTATCGTGGCGCGCATTGCCCGTGGCAATCAGCAGCTCGTCCTCGCGGAACATCTGCCGGTTGGCGTCGAAAAGCTCGTTGAACACGGTCATCTCGACCAGCCCGGTGCCGTCGTCCAGGGTCACGATCAGCATCTTGCCGCGCTGGGTCATCTGCGTGCGGATGCCGCTGATCACGCCGGCGATGGTCTTGCCGCGCACATCGCGGCCGAAACCGCCGCCGTTGCCCTGCACTTCCTTTTCCAGCGCGGCCAGCGTGCCCTTGTTGAAGCGGCGGACCTCGTCGCGGTAGGCGTCGAACAGGTGGCCGGAGAAGTAGTAGCCAAGCGCCTGCTTCTCTTCCTGCAGCGTGCGCTTGGGGCTCCAGCGCGGCTCGTCAAGCAGCTCGGGGCGGTGGGCTTCGCCGGCATCGCCCATCAGGTCGAACAGCGACACCTGGTTGGCGGATTCGGCCTTCTGCTCGGCGGCCTCCATGGCGATCGGCACCGATGCCAGCAGTTGGGCGCGGTTGTCGTTCAGGCTGTCGAAGGCGCCGGCGCGGATCAGGGCCTCCATGGTGCGGCGGTTGACCTGGCGGCGGTCGACGCGCTCGCAGAAATCGAACAGGTCGGTGAACGGGCGCTCCTCGCGTGCGCGCAGGATGTCTTCGATGGCGCCCTGGCCGCTGCCCTTGATGCCGCCCAGGCCATAGCGAATGGTCTTGGGGTCGGTCGGCGCAAAGCGGTATTCGCTGGCGTTCACATCCGGCGGCAGCACCGCGATCTTGTTGAGCTTGCAGTCCTCGTAGAGGATCTTGACCTTGTCGGTGTCGTCCATGGCCAGCGACATGTTGGCTGCCATGAATTCGGCCGGGTGATGGGCCTTGAGCCAGGCGGTGTAGTACGCCAGCAGCGCGTAGGCGGCCGCGTGCGACTTGTTGAAGCCGTAGCCCGCGAACTTCTCCATCAGGTCGAAGATGTCGTCGGCCTGCTGCGCGGAAAGGCCGTTCTTGTCGGCGCCTTCGCGGAACATGACGCGGTGCTGCGCCATTTCCTCGGGCTTCTTCTTGCCCATGGCGCGGCGCAGCAGGTCGGCGCCGCCAAGCGAGTAGCCGCCGATGATCTGCGCCATCTGCATCACCTGCTCCTGGTAGACCATGATGCCGTAGGTCTCTTTCAGGACAGGCTCGACGCGCGGATCGGGATACTCCACCTTCTCGCGGCCGTGCTTGCGCGCGCAGAAGCTGGGGATCAGGTCCATCGGGCCCGGGCGGTACAGCGCCACCAGCGCGATGATGTCCTCGAAGCGGTCAGGCTTGGCGTCCTTGAGCATGCCCTGCATGCCGCGGCTTTCCAGCTGGAACACGGCGACCGTGTTGGCCGTCTTCAGGATGTCGAAGGCGGGGCCGTCGTCGAGCGGGATATGGCTGCAGTTCCAGTCGGCCTTGCTCGGGTCCAGGCGGCGGATATAGCGCTCGGCCCAGTCCAGGATGGTCAGCGTGGTCAGGCCCAGAAAGTCGAACTTGACCAGGCCGGCGGCCTCGACGTCGTCCTTGTCGTACTGGCTGACCACGCCGCTCATGCCGTCGTTCTGCGCACCCTGCGTGTACAGCGGGCAGAAGTCGGTCAGCCTGCCGGGAGCGATCAGCACGCCGCCGGCGTGCATGCCGACGTTACGCGTCATGCCTTCCACGCGCTGCGCCAGCTCCAGCAGCTGGCGCACTTCTTCCTCGTTGTTTTCGCGCTCGGTCAGCAGCGGCTCTTCCTTCTTGGCCTCTTCGATGGTGACCAGCTTGCCCGGCTTGAACGGGATCAGCTTGGCGATGCCGTCGACAAAGCCATAGCCCAGGTCGAGCACGCGGCCCACGTCGCGCACCGCGGCCTTGGCCGCCATGGTGCCGAAGGTGGCGATCTGCGATACCGCGTCCTTGCCGTACTTCTCCTTCACGTACGTGATCACGCGATCGCGGCCGTGCTGGCAGAAGTCGATATCGAAGTCAGGCATCGAGACCCGTTCCGGGTTCAGGAAACGCTCGAACAGCAACGCATACTTGAGCGGATCGAGGTCGGTAATGCCCAGCGCATAGGCCACCAGCGAACCGGCGCCCGAACCCCGGCCCGGGCCCACCGGCACGCCGTTGTTCTTGGCCCAGTTGATAAAGTCCGCCACGATCAGGAAGTAGCCGGGGAAGCCCATCTTGATGATGGTGCCGGTCTCGAACTCCAGCCGTGCGTAGTATTCCGGGCGCTTGGCCTCGCGCACCGCCTCGTCGGGGAACAGCACCGCCATGCGCTTTTCCAGGCCGTCCTTGGCCATGTAGACGAGGTAGTCATCCAGCGACATGCCGTCCGGGGTCGGGAACAGCGGCAGGCGCGGCTTGCCCAGTTCCAGCGTCAGGTTGCAACGGCGCGCGATCTCGACCGCGTTCTCCAGCGCCGAGGGGATGTCCGCGAACAGCCCGCACATCTCGTCCTGGGTCTTGAAGTACTGGTCGGTGGTAAAGCGCCGGGTGCGGCGCGGATTGGCCAGCAGCTCGCCCTCGGCGATGCACACGCGGGCTTCGTGCGCGGTGTAGTCGTCCGGCGTCATGAACTGCACCGGGTGCGTGGCCACCACCGGCAGCTGCAATTCCGCCGCCAGCTGCACGGCCTGCTGCACGTAGGCGTCGGTGCCGGCGATGCCGGCGCGCTGCAGTTCGATGTAGAAGCGCTGCGGGAATACCGCCGCCCAGTGCTGCGCGGCGCGGCGCGCGCCTTCGGCGTTGCCGTTGGCCAGCGCCATGCCGATCTCGCCGCCCATCGCGCCCGACAGCGCGATCAGGCCGGTCGCCAGCGGCAGGTCGTCCTCGCCCGGCTCCAGGAACCAGGCCGGATCGATCTCGGCGCGGCCGCGGTGCTGGTTGCCCAGCCACGCGCGCGACAGCAGCATGCACAGGTTCAGGTAGCCGCGGCGGTCCTGCACCAGCAGCAGCAGGCGCGCGGGCTTGTCGCGGTCCTCGGCGTTGGTGAGCCAGATGTCGGCACCGACCACCGGCTTCACGCCCTTGCCGCGCGCCTCCTTGTAGTAACGGATCAGCCCGAAGGCGTTGGCGAGGTCCGTCAGGGCGAGCGCGCCCATGCCATCGGCGGCAGCGGCCTTGACGGCATCATCGAGGCGGACGATGCCGTCCACGATGGAGTATTCGGAATGCAGGCGGAGGTGTACGAAGCGGGGTGCGGACATGGGCGACATTGTACCGGCTCAGCCCGCGGGCATGCCCCCGATATTGCGTGCGAGCCGCGGCGCAAAGCGGATCGGGGTGCTTGGGAATGCGCCGCATGAGCCGTCCGTGCGCGCTATAATTTCGCCTTTCCAATCAGGCAGTTATCGCAAGCCGTCGGCGCCCTTCCGGACGCGGGCGCGCAGGCGCAGTCTCCCATGCAGATCGTCAATATTTCCGCTTACAAATTCGTCTCGCTGGACGACATCGAGACCCTGCGCCCGGCCATGCGCGAGCGCTGCGAAGCGGCCGGCCTGAAGGGCACGATCCTGCTCGCGCCGGAAGGCATCAACATGTTCCTGGCCGGGCCGCGCGCGGCCATCGACGGCTTCATGGCGTGGCTGCATGCCGATGCGCGCTTTGCCGATATCGCGCCCAAGGAAAGCCTGTCGGAGCACCAGCCCTTCAAGCGCATGCTGGTGCGTGCCAAGAAGGAAATCATCACCATGAAGATGCCGCTGATCCGCCCCGAGGAAGGCCGCGCGCCATCAGTGCGGCCGGCCGACCTGAAGCGCTGGCTGGACCAGGGGCACGACGACGAAGGCCGCCCGGTGGTGATGCTCGATACGCGCAATGATTTCGAGGTGGCGGTCGGCACGTTCGAGGACGCGGTCGAGTACGACATCGCCAAGTTCAGCGAATTTCCCGATGCGGTCGCGGCCCACAAGGCCGAACTGGAAGGCAAGACCGTGGTGTCGTTCTGCACCGGCGGCATCCGCTGCGAAAAGGCGGCGATCCATATGCAGGAAGTCGGCATCGAGCGCGTATACCAGCTCGAGGGCGGCATCCTGAAGTATTTCGAAGAGGTCGGCGGCAGCCACTATCGCGGCGACTGCTTTGTCTTCGATTACCGCACCGCGCTGAATCCCAACCTGGAACCCGCCGGCCCCAGGCAGTGCTTTGCCTGCCGCGCCGTGGTCACGCCCGAAGAGCAGCAAAGCCCGCACTACGTGATCGGCAAGAGCTGCCCCCACTGCATCGGCAGCAAGGACCAGGCCGCCGCCTGAGGACGACCGTGGCGGCTCAGGCCGCCAGCAGGTGATAGAGATTGCGCAGCATGCCCGCGGTGGCGCCCCAGATAAAGCGCTGGCCGCCGTTCGCACGCGGATACGGCATGGCGTAGAACACCCGTTCGCCGTCGACCCAGCGGAACAGGCGCCGCTCATGGTGGGACGGGTCCATCAGGAAGGCCAGCGGCACTTCAAAGACATCGGCGACTTCCGAGGCGTCCGGGCGCAGCGTGAAACCGTCGCGCACCAGCCCCACCACCGGGCTCACATGGAAGCCGGTGCCGGTGATGTAGTCCGGCAGCGCCCCCAGCACTTCGACATAGTCGCGCGCCAGCCCCACCTCTTCTTCCGTCTCGCGCAGCGCCGTGTCGATGCGGTTGGCATCCCAGGACTCCTGCCGCCCGCCCGGGAAGCTGATCTGCCCGGCATGCGCGCTCAGGTTGGCATTGCGCTGCGTCAGCAGCACCGTCAGGCCGTCATGCCGCTCCACCAGCGGCACCAGCACGGCGGCGTCGCGCAGCCCGCGGCTGCGGTCGTAGACGCGCGATTCATCGGTCAGCTCTGGCGCCCAGGCCGGCGGCGCTTCGAAGCGGTGCCGGATAAAGTCCACGTGCAGGCGCGGTGCGCTCAGCGCGCCATTGCGCAGGTCGGTGTCGATGACAGGAAGGGATTCGGGGTCGAAAGCAGGACGCATAACATCGCAAGTATGACAGAAGCGCGCAATCTGGCGCCGCAGCAAAAGCGCGGCCTGCTGCCACCGTTGCCTCCGCGCCAATGCAAAAAGGGCACCCTGGGGTGCCCTTCCTGAGGAAACGCTGGCCGGGTCGCCCCGGCCGGCATGCCCAGCTTACTGCGCAGCCTTGGCGGCGACAGCAGCCTTCGACACCAGCTTTTCCTTGATACGTGCGGACTTGCCCGAACGCTGGCGCAGGTAGTACAGCTTCGCGCGACGGACGTCGCCGCGGCGCTTCACTTCGATGCCGGCGATCAGCGGCGAGTACAGCTGGAACGTACGCTCCACGCCTTCACCCGACGAGATCTTGCGCACGATGAAGGACGAGTTCAGGCCGCGGTTGCGCTTGGCAATCACGACGCCTTCGTAGGCCTGCACGCGCTTGCGGGTACCTTCGACCACGTTCACGTTGACGATCACGGTGTCGCCAGGCGCGAATGCGGGGATGGTCTTGTTCGCGGTCAGGCGCGCGATCTCTTCTTTCTCGATCTGCTCGATGATGTTCATCGTTTTCTCCGTAACCATCGTGCCGGCGTTGTATGCCCCAGGCATTGCCCGGGCCCCGGCAGAGGATGGGGTTTTACCTGGCGGGAGTTTCCCCCCGCCCTTCCTTCGCCGCCCGTTCCGACAAGAATTTCTCGTCGGCACGGGTCAGCAAACCTTGTTCGCGAGCGGCCTCGATCAGGTCGGGGCGCTTGCTCGCGGTATTGGCCAGCGCCTGCTGGCGCCGCCATTTCTCGATCTCGGCGTGATGGCCTCCGAGCAGGATGTCGGGGACCCGCACGCCTTCGTATTCTTCCGGCCGCGTGTAGTGCGGACAATCCAGCAGGCCGTTGACAAAGCTGTCCTGCACGGCCGACTGCGCATCGCCCAGCACGCCGGGCAAGTGCCGCACCACAGCGTCGATCAGCGCCATCGCCGGCAGTTCGCCGCCGGACAGCACAAAGTCGCCGAGGCTGATTTCCTCGTCCACGCGGCGGTCGATCAGCCGCTGGTCGATGGCTTCATACCTGCCGCACAGCAGCACCAATCCCGGCCGTTCGGCCAGTTCCATGACCCTGGCATGCGACAGCGTCTTGCCCTGCGGCGACATCAGCACCACATGCGGTTTGGGCACGCCGGCTTGCGCCTGCGCCGCCGCCGCGGCGTCGATCGCGTCATCCAGCGGCTTGGCCAGCATCACCATGCCAGGGCCGCCGCCATAGGGACGATCATCGATGGTGCGGTAGTTGTCGACCGTGAAATCACGCGGATTCCAGGTGCGCAATGCATACCGCTGCTGCTTGGCCGCCCGGCTGGTAATGCCCCAGTCGGTCAGCGCGCGAAACATCTCGGGAAACAGCGTGATCACATCGAACTGCATCCGCTCTCTCCCATCCCAATGCCGCACCAGGCCCGCATCAACGCGGGCACAGGCTCAGTAATCGAGCCCCCAGTCCACCACGATGCGCCTGGCCTCGGTATCCACCGAGCGCAGGAACGCATCGACAAACGGGATCAGCCGTTCGCCGTCCTTGCCGTCAGGCTGCGCAAAGGCAACCTGCAGGATCTGGTGGGCACCGTTGTCGATCAGCCCGGACACCTCGCCCAGCAACTCGCCTTGCTCGTTGCTGACGGTGCAGCCGATCAGGTCGACCCAGTAGAACTCATCTTCTTCCGGCGCCGGAAAATCCGCACGCCGGATCCACACGCGACGGCCCCTGAGCGCTTCCGCAAGATTGCGGTCGGCCACGCCGGAGGCTTGCGCCACGACGGTGCCGCTGTGCTCGCGCGACTGCGCGATCTTTACGCAGACGGGCTGGGCACGCGACGCGTCGGCCACCACCAGCCCCGCCTGCGGCGGGGCCAGCAGCCACCAGCGGCGGGCATGCAGCAGGGCCGAAGCGTCATCGGCATGCGGCTGGACCTTGATCCAGCCACGGATGCCGTAGGCAGCGCCGACGTAGCCAACCTCCACCAGGTCTTCCGGCAGGGGATCGGCATACAGGAGCGCCGCGGGCAGTTTGAGCGCCTTTTGCGGCTCGCCCTGGGGCGGAACCAGCGGCCGGTTCAGTGGCCGGACAACGCCCTGCTTGCGATCAGTCACGTGTGCGTGTGTACCAATACAAACGCGCCCCGCCGGTTACGGCAGGGCGCGCTGCGGGCGACAATCAGGCAGCAGCCTTGGCGCCTTGCTTGACCAGGCGGGCAACGGTCGGCGACAGCTGGGCGCCAACACCTTGCCAGTAGGCCAGACGGTCTTGCGACAGGCGCAGGCCTTCTTCACCTTCGGTAGCCAGCGGGTTGTAGAAACCAACGCGCTCAATGAAACGACCATCGCGACGATTGCGCGAGTCGGTGGCGACGATATTGAAGAACGGGCGCTTCTTGCTGCCGCCGCGAGCCAGACGGATAACGACCATGGAATGATTCCTCAGAAAACGGGGTGTTCGAGGGCGTTCGAACACGAAACGCAAGAGTATAGCCCAATTCCCGAGGCCAAACAAACACTTAGGTGATTGACGCGCGAAGGCGGCGCAGGCATCGTGGCAAAAACCGCGACAGGAGGCCAGACATGCGCCCGGCTCTGCACTTCATGAACGGCACCGTACGGCGTACGGTGCTGTTCGGCATGGTACTGCTGGCAGCCGCCCGCCCTGCGCTGGCCACCCTGCCGCTGGACCAGGTCCGGCTGCCGCCCGGTTTCCGCATCGAGGTGCTGACCGAGGACGTGCCCGGCGCGCGGGCCATGGCGATGTCGCCGTCGGGCACGCTCTTCGTCGGTTCGCGCGGCGAAGGCAAGGTCTACGCGGTAAGCGATGCGCTGGGATCCCGGCCGCGCGTGCATACCGTCGCCACGGGGCTGCGCATGCCGGTCGGCGTGGCGTGGCGCGATGGCAGCCTGTACGCGTCCTCAGTATCGAAGATCGTGCGTTTCGACAACGTCGAGGCCAATCTCGACAAGCCGCGCGCGCCCACGGTGGTGAGCGACCGCTTCCCGACGGATGCGCACCACGGCTGGAAGTTCATCGCCTTCGGCCCCGACGGCTATCTCTATGTGCCGGTCGGCGCGCCCTGCGACATCTGCGAGCCCGACGAGAACCGCTACGCCAACATCATGAAGATGAAGCCCGACGGCAGCGACCTGCAGGTGGTGGCGCGCGGCGTGCGCAATTCCGTCGGCTTCGACTGGCATCCCGCCACCCACGAACTGTGGTTCACCGACAACGGCCGCGACCGCATGGGCGACGACGTGCCAGACGACGAACTGAACCGCGTCACCGCGCCCGGCCAGCATTTCGGTTACCCATACTGCCATGCCGGCACCGTGGCCGACCCCGAATACGGCCGCAAGCGATCGTGTTCCGAGTTCGTGCCGCCGGTGGCCGGCCTGGGCGCGCACGTGGCCGCCCTGGGCATGCGCTTTTACACCGGCACGCAATTCCCGGCCGCCTATCGCAACAACATCTTCATTGCCGAGCACGGCAGCTGGGACCGCAGCGAGCCGGCCGGCTACCGCGTGGTCCGCGTGAGCCTGGACGAGGCCGGCAAGGCGGTGCGCCAGGAAGTGTTCGCACAGGGCTGGCTGCGCGGTGGCAAGGCATGGGGGCGGCCGGTCGATGTCCTGGTTGCGCCGGACGGCTCCCTGCTCGTCAGCGACGACCTGGCCGGGGCTGTCTACCGCATCCGCTACCAACCCTGAATCCCGCTGCAAGCCCCGCCAGGCGCGGCTTTGTGTAACCGAAACAATCCGTTACACCGGTAACGGGATTGGCATAGGCGCCCTGATGGCCCATGCGTACCATGAACCCATCTTCCAACAGCAACACAGCGCGACAGGATCCTGGGAACCCGCATGTTCACCCGCTCTCTCCTGCGCGACCTGGTGGCTGGCATCCTGGTGGCCTCGGGCCTGGTCGGCGCGGTCGCCGCCAGCCATGCCCAGGTCGCGTTCTGGCAACAAGTCCGGACCGACGGCCGGCCCGTGCGGATGCAGCCTCGCGACGGCTGGCAGATGGCCAGCGTGCGCGCCGAGAGCCGCGAACACGTGCAGGCGCAGATCGACCGCATGGAGGCACGCGCCCGCGCCGACGACCGGCTCAGCGGCCGCCGCGCCGCGCTGCCCGGCGGCCGTGACGACGGCCGTGGCCGCGGCCAGGAACGCGACAACGCCAACGAAGCCCGCAACGAGTCCCGCCCGAGCCAGATCGGCCCCGGCTGGCAGGCGCGCGGCCGCGACAACGGTCGCTGACGGCAACTGACCCCCGCCTGCGGCGGCGCGCTTGCCAGGGCACGCCTTGCCGGCTTGCGGAACTCCGCCCCCGCCCTGCCTGTCTCTATTTAAGTGTGCGCCCCGCTTTCCGGGTCCCACGCACAGGCTGCCGCCCGGCGCTGTCCGGGGCTCACAGCGTGCCGTCCAGTGCAGACGGCAATCGAACTGACCTGCCTCTGCCCGACACCTCCTGCCGGACCCGATCCAGACGCCCCGGGCGCAGCCTCCAGAAAGACAATCATTCTGTGAGGTGTGTCATGTCACCCCTTCTAAGCGACCTGGCCGAACACGCAGGCCAGTTATCGCTGTCCATCGTGTTCATGGGCATCCTGACCCTGGTGCTCTACGGCGGGACCCGTATCAGCGAGCAAGCGGCGGCATTTGTCCAGAGCCTGCTGTCCGGCTTGCATTAGCGTCGCCCTGCGCGCCTTCTGAAGCACATCCATTCCCTGCACTGACTGCCGGCGTACAATGTGGGCCGGCCGGTACCCGTGTGCGGCCGCTCCTGTGCCGGCATGCCGCCGGCCCGCAACCGCCTGATATTCGACCATGCCCGCAGCCACGCCAGCCCGTCACGCCACCACGCTTGCCCCGCAGCCCGCCCGCGGCAAATCGAAGCTGCTGACGGTGGCGCTGGCCTTCCTGTTCGGCAGCCTGGGCGCGCACCGCTTCTACCTGGGCGGCCTGCGCGACCCCTATGGCTGGGCACACCTGCTGGCACTGCTCGCAGGCGCCATCGGCGTGGCTTCGATGGCGACCGGCGCAGGCACGCCAGCGCTGAACTGGACCTTCGCCGTCGCCGGCGGCGTTTCCGTCATCAGCGCCTTCCTGGCGGCCATCGTCTACGGGCTGCGCCCGGACGACAAATGGGATGCGCGCTTCAACCCGCACGGCAAACCCACGCGCTCCGGCTGGCCGGTGGTGATCCTGGTGATCCTGTCGCTGCTGATCGGCACCGGCCTGCTGATGGCCGGGCTGGCCATCAGCTTCCAGACTTTCTTCGAATCGCAGGTCGAGGCCGCGCGCGCGCTGTCGCAGTAGCCGCGGCGGATCTGGCAGGTATTTCCCGGCCGGCGGCTGTGACGCCCAAGCCCCTCGGCAGCCCTCCTTGCCGTGACCGTCCAGATATTTAGTGAGCACCGTGCGTTTGCGCACAGTCAAGCCGGCTGAAAAACGGCAGTTCCCCTTTGCGTCAATTCGCCCATACTGGTAGAGCCGTCCGATCCCGGCGGCAATACGCGCGGCGGGGCCATACCCCGGCGGCGCAAAGGAGCAAGCATCGACATGCCAACCTATGAGGAAGGACGCCTGGCGGCGATCGCCGTCCGGCTGGCGCTGTCCTCGGGACTGCCGCCGTCAAGCGCGAAGGCCGCGCTGGAACTCGCCAGCACCATGATCGGCGACCAACAGGCCACTGAAACCGCCCGGAAGACTCAGAAAAGCGAACCCTGCGAGTCGTCCTTGGCGCTGGCCCCCTTGGCTGGCGGGCGGAAACGCGACGTATCCAGATCGAACCGGTTGTAGCGGAAACCGAGCCGTTCGGCGGCCTTGTAGAAACGCTGGCGCAGCAAGTCCGCCCACACGCCCGTCCCGCGCATGCGCGTGGCAAAGCTGGCATCGTAGGCTTTGCCATCGCGCATTTCACGCACGCGGTTCATGACCCGCTCAGCGCGGTCGGGAAAATGCGCCAACAGCCATTCCTCGAACAGCGGCCGCACTTCCCACGGCAGCCGCAGCACGATGTAGTTCGCATAGACGGCGCCCGCCTCGTGCGCCGCCTCCAGCACACGTTCCAGGTCGGGCTCGGTGATGAACGGGATCACCGGGGCGATGCTCACACCTACCGGGATGCCCGCGTCGGTCAGCGTGCGGATGGTGCGCAGCCGGCGCGACGGCGTGGCCGCGCGCGGTTCCAGCGTGCGCGCGATGCCGGCATCCAGCGTGGTGATGGTGACCGCAGCCACTGCCAGCCGCTTCGCCGCCATCGGCGCTAACAGGTCGATATCGCGCTCGATCAGTGACGACTTGGTGATCAGCGCGACCGGATGGTCACACGCCTTCAGCACCTCGAGCAGGCCGCGCGTGATGCGCTGCTCGCGCTCGATCGGCTGGTAGGCGTCGGTGTTGACGCCGAGCGCAATGGTCTCGCAGCGGTACGACGGCCGCGCCAGCGCCTCGCGCAGCCGCTCGGCGGCGTTGGTCTTGGCATACAGCTGCGTTTCGAAGTCCAGCCCCGGCGACAGGTCCAGGTAGGCGTGCGTTGGCCGGGCGAAGCAGTAGATGCAGCCGTGCTCGCAGCCGCGATAGGGATTGAGCGAGACATCGAACGGGATATCCGGCGACGCATTGCGCGTCAGGACCGACCGGGCGCGCTCGATATGGACTTCCGTGCGCAGCGGCGGCAGCGGGGCTTCGTCCGCGGACGGTGCGGCCTGAACCGTCCGCGGCGCCTCTTCAGGCGCACTGCCCCAGCCATCGTCGAACACTTCACGCTGATCGCGCTCGAAACGCCCCTGCAAATTGCTGACAGCGCCCCGGCCCTTGCGCGCCACGGGTGGCCGCGGCCCTGCCTGCGGCGCTTGCGCGTCCGGGTCGGCATCGCGCCGCGTCAAGCGGCTGCTGGCGGGATCGGGCTTCTGCGGGGGGCGCGCCATGCTGGCCTTGGTCACACTGCCTGGCTCTTCTCCTCGACGGAAATCGCCAGCGTCTCCTTGATCTCTTCCATCACCACATAGCTCTTCGACTGCGCCGCGCCGGGCAGCTGCAGCAGGATATCGCCGAGCAGCCGGCGGTATTCGCCGATCTCGCGGATACGCGCCTTGATCAGGTAGTCGAAATCGCCGGAGACCAGGTGGCATTCCAGCACTTCCGGGATGCGCAGCACCTCGCGCCGGAACTGCTCGAACATATTGCCCGACTTGTTGCCCAGCGAGATCTCCACGAACACCAGCAGCGCGCTGCCCAGCAGCGCCGGGTTGAGCCGGGCGTAGTAGCCCATGATGACACCATCGCGCTCCAGGCGCTTGACGCGCTCGATGCAGGGCGTGATGGTCAGCCCGACCGCCTCGGCCAGGTCCTTCATCGACATCCTGCCGTCGCTCTGCAACGCGGTCAGGATCTTGCGGTCGAGCCGGTCGAGGGTACGCTGGGGCTGGCGGCTCGTTCTCATGAGTTTTTCCTGTTTTCGTGAGAAATTCGGTAACTATGACTGGTTTGTATTCAATAGTATAGAGACAAATCCTTCATCTACTTATCATCGCAGTTGGAGCCCCCGATCATGCGCGTTCTCGTACTTGGCAGTGGCGTCATTGGCGTCACCAGTGCGTGGTACCTGGCCAGGGCCGGTCACGAAGTGACCGTCGTCGACCGTGAAGCCGGCCCCGCGCTCGGCACCAGCTTTGCCAACGCGGGCCAGATCTCGCCCGGCTATGCGTCGCCGTGGGCGGCGCCCGGCGTGCCGCTCAAGGCGATCAAGTGGATGTTCCAGGAACACGCGCCGCTGAGTATCCGCCCGGACGGCACGCTGTTCCAGCTGCAGTGGATGTGGCAGATGCTGCTGAACTGCAGCGCCGACCGCTACGCCGTCAACAAGGAGCGCATGGTGCGGCTGGCCGAGTACAGCCGCGACTGCATCCGCGCACTGCGCGCGGAAACCGGCATCGCTTACGAAGGCCGCCAGCAAGGCACGCTGCAGGTGTTCCGCACCGACGAGCAGCTGCAGGGCGCGGCCAAGGACATCGCCGTGCTGGAAGAAGCCGGGGTGCCCTACCAGTTGCTTTCGCGCGAGGAACTCGCCGCGAGCGAACCGGCGCTGGCCGCCGTCAGCCACAAGCTGGCCGGCGGCCTGCGCCTCCCCAATGATGAAACCGGTGACTGCCAGCTGTTTACCCGACAGCTGGCAGGCATGGCCGAAGCGCTGGGGGTGAGGTTCCTGTACAACCGCTCGATCGACAGCCTGGTGACCCAGGGCGACGCCGTCGCCGGTGCCATGGTCAACGGTGAGCCGATGATGGCCGACCTGGTGGTGGTGGCGCTGGGCAGCTGGTCGACGCAGCTGGTCAAGCCGGTCCTGCACGGCATGTCCAACCTGCCGGTCTACCCGCTCAAGGGTTTCTCGATCACGGTGCCGATGACCGATGCCTCGCGCAGCCCGGTGTCGACCGTGCTGGACGAGACCTACAAGGTCGCCATCACCCGCTTCGAGGACCGCATCCGCGTGGGTGGCATGGCGCAGATCGTCGGCTATGACCGCAGCCTGGATCCGGCCAAGCGCCGCACGCTTGAACACGTGGTGACCGACCTGTTCCCGGGCGCCGGCGATGTCAGCCAGGCCACCTTCTGGACCGGCCTGCGCCCGATGACGCCGGACGGCACGCCCATCGTCGGCCCGACCCAGGTGCGCGGCCTGTGGCTGAACACCGGCCATGGCACGCTCGGCTGGACCATGGCGTGCGGCTCGGGCAAGCTGCTGTCGGACCTTGTGTCGGGAACGTCGCCAGCGATCCGCGCCGACGACCTGTCGGTAGGCCGCTACCTGAAGCCCGCGCGCCAGCACCTGGCACCGCGCCCGGCTGCCGCCTGACGCCAGCACAGACTCTGCCAGCAAAAAGGGCGACCCCGCTTGAGGTCGCCCTTTTTCACGTCTGCGCGCCGCGCGTGCCGGTCAGAACTGCTCGGCGCTCAGCGCGTTGACCGGCGCCCCGCCGCTGACGACGGCATCGCGCAGTCCCGATGCCTGCGACAGGATGTGCTCGGCAAAGAAATGCGCGGTCGCGATCTTGGCGTCATGGAAGGCGGGATCCTCGGCACGCTTCGCGTCGGCCGCCAGCATCGCCCGGCCCAGCTGCCAGCCCGAGAACACGATGCCGCACAGCTTCAGATAGGGAACGCTGCCGGCAAATACGGCGTTCGGATCGGACTTGGCATTGGCCACCATGAACGCCACCACGGCCTCGAGCGCGGCGCGGCCCTTGGCCAGCTGCGCCTGCACCGCGGTGAACGCCGCACCGCCGTGCTTGCCCAGCGCGGCTTCGGTCTCGGCGATCTGCGCGCAGATTGCGCGTGCCACGGCGCCGCCGTCGCGCACGGTCTTGCGGCCGATCAGGTCGTTGGCCTGGATCGCGGTGGTGCCTTCGTAGATCGGCAGGATGCGGGCGTCGCGGTAGTGCTGCGCCGCGCCGGTCTCCTCGATGAAACCCATGCCGCCGTGCACCTGCACGCCCAAGCTGGTGACATCGATCGACAACTCGGTGCTCCACCCCTTCACCACCGGCACCAGGAACTCATAGAAGGCCTGGTTCTGCTTGCGCACGGCCTCGTCCGGGTGCTGGTGCGCGGCGTCGCTGGCGGCCGCGGCCACGTAGGCCACGGCACGCGCGCCCTCGATCAGCCCGCGCATTGTCATCAGCATGCGCTTGACGTCGGGGTGATGGATGATGGTCACGGCCTCGCGCGCCGAGCCATCGACCGGACGGCTCTGCACGCGTTCGCGCGCATAGGCCACCGCCTGCTGGTAGGCGCGTTCGGACACCGCGATGCCCTGCATGCCGACCGAGAAACGCGCCGAGTTCATCATGATGAACATGTACTCGAGGCCGCGGTTCTCTTCTCCCACCAGCGTGCCGATGGCGCCGCCATGGTCGCCGAACTGCAGCACCGCCGTCGGGCTCGCCTTGATGCCCAGCTTGTGCTCGATCGACACGCAGTGCACGTCGTTGCGCTCGCCGGTGCTGCCGTCCGCGTTGACCATGAACTTCGGCACGATGAACAGCGAGATGCCCTTGACGCCCTCGGGCGCGTTGGGCGTGCGGCCCAGCACGAGATGGACGATGTTCTTCGCCATGTCGTGCTCGCCGTAGGTGATGAAGATCTTGGTGCCGAACACCTTGTAGGTGCCGTCGCCCTGCGGCTCGGCGCGGGTGCGCACCGCGGCCAGGTCCGAGCCCGCCTGCGGCTCGGTCAGGTTCATGGTGCCGGTCCACTCGCCCGAGATCAGTTTGGGCAGGAAGGTGGCCTTCTGCTCATCCGTGCCGGCCGTCAGCAGTGCCTCGATGGCACCGTCGGTCAGCAGCGGGCACAGCGCGAACGACAGGTTCGCGCTGTTCAGCATCTCGTTGCAGGCGGTCGCGATCAGCTTGGGCAGGCCCTGGCCGCCAAACTCCTGCGGGTGCAGCACACCCTGCCAGCCGCCCTCGCCGAACTGGCGGAAGGCTTCCTTGAAGCCAGCCGTGGTGGTGACCACGCCGTCCTTCCAACTGCTCGGGTCGAGGTCGCCGGCGCGGTTCAGCGGCGCCACCACCTGCTCGTTGAATTTGGCGGCCTCGTCCAGCACGGCCTCGGCCGTCTCCGGCGTGGCTTCCTCGAAGCCCGGCAGCTTGCTGACAGCCTCAAGCCCGGCCAGCTCGTTCATGACGAACAGCATGTCCTTGATCGGCGCACGGTAAGTCATCGATGTCTCCCAACATGTATGAAAAAGCCGTTCGCGGGTCACCCCCGGAACGGCTCGTTACTTGCTAGCTGCGGCTACGCGTGCCGGCCGCCGGGCGGCCGGCGTGGCATCAGCCCAGTGCTGCCACCAGCTCCGGCACCACGGTGTTCAGATCGCCCACCAGGCCGTAGTCGGCCACGGAGAAGATCGGGGCTTCGGCGTCCTTGTTGATCGCGACGATCACCTTGGAGTCCTTCATGCCGGCCAGGTGCTGGATCGCGCCGGAGATACCGACGGCGATGTACAGCTGCGGCGCGACGATCTTGCCGGTCTGGCCGACCTGGTAGTCGTTCGGCACAAAGCCGGCGTCCACGGCGGCGCGCGACGCGCCCAGGGCGGCGTTCAGCTTGTCGGCCAGCGGCGTCAGCACCTTGGTGTAGTTCTCGCCCGAACCCACGCCACGGCCACCCGAGACGATGATCTTGGCGGCGGTCAGTTCCGGACGGTCGCTCTTGGCCACTTCGCGCGAAACGAACTGCGAAACGCCCGCGTCGGCCACGGCCGGCAGGGTCTCGACGGCGGCCGAGCCGCCTTCGGCGGCGGCCGCGTCAAACGCGGTGCCGCGCACGGTGATGACCTTGATCTTGTCTTCCGACTTGACCGTGGCGATGGCGTTGCCGGCGTAGATCGGGCGCTCGAAGGTTTCCGGGGCGTCGACCTTGGAGATTTCCGAGATCTGGGCCACGTCCAGCTTGGCGGCCACGCGCGGCAGGATGTTCTTGCCGTACGGGGTGGCCGGGGCCAGGATGTGCGAGTAGTCGTTGGCGATGGCCAGGGCCTGCTCGGCCACGTTCTCGGCCAGGCCGTCACCAAAATAAGCGGCGTCGGCCAGCAGGACCTTGCTCACGCCGGCGATCTTGGCGGCGGCAGCAGCAGCGGCAGCGGCATTCGAGCCGGCCACCAGCACGTGCACGTCGCCGCCGCACTGGGCTGCGGCGGTCACGGTGTTCAGCGTGGCGGCCTTGATGGATTGGTTGTCGTGTTCAGCAATGACGAGTGCAGTCATGTTATTTCTCCCCCGCGCTCAGATGACTTTGGCTTCGTTCTTCAGCTTCTGCACCAGCGTCGCGACGTCCGGCACCATCACACCCGCGCTGCGCTTGGCAGGCTCGACCACCTTCAGGGTCGACAGGCGCGGCTTCACGTCGACGCCGAGATCTTCCGGCTTGACGATATCGAGCTGCTTCTTCTTGGCCTTCATGATGTTCGGCAGCGTCACGTAGCGCGGCTCGTTCAGGCGCAGGTCGGTCGTGACCACGGCCGGCAGCTTGAGCGACAGCGTTTCCAGGCCGCCGTCGACTTCGCGGGTCACCGAAGCCTTGCCATCAGCCACCACCACCTTCGAGGCGAAGGTCGCTTGGGGCAGGCCGGCCAGCGCGGCCACCATCTGGCCGGTCTGGTTGGAGTCGTCGTCGATGGCCTGCTTGCCCAGGATCACCAGCTGCGGCTGTTCCTTGTCGATCAGCGCCTTCAGCAGCTTGGCCACGGCCAGCGGTTGCAGGTCTTCGTTCGATTCCACCAGGATGCCGCGGTCGGCACCGATGGCCATCGCGGTGCGCAGGGTTTCCTGGCACTGCGTGACGCCGCACGAGACGGCGATCACTTCGGTGGCAACGCCGGCTTCCTTCAGGCGCACGGCCTCTTCCACGGCGATTTCGTCGAAGGGGTTCATGCTCATCTTGACGTTGGCCAGATCGACGCCGGTGCCGTCCGCCTTGACGCGGACCTTGACGTTGTAATCCACCACCCGCTTGACTGCGACGAGTACTTTCATGCGCTCACTCCACTGATAGCTGATAGTCAGAAATTTTGTTCGCTCGTCATTATAACCACCGGGTTGGCGGCTCTCCTGTTTTTCGAACGATCGTACTATTTTATCGGCAAAATGATGCCGGGCATAGCCCGGCAGATCCCAGCCGTCCGACGATTGTGCCGCAAACCGGGGCTTGCGGGCATCGTCTGATTGGATGAAAACCTCAAAGTGACGTCGGCTTACCAGGCGGTAATGACCGAGTCCTTGAAGGTCGATGTGACGTATTGCTTGATTTCGGGCGAGTGGTAGGCCTTCACCAGCTTGGCCACCCAGGGCTTGTTCCTGTCGGCCTCGCGGATTGCGATCAGGTTGGCGTATGGACCCTTCGGGCCTTCGATGGCGATGGCGTCCCTGACCGGCGACAGTCCGGCCGATTCCGCATAGTTGCCGTTGATGGCGGCGGCGTCGAGGTCGTCCAGCGAGCGCGGCAGCTGCGCGGCGTCCAGCTCGACGACGCGGATCTTCTTCGGGTTCTCGACGATGTCCAGCGGCGTGGCCTTCAGGCCGGCGTCGGGCTTGAGCTTGATCACGCCCTTGCTCTGCAGCAGCAACAGCCCGCGGCCGCCGTTGGTGGGGTCGTTGGGCACGCCCACGCGCGCGCCCGGCTTGAGCTGGTCGAGCGACTTGATCTTCTTCGAGTACACGCCCATCGGGAACGTGACCGTATAGGCGATATGCGTGAACTTGTAGCCGCGGTCCTTGATCTGGGCTTCCAGGTACGGCAGGTGCTGGTAGCTGTTGGCGTCCAGGTCGCCGGCGGCGAGCGCTGCGTTGGGCTGGATGTAGTCGCTGAACTCGACCACCTGAATGTTCAGGCCGTCGCGGGCGGCGACCTTCTTCACCTGTTCCATGATCTGGGCGTGCGGGCCGCCGGTCACGCCGATCCTGATCGGCTTTTCCTGAGCGGCGGCACCCGTCGCCAGCGTGGCGCCGATCGCGGCGCCGAGAATCCATTGCAGCAGGTTGCGACGTTGCATGATATGCGTTCCTATTTCAGAGAGAGATTTGGCTTAGCGGTGGCTGATGCGGCGGACGAGCCAGTCACCGAAGCTTTGTACTGCCTGCACGAACACGATCAGGATCACCACCACCGCCACCATCACCTCGGTGATATAGCGCTGGTAGCCGTAGCGGATGCCCAGGTCGCCCAGGCCGCCGCCGCCGATCGCGCCGGCCATGGCCGAATAGCCGACCAGGCTGACGAAGGTAATGGTCAGGCCGGCGACAATGCCGGGCATGGCCTCGGGCAGCAGCACCTTCCACACGATCTGGCCGGTGGTGGCGCCCATCGACTGGGCCGCCTCGACCAGGCCCTTGTCGACCTCGCGCAGCGCGCTTTCCACCAGGCGCGCGATAAACGGGATCGCCGCGATGGTCAGCGGCACGATCGCCGCCGTGGTGCCGATCGACGAGCCGACGATAAAGCGCGTGAACGGGATCACCACCACCAGCAGGATGATGAACGGGATCGAGCGCACCGCGTTGACCACCACGCCGATGGTGCGGTTGAACAGCGGATGCGAAAGCACGCCGCCACGGTTGGTCAGGTGCAGCAGCACGCCCAGCGGCACGCCCAGCAGCGAGCCGACCACGCCCGAGATCGCCACCATCAGCAGGGTCTCGTTGAACGAGGTCAGGAACAGGTCAGACATTTCAGACCACATGCTCGAACTCCTCCACCACGACGCCTTGCGCCTGCAGGTATTCCATCGCCGCCTTGACGTCGGCCAGTTCGCCCGTGGCCATGATCGCCAGCGAGCCGAAGGCCTGGCCCTGGATCTCGTCGATATGGCCATGCAGGATATTGAAGTCCAGCCCGTAGCGGCGGATCGCCTGGGCCAGCACCGGCTGGTCGACGCCCTCGCCGGTAAAGGCGAGCCGGTAGACGTGGTCGCGCCCGTTGCCCAGCCGGCTCTCCACGCGCTTGAGCACGCTCGCCGGCAGCTCCTGCGAGATGACGTCGCCGATCATGGCGCGGGTGACCTCATGCTGCGGGCGCAGGAACACGTCGATCACGCGCCCGGTCTCCACCACCTGGCCGGCTTCGAGCACGGCCACGCGGTCACAGACCTGTTTGATCACTTCCATCTGGTGCGTGATCATCACGACGGTCAGGCCCAGGTCGCGGTTGATCTGCTTGAGCAGTTCCAGGATGGAGCGGGTGGTTTCCGGGTCCAGCGCCGAAGTGGCCTCGTCCGAGAGCAGCACCTTGGGCTTGCTGGCCAGCGCGCGCGCAATGCCCACGCGCTGCTTCTGCCCGCCGCTGATCTGCGCCGGATAGCGGTCCTTCAGCGACGACAGGCCGACCAGGTCCAGCAGCGGCAGCACCGTCGCGGCGATCTCGGCGCGGGGCTTGCCGGCCAGTTCCAGCGGCAGCGCCACGTTGCCATATACCGTGCGCGACGACAGCAGGTTGAAGTGCTGGAAGATCATGCCGATGTCGCGGCGGGCCAGGCGCAGCGCGCCCTTGTCCAGCGCCGTCAGGTCCTGGCCGGCGACGGCCACGCGGCCGCTCGAGGGCCGGTTCAGCAGGTTGATGGCGCGTACCAGCGTACTTTTGCCGGCGCCGCTGCGGCCGATGATGCCGAAGACTTCGCCCGCCGCGATCGACAGGCTGACGTCCCGCAATGCATGCACGTCGCCAGACGCGCCCGGGAAGCGCTGCGACAGTCCTTGCAGTTCGATCATGTAAAGGTGACCAAAAGAAAACGGCAACAGGCGAGGGATCTCCAGCGCTGTTGCCGCTCGTTATTTTTCTGAAGCGCGTATTTTATGCGATTCGCTTCATACCATAAACGACTTTCTTCCGATGTCTTTATGCGTTCCCGGCATATAAGAACCGGGAAAGTCGATCATGAGCCACGCCATGACGGCGCGCGCTTGTCGATAAAGGCCTGAACCCCCTCCAGCGCCGACTCTTCCATCATGTTGCAGGCCATGGTCTGGCCGGCAAGCTGGTAGGCGGCCTCGATGCCCATTTCCAGCTGGCGGTAGAACAGGCCCTTGCCGGCAGCCACCGCGGCGGCCGGCTTGGCGCAGATGCTGGCGGCCAGGCTCGCCACCTCGTCGTCCAGCTGTGCGGCGGGCACGATCCGGTTGACCAGGCCGCGCTCGCGCGCGGCGGCGGCGTCGATCATGTCGCCGGTCAGCAGCATCTCCAGCGCCTGCTTGCGGTGCAGGTTGCGCGACAACGCCACCCCGGGCGTCGAACAGAACAGCCCCAGGTTGACCCCTGACACCGCAAAGCGCGCATCGTCGGCGGCCACCGCCAGGTCGCACATCGCCACCAGCTGACAGCCCGCCGCCGTGGCAATGCCCTGCACGCGCGCAATCACCGGCTGCGGCATCTTCTGGATCGCCATCATCATGCGCGTGCAGCGGTCGAACAGGCGCCGGTAATAGTCATGCGATGGCGAGGCCCGCATCTCGCGCAGGTCGTGCCCGGCGCAGAAGGCCTTGCCCGCGCCGGCCAGCACCACTACGCGCACGGTGTCGTCCGATGCCAGCCGGGCCAGGGCCTCGGTCAGCGCATCGAGCAGGCCCTCGGACAGCGCATTGAACGCCTGCGGCCGGTTCATGGTCAGGCGCGCCACGCCCGCGGCGTCGCGCGACTCGGTCAGCAGCGGTGCATCCACGCGGGCATCGTTCTCGGCCATGGCAACGGTCTCCTATCGCTCCAGCAGCACCTTCAGGTGCGCCAGCACGCTGCGGCCCAGCGCGCTCAGGTTGTAGCCCCCTTCCAGGCAGCTGACGATGCGGCCCTGCGCGTGGGTACGCGCAACGTCGATCAACTGGCCGGTGATCCAGGCGTAATCCTGCTCCACCAGGCCCATCTGGCCGAGGTCGTCCTCGCGGTGCGCATCGAAGCCGGCGGAGATGAACAGCATCTGCGGGCGGAATTCATTGAGCCGCGGCAGCCAGATGGTCTCGACCACTTCGCGCACCGCCATGCCGTTGGTATAGGCCGGCAGCGGGATATTGACCATGTTGGGCGCGAGATGCTCGGTGCCGCTGTAGGGATAGAACGGGTGCTGGAAGAAGCTGCACATCATCACGCGCTCGTCGCCGCGGAAGGCCGCTTCGGTGCCGTTGCCGTGGTGCACGTCGAAATCGATGATGGCCACGCGCTCCAGCCCGTGCGCCTGCAGCGCGTGGCGCGCGGCAATCGCAACGTTGTTGTAGAAGCAGAAGCCCATGGCGCGGTCGGGCTCGGCGTGGTGGCCGGGCGGGCGCACGCAGCAGAACGCGTTCTCGAATTCGCCGGCGATCACCGCGTCGGTGGCCGCCACCGCCGCGCCCGCTGCCAGCGTGGCGGCGGCGAGCGTGTGGGAATTCATCGAGGTGTCCGGATCGATCGCGTGGTAGCCGCTGGCCGGGCTGGCGCTTTCGAGGGAGTCGACATAGTCGGGCCGGTGCACGCGCTCCAGCTGCTCGCGCGTGGCGGGCGCGGCCTCGCGGCGCTCCAGCAGCCCGTCCAGGCCGTGAGAAATCAGGTGATCCTCGATCGCCTGCAGGCGCTCCGGGCACTCCGGATGGAAATGCCCCATCTCATGCCGCTGGAACTCGGGGTGCGTGTAATAGCCTGTCGGCATCTCTTATCGTCGCAATGTTGTCTCCAATCGCTACGTTAGCACACGCAAGGCCATGCTACCCAGCGGGGCCGGCGCGCCATGTCGTGGGCGCCGGCGCTGCAAATGCCGCAGTGGCATCCGCTATACTCGGTGCGACTTGCAAAGGACACCATGACCGACCCCCAGCGCTCACTGCGACGCCCCCTGCTGGGCGCCGCGCTTTCCGCTGCCGCACTCGGACTCTGCGGCCTCTCCCCCAGCCTGCTCGCCGCCGGCAAGCGCCGCGTCAGCGTGCGCGAGGAAGAGATCGAACCCGGCCGCTACCGCGACAACCCGCAAGCGCGCGCCTTTATCGACGAGATGGTGGCCCGCCACGGCTTTGACCGCGGCACGCTGCAGGAATGGTTCAGCCAGGCGGTCTATTCAGCCACCGTGGTGCGGCTGATCATGCCGCCCGCCACGCCCGGCCGCAAAAGCTGGCGCGCCTATCGCTCGCGCTTTATCGAGCCGATCCGCATCAACGCGGGCGTGCGCTTCTGGCAGGACAACCGCGACACCCTGCGCCGCGCCGAAGCCGAGTTCGGCGTGCCGGCCTCGGTCATCGTCGGCATCATCGGCGTGGAAACCATCTACGGCCGCGACATGGGCACCTTCCGCGTGCTCGACTCGCTGTCCACGCTCGCCTTCGACTACCCGGATACGCCCAACCGCGAAGCCCGCAGCGCGCTGTTCCGCAACCAGCTGGCCGACTACCTGCTGTGGTGCCGCGACACCCGCACCGACGTGTACTCGGTGCTGGGCTCCTACGCGGGCGCCATCGGCATCCCGCAGTTCATGCCGACCAGCCTGCGCGAATACGCCATCGACTACGACAACAACGGCCGCATCGACCTGCGCAACAGCCCCACCGACGCCATCGGCAGCGTCGCGCGCTTCCTGCAGCTGCACGGCTGGGAGGCGGGCCGTCCGGTGGTGTGGCGCATTGCCAGCGATCCCGGCAGCCTGGGGGTAGCCGCCGCCGCGGCCGACGGCGAGCCGTGGCCGACGCGCACGCTCAACCAGCTGACCCGCGCCGGCCTGCGCGTGGACGAGCCGATCGACTCCGCGCGCGAAGGCGAGACCGGCGTGCTGGTGGTGGACCTGCCCACGCCCGACCAGCCGACCGAGTACCTGCTCGGCCTGCGCAACTTCTACGTGCTGACGCGCTACAACCGCAGCTTTTTCTATGCGCTGGCGGTGTACCAGCTGGGCGAGGCGGTCAAGGCGGCGATGGGCTGACGCACCACGGCCGTCGCCGGGGCGTCCCGACCCGCCGCGAAGGCCCTGACTCCCACTGGAGAAAGTGCCTTTTCCTCCGCAATGGAGGCAGGGTGGCCGGCTGCGTTCGTTTACAATGGCCGGTCGTTGCCACGCGACTTTCCACATGAGTAATCCGTGACCCAGACCCAGACCTTGATTCCAGCAGAACTGCTTCGGAAGTCGGACAAGATCCTGTTCATCGCCCACCTGGCGCTGGGCGACTTCACCTACCTGCAGAATTTCTTCAAGGCCTTCGCCGAGGCCTACCCGCACCTCAGCGTCCACCTCTGGGTGGATGAAGTGCGGCGCACGAGCAATTCCGCGGAATGGGAGCACCTGAAGAAGTACTCGCTGTACGACTGGGTGGGGGCGTGCGGATTCTTCAAGAAGGTCTATACCCAGACCTACAGCCCTGAACTGTATGAGGCGTCGATCCGCGAGGCCCGGCAGGAGCATTACCCCATCGTCGTCTCGCTGGCCACGTTGCGGCCACACCAGTACGCCACGCTGGCGCGCGCAATCAGTCCCGATGGCTGGATCGTCGGCATGGAAAAACCGGTCAAGTTCTTCCAGCCTCACCATCGGCTGGCCTACCGCAAGCTGGATGCCGCCATCCCCTCATATCGGGTCGACCGCGCCAATCCGCAGCATATCAGTGACGTCTACGCGCACTGGTTCCGGCAGATCGGCGGGCCGGAGGTGGATGCCGCCGGGCGCTTCCCGTTCGTGGAGATCCCCGACGCCTGGCGGCATCATGCGCGCAAACAGCTGGCGGCCTGGGGGTTCGAGCCGCGTCCCGGCAAGCTGGTCTTTGTCAATCCCTACGCCAAGACCAGGAAGCGTTGCTGGCCGCTGGAGCACGCCGCGGAACTGATCCAGGCCATGCAGCGGCTCGACGCGTGGCGCGACAGCAGCTTTGTGGTCAACGCGGTCCCGCAGGAGCTGGCGCATGCCCGCCAGGTCATCGGCAGTTTCCGCCTGCAGCGCACCGAACTGTTCAGCGCCGAGGACAACTTCTTCCAGCTCCCGGCCCTGCTGGCGCAATGCGACCTCATCATTTCCGTGGAAACCGCGGTGATGCACCTGGCCAATGCGGTCCATGTGCCGGTGATCGCGCTGATGCGCCAGAAGAACCCTGAGTGGACCCCCATCGATCGCAACCACAGCACCGTGATCACTGCCCCCAACGCGCGGGACTGGGTCAAGGCCATTTCCGTCGAACAGGTCATCCGAGCCATCCCATGAACCCCCAAGCGACCGCCCCTGCGCTCACCACGACCCCGGAGACGGGTCCGAACGGCAAGCCGTCTTTCCACATCGCATTCTGCGTTGACGATAACTATTTCCGGGCGATGGGCGGCACCATTGGCTCGATCATCGACAACAACCCGGGGCAGCACTTTACCTTCCACGTGCTGACGCTGTCGGCCTCGGCGGATAACCAGCGCCGCCTGGCGCGTCTGGAATCGATGTACCCCGGCGTCAGCACGCGCCTGCACGTGCTGGACCTTGGTTCGTTCAAGCAGTTTTCGCATTTCCTGGGCCACTCGCACTATTCGCTGTCGATCTTCACGCGGCTGGTGATTCCCAGCGTGCTGCAAGGCCAGACGGATCGGGTGCTGTACCTGGATGCCGACATCCTGTGCGTCAACCGGCTGGACGAACTGGTCGACATGGACATCAGCGAGGACATCGCGGTGGTCGTGCCGGATGCGCCGGTCACCCTGCAGCGCCGCGTGGCCGCCCTGGGCCTGAAGCACAACGAGTACTTCAACGGCGGCGTGCTGTTCATCAATATCGAACGCTGGCTGCAAGAGGACATTACCGGGCAGACCATGAAAGCCCTGCTCGAAAGCAAGACCGACATGCGCTTTAACGACCAGGATGCACTGAATATCGTGCTCAACGGCCGCGCCCGCTATGTCTCGCCGCGCTGGAACTACCTGTATGACCTGATTCACGACCTGAATGTGAACAAGTTCGCCATGCGCCCGGTCGGCAAGGCCGTGTTCATCCATTTCGCCGGGTCGGTCAAACCATGGGCGGACTGGAGCGGCCATGACGCGCGCAAGCTGTTCCACAAATACCTGGGATTGTCGCCGTGGCAGGATCTGCCGCTCGATCCGGCGCCGCGCAATACCAAGGAAATGCGCATGCATTCGCGCTTCATGTACCGCCAGGGGCGGCCCGCGGAAAGCCTGAAGTGGTATCTGCGCTATCTGCGCAAGCGGGTCCTGAAATAACGGCTTTGTCCGGCGCCCCGCAGCACTACCGAGTCATCTTCAAGAGTCATGGCAATACGAAGCAAGCATATCCTCGTCTCCCGTACTGACAATATCGGCGACATCGTCCTGACGCTGCCCATGGTGGCACGCCTGCGGCAACTGAATCCCGGCGCCAGGATCAGTTTCCTGTGCCGCGCCTATGCGGCGCCGCTGGTGCGCTTTTGCACGGATATCGACCAGGTCATCGAACTGGAGGATATTGCCGATGCGCCGGCGGAATACCTCAAGCATTCGGATATCGACACCTTGCTGCTGGCGCAACCGGACCGCGACCTGGCCTATGCGGCATTCCGCGCCGGGATCAGGCACCGGATCGGCAATGCGCGGCAGAAACTGTACCTGCTGTTCTACTGCAACCGCCGGGTGCGCTTCAGCAAGCGGATTTCCGAAGATCACGAGGCCCAGATCAATTTTGAGTTCCTGCGCGCCTTCGGCCCCAGATCGATCCCGACGCGCGAAGAGATTCCGGGCATGTATCACTTCGACATCCCGGTCAACAGCGAAATCGCCCGGCAGTTGCAGCCCTACGGCTTCAACCTGGTACTGCATACCAAATCGAACGGACACGGCCGCGAGTGGCCGATCGAACATTACACCGCGCTCGCGCAATGGCTGCGGTCACAGCCGGATGTGCACCTGTGGCTGACCGGCAGCGCCAAAGAAGGGGAATGGCTGAAGATGCACGGGCAGGCGCTGCTGCAGTTGCCCAACGTGACCAGCGTCTGCGGCGCCCAGACCCTGGGGCAGCTGACCCAGCTGATCCGGCAGGCCGACGGTCTCATCGCCAGCGGCACCGGACCGTTGCACCTTTCCGCGGCCATTGGCCAGCGTACGCTGGGGCTGTTCCCGCCGACCCGCCCCATGCACCCGGGGCGCTGGGCAGCGCTGGGGCTTCGCGCTCAGAACCTGTCCATGCAGAAGAGCTGCTCGGCCTGCGAGAAGATCGTGGCCGATACCTGCGACTGCATGCGACAGCTCAAGCCGCAGACGGTCCACGGCATCGTCAACGACTGGATCCTGGAAAAGAAGGAGATGGGGGCCAGGGCGCAAGCGGCCAACTGACGGCCGCCGCCGTCAGCGCGGCCCGGCCGGCGGGCCGGCCGCCTGCCGGGTCTTGATGATAAAAGCCAGGAACGCGGCAACCATGATGGGGTAGTAGCCGGCCAGAACCGGCCAGAAGAACATCAGATCGGTAAGGCCGAAGGCAAAAAAGCCGAGCACCAGGACGCAGCCCATCCGTGCCGCCGTGCGGACAGCGCGGTCCGCGTGGCCTAGTTCCCGTGCGAAGTAGTAGCCCGGAACCAGGTAGAGCAGAAGTATCGATGCCAAGCCAAAAATACCCGAGATCACCATGTTGAAGAGGATCTCGTTGTGGGAGTGTGCAAAGCGCATCAGGTCTTCCGTGACCTCATGCTTATGGACCATTTCCCTGATGCCCGCGTCGTAGTTCTCTCGACCGATACCGAAAACGGGGGCCTTTGCGATCAGCTTCAGCGCCGCGCCCCAAAGTTGCAGCCGATGGCCCGTGGAAGTGGATTTGCCTTCGCCCTGTGAATATGCCTGCAGGTCTGACTGGGTATCGACGAACCGGCTGGCCGCATGCTGGTTCAGGCCGAACATCACCGCAACCACGAGCACCAGCGAAGCGACCCACGCCCATCGATGGCGGATATTCAGTCTCGCGAAAAACAGGAAGAACACCAGGAAGAGCGGCAAGGCGAGCCAGCTGCCGCGCGTGGCGGTCAGTACGCTGGTGTACAACCCCGCTGCACAGGCACCCATTTTCGCCAGCAATACCAGCTTCTGCTTCGGTTCATTCCAGGCAAAGGAAACCAGGGCAAGCACACCGGCCAGCAACGCGATATCCGAATAGGCGATGATCGAGATGAAACCGATATTGCCATCGCGGACATTGCCGCCCTTCGTGAAGATGTATGCCTTGACCATGGCCACGATTGCCGCCAGCACGACACCCCACTGCAGCCATTGGAAATGGCGCCGTGGCACGAAGAACAACACCCAGAAAATCAATGGAAACGCGGCAAGCCGCAAGGCCCGGTCGTAGTACTTGATGCCGAAATCTCCGCTCCAGGCTTGTTGGAACAGGATCGCCAGGCAGGCGGACACCATGGCCAGATGCAGCGGCCAATAGGATCTCAGCAGCGCCGCGAAGCCCTGCCGTTCCGGTTGCAGCCGCATCGCCAGGGCGACCAGGGCCAGGGCCACGAACAGGAAGGCAATGGCATTTCCCGCGTTGTGGATCAACAGTGCGACAACCGGATATACGAGCAGGAGAGACGTGGTCAACCACTGGTACAGCAACTGCAACTTCTTCTTTCCCATCTGTCGTCAGTATCCTTATTAAGCCCGGACGGCCGCTACGCCTCCAAGCCAAGCGAGGCGCTGGTCCCGTAGCAGGCCCCGCGCCATCAGAATGCTCGTGCTATCCGGGACATGGTTTGCACGCCGGCACGCCACGGACGCAACGCTCCACCGCCATAGGTGTTGGCGGTGCAATTCGGGCACGGAGCCGTCGCCGCGCGCCAACTCAGGCCGGAAAGACGCCTGTGGACAAATAGCGATCACCTCGGTCGCAAACCACAAAGACGATCGTGGCGTTCTCAACGGTTTCCGCTACCTGCAGGGCCACGCAGAGCGCGCCCGCCGCGGAAACCCCGCAGAAAATGCCCTCTTCGGCCGCCATCCGACGGGCCATGTGTTCGGCATCTGCCTGGCTGACGGGTTCCGTGCGGTCGATATACTTCGGGTCGTAGATCTTCGGCATATAGGCTTCCGGCCACTTGCGGATACCCGGAATACGCGAACCTTCCGCAGGCTGCGCGCCGACGACCTGCACTTCGGGGTTCTGCTCCTTCAGGTAGCGCGACACCCCGGTAATGGTGCCCGTTGTCCCCATTGCCGACACGAAGTGGGTAATACGCCCCTGCGTTTCCTGCCAGATCTCAGGCCCGGTGGTTTCATAGTGGGCCAGCGGGTTGTCCGGGTTGGCGAACTGGTCAAGGATCACACCCTTGCCCTCGCGCTCCATGGAATCAGCCAGGTCGCGCGCGTATTCCATGCCGCCCTTGACCGGCGTGAGGATGATCTCCGCGCCATAGGCGGCCATGCTCTGGCGGCGCTCCAGGCTGAGATCCTCCGGCATGATCAGTACCATCTTGTAGCCGCGGATGGCGGCCGCCATGGCCAGTGCAATGCCGGTATTGCCGGAAGTCGCCTCGATCAGGGTATCGCCCGGCTTGATGCGGCCGCGGGCCTCTGCGCGGACGACCATGGAAAGGGCCGGGCGGTCCTTGACCGATCCTGCCGGATTGTTGCCTTCCAGCTTGCCGAGGATCACATTGCCACGTGCGTCATTGGCGGCGCCCGGAATCCGCTGCAACCGGACCAGCGGCGTGTTGCCGATGGTGTCTTCTATTGTCTTGTAGGCCATGGTGCGAGAGTCGTATTTTGGCGGCCATTGTAAACCACCGCACTTACCCGTGCCGACGGCCGGGCTTTGCCCACCGGCCCCGGCGCACCATGGCCTGGCCGTGGCTACGCGTCCTTGTTGCCGTCACCCAGCAGGTGATAGAGCAGCATGCAGCCAAAGGTCGCGGTACCGATCCCGCCCAGCGTCATGCCGCCAAGCTTGAGCGTCAGGTCGCCTGCCGCCACGGTCAGCGTGGCGCCGACGGTGATCAGGTTGCGCGAGCTGGAGAAATCCACGTGATTCTGCACCCAGATGCGGCCTGCGGTGGCCGCGATCAGGCCAAAGACCACGATCGTGAGGCCGCCGATGACCGGCCCGGGGATGGTCAGGATCAGCGCGCCAAACTTGGGCGAGAAGCCAAGCAGGATGGCGACGGCAGCGGCCACGACAAAGATCAGCGTGGAGTAGATCCTGGTGACAGCCATCACACCCATGTTCTCGGCATAGGTCGTCACGCCCGTGCCGCCGCCGCTGGCAGAGAGGATGGTCGCGATACCGTCGCCGATGAAGGCCCGGCCGATATACGGGTCGAGATTGCGGCCGGTCATCACGCCGATTGCCTTGATGTGACCCAGGTTCTCCGCCACCAGCACGATGGCCACCGGTGCCACGAGCATCATGGCGCCGACATCGAAGACGGGCGCCGTGAAGGCAGGCATCCCAAACCAGCTGGCCGCCGCCACGCCTGAAAAATCGATCGGCTTGCCGAGGCCCATCAGGTTGGCGCCGACATAGTAGACAAGATAGCCCGCCAGGCCGCCGATCAGCACTGGCAGCCGACCGAGCATGCCCGGCGCACGCACCGCCACCAGGCCGACCGCCAGCACGGCAAGCAGCCCGACCCAGGTGTCGAATGACGACCCGCTGACCGCCTTCACCGCCACGGGGGCCAGGTTCAGCCCGATGGCGGCCACGATCGCACCCGTGACGACCGGCGGCATGAGCCGCTCGACCCATGCATAGCCGACCGCCTGCACCACCAGGCCTATCACCGTGTACAGCACCCCGGCGGCGATGATGCCGCCAAGCGCAACGGGAATATTGGGATTGGACCCGCTGCCGGCATAGCCGGTTGCGGCAATGACGACGGCGATAAAAGCGAAACTGGAGCCGAGATAGCTCGGCACCCGCCCACGTACGCAAAGAAAGAAGATGAGCGTGCCGATGCCCGAGAAAAGGATGGCGATGTTGGGGTTGAACCCCATCAGAATGGGCGCGATTGCCGTCGACCCGAACATTGCCACCACATGCTGGACACCTGCGAGCACGGTCTGCCCGGCCGGCAAGCGCTCGTCAGGTCCGATCACGCCCTCGGTCTTGAGACGCCATCGCGGCAGGAATCCGGCGTCATCGCCATTGTTCATTGTTTTCTCCCTGTTGTTTGGTCAGGCGGTTTGGCCATGCGGCCGGCTTGGCCGCGGCGGCGTCCGCATGATACTCCGGCCCCGGCGGCACGCGAAGGCCTGCGCCTTGCGCTGTGGCATCGCCGCCGTGGCCGGTCCAAAGACATCAGGGGAGAAGTGAGCAAACAGCATGGCGGCATGCACGACAGGCTATCGCCGTGATGCCGCCAGGCGCTAGCGCGCGGCCGACTTCTTGCCCGGCGCTGCCGCCGGAGCCGCCGGCGCCGCTGCGGTCTTGGCAGCGGGCACGGCAGCCTTGGCCCCGAACGTCAGCCCGGCCTCCTCAAGCCGGGCGGCGGATTTCGGGCCCACGCCGCTGACCCGCTGGGCAAGGTCACCGGCATCCTTGTAGGGGCCATGCTGGTTGCGCTCTTCGACAACGCGCTTCGCGGTGGCAGGGCCAATGCCCTTGATCGAGGTCAGCGCCGCCTCGTCAGCCGTGTTGACATCCACTGCCGCAAAGGCAGCGCCCGCCAGGAACATCCAGGCTGCCGCAAGCAGGCAGCCTTGTCCAAACCACGTCTTTAGCATTTGTGAAGCTCCTTCCGGTTGGGCGCCTCGCCGGGATTGGCAAGGGCAGGAACAGGATAGAGCTCACCACATGCGCCGGCGCACGCGGCAACACACGTTCACATGGTTACACAGAAGCGTGTCCGGAGCGGATCGCGGCGCGGCACTCAGGCGCCATGCGCCAGCAGCCACTCGCAATAGCGCGCCACACCCTCTTGCGCGAGAACGAAGGGCGCGGTGTAGCCGGCGCTGCGCAACCGGCTCACATCGGACTGGGTAAAACACTGGTACCTGCCGCGCAGCGCTTCGGGAAAGCGGGAATACTCGATCAGGCCTTCCTGCACGATCTCGTCCAGCGCCAGGGTGGTCTTGCCCTCAGACAGCCTCACCGTATTGACGACGGTGCGGGCAATATCGTTGAAGGTCTCGGCACGTCCTGTGCCGACATTGAAGATCCCAGACTTGCCCTGGTGCTCCAGGAAGTGGAGGTTGACCTTCACCACGTCTTCCACGGCAACAAAGTCATGGCAGTGGGCGCCCGGCCCATACCCCCCGTACTCGCCAAAGATCTTGATCGCGCCCTCGGCACGGAACTGCTCGAGGCCCTGCAGCACCATGGACGCCATGCGTCCCTTATGGGTTTCGCCGGGGCCATAGACGCTGAAATAGCGCAGGCCGGCCACCTGCGACAACGCGCCCGCCATGGCACGCCTGGCCACCTGGTCGAACAGGAACTTCGAATAGCCGTAGATGGCGAGCGGATGTTCGCAATCGCGCTCCTCGCGGAACCCCGGCGCGGCCCCGTACACGGCAGCGGTCGACGCGTAGATGAACTGCACGCCCTGCGCCAGGCACGCTTCCATCAGCGCCTGGCTGTAGCGGTAGTTGTTGGCCATCACATAGCGGCCGTCCTGTTCCGCGGTGTCGGTGCACGCGCCCTGGTGCAAGACGGCCTTCACCTTGCCGAAGTCCCCGCGCGTGAAGCGGGCCAGGAAATCGTCCTTGTCGATGTAGTCCCGGATATCGCAATCCACCAGGTTGCGGAATTTTTCGGAGCGCGCCAGGTTGTCGACGGCAAGGACATTGCCCTCGCCACGCGCGTTCAGTCCCTTGATAAGGTTGCTGCCGACAAATCCGGCAGCCCCTGTGACGATGATAGCCATGTTCGATTCAACGATCAGTTCGACACTGCGCTGAGAATCCGGCTGACGCGCGTCGGTAAGTTGGCGGCGCTTCAGCCGGCGGCCCCGAACAGTTCGGGATAGCTAACCACTGCGGTACCCAGCTTGCCGACCACGATGCCGCCGGCCCGGTTGGCGAGCTGGACTGCCTGCTTGAGCGGCGCACCCGCCGCCATCATGGTGGCAAGCGTTGCAATCACGGTATCGCCCGCCCCCGATACATCATAGACTTCACGCGCCTGGGCCGAAACATGCAGGACCTCGGCCTCGGTGTACAGCGTCATGCCTTCCTCCGAGCGCGTCAGCAGCAGGGCTTCCAGTTGCAGTTCGCGCCGCAGGTTCTGCGCCCGCGCAGTCAGGTCGTGCTCGCTCTTCCAGGCACCGACCACACGCCGCATCTCGGCACGGTTCGGGGTGATCAGGGTGGCGCCGCGGTACTTGGAATAATCATCCCCCTTGGGATCCACCAGCACCTTGCGCCCGGCGGCACGGCCCGCCTCCACCATCCGGCCGACATGGGTGAGTCCACCCTTGCCATAGTCGGACAGCACCAGCACCTCGTACTGCGGGATCAGCTCGTTGAAGCCCTCGAGCACCGACAACAGCACTTCATGCGTGGGCGCTTTCTCGAAATCGACCCGCAGCAGCTGTTGCTGGTGCGCCAGTACGCGCAGCTTGATGGTGGTGCTCAGCGACGGATCGCGCATCAGGTAAGGCTGTACACGGCTCTCGGCGAGCAGTGCCTCCAGCGTGCGGCCCGGCTCATCCTCGCCGACCACGCCCAGCATGCCGACACGGGCACCCAGGGCGGCCGCATTGCGGGCCACGTTGGCGGCGCCTCCAAGGCGTTCGTCGCTGCGCTTTACCTGGACCACGGGTACCGGTGCCTCCGGCGAGATCCGGTCCACATCGCCGAACCAGTAGCGGTCGAGCATCATGTCGCCCACCACGAGGATGCTGGACTGGCTGATCTGTTCCTGCGAAACGCTGTTCTTGCTCATGGAGTTTCCTTGGCAACATCCGGGCCAATGCTCACCGGCATATTGCATTGCATAATCATTGAGCCGGGCTCACTGCCCCGGCATGCCCCGGCCGATCGCCAGATACTCAATGCCCAGTTCGACCATCGCCTCGGGCTCATACAGATTGCGCCCGTCGAAGATCACCGGCGTCTTCAGGCGCTGCTTGATCTGGCCAAAGTCGGGGCTGCGGAACACCTTCCATTCGGTCACGATCGCCAGGGCGTCGGCGCCATCGAGCGCATCCATCTGGTGCTCGTGGAAGCTTACGCGCGCGGCGGCGCCCGGCAGGTCGGCCAGGTCGGCATCGAGCACGCGCCGAGCCTCGGCCATGGATACCGGGTCGTGCACGCGCAGCGACGCGCCGCGCGACACCAGTTCGCGCGCCAGCACCCGCGACGGCGCCTCGCGCATGTCGTCGGTATTGGGCTTGAACGCCAGGCCCCAGATTGCAAAAGTTTTGCCGGTCAGGTCGTCGCCGAAGCGGCGCACGATCTTGTCGCCCAGCACGCGCTTTTGCGCGTCGTTGACGGCCTCCACCGCCTCCAGCACGCGCATCGGCTTGCCGTGGTCGGCGGCCGTGCGCATCAGCGCCTGCACGTCCTTGGGAAAGCACGAGCCGCCATAGCCCGCGCCGGCATACAGGAAGCTGTAGCCGATGCGCGGGTCTGAGCCGATGCCCATGCGCACCAGCTCGATGTCAGCGCCCACCTCATCGGCCAGATTGGCCAGCTCGTTCATGAACGAGATGCGCGTGGCCAGCATCGAATTGGCCGCGTACTTGGTGAACTCCGCCGAGCGCACGTCCATGTAGAAGGTCCGTTCATGGTGGCGGTTGAACGGCGCATACAGCTGGCGCATGGTGGCCTGTGCGTGACGGCCCGCGGCATCGGCATTGCAGCCCAGCACGATGCGGTCCGGGCGCATGAAGTCCTCGACCGCGGCGCCTTCCTTCAGGAACTCGGGGTTCGACACCACCGAGAACTGCAGGTCTTCGAGCCCGCGCGCGGCCAGTTCCTCGCGGATCGCGGCGCTCACCCGGTCGCCGGTACCCACCGGCACGGTCGACTTGTCGACCACCACCTTGAACCCCGTCATGTGGCGGCCGATATTGCGGGCCGCCGCCAGCACGTACTTGAGGTCGGCGGAGCCGTCTTCGTCCGGCGGCGTGCCCACGGCGATGAACTGCACGTCGGCGTGCTCGACGCTGGCGGCCACATCGGTGGAAAAGGTCAGGCGGCCGGCGGCACGGTTGCGCTGGATCAGTTCTTGCAGGCCCGGCTCGTAGATCGGCACGCCGCCCGCGTTGAGCAGGGCGATCTTCTGTTCGTCCAGGTCCAGGCAGAACACATCGTTGCCCTGCTCCGCCAGGCATGCGCCGGTGACGAGACCGACATAGCCGCTGCCAATAATGGTGACTTTCATAGCTTCAATTCAAGATCTGTTGCACCGGCCGCCGGGATCAGCCGAGGGTCTCGGAACGCCGCGGGGCATAGGTTTCCCAGCGGTTGCAGCCCGGGCATTGCCAATAGAAAAGCCGGGCACGGAAGCCGCAATCGCGGCAGGTGTAGCGCGCCAGGTTGCGGGTGCGCAGCTGCAGCAGGTCGCGGATGGCGGCGGTTTCCTTGCCTGCCTCATCGCCGTCCTCGGCGCCGTCGTCAGCGCCATCGGCCGGGCCCGCCGGGGTCTCGCGGATGGTCTGCGTGGCCGCCGCCACGGCCGCCTGCGCCTCGAAATACCTGGTCAGGGCCAGCAGCGTCGGCTGGCGGCGCAGCTGTTCGCGCATCAGGCGCGCCGCGGCTTCAGGGCCGTTCACGTCCAGTTCGGCCCTGTAGGCGGTATCAAGCACCTCAGGCGCCAGCTTGCCCTTGAGCAGGCCGCGCAGCCATTCCAGCGCCGCGCCTTGCTCATCCAGGCTGGCATAAGCCTTGACCACGCGGTCGGCCACCAGCGGCAGGAAGGACGCGTCCTGCCGCTCGATGCCCAGCCAATGGCCAAGCGCCGCGCGCGCGTCGCCTGCGGCCGCGGCCACGTCGCCCAGCAGGATCGGGGCACGCACGTTGGCGGGATTCTCGGCGACGGCCTGGTTCAGCCATTTCACCGCATCTTCCGGGCGTTTGCGCTGCAGCGCATCCTGCGCCAGCTCGCAGCAGAACTGGGCGATCTGCAGACTGTAGTTCTTCTGCTCCAGCGTCTGCAGCTCACGCGCGGCTTCGATCGCCTTCTGCCACTCCTTCTCCACCTCATAGAGCTCGAGCAGCACGCGCTTGGCCGAGGCCGCATAAGGGCCCGACATCAGCCGGCGCAGCGATTCCTCGGCGCGGTCCAGCAGGCCCGCGCGCAGGAAGTCCTGGCCCAGCTCGAACAGCGCGTGCTCGCGCTCAGGCTCGGGCAGGTCTGGGCGTGTGGCCAGGTTCTGGTGCACGCGGATGGCGCGCTCGGTTTCGCCACGGCGGCGGAACAGCGCGCCCAGCGCAAAGTGCAGCTCGGTGGTTTCCGGGTCCAGCCGGGCCACTTCGACAAAGGCATCGATAGCCTGGTCGGGCTGCTCGTTGAGCAGGAAATTCAGGCCCTTGAAGTAGGAGCGCGGCAAGGCGCCCTGCTCGCTGATCAGCTGGCGCACGTCGAAGCGCGCCGCCATCCAGCCCAGGCCAAAGACAAGTGGCAGCGCCAGCAGCCACCAGGTTTCAAACATCATGGATCAGACTTTCGGGCCGACTACGTTATAGGGAGACTTGCCGTCGCGCTGCGCCGGGGCAGCGGCCGATGCCGCCGCCGGCGTCGCCGGGCGCGTGTCCGCGACCGCGCGGCGCAGCTTCGCCAGCTCAATGCGCTGGCGCATCAGCCCGGGGGCCACCGATGCCAGCGCCGCCAGCGCGCCCAGCGCAAAGGCGGCAAACAGGATCAGGATCAGCGGCGCATGCCAGACGGCGTCGAAGAACAGTTGCAGCGAGACTTCGGCGGTATTGCGCAGCGCCAGCACGAACAGCAGCACGAATACGACGATACGGACGATCCAGGCGAACAGTTTCATGCAGATAGGCAGCGTGACGTTGGGACGGGGCTAACGCAAAGGCAGCGGCAGTCGGCAGCGACAAACCACGTGGCCTGTGCAAGGCCCGGCAAGGACCCCGGCATTGTAACGGAATCACTTCCCCTATTCGGTAACGTGGGGGTAACGGGGTGCTAACGCGCTTCCGGCATGGATCGATGACCCGTTCCTGCGCACGACGCAGCACCTGGGAAAAGGCCACGCAGCAAGGCCGGCAGACAAAAAAAGCGCCCCTTGGGGCGCTTTCTTGCAAACAACACAGCGGCAGGCAAAGCCCGGACGCTCAGGAGCGGACGAAATTCAGTCCGTTCTCGTGCAAACCCGCTGGCGCGGCGGGTGCCGCGCCCTGGCCTGCCTTGCCCGGCACGGCCTGGGCCGTGCCGCCGGAATGGCCGTTGCCATTGATGCCCGAGGGCACCGGCTGGCTGCGGTCAACCCGTTCGCGCAATTCCTTGCCCGCCTTGAAGTGCGGCACCCGCTTCTCGGGTACCAGCACTCGTTCGCCGGACTTGGGATTGCGCCCCACGCGAGGCGGACGCTTGTTCAGACCAAAACTGCCGAATCCGCGGATCTCGATGCGGTGGCCATCGGCCAGCGCCTCGGACATCGCGTCGAGTATCGTTTTGACCGAGATGTCCGCATCCCGCAGCAGCAGCTGAGGGAAGCGGGCAGCCAGTTTTTCGACGAGCTCCGACTTGGTCATGGGCATACGCGCAAGCGCGGGGGCCTGCGATTACTGGTTGTCCTGGCCGAGCTTGGCCTTCAGCAGGGCGCCGAGGTTGGTCGTGCCAGCCGTGCCGGTGTCAGCCTGGAACTTCTGCATCGCTTCTTGCTGCTCTGCGCTGTCCTTGGCCTTGATCGACAGGTTGATATTGCGCGACTTGCGGTCGACGTTCACCACCAGGGCGGTGATCTGCTCGCCTTCCTTCAGCACGTTGCGGGCGTCTTCCACGCGGTCAGCGGAGATTTCCGAAGCGCGCAGGTAGCCTTCCACGTCGTCAGCCAGCTGGACCACGGCACCCTTGGCGTCAACGGCCTTGATCGTGCCGTTCACCAGCGAGCCCTTGTCGTTGGCCGAGATGAAGTTGTTGAACGGATCGCCCGACAGCTGCTTGATACCCAGCGAGATGCGTTCCTTGTCGACGTCGATGCCCAGGACCACGGCTTCGACTTCGTCGCCCTTCTTGTACTTGCGCACGGCTTCTTCGCCGGTTTCCTGCCACGACAGGTCGGACAGGTGCACCAGGCCGTCGATGCCGCCAGGCAGGCCGATGAACACGCCGAAGTCGGTGATCGACTTGATCTGGCCGGCCAGCTTGTCGCCCTTCTTGTGGTTACGCGAGAAATCGTCCCACGGGTTGGCCTTGCACTGCTTCATGCCCAGGCTGATACGACGCTTGTCTTCGTCGATATCCAGCACCATGACTTCGACTTCGTCGCCCAGCTGGACAACCTTGGACGGGGCCACGTTCTTGTTGGTCCAGTCCATTTCCGACACGTGCACCAGGCCTTCGATGCCGGCTTCGATCTCGACGAACGCGCCGTAGTCGGTCAGGTTGGTCACCTTGCCGAACAGGCGGGTGCCTTGCGGGTAGCGGCGCGAGATGCCGACCCACGGATCTTCGCCCAGCTGCTTCACGCCCAGCGAGACGCGGTTCTTTTCCTGGTCGAACTTGAGGATCTTGGCGGTGATTTCCTGGCCAACCGACAGCACTTCGCTCGGGTGGCGGACACGGCGCCAGGCCAGGTCGGTGATGTGCAGCAGGCCGTCGATACCGCCCAGGTCAACGAACGCACCGTAGTCGGTGATGTTCTTGACGATACCGTTGACGATGGCGCCTTCCTTCAGGGTTTCCATCAGCTTCTGGCGCTCTTCGCCCAGGGTCGCTTCGACCACGGCGCGGCGCGACAGCACCACGTTGTTGCGCTTGCGGTCCAGCTTGATGACCTTGAATTCCAGGGTCTTGCCTTCGTACGGGGTGGTGTCCTTGATCGGGCGCACGTCAACCAGCGAGCCCGGCAGGAACGCGCGGATGCCGTTGACCATCACCGTCAGGCCGCCCTTGACCTTGCCGGTCACGGTACCCGAGATGATTTCGCCGTCTTCCAGCGCCTTCTCGAGGTTCAGCCACGATGCCAGGCGCTTGGCCTTGTCGCGCGAGAGGATAGTGTCGCCATAGCCGTTCTCGAGCGCATCGATGGCCACGGAGACGTAGTCGCCGGCCTGCACTTCGAGTTCGCCCTGGTCGTTCAGGAACTCCTCCACCGGCACGAATGCCTCGGACTTGAGGCCGGCATTGACGACCACGAAGTTGTGGTCGATGCGCACGACTTCAGCGGAGATCACTTCGCCAGCCTTCATATTGGAGCGGGCGATCGATTCCTCGAACAGTGCGGCAAAGGATTCGTTAGTTTGCAGGTCGGACATAAACGTAAGGTGAAATCCGCAGTACGCTGGCCGGCGCGACTATCGCGCTCAGTCTGCCAGTGCAGCGGGGTCAGGTTTGACAAAAGCCGGCCACAGGCTTGCCCGGGGCCGACGCCATCTGGTGCCGTCGGGGTGCGCCACTTCTACGGATGCGCCCGCATGCATCTCATGCACCGGGCCGCACAGCGGCAAACCACTCCAGCACCTGCGCCACTGCCTGATCCACCGTCATGTCGGAGGTATCGAGCAGCTTTGCATCTTCGGCGGGACGCAGCGGCGCGGCGGCACGGGTGCGATCCCGCGCGTCGCGCGCCTCGAGGTCACGCAAAAGGTCTTCAATACTAGCAGAAATTCCCTTATCAATCAATTGTTTATAGCGCCTGCGTGCACGCGCTTCGACACTTGCGGTCAGGAATACCTTGAGCTGCGCATCCGGGAAGATCACGGTGCCCATGTCGCGGCCGTCGGCCACCAGCCCCGGCAGCTTGCGGAAGCTGCGCTGCAGCTGGGTCAGGGCGTCGCGAACCGGCTGGTGCACGGCAATGGCCGAGGCCCGGTTGCCGATCGCCTCGGCGCGGATCGCCAGGCTCACTTCCTCGCCCTGCAGCCAGACCCGGTCAGGGCCGAACTTCACATCGAGGCGCGAAGCGATTCTTGCAAGGGCGTCCACATCGCCCAGGTCGACCGCGACGCGGTCGCTGGCCAGCGCCACCAGCCGGTACAGGGCACCACTGTCGAGCAGGTGAAAGCCCACGGCATCCGCGACCTTGTGCGCGACAGTGCCCTTGCCCGAAGCAGTCGGCCCGTCAATGGCGATGACGTTGACGATAGTCATTTTTTATAAAAACAAGAGAAACGATTGATTGTTAATTCAAGTGAGAATGATTACCATTTTATCCATGGCACGTTGCCGCAGTGGCGCGGCGCCCCTCATTCAGTCGCGAGGCAATCTACCATGGCCAAAACCCTGACGTTCGGCATCATGCACCTCGGCATCGCGTTCAGCGTGACGTATGCGCTGACCGGCAGCCTTGCCATCAGCGGCGCCATCACCTTCATCGAACCGGCCGTCAATACCGTGGCCCACTACTTCTTCGACCGCTACTGGGAAAAGCGGGAGCGCCGCCGGGCTGACGCCGCCAGCGGCAACATCCCGGCGGCGCCCGACCGCGACCTGGCCAGCGCTTAACTCGTCACGCCTGCAAACACGCCGAAGTAATCCGGGAACGTCTTCGCCACGCAGCCCGGATCATTGATCCGCACCGGCAAGGGCCCGAACGCCGCCAGCGAAAAACACATCGCCATGCGATGGTCATCATAGGTGCCAATGCCGTCGGCGGGGGTCTGCCATGGCTGCGGCGGCGTCACGCGCAGGTAATCCGCCCCTTCTTCCACGACAGCGCCCAGCTTGCGCAGTTCCGTCGCCATGGCCGCGATGCGGTCCGTTTCCTTGACGCGCCAGCTGGCGATATTGGTCAGCGTGGTCGCGCCTTCGGCAAACAGCGCCGCCACTGCCAGCGTCATGGCCGCGTCGGGAATATGGTTGCAGTCCAGTTCGATGCCGTGCAGGCGCCCGTCGTCGCGTTCCGTGCCGCGCACTTCGATCCAGTTGTCGCCGGCCATCACATTGGCGCCCATGCGGTTGAGCGCCTCGGCAAAGCGCACATCGCCCTGGATGCTGGCCATGCCCACGCCCTCCACCCGCACCGGGCCGCCGCCGATCGCGCCGGCCGCCAGGAAATACGAAGCAGACGACGCGTCGCCCTCGACAAAGATCTCGCCTGGCGAGCGATAGGCCGCGCCGGCCGGCAGCACAAAACGCTCCCAGCCCTGGCGCTCCACCTGGATGCCGAAGCGTGCCAGCAGGTTCAGCGTGATCTCGATGTACGGCTTGGAGATCAGTTCGCCCACCACCTCGATCTCGATGCGGCCGCTGGCGGACTGCGCCATCGGCAGGCTCATCAGCAGCGCCGTCAGGAACTGGCTGGAGACGTCGCCGCGCACGCGGATCGGCGCATCGATGCGGATGCTGGCGGGCTGGATATGCAGCGGCGGGAAGCCTGCATTGCCGAGGTAGCCGATCACCGCGCCGACCTGGCGCAGGCCATCGACCAGGTCGCCGATCGGCCGTTCATGCATGCGCGGCACGCCCGACAGCTTGTAGCTGCCGCCCTGCAGCGCGAGCGCGGCGGTGAGCGGTCGGATCGCGGTGCCGGCGTTGCCCATGAAGAGCTCCGCCGCCTTGTTCGGGAAGTTGCCGCCGGCACCGGTGACGATATAGTCGGCGCCTTCCTGCCGCCAGGCCACGCCCAGCGTACGCAGCGCCTGCAGCATCACGCGGGTGTCGTCGGAATCGAGCAGGTCGCGCACGCGGGTTTCGCCGTTGGCCAGCGCGGCCAGCAGCAGCACACGGTTGGAGATGCTCTTCGAGCCCGGCAGCCGGACGGTGCCGTTGGCGCGGGTCAGGGGGCCTAGCGTCAGGTGTTCCATGGTTTCTCGTGGGCGCGAGGCGCCGCGGTCAGGCGATTGGCGAAAAGGACTAGGGTTCGATATTGCTGCCCGCGGCACGCTCGGTGCCCCAGGCCAGCCGGGTCTTGCTGGCGCGCGTGAAGATGCGTTCGAGCGCGTCGCCGTCGCTCTTTTCGATCAGCGTCTTCAGGTGCGCCAGCACCGACTGGTAGGTATTCAGCTCGCGCAGCAGCGCGTCGCGGTTGGCCACGCAGATGTCGCGCCACATCTCCGGCGACGACGCCGCGATGCGCGTGAAATCACGGAAGCCGCCACCGGCGAAATCCAGCTTCAGCGCCGCGTCTTCCGCATTGGCGACCTGCGCCACCAGCGCGTACGACAGCACATGCGGCAGGTGGCTGACCGCGGCGAACACCGCGTCGTGCTGCACCGCCGACATCACGTGGCATTGTGCGCCGGCGCTTTCCCACATGGCACGCACCGCGGCCACATCCGCGCGCGAATTTTCCTGCAGCGGACACAGCACGGTCTTCTTGCCGAAGTACAGGTCCGGCAGCGCCGCCTCGACGCCGTTAAGCTCGCGCCCCGCGATCGGGTGTGCCGGCACGAACTGCGCGACCTTGTCGCCCAGCGCCGTCTTGGCCGCCATGATCACGTCGGACTTGGTGCTGCCGGCATCGGTGACGATGGCGCCCGCCTCCAGGTGCGGCTCCAGCGCGTGCAGCAGCGCAAAGTTCTGCGCCACCGGCGCGCACAGCACGATCACGCTGGCGCCGCGCGCGGCATCGGCCAGCGACGCGGCCTCGTCGATCACGCCAAGGTCCAGCGCCTTCTGCAGCGACGCCGGCGAGCGCCCCACCCCGACCACCGTGCCCACCACGCCGGCGCGCTTGAGCGCCAGCGCGAGCGAGCCGCCGATCAGGCCGACGCCGACAATGACAACACGGGAAAAATGCAATGCACTCACAATCTCAGGCCGCAAGCGGCAGTGGCTCGGATCAGACCGAGGTAATTCAATGACAGGCATTCCAGCGGGCAAAGCGCCCGCCCGGGGACACCGATTGCTGCGGCTGCGCTCACGCCAGCGCTCGCTCCAGCGCCGCGATGAACGCCGCGTTCTCTTCCGGAAGGCCGATGGTCACGCGCAGCCAGCGCGGCAGGTTGTAGTTGCCGACCGGCCGCACGATCACGCCCTGCTTCAGCAGCGCCAGGTTCACGCGGCCACCGGCGCCGTCGTCATCGCCCACGCGCACCAGCACGAAGTTGCCCGACGACGGCACGTACTCGAGCCCGAGTCGATCGAAGGCCCCGGTCAGTTGCGCCTTGCCGTCGCGGTTCAGTTCCGCGCTGCGGCGCAGGAACCCGGCATCGCCCAGCGCGGCGATGGCCGCCGCCTGCGCCACGCTGTTGACGTTGAACGGCTGGCGGATTCGGTTCAGCAGGTCGGTCAGTTCCGGTTGGGCCACCGCGTAGCCGATGCGCAAACCCGCCAGGCCATAGGCCTTGGAGAACGTGCGCGATACCATCAGGTTCGGATAGCGGCGCACCCAGGCAAGCGAATCGTATTGCTGGTCGTCATCGAGGTATTCGTTGTACGCTTCGTCCAGCACCACCACCACATGGGCCGGCACCCGCTGCAGGAAGGCTTCGATCTGCGCGGCCGGCAGGAAGGTCCCGGTCGGGTTGTTCGGGTTGGCGATAAAGACCAGGCGCGTATCCGGCGCGATCGCCGCGGCCATCGCCTCCAGGTCATGGCCGTAGTCGCGCGCGGGCACTTCGATGGCGCGCGCGCCGATCTCCTGCGTGGCCAGCGCGTACACGGCGAACGAGTACTCGGCATAGACGATCGACTGGCCCGGCTCGACCAGCGCATGCGCGGCCAGCTCCAGGATGTCGTTGCTGCCGTTGCCCAGCGTCAGCCAGTCGGCGGGAACGCCAAAGCGCGCCGACAGCGCAGCCTTCAGCGCAAAGCCGTTCGAATCCGGGTAGCGGCCCAGTTCGGCCACGGCTTCAGCGACCGCGCGGCGGGCTGACTCGGGCATGCCCAGCGGATTCTCGTTGGAGGCGAGCTTGACGATGGCGGCCTCTTCCAGGCCGAACTCGCGCGCGACTTCCGCAATCGGCTTGCCGGCAATGTACGGCGAAATCGCCCGCACATAGTCGGGACCGAACACCGTGCCGCCTTGCTTACCCTGCTCTGCCATCTCGTCTCCTGGTTCTTTCTCTAAGGTCTTACTTGCTCGACGGATACGAGCCCAGCACCTTCAGGTAGGCCGCGTTGCGGCGCAGTTCTTCAATCGCGCGCGCCACCGCCGGCTCATGCTGGTGCCCTTCGACGTCGACATAGAAGTAGTACTCCCACGCGCCGCTGCGCGCCGGGCGCGACTCAAAGCGGCACATCGACACGCCGTTCTCGGCCAGCGGTGCCAGCAGCTGGTACACCGCACCGGCCTTGTTGGGCACGGACAGGATCAGCGAGGTCTGGTCGCTGCCCGAGGGCTCGGTCTCATAGCGGCCGATCACCGCAAAGCGCGTGCGGTTGTGCGGATCGTCCTGGATGTGCGTGCGCACCAGATGCAGGTGATAGCGGTTGGCGGCGGACTCGGCGGCAATCGCGGCCACGGTCGGGTCTTCGCTGGCCATGCGCGCGGCTTCGGCATTGCTCGACACGGCCTGGCGCTCCAGGTGCGGATAGTTGGCGGTCAGCCAGTGCTGGCACTGTGCCAGCGCCTGCGCATGCGCGCGCACCACAGTGACGCCCTGCATGTCGGGCGTGGAAGCCATCAGGTTGTGATGGACCTTCAGCGCGATTTCGCCGCTGATCTTCAGCGATGTCTGCAGGAACAGGTCGAGCGTGCGCGACACCGCGCCCTCGGTGGAATTCTCGACCGGCACCACGCCGTATTCGACCGTGCCCGCCTCGACGGCGCGGAACACCTCGTCGATGCTCGGGCAAGGCACGCCCGACACCTCATGGCCGAAATGCGCGTACAGCGCCTGCTCGGAGAACGTGCCGGCCGGGCCCAGGAAGGCCACTTCCAGCGGCTTCTCCAGCCCGCGGCAGGCCGACATCACCTCACGCCAGATGGCCGCCACGCTTTCGCCCAGCAGCGGGCCCGGGTTGGCCCCCTGCACCTTGCGGATGACCTGCAGCTCGCGCTCCGGGCGGAACACCGGCGCGCCGTACTTCTTCTTGACTTCGCCGACCTCGAGCGCCAGTTTGGCGCGGTGGTTCAGCATCGCCAGCAGCTCGCGGTCGACGGTGTCGATCTGCTCGCGCAGCGGGCCCAGCTCGACCGACAGCTTGCGCTCGGCTTCGCTCAGGTGATTGTCGTTGGGCGGCGTCTCCTCGCGCGCAGGGGTGCGGTCTTGGCTTGTCATCTTGTATGAATCCGGTGGGCCGCCAGGCGCGGCGGCCGGGAAAAACTGCCCGCTGCAGCCCGGCGCGCCGTGCGTGGCAGGCGCGGGCCGGCGGCGGGAATGCGCGTCAGGCGGAGGTACGCTCGAACTCGCGCATGAAATCGATCAGCGCCGCCACGCCTTCGAGCGGCATGGCGTTGTAGATGCTGGCGCGCATGCCGCCCACGGTCTTGTGGCCCTTGAGCTGCACCAGGCCGTTGGCCCGCGCCTGCTGCAGGAACGCCTCATTGCGCGATTCGTCGCCCAGGAAGAACGGGACATTCATGCGCGAGCGGCAACTCGGATGGATCTCGTTGCGATAGAAATCGCTCTGGTCCAGGTAGTTGTACAGCGCCGACGCCTTGGCGATATTGCGCTGCTCGATCGCGGGCACGCCGCCCTGGCGCTTGAGCCATTTGAAGACGAGGCCGGCGATATAGATCGCATAGGTCGGCGGCGTGTTGTACATCGAGTTGTGCTCGGCCACCAGGCGCCAGTTGAACGCCGACGGGCACAGCGGATGGGCGTGGCCGATCAGGTCGTCGCGCACGATCACAATGGTGACGCCGGCCGGGCCGATATTCTTCTGCGCGCCGCCGTAGACCACCTGCACGCGCGACCAGTCGATCGGGCGCGACAGGATATGGCTGGAAGCATCGGCCACCACGATGCGGTCGCCCTTGACCTGGCCGATATCGGGAATGTCCTGGAACTCAACGCCGACGATGGTCTCGTTGGTGCACAGGTGCACGTAGCCGGCATCGTCCGACAGCTTCCAGTCCGCAACGTCCGGGATACGGTGGAATTTCTGCGCCTCGCTGGTGGCCGCGATATTGACCGTGCCATAGCGGCGCGCCTCCTGCTCGGTCTTGACCGACCAGGTGCCGGTGACGACGAAGTCGGCCTTGGGCGCGTCGGCGCTGCGCAGGCGCATCAGGTTCAGCGGCACGATGCCGTTTTCGCCGATGGCGCCGCCCTGCAGGAACAGCACGTGGAAATTGGAGGGGATATGCAGCAGTTCGCGCAGGTCCGCGATCGCCTCGGCCTGGATGCCTTCGAATTCGCGGCTGCGGTGGCTCATTTCCATCACCGAAACCCCGGTCCCGCGCCAGGACAGCATCTCCTCGGCAGCCTGTTGCAGCACTTCGGCAGGCAGCGCTGCCGGGCCGGGCGAGAAGTTGTAGACGCGTTCGGCCAATGCACGCTGCATCATGCCGGCAAGAGCGGGATTCTGGGGATCGTTCATGAGACGGGGAATGAAAAAATGGCTGCCGGAGTTACCCAAGCAGCCATTATCCCTCAAACCCGCGCCCCGTTGGGCACCCGGGGCTGGCCCCGGTGCCGCGCCGGCCTGCCGCTGCAGGCGGGCGGCGGTCTGATTCAGTCGTGGATCACGCCGGGATCACTTCGAAGCGGCGGTGATTTCCTTCTCGGCCGCGTCGCGCATCGACTTGCCGACCTGCGGACCGTACTTCTGCATCATCGAACCCCAGATCTCCTGGGTCGCCTTGCCCTGGTTGGCCATGAACTTCTGGCCGGTCGGCGACTTCAGGAAGGTGGTCAGGTCCTTCAGTTCCTGCGTCGTGTAGTACTTGCCGAAGGCATCGTAGTGCGCCTGGATCGCGTCCTTGCGGAAGCCATCGGTGTTGAACGCCGAGCCGGCGCCGTCAACCATGCGCTGCACCGCGCCGTTCTTCTTCAGCTTTTCGACAGCGGCCTGCTTCTGCTTGTCGTTCAGGGTCTTGTTCTCGACCAGCACCTGCTCCAGCACCAGCGGCGCTTCCTGCTTGGCGCCCTGCTGCCAGTTGTCTGCCTGGCCCTTGACGGCCTGGTCTGCCTGCATGACGGAAAGCAGTTCCTTGATAGCAGCCGTCTTTTCCGCATCCTGCGCGTGCGCATGCTGCGCCATCATGAAGGTCGGAACAAAAGCGGCCAGAACAGCGATACGTCGGTAGGTTTTGAGCATTGTGACTCCCTGGTAAATACGTCCGTTTTAGTCCGGCCAGCCGCGAAGCGAGTTCCGGCTGGCGTCCTATTGTTGCAACAACTTACGTTTGGTCTTACGGATTGGCGTCGGCATCGGCCCCGGCTGCACCTTCGGCGCCCTCTGCGCCGTCGGCTTCCTCGGCCTCTTCGCCGCCGGCACCGTTGTCGGCATCGCTTTCGACGATGCGCTGCAGTCCGGACAGCTTGGTGCCTTCATCCACGTTGATCAGCGTGACGCCCTGCGTGGCGCGGCCCATCTCGCGGATTTCGGCCACGCGGGTGCGGATCAGCACGCCGCCGGTGGTGATCAGCATGATCTCGTCCTCGGGCGAAACCAGTGCCGCAGCCACCACACGGCCGTTGCGCTCGCTCGTCTGGATCGCAATCATGCCCTTGGTGCCCCGGCCGTGTCGAGTGTACTCGGCGATGGGGGTGCGCTTGCCGTAGCCATTCTCGGTCGCGGTCAGCACGCTGCCGCGCACGGCGGCTTGCGCGGCCTCTTCGGCGGTTTCCGCGGGCGCCACCAGCATGGCGATCACGGCCTGGCCGTCTTCCAGGTTCATGCCGCGCACGCCACGCGCCTGGCGACCCATCGGGCGCACGTCGTTCTCGTCGAAGCGCACCGCCTTGCCGGCATCCGAGAACAGCATCACATCGTGCTGGCCGTCGGTCACCGCCGCGCCGATCAGGTAGTCGCCCTCGTCCAGGTCGACCGCGATGATGCCGGCCTTGCGCGGGTTGGAGAACTCGGTCAGCGCCGTCTTCTTGACCGTGCCGCGGGCGGTAGCCATGAAGATAAAGTGCTCGGCGTCAAACTGCCTGACCGGCAGGATCACATTGATCTTCTCGCCTTCAGACAGCGGGAACATGTTGACGATCGGCCGCCCGCGCGAGTTGCGCGAGCCCTGCGGCACCTCGTACACCTTCAGCCAGTACAGCCGGCCGCGGTTGGAGAAGCACAGGATGTAGTCGTGGGTATTGGCCACGAACAGGGTGTCGATCCAGTCGTCTTCCTTGGTCGCCGCCGCCTGCTTGCCGCGTCCGCCACGCTTCTGCGCGCGGTACTCGGAAATCGGCTGGCTCTTCATATAGCCGCTGTGCGACAGCGTGACCACCATGTCCTGCGGGGTGATCAGGTCTTCGGTGTCCAGCTCGGTCGCGTTCAGCTCGATCTGCGAGCGGCGCTCGTCGCCAAATTCAGCGCGGATCGCCGTAAGTTCGTCGACGATGATGGTAGTAATGCGTTCCGGCCGTGCCAGGATATCCAGCAGGTCGGCGATTTCCGCCATGATGTCGCGATATTCCTGGACGATCTTGTCCTGTTCGAGGCCAGTGAGGCGTTGCAGGCGCATCTGCAGGATTTCCTGCGCCTGGCCATCGGACAGACGGTACAGGCCGTCCGCCTGCATCCCGAACACCGCCGGCAGCCCGTCCGGACGATAGGAGGCACGTCCGCCCGGCGTTTCGCCTTCGGCGCGCGCGAGCATGTCACGGACCAGCGCGGAATCCCACGCCTTGGTCATCAGCTCCTGCTTGGCGATCGGCGGGGTCGGCGCGGCCTTGATGATGGCGATGAATTCGTCGATATTGGCCAGCGCCACGGCCAGGCCTTCCAGCACATGGCCGCGTTCGCGCGCCTTGCGCAGCTCGAACACCGTGCGGCGTGTGACGACTTCGCGGCGGTGCGCCAGGAAGTACTCCAGCATCTGGCGCAGGTTCAGCAGGCGGGGCTGGCGGTCGACCAGCGCCACCATGTTCATGCCGAAGGTGTCCTGCAGCTGGGTGTTCTTATATAGGTTGTTGAGAACGACTTCCGGCACCTCGTTGCGCTTGAGCTCGATCACCACGCGCATGCCGGACTTGTCAGACTCGTCGCGGATGTCCGAAATGCCCTCGATCTTCTTCTCGGTGACCAGCTCGGCGATGCGCTCGAGCAGGGTGCGCTTGTTGACCTGGTAGGGCAGCTCGTCGACGATGATCGCCTGGCGCTGGCCGCGGTCGATGTCCTCGAAGTGCGTCTTGGCGCGCATCACCACGCGGCCGCGGCCGGTGCGATAGCCTTCGCGCACGCCCTGGATGCCATAGATAATCCCGGCGGTCGGAAAATCCGGGGCCGGAATCAATTCAATCAGTTCATCCACCGTCGCCTGCGGATTGCGCAGCAGGTGCAGGCAGCCATCGACGATTTCATTCAGGTTATGCGGGGGAATATTGGTGGCCATGCCCACCGCAATACCCGACGAACCATTGATTAGCAGATTGGGAATACGCGCCGGCAGAATCGAGGGCTCTTTTTCAGAGCCGTCGTAGTTGCTGTCGAAATCGACGGTTTCCTTGTCGATGTCGTGCAGCATCTCGTGGGCGATTTTCGCCAGGCGGATTTCGGTATAACGCATGGCCGCGGCGTTATCGCCGTCGACCGAACCGAAATTGCCCTGGCCGTCGACCAGCATGTAGCGCAGCGAGAAATCCTGCGCCATGCGGACGATGGTGTCGTAGACTGCGGTATCGCCGTGCGGGTGATACTTACCGATCACATCACCGACGATACGGGCTGACTTCTTATAGGCCCGGTTCCAGTCGTTGTTGAGCTCGTGCATCGCAAACAGCACGCGCCGGTGCACCGGTTTCAGGCCGTCCCGGACATCAGGAAGCGCCCGGCCCACGATCACGCTCATGGCGTAATCGAGATAGGAACGGCGCATTTCCTCTTCGAGGGAGACCGGAAGGGTTTCTTTTGCGAATGGATCCATTGCGGCGTGGTTTATGCGGCAGGTTTAAGCGAATGACAGGCCCTTTGGCGCGCGGCACAGTGGGCGCCTGACGGCTGGGCAACGTGCCATTCTAACATGCCGCCACCCCCCGCCTCCCGCTCTCCGGAAGGCCCTTCCAGACGCCTCGCGAGGCCCTCCCCGAAACCCGGAATCCCTGATGCCACAAGGCTTTGCGGGCGACACAAGACCCATGTTGCACAAACACCACAGGCCCAAAACCCATGCGGCGAATCGAATATATTTACTTCTTAGGAAACGACCCTTGTGGCACAATTCCCCAGCGAAGAGCCAGACATTGTTCGAAGTGGAGCATCCACCACATCGAGAATGTTATACTCCGAAGAATGTATGACTTGTTTTCGTCCATTTGCTCGCAGTAACCCTGCGGTGATCTCATCCTGAGAGGAGAAATATGAAAAAATTTGCCAAGCTCGCGCTCGTTGCAGCTACCGCAGTAATGGCTGCATCCGCTCAAGCTCAGTCCGTCCCTTATGAAAAGAAGGCAGTGAACGACAACTGGGGCAACGGTACGAGCGAGTACGTGTGGAAGAATGGCACGAACGAGCTCTGCTGGCGCGACAGCTCCTGGACCCCGGCCACGGCGAACGCGCTGTGCGACGGCGCCCTGGCCCCGGCCGCTGCGGCACCGGCACCGGCTCCGGTGGCTCCGCCGGTTGTGTCCAGCGAGAAGGTCACTTTCGCTGCTGACACCCTGTTCGATTTCGACAAGGCTGTCCTGAAGCCGGAAGGCAAGTCCAAGCTGGACGACCTGGTCTCGAAGCTGCAAGGCATCACCCTGGAAGTCATCATCGCCGTTGGCCACACCGACTCGTTCGGTTCGGACAAGTACAACGATCGCCTGTCGATCCGTCGTGCTGAATCGGTCAAGGCTTACCTGGTGAGCAAGGGCGTTGAAGCCAACCGTGTCTACACCGAAGGCAAGGGCAAGCGCCAGCTGAAGGTCGATCCGAAGTCGTGCAAGGGCAACCGCAAGGCTCAGATCTCCTGCCAGCAGCCGAACCGCCGCGTGGAAGTCGAAGTGGTCGGCACCCGCAGCGCACGTTAATCGGATCCCTTCCGATCAAGAAAGCCCAGCGCAAGCTGGGCTTTTTTTTTGGTACAGTTGCCCGGACTGCCCCCCCCTTCCCATCACCCCGCCGCGGCATGCGCCGCCGGCTCCGCATACGATGACGTTGCAATCGCAAACCCTTTCCGCAGCCGACGCCGCCAATCAGGACCTGCCGCGCCGGAATGCCGACCCCAAGGAAATCGACAAGTTCAGCGAACTGGCCCACCGCTGGTGGGACCCCGAAAGCGAATTCAAGCCCCTGCATGAGCTGAACCCGCTGCGCCTGGGCTGGATCGACGGCATCGCCGGCCTGCCCGGCAAGCGCGTGGTCGACGTGGGTTGCGGCGGCGGCATCCTGTCCGAAAGCATGGCGCGCCTGGGCGCCACCGTGCGCGGCATCGATCTCTCGTCCAAGGCGCTCAAGGTGGCGGACCTGCACAGCCTGGAGTCAGGCGTTGCCGTGACCTACGAGGAGATCGCCGCAGAAGCCCTCGCCGCGCGCGAACCGGCCAGCGTGGATGTCGTGACTTGCATGGAGATGCTGGAACATGTGCCCGATCCGGCCTCGATCGTGCGGGCCTGCGCCACGTTGGTGAAGCCGGGTGGCCATGTGTTCTTCTCGACCATCAACCGCAACCTGAAGGCCTACCTGCTGGCCATCGTCGGGGCTGAGTACGTGCTCAATATGCTGCCGCGCGGCACGCACGACTACGACAAGTTCATCACCCCGTCCGAACTGGCGCGCTTTGCCCGCCAGGCCGGCCTGGACCTGGTGGAAATACGCGGCATGACCTATAACCCGCTGTCGCAGGTGTACGCGCTGGGCCGCGACACCGATGTGAACTACATGATGGCGTTTCGCCGGGTGGCAGCATGAGCGCGGGTATCGCAGGGGTCTTCTTCGACCTCGACGGCACCCTCGCCGACACCGCCCCGGACCTGGCGGCCGCCGCCAACCGGCTGGTCGTCGAGCGTGGCCAGCCGCCGGTGGCCTATGAAAGGCTGCGCCCCGTCGCCTCGCACGGTGCACGCGGACTGCTGGGTGCGGCCTTCGGCCTGCGCCCGGAGGACGCGGAATTCCCCGCCCTGCGCGACGTCTTCCTCGCCTACTACGAGGCCGACATCGCGGTCCACACGCGCCTGTTCGACGGCATGCCGCAGGTGCTGGCCGCGCTTGAGGCAGCGGGCATCCCGTGGGGCATCGTCACCAACAAGATCGCCCGCTTCACGGTGCCGCTGGTCGCCGCCATCGGCCTCGCGCCACGCGCCAGCGCCGTGGTCAGCGGCGATACCACGCCCCACGCCAAGCCGCACCCGGCTCCGCTGCTGCATGCGGCGGCCAGCGCCGGCGTCGATCCGCGCCGCTGCGTCTACGTCGGCGACGACCTGCGCGACATCCAGGCCGGCAAGGCCGCCGGGATGATCACCGTCACCGCCGCCTATGGCTATTGCGGCGACGGCGAGCCGCCCGAGACCTGGGGCGCCGACCACCTGATCCACCACCCGGCCGAGCTGATCCCCCTGCTGGTACCCGCCGCGGTCGCCTGAAGGTCCCGCCAGGCGGCACCCGGCCCCCGCCTGGAACTCCCCGAGACAGCGTGCGTCCAACCGGGTACAATCCAGCTTCCTCACTGGGGCCGACCTGGTTTCGACGTGGGTTACAAAGCAGTGGAGGGCATACCGAGGACCCGTCACCTCGTTAATCAATGGGAATGCAATAACTGCTAACGACGAACGTTACGCACTGGCCGCTTAATTGCGGCCGTCCTCGCACTGGCTCGCTGACGGGCTAGGGTTCGCAAGAACCAGCGAGGTCATTTACGTCAGATAAGCTCCGGAAGGGTCACGAAGCCGGGGACGAAAACCTAGTGACTCGCCGTCGTAGAGCGTGTTCGTCCGCGATGCGCCGGTTAAATCAAATGACAGAACTAAGTATGTAGAACTCTCTGTGGAGGGCTTGCGGACGCGGGTTCGATTCCCGCCGGCTCCACCAGTATTCAGTCCGATGCAGTACCAGCAGGGCAAGAAACCCGCGATAGCGCAAAGCTTCGCGGGTTTTTTCTTTGCCTGGCCGGGCCCCGCGGCCAGGCTTGTGGCGCAGCCTGGCCCGCTCAGGCCGGCTGGTCCAGCCGCTCCACGTCCGGCATCACGAAGCTGCGGTCCAGCAGCGCGCGCCGCGGCTGGTAGAAGCGCAACGTCAGCGAGAAGCGGCCCGCGGGCGCCGGCAGCCAGTTGGCTTGCCGGTCCGACGCCGGCGCCGCATGCTGGATTTGGATATCCATGCTGCCGTCGGCCGCGCGCGCGACGCCGGGCGTGCGGTCGCCCAGGGTGTAGCGGTGCAGCGGATTGTCAACGAAGAAGCGGCGGCCATCGGGCTCCAGCTCGTACATGCTGAGCGACCAGAACGCATCGATGGGCAGGTCCGCCGGGATATGCAGGCGGTAGCCGTGGCGTCCGTCCAGCATCTCGCCGTCGGCATCGATCATCGCGGTGGCGTAGATGGCCTCCTCGCGCTCCAGCGCGCCCAGGCCCACCAGCGACACAAAGGCGCGATAGGCATAGTCGTCACCGAAATTCCCAAGATGGTCCGCGCCCGAAGTCCAGCTCCCGCCCTCGCGGTTGCGCAGCGTCGTGCCCGAGGGCGTCCTGGCCAGCGCGGCCAGGTTGGCGGCATGGTGCCCGGCCCATGCCGCGCGCACGGTGTCGTCCAGCTCGCGCCAGGCGCCAACGGTGCCGGGACGCACGCCGAGGTCGGCCATGCCTTGCACCAGCGCCTGCTCGTTGGCGGGGATCGGGTTGCGGCCGAGCACCTCGTTCACCAGGTCAAGATAGCGTTCGGGGTCGCGCTCGTCAGGCGCTGCCTGCAGCAGGCGTGCCTGCTGCGCCTGGCCGCCAGCGAGTGGCTCCAGCCGCATCGCATCCTGCAACGCGTGGACGGCGTCGAGGTCGGCTTCGCCATCGACCAGCACGCGGCCCAGTGCCCAGATGTCGTGGCAGGGCAGGCGCAGCACGTGCGCGCCGGCGGGCGCTTCGCCCTGCCAGCCCGGGCCGGCCAGCAGGAAGCTCGCCGCCGCGGTGCCGGTGGTGCGCCGGCCGATGCAGGCCACGTTGTTGGTGAAGATATCGAGGAACGCAAAGCTGTAGTAGCGATCCCGCATATCGGGCAGCGACAGCAGCAACGGGCCGCCTGAGAGATCGAGCCAGGCGATGCTGTACAGCGTGTCGTTGTTGGGCGTGGTGACCGCACGGGCGCGATGGTCGAGCAGCCTGCGGTAGTGGAACAGCGCGTTGGGCGGCGCGCCGTGCGTGTCGGTCCGGTTCTGCGTGAACTGCCAGCGCGCCTGCGCGACGTCATGCACGGGGAAGGTATAGACCAGCGCCTCGCGGATGCGCGCGTCCAGTTGCGAGTTCGATGTCAGGTCTTCTTTCATGATGGCGCCTCTCCTTTTTTAATACGATGGATTAATTCGAGAGATCAATTTACGCCGTGATGGCGCCATGTCAAGGGCGGGATCTTGCCTAGCGGCGGCGCCTCGGCCGCAATCCGGCGGCTGCGCTGGCCTGGCGGCTGATGCCGGGGAAAACCCTAGCGTGCGCTCATGACTCGCCGGAATTAATCTTTGTGATTAACCGATGCGAAAAAAATTCACTCCGCCCGTGTGCGGGTACCGGAACATGGAAAGCATGCTGACAAGCTCTTCGCCCCTGCAGGCCGATGGCAGCCACGCCGACGCCCACGCGTACCGTCCCCGTCAGGCCTGGGGCATCGCGATCTGGCTCACGGTGCTCTCGGCAATCAACTTTCTCGACAAGGTGGTGCTCGGCATGGTGGCCGTGCCGCTGATGCGAGAGCTTCACCTCAGCCCCACGCAGTTCGGCCTGATCGCCGGCAGCTTCTTCTGGCTGTTCTCGCTGTCGGCGGCCGTGGTCGGCTTTGCCGGCAACCGCGTGCCGGCGCGCTGGCTGCTGCTTGGCATGGCGGTACTGTGGTCGCTGGTGCAGTTTCCGGTGGCGCTGGCCGGCACCGCGGCGGCACTGCTGGTGTCGCGCGTGATTCTGGGCGCGGGCGAGGGGCCGGCCTTCCCGGTATCGGTACACGCGCTCTACAAGTGGTTCCCGCACGAGAAGCGCAACCTGCCGGTGACGCTGATCAACCAGGGCGCGGTGATCGGCTTGCTGCTGGCCGGGCTGGGCGTGCCGTTCATCACGCAGCACTGGAGCTGGCGCATGAATTTCATCGTGCTGCCCGCGATCTCGGTGCTGTGGGCGCTGGGCTGGCTGCGCTTTGGCCGCGAAGGCAACCTGCGCACCCACGCCGCCCCTGGCGACGCGGCGCCGGTGCACATCCCATACCGCAGACTGCTTACCGACGCCACCGTGCTGACGGGATTCCTGGCCGGCTTTTCCGCCTACTGGGGCCTGGCGCTGGTGCTGACCTGGCTGCCCTCCTACCTGGAACAGGGGCTGGGCTATGACCCCGTGCAGGCCGGGCGGATGTTTGCCTTTGTCGTCGCGTTCGGCGTGCCGGTCAGCCTGGGGCTCAGCTGGTGCTCGCAGCGCATGCTGCGCCGGGGCGCCACCTCGCGCCTGGCGCGCGTGGTGTTCGGCTGCGTCTGCATCGGGCTTGGCGGCCTGCTGTTCCTGTGCCTGCCGCTACTGCAGTTGCCCCCGGGCGGCAAGGTCCTGATGCTGGCGCTGGCGGCAACGCTGCCGCCGGTGGCGTTTGCGCTGGGACCGGCGATCCTTGCCGAGATCGTTCCCGACAGCCAGCGCAGCGCCGTCATCGCATTGAGCACGGCGGTAGCGACCAGCGCCGGCGCGATCGCCCCGGTGGTGATGGGACGCCTGGTACAGGCGCAGGCGCATGGCAGCGCGCATGGCTTTGAACTGGGCTTCTCGGTGTGTGGCGCGGTGATGCTGGTGGGCGCAGTCGCCGGGCTGCTGGGCCAGCATCCCGCGCGCTCGCTGCGGCGCCTGCGCGGCACCGATGCAGCGGCTTGATCGCCACCCGGCCTTGCGCGGATAATCGCCGGCACTGCCAGCCGCCATGGCCGCCCCTGAACCCTTTGAGCGCCAGCCTATGAGCCGGGTACGCAACCGTTCCCACGAAACCCCGCCCGCCGACGCAGACGCACCGCCGAGCCCGCTGGAAAACGAGACCGCGCGCCGCCTGCTGGAGATCGCCGAGCGCCTGTTCGCGGAAAACGGCGTCGAGCTGGTGCCCCTGCGCCAGATCGTGGTGGAAGCGGGCCAGCGCAACCGTTCGGCGCTGCACTACCACTTCGGCTCGCGCGAGGCCCTGGTCAGCCAGCTGCTCAACTTCCGGCTCGCCCACGTCAACACGCTGCGCAACCGCTACCTGGACGAACTGCGGGCCGCCGGCCAGGACACCGACGTGCGCGCCGTGGTTGAGGCATCAGTGAGCGCGCTGGCCGACACCATCACCAGCACCCCGTGGGGCGCGCGCTATGTGCAGGTGCTGGCGCAGGCCACCTTCAGCCCGCGCCTGCTCAATGCCGAACTGATCGATCCCGAGGCCAAGACCGGCGTGCTGCGCGTGAGGCGGCTGATCGCGGCAGCGTTGCCTGAACTGCCGCGCAAGATCCTGGGCCAGCGCATGTTGTGGTTCCACCAGAGCGTGATCTATTCGCTCGCGCAGTGGTGCCAGCAAGCGCAACTCCAGGGCGGCAAGCCGCCCGTGGCGGACCTGGTCGACTACTGCACCGCGGCACTGACGGCGCCGGTGAGCAAGCCGCGCGCGGTGCGCCGCCGGGCGGCCTAGACTCCCAGCGCCCTGCCGTCACTGCGCGGATCGTGCGCACCGGTGAGTTGCCCGCCGGCATCGATCCGGATCGCGCCCGGATGGCCGGCCAGCTGGCTTTGCGCAGGGATCGGGCTTAGCTGATGGCCGCGCGCTGCAAGCTCGCTGAACACCGGCAGGCCCGCATCCTGCTCCAGCTTGAGGCTGTCGCGGCTGTCCGAGAAGGTCTTGCCGAGCAGGAAGCGCGGCCGGCGCAGCGCCGTCAGCGGATCCATGCCGTAGTCGATCATCCTTGTCAGCACCGCGGCCAGCGTCTGCGGCTGGCCGTCGGCGCCCTGCGTGCCGTACAGCAGGTGCGGCCTGCCCTGCTTCAGGTAGATGCCGGGGTTGAGCGTATGGAACGGCCGCTTGCCGCCCTGCAGCACGTTGGGGCTCTCGGGATCCAGGCTGAACGATGCGCCGCGGTTGTGCCAGAGCACGCCGGTGTCGCCAACGACCAGGCCGCTGCCCCAGTCGAAATAGACCGTCTGCAACATGCTCACGCAGCGGCCCTCGTGGTCGGCGGCGCCAATGTAGACCGTGTCGCCGGGCGTGAACACATGCGGCCACGCCATGGCGCGGTCCATGCGGATACGGCGCGCGTGGGCATCGAGGTTGGACTGAGACAACAGCCGGTCCACCGGCACGTCGACAAAGTCGGGGTCGGCGACGTAGCGGTTGCGGTCCAGGAATGCCAGCTTCACCGCCTCGACCAGCAGGTGGTAGTAGTCCGCGCTGCCCTCGGGGATGCCCGACAGGTCGAAGCGATTGAGGATGCCCATGATTTCCAGCGTGGTCACGCCCTGCGTCGGCGGTCGCAGGCCGAGCAGTTCGCCGTCGCGGTAGGCGACGCGCAGCGGCACCTCCTCGCGCGCCTGGCATCGCGCCAGGTCTCGTTGGCGCAATGGCGAGCCGGCCTTGGCCAGACCGGCGGCAAGGCGCCCGGCCAGGTCGCCCTCATAGAATTCGCGCCCGCCCTGTGTCGCGACGCGGTCCAGCGTGCGGGCAAGTTCGGGCTGCCGGAACATTTCGCCGGGCCTGGGCATGCGGCCATCAGGCATGAAGACCCGGCCGAAGCCATCCCAGCCTGACAGGTCCGCCGAGCGGAACTCCTGCCAGAAGCACTGCGACGGCGTGACGGGGAAGCCGTTGGCGGCATACTCGGTGGCCCGCGCCAGCAACGCGGACCACGATTGCGTGCCGCCCCACTGGTCGCGGCTGAAGGCAAAGGCGCGGTCCCAGATCGCAACCGTGGCCGCCGCGGTGAGCGCCGCTGCAGGCCCCCGCAGCGGAATGGTGCCGGCGTAGCCCGAGGTCTCGGCCGCGGCCTGGCCGATGCCGGAGAAGGTGCGCACATTGCCGCCGCGGTCGCTGACCACCAGGAAGGCGTCGCCCCCCAGCCCGGTAAAGTGGGGATACGTCACGCTCAGCACCGCGCCGATGGCAATCGCGGCTTCGATGGCGTTGCCCCCGGCCTTCAATACCTCCAGCCCTGCCTGGCTGGCCAGTCCATGCGGGCTGGTGACCATGCCCGCGGACGAATGCGCCAGCGCGGCGCGCCCGGATTGCGCCGGCTCCTGCCCGACGGCAGGCAATACCGTGCTGCCGGCCAGTGCGGCCGAGCCGGCCAGAAAGGCCCGGCGCGACGTACCGGTACCGCTAGAATCCACCTCGCCCAGATATTCCATACCCATTTCCCCCGGATGCCTGGCGGCCAACGCTGGGATGCACTGCGCGCCGGCCACCGCTATGTCGATTCGATGATGGCGCCGGGTCATGCCGCGCTTTGCGCGCAACCCCGGCGGAACGCGCCGGTTCAGGCCTCGCTCTTCCAGCCCTGCCACGGACGCTCGGCAACGGAGTCCGGCGCGGCGTAGTGATGCTTGATCCAGGCATAAGCCGGTCCGAGCGCATTCATGGCGATCACCGCGCCGAGCGCGGCAACGGGATCGCCCGGCACCGGACCGAAACCGCCGAACAGCGTCGCAAAGTAAGAGGCAAAGCCAAAGAACATGCCCGGGATGAAGCGCAGCGTGACGAACACGCGCGCGAGATACATCATCGAGGCATTAAGCGTGAACAGGATCACCATCTCCGCCGCGATCAGCGCCGGTCCAGAGAACTGCACGGCCGCCTGCCGGAAGCAAAGCACGATCAAAAAGGCAAAGAGCGAGCCCACCGGCAGCGTCGGCCAGATTTTTTTCAGGTTCTCCGGCGTGGGTCCGCCCATGGCAAAGGTCGCGGCCCAGCTGATAAATATTGCCCAGGGCGGCAGGTGCGAGGCATGCGCGGCGATGGGAACGGTAGTGATGGCAAGCAGCGAGGCCACGACTTCGGCGGGTAGCTTTCTCATGATCGACTCCTTGATGGACGGGGACAGGGGACTGGGGTTGCTTCAGTGCGGGCAGCATTGGTGCCGGTGAATGTCGCAGCGGTGCTGCGTAACGACGGTGATCCTGCCGCGCTTGACCACCCACAGCCGCGCCGGGATGTCGATCAGCGCATCGGCCACCTGGAAGGTATCGAGGACGACCAGGTCGGCCTGCCGCCCGACCTTCAGGCCATAGGTGTCGTGCAGCCCGATCGCGCGCGCGGCGTTGTGCGTGCCCATGTCGAGCACCGCGAGCTGGTGCTCGGGCACGCCGAACTGGGCCACGTGCGCCAGCATGTTGCCGATCTGCAGCATGTCGGCCTTGCCGAATGGCGTGAAGGCATTGCGGATGTTGTTCGAGGAGTACGCCACGTTGACGCCGCCACTGTGCAGCGCCTTCACCGGCGTGAGCCCGCGGCGCTGGTTCTGGGTGTCCTTGCGCCCGCCCAGGTAGAGATCGGTGGCGGGCAGCGTGACGATGCTGATGCCGGCCTCGCGGATCTGCTCGATCAGCGGCTGCAGCTGCGCCGCGTCGAGCGCGCCCAGGCTGGTGACATGGCCCAGCGACACGCGCCCCTGGTAGCCGGCCTCGATGGTCTTCTGCGCGATGTACGACACTGCGGCGAAACGCTGGTCGCCGGTATCGTCGGCAAAGTCGGCATGCATGTCGACCGGCGCGTCATAGCGTTGCGCCAGCTCGAACACCATGTCGATATGGCGCATGGTGTCGGCCCAGGTCAGCTCGTTGTACGGGCAGCCGCCGACCACGTCGGCGCCCATGTCCATGGCCGCTGTCATCAGCTCGCGCGTGCCCTGGGACTTCAGGATGCCCTCTTGCGGGAAGGCCACGATCTGCAGGTCGAGCAGGTCCTGGTACTCCGCCTTCAGCTCAAGCAGCGTCTCCACCCCGATCAGCCCCTGGATCAGGTCGACATCGGGATGCGCGCGGATCGCCACGGTGCCGTTCCTGACCGCCATGTCCAGCACCTGGCGCGAGCGCTCCAGCACATCGTGGCGCTGCTGCTTGCTTTTCAGGATGCCGGTGACGCGGATGGCCTCGTCCAGCGTGCCGAAGCGCGCCGGCAGGCGGCGGTGCAGCAGGGCCTTGTCCAGGTGCAGGTGGGCTTCGACCAGCCCGGGGATGACCGCTCGGCCGCCGGCCTCGATCACTTCATGCGACGGCTCGCCGATGCCGGGCTCGATGGCGGCGATGCGGCCGTCGCGGATGGCGATATCGGTCAGGGGCGCGTCGTCGCGAACGCAGGCGTCCCGGATCAGCAGATCCAGCTGCATGGCTTGTCTCCTCAGGTCTAGTTGTCCGGGCGAAGTCAGGGCTTCGCTGTCTGAAGCGTAGGTGCCAGGGCGGCATCACTGCATCAGGATCGGCTGAATTCGACCTAAGGAATTTCCTAGACGCACCGCAGCAGAACCGCAGCTGGCTAAGCGGCGCCCCCGGCTTCGGCGAGCAAGCCGTGGCGGATGGCGTAGTGCACCAGCCCGGCGGTCGAAGCGATATCCATCTTGCCGAGGATGTTGGCCTTGTGGGTGCTCACCGTCTTGGCGCTGAGCGACAGCGCCGCCGCAATCTCGTTGATGCCCAGCCCCTCGGCCAGCATCTGGAACACCTGCAGCTCGCGCGCCGTCAGCCGCGCGTGCGGCAACATCGCATCCGGCTGCCGCGCCTGGCTGACCAGCTTGTCGGCAATCGCCGGCGAGACCGCGGTGCCGCCGCGCGCCACCTTGCGGATGGCACCGAGCAGCTGGTCGGACTCGACATTCTTGGTCAGGTACCCTGCGGCTCCCGCGCGGATGGCCTGCACCGCATACTGCGACTCGCGGTACATGCTCAGCACCAGGATTGGCAGCGCCGGATGGCTGGCGCGGATCTGCTGGATCAGCAGGATGCCGCTGCGCCCCGGCATCGACATGTCCAGCAACAGCACGTCCGGCCTCTGCCTGCGCAGCAGCGCCAGCACTTCGCAGCCGTCGGCGGCTTCGGCCACCACCTGCATGTCGGGCACGGTGGAGAAAATCGTCTTCAGGCCGTCGCGGATGATGGTGTGGTCGTCGGCAAGCATCAGGCGGATCATCGTGCTTCTTCCTTGCCGGCAGCGCCGGCATTGGGGATCTGCGCCTCGACCCGGGTACCGCCGCCCGCCTCGCCGGTTACGGCCAGCTTGCCGCCCAGCATCAGCGCGCGCTCGCGCATGCCCAGCAAACCCAGGCTGCGGCGATGCCCGGTCCGGGACGCATCGATGCCGCGGCCGTTGTCGGCCACCACCAGCCGCACGGCCCCGCCGGTCTCGCTCAGTTCGACCCGCACGCGATCGGCGCGGCCATGGCGGCAGGCATTGGTCAGCGCTTCCTGCGCGATGCGAAAGACCGCGGTGCTGACCTCCGCGCCGATATCGCCGACGGGCTGCAGCGCCAGCTCGCAGGCGATGCCGCCGCGCTCCGAAAAGGACTCGGCCAGCCACTCGATTGCGGCGGTCAGCCCCAGCTCGTCCAGCAGCGGCGGGCGCAGGTCCGCCGCGATGCGCTGCACCGCGTCCACGGTCGAATCCGCGATCTGCTTGAGCCTCTGCAGATGCTTGCGGCAGGCGTCGCCCGCATCGGGGCCCTGCTGCGCTTCAATGACATTGAGACCGAGGCGCAATGCCGTCAGGGACTGTCCCAGCTCATCGTGCAGCTCGCGCGAGATCCGGGTGCGCTCGGCCTCGCGCACGGACTGCAGGTAGGCGGACAACTCTCGCAGCTGCGCGCGCGATTCCAGCAGCTCCTGCTCGGAGCGCTTGCGGTCGGTGATATCGCGCGAGATGCCGACCGTGCCGACGACCGCGCCGCCCTGCCCGCGAATCGGCATCTTGATGGTATCGAACCAGCGCAGGCTGCCATCCCTGCCGGGGCGGCACTCTTCGTAGCGGCGCCGGATGCCGCTGGTCACCACGGCCCTGTCGGTGCCCAGGTAGACCTTCCCCCATTCCGCCGACCAGACCTTGTCTGGTGTGCTGCCAAGGATCTCGGCCTCGCTGCGCCCGCATGCCGCCATGAAGGCATCGTTGACCAGGATGTAGCGCGAGCTTGCGTCCTTCAGCCAGGCCTGGTCCGGTATGTTGTTGAGTATGGCCCGCTGCAGGTCGACATACGTATCCATGACGTCTCCTCGCAAGGCGCCTGCCTTGCCGGCTGAGGTCACCTCCATTCATGACACGCAGGTATCGATTCATGTCGATTTCTCATCATATGACATACGTTGCGTGCTTCCCGTCGCAGACTATAGCGATCGGCCGCCGACAATGCGCTTGTCGTTTTCCTGAATACGCGCAAGCCGGCGTGATCTTCCCGGCATGGATACGCGCATCGGCATGGCCTCGCGCGCACAAAGCGGCGATGCGCCGCGGCGAAGGACTACAATACCCGGCTGCAGTCCTTGAAGGCTTTCGCCATGTCTGACCATCCCCGCTTCACCATCAACCGTTCCATGGTCGCCCTGGTCCCGGAACAGCCGTTCCTGGACTGGATCCAGGCGGTCGATCCCCAGCCGGTGGCCGGCCTCACGCTAGAGCAGGTGCGCGAGGACCAGAGCGTGTTCCTGCTGCCCGACGAGCTGGCCGACACGCAGGACAATGCAGTGCACTGGGTCGAGAAGCGCTGGCAGGAATTCTTCGAATTCATGCTGGGGGAATGGTTCGACGACTCGGCGTGGCCCGCGGAACTGTCGCTGCCGATGTTCCGCGAGTGGTTCAGCGTGCGCTACCACTCGATGGTGTTCGACATGGCACCTGACGTGCCGGTCATGCATGACGACTGGGACGACGAGGACGACTCGTCGGAGATGCTGCACTAGAAAGCCAGACCAGGAACCCGGCCGGCCGTGCGGCGGCCCGGGGTTCAGCGTCGCCAGGGACGCCTCAGAGGAAGCGGTCGAGGATCTTGCGGCTGTGCTTGTCCAGCGCCATCAGGTCGCGGATCAGGTAGTGGATGCCGTGCGTGTCCGACACCAGCAGCGTGCTGCCGGCCAGGCGCCGGATCGCCTCTTCGCCGCGCAGCACCAGCTCGGTCTGGCCGCGATCGGTCTGCACCGTCCACACGCTGGGCGTGGCATAGGTCGACACGCTGACAATACGCTGGATCTCCGGCATGAACTCGCGCGAGGCGAGTTCTTCTTCGATCATGCTGCGTTCGGCCAGCGGCACATCCTCCAGCCGCGGAAGCCAGGCAACTTCATGCCCGTCGGTGCTCATCAGGCCGATGCCGCCCTGCGGCGCGGAGATCGGGAATGCGCGCACCGGCACCACGCCTTCGTGGACGGTGCCGTCCTCGGCGATCAGGACCAGGCGGCCGAAAGGATTGCGGTCAAGCGTGAACATGGGTGTCGGCGTCGCGGCGGAAATGTCATTAGGCATTGGCGGCCTCCGGCGTTTCGATGGCTTCGCCTTCGTCGTCGCCGTCCTCGGTATCGACGTTGCGCGCCTGCGCCTGGTACAGCTTGTAGTACGCGCCTTCGCGCAGCAGCAGTTCGTCGTGGCTGCCGACTTCGACGATCTGGCCGCGGTCCATCACCACCAGCCGGTCGGCCTTGCGCAGCGTCGACAGGCGGTGCGCGATGGCAATGGTGGTGCGGCCCTGCACCAGGTTGTCGAGCGCCTTCTGGATTTCCTTCTCGGTGGCCGTATCGACCGACGACGTGGCCTCGTCCATGATCAGGATGCGGGGGTTGATCAGCAGCGCGCGCGCAATCGAGATGCGCTGGCGCTCGCCGCCCGACAGCGCCTGGCCGCGCTCACCGACCAGCGAGTCGTAGCCGTGCGGCAGCCGCAGGATGAACTCGTGCGCATGCGCGGCGCGCGCGGCGGCGATGATCTCTTCGCGCGTGGCGTCGGGCTTGCCGTAGGCGATGTTGTCGGCGATTGTGCCGAAGAACAGGAACGGCTCCTGCAGCACCAGGCCGATATGGCGGCGGTACTCGGACACCGGCAGCGAGCGGATATCGACGCCGTCGACGCGGATCGCGCCCTCGGAGACATCGTAGAAGCGGCAGATCAGGTTGACCAGCGTGCTCTTGCCCGAGCCGCTGTGCCCGACCAGGCCGATCATCTCGCCCGGCGCGATCGACAGGTTCAGGCCGCGGATCACCGCGCGGTTGCCGTAGCGGAAGCCCAGGTCGCTCATGTCGATGGCACCCTCGACCTGGTCCAGCCTTGCCGGGCGCACCGGCTCCGGGACGCTCGACACATGGTCGAGGATGTCGAAGATGCGCTTGGCGCCGGCCGCGGCCTTCTGCGTCACCGAAACAATCCGGCTCATCGAATCCAGCCGGGTATAGAAACGGCTGATATAGGTCAGGAACGCCACCAGCACACCCACCGTGATGGCGCTGTGCGAGACCTGCCAGATGCCGAACACCCAGACGATCAGCAGGCCGATCTCGGTCAGCAGCGTCACGGTCGGCGTGAACAGCGACCACACCGCGTTGACGCGGTCGTTGATCGCCAGGTTGTGCTTGTTGGCCTCGCGGAAGCGCGACACTTCGCGCTTTTCCTGGGCAAAGGCCTTGACCACGCGGATGCCGGGGATGGTGTCGGCCAGCACGTTGGTGATCTCGGACCAGATCCGGTCGATCTTCTCGAAGCCGTGGCGCAGCCGGTCGCGCACCAGGTGGATCATCCAGGCGATGAACGGCAGCGGCACCAGCGTCACCAGCGCCAGCCACGGGTTGATCGACACCAGGATCACCGCCGTCATGACGATCATCAGCACATCGGTGGCGAAGTCCAGCAGGTGCAGCGACAGGAAGACGCAGATGCGGTCGCTTTCCGAGCCGATGCGCGCCATCAGGTCGCCGGTGCGCTTGCCGCCAAAATACTCAAGCGACAGCTTTAGCAGGTGTTCGTAGGTGGTTATGCGCAAATCGGCGCCGATGCGCTCCGATACCCGTGCCAGCAGATAGGTGCGCGCCCACCCCAGGGACCACGCCACCAGCGCCGCGCCCAGCAATCCCGCCAGGTACAGGCGCACCAGCCCATAGTCGATCGGCACGCCGTTCTGGAACGGGATCAGCACCTTGTCCATCAGCGGCATGGTCAGGTACGGCGGCACCAGCGTGGCGGCGGTGGACAGCAGCGTCAGCAGGAAGCCCGCCAGCAGTTGCCACTGGTATGGGCGGGCAAAGCGCCACAGGCGCAGCAGCGCCCAGGTCGACGGCGGGGTTTCCAGCTCGCGGCTGCATTGAGGGCACTGCTCTTCGTCCGGCGGCAGCGGCGCCTTGCAGGTGGGGCACAGGATCTCGCCGGCCTCGCCGGCCGGGCGGGAAACGGCCGCGTCTCGCTGCGCTTCGAACTGGTCAGCCAGCCGCAAGGCGGCCGGATTGTAACCAAGCGTGTATCTCCAGCTGGCCAGCCGGCCCGCGGGCCCGCTCAGTTCAAGCGTGCCCACCCCCGCGTGGTCGGTATGCGACAGGCGCAGCGTGGGCCCGATGTTCCATTCCCGCACACTTTTTTCACCGGGAGCCCGGGCAACGATGCGCTGGCCCGTCACAACCAGCCACCCTTGGGTAAAATGCAGCTTCGCGTCGAGGTCCAGGGCCAGTCCGGCCAGGACGGTCTCGCCAGGTCGGAGCCACGATCCGGATTCAGCCCGCCAGGGTTCGTCGGCAGCAGGGGCGGTAGGGACAGGCAGGGAGGGCTGGGTCATGGATGGCGCGGCGTGCGTCCAGGGGGTACGGACATAACTTGAAACAATTTAGGCCGGGCACGCGCTGGCGGCCCGCGAATTCGCCCGCAGTATACATAACGACGAACGCGCGGGTACTCCTGATGCACTGCACAACCACTTTTACACCAAGAAAGTCAACCCGCTCTGTGTTGTAACGTTACTGAAAGGTTAGGCTTCTATTTCTCGGGCGGTTCCGCCCACTGCCTCAAGCTAAATCAATGAAAAAGAAGGACATTGAGATTTTCGATGTCATGTCGCTGCGCGGCCCGAATATGTGGACATATCGGCCCGTCCTGGAGGCATGGGTTGATATCGGGGAACTGGAGGACTTTCCCTCCAACACGATTCCGGGGTTTTACGAGCGCCTGTCGGCCTGGCTGCCGTCGCTGATCGAGCATCGCTGCAGCATCGGCGAGCGCGGCGGCTTCCTGCAGCGCCTGAAGGAAGGCACCTGGCCGGGCCATATCCTGGAACACGTGACGCTTGAGCTGCAGAACCTGGCCGGCATGCCCGGCGGCTTCGGCAAGGCGCGCGAGACCCCGGTGCGCGGCGTCTACAAGGTGATCGTGCGCGCCTGGCACGAGCAAGTCACCCGCGCCGCCCTGTTCGCCGCCCGCGACCTGGTCATGGCCGCGATCGAGGACCGTCCCTACGACGTCCCCGCCACCGTGGACCACCTGCGCAGCCTGGTCGACGAGCATTGCCTGGGCCCCAGCACCGCCTGCATCGTCGATGCCGCGGACGACCGCAACATCCCCGCCATCCGCCTGTCGGACGGCAACCTGGTGCAACTGGGCTACGGCGCGCGCCAGCGCCGCATCTGGACTGCCGAGACCGACCGCACCAGCGCCATCGGCGAAAGCATCTCGCGCGACAAGGACCTGACCAAGAGCCTGCTGGAGTCCTGCGGCGTGCCGGTGCCGGAAGGCCGCATGGTCGAGTCGCCCGAGGACGCCTGGGACGCCGCCGAGGACATCGGCGTGCCGGTGGTGGTCAAGCCCTATGACGGCAACCATGGCCGCGGCGTGTTCACCAACCTGATGACCCGCGAGGAAGTCGAGACCGCCTACGGCGTGGCCATCGATGAAGGCAACGGCGTCATCGTCGAGCGCTTCATCCCCGGCAACGAACACCGCCTGCTGGTGGTGGGCGGCCGCCTGGTGGCCGCTGCCATGGGCGAGACCGCCAGCGTGGTCGGCGACGGCAAGTCCACCATCGATGCGCTGATCGAGCTGCAGATCAATTCCGATCCGCGCCGCGGCAGCACCGAGGACCACCCGCTGAACTGCGTGCGGCTGGATTCGGCCGCGCGGCTGGAACTGAAGCGCCAGGGCATGGACGGCAACTCGGTGCCGCCGGAAGGCCGCACCGTGCTGATCCAGCGCAACGGCAACGTCGCCTTCGACGTCACCGACCGTGTGCACCCGAGCGTCGCCGCGCATGCGGCGCTGGCCGCGCGCGTGGTCGGGCTGGATGTCGCCGGCGTGGACCTGGTGGCCGAAGACATCTCGCGCCCGCTCGCCGGGCAGCGCGGCGCCATCGTCGAAGTCAATGCCGGCCCCGGCCTGCTGATGCATCTCAAGCCGGCCGAAGGCACGCCGCGCCCGGTGGGCCGCGCCATCGTCAACCACCTGTTCCCCGAGTCCAACGACGACCACGGCCGCATCCCGGTGGTGGGCGTGACCGGCACCAACGGCAAGACCGTGGTGGCGCGCCTGGTGGCGCGCCTGCTGCAGCTGTCGGGCAAGCATACCGGCCTGGCCTGCAGCGACGGGCTGTACCTGGACCGCCGCCAGGTGGAAAGCGGCGACCGCGCCAACTGGGAAGCGGGCCACCGCATCCTGATGAACCGCGCGGTCGAGGCCGCCGTGTTCGAGCACGACAGCGGCAGCATCCTCTCCGAAGGCCTGGTCTATGACCGCTGCCAGGTCGGCGTGGTCACCAATTTCGACCAGCCCGACCACCTCGGCGACTACTACGTCGAGGATGAGGACCGCATGTACAACGTTCTGCGCACGCAGGTCGACGTGGTGCTGGAGAACGGCGCGGCCGTGCTCAACGCGCGCGACGAACGCCTGGTGGAGATGGCCGGGCTGTGCGACGGCGACGTGATCTTCTTCGGCCTGACGCCGGACCTGCCCGCGATCGTTTCGCACCGCGCCGCCGGCAAGCGCGCGGTGTATGTGCGCGAAGGCAAGATCGTGCTGGCCACTGGCAACAGCGAGACCGCGCTGGTGGACGTGGCCGCGGTGCCGCTGACCTATGCCGGCCGTGTCGCGTTCCAGGTCGAGAACGTGCTGGCGGCGGTGGCCGCGGGCTGCGCACTGGGCATCTCCAACGACCTGATCCGCGCCGGCGTGGTGACCTTCGATGTCGGCCAGGTCGACGTGCCCGGCCGCTTTACGCTGTTCGAGCGCAACGGCGCCACCGTGGTGATCGACGACGCCCACAACGCCCCCGCGCTGGAAGCGCTGGCTGCCGCGCTGGAGCGCTTCCCGTCCGAGCGCCGCATGGTGGTCTACGGCGCCGGCGTGCAGCGCCGCGACGAAGACCTGGTGCGCCAGGGCAAGGTGCTGGGCCAGCATTTCGACCGCGTTTTCCTGTGCGAAGACCGCAGCGTCAGGCGCGCCCTGCCCGATGCCGAGGCGCGCGCGCTGCTCAAGCAGGGCCTGTACGAAGGCCGGCGCGTGACCAAGATCATCGACGAAGGCACGCGTGCCAGCGCCATTGAAACCGCCCTGAGCCAGCTGGTGCCGGGCGACCTGCTGGTACTGCAGTGCGACGAGGCCGCCACCGGCGCCACCGTCGACCTGGTGCACCACTGGATGGGCCAGCCCGCGCGCCGCGCCTGACGCGGCCCCAAGCTCAACCGCGCATAGAAGACACGGAAACCGTTCTATGGAAGTCTCCCGTATCCGGGCCCTGCGGGGCCCGAACCTGTGGTGCCGCCACACCGCCATCGAGGCGATCGTGGCCTGCCAGGACACCGCCAACATGCTGTCGGCCCTGCCCGGCGTTGAAGACCGGCTGCGCGCCCGCTTCCCCGAGATCGGGCCGCTGCGCCCGGACGAGGAATCGGGCGAGCTGTCGCTGGCCCACGTGCTGGAAGTGACGGCCCTGCGCCTGCAGGCCGCCGCCGGCTGCCCGGTGACCTTCAGCCGCACCGCGCAGACGGTCGAGCCCGGCACCTACCAGGTGATCGTGCAATACAGCGAGGAAGAAGTCGGACGGCTCGCGTTCGAGCTGGCCGAGGCCCTGTGCAACGCCGCCCGCCACGATACCCCGTTCGACCTGGCCGACGCGCTGCACCGCCTGCGCGAGCTGGACGAGGACGTGCGTCTGGGGCCAAGCACCGGCTCCATCGTCTACGCCGCCGTGGCGCGCGGCATCCCCTACCGGCGCCTGACGCAGGGCTCGATGGTCCAGTTCGGCTGGGGCAGCAAGCAGCGCCGCATCCAGGCCGCCGAGACCGACCGCACCAGCGCCGTGGCCGAATCGATCGCGCAGGACAAGGAACTGACCAAGACCCTGCTGCACGCCGCCGGCGTGCCGGTGCCGCTGGGGCGCTCGGTGCGCAGCGCCGAACAAGCCTGGGCCGCCGCGCAGGAAATCGACGCGCCGGTGGTGGTCAAGCCGCGCGACGGCAACCAGGGCAAGGGCGTGGCGGTGCGCATCCGCACCCGCGAGGAAGTGATGACGGCCTATGAGGTCGCCTCGGACATCAGCTCGGACGTGATCGTCGAGCGCTATATCCCGGGCCATGACTTCCGCCTGCTGGTGGTGGGCAAGCAGCTGGTGGCGGCCGCGCGCCGCGATCCGCCGCAGGTCATCGGCGACGGCGTGCATACCGTGCGCCAGCTGGTCGAGGAAGTGAACCGCGACCCGCGCCGCGGCGAAGGCCATGCGACCTCGCTGACCAAGATCCGTTTTGACGATATCGCGCTGGCCACGCTGGCCAAGCAGCACCTGACCGCCGATTCCGTGCCGGCCAACGGCACGCGCGTGGTGTTGCGCAACAACGCCAACCTGTCGACCGGCGGCAGCGCCACCGACGTGACCGACGACGTCCACCCAGACATCGCCGCGCGCGCCGTGGCGGCAGCCCAGATGGTGGGCCTGGACATCGCCGGCGTCGACGCCGTGTGCGAGACCATGCTCAAGCCGTTCGAGGAACAGGCCGGCGGCATCGTCGAAGTCAATGCCGCACCGGGCCTGCGCATGCACCTGCAGCCGTCCTACGGCAAGGGCCGCGCGGTCGGCGAGGCCATTGTCTCGACCATGTTCTCCGATGGCGACGATGGCCGGATCCCGTTGGTGGCCGTGTCCGGCACCAACGGCAAGACCACCACGGTCCGGCTGATCACCCATATCATGGCCACCAGCGGCCTGCGCATGGGCATGACCGGCACCGACGGCGTGTATATCCAGGGCGAGCGCATCGACACCGGCGACTGCAGCGGCCCGCGCAGCGCGCGCAACGTGCTGCTGCATCCGGACGTGGACGCCGCCGTGTTTGAAACCGCGCGCGGCGGCCTGCTGCGCGAAGGCCTGGCCTTCGACCGCTGCGACGTGGCGGTGGTGACCAACGTGGGCGAAGGCGACCACCTGGGCCTGTCGTTCATCAACTCGGTGGAAGACCTGGCGGTGCTCAAGAGCGTGATCGTGCAGAACGTCGCGCCGCACGGCATGGCCGTGCTCAATGCCGCCGACCCGATGGTGGTGCGCATGGCCGACGCCTGCCCCGGCAGCGTCACCTTCTTCGCGCACGATCCCAACCAGCCCGCCATGGCCACGCACCGCGCGCAGGGCAAGCGCGTGGTGTTCGTCGACGGCGCCGACATCGTCGTATCCGAAGGCGATACCGAAGTGCGCATCGCGCTGGCCGAAATCCCGCTGACGCGCAACGGCACCATCGGCTTCCAGGTGGATAACGCGATGTCGTCGATCGCCGCCGCATGGGCGCTGGGCATCGACTGGCCGACCATCCGCCGCGGCCTGGCCACCTTCGTCAACGACGCGCAGACCGCGCCCGGACGCTTCAATGTGTTCGACTACCGCGGTGCGACGCTGATCGCCGACTACGGCCACAACCCGGATGCGATCCTGGCGCTGTGCAACGCGGTCGAGACCATTCCCGCCAGGCGGCGCGTGGTGGTGATCAGCGGCGCCGGCGACCGCCGCGACGAAGACATCCGCCGCCAGACCCAGATCCTGGGCGGCGTGTTCGATGAAGTCGTGCTGTACCAGGACCAGTGCCAGCGCGGCCGCGCTGACGGCGAGGTGCTGGCGCTGCTGCGCGAAGGCCTGCAGGGCGCGCAACGCGCGCACCAGGTCGAGGAGATCCGTGGCGAGTTCGTCGCCATCGATACCGCGCTGTCGCACCTGCAGCCGGGCGACCTGTGCCTGATCCTGGTGGACCAGGTGGAAGAAGCCCTGGGGCATATCGCCGGGCGCATCGCGCAGGGCTGAGCGGCCCGGCGATGAAAAAAAGGCCAACTCCATGGAGTTGGCCTTTTTTCTTTGGCGCGGCGCTCAATGCCTCCCGGGCAGCGACAACCTGCGCTCCAGCACATGCTGCAGCCCTGACAACCCCGTGCTCAGCACCCAGTAGATCGCCGCCACCGCCAGGTACAGCGGCAAGGGCTGGTAGGTGGCCGCGATCACCTCCTGCGCCGTGCGCAGCAGCTCGGTCACGGTGATGACCGACACCAGCGAGGTGTCCTTGATCAGGCTGATCAGGCTGTTGGACAGGCTCGGCACCGCCAGCCGCAGCGCTTGCGGGCCGACCACGTAGCGCAGCGCCTGCACCGGCGTCAGGCCCAGGCTGTAGGCCGCCAGCCATTGACCGCGCGACACACCCAGGATGGCCCCGCGCATGCTCTCTGACAGGTAGGCGCCGACGTTCAGGCTCAGCGTCAGCACGCCCGCGGGCGTGGGCTCCAGCGCAATGCCGATGCCCGGCAGCCCGTAGTAGACCACGAAGATCTGCACCAGCAGCGGCGTGCCGCGCATGATGCTGACATAGGCGCGCGCCACCGCTTTGAGCGGCCGGCTGTGGCTGATGCCCATCAGCGCCACCACCGTCCCCAGCATCAACCCGAACAACATCGACCACAGCGCGAACTTGATGGTCAGCAGCGTGCCCTGCAGCAGCACTGGCAGGGAATCGGTGACGAGCTGGAGAGCGGACATGGGCGTGGCGGCGGCAGAAGAAGGATAAAGAAGCGGCGCGGCAGCCATGCAGGCCGCCGCGCCGCGACATGATACCGCCCGGCTTGCTGGCCGGCTTGCTTGATTGGCTTACTTGATTGGCTTGCCGGCGGGCCTGGTCACGTCGGCCCCGAACCACTTCACCGAGAGCTTGCCAAGCGTGCCGTCCTTGCCCAGGTCATCCAGCGCGTGGTTGATGGCCTGCGCGAACTTGGGGTTGTCCTTGCGGAATGGGATGGCCACCTGCGTGGTGGCACCCGCCACGATTGCGCCCTGCCGCAGCGGCAGGTTGGCGGTCTTGACCAGGTAGGCGACCATCAGCCGGTCGTTCAGCGCGGCGTCGACGCGCTGCGCCGCCAGGTCGCGCAGGTACTCGGGCGCGCCGGGATAGGTCTTGACGTCGATGCCCGGCACGGACTTGGCCAGGTCGTTGAAATTGCTGCCCAGGCTGACGCCGAGCTTGTGGCCCTTCAGGTCTTCCAGCGACTTGAACTGGCGGTTGTCGTCCTTGCGCTGGATCAGCTGCGCATCCGAGTAGACGTAGGGCGTGGAGAAGTCCAGCACTTGCTGGCGCTGAGGCGTGACGTTGACCTGGTTGACGATCACGTCGAACTTGCCCGCCTGCAGGCCGGCGATGATGCCGCTCCATTCGGTGGTGACAAACTCCGGCTTGACGCCCAGCTTGCCCGCCACCGCGCGCGCCACGTCCACGTCAAACCCCTCCAGCTCGTTCTTCGCGCCGCGGAAGCCGAACGGGGGATACGTCCCTTCCAGGCCGATCTTCAGCACGCCGGCCTGCTTGACGGTGTCGAGCAGGTCGGCGGCGTGGGCCGCGCTGGCCGCCAGGCCGGCGCCTGCCATCAGGGAAGCGGCCAGCAGGGATTTGAGCCAGCCAGTACGAATCGATCGCATATGTTCTCCAGTGGATGCGGATAGGCAGTGTCGGGGCAGACTGCGCCGGGCGGCCTCTTGTGAAGGGCCGCCGCGCCGTTGTGCTGCTATGAGCCTATATCGGGCTCCACACTACCGCAAACACTATCGAACGCTAAATATCGATTCATTATGGCTAAATAACCGCCGGGACTGGTGCCAGGCCCGGCGGCATCGCGCCGCCGCTTACTGGTAGGCCTTGTCGTTGGGCGCCGCGAACAGCGCCTTCATGTCGGCCGACAGCGGGTAGTTCATGTTGATGCCGCGCGGCGGGATCGGCGACATGAACCATTTGTTGTAGAGCTTCTCGGCACGTCCGCTGGTCTGCAGGTCGGCAATCACGCCGTCGGCCAGCTTCTTGAACGAGGGATCGTCCTTGCGGAACATGCAGGCGTAGTTCTCGGTCTGCAGCGGCGCGCCGACCACCACCCAGTCACCCGCGCTCTTGGCCTTGGTGCGCTCGCCGTACAGCAGGGGCTCATCCATGACGAAGGCCGCGGCGCGGCCGGTTTCCAGGATCAGGAAGGACTGGCCGTGGTCCTTGGTGCTGATCAGGTTCATGTTCATGGCCTTCTCGCCGTTCATCTTGACCAGCAGGCGCTCGCCGGTGGTGCCGGCGGTGGTGACCACGTTGCGGTCCTTCAGGTCGGTGAACTCCTTCACGCCCGAATCCTTCTTGGTCAGCATCTTGATGCCGTAGACAAACAGGCTGTTGGAAAACGCCACCTGCTTCTGGCGCTCCAGGTTGTTGGTGGTGCTGCCGCATTCGATGTCGATGGTGCCGTTCTGCACCAGCGGGATGCGGTTCTGCGAGGTGATCGGCGTCAGGCGCACCTGCAGGTTGGGCAGCTTCAGCTCGCTCTTCACCTTGTCGACGATCTGCAGCAGGATCTCATGCGAATAGCCCATGACCTCCTTGCCGTCGGTGTACGAGAACGGGATCGACGATTCGCGATAGCCAAGCGAGATCACGCCGCTGTCCTTGATCTTCTTCAGCGTGTCGCCATCGGCGGCATGGGCGGCGCCTGCGGCCAGCAGCAGCGTGGCAGCCGCAAGCGCGCGGCGGGTGGCGGATCGGTGGGGTTGCAGTGTTTTCAAGTGGCGCTCCTGGTAGTGGGGCTTGGTCATTGAGGCATGTTTCGTTGTGGCTTGATGTACTGCGGACTCACGGGTACTGCATGAACCAATGCCTGCCTGCGGCGCTATGCGCGCGCGGCATCAAAATCCCCGGCGTCGATGGCCGGACGGCGCCCCGCCAGCCGGTCGGCCAGCAGGCCAGCGCTGCCCATCGCCAGCGTAAAGCCTAGTGCGCCGTGGCCCAGGTTCAGCCATAGCCCCGACACCCGCGACGGCCCTACCAGCGGCAGGCCGTCCGGCGTGGCCGGGCGCAAGCCGGCCCACGGCTGAAGCTGCGCCGGCGGCAGGTCCGGCACGATGCCCTCGAACAGCGCGCGCGTCTGCGCCAGCAGCGTGCCGACCCGCTCCGGATCGATGCGGGTGCCGCCGCGCACCAGGTCGGCCATGCCCGCCACCCGCAGTGTATTGCCGATGCGCGCATAGACGATCTTGTTGGCAAAATCGGTCACGCTGATATGCGGCGCACGCGCGCCGCTGGCCAGCGGCACCGTGATGCTGTAACCCTTGAGCGGCCACAGCATCGGCCGCACGCCCAGCGGGCGCAGCAGCGGCACGCTGCCGATGCCGCCGGCAACGATCACGACGTCGGCGGGGATGACCTCAGCCGGCGTGCGCACGCCGGTCACGCGCCCGCCCTGCTGCACCAGTTCTTGCACGACAGTGCCAAAGCGCATTGACACGCCGCCGTGCGCCCCGTCTTGCAGCAACCGTGCCAGCGATACGCAGAAGCGGTGGCAGTCGCCCACCTCCTCGCTAGGGGTATGGATGGCGCCGGCAACTTCGTCGCGAATGCCGGCCAGCGCGGGTTCCAGTGCCACGCAGGCGTCGCGGTCCAGCGCCAGCTGCTCGCAGCCCAGGCTGGCCTGGTAGTCCAGCAGCCGGCAGGCCGAGTCGAACGCCGCCGCATCGCGGTGCACCACCAGCTTGCCGCGCCGCGCAAAACTGAAACCGGCGCCGCCGTCGTCATGCTGGTGCTGTGCAACAAAGGCCTGCATCAGGTCGCGCGAATAGAACCCCAGGCGCAGCAGCTTGCGCGTGGTGGCTTCGCTGGCGGCGGCATTGCAGGCGCGCATGAAGGCCGCCAGCCAGCGCCACTGCGCCGGGTCGGCCGCGGGGCGGAAGCGCATCGGCGAATCGTGACGCAGCAGCCAGCCCGGCACCTTCGACATCACCCCCGGGCCCGCCAGCGGCGCCACATAGCTGTAGCTGAGCTGCCCGCCGTTGGCGAAGCTGGTCTCCTCGCCAGGGCCGTGGTGGCGCTCCAGCACCGTCACCTGGTGGCCGTCCCCGGCCAGGCGCCACGCCGTCGCCATGCCCACCACGCCCGCGCCCACGATCACCACCCGCATTGCCATTCCTCTGCTGCCATCGACCTGGCAGAGAGTAGTGCAGCGGCGGCGGCTTGCCCAATGCGAATACGTGCCAGAATATGTCATCAGGCTATGGATGCCTGCCCCGCCCTCTCCGCTTGCCCGAGATTCCATGCGTTTGCGCCAGATCGAGGTCTTCCGCGCCGTGATGCTGACCGGCACCGTCAGCGAGGCCGCGCGCCTGCTGCATGTGTCGCAGCCGGTGGTCACGCGCGTGCTGCAGCATGCCGAGGCCTCGCTCGGCTTCCGCCTGTTCGAACGGGTGCGCGGCCGGCTGCAGGCCACGCCCGAGGCCAATGCGCTGTATGGCGATGTCGAAAGGCTATATGGCGAGATCGAACGCGTGCGCCGGGTCTCGGAAAGCCTGCGCCACAAGGGCGCCGGCCGCCTGCGCGTGGCCGCCACCCCGAGCCTGGCCAATCCGCTGCTGGTGCCGGCAGTGCGGCGCTTCTGCGCGCGCCACCCGGACACGCAGGTGCAGGTGCTGACCCACCATACCGACGAGATCGTCGGCGCGCTGCTGGCCAACCAGATCGACCTGGGCTTCGCCTTTGCGCCGCCCGGCCACGAGGCCATCTCCAGCGAGCCGGTGGCCAGCGGCCGCATGCTGCTGGCAGTGCCGCGCAGCCAGCCGCTGCCCGCCGGGGCGCGCCGCCGCGCGGTGCCGATGCAGAAGCTGATGGAGCGCCCGTTCATCGGCTATGACGACAACAGCTCGCTCGGCCTGCTGGTGCGCCAGACCCTGGCCCGGCACGCGCTGGAGCCGCGCTCGACGCTGGAGGTGCAGACCTACTCGCTGGCGCTGGCGCTGGTCGACGCGGGGCTGGGCATGACGCTGCTGGACCAGTACACCGCGCTCAGCGCCGGCGCGGAGCGCGTCGCGCTGCATGACGTGGCGCCGGCGCTGCCGTTCGAGATCCAGATGCTGCGTGCCAGCCACCGCGCCGGCTCCAGCCTGGCCGACGACCTGCGCACCCAGTTTGCGCTGGCCGCCGAAGCACTGGCGGCAACGCTGCCGCAGCGGCTGGAAGCGCCGACGATCGGCTTTGACGCCGCGCCAGCCAGAGGCCGCGAGTGACCGATTGACAGCCGCGCGCGCCGTGAACCATCATCAAACCGCCTGCGGGCACAACCCGTCAGAGCAAAACCGCCCATGTTCGTCCTGACCCTGCTCCTCCTCGTCCTTGTCAGCGCCTTTTTTTCGATCTCCGAGATCGCGCTGACGGCTGCCCGCCGCACCAAGCTGCAAGTCCTGTCGGAGCGCGGCGACGGCCGCGCCACGCGCGTGCTCAGGCTCAAGGAAGAACCCGGGAATTTCTTCACGATCGTGCAGATCGGGGTCAACAGCGTGGCCATCCTGGCCGGTATCCTGGGCGAGAAGCATGTGTCGGACCTGCTGCTGGAGACGCTGTCGCCCTATATGCAGGTGGTCCATGCGCAGCGCGCCGCCAATATCGGCTCGTTCCTGATCGTGACGCTGCTGTTCATCCAGTTTGCCGACCTGATCCCCAAGCGCATCGCCATGACCTTCCCTGAGCCATGCGCGCTGGCCGTGATCGACCCGATGCTGACGCTGCTGCGCGTGCTCAAGCCGCTGGTCTGGATCTTCAACGCCGCCGCCGATGCGATCTTGCGGCTGCTGCGGCTGCCGACCAAGCCGGTCGATCAGATCACCACCGAAGACATCGCCGCGATGGTCGATGCCGGCGCCGAGGCCGGGGTGCTGCACAAGCACGAGATCCACCTGATCGAGAATGTGTTCGAGCTCGAGTTCAAGAGCATTACCGCGATCATGACGCCGCGCGACGACGTGGTCTACCTGAGTCTCGACGAACCCGCCGACAGCATGCGCCGCAAGCTGGTCAACCAGCCGCATGCGCAATACCCGGTGTGCGGGCACGACCTGGACGACGTGCAGGGCTATATCGATTCCAAGGTCATCCTGCAGCTGCTGCTGGCCGACGAAAGCGCCGCCGCGATCGGCAATATCGCCCGCCACCACGACAAGAACGTGCTGGTGATCCCCGACACGCTGACCCTGTCCGAGTCGCTGACGCGCTTCCGCGAGATGCACCAGAATTTTGCCGTGGTGATGAACGAGTACGGGCTGGTGGTGGGCATCGTCACGCTGGACGATATCGTCGGCGCGCTGATGGGCGACATCCTCTATTCCAGCGAGGACGAGCAGATCGTGCGGCGCGACGACAGCTCCTGGCTGGTCGACGGCCTCACGCCGCTGGTGGACCTGAAGAAGGCGCTGGAACTCGATACCCTGCCCGGCGAGGACTATGTCGACACCGCCGCCGGGCTGGTGATCTACGCGCTCAAGCGCATCCCGAAGAAATCGGAGTCGATCACCGTGGCGGGCTATCGCTTCGAAGTGCTGGACATCGACCATCACAAGATCGACCAGCTGCTGGTGTCGCGCCTGCCGCAGACACCGGAAGGCGCGACGCCACCGAGTCCTTCGGCGCCGGCACGTTAGTCACCGGCCATCCCCGCCGCGCCGGCGATGCGGGCGATATTGGCGCGGGCCGATGCCTCACAGTCGGCGAAGGCGCCGGTCAGAAAAAGTTGCGGGCGCTGCGCCAGCTTGTGCAGGAAGGCCGCGCGGCGGCGCATGAATTCGGCTTGCAGCGCCTCCCCCTGCAAGCCCGTGCGCGCGGCCAGCAAGGCACGGTTCTCGGCGAACACGTCCAGGCTGTACGCATCGAACACGTCCGGCGGCGCGGCCAGCCGGAGCAGGTCGAGATCGAGCACGGTTTCCGCGCCGGCAATGCTGGGGCGATGACCCTGCGTGTCGAGCACGATCCGCGCGGCACGGTCCAGCACCGCGCGCTCCTCGGCGGGTGCCACCGTTTCGATCAGTGCCGCCGATGCCGCTTCATTGTACCCGGACCCCGCCACATAGACCGCGTCGTGGCACAGCACCGCCAGCGCCTGCGCGCGGTCCAGCGCAATACCGCGCGCGTGGGCGGCATCGAACATCTCCAGGATATGGCGGCGGTCGTGGTAGTGCCGGTAAGGCGTGTCGTGCAGCGCCAGCACCGCCAGCGCCGCCTGGCGCGGCAGGAAGTCCAGGCACGCCAGCGCGGCGGGCCAGTCGGGCGCAAAGCGCGGCACCTCGCCCTGCGGTGTGGCCACCGGTTCGGTGAACACATCGGCGCGGCGCACCCATAGCAAGGACGGGTCGCGCATCGCACGATAGACCACCACCGGTGCAAGATCGGCCTCGAAGCGGCCGATTCCGACCGCCGTGTAGGCGCCCCCCTTGTAGTGCCGGTACGGCATGCCGGCGATCAGGTTGGGGTCGGCCGGCAGTTCGGCCGGATCGCCGTGGAAGACCGGTGCGGCGGGTTGGCTGGCGGGTGGCTGTGTCATGGTGCGGCATCCTGCGTTGCGGATCGCCATGATAGTGCACCCGCCCGTGCGGCCGGCACCGGCGTGAGCGCTGCGGCGCATGCCCGTCGCGCGAAAACCGGACGCGGAAAAAACAAAACCGACGCGCACTTTCGTGGGCGTCGGCCTGAGTCTTACTACACTGTTGTTGCCTGCCGGTGGTCGATTCCGACAGCTTTTTGTTATGGCGGAGAGGGTGGGATTCGAACCCACGGTACCGTCGCCGGTACGCCTGATTTCGAGTCAGGTACATTCGACCACTCTGCCACCTCTCCGGTAACTTGTTGCCGTGTGGCGAAACCAAGATTATAGCCATACCCGACCAGCCGATGCAAGAGGCTGGCCGCTGTTTTTTACAGCTCCGGCTCGAGGCGGGTGATGCCGCCCATGTACGGCTGCAGCGCGGCCGGCACCGTGACCGAGCCGTCGGCGTTCTGGTAGTTCTCAAGGATTGCCACCAGCGTGCGGCCCACGGCCAGGCCGGAGCCGTTGAGGGTGTGCACCAGCTCCGGCTTGCCCTGCCCCGTGCGCATGCGCGCCTGCATGCGGCGCGCCTGGAAGTCGCCCATGTTCGAGCACGAGCTGATTTCGCGGTAGGTGTTCTGCGCGGGGATCCACACTTCCAGGTCGTAGGTCTTGGTGCTGCCGAAGCCCATGTCGCCGGTGCACAGCACGATGGTGCGGAACGGCAGCTCCAGCTTCTTCAGGATCGCCTCGGCGTGGCCGGTCAGTTCCTCGAGCGCGTCGAACGATTGCCCGGCCGGCACCACGTGCACCAGCTCGACCTTGTCGAACTGGTGCTGGCGGATCATGCCGCGCGTGTCCTTGCCGTACGAGCCGGCTTCCGAGCGGAAGCACGGCGTATGCGCGACAAAGCGCAGCGGCAGCTTCTCGCCCGCGACGATGGCGTCGCGCACGATATTGGTCAGCGGCACCTCGGCGGTGGGGATCAGGTAGAAGTTCTCGATGCGCTCGCCGTCCTCGCTGCCCACCTTGCGCGGCACCTTGAACAGGTCTTCCTCGAACTTGGGCAGCTGGCCGGTGCCGCGCATCGAGGCGGCGTTGACCATGTACGGCACGTACATCTCGGTGTAGCCGTGTTCCTGCGTATGGGTGTCGAGCATCAGCTGCACCAGCGCGCGGTTCATGCGCGCCATGCCGCCGCGCAGCATCGAGAAGCGCGAACCGGTCACCTTGACCGCGGTGTCGAAGTCCAGGCCCAGCTTCTCGCCAACGTCGACGTGGTCGCGCACCTCGAAATCGAACTGGCGCGGCGTGCCCACGCGACGCACCTCGACGTTCTGGGTTTCGTCGTTGCCCACCGGCACGCTTTCGTGCGGCAGGTTGGGGATCGACAGCATCAGTTCCGACAAGTGCGCCTGGATCTCGTCCAGCCGCGCGGCCGAGGCCTTGAGCGTGTCGCCGATGCCGCCCACTTCGGCCATCACGGCCGAGGCGTCCTCGCCCTTGCCCTTGAGCATGCCGATCTGCTTGGACAGGCTGTTGCGGCGGGCCTGCAGCTCCTCGGTCTGGGTCTGCAGTTGCTTGCGTTCGGCCTCAAGTGCCTGGAACGCCGCCACGTCGAGTTGATAGCCGCGCGTGGCAAGGCGTTGCGCCACGGCGTCGATGTCTTTGCGGAACAGCTGGATGTCGAGCATGTTGCTAAGGTGAAGTGCAGGGCCAGCGACATGCCGGCGGACCCGCCATTTTACTGCACCGGCCCCGTCCGGCGCGAACAGGGCGCGATGCGGCTCGCCCCCGGGGCTTACTCCCCGCCCTTGCCGCCGTCCTTGCCCCTGGGCGTGCGCTGCTCGCGGTGCCAGGCGGCGTCCAGCTCGCGCAGGTGGCGCAGCTTTTCAGCGATCTTGCCCTCCAGCCCGCGCGGCACCGGCTGGTACCAGCCCTGGGCCTTCAGGTCGTCCGGGAAGTAGTGCTCACCGGCGGCATAGGCCTCCGGCTCGTCGTGCGCGTAGCGGTAGGCGTGGCCGTAGCCAAGCTCCTTCATCAGCCTGGTCGGCGCATTGCGCAGGTGCACCGGCACCGCGCGCGACTTGTCCTTGGCGACGAAGGCGCGCGCCGCGTTGTAGGCGTTGTAGCCGGCATTGGACTTCGGCGCCACGGCCAGGTAGACCAGCGCCTGGCCCAGCGCCAGTTCGCCCTCGGGCGAGCCAAGGCGCTCATAGGTCTCGGCCGCGTCCAGCGTGATGCGGGCGGCACGCGGATCGGCCAGGCCGATATCCTCCCACGCCATGCGCACGATGCGCCGCGCCAGGTAGCGCGGATCGGCGCCGCCGTCGATCATGCGGCAGAACCAGTACAGCGCCGCGTCCGGGTCCGAACCGCGCACGGACTTGTGCAGCGCGCTGATCTGGTCGTAGAAGGCGTCGCCGCCCTTGTCGAAGCGGCGCAGGTTCTCCGACAGCGCACTGCCCAGCAGCGCAGTATCGATCTGCGCGGCGCCGGCGGTGCGCGCCGCGCGCGCCACGATCTCGATATTGTTCAGCAGCTTGCGCCCGTCGCCATCGGCGGAGGCCACGATCAGCTGCAGCGCCTCGTCCTGCCATGTCACCCCGCCCAGTTCTTCGCTGGCGCGCAGCGCGAGCTGGGTCAGCTCGGCATCGTCCAGGCTCTTGAGCACGTAGACCGCCGCGCGCGACAGCAAGGCGCCGTTGACTTCGAACGACGGGTTCTCGGTGGTGGCGCCGATAAAGGTGAAGAGCCCGCTTTCCACGTGCGGCAGGAAGGCATCCTGCTGGCTCTTGTTGAAGCGATGCACCTCGTCGACGAACACCAGCGTGCGCCGGCCATGGGCGCGGAACTGCTCGGCGCGCTCGACCGCCTCGCGAATGTCCTTGACGCCCGACAGCACTGCCGACAGCGCGATGAACTCGGCGTCGAAGGCATTGGCCATCAGTCGCGCCAGCGTGGTCTTGCCCACGCCCGGCGGCCCCCACAGGATCATCGAATGCGGCTCGCCGGATTCGAACGCCACGCGCAGCGGCTTGCCGGCGCCCAGCAGGTGCTGCTGGCCGATCACTTCGTCGATGGTGCGCGGGCGCAGGCGCTCGGCGAGCGGTTGCCGGGAACGGTCTGGAGTATCGGAAAACAGCGTGTCCGCCACGGTAGTCAAACCCTGTCAATGCGCAAAATGCAGAACGCCACAGTGTAGACCATCGGCGCCCTGCCCTTGCGGGCGGCTAGGCGGCAAACGCCACCACGTCCTCGATCCCGACGCGGATGCCGATGTGCTCGCCCACGGCATGGTTGTGGTGGGACGGCACCAGCGCCAGCACGCGGCCGCCGCTGGCCAGGCGCAGCGTGTACAGGATCCCGGCGCCGCGAAAGGCCTTGTGGACTACCTCGGCGCGCATCGGGCTGGCATCGTCGTGGATGATGTCGTCGGGGCGCACCAGCACGTCGACGGCCGCCCCCGCCGGGAGAGTGAGCGGCACGGACGAGCGCAGCAGACCCAGTTCCAGCTCGATCTCCGCCGATCCGCGCAGCCGCCCCGCCATCAGCACGCCCTGCCCGATAAAGCCCGCGACAAAGCGCGATGCCGGCCGGTGGTAAAGGTCATGCGCACTGCCCCACTGCTCGATCACGCCGTCGTGCATCACGCCGATCTCGTCGGCCATGGCAAAGGCTTCGTACTGGTCGTGCGTGACCAGGATGGCGGTGGTGCCCTGCGCCTTCAGGATCGCGCGCACCTCCAGGCTCAGGCGTTCGCGCAGGTCGACGTCGAGGTTGGAGAAGGGCTCGTCCAGCAGCAGCAACTCCGGGCGCGGTGCCAGTGCACGCGCCAGCGCCACGCGCTGCTGCTGGCCGCCGGACAGCTCATGCGGATACTTGCCGCCCGCGCCGTCCAGGCCCACCAGTTGCAGCACCTCGTCCACGCGCGCCGCGCGCTCGGCCCGGCTGGCACGCGTCAGGCCAAAGCCCACGTTGGCCGCCACATCGAGGTGCGGGAACAGCGCGTAGTCCTGGAACACCATGCCGATGCGGCGCTGCTCAGGCGCCAGCAGCGCGCCCGACGACGACACGGTCTGCCCGTCCAGCACGATGCGGCCGTCCTGCATCGGCTCGAAACCGGCAATGGCCCGCAGCACCGTGGTCTTGCCGCAGCCGCTGGGGCCGAGCAGGCAGGCGATATTGCCGCGCGCCACCGAGAACGACAGCCCCTTGACCACCGCATGGCGGCCAAAGGCGTGACAGATATGGTCCACCTCGATGACGGCGGCGGCGCCAGGGCAGTCGATGGCGCCTGCGCGGGACACAGGCCGACTGCGGGCCTGGGCCCCGGGCAAGCGTGAATAGGAATCGGTTCGCATTTGCGCATTATAAGGACGCGACCGCACTGCAGGATTGCCTTTCAGGCTGCGCGCATGCCCACCATTGCTAGAATGCGGCAGCCCGCACGCTGCGCGCGGCATTTCCGCCCACGCCGCACTTCCCCCCTCCGACGCATGCTCCTGTCCAGCCGCCGCTTCCATCCCCTGACCCTGGCCACCCTGGCGATGGCGCTGCTGATCGCCGTGCCGGTGCTGGTGATCGCCTCGGCGGTGCTGCTGCCGGCCGGCGAGACCTGGCGCCACCTGATCGACACGGTGCTGGCGGAGTACGTGCTCAATACCGTCTGGCTGCTGTGCGGTGTTGCCACGGGGGTGCTGCTGCTGGGCGTGACCACCGCCTGGCTCGTATCGACTTACCGCTTCCCGGGCCATACCGTGATGGAATGGGCGCTGGTGCTGCCGATGGCGATGCCCGCCTACGTGATCGCCTACGCCTACACCGACGCGCTGCAGTTCGCCGGCCCGGTGCAGGGCTGGCTGCGCGCGCTGACCGGCTGGAAGGCGCGGGAATACTGGTTCCCCGAGATCCGCTCGCTCGGCGGCGCCATCGCGCTGTTCTCGCTGGTGCTGTACCCGTACGTCTACCTGACCGCGCGCGCCGCCTTCCTGCTGCAGACCCAGAACACGCTGGAGGCCGCGCGCCTGCTCGGCCACGGCACCTGGAGCCGGCTCTGGCGCGTGGTGCTGCCGCTGGCGCGCCCCGGCATCGTCGCCGGCACCGCGCTGGCGATGATGGAAACGCTGGCCGACTTCGGCACCGTGGCCTACTTTGCCATCCCGACCTTCTCCACCGGCATCTACCGCGCGTGGTTTTCGCTGGGCGACAAGAACGCCGCGGCACAGCTGTCGGCGTGCATGCTGCTGTTTGTCGCCGCCATCCTGCTGATGGAGCGCGCCAGCCGCGGCCGCGCGCAGGTCTACGGCAACCAGCGCCGCGCCGTGGCCTGGACGCTGGGGGGCGCGCGCGGCTGGCTGGCGCTGGCGGTGTGCCTGGTGCCGGTGCTGCTGGGCTTCCTGGTTCCCGCGCTGATGCTGTGCCGCATGGCCCTTACCGACGGCGATGCGCAGTTCGGCCCGCGCTTTGTCGGGCTGGTGCGCAACAGCTTCCTGCTGGCCAGCGCCACCGCGCTGGCCGCGGTGGCGGTCGCGCTGGCAGTGGGCTACGCCGCGCGCGCGATCAACGGCAAGCGCAGCTGGCTGATGCGCGGCCTGACGCGGCTGTGCGGCATGGGCTATGCGCTGCCGGGCTCGGTCATCGCCGTGGGCGTGCTGGTGCCGGTGGCACGGCTGGACAACGCGCTGTCGGCCTGGCTGCAGCAGCAGTTTGGGGTGTCGGTGGGGCTGCTGCTGACCGGCGGCATTGCCGCGCTGGTCTATGCGCTGCTGGTGCGCTTCCTGGGCGTGGCGCTGCAGACGGTCAATGCCGGGCTGGGCAAGATCACGCCCAGCATGGACGCCGCCGCGCGCAGCCTGGGCCACGGCCCCGGCGCCACGCTGCGGCGCGTGCATTTCCCGATGCTGCGCGGCAGCCTGCTGACCGCGGCGCTGATCGTCTTTGTCGATGTGATGAAGGAACTGCCGGCCACCTTCGTGATGCGCCCGTTCAACTTCGACACGCTCGCCGTGCAGGCCTACAACCTCGCCGCCGACGAGCGCCTGACCGAGGCCGCCACCGCCTCGCTGGTGATCGTGGCCGTCGGCCTGCTGCCGGTGATCCTGCTGTCGCGCACAATCCGGCGCGAAGCGCAGCGTTGAGCGCCCCGCCTTCCCTGCCCTAAAGTCGCGCCTCCCCGCGCCGATAGCCTCTTATGGCCCGGCACTCGCCCGGGAGCGACCCGCGGCATGCCTGCCGCGCAAGAACCTATGCTGCGATATCACATCCTGCTGTTCAAGTTGAACCGGCTGAGCCGCAACAAGCTGAGCGGCGTGGAAGAAGTCTCGCTGGCCGGGCAGTTCGCCGAGATGATCGATTCGGCCGACACCGCCGCGCGCGTCATCGCCGATCTGTTCGATCACGCCAATCCCCAGGTACGCCGCATCGCGCTCAATGCCATCCGCCGCGCGCGCCAGTTCTCATCGCCCGAACTGCAGCCGGCGCTGGTGCGCCGCATGGCCGATGCCGAAGCGGTGGTACGCCATGATGCGGTCTGGATCGTGCAGGAAACCGGCATGGATGGCGCCGAACTGCGCGCCGCGCTGCGCCGCCTGGCCGGCAAGGCGCGGCTGCCGTGGGACGCCGAGCGCGCCCGCGCCAACCCCGGCGATACCGCGCTTGCCGCGCAGGTGCGCGCGCGCACGGCATTGGACAAGCTGCTGGAAAAGAGTGCGGCGCAGCGCAACCAGGCGCTGGCCGCGATGGCGCTGGGCGGGACCTCGGACCAGCCCTATGCCGAAGGCACGGTCGGCCACAAGGGCATGCTGCACCGGGCGCTGGTGCGGCGCCAGGCCGGGCGTCGGCTCAACAGCAGCGTGAAGCTGACGTTCCGCAAGGTCGAGCCGATCCAGGTGACGGGGAACAAGCGGTTCCTGCTGTGACAGGGATGATGACAGGAACGTCTGGCTGCTGACGCATCAACGATCGCTTGTTTGCTCCCTCTCCCGCTTGCGGGAGAGGGTTGGGGTGAGGGCGGGAGTCTCTACGAAGTACGGCTGGTGGTATGCCAGTGCCTGCCCTCACCCCCTGCCCCTCTCCCGCACGCGGGAGAGGGGAGCAAACCAGCAGCAGGCAAAACGCCCCGGACTTACTTGAAGCCCGCGCGGTCCACCAGCTTCTGTGCCTGCGGCTGGTACTTGCCCAGTTCTGCCACATTGATGCTGTCGGCCTTGAACGTGCCCAGCGCTTCCAGCGCCGGGTTGCTGACCTTCACGCCCTGCACCACCGGCCACTCGTTATTGCCGTCGGCAAAGTAGCGCTGCGCCTCGTCGCTGGCCAGGTACTCCAGGAACTTGACCGCCGCTTCCTTGTTGGGCGCGTGCCTGAGCATGCCGCCGCCCGAGACGTTCATATGCACGCCCTGGCTCGACTGGTTGGGCCACAGCACGCCCAGCTTGTCGGCCACGGCCTTGTCTTCCGGCTTGGTCGACTTCAGCACGCGCGCGATGTAGTAGGTGTTGGCGATGGCCACGTCGCACTCGCCGGCGGCAACCGCCTTGAGCTGGTCGGTGTCGCCGCCCTTGGGCACGCGCGCCAGGTTGGCGGCCACGCCGCGCGCCCATTGCTCGGCACGCGCCTCGCCGTCATGGGCGATCAGGCTGGAGACCAGCGACAGGTTGTAGACATGGCCGCTGGAACGCGTGCAGACCTTGCCCTTCCATTTGGGATCGGCCAGGTCTTCATAGCTGGCGATATCGCCGGCCTTGACCGCGGTCTTGTTGTAGGCGATCACGCGGCCGCGCGCCGAGAAGCCGAACCACTCGCCACCGGGATCGCGGTAGTTGGCCGGGATGCGCGACTCCAGCACCTTCGACTTTACTGGCGCGAACACGCCGGCCTGCTGGGCGCGCCACAGGCGGCCGATATCCACCGTGATGAACACGTCCGCCGGGCTGTTGGCGCCTTCGTTGCGGATGCGCTCCAGCAGCGGGTCTTCCTGGCCTTCGATGCGGTTGATCCTGATACCGGTGGCTTTGGTGAAGTTGGCGTACAGCGCCTCGTCGGTCTGGTAATGCCGCGCGGTGTAGAGGTTGAGCACCTTCTCCTGCGCAGCGGCGGCCAGCGGCAGGGTCAGCAGGGCCAGCGCCGCGGCGCGCGGCAGCAAGGTTCGGATAGTGGTCTTCACGCGGATGGCTCCCCAGCATGGTTTGGGCAGCCACCGGGGACTCCGAAGCCGCCCGGTGATTGGATTCCGGTCAGCGGCAAACAATATTGATTCTTGTTCCGGCAGTCAAATTACATTTCCGTCATATTGACTGCTTTTGACAGATCAACGCGGGGGAGATGGACGCATGATCAGCCGCGGCGCACCCAGACCACCTTGCCGGCCTTGACGCCGAGCGTGCGGCGCTGCGGGTTGTAGTCCATGGTGCCGGGGAACTGCTGGCCGTCGCGCTCGCCCAGGCGCCATGCGCAGCCATCGCGGCGGCGTATTGGGCGCAACGGAAGATGGCTCGCATCACTGTCATGGGGTTCTCCTCAGCTCTTGGCCCGGTCGGTCAGTGTCTTCATCGCATCGGCCGGCAACGGGCCGTGACAGGTGCGTTCGCCGCCTGCTTCGCTTACCACCAGCCACACCTGGCCAGGCTGGTCCTTCGGATGCAGTAGCCAGGCCGGGCCGCGCGCACTGCTGCTCGGCGGCAGGTCTTCCAGCACGCCGGTGCTGGCCGATTGCAGCATCACCGCGCAATCGTTGGCCGGCAGGCGCGTGGCCTTGAGGAAGGCCACGTTGCCAAGGACTTCGGGCAACGCCGAGTCCGACGCGCGCAGGAAGGAATCGACATCGAACTTGCTGGCACCGCCGCCAACGCTGGCGCATGCCGCCACCAGCAACGCGCCGGCACCGGCCAGCAGCACCGCGCCCGGACTGCGGCGCGAACGGAGGGTGACTGCCGGAACTGCGTGCGGATCGTTCATGGCGGGCCTCATTGCTTCATCACATCGGCGCCCTTGGGCACCGTGAACCGGAATGCATCGGCCGCCAGCGGCGGGTTCTTCTGCATGCCCGTGAAGGTCAGCAGCGTGGTGTTGCCAAACGCGTCGCGCAACTCCATCGCTTCCAGGTTGCCGGCCTTGAAGCCGATGCCGATGCGTTCGAACTGCGTGTCCCTGGCCTTGGGCGTCAGCTCCAGCCACTCCACGCCGTCGCGCGTCGGCCCGTTCTTCACGACGAAGTTCTTTTCCAGGTCATTGCTGCCGAACAGGATCGCCGCCGGGCTGGAACCGAGCGCGCCATCGAGCTTGCGCTCGGTGACCTGGTTCAGGTCCTTGTCGTAGATGTACAGGGTCTGGCCGTCGGCCTGCAGCAACTGGTCGTAGGGCTTGGTATAGCGCCAGGTGAACTTGCCCGGGCGCGAGAACACGAAGGTGCCGCTGGACGTGCCGGTCACCTTGATGTCGGCGCCCTGGCCCTTGACCTGGCGCTGCGTGAATTCGCCACGCGCGCTCTTCACGCCGGAGACGAAGCTCTGCAGCTGGTCGGTGGCGGCGGCATGGGCCGGCGCCTGGAGGGCAAACATCGCCAGCGCGGCGCAAGCCGACACAAGGAGGCGGTTTCGCATGGTTCGGGTCCTGGTTGTTGTAAGGTGCTGCCGCCGTATCGCGCCAGGCAGTTTGCCGGCGCCGATACGGGCAACCTGTCCTTTTAGAGCCGGCGGCCGCCCGGGGATTCCGTTTGCCGCGCGATGTCGGGTAACCAGATATTACGGTGATTGCCGCGCGCGCGGCGCTCAGTCATCTTCCCGCGCGGCGCCTCCACCCTGCACCAGGATGTCGCGGTTGCCGTTGCCCGACATGGCCGAGACCATCCCGGCCTTCTCCATGTCTTCGAGCAGCCGCGCGGCGCGGTTGTAGCCGATGCGCAGATGGCGCTGCACCAGCGAGATCGACGCGCGCCGGTTCTTCAGCACCACCTCGACCGCCTGGTCGTACAGCGGATCGGCTTCGCCGCCGCCACCGCCGATGCCCGCGCCGCCGCCAAACCCGTCGCCGCCGGCGTCATCGGTCAGGCCGCCTTCCAGGATGCCCTCGATGTAGTTGGCCTCGCCCGACTCCTTGAGTTTTTGCACCACGCGGTGGACTTCCTCGTCCGAGACAAAGGCGCCGTGCACGCGCACCGGCAGGCCGGTGCCCGGCGCCAGGTAGAGCATGTCGCCCATGCCCAGCAGCGCTTCGGCGCCCTGCTGGTCGAGAATGGTGCGCGAGTCGATCTTGCTGCTGACCTGGAACGCGATCCGGGTCGGCACGTTGGCCTTGATCAGGCCGGTGATCACGTCCACCGACGGGCGCTGCGTGGCCAGCACCAGGTGCAGGCCGGCCGCGCGCGCCTTCTGCGCGATGCGGGCGATCAGTTCTTCCACCTTCTTGCCGACCACCATCATCAGGTCGGCCAGCTCGTCGATGACGATGACGATGGTGGGCAGCCGGTCCAGCGGCTCCGGTGCGTCCGGGGTCAGGCTGAACGGGTTGGGGATCTTCTCTTCGCGGGCCGCGGCCTCGTCGATCTTCTTGTTGTAGCCGGCCAGGTTGCGCACGCCCAGCTTGCTCATCAGCTTGTAGCGGCGCTCCATCTCCCCGACCGCCCAGTTCAGCGCATTGCCGGCCTGGCGCATGTCGGTCACCACCGGGCACAGCAGGTGCGGGATGCCCTCGTAGACGCTCATTTCAAGCATCTTCGGGTCGATCAGGATCAGGCGCACGCTCTCGGCCTTGGCCTTGTACAGCAGCGACAGGATCATCGCGTTGATGCCCACCGACTTGCCCGAGCCGGTGGTGCCGGCCACCATGCAGTGCGGCATGCGGGCCAGGTCGGCCACCATCGGCTTGCCGGCGATGTCCTTGCCCAGCGCCATGGTCAGGCTGGACGCGCTTTCGTTGTAGACCTGCGAACCGAGGATTTCCGACAGGCGCACGGTCTGGCGCTTCGGGTTGGGCAGCTCCAGCCCCATGTAGTTCTTGCCCGGGATGGTCTCGACCACGCGGATCGACACCAGCGACAGCGAACGCGCCAGGTCGCGCGCCAGGTTAACCACCTGGCTGCCCTTGACGCCCGTGGCGGGCTCGATCTCATACCGGGTGATGACCGGGCCCGGGTAGGCCGCCACCACCTTGACCTCGACGCCGAAGTCCTTGAGTTTCTTCTCGATCAGGCGCGAGGTGAACTCCAGGGTCTCGGCGCTGACGGTTTCCTGGTGCGCCGGGATCGGATCCAGCAGCGACAGCGGCGGCAGGTCCGAGTCCTGGATGTCGGCAAACAGCGGTTGCTGCTTCTCGCGCTCGACGCGCTCATGCTTGGGCACCGCCTGCGGACGCACGATCTGCACCGGCGCCGCCTCTTCGATGCGCACGCGCTGCACCTCGACGGTTTCCTTGCGCTCGACCTTGGCGGCCTCGCCGATGATGCGGTCCTGCTTGCTCTCGCGGCGGGCCTTGAAGCCCAGGAACAGGGTCTCGACAAAGCCGCCGATCTGCTCGGCCACGGTCAGCCACGAGAAATGGAAGAACAGCGACAAGCCGATCGCCAGCAGCAGCAACAGCAGCAGGGTCGCGCCGGTGAAGCCCAGCGCCACCTGCAGCCAGCCGCCGAGCAGGTCGCCCAGCACCCCGCCCGGGGCGCGCGGCAGCGCGGCGCGCAGCGGGTACATGCGGATCGCCTCCAGCCCCATGCTGGAGAACAGGGTCAGCCCGAAGCCGATCCAGCTGACGGTGACGCCCTGCCGGTGCAGGCTGTGGTCCGCGCGCTCGGGCAGCTCGGCGGTCAGCGCGCGCCAGCCGCGCCAGCAGCGGCGCACCAGCAGCACCGCCAGCCAGTAGGCGGAGAAGCCGAAGATAAAGAACAGCACATCGGCCACCCAGGCGCCGACGCGGCCGCCCAGGTTGTGGATATCGGCCACCTGGTTGGCATGCGACCAGCCGGGATCGGTCTTGCTGTAGCTGGCCAGCACGCACAGGAAGCCCAGCGTGACGGCCAGCAACAGGAACCAGCGGACCTCGCCCAGCAGTTTGCCGATGCGGGATGGCAAGGCTGAGGGGTCGGTGCGGGTGGTCGTGGTAGCTCGGGCCATGCCTGGTTAAGACTCGCGTTTAGGGTGATTCCGGATGCGTTTCGGGCCGATGGCGCGCGCAGTCAGTAGTCACTCACCGGGTGACTGACGGTCATCGTGGCGGCCATTTTAACGTGGCCCGAGACTATCGCACCCATTGGAATTTGCAACAGTGAGCAAATGCCGCTCCTCTTATAATGTCGCTTTCGAGCAATAGCCGGTGGGCAGCATGCCGCACCGGCCACAGGAACGCATCATGGCAAAACACGCAAAAGTGCTGATTCTCGGTTCTGGTCCCGCCGGCTATACCGCTGCGGTCTACGCGGCCCGCGCCAACCTGGAACCGGTGCTGATCACCGGCCTGGCACAGGGCGGCCAGCTGATGACCACCACGGACGTCGAGAACTGGCCGGGCGATGCCAAGGGCGTCCAGGGTCCCGAGCTGATGCAGCGCCTGCTGGAGCACGCCGAGGAATTCAAGACCGAAATCATCTTCGATCACATCCACACCGCCAGGCTGGTCGATGAAAATGGCCAGCCGGCCCGCCCCTTCCGCCTGACCGGCGACGCCGGCGAATACACCTGCGACGCGCTGATCATCGCCACCGGCGCCTCGGCCCAGTACCTGGGCCTGCCGTCGGAGGAGTCCTTCATGGGCCGCGGCGTGTCGGCCTGCGCCACCTGCGACGGCTTCTTCTACAAGAACCAGGAAGTGGCCGTGGTCGGCGGCGGCAACACCGCCGTGGAAGAGGCGCTGTACCTGTCGCATATCGCCAGCAAGGTCACCGTGATCCACCGCCGCGACAGCTTCCGCGCCGAGCCGATCCTGGTCGACCGCCTGCTGCAGCGCGAGAAGGAAGGCCGCGTCGTGATCCGCTACGACAGCGTGCTGGACGAAGTGCTGGGCGACGAATCCGGCGTGACCGGCATCCGCGTGCGCGGCGCCAAGAGCGGCCAGGCCGAAGACCTGAAGCTGGCGGGCGTGTTCATCGCCATCGGCCACAAGCCCAACACCGACCTGTTCACCGGCCAGCTGGCCATGGAGAACGGCTACCTGGTGACCAAGTCCGGCCTGCAGGGCGATGCCACCGCCACCAGCGTGCCGGGCGTGTTCGCCGCCGGCGACGTGCAGGACCATGTCTACCGCCAGGCCATCACCAGCGCCGGCACCGGCTGCATGGCCGCGCTGGACGCCCAGCGCTTTGTCGAAGCCCTGAAGTAGGAGCCCCCGGCCTTCAACTTGACTATCGGGATTTCCGTTCCCGACGTCATTCCCGCGAAGGCGGGAATCCAGCGTCTTCACGTCCCCTTCGGGGATAAAGTCGCTGGGTCCCCGCCTTCGCGGGGACGACGATGAGCAAGTGAAAGTCATCGGAGTACCCAGGCTCCGCGCCGTCCGCCCCGCGCCCCTCTGGATATAATCCCGCCGAGCCCCCGGAGATTTCCAATGACGCACGGCGCCCGCAAACCCGACCGACCGCCCCAACGTTTCGGCCTGAATGACCTTGCCAGGCTGCGCGACACCCTCAAGGCCGATACCGAGCGCCGCGAGGCCGAGCGCGCCGCCGCCGAGCAGGCAGCCCAGCGTGCACGCGAGGAAGCCGACGTGTTCCGCACCAGCGTGGGCCAGGTCAGCCAGCTGCGCGACCGCAACCGCGCCCCGCTGCCCGCCAGCAAGCCGGCCCCCGTGCCGGTGCAGTCGCGCCGCAACGACGAAGCGGTGCTGGCGGCTTCGCTGTCCGATGATTTCGACGTGGAAAGCCTGCTGGAAACCGACGAGACGCTGTCCTTCCGCCGGCCCGGCATCGGCATGGACGTGGTCCGCAAGCTGCGCCGCGGCGAATGGGTGCCGCAGGACAAGGTCGACCTGCACGGCCTGCGCAGCGACGAGGCGCGCGAGGCGCTGGCCGAGTTCCTGCGCCGCTCGGTGCGCAATGGCGTGCGCTGCGTGCGCGTGATCCACGGCAAGGGCCTGGGCTCGCCCGACAAGCTGCCGGTGCTCAAGGGCAAGGTGCGCAGCTGGCTGGTGCAGAAGGAAGAAGTGCTTGCCTTCGTGCAGGCGCGCGAGGCCGAAGGCGGCGCCGGCGCGCTGATGGTGCTGCTGCGCCAGCCGCGCACCTGACGCCCGCGCCCGGATGCATCTCCCGCTTGAATTGCTGATGGGGCGGCTGCCCCTGATCCTCCACATCATGGAGGTGATCGGCGTGCTCGCCTTCGCGGTCTCGGGCGTGGTCGACGCGCGCAAGCAGCGCCTGGACGTGGTCGGCACCTTCGTGGTGGCCTTTGCCACCGCCTTCGGCGGCGGCACCGTGCGCGACGTGCTGCTGGACCGGCGCCCGTTCTACTGGGTCGACCACGAAGGCTATGTGCTGCTGATCTTCGTGATGTCGTTCGGCGCGTCGTTCGTGCTGCGCGTGGTCAGCCGCGTGGCCTCGGACCGGGCCATGATCGTGGCGGACGCTATCGGGCTGGGGCTGTTCTCGGTGACCGGCACCTCGCTGGCGCTGGTGGCGCAGATGACGCCCACCGTGGCGGTGATGATGGGCATCATCTCGGCCGTATTCGGCGGCGTGGTGCGCGACGTGCTGTGCAATGAAGTGCCGATGATCCTGCGCGACCGCTCGCCCTACGCCACCTGCTCCTTCATCGGCTGCTGGATCTATGTCGGCATGACCTGGCTGGCGGTGCAGCAGGAAGCGGCGCTGCTGACCGGGGCGCTGGCGATCATCGCCATGCGGCTGGTGTCGGTGCGCTACGAGTGGAAGCTGCCCAGCTGAATACCGCCCACCAATGAAAACGCCGCCCTGCAAGGCGGCGATTTTCTGTCCTGGCCGGTGACTCAGACCGCGGCTTCGTCCTGCTCGCCGGTGCGGATGCGGATCACGCGCTCGATCTCGGTGACGAAGATCTTGCCGTCGCCGATCTTGCCAGTGTGGGCGGCCTTGACGATGGCATCCAGCACGGTGTCCAGCTGGTTCTCGGCCACCACCACTTCGATCTTGATCTTGGGCAGGAAGTCGACCACGTACTCGGCGCCACGGTAGAGCTCGGTATGCCCTTTCTGGCGGCCAAATCCCTTCACCTCGGTCACCGTCAGCCCGGTCACGCCGACGTCAGCCAGGGCTTCACGCACCTCGTCGAGCTTGAACGGTTTGATGATGGCGGTAATCTGCTTCATGACTGGCCCCTGTTTATCGTTTGTTCACGCGCCTCGCGGCGCGACGCCGCGGACGCGGCGCTCTCCGGCTGGCATTTTAACAGCCCTTGGCCGCTTGCATTTCCGCCTGCCCCGCTCCCGGCGTGCCCGTTGCGTTGGACAGCACGCGTCGGGACAAGCTCGCGCCCTGTGGATAAACCTGTGGACAGCCGCTGGAGAAGTTGTGCACAAGCCGCCACCCAGGCGCCGGGGGCGACACCGGCCCTGCGTTCAAGCCGGCACTTTCTCCAGATCAGCCAGCCACACCACCGACTCCGAATCGCTCGGTGCCCGCCAGTCGCCGCGCGGCGACAGCGACCCGCCCGAGCCCACCTTGGGCGCGTTGGGAATGCATGAGCGCTTGAACTGGCTGGTGCGGAAGAAGCGGTCCAGGAAGATTGCCAGGTTGCGCTTGATCTCCGGCAAGCCGTACTGGTTGCGCGCCACATGCGGGCCGTTGGGCCAGACGCCGTGCTCGCGGTCGCCCCAGGCATGCAGCGCCAGGAAGGCGACCTTGGACGGCGCAAAGCCGAAGCGCAGCGTGTAGTAGAGGTTAAAGTCCTGCAACTCGTACGGGCCGATGGTGCTCTCGGTCTTCTGCTCGGGGCCGTGCTTGCTGTCGCCCGGGACCAGCTCCGGGCTGATGTCGGTATCGAGCACGGCCAGCAGCACGTCCGGGCCGCCCTCGCCTACCTGCCCGGTCTCGGCCACCCAGCGCACCAGGTGCGAGATCAGCGTCTTGGGCACGCTGGCGTTGACGTTGTAGTGCGACATGTGGTCGCCCACGCCATAGGTGCACCAGCCCAGCGCCAGTTCGCTCAGGTCGCCGGTGCCGATCACGATGGCGTGGTGGAAGTTGGCCAGCCGGAACAGGTGGTTGGTGCGCTCGCCCGCCTGCACGTTCTCGAAGGTCACGTCATAGACCTTCTCGCCCGCGGCGTACGGGTGCCCCAGGTCCTTGAGCATGGCCAGGCACGACGGGCGGATATCGATCTCGGTCGCGGTGCAGCCCACCACCTGCATCAGCTGGCGCGCCTGCAGCAGGGTGCGGTCGCTGGTGGCAAAGCCCGGCATGGTGTAGGCGAGGATATTGGCGCGCGGCAGGCCCAGGCGGTCCATCGCCTTGGCGCAGACCAGCAGCGCGTGGGTCGAATCCAGCCCGCCTGAGACGCCGATCACCACCTTGCTGATCTTGCTGGCCGACAGGCGCTGCACCAGTGCCTGCACCTGGATGTTGTAGACCTCCATGCAGCGTTCGTCGCGCTGGCGCGGATCGGCCGGCACGTACGGGAAGCGCGCCACGTTGCGCGCCAGCGGCAGCGACTTCTCCAGCGTCAGGTCGAGCGGGAAGCGCACCACGCGGAACTTGCCCACTTCTTCCTTGTGCCGGCGCACCGAGTGGCCGAAGGTCACCTGGTGCATGCGCTCGCGCGACAGCCGCTCGAGGTCGATATCGGCGCAGAGCAGGTGCGAGGTATCGGCAAAGCGCTCGGATTCCGCCAGCAGTTCGCCGTTCTCGCAGATCAGCGCCTGGCCGTCCCAGGCCAGGTCGGTGGAGGACTCGCCCTTGCCGGCCGAGGTGTACAGGTAGGCAGCCAGGCACCGCGCCGACTGCTGCGAAACCAGCTGGTGCCGGTAGCCCGCCTTGCCGACCACGATATTCGAGGCCGACAGGTTGACCAGCACCGTGGCCCCGGCCAGCGCCGCGAACGAAGACGGCGGGATCGGCACCCACACGTCTTCGCAGATTTCCGCGTGGAAGCGGAAGTCGGGGATGTCTTCGATATCGAACAGCAGCCCGGCGCCAAACGGCACCTCCTGGCCCAGCAGCTGGATGGCGTCGGCCGCGGCATTGTCGGCGGCGCTGAACTGGCGCGCCTCATAGAACTCCGAGTAGTTCGGCAGGTAGCTCTTGGGCACCACGCCCTGGATGCGCCCGCGCGCCACCACCACGGCGCAGTTGAACAACTGGTGCCCGACCCGCAGCGGCATGCCGACGACCAGCGCGGCCGGCAGCTTGCGCGAGGCCTCGACGATGGTGGCCAGCGCCGCCTCGCAGGCGTCCAGCAGCGCGCGCTGGTGGAACAGGTCGTCACAGGTATAGGCCGAGATCCCCAGTTCCGGGAACGCCACCAGCACGGCGCCCTTCTGGGCCGCCTGCGTCGCCAGGTCAATGGTCTGGCTGGCGTTGAAGGCCGGGTCGGCCACCCGGCAGACTGGCACGCCCACCGCGACACGCGCAAAGCCGTGGGAATACAGGTTGAAAAACAGGTTCTTCATGTCGGGCCTTGGTGTTGGGACCATGCGCTGACCATGCAGAGATGCCGCAGGCAGCTGGTCGCCCGCGCATCCGTGGATGCCCGGAACAGCACTATTGACGAGGATGCTCCATTTTACGACGCCCGCCCCGCCCCTGCCGCGCAGCGCAGCAACCGCGCATCGTTTCCGGTAGACTCGGTCGATCCACCGACGCGAACTAGACGGAACTGGTGCCATGCAGTCTGAATCATGCGTGCCCGGCGAGGGCAAGGACCCGCGCCAGCCGGCACCGCACAAGCGCAAGGCGGCGGGCAATCCTGCGCAGGAATACCGTACCGGGATCGTCTCCGACCTGGGCGAGATCGATGCCGCCGCCTGGGACGCCCTGGTGGCGCGCCACGCCGACGCCACGCCCTTCCTCAAGCATGCCTTCCTGCACGCCCTGCACGCCAGCGGCAGCGCCTGCGCCGAGACCGGGTGGAATCCGCGCTACCTGACCTTATGGGCGCCGGCCACGGACGGCCACCCGGAACGGCTGGCCGCCGCCATGCCGCTCTACGCCAAGGCGCATTCCTATGGCGAGTACGTGTTCGACTGGGCCTGGGCCGATGCCTATGCCCGCAACGGGCTCGAGTACTACCCCAAATGGCTGGCGGCGATTCCGTTCACGCCGGTGCGCGGCGCGCGGCTGCTGGCCGAAGACGCCGATGCGCGGCGCCTGCTGCTGCAAATGGCGCTGGCGCTGGCCGCCGAAAGCCAGATGTCGTCGCTGCACATCCTGTTCCCCGATGAGGCGGAAGCCGCCCTGATGCAGCAGGCCGGCATGCTGATGCGGCACGGCGTGCAGTTCCACTGGACCAACGACGGCTACGGCAGCTTTGACGACTTCCTGGCCACGCTGTCGCAGAAAAAGCGCAAGAACATCCGTGCCGAGCGCCGCCAGGTCGCGCAGGCCGGCATTACCTTCCGCCGCCTGCGCGGCACGCAGATCGACGACGACGCGTGGAAGTTCTTCAACCGGTGCTATCGCCAGACCTACCGCGAGCACCATTCCACGCCCTACCTGAACCTGGATTTCTTCCGGCGCATCGGCGCCGCCATGCCGCAGCACCTGCTGCTGGTGATCGCCGAGCGCGCCGGCCAGCCCATCGCCAGCTCACTGCTAGTCTATGACGACGCGCCCGGAGTCAGCACGCTCTACGGACGCTACTGGGGCGCGCTGGAGTACCACGCCTGCCTGCACTTCGAGACCGCGTACTACCAGCCGCTGGAATTCTGCATCGAGCAAGGCCTCCGCACCTTCGAAGGCGGCGCCCAGGGCGAGCACAAGATGGCCCGCGGCTTCCTGCCGGTGGCCACGCGCTCGGCCCACTGGCTGGCGCATCCCGCCTTTGCCGATGCCGTGGAGCGCTTCCTGGAGCGCGAGCGCGAGGGCATCGACGCCTACCTGGATGAGCTGGGCGAACGCAACCCGTTCGCCCGCGCCTGAGGACGCGGCGCGGCGCTCAGCGCCACATCCGCCGCAGCGTGTTGTCGCCCAGCATGTAGTGGTGGAACAGCGACGCCATCGCATGCAGCCCGATCACCAGGTAGAAGGCGGTGCCCAGGGTCTCGTGGATGTCCTTGACGGTGTCCTTCAGCGCCGGGTCGGCCGCGACCAGCGCGGGCACTTCTATCCCCAGCGACGGCAGTGCCAGCAGGTGGCCGCCGGCGTTCATCGCCAGCAGCCCCAGCAACGGCTGGGCCAGGATGAACAGGTACAGCACCCAGTGCATGGCCTCGCCGGCCCACTGCATCCAGCGGGGGCCCGGCTCCGGCGCGGGTGCCCCGCGCACCAGGCGCCACAGCAGGCGCGGCACCGCCAGCACCAGCACCAGCGCGCCCGCCCATTCATGCACCGTCATGGCCAGCGCGCGCGGCGGCGTGCCCTTGGCGAAGTTGCCCTTCAATTCGATGGCGGCATACGCCAGCGCCACCAGCAGGAACACCGCCCAGTGGAAGCACACCGCCAGCCGGTCATAGCGGCGCGACGGCGACAGGACCTGCGGCAAGGCCCGGATCTCGGTGATGGGGTTCATGGGGACTCCTCTTGTCAGCACCCGCATAGCGTAGCGTAAGGCACTTGCCCGGGTGCTCGCGTACATCAAGCGCGCACCAACAAAAAACCCCGCCGGAGCGGGGCTTCTTCAGCGGCGGTTCAGCTTACTTCTTGTAGTTGGCCACGCCGTCGGTGATTTCCTTGTGGGCTTCCTCGATGCCGGCCCAGCCTTCGACCTTGACCCACTTGCCGGCTTCCAGTGCCTTGTAGTGCTCAAAGAAGTGCTTGATCTGGTCCAGCATGTTCTGCGGCACATCCGACAGGCCCTTCATGTAGGCCGTGGCCGGCGACAGCTTGTCCAGCGGCACGGCGACCAGCTTGGCGTCCACGCCCGACTCGTCGGTCATCTTCAGCATGCCGAGTGCACGGCAGCGCACCACGGCGCCGGCCAGGATCGGGAACGGCGACAGCACCAGCACGTCCACCGGGTCACCGTCGCCCGACAGCGTCTGCGGAATGTAGCCGTAGTTGGCCGGATAGCGCATGCCGGTGCCGATAAAGCGGTCGACGAACAGCAGGCCGGTTTCCTTGTCTGCCTCGTACTTCACCGGATCGCTCTGGGCCGAGATCTCGATGATGACGTTGAAATCGTTGGGGATGTCCTTGCCCGGGGACACGAGATTGAAGCTCATGCGGTTCTCCAGATGCCTGCGGTGTGTTGTTGGATGGCGGGCATTATAGCGGCTCATGCCTGACCGCACGCTGACAGGCGGGCCAGGCGCGGCGCATTGCACGCTGGCGCGCGTCGGCGATAATGGCGCATTCTTCAGCCGTCACTGAATAGCGCAGCCGCCGTGCTGCCCTGCTGATGCACCCTGCTGCCCCGGAGCCACCCATGCACGCCCAGCATTTCGTCGCCAACCGCCTGATCGCGCCCGACAACGGCCTGCGCATCAAGGTGTTCGATCCTTCCAACGGCGAGCCGTTCGCCGAGATCGCGCGCGGCAACGCCACCGATATCAATGTCGCCGTCCATGCGGCGCGCCAGGCCGCCGAAGGCGCCTGGGGCCAGATGGCCCCGGCCGAGCGGGTGCGCCTGCTCAACCGCGTCGCCGTGGCGCTGATCGGCCACGAGGACGAACTGGCCGCGCTCGAGGCCCGCGACACCGGCAAGCCGCTGCGCCAGGCGCGCGCCGATGCCTGCGCGGTGGCGCGCTACTTCGAGTTCTACGCCGGCGCGGTCGACAAGCTGCACGGCCAGACCATTCCCTACAACCCCGCCTACACCGTGCTGACGGTGCGCGAGCCGCACGGCGTGACCGGCCACATCATCCCGTGGAACTACCCGCTGCAGATCTTCGGGCGCAGCGTGGGCGCGGCGCTGGCCGCCGGCAACGCCTGCGTGGTCAAGCCGGCCGAGGACGCCTGCCTGTCGCTGCTGCGCGTGGCCGAGATCGCCGCCGAGGCCGGCCTGCCCGAAGGTGCGCTCAACATCATCACCGGCTACGGCCATGAAGCCGGCGCCGCGCTGGCGCGCCACCCGGGCATCAACCATATCTCGTTCACCGGCTCGCCCCAGACCGGCAAGCTGGTGGCCCAGCTGGCAGCCGAGAACCACGTCCCGGTCACGCTGGAACTGGGCGGCAAGTCGCCGCAGGTCGTCTTTGCCGATGCCGACCTGGATGCGCTGGTGCCGGTGGTGGTCAACGGCATCGTGCAGAATGCCGGCCAGACCTGCTCGGCCGGCAGCCGCCTGCTGGTGGAGCGCCCGGTTTACAACATGCTGCTGGACCGGCTGGCATCGGTGTTCGAGTCGCTGCGCGTGGGCCCGTCCGAGCTGGACCTGGAGTGCGGCCCGCTGATCAGCCGCAAGCAGCAGCAGCGCGTGTGGGACTTCGTATCGGACGCGCAGCATGCCGGCGTGGCCGTGATGGCGCAGGGCCAGATCGTGGCCGAGGCGCCGGAGGCCGGCTACTATCAGGTGCCGATGCTGTTCCGCGACGTACCGCCGGCACACCGGCTGGCGCAGGAAGAAGTGTTCGGCCCGCTGCTGGCGGCCATGCCCTTCGACACCGAGGCCGAGGCCATCGCGCTGGCCAACGGCACGCCCTACGGGCTGGTCGCCGGGGTCTGGACCCGCGACGGCGGGCGCCAGCTGCGCCTGGCGCACAAGCTGCGCGCGGGCCAGGTCTTTATCAACAACTACGGTGCCGGCGGCGGCGTCGAGCTGCCATTCGGCGGCACCGGCCAGTCCGGCTATGGCCGCGAGAAGGGCTTCGAAGCCCTGTACGGATTCACCACACTGAAAACTATCGCCATTCGACATGGGTAACATCAATTTTCTGTCCGTCGCCTTTGCCATCTTCTTTTTCTGGATGGCCTGGCATGTCCGCAACAAGCGCGCCACCAACCCGTCCGGCATGCCGCGGCTGCAGGTCTTCAAGCGCAAGTGGGGCGACGTCGTGGGCGACCGCGTGCACTGGTGCCTGTATGTGGCGCTACCCTTCCTGCTGGCGCTGATGATGGTCGCCAACGCGTTGCGCGGACGGGGGCCGTTCTCGCATTAGCCCCCCGTGCAGCACTGATCAACAGAACATAATCACGACACCAGGAGACAAGCGATGAGACTGGCCGACAAGGTAGCGATCGTCACCGGCGGCGGTTCCGGATTTGGCGAAGGCATTGCCCACACCTTTGCGCGCGAAGGCGCCAACGTGGTGGTGGCCGACCTGCGCGAGGAGGCCGCCGAGCGCGTCGCGGCCGCGATCCGCGACGCAGGCGGCCGTGCGCGCGCGGTGCGTGCCGACGTCTCGCGCGAAGCCGGCACCGAGGCCATGCGCGAAGCCGCGCTGGCCACCTTCGGCGACGTGCATATCGTGGTCAACAACGCCGGCACCACCCATCGCAACAAGCCCATCCTTGAAGTCACCGAGGAAGAGTTCGACCGCGTCTACGCCGTCAACGTCAAGAGCATCTACTGGTCGGCGCGCGCCTTTATTCCGCACTTCCGCCAGCGCGGCGGCGGCGTGTTCGTCAATATCGCCTCCACCGCCGGCATCCGGCCGCGCCCGGGGCTGGTCTGGTACAACGGCAGCAAGGGCGCGGTGATCACCGCCAGCAAGGCCATGGCCGCGGAACTCGGCAAGGACAATATCCGCGTCAACTGCGTCAACCCGGTGATCGGCGCGACCGCCCTGCTGGAAGAGTTCATGGGCATGCCCGACACGCCCGAGAACCGCGCCAGGTTCCTCGCCACCATCCCGATGGGCCGCATGTCGACCCCGCAGGACGTGGCCAACGCCTGCCTGTACCTGGCCTCGGACGAAGCGGCCTTTATCACCGGCACCTGCATTGAAGTGGACGGCGGCCGCTGCGTCTGAGCCTGCGCCGGCCGCCTGCATTCCTTCTTAGTCGTACGGTAGCTGTAAGAACGCGTCACACAGAAACGCCATATCCTCAGGAGACAGCATGACAACGACCGCAGTGAACCCCGGCGTCAGCAGCGCCGCCTTTGAAGACGCCACCTACCGCAAGGTCAGCTGGCGCCTGGTGCCCTTCCTCTTGCTGTGCTACGTGGTGGCCTACCTGGACCGCGTCAACGTCGGCTTTGCCAAGCTGCAGATGCTCAACGACCTGAAGTTCAGCGAAACCATCTACGGCCTGGGGGCGGGCATCTTCTTCATCGGCTACTTCCTGTTTGAAGTGCCCAGCAACGTGATCCTGCACAAGGTCGGCGCGCGCATCTGGATCGCGCGCATCATGATCACCTGGGGCCTGATCTCGGCGGCGATGATGTTCGTCACCACGCCGACCATGTTCTACGTGCTGCGCTTCCTGCTGGGCATCGCCGAGGCGGGCTTCTTCCCCGGCATCATCCTGTACCTGACCTACTGGTATCCGGCCAACCGGCGCGGACGCACCACCACCTACTTCATGACCGCGGTCGCGCTGGCGGGCGTGATCGGCGGCCCGCTGTCGGGCTGGGTCATGCAGGGCTTCGACGGCCACAACGGCTGGTCCGGCTGGCAGTGGATGTTCCTGCTGGAAGGCATTCCGTCGATCCTGGTGGGACTGTGGGTGCTGGCCTACCTGGATGACCGCATTGCCCACGCCAAATGGCTGTCGGTGGAAGAGAAGGCGCTGCTGGAGCGCAATATCGCCAGCGAGGATGCGCACAAGGAAGACCCGCCGATCCGCACCGTGATGTCCAGCCCGCGGGTGTGGCTGATGAGCGCGATCTACTTCTGCTTTGTCATGGGCCTGTACGGCGTCAGCTTCTGGCTGCCGACCATCATCAAGCAGACCGGCGTCAAGGGCGCGCTCGATATCGGCCTGCTGACCGCCATCCCCTATGGCTGCGCGGTGATCGGCATGGTGCTGGTGGCCTACAGCGCCGACCGCTCCGGCGAGCGCCGCTGGCATATCGCGATTCCGGCGCTGGCCGGCTCGCTGGGTCTGCTGCTGTCGGTGCAATGGCACAACGACACCACGCTGGCGATGGTGGCGCTGACGCTGGCCACCATCGGCATCCTGACCACGCTGCCGCTGTTCTGGAGCCTGCCTACCGCCTTCCTGGCCGGCACCGGCGCGGCCGCGGGCATTGCGCTGATCAACTCGCTGGGCAATCTTGCGGGCTTCCTCAGCCCGTATGCAGTGGGCTGGCTCAAGGACCTCACGCACAGCACCGATTCCGGCATGTACCTGCTGGCCGCGTGCCTGGTGGTGGGCGCGGCGCTGACGCTGTCGGTGCCCAAGCGGCTGGTAAGCCAGAAGTGAAGTCGCTCGCACGCCGCCTGGCGGCAAGAATGCGCGGTCGGCTGACGTGGATGTAGGACCAAACCCGGCAGTGTCGCCCATCCTTGGGTCCTAGCATGGAATAGAGACACCCGGAGTGATCCCGAGGGGTCCTCCGGGGCATCTGATTCCGAAGCTTGCCCAAGGAGGCCACGATGCCGCAATTGCTCCCGTTTGCCCCTACCCATGCGCTGGAGCGCGCCGAAGCGCAGTTGGCGCACCGTACGCGCGTAAAGCGCCTGGTGATCGCGCTCGGCGCCGGCGTGATCGCACTGCTGGCCATCATGCCGGCCGCCAGCCATGCGCAGGCACCCGTGATGGACGCCAACCCTGTTCCTGCCACTCCCCCTGCACCGGCTGCCCCGGGCAGCGCCATGGCGCCGACGCCAGGTGCCGCCATGCCTGCCGCGCCGCCAACGGCTGCGCCGACACCCGCGCCTGCGGTGGTAGCGCCCGACATGCCGGCGCCGGCGCCAATGGCAGCGCCCGGCCAGCCGCGTCCGCCGCTGGCCATCCCGCCCCCGCCGCCGCCACGTGATGCGATGGTGCAGCGCCAGGCCGGCTCGGTGGCCTATATCTGCGGCGGCGTCGCCGAAGACGAGCAGGTCGCGCTGCAGTCGCAGGCGCGCAAGTACAACATGAGCCTGCTGTTCACGCAGGGCGCGCGCGGCGAGTACCTGTCCGATGTCGACGTCAAGCTGACGCGCGGCGGCAGGGAAGTCGCCAGCTTCGTCGCCGACGGTCCGCGCTGCCTGCTGAGGGCGCCGTCGGGCACGTACAACGTGCGCGCGACCTACCAGGGCCAGAGCAAGACCGCGACGGTCAGCACCGGCGGCAAGAACGCGCAGATGCGCTGGTAGTGAGCTGAAAAGCCGCGATCCTTTGCATGCCGAATGGGTGCTCCCTCTCCCGCTTGCGGGAGAGGGCTGGGGTGAGGGCCGGAGCATCGACGAAGTGAAGCGTGTCGGTCCGCCACCGCCTGCCCTCACCCCCTGCCCCTCTCCCGCAAGCGGGAGAGGGGAGTAAACCCTCAGCCTGCGGGCGCATCCCCCAGCATCTGCCCCACCGATCCCGCCGTACCCGCCGCCCGCTCACCCAGCAGCCGATGCAGCGTGCCCAGCAGCTCATCCTCGTTATAAGGCTTGCCCAGGTACACGTTCACCCCAATCTCTTCGGCATAGCGGCGGTGCTTGTCAGCCGTGCGCGAGGTGATCATCACCAGCGGCATGTGCGCGGTGCGCGCGTCGGAGCGCACGTTGCGCGTGAGATCGAAGCCGTCCATGTGCGGCATCTCGATATCCACCAGCATCGCATCCGGCATCACGTCCTGCAGCTGCTTGAGCGCATCCACGCCGTCGCGCGCCAGCACCACCTGGTAGCCGGCGCGGCCCAGCAGGCGCTGGGTGGCCTTGCGCACGGTCAGCGAGTCATCCACCACCATCACGGTCGGCTGCACGGCCAGGCCGCGCACGGGCTCGGCCGTGCCGTCGCTCGCCAGCTCCGCGACCGCGCCCAGTTGCGCCGGCACGGCAGGCTGCGCTGGCGCCTGCGGCACCGGCTGGCCGCGCTCGCGCAACAGCCGCTGCGCCAGCACCACCGGGTTGTAGATCAGCACGATCTCGCCGTCGCCCAGCGTGGTCGCGCCGGCGATGCCCTCCAGGCGCGCCAGGTGCGGGCCGATGTGCTTGACCACCACTTCGCGGTTGCCGACGACATCGTCCACGTGCACCGCCACGCGCTCGGCGCCGCTGCGCACCACCACCACGGGCGAATACTTGCGTCCCGCCGTCACCGCGTCGCCCTCTTCCAGCAACGCGCCGAAGTAGAAGAACGGCACCTCGGCACCGGCCACCGTGAGGCGGCCCTGGTTGTACGCAGCCAGCAGCGCCGGCGCGCGCAATTGCTGGACCTGGTCGATCATGCCGCTGGGCACGGCATAGCGGCGCGCGCCCAGCGAGATCACCAGCACCTGCGTGATCGCCGTGGTCAGCGGCAGGTGCAAGGTAAAGGTGGCGCCCTGCCCCGGCCGGGACTCTAGCGTGATGCGCCCGCCCAGCGCCACGGTTTCGGCGCGCACCACGTCCATGCCCACGCCGCGGCCGGCCAGTTCGGACACGGACTCCGCGGTGGAAAAGCCCGGCGTGAAGATCATCTCGGTCAGGCGCGCTTCGCTGGCGTCGTCGTCCGGCGCCAGCAAGCGGCGCTCGACCGCGCGCGCGCGGATGCGCGCCAGGTCCAGCCCGCCGCCGTCATCGACGAAATGCAGCACCACCTCGTTGCCTTCCTGCTGCACTTCCAGCGTCAGCGCGCCGGTGGCGGCCTTGCCCGCGGATTTGCGCAGCGCGGCGGCCTCGATGCCGTGCACCACCGCGTTGCGGATCAGGTGCTCGATCGGGCCGGCCATGCGGTCCAGCACCGAGCGGTCGATTTCCACGGTGCCGCCCTTGATCAGCAGCCGCACTTCCTTGCCGGTCTCGGCCGCGGCCTGCCGCGCCACGCGATAGAGCCGTTCGGCCAGGGCGTCGAACTGCACCATGCGCGCCTGCATCAGCGCGCGCTGCAGCCCGCGCGTGAGGCGCGCCTGCGCGGCCAGGTCGCCGGCGGCGCGGTCGAAGCCGCGCTGCAGGTTCTGCTCGACGGTGGACACGTCGTTGACCGACTCGGCCATCATCCGCGTCAGTTCCTGGAAGCGCGTGAAGCGGTCGAACTCGAGCGGGTCGAACTCCTGCTTGTGCTGCGCATCGGCAATGCGCGACGCCATCTGCGATTCGGCCTGGATCTCGATCTCGCGCAACTGGCCGCGCAAGCGCGCGACGTTGTCGTTGAGTTCGCCCAGGTAGGTGCGCATCGCGTCCAGCTCGCTGTCCAGGCGCGCCCGCGTGGCGCCGACTTCGCCGGCTTCGTTGATGAGCGTGTCGAGGGCGCGCGCCTGCACGCGCACCAGCGCGCGCTGCGGTTCGGCCGGCGCGAGTGGCGTGGCCGGCGGCATCGGCACCATCACATCGGCGGGCCCCGGCGCGGCAGGCCGGTTCGGCGTGGATGCCGCAGCCTCGGCGGCATCCGGCTGCGGCATGGCGGCGTCGGCTTCCTGCGGTGTCTCGGCCAGCCCGTTGACCGCATCGGGATCGTCGGCTGGCAGCAGGCGGCCGGCCTGCAGCGCCTCGGCGTGCGCCAGGATGCGGTCGTACCAGGCATAGAGCCGCCCGAACACCTTCGGCCCGACCGGCTGCTGTCCCAGCCCGCGCAGGCTGGCTTCCAGCAGCGTCTCCATCTCGTGCGCGGCCTGCCCCAGCGCCATCGCACCGGCCATGCGCGCACTGCCCTTGAGCGTATGCAGCGCGCGCAGCACCAGGCCGCCATGGCGCGCCTCCTCGGGCGCGGCTTCCCAGCCGCGCAGCAGCTTGCCCAGCTCGGGCAGCGTGCCCTGCGCTTCTTCCAGGAAGATCTGCACCAGCGCGGGATCGGGCGCGCTGTCGGCTTGCGCGGCCGGCGCGGCGGACGCACGGTGCGAAGTCGGCAGCGCGATCACGACCGAGTCGTGCGGCGTGCGTGGCGGCTGCGTGGCTGCCTCGGGCACCGGCTGCGCGGCGGGCGTTTGCTCCGTGGCCGGGGGCGCCTGGCCGAACAGCTGCGCCACCGAGCCGTCGGGCTCGGCCGGCGCCTGCGGCGCGGGCACCGCCACGCGCGGACGCAGCAGCGCGCGCTCGCCTAACTCAACCAGGCTGCGGCGCAGGCCGGCATCGGCTTGCGGCCAGATGCCGGCGGCAAACTGGTGCAGCATGCCGCGCAGGCGCTCGACCGCCTGCTCCAGCAGGCGGAAATCGCCCGGATGCATCGCCACCGGGTGCGAGCCAAGCTGGAGCAACAAGGCTTCCAGCGCTTCGGCAATCTCGCGCACCGGCTCCAGCCCGACAGTCGACGCGCTGCCCTGCAGCGTGTGGGCGACGCGCAGGCCCAGTTCGCTCGGGCATGGGTGGCCTTCATGCCGCCATTCGGAGATATCAGTGGCGAACTGGCGCAGCAGGCCGTCGGCCTCCTGCAGGTAGACGTTGTACAGCGCCAGGCCGATACGCACCGGTCCGATGACCTTGTAGTGATCGTCCTCGTCCGACAGGCCGCCGGTCAGGCGGAAGGGGATCACGTTGCCGTCGGCAGCATCGGCGTCAATGCCGCGTCTTGTGTTGCTGTCGGCCGGCTCAGCCGGCGCTGCCTGATCCCGCTGTGCGTCGTCACCGTCGGCTTCAGGCAACGCCGGCAGTTCTGCCACGGCCTGGGCAACGCCGGCATCGCGCACCCCTTCGGCGGCCGCCACCAGCGGCGCGATGTCGTGCCAGGCCGCGGCATCGCCGTGCAGCCGCGCCACCCATGCCGACAGCTCGGCATGCGCGCGGCGCAGCAGCGACAGCAGCGCCGGCACCGGTTCGCGCGCCTCGGCTATCCACAGGTTCATCACCTGCTCCACCGCCCAGGCCGCTTCGCCGTAGCGATGCAGGCCGACCATGCGGCTGGAGCCCTTGAGCGTATGGAAGGCGCGCCGCAGGCGGCTGAGCAGGTCGGCATCGCGCAGCGCCTCGACGCCCGCGCCGAGGTCGCCGGCAATGCCGCCCAGCACCTCGTCGGCTTCATCCAGGAAGATGTCGAGCAGTTCGGCGTCGATGGCCGCGTGGTCGCCGGCGGCGGGCATGGCCGGCGCGGCGCCGGCGGTAACGGGGGCCGGCTCGGGCAGGCTGGCGGCGAGCGCCATCACCATGCGCGCGCCGGCGTCGTCGCTGCCGGCCAGCCAGGCGTTGCACTGCGTGGTCGCGTCGGCGGCCTGGCGGCGCAGCATGGCATCGTCGTCGATGGCGGCCTGGTCGGCCAGCGCCTGCAGCGCCGCACGCAGGCGCTGCACGGCTGGCGCATCGGAGACGGGGCCGCTGCGCAGCGCCTCGTCCGCGGCGGCTCGCGCCAGGGCCAGCGGGTGCTGCAGTGCATGCATGTCGTCGGCAGCGCCGCCATCCGCGAGCGCGTCGGCGCGGCGCACGCGGCCGAATTCAAGGGCATCGGCAAAGGCGTGGACCACGCCCAGCTCTGCCGCCACCGCACCCAGCAACTCGGCCCGCGCGCCGGCATCGGCAAGGTCGCCCGGATCGGCCAGCCGCGCATTGACAGCCTGCACGGCGGCACACGCCTGCGCGGCATCGCCGGCCAGCGCACGCGGCAGTGCCGCCGAAGGCTGCAGCTGCGCCAGTGTCTCGCTCAGCGCGGCAAAGGCCTGGCGCGCATCGCGCAGGTGCCCGGCGCCATCGGCGCGCGCGGCATTGCGGTCATAGCTGTCCAGCCACGACTCGCCGCTGTCCAGTTGCGTGCGCAGTTGCGCCACGGCTTCGCTGCGCAGCGCCTGCGCGCGCGCCTCGTCGACCATGCGCGCGAGCCACGCCGGCGCGGGCGCGGCGGGATCGGCCAGGCACGCGGCCAGCGCCTCGCACTGCGCGGCAAAACGCGCCGCGGCCGGATGCGCGGATTGCCCGTGCACGCGCCACGGCAATGCGAGCGCGCGCGACAGGAACAGTGCGATGCCAGCGGCGCCAAGCGCATTGCCGGCATCAAACTCTTTGCCCTGCGCGGCGGCCCGCGCCAGGCAACGCTGCAACGGCGGCTGCGCGAGCGGCTGCGCGGCCTCGGCCAGCGCGGCCAGTGCGATCTCCCAGCCGGCCCGGTCGGCCGCGGCGGCGCGCTCCAGCCCTGCGGCGGCCTGCTGCAGGTTACGCGTGTCGATCGGGTCGAGCCAGCCGTAGTAGCGCAGCCGGAAATCGGCTTGGACCTGCGCGTGGGCGGGGTCGAGGCGGAATGCCTCGAGCGTGCGGGCGATATCGGCATGCAGCGCGGCCGCCTCATCATCCCAGCCGGCCCCGGCATCCGCCAGCGCCGTGCAGACCAGCAGGAACACCGCATCGTTGAGCAGCGCCTGCGGCACGCGCACATGCCCTTGCTGGTACTGGCGCAGCAGCAGGTTGGCACGGCCGGCGAAGCGCTTGGCCAGCAGGTCGGACGGCAGCAGGCCCAGGCCCAGTGCCCGGAACACCAGCCCCAGCACATACCAGACGTCGCGGTCCGGATGATCGGAAGCGCGGCGCGGCTCCTGCTCATTGGAGCGCACCTCGTCCAGCGCCACGCACAGCGGCAGCCAGGCTTCGCGCAGCAGTGCCGCGCCGGTGCGGGGCGCAGGCAGGCGCAAGGCCTTGAGCAAGGCCGCTTCAAACTGCTGGCGCGCGCGCGTGACCGCTGCCGGGCCTCTTGCCGGCAGCAGCATGCCGGGCAGCATCTGCAGCTCATCGAGCCACAGGTCGGCCGGATGCACGCGTTCTTCGCCCAATTGCGCGAGCACGCCCGCATAGGGCTGGAACAGGCGCAGCGGCGCTTCGTCGTCGCCGGCCATCAGGTCGTCGACATATTCGGCCAGCGCCTGCACGCCGGCGCGGAACACCGCCAGTGCCTCGGCGCCAGCGGCTACGGTGCCGGCGTCGATGGCGTCGAGCAGGCGGCGCAGCGCCTGGCAATACGGATCGGTCCCGCGCAGGCCGACGATATGCACCGCGCCGGCAGCCTGATGCAGGTGCTGGCCGGCCAGCCGCAGCGAGGTGGTGTCGCGCGCGCCCAGCGCCTCGGGCGCCTGGCGCACTTCATCGACATAATGGCCAAGCTCGGCGGCGGCATCTTCCAGCGCGCTGCGCAGGCTGGGCGCCAGCCACGCCAGGCCGGACAGGTCGCGCGCGGCGCCGCCGGTGTCGGGCAGAGCGTCGGCGCTGGCCGGCAGTGGCGCTGGCTCTGGATCGGACATGGCGAACGGCTCAGCCGGAGCACCGGCTCCGGCGGCATCGCGCGGGACAGGGGAATTCAGGGACATGACGGCTTCCAGTGCGGCGCCTCAATGGTGGCCGCAAGCAGCCCGCCGCAGCGGGCGGCGGGCGCGGAGTTGGCATAAAACGCGGGGCCGCGGTGCGCGGAAGCGGTCGCAGGCGTCATCCGGCCACTCAGGCGATCTTGAATCGCGACACGGAGTTGCGCAGCTCTTCGGTCAGCAGCGTCAGCTGGCGCACCGACTGCGCGGTCTGGCGCGTGCCGGTGGTGGTTTGCTCGGTGACCTGCAGGATGCGTTCGATATGGCGGGCCACGTTGGTGGCGAGGTCGGCCTCGTGCGAGGTGGACTTCGAGATCTGCTCGATCAGCTCGGCCAGCTGGCGCGACACGCGCCCGATCTCGACCAGTGCGGCACCGGCATTGTCCGACAGCCGCGCCCCCTCCACCACGCCCTGCGTGCTGCGCTCCATGGCATGCACGGCGTCCTGGGTATCGGTCTGGATAGTGCGGATCAGCGCGCCGATCTGCTTGGTGGCTTCGCCGGAGCGTTCAGCCAGCCGCTGCACTTCTTCCGCCACCACCGAGAAGCCGCGCCCGGCCTCGCCGGCAGAGGCGGCCTGGATGGCGGCGTTCAGCGCCAGCACGTTGGTCTGCTCGGTAATGTCCGAGATCAGCTCGACGATTTCACCGACCTCCTGCGACGACTCGCCCAGCCGCTTGATCCGCTTGGAGGTTTCCTGGATCTGCTCGCGGATGTCGTTCATGCCGGTGATGGCGTTCTGCACCGCGTTCTGGCCCTGCTCGGCCGCGGCCAGCGAGGCGCGCGCCACGTTGGCGGACTCGGCCGCGCCGCGCGACACCTGCGTGATGCGGTCGGCCATCTCCACCACCGATTCACCGGTCTGGCGGATCTGGCGCGACTGCTCTTCGGTGGTCGACACCAGCTGGGTCGAGGTGGACTGCACCTGCCCCGACGCCTGCGTCACCTCGCCGGCGGTCTGCTGCACCCGGCCGACCAGTTCGCGCAGTTCTTCCACGGTGTAGTTGACCGAGTCGGCAATGGCGCCGGTGATGTCCTCGGTCACCGTGGCCTGGCGCGTCAGGTCGCCGTCGGCGATGTCCTGCAGTTCGTTCATCAGCTGCAGAATGGCCTTCTGGGTATTGTCGTTGTTGCGCTTTTCATCCAGGCGGCGGGATTCGGCCTCACGCTCGCGCGCCTCGGCTTCCAGCGCGCGCATGCGCGAATCGCGCAGATACAGCGCCGCCAGGCCCACCAGGCACAGCAGCGTCATGGCCGCCGACACCACGGTCGCGCCCAGCGTCACTGGGCGCACGCGGGCCGATTGCGCATAGGCGCCCTGCAGCGCGGAAAGTTCACCGCGCAGCGCCTCGTTGTCGTTGAAGATCTGCTGCTGCGCGCGCTTGGCGGCGATCAGGCCGGGCAGGTTCTGCAGGATGGTCTGCGTGGTCTTCTGCACGGCTTCAAAGCGCTGCGACAACTGCTGCAGGTAGCCGCGCGTCTCTGCGTCGGTGGCCGCCGACAGGCGCAGCGCCTCGCTGCCGTTGAGCAGGCCGTCCAGTGTTTCGCGGAAGGTGTTGGTGTCCTTGCCCAGCAGGAACGCGGTCTCGGGGTTGACGCCTTCGCCGGCCAGGAACTCGTTCAGGTTCTTGCCCAGGCGCTGCGTCAGCATCACCAGCTGCGCGGATGCCGCCACCTCCCGCGCATTGGCGCCGGACTGCAGCTTGACCGCCGCCACCTGTTCGGCGGATTCCAGCAGTTCTGGGTTGGAGGCGTTGAAGATCTGCAGGGTCTGGCCGATGGTGGTCAGCACCGGCTGCTGCGCCAGCACGTCGGCGGCGCTTTTCTCGGAGCGCTTCCACGACTGCATCGCGGTCTCGAGCAGGGGCTCGGCCGCGCCGGTGGTGGCGCGCACGCGCTTGTCGTCGCTGCCTTCCTGCAGCGCCTTCAGGTCGCCCGCCAATGCTTCTTTGGACTGGCGCAGCTGGGTGAAGGCCTGCGCATTGCCCAGCAGCGCCACCGGCACTGCCTTGCCCAGGCGTTGCGAGTGCATCAGCATGTCGCCGGCGATTTCGATCTGCGCGGCGGCATTGTTGGCGATGCGGTTATCCAGGTACACCGAGCCGAGCAGCGCCACCAGCGACACCACCACCCCCACCGTCAGCACCCGCTGCTGCGACGAGAACGGCATGCGCCCCAGCCAGCGGGCGACATGGTCCAGCGGCGTCGCGCCCAGCCCTTCGGTGGACGGCGGCGCGGGTGCGGGTTCCGGATTGCCGGCATAGGCCATGCCAGGCCCGCTCACCAGGCCGGTGGCGGCGTCGGCTGCCGGCGTGCGCCGGCCCAGGCTGAATTTCTTGAAACCCATGGCACCCTCTTCCGTTTGTTCGTTGTCATGCCCGGCGGCTCGTGCCGGGTGCGGCAGGCGGCAGCCTGCGCGTCGTTATTGTTTCTTGTTCGCGTGACGCGGCGGCGCGCGTCAGGCGCTGGCCCGTCCCACCTGCAGGAAGGCCGGCGCGTCCAGCAGCGCGCGCACGTCCAGCACCTGCCAGTCGCGCCCCTCGCGGTCGGCAAAGCGCTGCCCTTCCCATGCCGGCGTGCCGTCCGGCGGTGGCGGCGCGTCGCCGTGCGGCAGGCTCAGGTCGGCAGCATGGCGCAAACCCGCCACCCGCGTGGCCAGGATCGCGCAGGCGCGCTCCACCTCGCGCGACAGCACCACGATCTTGCTGCCGGCCTGCAGCGGCGTCGGCGCGCCGCCGCAGAACAGGCTGAAATCGATCACGCCCAGCAGGCTGCCGCGCGCATTGACCAGCCCGCTGTACCACGGCTGCGTCAGCGGCACCGGGCTGGGCTGGCGCATGTCCAGCACCTCGCCGGTATCGGCCAGCGGCAGCAGCCAGTGGCGCGCGCCGACCTGCAGCGCCAGGTAGCTGTCGGCCGCGGGCAGGCTGCGCGCCTCGCGCAGGCGCCGGGCCAGCATGGCCTGGTAGTCCTGCAGGCGGGTCTGGCGGGCGCGGAGGTCTTGGCGTGGCGCGTTCATCTGGCGGTCCCCGGAACAGGTGGCGGTGGCTTCCCGTGCGGCCGGCGCTGGCAGCTCAGTGCAGCAGCGCGGCGATCTTGCCCAGCAGCTCTTCGCCGTCGACGGGCTTGACGATATAGTCCGACGCGCCCTGGCGCATGCCCCAGATGCGGTCGGTGTCCAGGCCCTTGCTGGTGCACATGATCACGGGGATGTCCTTGAAGCGGTCGTCGCGCTTGATCGCGCGGGTGGCCTGATAGCCGTTCTGGCCGGGCATCACCACGTCCATCAGGATCAGGTCAAAGCGCTCGGCCTGCAGGCGCACGAAAGCCTGTTCGCTGTTGCTGGCAACCGAGACCTTGAAGCCACGCTTGCCGAGCAGGTCGGACATGAACAGGGCTTCGGTCGGGGAGTCGTCGACGATCAGGATCTTGTTAGTGGCGGTCATGAGGTTTTCCTTCGATTCGTACCGGCGGGCACGCCCTTTCAGGCGGGCAACACATCGTCCGCGGCCTGGCACGGCAGGCAGGCCTGCACGGCCTGCAACAGCGCGTCGCGGGTAAAAGGCTTGGCAAGATGGTCGTGCGCGCCGACCAGGCGGCCGCGCGAACGGTCGAACACGCCATCGCGCGAGGACAGCATGATGACGGGGGTGGCGTGGAAGCGCGGGCTTTTCTTGATCAGGGAACAGGTCTGGTAGCCGTCCAGCCGGGGCATCAGGATGTCGCAGAAGACCAGGTCCGGGCGCAGCTCGCCCACCTTGGCCAGTGCCTCGAAGCCGTCTTCGGCCAGCATCACCTCGTAACCCGCCTGCGACAGGAAGATCTCCGCGGTGCGGCGGATGGTGCTGGAATCATCGATGACCAGCACCTTGCGGCGCGGCCGCGCCCTGGTGGCCGGTGTGGTGTTCTGAATAGGAACGCCAGGCGCCACACCCTGGACGCCGGCGGTATTGACCCGCTGGTTTTCTTCTGTTTGAGCGACCCGCATCTTGTTCCCGCGACCAGCTGCCCCCTGCGGAGCGCCGGCAAGCACCAGAGAACACCCGTGCGGAGCAACGCGACCCATGCGCGCCCCGACGGACCCCCGACTAATGTTGTTTCCCTTCCAAGGCCGGGCTGTGCCCGGCAGCGGCGATGCGTGGTACCCGCATCTGCCCGCCGTCCCCCCACTGATGGCGGATGGACGGCCAGTTATTTTGCAACAGAGTGTGACAAGACGCCGGGGGACAGTCAATCCGGTCCGGCCAGCCCCTGCCAGCGTTCTGTCGCATTGGCGCTACGCGCGCCCCCGCTGTTTCATTCTTCTACAGGAGATGCCGCCTCAGATGGCGACCATCTCGAAATCTTCCTTGCGCGCGCCGCATTCGGGGCAGGTCCAGTTGATGGGCACGTCTTCCCAGCGGGTTCCGGGGGCGATCCCGTCTTCCGGCGCGCCTGCGGCTTCGTCGTAGATCCAGCCGCAGATCAGGCACATCCAAGTCTTGTATTCCATAACAGGCTCTGGCCACTCTCCATTAAAATCCAGCGCAGATGGTACCGAAACCGTGCCGCCGGCGCCAGCCAGCGACCGCCAGAATCGTGCCAGTTCCGCCGTGTTCGCGCATGTTAGCGCCCTGTTAGCGCCTGATTGGCAGGCAATTGCAGCGAATTTCCGCTGTTCTTGCCGCATGTCAACGATAAGTCCCGGGCCCCGCCGCACACGATCCCTGCCGTCCTTGCTCTCATCTCAACGCCATGTCCCGTAATCAGCAGCTCTTCGACCGCGCCCAGCAGACCATTCCCGGAGGCGTCAATTCGCCCGTGCGCGCCTTCCGTTCGGTGGGCGGCACGCCGCGCTTCATCACGCGCGCCGAGGGCGCCTATATGTGGGACGCGGACGGCCAGCGCTATATCGACTACATCGGCTCATGGGGCCCGATGATTGTCGGCCACGCCCATCCTGAAGTGGTGCGGGCGGTACAGGAAACCGCCGCGCACAGCTTCTCGTTCGGCGCCCCGACCGAGGCCGAGATCACCATGGCCGAGGAAATCTGCAAGCTGGTGCCGTCGATTGAACAGGTGCGCCTGGTCTCGTCCGGCACCGAAGCCACCATGAGCGCGCTGCGCCTGGCGCGCGGCTTCACCGGCCGCGACCTGATCATCAAGTTCGAGGGCTGCTACCACGGCCACGCGGACAGCCTGCTGGTCAAGGCCGGCTCCGGCCTGCTGACCTTTGCCGACACTACCCGGAACGCGCCCTCCTCGGCCGGCGTGCCGGCCGACGTGACCCGCCACACCATGGTGCTGGAGTACAACAACGTCGAGCAGCTGGAACAGGCCTTCGCCAGGCACGCCGGCGAGATCGCCGCGGTGATCGTCGAGCCGGTGGCCGGCAACATGAACCTGGTGCGCGCCAGCAGTGCCTTCCTGCAGGCCATGCGCGAGCTGTGCACGCGCGACGGCGCGGTGCTGATCTTCGACGAGGTCATGACCGGCTTCCGCGTGGCGCTGGGCGGCGCCCAGGCGCACTACGGCATCAGGCCGGACATGACCTGCCTGGGCAAGGTCATCGGCGGCGGCATGCCGGCGGCGGCCTTCGGCGGGCGCCGCGACATCATGGCCAAACTGGCGCCGCTGGGCGGCGTCTACCAGGCCGGCACGCTGTCGGGCAACCCGCTGGCGGTGGCGGCGGGCCTGACCACGCTCAAGCTGATCCAGGCGCCTGGCTTCTACGACCGCCTGGCCACGCAGACCCGCAAGCTGGCCGACGGCCTGGCCGAAGCCGCCAGGGCTGCCGGCGTGCCGTTCGCCGCGGATGCGATCGGCGGCATGTTCGGCATCTACTTCCGCGACGGCGTGCCGGGCAGCTTTGCCGAAGTGACGACGAGCGACAGCGCGCACTTCAACCGCTTCTTCCACGCCATGCTGGATCACGGCGTCTACCTGGCGCCGTCGGCCTTTGAGGCCGGCTTCGTCTCGGCGCAGCACGACGACGCCATCCTGGCGGCCACGCTCGACGCCGCGCGCAAGGCGTTCGCCGCGGGCTGAGGCCCGTCGCGGCAGGCGGCGCCCGCTGCTCCGCCTGCCGCGCATGGTGATAAGGGCGGTGCGCTACACTTGGGATTCGTCCAACCGCCGGAGCCTCCGATGCGCGCTTCTTCGTCCCCCTCGTTGTCCAGCAGTTCGCCGATGCCTGTCTTGCGCTGGCTGCTGCTGGCGGTCATGGCAAGCCTGCTGTCCGCCTGCGGCTACAACGACTTCCAGGCCAGGGACGAGGCGGTCAAGGCAGCCTGGGGCGAAGTCATCAACCAGTACCAGCGCCGCGCCGACCTGATCCCCAACCTGGTCAACACGGTCAAGGGCTATGCCACGCACGAACGCGAGACACTCGAGGCCGTGACCAAGGCGCGCGCCGCCGCCACCAGCATCCAGGTTTCGCCCGAGACCCTGAACGACCCGGAAGCCTTCAAGCGCTTCCAGCAAGCCCAGGGCGAGCTGTCCGGCGCGCTGTCGCGCCTGCTGGCCGTGTCCGAGAACTACCCGCAGCTGAAGGCCGACGCCTCCTTCCGCGACCTGCAGTCGCAGCTCGAGGGCACCGAGAACCGCATCACCGTGGCCCGCCAGCGCTATATCGCCGCAGTGCAGCAGTACAACATCCTGGCGCGCAGCTTCCCGACCAACCTGACGGCGATGATCTTCAAGTACCCGGTCAAGCCGTCGTTCGCGGTGGAAAACGAGAAGGCCATCTCCACGCCGCCCGCGGTCAAGTTCTGAGGCGGGCCACACCATGGGCCACCCCCTGCGCTCACCCTGGCGGCACGCCTGGCTGGCCGCCGCGATGCTGTGGCTGGCGGCGCTGCTGTCCGGCGGGGCGCTGGCGGCCGACGGCTTCGTCGCGGTGCCGCCGCTCACCCAGCGCGTCACCGACCTGACCGGCACGCTGACGCCGCAGCAGCGCAGCGCGCTCGAGAACGTGCTGGCGGAATACGAGCAGCAGCGCGGCAGCCAGATCTTCGTGCTGATGGTGCCCACCACCGATCCCGAACCGATCGATGCCTACAGCATCCGCGTGGCCGACGCCTGGCGCGCCGGGCGCAAGGGCATCGACGACGGCGTGATCGTGCTGATCGCCAAGGACAACCCGCCCGGGCTGCGCAAGATGCGGCTGGAGGTCGGGCGCGGCGTGCAGGGGTCGCTGACCGATGCCATGTCCAAGCGCATCCTGCAGGACGTGATGGCCCCCCACTTCCGCCAGAACGACTTCTACGGCGGCCTGGCCGCGGGCGTCTCCGCAATCCAGGCCACCATTGACAAGGAAGGCCTGGCGGCGCCGCAGCGCAAGGCGCAGCAATCGTCCGCGCTGGCCGACTGGCTGCCGGTGCTGTTCCCGCTGGCGATCATCCTGTTCTTCTTCGTCGGCGCGATCCTGCGCTCGCGCGGGCCGCAGATCGTCACCACCCCGCGCGGGCGCGACGTGATCGCCGGCGGGCTGGGCGGACTGGGCGGCTATGGCATGGGGCAGGACTGGGGCCGCCGCAGCGGCGGCGGAGGATTTGGCGGGGGCGGAGGCGGCGGTGACAGCGGCGGCGGCTTCGGTGGCGGAGGCGGCGGCGGATTCGACGGCGGCGGCGCCTCGGGCAACTGGTGACAGCACAAGGAACGACGACGATGCCATATCTCCGACGCGCCCTGCAGCATATCGCCACTACCCCCGGCGCGGCCCGCAAGCGCTTTCCGGCCGAAGCACGGCAACAGCTGCACGAGGCCGTGCATGCCGGCGAGGCCCACCACCGCGGCGAAATCCGCGTGGTGATCGAGGCCAGCCTGCCGGTCGGCCACGCCTGGGCCGGGGTCACGCCGCGCGAGCGCGCCCGCTTCCTGTTTGGCGCGCTCGAGGTCTGGAACACCATGGACCATACCGGCGTGCTGCTCTATATCAACCTGGCCGACCACGCCGTCGAACTGCTGGCAGACCGCGGCATCAACGCCAGCGTGGGCGCCGCGACCTGGCGCGAGCTGTGCGACGAACTGGCGCAGGGGCTGAAGCAGGATCTGTCGGTGCGGCCGGTGCTGGCCACGGTGGCGCGCATTCATGCGCTGCTGGCCACGCACTTTCCGTCGGACGGCGGGGACAACCCGAATGAGCTGGATGATCGGCCGGTTTTTCTTTAGAGCCCGCCGGCTCAGCGGGCGGCAGCCGCCTCGCGGCGCGCGCGCCTCCCGCCCATCGCATACCACACCGCCGCCAGCGCCTGCAGCGCCACCAGCCCGGCCCATGCCGTCAGGTGCGCCGCCTTCGGGTAATGGCCGCCGGCGGCGGCAGGCCAGAGGTCCAGCACGAAGCCAACACCCACCTGACAGGCAAAGGTCGACAGGAATACGGTCAGCGTCAGCGCCGTGGTGGCACGGCCGATCAGCGCATCCGGGAAGCTGCGCGCCAGCACTGCATAAGTCAGGATGCCGCTGGAGCCGAACACGCCATAGGCCACCCACAGCAGCACCGGCGGCAGCGGCAACTGCGCCATCAGCAGCAGCTGGATCACGATAAAGCCGGTCATGCCGGTGCCGGCAAAGGCATACAGGCTCACGCCCATGCGCTCCAGGTGGCGCGCGGCCCAGCCCGCGCCGACGCAGCCGGCCATCATGGCGAAGCCGATCACCGAAACCAGCCGCGCACTGGCCGCCGCATCGAAGCCGGACACGTCGCGCAGGAAGGCTCCCACCCATAGCGTCTGCACCGCCATGAACACGCCCTGGTTGAGCAGCGTCAGCGGCACCACGCGCCAGAAGCGTTCGCTGCCCAGGATCTGGCGCGTGCCGCGCAACTGTTCACGCAGGCTTTCCTTGCCCGCGCGCGGCTTGTCAGGCACGCCGAACCAAAGCAATGCGGCCATCGCCAGCGTGATGCAGGCCAGCCCCATACTGATGGTGCGCCAGTCTGTGAACGACAGCAGCCACGACAGCGGCGCGCCAACCAGTACCGCGCCCATGCCGCCGATGGCCATCACCACGCCATTCAGCAAGGGCATGCGCGACAGCGGGAACCACATCGACAGCGCCTGGATGGTGGCACCCAGGCATACCGACACGCCCACGCCGATCAGCAGCCGGCCGGCGGCCAGGCCGGCCATGCCCGGCGCCAATGCGAACACCAGCGCGCCAGCCACGGCCACCAGCAGCATCGCTGCCTCGGTGCGGCGAGGGCCGTAGCGGTCCAGCAGGATACCCGCCGGCAACTGCGCACAGGCGAAGCCAAGGAAATAGAAGCTGGTGAGCAGGCCCAGGTCGCCAGCGTTGAGCCCGAGCTCGCGCGTCAGATGCGGCGCGAAGCCCAGGTTGACGCCGCGGAACAGGTAAGACACCAGGAAGCCAAGCGAAAATACCGCCAGCACTCGCCAACGCGCATCGGCGGTGGCTTGCGCATTCGAAGGCGCGGAGGATACGTTTGAGGTCATCGTCGTCATGATGGCCCGCATTGTCATCCTTATTGCATTGCAGCACCAACGAAAGATACCCGCCGCAATTGTGAGTAGAATTTGACGGCTATGGCCAAAATCCCTGCCAGTCTTACCAATCGCCCCGTCCACCTGCCGCCGCTGCAAGCGCTGCGTGCACTGGAGGCCGCCACGCGCCACCGCAGCTTCTCCCGCGCGGCGGAAGAACTGGCCCTGACGCATAGCGCCATCAGCCACCACATCCGCGCGCTGGAAACCAGCCTGGGAACCAAGCTGTTCCAGCGCACCGGCAGCCAGATGACCCCCACCAGCGTGGGCGCGCGGCTGGCCGAACAAGTGCGCGGCGCACTCGACGGCATCGAAAGCGCACTGCGCGAGGCCGGCAACAGCGCCGGGCCGCCGGTGACCAGGCTGCAGGTCAGCGTGATGGCCGACCTGGCCAATGCCTGGCTGATCCGGCGCCTGCCCAGCCTGCACGCCCAGGTGCCGTCGCTGGACCTGCACCTGCGGCTGCACGCGGAAATCACGCCGCCCGACCCGTACAGCGTTGACGTGGGTATCTGGCACCAGCGCATCGACCTGCCGGGCTTCGAGTGCCACAACCTGATCGAAGACCACGTGATCGCGGTGGCCAGCCCCGCGCTGCTGGCGCGCTACCCCGGCTTCACGCTGGCCGACGTGCCGCGCATGCCGATGCTGCGCTTTGCCCTGCGCCCCTGGCGCGACTGGCTTGAAGCCGCCGGCCTGCCCGGCGACGAGCCCGGGCGGGGGCCGATCTTCCAGGACGCCGGCCTGATGCTGCAGTCCGCCGTGGCCGGGCTGGGCGTAGCCACGGCGCGCGCGCAGTTGGCGCACGACTACCTTGCCAGCGGCCAACTGGTGCAGATCGGGCCGACCCGCATCCCGTCGAGCCTGCATTACTGGGTCACCTGGCGCGAAGGCAACCCGCGCGAGAAAGCCATCCATCAATTCCACGGCTGGTTGCAGGAACAGGTGCGGCAAGAAACCTCGCAGGCGAGCCCTGTCGCCGACAACCATGCCGGGCAGTTTCATTCATGAAATTGTTTGGCGCGCCGATGTTGCCAATACGAATCATTTTCGTCTAGATCAGCGAAGTCTATGGCGTGCCGGCCTGCCAGGGACCCCCTGGCACTCTGACCTTCAGCGACGCGGCGACCTTGCATGTCCGGCCGGAGTTTCACCATTGCAACCATTCGGCACAGCGTGCCGGCAGCATTGGAAAAACTGCCGGCCCCATCCTTAAAGATGAGAATTGGGTGAGGTAGCCCAATCCCAGTTCGTGCGAAGGCTTGTCGACGCGCCGATCATCTCCACCCCGCGCCGCTGCCACGGTGCATGCGGCACCAAAAGGCTGAAGCCGGCCACGTCGCCCGATGTCGGCGGAAGATGTATGGGCTTCAAATCCTTGTAACGGAAATGAAACTACTTTGGACTGCCCTCGCGTGCAGCATCCGAGCCCTGCCGCCCCAGCGTTTGAAATCCCGCCCTCCCTCCTTCGGATGGGCACAGACCGTCGCCAGGTAGCTTGTCCGGCACACATTCCTTGTTTCAAATTACTTTTGAGCCACTTTTCTGCAGCAATGAATTTTGCAGCGCATCATTAAAATTCCGCCACGCGTATCAAAAGCGGAACGTTATTCATCGTCCGTCCCCTTTGCCAAGCCCGACGGGAATATCGCTTTCCTTGTTTTTCAATAACTTAGCCAGTTCTGGCACGTTCGTCGCACATATGTCTGCGCGAACAGAAGCCCGGCACAGAAGGGTCAGCTGAAACCGAACCGGCAAACACACGGTCTAGCGTTCGCCCAGGACCAGTTTCAGGACGACCCCGCAACCCAGGGCGGATTCGGACTGGCGCTGCAAGCGCGGGGTCACGCGGCAGGAACTGGCCCGCATCGGCGGAAACAAGCTGTCATCGCCGACAGATCAACGGAGGTCATTCAGGGACACGGGCCGTGAGCTCAGGCGAGCGGCCCGTGAAGCCTGAATCCTGCGGCACGCCGGCCAGACTGGCGCCACGCAGCTTACAAATGGCCGCACCGGCATGCCGGCGCGGCCGGACAAGAATGGGGTGAAGCAACAGGAACTGGGGAACGCGCCGGGCACGACATCGTCACGATGCGGCTGGCGCAAGCCTTAGAGCCAACGAAGCCAGTTGCCGGCAGCACCGGCGCGAGCTCCGTAAAAAACAATAATCCGGGGAAATATCATGAGCGCGTACGCCAACCGCCCGCTGCTGTACCTGTCGCAGCACCATGACGCCACGCTATGCCGCCTGTTCGCACAGCGCGGCTGGAAAATCAGCTTTGCGTCGAGTCCGCAAGACCTCCAGGCCCTGCCACCGGGCAACCAGCCGCTGGCCGCGCTGCTGGACCTGCAATGCGGATTCAGCGACGCCGAACTGGAATCGTTCGAGCCCTGGCTCGCGCAGCCCCATGTCGGCTGGATCGGCATCGTCGCAGGCCAGGATGACTTGACCGAGTCAGCGCGCCGGCTGCTCGGCCTGTACTTCGTCGACTATTACACGGCCCCGGTCGAGCATCCACGCCTGGCAGAGGCGCTCGGCCACGCGCTGGGCATGGCGCAGCTGCGCCCGGGCACGCAACAGGCCCGCCCCGGCACCGCGCGCCCCGACGGCATGATCGGCAGCTGCCCTGCCATGCAGTCGCTGTTCCGCGGCATCGAAAAGGTGTCGCGCTGGGACACGCCGGTGCTGATCTCGGGCGAATCCGGCACTGGCAAGGAACTCGCCGCCCAGGCCGTGCACCGCGCCTCGGAACGGGCCTCGCGTCCCTTCGTTGCGGTCAACTGCGCGGCGATTCCGCCCACGCTGCTGATGTCCGAACTGTTCGGCTATGAGCGCGGCGCCTTCACCGGCGCCACCAAGCGCAAGCCTGGCCGCATCGAAATGGCACAGGGCGGCACACTGTTTCTCGACGAAATCGGCGACATGCCGATCGAGAGCCAGACCAGCCTGCTGCGATTCCTGGAGACCGGCCGCATCGAGCGGCTGGGCGGCACGGAATCGGTGGAGGTGAATGTGCGGATCATCTCCGCCACCCACGTCGACCTGGAAGCCGCGATCGCAGCCGAACGCTTCCGCGGCGACCTCTACCACCGCCTGTGCGTGCTGCGCGTGCGCCAGCCACCGCTGCGCGAACGCGGCAGCGACATCCTGCTGATCGCCGAACACGTGCTGGACAGCGTGCGCAAGCAGTCGCCGGCACGCATTCGCGGCTTCTCGCCGATGGCGCTGCGCGCGATCCAGCTGCATAGCTGGCCCGGCAATGTGCGCGAACTGATCAACCGCATCCGCCATGCCGCCGCCATGTGCGAAGACGGCGTGATCCAGCCAGACGACCTGGAGCTGGCCACGCCCGCCGACGACCGGCCGCTCACGCTTGCGGCTATCCGTGAGGCGGCCGAGCAGACCGCGATCGTCGAGGCGCTGCAGCGGCATCATGAACGGCTGATTGATGTGGCGGCGGAGTTGGGGATCTCGCGCGTGACGCTGTTCAGGTTGATGCGGGATTACAAGTTGCAGGTGAAGAAGGGGGATTTGGGGTTGATTTGCGTGCAGGGCTGACAGTCACCCTCATAGCCCAATCATGCTCCACGCTGGATCACACCCAGACGACGCGACGGGTAGCTCCGCGCGCGAAGTGCTGCGCCAGCACCGTCCGGGGCGACGGACCCTGGCCAAACTGCTTCGCTTCGGCATATCAGGGGTGATCGCCACCGCTATCCACGTTGCCGTGGCCACGCCGCTGATCTACCTGCTGCATGCTTCACAAGTAAGCGCCAACGGCGTGGCCTTCATCATTGCCAATATCTGCTCCTACCTGCTCAACACATTGTGGAGCTTTGGCGCCAGGCCCAGTCGGAATAGTTACTTACGGTTCTTGGCGGTGTCGATGGTGGGGTTGGGCATGACGCTGGGGATGTCGTCGGTAGCGCAAGCGCTGGGCGCCGGGTACTGGCTGGGGCTGGCCGCAATCCTGTCTGTGGTGCCGGTGGTGACGTTCGTGCTGCACCGGTCGTGGACTTATCGATAATTCCAGCGCGGTTCTGACTTTGTGCCGCGCAGTACCTGCCGGCCTTCTGGAGACAGCATGTCCCTAGTCACCGAAATCCCACCGGCACCTGCAGTATCCGAATCAGGGCCGAGCACCTGTATCACCCCGACACGTGTCCGCCTCTATGCGGCCACCTTGCTGTTTCTTGAATTCCTTTTGGTGGCCACATGGTGGTACGGCCATGCCGTCATTGCAAACCCCACCATTCCGGCCATGGGCTGGGACTTCGTCGTCTATTGGAGCGCTTCGGCCCTTGCACAGACACAAGATGCTGCAGCAGCTTACGACTGGGAACTGCTCCGAGCAGCGGAAGCTCCGCTGCTCGACCATACCTTTGGGCCTTTTGCTTACCCGCCAACGTTCTTGCTGCTGCTCTACCCAATTGCGGCTGTGCCATTTGACCTCGCGCTGCTGCTGGCTTCGGTCGGAGGCGTTGCACTCTACCTAGCCACCGTCAAGGCGGCGGTGAACGAACAGATTGTGCATTGGCACATCCCAGCACTGGCCTTCCCTGGCATCTGGGCAGCCTTGCTTGCGGGGCAGAACAGTCTGATCACGGCAGCGGCATGCGGCGGGGCGCTTCTGCTGATGCGACGAAGCGCGATCGCCGCGGGGGCTTGCATCGCAGTGCTGTGCATCAAACCCCAACTCGGCGTACTGTTTCCGCTATTGCTACTATGCGAGCGCCGCTGGTCCGTGATCGCCTGCGCTGCAGCATTCTCCGCATTATTTCTCTCCTTGACCGTACTCTGTTTCGGCACTGAGACGTTCACCGCCTTCGTCCACAGCCTAGCCATGTTCCGCGAAGCGGTGGCAGAACATGCTGGCAGTACCCTGCGAGGCGCCCCGACAGTATTCGGAATCTTGCGCACGGCAGGTGCAGAGGTCCCAATCTCGTATGCAGGCCACACCCTCTGCGCGCTACTTGCCGTTTCCATCTGTGTCTGGATATGGTCAACCTCCGCACGGATAGCACTCAGTGCCTCGGCGCTGGTGGCCTGCACCCTATTGGTGCAGCCCTACATGATCTATTATGACCTCGCCTGGCTGGCGATCCCGATCGCGTTATTGTCTGTCGACATGGCGCGCCATGGCAGCACTTCGGCCGAGCGTCTGCTTCTGCTTCTGACCTGGCTGGTGCCCGCACATGCGCTACTGGTGGTACTCACGTTGCCCTCGCCTCAAATCGCCCCCCTGGTCCTGTTAGCGTTATTGGGAATGATCGCGCGGCGCCACCTACGTACGCGACGAGCCGGCGGGTGATTTGTTGCGTAAGCATTGAGCTGAACGGCACTCCAGCCTTCAGTTGCGTTTTCCCGAGACCAGCGAGATGACGCGCGCATTTCCCGCCACACGCCCTTCTGGACGCCGCTCCTGGTAGCGGCGTTTCACCAGGTAGATCGGACGGCCCTTGGACTCATCGTAGATGCGACCAATATACTCGCCGACTACCCCAAGGCCGATTAGCTGCACACCACCGAAAAACAGAAGCAAGGAAAGCACCGACGCATAGCCGGGCACATCGACCCCAAGTACTAAGGTGCGGATCACGATGTAGATGCCATAGAAGAACGCCACCATGGCGATAAATGTGCCGAGGTAAGTCCAGCTGCGCAGCGGCAGCGTGCTGAAGCTGGTGATGCCTTCCAGCGCCAGGTTCCATAACCGCCAGCCCGAAAACTTGGATTCGCCGGCGCTGCGTGGCTCGCGCTCGTACTGGACGATCACGGTATCAAATCCCACCCACGCAAACAGGCCCTTCATGAAGCGGTGGCGCTCTGGCAGCTGCTTCAACGCATTAACCACCGAACGGTCCATCAGCCGAAAATCGCCTACGTTCTCGGGAATCTTCAGGTCCGACAAGCAGTTATGCACGCGGTAGTAGGCGGCTGCGGTCGCGCGCTTCAGGAACGAATCGGTAGTCCGCCTCGCGCGTTGTGCCAGCACAACCTCGGCCCCTTGGCGCCAGCGCTGCACCAATGTCGGAATCAGTTCCGGAGGATCTTGCAAATCGGCATCGATGGGGATGACGGCATCACCCGTTGCTTCATCGATGCCCGCAGTCAGCGCAGCTTCTTTGCCGAAGTTGCGCGTCAAATCAATCACGCGCACCCGTGCATCGCGCCGCGCAACCGCGATCAGCTTGGCAAGCGTGTCGTCTGCGCTGCCGTCATTGACACAGACAATCTCAAAGCGAGTGTCCGCGATAGACTCCAGAATAGGCACCACGCGCGCAAAGAACGCGTGCAGCACCTCGCCTTCGTTATAGAACGGCACTACCAGCGACAGTAGCTGAGATTCCTCATGGTTGGCCATGGTGTGTTTCCTCCCCGGCACGCGGTTCCGCGCACACTATCATCAGGCATCGCGTGATGCCTTGCCCGTCCTCTCCAGACGTACTCGCCAAATGCATAGCCCAAGCGCGAGCACCAGCCCGAGCGGCATCGGCGAAAACCCGATCCCCTTCCCGATCCATGTACCGAGCAACAGGCCACTTAGTGGCAGCAGCCACAACAAAACCAGCAATTCGCGTTCCCCGAGGTGCCAGCCGGTGCGGTGGGCATGCATGCCCAGCCAGGCGATGGCCACCCCCAAGAACGCGAGGTCATAGTCATAGAGATAGACCGGTACCAACAGCCCGGCACAGATGAGCGCAGCCGCACGCAACGCAAAGCTACAAGGCCTTATCCAAGCGTAGATCACGGCAACTAGCGCACCCACTGCCACCACACCATGGGACGCATAGGCACATGGCAAGCTTCCCGACACCAGTTTCACTGCAGCGAAGACAGTTGGCATGCGCGGCAACAACTCCACACTCTGCTCCAACGTCGCGCGTGCCATGCCGGCATTGCGCAGAAACGCGGCAAACGACTCAGCACGAAACACCAGCAACGCAAGAAGAACAAGCGCCAGCGCGGTGGCAAGCATTGCCCACAACGCACGCCATGCACGCGTGCAAAGGAGCGCAATGGGAAACATCAATGCCAGATGGGGTTTTACTGTTACCAGCCCCAGCAGGATGCCCGCAAGCACTGGGCGCGAACGCAGGCATGTCAGCGCCAGGCCGGCGCAGCCTGCCAGCCACAGTGCATTCTGTCCGGTCGCGACCACCACTGCGACACCAGGAAATGCCACGCCGGCGAGCCAGACGCCACGCGGCACGGTGCGGCACATCGCCCATGCATACCAACCGACACCGCCAGCCAGAAACATCAGCGTGGCCCAACCGTATGGCAGGAACCCGAATGCCAGCACGAACAACAGGTAGGTAGGCGGATATAGCCACGGCAATACTCCGTCACCAATCGGCAACCCGGGCACGGCAGACAGTTCGACCTGTCTCAGCAAGCCATGGTCGTACGGCGCTGCGGCCCCGCTGGCCAACGTCAGCTTGGCGGCGCTCCAGAACGCGACAAAATCGGCTCCCGGGACAACCACACCTGGCGCCGCCAGCACACCCGCACGCACGGCCCAGATGCCGAAGTAAAGGGCGTAGCAGATCAGTGCCGTGCGCGAATACAAGCGAAGACGGTCAATGCCCAACCAGTGATCGTCCGGCGCACAGGACAACCGCTTCCTCGGGGCGAACTGCGAAGCAGCCATATCAGGCCCCCAATGCCGCCGGCGCCACCAGCGTTCGCCGGGCCTTCACCCTGCGCACGGCAGCGACGACAAGCAGCATCGATATAGCCGGCCCGATCTGTGGCAGGCCGATCAGCGGATTAGCACACTCAAACAACGGCAACAGCCATGCCACTACGCACAACAAACGCTCGCGACCAGAAAGACCATATCTGACGCCATCCGCTACCAGCCCAGCCACCGCGACCCCCATCCATGTCAGTTCGTAGTGCCGCACATATGGCGTGGCAAGAAGCGCCGCAGCAGCCAACACCGCAGCCCGCACCGGCACGTCGCGGCTATGCGACCAGACATAGGCCACCGCTGCCGCTGCAGCCAGCGCCATGCCACCCTGCACCCCATACGCAGCGGACGGGCCCAACCCCGCCACTTGCGCAGCAGCCAGCACGGAGGGCATGCCATACCAGGCGTGCGGTGTGCCTTCCATCAGGTTCTCACGCGCCCAGGCAGCGCTACGCAGGAAGGCCGGAATTGTCTCCCAGCCGCACAGCGCCACGCTGAGGGCCGTGAAGAGCATGGCGGTGATCGCAGCGCTAAGCAACGTGCGCCCATGCCGGCCGGCCACCAAGGCCACGGGTACCAGCAACGCAAGCTGCGGCTTGATGGCAAGCAGACCAGCCAAGACGCCGGCGAGCACCGGCCGCTTGCCGAGCTGGCTGACAGCGGCTCCCGCGAGCGCCGCGGTCAACATCGAATTCTGGCCGAGAATGACCGATATCAGGACAGCGGGCGATGCCACCACCGGCAACCACAAGCCGCGATGCCTCTCCGCTTCCGGCCCCAACAGTACAAGGACGGTGCGCAGGTATGCATAGCCGCTGCCGGCCACGAACAGCACATAGCTGAATGCCAGCGGCAGTAGCGCCAGCGGCAATACCGCCAGCAGGAAGGTCGGCGGATATAGCCAGGGCAGCACGACGTCCCGACCGGGTGCGAGGGGGCCGTAAGCGGCCATGACCTGCGTGTGCTTGCCGAGATCGTAGGCATGCACGGCGCCCTCGCTCAGTGCGAGATACGACGCGCTCCAGAATACGGAAAAATCGGCACTGGGCCGGCTCACGTTCCTGTCGGTAAATCCATCGCTGTACCAGGCCCATGTGCCCATCAGCACGATGAACAGCAGCAGCACCACACCGCTGTAGAGACGCACGCGATCCAGGCCCAGCCACGCGCAGCGCGGCTCCCCTACCTGCCCTGACATGCCCGATCGCACGGACTTCTGGTTCATGGTCGCCCCCCGATTGTTTATATGTCGGGCCTCGCACTGTCCTCGCACGCGGTGCCGAGGAACGCCGGCTTTTCGCTAAGTCTTGTGGCAGCGAGGCTGTAACGCAAGGAGCGACGGGCGCATGCAGCACGCTGACCGGCTACGGAGCAAGTGCGCAGCGTGCGACGTTTCGAGGCTGAATCATGGTGTGTCCGTCTCGCGAAATGCGAGCTCCAGCAAGGGGGGGCGGGTCGTCCGCACTGGCGAAGACAGCTACAGCGACGCTATTCCCGCCGGCGGCTGTTTCCATTTGGAAACGTCAAGCCAGACAACGGCCTGCTCGTCCATCTGTCGGCCGCTGGAAATTTCAAGCTCACCGCACACTGTGACCATTCACCCAAACGCAGTACGGATCGCATTCATGACAACGAGTGCTCTCATGCTTTTGGCTGAAGCGAGCCGTCAGCCTCCAAATCATGCACTTGGACATCGCCAACCCGTCATCATCCATAAGGCGCGTCATCCGAATTTCCCTGCAAGCCACGCGTTTCCAGCCGGCAACGAGGCGGTGAAAAAAACACTGCTTTGCGCCAGCCACGGCTGCGGCGCACGCTGTAACGCTTCCCGCAAGCCCTTGTGCCATAACGATCCGGGTACCGCTGGCCCACCGTTTGCCTATGTCAGGCACGCGGTGCCACCGCCAAGGCGAGCACCGTACCTGCCAGCACAGCGATTGCCGGCGGCAAAAAAGTTCAACAAGGGGAGCTACATCGTGCCAGCCGTCCGCCCGCCCGCAATCTCGCGCCGTCACGCCGCACACGTCGAGTACGCCGGGCGCAGCGGCTGCGTGCCGCCGCGCTGCGCGATACGCACTGGCCATACCCAGCACGCGGCCAGATGCGTCCATGCCTCGGCTGAACGCCGCCTCCAGGCGCGTAGCCCGCGAGGCGCGCGTGCTGGCGCCGGATGCTGGCCCTTCCATGCCTGCGCGATCTGTGCACCGCCGGGTTGCCGCGTCGTCTTCCCGTGAAAACGCGGCATCCACAGTTGTTTCCATGCGGCCCCAAGGGACGCACCCATAGAAGGAGATTGTCATGCAACGTCTGACCAAAACCCTAAAGCAGTTTATTCGCGACGAAGACGGTGTCACCGCCATCGAGTACGGCCTGATCGCCGCACTGATCGCGGTGACAATCATTGTCTCCACGAAGCTCGTCGGTACAAATCTCAGCAACCTCTTCAATACCATCGCAGGCGAACTGGCCTAATTGGTGAGGTGCAGCGGCGCAGGCCAAGGTGTGGCGGCGCCGCTGCGAGCGGTCAAACGACCGCCGAATCCGGAGACCACAATGCCAAGTCCAAAGTTCCGATGGCAACTCGTGCTGCAGGACGAGTTCGGCGTGACCTCGATCGAGTACGCACTACTAGGCGCGCTGATCGCGATAGTGATCGTCGGCGCCGTCAGCGCGCTGGGCAGCAGAGTCCAGGCACTGTATGAGTTCGTCGCCGCAGAAGTCGTGGCAGCAATGCCTTGACCTGGCTTGCATAGCCCTGTACCAAACCGAGCCCGCCATGTCCGCCAATCTGACTTTGTCCGCGTTCCTTGGCCCCGTCGCCATCGCTGTTGTGCTGGCCGCCGCAGCCATCGACCTGCTCCACCGACGCATCCCGAACTGGCTGACATTCGGTGCCTGGTTCCTGGCATTGCCGGTGCAACTGATGGTTCATGGAGCCGCCAGCGGCGCTGCCTGGTGGGCGCTCGGCTGGCTGGCCGGCCTCGGCGTGTTCCTGCCCTTCTACCTGTTGCGGGGCATGGCCGCCGGCGATGTCAAGCTGATGGCTGCCGTTGGTGCATGGCTGGGTGCCGGACTGGCATTCCAGATTGCCTTGGCGACATTCCTGCTAGGCGGAGCTTGGGCACTTGTACTTGTGTTGAAGTCTCGCCGACACAAGCAACTGATGGGCAATATCACCGGCCTCTTGTGCACAGGTATGAGCGGACCTTCCATCGGCTCGCTGCCATATGGCGTAGCCATTGCCGCAGGCACCTTGGCCACACTGTTTGCCAGCACATGAACCGGAATCCGAAACCCCGCCTGCCTGCAGCGGGTGACAGAGAGCACACACAGACCAGCGAACAGGGGACGGCAATGAATGAGCATCACGACACAGGTCACGCACCTCGGCTCCTCGAGCCAGTCGCGACCGGCAGAAATGCCCACGCCGAACATGGCACGCTGCCGCCCTGGCACGTGCTGCCTCGCACCATCGCCGACACCGGCCTGGATACTGCGCAGTTGCTTGGCCTGCTGATGAAGGCCGCCTACCTGCACCGCACTGTCACGCTGACAGTGCTGACTGACTCGCTCAAGCTGCCGGCCCTGGTGGTCAACGAAGTTGCCGCAGTGGCCGTGCGCGAACGCTTGCTGGAAATCGCGCACCGCGGCGCCAGCGACCTGGACGTGCGCTTCCGCCTCACCGATGCAGGCTATGCGCGCGCGGCGGAAGCATCTGCCCGCTGCAGCTACGTGGGAGCGGCGCCCGTCACGCTGGATGCCTACCTCGATGCCGTCAAGCGCCACTCGGTCAATCATGCATCGGTGACCAAGGCGGATGTCACCGCGGCCTTTCACGACCTGGTGATCCCGGTCCACCTGCTGGACGCGATCGGCATGGCCCTCAATACATGCCGAGCGCTGATGATCTACGGCCCGGCTGGCAGCGGCAAGACCTACCTGGCGCAGCGCCTGGGCACCCTGCTGCCCGGTGCCGTGCCGGTGCCGCACGCGATCACCGTGGCCGGCGAGATCATCCAGGTGTTCGATCCATTGGTCCATGTGCCGTTCGACGACAGCGCAGCGTCGCTGGCGCGCCGCTCGCTCGACCGCCGCTGGCTCCTGTGCCATCGCCCCGTCGTGCTCTCAGGCGGCGAGCTGACGCTCTCCATGCTGGACTTGCGCTTTGACAGTGCGTCCGGCTTCTACCAGGCGCCCCCGCACATGAAGGCCAACAACGGCATCTATATCGTCGACGATCTGGGCCGGCAGATGGTGGGGGTCACCGAACTGCTGAACCGCTGGATCGTGCCGCTGGATCGCGGCATCGATATGTTCACGCTGCAGACTGGTGTGCGCTTCGGTGTGCCCTTCGACGTGTGGCCGGTGTTCTCGACCAACCTCGAACCTGCGGCGCTGGAAGACGATGCATTCCTGCGCCGCCTCGGCAGCAAGCTCTACGTAGGCCCGCTTTCCATCGACGACTACCGCGAGGTCTACCAGCGCACGGCGGTGGAATTCGGGCTGACCAGTTCGGACGCCATGTTCGGCTTCCTGGTGGAAAGCCTGCATTACGCCAGCGATACGCCGCTGCTCGCCTGCATCCCGCGCGACCTGCTGCGTCTTGTGGGCTCCGGCGTGCGCTACCACGGGCATGCCCCGCAAATCACCGAATCAGCCCTGCTCGCTGCCTGGCAGAGCTATTACGGACTGCGCGCCTCGGCCAACGCCATGCCGGCCGCCGGCTCCATGCATCGATGGTCCGACGACCACCGTGCCGCAAGTTGAACCGCACCACCGAACACACGCACAACCGTAGGGGAAAGGAGAGTCATCATGAAGAACACACGCGCAATCCTGATGCTGCTGATTGCCCTCGTCGCCGGCGTGGCGGCGGTGGTGTCGGCGTCGCGATGGCTGGTCCAGCAGTCGTCCAGCTCGGTGAGGCAGGTGGTCGTTGCCGCCAACGACCTCAATCTCGGCCAGCCGCTCAACGGAAGCCAGCTGCGCATGGTCAGCTGGCCGACAGGCAGCGTGCCGCCCGGCGCGTTTGAAGACATGAAGACGCTGGAGGGCCGCGTGGTCCGCACCAGCCTCCTGCGCGGCGAGCCCGTGCTCGACGCCAAGCTGGCGCCTGTCGGCACCAAGGGCGGCCTGTCCGCGGTGATCAATGACGGCAAGCGTGCCATCACCGTGCGCGTCAATGACGTGGTTGGCGTGGCCGGCTTCGCGCTGCCGGGCAACTACGTCGACGTGATCGTCAATACCAATGATGAAGCCAAGGGTACGCAGAACGGCAGCATCTCGAAGATCGTGCTCGAGAAAATCCTGGTTCTTGCGGTGGCGCAGCAGGTCAGCCGTGACGACACCCAGCCCAAGGTGGTCAATGCAGTGACGCTGGAAGTCACGCCCGACCAGGCCGAGAAGCTGGACGTGGCCCGCAGCGTGGGCACCCTGTCGCTGGTGCTGCGCAACCAGATGGACGTGGCCGACATCAACACCGGCGGCGCCACCAAGGGGACGCTGCTGGGCAAGACACCGGAGGCACCGGCCAAGGTAGTGACCAAGACCGAGACGCGCACCGTCGTCAAGACTCGCACGGTGGCGGCGGCGCCCGCACGCGGCAACTGCATCGGCGTGCTGGCAGGCATGCAGGGCGGCGTCGAGTGCTTCTGAGCACCCGCGCCAGTGCATCCAGCGAATTCTGAGCTGCAATACAGCCTCTCCGGGGGGAGATTCAAAATGAACCAGAAACGATCCGAAGCCGCAGGCGCCACCCGCATCCTGGTGCTGGCCGCCATCCTCTGCACGCCGCTGGCCGCGGCAGCACAGACCGCCCTCGAGGCGGGCAACCTGACCAAGGCGACCGCACCGGCTGCCGCCAAGGCGCCGCAGGGCCCGATGCAGATGACCATCAGCATGACGCCCGCAGGCATCGCGCCGGCTGCATCGACACCACCCGTGTCATCCGCGGAAGCGCGTGGTCCGAACTGCACCGGTGCGATCCGCAGTGAATCCAGCGTGGTGGTGCCGGTCGGCAAGTCGCAGCTGATCTCGCTGCAAGAGCCGGTGCGCAATCGCACGCTGGGCAATCCCAATATCGTGCAAGCCACCATGGTGTCGCCCCAGACGCTGTATGTGCTGGGCCGCATGGTGGGCACCACCAACATGATCGTGCAGGGCCGCAGTGGCAGCTGCACCATCATCAACGTGGTGGTCAATGCCGACGCGGGCGGCCTGCAGACCTCACTCGGCCAGCTCTTGCCCGACGAGCGCGGCATCCGCGTGATGACTGCGGCCGACAACCTCGTGCTGACCGGCAGCGTCACCAGCGCGCAGGCAGCGCTGCAGGCCATGGATATCGCCCAGGCCTATGCCAACGCCGCGCAGGGCGGCGACGGCAACAAGAAGGGCAACGTGCTGAACATGCTGTCGGTAGACACACCGCAACAGGTGATGCTGGAAGTGAAGGTGGCGGAAGTCTCCAAGACGCTGCTGAACCAGCTCGGCTCCGCCGTGAATCTGCAGGGCGGCTTCGGCTCCTGGAGCGGCGGGCTGGTGACATCGCTGCTGACCGGCGCCTCGGCAGCGTTCTTCGGCAACAAGGCCAACCACCGGCCTTTCAATGTCGCCATCGACGCGCAGAAGAACGACAGCCTGGTCAAGATCCTGGCCGAGCCAAACCTGGTCACCATCAGCGGCCAGGAAGCCAGCTTCCTCGCTGGCGGCAAGATCTATATCCCGGTGGCGCAGGCCAATGTGCTGAACGGTGCCGGCACCGTCACGCTGCAGCAGGAAGAGTTCGGTGTGGGACTGAAGTTCACGCCCACGGTGCTGGCCAACGGCCGCATTCACCTGAAAGTCGCGCCGGAAGTGTCCGAGCTGTCACCCACCGGCGCCACCGTAAGCGGTGGCACCCTGGCAGGCCAGACCGTGCTGCCGGTGATCACCACCCGCCGCGCCTCCACCACCGTGCAGATGCGCGATGGCGAAAGCTTCGCCATCGGCGGCCTGCTGACGGACAGCGCGCGCGGCTCGCTCAAGGCGCTGCCGGGTGCCGGCGAAGTGCCGGTGCTGGGCACGCTGTTCCGCAGCACGCAGTACCAGCAGGACCTGACCGAGCTGGTGTTCATCATCACGCCGCGCCTGGTCAAGCCGATGCAGACCAACAACTACCCGCTGCCGACCGACAGCTTCTCCACGCCCAATCCGCTGTCGCTGTACTTCATGGGCAATATGGAAGGCGACGGCAAGCGTGCACCGCAACCCGCGCCGGCGCCGTCGCAGCCTGCCGCACCGGCCGCAGCGCCTGCCTCGACGGCACCCGCACCGCGCAGCGAAAGCACCCCCGGCACCTCGGTCTCGGCAGTGCCCACTGGCAAGCCACTGGATGAGCCCGCGCCGGCCGCACGGGAGCCGGCCGCCGCAGCGAGTACGTACCCTGCTCTGCCAGCCCCATCGCCCGACCGCAGCACGGCGGCCGCGCCGCCGGCCGATGACAGTGCCGCGCGCATCGCCCGCATCGAAGCGACCGCAGCCCGCCTGGCCCAGGCCAGGGCAGCAGGCACGAACGGGCGCAATGCCTCGGGCGCCAACTGACCCGCCGCGCCACCAGCAGAATCGGAGAACGACCATGAACAAGACACTGAAGCTTTCGCGCGGCGCCGCCGTCCTGATGCTGGGCAGCCTGGCCTGCCTCGGGCTGTCGGCCTGCATGACCTCGACCCCCGTGTGGGACAGCCAGCGCGGGGTGGCGCTGGCCACCGTCACGCAGCTGCAGATCATCAATCCGGACGCGCCAGCCGGGCTGCCCACTGTCACCGGTACCGATGGCAAGACGGCGGTGGCAGCGATGAGAAACCTTGACCGTTCGCTGATCCGGATGCAGACGGGCGCCGGTGCACCGGGCGGCTTCAGCGTCGATTTCGGGGCTGGTGGCTACGGTGGTGTGGGCATGGGCGGCGGCGGCTCGCGCTGAGACCGCCCAAGGGTGACGCCAGCACATCCAACCCAGGCAAGCGCAAGAGAATTTGTGAGGACACCATGCTGAAGATCCTGATCGCATCCGAAGACGCCGACCGGCTGGCCGAGATCAACCGGCTCAGCGCAGTGGTCGGCAACTTCCAGGCCATGTCGCTGCAGGAAGGCCTGGCGCGCTTCCCGTTCCATGCCAGCCGGCTGCGCATGGCCGACCTGCTGGTCCTGGAACTGCCCGCCATCAATGCGTCGCAGATGCAGGCCATCGAGACGCTGCGCCAGCAGCATCCCGAACTACCCTGCATCCTGGTCACACAGGCACCAAGCTCCGAGGTGCTGATCAAGGCAATGCGTGCGGGCATCCGCGATGTGCTGTCGTGGCCGCTGGACAAGGGACAGCTGGCCGAAGCGCTGAAGCGCGTGGAAGCCTCCCATGTGCCGCACGCGCAGGAAATGGGCCAGGTGATCTCGATGATCTCATGCAAGGGCGGCGCGGGCACCAGCTTCGTGGCGGCCAACCTGGGCGATGCGCTGGCCCGGCACCTTGGCAAGCGGGTGCTGGTAGTGGACCTGAACCGCCATTTCGGCGACCTGACCTATATTGTCAGCGACAAGACGCCGCCTTCGACGCTGCCGGATATCTGTAACCAGATCGACCGCATGGATAGTGCCTTCCTGGAGGCCTGCCTGGTGCATGTGGGCAACGGCTTCGACGTGCTTGCGGGTGCGGCCGATCCGGTCAAGGCCAGCCAGATCCAGAAGGACAAGCTGGAGTGGATCCTGTCCGTGGTGCAGCCGGCCTATGACTTTGTGATTTTCGACCTGGGCCAGAGCATCGACCCCCTGTCAATCGGTGTGCTGGACCACAGCGACCGCATCTGCGTAGTGGCCGAGCCCGCCATCGCATTCGGGCGGCCCGGGCGCCGCCTGCTCGATATCCTGCGCGCGCTGCACTACCCCGCCGACAAGATCTGCCTGGTGCTGAACCGCGCCGGCCGCAAGCACGAGATGCCGCGCGCGACGATGGAAGAGATCTTCGGCATGAAGGTCTCCTTTTCCCTGCCCGACGATCCGGCCTCTGTCGACGAAGCCGTCAGCCATGGCGAGCCCATCGCCAAGCTGAGCCGGCGCAGTGCCATGGCGCGCGCGCTGCAAGCCATGGCCACGCAGCTGTGCGCCGCCGCCCCGGAACCCGAACGCCGCAGCCGCACCGAAACCGTTTCACCTTTGCGCCGCCTGATGCTGCGCGCGAAGAGCACCTGATTGCGATGATCAGGGCCGGCCTGGCGCCGGCCAACAGAAGCCGACAACGAGGAGTCCACCATGTCCATCCGCGAACAGCTGACCAATGCCGGGCCAGCCTTCACTGCCAACGGCCATGCCGCGATCCATTTTGCGACATCGGCGGCCTCTGCCGCAGGCGGCTACCACCAGCTCAAACGGGACGTGCACGAAACGGTACTGGACCGCGTGGAACTAGAGCGCCTGGCCCGCTATCCTCAGGAGCAGGTGCGGCAGGAAATCGCTGCGCTGGTCAACCTGATCGTCGACGAGCAGAAGGTGCTGCTCAACGACAACGAGCGCCGCCATCTGACGGTGGAAATCTACGACGAGATGTTTGGCTTCGGCCCGCTGGAACCCCTGCTGAAGGACCCGACCGTGTCGGACATCCTGGTCAATACCGCGCGTCAGACCTATGTGGAGCGGCGCGGCAAGCTGGAGCTGACCGACGTGGTGTTCTATGACGATGCCCATCTGATGAAGGTGATCGAGAAGATCGTCTCCCGCGTGGGGCGCCGCATCGACGAGACCAGCCCGATGGTCGACGCGCGCCTGCCCGACGGCTCGCGCGTCAACGCGATCATCCCGCCTTCGGCCATCGACGGGCCGCTGCTGTCAATCCGGCGATTTGCCGTGAATCCGCTGCAGGTATCCGACCTGGTGGACCTGCGCAGCCTGACGCCGCAGATGGCGCAGCTGCTGCAGGCGCTGTCGCAGGCCAAGGTCAATGTGCTGGTGTCGGGCGGCACCGGCAGCGGCAAGACCACGTTGCTGAACATCCTGTCGGGCTTTATCCCGGAAGACGAGCGCGTGGTCACCATCGAGGACGCGGCCGAACTGCAATTGCGCCAGCCCCATGTTCTTCGGCTCGAGACACGCCCGCCAAATATCGAGGGCAAGGGCGAGATCACGCAGCGCGCGCTGGTGCGCAACGCCTTGCGGATGCGCCCCGACCGCATCATCCTGGGCGAAGTGCGCGGCGGCGAGGCGCTGGACATGCTCAACGCGATGAACACCGGCCACGAAGGCTCGCTGACCACCATCCACGCCAACACACCGCGCGACGCGCTGACGCGGCTGGAGAACATGGTCAGCATGGCCGGCCTGACCATGCCGGCAAAGGCCATGCGCCAGCAGATCGCTTCAGCCATCACCGTGATCGTGCAAGCGGCTCGCATGACCGACGGTCGGCGCAAGATCGTCAGCATCCAGGAAATCACCGGCATGGAGGGCGACATCATCAACATGCAGGAGATCTTCACCTTTCAGCGCACCGGCGTGGACAAGGACGGAACGGTGCGCGGCAACTTCCGGGCTACGGGGGTTTATCCCAAGTTTGCCGAACGGCTGCGCGTGTTTGGCGTGGGTCTGCCGGACGAGACCTATGACCCGGCAAAGCGCTACGAAGTTTGATTCGCCTGAACCGAGAGAACCAAGAACGACCCGGGGGAGATACACATGAGCACGATCTTCTATGCCTTCGGCATCCTGCTGTTCGTTGCCGTGGTGCTCTGCGTCGAGGGCATCTACCTGTGGTGGAACAACGCCCACGGCCCGGCGGCCAAGCGTATCGAAGCGCGGCTGCGAGCCCTGTCGGCAGGCGGACATGTCGGCGCCGAGCAGTTGTCGATCCTGAAGACGCGCCTGCTGGCCGGCTCGCCGCGCATGCAGAAGTGGCTGATGAGCGTGCCACGCGTGGGTGCACTTGACCGCTGGCTGGAGCAATCCGGAAGTTCCTGGTCAGTGGCACAGTTGCTTGGATACTGTGCATTGGTGGCACTCTGCACGGTCGCACTAATTCCGCTGCTGCCAGTTCCGATACCACTGGTGCTGGTCGGCGCGGGATTGGCCGCCGTGCTGCCGGTGCTCCACGTCATGCGCCTGCGCGGCAAGCGGCTCAAGCAGATGGAAGCGCAATTGCCCGATGCCGTCGACATGATCAGCCGGGCCTTGCGTGCCGGCCACTCGTTCAGCAGCGCGCTCAGCATGGTCGGGCAGGAAATGAAGGCACCGATCGGGCCCGAGTTCCGCACGACTTTCGAAGAGATCAACTATGGCGTGGCGCTGGACGAGGCCATGACCAACCTGGCCATCCGGGTGCCGGTGGGCGACCTGCGCTACTTCGTCATCGCAGTGCTGATCCAGCGCGAAAGCGGCGGCAACCTGGCGGAGATTCTTGACACCATCGCCACGATGGTGCGCGAGCGGCTGAAGCTGTTCGACAAGATCCGCGTGCTGTCAGCGGAAGGCAGGATGTCTGCGTGGGTGCTTGGCCTGCTGCCATTCGCCACCGCGGGGCTGATCCTGGTGGTCAATCCCGGCTTCATGAGGGTACTGTGGGAAGACCCGATCGGGTTGCGGATGATCGGCGGCGCATTGGTGTCGATGACTCTCGGCGTGCTGTGGATGCGCAAGATCATCCGGATCCGGGTCTGAAGGGGCAGCGCGGTACCGCTACATGCAACGCTTGAAGAAGCAGGGCTTGGACAGCCATCCTGACGGGAGTCCATCATGCAAGGCATTATCCAGGGGTTTCAGGCCGACCAGTTTGTCGTGCTCGCGCTGATCTTCGTGGCGGCATTCGGCACGGTGCTCGGTGTGCTCCATGTGCTCTCCCCCAACCGCTTGCGCGGCCGGGCCGAGCAGATCGCGGGCCAGGCGGGTCAACTCGGAACCGAAGCAGGCCGGCAGCATGCGTTGATCGAGAAGCTGGTGCAATGGGCCCAGCCAGTGTCGCGCTTGTCCCTGCCAAAGGAAGGCTGGGAAAGCTCGCAGCTGCGCGTGCGCTTCATGAACGCCGGCTGGCGCAACGCCAGCGCCGCGCCGCTGTATTTTGGGGCCAAGACCGTGATCGCCATTGCGCTGCCAATGATCGGACTGATGGCAGTTGCCGGACAGCCCGAGTTGCAGGAGCAGGGCATCATGTTCGCGTTGCTGGCAGTGCTCGGCGCGATCGGGTATTACCTGCCCAACCTTGTGCTGGCACGCAAGGTCTCGCAACGCCAGCGCACCGTCTTCGAAGAGTTCCCCGACGTGATCGACCTGCTGACCGTCTGCGTGGAAGCCGGCCTGGGGCTCGATGCCGCGCTGATGCGAGTGGCCGACGAGCTGGCGCTGCGCTGTCCGGTACTTGCCGACGAGCTTCAGCTGATGCTGCTGGAACTTCGTTCGGGATTCTCCAAGGAAAAGGCACTGACCAACCTGGCGCTGCGCACCGGTGTGGAAGATGTGGACAAGTTTGCCTCCATGCTGGTTCAGGCGGATCGCTTCGGCACCAGCCTGGGAGAATCCCTGCGCGTGCTGTCGGACATGCTGCGCACCAAGCGCCGCATGCGCGCCGAGGAGCTGGCCGCCAAGATCGCGCTGAAGCTGCTGTTCCCGCTGATCTTCACCATCTTCCCTTCGCTGCTCCTGGTGCTGCTCGGGCCCGCCTTCATCCAGATCTATCGCATCCTGCTGCCAACCATGGCCGGACAAGGCGGCTGATACTCCCGGGAAACCGCGATCGTTTCCCCCGGCTGTCTCCCGGTGCAATGCCGGCAAGACAGTCACTTGCCCGGGACAAGGTTCCGGGCTTTTTTGGCTTCCGGGCGGAGCCTGGGACTTGACCGTGCGGGCTGGCTTCTGAAGAATGCAGGCAGACCTGCCGCCGCATCGATCCTCACTCGCCCTGGAATCCCGATGAAACTACGCATCCTGAGCGATCTCCACATCGAACACAACCTGCCGCAGTCCGTGCCCGACTGCGATGCCGACCTCGTGGTACTGGCCGGCGACATCGCCAACGGACGTGACGGTATCGACTGGGCCGCGCGCACCTTCAGCCAGCCCGTAATCTACGTGCCTGGCAACCACGAGTACTACGAAAGCAACATCGACGCGGTGGACCAGCTGATGGCCGATGCCGCCGCCGCGCATCCGGCGATGCATCTGCTCAACGGCATGGTCGCCGAGTTCGATGGGGTGCGCGTCATCGGCACGACCTGGTGGACGGACTATATGCTGTTCGGCACCGACCGGCGCGAGGAATCGATGCTGGCCTGCGCCAAGGTGATGCTGGATCACCGGCTGATCGAGGTCGGAGGCGACGACGGCCGGATGCGCCACTTCATGCCGGAGGATGCGCTGGCGCGCCACCAGGCCGCGTCTGACTGGCTTTCCACCCAACTGGCGCAGCCCTACTACGGCAAGACCGTGGTGGTCACGCACCACGGGCCGGACCTGGGCAGCCTGGATCCGCGCTATTCGCATGACCTGGTCTCGGGGGGCTTCCTGTCGCGCCGGCCAGACCTGGTGGCACAGGCGGACCTGTGGATCCACGGCCACACCCACACCAGCTTCGACTACCGCCTCGATGATGCGCGCGTGGTCTGCAACCCGCGCGGTTATGTCAGCCGCCGTACCGGTCAGCTGGAGAACCAGCGCTTCGACTGGTGCTGCGTGGCCGAGATCTGATGCCGGCGCGGGCAGCTTGTGGACCGGAAAGCAACACGCCCCCGTCGGCTTGCGCCGGCGGGGGCGTCCTTGACCCGAGTCCTAACTGCAGACAGTGCTGCTCCCCGCATCCTGGCCCATGATTTCCCGCGGAAGGTAAGTCAGGAAGCCGGGCACCGCCAGACTGGAAAATCCGATCCAGGACGCCGGAGATACCGGAGAAACGGAAAATCCGGCCACGCTGACGGAGACCCCCGTGCAGGAGGTGCTGTCGCAACTGGCACTGATTCCGTTGGCGTCGTACCAGTTGACCGAAACGTTGCCGGACTTGAGGCTTGGCAGAATCTGTTGCATACGGCTGAGCACTGACGGCGATCCCCGGCCGCAGACTACAGCCTGCCTCGCTCCCCACCGGGTGGCTTCTGCGACAGCGTTCCAGGTGTACAGCACCCGCCCGAACTCCAGTATGCCGAGCAGCAACGAAAAGAAGAGCACCGCCACAATGGCGAATTCAACCGCTGTCGTACCTCTCTCGCGCCTATTCATAAGCCTGCCTCATCGTCGCTGAGATGTCGCTGAAGGAAATTGAAGTCATGGAATTGCTGCCACCGGTATAGAACCGGGTGAATCCAAGCAGGTCCAGGACAGGCGTGAACGTATAGCCGGAGATTCGGACCGTCACCGTGTTGATGGCGGGATTGCTACCCTGGCCCATATTCGACGTGCATGCCGGGTTCGCCGCATCGCAGATGCTCACCATGCCGGTAGTCAGGCCCGGCACCAGTGTCGGCTGGTTGGCGCTGGCTACAGGCGTACCGTACACCGCCAGCTGTTGCGCCGTGGCGTGCGCGGCCGGGCTGCCCGCGGCCTGCGTACTCAGGTAGCGCGTCGCGTCACGAACCGATTTCGCCAGCGTGTTGTAGGTGTAGATGGCCCGGCCGAATTCCGTGACCGCAAAGCAGATCGCCAACAGCAAGGAGATGGTGATGCCGAGCTCGACGAGCGCCACGCCTTTTTGTCGCTTCTTCATCGATTTCCCCTACTCAACAAGGGCCGGGATCATGGGACCAAAATTCCCGCCGGCGAGACCGTTCGTGGTGCACGGACTACTGATCGATGCGGCATTGCCCAGATATTCGAACTGGATCGATACGGTAGGTCCGCTGACCGGCTGGAGCATGAGCATGCAGGCGAAATCCACGACTTTCGAGGCGGTCGAGACGACCGGCACGATCACCAGGCGGCGACTCATCCCCAGTTTTGCAAAATCGCCGGTACTGCCTGGCGCCGCCAGGACTTGGTAGCCGCCCTTCATATTCAGACCGGTAATCGTATCGCCGACGTTGACATTGGTACTCGTGTCCGCGTAGCTCGCGTAGGCGAGCCGCTTCGCCTTGAAATTGACCGCTGTCGGATCGGTACCACCCGACGAACCGGAGTATGCCTGCTTGCCGCTCGGCCAGTTCGTGCTCGTATAGGCGTAACCGGTATAGTCCGGCCGCAAGAGCGACATGTCGCCGTTGTTCTTGTAGATGCCAAAGCGGCTGTTCCACTGGTCGTCCACGGCGACCTTGGCACCGGGGGTGCCAACCGTATCGTTGACCTTGGAGTTGCAGTATCCGACGGCCATTTCGTTCTTTGTCTCGTTGGCGTTCTTGGATCCATCAAGATTGAACCAGCCCATCTCCCCAGGGGATGGCGACTTGGTGCCGTCATAAAGCACGGTTACCCAGTCACCAGCCGCGAACCCATAATCAGGCGCGATAGTTGCAGGTTTGGGAACCAGGCCGACTGGAATCGGGCAAGTGCTCTGAGCATGAGTCCGGGTTGCAACACCGACTGCCGCGACGCTGGTGCTGGTTGGACCTCCGACCATCTTGATCAGATAGGCCGCAATCCCCGAGGTGGCATGACTGCATTTTGCGTAACGCGCCTTTGCCACCGGCACAAAGGCCGAACTATAGGCGCCGCCAAGGGTGTCGCTGAAAGTGACGTCTGTATTGACGATGGCCGCGGAGGTCTTCTGGTACTTGACCTTGTTGGCGTTCCCGGCGGTCAGTCCAGCGTTCGTAGCCCTTGTCAGGGCATCCGTCGTGCCATCGAGTTCCTGCGCGGCTGCCAGCGCGCAGCTATCGACCGCGGACTGCAGCTCCGTCTTCGCGACAAACATGGCGCCCAGGTCGATGACCAGTCCGGCCATGCCGAGCAACACGGCCAGGGTCAGGCCCACAATTGGAAGAATGACCCCGTTCGCCTTCTTTTTGCTATACCTGGACATACGCATCGCCCTTGGATAGGAGACAGAGCACCCGCCCTGGGGTCCGCTGTCATAGCCAGACTCCACGGCCGCCAGCGACACATAGGGCACCGGCAAACTACGCCGGGAACATCCGGATCCCTGGCTTCGTACAAGCATTCTTGGTCATGCCGACGGCAATTGGTATCGGCCCTTTGGCGGAATCAGTATGTAGGGAGACAGCCTGGAGGGAGCACGTCAGGCAGTGCGCCGGGATAGTGATGGCGCGATCAGCGATGCCCCGTTCCAGCTCACGGGCAACGCAATTCGACATACTTCGGCGCAATGGTGCTATCAAGATCACTTGCCGGACTCAAAAACCTGCTGGCCGGACCTGCTCAGCCTGACAAGCAAGTGGCAAGCGGTGTCCTGGAGCGGCCAAGGCGTTACAGAATTGACTCATACCTGGCCCACAAGCTGGGCCTCACGCGCGCGGCGGTCAGGCGGCGTTCCGTCAGTGCGGGGCCGACAGAGGAGTCGACGTCTGACGCGCCAGAGCCAGCCCCCGCCTTCTCCACGCGCCCCCTCAGTTGTAGTTGAAGTTGACCGTTGCCACGCTGTCGACCGTGCCGGGCACGAGCGTGCCAAGCCGGTAGTACCTCACCCCTAGCGGAATGGACATGGTCGTCGCCGCGCCGACATTGCCCATGCCGACATCGGTATTGAGCGGCAACGGGGTGCCCGCAGGGCCGCCATTCAGCAGCTGCACGCCAACACCCTGCGCCGAGCCGTTGTTCTGCAGGACGCTGCCCACGGCAGTGGCATCGCCGCTGATGTTGATAGTGACGATCGACTGCGTGACGCAATTCTCGAGATTGAGCCCGAACCTCGTCGCGCCCGCGCTTGAGCCGACCGTGGGCAGGGATGAAGCGCTGATCCTGGGCAAGGTAATGACCTGGTTTGCCGTGCCGGCGCTGAGGTTGCAGCTTGGCGCGATGAAGAGGAAGGTCACCGGCGAAGTAATTTCCTCGCCGAACTGGACCGTGCCCGGCCCCGGTCCCGAGCCCCCTGTCCAGGTGTCCTGGTAGCCGAAGCGCACCAGGCTGTCGCTGAACGTGCCGCTGGTCAGCGCCGTGCTGGTGCGCACAAGGTCCAGCCGGAAGCGGAACGATCGAGTCGAGGTGCCCAAGGGCATCGTGCAGGCGACGCCGCCCGTGGCGGGCCCCATGCAGTTCGCACCAAAGTTGTCGCCCCCGTTGGTGCCATAGCTGGTCGGTGCAATCAGGCTGCCATCGGGCAGATACATGCGATAGCCCAGCCCCGGCATGGCGGTGGCAAAGGTCTGCTGCGAGATCGAAGTCGCCACCAATGGCGTCTGCGGCGTGTAGTTCAGGGCCCAGCCAGTGACGGATGGTTGCCGCAGTCCGGTATCGTCGCACGTCACCGTCAACGTGATGGTGGCGCTGGAGATCACCTGGCCGATGCCGGTGGTCTTGCTGATGCTGACCGTGGACGGCATGAAGGGCGAGGTCACTGTGGTTCCCGAGCAGGCGGCATGCGCCTGGGCGCATGCCAGGCACATGAGTGCCACGCCGGCAAGCAGCGCAGGCACGCGCCTGTTGCACGCTGTGGCATGAACCAGCCAGCGTCGCAGCGATGTAGTGATTCTGTTTTCCATGGCAGCCATGCAATGAGGTGGGTTGATCCGGGAATTGCCGGCGTTTTCTATAGGCGGCGACTGAAAATGTAGCCAGCGCCTTTCGCGCCACAAATAAGGCAAGCCTTAGATCAGGGTGAGAATTTTCTGGGCTCGTGCATGGCAAAGGGTGAGCGTCGCGCTGTCCGGAACGAAAAAAACCCCCGCGGGCTCGCACCCGCGGGGGTTTTTCTTTGACAGCCTGCCCGTGAGGGCAGTCGGTAGGCGATGAATTACATCATGCCTTCCATGCCGCCCATGCCGCCCATGCCGCCCGGCATTGCCGGAGCCGACTCTTCCTTCGGCGATTCGGCAACTGCGCAGTCCGTGGTCAGCATCAGCGAAGCCACCGAAGCGGCGTTCTGCAGTGCGGTGCGGGTGACCTTGGTCGGGTCCAGCACGCCCATTTCGACCAGGTCGCCGTACTCGCCCGAAGCCGCGTTGTAGCCGTAGTTGCCCTTGCCTTCGATAACCTTGGCAACGACCACCGAAGCTTCTTCACCGGCGTTCAGCACGATCTGGCGCAGCGGCTCTTCCATGGCGCGCAGCACGATCTTGATACCGGCGTTCTGGTCGGCGTTGTCGCCGGTCAGTGCCGAGATCGCAGCACGGGCACGCAGCAGGGCCACACCGCCGCCGGGGACGATGCCTTCTTCCACCGCAGCGCGGGTGGCGTGCAGGGCGTCTTCCACGCGGGCCTTCTTTTCCTTCATTTCGACTTCGGTGGCAGCGCCAACCTTGATCACGGCAACACCGCCGGCCAGCTTGGCCACGCGCTCTTGCAGCTTTTCACGGTCGTAGTCCGAGGTCGCTTCTTCGATCTGGGCGCGGATTTGCTTCACGCGGCCTTCGATCGCACCTGCGTCGCCGGCGCCATCGATGATGATGGTGTTTTCCTTGCCGATCTCGATGCGCTTGGCCTGGCCCAGGTCGTTCAGGGTGGCCTTTTCCAGCGTCAGGCCGATTTCTTCAGCGATGACGGTGCCGCCGGTCAGGATGGCGATGTCTTCCAGCATGGCCTTGCGGCGGTCGCCGAAGCCCGGGGCCTTGACGGCGGCAGTCTTCAGGATGCCACGGATGTTGTTGACCACCAGGGTCGCCAGGGCTTCGCCCTCGACGTCTTCAGCGATGATCAGCAGCGGGCGGCCAGCCTTGGCCACTTGCTCCAGCACCGGCAGCAGGTCGCGGATGTTCGAAACCTTCTTGTCGAACAGCAGCACGAACGGGCTGTCCAGCTGGACAACCTGCTTTTCCGGGTTGTTGATGAAGTACGGCGACAGGTAGCCGCGGTCGAACTGCATGCCTTCCACGACTTCCAGCTCGTCGGCCAGCGACTTGCCGTCTTCAACCGTGATCACGCCTTCCTTGCCGACCTTGTCCATGGCTTCGGCGATGCGCTCACCGATCGAGGCGTCGCTGTTGGCCGAGATCGCGCCAACCTGGGCGATTTCCTTGCTGGTGGTGGTGGGCTTGCTGACCTTCTTCAGCTCTTCCACGGCAGCGCCGACAGCCTTGTCGATGCCGCGCTTCAGGTCCATCGGGTTCATGCCGGCGGCCACGTACTTCATGCCTTCGCGCACGATCGACTGGGCCAGCACGGTAGCGGTGGTGGTACCGTCACCGGCGTTGTCGCTGGTCTTGGAAGCCACTTCCTTGACCATCTGGGCGCCCATGTTCTGCAGCTTGTCCTTCAGCTCGATTTCCTTGGCCACGGACACACCGTCCTTGGTCACGGTCGGGCCGCCGAAGCTGCGCTCCAGCACCACATTGCGGCCCTTCGGGCCCAGGGTCACCTTCACTGCGTTGGCGAGGATGTTCACGCCTTCGACCATCTTGGCACGGGCGGCGTCGCCGAACACTACGTCTTTTGCTGCCATGTTCTGATTCTCCTGAATTCTGTACGGGTGGGGTTCTGCAAGTAACGGATTACTTGTTCACCACGGCCATGATGTCTTCTTCGCGCATGACCAGCAGTTCCTGGCCTTCCACCTTCACGGCCTGGCCGGCGTACTTGCCGAACAGCACGCGGTCACCCACCTTGACGTCGAGGACAATGTTGTTGCCCTTGTCATCCTTCTTGCCGGGACCGACGGCGAGCACTTCGCCTTGGTCGGGCTTTTCGGCAGCATTGTCGGGAATCACGATACCGGACGCGGTCTTGGTTTCGTTGTCCAGACGCTTCACGATCACGCGGTCGTGCAAAGGACGCAGATTCATACGGACTCCTAGATACAAAAGTGAGTTTTTAATCACAAATCGGCCGGCTACCGAGGCGACGGCCGTCAGAAATGTTCAGGTGTCGCAGGAGGCTGTTAGCACTCACCCCTGACGAGTGCTAATTATAGGGACGGGGTAGGGGCATTTCAAGACAGGGGGAAGATGCGGGTTTTCCCGAGGGCGTTGCCGAGAATCACTCAGCGTTGAAATCTACCCACTTGGTTTTGAACGCAGACATTGCCGACTTTGTGCAGTGCGCTCGGCAAAGTTTCTTATAAATCAGCAGGTTATCCCTGACCTGCGACCAGGCGGGCTTGTAGGAGCAAAGCCGCCGCTTCATCGGCGTATGCCTGACAGCGCAACCTGACCTTGCTGCCTAGACTGGGCTTGTCGACGCACCTGCCTCGGCAGGTTGTGCGGCATAAGTTGCGCCGCGCCTCATGCGCCGGCGCTTCCGACAATAACCCTGGAGGTGTTCCATGGATCCGAAACAGCCCGCTCGCCATACCCGAATCGCCAGCGTGATTGCGGCAGGCCTGGCAGGCCTCAGCTGTGCCGCGGCCATTGCGCAGACCACCGCAACCCCCGCTACCCCGGCCACGCCGGCAACGCCTGCTGCCCAGGGCATGGGCATGCCAGCAACACCGGCAATGCCTGCCACTGCGGCCAGCCCGGCCGGCGGCGGTCAGGGCGTGCCGCCCGGCATGACCCAGATCCAGCCGCCGAAGGACCCGCTGGTCGAACGACGCGAGGCGCGCCAGAAGGCCGCCGCCGAATACAAGGCCAAGAAGAAGGCAGCCAAGGGTGAGTACAAGCAAGACGTCGGCGCTGCCAGGCAGGAACGCACGGTTGAAAACAAGGCGGCGGACGCAACGGCCAAGCAGGAGATGGCTGCACCGAAGCAATAGCATCAGCCGTTGCACGATGGTGGCCGGGCTCAGCCGGCCACCCCGCAAGGATCAGTCGGCCAGGCCGCTGCTGTCGATATAGCCCAGCGCTTCGCGCACCGCGCGCCGGGCCTTGAGCACGTAGCAGACCTGGCGCTCGCGGATGGACAGTGCCACCACTTCGGCCTGCAGCATTTCCTGGAACATGTGTGCGGCACGCGGCAGGCTCAGCCCGGCCAGTTGCGCCAGTGCGGAGGCGGGCAGCCCGTCCTCGCCGGCGTCCAGCAGCGCGCGGCAGATCGTGGCCCGCGCGGGTTCGGTCATCAGGGCAAGCGTCAGGGCGCTCTCTTGGGTCTCCATGGCCACACCTCGGTCCTCTGGCGTTGTGCGCCGCCGCCCACGACGGGCGGCGGCCGGCCCTCTCCAGGTGCCGTTCCCCAATGTTCTACGCGGCTCGCAGGGCAAAGGCAATAGGACCGCCCACGGGCTGCGCGATTACAACACCAACCGTCACGCCCGCGGGCTCGCCAGGGATCCGACGGGCAGAGTCTATGTGACCTCGATCACGCCGTTCATGGTCTCATGCCCCGATCCGCAGAAGATGTCACAAAGGAAGCCATAGTTGCCGCTGCCGCGCGCCGTTGCCGGCAAACGCACGGTCACGCCTGGCGGCACGTCGGCACGCACGCCGAAATCCGGCACGCCGAAGCCCATGATCACGTCCTGCGCGGTCAGTTCGAATACGACCGCCTCGCCGGCACGCAGCGGGATGCGGTCCGGGGTAAAGACGAACTTGCGCGCGTGGACGCGGATGACGCGCGGCTCAGCCGCATCGCCGCGTCCGGCACCGGCCAGCATGGCCGCCCCAAGGCCAAGCATCCATCCCAGCGCCGCGCGCCGTCCGACCATCGATGACCTCCTCATGGCAGGCTCCGCTCAGGTCGCGATCGGCTGCTCGGCCAGCGCGAACGAGCCGGGTGCCGCCTTTGCTTCGATCTCGCGCCAGCCCAGCCCGCGATAGGGCTGCGCGGCGTCCCACGGCACCGGCAGGCGCTGCGGCTGCGAGCCGGGCGGCGGCAGCGGGAACATCAGCGAGCGCGCGGCATGATGCGCAATATGGCCGGTCATGTGGTGATGTTCCTGATGGATATGGCCATAGAACACGGTCACGTTCGGATAGGGCATCAGGGTGTCGATCACCTGCGCGCCGTCGCGCGTGGCCCAGTCCCATTGCGGATACAGGTCGAACAGCGGACGATGCGTGAACACCACGATGCGCGCCCCCTTCGGTTGCCGTGCCAGGTCCGCGGCCAGCCATGCGCGCTGTGCATCCCCGACCCGTCCGGCCGGATCGGAAACGTTGTCCAGCACAATGAAATGCACGCCCTTGTGATCGAAGGTGTAGTGCGCCGGCCCAAACAGCTCCTGGTAAGCCGCGCCGGCGTCGAGGCCGGCATCGTGCTCGCCCGGCATCAGGTGGACCGCCTTGACCTCCAGGGCGGCAATGACCGACTGGAACTCGCGCAGGCGCCGCCGCCGTTCCTGCGGATCGTCGGTGGTGTGGGTGAGATCGCCGGTGAACATGATGAAGTCGGGCGGCTGACGCAGCGCATTGACGGCGGCGACGGCCTTGGGCAGGGTGCCGCGCGCATCGGGATTGGGCGGCCCCTGGAAGCCCCAGTGCGAGTCCGACAACTGCACGAAGTAAAAGTCCTCATCGCGCCCGAAGGCCCAGCCCGGCAGCCCGGACGCAAACACCGCGCCCCCGGCAGCGCTTGCCAGCCTCAGGAAATCGCGTCGCTTCAGTGTATTCATGGTGCCTCCGTCCATGGTCACAGGGGTGTTCCTGTCATACCGGCTTGCGAGCAGTTTTATTCCCGGCATTACCGATCCGCGAAAAATTCAGGCGTCGCGGGAATAAACTGCATGGAACACCGGTATACCCCGGAGATGCGCCGCGACGAGCGTCACCGGCGCCTGCGCACAAACCGACCAGGGCACGCATGGATCACGCATCCGACGAACGCCGCCGCTTCGATAAGCTGGTGCTGCCGCACCTGGATGCCGCCTACAACCTCGCGCGCTGGTTGTCGGGCAGCGCCAGCGAGGCCGACGACGTGGTCCAGGAGGCCTTCCTGCGCGCTTACCGGCTCTTCGGCAGTTTCCGCGGCGACCAGGCGCGGCCGTGGCTGCTGGCCATCGTGCGCAATACGTGGTTCACCACCTGCCAGAAGCGCAAAGCGGCCGGCGAGGTGTGCGGCTATGACGACCTGCACGAGAACCAGCCCCTGCCGGCCTGGCACGATGGCCGGGACGACCCCGAGCAGTGGCTGCTGCGGCAGGAAAACGTGCGGCTGGTGCACCGGGCGCTGGAGCAGTTGCCGGTAGCGTTCCGCGAAGTGCTGGTGCTGCGCGAACTGGAGGAGTTGCCCTACCGCGATATCGCGCACGTCGCGGATATCGCCATCGGCACGGTCATGTCGCGGCTCGCGCGCGGGCGGCGCATGCTGGCGGCGGCGGTCACCGCGCTGCAACACGGGAGCACGGCACCAGGGCCGGCGCATGCTCGCACACCATCCGGTGCGCTGGCGCCGGCACCTCACCCCGCCGGGGAGACAGGTCATGGACTGCAATGAGTCTTGCGAATTGCTGCCTGCCTGCGCCGATGACGAACTCGGCGCGGCGGAAAGCCTGCGCCTGGAGCAGCACCTGGCGCAATGTGCCGCATGCACGGCTGAACTGGGACGCCTGCGCGCGCTGCGCGCGGCCGTGCGGGAAGGCGCGACCTATCATCGTGCCAGCTCCGCGCTGCGCGCCCGGATTGCGGCCGCGCTGCCCGCGGCCGCCGTGCCTGCCGCCGCCCCGGCATCGCGTCCGCACTGGCTCGAGTGGTTTGCCTGGCGCCCGGCCGCCAATGCCGGGCTGGCGGCACTGACCGTAGCCTCGCTGGCATTCGGGCTGACCTCGTTCATGCTGCAGGATTCCCCGCAAGACGCCATGGCGCGTGAAATCGTCACCAGCCACGTGCGTGCGCTGATCGCCGACCACGCCATCGACGTGGCTTCCACCGATCGCCACACGGTCAAGCCGTGGTTCAACGGACGCCTGGATTACGCGCCGCCGGTGCATGACATGGCGGCCGAGGGCTTTCCGCTGGTTGGCGGACGGCTCGACTACCTGAGCGGGCAGCGGGTGGCGGTGCTGGTCTATCGGCGCAACCAGCATCCGATCGATGTTTTCGTGCTGCGCGGCGCGGGCGCGCGCAAGGCGGCGCCGGACTTCGACAGCACCCTGACCCGGCAGGGTTACCAGATCACGCACTGGCAGGCGGGCGGCATGGACTACTGGGCCGTGACCGATGCCTCGGCAGCCGACCTGCAACGCTTCAGCCAGGCATGGCGCGTGGCCAGCGGCGGCACGCCATAGCGCGCGCCGCCGCCGGTCATCCTGCGTGGCCCGGTTACGCCATCACGAACGGCAGCTGCCGCTGGCGCTTGCCGGTCAGCGTGAACAGCGCATTGGCCACCGCTGGCGCGATCGGCGGCACGCCCGGCTCGCCCAGGCCGGTGGGGTTCTCCTGCGAGGGCACGAAGAACACGTCCACCACCGGCGCATCGGTGATGCGCGGCGGCGGATAGTCCGGGAAGTTGCTGTTCTTCACGGCGCCGTTCTCGATCTCGATGGCAAACCCCGGCCTGGTCATGGCCAGCCCGAACACGCAGGCGCCCTGGATCTGGGCCTCGGCGGACATCGGATTGACCACGCGGTTGGCATGCACGCCGGCGGTCACGCGGTGCACGCGCGGCTCGCCCTTCACCACTGAAACGTCGACCACGTAGGCGACCACGGTGTTGAACGACTCATGCACGGCCACGCCCCAGGCATGCCCCTTGGGCAGCTTGCGCTTGCCGTAGCCGGACTTGTCCACCGCCAGCTGCAGCGCGGCGCGGTGGCGCGCGTGCTTCTTCTCGTCGAGCCGCGCCAGGCGGAACGCCACCGGGTCCTGCCTCGCGGCGGCGGCCATTTCGTCGGCGAGCGTTTCCTTGACGAAGGCGGTGTGCGTATTGCCCACCGAGCGCCACCACAGCACCGGGACATCCACCTGCGGATGGTGCACCGACATCTGCAGCGGCAGGTCATAGTCGTTCTCGACGATGCCCTCGGTCATGGTGGCGTCCACGCCGTTCTTGACCATGAAGGGCTCGAACGGCGTGCCCTTCAGGATCGACTGGCCGACGATGGTGTGCTGCCAGCCCACCACCTTGCCCTGCGCATCCAGCCCGATGCGGGCGCGGTGCAGGTGCAGCGGACGGTAGTAGCCGCCGCGGATATCGTCCTCGCGGCTCCACACCACCTTGAGCGGCTCGGTGTGGCCGGCGGCGACCCAGGCCTTGAGCACGTTGGCCGCTTCCACGATGTAGTCCGAGGTCGGCACCGCGCGCCGGCCAAAGCCGCCGCCGGCCATCATGGTGCTGAGCGCCACCTTGTCCGGCGCCAGCCCCAGCGTGCGCGCCACGGCGGCCTGGTCGACGGTCTGGAACTGCGAGCCCACCCAGACCTTGACCGACTGCATCTTGCCGCCGGCGATTTCCGCCTGCAGCGTGCAGTTCAGCGGCTCCATCGGCGCGTGCGCCAGGTACGGGAAGCGGAAGTCGGCCTCGATCTTGCGCGGCGCGCCGTTGATGGCCGCGGCAATATCGCCCTCGCCAGCGCGCGCCACCGTGCCCGGCTGCCCGGCCAGCTTCGTGTATTCGTCGAACAGGGCCTGCGACGATACCTTCGAGCCCGCGTCCTCCCACTGGATGTCGAGCGCGTCGCGGCCCATCTTGGCCGGCCAGTAGCCGCTGGCAATCACGGCCACGCCGCTGCCGCCGCGGTCGACCGGCACCTGCAGCACGCCGCGCACGCCCTGCACCGCGCGGGCCTTGTCGGCGCTGAAGCGCTTCACCTTGCCGCCAAAGCGCGGCGGGCGCGCCACCACGGCGACCACCATCCCTTTCAGGTGGGTGTCGATGCCGAACGGCGTGGTCGCTTCCATCTTGCCGCGCGCATCCAGCCGCGGCGTGGGCTTGCCGACGATGCGGAACTGCGACGGATCCTTCAGCGTGACTTGCTGCGGCACCGGCATTTCCATCGCCGCCGGCGCCAGTTCGCCGAAGGTGGCACGGTGGCTGCCGGAGGTGACCACGCCCTGCTCGACCTTGCAGCTGGCCACGTCGACCTTCCATTGCTGCGCCGCCGCCGCCACCAGCATCGCGCGGGCGCGCGCGCCCAGTTCGCGGTACTGCTGGAACGAGTGATTCAGCGCGGTGGAGCCGCCGGTCATCTGCATGCCGAAGCCGGGGTCCTTGTACGGGTCGCCGGCCGGCGCCAGCGCGGCGCGCACGTTGCGCCAGTCGGCATCCAGTTCTTCGGCCAGCGCCATCGGCAGCGCGGTGTGCACGCCCTGGCCGAACTCCAGCCGGTTCACGGCCACGGTCACGGTGTTGTCCGGCGCGATGATCAGGAACGCCTGCGGCGGCGCCGGCGGTGCCTTGGGCCTGGCGCCCTCCTGTGCCTGTGCCAGCGGGGCCACGCCCAGCGCCAGCCCGCCACCGGCCAGGCCGGTCAGCTTCAGGAAACTGCGGCGGTCCAGCGTCGCCACGCCGGAGTTCGGGCGGGCTTCGCCGCTATTGCCGGCCTGGCCGCCTGCCAGGGCTTCAATGCCTCGGATACGCATATCGGTTTCCTCCCGCTCAGGCCAGCGCACGGGCGGCGTCTTTGATCGCCGCGCGGATGCGCTGGTACGTGCCGCAGCGGCACAGGTTGCCGGCCATGGCCTGGTCGATGTCGGCGTCGGTGGGCCGGGGCTTGGTGCGCAGCAGGCCGATCGCGCTCATCACCTGGCCGTTCTGGCAGTAGCCGCATTGCGCGACGTCGTGCCTGAGCCAGGCGTCCATCACGGCGCGCCCGACCTTATCGGTGGCAACGCCTTCGATGGTGGTGATGCGCGCACCGGCGACCGCGGACGCCGGCGTCACGCAGCTGCGCGTGGCCTGGCCGTTGACGTGCACGGTGCAGGCACCGCATGCGGCCATGCCGCAGCCGAACTTGGTGCCGGTCATTTCGAGGTTGTCACGCAGCGCCCACAGCAGCGGCGTGGACGGGTCCACGTCGACTTCACGGGTCTTGCCGTTGACGTTGATGGAAAGGGTGGTCATTTGGGGGACACTCCTTGGGTACGTTGCCCGCTGGTTCATTCCGGTGCGCCGCAGCCTGGCGCAAAGGACAAGTGAGGATAGTGCAATTTTTCGCACCTTGCCGGGCGCTTTGCGCACTACCCTGCCCGCCAGCGGTCTTCGCACGAACTTTGTGCAAGGAACGGCTGTCCCTCATGGATTCCCTGCTATCCGATTGCTGCCGCTGAAACAGTGCCATCGACTATTCCAGAACACCGCCTTCCCGGGGCCGGCACGGCATCGGCCCCGCAGGCCGCCGCCGCGCACCCTCCGGCGGCGCAGTCGCCGTCGGTGACCCGGCTCGACGGCATCCAGGCCCTGCGCGGGCTGGCGGCCGCCTTCGTGGTGGTCTACCACTCGGGGCTCACGCTGGGCGGCGCCGATGCACCGGTGCTCAACTGGCTGACCAGCAACGTGATCAAGCGCGGCCATGTCGGCGTGGACGTGTTCTTTGTCATCAGCGGCTTCATCATCGCCTGGGTCGCGGTGCTGGCCCGGCCCCGGCCAGAGCGCCCGCTCAGCTTCGCGATCCGGCGCTGCTGCCGGCTGGCACCGCCGTACTGGACCATGTCGGCCATCCACGCGCTGCTGCTGAACCCGGTCACGCCGGCGGTATTTGCGGCGTCGCTGGCATTCCTGCCGACTTCCGCCGGGCATGGGCCCTACTACGGCTATCCGGCGCTGTACGTGGGCTGGTCGCTCAACTATGAGCTGGCGTTCTACGCGGCCTTCGCGCTCGGCCTGTGGCTGGCCGGGCGGCGCGCGCTGCTGGTGGTGCTGGGCGTGTTCGCGCTGTTCACGCTGGTGCTGCCGTGGTGGCGCTTCGGCACGCTGGTGGCGGATCCCGCGCAGGGCTACCCGTTCGCCGCGCCGTGGCTGGCCATGGCCAGCAATCCGCTGGTGCTGGAGTTCCTGCTTGGCAGCGGGCTGGCGTGGGCCTATGCGCGCTGGCGCCACTTGCTGACGCCGGCCCTGGCTTTGACGATGCTGGCAGCCGGCAGCGCGGCCTTTGCCCTGTCGCTGCCGCTGGTCGGGCCTGATTTCAGCCTGCCGGGACGCGGCTTGCCCGCGGCGCTGCTGCTGGCCGGCGTGGTCGCGGCCGAGCACACCGGCATGCTGCGCGTGCCGCGCGCGCTGATCTGGCTGGGCGAGCTGTCCTACGCGCTCTACCTGACCCACCCCACCGTGATCGAAGGCGTCAAGCGCCTGATGCCGGAGCTGACGCCGGACCAGACCGCATTGCAGCTGCTGCGCTTTGCCATCGATGCCGGCCTGGCCCTGGCGCTGGCCCTGTTGCTGCACCGCTGGGTGGAGCTGCCCGGCATCGCGGCCGGCCGGCGGCTGGCACGGGGTTAAGCCTCAGTGTTGCGGCAATCCCGCCAGGAACAGGTACAAGGCTGTCAGGTCGGTATCGTTCATACGCCCGAATGAATCGAACGGCATCACGCGGCTCACTGCCGTGCCATCGGGCCGCTTGCCACTGCGCATCATCTCGATAAAGGCCGACGCCTGGCCGTAGCGCGCCATCGCGCCGCCGGGCACGGGGCGCAGGTCCGCCGCCGCCGGCCAGTCGGGCGGCGCCCCCGGGATCTTGCCGCCACGGAACTCCGGCCCGTGACACCCCATGCAGACGTTGGCCACATAGCCACCATAGCGGGCTGTCGGCGCCGACTCCATCGCCGCCTGCACGGGCAGGCTGTGGTCAATCTTCGACGCCGCATCCTTCACGACGCCCACGCCATACAGCGCGCGCGCCAGCCAGGGCATGGTGATCTCCGCGGGCGCCCCCATCGCCGGCGGCAGGCTGCGCAAGTAGCCGATCAGCGCGCCCAGGTCTTCATCGCTCAGCCGGTTGTAGTCCTCGCTGGGCATGATCAGCAGCGGGCGGTGCGAGGGCGCCACACCATGGCGGATGCTCCGCACCCAGTCGACCGGCTGGTAGGCGGCAATGGCCGGATTGGCGCGCGTCAGGTCCGGCGCGCGCACGCGCAGGCCGCCGGGATCGTCGATCACCTGCTTGCCGCCCCCGCCGGCGCCATGGCACTCCATGCAGCCGCGCGATTCGTACAGGTACTTGCCATGGGCGATGGCGGCGGCGTCCTCACGGATGGCGACCGGCGCCACCCTGACGTCGAGAATGCGCTGCGCCTTGCGCTCGCCGACCCATGCCGCGGCATAGGCCGCCGCGGCCACAACGACGGCCGTGCCGGCCAGCCCCCAAGCCACCGCCCGCAGAACTCGCGCCATTTGCCTTCCCCTGTCCGCCGCACTGAATGCAGCAGCTTGCAGCCGGTAGGCGGGGGGCTGTCGGTGGGACAGGCCACATAGCGGCGCCGCGCGCCCCGGTCAGGCCAGCCCGGCCGGGGCCCGGTCGATAAAACCGGTCATGCGCGCCAGCCGGCCGTCGACGGACATCGTGGCAAAGTCGGTGCCGACCACCAGCGCCGGCTCTCCCGCCGGGCCGAGTTCCCAGGTAAAGCGCAGGTGTTCGCCGTGCGCATCGACCGGGCTCACGCGGGTGAAGCGGAATCCCGGGAATTTCGCCTGCACCGCGGCGATCATGGCGTCGATGCCGGCATGCCCGTCGCCGCGCATCAGCGGATCGACATAGCTTGCTGTTTCCGTCCACGCCAGCGCGATCAGTTCGCGCCGGCGCGCGGCGTCGGTTTCGTTCCAGGCCGCGAGGTAGCGGTCGGCAAGCGTGGCGGCATCGGCAACCGGGGCGGGCTGGGCTTGGATGGCAACGGACATGGCATTCTCCTGGTCTTGGGTTGGGAATCCGGCAGGGCCTGGCGTCAGGCCATGGCTGCATGATGGGCGCGGCGGCGCCGCGGCGCGATTACCAGGGAGGTTATCGGCGGGGTTACTGGCGAAGTTATCGGAAATGCTGGCGGCGATGCCGCCCCAAGCGGGAGGTGCCGCTTGCCGAACGGCTCAATGCGGGGATTCGTTCAGCTTGACGCGGCGAAGCTGGAAGCCGGTCTTTCGGAATAGCCGCAGCGAGGCGTCGTTCCCAGGGGAAATCCTGGCCCTGCATATGGGGAAGCCTTCAAGGGCCAGCGCGAGGACGGAGCGGCGCAGCAGGTAGGAACCCAGGCCCTGATGCTGTGTGCCGGGAGCAACCGCTATCAATGCAATTACCGGAGCCTTGTAAAGAGCAAAGTTCGTGGCGAGGATCGCCCCGGCCAACTGACCTGATGGCGTATCCGCAGCGAAAGATGCCATCGACAGAAAAGGGCCATATTGATTGCCTACGATAGCCCGGAGTTTGCGCCCCCACGCCTGCGACGGGGCGCTATCTACCGTGCCTGCAAAGGCGGAGTGAACCACCGGGACAAGTCGCTCAAGGTCACCATCATTGAGAGTCCGAACCGCTAGCCTGCAAGAACCGGGGGCCAACCCGGGGCAAGCGCGCTCCCAAAGCAGATCGACATCCTCGCCAGGTACCGGCTCATTCGCACTTGAAGACATGATATTTGCACCGAAGAAGGGAGAGCCCAGGTTGTAATGCCATTCAGTTAACCACCGTCGTTCCCGCGCAGGCGGGAACCCGGTGACTTCATCCCCAAAGGGGACGTGAAAGACGCTGGATTCCCGCCTGCGCGGGAATGACGGTAGCGTTTGATACCTTACCTGAACAGCATTAGAGCCTAGGTTGGGTTTCGCTTTGAAATTCTTGCCGCAACAGTAAGGGAATGCCAGTACCGTAACGGATTGCGATGGCCTGGGCCATGGCGAGACACCTGAGCCCGTCCCCGCCCTACCAAAAAATCCCCCAGAACACCAGAGGCAAGATACCCCCCAACCTACCCCCTGTCCTCCCGATCGCACCCCCCCTATCCTCGCTACATTGCCCCTACGCTGGGCGGCAGTCCGTCCGGGCGTTCCGCGGCCGTGCCGCCGGGCGCGCCGGGCAAGCCGCCTCCTTCCCACCCAGACGCACCGCCTTTGCATCGTTCTCGTCCATGACGCCCGACACGGCCCCGCCGAGCCACCAGGCCGCTCCAGGCCCTTCCGCCCCGCAGCGCCGCTGGCTGCCCTTGCTGCTGGCCGGCGCCGGCTTCTTCGTGCTGGCGGCGGCGGCGCTGTGGCTGGCGCGGCTGCCTGGTACCGTTGCGGCGGTGTGGCTGCCCAACGCCTTCGGGCTGGGCTTGCTGCTGCACCGGCCGCGCGCGGAGAGGCCGTGGTTGCTGGCGGGCATGCTGGTCGCGAGCGTGCTGGCCAATCACGCGGCCGGCGACAGCCTCGGCACCGCGCTGATGCTGACCGGCGCCAACCTGGCCGAGATGCTGTTCGCGCTCGGGCTGCTGCGCCTGCTGGACCAGCATGCCTACCTGGGGCGCCACGGGCCGCTGGCCGCGTTCGCGGTGATGCTGGCGGTGGGCGGCATCCTGGCGCCGGCGATCGGCGCCACGGCCGGCGCGGCGGCGATTGCGGCCACCCAGGGCTCCAGCTTCGCCTCGGTCTGGTGGACCTGGTGGCAGGCCGACGCGATCGGCATGGCACTGTTGCTGCCGATGATGCTGTCGATGACGGCGGTACGCGTGCGGGCCGCCTTCGCGCGGCCGTTGCTGGCGCCGCAGGCGGGCGTGCTGACGCTGTGCCTGGTCATCGGTGCCTTCGCGCAGTGGGAGGGCCACGACCCGTTTGCCGTGATGTCGCTGCCGCTGGTGCTGGTGGCGCTGGCCGGCAATCCGTTTGCCACCGCGCTGCTGACGCTGGTGGCCACGCTCTGCCTGCAGGCGCTGATGCTGCTCACGCACCGCCATGAAGCGGTGCCGCTGTCGGCGGCGGTGATCATGGTGTTTCCGGTCTGCATCGCCTACCTGACCGAGCAGAACCGGCATGGCCGCGCCAGCCTGCGCAGCAGCGACAAGCGCTTTCGCCAGGCGATGGAGCATTCGGCCATCGGCATGGCGCTGGTCGACATGGACGGCCGCTGGCACACCGTCAACCGTGCCATCATCGAGCTGCTGGGCTATAGCGCGGCGGAGTTGCGCGAGCTGAGCTACCAGCAGCTGACCCATCCCGACGACCTGACCGGCGATCTGCGCCAGGTCGACAACCTGTTGTCGGGGAAGATCGAGTCCTATCGCCTGGAAAAGCGCTACCGCCACAAGGACGGCCACTACCGCTGGGTCCTGCTGGCGGTATCGCTGGTGCGTGACGAAGAGACCGGCGAGCCGCAACAATTCATCACGCAGGTCGAAGACATCCACGCGCGCAAGCTGGCACAGCAAGAGCTGGAACGGCTGTCGCGCCGCATCCAGCTGGCCGTGGAGGCCGGCGGCGTGGGCATCTGGGAGCGGGATCTCACCGGCACCGACGTCACCTGGGATGCGCGCATGCATGCGCTGCACGGCACCGACCCCGCCAGCGGCGCGCCGCTGCCGGAACAATGGCTCGCGCTGCTGCACCCGGAGGATCTCAGCCGCGTCACCAGCGAGATGCGCCGGGCCATCCGGGGCGAGGCACCGTTTGACACCGAATACCGCATCGTGCGCCCCGGCGGCGAAGTCCGTCACGTGCGCGCCATGGCCATGGTGGCCCGCGCCCCCGACGGCACCGCGCACGCGCTGATCGGGACCAACTGGGACATCACCGAGCAGCGGCGCCTGACCGAGGCGCTGTTCGAGGAGAAGGAGCGCCTGCACATCACGCTGCGCGCGATCGGCGATGCGGTGATCTGCACTGACGCGGCCATGCGCGTGACCTTCATGAACCCGATCGCAGAGCAACTGACCGGCTGGTCCATGGCCGGTGCCGCCGGCCTGCCGCTGGAGCAGGTCTTCCGCATCGTCGACGAAGCCACCGGCGAGCCCATCCCGAGCCCGGTCGAGACCTGCCTGCGCACGCTCGCGCCCGCCTACCTGCAGGACGGCGCGGTGCTGCAGAGCCTGACCGGTGAGCGCCACGACGTGCAGGACTCGGCCGCGCCGGTGCTGACCGCGCGCGGCGAGGTGCTGGGCGCGGTGCTGGTGTTCCAGGACATCACCACCGCGCGCGCGCTGCAGCGCGAGCTGGCGCGCTCGGCCATGCACGATGCGCTCACGGGCCTGCCCAACCGCACCTGGTTCGAGAAACGCCTGCGCGAGGCCTGCGACGCGGCGCGGCTGCACGGCCACCGCGCCGCACTGTGCTTTATCGACCTGGACCGTTTCAAGATTGTCAACGACACCGCCGGCCACGGTGCCGGCGACGTGCTGCTGCGCGAACTTGGCTACATGATCCGCCACCACGTGCGCCCTGACGACGTGCTGGCGCGCCTGGGCGGCGACGAGTTCGCGCTGCTGCTCAAGGACTGCACGGTCGACCAGGCCGAACAGGTCTGCCAGGGCGTGATCGATGCCATCCGCGGCCGCCGCTTCCCGTGGGAAGGACGCGTGTACGACGTGGGCGCCAGCATCGGCATCGCTGCGATCGACCTGGACGTGCCCCCGGTCAGCGAACTGATGAGCCGCGCCGACGTGGCGTGCTACGCCGCCAAGGCCGCGGGCCGCAGCCGCGTTTCGGTCTACCGCCGCGACGAGAGCGATGCCCGCCGCCACCACCGCGAGCTGGAAGTCGCCGCCGGCATCCACTCGGCGCTGGAGGCCAACCGCTTCCGCCTGTTCGCGCAGGAGATCCGCGCCTTGCAGCCGGAAGCGGACCAAGACGGCGGCGCCCGCCACATCGAGATCCTGGTGCGCATGGTCGACGAGCACGGCGAACTGATCATGCCCGGCGCCTTCATCCCCGCCGCCGAGCGCTACGACCTGATGGGCCATGTCGACCGCTGGGTCATCCGCAACGTGCTGCGCGGCTACGGCGAACGCCTGGGCGCCGTGACGGGGCTGTCGGTATCGATCAACCTGTCGGCCAACTCGCTCGGCGAGCCCTTCCTGCTGCCCTTCCTGCATGCCGAACTGGAAGCCAGCGCCCTGCCCGCCAGCCGCATCCGGCTGGAGATCACCGAGACCGCGCTGATCAACAACATGGCCGCGGCCAACCGGCTGGTGGCCGAGATGCGGCGCGCCGGCTGCACCGTGTCGCTGGACGACTTCGGCTCGGGCCTGTCGTCGTTCGCCTACCTGAAGCAGTTCCCGGTGGACTTCCTGAAGATCGACGGCAGCTTTATCCGGCAACTGGCCGACAACGCCGTGGACCGCGAGATCGTCAGTTCGATCAACGACATCGGGCACCGGCTGGGCGTGCGCACGGTGGCGGAATGGGTGGAGGACGAACGCACCCTTGACGCGCTGCGCGCGATCGGGGTGGACTATGCGCAGGGGTATGTGATCGGCCGGCCGGTCGCGCTGGACGTGTTCCTGGCCGGATGCCGGCAGCGGGACACGCAGGCACAATAACCGACACGTCGTCCCCGCGAAGGCGGGGACCCAGTGACTTTTAAGACGCTGGATTCCCGCCTTCGCGGGAATGACGGAGTGGGGATCACGTTCTGCGGGTCCGGTTCCTAGGTAAGGGATCCTGCCGCCAGCCCTCTTGAAAATCACGGGTTAACACCTAGAACGCCGTTCGGATTTCCGAACGGCGTTGTCTCATGCCGGTCCGGATTCCCGAACCGTGCGCCGGAATCACATCTTTTTCTCCTTTGTATTCAACAGCTTGCACAACGCCTGCAGCCCCTTCGGGCTGGCACGGCGCGTGCAATATAGGCCGCCGCTCACAGCGCCAGACAGGTACGCCGGCACGCCCCCAGCGACCCGGCCGATGCCAAAAAACAAAGGAGGACACACATGACCGACCCCGCCCTGCTCACCCCCTTCGCCACCGCGGCGCCCCCCTGGCACCTGTTGCCGCGCTGAACCAAGACACGGCCGGCCCGGCGCCCCGACATCGCCGCCCAGCCTTCCTGCAATACACAGTCGCCCGTCCCTGCCACAGGAAACGGACGCACAGGCCTGATCCACGATGAAACTGAATCGACTGCCCACCCTGATCTTTATTGCGATGCTGCTCGGCGTGCTGGTCGGCACCGCCGCCCACAACCTGGCGCCGGACGCCGCCACCGCCAAATCGATTGCGGACCACCTGTCCATCCTGACCGACGTGTTCCTGCGCATGATCAAGATGATCATCGGGCCGCTGGTGTTCGCCACGCTGGTGGCCGGCATTGCCAGCATGGGCGACGGCCGCGCCGTGGGCCGCATCGGCATGAAGGCGATGATGTGGTTCGTCGGCGCCTCGATCACCTCGCTGCTGCTGGGCCTGATGATGGCCAACCTGCTGCATCCCGGCCACGGCATGAACCTGCCGCTGCCGCCGGCTGACGCCGCCTCGAACCTGAAGACCGGCGCGCTGAACCTGCGCGACTTCATCGCCCACATGTTCCCCAAGAGCTTCGTCGAGGCGATGGCGAACAACGAGATCCTGCAGATCGTGGTGTTCTCGCTGTTCTTCGGCTTTGCCCTGGGCACGCTCAAGGACGGCGTCGGCAAGCCGGTGCTGCAAGGCATTGAGGGCCTGGGCCAGGTGATGCTCAAAGTCACCAACTACGTGATGGCGTTTGCCCCAGTGGGTGTGTTCGGCGCGATCTCGGCGGTGATCACCGCGCAGGGCCTGGGCGTGCTGGTGGTCTACGCCAAGCTGCTGGGCAGCCTGTACCTGGCGCTGGCGCTGCTGTGGGTGGCGCTGATCGCCGCCGGCTACTTCTTCCTGGGCCGCGACGTGTTCCGCCTGCTCAAGCTGATGCGCGCGCCGCTGATGATCGGCTTCGCCACCGCCAGCAGCGAATCGGCCTACCCGAAAGTGATCGACCAGCTGACCCACTTCGGCGTCAAGGAGCGCATCACCAACTTCGTGCTGCCGCTGGGCTATTCGTTCAACCTGGACGGCTCGATCATGTACACCTCGTTTGCCGCGCTGTTCGTGGCCCAGGTGTATGGCATCCAGCTGTCGCTGACCCAGCAGATCACCATGCTGCTGGTCCTGCTTGTCACCAGCAAGGGCATCGCCGGCGTGCCGCGCGCCTCGCTGGTGGTGGTCGCCGCCGTGCTGCCGATGTTCGGCCTGCCGGAGGCCGGCATCCTGCTGGTGCTGGGCATCGACCACGTGCTCGACATGGGTCGCACCGTGACCAATGTGCTCGGCAATGCCATTGCCACCGCCGTCGTCGCCAAAAGCGAAGGCGCCATCGGCGCGCCGGTACCGTCCGAGGAGGATGAACCCGCCGCGGATACCACCACCGGCCTGGCACCTGCCCAGGTCCTGGCAGGCAAGTAATTCCGTCCGCCAGGCGTGCCAGGGCCCGGTTGCCGATACGGCAACCGGGCCTTTTTGCATTCTGGCGAGGCGCTGACTCCCCGGTGTGGTAAAAGTAGGCACCCGCGCCGGCCCCCCTGCCAGTTTTGCCCGCGCGGCGGCTCTGCCACCTGCCTCACCCAACACCTGATGACCGGCCCGCTACACCCTCCAGGCGATACCGCCCGCGCCACCGCACCCGCCGGATCGCGCCTGCCCCACGGCCTGCGCGGCGCGGCGCCCCTGCTCGCGCTGCTGGCCCTGGCCGTGCTGGTGGGCCTGGCGGGCTCGCTCGGCTACCGCTATAGCTACGACATCGCGCTGGCGCGCCAGGCCGAGCGCGGCCAGGTGCAGTTGCGGCTGTACGCCCAGGCCCTGGAAAGCGAGCTCGCCCACTATGACTACGTGCCCGGCCTGCTGTCGCTGGATGAGCGCATCGCCGCCCTGCTGCTGCGCCCGGACGAAGCGCCCCGCGCCGCGCGCGCCAACGACTACCTGAGCGCGCTCAATGCCCGTGCCGGCACGCGCGTGATCTATGTGCTGGATGCGCACGGCAAGGTGCTGGCCACCAGCAACTGGCAGCGCCCGGACAGCTACCTGGGCGAAGACCTTAGCTTCCGCCCGTACTTCCGGTCTGCCATGGACGGCCAGTTGGGGCGCTTCTACGGCGTGGGCACCACCCGCAGCGAATCCGGCTACTACCTGTCCGCGCCGCTGGGCGAGCGTGACAACCCGGTGGGCGTTGCCGTGGTCAAGATCGGCCTGGAGCCGCTGGAAAACCGCTGGCAGGGCGCCGACAGCCAGATGCTGCTGACCGACGAAAACGGCGTGGTGATCCTGGCCTCGGACCCGTCGTGGAAGCTGGCCGCGCTGCGCCCGCTGTCGCCCGAGGCGCGCGACCGGTTCACGCGCAGCCTGCAATACAACCGCGCCCCGCTGCCGCAACTGCCGCTCACCACCGTGCGCGCGCTCGGCAACGGCAGCGCCAACACCAACAGCGATGAACTGGTGCGCCTGCGCCTTGGGCCGCCGATGCTGGCCCAGCACGCCGCCATGCCCGGCACCGACTGGCAGCTGACGCTGCTGACCAATACCTCGCAGGCACGCGTGGCCGCGCTCAACACGGCCGCGCTGGCCGGGGTCCTGACGGCCTTCGTGCTGCTGCTGGGCGCCGCGTGGAATGTGCGCCGGCGCATCGTCAATGAGCGCCTGGCGGCGCGCGCCGCGCTGGAGGCGGCCAACAGCGAGCTGGAGCGCAAGGTGGCCGAGCGCACCGCCGACCTGTCGACCTCCAACCAGCGCCTGCAGGCCGAGGTCGCAGAACGCGTGCGCGCCGAGACCGTGCTGCGCCAGGCTCAGGACGGGCTGCTGCAGGCCGGCAAGCTGGCCGCCGTCGGGCAGATGTCGACCGGCATCGCGCATGAGCTGAACCAGCCCCTGGCGGCGCTGCGCACCATCTCCGGCAATACCGGCAAGTTCCTCGAGCGCGGCGACTACGCCACGGTGCGCGCCAACCTCGACACCATCATCGGGCTGGTCGAGCGCATGGGCCGCATCACCGGCGCGCTCAAGTCATTTGCGCGCAAATCCGGCAACGGCAGGCGCCGGGCCATGCTGGCCGAGGCGGTGGACAACGCCCTGTTCCTGCTGCAGACCCGCGTCGACGCGGTGCAGCCGGACCTGCAGCGCGATATCGATCCGACACTGGCGGTGGTGTGCGATCCCAACCGGCTGGAACAGGTGCTGGTCAACCTGCTTGGCAATGCGCTAGACGCCGTGGCCGGCAAGGCCGGGCCGTCCGGACCGCGGATTGCGCTGCATGCGCACCTGGCGGGCGCCATGGTCCACCTGACCGTGCGCGACAACGGCGCCGGACTATCCGAGGAAGCCTTCGCGCGGCTGTTCGAACCCTTCTTCACCACCAAGCCCGCCGGACAGGGGCTGGGGCTCGGGCTGACGCTGTCGGCCGGCATCCTCAACGAGAACGGCGGCAGCCTGTCCGCCGCCAACCACCCGGACGGCGGCGCCTGCTTCACGCTGGTGCTGCCGCTGGCGCCGCACGACGCCAACCCACAGGATGCAGAGCATGCCGGCTGACCTCACCGTACTGATCGTCGAGGACGATGCCGATGTGCGCCTGGGCTGCGAGCAGGCGCTGCGCCTGGAAGGCATCGCCACGCGCGGCATGGGCAGCGCCGAGGCCGCACTGCGCGAAGTGGGGCCGGGCTATGCCGGCGTGGTGGTCAGCGATATCCGCCTGCCCGGCCAGGACGGCATGGCGCTGCTCACGCAGCTGCGCGCGCGCGACCCCGCCCTGCCGGTCATCATGATCACCGGCCACGGCGACGTGGGCCTGGCCGTGCAGGCAATGAAGCAAGGCGCCTACGACTTCCTGGAAAAGCCGTTCTCGCCCGAGCAGCTGGTGGATGCCACCCGCCGCGCGCTGGAGCAACGCCGGCTGGCGCTGGAAGTGTCAGAACTGCGAGAACGGCTGGCGGGCCGACAGAAGCTCGAAACCCGCCTGATCGGCCATTCGCCCGCGGTCGATCGGCTGCGGCGCCTGATTGCCGACCTTGCCGGGACCGACGCCAACGTGCTGATCCACGGCGAGACCGGCACCGGCAAGGAACTGGTCGCGCGCTGCCTGCACGAGGCCAGCCAGCGCCATGCGCGCAACTTTGTCGCGATCAACTGCGGCGGCCTGCCGGAACAGCTGTTCGAAAGCGAGATCTTCGGCCACGAGGCCGGCTCCTTCACCGGTGCCGCGCGCCGCCGCATCGGCAAGATCGAACACGCCGAGGGCGGCACGCTGTTTCTCGATGAAATCGAGAGCATGCCGATGCCGCTGCAGATCAAGCTGCTGCGGGTGCTGCAGGAACGCGTGGTGGAACGGCTCGGCTCCAACCAGCCGGTGCCGGTCAACACGCGCGTGGTGGCAGCCACCAAGGCGGACCTGCGCGCGCTGTCCGATGCCGGCCAGTTCCGCGCCGACCTGTACTACCGCCTGAACGTGATCACGCTGGAACTGCCGTCGCTGCGCGAGCGTCGCGAGGACGTCCCTGCATTGTTCGAGCATTTCGTCGCGCAGGCCGCGCTGCGCTTCGGGCGCGATGCGGTGCCCGCGACGCCGGCGGAGCTGGCCGGGCTGGTGGCCTACCCATGGCCGGGCAATGTGCGCGAGTTGCGCAACCTGGCCGAGCGCCACGTGCTGGGGCTGGGCTGCAACCCCGGCCCTGGTGCCACGGCCCCGGAGGCCATGCCGCTCGCGCAGGCGGTCGAGCAGTTCGAGCGCGCGCTGATTGCCGACGCCATGCGCCGCAACGACGGCAACCTGAGCCGCGCCAGCGAAGCCCTTGGCGTGGCCAAGACCACGTTGTTCGACAAAGTGCGCAAGTACGGGCTTTGAAGCACCTGCTGAATTCAGCGCGCGCTACAGACTTCGCATCGGGCGCGGGGAACCACCCCGGCACGAGAGTGTCTGCGTTACTGCTTCTGTGTCATCAGAGCGCGCTCCATGTGCGTTAAGAAACTAAAGCACGACGGAATTATGTTTTTTCCTACAGATAGCCTGTCGTTTGCGGCATATTATTAGCTTCCAGCAAATCCAGCATTGAAGGCATCCAATACATTCGGAGACGCTGAGGTCTGCTGGAAATGAAGAAAAAACAAAAACAATCACAAATAGCAGTTCGACCGGCGAAGGAGCAGGCCGGCACACAGGGTCAGTCAACTTTTGGCAGTGACAACCACGCGGCGCAAGTGCCAGGAGCCGCGTGCGCCATCCAGGCGCTGCTGCCTTCAGGACTACGGGTGATGGGATGAAACTGGATCCGGCACTGGCTGAAAAGCCTTACTACAGCACGCGTACAGCGGCAAAACTGCTTAATGTCTCCCTGGGCACCGTCCAGAAGATGGTCGAGCGCGGCGAACTTGGCGCCTGGAAGACCAACGGCGGCCATCGGCGCATCCACAAGGAAACCGTGCATCGCCTGCTGGCGACGCGCATCGGGCCGGAATCGGCGTCGCCGCACGGCCTGGACCTGGTGGTGTTCCACCCCAACCACCAGGAGGCACAGCGCATCCACGGCCAGCTCGGCAAGTGGGGGCTGCCGCTCAAGAGCGTGGTGGTCGACGATGTGCTGGACACGGTCATCACCTCGGTGAGTGAGCATCCGCGCGTGGTGCTCTACTACGTCGACGAACTCAACGACACCGAGTCGGCCACCATTGAAAAACTGCAGAACTTCTTTGCCAGCCAGCACGTGATCTTTGCCGTGATCACCAACCGCCAGGCTTATGAAGGCGTGGCCGATGCGCTGCAGCACTGGGGCATCATGGTGTTCCTGAAGACGCCGTCGCTGGAAGAGGTCAAGGGCTTCCTGCGCGCGCAGCTGATGATGGGGCGCGCGGCCTGAGGCCGCCGGCCTCAGGCCACCGCCTCCTGCCGGGGCGTTGCCCGCCCCGTTTCGTCGCCCCCCGCCTGCGCCAGCATCCAGCCGTACAGGTTGCGCGGGTCGGGCGGCATCGCCACCAGGTCCACGGCCCTGCCCGCCCGGTGCGCCTGCGCGGCGGCGTAGAGCCAACGCAGCGCGGCGTAGTCTTCCAGCGCAAACCCCACCGAATCAAACACGGTCACCTCGTCCGCCGCGGCGCGGCCGGGCGCGCGGCCGGCCAGCACCTGCCACAGCTCGGTCACCGGCGCGTCAGCCGGCAGCTGCTGAATCTCGCCCTCAATGCGCGTCTGCGGTTCGTACTCCACCACGATGCGCGCGCGCCGCAGGATGTCCGCATGCAGCTCGGTCTTGCCGGGGCAGTCGCCGCCGACCGCATTCAGGTGCATGCCGGGCCGCACCATGGCCGGCGTCAGGATGGTGGCGCGGGTCTTGTCTGCCGTGACTGTGGAGACGATGTCGGCCCCCGCCAGCGCGGCCTCGACCGAACCGGCGCGGCGGATCGACAGCCCGGGCACGCCGGCAAGGTTGCGCATCAGCCGTGCCGTGGCGGCCGGGTCGATGTCATAGGCGGCGATCTCGCGCACCCCCAGCATCGCGTGGAAGGCCAGCACCTGGAACTCGGCCTGCGCGCCGTTGCCGATCAGCGCCATGGCCGCTGCGCCGGGCCGCGCCATGGCGCGCGCCGCCAGCGCCGAGGTGGCGGCGGTGCGCAGCGCGGTGCCCAGGGTCAGGTCGGCCAGCATCAGCGGGAAGCCGGTTTCCACTTCGGCAAGCATGCCGCAGGCCATCACCGTGGGCATGCCGTGCTGCGCATTGCGCGGATGGCCGTTGACGTACTTGAACGCATACTGGCTGCCGTCGCTGACCGGCATCAGCTCGATCACGCCGCGCGCGGAATGGCTCGCCAGCCGCGCGGACTTGTCGAAATCGTCCCAGTGCAGGAATGCCTCCCGGACCTGCCCGGCCAGGTCGACGATGGCGGCCTGCGGGCCAATTGCGGCCACCAGACAGGCAACATCTGTCGCATCGAGAAACAACGTTCTGGCGGTGTTCTTCATACCCCCTCCCTGATGGCCTGCTCAGGCCGCCGCCGCGGCCACCCCACGCCCGCTGCTGCGGTCCAGGCGCAAGGTCATGCAATAGGCCCCGCCGCCGGACAACATGAACGGCGACAGGTCGACTTCATGCAGCTGATAGCCGCGCCGGCCCAGTTCGGTGCGCAGGTGCGGCGTGGTGCGGGTCATCACCACCTGGTCGTCGCGATTGACGGCATTGACGCTGAAGTGGCGCAGGTCATCTGCACTGGCCTCGATGCGCAGCCGCGCCGGCACGCGCGCGTGCAGTTCGCGCAGCGCCGCTTCGCTGAAGGCCGGCGGGTAGTACAGCACTTCGCCGCCGGACAGCGGGCAGAAGCACACGTCGAGGTGGTAGCTCTGCTCGGTGGCCAGCTCCAGCGCCACCACGTCCTTGCCGAAGTAGCCCGACACCGCCACGGCCGCCTCATGCGACGAGCGCGGACCGAACCCGGCCCAGAAGTGGCCGCGGCCCGCGTCCCAGATACAGTCGCCCGCGCCTTCCTGGTAGCAGCCTTCGGGCAGCCACGCGACTTCGTCGAGCAGGCCGCGCTCGCGCAGCTTGCCGAAGATGTCGGCAAACGGCGCTTCCTCGCCGCGGCGCTGCGGGTAGCGGAAGCGCGCCAGCAGCGCGCGGCCATCGAGCACCACGGCGGCGTTGGCCGGGAACACCATATCGGGCAACCCCGGTGCGCCGGGCGCCACTTCCACTGCAAAGCGGGCGCGTCCCAGCGCCTCGCGCAACGCGTCAAACGACTGCATCGCGCTGCGATGCATGCCGCGCGGGTCGCGCGCCCAGGCAGCCGGGTCCATCCACGGATTGATGCTGTACGACACGTCGTAGAAGGTCGGCTCGACCAGCAGGATCGTGGGGGTCTGGATCACGGCGGCTCCTTTTTCAAATGGCAGGGGTTGACATGGCATTCGGGAAATCAATCAGTCAATTGAATTCTCGGGCAAGCGCGCGTTAGCCAATAGCCAGCAATTTGCGCAATTTGCGTCTACCATTATTCAAATCGCCAGAGAATGCTGGCGATTTGCCAAACCACTGCCCTCGCCCCCGATGGATGCCACCGATCAGCAGCTGATTTCCCTCCTGCGCGACAACGCGCGCACGCCGGTGACGGCGCTGGCGCAGGCGCTGCGCGTGTCGCGCGCGACCGTGCAGAACCGCATCGACAAGCTGGAGCAGGAAGGCGTGATCGTCGGCTACACGGTGCGCCTGCGGCCCGAGGCCGAGGCCCACCGCATCCGCGCCTGGATGACGATTGCCGTGGAAGGCAACAAGGCCCGCACTGTGCTGCAGGCCCTGCGCGGCGAGCCCAACGTGCAGGCGCTGCATACCACCAACGGCCGCTGGGACATCATTGCCGAGCTGCGCGCCGAGACCCTGGAGGCGTTCGACCGGGCGCTCGACCGGATCCGGCTGATCGACGGCATCAGCGCCACCGAGACCAGCATCCTGCTGTCGACCTATAAATAGGAAGCAGCAAGTACCCGCTCAGGCTGCGGCGCGGCCGCGCAGGCGCTCGCGCCGCGACTCCTCGTGGAATACGCTGCCGCTGGGACGCAGCAGGTCGCGCAGCGACAGGATGCCGGCCAGGCGCATGGTCTCGGCGCTTTCCACCACCGGCAAGCGCGCCACGCTCAGCGCCGCCATGCTGCCCGCGGCGGCGCGCGCGGTCTGGCCGGGCAGCAGCACTTGCGCCGGCGCGCTGAGCAGGTCGCGGCAGCGCATGCCGGGCGGGATCTCACCGGCGGCCAGGCCACGGATGGCGGCGCGCTCCAGCATGCCCAGCACGCGCCCGTCCGCCACCACGGGGTAGGCGCGATGAGCCGCGTGTTCGCCAAAGTAGCGCGCCATCGCCTCGGCCACCGGCAGGTCGGCGTCGATGGCGACCACCTCGCGCGTCATCAGTTCTTCCACATGGGCGCGCTCGAGCGGGTCCACGCCATATTCGCGATAGATATGCAGGCCGCGCCGGGCGATCTTCTCGGTCATGATCGAACGCTTCATGGCCAGCACCGAGAAGCCATAGGCCACCGCGGTGGTCAATAGCAGCGGCAGCAGCGCCTGTGAGTCATGCGTAAGCCCGAAGGCAAACACGATCGCCGTCAGCGGCGCGCCCAGCACGCTGCCCAGCACCCCGGCCATGCACACCAGCGCCCACAACTGCGGCGAGCCGCCCGGCAGCCACGGCGCCAGCACCACGCCCAGGCCCGCGCCCAGCATCAGGAGCGGCGCGAGCACGCCGCCCGAAGTGCCCGAGCCCAGCGCCGCGATCCAGATCACGGCCTTGACCGCCAGCAGCGCCAACGCGATCTCGATGGCGATGCGGTTGTTCAGCAGGTCGCCGATCACGTCATAGCCCACGCCCAGCGCGCGCGGCTCGAAATAGCCGCCGATGCCGACCACCAGCCCGCCCAGCGCCGGCCACCACATCCAGTGCAGCGGCAGGCGCGAGAAGGCGTCCTCGGTGCGGTACAGCGCCAGTGTCAGCCCCGCGCCCAGCACCCCGCACAGCAAGCCGGCCAGCACGCAGGACAGCAGCGCCGGCGTGCCCGCCGCGGCGGTCTGCAGCGGAAACAGCGGCGCAGCCTCGAAGAACAGCGGCCGCAGGAATCCCGCCACCGCGCACGCCAGCGCCACCGGCAGCAGGCTGCGCGGGCGCAGCTCGAACAGCAGCAGCTCGACCGCCAGCAGCACCGCCGCCACCGGCGTGCCGAAGATCGCGGTCATGCCCGCGCACGCGCCCGCCACCAGCAGCGCCTTGCGCTCGCCCGCGGTCAGGTGCAGGTACTGCGCCAGCAGCGACGCCAGCGAGCCCCCGGTCATGATGATCGGACCCTCGGCGCCGAACGGCCCGCCGCTGCCGATCACGATGCCGGACGACAACGGCTTGAGCACCGCCACCCGCGGCGACATCTTGCTCTTGCCGAACAGCACCGCCTCGATCGCCTCGGGAATGCCGTGGCCGCGGATCTTGTCGCTGCCATAGCGCGCCATCAGGCCGACGATCAGGCCGCCGATGACCGGCACCGCGATCACCCACGCACCCAGCGCGTGGTTCGCCGGCGAGCGCTGAGCCAGCGACAGCGTCTGGTAGAAAAACAGATTGGTGAAGAACCGGATCAGGTTCACCAGCACATCAGCCGCCACGGTGCTGAGGGCACCAATGCCCAGCGCGATCACGGACAGCATCAGCAGGCGGCGATTGACGGCATAGTCGCGTTTTTCGACCGGCATGACAGACGACATTGGGGGCTCCTTGCTCTGTTGCGCTCTTGTGCGGTGCGACATGCCCCACGCTTGGGATTGCACTGCACCAAAGGCGGCCAAATATATCACCTCGTGATATATTACGCGCACCATTTCAAAGCGCCCCCCGTCACAAGAATGCCAACCGCCCCCGCCGTCTCCGCCCTGGCGCAGAATGCCCGTGCATGGCTGCGCACATTCATTCCGCTGCCCGTTCCCGCCAGCCGCAAGGAGCGCTTCAAGAGTTGCCTGGGCGCCCTGCTGGGCCTGCTCTGCACTGAGTGGATCAGCCACCAGACCCTGGGCGGCTTCAATCCCTGGTTTGTCGCGCCGATGGGCGCTTCCGCAGTGCTGCTGTTCGCGGTGCCATCCTCGCCGCTGGCACAGCCGTGGTCGATCATTGGCGGCAACCTGATCGCCTCGGTCATCGGCGTGGCGTGCGCGCGCTGGATCCCCGACCCCGGCCTGGCGGCAGCCGTCGCCGTGGCCATCGCCATCGCCCTGATGTTCCAGTTCCACTGCGTGCACCCGCCCAGCGGCGCCGTGGCCATCACCGCCGTATTCGGCGGGCCGGCGGTGAGCGCGCTGGGGTTCGGCTTCGTTGCCGTGCCGGTGCTGTTCAATTCGATGCTGCTGCTGCTGATGGCGCTCGCCTTCAACAACCTGTCGCGGCGGCGCTACCCGCACCGCCCGCCCGAGGCCGCAGCGCAGCATGGCACGAAAGACGTGCCGCCATCCCAGCGCCTGGGCGTCACCCGCGCCGACCTCGACGAAGCCCTGAAGGTGCGCGGCGAATTCCTCGATATTGAAGAAGACGACCTCGAGCAGATCCTGGTGGCAGCGCAGTTGCGCGCCTACCGGCGCCACTTCGGCAATGTGCTGTGCGGCGAGATCATGTCGCGCGACGTGATCACGGTCACGCCGGACCAGCCCGCGCATGAAGCCGGGCACCTGCTGTCGCGGCACCGCATCAAGGCCCTGCCGGTGGTGGACGCCACCCGCAAGCTGGTGGGCATCATCACCCAGAGCGACTTTTTCGCGGCGCAGCGCGATACCGGCGCGCGCCGCCTGGCAGGGACCGTGCGCAACCTGATGACGCGCGCCGTCGTCACCGCCCGTCCCGAGCAGCCGATGGTGGAACTGGCTCAGGCATTCTCCGACGGCGGGCTGCACCATGCGCCGGTGATCGACGACCAGCGGCGCGTGGTGGGGATGGTGACGCAGTCTGATCTTGTTGCTGCGCTGCTTAAGAGCGGGGTGATGGCGGTGGGGGATTGAGTGTTTTGCCAAGTGGCGGGGTTGGCGTTGTGGGGTCGGACTTCTTGCCGTGTGCAAGGTCGTCGACCTGTGGACGTCAACGCTTATCGCGGCGCGCTCGTTGCCAGACGGGGTTTCGCTGACTGTTACCGCACCGCGTAACGCCGGTTGCCTGCCGGAGACCTAGTGTCATGAGTTGCAAGTTCGTTACATAGGTCTGCAACGAACTTCCAGCTCTGGCACTAGTAAGTCGCAACGCCCTTGCCCTTGTTGGTCTTGTCCGCGTCGTCCTTACCCATATTGTCCTTACTCATGGTGCCCCCCTCCGTCCCCTTGCTCATGGAGCCTTTCTTGTCGTAGTGCTTGTTTGTGTGACTCTTGTTCATTTGGCCCTTTCCCATGCTGTCCTTCCGCATGTCGTCCTTCTCCAGGCCGCCCTTTTCACCCACGGCATTCGGACCCATATTCGGACCCATGTCACCCTTTTTCATGGTGTCCTGCGCAAAGGCATGGCCGGCTAGCAGGAAGGCGGCTGAAAGCAGTGTTGCAAAAAGCTTCGTCATGGTGTTCTCCTCAAGTCGAAAGGAACGCAATGCGGGTGGAATCCGGCCAATCAAAGCCAGCGACGAAGGAACTGCCGCTCACTCTGCAAGCCTTGTCGGCGTTGAGACGATTCCATCTGTGTCGGCGGGCGCCTAGCCGGGCCAGCCGCAGGTTTCATGCCAAACGGACTCTGGCGTTGGTCGCTGGCTTTGATGACCCGGGATGTCGTTTGAAAGTGGATCCGAAATTCGCGCTCGCTTCCCAAACGCATATATGGTGTCCCTCGATTTCATCAGGGACGTCAACGCGAGACGCGCTCACTCGCAGGAAGCGAGTCGTAGCTTTCTTGCTCCGGGGCTAAGGGATGCCTTGAGTCTAAAGGCAATATTTACCATTCCTTTGTAGAAATGCCTCGTACCCGCGCGAGGTTTCCCGAGCGATGACCTCCCGACCGCTGCCGCTGGCCGGTGCGAGGCGTCCCTGGCTGCGATAGGTAGCAGCATGCAGTGTGACTGGCACGCCGGTGGCCTGGCTGTCTGCCCCTCAGATGACCAATTCTCCTTTTTAACTTGCGGGTGCAGCCTCTCAGTCTAGATCCGCATTTGGGAACGAGACAGAACTTTAAATCAGCTCGTGCCGGCATCCGAACCCGATGTGAGCGCGTAAACGACTTGTGTGGGTGCGCCCGCCATCCAGCCCGAGGAGGTCGGCTGGGACGGGCGCCTCACTCAATGGAGGGCAGCTTGGCCTATAGCTGCCTTATGTCTGATCTGCGTTCGAACCGTCGCGCGTCTGACATTTGTCGCGCTGGTTCAAGGAGAGAAACCATGTCAAAGACTACATTGGCCATTGAGCTAATGGCTCAGCGTGCGGAAAAGCTGGCAAGGCGACGAAATTTCTTCTTCCAGGCTGGAGGACTGGGCGCAGGCTTGCTCGGCGGCACCTTGCTGGGTGCTTGCGGCGGATCGGGAGACAGCGCCAAGGCACAAGCATCGGCGCCGGGTGATGGCGATATCCTCAACTTCGCGCTCAACCTTGAGTATCTGGAAGCCCAGTTCTATCACTTCGCGGTATTCGGCACGTCACTGCCCAATGGCATGCTCGGCGGCCAGGGCACACAGGGCTCCGTCACGGGTGGCCACCAGGTGCCGTTCAAGGATCCGCTGGTAGCACAGTACGCCAGGGAAATTGCCATGGACGAGTTGAACCATGTCACCTTCCTGCGCACAGCGCTCGGCAACTCCGCGGTGGCGCAGCCTGCGCTCGATGTCGGCGGCACCGATCCCAACGGGGCGTTTTCCAGTGCGGCACGTGCTGCCGGGCTGGTGGGACCCGGGGTTGCATTCGACCCCTATGCCAGTGATGAGAACTTCCTGCTGGGTGCCTTTATCTTCGAGGACGTCGGGGTCACGGCGTACAAGGGCGCCGCGCCACTGCTTACCAACAAGACCTTCCTGGAAGCCGCTGCCGGTATCCTGGCCGCGGAGGCCTACCACGCCGGCCTGGTGCGTACCGTGCTCTACGCAAAGGGCATGGCGATGCCCAGCTTGCGCACCGCGGCCGGCGCGATCTCCGATGCGCGTGACAGCCTGGATAACTCGAAAGACGATGACCAGGGCATTGTCGGCGCGACGCCCGACGTGGCCAACATCGTGCCACTGGATGCGAACGGGATCGCGTTCAGCCGGAGCTTCGACGATGTGCTCAACATCGTCTTCCTGAACCAGGGGGCAGTGACGCAGGGCGGATTCTTCCCGCAAGGCGTTAACGGGACGTTACGCATGAGCAGTGCGTTCGCCTGATCAAAAAGGACCAGGAGCGCATTGGCTGCAACGCCGACCGGAGATGGGATTGGCCGGCGTTAACTCGTGCAGAGTGGCAACTGCGGAGCGCCAGAGTGAGAAAGGAGGCAAATCATGAACGTCTACTTCAGTCACAACTGGCTGGTGCAGCCGATTCGCATGGGTATTGGCCTGTGCATCGCCGGATCGGGCGCGCTGGTGCTGTTGGCCCGGCTCTTGGGGATGATCGAATGACCGCGCCTGAGGGCCCCGGGGCAGGGGGGGAATCGTGCCTCCGCCTGAACTGACGGCCGTGGCCGATCTCGCCGTCGGATCGGCGACGGTGAACGCGGGGCGCGACTTGATCGGCCTGGATGGTTGTCGGCACACCGTGCCCACGCAGAGTGCCGGCCGGTGGTGGCAGCGTTTGCCAGCCTTTCTCGGACCTGGCTACCTTGTCGCGGTGGGCTATATGGACCCGGGTAACTGGGCCACGGATCTCGCCGGCGGCTCGGCATACGGCTATGCGCTGCTGTGGGTCGTGCTGATGTCGAGCCTGATGGCGATGCTGTTGCAGGTGCTGGCCGCGCGGCTGGGCATGGTCGCAGGCATGGACCTGGCGCAAGCCAGCCGACGTTATGGCGGGCCTCGATCCGTCGTGGCGCAATGGCTGTTGTGCGAACTTGCGATCTGCGCAGCCGACCTGGCCGAGGTGATCGGCACCGCCATCGCCCTCAAGCTGTTGTTCGGCGTGCCGCTGGCCTGGGGCGTGGCACTGACGGTGCTGGATGTGCTGCTCATCCTGTGGATGCAACGTTGGGGCTTCAGACGCCTCGAAGCGGTCGTGATCAGCCTGCTCGGCGTGGTGTTGGCTTGCTTTGTCATCAACCTAGTGCTGGCCCAGCCGCAATGGCGTGACGTGCTGGTCGGCTTCAACCCGGACTTGCGCAAGCTGGGCGATCCCGGGCGGCTCTATATCGCCATCGGAATCGTCGGCGCTACCGTCATGCCGCACAACCTCTATCTCCACTCGTCGACGGTCCAGACCCGGCGCATTTGCGCTGGCGGCCTGCGAGCCGCGCTGACCTGCTCCACAATAGATGTCGTGGTAGCGCTCAGCCTGGCGTTCGTGATCAATGCGGCCATTCTCGTCACCGCTGCCGCGACTTTCCATGGCAGTGGCCATCGCGATGTCGTTGACCTGCAGCAGGCCTATCAACTGCTCGGCCCGATCACCGGATCGGCCGTTGCCAGCGTGTTGTTTGGTCTGGCACTGCTGGCATCCGGCCAGAGTTCTGCACTGACGGCAACATTGGCCGGCCAGATCGTAATGGAAGGGTTCGTGAGGCTGCGCCTTGCACCCTGGGCACGCCGACTGCTGACGCGGGGCTTGGCGATTGTGCCTGCGCTGTGCGTGATGCTCTTTTACGGCGAGCGTGGCATTGCCCAACTGCTCCTTCTCAGCCAGGTGGTGCTGAGCCTGCAGCTGCCTTTTGCCGTGGTGCCGCTGATCCGCTTCACCAGCCGCCGCGATGTGATGGGTGCCTACGCCAATCCACGGGGTGTGGCGATACTGGCGATTGTGGTAGTGGCCGTCATCGTAGCATTGAACGTTGCGATGATCAGCATGGCATTGCTGATGTGAGCGATTCCTTCTCGTTGTTTGCCTTGCCGCGATTGCCAGCATGCCACTATCGTGCTCGAAGCGGCGACGGTGAGGGACTTGGGATCGGCGCGGGGCTGGCACAGCTTGTCGTCACCGCGGCAACACTGTTCGGCGCCTGGTCCTGATCGGCCTGAACTTGGTCACCACGATATCGAGCGCACAGCGCAGCGATGCGGGACCCACAGTGACGTCTGCCCCACCCCGCGCCCCAGTTTCACATTCCCACCCCCGACGTAAGCTATATTTACGCCGTTCCCGTCACACCGGCGGGTCCAAGGGAGAGCCAACCATGAGTTCCGGCCAGTTAATTGAAAAAATCGCAGCCGTCTTTGCCCTGATCGTGCTGATCGGCGGCTCGCTGCTGGTGCTGGCACCGTTCACCACCGCGCTGCTGTGGGGCGCGATCCTGGCATTCAGCTCCTGGTACCCCTACACCGTGCTGTCGCGCTGGCTCGGCAACCGCCGCGGGCTGGCTGCCCTGATCTGCGTGCTGCTGGCCACGGTGGTCGTGCTCGGTCCGTTCGTCTACGCCGGCGCCAGCTTCTCCGCGCACCTGGACGACCTGTCCGCGCTGGTCGACCGCTACATGGAACACGGCCTGCCGCAACTGCCGGTCTGGCTGAGCAGCCTGCCCTTTGTCGGCTCCTACCTGCAAAGCTCCTGGAACAGCGTCATCAACGCCGATTCCGAGATGGTCTCCAACCTGCGCAAGCTGATCGCCCCGGTCGGCCACGCGCTGCTGGGGGCCGGCCTGTCGATCGGCGCCGGGCTGGGGCAGCTGGCGCTGTCGATCATCCTGGCGTTCTTCTTCTATACCGGCGGCGAGTTCGCCATCGCCTGGCTGCGCGCGGGCATGCGCCGCATTGCCGGCGAGCGCGCCGACCACCTGCTGGAACTGGCCGGCAGCACCGTCAAAGGCGTGGTCTACGGCGTGCTGGGCACGGCCTTCATCCAGGCGGTGCTGATGGGCATCGGCCTGTGGATCGCCGGCGTGCCGGGTGCGGCGATCCTGGGCTTCGTTACTTTCTTCCTGTCGGTGATCCCGGTCGGCCCGCCGCTGGTGTGGATTCCGGCCGCATTGTGGCTGTACCACACCGGCACCACCGGCTGGGCCATCTTCCTGGTGGTGTGGGGCGTGGGCGTGGTCGGCATGGCCGACAACATCGTCAAGCCGCTGCTGATCAGCAAGGGCACCGGCATGCCGCTGATCTGGATCATGCTGGGCGTGCTCGGCGGCGCGCTGGCGTTCGGCTTCCTGGGCGTGTTCATCGGGCCGACGCTGCTGGCGGTGGCCTATGCGCTGCTGCGCGACTGGACCATCGGCTCGCAAGGCGAACTGCATCACGACCTGAAGCAAGGCGCGGCGCTGGCCTCCGCGCCTGCACCTGCGGCCCCGGCCGTAGTCGACAATCCCGATGTCCCGCCGGCCGCCACCGGCAAGCATCCCGGCTGATGGCAGGACAAGAAACGCCGGCCGCGCCGGCAGCCGCAACCGCCGACACCTCGCCGGCGGAGCTGCACCGGATGGTGGCATGCGAATACTGTGACGCGATTTATGAGCGCACGCCGATCTCGCCCGGCGAGCGCGCGCTGTGCCTGCGCTGCGGCGGCCAGCTCTACCGCGAAAGCCGCCGCCAGTATCAGCGGCTGCTGCCGCTGGTCATCACCGCGCTGATCCTGTTCCTGGTTTCCAACGCCTATCCGATCGTCGAGATGGACCTGCAGGGGGTCCGCACCGAGACCACGCTGCTGGGCGCGGTGCAGGCCCTGTACACCGACAAGATGGGGCTGGTCGCGGCGCTGGTATTCGCCACCACCATCCTGTTCCCGCTGTCCGAAATGCTGATGATGGCCTACCTGCTGGTGCCGATGGCGCAGCACCGCATGCCGGCGGGCTTCGACCGCATCGTGCGCGGCATCCGCCAGACCCGGCCCTGGGGCATGATCGAAGTCTTCATGATCGGCGTGCTGGTCACGCTGGTAAAGCTGTCCACCATGGCGCGCGTGCTGCCCGGCATCGCGCTGTGGTCGTTTGCCGCGCTGGTGATCGTGCTGGCGGCGATGCTGTCGTTCGATCCGCGCGACCTGTGGCGCCATCTGGATACGCCCGATGACGACGCCGCGGCCGCAGCCGGGGAAAGCCGATGACGGACCCGCAGCAACCTCCGGCACAACCACCGGCGCAGCCACCCCGCCAACCGGGCGGGCGCCTGGCCCGCCCGCGCCAGCTGGCGCGCGAGGTGGTGGCCGAGCTCACCGACGACGACGAGAATACCCCGCTGCCGCAGGTGCCGACCGCGACCCGGCTCGGCCTGCTGTCGTGCCACGCCTGCGACCTGGTCAGCCCGCGCGCGCTGGAGGGCGAGCCCTGCCCGCGCTGCGGCGCCACCCTGCATCATCGCAAGCCCGACAGCCTGGCGCGCACCTGGGCCTTCCTGCTGGCCGCCTACATCCTCTATATTCCGGCCAATGTGCTGCCGGTGATGGTGACGCAGTCGATCCTCGGCGTGCAGCAGGACACCATCCTGTCCGGCGTGCTCTACCTGTGGCTGTCCGGCTCGCACATGCTGGCCGGTCTGGTGCTGATCGCCAGCATCATCGTGCCATTGCTGAAGATGGTGATTCTCACCTTCCTGCTGCTGTCCGTGCATTTCCGCTCGACCTGGCGGATCCGGCAGCAGACCCGGCTCTACGGGCTGGTGGAAGTGATCGGCCGCTGGTCGATGCTCGATATTTTCGTGGTGGCGCTGCTGGCCTCGCTGGTGCGGGCCGGGGCGCTGGCCACCATCATCCCCGGCGGCGGCGCCATGGCCTTTGGCGCGGTCGTGGTCATGACCATGATGGCCTCGCTCAGCTTCGATCCGCGCCTGCTGTGGGATTCGCTGGAAGACGACAATGCCCGACACTGACAACCAAGCCACCCCGCCCGCGGGCTCATCCCCGCCGGCACCGCCGGGCCTGCCGCGGCCCGAACGCCGGCGCCGCGCGCGCTGGCTGCCCTCGCTGGTCTGGCTGATCCCGATCGTCGCCGCGGTGGTCGGCATCTCGCTGCTGGTGCATACGCTGGCCTCGCGCGGGCCGGAGATCAGCGTCACCTTCCGCACCGCCGAAGGCCTCACGCCCGGCAAGACCGCGGTGCGCTACAAGGATGTCGACATCGGCCTGGTCAAGTCGGTGCGCCTGGCGCGCGACCGCTCGCACGTGGTGGCATCGATCGACCTGACCAAGGACGCCGAGAACTTCGCCGTGGCCGACACGCGCTTCTGGGTGGTGCGCCCGCGCTTCGCGGCCAGCGGCGTGTCGGGGCTGGAAACGCTGCTGTCGGGCGCCTATATCGGCGTGGATGCGGGCAAGTCGCAGGAATCCGCGCGCAACTTCAAGGGGCTTGAAGTGCCGCCGGCGGTGACCACCGACGCCTCCGGCAAGCAGTTCGTGCTGCGCGCCTCCGAGCTGGGCTCGCTCGATATCGGCTCGCCGGTCTACTACCGGCGCGTGCTGGTGGGCCAGGTGGTGGCCTACCAGCTTGATCCCAACGGGCGCGACCTCACGCTGCGCGTATTCGTCAACAAACCCTATGACAAGCTGGTCACCGCCGACACGCGCTTCTGGCATGCCAGCGGCGTGGACCTGAAGCTCGATGCCGGCGGACTCAAGCTGTCGACGCAGTCGCTGGTGACAGTGCTGCTCGGCGGTGTCGCCTTCCAGGCGCCGGACCACACCACCGCCACTGCCGCCGCGGCCGAGAACACCCAGTTCCTGCTGGCCAGCGATCAGGCCGAGGCGATGAAGGAGCCGGACGAGCTGGCGCCCACGCTGGCAGTGCTCAATTTCGACCAGTCGGTGCGCGGCTTGTCGCCGGGCGCACCGGTGGACTTCCGCGGCGTGATCGTGGGCCAGGTGCGTTCGATCGGCATCGAGTACCAGCGGGAAAAGAAAGCATTCCGCATGCCGGTGGTGGTGGAGCTGTATCCGTCGCGCATGGGCTTGCGCGAACGCGATGTGCTGGACCGCGAGCGCGCACGAAGGATCATCCTGGGCCTGCTGCAGCGTGGCATGCGCGCGCAGCTGCGCACCGGCAACCTGCTCACCGGCCAGCTCTACGTGGCGCTCGACTTCTTCCCGAAAGCCGCGCCGGCCAAGGTCGACCTGGACGCGCCGATTCCGGAGTTCGCCACCACGCCGGGCACCTTCGATCAGCTGCAGGCGCAGGTGGGAGACATCGTCAACCGCATCGACAAGGTGCCGTTCGACCAGATCGGCCAGGACCTGCGCACCACGGTGGCAAGCCTGAACAAGACCCTGGCCACCGCCGACCAGCTGGTGCAGCAGCTCAACGGCGACGTCGCGCCGCAGGTGCTGGCCGCGCTGCAGGACGCGCGCAAGACCCTGAGCGCGGCCAACGGCACGCTGGCGTCGGACGCGCCGCTGCAGCAAGACACGCGCCGCATGCTGCAGGAGTTGACGCGCACCGCCACGTCGCTGCGCGCGCTGACCGATTACCTGGAACGCCACCCTGAAGCGCTGGTGCGCGGCAAGCCGGAGAAAGAATGATGAAGCGCCTTCCTCTTACCTGCCTCCTCGCGGGCGCGCTGGCCGCGGCCGTGCTGGCGGGGTGCGCCTCGCCCGAGCCGCGCTACTACACGCTGGCGCAGGGCGCGGCCGCGCCGCTGCCGGCCACGACGACGCCGGCATCGACCAATACGCTATGGCTGGAAGTCGCGCCGGTGCGCGTGCCGGAGCGGCTCAACCGCCCGCAACTGGTAGTGCGCGATGGCGGCGACGCCGGCCTGCGCCTGCTGGACCTGGCGCGCTGGTCCGCGCCGCTGCCCGACGAACTGCGCGACGCGCTGTCGCAACGCCTGCAGTCCACGCTGGGCGCGGTCGACACCTATCAGCAGGGGCTGTCGGACGTGCAGCCGCTGTACCGGATCACCACCGAAGTGCTGCGCCTGGATGCCGACGTGGGCCAGCGTGCCGGCGCCACCATCAACTGGACCGTGCGGCGGCTGCCGGACGGCAAGGTAGTCAGCGGCCGCACCCAGGCAGAACTGCCGGCGCCCGGCGCGGTCGATGGCGTCGTCGCGGCGTATCGAGAGATCGTGGCGACTACGGCGACCGATATCGCAGCAGGGGTGCAGTCGCTGCGGCGCTAGCACCAGTCAAGGACCCAAGCAGTCGACGCAAGGCGATTGCGTCAGATTCACCACCGACCAGTCCCCTCTCCCGCAAGCGTCCCGCAAGCGGGAGGGGAGCAAACCAGCGGTGCGCACGCCGTCAGTCATCGCCCCACGCCGCCGCGTCGCGCTCGCGGCGCGCGGCGGCTTCAGCGGCACGCCGGTGCATCGCCTCGGCCATCGCCGCCAGGCATGCGGCGGCCCCGCCCTGCACCAGCTTCACCGAACAGGCCAGCATCAGGTTCTGGCCCAGGCCGAAGTCTTCCACCACGAAGCCGCGCGCATCCAGCGGCGTGCCGTCCGCATCGGTCGCCGCCGCGACGCGCTCGCGCAGCGTGCCCGCGTCGGCGCTGTAGCCCCACACCGGCTTCTGCAGCGCCACTGCAAAACCGACCTCGAACGCCGTGCCGGAATCCGGCTCGCCCGGCCCGCGGAAGTCATCCAGGTTGGCCATCACCATGTCCGCGCGGCGCAGCAGCGCGATATTGGCGTCGTAGATCCAGCGCGCGGTGTCGGGGCCGGACAGGCCCTCGGGCGCGGCCTTGTCGAGCGGATACAGGCCAGCGAAGCCATGCGCGGCGCACAGCGCCTTGAGGTGCTCGCCCCAGGCGCGCGCATCCTTGCGAAAGACGTCAAAGCCAGCCAGGTAGATGGTTTTCATGGCACGTGGAGTGAGCGTGGGGTGGACGAAAGCGGCGAGGATCGCAGCATAACCCAGCGCCTGCGCATTGCGGGTCCTTGCGCTACCATTGCCCGTCACCCCTTGCCTTCCGTCCTCCCATGTCCGCTTCCCAGATCCTCCAGGTCGGCCCGCTCGCGCCGCAGACCAATGCCATCCTGCAGCAACAGTACGGCGCTGCCGCGCTGTGGCAGCAAGGCGATCCGCTCGCGTGGGCACGCAGCGCGGGCCAGCAGGTGCGCGTGCTGGTGACCTCGGCGCGCCACGGCTGCAGCGCGGCGCTGATCGATGCGCTGCCGCGCCTGGAAGCCATCGTCAGCTTCGGCGTGGGCTATGACGCGATCGCGCTGGACGCGGCCCGTGCGCGCGGCGTCCAGGTCAGCAACACACCCGACGTGCTCAATGACTGCGTCGCCGACCTGGCCTTCGGGCTGCTGCTGGATGCGGCGCGCGGCATCGCCCATGGCGACCGCTTCGTGCGCGCCGGGCGCTGGCCGCAGGGCGGCTTCCCGCTGACCACGCGCGTGTCAGGCAAGAAGCTCGGCGTCCTGGGGCTCGGCCGCATCGGCGAGATCGTCGCGCGCCGCGCGCAGGGCTTCGACATGGAGATCGCCTACAACAACCGCCGCCCGCGCGAAGGCGCGCCGTGGCGCTTCGAGCCGGACCTGAAGGCACTGGCGTCATGGGCCGACTTCCTGGTGGTGGCCACCGTCGGCGGCCCCTCTACGGCGGGGCTGGTGTCGCGCGAGATCATCGACGCCCTTGGCCCCAAGGGCATCCTGGTCAATGTGTCGCGCGGCAGCGTGATCGACGAGGCGGCGTTGGTCGCGGCGCTGGTCGAAGGACGCCTCGGCGGCGCCGGCCTGGATGTGTTCCAGGACGAGCCCAACGTGCCGCCCGCGCTGCTGACGCTGGACCATGTCGTGCTGGCGCCGCACATGGCCAGCGGCACGCATGAAACGCGCGCCGCCATGACCGCGCTGACGCTGCAGAATCTGGACGCGTTCCTGGTTGGCGGCAAGGTGCTGACGCCGGTGCTGTAAGCGGCCTACCCGCGTGCCTATACTGGATGCACCGGCTCCAGCCCACTCTGCGGGCCGGCGTCAGGAGGCATCATGGCACGCAAGTTTATCGATTGCCGCGAGTTCCCGAGCGACACCCACTGCACGGTGGCAATGAGCGCCGACAGCGAGGACGAACTGCTCGAAGCCGCGGTCCAGCACGCGGTGGCGGTGCACCAGCATCAGGACACGCCTGAGCTGCGCACCCAGTTGAAATCGTTGTTCAAGGAAGGCATGCCGCCGGCCTGAGACCGGCGAGGCTGGCGCCGGACAGGTGCCAGCCCATCCTCCCTCCCGGGGCGCATTCGCAGCTCCTGATACCGCACTTATGCCGATCCGAATACCCATGACGCCCGTCATGGCGCATCATTGACGCATCGCTATATACAGACGTATATTGCGCCTGACAGTCCACCTGCTTGCGCCCTGCCGCTCATATCGCACATGCCGGCCGGCCGATTCCCGAGGATCACAATGTCTGCCCTCCGTTCCCGCCGCCGCGGGTTCCTGCTGGCCGCCTCCGTCGCCATGCTTGCGCTGGCCGCCCCGCCCGCCTTTGCCGCCGACCTGGTGGTGTCCGCCGCCGCCAGCCTGACCAACGCCTTCAAGTCGCTGGCCGGGTCGTTCGAGCGCGCTCATCCCGGCACGCACGTGGTGCTGAACTTCGGCGCCTCCGACGTACTGATGCAGCAGATCATCAAGGGCGCGCCGGCCGACGTGTTTGCCTCGGCCGACCAGGAAGCGATGAACAAGGCCGAGGCCGAAAAGGTGATTGCCCCGGCATCGCGCCGCAACTTCGCCGCCAACCAGGTGGTGCTGATCGTGCCCGCCGACAGCACGCTGGGCATCAGCAAGCTGCAGGACCTGACGCGCCCGGAAGTCAAGCGCATCGCCTACGGCAACCCGGCCTCGGTGCCGGTAGGCCGCTACACCCGCGGCGCGCTGGAAACGGCCGGGCTGTGGGGCGCTGTCGCCGCCAAGGGCGTGCCGGCGCAGAACGTGCGCCAGAGCCTGGACTACGTGGCACGCGGCGAGGTCGAGGCCGGCTTCGTCTTCGCCACCGATGCCGCGGTGATGCCTGACAAGGTCAAGGTCGCCGTGCAGGTGCCCAGCCAGACGCCGGTGACCTACCCGATCGCCGTCACCAGCCAGACGCGCCAGCAGAAGGAGGCGGCTCAGTTCGTCGACTACGTGGCCTCGCCCGAAGGCCAGGCCATCCTGTCGCGATTCGGCTTCCATAAGCCCTGACCTAGGCCTCGCCGCACCATGGACGCCGTCTGGGTACCGCTGCTGCTGTCGCTGAAGGTGGCCGGCTGGGCCACCGCGCTGAATGCCGTGCTCGGCGTCGGCGCGGCCTGGGCGCTGGCGCGCTGGCGCTCGCCGCTGCGCGATTTGGCCGACGCGGTGCTGACGCTGCCGCTGGTGCTGCCGCCCACGGTGCTGGGCTACTACCTGCTGGTGCTGGTGGGACGCCGTGGCGTGTTCGGCGAGTGGCTGGCGCGCCTGGGCATCGAACTGGTCTTCACCTGGCAGGGTGCGGTGCTGGCCTCCACCATCGTCGCCTTCCCGCTGGTGCTCAAGTCCGCGCGCGCGGCCTTTGAAGGCGTGGACCATCAACTGGAAAACGCCGCCCGCGTGCTGGGCGTGCCCGAGGCCGGCATCTTCTTCCGCGTCACGCTGCCGCTGGCCGCGCGCGGCATCATCGCCGGCGTGCTGCTGGCCTTTGCGCGCGCGCTGGGCGAATTCGGCGCCACGCTGATGATCGCGGGCAACCTGCCCGGGCGCACGCAGACGCTGTCGGTCGCCATCTATGAGGCGGTGCAGGCCGGCGACGACAATACCGCCAACCTGCTGGTGCTGGTGACCTCGCTCACCTGCGTGCTGCTGCTGGTGATTGCCGGGCGCCTGGTGCCGGCCGCCGCGCGCAATCCCGCTGAACTCTATGAACGCCGGCGCCTGCGCCCGCGCACACGCTGAGCCGCCCGCCATGAGCATGCACGTCAGCATCCGCAAGCAGATGGTCTCGGCCGACCGCCACTTTGCGCTGGATATCGATTTCGATTCGGCCAGCCGGCGCATTGCGCTGTTCGGGCCATCGGGCGCGGGCAAGAGCCTGACGCTGCGCGCCATCGCCGGCCTGCTGGCGCCGGACAGCGGCAGTATCGTGCTGAACGGCCGCACCCTGTTCGACGCGGAAGCCGGCATCGACGTGCGTCCGCAAGAGCGCCGCGTGGCCTACCTGTTCCAGGAATACGCGCTGTTCCCGCACCTGACCGTGGGCCAGAACATCGCCTTTGGCCTGATGCGCGGCTGGCGCAACCCGCGCCGCGGCGCCGCGCACCCCGAAGCGCGGCGCTGGATCGATGCCTTCGGCCTGGCCGAGATCGCCGGCAACTACCCGGCGGAGATTTCCGGCGGCCAAAAGCAGCGCGTGGCACTGGCGCGCGCGCTGGTGGCGCAGCCCGATATCGTGCTGCTGGATGAACCCTTCTCCGCGCTGGACCCCGCGCTGCGCGCGCGCATGCGCGCGGAGTTGCGCGCGCTGCAGGCCAGCCTGGACGTGCCGATGCTGGTGATCTCGCACGACCCCGCCGACGTGGAAGCCCTGGGCGACCACGTGCTGGAGATCCGCGAAGGCCGCATCTTCGGCAGCGGCACCAGCCGCCACCATCCGCCGGTCTACGCGCCGGTGTCGGCGCGTGTGGCCTGAGCCGCGCGCAGCAGGTCGACGTAGGCGCCCTCGATCAGGCTCGACGCAGGAATGCCCAGGTGCGCCAGCAGCGCGTGCGCCTCGGCCACGCCGTCGTCCACGCTTTCCTCGTCGGCCAGCACCACTTCCAGCTCCAGGAAATCACCCAGCGCCTCGACCCGGTCCAGGTGCACGCGCGTGCGGCCGGCCAGGTACAGCGTGCGCAACTTGCGCACCCGCCCGCCCTCGCCATGGGCGGCGGCCAGCGCCGCGCGCAGCGTGGCGGGCGATTGCGTCGGCGACAGGATGTAGAAGCTCTCCTTCGGCCCCGCTTCGTCGGCGCGCGCATAGAAGATCAGCTCGCCGCGGTCAGGCGCGAACTCGCGCAGCTTGAGCCGGCCGTTGGCGCAGGGGAAAAAGGTATCGTCCTGGCGGATGTATTCGGGCCCGCTGTCCGCCAGTGCTGCCGCATGCGGCAGCACTGCTTCGATGGTGTCGATGCGGGCCTTGATTTCAATGTTTCTTGGCATGTTCTCATTTTTTGTGCGATCCACCCGGCAGCCGCCGCGCGGCAATTACCCTGGCGCGCTACGCCACGACCCCCAGGATCACGCTTGACGCCTTGAACACCGCCAGCGCAGCTACCCCAACCTCAAGCCCCAACGCCTCCACACTCCCGTTGGTCACGATCGCCGCAATCGTGCCGCCGCCGTCGAGCTCCATCACTACCTCGGCATTCACCGCCCCAGGCATCACGCGCGATACCACGCCCGGCAGCTGGTTGCGCGCCGACAGCCGCATCCCCGGATCGGGCAGCCCCACCAGCACCGACGATGCCTTGATCAGCGCAAACGCCTCCGTGCCCTCGGCCAGTTCCAGCGTCTCGACGCTTTCGTGCGTGATGGTGGACACCACCCGTTGCCCGCCGGGCAACTCCAGCACGACTTCATCATTGACCGCGCCGCCGCGCACGCTCGCCACGCGTCCGAACAGCTTGTTGCGCGCACTGGTCTTGATCATCATTCGCCTCATCAGGTGGATATCGTCGGCCGCGCCCTCGCCCAGGCGCGACAGCTGCGCGACAAAGCGCCGGTGTTCGTCCTCGAGTGCGCGATAGGTGCGGATCAGCTGCTCACCGCGCGCGGTCAGGCGCGTGCCGCCGCCGCCCTTGCCGCCGGCGGCGCGCACCACCAGCGGCTCGCCGGCGCTGTTGTTCATGGCATCGATGGCGTCCCACGCGGCCTTGTAGCTGATGCCGACCGCGCGCGCGGCCGCGGTGATCGAGCCGTGTTCGCCGATGGCGGCGAGCAGCGCGATGCGGTCCTTGCCGCCCCAGTCTTGCGAGCCGGAGCGGAACCAGATGGCTCCCTGGAGTTCAAGCATGGATGTCGGACGCCGCTGGCCAGCGCCGCAATGAAGTCGGAAACGCGGCTATGGTAATCCGATTTGCCGACCGGTCCAGTGCACTCAGAACCCATTTCATGGGTTCTTAGTCCTGGTGCGCCGGGATATACCAGCGCATGATGCTGCCGGCAAAGTACTGGCGGTCGAACCGGCGCAGCAGGCGCCAGGCGGCAAACGGGTCGATATCCAGATCCACCCACGCCCACGGATGGTCGGGATCGCCCTCGCGCACGATTTCCACGGACTTGACCGGGGCATGACCCTTGAGCTTTTCCTGCAGCATGTCTTCGGTCACATCGCGATGCAAACCCCGGATCAGTACCTGCATGGATTCTCCCCATCGGCGCCCCTGTCTGCATTGTAGGCGCCGCCTGCGCCGTGTGCCGACGGTCCGGCGCGCGCTACGCCATGATGTGCACGCCACCATCCACGTACACGGTATTGCCCGAAATGCGGCGCGCATACGGCGTGGCCAGGTAAGCGGTGGCGAAGCCTACGTCCATGATGTCGACCACCTCGCCCAGCGGCGCGCGCCCGGCGGCATCGGCCAGTAGCAGGTCGAAGTCTTTCAGGCCCGAGGCCGCGCGCGTCTTCAGCGGCCCCGGCGAGATGGCGTGGACGCGGATGCCCCTGGGCCCCAGTTCATGCGCCAGGTAGCGGCAACTGGCCTCCAGCGCCGCCTTGACCGGCCCCATCAGGTCGTAGTTGGGCACCACGCGGCTGGCGCCTTCATAGCTCATGGCGAACAGGGTGCCGCCCTGCGTCATCAGCGGCACGGCCAGGCGCGCCATGCGCACGAAGGAGTGGCATGAGATGTCCATGGCGCGCGCAAAGCCTTCAGCCGACGAATTGAGCAAGCCGCCCTGCAGGTCGGCCCTGGGTGCGAAGGCGATCGAGTGGACCACCGCGTCGAGCCTGCCCCATACGCTCTCGATACGCGCGAACAGCGCTGCCATCTGCCCGGGGTCTTCCACGTCCAGCGGCATCAGGATCGACGCCTGCACGGCCTGGGCCAGTGGCGCGACGTGCGGATAGGCCTTGTCGTTCAGGTAGGTCATGGCAACTTCCGCGCCCAGTTCGCGGAAGGCGCGGGCGCAGCCCCAGGCGATCGACTCGGCATTGGCCACGCCGACCACCAGCACGCGGGTGCCGGCAAGCGGCGGATTGGATACGTTGACCATGGCGCCTCCTGTCGCACCGGATACGGTGCGCGACCCTCAACTGCGCGGCCGCGTGGTGCGCGGCGCGGCCTTGCGCTTGCCGGTGGCGCGCGAGGCCTGCGGCTTGCCGTTCCCGGCGTGGCTGGGGGCCATTGCGGCATCCGCCGGACCCACGGCTGCATCGCCAACTGCGGGTGGATGACCGGTGCCCATCACGTCGGCGACTTCGCGAAAGCGCGCCAGCCACTCGCCCTCCAGCGGGCCGCCGACGGTTATCACGCGATGCGCCGCCACCATCAGCTTGCGGCGCGTTTCGCGGTCCGGCACCAGCGCCGGCAACGCGCGGATGGCGCGCTGCGGATCGAGCCCGACGATAAAGCTCTGCTGGCGCACGGCCGTCTTGAACGCGGCCAGGTCGGCATGGCCGCCGGCTTGCGCGGTGGCTGGCTGCTGTTCGCGCGCAATGCGGCGCAGCAGGTTGAACGGCCGCTCCTCGATCGCGCTGGCGTGTTCGGCCACGTAGGCCAGCACACGCACAAAGGCCTCCAGTGCGCCGCCCTGCCCGATCGCCGCCTCGGCATCATGCAGCCGGCGCGCGGCCAGTTCCTTGCGCAGCGCCACGGTGACGGGCGATTCCAGGTTGACCGGCGCCTGCGCGCGCAGGCCCACCAGTGCCGCCATCGCCGGCGATTCATAGATCGCCTCGAAGGTCCGCTCGTACCAGGCATCGCGCAGCTCGCGGAAGTGGTCGAGCGCGCTGACGATCTGCGCCGAGGCCGCCTGTTCCAGCGTCAGCAGCGGATTATCCCGCGCTACCGGCGCGCGATGCTCGCGCACCAGCGGTGCCAGTGCGCCGATCCACGCCATCCACGGGTTCGCGTCGGTCGCCAGCGAGCGCTCCAGCCGCGCGGGATGCAGCGCGCGCAGCCACTGCGCGCTCAGTTCGCTGGACATGGCGCGCACCCATGGCGAGGCAAAGGTGTCATAGATGTGCTGGTTGATCTCGGCCACGCGCCGCACCACCTCGAAGGCGCGCTCGTCGTCGCGGCCGTCGTCCAGCGCCAGGATGTCGGCGATGGCGCGGCGCTCGAAGCGCACCAGGTAGCGGCCTTCGACCAGGTCGCGATGCCGCAGGTCGGGAGCGATGTCTTCGATCTTCGCCTCGTACAGGCCCGGCGGCAGCACGTCGATCAGGTCCAGCGCGCAGAACAGTTCGCTGTGCTCGCGGTTGGCCACGCCCGCGGAAACAAAGATGCCCAGGTGGCCCACGGTCGGGTGCAGGCAGTAGACGATCACCTGGTCGTTGGCGACCAGCTCTTCGTCGCTCGCATACAGGTCCGGAATCCAGTTCAGCGCCTGCTGCGGCGGCGTGATGTTGTCCCCCCAGGACGCAAAGACGATCACCGGCGAGCGCACGTTGCGCAGGTCCACCACGGTCTTGCCGTCGGTGCTGCGCACCTCGCCCGCGGTGAGCCGGTTGCCGACGAACAGCTGCTGCACGATCCAGTCGATCTCGGCGCGGTTCATCAGGAAATGGCCGCCCCACCAGCGCTCGAAGTCAAGGAAGCGCGGGCCTTCGGTGTCGGCCTGCGCATAGACATCGTAGCGCTTCTTCCACAAGGTATTGGCGGGATTGAGCTGCTCGAAGTTCTCTACCAGCCAGGCGCCGTCGAAGCGGCCATTGCCCAGGTCGGCAGTCAGCGATGCCAGCCACGAGCCGCCCAGCAGGCCGCCGCTGTAGCGCATCGGGTTGCGCCCGCGCACGCCGGACCAGTACGCCAGCGGCGCGCCGGCCAGCAGCAGCGGGCCGGCGCGCTCCGGCGCCACCGCGGCCAGCATCATCAGCGCCCAGCCGGCCTGGCAGTTGCCGATGACGAAGGGCTTGCCGGGCGCGTCCGGATGGCGTTCGCCGACGATCTGGAGGAAGGCGGCTTCGGCGCGCGCCACCGATTCGATGGTCTGGCCCGGGCAGGGCTCATGGAAGAAGGTGATGAAGTAGCACGGATGGCCGGTGCGCAGCGCGATGCCGATCTCGCTGTCGGCCTTGAATCCGCCGATGCCGGGGCCGTGGCCCGCGCGCGGGTCGATCACGACGAAGGGGCGCCTGGCGGGATCGGTCGGGCTGTCCGCCGGCGGCACGATGCGCAGCAGCGCGTAGTTGGCGGGCTCCGGCAACGCACGGCCATCGGCCAGCAGTTCGTGCTCGAACACCAGCACGGGCGGCATGCCCTCAAGCTCATGCTCAGCGGACTCGTTGCCGCGCTGGCGCAGGATGTCGAGCAGCAGCACGGTGCGCTGCCAGGCGTCCAGTGCGTACTCCAGCACCGGTTGCGCCAGCGCCGCGAACGGACTGGCGTACGCGGGCAGACTGGTGAAGGTAGAGGTGGCGGTGCTGTCCTGCGGCAGGACGGCGCGTTCGCGTGCGGTCATTCCACTCCCCTGGTGGGCGCCCCGCCGGCACGTCCGCGGGCTTGGCGGCGCGGCCGGAGTGACGCATGTTGCCTTGCAACAAAAACAAGCGTACCAGCCGCTGCCGCGCGCTGCAACCCGCGGACGGGTGGCGCGAAATGGCGCACTGCCGGCGGGGCGCCCGGCCACCAGCGCGACAGAATCGTCGCCTATACTGGCGCGGTGCGCTTTGCGCATCGCAGCAATCCTGGCTTGCGCGCGGCCGGCGCCAGGCTCGACGTCCATGCACAGGCCGGGTACCCTGGCCGCTGCTTCGCTCACGGAACATCGTCATGACCGCTGTCTCGCCTGCCCTGTCCGAACTTGCCGCGCCCGCCGCCGAATCGCCGGACAAGTACGCCACGCTGCTGGCGCGCTGCGCCGGGCTGCCGCCCATCCCCACCGCGGTGGCGCATCCGTGCGACGCCGCCTCGCTGGGCGGCGCCCTGCAAGCGGCGGAGCTGGGCCTGATCGTGCCGATCCTGGTCGGGCCCGCGGCACGCATCCGGCAGGTGGCCGCGGAGCACGGCATGGCGCTGGGCGACACCGTCGTCATCGACACACCGCACAGCCACGCCTCGGCCGAACGCGCGGTCGAAGCCGTGCGAGCCGGCGACGCCGAACTGCTGATGAAAGGCAGCCTGCATACCGACGAACTGCTGCACGAGGTTACCGCCTCGGCCAGCGGCCTGCGCACCGGGCGGCGGCTGTCGCATGTGTTCGCGATGGACGTGCCGCGCTACCACAAGCCGCTGTTCATCACGGATGCCGCGGTCAACATCTTCCCCACGCTCAACGACAAGGCCGATATCTGCCGCAACGCCATCGACCTGCTGCGCATGCTGGGCATCGAGCGGCCCAAGGTGGCGGTCCTGTCCGCGGTGGAGACCGTCACCGACAAGATCCCCTCCACCATCGACGCCGCCGCGCTGTGCACCATGGCGCGGCGCGGCCAGATCACGGGCGGCGTGCTGGACGGCCCGCTCGCCTTCGACAACGCCATCAGCCGCGAAGCCGCCGTCACCAAGGGCATCGACTCCGACGTGGCCGGCGACCCCGACATCCTGCTGGTGCCGGACCTGGAAGCCGGCAATATGCTGGCCAAGCAGCTGACCTTCCTGGCCGGCGCCGAAGCCGCCGGCATCGTGCTGGGCGCGCGCGTGCCCATCATCCTCACCAGCCGGGCCGACAGCGTGCGCGCGCGCATCGGCAGCTGCGCCATCGCGGTGCTGGTGGCCCATGCGCGCCGCTGCGCCGAAGCCGCGGCGCAGGTCTGAGCCGGGCTATGCCAACCCACGGAGCCTTTCCAGCGTGACTGCCATCCAACCCGCCGTGCATCCCGTCATCCTCGTCGTCAACGCCGGTTCGTCCAGCGTCAAGGTCTCGGTCTACGCCGTGCCCGACGCCGCGCATGGCAATGCCGACATCAACCCGGTGCTGAGCGCGCACGGCCAGATCGAAGGCATCGGCGTGGCGCCGCGCCTGACCGCGCGCATGGCCGACGGCCGCGTAGTGGCCGACGAGACCTTCCCGCAAGCCCAGGTGGCCGACCACGACGCCGCCTTCCGGCTGGTGCGCCTGGTGCTGAGCGTGGGCCTGCGCGACAACCCGCCGGTGGCGATCGGCCATCGCGTGGTGCATGGCGGCGCCGACTACGCGCAGGCCGTGCGCATCGACGACGCGGTGATCACAAAGCTGGAGGCGCTGGTGCCGCTGGCGCCGCTGCACCAGCCGCACAACCTGACCGCGATCCGCGCGGTGCGCCAGGCCGTGCCGGACCTGCTGCAGGTGGCCTGCTTCGACACCGCTTTCCACGCCGGCCACGACGTGCTGGCGCAGTTGATGGCGCTGCCCTATGCCTACTATGAGCGCGGCATCCGCCGCTATGGCTTCCACGGGCTGTCGTACGAGTACATCGCGCGCCGGCTGCGCCAGGTCGCGCCCGACCTGGCCGAGGGCCGCGTGGTCGTGGCGCACCTGGGCAACGGCGCGAGCCTGTGCGCAATGCGCGATGGCCGCAGCGTGGACAGCACCATGGGCCTGACCGCGCTCGACGGCCTGCCGATGGGCACGCGCTGCGGCTCGGTCGATCCGGGCGCGCTGCTGTGGCTGGCGCAACAGGGCATGCAGCCGGCGGCGATCCAGGCGATGCTGTACCAGGAATCGGGGCTGAAGGGACTGTCAGGCGTAAGCAGCGACATGCGCGCGCTGCTGGCCAGCGATGCGCCGCGCGCGCGGCTCGCGGTGGACTTCTACGCCTACCGCGCCGCGCAGGAAATCGGCAAGCTCGCGGTCACGCTGGGCGGGCTCGATGCGCTGGTGTTCACCGCGGGCATCGGCGCCAACTCGCCGCCGGTGCGCGCGCGCATTTGCGAACACCTGGCCAGCCTGTTCGGCATCGCGCTCGATGGCGGCGCCAACGGCGAGAACAGCCAGCGCATCAGCCGCGACGACAGCCGCGTGCCGGTGCTGGTGCTGCCCACCGATGAAGAAGGGATGATCGCGCTGAGCACCGCCCGCATCCTGCGCGACAGCAGCAAGCTCTGAGTCAGCCAGCCAGGTAGTGCTGGCGCAGCTGCGCGACGTCAACTGCCAGCGCGTCGCGCAGGTAGTTGTCGACGCTCCCCCAGGCCGCATCGATGGCCTGCATCGAGGCATCGAGATAACTGGCCCGGACTTCCAGCAGCGGCATCATCACCGCGGGGTCCACGCCGAGCCCGGCCATGCGCGCCAGCGCCGATTCATTGAACTGTGCGTTGCGCTGGTTCGATTCCAGGTAGTTGGCGAGGATATCGTCCTGCGCCACCCCCAGCGCCGCCAGCAGCAGCAGCGCGGCAAAGCCGGTGCGGTCCTTGCCGGCGGTGCAGTGGAACAGCAGCGTCTTGCCGCCCTGCGCCGTGTGCATGAAGCCGCCGAAGGCTTCGCGGTAGCGCACCGGGAAGTCGCGGTAGACCTCCAGCATGAAGGCATCCATCCGCGCCGGCGTGCCGGCGCGCAGCCGCGGCATCAGCACCTCCATCGCCATGCTGCCTTCCAGCACCGGCACCGCCTTCCAGTGGAAGCGCTGGCCGAAGGCGGCTTCGTCCGGCGACTTCTCGCCGGGAGAGCGGAAATCCACCACCAAGTCGAGCCCGAGCGCCTGCAGCCGGTCCAGGTCCGCGGCGCTGGCCAGCGCCGGGTTGCCGCTGCGGTACAGGCGGCCCTGGCGCACGCGGCGTCCGCCTGCGCCAGCCAGCCCGCCGAGGTCGCGCGCATTGCTGATGGTGTCGAATGCCAGGTCTTGCAGGCCCTGCTCGCTGCCCGCGTCCGCAGCCGGAGCCTGCGGCACGACCGCATTGGCGTGCAGGCATCCCGCGCGTTGAAGCCACTTGATCATGGTTGTTTCCCGATTGTCCTTGCCATGCGGGCCGATGCCGTGCCGGCGCTTCAGCGCGCGCGGTACGCCGGCACATGCCCGCGCAGGCGGCCGCCCGCGATATAACGCCGGTCCAGCCGCGCCACCAGCTTCCACACCGTCAACGCACTGGCATCGATATCGACCCGCGCCCACGGGTGCCTGGGGTCGCCGGCTTCCACCAGTTCCACCGAACGGATCTTCGCATACCCCGCCAGCGCCTTGCGCAGCGCCACCGCATCCAGCCCCGCCTTTAGTCCGCGTACTAAAACCTTCATGGTCGGCTCCAATTATTTCAGATCACTCCCGCTCATGCATCACCCGGCGGGGCCATCGCGGCACGCTTGAGCACACGACCCGCCGCCAGGCCTTATGTGGCGAGCCTCTCACTCGTATGACGCCTGCGGCGGCCTGTGAATCCGCTAACCACGCATGGACTTGATCTTGCTCATGACAGGCGGAAATAGGATGGAGTCGCCCTCGACATGGCCGGCTACCAGTCACAAAATTCCTATCATGTCGAACGCGGCGGCCGCGTCAGAAGCCAGGCCGCTCCGGACACACCGCACACGGTTGCCGGCTCGCGACCGACATCTGCCTGCCGGCGCCAACCCGGCACGCCACGCCGTCCGCCGCGAGCCGCCCGCACCCGGAGTGCCTGGATACCCGACCAGGATCACCAACCACAAGGATGCCGGCGATGCCAGAGATTCCCGCCCCCAACCCTTCCGCCCCGGCCGCGCAGGCCACGGCCGCGCCTGCACCGAAGCTCACCCTGCACTGGGGACTGTTCGCGGCATTAGCCGTGCTGATCGCAGTCCTGGCGATCCCGCAACCCGAAGGCCTGACCGTCGCCGGCCAGCGCATGCTGGCGATCCTCGCCTTTGCCATCGTGGTGTGGATCACCGAGGCGGTGTCGTACGAGACCAGCGCCATCATGATCACCTCGCTGATGGCGGGGCTGATCGGCTTTGCGCCGACCGTCAACGATCCCTCGGTGCAATACGGCACCTCGAAGGCACTCGGCATGGCGCTGGCCGGGTTCTCGAATACCGCGCTGGCGCTGGTCGCTGCAGCGCTGTTCATTTCCGCGGCCATGACCGTGACCGGGCTGGACCGGCGCATCGCGCTGGTGACGCTGTCGGCCATCGGCACCAGCACGCGCCGCATCCTGATCGGCACGATCGCCGTCACCATCGCGCTGAGCCTGGTGGTGCCGAGTGCCACCGCGCGCAGCGCCTGCGTGGTGCCGATCATGATGGGCGTGATCGCTGCCTTCGGGGTCGACAAGAAGTCCAATATCGCCGCCGGCATCATGATCACGGTGGCGCAGGCCACCAGCATCTGGAACGTCGGCATTCAGACCGCCGCGGCGCAGAACCTGCTGACGGTGGGCTTCATGGACAAGCTGCTCGGCGAGCGCATCACCTGGCTGCAATGGCTGATCGCCGGCGCACCGTGGGCCATCGCGATGTCGGTGGTGCTGTATTTCCTGGTGCGCTTCCTGCTGCCCGCAGAGACCGACGCCATCCCCGGTGGCAAGCAAGCCGTGCAGCGCGAACTGTCCGCGCTCGGCCCCATGAGCGCGCCGCAGAAGCGGCTGGCCGCGGTGTCGCTGGGCCTGCTGCTGTTCTGGGCCACCGAAGGCAAGCTGCACAGCTTCGACACCGCCACCGTGACCTTTGTGGGCCTGGTGATCCTGATGATGCCGCGCATCGGCGTGATGGACTGGAAGACCATGCAGCAACGCACGCCCTGGGGCACGCTGATCGTGTTCGGCGTCGGCATCAGCCTGGGCACGGCGTTGCTGTCCACCAACGCCGGCCAGTGGCTGGGACAGTTCGTGGTCACGAACTCGGGGCTGGCCGCGCATGGCACGCTGCTGGTGTTCGCGATCCTGGCGGCCTTCCTGATCCTGATCCACCTGGGCTTTGCCAGCGCCACCGCGCTGACCGCGGCGCTGCTGCCGATCCTGATCGCGGTGCTGCAGACGCTGCCCGGCGACATCAACCGCGTGGGCATGACCATGCTGCTGGGCTTTACCGTCAGCTTCGGTTTCATCCTGCCAATCAACGCACCGCAGAACATGGTGTGCCTGGGCACCGAGACCTTCAACGGCCGCCAGTTCGCGCGCATCGGCATCCCGGTCACGATCATCGGCTACGCCATGATGCTGCTGTTCGCAGCCACCTACTGGCGCTGGCTGGGCTGGGTCTGAGGCGGGACATGCCATGAAGATCTCCCTCTCCAGCGCCCGCCAGCTTGCCCGCGATATCCTCGCCGCGCAGCAGGTACCCGCCGACATCGCCGACGACGTGGCCGAGCACCTGGTCGAATCTGACCGCTGCGGCTATATCAGCCATGGCCTGTCGATCCTGCCCAACTACCGCACCGCGCTCGACAGCCACAGCGTCAACCCGCATGGCCGCGCCAAATGCGTGCTGGACCACGGCACACTGATGGTGTTCGACGGCGACGGTGGTTTCGGCCAGCATGTCGGCAAGTCAGTGATGCAGGCCGCGATCGAACGCGTGCGCCAGCATGGCCATTGCATCGTCACGCTGCGCCGCTCGCACCATCTCGGCCGCATGGGCCATTACGGCGAGATGGTGGCCGCCGCCGGCTTTGTGTTGCTGAGCTTCACCAATGTGATCAACCGCGCGCCGGTGGTGGCGCCGTTCGGCGGCCGCGTCGCGCGGCTCACCACCAACCCGCTGTGCTTCGCCGGGCCCATGCCCAACGGGCGGCCGCCGCTGGTGGTGGACATCGCCACCAGCGCCATTGCCATCAACAAGGCGCGCGTGCTGGCCGAGAAAGGCGAGCCGGCACCCGAACACAGCATCATCGATGCCGACGGCAACCCGACCACCGATGCTGCCATCATGTTCGGCGAGCACCCCGGTGCGCTGCTGCCCTTCGGCGGCCACAAGGGCTACGCGCTGGGCGTGGTGGCCGAGTTGCTGGCCGGCGTGCTGTCCGGCGGCGGCACCATCCAGCCGGACAACCCGCGCGGCGGCGTGGCCACCAACAACCTGTTCGCGGTACTGCTCAATCCCGCGCTGGACCTGGGGCTGGACTGGCAGAGCGCGGAAGTCGAGGCCTTTGTCCGCTACCTGCACGACACGCCGCCTGCGCCGGGCGTCGACCGCGTGCAGTACCCCGGCGAGTACGAGGCCGCCAACCGGGCCCAGGCGAGCGACACGCTCGACATCAACCCCGCCATCTGGCGCAACCTCGAGCGCCTGGCGCAGTCGCTCAATGTGGCGCTGCCCACCGCCTGAAACCATGGTCGCCGGCGGGGCTCGCGGCCTGCCGCGCGCGGCTGGCACAATACGTGCCATGAAAAGCCTCTGGTCCGCCTTCATCAAGCTGCTGGTGCTCGCCGTGATCGGCGGCGCGCTGCTGGCCGCCATCGCCATCCTGGCCGCCAACCGGCAGCTGCCGTCGCTCGATGCGCTCACTGCCTTCCGCCAGACGCCCGACTACGTTCCCATCGGCAAGATCCCGCGCGAGCTGACCGAAGCGGTGGTGGCGATCGAGGATGAACGCTTCTACGTGCATGACGGCATCGACTACATCGGCGTCATCCGCGCCGGCGTTGCCAACCTGTCGGACGAGCTGTCGCAGGGGGCATCGACCATCACCATGCAGGTGGCGCGCAATTTCTATTTGTCGCGCGACAAGACCTATACCCGCAAGCTGTACGAGGTGCTGCTGTCCTACCGGATTGAAAAGGCGCTGAGCAAGGACGAGATCCTGGAGCTGTATCTGAACAAGATCTACCTGGGACAGGGGGCCTATGGCTTTGCCGATGCGGCGCAGACTTACTTTGGCAAGCGGCTGGACCAGTTGACGCTGGCTGAGTGCGCGATGCTGGCCGGGCTGCCCAAGGCGCCTTCGGCCAACAATCCGGTGGCGAATCCCAGGCGGGCCCGGCAGCGGCAGGTTTATATCCTGAAGCGGATGCTGGAGCTTGGGCGAATTTCGCGGGGGGAGTATGACGGGGCGTTGCTGGAGCCGCTGAGGTTGAGGTGAGGTGGTGACGAGGCTGGCAGAGAATCAAAGTCCCGCAACAATTCGGCGAATGGAGGGAACACCGTCAATCTCGACAGCACAGTGGGCAGCGGACTGCCAAACGCTGCCAAGGCTGCCATCGCGCAACAGATCCGGGGGCCAGTCGCCGCGCATTGACTCTGGCCCGATAACGCCGTCGCTTGATGCGTCAGGCCGGGATGCATCGGCCAGCCGCTTGAGCGAAAGCTGGAACCGGTCACGCCAGCCAGGCCGGTGGTGGGCCCAGAGGGCGTCGACTACCCCGGCAAGGCCGGTTCGGTCCGCCACGCGCGTGTGGTCGCCCACGATTTGCACCAGATCAGTCAGCCACTGTGCGGGCGCGGCAAGGAGATGCGCGGCCCATTGGGCGCTTGCCGCTTGCCAGACCACCAGCGGATAGCGTCGCCCGACCCGGTCATGCGACGCCGCCACGACCCCGACCAGATAGCTGCTCTCGCTGGGGAACTGCAGCCCACGCGGGCGCAGAATGAAGAGGCATGGTTCAGACGGGCGCAATCGGGAATTGCCTGACAGGCAGGGCGGGGTCAGGTGCAGCCAATGCTGGACGTGGCCGCCCGCGGACGGTGACGCCGCCCTCGCCGGAAATTCGCCGTCCTGATGGTCAAACCAGCTCCGCCACACCTGCACCTGGTCCAGCGGCGCGTTGTGGCGCACAAAATCCCCTAGCCCAGGCAGCTTGCCGAAAATCGACGGTGCGGTGATCACCCCGACCTCCCGGGACACTGGAAGCCCTGCAGCAGCCCGGTGGTCCAGGGGTTGGCAAGGCTGCCGGTGTTGATATCGAGCTTTGCCTTGCGGCCGTCAAAGTCATACTCGGCAATGAAATGGCTGGCCGTGGCCGACCCCGCTAGCTTGCCCTTGGCAATCACGCGCATCAGCGCCCACGGGCCGCTGGCGGCCAGCGTTGAAGTATCCGGGCGAATCCGGGGGCTGGCAGTGATCTCGGCCCCTTGCCCCCCTCGCGGACCCGGCCATGTCACCTTGAGCGGGACCACCGGACCGTGCACATAGCGCTGACCTTGCCCGTCGAAGTCCAGGTTCAGCTCAACGATCTCGGGATCGAGTTCCACCACCTTCAGGTCGAGCTTCCAGGCCATCTTCTTCGCCCCCGGGTCCCGGAAGAACACTTCCCGGATCTCAGTGGCGCGCTGGAAAGGCACCAGACTCGGGCCAGCCACTGGCGGCACGTCGGGTGCGGTCAGCTTGTAGCGCCAAGGCGAGATAGTGGTATCCACGTGAGGCGCCAGCACCTTCTGGAAGAAGTCGTCCAATACTCCGCCCGCGGCGAAGACGCGCGCGAAGTCCTCCGGGTCCACGTCCTGCATCGATGCCGGCGTGAACGGATACTTGCCGTCGATAGCCCTGCGGCAGCTCTCGCCGATGATGGCGTCCATTTGCGCAATCAGGATATCGCCCACGCCCTTATTGACGTCCCTGGCCCCCTGTACAACCAGATCGGCGAGCACCGCCTTGAAAGGCGCTGGCAGCTTGGCCGCTTCCATGCGCAGCTGCTCCCCTGCGTCCGCCGGCGGCGGCAGATTCCGGGTACTCAGCGCGTTATTGGCGACTACCAGGCTGGATCATGTACAGCACCGCATTCACTGCAGATCCACTGCCTTATTCCGAGGTCTGCGATACCTTTCGGCCTCTCCGGCGGCATCGCGTCGCACGAAGAGCAGACCTGGGTGGTGAAACGTTCGTCGACTTCCTCGTACCACGCGCCATGCGCAATCGCCTTGTACGCGAGCATTGTGCGGAAGGACGACCAGCCCGCATCGAGGACGGACTTCGCCATGCTGGTCCTGGCGAGGCCGGCGGCATTCACATTACCCACCGCGATGTAGTCAAAGTCCCGCACGATGCGATGCGAGAGCTTGTGCGGGAAGTCGCGCCGCGCATTTTTGATGCGTGCATGGAGGTTCGTCGCCTGTCGTTTCTTGCGCGCACGCTGCGCCTTGGCAAGGGCTTGCTCGAGTTGGCCAAGGTGACGCGGATTCTCGATCTTCTCGCCGATGGAGAGTGTGGCAAGGTCCTTCAAGCCAAGATCGATGCCGACGCCGCGTGCCGGGGGCCGGGCCTGGGTGTCGGCAACTTCGATCACGATGTTCAGAAACCAGTTGCCTCGCGCATCGCGGGAGAAATTCGTGCCGTCCTTGATCTTGCCTTCGGGAAGGGGGCGGGAGTTGAACACGCGAAACGTATTGCCGGCAAAGCGGAATGCCTCGCCCGATCGCTTGAGATCCCGCCCCTTGAGCGGCACCCAGCCGAGCGACCTGCGGCTGCGATAGCGCAAATAGGGCCGGCGATGCTGGCTACGCGACTTGGCGTACTGCTCGCAAACCGCGTTGACGGTGCCGGAATGGATACGGAGTTCCTTGCTGCTGCCGGTCGTCAACACGTTCAGAACGAAACCCGTGGGCCATTTCTTGCCCCACTTGAGCGCGTGCTTCTGTGTGTCATTGCAGAAGTTCCAGACAAAGTTCACTGCGCGGCTCTGCTGATTGAGCAGGCCGTTCAGCGACTTCACCCGATGGCGATAGACGAGAAGCATGCCGGTCATTCTAATTTGGGATTGCTTGCTGCCGGCAGCACTCCTTTCACTCCCTGCCCTGAAGGGCGGGGTTTCTCGGAGCAAGTCAGATGAACGCCAAAGCCAAGGCCGTACCGGTGCCAAGACCTGACCTTCCCTTCCCAGAACTGCGGGACCCGGTCGCACCCGACAGGCCATGCGGTGACGACCTGGAGTACGACCCAGAGTTCGTCGTGCTACTGGCCAAGGCCACTCCGAAGGCAGACGCGCAGTATGGCAACTTCGTCAGCGAGCCAGAAGCCCTCAACTGGGCGGATCTGGAACGCGACTGCCGGCGCCTGCTCCTGCGCACGCGCGACATCCGCATCCTGGTGTTGTTGCTGCGCTGCCGTACCCGGCTAAGTCAGGCAAGCGGCCTGCGCGACGGACTCGCGACCATGGCGCAACTGCTGGCGAAGTGGCCCGATACCATCCATCCGCAAATGTTCGTCGATGGCGAGGCCGATCCCGCGATGCGCGCCAATGCGCTGGCCGCGCTGACCGACCCGGAGGGGCTGATGCGGGATGTGCGGGAGTTGACGATCACGGGTAACGCGGCGCTCCGGCTGCAGATCCGGGATATCGAGCGGTCACTCGGCGTGCCGCGGGCCGCGGACGCCCTCGCGCCGGAATCGGTGCGGCTGCAATTGCAGGATATGCGCCTGCAGAACAGCCCCGCCCTTGCGGCACTGGTCGAGGCCGCGGGCGAAGCAGCGGCCATTGACGCTTGGGCAAAAGCCAACCTCCGCCAGGACAGCCCCGACTTGAGCCCGCTACTCAAGCTGCTTGGCATGATGAAGAGTACGGCTGCGACCGCCCCGGCACCGCCTGTCGCTGCACCAAGCGCGCCACGACCCGAATTGCCTGTCGCTGCTCCTCCATGCGGCGATGCTTCTGGCGGACTTCCCCCTCCCACAACCGCGGAGCCCTCAGGCCCGTGCAATTCCTGGGATCGCGATGCCGCCCTGGCCGGCATCCGCGCCGCGCGTCAATGGTTCGAATTCCACGAACCCAGCAGCCCGGTGGCGCTGCTGCTCCGGCAGGCCGAGCGGCTGACCGGCAAGCGCTTCGATGAAGTATTCCAGGCGATCCCCGCCGACCTGGTGGAGCATTGGGCACAGGACACTTAGCGCGGGCCGGTCTGCAAGCTACTCCAACAACGCCCGATGCCGCCCCAGTGCCTCGCGCACGATATCCAGCAGGCCGCTCCCCGCCTCGGCATCCACATGCCCCAGCAAAGCCCTGCGCATCCGCGGCTCCCAAAACCGCTTGATATGCCCGGCAATATCCGAAACGGCCTCCTCACGATCCGGCATCGCCTCGAAGAAGCTGCCGATCTGGTTGGCCATGGTGATGAGGTTGTCGATCTTCATGCCAGACTCGCTTCGTGCTGCAGACGTTGGGGGTGGGCGTAGACCACGTGCGCACCGGCGCGCACGAAGCCGGCCAAAGTGATATTGGCCTGTTCGGCGAGGCGCACCGCAAGCGCGGTCGGTGCGGATACCGCGGCCAGCACGCCGGCGCCGATGGCGGCCGTCTTCAGTACCATTTCATAACTCGCGCGGCTGGTTACCAGCACCGCGCCACTGGAGATGTCCTCGCCGCTGCGGGCCAGCGCGCCGGCGAGCTTGTCCAGCGCATTGTGGCGGCCCACATCCTCGCGCACCAGCGATACATGGCCATCGGCACGCAGCCATGCGGCAGCGTGGGTGGCCCCGGTGTGTTGCTGCAATTCCTGTCGCAGCTGCAGCTGCACGAAGGCGGCCTGGATCACGTCGGTGTGAAAGCTGGCATCGCTCTGCACCGGTGCCGGCAGGCGCATCACCTGCTCCAGCGATTCGGTGCCGCACAGCCCGCAGCCGGTGCGCCCGGCCAGCGAGCGGCGCCGGTCCTTGAGCCGCATGAAGGCTTCTGACGCGATATCGAGCTGCACCGCGATGCCCTGCTCGCGCGTTTCGATCTCGATGTCATAGACGTCGCGCGCGCTGGCCACGATGCCTTCGCTCAGGCTGAAGCCGAGTGCGAAGTCCTCCAGGTCTGCCGGCGTGGCCAGCATCACCGCGTGCGAGATGCCGTTGTACTCCAGCGCGACCGGCACTTCCTCGGCGACTTCATCGGGGCTCAGCATCAGTTCGCCGCGACGCCAGCGGCTGACGGCGAAGGTGCTGTGGGTGGCGGGCACGGCGTCTTCCGCCGCGGCCGGCTCGACTTCCGGTGACTGCATGCAGCGCATCATGGCGAGGCCCTCCGCTCAGCCCGCGGCCTGCGCCGGGTCGGCGCTGGCGGCTTCCAGCAGTTGCAGCTGCTGGCTGTTGAACTCCTGGTACTCCCGCTGCCACGCCGACGGCTGCGCCACCGGCAGCACCTGCACCGCGGTGACCTTGTACTCCGGGCAGTTGGTGGCCCAGTCGGAGTTGTCCGTGGTGATCACGTTGGCGCCGGACTCCGGGAAGTGGAAGGTGGTGTAGACCACGCCCGGCTGCATGCGCTCGCTGACGATCGCGCGCAGCACGGTATCCCCTGCCCGGCTCTGCACGCCGACCCAGTCGCCGTCCTTGATGCCGCGCTCCTCGGCATCGTGCGGATGGATCTCAAGCCGGTCTTCGGCATGCCAGTAGACGTTGTCGGTGCGGCGCGTCTGCGCGCCGACGTTGTATTGCGACAGGATGCGGCCGGTGGTCAGGATCAGCGGGAAGGCGCGCGTGATCTTCTCGGTGGTCGGCACGTACTTGGTGATGATGAACTTGCCCTTGCCGCGCACGAAGGCATCGATATGCATGGTCGGCGTGCCTTCCGGCGCTTCGGCGTTGCACGGCCACTGGATGCTGCCCAGTTCCTCCAGGCGCTTGTAGCTGACGCCCGCGAAAGTCGGCGTCAGGCGCGCGATTTCGTCCATGATCTCGGACGGGTGCTTGTAGTCCATCGGGTAGCCCAGCGCATTGGCCAGCAGGATGGTCGCTTCCCAGTCGGCATAGCGCGCCTTGGGCGGCATCACCTTGCGCACGCGCGAGATGCGGCGCTCGGCATTGGTGAAGGTGCCGTCCTTCTCCAGGAACGACGAACCCGGCAGGAACACATGCGCGTACTTGGCGGTCTCGTTCAGGAAGATGTCCTGCACCACGATGCATTCCATCGACGACAGCGCCTCGGACACGTGCTGCGTGTTGGGGTCGGACTGGACGATGTCCTCGCCCTGGCAGTACAGGCCCTTGAAGCTGCCGGCCAGCGCGGCTTCGAACATGTTCGGGATGCGCAGGCCCGGCTCCGGGCTGATCTCGACGTTCCACGCGGCTTCGAACAGGCCGCGCGTGGTCGAGTCCGACACATGGCGATAGCCCGGCAGTTCATGCGGGAACGAGCCGATATCGCAAGAGCCCTGCACGTTGTTCTGCCCGCGCAGCGGGTTCACGCCCACGCCTTCGCGGCCGATATTGCCGGTGGCCATGGCCAGGTTGGCAATGCCCATCACGGTGGTGGAACCCTGCGCATGCTCGGTCACGCCCAGGCCGTAGTAGATCGCCGCATTGCCGCCGGTGGCGTACAGGCGCGCGGCGCCGCGCAGTTGCTGCGCCGGAATGCCGGTGACGCTTTCCATGGCCTCCGGCGAGTTCTCCGGCAGCGAGACAAAATCGCGCCATTGCTGGAAGGCGCGGTCCTCGCAGCGCTCGGCAATGAACGCTTCATTGAGCAGCCCTTCGGTGACGATCACGTGGGCCAGCGAGGTCACCAGCGCGACGTTGGTGCCCGGGCGCAACTGCAGGTGATAGTCGGCGCGGATATGCGGCGAGTCGACCAGGTCGATGCGGCGCGGATCGACCACGATCAGCTTGGCGCCGGCGCGCAGGCGCTTCTTCATGCGCGAGGCAAAGACCGGGTGGCCATCGGTAGGGTTCGCACCGATCACCATGACCACGTCGGCCTTCTCCACCGACTTGAAGGTCTGCGTGCCGGCCGATTCGCCCAGGGTCTGCTTCAGGCCGTAGCCGGTCGGCGAATGGCACACGCGCGCGCAGGTGTCGACGTTGTTATTGCCGAAGGCGGCGCGCACCAGTTTCTGGACCAGGTAGCCTTCTTCGTTGGTGCAGCGTGACGACACGATGCCTCCAATCGAATCCTTGCCGTGCTTGACCTGGATACGCTTGAACTCCGATGCGGCGTAATCGATCGCTTCTTCCCACGACACTTCGCGCCAGGGATCGGTGATCTTCGCGCGGATCATCGGCTTGAGGATGCGGTCCTTGTGCGTGGCGTAGCCCCAGGCAAAGCGGCCCTTGACGCAGGCGTGGCCTTCATTGGCCTTGCCGTCCTTGTACGGCACCATGCGCACCACTTCATTGCCCTTCATCTCGGCCTTGAACGAGCAGCCCACGCCGCAGTAGGCGCAGGTGGTCACGGTGCTGTGCGAGGGCTGGCCCAGCTTGATGACGGAGGTCTCGGTCAGCGTCGCGGTCGGGCAGGCCTGCACGCAGGCGCCGCACGAGACGCAGTCCGATTCCATGAACGACTGGCTGGTGCCCGGCGAGACGCGGGAATCGAAGCCGCGGCCGCTGATGGTCAGCGCAAAGGTGCCCTGCGTTTCCTCGCAGGCGCGCACGCAGCGATTGCAGACAATGCACTTGGAGGGGTCGTAGGTGAAGTAAGGATTGGACTCGTCCTTCTTCATCTGCGTATGCGTCGCGATCGGCGGGGCGCTTGAGCCGGGTTCCGGGCCGCCGTCGTTGTAGCGCACTTCACGCAGGCCGACTACGCCCGCCATGTCCTGCAGCTCGCAGTTGCCGTTGGTCGGGCAGGTCAGGCAATCGAGCGGGTGATCGGAGATATACAGCTCCATCACGCCGCGGCGCAGGTCGGCCAGCTTGTCGCTCTGGGTCTTGACCTTCATGCCGGCTTCGACCGGCGTGGTGCACGATGCCGGATAGCCGCGGCGCCCTTCGATCTCGACCAGGCACAGCCGGCACGAGCCGAAGGCTTCGAGGCTGTCGGTGGCGCACAGCTTGGGGACGGCGATCTGTGCTTCCATCGCGGCGCGCATCACCGAGGTGCCGGCGGGCACGGTGACGCTGACGCCGTCGACCTCCAGGGTGACCAGTTCAGTGGATTCGCTGGCGGGCGTGCCGAAATCGATCTCGTTGCGGGCGTTCATGGCGGATTGTCTCCCGTGTCTCTTGCTGGACCTGGTGCTCAGGCGGCGGCCTTGGCCGGATTGGATGCGAGGCCGAAGTCCTCGGGGAATTCATTCAGCGCGGACAGCACCGGGTACGGCGTCATGCCGCCCATCGCGCACAGCGAGCCGTTGAGCATGGTGTCGCACAGGTCGCGCACCAGCGCGACATGCTTGACGGGCTGCTCGCCGGCGATGATGCGGTCCATGACTTCGACGCCGCGGGTCGAGCCGATGCGGCACGGGGTGCATTTGCCGCACGATTCGATCGCACAGAACTCCATCGCGTAGCGGGCCTGCTTTGCCATGTCGACGGTCTCGTCGAACACCACGATGCCGCCGTGGCCGACCACGCCGCCGAACGCGGCATAGGCCTCATAGTCCAGCGGCACGTCGAAGCGCGACTCCGGCAGGTAGGCGCCCAGCGGCCCGCCCACCTGCACCGCGCGGATGGCGCGGCCGCTGCGCGTGCCGCCGCCGTAGTCGACCAGCAGTTCGCGCAGCGTGACGCCGAACGCCTTCTCCACCAGCCCGCCCCGCCTGATGTTGCCGGCCAGCTGGAACGGCAGCGTGCCGCGCGAACGGCCCATGCCGTAGTCGCGGTAGTACTGCGCGCCGCGCGCCAGGATCACCGGCACGGTGGCGAGCGAAATTACGTTGTTGATCACCGTGGGCTTGCCGAACAGCCCTTTCAGCGCCGGCAGCGGCGGCTTGGCGCGCACCACGCCGCGCCGGCCTTCCAGGCTTTCCAGCAGCGCGGTTTCCTCGCCGCAGACATAGGCGCCGGCGCCCTTGCGCACTTCAAGATGGAAGCGCTTGCCGCTGCCGCGGATGTCGTCGCCGAGCCAGCCGGCGGCGCTGGCGATGCCGATCGCGCTTTCCAGCACGGCGATCGCGTGGGGGTATTCGGAGCGGCAGTAGATATAGCCCTGCTCCGCACCGACCGCGAGGGCGGCGATGGTCATGCCTTCGATCAGCATGTACGGGTCGTCTTCCATCACCATGCGGTCGGAGAACGTGCCCGAGTCGCCTTCGTCGGCATTGCAGACGATGTACTTGACCGCGGATTGCGCGCCCAGCACGGTCTTCCACTTGATGCCGGTCGGGAAGGCCGCGCCGCCGCGGCCGCGCAGGCCGGAGTCGGTGACCTCCTGCACGATCTCGGCGGGCTGCATCGACAGCGCGCGCTCCAGGCCGGCGAAGCCCTCATGCGCGCGGTAGTCATCCAGCGACAGCGGGTCGGTGATGCCGACGCGCGCGAAGGTCAGGCGCTCCTGCTGCTTCAGGAAGGGGATTTCTTCGGTCAGGCCCTGCGACAGCGCGTGCTGGCCGCCTTGCAGCAGGCCGGCGTCGAACAGCGCCGGCACGTCCGCGGCGCTGACCGGGCCGTAGGCCACGCGGCCGCTTCCGGTCTGCACCTCGACCAGCGGCTCCAGCCAGAACATGCCGCGCGAGCCGTTGCGCACGATGCGCACGTGTTCGTTGCGCGCGGCGGCCTCGCGCGCAATGGCGCGGGCCACTTCATCCGCGCCCAGCGCCAGCGCGGTGGAATCGCGCGGCACGAAGATGGTGGTGATCGTGATCATGCCTGTGCCTCCGCCGCTGCCGTGGTCTTTTCCGCAGATGACTCGCGCAGCGAGCGCACCAGCGCGTCGAAGCGCTTCGCGTCGACATAGCCGTGCAGTTGCTCGCCGACCATCACCGCCGGGCCGCAGGCGCACTGGCCCAGGCAGTAAACCGGCTCCAGCGTCACCTGTCCGTCCGCGGTGGTTTCATGGAAGCCGCAGCCAAGTGCGCGTTGCGCGTGCTCGGCCAGCGCTTCACCACCGACCGCCTGGCAGGCTTCGGCGCGGCAGACCTGCACCACATGGCGCCCGGCGGGCTGCTGGCGGAAGTGGTGATAAAAGGTGATCACGCCGTGCACTTCGGCGCGCGACAGGTTCAGCGCACGGGCAATCTCGGGCACGGCGGCGTCGGGGATATAGCCCTGTGTGTCCTGGATCTCATGCAGGATCGGCAGCAGGGCGCCCGGCATATCCTGGCGTGCCGCCACGATGGCGGCGATGCGCGTGGCATCGGCGGATGCCGGTGCGTGGGGGGCAATTTCTGGCATAGCGTCTCCTGTGAGGCGTCACACAGACCGGCAGCGCGGCCTCTTATATGCTATTTTTTTCCTATTTACGGGTATCGACGTCGCCGTTTTTCCCGTTTGAAGGACTATATGAGAGTGACAGCGCCCCATCAATAAGCTATTTTCTACATATGATGCGCATTTCGATCCACCCGCACCTGCAGATCCGGGACGACACCAGCCCCGGAGGGGAAGCGCTGGACGTGTCCCGGCTGGTGGCCCTGCTCGGCCATATCGGGGAATCCGGCAGCATCAGCCAGTCGGCACAGGCGGTATCGCTGTCCTACCGCTACGCCTGGGGCATCCTGCGCGATGCCGAGGCCCTGTTCGGCGGCCCGCTGATCGACAAGACCCGTGGGCGCGGCAGTGCGCTGACGCCGCTGGCGCAGCAGCTGGTGTGGGCCAGCAAGCGCATCGGCGCGCGGCTGTCGCCGACGCTGGACAGCCTGGCGTCCGAACTGGAGATCGAGCTGAAGAAGCTGATGGAGCAGCCCGAAGCCACGGCGCGGCTGCACGCCAGCCACGGCTTCGCGGTGGCGGCGCTGCGCGACTTTCTCGACGAGCAGCAGGTGCGGCACGACCTGAAGTACTGCGGCAGTGTCGAGGCCGTGGCGGCTCTGGCCGAAGGCGCGTGCGATATCGCCGGTTTCCATGTGCCGGTGGGCGAGTTCGAGCACGGCATGTGGCGGCACTTCACCACGTGGCTCAAGCCTGACACCCACTGCCTGGTGCACCTGGCGGTGCGCAGCCAGGGCCTGTTCGTGCGGCCGGGCAACCCCCTCGGCATCCGCACGCTGGAGGACCTGACCCGGCGCGAGGTGCGCTTCGTCAACCGGCAGGTGGGCTCGGGCACGCGGCTGCTGCTGGACCTGATGCTGGCCGCGCGCGGCATCGGCACGGCGCGCATCGAGGGCTACAGCAATGGCGAGTTCACGCACGCCGCAGTGGCCGCGTATATCGGCAGCGGCATGGCGGATGTGGGCTTTGGCGTGGAAACCGCGGCGCGGCGCTTCGGGCTCGAGTTCGTGCCGGTGATCAAGGAGCGCTACTTCTTTGCCATCGAGCGCGCCAAGCTGCGCAGCGCGGCGCTGGCCGGTGCGGTAGACGCGCTCACCAGCGAGGCCTTCCGCCAGCGCGTCAATGCACTGCCCGGCTACGACGGCGCTCTGACCGGCACCGTGCTGACCTTGGAAGAAGCCTTTCCGGACTACGGCACCACGCCGCAGCGCTAGCGCTTGAGCAAGGACAAGCGGTCAGGATGATCGGCCCATTGTTCATGGCCGGGGATCGGCCCTTTGGCTTTCAACAGCGGCAACCAGTCTGCGCGCCGCGACAGTTCGGCGTTGAGCGCGATGAAGTGGCGCTGGTCCTCGGGCAGGTCATGCTCCGAGTAGATGGCGCCAACGGGGCACAGCGGTACGCACATCGAGCAGTCGATGCACTGGTCAGGATCGATGGCGAGAAAGTTGGGCCCTTCGTGGAAGCACGACATCGGGCAGACCTCGACGCAATCGGTATGGCGGCACTGGATGCAGGCATCCGTCACGACGAAGGTCATGTGGCAGTTGCAGTACGGCAAGAGATGACCGCGTCATCGTAACATCCCGTTCGTGCGCGCGGGACGCGCCGCGTTGTGCAACTCCTTCAAATCCGCTGATGGGCTGATCAGTTCGCCTTCCGCTGCCTCCACATCGCGGGCGACGCATTCCGGCAGCACCGTGCAATGGGCCCCGGGCACGTTGCCGCCCGGATTTTCGCCAGTCATTGCAACTCCTGCACGAAGCCTTGTAATTGCGCCCGTGGCGGCGCGCCGGCAGACCACAGCTTGCCAGGACGTCTTTCGCGTACATGGCGCGCGTCTACGATCATTCCCAGTCACGCCGTGCGGCGCGGCACGGAAGTTGCGGGATGGCGCAATAGGACGAAACCGGGACATCCCCCTCCAAAATGCAATCGATATCGTATGGCGCGCCCACGTCGTCAGTTGTCACCATGCCCACCACATTCCTCTACTCCAATTGTGCCGACGGCCACCCGGCCATGATGGACGAACTGCAGGCCGCAAACGAGGCCGGTTTCGGCGTGGACGTGCGCCATGCCTTCTGTGAAGAAGAGCCCGCGTCAGTGCCCGCACTGCAGCGCCCGCGCCTGCGCGCGCTGCAGCATCAGGCGCAGCCGGGCGACGCCGTCGTGTCGCTGCGGCTGTGCAGCCTGGGCTGGAGCGTGCCCGAGGTGTTGGCCACCATCCGGCGTTTCCGCCTGCTGGGTGTGGCGCTGTATTGCGAGCAGTTGTCCCGTCACGACCTGGCCAGCCCGACGCCCCCTGAGGCCTTCGAGGTGCTGCGCGCGATCGCCGCGCTGGAAGGCGCCACCCGCAGCATGCGCGTGCGCGAGAGCCTCGCCGCAGCCAAGGCCATGGGGCGCCAGGTGGGCCGCCCGCCCAAGCACACACCCGAGCAGCGCAACGCCATCCTGATGGCGCTGGCCGCAGGCCATTCGGTGAGCGAGACCGCAAGACGCTTCAACACGTCGCGCCAGACCGTGCTGCGCATCCGCGCTGCCGAGCCGGCCGCCGAGCCTCGCGCGGCATCCGCCGCCGAGCCCTGCGCTGAAGAATCCATGACGGAAGCGGCTACCCAATAAGGCTGACAGCAGCGCAGCGCACCGTGCAAACGGCGCGCCGCACAGCCCCAACGCTGACAACCTGACTATCCGATTGCAGCAAGCTGCCGGCATGCCGCCAGGTTGCAAGTCTGAGATCCCCGAATAACAAGCGGAGGCGCTTGGAGCCTTGATGGGCATTTGGCCGCAATCGGTAATGAGGACGCGAGTGGGAGCCAGTCTCAACGAGGAAAGCTATGAGAAGTGGCAGAACCGGACCTACCTATTTCTTCGGCGACGCACCCTGGCCGGTGCTGGCATGTATTTTTTCTGCAATGGGGCACGGAAAGAATTGCCGTGACAAATGCCCATTGCGTGCCGCCAGCACGGCAAATAGTCGGTCTGCCGCAGCCGGGCAGATGGTCCGACTTGGGTCACGTGCGGGCACACGCATTGCATATGCCAAGCATTCGCTCATTTAACCGAAGGAGCACAACATGCAAACGCACCCCCCAAGCAGCCAGGGCGCCGCCATAGTCGGTTCCGGCGTGGGAGCTGGACCCGGCCCGGAAGTCATGGCTGCATCCACTCTTGACGGCACCAAGGCGTTTTCATCCGATGGCGAGCATGTCGGCAAGATCTCGGAAATCATGCTAGACGTACGGCGTGGCAGCATCGCTTATGCAGTGCTGACGACTGGTGGCTTCCTCGGTATCGGCGACACCCTCCACGCGATTCCGTGGAGCGCACTTGTCATGGATACCGATGAGAAATGCTTCCGCATTGCCACGACTGCCGAGCGCATCAAGGCTGATGCGGGATTCAATAAGGACAGTTGGCCGAGCATGGCAGACCAACAGTGGGGCCAGACAGTGCATGCGTACTACGGTCAGAGTCCCTACTGGACCAGGCCACCGCTGTGATGCGGCATTCGGCCCGCAGTCGACAGGCCGACGACAGAGCGTTAGAAGGCTGTTGAAAGCGTCCAACGCCGAGAAGTTTCCAACCGTCAGGACAATCCGGCGACTGCTCCGCTGCCCTGCCAACTGATGGAGTCCAGACTCCATAGCCTCGGTTGTTCCAGCCAGGCCGATCTCCTGCCGAAGGAAGAGCCTGGCCCTGTAAATGGTGGGATTCGCAACTGCCGCTTTGGCCAGTTCAGCGTTGGCGAGCCCGCCGAGACCTTGCGACCCGGAAAAGGCCACTCCTTGAATCAGTTCGGGGTCCAGGTACACAGTGGCGCCGTGCCACAGACGCATTCCCATGCTCACCGTGGCCGTTCAGGAATAGCCGTGTTCCGTTGTTGGCAACAGGCTCTTGGCACCGGAATATGCCGCGGAAAATGCTGGTTTGTACTGCCAGACATAGGTGGTCTGGCCGTGCACTGAAAACCTCTCCTCGGATTTCGAGATTTCACTGTCGCTGGCCGGCGCTATAGCCTCCAGGCTCGACGTGGCGTCAATATTATCTTCCGCCGCTGCATAGTGGGGCGTTGAGAGGGCCGCGAGTAAAAGCACCGCGATGGCAAAGATTCGACGGCGACGCAGGTATTTGTGCATGAGGCAATGGCCTTCCGTTCGCGGTGCGTCTACGCTAGCAAATGACCTTGGGTAAAGCCATCACGACCTCCCGAACCATGCTTGGGCGTCTGGGTCGGCAGCCTGTGGTCTGATTCAACGAATCAATTGCAACATGAACATTGCCAGTACTGCAGCGCCCATTGCTCCGGTCGCAAGCCAGCCTACGACTCGCAGACTGCCCGAAATGGTGAGTTTTCCCATCACGTCCACGCGCCCGGCCATCTTCATCAGGAGTACCATGATCGGAACCGACGTCACACCATTGATGACCGCGCTCCAGAAAAGCGCCTTGATCGGGTCGATCGATGTCAGGCCCAGTGCAAGGCCCACCATGGTGGCAAGCACGATGGTTCCGTAGAATCGCTTGGCAAGGCGAGGTTCCAATTCAAGACTGTTTTTCCACCTGAATGCGCCGGCCATCGCATAAGCCGCAGAGCCGGCGAGAACGGGCAATGCGAGCAGTCCTGTCCCGATAATGCCCAGGCTGAACAGCAGAAATGCGAATTCCCCTGCAATCGGTTTAAGCGCTGCCGCCGCCTCGGACGACGTCTGGATATCGGTGATGTTGTGTTCATGGAGCGTCACAGCGGTGGTAAGAATAATGAAGAACGCGATGAGGTTCGAGAACGCCATGCCGATCCGCGTATCAGAACCAATGCGCCTGAGATTCGCCAGCGCCTGCCAGGGCGCCTTTTTCAATGCGTGCTGGCCGGGCGCAGCCTGGAGCTCCTCCACCTCTTGTGAGGCTTGCCAGAAAAACAGGTAGGGGCTGATGGTCGTACCGAACACTGCGACGATGGTGGTGAGATAGACACTGCTCCAGGACGGATGCGGTAACACCGTCCGGATCGCGACGGTTGCCCACGGAATCCTGATGGCAAAAACGACGCCTACATAGGCAAACAACGCAAGTGTTAGCCACTTGAGTACCCGCACGTAGCTCTTGTAGGGAACGAACACCTGCAGCGCGAGTGAAAACAAGGCAAGTCCAACGGTATAGAGGCGCGCCGGACCACCCACGACCAGGTTGATGGCCGCACCCATCGCCGTCAGATCGGCGGCAATATTAATGGTATTGGCCGCGAGCAGGAGGACGACTGCGCCGTAGAGGAGCCATAACGGATAGTGGCGACGGATATTCGTCGCAAGTCCGTGCCCGCTAACTCGACCAATTCTGGCGCTGATGATCTGGATGGCGACCATCAATGGATAGGTAAACAAGACTGTCCAGAGAATGTTATAGCCGAAAGCTGCACCTGCCTGCGAGTACGTGGCGATGCCACTCGGATCGTCATCGGCGGCGCCCGTTACGATGCCGGGCCCCAGTTTCTCAAGCCAGGGACTGCGCTGGGCGCCTGAGGCGGGCGCAGGAGTAAAGTCGGTTTCCATTCGAACTCCGCTACTCGAGGCTGGGCGCCATTTGCCGAAACACAGTCGCGACCGCCATGGATGCGGTACTGCCCGCTGGCGCCACGCAGCAGGCGCCAGGCTTACCCGCACTGTTCGTCGCGCATGCGCTTCCGCAAGCCCGCTTGCGCTACCTCGCGAACAAGCGTGCCAACTTTGGTGCGATCTTCCGAGCAACGATCATCGCCAGCCTCTAAGACAAAGCCGCCCCGAAAGGCGGCCGAAGAGTATTGCCCTTCCCTTGAGCGAGAACAGCCTTCCGCAGCGTCGGATTGCGCACGTCCGCCTATTGGCTGAAATCAGCCCAGGTGCAATGTATGGCAATCTTTAACGAAGATACTTCACGGGTTGTTCTTTTTTACCTGCTCCTTCGCGTCCCCAGCTTGTTTCCTGGCTTCGCCTGCGCCCTGCTGCAACTTGCCTTTTACTGCCTGCGCCCGGTCGCCCCTAACCTTTCCCACGGCCTCGTTGATCTTGCCCCTGACCTTCTCTCCGACACCCTTGATCTGACTCTTGTTCATGGTTTGCCTCCGAGGCTGCAGGCCGACCGATTCGGCCCGAATTGTCTCAGCAAATTCCGTGCCTTGGACTCCCAAAGCCGAACCGCCGACGTCGAGTACGACGCTACCGGCCAACAGACTGGCATCAGGCTTTGACTAACGGAATGACCCGATTTTTGGTCGGTCCGGCGGCCCGCCAGGCTATCCCCCGTCTGCTACCCCTCTTCTGTCGGTCGACCGATGGCAGATCAGTGTCCGCATCGGCCAAGAGGCGTTCGTAGGTCAGGTACCTATCGAATTGTCGACGACGGTGAATTCATTGTTGGTCGTCAGGCTGCCAGACCTATCAAAACTTGACCTCTCAGATCGGCCGGCATCGAACAATCGTCGATCTATTGAGGCGGTGGGTATCCCCCGAACAAAACAAAACCCCGAACATCTAACGATGCCGGGGCATAAGAGCCAGTGAAGTCGAGTCATCTCTTTGATGCCGACCCTACCTGATTGGGCGCTGAACGCTATGGAGCCACGGAGCTCAAGCAAAGCGCGTCACTGGTATCAAGCCATATTGATCGTGGGTACATCAGTTGATTCAAAGTTTATGCCTTGTTTCAACCTTTATTCCCACGAAACAACCGCGGATCAGCCAGCGAAGTTCTTGCCGGCGAAGTCCCAGTTCACGACATTCCAGAATGCCTCGACGTACTTGGGACGGGCATTGCGGTAGTCGATGTAGTAAGCGTGTTCCCACACGTCGCAGGTCAGCAGCGGCTTGGCATCGGTGGTCAGCGGCGTGGCGGCGTTGGAGGTGGACACCAGGTCCAGCGAGCCGTCGGCCTTCTTGACCAGCCAGGCCCAGCCCGAACCGAAGGTGCCGACTGCGGTCTTGGTGAACTCTTCCTTGAACTTGTCGAACGAGCCCCACTTGGCATTGATGGCATCAGCCAGCGCGCCGGCCGGCTGGCCGCCGCCGTTGGGCTTCATCGATTCCCAGTAGAAGGTGTGGTTCCACACCTGGGCGGCGTTGTTGAAGATGCCGCCCGACGACTTCTTGACGATCTCTTCCAGGGTCGCGTCCTCGAACTCGGTGCCCTTGATGAGGTTGTTCAGGTTGGTGACGTAGGTCTGGTGGTGCTTGTCATGATGGAACTCCAGGGTCTCCTTGGAGATGTGCGGAGCCAGGGCATCATGCGCGTACGGGAGCGGGGGGAGCTTGTGTTCCATTGTTCTGTCTCTGTGGGTTGGGGTTGTGGGTCCGGAATTGCCGATTGTAGGGGACTTGCAAGACCCGCGCAAACCACGGGACAAAGCCCCCTGCTCCGATGTTAGTTTGTCCGCGCGCGGGTTTCCGGAAGATTTCCGGCGGGCCTGTCCGACGCGAATGGGAGGCGTTCCCGGCGCCGCGCGAACCCTCAGAATTCCGGCAGCTTGGCCTGCACGCCGGCAATCGCCAGGTCGGCCACACCCTCGGCCAGATGCGCTTCAAGCACGCTGCCAGCGCGGATCTCGGCGGGCGAACGCAGCGCGCGTCCGCGCTGGTCGAGCAGCACTGCATAGCCGCGTTCCAGCGTGCGCTGTGGCGCCAGCAGTTCCAGCGCGCCGGCGCTGCGCGCCAGGCGCTGGCCGGCGCGCTCGTGCTGGCGCGCAGCGGCGGCCTGCAGCCGTTGCCACAGGCGTGTCACGTGGGCATGGGCCGCGCCGGCATCGGGGCGGCACGCGCTCCAGCGCATTGCCAGCAATTGTTGCCGGTGGCGCTGCGACACTACGGTGTCACGCAATGCCGACCGCAAGTGTCGCGCCAGATTGTCGACGCGCACGCGCCGCTCCTGCAATTGCGCCTGCGGGCTGCGCACGCGCCGCGCCAGCCAGTCCAGGTGCTGCGCGCGCAGGTCCATCCCGCGCCGCATGCTTTGCGTGAGCGCGTCGCGCGCGCGCATGGCCTGTGCCAGCAGGTGCGCGCGATCGGGGCTGACCAGTTCGGCCGCGCCCGTCGGCGTGGGCGCGCGCACGTCGGCGACAAAGTCAGCGATGGTGAAGTCGGTTTCGTGGCCCACGCCGGAGATGACCGGCAGCACGCAGCGTGCAATCGCCTGCGCCACCACCTCTTCATTGAACGACCACAGGTCTTCGATGCTGCCCCCGCCCCGGCACAGGATCAGCACATCGCATTCGCGCCGCGCGCCGGCCGCATCGATCATGTCGGCAATCTTCTGCGCCGCGCCCGCGCCCTGCACCGGTACCGGATAGACCACCACCGGCACATGCGGCGCGCGCCGGCGCAAGGTGGTCAGCACATCGCGCAACGCCGCTGCCTGCAGCGACGTGACCACGCCGATGGTGCGCGGATGCGCCGGCACCGGGCGCTTGCGCTCCGGCGCGAACAGTCCAGCCTGCGCCAGCTTTTCCTTCAGCCGCAGGAAAGCCTCATACAGGTTGCCCAGCCCCGCGCGGCGCATCGCCTCCACGCCCAGCTGCAGTTCGCCGCGCGCCTCATACATAGTGACGACAGCGCGCACTTCCACTGCCTCGCCCTCGCGCGGCTGGAAGTCGACATGCTGATTGCGACCCCGGAACATCACGCAGCGGATCTGCGCGCGCGCGTCCTTCAGCGAGAAATACCAGTGCCCGCTCGCCGCACGCGTGAAGTTTGAGATCTCGCCACGTACCCAGGCGAGCGGAAAGCTGCGTTCGAGCAGCCTGGCAATACTGTGGTTCAGCTCACCGACAGGGATGACATCGCGGCCGCTGCGCGGCGCGGTGGAGGAAGGGTCATGCGCAAGGTTTGGCAAATCAGACATGGCGCACCGGCGGGAAGCGGCGTGAATGGGACATGTCCACAGCATAACCGCTATGTCAAGGGGGCAGCGCTGATGCCGGCACCCTGCCCCGAAAGCCGCATGAACCCATGCAACCCTTTGATTCTTATGCGATTTAAAACCAAAACAGAAATTAGGCAATATAACCAATTCTCTTTTGCATCAACCACTTACATGGCGCCCTACAGGCTTGTTCACAAAGTTATCCACAGCCTCTCCGGGTAAAAGGCGCCGCAAGATCCACTTTTCTGGCGCGAGTGGCCTCTGCCGCGCATGCACTCTCATGGAAAGCGCCGCGCCCTGCGCATGGCACGCGCCAGTTCAGCCCGATGGCGGAATCGGAACGATTGTGCTGCAATTGCACAATTTCCGGGCAGGGTTGTGTGAAATCATAGAAATCAATAACTTGGATATCTTCTCCCGGCTTTGTCCACAGGCCGTCCACAATCCTCTCCCTGCAGATTGTGGAAAAACCCGGCTTCTGCCGCACCAGCGCTAAGGCAGCGCGCCGGGCGGGCTGATACATCCGTTTGCCTGTTTTTTAAGCAGACTCATTCCCCGTCTTTGAAATCAACGACTTAGGTAATCTCTCAGGCAGCTTTCCACAAGCCCTCCACAGCACTGTCCCGCTGCTGTGTGGAAAGCCGCACCAAAACGCGCGCCAGCAAACGGACATGCCCTGCCAGTCTGTGGAATGCCACGGTTTTCAACGTGCACGATGCGCCGCAGGGCCGCCGAGAGGTCTTTGCACAAGATTTAAGCAGCAATCTCTTTGTCCTTACGGATCAGTGTGTTAGCAGGCTTGTCAGTCAGCTTTCCACAATCGATCCACAACACTGTCCCTGCGCGCTGTGGAAAGCCCCAGTCGCAGGCGGCGGACGCGATGCGCGCCCGAGACAGCCACGCATGCCGTCCCTTGCCGCGCGACAGGCCGCAGGTTAGAGTGGCGCCTGATTTTTCAGAGCAATGCCGGAGCGCGGCAAGGCATCACTCAGACGCGCCTCAAGGCATGCCGACAGGTGGTTTGGGGTTTTGTTATCCGGTTGTCGATCGCGGGGGTCCAATTGTTTTCCATCATTCAAGCGGCCGGCTGGCCGATCTGGCCGCTGTTGCTCGCCTCGATCATCGCGCTGGCGCTGATCGTCGAACGTTTTCTTACGCTCAAGCGCAGCAAGGTCCTGCCTTCCAAACTCTACGAAGAAGCGCTGGCGGCCGCCCAGCAGCGCCGCGCCACGCCGGAAGTGGTCAACACGCTGGAACAGAATTCGCCGCTGGGCCGGGTGCTGGCAGCCGGCCTGCGCCACGTGGTGCTGCAGCCGCATACCTCGCGCGACGCCGCCAAGGACGTGGTCGAAGAAGCCGGCCGCGTGGTCGCGCATGAACTGGAGCGCTACCTGAATGCGCTCGGCACGATTGCGTCGGTGGCGCCGCTGATGGGGCTGCTGGGCACGGTCATCGGCATGATCGAGATCTTCGGCAGCCAGGGCGGCACCGGCGCCAGCCCGGAGCAGCTTGCGCACGGCATCTCGGTGGCGCTGTACAACACCGCCTTCGGCCTGATCGTGGCGATCCCGGCGCTGGTCTTCTGGCGCTACTTCCGCCGCCGCGTGGACGACTACGTGGCCGAGCTGGAATTCCGCGCCACGTCGTTCCTCGACGCGATCCTGCCGCAGCGCCGCGCCTGATCGCCGCACGGGACCGAACACCATGCACTTCCGTTCCCGCCAGCGGCGCGAAGAGCCGGAGATCAACCTGATCCCGCTGATCGACGTGCTGCTCGTGATCCTGATCTTCCTGATGATCACGACCACGTACTCGCGCTTTACCGAGCTGCAGATCCAGCTGCCCACCGCCGACGCCGAGCGCGCCCGGCAGCGGCCGCAGGAGATCGTGGTGTCGGTGTCCTCGCGCGGGGTCTATTCCGTGAACAAGCAGGTGATGGAGCAGAAGGACGTCACCAGCCTGGCCGACCAGCTGCGGGCCGCCTCGGGCAGCAACGCCAGCAGCCAGCTGCCGGTCGTGATCGTCAACGCCGACGCGCAGGCCAGCCATCAGGCCGTGATCAACGTGATGGAAGCCGCGCGGCTGGCCGGGCTGTCGCGCCTGACCTTCGCCACGCAGAGCGCGCAGCCGCGCTGATCCCCTGCCACGCCCGCGCATGCGGCCCGCGGGCTTGCCGCATGCGCTGTGCAATGCCCATAATGGTTGGGCCGCCCGAGGGGCGAAGCCGCGAGCGCACTACAATCGCATCCCGACCACCGCCTGCCACCTCGGACCCACCGCCCGCCGCGCCCATGCCCGTTCCCCGACATGCCCTTGCCGACTTCGTGACCGCCCAGTGGCAACGCCGCGGCTGGTTCGCGTGGGTGATGCTGCCGTTCTCGCTGCTGTTCGGACTGATCGCGCGGGTACGCCGCCATGGCTACCAGCGCGGCTGGTTCAAGTCGACGCGGCTGCCGATGCCGGTGGTGGTGGTCGGCAACGTGACCGTGGGCGGCACCGGCAAGACCCCGGCGGTGATCGCGCTGGCGCAGGCGCTGACCGAAGCCGGGCTGCGGCCCGGCGTGGTATCGCGCGGCTACGGCGTGCAGCTGAAGCATCCGCGCCGGGTGAAGCCGACCTCGAAAGCGTCCGACGTCGGTGACGAGCCGCTGCTGATCGCGCGCGCCACCGACGTGCCGGTCTGGGTCTTCCCCGACCGCGCGCTGTGCGCGCAGGCCATGCTGGTATCGCACCCCGGCGTCAACGTGCTGCTGCTCGACGACGGCCTGCAGCACTACAAGCTGCAGCGCGACTTCGAGATCGTGATGTTCGACTCGCGCATGGGCGGCAACGGCCTGCTGCTGCCGGCCGGCCCGCTGCGCGAGCCGCTCTCGCGCCCGCGCGACGCCACCCTGATCAACGACCCCGACTTCCGCGCCACGCCCGACCGTCCCGGCGTGTACGGCATGCGGCTGGAGCTGGATGACGCCTGGCAGCTCGCCGATCCCACCATGGCCCGGCCGGTCGGCGCCTTTGCCGGCCGGCGCGTGCTGGCCGCCGCCGGCATCGGCAACCCCGAGCGCTTCTTCGCCAGCCTGCGCGGCGCGGGCCTGACGCCTAAGACGCTGCCGCTGCCGGACCACTATGACTTTGTCGCCGACCCGTTCGCCGATCATCCCGACGCGCTCGATGCCGACGTGATCCTGATTACCGAGAAGGATGCCGTAAAATGCGAGCGCTTCGACGATCCGCGCATCTGGGTCGTGCCCACCAGGCCCGTGATCGACGCCGGCCTGATCGATAAAATCCGCCGCGCCGTGCAGGCGCAAATCAAACCCGCGCCGACCGCGCCGGCCGCCACCGCCGGCGCCGGCGGGCGCAACAAGGAACACCGAGATGGACAACCGGCTGCTTGAAATCCTGGTCTGCCCGCTGTGCAAGGGCAAGCTGGAATACGACCGCGCCGCGCAGGAGCTGATCTGCCACGCCGACAAGCTGGCGTACCCGATCCGCGACGGCATCCCCGTGATGCTGGCCGACGAGGCCCGCCAGTCGGTGCCGGGCCGCGTGGTCAATCCGGACGCCCCCGCCGCCGGCAATTGAGCGCGCCATGACTGTCCCGGCGTTCACCGTCGTCATTCCCGCGCGGCTCGCTTCGACGCGCCTGCCTGACAAGCCCCTGGCCGATATCGGCGGACGCCCGATGATCGTGCGCGTGGCCGAACGCGCGCATGCGTCGTCGGCGCAGCGCACCGTGGTCGCCACCGATGCGCCTGCCGTGGCGCAGGCCTGCACCGCGCATGGCATCGAAGCCGTGCTGACCCGCGCCGACCACCCTTCCGGCACCGATCGTCTGTCCGAAGTGGCGGCCCGGCTGGACCTGGCCGACGACGCCATCGTGGTCAACGTGCAGGGCGACGAACCGCTGATCGAGCCGTCGCTGATCGACGAGGTGGCGCTGCACCTGGCGCACCATGCCGACTGCGCCATCGCCACCGCGGCGCACCCGCTGCAGGACATCGCCGACGTCTTCAATCCCAACGTGGTCAAGGTGGTGTGCGACGCCGCCGGCCGCGCGCTGTATTTCTCGCGCGCGCCGATCCCCTGGGCGCGCGATGCCTGGTCGGGCGTGCCGGCCGTGCCCGCGGCGCTGGCCCAGGTGCCGCTGCCCGGCATGCCGGTGCTGCGCCATATCGGCCTGTACGCCTATCGCGCCGGTTTCCTGCGGCGTTTCCCGACCCTGGCGGCGGCGCCGCTGGAGCAGACCGAGGCGCTCGAGCAACTGCGCGCCATGTGGCATGGCGAGCGCATTGCAGTGCTGCAGACCAGCGCCGCGCCGGCCCCCGGCGTCGACACCCCGGCCGACCTGGAACGGGTGCGCGCGCTGTGGGCGCAGTCGATGGCCCAGGAAGGCCCCTGAAAAAATCCCCGCGCGGGCGCCTGCCCGCTCAGGTTCATACTGCTGCAACCTGAACCGGGGGGCGGATTTCAGGCCGATTTCGCGCCGCCTCATGGCATAATGCATGCCGATACAGAGCCGCCCGGCTGGCGCGAGCAATCGTGCCGCCGGCCAAGGCTCGGTGGGGAGATAAAGATAGAGCCCGTCCGGTCGCCGCGCCGCCATCCCCCTGGCAGCCGCCACCGGCCGTACGCGTGGGCACGCGTGAGCAGCGCCCGCGCTGAACGCAGTCAGAACGCGACAGGACCGCAGTAAGTCCTGCGTCAAGTTACGGCGTTACCCTCCTTCTGATCTCCCGCCATACCAGATTGAAAACTCTGAGGACCCGTAAATGCGTTTGATCCTGTTGGGCGCGCCTGGCGCCGGCAAAGGCACGCAAGCCAAGTTCATCTGCGAGCAGTTCGGCATTCCGCAAATCTCCACGGGCGACATGCTGCGCGCCGCGGTGAAGGCTGGCACCCCGCTGGGAGTGGAAGCCAAGAAAGTCATGGACGCGGGCGGACTGGTGTCGGACGACATCATCATCGGCCTGGTAAAAGACCGCCTGAAGCAAGACGACTGCAAGAACGGCTACCTGTTCGACGGCTTCCCGCGCACCATTCCGCAGGCCGAGGCGATGAAGGAAGCGGGCGTGGCAATCGACTACGTGCTGGAAATCGACGTGCCGTTCGACGCCATCATCGAACGCATGAGCGGCCGCCGCGTGCACGTGGCCTCGGGCCGCACCTACCACGTCCAGTACAACCCGCCCAAGGCCGAGGGCGTGGACGACGTGACCGGCGAGGCGCTGATCCAGCGCGACGATGACAAGGAAGAGACCGTCAAGAAGCGTCTCGATGTCTACTCGCAGCAGACCCGTCCGCTGGTGGATTACTACTCCGACTGGGCTGCCAAGGGCGATGCTTCGGCCAAGGTGGCGCCGCCCAAGTATCGGAAGATCCTGGGGGTGGGGAATGTGGATGAGATTACTGCGCGGGTGTTTGAGGCGTTGAAGTAATTTTTTCCTGTTCTGCTACGCAATCTGAAAGCGGCCTTTGGGTCGCTTTTGTTATTTGGGGGACGTGTTTGGCGGACGTGGGGTGTTTTGCTGGCGGCAGGAAGCCCCCCCTTGCACATCCCCCACCACCCCGTAAAATACCGCCAACCAATTGACGTTTACGTAAACGGCAACAAACCCCAAAGGAGACACCCCAAATGCAAATCCAGGGCAACGTATTCATCGTCACCGGCGGCGCCTCCGGGCTGGGCGCGGGCACCGCCCGCATGCTGGCCGAAGCCGGCGCCAAGGTCGTGATCGCCGACCTGAACGAGTCCACCGGCCAGGCATTGGCGACTGAACTGGGCGGCCAGTTCGTCCGCTGCGATGTCACCTCCGAAGCCGACGGCCAGGCCGTGGTAGCGGCGGCCCAGGCCCTGGGCCGCCTCTCCGGCATCGTCAACTGCGCCGGCATCGCCTCCGCCAACAAGACCGTCGGCAAGAACGGCCCGCACCCGCTGGACGCCTTCGACAAGACCATCCGCATCAACCTGGTCGGCACCTTCAACATGATCCGCCTGGCCGCCGCGGCCATGGTGCAGAACACCCCCGACAGCGAAGGCGAGCGCGGCGTGATCATCAATACCGCGTCGGTGGCGGCCTTTGACGGCCAGATCGGCCAGGCGGCCTACGCCGCATCCAAGGGCGGCGTGGTGGCGATGACGCTGGCGATCGCGCGCGACCTGTCGCGCGACGGCGTGCGCTGCATGACCATCGCCCCGGGCATCTTCGAGACGCCGATGCTGCTGGGCATGCCGCAGGAAGTGCAGGACGCGCTCGGCAAAATGGTGCCGTTCCCGCCGCGGCTGGGGCGCCCCGCGGAGTACGCCAAGCTGGCGCGTGCGATCATCGAGAACACCATGCTCAACGGCGAGGTGATCCGCCTGGACGGCGCGATCCGGATGCAGCCGAAGTAATTGACTGGCACTGCCCGCTCAGCCGGGCAGCAGCACAAGGTGGCTCTGAGTGATGTTGTGGGCGCGCCAGACCGGCCGATGTGACCGGATCAGGCCGCGGCGCCCAGTGCGGGCGCCTCGGCCCGCACGGTCAGGCGGCGCACCAGCTCCCACACCGCCGCCGCGGCCGGCGACAGTGAGCGGTCCTCGCGCCGGACCATGACGATGCTGCGCTCCTCGCGCGGCACCAGCGGGCGCCATACCAGCGGCGACGCCGCCGGCAGCGGCAGCGAAAACGACGGCAGCACCGAGGCGCCGATGCCGGCCTCGACCATGCCGAACACGCTGGCCGAATGGCCCAGCTCCTGCACCACCTGCGGCACCACGCCATGGCGGCCGAGCACGCGGTCGATCAGCGGCCGGCTGCCCGAGGCAAAGTCCAGCAGCACCAGCCGCATGCCATGCAGCGCCGCCCATGGCACCGACGTGGACTGTGCCAGCGGATGGTCGCGCCGGCACACAAAGCAGAACGGATCGGTCGCCACCGGCTCCACCAGCAGGCCGTCGCGCACCAGCGGATCGATCAGCACGCCAAAGTCCACCGCGCCGGCGCGCACCTGCTCCAGGCCGTCGGCCTGGACGTTGTCGCGCACGGTCAGTCGGATCTCCGGGTACTGGGCGGCGCAGGCGGCCACGTACAGCGGCATCAGCCGGGCCGAGATGGTCGGGGCTCCGGCTATCACGACACGACCTCGATAGCGCTCACCAAGCTGCCGCGTTTCCTCGAGGGTGTCGTCAAGCTGGCCAAGCAGGCGCTCCAGCGCCGGGGCCAGTGCATGGCCGGCCTCGGTCAGCACCACCTCGCGCGTGGTGCGGTCCAGCAGGCGCACGCCAAGTGCTTCTTCCAGCTCAGCTACACCGCGGCTGACCGCGGGCTGGGTCAGGCCGACCACATCCGCAGCCCGGCTGAAGCCGCCGCTATTGGCGACGGCCAGGAAGACGCGCAGCTGGCGCAGTGTGTAATTCATGCAACGACTGGATAAATAGATTCGATAAATGAATTTGCATTCTAGACCCGGCTATCGTCCAATACTAGGCAAAACCCTAGCCTTGCAGGATCCACCCGCAGTCATGTCTCGTATTGTCCGCAACCTCAAGAAGCTCTATGACCTGATCGACGGCTTTGTCCTGGTCATGCTGACGGCCATTGCCGTCGCGCTGGTCGCCCCTGAAATCGGCACCGGCAAAGGCCCGCTGCACCTGGGCGTAGTGACCAGTTTCGGCGTGGCGCTGGTGTTCTTCCTGCATGGCGCGGCGCTGTCGCGCGACAGGCTGGTGGCGGGCGCCAAACACTGGCGCCTGCACGTCTTCGTGCAGACCTTCACCTACGTGGTGTTCCCGATGGTGGGCGCGCTGCTGATGCTGTCACTGCGCCATACGCTGCCACCCGACCTGCTGCTGGGCGTGTTCTTCCTGTGCGCGCTGCCATCGACGGTGTCGTCGTCGGTGGCGATGACCTCGATGGCGCGCGGCAATGTCTCCGGTGCAATCTTCAACGCCACCATCTCGGGCCTGATCGGGATGCTGGTGACGCCACTGCTGATGGGGCTGGTGATCAGCGCCAGCGGCGCATCGATGCCGCTGGGCAAGGCCCTCACCGGCGTGGCGCTGCAACTGCTGCTGCCGTTCGCGCTGGGGCAGTTGCTGCGTCCGCTGATCGGCAGCTGGCTGGCAAGGAAGAAGCACATCACCAACAAGATCGACCGCGGCGTGATCGTGCTGATCGTCTATTCGTCGTTCTGTGACGCTACCGCCGAAGGCCTGTGGCACCAGTACCAGTGGCAGACCATCGGCGCGGTGATGCTGATCGCCGCGGTGCTGCTGCTCGTGGTGCTCGGCTTTACCACGCTGACCGCGCGCCGCCTGGGCTTTTCCGTCGAGGATGAAATCACCGCGGTGTTCTGCGGCTCGAAGAAGAGCCTGGCCAATGGCATCCCGATGGCCAAGATCCTGTTTGCCGGCCATCCGGCACTGGGCCTGCTGGTGCTGCCGCTGATGGTCTATCACCAGCTGCAGCTGATCGTTTGCTCGGTGATCGCGTCGCGCTATGCCAACCGCGATGCCTTGCTGGAGGACCAGGCCGCGGCGCGGGCCTGAATCACGCAGGCATGAAAAAACCGGGGCATGCCCCTAATGCCGTTCAGTTAAGGTCTCAAGCCCTACCGTCATTCCCGCGCAGGCGGGAATCCAGCGTCTTTCACGTCCCCCTTCGGGGATGAAGTCACTGGGTTCCCGCCTGCGCGGGAACGACAGTCGCTAACTGAACAGCATTAGGGGCATGCCCGGTTTTTTTTATACCTGCCAGACTTACACCGACGGATTCTTCGACAGCGGCGGATTGCGCGCGAAGTACGACCGGATCCCCTTCAGGATCGCATTGGCCAGCTGCTCCTGGTGCGCGTTGTCGTTGAGCTTGCGCTCCTCTTCCGGATTGCTGATGAAGGCTGTCTCGATCAGGATCGACGGAATATCCGGCGCCTTCAGCACCGCAAACCCGGCCTGCTCGACACTGCCCTTGTGCAGCTTGTTGATGCCGCCGATCTCGCCCAGCACGGCCTTGCCGACCTGCAGGCTGTCGTTGATCTGCGCGGTGGTGGACAGGTCCAGCAGCACGCGCGCGACCTGCGCGTCCTTGTTGCCCATATTGGCGCCGCCGATCAGGTCGGCGGAATTTTCCTTGTTGGCCAGCCAGCGCGCCGCGGTGCTGGACGCGCCGCGCTCGGACAGCGCGAACACCGATGCGCCGCGCGCCTCGGGCGACAGGAAGGCATCGGCATGGATCGACACGAACAGGTCGGCCTGCACCCGGCGCGCCTTTTGCACGCGCACGTTCAGCGGCACGAAGAAGTCGGCGTCGCGCGTCATCATCGCGCGCATATTGGGCTGGGCGTCGATCTTGGCGCGCAGCCGGTGCGCGATCTGCAGCACCACGTCTTTCTCGCGCGAGCCCGCTGCGCCGATCGCGCCCGGGTCTTCGCCGCCATGGCCGGGATCGATCGCCACGGTCAGCAGCCGGCGCATCTTGAAGGGGCGCTCGGCGGTGGGATTGTCGCGTGCGACCGGCGGCATCGCCGGGGCGCTCGGGGCCGGCACCGGCGGTACGGATGGCCTGGGCCGGGCCGAGGCCACCGGCGGCGGCAGCGGTGCGGTGGTGGGCGGCACGTCACCCTTCTCGTCGAAGCGGCGCACCAGCGCACCGATCGCGTCTTCCTCGGCCCCGGCCGGGGCGCCGGCGATGCCTTCGCTGCCCGGCGCGGGGTCCGAGGTGGCAAAGCGGCGCTGCTTTTCCTCGGTGTCGCGCACCAGCTTCCACAGCGGATCGGGCGGGTTGACCGGGTACAGGTCGAACACCAGCCGGTTGCGGTAGCTGCCGATAGGCGCCAGCGTGAACACCTGCGGCGCCACGTTTTCCTTCAGGTCGAACACCATGCGGACCACGCGCGGCCGGTTCTGGCCCACGCGCACGGTCTGGATATACGGGTCGTTCGGGGTGATCTTGGCCACCAGCTCGCGCAGCGTGGGCGACAGGTCCAGGCCGTCGATGTCCACCACCAGCCGGTCGGGGTCGCGGATCATCTGGTGCACCGCGGCCAGCGGGGAATCGGATTCGATGGTGACGCGGGTGTAGTCCTCGGCGGGCCACACGCGCACCGCGACGATGCCGGCGCCGAACGCGATCTGCGGGCCGGCAAGGGTCAGCACGGCCGTGCCCGCGCCGAGCTTCAGTGCCTGCGCCATCCATTTGCGGCGCGCCTGCAGCAGGCCGTCGGGGCTATCGGGGCGGTCGGTGGCAAGTCGCTTGATCAGCATGCGTTCAGCAAGGTAAGTCCAGTGGGAGTATAGGCGCGCAATATCGCGATCCGCCGCTCGCCGGCGTCATCGGCCCCGGCCATGTCCGATTGGAGCAACACATGGAGATCCGGTTCCCCGAGCAGGCGGCCAGCCTTTTCCGGCCATTCGACCAGGTTGAAGGCCGGTTCGGCGAAACAGTCGCGAAAACCCGCGTCGATCCACTCTTCGGGATCGGCAAAGCGGTACAGGTCGAAGTGGTAGACAGTCAGCGGCGAGCCGTCGGCGCGGGCCACCTCGTAGGGCTCGCACAGCGTGTAGGTCGGGCTGCGGACCTTGCCGGCATGGCCCAGCGCGCGCAGGATCGCGCGCGTCAGCGTGGTCTTGCCTGCTCCCAGGTCGCCGGACAACTGCACATGCACCGTGCGCGGCGGCATGGCCTGCACGGCGGCGGCCAGCGCGGCGCCCAGGCGCGCGGTGGCGGCTTCGTCGGGCAGCGTCAGGGTGCGTTCTTCGAGCAATGGCATTGCGTACAATTCAGGAATGATCGACCGAGTCGCCTCAGGGCAGGCAGATGTGCCGCCCGCCTCCGTTTCAGTTTCGGACACCACCGGCCATCGGGCCGCGGGCCCCGGGGAACTTGCGGCGCTGGCCGCGTCGATCCGCGCATGGGGCGCGGAGCTGGGCTTTGCCTCGGTGCGCATCGCGGATGTCGACCTCAGCCATGCCGAGCCCGGGCTGATGGCGTGGCTGGCGCAGGGCTGCCACGGCGACATGGATTATATGGCGAACCACGGTCTGCGGCGCGCCCGCCCGGCCGAACTCGTGCCCGGTACGGTGCGCGCGGTCGTGGCTCGCATGCCGTACATTCCGACCGCCGGCGCCCAGGCCGGCGCCCCCGGCTGGCGCCGCCACGAGCTGGCGCGGCTGGACGATCCGGCCACCGCGGTGGTGTCGCTGTACGCGCGCGGCCGCGACTATCACAAGGTCCTGCGCAGCCGTCTCCAGCAACTGGCCAGCCGGATCGAGGCCGAAATCGGAAAATTCGGCTACCGCGTCTTTACCGATTCCGCACCCGTCATGGAAGTGGCGCTGGCCAGCCAGGGCGGACTCGGCTGGCGCGGCAAGCATACGCTGCTGCTGGACCGCGACGGCGGCTCGATGTTCTTCCTGGGCGAGATCCTGGTCGACATCCCGCTGCCGGCCGACCCGCCCGAGTCCGGCCACTGCGGCAACTGCCACCGCTGCATCGACATCTGTCCCACGCGCGCCATCATCGCGCCCTACCGCCTGGATGCGCGCCGCTGCATCTCATACCTCACCATCGAGCACAAGGGCCCGATCCCGGTCGAGTTCCGCGCGCCCATGGGCAACCGCGTCTACGGCTGCGACGATTGCCAGCTGGCCTGCCCGTGGAACAAGTTCGCGCACGTGGCCACGGTGCCGGACTTCGACGTGCGCAATGGGCTGGACGCCCCCGACATGGTGGCGCTGTTCCAGTGGACCGAAGCGGAATTCAACCAGCGGCTCGAAGGCAGCCCGATCCGCCGCATCGGCCACGAGCGCTGGCTGCGCAACCTGGCGGTGGGACTGGGCAACAGCCTGCGCGCGGCCTTGTCGGGCACGCGCGCGCAAGACGAGGCACTGGCCGCGCGCATCCGCGTGGCCCTGCTGGCGCGGCGCGAGGCGGCCTCGCCGCTGGTGCGCGAGCATATCGACTGGGCCCTGGCCCAGGGCGAGACGCCGCCGCAGATCAGCTGACCAGCGCCAGCCACAGCGGCGTGGTCACGATCGCCGCCACCGTCATCAGCGAAATCGTCGCCGCCACCATCGGCCCGTTGCCGCCCATGCGCACCGCCAGGATATAGGCGCTGGACGCGGTGGGCAGCGAGGCATACAACACCACGATCTGGTACTGCAGCGCGGTCAGCGGCAGGTGCCGTCCGACCAGCCAGGCCACGCACGGCATCGCCAGCAGCTTGACCCCGGTCCACCAGGCCACCGGCCCGGCGGTGCCGGTGGCGCCGCTCATCTGCAGCCCGGCACCCACTGTCATCAGCCCCAGCGCGGTCGAGGCCGAGCCGAGCCGGTTCAGCGTCATCCCCAGCACCTCGGGCGCGTGCAGCCCCAGCAGGTTGGTGGCGAGGCCGCCGGCGGTGGCCAGGATCAGCGGGTTGCGTGCCAGTTCCCTCCACAGCGCGGTCTGGCCGTGCCGCGCCAGTGCCCACACTGCCGCCACGTTGCACAGCGGCACCGTGCAGCCGACGATCACCGCCATCAGCGCCAGCCCCTCGGAGCCGCCCAGGCGCGAGGCCAGCGCCAGGCCGATGTAAGAATTGAAGCGGAATGCGGTCTGCAGGCCCGAGGCAAAGCTCAGCGCGTCTGGCCGCAAGACCCATTTGACGAGATAGCCGCCGGCCATGCCGGTGACCATCACCAGCAGCGCCAGCCCCAGCATGGCCGAGGTCGAGGAGAAATCCAGCACCGCGGTATTGGTCGACTGCAGCAACAGCGCCGGGAACAGTACGAAATAGACCAGGCGTTCCACGCCGCCCCAGAAGGCGCGGTCGAAGGGGGAATAGCGCACCAGCAGCCAGCCAATGAGGATCAGGCTGAAGTCCGGGACCAGCAGGAGGGCAGAAGACATTTATCGTTGTTGTGAAGGCGATGGCATGGCGCGGCAGCTGCCCTGCTCGCCGCCGCGCAACAAGCGGCGGCGGGGAAAGATAACGGCAGGAAAACCGGAATGTGCAGGCTAGGGCAGATACGGATAGGTATTTTTCCAGATTTGGGCCAGCATGGCATGCCAAGTTGTACGCCTGCCGCCATGTTGTCCCACACCCGGTCCGCGCCAACGCGCCCGGACACCCTCCTCCGCCCCGCCCTTCGCCCTGGTCTGCACCCGGGCCGTTGTCTGCGCCTGGCCGCCGTGCTGGTCGCGCTCTGCGCCGCCACGGGCGCGGGCGCCGTGCCCGAGCCGGCGCGATCGGTGGAAATCGAAGGGATCCGTTTTGACGATGCGGCGCGCGTGGGCGGCAAGGCATTGCTGCTCAACGGCACCGCCCTGCGCGCGGGCTTCCTGGCCAAGGGCTACGTGGCCGCGCTGTACCTGCAGGAAAAAGCCCGCAATGCGGCCGTGGTGCTGGGCACGCCGGGGGCCAAGCGGCTACAGTTGCGCATGCTGCGCGAGACCGAGCCGCCGGCCGTCATGCGCGCCATCCGCCAGGGCATTCGCAACAACCACAGCGAGTCTCAGGTGCAGGAGCTGTCGGCGCGGCTGGTGCAGTTCGAGCGCACCCTGGGCGAGGTTGGCACCGCGCACAAGGGCGACGTGATCAACCTGGATTTCTCCCCGCAGACGGGCACCGTCGTCGCCATCAATGGCACGCCGCGCGGCCGGCCGATTCCCGGCGAAGACTTCTACCAGGCCGTGCTGCGGGTGTTCCTGGGCGAGCGCCCAGTCGACGCCGACGTCAAGCGCGGGCTGCTGGGCGGTTGATACAGATTACGCTGCCGACGCACGGCCCCACCTGTGGCACTGCGGCGGTTTTCTGCTTCCGGGTGGCACCCTGCCCGGATTTCTGACGGGAGACATGATCTCATGCAAGCTGGCAAACTCGCACTGACCCTGGCCCTGGCGGCCGCCGCCACCGCGGCGCAAGCCCAGAGCTACCCCACCAAGCCGATCCGGCTGATCATTCCGTTTGCACCCGGCGGCACCACCGACATCGTCGGCCGCGGCGCGGCGGACCAGATGAGCCGCATCCTGGGCCAGCCGGTGGTGGTGGAAAACCGCGCCGGCGGGGGCGGTTCGATCGGCGCGGACGCGATCGCCAAGTCCGCGCCGGACGGCTACACCATTGGCATCTCCACGGTCTCGACCATGGCCGTGAACCCGGCCTGCAACCCCAAGCTGTCATACGACCCGATCAAGGACTTCAAGCCCATCACCAACCTGGCCAACGTGGCCAACGTGATCGCTGTGAACCCGAACTTCCCGGCCAAGGACTACAAGGAGTTCCTGGCCGTGCTGAAGGCCAACCCGGGCAAGTATTCCTACGCCTCGTCGGGCACCTGCGGCTTCGGCCACATGCTGGGCGAGCAGTTCAAGGTCTCGACCAAGACCTTCATGGTCCATATCCCCTACCGCGGCGCGGGCCCGGCACTGAACGACGTGCTGGCCGGCCAGGTGCCGATCATGGTGGACAACCTGCCCTCGTCGATTCCCTACATCAAGGCCGGCAAGCTGCGTCCGATCGTGGTGGCCTGGAACAAGCGCCTGGAATCGATGCCGAACGTGCCGACCTTTGGCGAAATGGGCCTGAAGGAGCCGAACGACCCGGCCTGGTACGGCCTGGTGGCACCGGCCGGCACGCCTGACGACGTCATCAGGAAGCTCAACGAAGCCGCCGTCAAGGCCCTGCAGGACAAGGACTTCCAGCAGCGCCTGCGCACCGCCGGCGCCGAGCCGTCGGGCAACACGCCGGCGCAGCATGCGGCGGAAATCAAGAAGGAATTCGACAAGATGAAGAATCTTGTGAAGGTGCAGAACATCAAGCTGGAGCAGTAAAAGCCCCCGGCAGAAAGAGCGGTTTGAGTGCTCCCAAGCCGCCCGAGCTTGCCAAAGCAAGGTGTTCTCCCTCTCCCCTCATGGGGAGAGGGCCGGGGTGAGGGGTGGTTTAGCTGGGCGCCATATCAAGCGGAGCCTTCGGTTTTTGAGGGTCTCATAGCTCCGGCCGGCGCCCGCCCTCACCCCCACCCCTCTCCCGCAGGCGAGAGAGGGGAGCCTGCTCCAAGCGCCAACGCGACAGCAGGATTGCCCAAAGGCCGCCACCCAGGCGGCCTTTTTTCTTGCCCCCATCAAAAAGCACTAAAATCCAGCATTCGCCCCAGCCTGACCGCCATGCCCGCCACCTATGACGCCATCCTCCCCGCCCCGTTCGGCAAGATCGGGGTGCGTACGGACAGCGCGCGCATCCGGGCCATCGTGTACCTTCCCGAGCACGTCGAGGCACGCGCCCCGGCGGATGCGCTGACGCAACAGCTCGCGGCGCAGCTGGAGGCTTACTACGCCAATCCGGACGCCACCTTCGACCTGCCGCTGGCCCCGGCCGGCAGCGATTTCCAGCAGCGCGTGTGGCAGGCCATCAGCGCGGTGCCGCGCGGCGCGGTGACCACCTATGGCACCATCGCCGACGCCATCGGCGCAATGCCGCGCGCGGTCGGCCAGGCCTGCGGGCAGAACCCCTTCCCGATCGTGATCCCCTGCCATCGCGTGGTCTCGGCGCGCGGCATCGGCGGCTTCTCGCACCATGCCGAAGACGGCTTCTACCTCGACGTCAAACGCTGGCTGCTGCGTCATGAGGGCGCCATGCTGATATGAGCGGCGCCGCACAGGCACCCGAGATCGCCGCCGCGAGCGATGCCGACGTGGCGCTGGTCAGCCGCTTCTGCGACGCGCTGTGGCTGGAGGACGGCCTCTCGCGCAACACCATCGACGCCTACCGGCGCGACCTGACGCTGCTGGCGCGCTGGCTGCAGCACGAACACCTCGGCGAGCTGCCGGGCGCGGACGACGGCGCGCTGTCGGCCTACTTCAGCGCGCGCCACCCGCAATCCCGCGCCTCGTCGGCCAACCGGCGCCTGGCGGTATTTCGCCGCTTCTACCAGTGGGCGCTGCGCGAACACCTGATCCAGACCGATCCCTGCCTGCTGCTGCGTCCGGCCAAGCAGCCGCCGCGCTACCCCAAGACCCTGACCGAGGCCCAGGTCGACGCGCTGCTCGAAGCGCCCGACACTGACACGCCGCTCGGGCTGCGCGACCGCACCATGCTTGAACTGATGTACGCCAGCGGGCTGCGCGTGTCGGAGCTGACGCAGATGAAGACCGTCGAGATCGGCCTGAACGAAGGCGTGGCGCGCGTGGTCGGCGGCAAGGGCGACAAGGAGCGCCTGGTGCCGTTCGGCCAGCAGGCCGGCGACTGGCTGCGCCGCTACCTGGCCAGCGCGCGCCCCGCGCTGCTGGCCGGGCGCGCCTGCGATGCGCTCTTTGTCACCCAGCGCGGCGACGGCATGACGCGGCAGGCGTTCTGGCACCTGATCAAGCGCCATGCGCGCGATGCCGGCGTGCATGCGCCGCTGTCGCCGCACACGCTGCGGCACGCCTTTGCCACGCACCTGCTGAACCACGGCGCCGACCTGCGCGTGGTGCAGCTGCTGCTGGGCCACGCCGATATCTCCACCACCCAGATCTATACGCACGTCGCCCGCGAACGCCTGCGCGAGCTGCATCAGCAGCATCATCCGCGCGGCTGAGCGGGCGGGCACCCTCCACTGTCATGAGCAAGACCAGGCACGTTTCCGAAACCCCCGCCACGCAGTACCTGCGCAAGCACGGCGTCGCCTTCGGCGAGCATCCGTATGACTATGTCGAGCACGGCGGCACCGGTGAATCGGCGCGCCAGCTGGGCGTGCCCGAACACGATGTCATCAAGACGCTGATCATGGAAGACGAGCGCGCGCAGCCGCTGGTAGTGCTGATGCACGGCGACTGCTCGGTCTCGACCAAGAACCTGGCGCGCCAGACCGGGCGCAAGAGCGTGCAGCCGTGCAAGCCCGACGTGGCCCAGCGCCACAGCGGCTACATGGTGGGCGGCACCTCGCCCTTCGGCACGCGCAAGCGCATGCCGGTCTATGTGGAAGCAACCGTGCTGGAACTGGCGCGCATCTATATCAACGGCGGGCGGCGCGGCTACCTGGTCAGCCTGGACCCGAAGCTGCTGCCGGGGCTGGTAGACGCCCAGCCGGTGCAGTGCGCACTGCCTGACTGAGTTTCCGGCGGCGATATCGAGAGCAGCCTCCATGCCAATCCGGGAAGTCACGGACGTAGCGAGGCCCCTGCCGCGCTACAATCGCGCCAGCCTGAAAACACCCCACTGCACATGGCCAATCTGCTTTTCGCCCTCGCCGCCTACCTGATCGGCTCCGTTTCCTTCGCTGTGGTCGTCAGCAAGCTGATGGGCCTGCCGGACCCGCACTCCTACGGCTCCGGCAATCCCGGCGCCACCAACGTGCTGCGCACCGGCAACAAGAAGGCCGCGATCCTGACACTGATCGGCGATGCCCTGAAGGGCTGGCTGGCGGTGTGGCTGGCCGCGCGCTTCGGGCCGGCCTACGGGCTGAACGAAACCGGCCTGGCCATGGTGGCGCTGGCGGTCTTCCTGGGGCACCTGTTCCCGGTGTACCACCGCTTTGCCGGCGGCAAGGGCGTGGCCACCGCGGCCGGCATCCTGCTGGCCATCGACCCGATCCTGGGCCTGGGCACGCTGGCCACCTGGCTGATCATCGCGTTCTTCTTCCGCTACTCGTCGCTGGCGGCGCTGGTGGCGGCGATCTTCGCGCCGGTCTTCCATGTGCTGATGAACGGCGTGGATGTGATGACGGGAGCGATCTTCGTGATCAGCGTGCTGCTGATTGCGCGGCACCGGCAGAATATTGCCAAGCTGCTGGCCGGGAAGGAAAGCAGGATTGGCGAGAAGAAGAAGGTTTGAGGGGCGTGCAAATCCCTGGCAAGCGCAACGGCAGACAGCATCAGCTTGCCGGCGGTTTGCTCCCTCTCCCGCTTGCGGGAGAGGGTTGGGGTGAGGGCCGGCGTGACAACGAAGTCAAAGCCGTCGGTATGCCACCGCCTACCCTCACCCCCTGCCCCTCTCCCGCAAGCGGGAGAGGGGAGCAAACAAGCGGTCATCACACCGCGGCTGCACCGAACAGCATCTCGACCCTGAACCCGCCACCATCGGCATTCACCAGGTTCAGCTTCCCCCCGGCCTGGCGCACCAGCCGGTCCACGATCGCCAGCCCCAGCCCGGAATGCGCATTGCCGCCGCGCGCCGGGTCCAGCCGCACAAAGGGCAGCGTGGCGCGATCCTTGTCGCCGTCGGGAATGCCCGTGCCCTGGTCCTCCACCACCAGCAGGTAGCCCTCAGGCGTGCGCGAGGTCGCAATGCACACCGGCGGCTTGCCGTAGGCATAGGCGTTGTCGACCAGGTTGCCGACGATGCGGTCCAGCTGCGTGGCAATCATGCGGAAGCCCTCGCCCGCGCCCAGCGACAGCACCACCTGGCGCTCCTGCTCGGCCAGCGATGCGGCCAGCTCGTTGACGCGCCGGTCCACCGGCACCGGCCGCGCGGTCGGCTCGCTGGTCTGGGCAAAACTCAAAAACTGTTCGACGATGGCCGCCATGGAATCGACATCGCGCGTGACCCCCGCTGCGGCCTTGGGATCGGCCAGCATCTCGGCGCGCAGCCGCAGCCGCGCCAGCGGCGTCTTCAGGTCGTGGGCGATGCCGGCCAGCATGGTGTTGCGCTCCTGTTCGATGCGCGCCAGGTCGCCCACCATGCGGTTGAAGCGCTCGATCAGCTGGCGCAGCTCATGCGGGCCGCGCTCGCGCAGCGGCGCCACGGCGTGCTGGCGCGACAGCTGCTCGGCCGCGTTGGCCATGTCGCGCACCGGGCGCTGGATCTGCCAGGCGATCAGCACGGCAAAGACAATGGCCACGCCCACCACCAGCATCACGCCGGGCACCAGCCGGTTGTCGGGCGGCGGGTTGTGGACCCACAGGATCGGCATGGCGATCCAGTCGGCGCGGCTGGGCAGCTTGATCCAGATGCGCGGCGTGGTCTCATCCTCCAGGCGGATCTCGGTGCCTTGCGGCAGCCGTCTGACGAACTGCTCCACCAGCCGGCGCGAGCGCCCGCCCTTGGGTGCGGTGGCGTGCTCGTCGGCAGCGCTGGTGCCGGCGGTCTCCACCAGGCTGGGCAGCCTGCCCGGCGGGCGCGCATCCAGGGCGCGCTCGATGCTGTCGAGCTGGAACAGCATCTGCTCCACCGAATAGTCCACCTGCTGCTGGCGGCGGTCCATGCGCAGGATGGCCAGCCAGGAGAAATGACTGATCACCAGCACGGCCGCAATCAGCAGCGCAATGCGGCCGAACAGGGTATCGATACGTCGCAACTTCATCGGAAGACAGGTCTTGTGGCTGATCCGCCAGCGGCGCCAGCGCGTGGCGGTGGCGGCCGTTATTCGGGGAGGCCCGCGGGAATCTCTTCCGCTTCGTCGGGCACGAAGGTATAGCCGCGCCCGCGCACGGTCTGGATATAGCGCGGGCGCTGCGCGTCCTCATCCAGCAGCCGGCGCAGGCGCCAGATCTGCACGTCGATGCCGCGGTCGCTGATGCCGCTGGCGCTGCCGTACATCAGCTCGACGATGCGCTCGCGCGACAGTACTTCCAGCGGATGCATCAGCAGCAGCTTGAGCAGCGCGAACTCGGTATCGCTGATCGACAGCGCCTGGCCGGCGCGGGTCAGCATGCGCTGGCGGAAACTGACGCGGAACGGGCCGAAGGCGACCGACTCTCGGTCTTCGGGCGCCGCCGCCGGGCGCGCCAGCTTGCGGCGCAGCACGGCATTGATGCGCGCCAGCAGCTCGCGCGGCGAGAACGGTTTGCCGAGGTAGTCGTCGGCGCCGATCTCCAGGCCGACGATGCGGTCGATCTCGTCGCTGCGGGCGGTCAGCAGGATCACCGGGATATCGTCGTTCCTGGCGCGCAGGTTGCGCAGCGCGGTCAGGCCGTCGACCTTGGGCATCATCAGGTCCAGCACGATCAGCGCCGGCCGTTCGCGCTCCAGGCGGGCCTGCAGGCCGTCGCCGTCATGCATCACCGAGACCGCAAAACCCTGCTGGCTCAGGTATTCGCGCAGCAGGTCGCGAAGTTCGGGATCGTCGTCGACGACGAGGATCTGGGTAGGCTGGTTCGTTCGCATAGGCACATGATAGTCAGCCCCGGCGCCACACATGCCGGTTTGGCCGGGCGGTTTTGTTTCCGGAGGTTACACCCGGGGCGCTGGTAATCCGCTGTAATAAAAGCCCCGGGCCATGAAACACGGGCGCCCGGGCCAGCACATTATCCTTGCGGCATGACCTGCCACCGGCGCCGCGGCATTGCGCGCCACACGGCACTTTCCGGCCTGCCGGCCAGCCCGCGGCGTGCCCTCCCACGCGACGCGGCCGGCGCATCTGGCGTTGCGGCATACTGCATGCATCGTCACTTGCCAGACCGAACACTGCCGGCGCGCCGCGCGCGCCGCCCCCAGGATTTGCGGACATGTCCAACCCCGACCAAGGCCAACCTACTCCCTCCCCGACCCCGTCTTCGCGTCCGCCCGAGGGCACCCCGCCGCGGCGCACCGGCGGGCGCCCGCTGATCGCCGGCGTGCTGGTGCTGCTGCTCGCCGGGGGCGCCTGGTACTGGCACGCCCACCGTAACCAGGCGCCCGCCGGCGCGGCCGGGACAGCCAGCGCGCAGCGTGGCGCCAGCGGCCCGGGTGCCCGCGGTGGCCCTGGCGGCGCCGGCATGCCGCGCTCGCCCGTGGTGGTCGCCACCGTGGCCAGGCGCGACATGGACGTGGTGCTCAACGGCCTGGGCAATGTCACCCCCGTGTCCAATGTCACCGTCCGCGTGCAAGTCTCGGGCCCGCTGCTGAAGGTGCTGTTCAAGGAAGGCCAGATGGTCAGGGCCGGCGACGTGCTGGCCGAGATCGACCCGCGCCCGTTCCAGGCGGCGCTGGACCAGGCCGTGGGCCAGCTGGCGCGCGACCAGGCGCTGCTGCAGAACGCCAGGCTGGACCAGCAGCGCTACCGCACCCTGCTGGGCCAGGACTCGATCTCCAAGCAGCAGGTCGATACCCAGGACGCGCTGGTGCGCCAGTACGAGGGCGTGGTCAAGACCGACCAGGGCAATGTCGCCAACGCGCGCCTGCAGCTGGGCTACACCAGGATCGTGGCGCCGGTGTCGGGCCGCATCGGCCTGCGCCAGGTGGACCCGGGCAATATCGTCAATACCAGCGACACCAACGGCATCGCGCTGATCACGCAGATCCAGCCCATCGCCGTGATGTACACCATCCCCGAGGACAACCTGCCCTCGGTGCTGAAAAAGCTCAATGCCGGCGAGAAGCTGCCGGTACAGGCCTGGGACCGCCAGGTGCGCAACCAGCTGGGCGAAGGCACGCTGCTGACCACCGACAACCAGATCGACACCACCACCGGCACGGTCAAGCTCAAGGCGGTCTTCCCCAATGAAGACGGCATGCTGTTCCCCAACCAGTTCGTCAACGTGCGCACGCGCGTCGATACGCTCAGGGACGCCACCGTGATCCCGGTGGCCGCGATCCAGCGCGGCCAGCAGGGCACCTTTGTCTACACCGTGGACGAGGCCAGCAAGGTCAAGGTGCAGGTGGTCACGCTCGGCCCGGGCGACGGCAGCCGCAACGCGGTGCTCAAGGGCCTGGAGCCCGGCCAGCGCGTGGTGGTGGACGGCGCCGACCGGCTCAAGGAAGGCATGACCGTCGAAGCCGTCGATCCGGCAGCGCGCGCCGCCGCGCTGGTGCCGGCCAGCCAGCCGCGCGGGCGCGGCCGGCGCAACCGGGACGGCGGTGCCAGCGGCGCGCACGCCGACGCCAGCGCCGCAACTGCTTCGGGCGCGGCCGGCGAACCGCGCCGCCATCGCGAAGCCGGCGCCAGCGCGCCGGGCGCACGCGGCCAGCAGCAGTAAGGATCGCGCATGAACCCGTCACGCCTCTTCATCGAGCGCCCGGTCGCCACGGCGCTGCTGATGCTGGCCATCCTGCTTTCCGGGCTGGTGGCCTACCGCCTGCTGCCGCTGTCCGCGCTGCCCGAGGTGGACTACCCGACCATCCAGGTCACCACGCTCTACCCGGGCGCGAGCCCCGATGTGATGACCTCGTCGATCACGGCGCCGCTGGAGCGGCAGTTCGGCCAGATGCCGGGGCTCAAGCAGATGTCGTCGTCATCGTCGGGCGGCGCATCGGTGATCACGCTGCAGTTCGAGCTGTCGCTCTCGCTCGACGTGGCCGAGCAGGAAGTGCAGGCCGCCATCAATGCCGGCGGCAACCTGCTGCCGGCCGACCTGCCGATGCCGCCGGTCTACAGCAAGGTCAATCCGGCCGACGCGTCGATCATGACCATTGCCATGACCTCGGACACCATGCCGCTGCCCAGGCTGCAGGACATGGTCGACACGCGCGTGGCGCAGAAGATCTCGCAGATCCAGGGCGTGGGCCTGGTGACCATCAGCGGCGGCCAGCGGCCGGCCGTGCGCATCCAGGCCAACCCGGCCGCGCTGGCGTCGCTGGGCCTGTCGATCGACGACCTGCGCACCGCCATCGGCGCGGCCAACGTCAATGGCGCCAAGGGCAGCTTCGACGGGCCGGCGCGTGCCTCCACCATTGACGCCAACGACCAGCTCAAGTCGGCCGACGAGTACCGGCAGATCATCATCGCCTACCAGAACGGCGCGCCGATCCGCATCACCGACGTGGCCGATATCGTCGACGGCCCCGAGAACAGCCGCCTGGCGGCATGGGCCAACACCAACCCGGCCATCGTGCTGAACATCCAGCGCCAGCCCGGCGCCAACGTGATCGAGGTGGTGGACCGCATCAAGGCGATGCTGCCCCAGCTGCAGAATGCGCTGCCGGCGTCGGTGCACGTGCAGATGCTGACCGATCGCACCACCACCATCCGCGCCTCGGTGCATGACGTGGAGTTCGAACTGCTGCTGGCGATCGCGCTGGTGGTGATGGTGATCTTCGTCTTCCTGCGCAACGTGTCCGCCACCATCATCCCGGGCGTGGCGGTGCCGCTGTCGCTGGTCGGCACCTTCGGCGTGATGTACCTGGCGGGATTCTCGATCAACAACCTGACGCTGATGGCGCTGACCATTGCCACCGGCTTCGTGGTCGACGACGCCATCGTCATGATCGAGAACATCATGCGCTACATCGAGGATGGCGACCCGCCGATGGAAGCCGCGCTTAAGGGTTCGAAGCAGATCGGCTTCACCATCATCTCGCTGACGTTTTCGCTGGTGGCCGTGCTGATCCCGCTGCTGTTCATGGGCGATGTGGTCGGGCGCCTGTTCCGCGAGTTCGCCATCACGCTGGCGGTGTCGATCCTGATCTCGGCGGTGGTCTCGCTGACGCTGACGCCGATGATGTGCGCGCGCCTGCTCAGGCATGTGCCCGAAGCCGAGCAGTCGCGCTTCCACCGCGCCACCGGCCGCTTCTTCGACAACGTGATCCACCGCTACGGCGTTGCGCTCGAATGGGTGCTGGACCGCCAGAAGTCGACGCTGATCGTGGCAGTCGCCACGCTCGTGCTGACCGTGCTGCTCTACCTGCTGGTGCCCAAGGGCTTTTTCCCGGTGCAGGACACCGGCGTGATCCAGGGCATCACCGAGGCGTCGCAGACCACCTCGTTCGCGGCCATGGGCCGCAAGCAGGAAGCCGTGGCGAAGGTGGTGCTGGAAGACCCGGCGGTGGAGAGCCTCTCGTCCTTTATCGGCGTGGACGGCACCAACACCACGCTCAACACCGGGCGCATGCTGATCAACCTCAAGCCCAAGGGCGAGCGCGACCCGATCGGCGTGGTCACCCAGCGTCTGCAACAAGCGGTGGAAGGGCTCGGCGGCGTGTCGCTGTACATGCAGCCGGTGCAGGACCTGACCATCGAAGACCGCGTCTCGCGCACGCAATACCAGTTCACCGTCGAGGACCCGGATCCCGCCACGCTGGCGACCTGGGTGCCGCGGCTGGTAGAGCGCCTGAAGCAGGAGCCCGAACTGCGCGACGTGGCCAGCGACCAGCAGAACAACGGCCTGCGCGCCTACGTGGAGATCGACCGCGACGCCGCCGCGCGCTTCGGCATCACTACCGCGGTGATCGACAGCGCGCTCTACAGTGCCTTCGGCCAGCGGCTGGTGTCCACCATCTTCACGCAGTCCAGCCAGTACCGCGTGGTGCTGGAAACCATGCCCGGCTTCCGCACCGGCCCGCAGTCGCTGTCGGAGCTGCGCTTGCCGTCGTCGTCGGGCGGGCAGGTGCCGCTGGGCGCGTTTGCGCACATCACCGAGCGCACCGGCCCGCTGGTGATCAACCACCAGGGCCAGTTCCCGGCCGCGACCATCTCGTTCAACCTGGCGCCCGGGGAATCGCTTGGCGCGGCGGTAGACAAGATCACCAAGGTGGAACAGGAACTGGGGCTGCCGATCTCGATGCAGACCGAGTTCCAGGGCGCCGCGCTGGCGTTCCGCGCCTCGCTGTCCAACACGCTGTGGCTGATCCTGGCGGCCGTGGTGACCATGTATATCGTGCTGGGCGTGCTGTATGAGAGCACCATCCACCCGGTGACCATCCTGTCCACGCTGCCGTCGGCCGGCGTCGGCGCGCTGCTGGCGCTGCTGGTGGCGCGCCAGGACCTGGGCATCATCGCGATCATCGGCATCATCCTGCTGATCGGTATCGTCAAGAAGAACGCCATCATGATGATCGACTTCGCGCTCGAGGCCGAGCGCGAAGGCGGCATGGCGCCGCGCGATGCGATCTTCCAGGCCTGCCTGCTGCGCTTCCGCCCGATCCTGATGACCACCATGGCGGCCCTGCTGGCGGCGCTGCCGCTGATGCTGGGCACCGGCATCGGTTCCGAGCTGCGCCACCCGCTGGGCGTGACGATGGTGGGCGGCCTGCTGGTCAGCCAGGTGCTGACGCTGTTCACCACGCCGGTCATCTACCTGGCCTTCGACCGTATCGCCTACCGCATGAAGGCCTGGCGCAAGCGCCGCTTCGGCGATCCCGAAGAAGGCGGCACGGGCGACGAGCCCCCGTCGGCGCCACCCACGCTGCCGCAGGGGCCGGGGGCGCGATGAACCTGTCCGCCGCCTTCATCCACCGGCCGGTCGCGACCGCGCTGCTGACCATCGGCATCCTGCTGGCGGGCCTGGCCGCGCTGCGCCTGCTGCCGGTGTCGCCGCTGCCGCAGGTGGACTTCCCGACCATCTCGGTGTCGGCCTCGCTGCCCGGCGCCAGTCCGGAGACCATGGCCGCCACCGTGGCCACGCCCCTGGAACGGGCGCTGGGCACGATCGCCGGCGTGACGGAAATCACCTCCAGCAGCTCGCTCGGTTCGACGCGCGTCACGCTGCAGTTCGACCTGTCGCGCAATATCGACGGCGCGGCGCGCGATGTGCAGGCGGCCATCAACGCCTCGCGCGCCACGCTGCCCACCAGCCTGCCCAGCAACCCGACCTACCGCAAGGTCAATCCGGCCGACGCGCCGATCATGATCATCGGGCTGACCTCGCCGACCATGACGCGCGGCCAGCTCTATGACGCCGCCTCCACCATCCTCGCGCAGAAGCTGTCGCAGGTGGAAGGCGTGGGCCAGGTCACCATCGGCGGCGCATCGCTGCCGGCGGTGCGGGTGGAACTGAACCCCACCGCGCTCAACAAGTACGGCGTCTCGCTGGAGGACGTGCGCAACACCATCAGCGCAACCAATGCCAACCGGCCGCTGGGCACGCTGGAGAACAACACCAATAACTGGCAGGTCTACGCCAACGACCAGGCGATGAAGGCGGACGACTACATGCCGCTGATCATCCGCTACGCCACGCCGGGCACCTTCTCGTCGGCCTCGGCCGGCGCGCTGATCGCGAGCACGGCCAGCGCAACGGCCAGCGGCGGCGTCAGCACCAAGGTGGTCAACGGCGTGACGGTGACTACCCTCACCACCAGCAGCGGCACCACCACCATCACCAGCGGCGCGACCGGCGGCAAGCGCGCCACCAGCGGGCCGAACGCCTTTGCCGTGCCGGTGCGCCTGTCGGACGTAGCCAACGTGGTCGACTCGGTGCAGGACATCCGCAACGCCGGCTCCGCCAACGGCAGGCCGTCGGTGCTGCTGGTGCTCAACCGCTCGCCGGGCGCCAACATCATCGAGACGGTCGACCGCGTCACCGAGATGCTGCCGCAGCTGCAGAAGATGATCCCGGCCACCATCTCGATGGATGTGATGATGGACCGCACCCCCACCATCCGGGCCTCGCTGCGCGAAGTCGAGCACACGCTGATGATCTCGATGGCGCTGGTGATCATGGTGGTGTTCCTGTTCCTGCGCAATGTGCGCGCCACCTTCATTCCCAGCGTGGCGGTGCCGGTGTCGCTGATCGGCACGTTCTCGGTGATGTACCTGGCGGGGTTCTCGCTGAACAACCTGTCGCTGATGGCGCTGACCATCGCCACCGGCTTCGTGGTCGATGATGCCATCGTGGTGCTGGAGAACATCTCGCGCCATATCGAGGAAGGCATGAAGCCGCTCGCCGCCGCGCTGCGCGGCGCGCGCGAAGTGGGATTCACGGTGCTGTCGATGAGCCTGTCGCTGATCGCGGTGTTTATCCCCCTGCTGATGATGGGTGGCATCGTCGGGCGGCTGTTCCAGGAATTCGCCATCACGCTGTCGGTGGCCATCCTGGTATCGCTGGTGGTATCGCTGACCACCACGCCGATGATGTGCGCGCGGCTGCTGCGCCCCATCGAGCCCGGGAAAGAGGGCCGCTTCTTCCGCGCCAGCGAACGCGTCTTCAAGCGGATGCACGACGGCTACGCGCGCACGCTGGGGGTGGCGCTGCGCCACAGCACCATCGTATGGCTGGTGCTGCTGGCCACGATCGCGCTCAATGTGTGGCTGTACGTGATCGTGCCCAAGGGCTTCTTCCCGCAGCAGGACACCGGGCGGCTGATCGGCTTTATCCGTGCCGACCAGGCCACCTCGTTCCAGGCCATGCGCGGCAAGCTCGACAGCTTTATCAAGATCGTCCAGTCCGATCCGGCCGTGGTCAACGTGACTGGCTTCACCGGCGGCTCGCAACGCAATACCGGGCAGATGTTCGTCACGCTCAAGCCGCTCACGGAGCGCAAGGAAACCGCCGATGCCGTCATCGCGCGGCTGCGCGTAAAGCTGGCCAAGGAGCCTGGCGCAAGCCTGTTCCTGCAATCGGTGCAGGACATCCGCATCGGCGGCCGGCAGAGCAGCTCGCAGTACCAGTTCACGCTGCAGTCCGACGACCTCAATGTATTGCGCGACTGGGAGCCCAAGGTGCGGGCGGCCATCTCGAACCTGAAGGGGCTGGAGGACGTCGATACCGACACCAACGACAAGGGGCTGCAGACCTCGGTCGTCATCGATCGCGATACGGCATCCAGGCTTGGCGTGACCGCGCAGCAGATCGACGCGGTGCTCAACGATGCCTTCGGCCAGCGGCTGGTGTCGACCATCTACCATCCGCTCAACCAGTATCGCGTGGTGATGGAGCTGAGCCCGGAATACCTGCAGGGGCCGCACGCGCTGCAGGACATCTACGTGGTCACCGGCAACGGGCGCCGCGTGCCGCTGTCGGCCTTCGCCAAGGTGGAGCCGACCAGCACGCCGCTGGGCGTCAACCACCAGGGCCAGTTCGCGGCGTCGACCATCTCGTTCAACCTGGCCGAAGGCTACTCGCTGTCGCAGGCCACCGATGCGGTCAAGGCCGAGATGGCCCGCATCGGCGTGCCCGAAACCCTGCAGGCCAACTTCCAGGGCGGCGCCAAGGCGTTCCAGGATTCGCTCAAGAGCCAGCCGATCCTGATCCTGGCCGCGCTGATCACGATCTATATCGTGCTGGGGGTGCTGTATGAAAGCTACGTGCACCCGCTGACGATCCTGTCGACGCTGCCCTCGGCCGGGGTCGGCGCGCTGCTGGCATTGCTGGCTTCGAAGACCGAGTTCAGCATCATTGCGCTGATCGGCGTGATCCTGCTGATCGGCATCGTCAAGAAGAACGCGATCATGATGATCGACTTTGCCATCGAAGCCGAGCGGCGCGAGGGGCTGTCGCCGCGCGACGCCATCTACCGCGCCTGCCTGCTGCGCTTCCGCCCGATCCTGATGACCACCATGGCCGCGCTGCTGGGCGCGGTGCCGCTGGCGATCGGCCGCGGCGACGGCGCCGAGCTGCGCGCGCCGCTGGGCATCTCCATTGTCGGCGGGCTGGTGGTGAGCCAGCTGCTGACGCTGTACACCACGCCGGTGGTCTACCTGACGCTGGACCGCTGGCGCCTGAAGGTGAAGGCCTGGCGCCAGCGCCGCCGCGGCAATGCGGGCACGCCCGACCAGCCGGCCGCCGTCTAGATATGCGAAGAGTTCCTATGACCGTTCTTTCCCGCTTCCTGACCCACGCCCTCCCGGTGCCGCTGGCCTGCGCGCTGCTGCTGGCCGGCTGCGCCGTCGGCCCCGACTACAAGCGCCCCGACGCGCCGGTCTCCGAATCGTTCAAGGAGGCCGATGCCGGCACCCCCGCCTGGACCGGCGACTGGAAACCCGCCGAGCCGCAGGATGCACTGGCGCGCGCCGACTGGTGGACCGTGTTCGGCGATACGCAGCTCGATGCACTGATGTCGCAGGTACAGGTCTCGAACCAGAACATCAAGGCCGCCGAAGCACAGTACCGGCAGGCGGTGGCGTCGCTGCAGGCCGCGCGTGCAGGCTTCTTCCCGACCGTCAATGCTCAGGCCGGCGCCTCGCGCTCGCGCGGCGCCAGCGGCAATACGATCAACGCGCAGAACGTGAGCCTGGGCGCAACCTGGGAAATCGACGTCTGGGGCCGCGTGCGGCGCCAGGTCGAAGGCAGCGAGGCCAGCGCACAGGCCAGCCAGGCCGACCTGGCCTCGACGCTCCTGTCGACGCAGGCGACGCTGGCGCAGAGCTACTTCCTGCTGCGCGTGGCCGATGCGCAGAAGGCGCTGCTGGACCGCACCGTGGCCGATTACCAGAGGTCGCTGCAGCTGGTGCAGAACCAGTACGCCGCCGGCACCGCGCAGCGCTCGGACGTGCTGCAGTCCGAAACGCAGCTCAAGAGCGCGCAGGCGCAGCAGATCGACATCCAGGTCACGCGCGCGCAGCTGGAGCACGCCATTGCTGTGCTGGTCGGCAAGCCGCCCGCGGCGCTGACGCTGGCGGCCGGCGACTTCAGCGCCGCGCCGCCGCGCGTGCCCGCCGCGGTGCCGTCGCAGTTGCTGGAGCGCCGCCCCGACATCGGCGCGGCCGAGCGCCGCATGGCGTCGGCCAATGCGCAGATCGGCGTGGCGCAGGCGGCCTACTACCCGACCCTGTCGCTGTCGGCCAGCGGCGGCCTGACCGCCAGCACGCTGGCACGCTGGCTGTCGCTGCCGGACCGGATCTGGTCGATCGGCGGCGGGCTGGCCGGCACGCTGTTCGACGGCGGCCTGCGCAGCGCGGTCAAGGCGCAGGCGGTGGCCGCCTACGACCAGACCGTGGCCAACTACCGCCAGACGGTGCTGGGCGCGTTCCAGGAAGTCGAGGACAACCTCGCCGCGCAGCGGCTGCTGGAACAGGAAGCGGTGGTGCAGAACGACGCGCTGCGTTCGGCGCGCGAGGCGCTGGCGCTGGTGAACAACCGCTACCGCGCCGGCACCGCCGGCCTGCTCGACGTGCTGACGGCGCAGACCAGCGCCTACACCGCCGAGCGCACCGCGCTGACGATCACCGGCCGCCAGTACACGGCGGCGGTGGTGCTGATCAAGGCCCTGGGCGGCGGCTGGCATGCGCCTGGCGCGCAGGCCGGACCGGCACAGGGCGGCACGGAGCAGCCCGTCAGTGCGCCGGTCAGTCAGCCCGCCAGCCAGCCCATCAGCCGGCGCTAGCCGCCGGCGCGCGCGGCAGCGGCTGCCGGCAGATGCGCTCGCGCAGCCAGGTGGCGGCCTTGCCCAGCGGCCGCTGCTTGTGCCAGACCAGTTCCATCGCCACCGGCCAGTCCTGCTGCTGGAACGCCAGCGGCGGCGACACCAGCTGCGCCGCGGCCGGCGAGTTGGCCACCACGTGCCACGGCACGAAGGCCCAGCCCAGCCCGCGCTTGACCAGTTCAACGATCACCCACTGGCTTTCCACCCACCACACGTCGGCGGCCACGCGCAGGCGCATCTTCTCTTCGCTGTCGGTGCGGGTCGCGACCATCAGCTGGCGGTAGCGCTTGAGCTCTTCCCAGTCCACGCGCTGGCCGGCCAGCGGATGCCCGGGCGCGCACAGGATCTGCATCGGCACCCAGCCCAGCGCATGGAAGCCCAGCGCCGGCGGCAGCACCTCCTGCCGCCACATGATGCCGAGGTCGGCACCGCCTTCCAGCACCAGCCGGCTGACGTCTTCCATCAGCGGGAAGAGAAGCTCAAGCTCCACCGCCGGGAAGCGGCTGGAGAACTCCACCAGCAGCATGCCCAGCGTTTCTTCCGGATACAGCTCGTCGACCGCCAGCACCAGCCGCGTCTCCACGCCCTCGCCCAGGCTCTTGGCCACCCCGCGGAAATGCTCGCAACGCTCCAGGATCACGCGTGCCTCGGCCAGCAGCCGCTCGCCTGCCGGGGTCAGCACAGGATAGCGGCCGGAGCGGTCGAAGAGCGCATTGCCGGCGTCGATCTCCAGATTGGACACCGCCGCGCTGACGACCGACTGCGCCTTGCCCAGCCGGCGCGCGGCGGCCGAGAACGAACCTGTGTCGGCCGCGGCGACAAAGGCCTGCAGCTGCTCGATGGAGAGACTCATAAGTATCTTTGGCGATGTATCTATCTGTTTTAACGATAGTATCCAACTTGGCAATCCCTGCCCAGCAGATAGACTAAGCTCCATCGCGTTTTTGCTGCAAGGAGAAACCATGCGCACTACCTGGGACCGGATCCGCCATGCCGTCGGCTTCGAAGTGGTCGGGCTGCTGATCTTCGCCCCGCTGGCCAGCTGGGCCTTCGGCTATGAACTGCACCAGATGGGCCTGATCGGCGCGGTCGCCTCGCTGATCGCCACCGGCTGGAACTACCTGTACAACGTGCTGTTCGACAAGGGCATGCTGCGTTTCACCGGCCAGCTGCGCAAGTCGGTGCCGGTGCGCGTGCTGCACGCCGTGCTGTTCGAACTCGGCCTGCTGATCGTGTTCCTGCCGTCGGTGGCGTGGTACCTGGACATCAGCCTGGTCGACGCGCTCATCATGGACATCGCCGTGGCCGGCTTCTACATGGTCTACGCGCTGGTGTACAACTGGCTGTACGACACTGTCTTCCCGGTGCCCGCGCTGAAGGCACAAGCCAAGCCGGAAGGCACCGCGCTCGGCTGAGCGCGGGTTTTTCCCGACCCCGGAGGCATCATCCCGGGGGGCTCCCCCGTCTTGCGGCGACTGGTCTTCTCTGAGCCGCTGCGCCGCCAGGCCCGCTCGCTGGTCAACCGGATTGCCGAGGCAGGGCGCCAGGGTGGCGCGCCGTTTTGTCTCCGAGGACAAGGTCGACATCATCCTGGGCTCATCCGCGGTGGCGCCGTCGATCGCCATTGCCGAGGTGGCCGATGAAGCCCAGACCGGGCAGCTGGCGTTCTCGCCGATCGAACTGAAGCCCGGGCACGGTGCCTGGACCTTCAGGCTGGCGCAGCCGGTGCGGCTGATGGCCAATGCCGTGGCCGCCACCGCCAAGAACAACGGCGTCAAGACCATCGGCTATATCGGCTTTGCCGATGCCTATGGCGAGACCTGGCTGAAGGACTTCACCGAAGCCGCCACGGCCAACGGCATCCGCCTGATCGCCACCGAGCGCTACGGCCGCGCCGATACCAGCGTGACCGCGCAGGCCATCAAGCTGATCGCCGCCAAACCCGATGCCATCCTGATCGCCGGCGCCGGCACCGGTGCCGCACTGCCGCACACCACGCTGCGCGAGCGCGGTTACGGCGGCACCATCTACCAGACCCACGGCGCGGCCACCAGGGACCTGATCCGCATCGGCGGGCGCCTGGTCGACGGCGCGATCCTGCCGGCCGGGCCGGTGATCGTGCCGGAGCAGCTGCCGGTGGGCGACCCGGTGCGCAAGCCGGGACTCGACGACGTCACCCGCTATGAAAAGCAATACGGTGCCGACAGCCCCACGCAGTTCGGCGCCCATGCCTACGATGCCGGGCTGGTGCTGGAACGCATCGTGCCGGTGGCGCTCCAGCACGCCAGGCCGGGAACGCCGGCGTTCCGCCAGGCGCTGCGCACGGCGCTGGAGACCGAGCGCGACATCGTGGTTTCGCACGGCGTGCTCAATTACAGTGGGCAAGACCACTATGGCTTTGACCAGCGCGGGCGCGTTATGCTGACAATCGAGAACGGCAACTGGAAACTGCTCAAATGAGCTCCGACGCATCCGCCACACCGCCCGCCGCCCGCGCGCGCGCGGGCAGCACCACCGCCGCGCCTGCGCGGCGCAAGGCGCGGGACCCGCTCGCGCCGGATCCGGCTGCCAGCTACGGTGCCGAGGCCGGCTTCGACCCGCATGTGCCGAACGTCGACTACGGCGTGCTCGACAGCCTGATCGGCTACGCCATCCGCCGCGCGCAGATCCGCATCTACGAAGACTTCGTGCATTCGCTGGCGCAATGGCAGATCACGCCGCCGCGCTTCTCGGCGCTGGTGATCATCTCGCGCAACCCGCACCTGAAGCTGACCGAGCTGGCGCAGATCCTCGGCATCGCGCGCTCGGGTGCGGTGCTGCTGGTGGATGCGCTGGAAGAGATGAACCTGGTGGCGCGCCGCCCGGCACCGGGCGACCGGCGCGCCTACAGCCTGGTGCTGACCACGGCCGGGCGCCGCACGCTGGAAGCGGCCACGCAGGTGGTGGTGGCGCACGACGCCCATGCCGGCTCGGCACTGACCGAGGCCGAGCAGGCCACGCTGAAGTCGCTGCTGGCACGGCTGGCTCCGCCGCGCGCCGGCTAAGCGCAGCCGGCAAACCTGTCATCCGCTTGCCAGCGGCCATGCGTTAACATGGCCGCCATGCCAAGAACAATCGCCGCGCTTAACCCATCGCCTCATGCATCGCGACCCGGCGCCCTGCTGCGCCGCCTGTCGCCATTGCTCTCGCCCATCCTTGCCGCCGTGCTGCTGGCCGGCGGTCCGGCGCTCACCCCGGCGCAAGCCAGGCCGCCCGCCAAGGCAGCCAAAGCCGCCAATCCTGCAAAGGCTCCGAAGGCGGCAGCCGATCCGGCGCTGGTACGCGCCGGCGTGCCGGCCCCGGTGGCCGCGGCGCTGCGCCACGCCGGTGTGCCGCCCTCGGCGGCCAGCTTCTACGTGGTCAGGCTGGGCGCCGGCACTGCCCGTGCCAGCTGGAACGCGCAGCAGCCGATGAACCCGGCCTCGACCATGAAGCTGGTCACCACCTTCGCCGGATTGCAGCTGCTGGGGCCCGACTACCGCTGGCAGACCTCGCTCTATGCCGACGCGCAGCCTGCCGCCGACGGCACCATCAACGGCAACGTCTACCTGCGCGGCCACGGCGACCCCAAGCTGGTGCCCGAGGAAATGGCCAAGCTGGTGGCCAAGGCGCGCACCGCGGGCGCCACCGCCATCAATGGCGACCTGGTGCTGGACCGCAGCTACTTTGCCGACGGCCTGGACGGCAGCGGCACCATCGACGGCGAGGTGCAGCGCGCCTACAACGTCGGTCCGGACGCGCTGCTCTATGCCTTCAAGACGCTGTCGTTCACGCTGACGCCGGACCCGGCCACCCGGACCGTGGCGGTCAGCGTCACGCCTGAGCTGGCCCAGCTCAAGCTGGACAACCGGCTGACGCTGACCAGCGGCCGCTGCGGCGACTGGCAGAGCAGCGCCAACCCGGCCGTGCTGCCGCAAGCCGACGGCACCGTGCTGGCCTCGTTCTCCGGCGACTATGCCAGCGACTGCGGCGAGCACGTGCTCAATATCGCCACGCTGTCGCATGCGGAATTCACCTGGGGCGGCTTTGTCGCCGAGTGGCAGCGCGCCGGCGGGACCTTTGCCCACTTGCCCGGGCTGCGCAGCGGCAAGGTGCCGCGCGGCGCGGTGCTGCTGGCGCGCCACTACGGCCTGCCCCTGGCGGACATCGTGCGCGACATCAACAAGTACTCCAACAACGTGATGGCACGCCAGCTGTTCCTGACCATCGGCGCCGAGATCGACCGCGGCGGCCCGGCCAGCACCGGGCGCTCGACCCGCGTGGTGCAGCGCTGGCTGGCGCGCCAGGGGCTGGACATGCCCGGCCTGGTGCTGGACAACGGCTCGGGCCTGTCGCGCGCGGAACGGATCAGCGCCTACGACATGGCACGCCTGCTGCAGCAGGCCGCGGCCAGCGACGTGGGGCCGGCGCTGATCGATTCGCTGCCGGTGCTGGGCGTCGACGGCACGCTGCGCAACCGCCTGACGCGCGCCCATGCCGCCGGCAACGGTTACCTGAAGACCGGCACGCTGGCCGATGTGCGCGCGCTGGCCGGCTATGTCGATGCTGCCGACGGCGGCCGCTACGTGGTGGTGAGCATGATCAACCATCCCAACGCCGCGCAGGCGCAGGAAGCCCACGACGCGCTGCTGCAGTGGGTGTATCGCGGCGCACCTTGAGGGTTCTCAAGGCCCTCTGACGCCAACGCTGCGGCGGCATTTTGTTAAGCGGCCGCTTACCAGCGCGCGATCCCACCTTATAATGCCAGGGTGCCGGCCGCGTCCTGCGGCGGCAGCCTTCCGGGCCGGCCCTCGGCCCCGGGCCTGCATTGCCCCTCTTCCTCTGACATGACTTCCCGACAACCCCCGGTGTGGTTGCGCCTCTGGCATCGCTTCGCACCGGCCGAACGCGCCGGCTTTTTCGACGGCGTGCGCCGCTTTGCCCCATCCCTGCCCGCTGTGTTTTCCTGGGGCCTGGTCACGGGCGTGGCGATGAGCAAATCCGTGCTGACCGTGCCCGAGGCCATCGGCATGTCGCTGCTGGCCTATGCCGGTTCGGCGCAACTGGCGGTGCTGCCGCTGTTCGCGGCCGGGTTGCCGCTGTGGACCATCTGGCTGACCGCGGCCATGGTGAACCTGCGCTTCGTGATCTTCAGCGCGGCCATGCAGCCGCATTTCAGCTACCTGACGCTGGCGCGGCGCACGGTGCTGGGCTTCTTCAACGGCGACCTGCACTTCGTCTACTTCATGCAGAAGTACAGCACGCCCGGCCATGAGCCAGGCAAGGAAGGCTACTTCTGGGGCATGGCGCTGACCAACTTCGCCATGTGGCAGGTGTCGTCGATTCTGGGGATCGTGCTGGCGAGCGTGTTTCCGGACAGCTGGGGACTGGGGCTGGCGGGCACGATGGCCCTGATCCCGGTGATGATCGCCACCATCAATTCGCGCTCGACGCTGATGGCGGTGGTGATCTCGTCAGTGCTGGCGCTGCTGTGCTTCGACCTGCCGTACCGGCTTGGGCTGGTGGTGGCGGTGGTCGGCGCGCTCGCCGCGGGCATGGCCAGCGATGAGCTGATGGCACGCGCGACGCTGCGCGGCATCAATCGGCGCAAGCGTGCGCCTGCGGCCAGTCCCGCGACCAGTAGTGCGGCGGACGTGCCGCCGGGAGACCGCGCATGAGCCATACCGAAATCTGGATCGCGCTGGTCGGCATGGCGCTGGTCACCGTGATCACGCGCGCGCTGTTCCTGATGGCTGGCGAACATGTGAGCGTGCCTGACCGCATCCAGCGGGCGCTGCGCTATGCGCCGGCCGCGGCGCTGGCGGCCATCATCCTGCCTGACCTGATGACGTGGCAGGGGCATTTCACGCTGGCGCTTACCAACTACAAGCTGATGGCGGGGATTGCTGCGACGTTGTTCTACGTGCTGACGCGGAAGATGGTGGGGATGATTCTGGTGGGGATGGCGGTTTATACGGCCTTGAGGCTGCTGGGGTGAGTTGGCGGCAGCGTGCTTGGCATGCGCCGGCCCTCACCCCCGCCCCTCTCCCGCAAGCGGGAGAGGGGAGCAAACCGCCGGCGTGCTGAGGTGGTCAGCCAGCCCGGTTCCATTCGCTTCCCGCTTGTGTGCTCCCTCTCCCGCGTGCGGGAGAGGGCTGGGGTGAGGGCCGGCGCCTCAACGAAGTAGGTCCAGCGACAAGCCGCCGCCCGCCCTACCCCCCAAACGCCGCCGCGGCCCGCTCCAGCCTATCCCGCACCCCGGCCCAGTCCTGCCCTTCCGGCAGCACCTCGAACATCAGCTGCGTATAGCCCTGCTTGTCCAGCTTGCGCAGCAGCCGGTACAACTCCCGCGCATAGGCCGCCGCGTCACCCGGCGCCTGCACCCACGTACAGCGCTGGTCCACCAGCGGCGCCCGGCCCACCCACGCCACGCGGGCATCCTCCGGCAGCAAGGCCAGCTGCGCCGAAGCGGCTTGCGCATCGGCCAGCAGCAGCGGCGTGTGCGGTGCGTAGTGCGCCTTGAGCGTGCCTGAAGCGCGCGGTGCCGCGGCATCGGGCGGCAGCGGGGCCGCGCCCAATACCTGCGCCATCATCGCCGCAGTGATCGCCCCCGGACGCAACAGCACCGGGCCGATGCCCTGATCCAGCCGCGACAGGTCGACGATGGTCGATTCGATCCCCACCTCCACGCCATCGCCTTCCAGCACATAGACCGCGTCGCCGAATTCATCGCGCACATGCTGCGCGGTAGTCGGGCTGACCTGGCCGAACTTGTTGGCCGACGGCGCGGCGATGCCGCCGCGGCCGCGCTTGAAGCGCGCCAGCAGCGCCTGCGCCACCGGGTGCGACGGGCACCGCACGCCGATGCTGTCCTGGCCGCCGGCGACGGCCGGGTGGATATGCGCGGCGCGCTTCAGGATCAGCGTCAGCGGGCCGGGCCAGAAGGCCTCGATCAGCTGCCGCGCGGTCTCGGGGACCGCGTCGGTCCAGTAGCCGATATCGGCGCCGTCGACCACGTGCACGATCACCGGATGGTTCGACGGCCGGCCCTTGAGCGCGAAGATGCGCGCGACCGCCTCGGGGTTCTCGGCGTCGGCGCCGAGCCCGTAAACGGTCTCGGTGGGAAAGGCGACCAGTTGCCCGGCCTCGAGCAGGCGGACGGCTTCGTCCAGTTCAGCGGCCGTGGGCATGCGCGGCGACATCGTATTCCTTGGAGCTATGGCTTCAGAGCGGGATATCAGAGCGGGATGTGCAGCGCCCGCGCGGCGGCGGCAAAGGCGGCGTCGGCCGCTTCGGCATGCTCGCCCACGCAGTTGACGTGCCCCATCTTGCGCGACGGGCGCGCATCGCTCTTGCCGTACAGGTGCAGCTTGGCGCCGGGTTGCGCCATCACTTCGTCCCAGGCCGGCGTGCGTTCCAGGCCGAACTCGAACCACACGTCGCCCAGCAGGTTCAGCATCTTGCCGGCCGAGTGCTGGCGCGTGCGGCCCAGCGGCAGGCGCGCCATGGCGCGCACCTGCTGCTCGAACTGGCTGGTCTCGCACGCGTCCATGGTGATATGGCCGGAATTGTGCGGGCGCGGCGCCATCTCGTTGGCGACCAGCGAGCCGTCGGTCAGCACGAAGAACTCGATGCACAGCACGCCCACATAGCCCATCTCAGTAGCGATGGCCGCGGCCGCGGCGCGCGCGCGGTCGGCGATGTCCGGCGAGACACTGGTCGACGGCATCTCGGTCGAAAACAGGATGCCGTCGCGATGCACGTTCTCGGCCAGCGGCCAGGTGGCGGTGGCGCCGTCCGCGGCACGCGCGGCCAGCACCGATACCTCATAGGCCAGCGGCAGCATCTGCTCCAGCACGCACGGCACGTGCTGCATGGCGTTCCACGCGGCGCGCACGTCGTCGCGCGTCTTCACGCGCGCCTGGCCCTTGCCGTCGTAGCCCATGCGCGCGGTCTTGAGGATGCCGGGGAGGACGTGGTCGGGCACTTGGTCGATATCGGCATCGTGCTGGATCACCCAGTGCGGGGCCGGCGGCACGCCGGTGCGCTCGGCGCAGGCGGCAAAGAACTTCTTCTCGCCGATGCGGTTCTGCGCGATCGACACGCAGTAGCCGCGCGGCGCGACAAAGGCGCCCAGCTGCTCCAGCCGGTCCAGCGACAGCGACGGCACGTTCTCGAACTCGGTGCTCACCGCCTGGCACAGCTTGCCCATCTCGGCGAGCGCGCCTTCGTCGGTGTAATGCGCACAGATATGCTTGTCCGCCACCGAGCCCGCCGGGCTGTCCTGGTCCGGGTCGAGCACGCACACGCGATATCCCATCGCCTGCGCCGCATGCGTGAACATGCGGCCAAGCTGGCCGCCGCCCAGCATGCCGAGCCACGCGCCGGGCAGGATTGGCGCGTCGGGGCGGTCGACGCCGAACTCGGCGCGCGATTCCGGCGTATGGGCTTCGGAGAGGTAGGGATGGATATCGGTAGGCATTGCTCGGTTCCGTGGGAGGTCCGGATGATTACAGCGGCAGCATTACAACGGCAACGTCATCGCGCGCGCGGCTTCGGTCTGCTTCGCGCGGAACGCTTCCAGCGCGCCGGCCAGCGCCTCGTCGGTGGCGGCCAGCGTGGCGATCGCGTGCAGCGCGGCATTGGCGGCACCCGCCTCGCCGATGGCGAAGGTGGCCACCGGCACGCCCTTGGGCATCTGCACGATCGACAGCAGCGAATCCTCGCCGCGCAGGTACTTGGACGGCACCGGCACGCCGAACACCGGCACGATGGTCTTGGCGGCGATCATGCCGGGCAGGTGCGCGGCCCCGCCGGCACCGGCGATGATGGCGCGCAGGCCGCGGCTGCGCGCGCTCTCGGCATAGCGGAACATGTCGTCCGCCATGCGGTGCGCGGACACCACCTGGGCCTCGAACGGCACGCCGAAATCCTTCAGCATGGCCACCGCGTGCTGCATCACGTCCCAGTCGGAACTGCTGCCCATCACTACGCCGACCAGCGGCTTGTCTTGCTTGCTCACTTTGTCTGTTCCTTCTGTTGTCGTTCCCGCGAAGGCGGGAACCCAGTGACTTTGTCTTCGGCTTCAACGCAGCGCAAAAGACGCTGGATTCCCGCCTACGCGGGAATGACGAAGTGGTTTACTGCAGTTCTTCGCCCGTCAGGCGCGTCAGCGCTTCACGGTACTTGGCGGCGGTCTTCCCGATCACGTCGCCGGGCAGTTGCGGCGCCGGCGCGGTCTTGGGCCAGGGCTTGCCGTCGATGCGCACGGCCTCCAGCCAGTCGCGCACGAACTGCTTGTCGAACGACGGCGGGTTGGTGCCAACCTGGTACGAATCCGCCGGCCAGAAACGCGACGAATCGGCGGTCAGCACTTCGTCCATCAGCGTCAGCACGCCGTTGTCGTCCAGGCCAAATTCAAACTTGGTGTCGGCGATGATGATGCCGCGCGTGGCCGCGAACTCGGCCGCTTCCTTGTACAGGCGGATCGAGATCTCGCGCATCTGGCGCGCCAGCGCGATGCCGATGCGGGCCTCGACCTCGGTGAACGAGATGTTCTCGTCATGCTCGCCCATCTCGGCCTTGGCCGCCGGCGTGAAGATCGGCTCGGGCAGCTTCTGCGCGTTCTGCAGGCCCGGCGGCAGCTCGATGCCGCACACCTTGCCGGTGGCCTGGTAGTCCTTCCAGCCGCTGCCGGCAAGGTAGCCGCGCACCACGGCTTCGACCAGGATCGGCTTCAGGCGCTTGACCACCACGGCGCGGCCCTTGACCTGCTCCACTTCCTCCGGCGCGACCACCGTCTCGGGCGCGATGCCGGTCTCGTGGTTCGGCACGATGTGCGCGAGCTTCCTGAACCAGAAGTTGGCCATCTGGTTCAGCACGCGGCCCTTGTCGGGGATCGGCTCGCCCATGATGACGTCGAACGCCGACAGGCGGTCGGTGGTGACGATCAGCAGCTTGTCATTGCCGACGGCATAGTTGTCGCGCACCTTGCCGTGGCCCAGCAGCGGCAGCGAGTTGATGGAGGACTGGTAGAGAGCGTTGGACATGATGGTTCCGATCGAGCGGAGGTAAAGCAAAGCGTCTGCAAAAACACTGACGCTTAAAAATGCGTCGTCCCCGCGAAGGCGGGGACCCAGTGACTTTTGCCTTTGGTCAGCGCCGCGTTAAAGACGCTGGGTTCCCGCCTACGCGGGAACGACGATTAAAACTTACTGCACAACCTGGGCCAGCTTGCCCGCCTTGTACTGCTGCGCGACGTCGGTCAGGCCGACCGGCTTGATCTTGCTGGCCTGGCCTTCGCAGCCGAAGGCGATGTAGCGCGCCTTGCACACCAGCTTGGCGGCTTCGCGGGCCGGCTTCAGGTATTCGCGCGGGTCGAACTTGCCCGGGTTCTCGGCCAGGAAGCGGCGGATCGCCGCGGTCATGGCCAGCCGGATGTCGGTGTCGATGTTGATCTTGCGCACGCCGTACTTGATGGCTTCCTGGATTTCCTCGACCGGCACGCCGTAGGTTTCCTTCATGTCGCCGCCAAACTTGCGGATCTCTTCCAGCAGTTCCTGCGGCACCGACGACGAGCCGTGCATCACCAGGTGGGTGTTGGGGATGCGGGCGTGGATTTCCTTGATGCGGCTGATCGCCAGGATGTCGCCGGTGGGCTTGCGGGTGAACTTGTAGGCGCCGTGCGAGGTGCCGATGGCAATGGCCAGGGCGTCCAGCTGGGTGGCCTTGACGAAGTCGGCGGCCTGCTCCGGATCGGTCAGCAGCATGGAGTGGTCCAGCACGCCGGCGGCGCCGATGCCGTCTTCTTCGCCGGCTTCACCGGTTTCCAGCGAGCCCAGGCAGCCCAGTTCGCCTTCCACGGTCACGCCGACGGCGTGTGCCAGCTGCACCACCTTGCGGGTGACGTCGATGTTGTAATCGTACTCGGCCGGGGTCTTGCCGTCTTCGCGCAGCGAGCCGTCCATCATCACCGACGAGAAGCCCAGGTCGATCGCGCCCTGGCAGATCGCCGGCGACTGGCCGTGGTCCTGGTGCATCACCACCGGAATGTGCGGGTAGGCTTCGACCGCGGCTTCGATCAGATGGCGCAGGAAGTGCTCGCCGGCGTATTTGCGCGCGCCGGCCGAGGCTTGCATGATCACCGGGGCGTTGACCTCGTCGGCGGCCTGCATGATGGCCTGCACTTGCTCGAGGTTGTTGACGTTGAAGGCCGGCAGGCCGTAGCTGTTCTCGGCAGCGTGGTCCAGCAGCTGGCGCATCGAAACGAGTGGCATGTCTAACTCCTAAATGAAAATGGGGTGTCTTCCGCGTATTCTTTTGTCGGCGCTCTCAGCTGCCCACCCTGACGATCTTCAGGGTGTTGGTGCCGCCCGGCTGGCCCATCGGCTCGCCGATGGTCAGCACGATGAAATCGCCGCGCTGCACCACGCCCTGCGCCAGCAGCAGTTCCTCGGCCTGCTCCAGCGCGGTATCGCGGTCGGCGCTGGACTGCAGCGGCAGCGGCACCACGTTGCGGTAGAGCTGCATCTTGCGCTGCGAGGCCAGGTTGGGCGTCATCGCATAGATCGGCACATGGATGCGGTGGCGGCTCATCCACAGGGCGGTGGCGCCGGAATCGGTCAGCGCGGCGATCGCCTTCACCTGCAGGTGATAGGCCGTGAACAGCGCCCCCATCGCCACCGACTGGTCGATGCGCGCAAAGGTCTGGTTCAGGAAATCGGTGTCGAGCTGCACCACCTCGGACTTCTCGGCCTCGACGCAGACCGCGGCCATGGCCTCGACGGTCTCCACCGGATAGCGGCCGGCGGCGGTTTCGGCCGACAGCATCACCGCGTCGGTGCCGTCCAGCACGGCGTTGGCCACGTCCGAGACCTCGGCGCGCGTGGGCACCGGATTGACGATCATGCTCTCCATCATCTGGGTGGCGGTGATGGTCAGCTTGTTGGCCTCGCGCGCGAGCTTGATCATGCGCTTCTGCAGCGCCGGGACGGCGGCGTTGCCGACCTCGACGGCCAGGTCGCCGCGCGCCACCATGATGCCGTCGGAGGCCTGCAGGATTTCTTCCAGCACACCCGGACGGATGGCCTCGGCACGCTCGATCTTGGCGATCATGCGGGCCTTGTGGCCGTGCGGCTGGCCGGCCACGGCGGCCAACTGGCGCGCCATTTCCATGTCGGTGGCGTTCTTGGGGAAACTGACGGCGACGTAGTCCGCGCCCAGGGCCATGGCGGTCTTGATGTCGTCCATGTCCTTGGCGGTCAGCGCCGGCGCCGACAGGCCGCCGCCCTGGCGGTTGATACCCTTGTTGTTGGACAGCTCGCCGCCCACGCGCACGGTGGTGAAGATCTCGGTGCCGAACACGCGCTCCACCACCAGCACGATCAGGCCGTCGTTGAGCAACAGCAGGTCGCCCGGGCCGACGTCGCGCGGCAGGTCCTGGTAGTCCAGGCCGGCGCGCTGCTCGTTGCCGAGCTGGCAGTTCGAATCAAGGATGAACGGGTCGCCCGGCTTGAGCGTGATCTTGCCGTGCTCGAACTTGCCCACGCGGATCTTGGGGCCCTGCAGGTCGGCCATGATGGCGATTTCGCGCCCGCACGCCTGCGCCGCCTCGCGCACCAGGCTGGCCCGGTCGAGGTGGTCCTGGGCGGTGCCGTGCGAAAAGTTCAGCCGCACCACGTCGACTCCCGCTGCGATCATGCGCGTCAGGATTTCCAGCGAGCTGGAGGCGGGGCCGATGGTGGCGACGATCTTGGTGGAACGGGTCATGCGCGGATTTCCTGGTTCAGGGCCAATGGCCCGGGGGCCCACTAGCGCGGACCGGCGGGCCGCTGGGGCACCGCCAGGCCCGGGACGGATGCGTCAGCCTGCGGCGCGCTGCTCCAGCACTTCGAATGCAGGCAGCTTCTTGCCTTCCAGGAATTCCAGGAACGCGCCGCCACCGGTAGAGATATAGCCCACGCGGTCGGCAATGCCGTACTTGGCGATCGCGGCCAGCGTGTCGCCGCCGCCGGCGATCGAGAATGCCTTCGATTCAGCGATGGCCTGGGCCAGCACCCTGGTGCCGTTGCCGAACTGGTCGAACTCGAACACGCCCACCGGGCCGTTCCAGACGATGGTGCCGGCGGCTTTCAACTGCTCGGCCAGCATGGCGGCGGTCCTGGGGCCGATGTCCAGGATCATGTCGTCGTCGGCCACGTCCTTGACGTCCTTGACCGTGGCCGCGGCGCTGGCGCTGAATTCCTTCGCGCACACCACGTCGACCGGAATCGGCACCGAGGCGCCGCGGGCGGCCATGATGTCGATGATGGCCCTGGCATCGCCGGCCAGGTCGGCTTCAGCCAGCGACTTGCCGATCTTCAGGCCGGCGGCCAGCATGAAGGTATTGGCGATGCCGCCGCCGACGACCAGGTTGTCGACCTTGTCGGCCAGCGACTTCAGGATGGTCAGCTTGGTCGAGACCTTGGAGCCGGCCACGATCGCCACCAGCGGGCGGGCGGGCTGGCCCAGCGCCTTGCCCAGCGCGTCGATCTCGGCGGCCAGCAGCGGGCCGGCGCAGGCGATCGGGGCGTATTTGGCGATGCCATGGGTGGTGGCTTCGGCGCGGTGGGCGGTGCCGAAGGCATCGTTCACGTAGACGTCACACAGCCTGGCCATTTTCTGGGCCAGTTCATCGCTGTTCTTCTTTTCGCCCTTGTTCACGCGGCAGTTTTCCAGCAGCACCACCTGGCCCGGCGCCACGTCAACGCCGTCGACCCAGTTCTGCACCAGCCTGACCGGCTTGCCCAGCAACGCCGACAGGCGCGTGGCGATCGGCGCCAGCGAGTCCTCGGGCTTGAACTCGCCCTCGGTCGGGCGGCCCAGGTGGGACGTGACCATTACCGCCGCGCCGGCTGCCAGGCAGGCCTCGATGGCCGGCACCGAGGCACGGATGCGGGTGTCCTCGGTGATATTGCCGGCGTCGTCCTGCGGCACGTTCAGGTCGGCGCGGATAAACACCCGCTTGCCGGAGATTTTGCCTTGGGAAATCAGATCGGAAAGACGCAGGACAGAGGTCATGACGGTGGATGGCGCGAGATTTCGCTGCAAATTCGGGGAATCAGGCATTTTACCTGATCGCGATCAACGCTTTGCCGATTCCGGACCGCGGCGAACTGGTGATGAGTCCTGAAAATCACAAACAGGCAGAGCGCCTGCGCCCCGGCAGGTCCGTATCCCCACGAAAGGAGGGGTCGCGCCCATTTCCCTCATATCCCCCGAGTGCGGTAATGTATGTAACGTCTGGTACAACAGACACGCAGACGCGCCACAGCCGGTCCCGGAATCGGCCATAACAACAGACGGGCAATAACAAGCACCCAGAACAATAAAGCATGCCGGTGTGCGGGCGATCGCATGGCCGTCGCCACGCGAAAAAAGTGTTAAAAATACAAGAAGTAAAAAGAAGGGAAGCCATGAGCGACACACAGATGCACGACACCATTCGCGCGCTGTACGAGGGGATCTTCGACGCCGACGCCTGGCAGCGCAGCCTGGGCGCGCTGTGCCAGGCCAGCCGCAGCACCCATGCCCATCTGCTGGTGCTCGACACGGTCCACGAGCGCGTGCTGGTGAGCCAGGAGGTCAACCCCATGCCGGAGGCCGTGGCCGCCTACCGCGAACAGTACGCAGCCATCGACCCTGCGCTGCCGATCGCCAGGCGCATGTCGGTCGGCAACTGGTATATCGATTCCCGGGACCTGGGCGCGCAGGCGATGCGTCAGTCGCCCTTCTACGGCGAATTCCTGCGGCAGATCGAACAGTCCTCGGTGATGGCCTGCCTGATCGAGCGCCAGCCGCACTACGACGTCTTCCTGTCGCTGCAGCGCCCGCGGGGCCACGACCACTATTCGCCCGAGGACGCGCGCGCGCTCGACTGGGCGATCCCGCACATGCGCCAGGCCATGGCCCTGCGCGAGCGCACCCTCCAGGTGTCGGCACTGGCGCATGCGTCATCGCAGCTGATGGAGCGGCTGCCGTTCGGCGTGATCGTGTTCCGCGACGACGGCAAGCCCCTGCTGGCCAACCGCATCGGCGAGACCTGGGTGCGCCGGCTGCTGCCGGCGGTGTCGATCGAAGCCAGCGCCGCGGCAGCGCCCGCCGCAACCGCGGGAGAAGAAGAAAGATGGCAATTGTCGCGCCCGTTCGCGGACGCGTTGCGGGCCGTGTCCTGCCCGGCCAATCCGCAGCCGGCGCAGGCGCTGCGCGCGGCCGATGGCGCCGGCCGCCAGGCGCAGGTGATCCTGCTGCCGCTGCCCCCTGCCCATCACCTGGCAATGGACTGGCAGCGGCCCAGCGTGCTGGTGGCCATCCATGAGCCCGGCGCCGCGCCGATGACGCTGCCGGCCGTCCTGCGCGACCTCTATGGCCTTACGCCGGCCGAGATCCGGCTGGCCTTGCAGTTGTCATCGGGCATTGGCCTGCCCGAGGCGTGCGAGCTGATCGGGATCCGGCGCGAGACCGGGCGCACGCAGTTGAAGGCGGTCTTCACCAAGACCGGGACCGGCACGCAGGCGCAACTGGCGCACCTGCTCACTCGGCTGGGAGTGCGGACCTAGCGCGTCAGTCGATCGACGCGCCCACAGTCTTGACCACCCCCGACCACTTCTGGCGGTCGGCCTTCACCGTGGCCTTGAACTGGTCCACGGTCTCGACCCGCGGCGTGTTGCCGGCGTCGATCAGCTTCTGGCGGATCGCCGGCGTTTCCAAGGCCACCTTGACCGCGTCATTGATCTTGCGCGCGATCTTCGGGTCCAGCCCCTTCGGCCCGAAGAAGCCGAACCAGATGGTGCTGTTGAAGCCGGGCAGGCCGCTCTCGGCAATGGTCGGCACCTCGGGAATCACCTGCACGCGCTTGCTGGTGGTCACGCCCAGCAGGCGCACCTTGCCGGCGCGGTACTGCGGCAGCACGCTCTGCACCTGGTTGAAGATGCAGCAGACCTCGCCCTTCACCACCGCCTGCAGCGCGTCGGGGCCGCCCTTGTAGGGCACGTGGACCATGTCCAGGCCGGCGCGCGCGTTGAACTCGGCAAACGCCAGGTGCGTGCCGGTGCCATTGCCGGTGGAGGCAAAGTTGTACTTGCCCGGGTTGGCCTTGACCTTCTCGATGAATTCCTTCACCGATTTCACATCGAGCACCGCCGGGTTGACGGTCAGCACGTTGGAGACCTCGACCAGCGGCGCGATCGGGGTGAAATCGGCTTCGGCATCGAACGGCAGGTTCTTGTACAGCGCCGAATTGATGCCGTGCGTGGCGGCGGTGCCCAGCAGCAGCGTGTAGCCGTCCGGCCTGGCATGCGCCACCACCTCGGAGGCGACGTTGCCGCCGGCGCCCGGCCGGTAGTCGTAGACGATGGTGGTCTTCAGCGACTTCTGCAGCGATTCCTGCAGCGTGCGGCCGACGATGTCGACGCCCGAGCCCGCGGTGAAGCCCATCAGGATCGCCACCGGCTGCGCCGGCCACTCGCCTTGCGCGCGGGCGGGCGTGCTGACCGTGCTGACGGCAGCGGCGGCGCACAGCACGGCCAGGCCGGTTGCGGAACGGAAGGACAAGCGCGGCAGCAGGCGGGACGAAGTAGGCATGGGGGCACCGTCGGAAAGTATCAGCAAGGTAAGACCCGGCGCGGCGGGTAATGCCATTCAGTCAACCACCGTCGTTCCCGCGCAGGCGGGAACCCAGTGACTTTCAAAAGACGCTGGATTCCCGCCTGCGCGGGAATGACACTAGATATGGATACCAAAACTGGACAGCATTGCGCGCACGGGTCCGCACAGTGGCCGGGGTCTGAGCCCCGGGCCAGCGCCACACGATAGCAAGGTTCCCGCCAGAACCAAACGACCGAGTTCACTTGAAGGTATGCCTTCGGAGCATATGTGTCGCCCCGCCAACGCCTCAGCGCCGCAGCAACCCCACCAGTTCGTCCACGTCCGGCAGCGGCGCGCCGGTGCCCGCCGCGCTGTCGTCGTCGGCCTCGAGCAGGCCGTCGGCCAGCGCGCGCTTGTCGCGGTGCAGGTCGACGATGCGCTCTTCGATGGTGCCCGCATTGATCAGCCGGTACACCGTAACCGGGCGCTGCTGGCCGATGCGGTGGGCGCGGCCCATGGCCTGGTCTTCGGCGGCGGGGTTCCACCAGGGGTCGGCGATGATCACGTAGTCGGCCGCGGTCAGGTTCAGGCCGAAGCCGCCGGCCTTCAGGCTGATCAGGAAGACATCGCCCTCGCCTGACTGGAAGGCGGCCACGCGGCGCGTGCGCTCGGCCGCGGGGGTGGCGCCATCCAGGTATTGCAGCGCCAGCCCGGCACGCTCCAGGCCCTGGCGCAGCAGCTGCAGGAAATCGACAAACTGGCTGAACACCAGGGTCTTGTGGCCGCTCGCGGCAAGCCCGCTGGCCAGCTCGACAAAGGCGCGCACCTTGGCGCCTTCGGACAGCTGGCCGCTGAGTTCCGGCGTGACCAGGCGCGGATCGCACGCCGCGCGGCGCAGCCGCATCAGCTGCGCCAGCACGTGGATGCGCGCCTGCGCCTGGTGCTGGGCCTGCGCCGGGGCCCGCGCCCGTGCCCCGGCCGGCGCGCCCTGGGTGGCCTTGCGGGCCGCCTCCGCGCGCGCCAGCGCGGCTTCGGCCTCGGTCTGGGCCTGGCGGCGCAACGCCTCGTAGTGCGCGGCTTCGACCGGCTCGGGCTCGACGCGGATCACCAGCTCGGTGCGCGGCGGCAGTTCGTCCAGCACCTGCGCCTTGGTCCGGCGCAGCACGAAGGGCGCGATCATGCGGCGCAGGCGCAGGCGCGCCTCGCGCATGCCGGCGCGCTCGATCGGGTTGGCAAAATGCTCGTTGAAACGGGCCAGCGAGCCCAGCAGGCCCGGATTGCAGAACCGCATCACCGACCACAGCTCGGCCAGCCGGTTCTCCACCGGCGTGCCGCTCAGCGCCAAGCGGAAGCCCGACGGCAGCGCGAACATCGCCTGGGCCCGCCGCGTGACCGCGTTCTTGAAGGCCTGGGCCTCGTCGGCCACCACGGTATGCCATTCGCGCCCGCAGAAGTCCTTGCTGGCCTGCTGCAGCAGCGTGTACGAGACGATGACAAGATCGTGCGGCCCGGCCTGTGCCAGCAGCGTGTCGCGCTCGCCTTCGGCATAGACATGGACGTTGAGCGTGGGCGCGAAGCGCCGCGCCTCGGCGGCCCAGTTGCCGCACACCGAGGTCGGCGCGATCACGAGCGCGGCGCCGCCGCCGGCGCGCGCCACCAGCACCGCCAGCGCCTGCAGGGTCTTGCCCAGGCCCATGTCGTCGGCCAGGCAGGCGCCCAGGCCCGAGGCCGCCAGCGTCATGGCCCAGCGGTAGCCGGCCTCCTGGTAGGGGCGCAGCTCGGCCGCCAGCGTGGCAGGCAGCGCGATGTCGGCCTCGCGCGCGGCGCGCAGCCGGGCGATGCGCTGGCGGAAATGCGCGTCGGGATCGATGCCGGCGCCGGCCAGCACGTCGTCCAGCCAGGGCGTGGCCATCTGCGGCACGCGGATGCCGTCGGGCACCCGCTCGCCGACGCCGGCCAGGTCGCGCAGCCGGCCGCGCAAAGCGCGCGTCAGCGCCACGTAGACGCCCTGCCCCATCGGCACGAAGCGCCCCGCATGGCTGCCGGTCCAGTCGATCAGCTTGCCCAGTTCCAGCACCAGCCCTTCGGCCACGCGCAGCTCGCCGGCCAGCCGGTACCACGCGCCGCGGCTCTCGATCTGCACGCCCAGCTGCGGCAGGTCGGCCGGCAGCACCCGCATCTCCTTGCCGCGCGGCCATTCGACGGCTTGCACTGCGGCCAGGCCGGGCAGCGCCTCGACCACGTCAAGGGCGTCCTCCGGATCGTCCAGCGTCCAGGTGTATTCCCCGCCCGGCGGCGACAGCGCCACCAGTTGCGGCAGCGCGGCGAAGACTTCGGCCACGCTGGCCAGTTCGGCGTCCAGGTCGCGCTGCGTGGCCAGGGTCTCGCCGCGCACCGCGGCCATCAGCCGCTCGCGTCCGGCGCCCGGCGCGAGCCGTGGCCCGAGCGGGCCCAGCGGCGTCACCACCAGGCGCAAAGAGATGCCGCGCCCGACCGGCGCCACTTCGGCGCGCAGGCGCGCCTCGGCCTGCACTGCGCGCGTGCCGCCCGCGGCATCGGCCTGGATCTGGAACTGTCCGGCCAGCGCGCGCAGGGTCTGGTCGAGCCGGGCGTGGCCGTCTTCCGGGATCAACAGGCCATTGCCGATCAGCCGCGCGGCCTCGAACTGCGCCGGGGTATAGCGGATCACCCGCAGCCGGTGCGGGCCATCGCGCACCACCGTGACCTGGCGCAGCGCCTCGGCCTCCTGGCGCGCGGCGGCGGGCAGCAAGGCCTCCATCGCCGGGGCCTCGCGCACCGGCGGGAACATGTGCAGCACGTAGCGGCCGGTGCTGTGGACCGCCTCCAGCGCGGGCGCGTCCTCCACCACCTCGAGCGTCTGCGTGGGCGCGTGGGCCAGCACCACGCCCGGGTGCCCCACCAGCGCCATCACCGCCATGGCGCGGTCCAGCACGTAGCGCCGGCTGTGCGACTGGTCGCGGCGGATGGCCCGGGCCACGCGGGCGTCCCAGGGCTCCAGCCGGTCGTCCTCGGCCACCCGCGCCAGCGCCACCGGCCTGGGCTTGCCCCAGCCGCGCGCGCCGCGGACCTGTTCCAGCGGCTCGATCGTGCCGGGCACGCCGTCGGCATCCAGCGTCAGCGCCCACAGCAGGCGCCGCGCTTCTGCGCCGGCGGCGGGCTCGGTGCCGGCGAGCGCGCGCAGCGCATCCAGCGCCTGCTGCCAGTTGGCTTGCGGCACCTCGTTGGAAGCGGATTCGGACGAGACTATGGAGTCTGAATGTGGGGTCAGAGGCACAGCGGGACTTGGATAGAAAAAGCCTCAACTTCCACCGTCATTCCCGCGCAGGCGGGAATCCAGCGTCTTTCCCCACTGGGGCGTTAAAAGTCACTGGGTTCCCGCCTGCGCGGGAACGACAAGCACTTAAGTGGACGGCATCTGTGCAAAAAACGCATTCTAGACCCTTGGTCGCCGGCCTTCGCGTTGTGACCCATGCCCCCCGGGCTTACAATATTGCTTTTGCAATTTCCACGGCGCACGGAGAACAGACATGTCGATGGCGGATCGCGACGGCAAGATTTGGATGGACGGCAAGCTGATCGAATGGCGCGACGCCAAGATCCACGTGCTGACGCATACGCTGCACTACGGCATGGGTGTGTTCGAGGGCGTGCGCGCCTACAAGACCCCCGAGGGCACCGCCATCTTCCGCCTGAAGGAGCACACCCGGCGCCTGTTCAACTCGGCCAAGATCTTCCAGATGGCCATGCCCTTCGACGAGGCCACGCTCGAAGCCGCCCAGCGCGAAGTGGTGCGCGCCAACAACCTGGAATCCTGCTACATCCGCCCGCTGGTGTGGATCGGCTCGGAAAAGCTGGGCGTGTCGGCCCGGGGCAACACCATCCATGTCGCCATCGCGGCCTGGCCGTGGGGCGCCTACCTGGGCGAGGAAGGCATGGAGCGCGGCATCCGCGTGAAGACCTCGTCCTTCACCCGCCACCACGTCAACGTATCGCTGGTGCGCGCCAAGGCCAGCGGCTACTACATCAACTCGATCCTGGCCAACCAGGAAGCCACCGGCCTGGGCTACGACGAAGCGCTGCTGCTCGACACCGACGGCTACGTCAGCGAAGGCTCGGGCGAGAACGTCTTTATCGTGCGCAACGGCGTGATCTACACCCCGGACCTGGCCTCGTGCCTGGACGGCATCACCCGCGACGCCACCCTGACCATCGCGCGCGACCTGGGCATCGAGGTGCGTGAAAAGCGCATCACCCGCGACGAGATGTACTGCGCCGACGAGGCCTTCTTCACCGGCACCGCCGCCGAAGTCACGCCGATCCGCGAACTGGACGACCGCGTTATCGGCGAAGGCCGCCGCGGCCCGGTGACCAAGCGCATCCAGGACACGTTCTTCGCCGCCGTGGGCGGCACCGACGAAAAATACAAGAAGTGGCTGACGCTGGTCTGAAGCCCGAGCACACCCGCTGTTTTCATCGAACAATAAGCATCAATCCCCGCAACACCATGACGCAAACCGCCACCATCATCGAAATCGGCGCTGAAGATATTCCGCTGCATTGCCCGACCGCCAACACCCCGGCATGGAACTACCATCCGCGCGTGTTTCTCGACGTGGCAGACACCGGCGAGGCCAGGTGCCCCTACTGCGGCACCGTCTACAAGCTCAAGCCGGGCACCGTGCTGAAGGGCCACCACTGACCCGAGCCTCCTGCAATCGCACGATCCCGACGCACCGGGCCGCCCTCAGGCGCCCCGGTGCGTTGGCGTTCCCGGCGTCCGCGCCGGTGCGCCCGTGCCGGCTCCTTGCGCCCCGCCCATGAAGAAAGCCCTCGTCATCGCCCCCAACTGCATCGGCGACGCCCTGATGGCGCAGCCGCTGTTTGCGCTGCTCAAGTCACGCCATCCGCGCCTGGTCATCGACGCACTCGCGCCCAGGGGGGTCGCGCCGGTGCTCGCGCGCATGCCGGAGATCGGCCGCGTGTTCCCGTCCGACCTCGCGCACGGCAAGCTGCAGTTGTCAGCGCGGCTGATGTTCGCGCAGCAACTGAAGAACGAAGGCTACGACCTCGGCTACGTGCTGCCGAACTCGCTCAAGGCGGCGCTGATCCCGTGGCTGGCCGGCATTCCGCTGCGCGTCGGCTACCGTGGCGAAGCGCGCTTCGGCATGCTCAACGTGCGCCACGCCAACCCGCCGCGCGACCAGCGCCCGCCGATGGCCGAGCACTACGCCCGCCTGGCGCTCAAGCCCGGCGCGCGCCTGCCCGAAGACCTGCCCGAGCCGCGCCTGCGGGTCGACCCGGCGCGCGTGGCGGCCACCGCCGAGCGCTTCGGCCTGGCCCCGCACGCGCGCGTGATCGCGTTCTGTCCGGGCGCGGAGTCCGGCCCGGCCAGGCGCTGGCCGGCCGGCCATTTCGCCAGGCTGGCGCAGATGCTGCGGCGTTCCTACCCGTACGCGCAGATGATCGCGCTGGGCTCGGCCAAGGACGCCGAGATCGCCGCGGAGATCGCCAGCGAGGCCCCGTTCGTGCGCAACCTGTGCGGCCAGACCTCGCTCGACGATGCGGTGGACCTGCTGGCGCTGTCCGAAGCCGCGGTCTGCAACGATTCGGACCTGATGCACGTCTGCGCGGCGCTGAGCCGCCCCCAGGTGGCGGTGTACGGTTCGACCGATCCGCGCCACGCGCCGCCGCTGTCACAGGCAGCGAGTATCATGTGGCTGCAGCTGGAGTGCAGTCCCTGCTTCAAGCACGAGTGCCCGCTGGGCCACCTGCGCTGCCTGAAAGAGATCGAACCAGAAATGGTGTTTGTCGAGCTGCGCAAGCTGCTGCACCGGCCCTGACTTCCCCGCCCTTGCCACGTCTACTGCCAACATGCCTCGCTTTGCCCGCCTGTTCGATTCCGCCGAAGACATCGTCGAAGCCTTTCGCGAAGCGCTGAAGCTGCGCGACGCCGAGGGCGCGCTGCGCCTGTGGCTGGACGAAGACTCGATCACCTGCGTGCTGCCCGACGGGCAGCGCCTGATCGGCCACGAACAGCTGCGCCAGGCCTTCTCGCAGCTGCTGGAAGAACAGCCGGTGCTGGTCGACGCCATCGAAACCAGCAGCCATGCGTCGATGGCCGTGTCGATCTTCGACGTGACCGAGGCGCTGCGCTTCGGCAGCGACCGCGTCGAGGCCGACCTGTATGTGCACACCACCTATGTGCTGATGCAGAACCACGAAGGCTGGCGCCTGGCCCATATCCACTGCAGCCCGGCCAATGCCGTGCAGGTAGCCACCGTGGCCGCCGCCCCAGGGCAGGCGCTGCACTGATTCCGCACGGCCGCGCCGCGGCCTGCTGCAACACCACACCGGCATGACGCAGCTTCCGCACCACCGCCTGCCACACGCCGTCCAGGCTGACCTCGCCACCGCACCCGCGCGCGGCTATGGCGATGGCGTGCCGATGCCCTGGTGGCTGCGCGGGGGCCATGCCCAGACCATCATCCCCGCGCGCTTCACGCGCCGCCCGCCGCGCGTGAGCTTTCGCCGCGAACGTTGGGACACCCCCGACCAGGACTTCATCGACCTCGACTGGACCACCCATGCGGTGCAGCCGGATACGCCGCTGGTGGTGATGTTCCACGGCCTGGAGGGCGATTCCGGCAGCCATTACGCGCAGGCGCTGATGCATGCGCTGTCCCAGCGCGGCTGGCAGGGCGTGGTCCCGCACTTCCGCGGCTGCTCGGGCGAACTCAACCTGGCGCCGCGCTTCTACCACTCGGGCGATTCCGCCGAGATCCGCTGGGTGCTGGAGCGCATGCGCCAGCGCCACTGCGCCAGCGGGCGCAAACTGCTGGTGGTGGGGATCTCGTTGGGCGGCAACGCGCTGCTGCGCTTCCTGGGCGAAGACGGCACCAGCGCCGGCCATGTGCATGCGGCCGCGGCGATCTCCGCGCCGCTGGACCTGGCTGCCGGGGGCGCGGCGCTGTCGGCCGGCTTCAACCTGGTCTACACGCGCATGTTCCTGCAGACGCTCAAGCGCAAGTCGCTGGCCAAGCTGGGGCAGTTCCCGGGGCTGTTCGACCGCGACACGATGCTGGCCAGCCGCGACCTGTACGCCTTCGACAACGTCGTCACGGCGCCGCTGCACGGCTTTGCCGATACCGACGACTACTGGCGCCGCGCCGCCAGCAAACCCGTGCTGCGCGACATCGCCGTGCCCACACTGGTGCTCAATGCGCGCAACGATCCCTTCCTGCCGGCCCGGCACCTGCCCGGCCCGGCCGACGCCAGCCCGCAGGTATGGCTGGAGCAGCCCGAGCACGGCGGCCATGTCGGCTTCATGACCCCGCCCGAGGGCTGGCGCCGGCAGCTGCCGCTGCTGCCAGACGGGCGCTTCAGCGGCCATATCGAATGGCTGCCGGCGCGGATCCTGCGCTTTTTTGACAGCATGATGTAGGCGGGGGTCCGCCGGGGAGACAGAGATGGACGAGATCGTCAGGCAAGCGATGGCACGCTGGCCCAACGTGCCCAACGCCTACGGCTGGCTGGCGCTGGACCGCCGCGGCCAGTGGCGCCTGCGCAACGAGTACGCCCAGCAGCACGGGCTGTCGGGCGACCCCATCCGCAACCAAGCGCTGACCGGCTTTATCGAACGCAACTACCTGTGCGACGAGCGTGGTGCCTGGTACTTCCAGAACGGACCGCAGCGGGTGTTCGTAGCACTGGGCTATGCGCCGTGGATCGTGCGGCTGCATGAGGGCGAGTTTCGCACCACCACGCAGCAGGCCTTCACGCTGCAGGCCTGTTATGCCGACGAGCACGGCAACGTGGTGCTGGCTGGCGCGGTCGGGGGCATGGCGCAAGGCAGCGCGCCGGCACCGCAGGCCGCCCTGCTGCACGACCACGACCTGGAACTGTTCAGCGGCACCAGCACCTGGCATGGCGAAGCGTGCGGCGCGGCCCTGGGCGTGTTCCACCACGCCGGCCGCGATATCCCGATCGAGCCCGTCGCGGAAGACGAGGTGCCGAAGCGCTTCGGCTTCGTGCGCGAGCCGGCGCCGCCGGCTGGCTGACTAATATCGGGGCCGTAGCATTGAGCCATTCGGCTAGCCATCGTCGTTCCCGCGAAGGCGGGAACCCAGTGACTTCAAAAAACGCTGGATTTCCGCCTGCGCGGGAATGGCGTAGTGCTTGATACCTTGTCACCGTAGCACCGTAGCGGCACCGCCCCTCAGTTCGGCATGCCCTTGTTGTCCTGCTTGTCCTCGCGGAACTGGCGCTCCAGCTGGTGCAGGCGCGCATCGACCTCGGACAGCGTGTAGAAGTCGCCGTCGCCGGCCTTGCGCGCGATCTGAAGCTGTTCGATGGCGGCCTGGTAGGAGCCGTCCATCGCGTACTTCTCGGCCAGCGCCTGGTGCTGCTGCAGACGCTTGCCCTGCCCCGCGTAAGCGCGTGCCAGCATTTCCCACCAATCGCTGCGCCCGGTCTCCTGGCGCGTGCGCTCGCGCAGGAAGCGCACGGCGTCGTCATAGCGGCCCGAGCCGACCAGGGTCTCGGCATAGGCGATCGCCACCGCGTGCGACAGCGGGAACGCCTTCATCGAGGCACTGGCCTGGGACAGCGCCTCGGGCACTCGGCCCTGCGCGCGCGCCAGTTCCACCGCCATCACGTCGAGCATGGGGCTGCCCGAGGTGGCGCCGGGAATATTGCCGTAGAGGCGGCGCGCCTCGCCCAGTGCCTGCTCGGCGGCGGCGTAGCGGCCCAGGCGCTGCTCCGTAAACGCGATCCCGTAATACACCGCCGGCAGGCGCAGCGCCGAGGCCCCGGGCATCTGCGCCTGCAATGCGGCCCGCAGATTCTGCAAATCGCTGGGCGAGCTCTCCTGGATCACGCGAGCCCGCATGCGGGCAAATTCGTACTCCGGCGTATTGGACACCTTGCGCGCCGCGACGTGCCTGACACGATCCTGCATGTCGGCAATCCGCTCGGAGGTCAGCGGGTGGGTCCGCACATAGGACGGCACCGAGTTCTCCGCGGTCCCCGACGCGCGCTGCAGCCGCATGAAGAAATCGGGCATGCCTTGCGGGTCAAACCCCGCCGCGGTCAGGATCTGGAAGCCGACCCGGTCAGCCTCGCGCTCGGCGCCGCGCGAGAACGACAACTGGTTGGCGATGGCCGCGCCCTGCCCGCCCATCGCCAGCGCCGCCGCCGCATCCGGGCTGCGCGTCGCGGCCAGGCCCGCCAGCACCATCGACGCCAGCGCGATCCACATCGACTGGTCCTGCGAGGTAATGCCGCGCGCGATATGCCGCTGCATCACGTGGCCGATTTCATGGCCCAGCACCGAGGCCAGCTCCGACTCAGTGTCGGACTGCACCAGCAGCCCCGTATGCACGCCGATAAAGCCGCCCGGCAGCGCAAACGCGTTGATGCTGCGGTCGCGCACCGCGAACAGGTCAAAGCCGGTGGCAAACGTGCCCGCCCCGGTCGAGCCGGAAATATTCTGGCGCCGCGCCGCCTGCACCAGCCGGTAGCCGAGCGCGTTCAGGTAATCGGACAGCAAGGGGTCCGCCACGTACTGCGGGTCGCGCCGGATATCGCGCATGATGCGGTCGCCCAGCCGCTTTTCCATGTCGGGCGAGAGCGAAGCCGTGGACGGGTCGCCCAGGTCCGGCAACTGCACGCCGCCGGCCTCGACCACCGCATTGTTGGTACGCAGGCCGAACTCGGATTTCTGGCCTGCCTTCACGCTGCGGTTCAGGTTGTCGTAGACCTGGTCGCTGGCCTCGTCCGGGATGGCGGGCACGGGCTGGCGGCTGGCGGCCACGGGCGTGGCTGGCGCCGCCGCCGTGCGCGGCGTACCCTGGGGCCAGGCCGGCGCCGCGAACGTCAGCGCCAGCAGCGCCGCCAGCGGCCGCCGCCATGGCGTCCAGGCGCCGCGATGTGACGAGGAACCGGCAGGAACAGCGTCCGCCACGGCGCCAGGGCCGCTTGCGGCAGACCTGCGAAGCGATGGGTGTTTTGGCATGTTGCTATGATAGCGGCCTCCCGTGGCCGTTCCCATCGGATGCTTCCCAATGGCGCCGGCGGCCCCTTGCACGCAGTTCGCACCGATGCTCCGATCATGACCCAGCTCACCCATTTCGATACCGCCGGACAAGCCCACATGGTCGACGTCGGCGACAAGGCCAGCACCCACCGCGTCGCGGTGGCCACCGGCACCATCGCCATGCAGCCCGCCACCTTCGCGCTGGTGCGCGACGGCAGCGCCAAAAAGGGCGACGTAATCGGCATCGCCCGCGTGGCGGCGATCATGGCCACCAAGCGCACCGCCGACCTGATCCCGCTATGCCACCCGATCGGCCTGACCAAGGTCGCCGTCGAGTTCAACCTGGATGAAGCCACCGCCACTGTCGCCTGCACCGTGCGCACCGAGACCCGCGGCCAGACCGGCGTGGAGATGGAGGCACTGACCGGCGTGCAGGTGGCGCTGCTGACGATCTACGACATGTGCAAGGCGGTGGACCGGGGCATGGTGATGGGCAATGTCCGGTTGTTGGAAAAGCATGGGGGCAAGTCGGGCGACTGGGTGGCTGATTCAGGCAAGTAATGGTTTTATAAGCCTGAACTGCGCCATTCAGATCAGGTCGCCCTGATGGCGCGATCGTCGCCGCCTTATCTACGGCGCATCCGCCCAATCGGCATGACGCGGGTCCCTGTCCGACGCCGCCGAATCAAATATCGCGAGCGGAAGGGAATTCGCGCCCTTCCCCGCGGATTCGTCCGACCATTGGCGGCACCGGATACTGTTGCGCCCGGAGGCTTTGGCCTCATAGAGCAAGGCATCGGCGGCAGCGATCAAGGATCCTTCGGTCACGTCTTCCCCTGCAACCGAAAAATCGACGGCCAATACGCCAAAGCTGGCCGTGGTGGCAATGCTGCGACCGGGACCATCATTCGTCGGGCTACCCGCGATCGTCGCACGTAGCCGTTCCGCAACGTGCAAGGCACTGTCAAGGTCGGTTTGCGACAAGACCAGAAGGAACTCTTCGCCGCCATAGCGCACGGTGCTGTCAACGTGCCTGCGGGTCAGCGCCCGCAGCACCGTCGCAATGTGCTGCAGGACGGCGTCGCCAGTCTGGTGCCCATAGGCGTCGTTGATCGACTTGAAGTGATCTACATCACATACCACAAGGGTCAACCAGTGTTTATGCCGCCGTGCCCTCGCGACTTCCATCGGCAGTAGCGTTTCATGCAGATGGCGCCGGTTGTAGCACCCGGTGAGATGGTCGCGTACCGACAGATGCTTCAGGTCAATCAGGACACGGTACTCGTCGCGCCATAAGCGATGGTAGCGGCGGGCTGCAACCAGTCCGAAGCTGTTGGCAAGCAGCAAGAGCATCGACATGGTCAGTGCGTCAGAGGGAGTCAGATTGCCCTTTTCCAATGCAATCAGGATGAAAACCACCGTGGTCGCAATGGCAATCCCCTGCGCGATGACCAGCCGATTGGGGATGAAGAGGTAGACGACGATCAACATGATGCACAGGGACATTGCATGCCATGCGATCTCGTGCGGGCGGTTCCAGACGATGAGCATGAACGTTGCCATCCCGACCACTTCAGCGGCGCTTGCCACAAACCAGAGACCCGCTATGGGTTCCGGGTGTTCGCGAATCAGGAACCAGCCCAGGATTGCCGTGATCGCGACGAGAGTGCGGCCAACGAACAGCATCATTGCCACATGCCCATATCCCAGAGCCGCCACATCCGTCATGGCAAAGGCCAGGTAGAAGGTGGAGCAGAAGAACAATGTCAGGCGTAGCGAAGTTCGGCTGTGGCCCAGATGGTGACGCTGGAAGGCAAGTTCCAATTCAGCACTGCGGAACTCCACGCGCAGCGGGTGGATTCCAGATTCAGATGAGGATTCGGCGTTCAAGGTCTTGTCTGCTAAGTTCTGCTTGAAACACTTTATTACATTTCCGCCGACACCGCCCACACCGCCGTGACCGCTTCCTGGCCGCTGATACCTATGCCTGAAATGCTTCATCAGTTATTCGACATTGGCGCAGGACTGACTGATCGGATCGCGCCCTTGATCACGATGTCTTACGCCATCGTTGTTCCCCCGAAATAATGGTAACGCCCCATTTCCAGGCACACCGCCCCGACGCCAGCGCGCGACAATTTGGTATTCAATACGATTGCAGGCCGGCAATGATCGCGGCCTGCTGACCCTGTCCGTGGCGTGCCACCGGCGCGGCGGGGAAAGGGAGATACCATGAACGGGCGCACGCTCTGCCAGCTCGCCCTGGCACTCGCGGCCACGGCCGCAAGCGGCGCCGCCCTCGCCGGGCGGGCCGATTTGGATCACCATGACGGACGCGGCGGCTTCATCAAGACCCGCGTCGGCGTCGGCGTCTACTTCGGGCCCGGTGTGTTCTATGGCGGCTACCCGTACGCCTATCCCGCCTATCCGTACTATCCGCCGGCCGTGGTCGCGGTACCGGCGCCGCCGCCGCAATACATCGAGCAGGGCCCCAACGGGCCGGTTCCCGCCCCCGGCCCGGAGGGTGCGCAACCGCCGCAAAGCTGGTATTACTGCAGCGAGCCGGACGGCTACTATCCCTACGTGCAGTCCTGCCCCGGCGGCTGGCAACGCGTGCCGGCGCAACCGCCGGCCAACTCCTGATGCGGGGTGACACCATGCATGCCTTGACCCGTGCCGCGCTGGCCGCGGCCACCCTGACCCTCGGCGCCTGCGCCGTGATGCCTTCTGGCCCCAGCGTGATGGCGCTGCCGGGCACCGGCAAGAACTTCGACCAGTTCCGCGCCGACGACTACAACTGCCGGCAGTTCGCCCTCGGGCAGGTCGGCGGGGTCTCGTCAGCGCAGGCCGCCAACAATGCCGCGGTCGGCAGCGCCGTGGTCGGCACCGCGCTGGGCGCGGCGGCTGGCGCGGCCTTCAATGGCGGTTCGGGTGCGGCGGTGGGCGCTGGCATCGGCCTGCTGACCGGCGCGGCGGTTGGCGCGGGCAATGCGCAGTACGCGGGCTATGGCACGCAGCAGCAATACGACGCCGCCTATGTCCAGTGCATGTACGCCAGCGGCAACCGCGTGCCGGTCCCGGGGCGTGTGGCCGCCGCGCCGGCGCCGCGGTACTACTACTATCCGCCGCCCCCGCCGCGGGTCTATTACAGCCCGTACCCGTACTACTATTGAGCTTCCCCTAATTCGCGACAGTGCAAAAACATCCACAGTCATTCCCGCGCAGGCGGGAATCCAGCGTCTTTCACGTCCCCTTTGGGGATGAAGTCACTGGGTTCCCGCCTGCGCAGGAACGACAAGCAAGAAGCGTTGTCGTGAATTTCGGAAACATCAATCGGTCAGTGACGGCTTGACCCGGAGAACCGGCGCGAGCGATCTCCCACCCAGGCGCAGAATGCCTGCGGGCGTTCGTCGGGCTTCAGTGCCCGGCAATCCTGCGCGATCGCCGCATACTGCGCGGCTTCATCGCCCAGGTAATACCAGCGCAGCCGTTCCATCCACTGACGGCCCTGCGCGGGATCTCCGGTCAGCGCCAGCAGCAACGCGGTGCGCGAGATCATGGTCGGCGTCGGCAGCAGGTGGACGGCGGCGATGTGGGCGGGCAGCAGCTCCGCCGCGTTCTCAGGCGTGATGGTGGCCTGTCCGGCGGCATCGGCCTGCGCATGCTGGCGGAACCAGAAACGCGGCATCGGCAAGGCATTGCGGCCCTCGCTGCCGGCATATTCGCGCGCTTCGGCGCGGCGGTAGTCTTGCCACATGGTGCCCAGCACGACTGCAGCCACAACGACGAACGCAAGCGCCAGCCCCCGCGCCACCGGCATCGGCACGCGCCAGCGCCCGAAGCCCGACGGCTCCAGCCAACCGAGCATGAAGCAGAACGGCAGGAAGAAATACAGGTAATGCAGCGGGTATTCGAGCATCGAATGCGCGCACAGCATCGCCAGCCAGGCCAGCACCAGCACGGTCTGCTTGCGGTCTTCGCTGTCGCCGTGCCACAAGCGAACGTGAATCACGCGCCATAGCCACGCCAGCAGGATCACGCCCACGCCGGCGGTGCCGACGATGCCCGTCTTCGCCAGCAAGTCGAGAATGGCGTTGTGCGCGTGCAGGGACATCTCCACCTTGACGCCGACTTGCTGCAACTGCTGGAATTGCGCCCAGCCGAACTCACCCCAGCCGACACCGAACCAGGGGTGGGAGCGGAACATTGCCAGCGCATGCGTCCACAGCGCGCCTCGCGCGGACATCTGGTCTTCGGCCTCAAGCTGCGCGATGGTATCGAACAGGTGCCAGTCAAACGCATGGCCTGCCGCGCGGATCGCAGGCTGCAGGATCAACAGCATTGCCACCATCGCGACTGCGGCGACAAGCAGACCGATTGGCCGCTGCATGGGATCCAGGTCGCGTCGAGCGCCTCGCGCGAGCCACGCGGTGACCAGCGCGTACGTCGCAGCCAGACCAACATGCAGCACGCCGGTGCGCGAACCGGATAGCACGATGCCGCTTTCCAGCAAGGCCACGGCTGCGAGCCACATCGGGAAGCGCAGGCGGCCACGCGAGGCCAGCCAGACTGACGCGGCCAGCGCCAGGCCTTCGACGGTGGCTTGGTGGTTGGGCTGGTTCAGGTTGCCCCAGAGGCGGCGGTTGGTGTCGTAGAAGTAGGTGGAGACTAGGCCGAGGGTATGGGGCTCGAGGTGGAAGAGTTGGATCCATTGGGTGAGAGTGCCCAGGAGGCCAGCTAGTAGCAAGGCAATGGCCAAGGCGTCGGCCATGGCTGGCCGAGCGTGCCGGGACGACGACTGACCGCATCGCCACGCCGCAATCATGACCATAGTTCCGAGCGTCAGGGTGAATTGCGTGAGAAGGCGGCTGCCCGAGACATCGAGCATACCGGCCGCAGCCTGTGCAAGGCTGGCGGCAATGGGCCAAAGCGGAAACACTGCGGCCCAAGGCAATACCGTTGCGCTTGGCGACCGCTGATGCCTTAGGACAAAAGCTATACCGCAAAGCGCGGCTGTAAACGATGCCGCCACCCATTCGCCGTAGAACGTTGCAAGTGGCAGCGTATGTTTTGAGACCAGCAGCGGAACAACAATTGCTAGGACAACGGCGGCCGTCGGCATATCGATCCTGGACGGCGGCATGAGGAGCGCCTTGTTGGAGAATTGGCGCATGATAACTTGGACGTTGGGCAAAAAAGGCGCCCGAAGGCGCCTTCATCCTACCTCAAGCCAAGCGGATCAGCTCGATGCGCAGTTGATACCACGGCCGCCCGTGGTTGCCGTGGAGCTACAACCCGTGCCGGTCAGTGCCCAAGCCACAACACCATTAGCCAGCGTCGGAGTAATAGTCAGAGCCATTTTTGCCGAAGGCGAGGCGTTATCCATGCCCGTGGTCGTCAGCGTAATAACGCCATTGGTTGCCGACACGGCATCGACGTATGCGATCGTCGCGCCAGCGTTGTTGGCAGCGATTGCCGCCGGAATGTCGTTAGTACCCGTGTTACAGCCAGTCAGCGTGCCCGTGGTCTGAGCACACATTGCGATCGTCATCTTGAATGAATCAATGCCGGCGAGTGCGCCCGATACCTTGGAACGCTGAGTATAGTCAGAATATTGCGGAATGGCGATTGCGGCCAAAATACCAATGATCGCCACCACGATCATCAGTTCGATTAGCGTGAATCCCTTCTGCACCCGTTTTTTAATTCCCCTCCGTGCTTTTTTCATGTCATGACCCCTAGTTGGCATTTTTGGCGCGCAGCAGCAAACTGCTGGGCACCGCGTTACAGGAGCAGACCTAGCTCGTAGCGGGGCGCCCAATTGCTTACGATCAAATTAGCTCGATGCGCAGTTGATACCGCGGCCGCCCGTGGTTGCCGTGGAGCTGCAACCCGTGCCGGTCAGTGCCCAAGCCACAACACCATTAGCCAGCGTCGGAGTAATAGTCAGAGCCATTTTTGCCGAAGGCGAGGCGTTATCCATGCCCGTGGTCGTCAGCGTTATAACGCCGTTGGTTGCCGAAACGGCGTCGACGTACGCGATCGTCGCGCCGGCGTTGTTGGCAGCGATTGTCGCCGGAATGTTGTTCGTGCCCGTGTTACAGCCAGTCAGCGTGCCCGTGGTCTGAGCACACATTGCGATCGTCGTCTTGAATGAATCAATGCCGGCGAGTGCGCCCGATACCTTGGAACGCTGGGTGTAGTCAGAATATTGCGGAATGGCGATTGCGGCCAAAATACCAATGATCGCCACCACGATCATCAGTTCGATCAGCGTAAAGCCCTTCTGGACACGGCGGCCCAGCTTCTTAAGTTGTACCCGTTGCATGATTTGACCCCTCGAAGAGATTTTGGTTAAGCGTCCCACGTCTTCCGTTTCGTGACGCGGGGGCAATTGAGCAGTAAGCGTGCCAGCGGCATTCCCCGTCCATAGGGCGCAATAAGCGACAAATTTCGTCACCCGTCAGGGGGATACTCGCCGGTTGCGCCAAAAATTGTCACCCTGACCCGCCATCGCCGACCAGACCGACAAAATGTGCGATCACTCACATGAGTTAGTTCGGTTGGAAGTTGTCCATCAAAAACGAGGGCGGCTCGTAGTGAGCCGCCCTCGTTTGTCATTCCCGCGCAGGCGGGAATGACAGGCTGGAAGCGTCCAGGCCCTTTAAGCCGTCTGTGCGGCGCGCCGGCTCAGCAGCTTGCCCATGATCACCACCAGGATCGCCCCGGCGGCGCCGAATACCAGGTGGGCGTGCGGCACATGGACTTCGAACCAGGCGGCGTCGACCGGGTCGCTGACCAGCATTTCGCCAGCCAGGTAGCCCAGCAGCGCGGCGCCCAGCACGATGATGACCGGGAAGCGTTCCATCACCTTGAGCAGGATGGTGCTGCCGAACACGATCAGCGGGATCGACAGGCCCAGGCCCAGGATCAGCAGCATCAGCTGGCTGCCTTCCGGGCCCTTCTGGGCGGCGGCGGCCACGGCGACCACGTTGTCCAGCGACATCACCAGGTCGGCGATCAGGATGGTGCGGATGGCGGCCCAGATATTGTCCTTGGCGTCATGGCCGTCCTCGTCGTCTTCGCCGGTCAGCAGCTGCACGCCGATATAGACCAGCAGCAAGGCACCGATGATCTTCAGGTACGGCAGGCTCAGCAGCTTGACCGCGGCCACGGTCAGCACCACGCGCATGACGATGGCGGCGGCGCTGCCCCAGAAGATGGCCTTCTTCTGCTGGGCGGGCGGCAGGTTGCGCGAGGCAAGCGCGATCACCACGGCGTTGTCGCCGGACAGGACGATGTTGGTCAGGATGATCGATCCCAACGCAATCCAGAAAGTGGTGGAAGACAGCAGTTCCACGGGGAGGCTCCTCGAGTTCTATCTATTGGCCCGGCCCGCCATATGATGGCGATTCGGATGTCTGAAAACACAGACATGAATATTTATCGTACGAACCTTTCGATTCGGTTTCAAACCCCGGCGAGACCACTTGGGAGATACCCTAGGAACCGTCCCGCCAGAATGACATTGCCCCCGCACGGGGCGGGGGCAATCAGATGCTTGTCATTCCCGCGCAGGCGGGAATCCAGCGTTGTTAAAAGTCACTGGGTTCCCGCCTGCGCGGGAACGACAGGCTATCAGCAAATTACAGCATTGCCTTCAGCAGGCGGGCCATTTCAGACGGGTTCTTGGTCACCTTGATGCCGCAGGCTTCCATGATTTCCAGCTTGGCCTGGGCGGTGTCGGCACCGCCCGAGATCAGCGCGCCGGCGTGGCCCATGCGCTTGCCCGGAGGCGCGGTCACGCCAGCGATGAAGCCAACCACCGGCTTCTTCATGTTGTCCTTGATCCAGTAAGCCGCGTTGGCTTCGTCCGGACCGCCGATCTCACCGATCATGACCACGGCGTCCGTTTCCGGATCGTCGTTGAACATCTTCATGACGTCGATGTGCTTCAGGCCGTTGATGGGGTCGCCACCAATGCCCACGGCCGACGACTGGCCCAGGCCCAGCGCGGTCAGCTGGCCCACGGCTTCATACGTCAGCGTGCCCGAGCGCGACACCACGCCGATGCGGCCCTTGCGGTGGATGTGGCCCGGCATGATGCCGATCTTGATTTCGTCCGGCGTGATCAGGCCCGGGCAGTTCGGTCCCAGCAGCAGGGTCTTCTTGTTCTCGCGGCGCATGCGGTCCTTGACTTCCATCATGTCGCGCACGGGGATGCCTTCGGTGATGCAGACCACCAGGTCCAGGTCGGCGTCAACGGCTTCCCAGATCGCGGCAGCGGCGCCTGCGGGCGGCACGTAGATGACCGACACGGTGGCGCCGGTCTGGGCCTTGGCGTCCTTGACGCTGGCGTAGATGGGAATGCCTTCGAAGTCTTCGCCGGCCTTCTTCGGGTTCACGCCTGCGACGAAGCAGTTCTTGCCGTTGGCGTAGTCGCGGCAGCCACGGGTGTGGAACTGGCCGGTCTTGCCGGTGATGCCCTGGGTGATGACCTTGGTGTCTTTGTTGATCAGAATGCTCATTTGCGTTTCCTTTCCGTTTTCCGTGCCTGTCGTTCCCGCGAAGGCGGGAACCCAGTGTCTTTAAACGGCTATCGTCGGATAGAGATCGTTCCAGTAAGGGTTCATTCCTTCAATCAGCCGGACCTTCCAACTTCGGTTCCACTTCTTGATCTGCTTCTCTCGCGTGATGGCCGCATCTGCGGACTCATGGGTTTCGAACCAGACCAGTCGATGGACACCGTGTTTCTGCGAAAAGCCTTTAACAAAATCGTTCTTGTGTTCCCACACGCGCCTTATGAGGTCGGACGTGACGCCAAGGTAAAGGGTCCCATTCCGATCACTCGCCAGCAGGTAGACATAGAACGTCTTGCGCACTGACTAAAGTCGCTGGGTTCCCGCCTTCGCGGGAACGACAAGCAAAACCCAGCGGTATCCTTACTTGCCAGCGGCAGCGGCCACCACCTTCTGGGCGGCTTCTTCCATCGTGTCGGCCGAGATGATGGGCAGGCCCGAGTCGGCCAGCATCTGCTTGCCGAGGTCCTCGTTGGTGCCCTTCATGCGCACGACCAGCGGCACCGTCAGGTGCACGGCCTTGGAAGCGGAGATCACGCCTTCGGCGATCACGTCGCAGCGCATGATGCCGCCGAAGATGTTGACCAGGATGGCCTCCACGTTCGGGTTGCTCAGCATCAGCTTGAAGGCTTCGGTCACCTTCTCGGTGGTGGCACCGCCGCCCACGTCGAGGAAGTTGGCCGGCTCGCCGCCGAACAGCTTGATGGTGTCCATGGTGGCCATGGCCAGGCCGGCGCCGTTCACCAGGCAGCCGATGTTGCCGTCCAGCGAGATGTAGGCCAGGTCGAACTTCGAAGCTTCGATTTCGTTGGCGTCTTCTTCGTCCAGGTCGCGGTAGGCGACGATTTCCGGATGACGGAACAGGGCGTTGGAGTCGAAGTTGAACTTGGCGTCCAGGGCGATGACCTTGCCGTCGCCGGTCAGGATCAGCGGGTTGATTTCGGCCAGCGATGCGTCGGTTTCGTAGAACGCCTTGTACAGGCCTTGCAGGGCCTGGCGGGCTTGCGCCACGCTTGCGTCGGGCACGCCGATCTTGCGGGCGATGTCGTCGGCTTCCGCGTCGGTCAGGCCGACCGACGGTTCGATGATCAGGGTGTGGATCTTTTCCGGGCTGTGGGCAGCGACTTCCTCGATGTCCATGCCGCCTTCGCTCGAGGCCATCAGCGCGACCTTCTGCGAGACGCGGTCCACCACCAGCGAAACGTACAGTTCCTTCTTGATGTCGGCGCCTTCTTCGATCAGCAGGCGGTTGACCTTCTTGCCTTCCGGACCGGTCTGGTGCGTGACCAGCTGCATGCCCAGGATGTTCGAAGCGTAGGTCTTGACGTCGTCGATGCTCTTGGCAACCTTCACGCCGCCGCCCTTGCCGCGGCCACCCGCATGAATCTGGGCCTTGACGACCCACACCGGGCCGCCGAGCGTTTCTGCGGCCTTCAGGGCCTCGTCAACCGAGAACGCGGGAATGCCGCGCGGAACCGGCACATTGTATTTGCGCAGGATTTCCTTGCCTTGATACTCATGGATATTCATGCGTGTTTCCTTTCGGGTAGGCGTAAAAGGTAGAAGGGAAGAATCTGAAAGAAGACGAACTCTCTCGTCGGGCTGGCCAATCCTGAGAATCAGCCGGAGGTGCCGGTCGGCCGCTCGGCCGGGACAGCGTCGTTGCCATCGTTTGCGTCACCACCGCGGTCGCCATTGGCCGCGGCTGGCGCCTGAGGCGCCGTTGCGACGGCAGGCGCGGCCTCGGCCCTTGCCTTGGGCTTCGGCTGGTGACCATACCAGCGCGGGTAAAACTGACGGACCACCTCGCCATCGAAACGCAGGGCATGGCAGCCGTTCAACTGATAGGGCGGTTCCGGATTCGGATCGTCCTCGCCGTTGCCGCGGATATCGATGACTTCACCGGCAAAGGCCTGGATCGCGGTGCTGGGCAACACGCCCGCGGCCTCGGTCAGGTGCGAGCAGCCGTGCATGCCGCCCAGGCGCTCGCGCACGGCCTTGCGGAAACCCTTGAGCAGGTTCAGCCCGATCAGCTTGCGGTAGGCCGGGCCGATCGTGTCGCAATGGGACGGATACGGCACCCAGTCCGAGCAGGCCTCGGCATCCAGCACCGTCATGGCCTCGTTGATCGTGATGCGCAGCCACAAGTCGTGCAGAGGCTGGCCCACCGGCCGGACGCGGTCGCCGGCCAGTTCGATGTCGCGAGGCTTGGTGTCGGTCAGGCGCACCTCGATATCCCACAAGCCGTCCTCTCTCTGGTACGCCTCGGCCGTAATGGCGCGACGGTGACGCTGGGAGCGGTTGACGGGCTGGGACAGAGGCATGGCCAGGCTGGAAATACGGGGGCTGGGGAACGGCGGCGCCGGAGCGCCGAATAACCCGGGGAGTTTAACATGCCGCGCCGCGTTGGCCGGGAACATCCTTGCGCGGCAACTGTCGCGTCGGGATTGTCGGCCGACCATGGCGCCCCGCCATGGCACGGCGCCTTGCCGCAATGCGCCAGCGGACACCGGCTCAACGGTGGCAACAAAATCGTCGCAAGTTCAGGCCGGAGATAATGCAACGCAGTGAATACACCCTGATGCCATTGCAGGTACTCCGGCCGGGAAATGCCGCAAGCACCACGCACTGGCGCTCAACCCTCGTCGCCGTAGTCTTCGTCCGCACCCTGGATGATCTTGCTGACGACCGCACGCGAAAATCCGCGCGCCACCATGAAGCGGATCTGCTTTGCCCTGGCCTCGGGCGTGTCCGGCGGGGTGCCGAAGCGCTTGCGCCAGACCTCGCGCGCGCGCTCGACTTCGGTGGCGCGCAGCCGCTCCTGCAGTTCACCCAGCTCTTCGCTGCCCAGCTTGTGGGTCTTGGCTTCCTGCATCACGCGCGCGGTGCCGTAACGGGCGCCGCGGCGATGCACCAGGCTATCGGCAAAGCGCTGGTTCGACAGCCAGTTCTCGCGCTCCAGCGCGTCCAGCAGCTGCTCCAGTTGCTCGGCCGATTCGGCATGCGGCGCCAGCTTGCGCGCCAGCTCGGCGCGGCTGTGCTCGCGGCGCGACAGGTAGCCGACGGCGCGGGCCTTCAGCGAAAGCGGGGGACGGGTTGACATGGATGGATTGGTAAATTCCACTGTCATTCCCGCGCAGGCGGGAAGGACAGGCAAAAAACTAAAAGGCCGGGGCATCGGCGATGCCCCGGCCTTCCGGATGGCGCAGTGGCCGCCGGCGCGGTCAGTCTTCGACCGCTACCGCCGTGGCCGTGGCTGCGGCCGTGGGGTTCATCGCCACCACACCCAGCGCCGCGCGCACCTTGTTTTCAATCTCGTCGGCAATATCGGGGTTCTCGCGCAGGTATTCGCGCGCGTTGTCCTTGCCCTGGCCGATCTTGTCGCCGTTGTAGCTGTACCACGCACCCGACTTCTCGACGATCTTGGCGTCCACGCCCAGGTCGATGATCTCGCCCTGGCGCGAAATGCCCTGGCCGTACAGGATGTCGAAGAAGGCCTCGCGGAACGGCGGCGATACCTTGTTCTTGACCACCTTGACCTTGGTCTCGTTGCCGATCACGTCGTCGCCCTTCTTGATCGAGCCAATGCGGCGGATATCCAGGCGCACCGAGGCGTAGAACTTCAGCGCGTTGCCGCCGGTGGTGGTTTCCGGCGAGCCGAACATCACGCCGATCTTCATGCGGATCTGGTTGATGAAGATCACCAGGCAGTTGGTACGCTTGATGGTGCCGGTCAGCTTGCGCAGCGCCTGGCTCATCAGGCGGGCCTGCAGGCCCGGCAGCGAATCGCCCATTTCGCCTTCGATTTCGGCCTTGGGCACCAGCGCCGCCACCGAGTCGATCACGATCAGGTCGATCGAGCCCGAGCGCACCAGCGCGTCGGTGATTTCCAGTGCCTGCTCGCCGGTGTCCGGCTGCGAGATCAGCAGGTCGCCGACGTTCACGCCCAGCTTGGAAGCGTAGCTGACGTCCAGCGCGTGCTCGGCGTCGATAAAGGCGCAGGTGCCGCCCAGCTTCTGCATTTCGGCCACGACCTGCAGCGTCAGCGTGGTCTTGCCCGACGATTCCGGACCGTAGATCTCGACCACGCGGCCGCGCGGCAGGCCACCGACGCCAAGTGCGATATCCAGGCCGAGCGAACCGGTGGAAACCACCTGGATGTCCTTCTCGACCTCGCCGTCGCCCAGGCGCATGATCGAGCCCTTGCCGAACTGCTTCTCGATCTGGGAGAGCGCGGCGGCAAGCGCCTTTTGCTTCTCGGCGCTCACGCCGGCACCTGCCTTCTTGTCGTCCATGGTCGTCCTTGAGTCAATGGTGTATAAATAGGCCGCATGTGGCGCGGCACCGGCATTTGCCGGCATCAGCGCCGGCCCGGCTGTCTGCGCGGCCGCACTCCAGGGGGTCTCCCCGGGCGGCCCCAGCGGAACGTGCGGGTACTGTATAAAAAAACAGTATGCTTGGCAAGCCCCATCGCGCCGCCTGCGCCCGTTGCGCATCCGGTGCCGGCTATGCCGGCCAGGGTGGAGACAACCATGCGCATTCTGATCGCCGAAGATGACGACGTACTGGCCGACGGCCTGACGCGCTCGTTACGTCACTCCGGCTACGCCGTCGACTACGTCGCCAACGGCCTGGAAGCCGATTCTGCATTATCGACCCAGACCTTCGACCTGCTGATCCTGGATCTGGGCCTGCCGCGCATGTCCGGGCTGGAAGTGCTCAAGCGCCTGCGCGCGCGCGGCGCCATGCTGCCGGTGCTGATCCTGACCGCCGCCGACAGCGTCGACGAGCGCGTCAAGGGCCTGGACCTGGGCGCCGATGACTATATGGCCAAGCCCTTTGCCCTGTCCGAACTGGAAGCGCGCGTGCGCGCGCTGGTGCGGCGCGGCGCCGGCGGCGGCGCCACGCTGATGCGGCACGGGCCGCTGGCCTACGACCAGGTCGGGCGCATCGCGTATCTCAACGACCAGATGCTGGAGCTGTCCGCGCGCGAGATCGGCCTGCTGGAGATCCTGCTGACGCGCTGCGGCCGCCTGGTGTCGAAAGAGCAGCTGGTGGACCACCTGTGCGAATGGGGCGAGGAAGTCAGCAACAACGCCATCGAGGTCTATGTGCACCGGCTGCGCAAGAAGATCGAGGTGGGCGGCATCCGCATCGCCACCGTACGCGGGCTCGGCTACTGCCTGGAGAAATTCCAGCCGGCGGTGGCCACGCCACATTGATCCACCGACCGACGCCACCGCAGGCCACGCGACTGACCTGAGCGCAATTTCGCCGAGATGAGCCTGCTGCGACTGCCCTGGCGGCGCGTGCCGCGCGCCGCGCCACCGCCCTCCTCCACCGCCCCCGGCACGAACGCGGCGGACGCCACCGACCACGACCTGGCCGACGCCCTGCCGCACCTGGAGGAAAGCTCCGCCCATCCGGCGCCGCGCTCCCTGTTCGGCGAGATCCTCGACTGGATGCTGGCACCGCTGCTGCTGCTGTGGCCGATGAGCATCGCGGTGACTTACCTGGTGGCCAAGTCGATCGCCAATGGCCCCTTCGACCGTGCGCTGGAAGCCAGCGCCATCGTGCTGTCGCAGCAGGTGCGCGAGGTCAACGGCCGCGTCACGCTGCAGCTGCCGCTGTCGGCGCGCGAGATCCTGCGCGCGGACGAGACCGACAACATCTACTACCAGGTGGTCGGCAAGCGCGGCGAGTACATCGCCGGCGACCACGACCTGCCGCTGCCCTCCGAGGACGACCAGGGCCATGCCGGCCTGGTGTCGCTGCGCGATGACCGCGTGTCCGGCAACGACGTGCGCGTGGCCTATACCTATATCGACCTGAAGCAGGTCAGCGGCACCCAGCCGGTGCTGGTGCAGGTGGCCGAGACCCTGGACAAGCGCGCGCGGCTGGCCAACGAGATCATCAAGGGCGTGATCCTGCCGCAGTTCGTGATCCTGCCGCTGGCGGTGGTGCTGGTGTGGTTCGGGCTGTCGCGCGGGCTGGCGCCGCTGACCGCGATCCAGCAGCGCATCCGCGCGCGCAACCCCGGCGATACCAGCCCGATCGACGAAGGCGCCGCGCCGCAGGAAATCACGCCCCTGGTGGGTTCATTCAACGACCTGCTGGCACGGCTGGACCAGTCGGTGCAGACGCAGAAGCGCTTTATCGCCGATGCCGCACACCAGATGAAGACGCCGCTGGCGGGCCTGCGCATGCAGGCCGAGCTGGCGCAGCGCGAGCAGTCGCCGGAGGAACTGCGACGCTCGCTGGCGCAGATCGCCGGCAGCTCGGAACGCACCGCGCACCTGGTCACGCAGCTGCTGTCGCTGGCACGCATGGAGAACCTGGCGGGCACCGGCGGCATGGCCGCGCTGGACCTTGCGGCGCTCGCGCGCGAGGTGGTCAAGGACTGGCTGCCGCAGGCCTGGGCGCGCGACATCGACCTGGGGCTGGATGCCGACGATCATCCGGTAATGATCCAGGGCAACCGCCTGATGCTGACCGAGATGCTGAACAACCTGCTCGACAACGCCATCCGCTACACCCCGCGCGGCGGGCATGCCACGGTGCGCGTCAGCGCCGACGCCTTCGAGCCGTTCGCCTACCTGGATGTGGAAGACACCGGTCCGGGCATTGCGCCGGCCGAACGCGACCGCGTGATGGAGCGCTTCTACCGCGTGCTCGGCACCAATACCGAAGGCAGCGGCCTGGGCCTGGCCATCGTGCGCGAGATCGTGCAGCAGCACGGCGGCGAGGTCAGCATCACCGATCATGTCTACCAGCAGGAACCGCGCCTGGCTGGCGCGCATTTCCGGATCACACTGCGGCGCCCGGACATCGGGCCTTCCTGATGCACAAGCACCCGCAAATTCCGCCTGCCGAGCGGCAGGCCTGGCACCGCAACCTGCGCTGGATCGGCATGCTGCTCGTCATCTGGTTCGTGGTGACGTTTGTCGCCAGCTGGTATGCGCGCGAACTCCGGTTTGATTTCTTCGGCTGGCCATTTTCGTTCTGGGTCGGCGCGCAGGGCGCGCTGATCGTCTACGTGCTGATGGCCGCGCTCTACGCCTGGCTCATGAACCGGGCCGACGAGGACGCCGACGAACACCCGGTCGCCCCCGCCCCTCCTTCGCAGGGCGCCTCGCGCGGCGCACACTCGGATGCTGCATAGCGGCATCGCCGGTGCCCTGCAAATGCCAGTCTGTCGCGGCGGCAACCCACCGCAATGCAGCATGAAAATGCCCGTCGGCGGCTAGCGTATACCCCGACGCAATCAGCACTTCTGCGCGCGAATCTGTCAGAACGCAGTAAGTTTCGCGACCCACAATCCTTGCAACTTCGGCAGCACGGCCGCGGCGTGCCGTTGCGCACGCAACGGCCGGCGGCCCGCCGGAGATCCATTCGACCGACGGAGGGGACAAGATGGCTAACGCGCAGAACGTTGCGGTGCCCGGTGGGGGCGCCCAAAACGCACCGATGACGCATGAAGAGAGGAAGGTGATTCTGGCCTCCTCGCTGGGCACGGTGTTCGAGTGGTATGACTTCTACCTGTACGGCTCGCTGGCAGCCGTGATCGCCAAGCAGTTCTTTGCCGGCCTGGATCCGACCTCGGCCTTCATCTTCGCGCTGCTCGCCTTCGCGGCAGGCTTCATCGTGCGTCCGTTCGGCGCACTGGTGTTCGGGCGCCTGGGTGACATGATCGGCCGCAAGTACACCTTCCTGATCACGATCCTGATCATGGGTATGTCGACGTTCATCGTCGGCCTGCTCCCCGGCTTCAACACCATCGGCTGGGCGGCTCCGGTGATCCTGATCGCCCTGCGCATGCTGCAAGGCCTGGCGCTCGGCGGCGAGTACGGCGGTGCCGCCACCTATGTGGCCGAGCATGCTCCGCATGGCAAGCGCGGTGCCTACACCGCGTGGATCCAGACCACCGCCACGCTGGGCCTGTTCCTGTCGCTGATCGTGATCCTGCTGTGCCGTGAACTGACCGGCCCGAACTTCGATGTCTGGGGCTGGCGGATTCCGTTCCTGGTCTCGATCCTGCTGCTGGCCATGTCGGTGTACATCCGCCTGTCGATGAGCGAATCGCCGGCATTCCAGCGCATGAAGGCCGAGGGCAAGACGTCCAAGGCGCCGCTGACCGAGTCGTTCGCCCAATGGCGCAACCTGAAGATCGTGATCCTGGCGCTGGTGGGCCTGACCGCCGGCCAGGCCGTGGTCTGGTACACCGGCCAGTTCTACTCGCTGTTCTTCCTGACCCAGGTGCTCAAGGTCGACGCCAAGTCGGCCAACCTGCTGATCGCCGGCGCCCTGGTGGTCGGCACGCCGTTCTTCATCTTCTTCGGCTCGCTGTCGGACAAGATCGGCCGCAAGTGGATCATCATGCTGGGCTGCGCGCTGGCCGTGCTGACCTATTTCCCGCTGTTCAAGGCCCTGACGCACTACGCCAACCCGGCGCTGGAGCGTGCCCAGCAGACCGCCCAGATCGTTGTCACCGCCGACCCGAAGCAGTGCTCGTTCCAGGGCAGCCCGATCGCCCGCGAGGTGGACTTCCGCAGCTCCTGCGACATCGCCAAGCGGACCCTGGCCCAGGCTTCCGCCAGCTATGAAGTCGTGAACGCTCCGGCTGGCACCACCGCTACGGTGAAGATCGGCGACAAGGAAATCACCTCGCTGAACGGCACGCTGGTTCCTGCCGGCCACAGCTTCGACGACGCCAGCAAGAAGCAGATCGCCGCCTTCAAGAAGGAAGTGGGCGATTCGATGGCGGCTGCCGGCTATCCGACCAAGGCTGATCCGGCGCAGATGAATACCATCATGGTGCTGGTCATCCTGACGATCCTGGTGATCTACGTCACCATGGTCTACGGCCCGATCGCCGCCATGCTGGTGGAACTGTTCCCGACCCGCATCCGCTACACCTCGATGTCGCTGCCCTACCATATCGGCAACGGCTGGTTCGGCGGCCTGCTGCCCACCATCTCGTTCGCGCTGGTGGCCCAGAACGGCAACATCTACTACGGCCTCTGGTACCCGATCATCATCGCTGCCATCACCTTCGTGGTGGGCGCGCTGTTCGTCCGCGAGACCAAGGACGTGAACATCTACGCCAACGACTGACCGGTCGCGCGGCACTGAATGAAACGGCAGGCCATCCGCCTGCCGTTTTTTTTGCACGAAGCCTTCGTGCAAAATCTTCACGGGAAGGTGTTGACAGCCTCGAAACCCTAGGTATAATCTCAGTCTTCGTTGGCGAATTAGCTCAGTCGGTTAGAGCGACGGAATCATAATCCGCAGGTCCGGGGTTCGAGTCCCTGATTCGCCACCATCTATTTGAAAAGCCGCGATCCCGAAAGGGGTCGCGGCTTTTTGCTTTGGCGAATTGCCAGGACGGAAAAGCAAGCCGCCCATTTTGGGCGGCTACGCTCAACGCTTACCAGTAACGCACGCGCCCGGTATCGATGTGCACGAACTGGTCGGACTCGTAGAAGCCGACACCCCCGCCCTGCAACGACTTGGCCGCGTCTCGCACATCCGCCAGCGGCACGCCTGCCAGGCGGATGTCGATGGCCTTGCCGTCCATATGCAGGCTGTGCCTGGCCACGCCGCCGCCGCGCGTGTTGCGCAGGCGCATGTTGGTGGCCGGGCTGCGGTAGCCGGAGATGACCTGGAACGGCTGGTCGGTGCCAAGCTCGCGGCGGACCTGGAACAGCAGGTCGAACAGCTGCGGGTCGATCGTGCCGACCTGGCCGGAGTAATGGTCGCGCAGGAAGCCATTGAGCGTGGTCAGCGCTTCGGGAACGAAGCGGTCGCCCACGGCGTAGACCAAGGACACGTGCTCGCCGGTATGGGTGTGGTCGAAAGCCAGCGCGCGGGCATCTGGCAGGCCTGCCAGGCCCTGGTTCGCAGGCAGGCTGGCCAGCGCCTGGCGCGGCGCCAGCGGCATCAGGCCGGCGGCGAGGGCCAGGGTTCCGGTGGTATGAAGAAAGCGGCGGCGTGCCTTGCGCGTCGCATCAGTCATTAGAACTTCCTCTGAATGTGCGGGTGGCGCCTCAATGGATGCTGTCAGAGGCGCTTGCGATAGCTGGTTGCCGGGGCCTTCCGCTGCGTTGCTGCAGTGCCTTGTCCAGCAATTTGTCCTGATCGTAAATATCAGGCAAGAAGGATACACGACCGTCGGCGCGCGCAATGACCGTGCCGTAGGCCAGCACCACCGGCAAGGGCTGCTGCAGGCGTACCGTGTTGGACTTGCCTCGCGTCATCGCTTCGCGGATCCGGATTTCGTTCCAGTCCGGCATATCCTGCAACACGAACTGCGCCAACGCTACCGGGGCTTCCACGCGGATGCAGCCGTGGCTGAAGTCGCGCCGGTCGCGCTTGAACAGTTGCGGCGAAGGCGTGTGGTGCAGGTAGATGTTCTCGTTGTTGGGGAACACAAACTTGATATCGCCCAGCGCGTTCTGCGGTCCCGGCCGCTGGCGGATGCGCATGCGGCCGTTCAGCACCGCGTCCAGATTCTCGTCGGACAACGTGGTCACCGCCTTGCCGTCGCCGGTCACGAACTCCAGGCCCTGCTGGTTGAAATAAGCCGGGTCGCGGCGCAGGCGCGGCACGGTCTCGCGGCGGGCGATCGACGGCGGGATGTTCCAGTAAGGGCTGAATTCGATGTACCGCATGTTCTCCTCGAACAACGGCGTGCGCGTGTCCAGTGCCTTGCCGACGATCACCTTCATCTCCAGCTTGATGCCGAGCTTGCCGTCGCGGATCTCGTAGGCGCGCAGCATGAACTCCGGCACATTGACCACGATCATGCGCGGGCCGTCCAGCGGGGTCCAGCGCAGGCGCTCCATGGTCAGTTCGATCTGCCGCACGCGGCTGGCGATGGGCAGGTTGAGCTGTGCCAGCGTGCCCGCGCCGATCACGCCGTCGGCCTCAAGGCCGTGGCGCGACTGGAACGCCTTGACGCCGTCGACCAGCGCGCCTTCATAGCGTGCCGGGGGCTGGGTGCCCGCAGGCAGGTCGCCCAGTGCAACCAGGCGCTCGGTCAGCGCGGCGGCACCCGCCCATGCCCGGCCCGGCGTCAGCTTGCTTGCCGGCAATGGCGGCAGCGGCTCTTGCCAGACCGGCTGCTTTGCGATCTCGCGATGGCGGGCCAGGGCCTCGCGCAGCGTGCCGTAGAGCGGGAACGTGGGCGCTGCCTGGCGAATGGCATCGGGCAAGCGGTGCTGGGCGACGGCGTCGCGCAGCACGGTGGCGGCATCGAAGGAACGCGACGCCTGCGGGCCGAAGTTGGCATGGACCGTGCGCGGATTGATGCGTCCGCCGTGCAGGTCCGCCAGCATCCGCTCCATGGCGGCGCTCAGCGCGGCGTCCAGGCGCGCGGCGGCGTCGGGCGGCAGCGCCGGCCCGCTGGCTGCCTGGGTCACGGTCTGGCGCAAGGCGTCGGCGTCGTAGTCGCGCGGATCGAGGCCGTCGGCAGCGACCGCGGCCAGCGCATCGACCGCCTGACGGGCTTCCGTCACTGGGCGGCCCTGTTCAAACCACATCGGTTCGTTGGCGAACGCCGGCATGGCAAGCCACGCGGCGCAGGCAATCGCGGCAGCGCCGAGGCGGCGCACAGTGGCATTCAGGGACTGGGGCATCGGACGGATAGCTCGGATTCGTCACACATGCCCACAGTCTAACCGCGATGCTGGCGCGGCGCGGCAAGCCCTTCACGCGGCGCTCACCACACCAGCTGATGCCGGCGCGCATAGTCCACCATCTCAACCAGCGAGCCGACATTGAGCTTGGCCATGATATTGGTCTTGTGCGTGCTGACGGTCTTGCTGCTGATCAGCAACTGCGCCGCGATCGACTTGTTGGAATGGCCGCGCGCCAGGTATTGCAGGATGGTGATCTCGCGGTTGCTCAGCCGCGGCAGGCCGATTTCATGCTGCTCGCCGAGCTGGCGCACGGTCTCCAGCGTCTGCATGGGAAACACCAGGTAGCCGCTCAGCACACCGCGCACGGCCTGCATCACTTCGGCCAGGCCGCGCTGCTTGACCACGAAGCCGTGCGCGCCGGCGCGCAGCGCACGCACCGGCGCCTGCGTGGCGTCGGTGCCGGACAGCACCAGCAGCGGCACGGTGGGCAGCATCGCCGAAACCCGGCGGACAAAGTCGATGCCGGGGTTGCCAAAGCGTTCGACATCCACCAGCACCAGGCCGGGCCGGTGCTCGCGGGCCAGGCGGAACCCTTCCCTCACGCCTTCAGTTTCCAGCACCTCGCCCGTGTCCAGCTCGGCGGCAAGTTCGGCGCATAACATGGCGCGGAACTTCGAGGGTTCGTCGACGATCAGCACATGCTGCAATTCGAGGCTCCTTAACAACTGGCGATGGACTGGCTGTGCCAAGATTAAGGGGCCGGCGGGATCTTGAAGCGCCGAATTCTCACTGCGCAGACGCAGCAAATTCTGCACGAGGGTCAGGCTTTTCCTTCGATGACGCGGTCCGCGTCAGGCGCCAGCGGCGTCGAGCACTTCATTCAGCTTGCGGCTGGCATCCAGTGCCGCGGGGAAGCCGCAATAGACCGCGCTGTGCACCATCAGCTCGCGCAGCTCTTGCAGAAACGAGGCGCCGCGGCCCGGGTCACTCCGTGCCGGCGGGCAGGAAGCGCGGCGCCGGCGCCGAGCGCGGCACCTCGCGCTCGCCCTGCTGGTGCAGGCGATAGGTGCCGCGCGCCTGGTTATGCGGATGGCGCGCGGCCTCGTCCAGGGTCAGAACGCGCGCGAAGCACACGTCGGTGCCGCCCAGCACCGACTCCCAGTGCGTGCTCGGCCTGGCGGCGATGCAGGCGGCAATGCGCGCCTTCACTGCCGGCCACTGGGCGCGGTCGTACTGTGCGGCCGGGTCGATGTCGGTCAGTTCGAGCCGCTCGAGCAGTTCCCGGTAGAACTGCGGCTCGAGCGCGCCCAGCGTGATGGCGCGGCCGTCGGCGCAGCGGAACACGTCATAGAACGGCGAATCATGGAACGGGCTGGGCTGCGGGCCGCCCAGCGTGCCGGCGGCGCGCGACACCTGCACCAGCGAGCCGAGCATGGCGACGACATCGGTGATGGCGGCGTCCACCACGCAACCCTCGCCGCTGGCGCGCGCGCTCAGGATGGCGCTGGTGATGCCGAAGGCCAGGCCGAGCGCGCCGGTGGCGTCGCCCATCACGGTCGGCGGCACCATCGGCAGGGCATCATCGCGCGCGGCCATCGACAAGAGGCCGGTCAGCGCGATGTAGTTGAGGTCGTGGCCGGCGCTCTGCGACAGCGGGCCGGTCTGGCCCCAGCCCGTCATGCGGCCGTAGACCAGGCGCGGATTGCGCGCGTGGCACGCCTTGGGGCCCAGGCCAAGGCGCTCCATCGCGCCCGGGCGCAGCCCTTCGATCAGCGCGTCGGCGCCTGCCACCAGGTCCAGCGCGGCGGCCACGTCCTCTGGCGCCTTCAGGTTCAGCTGCACTACGCGCTTGCCGTGCTCAAGTTCCATGTCGGGCGGCACGCCCTGGCCGCGCAGGATGCGGCGGGCATCGGGCGCGACCGGGCGGGTGACCAGCGTGACCTCGGCACCCAGGCCGGCCAGCATGGCACCGCACAAGGGGCCGGGGCCGATGCCTTCGAATTCCACTACCTTGATGCCGCGCAGGGGCAGCAGGTTGCCACGCTCACTCATGATCGTCGTCTCCGGAATTGCCGCTCGCCCGCGCCATGGCCGGGAGGCGGCTTGCATTGTGGTATGGGATAGTCGTGCCCGCCATGGGGCCCGGAAGCATGCTACGCGCGGCCGTGTTGACGGGGCAATGGCCAAATGCTTCAGGCGGATTGACGGAATCCGTCAACCGGGCGGCTATCGCACTGCGACATCGGGTAAATCTGATCCGACTTGATTTAAATCGGGTCCCGGCAGGACACTGGATGGCATGATGGTTCCAGATGGCGTTGCCGCCTCATGGCCGCACCGCCTGCCGACAGCCCCCATCCAGGAGATTCCCCATGACCAATATTGTGCTCGCCACCGACGGCTCGGCCTTCAGCGACGCCGCAGCCCGCTTTATCGTCGAAGGCAAGCTGCTGCAGAGCGGCTTCACCGTGCACGTCGTGCATGTGGCGCCGGAAGTGAGCGGCCAGGTGCGCGCCTTCGTCAGCAAGGAAACCATCGACGACTGGCACAAGGAGGCCAGCGACAAGGCCATGGCGGGGGTATGCGACATCCTGTCCGCGGCCAGGGTGCCGTTCGAGCGGCACCCGCTGCATGGCTTCGCGCCGGAGCGCATCGTCGCCCATGCGCGCTCGGTCGACGCAGCGGCCATCGTGATGGGCACGCATGGCCGGGGCTCGTTCTTCGATGCGGTGATCGGTTCGGTGGCGGGCCGCGTGCTGGCGCAAGCCGAGTGCGCGGTGCTGCTGGTCAAGGCACCGGAAAAGAAGAGTTAAGCAGGCAGCAGACGGTGGGTGCCTGCATGGCGCCACCGCCCCGCAAGCCTCAGGCGCCCCACAGGGGCGCTTCGTCCATCAGCGCAACCTGTTCGCGCAGTTCCAGGATGCGGTCCTGCCAGTAGCGCGCCGTGCCGAACCACGGGAACGCGGCCGGAAAGGCCGGGTCGGCCCAGCGGCTGGCCAGCCAGGCGCTGTAGTGCAATAGCCGCAGCGTGCGCAGCGCTTCTACCAGCCACAGTTCGCGCGCGTGGAATTCGGCGAAATCTTCATAACCGGCAACGATGTCGGCCAACTGGTCCTGCATGGCCGCACGGTCCCCTTCCAGCAGCATCCAGATGTCCTGGATCGCCGGCGCCATGCGGCTGTCGTCGAAATCGACGAAATGCGGGCCGGGTGTGCCATGGGTGCCACCGCGCGCATCGTCCTCGCCGATCCACAGCACGTTGCCGCGATGGCAGTCGCCATGGGTGCGCAGCAGCCGCACCTCGCCGGCGCGCTCATAGCAGCGGCGCACGCCGTCCAGCGCCAGGTCCGTCACCGACTGCCAGGCGGGCAGCAGGTCGGCGGGAATGCAGCCGCTGGCAAGCAGCCAGGCGCGCGGGGCAATGCCGAAAGTGTCGAGATCCAGCGCCGGCCGCGCCTGGTAGGGCTGGGTTGCGCCCAGCGCGTGAATGCGGCCGATAAAGCGGCCGAGCCAGGTCAGCGTGTCGGAGCGGTCCAGCGCGGGCTCGCGGCCGCCGCAGTGGGGGAAGACCGCGAAACGGAAGCCCGCGTGATGCCACAGCGTGCCGGCCTCGCCCGGCGCCAGCGCCATGGCCGGCACGGCCGGGATCTCGGCGTCGGCCAGCTGCCGCACGAAGGCGTGTTCTTCCAGGATTGCCGCGTCGGTCCAGCGGCCCGGGCGGTAGAACTTGGCGATGACCGGCGCGGCATCGTCGATGCCCACCTGCCAGACGCGGTTCTCGTAGCTGTTGAGCGCCAGCAGGCGCCCGTCGGGACGCAGGCCGGCGCCTTCCAGCGCGTCCAGCATCAGCTCCGGCGTCAGGCCGGCATAAGGAACGCCGGAGTCGGCCGGGGCGTCGGACGCGTGCATGGTGTCGCCTGGCCCGCTCAGCGCGCCGGCTTGCGGTTGCCGCCGAGCAGCGCGGCCTGCGGCGCCGGGCGGCGATTGCGTGCCGGTGCCGGGGCGGCGTCTTGCGGCTGGCGCGCGGGCTGGGCCGCGGCCCGTTGCTGGCGCGCCGGCTCCTGGCCGTCGCGGCGCGGAGCGGGGTTGCGCGCGCCGCCGGCGGGTTGGCCGCCACGGTTGCCGTTGGCTGCGCCATTGCCGCGCTGGCCGCCTTCAGCAGCACGCGTGCGCGGCTGGCCGCCCTGCGCTTGCCGCGGCGTGCCCTGCGCCTCGCGCGCGGGACGCTGGCGCTGGCCGCCCTCGCCGTCATTGCCGGCCGGGCGTGCCTGGGCGCGTCCGCGGCCCTGGCCCTGGCCCTGACCCTGGCCACCGCCGCCGCGTTGCTGGCGGCCCTTCTGGATCGGCTCGGGCGCGATGCTCGGGTCCACTTCGAAGCCCGGCAGCACGGTCTGCTCGAGCTTGCGCTTGATCAGGCGTTCGATATCGCGCAGCAGCGCAATCTCGTCCACGCAGACCAGCGAGATGGCCTCGCCTTCTGCGCCGGCGCGGCCGGTGCGGCCGATGCGGTGCACATAGTCCTCGGGCACGTTGGGCAGGTCGAAGTTGACCACGTGCGGCAGCTGGTCGATGTCGATGCCGCGCGCGGCGATATCGGTCGCCACCAGCAGCCGCAGCGTGCCGGTCTTGAATTCGGACAGCGCGCGCGTGCGCGCCGACTGGCTCTTGTTGCCATGGATCGCCAGTGCCGACAGGCCGTCCTTGGTCAGCTGCTCGGCCAGGCGGTTGGCGCCATGCTTGGTGCGCGTGAACACCAGCACCTGGTGCCAGTCGTGCTGGCGCACCAGGTGGGCCAGCAGTTCGCGCTTGCGCTCGCGGTCCACCGGGTAGACACGCTGGTCCACGGTTTCTGCGGTGGTATTGCGCCGCGCCACCTCGATCGAGGCCGGGTTGTTCAGCAGGCGGTCGGCCAGCGCGCGGATATCGTCCGAGAACGTCGCCGAGAACAGCAGGTTCTGGCGCTTGGCCGGCAGCACGTTGAGGATCTTGCGGATATCGTGGATGAAGCCCATGTCGAGCATGCGGTCGGCCTCATCCAGCACCAGCAGCTCCACCTGCGACAGGTCGATGGTGCGCTGGGACACATGGTCCAGCAGGCGGCCGGGCGTGGCCACGACGATCTCGACGCCGCGCTTGAGCTGCTCGATCTGAGGATTGATGCCGACGCCGCCGAACATCACCATCGAACGCAGGCGCAGGTATTTGCCGTAGTTGCGCACGCTCTCTTCGACCTGGGCGGCCAGTTCGCGCGTGGGGGTCAGCACCAGCGCGCGCACGGCGACGCGGCCCGGACGCTGCGCGCCCTGGGCGGCGCGTGCCGCGGATTCGGACAGCAGCTGCAGCATCGGCAGCGTAAAGCCGGCGGTCTTGCCGGTGCCGGTCTGTGCGCCGGCTAGCAGGTCGCCCCCCTTGAGGACGGCGGGAATCGCCTGGGCCTGGATGGGGGTCGGCGTGGTGTAGCCCTGTTCGGCCACGGCACGCACAATCTTGTCGGACAAGCCGAGTTCAGAAAAAGACATGAATTGCTGCTTGGGCCATCGCTGCGCACGCGGTGCGCCAAACGCCGGATGGCTCCTGGTAATCGGAACGGAATCGGAACGCGAACGCCGGGAAGCCGGCCTGGCAGGGCACCGGCCCGCCCGCGAAGGAAAGAGCGGTAGTGTACCAGTCCGGGACAAGCGGGTTCTGCACAGGGATTCGGCCCCGCATGCGTGCCGGCGCACATCGGGTCCGAACAGGTGGCGCTGCGCTATCATGACGGCCTCTGCCCGCCCCATCTCAGTTCCCGCACATGTTCCGCATGTGCCCGGAAAGCCGCCATGCGCTTGCGTTTCCTCGAAGACCAGGAAGTCACCCTGTTCGCGGCCATCCCGGTCGGGATTGTCGCGGCCATCGCCACAACGCTGTTCAAGGAGGCGCTGGAAGGCGCGGGCGTGGTCCTGTTTTCCAGCCATGCCGACGTGGTGGCCGTGTTTGCCACGCTGGCGCTGGCATGGCGCGTGGTGGTGCCGGCCGTGGGCGGCGCGCTGGCGGGCGGCCTGCTGGTACTGGCCAATCGCCTGGCGGGCAGCCACGGCGGCGCCACCGACTACATGGAAGCGGTAGCCAACGGCAGCGGCCGCCTGCCGGTGCGGATCACGCTGCTGCGCGCGCTCTCGTCGTTCTTCTCGATCGTCAGCGGCAGCTCGGTCGGCAAGGAAGGCGCGATGATCCAGCTGGCGGCGCTGTGCGGATCGCTGTTCCCGTCGACCCGGCTGGAGCGCGGCGGCGGCTCGAACATGCGCCGCATGCTGACCGCCTGCGGGGCCGCGGCGGGCCTTGCCACCGTCTACCACACTCCATTTTCCGCCGCTGTTTTCGTCGCTGAAGTGGTGTTCGGGGCGCTCGCGGTGCAGCGCCTGATGCCGCTCTTCCTGGCTTCGGTGGCCGGCGCCATGGTCAGCCAGTGGCACGGCGGCCTGCAGCCGCTCTACCCCGGCCTGGATATCGCCCCCGACCTGCGCCCGCACATCCTGCTGGCCGCGGCCGCGCTGGGCGTGGCCGCCGGCATCGCGGGCGCGCTGTTCATGCGCGCGGCGGGCTTTGCGCGCAGCCGCTTTGCCGCCGTGCCGGGCGGGCCCGTGGCACGGCTGACGCTGGGCGGGGCGCTGGTCGGCGTGCTGGCAATGGCGGTGCCCGAGGTAGTCGGCAATGGCTATTCCACCATCCAGACCATCCTGCAGGAGCAGCCGCTGAGCGTGCCGGTGGCCGGCGTGCTGCTGGCCAAGCTGGCGGCCACGGTGATCAGCATGGGCTCGGGGGCGGTCGGCGGCGTGTTCACGCCATCGCTGTTCGTGGGCGCGGCGCTCGGCCAGTTGCTGGCGATCGGCATGCACGGAACGGCGGCCGGTGCGGCGCCGCTGTTGCCGCTGGTGGGCATGAGCGCGTTTCTGGCCGCCACCAGCCAGGCGCCGCTGATGTCGGTGCTGATGGTGTTCGAGATGACGCTGGCGCCCGCGCTGCTGCTGCCGTCGATGATCGGCGCGGTGGCGGCGTACTACACCGCATCGCGCTGCCAGACGCTGTCGCTGTACAGCGTGATCGCCGAGCGCGCGCAGGCCTCGGCCGCGGCCGAGCATGCCCGCACGCTGACGCTGGCCGGGCTGTGCGACCCGACCGATACGGTGCTCGACCCGACCGCCACGCTGGCGGCCGCCGCCGACAAGTTTGCCGAGACCGGCACGCGCTACCTCTATCTGGTGGAAGCGGACGGCCGCCTGCTGGGCGCGCTGTCGATCCATGCGCTGCAGCGCGCCCAGCGCGAGGGCGCGCCGGACGACGTGCTGGCGCTGGCCGAGCGCGACTTCCCGGCGCTGACCCCGGACTCGCGGCTGCGCGACGCGCTGGCGGTGTTTGCCGAGCACGGCATCAACCGCATCCCGCTGTTGCGCGACGGTGCCAGCCGTGAGCTGATGGGCACTGTGTCCAAGCAGCGTGTGCTGCAAGAGGCATCCTGCCTGTTCTGAGACCGGCTGCATCGCCGCACCAGCCGGGCAGCCCGCGAGCGGGTAAAATGCGGGGTTGCGCCGAATACGGGCGTTCAGAACGAAAGATCGTCGTTCCCGCGCTGGCCGGAACCCAGTGACTTTATCCCCGAAGGGGACGTGAAAGACGCTGGATTCCCGCCTGCGCGGGAATGACAGTCGTTTCCCTATTTGCCGGAGTCCTCCCCCATGCCAGCAGGTCATGATGCGCGCCGCGAGGCGCCGGAGTCTGTCCAACCCAGGCGCGCGCGCAAGCTGTTGCCAACGCTGGCCTGCGGCGCTGCCTTGCTGCTGGGCGCGGCAAGCGCGCTGGCGCAGCCGGTGCGCGTGATCCCGGACGATGCCCAGGCCGCCAGGCTGGTCGTTGCCGCGCCGTCGGCCGGTGCGCCGCAGACAGCCACGCTCGATGGCAAGACTGTCGGCGTGGCGCCCGGCCTGCGCCTGTTCGGCACCGACAACCAGCTGCTGGCCAGCGCCGCGGTGGCGGGCCAGAAGCTGCCGGTGCGGTACAAGCTGGACCTGTACGGCCAGTTGCTGACCGCCTGGGTGCTGAGCGAGCCGGAACAGAAGGCGCTGAAAAAATAATCGTGACCCCGGAAGTGCGACCGGCGTGCCCCACGCGCCGGCCGTGTTGTTGCAACACCCTGATGCCCCCAGGTCAACCACTGAGATCGGCATATGAAGAAAGTTTTCGTCAAGACGTACGGCTGCCAGATGAACGAGTACGACTCGGACAAGATGGTCGACGTCCTCAACGCCAGCCAGGGGCTGGAACCCACTGACCGCGTCGAAGACGCCGACGTGATCCTGTTCAACACCTGCTCGGTGCGCGAAAAGGCGCAGGAGAAGGTGTTCTCGGAACTGGGCCGGATGAAGGCGCTCAAGGCCGTCAAACCCGACCTGGTGATCGGCGTGGGCGGCTGCGTGGCCAGCCAGGAAGGCGCCAGCATCGTCGCGCGCGCGCCGTATGTCGACGTGGTGTTCGGCCCGCAGACGCTGCACCGCCTGCCCGACCTGATCGCGCGCCGCCAGCGCACCGGCCAGTCGCAGGTGGATATCTCCTTCCCCGAGATCGAGAAATTCGACCACCTGCCGCCGGCGCGCGTGGAAGGCCCGAGCGCCTTTGTCTCGATCATGGAAGGCTGTTCCAAGTACTGCAGCTACTGCGTGGTGCCCTACACCCGCGGCGAGGAAGTGTCGCGCCCGTTCGAGGACGTGCTGGCCGAGGTCGCCGGCCTGGCCGATCAGGGCGTGCGTGAAGTCACGCTGCTGGGCCAGAACGTCAACGCCTATCGCGGCAAGATGGGCGACACCACCGAGATCGCCGACTTCGCGCTGCTGATCGAATACGTGGCCGAGATCCCCGGCATCGAGCGCATCCGCTACACCACCAGCCACCCGAAGGAATTCACCTCGCGCCTGGTCGAGCTGTACGGCCGCTGCGACAAGCTGGTCAACCACCTGCACCTGCCGGTGCAGCATGCGTCCGACCGCATCCTGATGGCGATGAAGCGCGGCTACAGCGTGCTGGAGTACAAGAGCATCATCCGCAAGCTGCGCGTGCTGCGCCCGGACATGTCGATGTCGTCGGACTTTATCGTCGGCTTCCCCGGCGAGACCGATGCCGACTTCGACAAGCTGATGGCGATGATCGAGGAGATCGGCTACGACACCTCGTTCTCGTTCATCTTCAGCCCGCGCCCGGGCACGCCCGCGGCCAGCCTGCACGACGACACCCCGCACGAGGTCAAGCTGCGCCGGCTGCAGCGCCTGCAGGCCACCATCGAGGAAAACGTGCAGCGCATCAGCCGGAACATGGTCGGCACGGTCCAGCGCATCCTGGTGGAAGGCCCGGCGCGCAAGGATCCGACCGAGCTGCACGGCCGCACCGAGAACAACCGCGTGGTCAACTTTGCGCTGCCCGGTGTGCCCCAGGCGGGCCGCGACCGGCTGGTGGGCCAGCTGGTCGATGTCAGCATCACGCAGGCGTTCCCGCACTCGCTGCGCGGCGAGATCGTGGTGCGCCAGTAATCCCAGCGAGGCCATCGCCACCGATGAAAATCCCTTCCGCAGAATTCGTCGCCCCAAAGGACGACAACACCCGGCTGCAGAACCTGTGCGGGCCGCTCGACGAAAACCTGCGCCAGATCGAGCAGGCGCTGGACGTGAACATCCAGCGCCGCGGCCACCGCATGACGGTGCGCGGCGGCAACGCGCAGGACGCCGCGATGGCGCTGGAGCGCTTCTACAACCAGGCGCGCACACCGCTGTCGATCGACGACGTGCAGCTGGGCCTGGTGGAAACACGCCAGCTGTCCGCCCACGGCAGCTACCTGCCCGGCAACGCCGACGATGTCGAGGAGCGCGAAATCGGCGACGAATCGCCGGTGCTGCACACCCGCCGCGCCGGACTGCAGGGCCGCACCGTGGCGCAGCGCGACTACCTGCGCAATATCCTGTCGCACGACCTGACGCTGGGTGTCGGGCCGGCCGGCACCGGCAAGACCTACCTAGCGGTGGCGTGCGCGGTCGATGCGCTGGAGCGCGACGCGGTCAAGCGCATCGTGCTGACGCGCCCGGCGGTGGAAGCCGGCGAGCGCCTGGGCTTCCTGCCCGGCGACCTGGCGCAGAAGGTCGATCCTTACCTGCGTCCGTTGTACGACGCGCTGTACGACCTGCTCGGCTTCGACCGCACGCAGAAGATGTTCGAGCGGCAGATGATCGAGATCGCGCCGCTGGCCTATATGCGCGGGCGCACGCTGAACCACGCCTTCATCATCCTGGACGAGGCGCAGAACACCACGCCCGAGCAGATGAAGATGTTCCTCACGCGCATCGGCTTCGGCTCCAGGGCCGTGATCACCGGCGACATCACCCAGATCGACCTGCCCCGCGGGCAGAAGAGCGGCCTGGTGGAAGCGCAGCACGTGCTGCGCGACGTGCGCGGCATCGCCAGCACCCGCTTTACCAGCATCGATGTGGTGCGCCATCCGCTGGTGGCGCGCATCGTCGATGCCTATGACGAATACCACGCCCAGCACAAGGACGCGTAATTGAAACCCCAGAAATCCAAGTCTTCCGGCGTCAGCCTGACCCTGTTCGATAACGAAGGCCGCGCGCGCAAGAGCGCCGCGCACGCGCTGCGCGTGCAGCTGCCCGACGGCCGCAGCCTGACGCTGGACCTGTCGCAGGCCGCCGACGGCGTGGTGGCGCTGCTGGCCGAGCACACCGACACCGGCCAGCAGGCCGGCCTGCTGGTGCGCCCGGACAACCACGACGCGCTATCGGTGGCCGTGACCGCCACGCCGCTGACCACCACCACCGGCACCCCGGCCACGCCGCCGGCGCTGGAACTGGATGTGCAGCACGGCGACGGCGTCGGCAAGGGCGACAGCCTGCCGGCGCGCCGCAAGATCGAAACCTGGGTCAAGTCCGCGCTGTACGCCGATGCGGCGCTGACCATCCGCTTTGTCGGCGAGGAAGAAGGCCGCACGCTGAACCGCACCTATCGCGGCAAGGACTACGCCACCAACGTGCTGACCTTTGCCTATGCCGAGAACGAGGCCGACCCGGTCACCGGCGATATCGTGCTGTGCTGCCCGGTAGTGGAAGCCGAGGCGCGCGAGCAGCGCAAGCCGCTGGAGGCGCACTATGCCCACCTGATCGTGCACGGCGTGCTGCACGCCCAGGGCTACGAGCACGAAGAAGACGCCGAGGCCGAGGAAATGGAAGCGATCGAGACCGAGACGCTGCAGTCCCTGGGCTACGCCGACCCTTACCGGGCAGACGGCGCCGCCTGAGCCCTGCACAAGCCCGTCCCGTTTCACCGACCATGGCATCATCCCCGCGCAGGCGGGGATCCAGTGGCTTTTCCCCAAAGGGGACGTGAAAGACGCTGGATTCCCGCCTGCGCGGGAATGACATCGGGCCTTGAAAGGCTGACGACGCCAGACGGGCGCGTCAGAGTGCGTCGCGATGCACGCGACCGTTCCCGCCGTCACGGGACGGTCAGTCTTTTAGTGTATCCTTCAGACGATCTCCACCACGCGCTCGCCGCGAAATGAACGACCCTTATCCCAGTTCGAAGCCCGCTTACCTGAAGCAGGCCGATCGGCCCCGATCGCTTCTCGAACGCCTGTCAGACCTGATTTCCCCCGAGCCGGACACCCGCGCGGAATTGCTCGAAGTGCTGCAGGAAGCGCATGAGCGCAACCTGATCGATGCTGACTCGCTGTCGATGATCGAGGGCGTATTCCAGGTCTCCGAACTGACCGCCGGCGACATCATGGTGCCGCGCGCGCAGATGGATACGGTCAATATCGCGGACGCCCCGGAGGCATTCATCCCCTTCATGCAGCAGACCGCGCACTCGCGCTTCCCGGTCTACGAAGGCAGCCGCGACAACATCATCGGCATCCTGCTCGCCAAGGACCTGCTGCGCTACTACACCGATCCCGCCTTCGACCTGCGCGAGACCCTGCGCCCGGCGGTGTTCATCCCCGAATCCAAACGCCTGAACATCCTGCTGCGCGAGTTCCGCATCAACCGCAACCATATCGCCATGGTGGTCGACGAATACGGCGGCGTGGCCGGGCTGGTGACGATCGAGGACGTGCTGGAGCAGATCGTGGGCGATATCGAGGATGAATTCGACCTGGACGAAGACCAGGACAACATCCTGCCGATGCCCGACGGCAGCTGGCGCGTGCACGGCCTGACCGAGATCGCGCAGTTCAACGAGGCTTTCGGCACCGCGTTCTCCGATCACGATGTCGACACTGTGGGCGGGCTGCTGTCCAACCACGTGGGCCACGTGCCCCACCGCGGCGAAATCATCACGCTGCCGCCGATCCGCTTCGAGGTGCTGCGCGCCGACGCGCGGCAGGTGCACCTGCTGCAGGTGCACCGCGAATCCAACGGCGACAACGCGGGCGCGGCCGGCGCATGAAGCGTTCCGCCCCGATCCTCAACGGCGCCGCCGCTGCCGACGCCGGCTCGACGGGCGCGCGTGGCACGCGCGCGCACTCGCGCACAGCGGCCATGGCGCGGCTGCTGCTGGCCGGCGTGCTCGGCATCGCCCATACGCAAGCCTTTGCCCCGCGTGACTGGTGGTGGCTGCAGATCCTGTCGCTGGCCGGCCTGGCCGCGCTGATGGCCGATGCGCCGCGCGCGCGCGCGGCCGCCGCCGCGGGCTATGCCTTCGGGCTGGGCTGGTTCCTGTCCGGGATCTGGTGGCTCTATATCAGCATGCATGTCTACGGCGAGATGCCGGCATGGATGGCAGCCCTGGCCGTGGTGCTGTTCTCGGGCTTCCTGTCGCTCTACCCGGCGCTGGCCGGCGCGCTGTGGCATCGGCTCACGGCGCGCCTGCCCAGGGCCACGCTGATGGCGCCGCTGGCGTTTGGCGCGGCCTGGGGCCTCAGCGAATGGCTGCGCGGCGTGGTGTTCACCGGCTTCCCGTGGCTGTCGGGCGGCTATGCACATACAGACGGCCCGCTCGCGGGCTTCGCCCCGCTGGTCGGCGTGTACGGCATCGGCGCGCTGGCGGCCGCAGTGGCAGCCCTGCTGGCGGCCGCCGTGCGCGGACTGGGCCGCGGCGAACGCGGCCGGGCGCTGGGCGCACTGGCGCTGGCACTGGTGCTGCCCACCGCGGGCGCGGCGCTGGCGCCGCTGGCCTGGACCACGCCCGCCGGCAAGCCGCTCTCGGTGCGGCTGCTGCAAGGCAACGTGGCCCAGGACATCAAGTTCGAGCCGGTCGGCATCCAGCGCTCGATCGAGCTGTACCGCGACATGATCACCGCCGCGCCGGCCGACCTGGTGGTGACGCCCGAAACCGCGTTCCCGGTCATCCTGCAAGACCTGCCGGTCGACGTGGCCGTGGCGGTGCGCGACCACGCGCTGGCCAGCGGCACCACCGTGCTGTTCGGCGCCGCGGGCGCCGATTCGCCGGTCGACTTCACCAACAGCGTGTTCGGCCTCGGCCCGCAAACCGAGCGCCTGTACCGCTATGACAAGCACCACCTGGTGCCGTTCGGCGAATTCATCCCGCTGGGCTTCCGCTGGTTCGTCGACATGATGAAGATGCCGCTGGGCGACTTCCGCCGCGGCGGGCTCGACCAGGCTTCGCTGCCGGTGCGCGGCGTGCGCGTGGCACCCAATATCTGCTACGAAGATCTGTTCGGCGAGGAAATCGCGCAGACGCTGCGCCAGCAGCCGGTGCCGGCCAACGTGCTGGCCAACCTGACCAACCTGGCGTGGTTCGGCGACACCATCGCGCTGGACCAGCACCTGCAGATCTCGCGCATGCGGGCGCTGGAAACGCGCCGGCCGATGCTGCGCTCGACCAATACCGGCATGACCGCGGTGGTGCGCCCGGACGGCTCGGTGCAGCAACGCCTGGCGACCTTCACGGTCGGCACGCTGGCGGCCGAGGTGCAGGGCATGCAGGGGCTGACGCCCTATATCCGCTGGGGCAATGCGCCGGTGCTGGCGCTGTTTGCGCTGGTGCTGGGGATGGCGGCCTGGCGCGTGCGCAAGGTGCGCAGCACAGGCTGAGGGCACTGGGAGAAGCAGGCACCGGACGCGGCGGGATCGCCGCCGCAGGCCCGGTGCCGGTCGTGGCGCGTCAGGTCAGCGCCGGCCGGCTCAGTTCAGCAGCCCGGTCGCCACGGACACGGTGGCCGCGGCGATCATGACCGCGATTGCGACCAGGTAAGGTTTGCGAGAAAGAAGTGCCATGATCCAAAGTCCCCATCAATCATCAGTTACCGACAAACAGCTACCGTTGTGCCTTCGGCAGCCGCCGTGCCCGCCATGCCGGCACGGACTGTCAATCGCAACGCTCTGAAACGGGTTGCTGACTCGTACTGTATACAAAAACGTTATCGGCCAGCAGCGGCCAGACCTGAAATCGGCCTCAGTATTTTCCCGATGCGTTGCGCAGGACCGACATCGCCGGACCTCCTCCGGCATCGGTGCGTGCCCTATCCGGCCCCGGCAAACGGGGCGTCCCGCCAAAAAGCCGATAGAATTCAGGGTTTGGCAAAATCCGCATGCGGCGGCTCCGGCACGCGCTGCGCGGCCTGCATGCCGGGGCGGGCGCGACCCCGCCCGGTGCCTCTACCTAGTCTTCATATGCTGACCTTCCAACAAATGATTCTGACCCTGCAGGCCTACTGGGACCGGCAGGGCTGCGCGCTGTTGCAACCCATCGATCTGGAGGTCGGCGCCGGCACTTCCCACGTACACACCTTCCTGCGCGCGATCGGCCCGGAGCCCTGGCGCGCCGCCTACGTGCAGCCGTCGCGCCGCCCCAAGGACGGCCGCTACGGCGAGAACCCCAACCGCCTGCAGCATTACTACCAGTACCAGGTGGTGCTCAAGCCCGCGCCGGAAAACATCCTGGAGCTGTACCTGGGCTCGCTCGAGGCGCTCGGCCTGGACCTGAAGCAGAACGACATCCGCTTTGTCGAGGACGACTGGGAGAACCCCACGCTGGGCGCCTGGGGCCTGGGCTGGGAAGTCTGGCTCAACGGCATGGAAGTGACGCAGTTCACCTACTTCCAGCAGGTCGGCGGCATCGACTGCAAGCCCATCACCGGCGAGATCACCTACGGCATCGAACGGCTGGCGATGTACCTGCAGAAGGTCGAAAACGTCTACGACCTGGTCTGGACCGAGTGGGTCGAGAACGGCGAGACGCGCCGCCTGACCTACGGCGACGTGTACCACCAGAACGAAGTCGAGCAGTCCACCTACAACTTCGAGCACAGCAACACCGAAATCCTGTTCCGCCATTTCGCCGAGCACGAAGGCGAGGCCAAGCGCCTGATGGGCAATGGGGACGGCGCCGACGAAGGCCAGCCTGCCGGCACGCGCCTGGCGCTGCCCGCCTATGAGCAGGTGCTCAAGGCCGCCCACACCTTCAACCTGCTTGATGCGCGCGGCGCAATCTCGGTGACCGAGCGCGCGGCGTATATCGGCCGCATCCGCAACCTGTCGCGCCAGGTGGCGCAGGCCTACTATGATTCGCGCGCAGCCCTGGGCTTCCCGATGTGCGGCAATAGCGGCGGAGCCCGGGCATGACGCTGCTGGCGCGCAGCGCGCAGTGCTGCGCCATGGCCCTCGCCGCGCTGGCCGTGGCGGGCAACGCCATCGGCGCGCGTGTGCAGGCGGCGCCCAGCGCGCAGGCGCTGATACTGCCGGCCGAACTGAGCAACGTGTGCGAGGCCGACCCGCAGGCGCTGCAGCAGGCTATGGCGCGCCAATGGCGCCCGTCGCTGAACGCGCTCGACCAGTGGGCGCAGCTGGTGCGCTCGTTCTCGTGCGACCTGTCCGGCCAGCGCGACCTGGGCTGGCACCGCGTGCCGCTGCGCGCCTATGAAAGCGCGATCCGCTACCCGCTGACCTGGGTGGAGATGGAAACCCAGAACGGCCGCACCCGCCGCACGGTCAAGACGTACTATGCGGCCGCGCAGCTGCCGCCCAAGATCGATTTCTGGGTGGGCGGGCGCATCGACGAGATCCGCTACGACAAGCGCCTGCGCCGCATCGACGCGCGCTTCCCGGCTGCGGGCAGCCGCGGCGGCAGCAACGGCGCGGCCAGCGCCGCGGCGGCCGCGCAGTGCGCCTACACCACGCTGCAATTCCGGCAACAGAACGGCCTGTGGCTGCTGTCCGGAGTGGAACCTAATCTTTCGCCGCGCTGCTCGTAAGCGGCGCGCGCCACAACCTGTTGGATACGATTCATGTCGCAACCCATGACCGACTCGCTGCTGATCGAACTGTTCACCGAAGAGCTGCCCCCCAAGGCGCTGGCGCGCCTGGGCGACGCCTTCGCGCAGGGCCTGTTCGCCGGCCTGGGCGAGCGCGACCTGCTTGAGCCGGGCGCTGCCGTGACGCCGTTCGCGACCCCGCGCCGCCTGGCCGCGCTGGTATCCGGCGTGCGCCGCAGCGCGCCGGACCGCGAGCAGCGCGAAAAGGTCCTGCCGCTGTCGGTGGCACTGGACGCCAACGGCGAGCCCACCGCGCCGATGGCCAAGAAGCTGGCCGCGCTGGCCAAGTCGGTCGGCGTCGCCGAGATCGACTGGCAGTCGCTGGAGCGTGCCTCCGACGGCAAGGCCGAGGCCTTCTTCTTCCGCTACACCGCGCGCGGCGCCGAACTGGCCGCCGGGCTGCAGGCAGCGCTGGAAGACACCATCGCGAAGCTGCCGATTCCCAAGGTCATGACCTACCAGCGCCCGGACGGCAGCACGGTGCAATTCGTGCGGCCGGCGCACAGCCTGATCGCACTGTTCGGCGCCGAGATCCTGCCGGTGACGCTGCTGGGGCTGCAGGCCAGCAACCTGACCCAGGGCCACCGCTTCCTGTCGCGTGGCGCGATCGAGATCGCGCACGCCAACGACTACGCGCAGCAGCTGGAGTCCGCCGGCCGCGTGGTCGCCAGCTATGCCGAGCGCCGCGAGCGCATGCGCACCGCGCTGCTCAAGGAAGCCGGCGCCGACCAGGTGATCATGCCCGAGTCGCTGCTCGATGAAGTCAATTCGCTGGTGGAATGGCCGGTGGTCTACGCCTGCCATTTCGAAGAGGCCTTCCTGGCGGTGCCGCAGGAATGCCTGATCCTGACCATGCAGACCAACCAGAAGTACTTCGCGCTGACCGATGCCGGCGGCCACCTGCGCAACCGCTTCCTGATCGTGTCGAACCTGGCCACCGAGACGCCGCAGTCCATCATCACCGGCAACGAGCGCGTGGTGCGCCCGCGCCTGGCCGACGCCAAGTTCTTCTTCGACCAGGACCGCAAGAAGACGCTGGCCTCGCGCGTGCCGCAGCTGGCCGGCGTGGTCTACCACAACAAGATCGGCACCCAGCTGGACCGCGTGCAGCGCCTGCAGCAGATTGCCGGCCATATCGCCGATGCGCTCAATGCCGCCGGCGTGCCCACCGACAAGGCCGCCGCGATGCGCGGCGCCGAACTGGCCAAGGCCGACCTGCTGACCGACATGGTGGGCGAGTTCCCCGAGTTGCAGGGCACCATGGGCACGTACTATGCCCGCCACGACGATGAAGCCGAGGACGTGGCGCTGGCCTGCTCCGAACACTACCGTCCGCGCTTTGCCGGCGACGCGCTGCCCGCCGGCGCGGTCAGCACCGCCGTGGCGCTGGCCGACAAGCTCGAAACACTGGTCGGGATCTGGGGCATCGGCCTGCAGCCCACCGGCGAGAAGGACCCGTTCGCGCTGCGCCGCCACGCGCTGGGCATCCTGCGCATGCTGATCGAGAAGCCGCTGGCCCTGCCGCTCTCGTCGCTGCTGGCGCTGACGCAGCAGGCCTTTGCCGGCGTCGCCGCGGTCAAGCCGGCGCCCGAGGCAATCATCGACTTCCTGTACGACCGCGTGCGCGGCTACCTGAAGGACAAGGGCTACACCACCAATGAGGTCGAGGCCGTGGTCAGCCTGCGCCCGGACACGCTGCACGACATCCTGGGCCGCATGGAAGCGGTGCGCACCTTTGCCGCGCTGCCCGAGGCCGAGGCCCTGGCCGCCGCCAACAAGCGCATCACCAACATCCTGCGCAAAAACTCCGAGCCGCTCGGCACGGTCGCTCCGGCGCTGTTCCAGGAAGCGGCCGAAGGCGCGCTGCACGCCGCCATCGAGCGCGTGCGCCCCGCCGTGGAAGCGGCCTTCGCCAGCGGCGACTTCACCGCCGCCCTGCGCGACCTGGCCCAGCTGCGCGACGCCGTCGACCGCTTCTTCAACGACGTGATGGTGATGGCCGAGGACGCGCAGCTGCGCGCCAACCGCCTGGCGCTGCTGGCCTCGCTGCATGCGCTGGCCAACCGCGTGGCCGACATCTCCAAGCTGGCCGCCTGAGCGCCGCCCGCAGCCATACACGGAGCCGCACATGCCGCAGACGCCGCCCAAGTTTGTCATCCTGGACCGCGACGGGGTGGTCAACCTCGACAGCGACCAGTTCATCAAGACCCCCGACGAGTGGGTGCCGATCGACGGCAGCCTGGAAGCCATCGCCGCGCTGAACCAGGCGGGCTACCGCGTGGTCATCGCCAGCAACCAGTCCGGCATCGGCCGGGGCCTGTTCGAGATGAGCGCGCTCAACGCCATGCACGAGAAGATGCACACTTCGCTCGCGCGCGTGGGCGGGCGCGTCGATGCGGTGTTTTTTTGCCCGCACACCGCCGCGGACGGCTGCGAGTGCCGCAAGCCCAAGCCGGGCATGCTGGAGCAGATCAGCGAGCGCTTCGGCATCGAGCTGCGCGGCGTGCCGATCGTTGGCGATTCGCTGCGCGACCTTGAAGCCGGCGTGGCGGTCGGCTGCGCGCCGCACCTGGTGCGCAGCGGCAAGGGCCCGAAGACGCTCGACAAGGGCGGCCTGCCGCCCGGCACGCAAGTGCACGACGACCTGCGCGCGTTTGCGCGCTGGCTGACCGGCAACGGCGGCGGGCAGCGCCCGCCTGCCCAGAGCGCCCACGGCGCCGGCTGACCCCCGCCTCCATTTCCTGTTCGCGCCCCCCGCATGATGTTCCTCCGTTCCCTGTTGTTCGCGCTGTACCTGCTGGTGCTGACGCCGCCGTACGCCTGTGCCTGCTTCCTGGTGTTCCCGTTCATGAATGCCGACCAGCGCTTCCGCTTTGTGCGCGGCTGGCCGTGGCTGGTGATCTGGGCCGCGCGCGGCATCTGCGGCATCCGGTACCGCATCCAGGGCCATGAGCACATGGACGGCATGCTCGACAAGCCGGTGGTGCTGCTGTCCAAGCACCAGTCGGCCTGGGAAACCGTGGCCTACGTGGCGCTGATGCCCAAGCCGCTGTGCTTCGTGTTCAAGCGCGAACTGCTGCTGGTGCCGTTCTTCGGCTGGGCGCTGGGCATGCTGAAGATGGTCCATATCAACCGCAAGGAAGGCATCCGCGCCTTTGCCTCGGCCGCGCGCCAGGGCCGCGATCGGCTCGCCGAAGGCGCCTGGATCATCATGTTCCCGGAAGGCACGCGCACGCCGTCGGGCCTGGTCAAGACGCGCTACAAGAGCGGGGGCGCGCGCCTGGCGGTGGAAACCGGCGCCTGGGTGCTGCCGATGGCGGTCAACTCGGGCCGGGTGTGGCCGCGCAATTCGTTCCTGAAGTATCCGGGCATGGTCACGATCTCGGTCGGCCCGCCGATCGCGTCGGCCAACAAGACGGCCGACCAGCTCAACCAGGAGGTGGCGGACTGGATCGAACGGGACATGCGCCGCATCGACCCCGACAGCTACCGGACCGCGCCTCGGAGTGGGCCGGCCGCATGAAGCTGCTGCGACCCACCACCGACGCCGACGGCGCGCAGCTGGAACTGCCGCTGGCCGAGTCCACCCAGGCGCCGCAGCCCGCGGCGCCCCTGGCACAGGAACCGCCGGAACAGCCCGCCTGGCCGGTGCCGCAGCCCAACGCGCGCCTGCTGCATATCGGCGAACGGCCGCTGCACTACACGCTCAAGCGCTCGGCGCGCCGCACCATCGGCTTCACCATCGACGACCGCGGCCTGTCGATCACGGCGCCGCGCTGGGTCACGCTGGCCGACATCGAATCAGCCATCCTGGAAAAACAGCGCTGGATCTTCAACAAGATGGGCGAGTGGCGCCACCGTGAGTCGCGCCGCATCCTGCCCACGGTGCAATGGCGCGACGGCGCCAGCCTGCCCTTCCTGGGCCAGCCGCTGACGTTGTCGCTGGAGTCGCCGATCGGCGCGCTGCTGTTCGATGCCGACCGGCGCGTGCTGCACCTGGCGCTGCCGGGCCATGCCGACGAGCAGCAGATCAAGGACCGGGTGCAGGGCTGGCTGCAGCAGCAAGCGCGCCGGCTGCTGGCCGAGCGGCTGGACCTCTATGCAGAGAAGCTGGGCGTGCGCCACACCGGCTTTGCGCTGACCTCGGCCGCCACGCGCTGGGGCAGCTGCACCGCCGACGGCAAGATCCGGCTGAACTGGCGCCTGATGCATTTCCCGCTGTCGATGATCGACTATGTCGCCGCGCACGAACTGGCACACCTGAAGGAAATGAACCACGGCCCGCGCTTCTGGCAAGCCGTGGAATCGATCTTCCCCGAGTTCCGCGACGCCCGTGCCCAACTGCGCGCGCACCCGCCCGAGCTGTTGCCGACATTCTGAGGGCCGGGAGCGCGCCGGTAGGTTTCGGCCAAAGGCACTAAAATGGCGCCTTCGAATACCTACAACGGTTGAAGGCCCTCAAATGCGACTCCTCCACACCATGCTGCGCGTCGGCGACATGCAGCGCTCCATCGATTTCTACACCCGCGTGCTCGGCATGCAACTGCTGCGCGAGAGCGACAACCCCGAGTACAAGTACCGCCTCGCCTTCGTCGGCTACGGCCCCGAGAGCGAAACCGCAGTGCTGGAGCTGACCTACAACTACGGCGTCGACCAGTATGACCTGGGCACGGCCTATGGCCATATCGCGCTGGAAACCAGCGACGCCGCGGCCGCCTGCGAACGCATCCGCGCCGCCGGCGGCAAGGTCACGCGCGAGGCCGGCCCGGTCAAGGGCGGCACCACCGTGATCGCCTTTGTCGAAGACCCGGACGGCTACAAGATCGAACTGATCGAGCGCCATTCCACCCGCGACGCCAGCCGTCCCTGACGCACGATCACGGTGAGCACGCAAACCCTGACCCGGCAGCCGCTCGACGGCGTCGCCGCGGGCATGATGGTGGTGCTGTGCGCCGCCTGGGGGCTGCAACAGGTGGTGATCAAGGTGACCGCGCCATTGATGGGTGCGGTGCTGCAGGCCGGCGTGCGCTCGGCAGTGGCGGCGCTGCTGGTGTTCGGCTTTGCCGCCTGGCGCGGCACGCCGCTGTGGCGGCGCGACGGCACGCTGAACGCCGGCTTGCTGGCCGGGCTGCTGTTCGGCGCGGAGTTCTTCTGCATTTTCGTCGGCCTGGGGCACACCACGGCCTCGCGCATGGCGGTGTTCCTGTACACCGCGCCGATCTTCACCGCGCTGGGACTGCATTGCGTAGTGCCGGGCGAACGGCTGCACACCGGGCAATGGCTGGGCGTGGCACTCGCGTTCGCGGGGATGGCGCTGGCCTTTGCCGATGGCATTGCCGCGCCGTCGGCGCACGGCAGCACGCTGCCGGGCGATGCGCTCGGCATCCTCGCCGGCGCGCTGTGGGCCGCCACCACCGTGGTGGTGCGCGCCAGCCCGCTGGCCAGCGCCCCGGCCAGCAAGACGCTGCTTTACCAGCTGGCGGTGTCGGCAGTGATGCTGCTGGCGATGGCCATCGCCGCCGGCCAGACCGTCACCGTGCGCATCGACGGGGTGGTGCTGGCGAGCCTGTTCTACCAGTCGGTGCTGATCGCGTTTGCCAGCTACCTGACCTGGTTCTGGCTGTTGCAGCGCTACCTGGCGTCGCGGCTGTCGGTGTTTTCCTTCCTGACGCCGCTGTTCGGGGTCGCCTTCGGCGTGGTGCTGATGCACGACGCAGTGGGCCCGCGCTTTGCCGTGGCGGCCGTGCTGGTGCTGGCGGGGATCGTGCTGGTCAACCGCCGCGCCTGAGCGGCGCGGCTAGTGCAATGCGGCGGCGGCCGGGAGCCGCCGCTTCGTGACACTCAGCGGCGTGCCTCGAACGAGAACATCCCCAGCGCGTCGCGCACCTCATCCAGCGTCTGCTGGGTCAGCGTGCGCGCCTTCGCGGTGCCCTGGCGCAGGATGTCGAACACATAGTCCGGATCCTTGGCCAGTTCTTCGCGGCGTGCACGGATCGGGGCCAGCATGTCCTGCAGGACGCCCTCGATGCGGCGCTTGAGCACCATGTCGCCCAGGCCGCCCTTCTGGTAGTGCTCCTTCAGCGCCTTGACTTCCTCGGTGTTCGGATCGAAGGCATCCAGGTAGGTGAACACCACGTTGCCCTCGACCTGGCCCGGGTCCGACACGCGCAAGTGGTTGGGGTCGGTGTACATGCTGTGCACCGCGGCCTTGATCTGCTCGGGCGAGGCGCCCAGCGCGATCGCGTTGCCCAGCGACTTGCTCATCTTGGCCTTGCCGTCCACGCCCGGCAGGCGGCCGAACTCGGGAATCAGGGCCTTGCACTCGGGCAGCACTTCGCGGCCGACCTGGTGGTTGATGCGGCGCACGATCTCGTTGGTCTGCTCGATCAGCGGCGCCTGGTCTTCGCCCACCGGCACGACATGGGCCTTGAACGCGGTGATATCCGCAGCCTGCGACGCCGGGTAGCACAGGAAGCCGGCCGGGATGTCGCGGCCGAAGCCACGGGCCTGGATTTCGTCTTTGATGGTCGGGTTGCGCTCAAGCCGCGCCACCGTGACGAAGTTCAGGTACATCAGCGTCAGTTCGGCCAGCGCCGGGAGGTGCGACTGCACGGTGATGGTGGTCTTGGCCGGATCGATCCCCACGGCCAGGTAGTCCAGCGCCACCTCCAGCACGTTGCGGCGCACCTTGTCGGGATCGTGCGCATTGTCGGTCATGGCCTGGGTGTCGGCCAGCAGCACGAATTGCTCATGCGATTCCTGCAGCGCCACGCGGCTCTTCAGCGAGCCGACATAGTGGCCGAGGTGCAGCGGGCCGGTGGGACGGTCGCCGGTCAGGATCACGGGACGCCGGTTGGTTTGGGTCTGGGCTGTCATGGGGCGGTCTTGCACGGAAATGGTCGCGGGAGATTCTGGATTCGTCGGAATTCTGGGATTCGGGCTCGGTCAGGCGGCCTGCCCGGACGCCTTGTCGCCCAGGCGCCGGGCCAGCTCGACATACTCGCCGACGGGCACTTCCTCGGCGCGGCGGCCAAGGTCGAAGCCCATCGCGTCAAAGTCGATCTGGTCGCGCAGGAACGACAGCGTATTGCGCAGCACCTTGCGCCGCTGCGAGAACGCCGCGGTGACCACGTCGCCCAGCACGGTGATGTCGCAAGCGGCATGCGGCGAACGCAGCCGGCCATCGCCGTGGCGCGGCCACGGGATCATGCGGACCACGGCGGAATCGACCTTGGGCGGCGGGTTGAAGGCGCCCGGCGGCACATCCAGCACGTGTTCCATGTAATAGCGCACCTGCAGCATGATCGACAGCCGGCCGAAGGCCTTGCTGCCGGGCTCGGCCACCATGCGCTCCACCACCTCCTTCTGCAGCATGAAATGCTGGTCGCGCACGTGGTCGGCGAACTCCATCAGGTGGAACAGCAGCGGGCTGGAAATGTTGTACGGCAGGTTGCCGACGATGCGCAGCGGGCGCCCCGGCACGGCGAGCTTGTCGAAGTCGAACGCGAGCGCATCGCCGGCGTGGACCTGCAGGCGCTCGCCGTAGCGGCGGCGCAGGCGCTCGACCAGGTCGCGGTCCAGCTCAACCACCTGCATCTGCGGGATCCGTTCGAGCAGCGGGTCGGTCAGCGCGCCCAGCCCGGGCCCGATCTCGACCAGCACGTCGTCGGCCTGCGGGCTGATGGCATTGACGATGCCGTGGATGATGGTGTCGTCGACCAGGAAGTTCTGCCCGAATCGTTTGCGGGCCACATGGCCCTGGTGCACGTTTGAACGCATGATTTATTCGTCCGGCTTCAGCCTGGCGGCTGCGTGCCGGAATGGGTGTGGCCGGAATGGCCCGTGGCGCCCTGGCTGCCGTGGCTGCCAGAATGCCGGCCGTTGGCGTGGCCAGCCATGGTAACCGCACTGCGGATGGCCTCGATCATGCTGCCGTGCTCGGCCTGGCCGGTGCCGGCGAGGTCGAGCGCGGTGCCATGGTCCACCGAGGTGCGGATGAAGGGCAGCCCCAGCGTGATGTTCACGCCATGGCCGAAGGTGCCGTATTTCAGCGGCGCCAGCCCCTGGTCATGGTACATCGCCAGCACGCAGTCGGCATCGCGCAGGTGGCGCGGCTGGAACAGCGTGTCGGCCGGAAAGGGCCCGCGCGCGTCGATGCCGGCATCTTTCGCCTGCGCCAGCGCGGGCGTGATGATATCGATCTCTTCGCGGCCCATATGGCCGCTTTCGCCTGCGTGCGGGTTCAGGCCCGTGACCAGGATGCACGGCCGCGCGATGCCGAAGCAGCGGCGCAGGTCAGCATCGATGATCGCCAGCGTCTGCACCAGCAGCGGCACCGACAGCGCATCGGGCACCGCGCGCAGCGGCAGGTGGGTGGTGGCCAGCGCCACGCGCAGCATGGCGTCGCCGTGCGCCGGCTGCGGGCCGGCCAGCATCATCACCACGCGCGGCACGCGGGCGCGCTCGGCCAGGTATTCGGTATGGCCAGTGAAGGGCACGCCGGCGTCGTTGATGGTGCTCTTCTGCACCGGTGCCGTGATCATCGCGGCATACCGGGGCGCGGCCTTGCCCTGCGCCCGGCAGCCGTCGATGGCGGCATCGAGCAGCTTCAGCACATAGGGGCCGTTGCGCGCATCGAGGCGCCCGGCCTCGCACGCCACCGCCAGCGGGATGTCCTCGACGGCCACGTCGCCGTCGGCAATACGCCGCTCCCAGGCGTGCGTGACGCCCAGCGCCGCGGCGCGTTCGGCCAGCAGGCGGGCATCGCCCAGCACATGGAAGCGGTATTGCCCGCCGCCGACGCCATTGTTGGCGCCCGCCAGCTGCAGCAGCGCGCCGATGGTGATATCGGGACCGATGCCGGCGGGTTCTCCGGTCGAAATGGCGAGGGCAAGAGGATCGGGCATGTCAGGTCAGCGGATCGGGGGGCCGGCGCTTCAGCGCTGCCGGTTGATCCGATACTCCACGTACGCCTGCGAACGCAGCTGGCGCACCCAGTCATCATAGGCGGCGCGCAGCTTCTGTTCGCGGACTTCGGCTCGGGCGAAGTCGCGCTGCTTCTCGGGCGACAGCTCGGTCTCGCGGCGGTTCAGCACCTGGATCAGGTGCACGCCGAACTGCGTGACCACCGGTTCCGAGATCTCGTTCGGGCGCAGCCGGCTCATGGCCTGCTCGAACTCGGGCACCAGCTCGCCCGGCGAGACCCAGCCGAGATCGCCGCCGTTCTGCGCCGAACCGTCCTGCGAGAAGCGCTTGGCCGCGTCGGCAAAGTCGCCGCCGTGGGTGATGCGGTCGCGCAGCGTGCCGAGCTGGCGGCGCGCCTCGGCCTCAGGCATGTTGGGGCCGGTGCGGATCAGGATGTGGCGCACCTGGGTCTGGGTGATCTTCGAGGCCGCGGCCGGGCCGGATGCCGGGGCCGCGCGCTTGGCCACCAGCTTGACCACATGGAAGCCGGCGGCGCTCTCCACCACCTGCGGCGCGACCCCGCCGGCCTGCAGGTCGACCACGGCGTTGGCGAACAGCGCCGGCAGGCGGCCGATATCGCGGAAGCCCATCGCGCCGCCCTGGGCCGCTTCGGGGCCTTCGGAATTGGCCTTGGCCAGCTGCGCGAAGTCGGCGCCGCCCTGGGCCTGCTTGAGCAGCTCCTCTGCCTTGGTGCGCAGCGCCTGCTTCTGCGCGTCCGAGGCATTCTCGGGCACGCGCACGAGGATCTGCGCCACGTTGTATTCGGTCGGGCCGCTGGCAGCGCCCTGGCCGCCGCGGGCCGCCAGGTAGTTGTCGATTTCGCCGTCGTAGACCTGCACCTTGGAATCGACCTCGCGCTCGCGCAGGCGGATCACCTGCACCTGCTTGCGCAGCTCGTCGCGGTACTTGGCCCAGGTCATCCCGCTGGCCTCCACGCGGCGGCGCAGATCGGTCGCATTCATCTGGTTCTGCTGCGCCACCGATTCGATGGCGCGGTCGACTTCCTGGTCGGTCACGCGGATGCCGGCATCCTGCGCGGCCTGAGTCTGCACGCGTTCCATCACCAGCCGCTCGAGCACCTCTCCCAGCAGGTCGGCACGCGCGGGCAGCGGACGGCCGGCGGTACGCAGCTGGCCTTCGATCTCGTCGGCGCGGTCGAGCAGCTCGCGCCGCGTGATCACGCTGTTATTCACCACCGCCACCACCTCATCGACCAGCTGCGAACGCTTCTGGCCGTCGGCCTGCGGCACACCCAGCTTGGGCTGGCTTGACGGCGCCGTGACGTCAGACGCCTGCGGCACGAAGATGCCGCTGGTGCGCGGCCCCCCGGGCGCCTTGAGTTGTGCGGCGGCGGGCACCGTCATCGCGGCCAGCACGGCCGGCAGCAGCAGGCGGTGCCAGGACGTCAGCAAACAGGAAAACACGGCGAATTCTTGACGTTTCATCGTAATCCGTCATTCATAGTGATCGAACTGGGTGGTCGGCACCGGCCTGGCGGACACGGGCTCGTAGCCCGGCACGTTCAGCCGGAGGATATCCAGCGGGTTGGAACCGATCTTGGAAAGGCCACGGAACTCCACCTGCAGGAAGATCCGCCCGGTGTAGCCCTGCGTGGTGTTGCGGTAGCGCTGGTAGACCACGCGGCCGACCCAGCAGTCCGCGGCGTACTCGACGCCGGCCAGCGCGTCGACCATCTGGTTGGCGTTCATGTCAAAGGCGAAGCGCGCGAGGCCATAGGCACGGCGCGTGATCGGCCATTGGCTCGACAGCTCGAACTGGTCGATCGCGGTATTGTCGGTCACCGAGGTCGCGCGCCGGTAGCGGTAGCCCACATTGAAGACCTTGCGCGGCCCGGGGCGGTATGAAAATGCCACGTTGCCGTAGTTGACCCGGTCAGTGTCCGGGTTGTACTGCACGCCAGCGTCCAGATAATAGCCCCGGAACATCTGGATGGTGGTGGCAGCCAGCAGGTCCGAGGAACCTGCCTTGGGGTCCGCCAGCGTGCCGTTGATCTGCACGCGCTGGCCAGTGAAGTCGTAGCGCTGCGCGAGGGTGCCGCGAAAGCGCTCGATGCCGGTATCGGCCTCGATCAGGCGCGTGGTCACGCCGCCGGTCAGCTTGTTGTTGTCGGCGACACGGTCATAGCCCGAGAACGGATTCTCGCTAAATATCGTTCCATAGCCGAAATCCGCCTGCACCGTATCGAACAGCGGAAACTGGCTCTGATCCCGGAATGGCGTGTACACGTAGAACAGGCGCGGCTCCAGCGTCTGCACGTAATTCACCCCGAACAGGCGGCTGACGGTCGGCGCTTCGCGCTCGAAGGTCATGCCCGAGTCCAGGCTGACGGTCGGGATCGCGCGCGAAAAATTGTCCTGCCCCGTGGGCGTGTTGGAGGCCGACTCCATCTGGTACTGCGCCGCGTTGAAGATGACCTTTGGCGTCACATACCAGCCTGCCCGCACGATCGGGTAGCTGATGGTCGGCTGGATATACATGCGCTCGCCCTGCGGCTGCTGGAAGCCGGTGGACGTCAGCGGAACGCGGAAGCGCGTGTAGTCCGCTTCCACCTGCACATCGAAACCGCCCAGGTCATAGCGGATGTACTTGCCGTTGAGCTGCGGCACACGCTCGTAGGACGGTTCGCTGGGGCGCAACGTCTGGAACTTCTGCACTCGCGCCAGCAGCGTGAAATCCTGCCAGTTGTAGGTGACGCCGCCCTCCTGCGTGTACTGCCGCAGCGTCGACTGCGACACGCTGCGGGTGAAGTCGTCCGGGTACTGGTTGTCCGACACCCGGCTCACGTTCAGATAGGCATTGAGCCCCTTGGCCAGGTTCTGGTTGTGCTGGATCGAGTAGGCCCAGCGGTCCGTGTTGGTCTTCTTGTCGTTCGGCAGGAACTCGGCGCGCAGCCGCCCATAGTAGCCCTGGCCCAGGTAACGGTACTCGCCGCCGAGCTGCACGCCGCGCTCGGTCATCACGCGCGGATACAGGGTCAGGTCGCGGTTCGGCGCGATATTGACGTAGTACGGCGTGGTCAGGTCGAAGCCCGAACGCGAGCCGTAGCCCATCAGCGGCGAGAGGAAGCCGCTGCGGCGTTCAGCGTTCAGCGGAAAGCTGAACGCCGGCGCTGCCGCGATCGGCACGCCGAAGAAATTGAGCACGCCGCCGTAGGCCACGCCCACCTGGCGGTCGCTGTCCAGGTCGATCCGGTTCGCGCTGAAGTACCAGTCGGCATTGTCGGGCGAGCAGGTGGTGTACGACGCGTGCCTGGCGGTGCTGCGATCCTTGTCCAGGAAATCGATGCGCTCGGCCTTGCCGGTGCCGCCGGTCTGCTCGAAGTAATAGTCCGGCGACAGCATGTAGCCTTCATTGGCCTCGACCCTGAGCCGCGCCTCGGGGCCGACCGCCAGCGTGCCGCTGCGCGACATGCGCACGTTGCCCTGCGCGAAGGCCTCGTCGGAGTCCTGGTCGTAGGTCAGCTTGTCGCCCTTGACCACGCCGCCGTCGCGGCGCAGTTCGGCATGGCCTTCCAGTTCGACGCCGCGCTCGTTGTAGCCGGTCATGCGGTCGCCCTCGATGAAGGTGGGGGCGTCGGGATTGGATTCGCCCTTCCTGGCGGGCTCGGCAAGGCGCGGCACCAGCTCGCCGGATTCCACCGGCAGTGGCGGCGTTTGCGGTGCGGCTTCGAACACAGGCTCGACCCGGTCGAGGTCGGGGATCGCCGAGCCGGACATCTGCGCATGGGCGCCGGCCGACAGGCCGGCCATGGCCAGCACCAGCGGCCGCAGCGCGCCCGCGTGCAGGCCGCCGGCGCGCCTGGCTCGGGCCGGAACGCTGGTGGGGGCAGGCGAAGGCAAGGCCCTGTTGTTCGGTGATCGTCGTTGTTCGGTCATTCGCGCGGGTTGTCAGTCTCGGCGTCGGCTGCGGCTCGCCTGCAAGCCGCCAGTCTCCGCCGAGGCAGGCTGCGGGGCAACGAGGGCCCCTCCCGGAGGCCGCCCGGCGCCCGGGTCTGGTCGGGTATTATACGGGGCAACCCGGGGTGCTCTTCCCGCTTACTTCCGGTTTCATTTACGGGTTTCATTTTCGTTCCGCTCCGCGCCCCTTCCCCACACGTACCTGTATGGCAGCTCTCCCCCACGACCCGCGCCTGGACCAGCTCAAGGCCTGGGTGTCCGGACTTGGACCGGCATGGTCCGCCGACCCCGATTCCTGCGCCCCGGCCTCGGCCGATGCCAGCTTCCGGCGCTATTTCCGCGTTCGCACCGGCCACCCGGCGCATTCCACCGCCATCGTGATGGACGCCCCGCCCGCGCACGAGGACTGCCGCCCCTTCATCCATGTGTGCGCGCTGTTCGGCGCCGCTGGCGTGACCGTGCCGACGGTGCTGGCGCAAGACCTGGACCAGGGCTTCCTGCTGCTGGCCGACCTTGGCAACCAGACCTACCTGTCGCGGCTGGATGATGCCACCGCCCACGGCATGTATGCCGACGCGGCCGCCGCGCTGGTCCGCATCCAGGCCGCCACGCGCCCCGGCGAACTGCCCGCCTACGACCGCGCGCTGCTGCAGCGCGAGCTCGACCTGTTCCCGCAGTGGTATGTGGCCAAGCACCTGGGTGCGACCTTGACCGACGCCCAGCAGGCCGACCTGCGGGAAGTGACGGAAACGCTGCTTGCCAACAACCTGGCGCAGCCCCAGGTCTACGTGCACCGCGACTTCCACTCGCGCAACCTGATGGTGCTCGACGGCACCGCCAATCCGGGCGTGCTGGACTTCCAGGATGCGGTGATCGGCCCGATCACCTACGACGCAGTCTCGCTGTGGCGCGATGCCTATATCGAATGGGATGAAGAGCAACAGCTGGACTGGCTGATCCGGTATTGGGAACGCGCGCGCAAGGCCGGGCTGCCGGTCAACGCCGACTTCGGCGAGTTCTACCGCGACTTCGAGTGGATGGGCCTGCAGCGCCACCTCAAGGTGCTGGGCATCTTTGCCCGCCTGTACCACCGCGACGGCAAGGACGGCTACCTGGCCAACCTGCCGCTGGTCATGAAGTACACGCGCCAGGTGGCCGGCCGCTATACCGAACTGCGCAAGCTGATCCGGCTGCTGGACGCGCTCGAGGGCGTGGCCAGCCCGGCCGGCTATACGTTCTGACCATGTCCGGCGACGCCCCCGCTCCGCACGGCAACGATGCGCCCGCCATCACCGCCGCCGGCGAATGGCTGGCCGGCGCGCGCGCGCTCGCGCCGATGCTGCTGGGCGTGGTGCCGTTCGGCCTGATCTACGGCGTGCTGGCCGTTGGTGCAGGCATGCCCGCGTGGCTGGCCTGTGCGATGAGCGCGATCGTGTTCGGCGGCGCCTCGCAGATGATCCTGACGCAGCTGTGGACCGCCGGCACTCCGGCGGTCGTGATCACGCTGACCGTGGCCATGGTCAACCTGCGCCACGCGCTGTATTCCGCCACCATCGCGCCCACGCTGGCGCACCTGCCGCGGCGCTGGAAAGCGCTGATCGCCTACCTGCTGACCGACGAGGCCTTTGCCGCGATGACGCACCGGCTGGGTGACAGCGGCCCGCGCGCCCGCTACCGCCACTGGTATTACTTCGGCGGCGGCTTCGCGCTGTGGGCCAGCTGGCAGCTGTCGACACTGGCCGGCGTGATGGTCGGCGCCCAGGTGCCGCGCGACTGGCCGCTGGACTTCTTCCTGCCGCTGACCTTCATCGGCATCATCGTGCCGGGCCTCAGGCACCGCTCGCACGTCGCCGCGGCGCTGGCTGCCAGCGTGCTGGCGGTGGTCTGCTACAGCCTGCCGCACAAGCTCGGCCTGATGGTGGCGGCGCTGGGCGGCATTGCCGCGGGCATGCTGGTGCTGGGGCGCGGCAACCGGCCCGGACCCCGCGCGGCCAGCCATGCCGGCAAGCCGGGTACGGTCGGCAAGGAGACCGCATGAATGCCATGACCCTGCTCTGGGTCTTCCTGGCCGCGGGCCTGGCGACCTTCCTGATCCGGCTGTCGTTCATCGCCGTCGAAGGCCGCGTGCGCCTGCCGCCCTGGTTCCGCACTGCGCTGCAGTTCGTGCCCGCAGCGATGCTGTCGGCACTGATCGCCCCTGACCTGCTGATGCAGCATGGCGAACTCGCCCTGACCCCAACCAACGCAAGGCTGGTGGCCGGCGTGGTCGCCATCCTGATCGCCGCGCGAACCCGCAGCGTGGGCTGGACCATTGCCGGCGGCATGGCCACGCTGCTTGCCCTGGAGGCTCTCTTCCGATGAAGGCCATGATCTTCGCCGCCGGCCGCGGCGACCGCATGCGTCCGCTGACCGACACCTGTCCCAAGCCGCTGCTGGCGGTCGGCGGCAAGCCGCTGATCGTCTGGAAGATCGAGGCGCTGGCGCGGGCCGGCCTGCGCGACATCGTCATCAACCATGCCTGGCTGGGCGGACAGATCGAAGCCGCTCTGGGAGATGGCAGCCGCTTCGGCGTGCGGCTGGCCTATTCTGCCGAGGGCACTGCGCTGGAAACCGCCGGCGGCATAGCACAGGCCCTGCCGCTGCTGTCCGCGCACCCGGAGCGCGGCGAGATCTTCCTGGCCGTGTCGGGCGACATTTTCTGCGACTACGACTTCCGCCGGCTGTTGCCTCGCGCGCACGGCATGGCCGGCGCGCCTGCCCCGCGCATGCACCTGGTGATGGTGCCCAACCCGGATTTTCACCCGAACGGCGACTTCACCCTGGAACCGAACGGCCTGCTGACGCTTGACGGGATTCTGGCCAACGGTGGCGAACGGCTGACATTCGGCAATATCGGCCTGTACGACACACGCCTCTTCACCGCCATCGAACCTGGCACCAAAATGCCGATGACACCCTACTACTGGGAGGCCATCGAGGCCGGCGCCGCTACCGGCGAACGCTTCGACGGACGCTGGGAGAACGTGGGCACGCCGGCGCAGCTGGCCGAGCTGGATTCGGCGCTTGCGGCAGCAGCGCCTGTGGCGGCGCACGGGCGCTAAGTCGACTGACTGGGCAGGCTGGCAAGGCGCCCGGAAGATCCCGCGGCCAGCAAGGCGCCAGCGGCGGTAGAATCGCCCTGATCCCCCTCATCCCAGACCCCACCATGTCCGCACCCGACAACGCCCTCCTCGCCGCCTGCCGCGACCGCCGCGCCCGTGTGCTGCAGCACCTGCGCGCCGGCGGCGGTGGCGTGGCGATCCTGCCCACGGCGCCGGAAGCCATGCGCAACCGCGACAGCGACTACCCGTACCGGCACGACAGCTATTTCTATTACCTGAGCGGCTTCACCGAACCTGAAGCGGTGCTGGTGCTGGTGGCCGGCGCGCCCGGCGATCCCGCCGAGGCCGACCGCAGCATCCTGTTCTGCCGCCCCAAGCATGAAGAACGCGAAATCTGGGACGGCTTCCGCTTTGGCCCGGAAGGCGCCCGCGCGGCATTTGGTTTCGACGAAGCGCATTCGGTCGAAGAGATCGACGCTGCGCTGCCGCCGCTGCTGGCCAACCGCGTGCAGTTGGCGTACCCGCTGGCCGATTCGACCCGCACCGACATGCAGATGCGCCGCTGGCTCGACGCCGTGCGCATGCAGGGCCGTGCCGGCGTGGCCGCGCCGTCGGTCGCCATCGACATCCGCACGCTGCTCGATGAAATGCGGCTGTTCAAGGACGCGGGCGAACTGGCCACCATGCGCCACGCGGCGGCGATTTCAGCTGGTGCCCACGTGCGCGCGATGCAGGCCACCCGCGCCGGCCTGCGCGAATATCACCTGGAAGCGGAACTGCTCTATGAATTCCGCCGCCATGGCGCGCAGAGCGTGGCCTACAACTCGATCGTCGCGGCCGGCCCCAACGCCTGCGTGCTGCACTACCGGGCCGGCCCCGCCGAACTGAAGGACGGCGACCTGTGCCTGATCGATGCCGGCTGCGAGTTCGACGGCTACGCCTCGGACATCACCCGCACCTTCCCGGTCTCGGGCCGCTTCTCGCCGGCGCAGCGCGAGCTGTACGACCTGGTGGTGGCGGCGCAGGATGCCGCCATCGCCGAGACCCGCGCCGGCGTGCCCTACAACGTGCCGCATGACGCCGCCGTGCGCGTGCTGGCGCAGGGCATGCTCGATACCGGCCTGCTCGACCGCAACAAGGAGGGCACGCTCGACGACGTGCTGGCCAGCGGCAGCTACCGCCGCTTCTACATGCACCGTACCGGCCACTGGCTCGGCATGGATGTGCATGATGTCGGCGAATACCGCGTCTCTGGCCACAACGGCGAAGGCGAGCGTCCGTGGCGCCCGCTGCAAGCGGGCATGGTGCTGACCATCGAACCCGGCATCTACGTGCGCCCGGCCGAGGACGTGCCCGAGCGCTACTGGCATATCGGCATCCGCATCGAGGATGACGCCGTCGTCACCGATGGCGACTGCGAGCTGATCACGCGCGGCGTGCCGGTGCTGGCCGACGAGATCGAAGCGCTGATGCGCGACCACGCAACCGCGGCCGGAGGTCTGCGATGATCGGCTGGCTGCGCAGGATCTTTCCGGGCCAGGCCCGCGCCGGCAGCAATGCCGGCAACACCCGCCGCCCCGATCCGTCCGAACCCTTCATCATCAACCTGTACGACGACCGCGTGGTGGTGCACCGCCCCGACGGCCAGCGCGAGGAGCTCGCCTGGGACGCGCTCGAGCGCGTGGTGGTGCGCGTGTCCGACCGCGCGCCCTGGGCCGGCACGGCCTGGCTGATCCTGATCGGCACGCCCGACTCGGGCCAGGGCTGCGTGGTGCCGCTCGACGCGGCCAACCATGCGGCACTGGTGGAGCGGCTGCGCGCGCTGCCGGGCTTCAACGACCAGAAGCTCGACAATGCGCTGCGCGACGCCGCGGCAGGCAAGTCGCGCTCGGATGCGATCTGCTGGAAGCGGGGCGCGCAAGCACAACCGGGGACCGATGGGGAGCCTGCTGGAGGCAGCGACGATGCCGGCCGTGCCGCCTGATTTCCAGGGCCTTCGCGATATCGCCATCGTCGGCGGCGGGCCGGTCGGGCTGGCGCTGGCCTGCCAGCTGCTGCGCACGACCGGCGGGCGCCTCACGCTGGTCGATGCCGCCACCCCGGCGCGCGCCGCGCGCGATCCGCGCGCAATAGCGCTGTCGCACGGCAGCCGCCAGCTGCTGGAGCAGATCGGCGCCTGGCCGGTGCCGGGCAGCCCGATCGAGCATATCCATGTTTCGCAGCGCGGCCGCTTCGGCCATGTCCGGCTGCACCATGACGACTACGACGTGCCGGCGCTCGGCTATGTGGTGCGCTACGGCGAGCTGTGCAACGTGCTGGAGCGCGCGCTCGCCCACGCCGCGCAGGGCGCTGGCGATGACCGGCTGCGGCGCGTGTTCGAAACCCGAATCGATCAGATCGAACAGGATCCGTCGCCGCGCGGTGCCGGCGAGGCCGATACGGGTATCGTGCACCTGAGCGGTACCGGCCATGACGACCAGCCGGCGCACCTTGCCGCGCGGGTGGTGGTGCAGGCGGAGGGCGGGCTGTTCCATGAACAGGCCAGGCACCAGGGCAGTGGCGCGCGCACGCGCGACTACCGCCAGACCGCCGTGATTGCCCATGTCACCTGCTCACGCCCGCAACCGGGCTGGGCGTGGGAACGCTTTACCGAGGAAGGCCCGCTGGCGCTGCTGCCACACGAAGTTCATGGTGCGGCGGGCTATGCGCTGGTGTGGTGCTGCCCGCCGGACGAGGCGGCGCGGCGCATTGCGCTGCCGGAAGCGGAGTTCGCCGTGGAACTGGGCCGCGCTTTCGGCGACCGCATGGGCCAGTTCACGCTGGCGGGCAAGCGCCATGCCTTCCCGCTGGGCCTGAATGCCGCGCCGGTGACGGTCAACGGCCGCGTGGTCGCGGTCGGCAATGCCGCGCAGACACTGCACCCGGTGGCCGGGCAGGGACTCAACCTGGGCCTGCGCGATGCCTTTGCGCTGGCCGACTCGCTGCGCAGCGCGTGCACGCCGCAGGCGCTGCAGGCCTTCGCCAGCCGGCATCGCGTGGACCGCGCCGTGACCATCGGCGTCACCGACCTGCTGCCGCGCGTGTTCGGGATTTCCTATCCGCTGGCGGCCCATGCCCGCGGGGCGTCGCTGGCCGCGCTGGCCTGCCTGCCGCCGCTGCGGCACGCGCTGGCGCGCCACATGATGTTCGGCATGCGCCGCTAACCGCCACCTGCGCTCGGCCAGTGGCGCTTGCGCCACTGGCTGCATCCCAATGCGCCGAGGATGCTCAAATCTTGGGCAACCGGGCACGATTGGCGGTAGAATCCTGCCCTCGCACATGTCCCGATCCACCGCCGGCAGCAGTTTCGGCTGGGGCGTGTTTTTCCGTTTCGTCTCTGTCTTGTCTTCCGCCTCAGGGCAGGCTCCCGATCCATCGGCGCGCCAGGACGGGCCACCAGAACCGCCGCCTTATCGCCACCCACGCCGTGCAGATCGGACCTCATCAACTCCGCAACAACCTGTTTGTCGCCCCCATGGCGGGCGTGACGGACCGGCCCTTCCGCCAGCTGTGCAAGCAGCTCGGCGCGGGCTATGCGGTGTCGGAAATGGTGGCGTCCAACGCACAGCTGTGGAAGAGCGAGAAGACCATGCGCCGCGCCAACCATGCCGGCGAGGTCGAGCCCATTGCCGTGCAGATCGCCGGCGCCGAACCGGCGATGATGGCCGAGGCCGCGCGCTATAACGTGGACCGCGGCGCGCAGATCATCGACATCAACATGGGCTGCCCGGCCAAGAAGGTGTGCAACGTCGCCGCCGGCTCGGCCCTGCTGCAGAACGAGCCGCTGGTGGTGCGCATCGTCCAGGCAGTGGTCGGCGCCGTGGGCGACCGCGTGCCGGTCACGCTCAAGATCCGTACCGGCTGGAACCGCGAGAACCGCAATGCGCTGCGCATCGCGCGCATGGTCGAGGACGCGGGCATCAGCATGCTGACCATCCACGGCCGCACCCGCGCCGACCTGTACCACGGCGACGCCGAGTACGAGACCATTGCCGCGGTCAAGGCAACGGTCTCGATCCCGGTGGTCGCCAACGGCGACATCACCACGCCGCAGAAGGCAAAGCAGGTGCTGGCACTGACCGGCGCGGACGCGATCATGATCGGCCGCGCGGCACAGGGCCGGCCCTGGCTCTTCCGTGAAATCGAGCACTTCCTGAAGACCGGCGAGATGCTGCCGTCGCCGGAAGTGGCCGAGATCCGCGCCATCATGAACGCGCACCTGGAAGACCACTACGCCTTCTATGGCGAGTTCACCGGCGTGCGCACCGCGCGCAAGCATATTGCCTGGTACACGCGCGGGCTGCGCGGCGCCAACCTGTTCCGCCACCGCATGAACACGCTGGAAAGCACCGCCGAGCAGCTGGTGGCGGTCAATGCGTTCTTCGACGAGCAGGCGCAGATCTCTGACCGGCTGGTGTACGTGGACGACGCCACGCAAGACAAAGACGAAGCGAACAACAACAAAAACGGGGAGTTGCTTGCCGCATGAGCCGCAACGCTATCGACCAGTGCATCCGGGAAAGCCTGGACACTTATTTTCGCGACCTGGACGGCGAAGAGCCGTCGAATATGTACAACATGGTGCTCGACGCCGTCGAACGGCCGCTGCTGGAAGCCGTGATGCTGCGCGCCGAGCGCAACCAGTCGCTGGCGGCCGCCTACCTGGGCATCAATCGCAATACGCTGCGCAAGAAGCTGCAGCAGCACGGTTTACTTTGAATTTGAAGCATCTCCCACAGCCATGATCAAGCAAGCCCTACTCTCCGTTTCCGACAAGACCGGCATCGTCGATTTCGCGCGCGAACTGAACGCGCTCGGCGTCACGCTGCTTTCCACCGGCGGCACCGCCAAGCTGCTGGCCGACAGCGGCCTGCCCGTGACGGAGGTGGCCGACTACACCGGCTTCCCGGAAATGCTCGACGGCCGCGTCAAGACGCTGCACCCGAAGGTCCACGGCGGCATCCTCGCGCGCCGCGACCTGCCCGAGCACATGGCCGCGCTGGCCGAGCACGGCATCCCGACCATCGACCTGCTCGTGGTCAACCTGTACCCGTTCCAGCAGACCGTGGCCAAGGATGACTGCACCCTGCCCGACGCGATCGAGAACATCGACATCGGCGGTCCGACCATGCTGCGCTCGGCGGCCAAGAACCACCGCGACGTGACCGTGATCGTGGACCCGGCCGACTACGCCGTGGTGCTCGATGAAATGCGCGCCAACGGCAACAGCGTCGGCTACGACATCAATTTCCGGCTGGCCACCAAGGTGTTCGCGCATACCGCGCAATATGACGGCGCCATCACCAACTACCTGACCAGCCTCGGCGCCGACAAGTCGCACCAGGCCCGCAGCGCCTACCCGCAGACGCTGAACCTGGCCTTCGGCAAGGTCCAGGAAATGCGCTACGGCGAGAACCCGCACCAGTCGGCCGCCTTCTACCGCGACCTGAAGGCCGTGGACGGCGCGCTGGCCAACTACGTGCAGCTGCAGGGCAAGGAACTGTCGTACAACAACATCGCCGACGCCGACGCCGCCTGGGAATGCGTCAAGTCGTTCGATGCCGCCAACGGCGCCGCCTGCGTCATCATCAAGCACGCCAACCCGTGCGGCGTGGCGCTGGGCGCGAACGCGCTGGAAGCCTATGACAAGGCCTTCAAGACCGACTCGACCTCGGCCTTCGGCGGCATCATCGCCTTCAACGTCGAACTGGACGAGACCGCCGCGCAAGCCGTGGCCAAGCAGTTTGTCGAGGTCCTGATCGCGCCGTCGTTCAGCGCCGGCGCGCGCGCCGTGTTCGCCGCCAAGCAGAATGTGCGCCTGCTGGAGATCCCGCTGGGCAAGGGCATCAACCAGTATGACTTCAAGCGCGTCGGCGGCGGCCTGCTGGTGCAGAGCCCGGACGCCAAGAACGTGCAGCCGTCCGAGCTGCGCGTGGTGACGCGCCGCCACCCGACCCCCAAGGAAATGGACGACCTGATGTTCGCCTGGCGCGTGGCCAAGTTCGTCAAGTCCAACGCCATCGTGTTCTGCGGCCGCGGCATGACCCTGGGCGTGGGCGCGGGCCAGATGAGCCGCGTGGATTCGGCCCGCATCGCCAGCATCAAGGCGCAGAACGCCGGCCTGACGCTGGCGGGTTCGGCGGTGGCCTCGGATGCGTTCTTCCCGTTCCGCGACGGCCTGGACGTGGTGGTTGACGCCGGTGCCACCTGCGTGATCCAGCCGGGCGGCTCGATGCGCGACGACGAAGTGATCGCCGCCGCCGACGAGCGCGGCATCGCCATGGTGCTGACCGGCACGCGCCACTTCCGTCACTAAGCTCACCGGATTCCACCGGTTTGCTCCCCTCTCCCGCCTGCGGGAGAGGGGCCGGGGGTGAGGGCAGGCGCCGGCATACCACCGGCTGTACTTCGTAGAGACTCCCGCCCTCACCCCAACCCTCTCCCGCAAGCGGGAGAGGGAGCATACAGGCAGCAGCCCCTACCCCCGGGTGTGCGCTCGCCACCCATCTTGGACGCCAGCGCAATCACCCGCACAAAAGGGCAATACACTAGCAGCGGCATCCACCCCACCCACCCAATGCGAATCCTAGGCATCGACCCCGGCCTGCGCACCACCGGCTTCGGCGTGATCGAGAAGCACGGCAACAAGCTTGCCTACGTGGCCTCGGGCACGATCAAGAGCGACGGCAATGCACCCCTGCCGGAACGGCTGAAGACACTGTACGACGGCATCAGCGAAGTGTCGCGCACCTACGCGCCCGACTGCGCGGCGATCGAGAAGGTCTTCGTCAACGTCAACCCGCAATCGACGCTGCTGCTCGGCCAGGCCCGCGGCGCGGCCATCTGCGGGCTGGTGAGCTACGGGCTGCCGGTGTTCGAATACACCGCGCTGCAGCTCAAGGTGGCCGTGGTCGGCTATGGCCGCGCCAACAAGGCGCAGGTGCAGGAGATGGTGACGCGGCTGCTGATGCTGCCCGGCCAGCCCGGCAGCGATGCGGCCGATGCGCTCGGCGTGGCGATCTGCCATGCCAACGGCGGCGACACGCTGGGCACGCTGGCGGGCCTGGCGCCCGACCTGGTGCGCAAGGGCATGCGTGTGCGGCGCGGACGGCTGGTTGGCTGAGCTCGCCGGCAGCGGGCGGTTTTCGCCGCGCTGCCATTCCCGTCTTTTACAATCGGGCATTCGTTTCACCATTGGAAAGTTGCATGCCTAGCCAGTCCCGACTGAGCGCTTTGCGCTCGCGCGCCGCCAGCCTCTTCCCGGTTCTTGCCGCCTCCCGGCGATGGCTGTTCCCTGGCGCGGCGGCGTGCGCCATGCTGGTCGCCGGCTGCGCCACCGTGCCGCGCCCCAGGCCCGCCACGCCCCCCGCGCGCCCGGCTCCCGCCCCCGCCCCGAGCGCCGCACCCGCGGCCGCCGCCCAGCCCAGGCCGCTGGTGATCGCCCATCGCGGTGCCAGCGCGCTGCGTCCCGAACATACGCTTGCCTCGTATGCCAAGGCGATCGAGGACGGTGCCGACGCCATCGAGCCCGACCTGGTGATGACACGCGACGGCGTGCTGGTGGCACGCCACGAGAACGACATCACCGGCACCACCAACGTGGCCGAACTGCCGCAGTTTGCCGAGCGCAAGCGCACCAAGGTGATCGACGGCGAGCGCCTGACCGGCTGGTTCACCGAAGACTTCACGCTGGCTGAACTCAAGGCGCTGCGCGCGCGTGAACGCATCCCGCGCCTGCGCCCCGCCAATGCGCGCCTGAACGACCAGTTCGAGGTGCCGACCTTCGACGAGATCGTGCACCTGGCCGAACAGGCCGCGCTGCGCACCGGCAAAGCCATCGGCATCTATCCCGAACTGAAGCACCCGAGCTATTTCCGTGGCATCGGACTGCCGCTCGAGGACAAACTGGCGGCAGCGGTGCGGGCGCAGCCCTACCTGCGCAATGCGCCGGTGTTCATCCAGTGCTTCGAGAGCGGCAGCCTGCGCGCGCTGCGGCGCACGCTGGGCAGCAACCTGTCCAACATCAAGCTGGTGCAGCTCATCGGCAATCCGCGCAAGGGCCCGGCCGACTGGAAACTGGCCGGCGACGGCCGCACCTTCGGCGACATGCTGAGCGCGACCGGCCTGCGCGAAGTGGCAGCCTACGCCGACGGCATCGGTCCCGAGAAAAACAGCGTGGTGCCGCGCGATGCGCAGGGCGCGCTGGCTGCGCCGACGGCGGTGGTGCGCCAGGCGCATGCCGCCGGGCTGTTCGTCCATCCGTACACCTTCCGCCCGGAAAACAGCTTCCTGCCCAAGGCGCTGCAGACTGGCGGCGACGAGGCCACGCGCAGCCCGTCCGGCATGGAGCGTGAAGTGCAGGCCTTTGTCGCGGCCGGCATCGACGGCTTCTTCACCGACGACCCGGCGCTGGGCCGGCGCGCGGTGGACACGCCCGCGCGCTGAGCCGGCCGGGCGGCCGCTGGGCTACACTTGCGGCCGCCGTTTCCCTGACACCTCACCCCATCCCCTCCTCCGCACCATGATCGGACGCATCGCCGGCACCCTTATCGAGAAGAATCCCCCGCACCTGCTGGTCGACTGCCACGGCGTCGGCTACGAGGTGGACGTGCCGATGAGCACTTTCTACAACCTGCCCGCGGCGGGCCAGCCGGTGACGCTGCTGACGCAGCTGATCGTGCGCGAGGACGCGCACCTGCTGTACGGTTTCGGCAGCGCGGCGGAGCGCAACACCTTCCGCGAGCTGATCAAGATCACCGGCATCGGCGCGCGCATGGCGCTGGCGGTGCTGTCGGGCATGTCGGTCCCCGAGCTGGCGCAAGTCATCACGCTCCAGGAAGCCGGCCGCCTCACGCGCATTCCAGGCATCGGCAAAAAGACCGCCGAGCGGCTGCTGCTGGAGCTCAAGGGCAAGCTGGGCGCGGAACTGGGCCATGCGCCGGGCACGCCGGCGGTGCCGGACAACGCCGTCGACGTGCTCAATGCGCTGCTGGCGCTGGGCTACTCGGAGAAGGAAGCCGCCACTGCGATCAAACAGGTGCCGGCCGGCACCGGCGTGTCCGAGGGCATCAAGCTCGCGCTCAAGGCGCTGTCCAAGGGTTAAGCACTGCACAAGGCGCGTAGAATGGCGGATTGTTGCCGCTGTCCGGGCCCCTGACCGCCATGATCGAAACTGACAAGCTTGCCGCCCCCGCCCGCGTGATCGCCGCCTCCCCCGCCTCGTCGCAGGAGGAGGCCTTCGAGCGCGCGCTGCGGCCCAAGCTGCTGGACGAATACGTCGGCCAGGAAAAGGTGCGCGGGCAGCTCGATATCTTCATGCACGCCGCGCGCAACCGGCGCGAGGCACTGGACCACGTGCTGCTGTTCGGCCCGCCGGGCCTGGGCAAGACCACGCTGGCCCACATCATCGCGCGCGAGATGGGGGTCAACCTGCGCCAGACTTCCGGCCCCGTGCTGGAACGCCCCGGCGACCTGGCCGCGCTGCTGACCAACCTGGAAGCCAACGACGTGCTGTTCATCGACGAGATCCACCGGCTCTCGCCGGTCGTCGAGGAAATCCTGTACCCGGCGCTCGAGGACTACCAGATCGACATTATGATCGGCGAAGGCCCCGCGGCGCGCTCGGTCAAACTCGACCTGCAGCCGTTCACCCTGGTGGGCGCCACCACGCGCGCCGGCATGCTGACCAACCCGCTGCGCGACCGCTTCGGCATCGTGGCGCGGCTGGAGTTCTATACCGCCGAGGAGCTGGCCCGCATCGTCACGCGCTCGGCGCAGCTGCTGCATGCCCGCATCGATCCGCAGGGCGCGCTGGAAATCGCCCGGCGCGCACGCGGCACGCCCCGCATCGCCAACCGGCTGCTGCGCCGGGTGCGCGACTATGCCGAGGTCAAGGGCGACGGCACCATCAGCCGCCAGATGGCGGATGCCGCACTGGCCATGCTGGACGTGGACAGCGTGGGCTTCGACCTGATGGACCGCAAGCTGCTGGAGGCCGTGCTGCACAAGTTCGGCGGCGGCCCGGTCGGAGTGGACAACCTGGCCGCGGCCATCGGCGAGGAGCGCGACACCATCGAGGACGTGCTCGAGCCCTACCTGATCCAGCAAGGCTACCTGCAGCGCACCCCGCGCGGGCGCGTGGCCACCGCCGCGGCCTACCGGCATTTCGGCCTGGCCAGCCCGCAAGGCGCCCAGGGCGGCGGCGCGGGCGAACTGCTCGGCGACGCCTGAGCTTGTGGCGCGGCGCAACATAGATGCGCCGTTTCCGCCTCTCGGCGCGACCAATTAAACGTTTTAATTTCACACCCCAAATTTTTTCGAAGTGGATTGCTGGCCCGTGGCCGATTGTCCACAATGGCTTTATCGGCACCGGCCCGGTGCTGCGATAGCCGTGTCCGCCGGGGCACGGCGCCTTCACAAAACCTGTCAAGGAAAGCCATGATCCGCCAGTCTTCCAGCCTGCTTGCCGCAGCCCTCGCCGCCACCGCGTTCGCCGCCGGCAGTGCCAACGCCCAGCGCCCGCCGGCGCCGGTCGGCGTGGCCGAAGAAGCGGTCATCAGCGGCAAGATCGTCGATATCGACCCCAACACCAAGGCCGTGCTGGTCCAGGGCCCGCGCGGCAATGTCGTCGAACTGGTGGGTGGCGACGAAGTCCGCAACTTCGGCCAGATCCGCAAGGGCGACATCCTGACCGTGGCACGCGGCGCCGCCGTGGTCGCGGCGCTGGAGCCGGTCGACAGCAACGCCACGGCACTGGCCGAATCGGTCGACCGCACCACGCGCGCCGCCGACGGCGGCAAGCCCGGCATCATGCGCGAAATCACCACCACGGTGACGGCACAGATCACCAAGGTCGACCCGGCCAAGCACCTGGTCACCTTCCGCGGCCCGCGCGAGACGCTGCGCACCGTCAAGGTCGAAGACCCTGCCATCGACCTGAAGGCCATCAAGCCGGGCCAGATGGCCAAGATCGTCTACCGTGAAGTCGTGGCCATTACGGTCAAGGCACCCGCGGCAGCCGCAGCAAACTGAGCCACCGAGCCAGACGCGGTACTTTTCCCATCAGGAGGTTACCTATGAATCGCCGCCACTTTGTTACCCGGGTTGCCGGATCGGGCCTGCTCGTCGCCACCGTGATGGCCGCGGGCTGCTCCACGACCGGCACCAGCGCCTCGAGCGACCCGGCCGCCAAGAAGAAAGAGATCGATGCAGGTGTCGACGGCGCGCTGAACCGGCTGTATTCGTCGTCCACCGGCGCGCGCGAGCTGGCCCAGCGCGCGCAGGGCATCCTGGTGTTCCCGCGCGTGATCTCGGCAGGCCTGGTGGTCGGCGGCGAGTACGGCGAAGGCGCGCTGCGCTCGAAGGGTTCGACCGTCGGCTACTACAGCACCACGCAGGCTTCGGTCGGCCTGACCGCAGGCGGCCAGTCCAAGTCCGTCATCATCATGTTCATGACGCCGGACGCTTACAGCAAGTTCACCAACAGCAGCGGCTGGACCGCGGGCGCCGACGCCAACGTGGCCCTGGCCAAGATCGGCGCCAACGGCCAGCTCGATACGCTGACCTCGCAGCAGCCGGTGGTCGGGTTCGTGCAGACCAATGCGGGCCTGATGTTCGATGTCTCGCTGAACGGCTCCAAGATCTCGAAGATGAGTATCTGATGGGGGCACGGGCAGCTCGCCGTGCCCGCCCTGGAGTCTCCAAGGATGAAGATCCCGGCTACGGCCTAATGCTGTTCAGTTAAGGCATCAAACGCTACTGTCATTCCCGCGCAGGCGGGAATCCAGCGTCTTTCACGTCCCCTTTGGGGACGAAGTCACTGGGTTCCCGCCGGCGCGGGAACGACGGTGGTTAACTGAACGGCATGACCGGCTACGGCCGGGATTTTTATTGAGGGTTCAAGGGCGCACCAAAGCCGCCGGAGCTTGTCGGGGCCTTGTACCCGTTCTCCCGCAAGCAAGAGAGGGGAGCACCCCCCGGGTCCGCGCAACCATTACGGCACGCGCCGGTCCACCTCGTCCAGCGCCAGGTTCTCCAGGTGGCTGACATCGCCCCACTGCGCCAGCGTCAGGTGGGTGCTGTCGCTGCGTAGCCGGTTGACGCTGGCATTGAGCAGCTCATGCTGGCGCGGCGCCTCCAGTGTCATGCCGGTGGCCTCACGGTAAAGGCAGTCCAGCACGCCGCCGTGCGCCACCAGTGCGATGCGCTCGCCCGGGTGCCGGCGCGAGAGCGCCAGCACAGCATCGACCGCGCGCTCATGGAACCCCAGCAGCGACTCGCCCTCGGGCGGCGCGTAGTCCGGCACGCGCGCCTGCCAGCGGGCGAAGTCCTCGGGCAGGTGCTCGGCCACCTCGGCGTAGGTCTTGCCCTGCAGCGTGCCGTAGCTGCGCTCGCGCAGGCGCGCATCGGGGCGCACCTGCAGCCCCAGCGCCTCGGCCAGCGGCGTGGCGGTTTCCAGCGCGCGCGACAGGTCGCTGGCATAGACCGCATCGATCGGCTCGCCCGCCAGCGCCGTGGCCAGCGCGCGCGCCTGGGCGCGGCCGGTCTCGTTCAGCGGAATGTCGAGCTGGCCCTGCAGCCGGCGCTCCCGGTTCCAGGCCGTTTCGCCATGGCGGATCACGATCAGGTGGGTGTAGGCCAGCGAATGCGGCCCGGGGCTTTGCGACATGCGTTTCCTTCGGGATTTCCTTCGGAGCTTGCTTGAGGCCGGCGTTACTTCGCCAGCTTCGGGTTCAGCGTATAGGTGCCGGTGAGGCTGGCCTGCGCCAGCACGTGGCCCTGGATCGCCTCGCGCACCTGAGTGCCGGCAAAGGTGCCGTCCAGCGGCAGCCGGTCGATATCCAGCGCATACAGCGTGAACACGTAGTGGTGCAGCAGCGTGTCGTTCCACGGCGGGCACGGGCCGTCATAGCCGTAGTAGTCGCCCTTCATGTCGGCATCGCCGGCAAACCAGCCGGTGTAGTCGTTGACACCGTGGCGCAGGCCGCCCGCGGTGGCGGTGCCGCCGGTGGCTTCGGGACCCGGCTTGCCGCGCGCAATCACGCCATCGCTGTGCGAGCCCGCGGCGATCGAGGTCAGGCCCGGCGGGATGTCGACCAGCACCCAGTGGAAGAAGTCCACGCGCGGCAGCGAGGCCGGCACTTCACGGCCTTCCTGGTTGACGTCGTCGCCCTTGCTGGGGACGTCGCGGTCGTGGCAGATCAGCACGAACGAGCGTGTCTCGAGCGGCGCGTCTTCCCAGTGCAGGTCGGGATTGCGGTTGTTCGACAGGGCCACGTGGGCGGCGGCATCGGGCACGCAGAAGGCGAACTCGCCGGGAATCGGCGCGTTGTCGTTGAAGGACTTGCTCCAGAGTTTCATTTGTCTCTCCTGTCTTGGTGCCGCGCCCGGGGCGCGGCAGCTTGGAATCTGTTCAGGCCGGCGGCACGCGCAGCCAGAAGGTGACCGGGCCGTCGTTGACCAGGCTGACCTGCATCATCGCGCCGAACTCGCCGGTCTGCACCTGCGGATGGGCGGCGCGCGCCTGTGCGACAAAATGCTCGTACAGGCGGCGGCCCTCCTCGGGGGACGCCGCGGGCGTGAAGCTGGGCCGCGTGCCGCTGTTGGTATCGGCCGCCAGCGTGAACTGCGACACCACCAGCAGCCCGCCGGGGCTGCCGTTGCCGTCGATGTTCTGCACCGGCAGGTTCATCCTTCCGGCCGCATCGGAAAACACCCGGTACGACAGCAGCTTGGCCAGCAGCCGCTCGGCCTGCGCCTCGGTATCGCCGCGCTCGGCGCAGACCAGCGCCAGCAGGCCGGCGCCGATTTCACCGGTGGTGCGGCCTTCGACCGTGACGCGGGCCTGGGCCACCCGCTGGATCAGCGCGATCATCCCGGCCGCCTCAGGCCAGCGTCACGCGCGCGAAGCGGCGCTTGCCGACCTGCACGACGTAGGTGCCGGCGGCCACCCTGGTGGCCTTGTCGCTGACCGTGGCGCCGTCGATCTTGACGCCGCCCTGCTCGATATTGCGGTTGGCCTCCGAGGTGGACGGCACCAGGTTGGCCTGCTTGAGCAGCTGGGCGATACCCAGCGGCGCACCGCTCAGGCTCACCGCCGGGATATCGTCCGGCACGCCGCCGCGGGCGCGGTGATTGAAGTCTTCCAGCGCCTTCCCGGCATCGGCCTGGCTGTGGAAGCGCGCCACGATCTCCTGCGCCAGCAGCACCTTGCAGTCGCGCGGATTGCGGCCGCCGGCGATTTCCTGCTTCATCAGGTCGATTTCGGCCAGCGGGCGGAACGACAGCAGCGTGTAGTACTGCCACATCAGGTCGTCCGAGATGCTCATCAGCTTGCCGAACATCTCGTTGGGGGCCTCGGTCACGCCGACGTAGTTGCCCTTGGACTTCGACATCTTCTCGACGCCGTCCAGACCCACCAGCAGCGGCATGGTCAGGATGCACTGCGGCTCCTGGCCGTATTCCTTCTGCAGCTCGCGCCCGACCAGCAGGTTGAACTTCTGGTCGGTGCCGCCCAGCTCCAGGTCCGACTTGAGCGCGACCGAGTCATAGCCCTGCATCAGCGGGTAGAGGAACTCATGCACCGAGATCGGAACCCCGGAGCGGAAGCGCTTGGTGAAGTCGTCGCGCTCCATCATGCGGGCCACGGTGTACTTGGCCGCCAGCTGGATCATGCCGCGCGCGCCCAGCGGATCGCACCACTCGCTGTTGTAGCGGATCTCGGTGCGGGCCGGGTCGAGCACCAGGCTGGCCTGGCGGTAGTAGGTCTGGGCGTTGGCCTCGATCTGCTCGCGCGTGAGCGGCGGGCGCGTGCTGTTGCGGCCCGACGGATCGCCGATGGTCGAGGTGAAGTCGCCGATCAGGAAGATGACCTGGTGGCCGAGGTCCTGCAGCTGGCGCAGCTTGTTCAGCACCACGGTATGGCCGATATGGATGTCGGGCGCGGTCGGGTCCAGGCCCAGCTTGATGCGCAGCGGCACGCCGGTGGCCTCGCTGCGTGCCAGCTTCTGCGCCCATTCGGATTCGATCAGCAGTTCGTCGCAGCCTCGCTTGGAGACTTCCAGGGCCTGCATCACCGACGGCGTCAGGGGGTATTTGGCCGTGGGGCCCGAGGCAACTTCAGTCATGACGTAAGTCTTTGAAATACTTGAAATTTTAGGAAATTTCCCGACAGCCGCCAGGGCCGGACTTTGGTATAATCCGCGATTCCCGGCGCCCACGGAAGACTTTTCCGTGCGCCACCCGCCACTTTGTGAAGCAAGGCAGGCGGCCAGATAATACTGAATACTGAACAGCACGCGCCGCACCTCGGGGGAGGAAGGCAGACGAGACACATCGTCCCCGGCAGCGGGCCCAGACCAAGGTTGAATTTTACGTGATGTGGTCCAGACTCCGCGAAGTTTTCGCTCGCGAGCTGGTGGTTCTCGTCGATCCGACCAACCCCCAGCACGCGCGGCGGCGCAAACAACTGACGGCCTCGGTCGGCGCAATCTTCACGCTCGGCATGGCCGCGGCGATGGGTGTCGCGCCGCCCAGCGCCTATGACGATCCGCGCGCGCCGCGCACGCAGCAGGTGCTGCGCATGCCCGACGTGCGCGAGCAGCTCGAACAGCTTACCGATGACGAAGCCGTCTACGTGCGCGAAGAGCGCATGCAGCGCGGCGACACCATTGCCAGCCTGCTCAGGCGGCTGGGCGTGGACGATGCCGATGCGCAGGCATTCATCGTCAAGAACCCCACCGCGCGCGGCCTCTTCAACCTGAACCCGGGCCAGGCGGTGCAGGCCGAAATCGACGAAAGCAATACGCTGGTGTCGCTGCAGGCCAACCTCGGCGGCGACGCCGCGGCCTCGCGCGAGCTGGTGATCGAGCGCGTGCGCCCGGCCGACGGCGACACTGCCGCCGCTTACAAGGCCAAGGTGGAGCGCGTCGCCAACGACGTGCACTACGAGATGGCCTCGGGCGCGATTTCCGCAGGCGGCTTCTTCAAGGCCATGGATGCGGCCAGCGTGCCCGACGAAGTCGTGCAGCAGATGCTGTCGATCTTCTCCGGCGTGATCGACTTCCACCACGATATCGCCAGCGGCGACCGCTTCCGCATCATCTACGAAGCGGGCTTTCGCGACGGCACCTTCGTGCGCAACGGCCGCGTGGTCGCGGTGGAGCTGATCAACCGCAACCAGCTGCACCAGGCGCTGTGGTTCGCGCCCGAGGACAGCAAGGACGGCGGTGCCTACTACACCTTCGACGGGCGCAGCATGAAGCGGCCGTTCCTGCGTTCGCCGGTGGAGTTCTCGCGGGTGTCGTCGGGCTTCGGCGGCCGCGAGCATCCGCTGCATCATGCCTGGGCGCAGCACAAGGGCGTCGACTTTGCCGCCCCGACCGGCACCAAGGTGCTGGCCACCGGCGACGGCGTGGTCGAGTTCGTGGGCCAGCAGAACGGCTACGGCAATATCGTCATCCTGAACCACGCCAACGGCTACTCGACCTACTACGCGCACCTGTCCGGCTTTGCCGGCATGCGCCAGGGCCAGCCGGTGCGCCAGGGCCAGCTGATCGGCTATGTCGGCTCGACCGGCTGGGCCACCGGCCCGCACCTGCACTACGAGTTCCGCTTCAACGACGTGCCGCAGAACCCGCTGACCATCACGCTGATGGAATCGCCGGCGCTGACCGGCAAGTCGCGCCAGGAATTCCTGACCTATACCAGCGGGCTGCTCAGCCGCATCAATGCGCTGCGCACCTACAACGTGCTGACCGCCTCCAACTGACCGCGCCCACCGTGACCCAGCCCGTGCCTGGCAGTGAACGCTATATCGGCATCATGTCCGGCACCAGCATGGACGGTGCCGATGCGGTGCTGGTGGATTTCAGCGGCGCCCGGCCTGCCGTGCTGGCCGCCGCCAGCCAGCCCTTCCCCGGCTCGCTGCGCGAGGCTTTCGGCGCCTTGCAGCAGCCCGGCGAGGACGAGATCCATCGCGAAGCACTGGCGGCCAACGCGCTGGCGCAAGTGTATGCCGACTGCGTTGCCGCGCTGCTGCGCGAGGCGCGCATCGACGCGGCCTCGGTGGCCGCCATCGGTGCCCATGGGCAAACCATCCGCCACCGGCCCGGCCTGTATGACGGCGTCGGCTACACCCGCCAGAGCCAGCATCCGGCGCGGCTGGCCGAACTGGCCACGATCGACGTAGTCGCGGACTTCCGCAGCCGCGACATCGCCGCCGGCGGCCAGGGCGCGCCGCTGGTGCCCGCGCTGCACCATGCGCTGTTCGGCAGCGAGGCCGAAACCCGCGTTGCCTGCAATATCGGCGGCATCTCCAATATCAGCATCCTGCCCGCGGCGGGCGGCGCCGTCAGCGGCTTCGACTGCGGTCCCGGCAATGCGCTGCTCGACTACTGGATCGGCCGCCACCGCGGCCTGCCCTTCGACAGCAACGGCGACTGGGCCGCCGGCGGGCGCGTCGACGCCGCGCTGCTGGCGCAGTGCCTGGCCGAGCCCTACTTCAACGCAGCGCCGCCCAAGAGCACCGGGCGCGACCTGTTCCATCCCGGCTGGCTCGATACCCGCCTCGCCGCGTTCCAGCACCTCGCGCCTGCCGACGTGCAGGCGACGCTGGCGGCACTGACGGCCGAGGCCATCGCCCGCGACGTGCGCACTCACGCGCCCGATGCGCGCCGCCTGATCGTCTGCGGCGGCGGCGCCCGCAATGCGTTCGTGATGACCCGGCTGGCGCAGGCCTTGCCCGGCGCAGCCATCGAGACCTCGGAAGACTACGGCGTGCCGGTGTCGCAGGTCGAAGCGATCGCCTTTGCCTGGCTGGCGCGCCAGTGCCTGCTGCGCCTGCCCGGCAACGTGCCCGCCGTGACCGGCGCCGCCGGGCCGCGCGTGCTGGGCGCGATCTATCCGCGCTGAGCGCTACGGCTGGCGCACGGCACCGCGCGGTCATCGCTCGTGAAGAAACAAAAACGCACCCGAAGGTGTAATGCCGTTCAGTTAAGGTCTCAAGCCCTACCGTCATTCCCGCGCAGGCGGGAATCCAGCGTCTTTCACGTCCCCTTCGGGGATGAAGTCACTGGGTTCCCGCCTGCGCGGGAACGACAGTCGCTAACTGAACGGCATTACACCCGAAGGTGCGTTTTTGTTTGGGGACCAGGGTCAGTCAGACCGAGAACGACGAGCCGCAACCACAGGTGGTCGAGGCATTCGGGTTCTTGATCACGAACTGCGCGCCGTTGATGTCTTCCTTGTAGTCGATCTCGGCGCCGACCAGGTACTGGTAGCTCATCGAGTCGATCAGCAGGGTGACGCCGTTCTTGACCATGGTGGTGTCGTCTTCGTTGACTTCCTCGTCGAAGGTGAAGCCATACTGGAAGCCGGAGCAGCCGCCGCCCTGCACGAACACGCGCAGTTTCAGTTCGGCATTGCCCTCTTCCTCGATCAACTGCTTGACCTTGTCGGCGGCGCTGTCGGTAAAGACGAACGGTGCCGGCACGTCTTCGGTAACGGGTGCCTCTGCGACTGCGTTCATGGGGTGTTCTCCTGTTTAGATACGCCTGTATTCTAAGCGCTACTGGAAGTTCGTGCCGAAACCCTGAATTTTCAAGGGGTTCCCGGCATGCAAGGTGCCGCTCAGGCGGCCTTTTCGGTGGGACTGGCGTCGGCAGCGGGGGGTTCGTCTTCGGCGGCGGCATCGCCATCAGCCGCTTCCGTCACTTCGACCGCCGGCGCCGCCTCGACCAGGTTCGGCAGCGCCTTGACCTCGCCTTGCATCAGCGGCATCAGGCGGCCTTCGACCAGCGCGCCCTGGTGCATTTCCAGCGCCGCATAGCGCACGTCGCCGAGCACGCGCGCATGCGGCTGCAGTTCAAGCAGGTCGGTGGCCTGCACCGGGCCCTTGACGGTGCCGTTCAACACCAGGTGGCCAACGCTGATCTCGCCCTCGACCATGCCCTTCTCGCTGACCACCAGCATGCTCGGCTTGCCCGGCGCCGCGCTGACGTTGCCGCGCACGCGGCCATCCAGGCGCAGGCCGCCGGCAAACACCAGGTCGCCGTCGATGGCGGTGTCTTCGCCCATCAGCGTATCGATCGAAAGGCCCTTCTTTTTCGAAAACAGCATGACTCTCACTCCTCTCTCGTTCGTGCCGAACTCTGCGGCCGTGGCGCATCCACGCCGGCAAGCTGCACTTGCCGATGGCGACAGGGCGTGATTGTAGCCGCGTGCAGTTCATACCCCACAAAAGTATGGTCTCCCACTCGCTTTTTTCGGCAGGCGCGTGCATTTCCGTACCCTGCGGGCGAAAAAAAACCGCACGGCCAGCGTGCGGTTTTTTCGGTCTCGCAAGATCCGGCAGTGCCGGACCCGCGACAACGCATCAGCGCTTCGAGAACTGCTTGCGACGACGCGCCTTGTGGAAGCCGACCTTCTTACGCTCGACTTCACGTGCATCGCGCGTGACGTAGCCAGCCTTCGACAGGGCCGACTTCAGGGTCGCATCGTAGTCGATCAGGGCACGGGTGATGCCGTGGCGCACTGCGCCGGCCTGGCCGGTTTCGCCACCGCCGGTCACGTTGACCTTGATGTCGAACGTTTCGGCGTGAGCGGTCAGTTCCAGCGGCTGGCGCACGATCATCAGCGAGGTTTCGCGAGCGAAATACTCTTTGATGGGCTTGCCGTTGACGACGATGTCGCCCTTGCCCGACTTGATGAAGACACGTGCCACAGCGCTCTTGCGGCGGCCAGTACCGTAATTCCAGTTACCGATCATGGATTGGCCTCCTTAGATTTCCAGCGCCTTGGGCTGCTGCGCTTCATGCGGATGCTCGGCTTCGGCGTAAACCTTCAGCTTCTTGATCATCGCGTAGCCCAGCGGACCCTTCGGCAGCATGCCCTTGACAGCCTTCTCCAGGGCACGGCCCGGGAAACGCTGCTGCATCTTGCCGAACGTCGTTTCGTAGATACCGCCCGGGTAGCCCGAATGGCGATAGTACTTCTTGTCCGTTTCCTTGGTACCCGTGACACGCAGCTTGGCTGCATTGACGATGATGATGTAATCACCCGTGTCGACGTGCGGAGTGAATTCCGGCTTGTGCTTGCCGCGCAGACGGCGTGCCACTTCGCTGGCGACACGGCCGAGGACTTTGTCCGTCGCGTCAATCACGTACCAGTCGCGCTTTACCTCATGAGGCTTGGCGGAAAAGGTCTTCATGATTTTTCCTGACTATTAGTTCGTGCCCGAAATCCGACTCGCGAAGGCTTGTGCTCGCCCCTGCAAGTCTTGTGGCTGGCCCGCGAAGGCTGGCCGGGACTGCTTTCTTCTCCGCGGGCATGACGGAAAAGCCCACGATTATACTGGCAGCCGCAGGAAGCGCACAAGCAAGGACTAATCTTTTCGTCAAGATCGACGCAGTTGGCGGCCGAACCAGCGCAGCGCAGCGCACTTGGCAACATGCGACAGTGCTGGAGCGCAGGGGCGAAAAAAAACCCAAGCGGTTGAGCTTGGGTTTGAATCCACCAAAGGAGGAGGGTGGAGGAGACACTTGGAGATCGACGGAGAGGCTGGCGGGCGGTGCGGAGGCTTCGGTTTCGCACTCTGGCGCGCTGTCAGTGCCGTCGTTCAATGATTGGAATTATACCTAGGGTTTGTCCGGATGCAAGTGAAATCTGCACTGCGAAATGCAATTTCGTATTGTGGAAAGCAGAAAGGTCCCTGCGGCCCTGCCCTATCCACTGAAAAATCAAATACTTAACCCAATACATGGGATGCCATGAATCTGGCTGACTAGAGGAAACCCTCAGGATTTCTAAGGTTATCGGCATCGAGAACGTGAACTTGACGATGCCATATACTGAGAATTGCAAGATTTATGATCACGCGCTTGTGATCGAAAACACACAACACAAACGACAGGAACGAACAAAATGGAATGCAAAGTGACATGGATGGGCGCCGACGGCATGAGCTTCGTGGCCCAGACCGGCAGCGGCCATATCGTTGCCATGGACGGTGCGCCCGAGGGCGGCGGCCATAACCTGGCACCGCGGCCGATGGAAATGGTGCTGCTGGGCACCGGCGGCTGCACCGCCTATGACGTGGTGCTGATCCTCAAGCGCGGCCGCCAGGACGTCACCGGCTGCACCGTGCAGCTGCAGGCCGAGCGCGCCGGCGAGGACCCCAAGGTCTTCACCCGCATCAATTTCCATTTTGTGGTGACCGGCAAGAATCTCAACCCCGCCACGGTCGAGCGGGCGATCAAGCTGTCGCACGAGAAGTACTGCTCGGCGTCGATCATGCTGGCCAAGACGGCCGAGATCACGCACACGCTGGAAATCGTCGAGGGCTGAATTCCGGATCCTGCTCCGGGGACGACGGCGCCTTACACGTGCCGCACCCTGCGGCCAAGCAGCAGGTGCAGCCAGAACAGCAGCCCGAGCGCCACGCCTGCAGTCCAGTGCAGCCACTCGGTGATGCTGCGCACGTCCTCGCCATTGAAGTAGTAAAGGCCGTAGCCGGTCATGACCAGCAACGCCATGCCGGCGGCAAACAGTCCGCCGGCGAGCCGGTTGCGCCGGCGCATCCAGGCATGGCGGATATGCGCGGACCAGATCGTGCCCAGCAGGAACATGGCTGCCAGCGCCGCGGCGCCGTGCGCCTTCATGCTCCAGGCCATCCAGGGTGCCTGCACTTCCGGTTCGACCACCAGCCAGCGCAGCAGCAGCCACGCCGCGCCGGACAGCAGCAGCAGCCCGAATGCCGCATACAGCGCGAAGCGGCGCTGGCGGTGAATGCGGAAGGCCTGCCGAGGCGGGTGCGTCAGGAAATGTCGGTCGTGCATCGGGTCAGGACTGCGGGTCAGGAAAATGGAATGGCGCCAGCCGGCAGTGTGCCATCGCCGTAGACCAGCGTACAGGCGCCAAACCTGGCCAGCAGCGGATGCCGGGGCGCGCCGGCCGCCAGCACCACCTTGGTCAGGGCATCGGCAAGCATGCAGCTGGGCGCCAGTACGCTGGCGCCGGCACTCGCCGGCAACGGCGAACCGCAGGATCGGCCAGCAATGCGCGGGGCCTGCCCGCGTGCGGGCGCCAGGCCGCCGACTGCCGAACTGGCGATGGCGGCATCGTGCAGGCTCCAGACCAGCACCGTGCGCGCTGGCGCACCGGGATCCCGCAGTGCCACCTGTGCCGGCACCGTGCCGGCATGACGCATATCGCCGCCAGCGTTGACCAGCAAGTAGCTGAGCGGGTCTCCGGGTAGTGCGGCGCGCGCGGCCTCGATCGCGCAATCCACCGCATAACCCTTGGCAATCCCGCCCAGGTCTAGCTGCGCGGGACCATGCCTGAGCACGGTCTCGCCGTCAATGCTCCAGGATGGCCTGTCGCGCGCAACATCGGGCACACGATCGTATGCACAATCGAAAGCGCCCTCGCTGGCCGCGTGCAATGCCGCGGCAAGCTCCAGCACGCGCAGCGTATGCGCATCCACCCTGACCGGAACCCCGACGGGGGCTGCATTCAGCCGTCCGATATCGCTGGCCGGACTGTGGCGGCTCATCAGTTGATGCACCTGTTCCACCGCCGCAAATGCGGCCGCCAGGGCCAGCGCGGCCCCGGCACCGCGCGCCTCGATCTCCACCAGGGTGCCCAGCAGCGGGCGGGCGCGGCGCAATCGCTCCGGCATGACGTGGCGCCTGGCGTTGCTTATTGCGGACCCAGCGCCATCTGCGCCATCACGGCGATGCGGCGGATACCGTCGGTAATGTGGGTGCAGGACAGCGTGGCGCCGCTGATGTTCTCGATATCGTCGCCGATGCGCAGCGCCGAGCGCGCGGACTTGCCGCTGAACTGGCTGCGCCACGGCTTGTTGCGGACTTCATAGCCATGGCTCTCGCGGTAGGCCAGGATCTCGACGTCGCGGATCTCGCCGGCGGGTGTCAGCGCCACGGCATAGCTGATCAGCTCGAACTTGCCGATGACGGCGTCGGCGACCACATAGCCCAGCAGCTTCGCGCCCTGGCGTGCCTGCCAGATGCGCCAGGCACCCATCCGGGCCGGGCCGCCGGCACGCTCGGCCAGCTGCCTGAGCTGGTCCGGGTTGAGCGCCACCATCACGGGCGTGAACTCGGTGGCGTCGGCAAACATCTGCTTCTGACTCTCGGCCACGCTCATGTACTCGGCGGCATGCACGCTGGTCACGACAAAGCCTGCCGACAGCGCGGCGGTGCAGACAAGCAGGGTGGGAACAGGCTGATAGCGCATTGGTGCTTCCTTGTCCCGCACGGCCCGGCCGGGCCGTGCGGGAATTGCGGATCCTGGCGTCAGAACGAAACGCCCAGGCCCAGGTCGAGGCGGTTGAAACTACTATTGGTGCGGAACCACTGATAATCGATCTTGAACACGACGTTCGGGTTCAGGTAGAAGTTCATGCCCGCGGTCCAGACCGTGTCGTAAGGCTTGGCGAAGGTTGCGCCGCTGGCCGTGACGGGGCCGCTCGGCGTTGCCGAGAAGCCAGGGGCAATACCTTCGTAGCTGGCGCCCATGTTGTAGCGCTCGTAGCGGGCGAACGGCACGGCGCGATACTTGCCGTGCTGCCACACGTTGTAGGCAGCCTGCAGGTACCAGCCGTAGAACGACGCCGGCATCGGATTGGCCGTGCCCGGGAACTGCGCATTGACCTGGGCAGTGTTGCTGATGTGGCCCTGCGCATAGAGCGCGGCAAGGTCCCACTTGCCCGGCGTCCAGCGCGTATGCGCTTCCCACAGCGTGGCACGCTGGCTGCCCGCGCCCGGCGCCGGATTGGCATTGCCCGTAAAGACCGAGCCGCCCACCAGCAGACCCGGCACGCCGCGATAGTTCAGCGACAGGTACTGCGAGGCATTCTTCGCATTGGCCAGGCTCATTTCCTGGTGGGTGGCCTGCATCGGCGCCACCTTGTTGTTCTGCAGGTCCAGCGCGGAGTTGTAGAGCGGCGTCTCCGGCGTGAAGTTCCACTTGGACAGGTCAAGTCCGGTGGTGAGGCCAACGTTCCAGTCCAGGCCAAAATCGGTGTTGCCATGCAGGGCGAAGCCGCCTTCGCGCCAGGTGGACGGGATGATCAGCGTCTCGATGAAGTTGCGGTACACGCCATAGTAGGCAGTAGGCTCGTGGTGCTCGTTGATCAGGCCCACCGGCATCAGGAACACACCGGCCGTCATGCCCACCTTGTCGGTGAACATATGGTCGACGTAGAACTGCTCCACCTCGAACTCGCCAGCGTCGGACGACGACGCAACGGCGTGCTCCACCTCGAACTCCGAGGCAAAGCGCGTCTTTTCGTCAAAGCGGTAGCCAAAGCCGAACACCGCCCGGCCGAGGTCGGCCCGGGTGTCGTTGGTATTGCGGCTGGGCCGCGAATAGCCGATCTCGCCATAGCCGAATACGCTCAGGTTGTCGAGCGGCGAGGGCTTGGCGGCGACCTGCTGCAGGGTCTCCTGCGAAGCCTGCAACTGCGCCACCTGGGCGGTCTGCTCGGCCTGCTGCTGCGACTGCGCCTGCTGTTGCGATGCCAGCGTGGCGTTCTGCGCCTTCATGGCCTTGAGTTCGGCCTGCAGCGCCTGCAACTGGCTGGCCATCTCGTCGACCTTGCGTTCGAGCTGCTGCACTGTTGCCGGGCCGGCACCTGCCGTTGCGGCGAACGCCGGCGTGCCTGCCACGGCAAGCACCGCGGCGGCAATCATGGTCCTCTTCATCACACTCCCCTTCCTGGTTTATCTGTCTATGTGTGTCTTACCTGGTGGCCGCCGCGCCTGCGCGCGTGGCGGCCACGCTGGCCGCGGTGGCGTAGCACTGGGCCGGTACCGTGTAGGCCGACGGATTGGCAGGATCGAAGCCATCGGTCAGCGTGCACAGGAAGCGCACGAGGTCGGCCATCTCGCTGTTGGTGAGCGTCGGCGCCAGGCCCGGGATATACGGCACCTCGCTGACGTTGACATTGCCGGCGTAGGCCGTCGGCAAGTCGTTGTACTGGATGTCCGGCATGCCGTTCGCCTTGGTGTACCAGCGGCGAGGATCGGTATCGCGCGTGATGTACCACGCCACGACTTCCTCCAGCGTGTCGAAGACACCGTTATGGAAATACGGCCCGGTCAGCGCGATATTGCGCAGCGTGGGCACCTTGAAGGCGCCGCAGCGCGACGTGCGCGAGGCCAGGTCGTCGCGCAGCGGGCCGCACAGGCCGAGGTCGTAGTAGTCGTGATTGGGCTCACCGAGCGCGGTGCCGTTCTTCGGCACATAGCTGAGCGTATTGCCGTCGATATTTGCGGGGATCTTCCAGTTGCGCGGAATGCCGACGTTGTCGTAACTGAAGTCGGTGAACAGCGCCGGCGTGCTGGCGGTCGGCGTGGATACGTGGCAGGACGTGCAGTTGCCCTTGGCCGGATTGTTGAAGAGCGCCAGGCCGTTCAGTTCCTGCGGCGTCAGCGATGCACTGCCCTTCAGGTAAGCGTCGTACTTGCTGGAAAACTGGCGGAATGCCGGGTCTTCCTTCTGGTACTGGGCCAGTGCCTGGCCGATGTTGTGCAGCGCGGTGGTGGCGTCCTGCACGGACGCCTGGCCGAACACCGCCGTGAACTGGTCAAGGTAGGGCCGCGTCAGCAGCCGTCCAAGCAGCTCCTCGGGCGAAGCATTGGCCATTTCAAACGGCGTGAAGAAAGGCTTCTCAGCCTGGTCGGCCAGCGACGGCGAGCGGCCGTCGCGGAAGAAGCCACCCACCGCCTTGCCATCGGCCCCGATGCTGAAGGTTGGCGTGAACTGGTTGTAGGCCAGCGCAGGCGTGTTGCGCAGGCCGGGCAGGTCCATGCCGGGGCCGCCCAGCGGCACGGCCAGCGGATCATCGCCCGCAAAGGCACGGCCTGCCACATGGCAGGTTGCACATGACTGCTTGCCAGAGGCCGACAGCGCGGTATCCGTAAAAATCTTCTCGCCGACCTGCGCCATGGCGGACAGCTGGCTGCCGGCGGGTGCCGGGCTGGCAGTGTCGCCGCCGCCGCCGCAGCTTGCCACCAGCCATGCGCACAGTGCGGCAGCCAGTCCGGCCAGCGCACGCGCGCCTCCCCTGTGGCGGCGCGCGCGCGCGCTGCCGTCTTTCGTTTTCATGGATTTCCTGGTTCTTTGGATTGCGCACGCCTTTTTGTAATGCTGCTCAGGCGTCACACTGCTGCTCGTACTAGTAATACGAACAATTTTCGTTACGGATTATATGGAAAAGAACCGGGGCCGGATTTGCTTCACCGCAAAAAATCGCGCGGACACATCAAAGTGTTGCCACCATGCCGCACTTGCAGGGCAATTCACGTGGATATCAATGAAGAAAGACGATCTTGCCTTCTTTTAGAGACATTGACACCGGCTGATAATGTCTCATGCACAAGACTTGTCAATGCGGATTTAAATGTCTCTTATCCATAGCCAGACGTGACGACACAAGCATATTTTGTAATGCTGGCGCGTGGCAGTTGCGGGAAATAGTCTGGAGATGTGATTCAGTCTGCAAATCCTCGACTGAGATGCGGGAATTCCGCCGGGCGGACCGGGTCGTCCCAAAGAAGAAGCAAAGCAGGCCGATAAGCCGGATTCTGTGCGCCCCGCCCGCCTTGCGGCCAACGGTGCGTGACAACCATTCCTCTAGGCCGGCTGTTACCAGCCGGCTCCAGCTCCCTACCCGCAGACTCAGCGGGCCGCTTCATCGCCTGCCTATTTGGGATTGCTCCAGGTGGAGGTTACCGCGTTTCACCCTTCCCGCCGGGCGAACCCGGCGGCAAGACTCGTCTCTGTGGCCCTATTCCGCACGTTGCCGTGGATGGCTGTTAGCCAACACCCTGCCCTGTGGAGTCCGGACTTTCCTCCCCCTGCACCTTGCGGTGCAGGCAGCGGTTGTCTGGCCTGCTTTGCGGCCCGCAGTCTAACACCGATTGGCAGTGCCTTCAGCCGGTTCGGCGCCCCGGCCGGAATATCGAGGTATCGGCATAGAAGCCAGAATCGGCATTGTCGCCGCACCAGCCAGGAATGCCCATCACCGGCAGCGGCGCAAAGCTGCGGCCACCGCGCAGCGTGCCAGCCCGGGCCGCGCCAACGAGGGATTCCGCCAGCATGGCGTCAAGCGACGGGCCCGCAGCCTGATGAGGCGCCAGCGGCAGCATCCACGCATGCGCGGTGACCGACTTGTATGGCTGCACCAGCTTCTCCAGCAGCGCATGGCCGAACGGCACCACCGCGCAATCGCTGCCCCAGGCCTGCCGGACCTCGACAAACAGTCGCTGCCACGCAAACCCCTTCAGCGCATCGGCCAGGCCCGGCACGGCGCTGACGAACAGCACCGCATTTTCGTCAAACAGGGTCGCGGCGTCGCGCACGCCGCCTCGCGCGGTCTGCACCCCTTCGCGCGCAATGACTTCGGCCTGGATCTGGTTGAGCACGCGCTTGGCCTGCGGGAAATGCAGCCAGATCAGCGCGTTGAAGAAATCGTGGAGATTGTCCCGGGTCGGGACTTCGCCCGTGGCGTGGATATGCGCCTCATAGGCGCTGCCTTCAGGCAGGGCCTGCTGGGCGATAAAGCGCAGCGGCAGGCCGCGCGCATTGCGCAGCCCGAGCCGGGCGGCGTGCGCGCCGAGCAGCGCACGCAGGTCGGTGCCGCCTTGTACGGCCGCGGCCAGCGCGGCACCCTGCGCGGCAAACGGCTGGAACCACGGCCGGGACCAGTCGATCCCGGCCAGCGCGGCGACGAAGGATTCGTCCGCCGCAAGCGCCTGCATGGTCAAGGCTTGCCGCAGGACTCAGCGGGCCTTCCAGCGCAGCGTCTCACCGCCGCGCAGCGGCACCAGCGTGGTGTCGCCGTAGGGCAGCTCGGCCGGCAGTTCCCAGTCCTCGCGCTCCAGCGTCAGCGTGCCGTTGTTGCGCGGCAGGCCGTAGAAGGCGGGACCGTTGAAGCTGGCAAAGGCTTCCAGCTTGTCCAGCGCGCCGGCGGATTCGAAGGCTTCGGCATACAGCTCCATCGCATGCAGCGCGGTATAGCAGCCGGCGCAGCCGCAGGCGTGCTCCTTCAGGCCGCGCGCATGCGGTGCGCTGTCGGTGCCCAGGAAGAAGCGCGGGTTGCCGGAGACGGCGGCCGCCACCAGCGCCTCGCGGTGGGTTTCGCGCTTGAGCACCGGCAGGCAGTAGTAGTGCGGGCGGATGCCGCCGGTGAAGATGGCGTTGCGGTTGTAGAGCAGGTGGTGCGCGGTAATGGTGGCGCCGACCGGGCCGGTGGCTTCACGCACGTACTCGGCCGCGTCCTTGGTGGTGATGTGCTCGAACACCACCTTGAGCTCGGGCATGTCGCGGCGCAGCGGCGTCATCACGCGGTCGATGAAGACGGCTTCGCGGTCGAAGATGTCGATGCTCGGATCGGTCACTTCGCCGTGCACCAGCAGCGGCAGGCCAGCGCGCTGCATCGCCTCCAGCGCGGGATAGCAGCGGCGGATATCGGTCACGCCGGCGTCGCTGTTGGTGGTGGCACCCGCCGGGTACAGCTTGACGCCGTGCACGAAGCCGCTGGCCTTGGCCGCGGCGATCTCTTCGGCCGTGGTGTTGTCGGTCAGGTACAGCGTCATCAGCGGCTCGAACTGCATGCCGGCCGGCAGCGCCGCCAGGATGCGGGCGCGGTAGGCCTGCGCCTGCGCCACCGTGGTCACGGGCGGCTTCAGGTTGGGCATGATGATGGCGCGCGCGAACTGGCGCGCGGTGTCGGGCAGCACGGCTGCCAGGGCCGCGCCGTCGCGCAGGTGCAGGTGCCAGTCGTCCGGGCGGGTGATGGTGAGCTTCTGGGTCATGGCTAGCTTGGGCCTGCCGCGGCGGCGGCGGGCGTTCGTCGAAATCAGAGAATCAGGATGGCGCGGTAGTCGTTCACATTGGTGCGCGTCGGGCCGGTGACCACGAGGTCGCCGATGGCGTCGAACAGGCCCCAGGCGTCGTGCGCGTCCAGCTGGCGCAGTCCCGGCAGGCCGGCGGCCGCGGCGCGCGCCAGCGTGGTCGGATCGGCCAGCGCACCGGCATTGTCCTCCGAACCGTCGATGCCGTCGGTGTCGGCAGCGATGGCGTGCACGGCGGGCATGCCATCCAGCTCGACCGCCAGCGACAGCAGGAACTCGGAGCAACGCCCGCCACGCGCCCTGGCGGCGCCGCCGCCGGCCGGCAAAGTGACCGTGCACTCACCTCCGGAGATCAGCACCACGGGCGCGGCGAACGGCGCATTGTACGCGCGAATCTCGCGCACCAGCGCGGCGTAGACCCGGGCCACTTCGCGCGCCTCGCCGGTCACGGTATCGCCCAGCACCACCGGCGTGATGCCGCGTTCGCGGAACAGCGCCGCGGCCGCCTGAAGGCTGCCGTGAGCGGTGGCAATCATGCGGTTGTCGACCTGGGCGAACAGCGCGTCGCCGGGCTTGGGCGTCTCCGGCACCTCGCCGCGCGCGCCGCGCTCCAGGTGCGCCTGGACGCTGGCCGGCACCTGCGCGCCCCAGCGGCGCAGGATTTCCAGCGCGTTGGCAAAGGTGCTCGGATCGGCCACGGTCGGGCCCGAAGCGATCGCGCTGGGATCGTCGCCGGCCACGTCCGAGACGATCAGCGTGGTCACCGGGGCCCGGCTTGCCTGCGCCAGGCGGCCACCCTGGATGCGCGAGATGTGCTTGCGCACGATATTCATCTCGGTGATCGGCGCGCCACAGCGCAGCAGTTCCCGGGTGGTTGCCTTCAGGTCGGCCATCGGGATGCCTTCGGCCGGCAGCGACAGCAGGCTGGAGCCCCCGCCCGACACCAGCACCAGCAGGCGGTCCTGCGGCGTCAGCGACTGCACGCTGGCCAGGATATCGGCCGCGGCCTGCTCGCCGGCCTCGTCGGGCACCGGGTGGCCGGCCTCGATCACGCGGATATGGTCGGTCGGCAGTCCGTGCGCGTAACGCGTGACCACCAGCCCTTCCAGCGTGGCCTTGCCGGCATAGGCGCGTTCGACCGCCGCGGCCATCGACGCCGCCGCCTTGCCCGCGCCGACTACCAGCGTGCGGCCGCCGGCATGCGGGGGCGGCAGGTGCTGCGCCACGATCTGCAGCGGATCGGCCGCCGCCACGGCAGCGTGGAAGCTGTCCAGCAGGAGTCCGCGCGGATCGGCCGCGCCCGCCGCGCTCACAGCGCCTCCGCGATGGCCAGGCCCAGGTCGGCCGTGCCGGCCTTGCCGCCGATGTCGCGCGTCAGCGGCGCATGGTCGGGTCCGGCTGCCAGCACCTTCTCGATCGCGCCAAGCACCGCGGCGCCGGCCTCCTCATGGCCCAGGTGCTCCAGCATCATGGCGCCGCACCAGATCTGGCCGATCGGGTTGGCCACGCCGCGCCCGGCAATGTCCGGGGCCGAGCCGTGCACCGGCTCGAACAGGCTGGGGAAGGTGCGGTCCGGGTTGATATTGCCCGACGGCGCGATGCCGATGGTGCCGGTGCAGGCCGGGCCGAGGTCGGACAGGATGTCGCCGAACAGGTTGCTGGCCACCACCACGTCGAACCAGTCCGGGTGCTGGACGAAATGCGCGGTCAGGATGTCGATGTGGTACTTGTCGACCCGGATGCCAGGGTAATTCGCGGCCATCGCCTCGACGCGCTCGTCCCAGTACGGCATGGTGATCGAGATGCCGTTGGACTTGGTCGCTGACGTCAGGTGCTTTTTGGGCCGCTTCCGGGCCAGCTCGAAGGCAAACTTCAGGATGCGGTCGACGCCGGTGCGGCTCATCACGGTTTCCTGCACCACGATCTCGCGCTCGGTGCCCGGGAACATGCGCCCGCCGATGCTGGAGTACTCGCCCTCGGTGTTCTCGCGCACCACGTAGAAGTCGATGTCTCCAGGCTGGCGGCCGGCCAGCGGGCTCCTGATGCCGGGCATCAGCCGCACCGGGCGCAGGTTCACGTACTGGTCGAACGAGCGACGGAACTGCAGCAGCGAGCCCCACAGCGAAACATGGTCGGGCACCGCATCGGGCCAACCCACCGCCCCAAAGTAGATGGCGTCGTACTTGACCAGCGTGTCGAACCAGTCGTCCGGCAGCATCTTGCCGTGGCGGGCATAGTAGTCGCAGCTGGAAAAGTCAAAGTGATCCCACTGGAAGTCGATGCCGAAGCGCCGCGCCGCGGCGTCCATCACGCGGATGCCCTCGGGCATGACTTCCGTGCCGATTCCGTCTCCGGGAATCACGGCGATCTTGTATTGGCGCATGGTTATTGGGGAGCTACGTGCAGGATGGCCGGCCGCCGCACGCCGTCCGGGCCACGCTGCTTGGCAGCGGCCCGGGGGCGCGGGATAATGTTTGCATTCTATTGCAAAGCGGCAGCCCGCTGCCGACCGGTGCCCCGATATGTGCCAGCTGCTAGGCATGAACTGCGCCACGCCGACCGACGTGACGTTTTCCTTCACCGGCTTTGCCGCGCGCGGGGGCCTGACCGACCACCACGCCGACGGCTTCGGTGTCGCCTTCTTCGAGGACAAGGCCTGCCGCCTGTTTATCGACAACCAGTCCGCCGGCACCTCGCCGGTGGCGGAACTGATCAAGCGCTACCCGATCAAGTCCAAGAACGTCATCTCGCATATCCGCAAGGCGACGCAGGGCACGGTGCTGCTGGAAAACTGCCACCCCTTCATGCGCGAGCTGTGGGGCCGCCACTGGATCTTTGCCCATAACGGCGACCTGAAGGGTTTCTCCCCGTTCCTGTCCGGCGTCTACCAGCCGGTGGGCGACACCGACAGCGAGCTGGCCTTCTGCACGCTGATGCAGGGCCTGCGCAAGCGCTTTCCGGGCTCGCAGCCGCCGCTGAACGAGCTGGGCCACGCGCTGGCCGACATCACCCGCGAGATCACGCTGCACGGGGTCTTCAATTTCCTGCTGTGCAATGGCCAGGCGCTGTTCGCGCATTGCTCGACCCACCTGTACTACCTGGTGCGGCAGTGGCCGTTCTCGACCGCGCACCTGATCGATGCCGACCTGTCGATCGACTTTGCCCAGGTCACCACGCCGGACGACCGCGTGGCCGTGATCGCCACCCAGCCGCTGACCGACAACGAGACCTGGACCCGCTTCGCCCCGGGCGAGCTGATCATGTTCGAGGACGGGCGCCCCACCATGACGCTGACGGTGCCGATCCCGCCAGAGGTCCAGGCGAAGAACGCGGCAAATACAGCCTGCACCTGAGCCGCCGGGAACGAAAAAAGGGACGCCAATTGGGTGCTCCCTCTCCCGCTTGCGGGAGAGGGTTGGGGTGAGGGCCAGCGCGTCGACGAAGTAGCGTCCGGCGGTATGCCACCGCCTGCCCTCACCCCCTGCCCCTCTCCCGCAAGCGGGAGAGGGGAGCAAACCATCAGTGGTGCAGGATCTTCGACAGGAACTGGCGCGCGCGCTCCGAGCGGGCCTCGATATTGCCGAAGAACTCTTCCTTGTCGGCGTCTTCGACGATCTTGCCCTGATCCATGAAGATCACGCGGTTGGCCACCTTGCGCGCGAAGCCCATTTCGTGGGTCACGCACATCATGGTCATGCCTTCCTGCGCCAGCTGCACCATCACGTCCAGCACCTCATTGACCATCTCGGGGTCCAGCGCCGAGGTCGGTTCGTCGAACAGCATGCAGATCGGGTCCATCGACAGCGCGCGCGCAATCGCCACGCGCTGCTGCTGGCCGCCCGAGAGCTGGCCGGGATACTTCTCCGCCTGGCTCTTCAGGCCCACGCGCTCCAGGTACTTCAGGCCCTTGGCCAGCGCCTCGTCCTTGGAGCGGCCGAGCACCTTCATCTGCGCGATGGTCAGGTTCTCGGTGATCGACAGGTGCGGGAACAGTTCGAAGTTCTGGAACACCATGCCCACGCGCGAACGCAGCCTGGGCAGGTTGGTCTTGGGATTGCCCACCGAGGTGCCGTCGACCAGGATGTCGCCCTTCTGGAACGGCTCGAGCGCGTTGACGGTCTTGATCAGCGTGGACTTGCCCGACCCGGACGGGCCGCACACCACCACCACTTCACCCTTGGCGACCTTGGTGGTGCAGTCGGTCAGCACCTGGAAGGCGCCGTACCACTTGGAGACATTGTTGATTTCGATCATACAGCCACCTTTTTCTGGTAACGCTTGACCAGCAGCGAAGCGGAGAAGCAGATAAGGAAGTACACGAGGCCGGCAAACAGCAGCATCTCGACGATGCGGCCGTCGCGTTCGCCGATGCCGTAGGCCTGGCCGAAGAAGTCGGCCAGCGCGCTGACATAGACCAGCGACGTATCCTGGAACAGGATGATGCCCTGGGTCAGCAGCAGCGGCACCATGTTGCGGAAGGCCTGCGGCAGGATCACCAGCCGCATCGACTGGCCATAGGTCATGCCCATCGCCTGCGCCGCGAACATCTGCCCGCGCGACACGCTCTGGATGCCCGCGCGGATGATCTCGGAATAGTACGCGGCCTCGAACAGCGCAAAGGCCACCAGCGCGGACGTCATGCGCAGGTCAGTCGCCGGCGACAGGTTGAACAGGTTCTGCAGCACCTGCGGGATGATCAGGAAGAACCACAGCAGCACCATCACCAGCGGGATGGAGCGGAAGATGGTCACGTACCCCTGCGCAAACCAGTTCAGCAGCCTGAACGACGACAGCCGCATCATCGCCAGGATGGTGCCCCAGACGATGCCCACCACCACCGCGGTGACGGTGATCTTGAGCGAGACCATCATGCCCTCGCCCAGGACCGAGAGCGTGGCGGGGTTGATGGAGGTGAAATCGAAGGAATAAGCCATGGCGCCCCCTTACTTGCCGCCGATGAAGCCGGGCACGCGCGTGCGGGCTTCCACCCAGCGCATGAGCAGCATCACCGTCACGTTGATCAACGCGTACATCAGCGTGACCGCGATAAACGATTCATACGGGCGCGCGGTGTAGTCCACCAGTTGCCGGCCCTGTGCCGCCAGTTCCAGCAGGCCGATGGTCGATGCGACCGCCGAGTTCTTGAAGATGTTCAGGAACTCAGAGGTCAGCGGCGGCACGATCACGCGAAACGCCATCGGCAGCAGCACGTAGCGGTATGTCTGCGGCAGCGAGAAGCCCATCGCCAAGCCGGCATTCTTCTGGCCGCGCGCCAGCGAGTTGATGCCCGAGCGCACCTGCTCGCAGACCCGCGCGGCGGTGAAGGTGCCCAGGCACAGCATGGCGGCGACGAACTGCTGTGCAAACGGGTTCATCTGCTTGATCGCCTCGCCGCCGGGCAGCAGCTCGGGCGCGACGAAATACCAGATGAACAGCTGCACCAGCAGCGGGATGTTGCGGAAGATTTCGACGTAGGTGGCGGCGATGCCCGCCAGCCACTTGTTGGGCACGGTGCGCAGCACGCCAAGCACCGAGCCGATGACCAGGGCGATGACCCAGGACGAGAGTCCCAGCGCGAGCGTCACCTTCAGGCCCGAGATCATCCAGTCGAGGTAGGTCTCGTTCTGGGCAGCCTGTTCGAGGAAGACTCCCCAATGCCAGTTGTAGTTCATGTTGCGTCCTCAAAAAGAAACGGAAGGACATGCCTTCCGTTTCGCACTGCTGTCAACGGCAGGTCAATCCAGCGCCTTGTCGTTAGGCGCCTTGATCAGCGCCTTCATGTCTTCGGACAGCGGGAAGTCCAGGTTGAGGCCCTTCGGCGGCACCGGCTGCATGAACCACTTGGTGTACAGGGTGTTGACCGCACCGTCCTTCATCATGCCCGTGATCACGGTATCGGACAGCTTCTTGAACTGCGGATCGTCCTTGCGAATCATGCAGCCATAGGACTCGCGCGATTGCGGCTTGCCCACCACGATCCAGTCGGCCGGGTTCTTGGCCTTGGCGCGTTCGCCGTACAGCAGCGCGTCGTCCATCATGAATGCGACCGCGCGGCCCGACTCCAGTGTCAGGAACGACTGGCCGTGGTCCTTGGTGCTGATGATGTTCATGCCCAGCTTCTGGTCGTCGTTCATCTTGCGCAGCAGGCGCTCCGACGTGGTGCCGGCGGTGGTGACGACGTTCTTGCCCTTCAGGTCGGCCCAGTCCTTGATGCCGCCGTCCTTCTTCACCATGATGCGCGTGCCGATGATGAAGATGGAGTTGGTGAAGGCAACCTGCTTCTGGCGCTCCAGGTTGTTGGTGGTGGAGCCGCACTCGATATCGATGGTGCCGTTCTGCAGCAGCGTGATGCGGTTCTGCGAGGTGATCGGGATTTCCTTGACCTGCAGGCTCGGCAGCTTCAGCTGGTCCTTGATGGCTTCCACGATCTTCATGTTGATATCGTAGGAGTAGCCAACTTGCCGCACGCCGCCCAGGTTGTAGTTGAACGGGATCGACGACTCGCGCACGCCGAGCGTGATGACGCCGGTGTCCTTGATCTTCTTCAGCGTGCCCGTCAGTTGTTCAGCTGCCTGTGCCGTCCCGCACATCACGCCCCCGGCAATCATCAGGGCAGCCAACTTGGCAAAATTCATAACATCTCCTTGACCATGAAGAGAAAGCGGGATTCTAGAGATAAAACTCCCACTGGTGAAACAGTATTGCGCAGCATCCGCCGCAATACAACTGGGTTTTCTCCTAGAACCTCACTTCAGGGCAATCAGTGCGCACCGCGCCCGCATACGACAACGCGGTCTCCGGCGCTTGCCGGAGACCGCGTCTGGCGGTCATGAACCACGGTGTCCGGAACGATTACTGCATTGCACCATGGCAGTGCCTCGTCCCGTTTCGCGTGCCTTGCATATCAGGGATACAGGCCGCGCATCTCGCGCGCCTGCAGGATCCGCGTGCAGGCCACGATAAACGCCGCCGTGCGCAGCGTCACCTTGTTGTCCTGTGCCACTTGCCAGATTGCCCGGAAGGCTTCTTGCATGATCCGTACCAGGCGCTGGTTGATCTCTTCCTCGGTCCAGAAGAAGCTGGAGAAATCCTGCACCCATTCGAAGTAGGACACGGTCACGCCGCCGGCGTTGGCGATCACGTCCGGGGCCACCAGGATATTGCGCTCGCGCAGGATGTCGTCCGCTTCCGGGGTGGTCGGGCCGTTGGCGCCCTCGATCACCAGGCGTGCCTTGATCTGCGGCGCGTTCTCGGCCGTGATCTGGCCTTCCAGCGCGGCCGGGATCAGGATGTCGCAGTCGACTTCCCAGAACTGCCCGGTGCGCAGGACTTCGCCGCGGAAGCCTTCGATGGTGCCGCTGTGCGAGGCGTACTCCATCATCGCCGGCACGTCCAGGCCGGCCGGGTCGAACAGCGTGGTGCGGTGGTCCTGCACCGCCACCACCTTGGCGCCGGCCTCATGGAACAGCTTGGCGGCCACGGCGCCCACATTGCCGAAACCCTGCACCGCGACGCGCGCGCCCTTGATTTCCAGGCCGATATTGCGCGCGGCTTCGGAGCCGACCACGAACACGCCGCGGCCGGTGGCTTCATGACGGCCGAGCGAGCCGCCCAGCGAGATCGGCTTGCCGGTCACCACGCCGGTGGCCGTGCTGCCGGAGTTCATCGAGTACGTGTCCATCATCCAGGCCATGACCTGCGCGTTGGTGTTCACGTCCGGCGCCGGGATATCCTTGCTCGGCCCGATGATGATGTTGATTTCGCTGGTGTAGCGGCGCGTCAGGCGTTCCAGCTCGGCGTGCGACAGCGTGCGCGGGTCGACGCGGATGCCGCCCTTGGCACCGCCGTAGGGCACGTTGACCGCGGCGTTCTTCACCGACATCCAGGCCGACAGCGCCATCACCTCGGACAGTGTCACGTCCTGGTGGAAGCGCACGCCGCCCTTGCCCGGGCCGCGCGACAGGTTGTGCTGCACCCGGTAGCCCTCGAAGTGGGCGATGGTGCCGTTATCCAGTTCGATGGGAACGTCGACGACCATCGCGCGCTTGGGGCGCTTGAGGGTTTCGACCCAGCGTGCCAGCGAGCCCAGGTAAGGCGTGACACGGTCAACCTGCTGCAGGTAGATGCCCCAGGGGCCGAGATTGTCGGCATTGAGGTAAGACGGGAGTGCGTGCTTTTGGCCAGCAATATTGGTCGGTGCTGCGGAAGACATCGGTGGGTTCCGGGGTGGAGAATGCCCGCAAGCTTAGGGGTGGCGCCCCACCCGAATCCAATGCCGTTTGCTCATCCGGTCATGCAAAACCTGCATAACCTTGACTGACCGGCTGTGTACTCCCTCTCCCCCTGCCCCTCTCCCGCAGGCGGGAGAGGGGAGCAAACCGGCGCTCAGCATTAGCCTGCCAACAGCGTCGACCACACCTTGTCGACCAGCTGGCGCTTGCGCCGCGCCCCGGCGCGGCGTTCGTTGCCGTTCTCGCCCGGCCGCTCGCGGTACAGGCGGATTTCCATGTCGATCGACAGCGGCAGCCCGCGCGCCGACTCGGCCCGCACCAGCCGCCCCGCGGCCACGTCCTCGTGCACCGCGCTTTCGGGCAGGAAGGCCATGCCGTGGCCGGCCAGCGCCATCACCTTGAGCGCCTCGGCCATGTCGGTCTCATAGCATTTGTCGAGCTTGAGCGCCTCGGAGGTGTCGGCCAGCAGCAGGTCGACCATGCGGCCAAGGAAGGCGTTGGGCGTGTAGCTGAGGAAGGGCACCGGCTTCTTGTCGGTCCCGGGCAGCCGGAACTGCGGCTTGCCGGCGGCATCCGGCACGCTGTAGGGCGACAGCCGTTCGGTGCCAAGCACCAGCATGTCGTACCGTGCCGGATCCAGCTGGATGGCCTGGCGCGCGTGGTGGTAGACCATCACCAGGTCGCAGCCGCCCTCTACCAGCATCAGCACCGCGTCGTGGACGTTGAGCGCGCGCAGCCGGCACGGCACCGTGCCGATCTTGCGCTCCAGCGCCTTGAGCCATTCCGGGAAGAAAGTCAGCGACAGCGTGTGCGGCACCGCGAACTCCAGCACCTGGGCATTGGCCGAGCGCTGGCCGCGCATCAGCGCACGGGTCTCGCTGACCTGCGCCAGCATGGCCAGCGCCTGCTCGTAGAACACCTTGCCGGCCGGGGTCAGGCTGGTGGGGTAGCTCGAGCGGTCGATCAGCTCGGTGCCGACCCACGCCTCCAGCGACTGGATGCGGCGCGAGAACGCGGGCTGCGTGACATGGCGCAGCTCGGCCGAGCGCGAGAAGCTGTGCGTCTCGGCCAGGCTGACGAAGTCTTCAAGCCATTTGATTTCCATGACGCGGATTATCCACCCGCGCCCGGCAGTTCGTCACGTGCGCGCCGCCTGCCTGCTCTGCCGCGATGTGGCCAGCGCGGTGGCAAAATGTCCTGTCAGGCGTCCTGCGTGGCGTCGCCCACGTCGAGTTCCAGCGCATCCGCGCCCACCGCTTCGCCGCCCTTGGCGGCGGCGCGGGCCTGGATGTCCCACATCTCGGCGTAGCGGCCGCCCGCGCGCATCAGTTCGGCATGGGTGCCGCGTTCGACGATACGGCCGTGGTCCATCACCAGGATCTGGTCGGCATGCACGACGGTCGACAGGCGGTGCGCGATCAGCAGCGTGGTGCGGTTCTGCGCCAGCCGCATCAGCTCGGCCTGGATGGCCTGCTCGGTGCGCGAATCCAGCGCCGAAGTGGCCTCGTCGAAGACCAGCACCGGCGGATTCTTCAGCAGCGTGCGCGCGATCGCCACGCGCTGCTTCTCGCCGCCGGACAGCTTCAGGCCGCGCTCGCCCACCGGCGTGTCGTAGCCCTGCGGCAACTCGCGGATAAAGGTGTCTATCTGCGCGGCGCGCGCGGCGGCGATGACTTCGTCGCGGCCGGCATCGGGCCGGCCGTAGGCGATGTTGTAGAAGATGCTGTCGTTGAACAGCACCGTGTCCTGCGGCACGATGCCGATGGCGCGGCGCAGGCTATCTTGCGTGATCGCGCGGATGTCCTGGCCGTCGATCTCGATGGCGCCGCCATTGGCATCATAGAAGCGGAACAGGAGCCGGGCCAGCGTCGACTTGCCCGAGCCGCTGTGCCCCACCACCGCGGTGGTGGTCCCCGCGGCGATGGTGAAGTCCACACCGTCCAGGATCAACCGGTCCGGCTCGTAGCTGAAGCGCGCGTCGCGGAAACGCACCTGCGCGCCGTTGACCTGCAGCGGCTTCGCGCCCGGCGCGTCGGCCACCTCCTGGTTCGTGCCCAGCAGCACGAACATGCGGTCCATGTCGGTGGTGGCCTGCTTGATCTCGCGGTAGATCACGCCGAGGAAGTTCAGCGGGATATAGAGCTGGATCATCAGCGTATTGACCAGCACCAGGTCGCCCAGCGTCAGCTTGCCGTCGACCACGCCCACGGTGGCGCGCCACAGGATCAGGATCAGCCCCACCGCGATGATGGCCTGCTGGCCGAAGTTCAGGAACGACAGCGAGTTCTGCGAGCGGATTGCCGCGGTGCGGTATTTGCGCAGGTTTTCGTCATAGCGCTGCGCCTCGTACTCTTCATTGCCGAAATACTTGACGGTCTCGAAGTTGAGCAGCGAATCGATCGCCTTCTGGTTGGCGCGCGAATCCAGCTCGTTCATGCGGCGGCGGAAATGCGTGCGCCATTCCGTCACCACGATGGTAAAGACGATATAGCCCGCCAGCGCGCAGCCGGTGATGGCCGCGAACCAGATGTCGTAATGCAGGATAAAGAAGCCGATCACCAGCCCCATCTCGACCAGCGTGGGCAGGATGCTGTACAGCGAATATGAGATCAGCGACTGGATGCCGCGCGTGCCGCGCTCGATGTCGCGGCTCATGCCGCCGGTCTGCCGGTCCAGGTGGAAGCGCAGCGACAGCGCATGCAGGTGCCGGAACACCTGCAGCGCGATCTCGCGCACGGCGCTCTGCGTAACCTTGGAAAAGAGGATCTCACGCAACTCGGTGAACAGCGTCGCCGACAGCCGCAGCACCCCGTAGGCGACGATCAGCCCCACCGGCACGGCCAGCAGCGCGCGCGGGTCGCCCGCCTGCAGGTTCATGCTGTCGATCAGCTTTTTCATCAGCACCGGCACGCCCAGGTTGGCCACCTTGGCGGCCACCAGGCACGCCAGCGCCAGCATCACCCGCCACTTGTAGTGCCAGACATAGGGCAGCAGGTTGCGCACCGTCTGCCAGTCGCTGCGCGGCGCGCGCTGACCGGGGAAGAGCGTGTTGGAAGCAGGAGCGGGGGCCGGCTCAGCGGTCGTGGAATAGCGGCGCATACGTTAGAATTCGGGCCAATGCGCGATTGTCGCAGAGTTCGCATTTCGTGGCAGGCGCAGGGTCATTCGCCGCGCCCCCTTCCGCAGTCCACCACACACCGTCATGAACGCTCCCGACACCGTCCCCGCCCTGCCCGCCGGCAAGAATCCCGCTCTGCGCGTGGTGCCGATGCCCGCCGACGCCAATGTGCACGGCGACGTGTTCGGCGGCTGGATCATGGCGCAGGTGGATATCGCCGGCTCGATCCCGGCGGTGGAACGCGCCCAGGGCCGGGTGGCCACCGTCGCGGTCAACTCCTTCCTGTTCAAGCACCCGGTGTTTGTGGGCGACCTGGTCAGCTTTTATGCGGACATCGTCAAGACCGGCCGTACCTCGGTCACGGTCGCGGTAGAGGTCTATGCGCAACGGATGCGCCACAGCAATGAGATCGTCAAGGTGACGGAGGCCACGCTGACGTATGTGGCCACGGATGAATCGCGGCTGCCGCGGGTGTTGCCGTCGGCTTGAAGATCCGGAGACTTTCGATCATCGATGCGGTGCTCCCTCTCCCGCTTGCGGGAGAGGGTTGGGGTGAGGGCCGGGCGCTGGCCGAAGCTATTGCGCTGGAAAGAAACCTTCGGCTCCGCTTGGTGTGATTCCTAGCTAAACCGCCCCTCACCCCGGCCCTTCTCCCCGTGAGGGGAGAGGGAGAACACCTTGCTTTGGCTAGTTCGGGCGGCTTGGGAGCACCCGACACCGCTCTCCTCTTTTACGCAGTCGCAGGGCCTTACTCGAACTTCGTAAAATCCGGCCTCCGCTTCTCGAAGAAAGCCGCAAACGCCTCTTTCGCCTCCGGCGCCACCAGCATGCGGCGGAACACCGCGCCCTCGTCGGCCATCTGCTTTTCCACCGCGGCCAAGTCGCCCGCCTTCATCAGCCGCTTGGTCTCGCGCAGCGACGATGCCGGCAGCGCCGCCAGCTTGCGGGCCTGCTGCAGCGCAAAGTCATGCAGCTCGGCCACCGGCAGCACGCGCGTCACCAGCCCGATCTCCAGCGCCTCCTGCGCGCTGAAGGCTTCGCCCAGCAGCAGCTTCTCGGCAGCGCGCTGGTAGCCGACCAGGCGCGGCAACAGCAGGCTGGAAGCGGCCTCGGGGCACAGGCCCAGCTGCACGAACGGCAGCGACAGCTTGGCCGTATCGGAGGCATAGACCAGGTCGCAATGCAGCAGCATGGTGGTGCCCACCCCAACCGCGGCGCCGCTGACGGCCGCGACGATCGGCTTGGTGGCGTGGCTGATCTGGTAGAGGAACTGGAACACGGGCGCCTGCTCCGCGCCTTCGCCCGCGGTCGGCGGGCGCTGCATGAAATCTTCCAGGTCGTTGCCGGCGGTGAAGATTTCCGGCTTGCCGCGCAGCAGGATGGCGCGCACGTTGCGGTCGGTCTCGGCCGCGCGCAGCGCGTCGGCCATGGCCTGGTACATCGCCGCGGTGATGGCGTTCTTCTTGTCGATGCGGTCGAACTCGATGGTCAGGATGCCCTGCTCGATGCCGGTGCGGATGCTCATGGTGTCTTCGTCTGTGGATGCATTGCTGGGAGGATTATTCAAAGGGCGGCGGCGCTTCGGACAGATAGCTCAGGCCGAACGCGCGCGCGCCGACATTCAGCGCCACCGTCAGGCTCATCGGCGCCAGCATCAGCTCCACGCCCTGGCCGCGCGCGGTGCGCTCCAGCGACTGGAACGCCGGCATCGCGCGCACCGCGTCGAGCGGCCCGGCATAGCAGACCGAGATTGCCGGCACCATCAGGCCACCACCGCGGATGCACTGCTCGGCATGCTGCAGCACGCGGCGTGCGCCCTCCTCCGAACCGCGCGCCTTGGCGATGGCCTCGGTGTGCCCGCGGTGCATGCGCACCACCGGGCGGATATTGAAGGCGCTGCCCATCACGTAGCGGCCCCAGGTGATGCTGCCCTCGCCCTTCTGGCGCGCGCGCGTGTACATATAAAGCAGCTCGTCGGGCACCAGGAACATGTGGGCGGCATCGCGCAGGCGCGTCTCGACCGCTTCGCGCACCGCCTGCGGGCTCGCGCCGGCGGCGGCCATGCGCGCGGCTTCGCGCACGATCAGCGCCTGCCCCGGGCCGATCGCGCCGGTATCGACCACGGTCAGGTCGAACAGCCCCGTGCGCCCGGCTTCCTTGCGCAGGCGCACGCTGCGCGCCACGGTGCCGATCACCGCGCCGCTCGCATTCGCATACAGCTTGCTGCGCGAACTGGCGATGGTGAACAGGATGGCGCGGTCGCAGTGGGCCACCACGTTGCGCAGCAGGTGTTCTTCCAGCTCGCGCTCGAGCAGCGGGATCGATTCGGCGTAATGGTCCTGGCGGCCGACCAGGTATTGCTGGTAAAGCGTGGGCAGCGCGTCCTCGTCGCGCGTATCGGCGACGAAATGCTCGCCCGCGCGGATGCGGAACGGAATCGTGTGGACCTTCAACTGGGCCATGACGTCGCGCGGCAGATCGCACGCGGCATCGGCCAGGATGGCTGTCTCCTGCATATTGTTGTCTCCCCTACCTGGTGACCCGCATGGCGGGCGGCAGCCCCGGTACTGCTTTCTTCACCTGACAGAAGGGCGGGACGGTCCCTGGACCGCCCCGCAGGCGCGTTTAAACGCGCTCGAAAATACCTGCAGCACCCATGCCCGTGCCAACGCACATGGTCACCATGCCGTACTTCAGGTTGTGGCGGCGCAGCGCGTGCACCACCGTGGCCGAGCGGATCGCACCGGTCGCACCCAGCGGGTGGCCCAGCGCAATCGCGCCGCCCATGCGGTTGACCCTGGCCGGATCCAGATCCAGGTCGCGCATCACCGCCAGCGACTGCGCGGCAAAGGCTTCGTTCAGTTCGATCCAGTCGATCTGGTCCTGGGTCAGGCCCGCGGCCTTCAGCGCCGCCGGAATCGCTTCCTTGGGGCCGATGCCCATGATCTCGGGCGGCACGCCGCGCACCGCGAACGAGACAAAGCGCGCCAGCGGCACCAGGTTGAACTGCTTGAGGATCTTTTCCGAGACCAGGATCAGCGCGCCGGCGCCGTCAGAGGTCTGCGAGCTGTTCCCGGCAGTGACGCTGCCCTTGTTGGCAAACACCGGGCGCAGCTTGCCCAGGCCTTCCAGCGAGGTCTCCGGGCGCGGTCCTTCGTCCAGTGAGATCGTGCGCGTCTTGACGCTGACCTGGCCGCTGGCAAGGTCCGGGAAACGTTCGACGATCTCGATCGGCGTGATCTCGTCCTTGAACTCGCCAGCCTGTTGCGCCGCGATGGCCTTCTGGTGCGAGGCCAGCGAGAACGCATCCTGGTCTTCGCGGCTGACCTGCCATTGCTGCGCCACCTTCTCGGCGGTCAGGCCCATGCCGTAGGCAATGCCGACGTTCTCGTCGCGGGTGAAGATCTCCGGCGACATCGACGGCGAGTTGCCCATCATCGGCACCATGCTCATCGATTCCACGCCGGCGGCGATCATGACGTCGGACTCGCCCACGCGGATGCGATCGGCCGCCATCGCCACTGCGCTCACGCCCGAGGCACAGAAGCGGTTGACGGTGATGCCGCCCACCGTGTTGGGCAGGCCGGACAGCAGCGCGCCGATGCGCGCGACGTTCAGGCCCTGCTGCGCTTCAGGAATCGCGCAGCCGACGATGGCGTCTTCGATCAGCTTCGGGTCCAGGTTGGGCACCTGTGCCACCGCGGCCTTCAGGATGGTGGCCAGCAGGTCGTCCGGGCGCGTATTCTTGAACGCGCCCTTGGGGGCCTTGCCGATCGGCGAGCGGGTGGCCGCGACGATGTATGCGTCTTGCAGTTGTTTCATGATGTCGGTTCCTCGCTTGCCCTGTTAGTTACGCACCGGCTTGCCGGTCTGCAGCATGCCCATGATGCGCTCCTGCGTCTTGCCGGTGCCGAGCAGGTCGACAAAGGCCTTGCGCTCCAGCGCCAGCAGCCAGTCCTCGCTCACCAGCGAGCCGGCCTCGACGTCGCCGCCGCACACCGCTTCGGCGATGCGGCTGGCGATCACGAAGTCGTGCGCCGAGATAAAGCCGCCGTCGCGCATATTGACCAGCGATGCCTTGATGGTGGCAATGCCCGAGCGGCCCGCCACCGGCACCAGCGTCGGCAGCGGCGCGCGGTAGCCCGCGTTGGCCAGCGCGCGCACTTCGTTCTGCGCCACGTACAGCAGCTCATGCACGTTGAAGACGATCCTGTCGGACGGCTGCAGGTAGCCCATCTGGCGCGCTTCCAGCGCCGAACCGGACACCTTGGCCATGGCCGCGCTCTGGAAGCGGCTGGTCACGAATTGCAGGTAGTTGGTGCTGCCCGCGGCCTGCGCCGCACGAGCGGCTGCCAGCGCGGCTTCCTTCAGGCCGCCGCCGGCCGGCACCAGGCCCACGCCCACTTCGACCAGGCCGATATACGTTTCCAGCGCGGCCACGCGTGCGGCCGAATGCAGCATCAGTTCGCAGCCGCCGCCCAGCGCAATGCCGGACGCCGCCGACACCACCGGCACCGAGGCATACTTCACGCGCATCATGCCGTCCTGGAACTTCTTCACGAACGGCTCGATGCCCTTGGCGCCGCCCATCATGAAGGCGGGCATGGCCGCTTCCAGGTTGGCGCCTGCGGAGAACGGACCGCCCGGCGCGCCCAGTTGCAGCGAGGTCGGCTGCCACACCACCAGGCCCTTGTAGCCGGCTTCGGCCAGGTCGATGGCGCGGGTCAGGCCGTCGATCACGTCCGGCCCAATGGTGTTCATCTTGCTCTTGAACGAAACCACCAGCACGTCGTCCTGGCCTTCGCTCACCCAGATGCGCACGGCGTCGTTCTCTTCGACGGTGCGGCCGGCCGTGCGCGGATCTGCCGCGGCGGTGCCCTTGACCGCGGCGCGGAATGCCTGGCGCTGATACACCGGCAGCGAGCTGCGTGCGACGAACGACTGCGTCGCCGGCGACCACGAGCCGGCAGCAGCGTGCACGCCCTGGTTCTCGGCGACGGGGCCGGTGAATACCCAGGCCGGCATCGGCGCGCTGGAGAGCGCCTTGCCGGCGTCAACGTCTTCCTTCACCCACTCGGCCACCTGCTTCCAGCCGGCCGACTGCCAGTCTTCGAACGGACCCGAGTTCCAGCCGAAGCCCCAGCGGATCGCCAGGTCGATATCGGCGGCGGAACCGGCGATCTGCTCCAGGTACACGGCGATGTAGTGGAACACGTCGCGGAACACCGACCACAGGAACTGCGCCTGCGGGTTGGCCGATTCGCGCAGCAGCCTGATGCGCTCGGCCGGCTCCTTCTTCAGCATGCGCACGACGATTTCGTCGGCCTTCTTGCCGGCATCGACATACTGGCCGGTCTTGCCGTCGAGCACCTTGATGGCCTTGCCTTCCTTCTTGTAGAAGCCGGCGCCGGTCTTCTGGCCCAGCGCGCCCGCATCGACCAGGCCCTTGAGCACGGCCGGGGTCTTGTACACCGGCGCGAACGGGTCGTCGTGCAGGGTGTCCTGCATGGTCTTGATCACGTGCGCCATGGTGTCCAGGCCGACCACGTCCGCGGTGCGGAAGGTGGCGGACTTGGCGCGGCCGAGCTTGGAACCGGTCAGGTCGTCGACCACGTCGAACGGAATGCCGAACTTCTCGGCCTCGGCAAACACTGCCAGGATCGAGAAGATGCCGACGCGGTTGGCGATGAAGTTGGGCGTGTCCTTGGCGCGCACCACGCCCTTGCCGAGCGTGGTGGTCAGGAAGGCTTCGAGCTGGTCGAGGATCTGCGGCTGCGTGGTCGCGGTCGGGATCAGCTCGACCAGGTGCATGTAGCGCGGCGGGTTGAAGAAGTGCACGCCGCAGAAGCGCGACTTCAGGTCGGCATCGAAGCCATCGGACAGCGCGGTGATCGACAGGCCCGAGGTATTGGTCGCGAAGATCGCGTGCGCGGCCAGGTGCGGTGCGACCTTCTTGTACAGGTCGTGCTTCCAGTCCATGCGCTCGGCGATCGCCTCGATCACCAGGTCGCACTCCTTCAGCAGCGCGATATCGTCTTCGTAGTTGGCCGCCTGGATCAGGCCGGCCTCGTCCTTGATGCCCAGCGGCGCGGGCGACAGCTTCTTCAGGTTCTCGATGGCACGCAGTGCGATGCCGTTCTTGGGGCCTTCCTTGGCGGGAAGGTCGAACAGCACCACGGGCACGCGCGCATTGATCAGGTGCGCGGCAATCTGCGCCCCCATGACGCCGGCACCCAGCACGGCGACTTTTTTGACGATGAAATTGGACATGCTCGCTCCTGGATTAGTGAGCGTTAAGGTAAGAGTTTGGGCTTCCCCACGGCTGCCGGTTTGCTCCCCTCTCCCATTTACGGGGAGAGGGGCGGGGGTGAGGGTGGGCGTGTGCAGACGCGATATCGCATATCGACCGCCTACCCTCACCCCCTGCCCCTCTCCCGCAAGCGGGAGAGGGGAGAAAACCCTCAGCAGGGGTCAGCCATGCAGATCAAATCAGAACAGGTCTGCGTCCAGCGCCATCAGCGTGGCCGAACCGGCGCGCGCCTTGCGGATCTCGGCGGCGGTTTCCGGCAGCAGCCGGGCAAAGTAGAAGCGTGCCGTCGCCAGCTTGGCGGTGTAGAACTTGTCGCCGCTGCCTTCCTTCTCCAGCGCGATCCTGGCCATGCGGGCCCAGAAGTACGAGAACACCAGGTGGCCCACCACGCGCAGGTAAGGCACTGCGGCGGCGCCCACTTCATCGGCATTGCCCATCGCCTTCATGCCGATTTCCATGGTCAGCTTCTGCACCTTGTCGCCAATGTCGGCCAGCGGGTTGATGAACTCCTGCATGGCTTCATTGGTGCCTTCGGCTTCGACGAACTCCTGCACGATCTTGCCGAAGGCCTTCATCCTGGCGCCCATGTCGCCAAGGATCTTGCGGCCCAGCAGGTCCAGCGCCTGGATGGTGTTGGTGCCTTCGTAGATCATGTTGATGCGCGCATCGCGCACATACTGCTCCATGCCCCACTCGGCGATGTAGCCGTGGCCGCCGAATACCTGCATGCCCTCGTTGGTGGAGGTGAAGGCGTTGTCGGTCAGGAAGGCCTTGATCACCGGCGTGAGCAATGCGACCAGGTCACCGGCTTCCTTGCGCACCGCTTCGTCCGGGTGCGACAGCTCGCGGTCGATCTGCAGCGCGGTCCAGTAGCTGAAGGCGCGGCCACCTTCGGCATAGGCCTTCTGCGTCAGCAACATGCGGCGCACATCCGGGTGCACGATGATCGGGTCGGCGGGCTTGTCCGGTGCCTTCGGGCCGGTCAGCGAACGCATCTGCAGGCGGTCCTTGGCGTAGGCCAGCGAGTTCTGGTACGCCACTTCGGTCAGGCCCAGGCCCTGTGCGCCCACGCCGAGGCGGGCGGCGTTCATCATCACGAACATGGCGTTCAGGCCCTTGTTGGGCTCGCCCACCATCCAGCCGCGCGCGCCGTCCAGGTTCATCACGCAGGTGGCGTTGCCGTGAATGCCCATCTTGTGCTCGATCGAGCCGCACTTGATGCCGTTGCGCTCGCCCGGATTGCCGTTGGCGTCGGGGATGAACTTGGGCACCACGAACAGCGAGATGCCCTTGGTGCCGCCCGGCGCGTCCGGCAGGCGTGCCAGCACCAGGTGGATGATGTTCTCGGCCATGTCGTGCTCGCCGGCCGAGATAAAGATCTTGGTGCCCGAAATCAGGTAGGAACCGTCAGCCTGCGGCTCTGCCCTGGAGCGCAGGATGCCGAGATCGGTGCCGCAGTGCGGCTCGGTCAGGCACATGGTGCCGGTCCACACGCCGGAGACCAGCTTGGGCAGGTAGGTCTGCTGCAGTTCGGGCGTGCCGTGCGCGTGCAGCGCCTCGTAGGCACCGTGCGACAGGCCGGGGTACATGGTCCAGGCCTGGCCGGCCGAATTCAGCATCTCATAGACCACATTGTTGATCACGATCGGCAGGCCCTGGCCGCCGAATTCGGGATCGCAGGCGAGCGCCGGCCAGCCGGCTTCGACAAACTGCTGGTAGGCCTCCCTGAAGCCGGCAGGCGCCTTCACCACGCCGTCGCCGACGTAGGTGCAGCCTTCACGGTCGCCCACCTGGTTGAGCGGAAACACCACGTCCGAGCAGAACTTGCCGGCTTCCTCGATGACCTGGTTGATGGTGTCCGCGTCGATGTCCGCGTGCGGCGGCATCGCCTTGAGTTCGGCTTCGGCGCCGAGCAATTCATGGAGCACGAACTGCATGTCGCGCAACGGTGCGGTGTACTGGCCCATCTGAGACTCCTTGGAGTTATATGATGCCGCCATGCCGCCCGTCCCGCTTGCGCGCGACGGCCCGACCGGGGCGACCTCAGGTACGGTAAGACTGAATCAGTTTGTTGAGCGCGACCATGGCAAGCTCGGCACTGTCAGGCAGGCGCAGGAAACGGGCGTCATGATGCAAGCCTAGTTCAAGGCTATACATCTCGAACAGCATCAGGCGCGGATCGCAATCCGCGCGCAGGTGCCCCTCTTCCTTGGCCTGGTTGATGGCGCGATTCAGCGCTGCCCGCCAGATCGTGACGCTCTTGACCAGCTCGTCACGCACCAGGCTGCCGGTGCGGTCGTCGTACTCCACGGCACCGCTGATGTAGATGCATCCCGTCGTCACTTCCTGGATGCGCTTTTCCATCCAGCGCCGCACCATCGACCACAGCCGGGGCAGGCCGCGCGGCTCCTGCAGCGAGGGATAGAACACCTCCTGCTCGAACCGGCGGTGATACTCCCGCACCACCTCTACCTGCAGGTCCTCGCGCGAACCGAAATGCGCGAAGACACCGCTCTTGCTCATCTGCATGCGTTCCGCGAGCAGCCCGATGGTCAGACCTTCGAGCCCGTCGCGGGACGACAATTCCAGTGCGGCATCCAGAATCGCCACGCGCGTCATCTCGCCCTTGCGCATTGGCGCGGGGGAGGCGGCGGCGGATTCGAGACGGGCTGACTGGTGTCGCATGTTTTTTCTCCGTTCTGCGGGACCCTGCTGCGGCCCCGCGTATGACCCTGACGTTGCATTCAGTGCTTGCGGCCGACCGGCGGAATTGCCGGTGCATACCGCGAATGCACGCAGTCTAAGCCAAAAAAGAACGGTCGTTCAGATTATTCTGGCGCAGCAGTCGACCATCAAGCTTTTAATTAGACCGCTGTTTCTAAACGGACTGCAATGCAGCATGTCCGTCATGGCTTGCGCGGCAACCGGTTGCGGCCCGTTTGCTGCCGCATGGCAACAAACGCACACCGTGCATGGCGGGCTCAGTAGCGCCCGGTCACGCCGGCAATGATCACGCCGAGGCGCAGCAGCATGTAGGCCGCCCAGTTGGCCAGCCGGTGCAGCGGCGAGCGGCGTGCGTGCATGTCCGGCAGCACGCGCGCGCTGCGGTGCGCAATGGCTTGTTCCAGCGCGGTACGCAGTTCAGCGGCGAAGGCTGCATCATAAACGGCGACGTTGGCTTCGCGCGCGAGCAGCAGGCTGAAGGGGTCCATATTGCTCGACCCGACCGTGGCCCAGGCTTCGTCCACCACGCCGACCTTGGCGTGCAGGAAGCTCTCGGCGTATTCGTAGATCTCGACCCCAGCCTCCAGCATCGATGCATACAGCGCGTGGGTGGCGTAGTGCTGCAAGCGGTATTCGACCATCCCCTGCAGCAGCAGGCGCACGCGCACGCCGCGCGCGCGGCAGGCCAGCAGCGCGCGCCGCATCTTGTGCCCCGGCAGGAAGTAGGCGTTGGCGAGAATGACGTCGTGGCGCGCGGCGCCGAGCGCGCGCAGGTATTCGCGCTCGATGGTGCGGCGGTTGCGCAGGTTGTCGCGCAGCAGCAACGCGGCGCGCACCCCGCCGGTCGCTTCCGGGCGCGGCGGCAGGTCGGTGACCAGCGGGTAGTCGGCCACCGCCGCGGCGCGCTCGCTGCCACGCGCCTCGCGCAGCGACAATCGCCACCAGAGCCGCTCCGAAGACAGCGTGATGCGGTCCACCAGCGGCCCGCTGACCTGTACCGCGAAGTCATAGCGCGGCCCCAGGTTGGCGCCTTCGAACGGGCCGTGGTTGTGGTCGTCGATGATATTGATGCCGCCGACAAAGGCCACGCGCCGGTCGATCACCGCCAGCTTGCGGTGCAGCCGGCGCAGGTGGCGCCGCGCCAGCCGGAAGCCGCGCAGCGCGCGGTAGACGCGCAGCTGTACGCCGCCGGCGCGCAGGCGCTCGGCCAGACCGGCGGGCATGTCGCCGGCGCCGAAGCCATCCACCGTGACGCGTACCGTCACGCCGCGCGCGGCGGCGCGGACCAGTGCGTCGGCGACCGCGCGGCCGACGTCGTCGTCGGCATAGATGTAGGTTTCCAGCATGACCTGGAACGCAGCCTGGTCGATGGCGGCGATCAGCGCAGGGAAGAAGTCCTGGCCGCCATGGAGCAGCCGCACGGCGTTGCCGTTGGTGGGCTTGCCGCGGCGCCAGGCCCAGCGCAGCATGTGGTGGCGCGATGCCTGCTCGCCGGCCGCGGCCGGGTCGTGCGCGGGGGCTTCGGCGTGCGCGTCATGGGCGGAGTGGGATATCCGTGACATGCCGTGATTATCGGACAGTTTGCCGCGCCCAAGGCGCCGCCTGCACATTGGCGCGCGGAACTCTGCTATCGTCGATGCCGATGCTTGCCCGCAGGCGGCCAGCCCCGGGCAGACCACTCCTGACGCCCACTCGGAAACCATTGTGAAGGTATTCGGCATTACCGGTTCTTCCGGCAGCGGCAAGACCACGCTGCTGGACCAGCTCATCCCCTGCTTTGTCGGCGCCGGCCTGCGCGTGTCCGGCGTCAAGCACACCCACCACGGCTTTGATCCCGACACGCCTGGCAAGGATTCCTGGCGCATGCGCGAGGCCGGCTGCGCCAATGTCGTGCTGGTCGGCGCGCGCCACCTGACGCTGATGCGCCACTACCCGGAAGCCGTGCCCTCGCCCGAACTGGACGATGCGCTCGCGGTGCTGCCGCCCGACACCGACCTGGTGCTGGTGGAGGGGTACAAGCGCAGTGATTTTCCCAAGCTTGAGGTCTATCGCCCGGCGCTGGGGCGCGCGCCGCTGTGGGACGAGGTGCCGGGCGTGGTGGCGGTGGCGAGCGATGATCCCGCCGCCGTGGCCGCCATGACCGCGCTGCCGGTGCTGGACCTGAACGATCCGCAGGCGGTGTTCGCCTTTATCCGCGACTTCCCCAAGCGCGACTACCCCGGCCGCGCGGGCTGAACTCAGGCCGCCTTGTCCGCGGGCGCGGGACGCTCCAACGCTTCGCCCGGCGGATGCTCCAGTTCCGCCACCAGCGGCACATGGTCCGAGCGCTGCGCCCAGTCGCGGCCGGTCAGCGCGTGGGCGCGCTCGATCTCGTACCCGCGCACATAGATGCGGTCGAGCTGCCACCACGGCATATGGCTCGGGAAGGTATGCAGCCGCGACCCGCGCGCGTGCGAGGCCTCGACCGCGCCCAGCGTATTGCAGATCTGCGCGTCCAGCCGGTGGTTCCAGTCGTTGAAGTCGCCGGCGATCACCAGCGGCACGCCCGCCGGCACCACGGTGCGCACGCGCTCCACCAGCGCGTCGGCCTGGCGCGCGCGGCTGCGCGCGAACAGGCCGAAATGCACGCAGATCAGGTGGGTTTCCACACCGTGCACATCCGCCACCGCATGCAACAGCCCGCGCTGTTCGAAACGGTGGTCGGAAATATCCAGATTCTCGGACATCAGGATCGGGTGGCGCGACAGGATCGCGTTGCCGTGATGGCCGTAGTCATAGACCGCGTTGCGGCCGTAGACCGAGTGCGGATAGGCGTCGGTGGCCAGGTAGTTGAGCTGGGTGTGCTCCGGATCAAACAGCGCCGCGGCCACCAGCCGGTCGTTGCGGTCCTGCACTTCCTGCAGGAAGACGATGTCGGCATCCATCGCATGCAGGCCGGCACGCACGTTCTGGATGCGCGGGCGCCGCGAGATGCCGGTCACTCCCTTGTGGATGTTGTAGGTGACCACGCGCAGCTTCATGGCTGCGCTCCGCAGGCAGCCTGCCGCGCATCGGCCCCCGCCGCGCGCCAGGCCAGCTGGCGGATGGCTTCGGCATTGCTGCTGGAAAAGCACTGCTGCGCCGCCTGCTGCCACGGCAGCCATTTGTATTGCAGGTGCTCGCGTGGCGCCAGCGCCACCGGCAGCGCCTCGGACACACACAGGCCGAACCAGTGCTCGGTATTGCGCGTGACGCCTTCGGCGTAGCGATGGCGCCACTGCGGGTAGATTTCGTACTGGATGGTATGGCCCCAGTCGGTCAGCTGGTGCTCGCCGGCGACGATGCCGGTTTCCTCCGCCACTTCGCGCGCGGCGGTCAGGGCCAGGGGTTCGTCCAGGGTGTCGAGGCTGCCGGTCACGGACTGCCAGAAACCCGGGCGATCGGCGCGTTCCAGCAGCAAGACTTGAAGATCTGGCGTGTAAATCACCACCAGCACGGATTCCGGGATCTTGTAGGACATGGGTCTGGGCGAAAGGACAAACCCAAGGATAGCGCAGCCGCGCCCGCTTGCCACGCGAAAGCGCGACGGCCCTGCCCTCAGGCGGCGTTGCGCGCGCTATGCGCGGTATGAGGTGCCAGATAGGGCTCGGCGGTCCCGTGGCGCTGCCAGGTGTCGAACACTTGTGGCGTGTCGCCATGGCCCCAGGCAGCGCGCAGCTGGTCCATCAGCGGTGCCAGGGCCTGGCGGTAGCGCCTGGACGCGCCATGGGCGTGCGCGGCCAGGGCTTCGGCGCGTTGCCGGACCTCGCCCTGCAACTGCGTGCGCTCCTGCGCGATTTCCTTCTCGCGCTGGCCCAGCGTGTTGAACTTCTGGATCAGGAAGCGCTGGTAGTCGCCGCCATCCATGCCCTGCGCAGCCTGCGCGTTGACCTGCTCGAAGCGCAGCACGATGCTGCCGGTTTCCTGCTCGATATGCGCGACTTCCGCATCCAGCGCCTGCAGCGCCTCCTGCACGCGCTGGGCATCGCGGCGCAGTGCCTGCACCTGCGCGGCCTCGTCCTCGAACGCGCGCTGCGCATCCAGGTAGGCCTGCACCACCGGCTGCGGCGCCACCACCAGCAGCGGGTCGGCGCCGTCGGCGCGCTGGCCGGCCAGCAGCGTGTCGTCGGGCAGGCGCAGGTTGCCGAGTTCGTCCAGCCAGCGTCCGCGCGTCATCACCACGCCGACGGTATCCAGCGCCAGCCGGCGCAGCGCCTCGGCACGCTGCATCTCCACCGGCTCGGCGGTGGCGGCGGGCGCGGCCGACTGCACCGCGTGGGCAATGTCGGGCACGCAGGCCGCCACGGTGGTGGCCACGGATTCAGACATGGCCTGCGCCGAACGGCGCACGGCGCGGCGCAGCTCGAAGCGCGCCAGCAGCATCATCAGCAAGCCGGCCACCAGCCAGGTCAGGATGGTTTGGTCATGGGCCAGCAGGAACTGGCGGATCAGGTCGATATCCAGGGTCACGAATTTCTCCCGAGTGCCGGAAGCCTTCGCTGCGAGGCCCCTCGGCAAATTACGTGTCAAAGAAAGCAGACCCGCCGCGCGTCGCCTTCGTTCCGACCTGTAACAAATCGAAACCAATGCGCCGCCCGCACCACAGTGCAGGCAACCCGACATTGCGCACAAAGCAAAAAAGCCGCGCTATTGCGCGGCTTCCTTGCGGGCTTCAGCTGACTGGCGCAGCTCAGGCCGTCGGCTTGGGCTCGGTGGCGCGCAGGCGGATATGCAGCTCGCGCAGCTGCTTCTCGTCGACCGAGCTCGGGGCCTGGGTCAGCAGGTCCTGGGCGCGCTGGGTCTTCGGGAAGGCGATCACGTCGCGGATCGAGTCGGCGCCGGCCATCATCGTGACGATGCGGTCCAGGCCGAAGGCCAGGCCGCCGTGCGGGGGCGCGCCGTACTGCAGCGCGTCCAGCAGGTAGCCGAACTTGGCGCGGGCTTCCTCGTCGTTGATGTTGAGCGCGCGGAACACCTTGCTCTGGATATCCGAGCGGAAGATCCGCACCGAGCCGCCGCCCATTTCCCAGCCGTTCAGCACCATGTCGTAGGCCTTGGCCAGGCACTTGCCCGGATCGGTCTCGAGGTATTCCAGGTGCTCGTCCTTGGGGCTGGTGAACGGGTGGTGCATGGCCACCCAGCGCGCGTCGTCCTCGTCGTACTCGAACATCGGGAAGTCGACCACCCACAGCGGTTTCCAGGTGTCCTCGAACAGGCCGTTGGCCTTGCCGAAGTCCGAATGGCCAACCTTCAGGCGCAGCGCGCCGATCGAGTCGTTGACCACCTTGGCCTTGTCGGCGCCGAAGAAAATGATGTCGCCGTCCTGGGCGCCGGTGCGCTTCAGGATCTCGGCAATGGCGGCGTCGTGCAGGTTCTTGACGATCGGCGATTGCAGGCCGTCGCGGCCCTTGGCCACTTCGTTGACCTTGATCCAGGCCAGGCCCTTGGCGCCGTAGATGCCGACGAACTGGGTGTAGGCGTCGATCTCGCCGCGCGAGATCGCACCGCCGCCCGGCACGCGCAGGCCGACCACGCGGCCGTTGTCGCTGTTGGCGGGACCCGAGAACACCTTGAAGTCGACGTCCTTCATCACCTCGGTCAGCTCGGTGAATTCCAGCTTGACGCGCAGGTCAGGCTTGTCCGAGCCGAAGCGGGCCATGGCTTCGCGGAACTCCATCACCGGGAATTTCGCGTCCAGGTCGACGTCGATGGCGTTCTTGAACACCGTGCGCATCATGTCCTCGAACAGGTCGCGGATCTCCTGCTCGGTCAGGAACGAGGTCTCGCAGTCGATCTGCGTGAATTCGGGCTGGCGGTCGGCGCGCAGGTCTTCGTCGCGGAAGCACTTGGTGATCTGGTAGTAGCGGTCGAAGCCCGACACCATCAGCATCTGCTTGAAGATCTGCGGCGATTGCGGCAGCGCGAAGAAGTGGCCCGGGTTCACCCGCGACGGCACCAGGTAGTCGCGCGCGCCTTCGGGCGTGCTCTTGCCCAGCATCGGGGTCTCGATGTCGATAAAGCCCTGCGCATCCAGGAACTTGCGCACTTCCATCGCCACCTTGTAGCGCAGGCGCAGGTTGTACTGCATCTGCGGGCGGCGCAGGTCCAGCACGCGGTGCGTCAGGCGCGTGGTTTCCGACAGGTTGTCGTCGTCGAGCTGGAACGGGGGCGTGACCGACGGGTTCAGCACGGTCAGCTCGTGGCACAGCACTTCGATCTTGCCCGAGGTCAGGTTGGCGTTCTCGGTGCCGGCCGGGCGCGCACGCACCTTGCCGGTGATGCGGATGCAGAACTCGTTGCGGATCTCTTCAGCGACCTTGAACATCTCGGGGCGATCCGGATCGCACACCACCTGCACCAGGCCTTCGCGGTCGCGCAGGTCGATGAAGATCACGCCGCCATGGTCGCGGCGGCGCTGGACCCAGCCGGTCAGGGCCACTTCCTGGCCCGAGAATTGTTCGGTCACCAGACCGCAGTAGTGAGTACGCATGGAGGACATAAGGAGATTCCCGGTAAAACGCGGCTGCCCGATCGCATCGGGCAGCCCGTGATCAGATTGGATGCTCAAGGATCGGTCGTTTCGACCGCTTCCTCGTTGCTGGCCCTGCCGGCCGGATTGGCCGGCCTGGCCGGGGCCGCCGGCCGGGGGGCGCTGCCGTTCTTGCGCGGCAATTCCGCCGGTGCCACCACGCCCATCGAGACGATGTACTTGAGCGCGGCGTCGACGGTCATGTCGAGTTCAATGGTGTCGGCCTTGGGCATCATCAGGAAGAAGCCCGAGGTCGGATTCGGCGTGGTCGGCACGTAGACGCTGACGTATTCGCCCTGCAGGTGGTTCTGCACGTCGCCGCCGGGGCGCCCGGTCAGGAAGGCGATGGTCCACGAGCCCTCGCGCGGGTACTGCACCAGCAGCGCCTTGCGGAAGGCATTCCCCGAGGACGACAGCAGCGTGTCCGAGACCTGCTTGACGCTGGTGTAGATCGGGCCCACCACCGGGATATGGCCCAGCAGCGCTTCCCACCAGCGCACCAGGCGCTGGCCGATGAAGTTGTGCGCCAGCAGGCCGACCAGCAGGATGAACAGCAGCGTCAGGATCGCGCCCAGGCCGGTCACGCGCTTGCCGAACATCAGCCGGTCCGGGCGCCAGGCCTCGGGCAGCAGCGCCAGGCTCTGGTCCATCGTGCCGATGATCAGGCTGAGCACCCAAAGCGTGATGCCCAGCGGCACCAGCACCAGCAGCCCGGTCAGGAACCAGGTTTTCAGGGCGGAAGTCTTCTTGGCGACCACGGGGCGGGTCCGGCTCAATGGCAGGCGCAGGCGCTGCCGCAGCCGCCGGCGGCCGGCGCCGCCGAAGCGGTGCTGCCCGACGACTCGGCCGCCGCCGGGGCGCTGGCTGCTGCCGCGGCCGCGCCGCCCGTGGCGCCGGTGGCCGCAGGCGCGCTGGCGGCGCCGCTGCCGCCGCGGAAGTCGGTCGCGTACCAGCCCGAGCCCTTGAGCTGGAAGCCAGCAGCGGTCAGCTGCTTCTTGAACGCGCCGGCGGTGCCGCACGACGGGCAGTCCGTCAGCGGGGCATCGCTCATTTTCTGCAGCACATCGCGCCCGTGGCCGCAGGCGTCGCAACGGTAGGCATAGATCGGCATGGTGTTATTTCGCGAGAAAACTTCGGAATCGGTACAAAGGCGGACATCGCCGCCGGCCATGGCGGCCGCGGGAAATTCCCGCGCGACGATGCAAAGCCTTGAATTATAAACCGTTCCGGGGCTGCCTGATTGCCGGAAATGAGGGGGTTGCGGTCCCCCTTGCGTCAGGCGATATGGACTTCCTTGACCGGCGCGTGATCTGCAATCCACTGGGGCAGCAGCGAGCCGACCATCATGCCGCTGACCGCGAACAGCAGGCCCACCATCTGCGGCGGCACCACGGCGTCGGCAAAAGCGACCTCGCAGGTCAGCCAGGAGGACAGGCCCAGCAAGATCGCCGCCAGCCCGCCCTGGCGGGTGGCGTGCTTCCAGAACATGCCGAAAGCCAGCGGCACGAACGACGACACCAGTGTGACCTTATAAGCATTTTCCACCATATGAAAGATCGACAGGTGCGAGTTCAGCGCGAACAGCGTCACAACCGCCGTGAACACCAGCACCACGGTCTGCATCACGCGCAGGAACTGCCGGTCCTCCAGGTGGCGGAAATACGGCCGCAGGATGTTCTCGGCAAAGGTCACCGACGGCGCCAGCAGCGTGGCCGAGGCGCAGCTCTTGATGGCCGACAGCAGCGCGCCGAAGAACATCACCTGCGCGAACATCGGCGCGTGCTGCAGGATCAGCTGCGGCAGGATCAGCTGCGAATCGGCGTTGATGTACTTGTTGACCATGACCGGGTCGATCATGGTCGCCGAGTACGCCAGGAACATCGGGATAAAGGCAAAGCAGAAGTACAGCACGCCGCCCAGCACCGAGGCCCGCCCGGCGATCTGCTCGGTGCGCGACGACGTCACCCGCTGGAACACGTCCTGCTGCGGAATCGAGCCCAGCATCATGGTGAACAGCGCGGCCGCGAACCCGACGATCTGTATCAGGTCCAGCGAGGGCAGGAACTCGAACTTGCCCGCCGCCGCCGCATGCGACACCACCGCCGCCACGCCGCCGGCCTGGCCGCTGACCTCGTAGCCGATATAGAGCATGCCGACCACGATGATGATCATCTGGATGAAGTCGGTCACCGCCACCGACCACATGCCGCCGAACAGCGTGTAGACCAGCACGCTGGCGGCGCCGATCATCATGCCGGCTTCCTGCGACAGTGCGCCGTCCGACACGGTATAGAACACCAGCCCCAGCGCCTTGATCTGCGCCGCCACCCAGCCCAGGTAGGACACCACGATGCACAGCGTGGTCAGCACCTCGGCCAGCCGGCCATAGCGGTTGTGGTAGTAGTCGCCGATGGTCAGCAGGTTCATCCGGTACAGCGGCCGGGCGAAGAACAGGCCCACCAGGATCAGGCACATCGACGAGCCGAAGGGATCGGAAACGACGCCCGACAGGCCTTCCTTCAGGAAGACGGCGGGAATGCCCAGCACCGTCTCCGAGCCAAACCAGGTGGCGAAAACGGTGGCGGTGACGATATGGAACGGCAGGCTGCGCCCGGCGACGGCGAAATCGGTGGTGTTGCGTACGCGCAGCGCCGCCCACAGGCCGATACCGACCGAGATTACCCAGTAGATGATGACGAACCAGATCAGCATGCCGCTGCCCTATGCAGAAAGTGCCCTTGTGGCGAGAAACCGAATGCCGGGCGGCGCCTGTGAGTCCAATAGCGCATCCTTGCGTGCGCCTGCCCGGAGTCCAATTCATCGGTCGGGGCCGCATGGGTGGCCTGGGAGCGGGTCCCGGCCTGCGGTCGTAGCCGAATCAAAACGCGGATTATAGCGAGGGAGACAAGCGTGGGTTGAATAAATTCCTGTGGGGGGCAGGGGTGTTGTTGGGGAGCGATTGGGGGGTGTCGTTCTTGACTAGCGTGGGCTGTTTCGCCGGCGTAGCCGGCGAGTCACTTTCTGTCCGAGCGACAGAAAGTGACCAAAGAGCGCGTCGCCTCAGGCGGCTGGCCATCAATTCCACAGTGTGGGTGCGTCGGGCGGTGGTGATTTCCGGTCGATGGGGTTGGTGGTTCAGGCCTGCTACGCTCCCGGGATGTGCCTTGCGTCCAGGGACTATTGGACGAACCCGACTTTAGGCCGTTGGCAACCTACTAACCAGGTTATCGGTAGGACGCCTACGGCTGCGCTGCGCGCACTCAGTATCGTAGGTCAGGGGCTCTGGCACAGAGTGCGTCGCTGCGCTCGCACGACGTTGTCGCGGATGATGCCGGGCCAATGGCGAAAAATCAGGACGTGGCCGCTGGTTCTGCCACGTTAGGACGTGCGCGCAGCGCAGCCGAAGGCGTCCGACCGACGCGGCATTCAGCAGGCTGCCAATAGCCTAAAGTCGGGTTCGTCCAATAGTCCCTGGACGCAAGGCACATCCCGGGAGCGTAGCAGGGTTGAACCACCAACCCCACCGAACGGAAATCACCACCGCCCGAACCACCCACACCGTGGAATGGATGGCCAGCCGCCTGAGGCGACGCGTTTTTTGGTTACTTTTTGTCGCTCCGGTGTGTGTCAAGGTAGTTGTCGCGTTCGCCGTCATGCAGCTTTCCGGTATTCCTTGGGTTCCTGTTCAGCTCGCTCGGGGTTCAGGTAGACCACTGGCTCCAGCTTCCAATTCCGGATTCCCCGCGACCAGCGCTGCGGATGTCGGGTGCGGGCTGCCTGATACAGCATCGTGCGTCGCGCCAGCAGGGGCACCGCTTCCTCGCGGTGCCGCTGGTTCGGCGTGACGTACTTCAGGCCACTGTGGCGGTGCTCCTCGTTGTACCAGTGCACGAACCGATGGACCCAATCGCGCGCTTGCTGCAGCGTATCGAATGGCCGATCCGGCCACAGCGGGCAATACTTGGCTGTGCGGAACAGCGCTTCTGCGTAAGCGTTGTCATTGCTCACGCGCGGGCGACTGTATGAGGGCTGCACGCCCAGGTAACCCATCGTCGCCAGCATCGTCCCTCCTTTCATGACGCTGCCATTGTCCGAATGCAGCACCAGCGGCCGCCCGGCGGTCTGCTCGCGCAGGCAGCCTAGCGACAGCAGTTGGCTGGCATGTTCAGCCGATTCGCTCTCGTGCACCTCGTTGACTACCAGCTTGCGGCTGTAGATGTCCTGCATCATGTACCAGTAAAAGAAGCGACCTTTCACCGTCGTGGGCATCCACGTGATGTCCCAGCACCACACCTGGTTCGGTCCGTCGGCGCGGTGTGTAGTCAGCGGGCGCGAGGACTTGGCATTGTGGCTGCGCCCGCGCCGGCGCGCCTGGCCTTCGGCCTTGAGCACGCGGTAGAACGTCGACTCCGAGGCCACATAGCGGCCTTCGTCGGCCAGCTTCGGCACGATCTGGTGCGGCGTCAGGCTCTCGTAGCCGCGCTGGTTGGCCGCGGCCAGCACGGCCTGCCGCTCCGCCTCGCTGAGCTTATTGGCCGGCACTGGGCGCTGCGCGCCCGGGCGGCCATCCGCAGGCACATGACGCCAGCGCTGCAAGGTGCGCTCGTTCAGGCCCAACTCCCTGCAGGCGCTGGCTTGACGCGCACCGCTCTTTACCGCTTCATCGATCAACATGATGGCTTCGCGGCGATCCGAGACGTTGATCAGTCCTCCTCGTCCCTTCCCCAGATCGCCTCGGCTTTTTTTCGCAGCACCAGCAGCGCCGCTGTCTCCGCCAGCGCCGCATTCTTGCGCTTGAGTTCGCGCTCCAGATCGCGGATCCGTTTCTGGGCAGTCTCTTCCTCGCGGCGCTGCGCCAGGCCGGGCTTGGCCAGCGTCTTCGCGTTAGCCTGCTCACAGGCGGCGCGCCACTGCCGGATCTGTTCCGGCTGAATGCCCTTCCTGCGGCAGTATTCGGACAGCTCCGCCTCGCTCAGGGGCGCTGTCTCCAGCACCACCCGGAACTTGTCCGCACTTGACCACTTGTCACTCTGCTTGCCGTTGCCTGGCACAACCTGTCCTTGCTCTCGGGCTTCGTTGCGCCACGTACGCAGGCTCACCGTCGTGACACCCGTCTCCTTGGCCAACTCCACAACCGACCGATTCAAGGGCGGCATCATCTGCTCAACCACCCATTCCTTGTACTCCGCCGGATAACGCTTCATCTTCCAACCGTTACCGCCCTCCATTGTCCTTCATCGAAAGGCGGCGAGGCGACAACTATCCTGACATGGAGGGCTCGGACAAAAAGTGACCCGCCCAGCAGGGCGGAACCAGGCCGTCAAACCTACGACAACATCAAACCCGACCTACAAAACCAAGCCAACAAGCAGGAGGCCCCCGCCGGCTACACCAGCGAAACAGCCCACGCTAGTCAAGCACGACAACCAACCTCACAGCGATAATCCAATCACCCCCTCCGCCGCCAAACCTGCCATCGCTCCTGCCCCTGAAAAACCGGCAGCGGCGCGGCCGAGGGCCGGTCCTCAAGGCGCTCGAAGGCCGGCGCCAGCAGCGCGTCCAACTCGGTCGCGGGCATGGCAAACGGCGGTCCGCCGCGCATGTCGCCCAGATAGAAATAGCCGGCCAGCAGGCCGCCTGGCGGCAGCAGCGCCGCGACCCGCTCGGCGTAGGATTCGCGCAGCGCCGGGGGCAAGGCGCAGAGGAAGGCGCGCTCGTAGATCAGTTCGCAGCGCGGCTGCGGCGCAAACGCGAAGAAGTCCGCCTCGTGCACCACCGCACCGGCGGCCCCAAGCTCGCGCCTGGCGGAAGCCACCGCCTGCGGCGAGAAATCGATGGCCGTCACCGGCCAGCCGCGCTCATGCAGCCAGGCCGCCTCCCAGCCGTTGCCGCAGCCGGGAATCAGCGTCGGGCATGGCGCCATGGCGGCGATGAATGCCTGGAACTCGGCAGGCACGCCGTGCATGTCCCAGGGCGTGAAACCCTGTTCGAAACGCTCGTCCCAGAACGCCGGATCGGCCGCATTGCGGGTGGCGAAGGCCGGCGCGGGCTTGGCGGTGTCGCTCATGGTCACCTCTGATGGATCAGTCCCGGGCAGGCTACCAGTAGCCGGCCCACCCCAGCACATGGGTCAGCACGATGCCGGCGACAAAGCCGCCAACCAGCAGCACCGCGGTGCCGAGCAGCCGGTTGGTGCGGCGCTGCTCCAGCACCAGCATCGCCAGCAGCTTGTCCTGCTCGCCGTTGCTGGTGAGCGCGCGCCGCTCCAGGAACTGGTGCGCCAGGCGCGGGAAGTCGGGGAGCATCTTGGCCCACAGCGGCGCCTCCACCTTGACCCGCTCCCAGGCGCCCTTCCAGCCCACCTGCTCGTGCATCCAGCGTTCCAGGAAGGGCTTGGCGGTCTTCCACAGGTCCAGGTCGGGGTCGAGCTGGCGGCCCAGGCCTTCGATATTGAGCAAGGTCTTCTGCAGCAGCACCAGCTGCGGCTGGATCTCGACATTGAAGCGGCGCGAGGTCTGGAACAGCCGCATCAGCACCATGCCCAGCGAGATTTCCTTGAGCGGCTTGTCGAAGTACGGCTCGCAACAGGCGCGCACCGCGCTTTCCAGTTCTTCGACGCGGGTGTCGGGCGGGACCCAGCCGGATTCCACGTGCAGCAGCGCCACGCGGTGGTAGTCGCGCCGGAAGAAAGCGATGAAGTTCTGCGCCAGGTAGTTCTTGTCGAACTCGGACAGCGCGCCGACGATGCCGAAGTCCAGCGCGATATAGCGGCCGAAGGTCTCGGGCTGGACCGACACCAGGATATTGCCCGGGTGCATGTCGGCATGGAAAAAGCCGTCGCGGAACACCTGGGTGAAGAAGATCTCGACGCCCTCTTCGGCCAGCTGGTGCATGTCCACCCCGGCGGCCTTGAGCGACTCGGTGCGCGAGATCGGGATGCCGTGCATGCGCTCCATCACGAACACGGTGCTGCTGCACCAGTCCCAGAACACCTCGGGCACCAGCAGCAGATTGGTGTCGGCAAAGTTGCGGCGCAACTGGCTGGCGTTGGCCGCCTCGATCATCAGGTCGAGTTCGTCGTGCAGGTATTTGTCGAACTCGGCCACCACCTCGCGCGGCTTCAGCCGCTTGCCGTCGGCCCAGAAGCGCTCAAGCCAGGTGGCCATGTCGCGCATCAGCGCCAGGTCGCTGTCGATCACCGGCAGCATGCCAGGGCGCAGCACCTTTACCGCGACCTCGCGGCCGTGGCTGGGGCCGCCCCTGAGGGTGGCGAAGTGCACCTGCGCGATCGAGGCGCTGGCCACCGGCTGGTGCTCGAAGGTCTCGAACAGCTGGTCGAGCGAGCGGCCCAGCGCGCGCTCGATGATCTTGACCGCCACCACCGAATCGAACGGCGGCACCTGGTCCTGCAGCTTGGCGAGTTCGTCGGCGATGTCCGCCGGCATCAGGTCGCGCCGGGTCGACAGCACCTGGCCGAACTTGACGAAGATCGGGCCCAGCCGCGTCAGCGCCAGCCGCAGGCGCTCGCCGCGCGGCATGTCGAGCTTGCGCCCGATGGTGATGACGCGCACCAGGAAACGGATCCTGCGGCTGCTGAAGCCCGAGAGCACCAGCTCGTCCAGGCCGTAGTAAAGGATGACGAAGAGGATCTTGCCAAGGCGCAGGAGGCGGGTCATTCGGGAGTCTTCACGGGGCCGGGCAGGCAGTCAGGTTGGCGGTGGAGGAATCGGGGCGCGGGCGCAGCCGGCTCAGCGGTGCGGCGACGGCAGCTTGCCGGACTGGCCGGACGCCGGCGGCAAACCGCCGCGCTCCAGCCGCTCCAGCCGTTTTTCCAGGCGGGCCAGGCTGTCGCGCAGCCGGCCCACGTCGGCGCCGAAGTCGTCCAGCGCGGCGTGGCGCACCAGGGTCGGGTGTTCGTCCAGCAGGTAGTCGGTGACGTTGTCCACCAGGGCGCGGCCCACGCGCGTGGCCTGCTCGTGGACCTGGCGCGCGCCGTCGACCACGCGCTGCGCCACGCTGTCGCTGACCGGTCCGCCCAGGATGCCGCGCAGCGCGCGCGACAGGTCCTCGGCGGCATCCCAGCGCAGGTTGCGCGCCAGCGTCGAGACGGTGTTGGCCAGCTCGGCATCGCCCTCGATGCGCACATGGCGCATGGCGGCGGCCTGGCCGCCTTCGGCCACGTCGGCGGCCACCAGCGGCCACTGCTGCACCGGCACGCGCAGGGTCACCGCGGGCGCCTCGGCAGCGGGCGCCAGTTCCGTGCAGCCGTGTTCGGTCACCTTCAGCGACAGCATGAAGGCGGCAGCATCGAAACGGATCACGCGCCCGGCAAACGGCGCAAGCTGATTGCGGGCCCACGGCTCCTGCTCAAGCAGGTGGTTCAGCGCCGAGACTGCGGGCGTGGCCAGGGCGGAAGGCAGAGTATTCATGACAGCGCGGTTGGCGGCGGACGGCGACGCCGCGGGTGGCGGCGTTCCAAACAAGAAGGCCCACGCTTTCACGTGGGCCTCCATTCTAAGCTACTCCCCCCGGCGTATCACCGCCGCGGGGCGCGGCATCAGGACTCTTGCTGGATGCCGGCCAGCAGCCAGCCGCCGGCGCCGCTGGCGGGCTTGGCCAGGTTCCAGACCTCGCTGAACGGCTGGGCCGCCTCGCCGGCGCGCTCGCGGATCATGCCCGAGAAGCGCACGCTGGCCAGATGCTGGGCCGGCGCCGACTCGATCCCGAGCAGCCTGGCTTCCAGCGTGACCACGTCGGTCTTGTTGACCTCGGCGCCGCGCTCGGACAGGTCCATCTTGATCTCGGCGAACATTTCCGGCGTGGTGAATTCGCGGATGTCGTCCAGGTTGCCGGCATCCCACGCAGCCTGCAGGCGCACGAAATGGACCTTGGCGTTGCGCAGGAAGGCTTCGGTGTCGAAGTCGGCCGGCACGCCCCACGGCTGCTGGGCTGCCGCATCGGCGGCCACCGGCGCGGCCGCAGCGGCCGATGTGGCCGGCATCACCGGGTTCGAAGCCGGAGTTGCCGACGGCGTCGGCTGGCTCAGGCTCGGCTCGGCATTGCGGCCCATGTTGCCGATCGGACCCGTGTTGCCGGCGCCGGCATAGGCCGGCTGCTGGCTACGCTGGCTGCCGCCGCGGAACTTGCGGATCAGCCAGATCGCGGCGAACGCCACCAGCGCGATCAGGATCAGGTTGGACAGGAAGCCCAGTGCCGCGCCGCCCAGGCCGAAGTGCGACAGCAGCCAGCCGATACCCAGGCCGGCGGCGATGCCGCCCAGCATCCCGCCCCAGTTGCGCTTGGGCGCCGCCGCGGCGGCCGCGCCGGCGGCGCCAGCCGTGGCCGGGGCTGCCTGGGCAGGCTGCTGCGCCGGTTGCTGCGTTGGCGAAGCGGGCTGCGGCGCCTGCTGGCGCTGCTGCGTGACCGTCGACGACTGCTTGCCGATGCTGCGCGAACCGCCCATGCGCTTGGCGTTGGCGTCGAACACCATCCCGAAGGCAAGCGCGGTAATCAGCGACCCAACCAGGAATTTTCCACGTAATGACGACATATTCTGCTATCCCCTGTCAGTTTCACCCCATATGGGGGCGAGGCATGGCGATTTCAATGCTTCTAATACTTGCGCCCGACGTGGAGCGCCACCACTCCGGCCGTCAGATTGAAGTATTCGACCTTCTCCAGGCCCGCATGTTCCATCAAGCGTACAAGTGAAGCCTGGTCCGGGTGCATTCTGATCGATTCCGCAAGATAGCGATAGCTCGGGGCATCCCCAGCCACCCGCTCGCCCAGCCAGGGCAGCACCTTGAAAGAATAGACGTCGTAGGCCTTCTCCAGGGGTTTCCAGACCTTGGAGAACTCCAGCACCATGACCTTGCCGCCAGGCTTGACCACCCGGCGCATCTCGGCCAGCGCAGCGTCCTTGTGCGTCATGTTGCGCAGGCCGAAGGCCACCGTCACCAGGTCGAAATAGTTGTCGGGGAACGGGATGCGCTCGGCGTCGCACAGGCACACCGGAGTGACGATGCCCTTGTTCAGCAGCCGGTCGCGGCCCACGCGCAGCATCGACTCGTTGATGTCGGTCAGCCAGACCTCGCCGGTCGGGCCGGCCTGTTTCGCGAACGCCTTGGCCAGGTCGCCGGTGCCGCCGGCGATGTCCAGCACCTTGTGGCCGGGGCGCACGCCGGCCTGGGCGATGGTGAACATCTTCCAGAGCCGGTGCATGCCGCCCGACATCAGGTCGTTCATCACGTCATACTTGCTCGCCACCGAATGGAATACGCCGGCAACCTTGTCGGCCTTTTCCGCTTCGTCGACCTTTTCAAACCCGAAGTGGGTTTCACTCATCTTTCAGACTCCAGGGTAATCAGTGCAGCGCGGCTCAGTGATGGCCGCAGCCGTGGCCGCCGGCAGCACCGGCGACGGGCATCGGGGTGTCGCGGTCGGCACCGGCGGCTTCCAGGCGCTGCAGGTAGTCGTGCCAGAGCGCATCCTGGTTGTCGCCGAGGCGGTACAGCAGGTCCCAGGAATAGATGCCGGTGTCGTGGCCGTCGGTAAAACGGATCAGGATCGCATAGTTGCCGACCGGCTCCACCGCGTTGACGCCCACCTCGCGCTTGCCGGTCTGCAGGACTTCCTGCCCCGGGCCGTGGCCCTGGACTTCAGCGGACGGCGAATACACGCGCAGCAGCTCGAACGGCAGCCGGAAGCTGCGGCCGTTGTCGAAGCCGATCTCCAGCACGCGGGATTGCGTGTGGACGGTCAGCGCGGTGGGATGGGGGGTGTCTTTTTCCAGGCCTGCCATGATGATCGCGGCCCCGGTTAGGGGCGCTCCTGATGGGGTGATTGCAGCGTGACGGAGCCGATGCGGCACCGCATCACGCTTCGCATACGACCCGATAGCTTACCCCAGGCAAGCCGGCTTGCGCAGCCTGGGCCGCTTCCCCGTCCTGCGGCACGTAGCGCAGGCGCTTGCCGTGGAAGGCCGCCACGGTGCTGCGGTGGGCAATGCTGATGATCGCCGCCCGCGGCAGCGATTCCACCATCAGCCGGTACATGACGCCTTCGGTTTCCTCGTCCAGCGCGCTGGTGGCCTCGTCCAGGAACAGGTAGTCCGGCTTCTGCAGCAGTGCGCGCGCAAAGGCCAGGCGCTGCTGTTCGCCCGGCGACAGGCGCAGCGACCAGTTGTCGAACACGTCGAGCTGGTCCGCCAGCGCGGCCAGCCGCGCCTGGCGCAGCGCCGCCTGCAGGACTTCCGTGCTGTGCGCGGTGCCGGCATCCGGGTAGGCCAGCGCATCGGCCAGCGTGCCGATCGGCAGGTAGCTGCGCTGCGGCAGGAACAGCATGCGCGCGCCTTCGGGCATGGTCACGGTGCCGCTGCCATACGGCCAGATCCCGGCCAGGGCGCGGAACAGCACGCTCTTGCCGCAGCCCGACGGGCCGCTCACCAGCCAGCGCTCGCCCGGCGCCACCGAGAGCGAGAACGGCGACACCAGCGGCCGCTGGCCCACCGCCGCGCTGCGCGCGGCGCGCACCGGCAGCGCCAGCGCCAGGCCGTCGACGGTGATGCCGCCCTGCGGCTGGCCGGTGTGTGCCACTTCGATATCACGCGTGCCGTGCAGCGACTCGTCCTGGCGCTCGGCCACGCGGATCGCTTCCTGGAAGTCGATCAGGCGGTTGGCCGCCGCCTTCCAGCCCACCAGCGTGGCGTAGCTGTCGACAAACCACGACAGCGCGCCCTGCACCTGGCCAAAGGCGGAACTGGTCTGCATCAGGCCGCCCAGTGTCATCTTGCCGGCAAAGTAGCGCGGCGCCGCCACCAGGATCGGGAAGATGATGGCGAACTGCGCATAGCCGGAACTGACAAAGGTCAGCCGCCGCGTATAGCGCATCAGCTGGTTCCAGTTGGCGCGGATGCGGTCGAAGCGCGCGCGCAGGCCGGCCTGCTCGGTCGGCTCGCCGCGGTAAAGCGCCACCGGCTCGCTGTTCTCGCGCAGGCGCACCAGCGTGAAACGGAAATCTGCCTCGTACTGTTCCTGCTGGAAGTTCAGGCCGATCAGCGGGCGGCCGACCACGTGCGCCACCAGCGAGCCGATCACCGCGTAGCCCGCCGCGAACCACACCATGTAGCCGGGAATGGTCCATTCGGTGCCGCCCAGCGCAAAGCTGATCGGGCCGGACACGGTCCACAGGATGCCGACGAAGGACAGCAGGGTCACCACGGAATTGACCAGGCCCAGCGACAGCGACAGCGCGCCATCGGTGAACTGGCGCAGGTCATCGGCGATCCGCTGGTCGGGGTTGTCGGTGGCGTGGGTCTGCTCGATGCGGTAGTAGGCCTGGTGCCCGAGCCAGTGGCCCATGAAGCGGCCGGTCATCCAGGTACGCCAGCGCATCTGCAGCATCATGGTGTAGTACTGGCGCGAGATCGCCGCGACGATAAAGAATGCGGCAATCCAGGAGAACCGCACCAGCAGCACCTTGAACGAGGCGTAGTCGCGCTGCTCCAGCGCGTTGTAGAACACGCGGTTCCACTCGTTGAGCAGCACGTTGATATAGACGATGCCCAGGTTGAGCACCACCACCAGGGCCAGCAGGCCCAGCCCGGCGACGCGGTCGTCGGATTTCCAGTAAGGCTTGATCAGCGCCCAGGTGGCGCTCATGCGCAGCCGGCTCTGGATCTTGAGGGCCCGCGCCGGGACGGCCGGGCCCGGGACGGTGACGGAAGTCGGAGTGGAGGACATAGCGGCAGCGCTTGGCCCGTCAGCGGATGCCGGCCGGGCTTGTTGTTCTGGATACCGTGGCGGCGGCCACAGCGGCAACAGCATTCAGACGGTCAGGGGCAGGCGCGGGTTCCGCGCGCCTCTCATGCGTCGCCCGCTTCGAGCAGCGAAAGCGCCGCACGCAGCGCCGGCAGCCGGCTGGCCAGCTCCTGCACGCGCGCGGCGTCCGCCGCGCGCTGCGGCGCCGCCCAGATGGCCTCGGGGAAATGCGTGTCCCAGCGGTAGCGCGGAATGATATGCCAGTGCAGGTGCGGCACCATGTTGCCGAACGCGGCGAGGTTGACCTTGTCCGGCGCCATTACCTCGCGGACCACGCGCTCAGCGCGCGCCACCAGCCGCATCAGCCAGGCCTGGTCGGCCTCGTCCAGGTCGCTGAACTCGGCCACGTGGTCGTTCCAGACAATGCGGCAGAACCCCGGGAAACGGTCATGCTCGACCAGGATCAGCCGGGCGCGGTCGCCCATCCAGACCAGTTCGCCGCCGTCGGACCGGCAAAGGGGGCAGTCGGGAACTCCGCTCATGAAGTGATTTTATCCATTGATATTTGCCGTACGCAATCAGCGTGCTGAAAATACAGTCAGGGTTTTCGGGTTTCGCTTATTGTTTCCCGTCTCTGCCGCTGGAATAGTGATTGCATCCACGCAACAATCAGACGAGTAGTCATGACCGGCTGCATTAACCGCAAACAGGCAAGTCGATGGATCGCCGCCCTCAGACTTTGCGCACTCCTGCTCTGGAGCATGAGCCTTGCTTCCCCGGCGGCGGCCGACTGCGGAGTCGCAAGCGGCAATCCCGGCACTGCAACCATCCCGCTACCGGCAACAATCAGTGTACCGCGCAACACGCCGGTGGGAACCGTGCTCTACGACAGCAACTGGACCGTGGCCGGCCCAGTCTCGGTTTCATGCCAGGGCACCTTCCAGCTCACATACGGATTTTCGAGTCCGATGCAGTTGGCGCCGGGCTACAGCAATGTGTACCAATCCACTGTCACCGGCATTGGCATCAAGGCAGGTTGGACCAACGGGATGTCTGGTTCACCCAACTTCGACATCACGCTGATGACATCGCCGGCAACCTCGCAAGCCGTTACCAACCAGGCATGGACCCCATATGGCCCGATGAGCCGCTACCGCGTGCAAATGATCGTCACGGGTCCGGTGATGCCGGGCACCGTTACCCTGCCTGCCCTGCTGGCGCAAGCCAGCTATGGCTCGCTGACCGTCGCCCAGCTGATGATAAGCGGCAATACGCAGATCATCGTCCCGGCCTGCACCGTGCAGAACGCTTCCGTGACAGTCAACATGCCGAAGGTCAGCGCCTCTGCCTTCCAGGCCACGGGCTCGACGGCCGGTCAGACCGGATTCAAGCTATTGCTCAGCTGCTCCGGTCCGACTGCCGTCGCCATGACGCTCACCGATGCCACGCAGCCCGGCAACACAGGCAGCAACCTGTCGCTGGCAAGCGGGTCGAGTGCCGGTGGGGTGGCCTACCAAATCCTCTACAACGGCACGCCGATGAGTTTCGGGCCCGCGTCGGCGGTGGCCGGCAACCTCCACCAGTTCAACGTCGGCACGGTGACCGGCGTCAGCAACATGCAAGTCCCGCTGATTGCGCGCTACATCCGTACAGGCACGGTGACGCCGGGCACGGCCAATGCCGCCGCGACGTTTACCATGAGCTATCAATAGCAGCGCAGAATCGCCGCACGACAGCCCCCGCAGCGGCTAATGCCGTTCAGTTAGCGACTGTCGTTCCCGCGCAGGCGGGCACCCATTGGCTTCATCCCCGAAGGGGACGTGAAAGGCGCTGGATTCCCGCCTGCGCGGGAATGACGGTAGGGCTTGAAACCTTAACTGAACGGCATTACCCCGCAGCGGCACGCTTTCTCTCCCGCCGGAGCTCGCCTCCGGGGACATGCTCGGGAGCCAGTTTTCCCGTAGCCGAGGACTGGCTCCCCTTGCGCCTCAGACCAGCACCCGCTCGATACCGCCCGCGTTGGCCTTCGCCACGTAGTCGGGCATCCAGTTCTCGCCCAGCAGGTGCTTGGCCATCTCGATCACGATGTAATCGGCCTGGACCGAGGCATCCTCGTTGTAGCGCGACAGGCCCTGCAGGCACGACGGGCAGCTGGTCAGGATCTTGACGTCGCCGGTGAAGCCATCGGCGCGCAGCTTGTCGGCGCCCTTGGTCATCTCCTCTTCCTTGCGGAAGCGAACCTGCGTCGAGATGTCCGGGCGTGTCACCGCCAGCGTGCCCGATTCTCCGCAGCAGCGCTCGTTCTTCTCGATCTTGCCCAGGCCGGTGTTGCCGCCCATCAGGTCGTTGACCAGCTTGGTCGGGTCCATGGTCTTGATGGGCGTATGGCAGGGGTCGTGGTACATGTAGCGCGTACCGGTCACCCCCTCGAGCTTGACACCCTTCTCCAGCAGATATTCGTGGATGTCGATGATGCGGCAGCCCGGGAAGATCTTGTCGAATTCATACCCGGCGAGCTGGTCGTAGCAGGTGCCGCAGCTGACCACCACGGTCTTGATGTCGAGGTAGTTCAGCGTGTTGGCCACGCGGTGGAACAACACGCGGTTGTCGGTGACGATCTTCTCGGCCTTGTCGTACTGGCCATTGCCGCGCTGCGGATAGCCGCAGCACAGGTAGCCCGGCGGCAGCACGGTCTGCACGCCGACGTGCCACAGCATCGCCTGCGTAGCCAGCCCGACCTGCGAGAACAGCCGCTCCGAGCCGCAGCCCGGGAAGTAGAACACCGCTTCCGATTCCGGCGTGGTCGCCTTCGGGTCGCGGATGATCGGCACGATCTCGTTGTCTTCGATGTCGAGCAGCGCGCGCGCGGTCTTCTTGGGCAGGTTGCCCGGCATCTTCTTGTTGATGAAGTGGATCACCTGCTCGCGCACCGGCGGCTTGCCCACGGTGGCGGGCGGATGCGCAGTCTGCTTCTTCGCGAACTTCTTCAGCACCTCGTTGCCCAGGCGCTGCGCCTTGTAGCCCCAGTCGATCATGACCTTGCGGGTCAGGTTGATGGTCTCGGGGCTGGTGGCGTTCAGGAAGAACATCGACGCCGCGGTGCCGGGGTTGAACTTCTTCTGCCCCATCTTGCGCAGCAGGTTGCGCATGTTCATCGACACGTCGCCGAAGTCGATCTTGACCGGGCACGGCGTCACGCACTTGTGGCACACCGTGCAATGGTCGGCCACGTCGGAGAACTCGTCCCAGTGCTTGATCGACACGCCGCGGCGGGTCTGCTCTTCATACAGGAAGGCCTCGACCAGCAGCGAGGTCGCCAGGATCTTGTTGCGCGGGCTGTACAGCAGGTTGGCGCGCGGCACGTGGGTGGCGCACACCGGCTTGCACTTGCCGCAGCGCAGGCAGTCCTTGACGCTCTCGGCAATCGCGCCGATGTCGCTCTGCTGCATGATGATCGACTCATGCCCCATCAGGCCGAACGACGGCGTGTAGGCATTGCGCAGGTCGGCGCCGGGCAGGAGCTTGCCCTTGTTGAAGCGGCCCTGCGGGTCGACCTTCTGCTTGTAGGCGCGGAAATCGCCGATCTCTTCCTCGGTGAGGAACTCCAGCTTGGTGATGCCGATGCCGTGCTCGCCCGAGATCACGCCGTCGAGCGAACGCGCCAGGTCCATGATGCGGGCCACCGCGCGGTGCGCGTCCTGCAGCATGTCGTAGTCGTCGGAGTTGACCGGGATGTTGGTGTGCACGTTGCCGTCGCCGGCGTGCATGTGCAGCGCCACGAAGACGCGGCCGCGCAGCACCTGCTTGTGGATCTTCTGGGCCTCGTCCAGGATCGGCTTGAACTCGCCGCCGTTGAAGATCTTGCGCAGCTCGGCGCGGATTTCATTCTTCCACGACACGCGGATGGTGCGGTCCTGCAGCAGGTGGAACACAGTGGCGTCCGGCTGCTGGTGCAGGCGCGCGTCGAACTCCTGCCCGAGCAGCCCCAGGCCATGCCCGATCAGCGAGGCCTTGGCCAGCGTCAGCGGCACGTCCATGTGGTCCTGCAGGTAGCGCCAGCGCGCGCGGATCTCGCGCAACAGCGTCAGCGCGTGCTGCACGCGGTCTTCCAGCAGCTCGGCGCTGGGGATCTCGTTGGCGTCGTCGCTGCGGCCCAGCGGCAGGTTGCCGCGCGCAAAGAACGCTTCCAGCGTGTCGACCAGCTTGAGCTTGCTCTTGATCGACAGCTCGATATTGATGCGCTCGATGCCGTCGGTGTACTCGCCCATGCGATTGAGCGGGATCACCACATCTTCATTGATCTTGAAGGCGTTGGTGTGTTTGGCGATGGCGGCGGTGCGCGAACGGTCCAGCCAGAACTTCTTGCGGGCCTCGGGGCTGACGGCGATAAAGCCTTCGCCGCTCTTGCCGTTGGCCATGCGGATCACTTCCGAGGTGGCGCGCGCCACGGCGTCTTCATCGTCGCCGACGATATCGCCGATCAGCACCATCTTCGGGAAGGCGTTGCGCTTGCTCTTGGTGGCGTAGCCGACCGCGCGCAGGTAGCGCTCATCCAGGTGCTCCAGGCCGGCCAGGATGGCGCCGCCGGGCTTCTTGGTCTCGGCGTCAAGGAAGTCCTTGATCTCGACGATGCTGGGGATCGCGTCGCGCGCCTGGCCGAAGAACTCCAGGCACACGGTGCGGATGTGCTTCGGCATGCGGTGCAGGATCCAGCGCGCGCTGGTGATGATGCCATCGCAGCCTTCCTTCTGCACGCCGGGCAGGCCCGCCAGGAACTTGTCGGTGACGTCCTTGCCCAGGCCTTCCTTGCGGAACCTGCGGCCTTCGATGGCCAGGGTCTCGGTGCGCAGCACCTTCTCGCCCGGGGCGCGGTTGCCGTCGGACCACTTCAGCTCGAAGGTGGCCACCGGCACGTCGTGGATCTTGCCCAGGTTGTGGTCCAGCCGGGTGATTTCCAGCCAGTTGCCTTCCGGGTCCACCATGCGCCACCAGGCCAGGTTGTCCAGCGCGGTGCCCCACAGCACGGCCTTCTTGCCGCCGGCGTTCATGGCCACGTTGCCGCCGATGCACGAGGCATCGATCGAGGTCGGGTCGACCGCGAACACCAGGCCGGCCTTGTCGGCCGCATCGGCCACGCGGCGCGTCACCACGCCGGCGCCGGAGAAGATGGTCGCGACCTTGCGCGACACGCCGGGCAGGTCGGTTTCCTCGACCGGGCCGAGCTCCTCCAGCTTCTCGGTGTTGATCACCGCGCTCATCGGCGTCAGCGGAACGGCGCCGCCGGTGTAGCCGGTGCCGCCCCCGCGCGGGATGATGGTCAGGCCCAGCTCGAAGCAGCCCTTGACCAGGCCGGCGATCTCTTCCTCGGTATCCGGCGTCAGCACCACGAACGGGTACTCCACGCGCCAGTCGGTGGCGTCGGTCACGTGCGAGACGCGCGACAGGCCGTCGAACTTGATGTTGTCCTTCTGCGTGACCCGGCCCAGCACGCGCTGGGCGCGCTTGCGCAGGTCATAGGCGGCGGCGAACTCGTTCTTGAAGTCCTCGATCGCCTGCTTGGCGAACACCACCAGCTGCTCCACCCGGTGCGAGCGGTCCTCGGCGGCGGGCTCAGCGTGCTCGGCACGGTCGGCGGCGCGGCGCTTCTCGATCTCGCTCAGGCGGTGGTGCAGCGCGGTCACCAGCATCTGGCGGCGCTTGGGATTTTCCAGCAGGTCGTCCTGCAGGTAGGGATTGCGGCGGACCACCCAGATATCGCCCAGCACCTCATACAGCATGCGGGCCGAGCGGCCGGTGCGGCGCTCGCTGCGCAGCTCGTCCAGGATGCGCCAGGCTTCCTCGCCGAGCAGGCGGATGACAATCTCGCGGTCCGAGAAGGACGTGTAGTTATAGGGAATTTCACGCAGGCGCGGCGGGGCGTCCTGCGCGGCGAGCTTGGCGTCGAGCACGAGTGGGGCGTTCATTGGGGGACCGCTTCCTGCTGCGCACGGGGACTGTGCGCGAATCGTTCATTAAAGGGCGATTGTACTGCAAGGCCAGGTTTCGCCGCACCGCAACATCGAGGAATCCTTGTTGGAACAAGGGATTAGGCGACATTTCGGGCTGGCAACGGCGTCCCGTGGCGGTGCCGGCAGCGCACCGGATCAGAACCAGGCCTTGAACGTTTGCGCAATGTTGTGCCAAAAGCTGTCCGGGATCCACAGCAGGCTGCCGGTCATGAACAGGTAGCGCAGGAACTTGCCGACCGCCATCCAGGCCAGGCTGGGCCAGAACGGAAGGCGCAGCCAGCCGGCCAAAGTGCACAAAGGATCACCAATCCCAGGCAGCCACGAGACCAGTAGCGTGGGCGGCCCGAGCCGGCGCATCCAGCGGAAGTAGCGGGCATCCAGCTTGGGCTTGGGCGGCTTGCGCGCATGCTCGCGCTGCGCCTCGTGCTCGGCTTCGTGCTGGCGCGCCCGGCGCCGCTGGTGGTAGCGCACCAGCGCCAGCTTGGCGGCATAGCCCATCCACCAGTCGATCGCGCCGCCGATGGTGTTGCCGGCGGTGGCCACCACGATCGCCGGCCAGAACATCTCCGGATTGAGCTTGATGTAGCCGAACACCGCCGGCTCCGAGCCCAGCGGCAGCAGCGTTGCCGAGACCAGGCTGACGATAAAGATGGCAGGCAGCCCCACCTTCGGCAAGGCAAGGGTCTCGAACAGCCAGGCGAAGAAAGCTTCCATGTCAGCGGGTTCGCATGCGCACGTATGGCGCGCAGTCATTCTAGCAGCGCGGCCCGCCCCCCTTTCGGGTTGCGGGCAATCCACATGGCAGGGCCGCAGGTTTTGTGATTAACTGTTAGAGCCTGTCGCGGCCGATCGTTCGCCGGCCGCGGGGAATATCGCACCATCAGCACCCATATCACGAAATAGCCGTATCCAGCGGCAGTACCGCGCAGTGGCCAGTCCCGCGCAGTGACCTTTCGGGAAATTGGCCATGCGCGTCCACCCACATGGAGACAAGCATGGCGATTCCTATCCGCCTGACGGTCAATGGCAAGCCCGTTGACGCCCAGGTAGAACCCAACACCCTCCTGGTCCAGTTCCTGCGCGAACAGCTGCGCCTGACCGGCACCCACGTCGGCTGCGACACCGCGCAGTGCGGCGCCTGCACGGTCCACCTGGATGGCCGGGCGGTCAAGTCGTGCAATATCCTCGCGGTCCAGGCCGACGGCGCCGCCGTGACCACCATCGAAGGCCTGGCCGGCGACAGGATTGGCAACGGCCTGCATCCGATGCAGGAAGCCTTCCGCGAATGCCACGGCCTGCAATGCGGTTTCTGCACGCCCGGCATGGTGATGAGCGCCACCGCGCTGGTGCGGGAACACCCGGGCGCCGACGCCGCCACCATCCGCGCGCACCTGGAAGGCAACCTGTGCCGCTGCACGGGGTACCACAATATCGTGCGCGCGGTGCAGCAGGGCCAGGCGGCCATGCAGGGCACCGCCGCCAGCGCGGAATAAGGGGGACCGGCCATGAACGCACCCGAAAGCCAGCGCCTGGTGGGCGCACCCGTCAAGCGCAAGGAAGACTATCGCTTCCTGACCGGCAACGGCCAGTACACCGACGACATCGTGCTGCCGCAGCAGAGCTACGCGTTCTTCCTGCGCTCGCCGCACGCCCATGCGCGCATCCGCTCCATCGACAAGACCGAGGCCCTGGCCTCGCCCGGCGTGATCGCCGTGCTGACCGGCGACGAGCTGGCGGCCGACAAGGTCGGCGGCCTGCCCTGCGGCTGGCTGATCCACAGCATCGACGGCTCGCCGATGAAGGAGCCGCCGCACCCGGTGATTGCCCACGACAAGGTGCGCCACGTCGGCGACCAGGTCGCGCTGGTCATTGCGGAGACGCTGCAGCAGGCGCGCGACGCCGCCGAGAAGATCGACGTCGACTATGAAGAGCTGCCCGCCGTGGTCAGCGCCGCGGATGCCGCCAAGGCTTCCACGCTGGTGCATGACGAGGTGCCGGCCAATACCTGCTACACCTGGGGCCACGGCGACAAGGCCGCCACCGACGCCGCCTTTGCCAGGGCCGCGCACGTGACCACGCTGGAAATCGTCAACAACCGGCTGATCCCCAACGCGATCGAGCCGCGCGCGGTCAATGCCAGCTATACGCGCCAGGACGACAGCTATACCGTCTACGTGGCCAACCAGAACCCGCACGTCGAACGCCTGCTGATGGGCGCGTTTGTGCTGGGGCTGCCCGAATCGCGCCTGCGCATCATCGCGCCCGACGTGGGCGGCGGCTTCGGCTCCAAGATCTTCCTGTACCCGGAAGACGTGGCACTGACCTGGGCCTCGAAGAAGATCGGCCGCCCGGTAAAGTGGACCGCCGACCGGTCCGAGTCCTTCCTGACCGACGCGCACGGCCGCGACCATGTGACCAAGGCTGAGCTGGCGCTCGACGCCGACGGCAAGTTCCTGGCGATGCGGGTGCATACCACCGCCAATATGGGCGCCTACCTGTCGACCTTCGCCAGCAGCGTGCCCACCATCCTGTATGCCACGCTGCTCGCCGGCCAGTACGCCACGCCCGCCATCTACGCCGAAGTGCAGGCGGTCTTCACCAACACCGCGCCGGTGGATGCCTACCGCGGCGCGGGCCGGCCCGAGGCCACCTATGTGGTCGAGCGCCTGGTCGAGGCCGCCGCGCACGAGACGAAGACCGACCCGGCCGAGCTGCGCCGCAAGAACTTCATCCGCCAGTTTCCCTACGCCACGCCGGTGGGCCTGACCTACGATACCGGCGACTACGAGCCGTGCCTGGCGCGCGCGCAGGAGCTGGCCGACGTCAAGGGCTTCCCGGCCCGGCGCGACGAGGCGAAGCAGCGCGGCAAGCTGCGCGGCCTGGGCTATTCCTGCTATATCGAGGCCTGCGGGCTGGCGCCGTCGAATATCGCCGGCGCGCTGGGCGCGCGCGCGGGGCTGTTCGAGGTGGGCGAGATCCGCGTGCACCCGACCGGCACCGTGACCGTGTTCACCGGCTCGCACAGCCATGGCCAGGGGCACGAGACCACCTTCGCGCAGGTGGTGGCCGACCGCCTCGGGCTGGAGCTGGACCAGGTCGAGATCGTGCACGGCGACACCGGTCGGGTGCCGTTCGGCATGGGCACCTATGGCTCGCGCTCACTGGCGGTGGGCGGCTCCGCCATCGTCAAGGCGCTCGACAAGATCGAGGCCAAGGCCAAGAAGATCGCCGCGCATCTGCTGGAGGCGGCCGACACCGACATCGAGTTCAGCAACGGCGTGTTCCGCGTGGCCGGCACCGACCGCACCAAGACCTTTGGCGAAGTCGCGCTGACCGCCTACGTGCCGCACAACTATCCGCTGGACAAGCTGGAGCCGGGCCTGAACGAGAACGCGTTCTACGACCCGACCAACTTCACCTACCCGTCCGGCGCCTATGTGTGCGAGGTGGAGGTCGACCCCGACACCGGCGAGTCGCAGGTGGTCAAGTTCACCGCGGTGGACGACTTCGGCAACATCATCAACCCGATGATCGTCGAAGGCCAGGTGCATGGCGGCATCGGCCAGGGGCTGGGCCAGGCCATGCTGGAGCAGTGCGTCTACGACAACGACAGCGGCCAGCTGCTGACCGGCTCGTACATGGACTACGCCATGCCGCGCGCCGGCGACCTGCCCGACTTCACCGTCGAGACCGCCGCCGGCACGCCCTGCACGCACAACCCGCTGGGCGTGAAGGGTTGCGGCGAGGCCGGCGCGATCGGCTCGCCGCCGGCGTTCATCAACGCGCTGGTGGATGCGCTCGGCCCGCTGGGCGTGAAGGACATCCAGATGCCCGCCACGCCGCACCGGGTCTGGCAGGCCATCCAGGCCGCCCGGCCGTGATCCACGCACACCGCAAAGGAAACCGACATGTACGCATTCAATTTTGAACGCGCCGCGGATGCCAAGGCGGCCGTGGCCACGCTCAAGGCCGATCCCGACGCCAAGTTCCTCGGCGGCGGCCAGAGCCTGCTGGCCGCGATGAAGCTGCGGCTGGCGCAGCCCTCGGTGCTGGTCGATGTGGCGCGCATTCCCGGCATGGCCGGGATCCGCGTCGAAGGCAATGAGATCGTGGTCGGCGCCGCCGCGCGCCATGCCGACGTGGCCGAGAACGCCGAGGTGCGCCAGCGCATCCCGGCGCTGGCGGCACTGGCCGGCGGCATCGGCGACCGCCAGGTGCGCGCCATGGGCACCATCGGCGGCGCGCTCGCCAATGACGATCCCGCTGCCGACTATCCCGCGGGCGTGCTGGGGCTGGGCGCGGCCGTGGTCACCGACCGCCGCACCATCGCCGCCGACGACTTCTTCAAGGGCCTCTATGAAACCGCGCTGGAACCGGACGAGCTGATCACCGCGGTGCGCTTCCCGATCCCGGACCAGGCAGCCTACGCCAAGTTCCGCAACCCGGCCTCGCGCTTTGCGCTGGTGGGCGTGATGGTGGCGCGCACCGGCAACACGGTGCGCGTGGCGGTGACGGGCGCGGCCGACAGCGTATTCCGCTGCCAGCCGCTGGAGCAGGCGCTGTCGGGGAGTTTCACGGCGCAGGCAGCGCGCGGAGTGCAGGTGGATGCGTCGACGCTGAACGCCGACCTGCATGCGTCGGCGGAGTACCGGGCGCATCTGATCCCGGTGCTGGCGGCGCGGGCGGTGGAGGCGGCGCTGAAGGGATAGCGCTTCCCCACTGCCGCATGTTGTCTCCCCTCGCCCGCAAGCGGGAGGGGAGCAAACCGCCGGCGCCCTTTCCGCGTCGGCACAAAAGATTGCTCATGCTGCCCACCTCCATCGACGACACCATCGCCCAGCTGGAACGCCAGCAATACTTCGCCGACCGCGAGACCGCCACGGTGCTCTATCTCGCCCTGCGCATGCAGCGGCCGCTGTTCCTGGAAGGCGAGCCCGGCGTCGGCAAGACCGCCATGGCGCATGCGATGGCGGGGGTGCTCGGCACGCGGCTGCTGCGGCTGCAATGCTATGAAGGGCTGGATGCCGCCAGCGCGCTGTACGAATGGGACTACCCGCGCCAGATCATGGCGCTGCGCCTGGCCGAGGCACGCGGCGAGCGGCCCGAGGCGCAGTCGCTGTACCACGACGACTTCCTGCTCAAGCGCCCGCTGCTGGAAGCGCTGCTGCCCGACCCCGCCGCGCCCGACGTGCCGCGCGTGCTGCTGATCGACGAGATCGACCGCGCCGACGAACCCTTTGAAGCCTTCCTGCTGGAAGTGCTGTCCGAATTCCAGGTGTCGATCCCCGAAATCGGCGTGATCCGCGCCGAGCGCCCGCCGCTGATCGTGATCACCTCCAACCGCACGCGCGAGGTGCACGACGCGCTCAAGCGCCGCTGCCTGTACCAGTGGATGGGCTACCCGGCGCGCGACCGTGAACTGCAGATCGTGGCCGCGCGCGCGCCCGAGGCCGCCGCGGCGCTGCAGACCCAGGCCATCGATTTCATCCACCGGCTACGCGGCATCGACCTGTTCAAGGCGCCGGGCATCGCCGAGGCCATCGACTGGTGCCGCGCGCTGTCCGCGCTGGGCGCGACCGAGCTCGACCCGCAGTCCGTGCGCGACACGCTGGGCGTGCTGCTCAAGTACCAGGACGACCTGGCGCGCGTGGACGGCCCCACCGTGGCCGAGTTGCTGGCGGGTGCCGCGCCGGGAGGCTGAAGGTGGCCACGCTGCACACCGCTGTACGACCTGCCCCACCGGCCCTGCCGGTGCTGGCGCGCAACGTCACGCACTTCATGCGGCTGTTGCGCGACGGCGGCTTCGCGCTGTCGCCGGCTCATGCGGTCGATGCCTTGCACGCACTGCGCCATGTCGATATCGGCCAGCGCGACGAGGTGCGCGCCGCGCTGGCGGCGCTGGTGCTGTCCGGCCCGGACCAGCGCCCGCTGTTCGATGCCGCCTTCGACCTGTTCTGGCGCGATCCCGACTGGGAAGGCAAGCTGCGCGCGCTGCTGCTGCCGCGTGTCGACAGCGGCGCGCCGCCGCCGAAGCGCAGCAACCGGCTGGCCGATGCGTTGGCCGCGCGCCAGCCCGAGCCGCCGTCGCGCCCGGCACAGAGCGAGGCCGAGCGCATCCACGTGCCGCTGACCTTTTCCGACCAGGAACGGCTGGCGCAGCGCGACTTCGAGACCCTGACCGCGCAGGAATGGCGCGCGCTGCAGCACCTGGTGCGCACGCGTCGCGCCCACCTGGCCATGCAGCGCACCCGCCGCCTGCGCGCCGCCCCCTGCGGCACGCATGCCGACCTGCGCGCCAGCGCGCGCCTGGCGGTGCGCCAGCATGGCGAATGGCTGCGCTGGAAATTCCGCAAGCATGCCGAGCGCAAGCCGCCGGTGGTGCTGCTGCTCGACATCTCCGGCTCGATGAGCCAGTACTCGCGCGCGGTGCTGTACTTCTGCCATGCGCTGATGCAGTCGCGCGAGCGGCTGTCGGTGTTCCTGTTCGGCACGCGGCTGACCAACATCACCCGCTCGCTGCGCGAACGCGACCCCGACGAGGCCGTCGCGGTGATCACCGGCCAGGTGCGCGACTGGGCCGGCGGCACCCGCATCGGCGCTGCGCTGGCGAGCTTCAACCGCCACTGGGCGCGGCGCACGCTTTCCGGGCGCGCCACCGTGCTGCTGGTCACCGACGGCCTGGACCACGAGCATATCGACTTGCTGGGCGAGGAGATGGCGCGGCTGCGCCGCTTTGCCCACCGCATCGTCTGGCTCAACCCGCTGCTGCGCTACCCCGGCTTTACCCCGCAGGCGCGTGGCGTGCAAGCCATCCTGCCGCACGTGGACGCGCTGCGCTCCGCCCATAACCTGGACAGCCTGCTGGCGCTCGAGACGCTGCTGTCCGACCACGGCGGCCCGCCCCGGGCGGCCGCCTCTGCCCTCGCCACGCCTCACAAGGAAGCCCTGCCATGGAAATGAACCAGAGCCAGCGCCTGCCGGTCCCGCAGCAGGTGGCATGGGAAGCGCTCAACGACACCGAGCTGCTCAAGCAATGCATCCCCGGATGTGAGAGTATCGAGCCCGACGGCGACAACGCCTACCAGCTGGCCCTGATGGCCGCGGTTGGCCCGGTCAAGGCGCGCTTCAAGGGCCGCATGGCGCTGGAAGACATCCAGCCCCCCGACAGCTACACCATCCGTTTCGACGGCCAGGGTGGCGCGGCCGGGTTCGGCAAGGGCATCGCCCGCGTCCGACTCGAGCCCGACGGCGACGAAACCGTGCTGAGCTACACCGTCGACGCCCACGTGGGCGGCAAGCTCGCGCAGATCGGCTCGCGGCTGGTGGACGCCGCGGCGCGCAAGATGGCCGATACCTTCTTTGCGCGCTTCACCGAGGCAGTGACGCCGGACAAAGCAGAAGACACGCCAGCGGCCGAGGGCGCCCCCGCCGCAGCCGCCGGCGACAATGAACCGACAGAGGAACCGAAGCGGAAACGATCATGGACAGCGTGGATCTCGAAGTCCTGAAGAACAGCGTGCAGTGGCAGCGGCAAGGCCATCGCGTGCTGCTGGTCACGGTAGTGCGGACCTGGGGCTCGTCGCCCAGGCCCGAAGGCGCGATGCTGGCCGTGCGCGACGACGGCCTGGTGGTCGGCTCGGTCTCGGGCGGCTGCATCGAGGACGACATCATCGACCGCGTGCGCCGCCAGGGCATCACTGCCGACCACCCGGAAGCGGTCAAGTATGGCATCAGCGCCGAGGAAGCCCACCGCTTCGGGCTGCCGTGCGGCGGCACCATCGAGCTGGTCACCGAACCGCTGACCCCGGCCAGCGCGTCGGACAACAACCTCGCCGAGCTGCTCGACGCCGTGGAAAACGGCCGCCTGGTCGCGCGCACGCTGGACATGGCCACCGGCACCGCCACGCTGGGGCCGGCCAACGCCACCGACGGCCTGGTGTTCGATGGCAAGACCCTGCTGACCATCCACGGCCCGCGCTACCGCATGCTGGTGATCGGCGCCGGGCAGCTGTCCAAGTACCTGTGCCAGATCGCCGTGGGCCTGGGCTTCCAGGTCACCGTGTGCGACCCGCGCGAGGAATACACCGAGACCTGGGACATCCCCGGCGTGACCATGGTGCGCACCATGCCGGACGACACCGTCACCGAGATGAAGCTGGACGAGCGCTGCGCCGTGATCGCGCTCACGCACGACCCCAAGCTCGATGACCTGGCATTGATGGAAGCGCTGCGCACCCGGGCCTTCTATGTGGGCGCGCTGGGTTCGCGCCGCAACAACCAGGCGCGCCGTGAACGGCTCAAGGAATTCGACCTGACCGAGCTGCAGCTGGCGCGGCTGCATGGCCCCGTGGGCATCTACATCGGCAGCCGCACGCCGCCGGAAATCGCCATCTCGATCCTGGCCGAGGTAATCGCCGCCAGGAACCACGTATCGCTGCCCGACATCCTGCAGGTGGAAGGCGCCAAGGCCGCGCGCGAGATGGCTGCCGGCACCGGCAGCAGCTGCGACGTCGCGCCCGACCCCACCTGACGACCTCGCGAGTGCCGCCATGACCGCCGCCCCCAACGCCCCCTTGCTCCACACCGACCTGCCCACCGGCATCCTGCTGGCCGCGGGTTTCGGCCGCCGCTTCGATGCGGCCGGCAAACGCAACAAGCTGCTGGAGGTGCTGCCCGGCGGCCGCTCCGTGGCCTGGCGCAGCGCACGCACGCTGGCTGCGGCGCTGCCGCAATCGATCGCCGTCATTCGTCCGGGCAATCCGGCCCTGGCGGAGGAGCTGCGGCGCGGCGGTTGCCGCGTGGTGGAATCGGTCGATGCCGAAGCCGGCATGGGCGCCGCCCTGCGCGCCGCCGTGGCGGCCACGCGCGAGGCACGCGGCTGGGTGGTGGCACTGGCGGACATGCCCTGGCTGCCGATGGAACTGGTCCGGGCGGTGGCATTGACGATCACCACGCCGGATACCATCGCCGCACCCTGGCGTAACGGGCTGCGGGGGCATCCGGTTGGTTTCGGCGCGGCCTGGCGTGAGGAATTGCTGAAGCTGGATGGGGATGAGGGGGCGCGGGCGTTGTTGAAGGACAAGCCTGTGACGCGGATTTTGACCGAAGATGACGGGGCGTTCCGGGATATCGATGTGCCGGGGGATTTGAAGTAAGGGCTGGGGTTGGTTGTCGTTCTTGACTAGCGTGAGCTGTTTCGCCGGGGTAGCCGGCGGGGGCTTCCTGGTCGTTGGTTTGGTTATGTCGGTCGGGTTTAGTGTTGTCGTAGGTTTGACCGCCTGGTTCCGCCCTGCTGGGCGGGTCACTTTTTGTCCGAGCGACAAAAAGTAACCAAAAAACGCGTCGCCTCAGGCGGCTGGCCATCCATTCCTCGGTGTGGGTGATTCTGGCGGCGGTGATTTCCGGTCCATGGGGTCGGTGGTTCGACCCTGCTACGCACCCTGTCTGTGCCTGCGTCGACGGACTATTGGACGAACCCGACTTTAGGCTATTGGCAGCCTGCTGAATGCCGCGTCGGTCGGACGCCTTCGGCTGCGCTGCGCGCACGTCCTAACGTGGCAGAACCAGCGGCCACGTCCTGATTGGCGCTGTTGGCCCGGCATCATTGCCGACAACGCCGTGCGAGCGCAGCGACGCACTCCGTGCCCGAGCCCCCGACCTACGATACTGAGTGCGCGCAGCGCAGCCGTAGGCGTCCTACCGATAACCTGATTAGTAGGCTGCCAACAGCCTAAAGTCGGGTTCGTCCAATAGTCCCTGGACGCAAGGCACATCCCGGGAGCGTAGCAGGGTTGAACCACCTACCCCATCGAACGGAAATCACCACCGCCCGAGCCACCAACACCGTGGAATGGGTGGCCAGCCGCCTGAGGCGACGCGTTTTTTGGTTACTTTTTGGCGCTCGGCCAAAAAGTGACCCGCCCAGCAGGGCGGAACCAGGCCGTCCAACCTACGACAACATCAAACCCGACCGACATAACCAAGCAAGCCTACCAACAGAAGCCCCATCACCCAATCCCCCCCGCCACCTCACTAGTCTTCACCGCCATGATGAAATCATTCCGGTGCAACCCCTTGATCTTCTTGGTCCGCCACGACACCGTGGCATGCCCCCACCCAAAGCTGATCTCCGGATGATGCCCCTGCGCCTCGGCCAGCTGCCCGACGCCGTTCACAAACGCCAGTGCCTGCGCAAAGTTGCCGAAGGTAAAACGCCGCTCGAGCCGCGTCGCGCCATCGGCCAGCTCCCAACCCGGCGCCTGCTGCAATAGCGCCTCGGCTTCATCCGGCGTCAACGGCGGCACCCCGCCGCGGCAAGGCGTGCATGATTGCGCTGCCAGGTCTTCGCTCATGGTCTTGCTCCCCGACCGGAAGACAACCCGCGTCTCAGGCCCCTTCGGTCTCAGTCAGTGCGCGCAGGAACTCGCGGCTCCACCAGTGCACATCCTGCGCGCGGATGCGCTCCAGCAGTTTCCGGTGGCGCTGCTGGCGCTCCGCCAGCGGCATGTGCAGCGCCTGCTGGATCGCCTGCGCGGTGGCGCGCGTGTCGTAGGGATTGACCAGCAACGCCTCGCGCAGTTGCTCGGCGGCGCCGGCAAAGCGCGACAGCACCAGCACGCCCGGGTCCTCCGGATCCTGCGCGGCGATGAACTCCTTGGCCACCAGGTTCATGCCGTCGCGCAGCGGGGTCACCAGCGCCACGCGGCTGGCGCGGCACAGGCCCGGCAGCCGCTTGCGCGCGGTGGTGCGGTGGATATAGCGCACCGGCATCCAGTCCAGTTCACCGAACTCGCCATTGATGGCGCCGCTGAGCTGCTCCATCTCGCGGCGCAGGTCGACGTAGGCATCCACTGATTCGCGCGACGGCGCGGCGATCTGCACCAGCGTCGCGCTCGAGCGGTTCTCGGGATACTCGGCCAGCAGCCGGTAGAACGCCTTGAGCCGCTGCGGCAGGCCCTTGGAATAATCTAGCCTGTCGATGCCCAGCAGCAACCGGCGGCGCGCGTACTGCGCGCACATCATCTCGTAGGTCTCCTGCGCGTCCGCGCCGCGGCCCAGCTCCATGAACTCGTCGACGTCGATGCCGATCGGGAAGGCCTGCGCCCGCACCGTGCGATGGAAGGCGCGGTAGCGGTATTCGCCCATCGGCTCGGCCGGCGCTTCCGTTTGCACGTAGCGCGAAAAATGCTCGACGTCCGCATGGCTCTGGAAACCCAGCAAGTCGTAGGCGAACAGCGCCCGCATCAGCCACTCGTGCTGCGGGATGGCGGCCAGGATCAGCGGCGGCGGCAGCGGCACGTGCAGGAAGAAGCCGATCTTCTGCCCGCAGCCGCTCGCGCGCAGCTCGGACGCCAGCGGGATCAGGTGGTAGTCGTGGATCCAGATGATGTCGTCGGGCTGCAGCAGCGGTGCCAGCTTGCGCGCGAACAGCTGGTTCACGCGCCGGTAGCCGTTCAGGAAGTTGGAGTCGAAATCCGCCAGGTCGAGACGGTAGTGGAACACCGGCCACAGCACGCCGTTGCTGTAGCCCAGGTAATAGGCATCGTGATCCTCGCGGCTCAGGTCGACGGTGGCCAGCGTGACGTTGCCGGCCTGCTGCAGGTGCAGGTCGCCTTCCCCCGGGGTGCCGCCCTGGGCGGTCTCCAGCGCCTTGCCGCTCCAGCCGAACCACAAGCCGCCGGTCTGGCGCAAGGCTTCGGAAAGCGCGACGGCGAGGCCGCCCGCCGCCACGTTGCGGGGATCGGCGACCCGGTTGGATACCGCTACAAGTCTTGGCATAAGTGTTCTTCTTGAGTCCTCTCTCTGTCTGCCGCAGTGCGGGCCGGCTCAGATCACCGTGTCCCACGGCGCCGACAGCCGCATCGCGCCATTGATCAGCCCGACCATCGAATAGGTCTGTGGGAAATTGCCCCACATCTCGCCGGTCACGGGGTGGGTGTCCTCGGACAGCAGGCCGAGCGGGTTGCGCGCGGCCAGCATGGCCTCGAAGATCTCGCGCGCCTCGTCGCGGCGGCCGATTCGGGCGAGCGCGTCGATGCGCCAGAAGGTGCAGATGTTGAACGCGGTCTCGGGCTTGCCGAAATCGTCCGGCGCCTCGTAGCGGCGCATGTAGGGTCCGTCGCACAGCGATGTCTCCAGCGCCTTGACGGTGGCGATGAAGCGCGGGTCGCGCGGATCGATGAAGCTGACTTCGGCCATCAGCAGCACGCTGGCATCCAGCTCGCGCCCGCCGAAGCTTTCGGCAAAAGCCTGGCGCTCTTCGCTCCAGGATTCGGCCAGGATGCGTTCCTTCATGCGGTCGGCATGGTCATGCCAGTATGCAGCGCGCGCCTGCAGCTGCAGCTTGTCGGCAACTTTGGCCAGGCGGTCGCAGGCGGCCCAGCTCATCAGCGCCGACGACGTATGCACGCGCGCCCGCGTGCGCAGCTCCCACATGCCGGCGTCTGGGGTGCCGAACACCCTCACCGCCTGCTCGCCCACCTCCTCCAGCCGGCGGAATTCGGCGGGGCCGCCGCGATGCAGCAGCCGGTGGTCGTGGAAGGCCTGGGCCGCGCCCAGCACCACGTTGCCATAGACATCGTGCTGGAAGTGCTCCTGCGCCTGGTTGCCCACGCGCACCGGACCCATGCCGCGGTAGCCCGGCAGGTGGTCGAGCATGCTTTCCGGCAGCTCGCGCTCCAGGCCGATGCCATACAGCGGCTGGATATGCCCGTCCTGCGACTGCATTACCACGTTGGACAGCCAGCGCAGGTAGTCCTCCATGGTGCCCACTTCGGACAGGCTGTTGAGCGCGCGCACCACGAAGAATGCGTCACGCAGCCAGCAGAAGCGGTAGTCCCAGTTGCGGCCGCTGCCCGGTGCCTCTGGAATGCTGGTGGTCATGGCCGCGACGATGGCGCCGGTTTCTTCGAACAGCGACATCTTCAGCGTGATGGCGGCGCGGATCACCGCGTCCTGCCATTCGCGCGGCACCGCCAGGCGGCGGCTCCACAGGCGCCAGTATGCGGTGGTTTCCTGCTCGAAGTCGCGCGCGGTCTCCTCCACGCCGTGCGCCAGGGTCTCGTCCGGACCCAGGATGAAGTTGTGGCCGCGCGTGACCAGGAACGGCGTGTGCGACAGCACGTAGGCCATCGGGGCGTCGGTGGTCATGCGCAGGGTCATGTCTGCGCCGATATAGCGCACATGGCTGCTGCCGCGCGTCATCTCCGGCGCCTTGCGGCCCCATTCGAAGCGCGGCGCCACCACCACGCGCACGCGCGGCGCGCCGCGCACCGGACGGATGCGCCGGATCAGCGCGGTCGGCCGGAAATAGCGCCCCAGCCGGAAGAAGCGCGGCGCGAAGTCAGTGATCTCCAGGCAGTTGCCGTGGATGTCTGTCAGCCGCGTGCGCAGCACCGCTGTATTCGGCTCGTACCACTGCCGCGACGACTGGAAGTCCTCGATCTCGATCGAGAAATGGCCCGCGTTCTCGCTCGGGTCCAGCAGGGCATTGAAGACCGGGTCGCCGTCAAAGCGCGGCAGGCACGACCAGACGATGCGCCCGCGGCAGTCCACCAGCGCCGAGATGGCACAGTTGCCGATCATGCCCAGCGACAGCGACGGATTGGCAAAGCGGCCGCCGCCGTCCACGGTCTTGTTCACGCCTTCGGTCGGCGGCTTGCCCGGCTCGCTCGGGCTGCTCGGATTGGTCACGGCGATTCCTCCTCAGGATGTCGTTGTGCGCCGGCCCGGGCCGGCGCTGGCGCTTTCCAGTGCGCGCGCCGAGCGGTGCAGCCAGCTGCGCAGCGCCGCCGGCCCGGGCACGCTGACGCTGGCCACGGTCTCGCGCTGGCCCACCAGCACGCCCAGGCCGCCGAGCTTGCGCACCGCGGCGAAACCGGGTTCGTCGGTCATGTCGTCGCCGGCAAAGAGCGGCACGCGCGCGGCAAAGGGGGCGGCCTTCATGAAGGCCGCGATGGCATCGCCCTTGTCGACGCCGGCGGGCTTGATCTCGACCACCATCTTGCCCGGCAGCGCCTCCAGGCCAACTGCATGGCGCAATACGTCAGTGACCGCCGCGTCGACAATGCCGGCCAGTTCGGGCGCCTGCCGGTAGTGGATCGCGACCGCGACCGACTTGCGCTCCAGCCGCAGCGCCGGGTAGGCGCGCACCAGCGCTTCCAGGTGGGGGATCAGGGGCTCCAGGCCAGGGGCCGGTGTCTTGGACACCATGCCGCCGTCGGTGCGGAATTCGGCGCCGTGGATGCCGGCGGCCGGCAACCGCAGCGGCTGCAGGAAATGGTCGAGTTCAAGGATCGGCCGCCCGGAGATGACGGCCAGCGCGCCGTCCAGCCGCTGGTACAGCGTGCGCAGCGTGCCGACCAGTTCTGGTTCGACCTGCACCAGTTCGGGCCGCGGGGCCAGGTCGGCCAGCGTGCCGTCAAAGTCGAGAAACAGGGCGGTATTGGTTTCGATTAGCGGTAGCTGTGGCATCGCGTTAAACCGTAACACGTCGTTTTGACCGGCGTCCACCGGGCGCCGTCCTACATGGCGCAAGGGCAACCCGGGGCCGGCGCAAGTCCGGGGCAGGCCCGCGCCACGCGGAACTGCGCGCCGTCAGCGAGTGAGCTGTCATCCACACAAATGGCGCGTCCAACCTCAGGGGGGACCCAGGCGCGAGGCGGCGGGCACGTCGCCCCGGCCTGTGCGCCAGGCCGCCATCCTTTATCATTGACGGTTTCCGCCAGAATTTCCGGCTTTTTTGCGGCGCCCTATCCGGCGCCCTATCCGGCGCCCCATCCGGCGCCCCACCGGCCAGCCCCAAGACCATGACCCGCCAGCCCGCCGCCAAACCTGATTACCTGAAGAAGATCCTGACCGCCAAGGTCTATGACGTGGCGCAGGAGACCGAACTGACCTACGCGCATCAGTTGTCGGCGCGCACCGGCAATGCGGTCTGGTTCAAGCGCGAGGACACTCAGCCGGTCTTCTCGTTCAAGCTGCGCGGCGCCTACAACAAGATGGCCTCGCTGGCGCCGGAGGAACTCAGGCGCGGCGTGATCGCCGCGTCGGCCGGCAACCACGCGCAGGGCGTGGCGCTGTCCGCGGCGCGCCTGCAGTGCAAGGCCATCATTGCCATGCCGGTGACCACGCCGCAGGTGAAGATCGACGCCGTGCGCGAGCGCGGCGGCCAGTGGGTCGAGATCGTGCTGCACGGCGAGTCCTACAGCGACGCCTACAACCACGCCGCGGAACTGGAGAAGAAGCACAAGCTGACCTTTATCCACCCGTTCGACGATCCCGAGGTGATCGCCGGCCAGGGCACCATCGCCATGGAGATCCTGCGCCAGCACCCGGGCCCGATCCATGCCGTGTTCGTCGCCATCGGCGGGGGCGGGCTGATCTCGGGCATCGCCTCGTACATCAAGGCGGTGCGCCCCGAGATCAAGGTGATCGGCGTGCAGACGGTCGACTCGGACGCGATGAAGCGCTCGGTCGACGCCGGCAAGCGCGTCGAGCTGAAGGAAGTGGGGCTGTTCTCGGACGGCACCGCGGTCAAGCTGGTCGGCAAGGAGACCTTCCGCATCACGCGCGAGCTGGTCGACGACATCATCCTGGTGGACACCGACGCCATCTGCGCGGGCCTGAAGGACGTGTTCCAGGACACGCGCAGCATCCTGGAGCCAGCCGGCGCACTGGCCGTGGCGGGCCTGAAGGCCTATGCCGAGCGCGAGAAGCTCAAGGGCCAGCACCTGGTGGCGATCGCCTGCGGCGCCAACATGAACTTCGACCGCCTGCGCTTTGTCGCCGAGCGCGCCGAGGTGGGCGAGGCGCGCGAAGGCGTGTTCGCCGTCACCATCCCGGAAGAGCGCGGCAGCTTCAGGCGCTTCTGCGAGCTGGTGGGCACGCGCAGCGTGACCGAGTTCAACTACCGCATCGCCGACACCAGCATGGCGCATATCTTCGTTGGCGTGCAGATCGCCAGCCGCGCCGAGAACGACAAGATCGCCGCCAGCTTCCGCAAGCACGGCTTCGACACGCTGGACCTGTCCAACGACGAACTGGCCAAGCAGCATATCCGCTACATGGTGGGCGGACGCTCGGCGCTGGCGCATGACGAACTGCTGTACCGCTTCGAGTTCCCGGAGCGCCCGGGCGCGCTGATGAAATTCCTGTCCAGCATGAGCCCGAACTGGAACATCAGCCTGTTCCACTATCGCAACCAGGGCGCGGACACGTCCAACATCCTGGTCGGCATCCAGGTGCCGAAGAACGAGAAGCGCGCCTTCCGCGCCTTCCTTTCGACGCTGGGTTACGTACACTGGGACGAGACCGAGAACCCGGTGTACAAGCTGTTCCTGTCCTGAAACATCTGCTGAGCGCCACATGAGCCTCCCTGAACACTCGCCGCTGGGCAAGCCCTCGGCCTACAAGACCGAATACGACGCCTCGCTGCTGTTCCCGATCCCGCGCCAGCCCAAGCGCACCGAGATCGGCCTGCCCGCAGGCAAGCCGGTGCCGTTTTTCGGCGTCGATATCTGGAATGCGTACGAGCTGTCGTGGCTGAACCTGAAGGGCAAGCCGCAGGTGGCGCTGGCCAGCTTCATCATCCCGTCGGACACGCCCAACATCATCGAGTCCAAGTCGTTCAAGCTGTACCTGAACTCGTTCAACCAGACCAGGATTGCTTCGCCCGAGGCGCTGCAGCAGCTGCTGCACCACGACCTGTCCGAAGCCACCGGCGGCACCGTGCAGGTGCGGCTGGTGACCGAAGCGGACCTGGGCACGCAGAAGATGGGCGAGCTCGACGGCCTGCTGCTGGACCGGCTCGATATCGAGGTGGACCGCTATGAGCCGGCGCCGGAGCTGCTCAGCGCCGATCAGGAAGAAACCCCGGTGGAAGAAACGCTGGTGTCGCACCTGCTCAAGTCCAACTGCCTGGTCACCGGCCAGCCGGACTGGGGCAGCGTGCAGATCCGCTACGTGGGCGCGCCGATCAACCAGGAAGGGCTGCTCAAGTACCTGATCTCGTTCCGCAACCACAACGAGTTCCATGAGCAGTGCGTGGAGCGGATCTTCATGGACGTGATGCGCCAGTGCAAGCCGGTCAAGCTGGCGGTGTATGCGCGCTATACGCGTAGGGGTGGGTTGGATATCAATCCGTTCCGGACCAACTTCAATACGGCTTGGCCGGATAACAAGCGCAACGCGCGACAGTAAGGGTTTCAAACGGCTGCCGGTTTGCTCCCCTCTCCCGCCTGCGGGAGAGGGAGCCGTCATGGGGGAATTCAGTTGGTATCGCCTGATACCGATGCCCGGTCCTCCGGACTCAAAACTCCCCGTGAAACCGCACCCCGTAGAACTTCGCCGGCCCGCGGTCGCGGTTGTAGCCGGGGTTGCGCACATACTGGAAGTCCGGGCTGATGCTCAGGTACTTCACCGGCTGGAAGCTGTAGTAGATCTCCAGCACCTGCTCGGGCCCATAGCGCAGCGCGCCGTCACCCAGGAATGCGCCCTGCCCGCCCGCAGCCAGGTAGTTGCGGTGGTTGGGCCCCAGCATATTGACCGCCACCGCCACGCCCAGCGCATCGCGCGCCCGGCCCCACGCATCGCCCTTGAGCACGCCGCCCACCGACACCTGCCGGCCGATCTCGGTAAAGGCGTAGGTCTCGGTCTTGTCGTCGGACAGGTTCGCACGCGCGAACATCCCCAGTGAATCCGTGACCTGCTGCAGCAGCGTCACGCCCACGCCGCTCTTGACGTGCTCGCGCCGCACGTCGGCCACATCCGGCGCGGTGTTGTTGGCGATGCCGAAGCCGATGGCATCGCTGAACACGCCCATGCGCGCCTTGTTGCGGAACCACAGCAGGCGCGCGGTGCCGGGCCGGCCGGCCAGCTGGTAGCGCTTTTCCACCTCGATGATGTCGCCGTAGTGCTCGAACATGCGGGTGTCGAGCTCCAGCCCGTTGGACTCCAGCGGCTGCAGGAAGCGCCCGATGCGCGCCGACCAGCCGTCGCCGATGTACTCCAGCGACAAGCCCCAGTTATAGCCGCGCGCATCGGCCGGATAGTCGAACGCGCCATGCGTCATGAACGACCAGTTCATGAACTGCGTGCGTGGGTCCGAGCCGAACTCGTTCTGGTCGAACACATCCAGCACGCTGAAATTGCCCGCGGTCAGCACTACGCGCTGCCGGTCGACCGTGCGCGCGAATTGGTTGAAGTCTTCTTCCAGCGTCTCGCTGCCGCCGCCCATGTTCCAGTTTTGCCGCAGGAAAGCGCGCGCCCGGTAGAACACCGGGTTGGTGCTGGACACCTTGGCCAGTTCGCCATTGGTCAGCCCGCCCATGCCGTGCAGCCCGGAGAACGGCACGCCCTGTGTGACTTCCGGGTTGAAATGGAATTCGGCGCCGCGCCAGAGCTTCACACCCAGGTCCAGCGTCGTGCTGAACGAATAGCTCTTGGCACGTTCAGCACCCAGGCTGTTGGGGCCGGAATAGGCGGCGTTAAAGGCCGGCTTACGCTGCCAGATGTACGTGCTCTGGCCGTGGATCGCAAACGGGCTTTCGGCCACGGCGGCCGCCTGTTCCGGCTCCGCCTGCTGTGCCAGCGCGGGCAGGCATGTGCCGCAGGCCAGCACGGCCAGCGCGCGGCGGAAACGGAACAGGCCGCGCCTTGGCGCGGCAAAAAGTGGCGAGAACAGCATCGGAAACGGGTTGAGTGAGGATGTGCGGGCAAGGGTGCGCTTCGGCGCCCGCAGCATAGCCAAGCCCACATGACATGTCCACCGCTCATGTCGCCCTGGCTCGCGTGCCCCAGGTGCCGAGTTGTAACCGGGCTTGAATTAATTAATGCAAAAATTAATATTGAAGCAACCCGTTCCGCATCGTGCCGTCACATGCCGCGCCAACCCGCCAAGCCCAGACCTTCGCCGCGCCGCAGCCCCGGCCGCCCTGGTCGCCCCGAGGCCGGCCAGCCCGGCCAGCGCGAGCGCATCCTCGACGCGGCCACCGGGCTGTTCTCGCGCCACGGCGTAGCCGGCACGCCGGTCAAGGCCATTGCCACCCAGGCCGGCGTGACCCCGGCGCTGGTCCACTACTACTTCAGCGACCGCGAGTTGCTGCTCGACGCCGTCGTCGAGGAAAAGCTGCAGCCGCTGATCGGCGGGGTCTTCACCGCGGCCGCGGGCGATACCGAGCCGATCGCAATGCTGGTCGGCATCGCCGGGCGGCTGATCCGCGCCGCGGCGGCCACGCCATGGTTTCCCGGGCTGTGGATCCGCGAAGTCGCCAGCGACGACGGCACCCTGCGCGAGCGCGTGCTGGGCCGCTTTGCACTGCAGCGCGCCGGCGCGCTGAGCGCACCGCTGGCCGCCGCGATCGCGGCGGGCAAGCTCAACCCGCAGCTCGAGCCCGCGCTGGTGATGCCATCGCTGGTCGGCCTGACGCTGCTGCCGCTGGCCACCACGCATATCTGGCGCCAGCTGCCCGGCGCCGAAGCGGTCGATACCGAGGCGCTGGTGCGCCACGTGTCGGCACTGCTGACGCAGGGGCTGGCACCAGCCCCCGCCACGCGCGGCCGCAAGGCCAAGAATTCCCCGGAGTCACCATGAACGACGCAAGACCCATGCGCCTGCTGCTGGCCGCATCCATTGCCGCGCTGCTGCTGTCGGGCTGCAGCCCGGAGCGCACCGATACCTGGCAAGGCTATGTCGAAGGCGAATTCGTCAGCGTGGCCTCGCCCTTCGCCGGCCGCCTCGACACGCTCTCGGTGCAACGCGGCCAGCAGGTCACGCAGGGCGCCGCGCTGTTCGCGCTGGAATCCGACGACGAGCGCGCCGCGCGGCAGCAGGCTGAAGACCAGCTGCGCGCGGCCGTTGCGCAGTTGCAGGACCTGAAAACCGGCAAGCGCCCGGTCGAAGTCGAGGTCAGCCGCGCCCAGCTGGCGCAGGCGCAGGCCCAGGCGCAGCGCAGTGCCGTGGCCTTGCGGCGCGACCAGCGCCAGTTCGAGATCGGCGGCATCGCGCAGGCGCAGCTGGACGAATCGCGCGCGCAAGCCAGCGCCGACGCCGCGCGCGTGCGCGAGCTGCAGCGCAATATCGACGTGGCGCGGCTGCCGGGCCGCGATGCACAGCAAGCCGCGCAGGCCGCGCAGGTGGCCGCCGCGCGCGCCGCGCTGGCGCAAGCCGAGTGGAAGCTGTCGCGCAAGACCGTGGCCACGACGCAGGCGGGGCTGGTCTACGACACGCCCTACCGCCTCGGCGAGTGGGTGCCCGCCGGCAGCCCGGTGGTACGCATGCTGCCGCCGGGCAACGTCAAGGTGCGCTTCTACGTGCCCGAGACGTTGGTCGGCGCGCTGCGCAACGGCCAGGCCGTGCAGGTACGCTGCGACGGCTGCGCCGCGCCGGTGGCGGCCACCATCAGCTATGTCGCCAACGAGGCCGAGTACACGCCGCCGGTGATCTACAGCAACGAGACCCGCCGCAAGCTGGTGTTCCTGGTCGAAGCGCGCCCGTCCGCGGCCGATGCGCCCAAGCTTCGCCCGGGCCAGCCTGTCGAGGTGGCGCGGAAATGAACACCAGAGCGAACGGCGGCGCTGGCGAACTCGCCATCGACGTGCGCGGCCTGAACAAGCACTTCGGCGACAAGCACGTGGTCAACGATCTCAGCATGCAGGTCGCGCGCGGCGAGATCTTCGGCTTCCTGGGTCCCAACGGCAGCGGCAAGACCACCTCGATCCGCATGATGTGCGGGCTGCTGACGCCGGATTCCGGCCAGGGCACCTGCCTGGGCTACGACATCCTGAGCGAGTCCGACGAGATCAAGCGCCGCGTCGGCTATATGACGCAGAAGTTCTCTTACTGGGACGACCTGTCGATCCGCGAGAACCTGGACTTCGTCGCGCGCGTCTACGGCATGCCGAACCGGCGCGAGGCCGTCGACCGCGCGCTGGAAGGCCTGGGCCTGGCCACGCGCTCGGCGCAGCTGGCCGGCGCGCTGTCGGGCGGCTGGAAGCAGCGGCTGGCGCTGGCGGCCTGCCTGCTGCACGAGCCCGAACTGCTGCTGCTCGACGAACCCACCGCCGGCGTGGACCCCAAGGCCCGGCGCGACTTCTGGGAGCAGCTGCACCAGCTGGCCGCGCGCGGCATCTCGGTGCTGGTCAGCACGCACTACATGGACGAGGCCGAGCGCTGCCACAAGCTGGCCTATATCGCCTACGGCAAGCTGCTGGCGCAGGGCACCGCGGATGAAGTGGTGGCCAGGCAGCACCTGTCGACCTGGAGCGTGGAAGGCGACGACCTCGCCGCGCTCTCCGAGCAACTGCAAGGCGCGCCGGGCGTGGAGCAGACCGTGGCCTTCGGCACCGCGCTGCATGTGACCGGGCGCGATGCGCAGGCACTGGCCGATACGCTCGCGCGGCTGGCCGGGCCGGGCCGTCGCGTCGAACAGACCCAGACCAGCCTGGAAGACGTGTTCATCCACATGATGAGCGGGGCCGAAGACAACATGGCGGCCCGCAAGGCCAGGGAGGCGTCATGACGGCCGCGCGACAGCACTTCTCGCTGCAGCGCTGGTGGAGCATCGTGCTCAAGGAGTTCCTGCAACTGCGGCGCGACCGCGTCACCTTCGGCATGATCGTCGGGCTGCCCATCATGCAGCTGCTGCTGTTCGGCTTTGCCATCAATACCGATCCGCGTCATCTGCCGACCGCGGTGATTGCTGCCGACCAGAGCGAATTCACGCGCTCCTTCATCGCCAGCATGGAGCAATCGACCTACTTCAAGCTGGTCGGCACGCTGCCGGACGAGCAGGCCGGGCGCGAGGCGCTGATGAAGGGCGAGGTGCAATTCGTGCTGACCATCCCGCCCGACTTCACGCGCCGGCTGCTGCGCGGCGAACGGCCCGCCCTGCTGGTCGAGGCCGACGCCACTGACCCCTCGGCCACCGGCCAGGCCATCGCCGCGCTGCCGCAGCTGCCCTACAGCGTGGCCACGCATGACCTGAAGGGACCGTTGGCGCCGCTTGCCGGCGGCAAGCCGCCCTTCGACGTGCAGGTGCAGCGGCTCTACAACCCGGAAGGCATCACGCAGTACAACATCATTCCCGGCCTGATGGGCGTGATCCTGACAATGACGATGGTGATGATGACCGGCCTGGCGATGACGCGCGAACGCGAGCGCGGCACCATGGAAAACCTGCTGGCCACGCCGGTGCGGCCGCTCGAGGTAATGACCGGCAAGATCGTGCCCTATATCTTTATCGGGCTGATCCAGTCGACCATCGTGCTGCTGGCCGCGCGCTGGATCTTCAGCGTGCCGTTCGTCGGCTCGGTGCTGGCGGTGTACCTGGCCGCGCTGCTGTTCATCGCGGCCAACCTGACGGTGGGCATCACCCTGTCGTCGCTGGCGCAGAACCAGCTGCAGGCGATGCAGCTCACGTTTTTCTACTTCCTGCCCAATATCCTGCTGTCCGGCTTCATGTTCCCGTTCGCCGGCATGCCGGGGTGGGCGCAGGGCATCGGCAACATCCTGCCGATGACGTATTTCCACCGCATGGTGCGCGGCATCCTGCTCAAGGGCAACGGCTGGGTCGAACTATGGCCCAATGTGTGGCCGATGGCGCTGTTCATCGTGGTGGTGATGGCCATCGCGGTGCGCTTCTACCGCCGCACGCTGGATTGAAGGAGCCTGCGATGGATCCGTTCCGCTCCCCCACGATAACCGCAGCGGCGTTTGCCGCGCTGCTGGCCGGCTGTGCAGTTGGCCCCGACTTCCGCTCGCCGCAGGCGCCTGCCGATGCAGGCTATGTGGCCGGCCCGCAACCGCAAACGACAGTGGCCAGCGAGATGCCGGGCGACCTGCCGCACGGACAGGCGCAGGTGCTGGCCAGCGGCGCCGACGTGCCCGCGCAGTGGTGGACGCTGTTCCGCAGCCCCGCGCTCGACCAGACCATCCGCGCCGCCCTGGCCGACAGCCCCACGCTCGCGCAGGCGCGCGCCAGGCTGCGCGAGGCCCAGGAGAACCTCTCCGCGCGCACCGGCGCCACGCACTGGCCGACGGTGGACGCCAAACTTAACACCACGCGCCAGCAGGTCGATTTCCAGTCGCTCGGCATCAATGCCATTCCCAGCCCCGGCCCGTTCACGCTGTATGGCGCCACCGTGCAGATCTCATACGTGCTGGACCTGTTCGGCGGCCAGCGGCGCGAGCTGGAAGGGCTGCAGGCTGCAGTCGACTACCAGCGCTATGAATTCGAAGCCGCCCGCCTCTCGCTGGCCGCCAACGTAGCCACTGCGGCGATCCGCGAAGCGAGATTGCGCGCCCAGCTGGCCGATACGGTGGCCATCGCCGAATCGCAGCGGCGGCAGCTCGGCATTGCCGAAGAACGCCTGCGCGCCGGGGGCGTGGCGCAGGTCGACGTGCAGCGCCAGCGCTCCGAGCTGGCGCAGACACAGGCGCTGGTCCCGGGGCTGCAACAGCAGATCGAAGCCACGCGGCACCAGCTTGCCGTCTACGTCGGGAAGTCTCCCGCCGCTGCCGCGCTGCCCGAGTTCCGCCTGGAAGACCTGCAGCTGCCCGGCACATTGCCGGTCAGCCTGCCATCCACGCTCGCACGGCGCCGCCCCGACATCCGCGCGGCCGAGGCGCTGCTGCACCAGGCATCGGCCAATATCGGCGTGGCCACCGCCAACCTGTATCCGCAGATCACGCTGAGCGCCAGCGGCGGCACGCAGGCCACCGCGGCGCGCGACCTGTTCAACAGGCTCAACGTCTGGAGCCTTGCAGCAGGACTGGTGCAACCGGTGTTCCATGGCGGCGAACTGCTGGCGCGCAAGCGCGCGGCCGAAGCCGCCTACGAGCAATCGCTGGCGGCCTACCAGCAGGCCGTCCTGCAGGGCCTGCACAACGTTGCCGACGCCCTGCGCGCACTGGAAGCCGACGCCGCCACGCTGCGCGCCCGCGCCGACAATGCGCGCCAGGCGCGGGCGACGCTGGCTATCGCGTCAGAGCAGTACCGGCTGGGCGGCGTCAGCCAGCTGACGGTGCTCGATGCAGAGCGGCAATCGCGGCAGGCCTCGCTGGATCTCTCGCAGGCAACCGCGAACCGGCTGGCGGATTCAGCCGCGCTGTTGCAGGCGCTCGGTGGGGGGTGGTGGCAGGAAGACCAGCAGGTCAGCGGCCAATGAACTCGCGCAGGCGCCGCACCCCCTCATCCAGCCGCGCCGGATCGCAGGCATAGCACCAGCGCACGAAGCCCTCTCCCTCGGCACCGAACGCGCTGCCGGGCGCCAGCCCGAGCCGCGCTTCGCGCACCAGCTGCTTGCACAGCGCGAGGCTGTCGCCCGCGCCCGGCAGGCGGAAGAACACGTACATAGCCCCTTCCGGTGCATGCGCGTCGACACCGGGCAGCGCGGACAACGCGCCAACGAGGTGATCACGTGCCGCGCGCAGCCGCTGCACCAGCGCGCGCGTGAACGGCTCACCCTCGCGCACCGCCACCACGCCCGCTTCCTGCACGAACGACGGCGCGCACGAGGTGTTGTACTCGATCAGCTTGCCGAGATCGTCTGTCATCGACGCCGGCAACACCATCCACCCAAGCCGCCAGCCCGTCATCAGCCAGGCCTTGGAGAAAGAGTTGACGTGGATGACGCGCTCGTCGCGCGAAGCAATATCGAGAAAGGACGGCGCGGTGCGGCGCTCGCCACCGCCCGCTTCATCGCCGTAATAGAGGCGTTCGTAGACCTCGTCGGCAATGATCCAGATGCCGTGGCGGCGGCAATGATCCAGCACGGCCTGCTGCGCGGCGCGCGGCATCACCCAGCCGGTCGGGTTGTTGGGCGAGTTGACCATCAGCGCGCGCGTGCCGGGTGTAAGCGCCGCCAGCAGCTTGCCGACATCGAGCGTCCAGCCGTGCGGGCCGTAATCCAGCGATACGGTTTCCACCGCCGCACCGAGGATCTTTGGAATCTCGACCAGATTCGGCCACAACGGCGTCACCGCCACAACGCGGTCGCCCGGACCGGTCACAAGCTGCGCCGCAAGCATCAGGCCATTCACGCCGGCGCTGGTAACCGCGACATTTTCCATGCGCGTGGCGCCGTGCAAGGCGCCTGCATAGTCCGCCAGCGCGCTGCGCAGCGGGGCAATGCCAAGATTGTGGGTATAGAACGTTGCCCCGTTTGCCAGCGCCTGCGCCGCCGCATCGCGGATAAAGTCCGGCGTGGCCTGGTCGGATTCGCCGAACCAGAACGGGAGCACATCGGGCAGGCCGATGCCGGCATTGGCGACTTCGCGGATGCGCGAGGCGCGCAGGTGGCGGACGGTGTCGCGGGCCTGGGGCCGTGTCAGGTTGGACGGATGGGGGCTCGGGCTGGCGGGCATGGGGGCTTCTCGGCTTGGGGGTGAAGGCAAGGGTACCGGAAAGCCGACGTGTGCACCGCGTCGGGGCTATCTGCCCGGCGCAGGCAAGCCAGGACGGCCGAGCCTGTCATACGCGCCGCCTGCGTCCTCGCGCGTAGCACCACCCGGCCTGAGCCTCAGGCCAAAACTGGTTGCTCCCTGCCCGTCGTAGCTCGGACGTAAGGCGTACTGCTCCGAGCGGTCTGGTCTTGCAGCCTGCGCGGCGGAAGCCGGAACCTGATCCTGGCTGGAGGCTCTGCCAGTGTGATGGCTGACGGTCGCTCCTGTTGCCGAGGCGGCGTCCCACAACAGCACGAGTGAGATGAGAAGTCGAAGGGTCACGGGAAGGTACAGTCGCCGCATCCGACTGCAATCCGGGGTGGCGATAAGGACGGCAGGGCCGCAAAGTCGCATTGTGGCAGCGGCGGCGGCATACCGCCAGCCGCCCGCCCTTTGGGACCGCTATTTCCTGTCAGGCTGCGTATACCGGTACGTGCGCCGCCGGCGACGCACGCCTTCAGTTGGTACCGTTGGATTTCCAGTAAACGACCTTGCGCTTCGGAACAATAGTTGGTGTGACCCGTTGCGGTGAAATGGGCGAACTGGCGCCGCCTTCGCGCTGTACAGCCCCGATGACCACCGTTGTCGCCTGTCCGTCGATCGGCACTGTGCCGAACATTGGCGAAGGAGGTAGTCCGCCGCCAACAAACGTCGCGGACCTGTCGCCTCCACAGGAACCCGTTACGCCGATGGCGCCCGACCCATTAAACAGGTTGACCCAGTATCCCCTTGCCTCACCAAGCATGGTTGAGCAGCTACCGGCGCTGGGCGGTATGGGGCGATTGGTGCTGAACGTAACCATGCCGGCGGCGATAAGCGCCGAGGTCACGGTCTGTTCCCCTTGTCCGTTCTGGTTCAGATTCATGAACCAGCCCTTGCTACCGGATCCGGGCAGGACGCCAGTAACGCTGCAACTCGTACCATTCGTGAAATCTTTCATGGCACTGGCATCATCGAGGTTGGTTGCAGTGATGCTGGCAGTATCGTCCAGATACACGTAAAAGCGATTAGTGACATCGGTGAAGGGGTATTGGCTCTGTAACGGGTGCTCGCGATCACCACTACCAAGGGCAAGGTACACCTTGCCCCCGGGTGCCGGCAGAAGCGCTGGCGCAAACAAGAACTTGCGGCCGGAACCGTTCGTGTAGGCGACCCGGTTCATGACCCAGTTGCTGGTGTTGGATGCGAAATCAATGCGATAGATGTTCCCACCTGTGTCGACGGCGTACGCATGGTCGACCACGCCGGCAGTGGCAACTGCGACAAGCGATACATCTGCGACTACGCTGCGCAGCGTCTTGAACGATTTGATCACTGCCCCGGTCTTAGCGTCCAGTATATAAACGAGTGCGCCCTTTGGACTGGTGCAATTTGGTACCGCCTGATTCGCGTCCTCGCAGCCATCGTATCCACCGCCGACGATCAGGACAGGACTCGAATAGCCAAGTACGGTCGGTACCACCTTTGGCATCGACCACGTCTGGCCAATTCCAGTGAAATCATCCCCGCTGACAGGAGCTACGCAGTTGCTGTTGTCCGTGGGGTTCGGGCAACCCGCCTTCCACATAATTACCGGCGAAGCAGGCTTGGTGACATCGAGCGCATACAGCATCCGCCCGCCACGGCGCATGGTCGGGTAAATCCAGACCTTGGAATTGTCGGCGGACTGATAGACACCAATCGAGCCGTCAAAGAAATAGTCCTTCGGGATGGGTGTCGGTGTAACACCTGCCGGCGTGGTCGGGTAATTGATCAGCGGGCTGTTGTCCATCAGCCGTTGAAACTTCCCAAAGAACTCGGGTGCAATGAACGCCCAGCGCTCGGCTCCGGTAGCCGAGTCTACAGCACGCAGCATGCCGTCGTTCGAGCCATAGTAAGCAGTGACCCCAAGCGTGCTGCCATAGTCAATCGGCAGGGGCCTTGAATGAATGGCATCGCCGTGGAGCGACGGCCGTGTATCTGTCACGCTGCCATTGTTATTCTCATCATTGACGTCGTTGCCAAGTACGAAATTCACCAGCGATTGCGAGAGCCCGGACGTACTCGTGCTGAATGTAACCAAATTGCCACCGGATTGTGTATAGATTTGTCGATTGACCGTCCAGGTCGGCGTCGCATTGGTAGTGGCTGGGGCATTGCCCTTGCGAACGACCTCGGCGACTCCACCTTTCTCAACAAACGGGCCGTCGGGTGCGTCCGAGAACTGAGATGCTGTAGTGCAATTCCCCTTTGGTGAGACGTCCTCGGATACGGTTGACCAATACTGTTGCGAGTCCGTCGTCCAGTAGCTGACAGCACAGTCAGTGGGATACCCGGTTAAGGGATTTACGGCTAACTGGGCCGGAATAGAGCTGTCACCAAGGGCAACCGAATTGCCATTGTTGATCAGTTGGTACTGTTTCAGATTCCCCATCCAACGCGGCTTGGTCGCCGCATCCGGTCGGAACATGGGAATGAACACCTGGTTCTTGTCCTGGGCGCGATTGGTAGTATTGACCGGGAGACTGGCTGAAGCGAAAGTGGAGTTGACTCCCTGGATCTCGGCCAGGATGAGCTTAAGTTTTGTCTCTATGTCGGTCTGGCCATCTGCATGAAGATACTTGCCGCCACCTTTATCTGCTGCACTGATCAGGGAGTTGGAGTAGGCAGCATTATTCTGATCGTGGTACACGTCGATCACGTATGTGATGATCGAACCATTACCGCCGCCCGGCACGACTGCTCCCCTGTTGCGGAGGAACAGGGTCCACTCATCGGTCCAGGTGTCGATGCTGCTCGTTGGCGACGGCAGGGCCTTTCCGACGGTGGCAACACTTGGTTCGTAGGTCTGCAGACCTGACGAACCGGTGTTGTTTGCATTATTTACGATATAAATGATGAAATTCTTCGCGCATGGATTGGCAGAGTTGATCGGGCTCTGGTATATCCCATTATTGATCGCAAAACCGGATCTCAGACCCTGCCCATATGCGGAATATGCTGCCGTTGTATTGTTGGAGGCATCGGCATTGACATTCGGGTATGAACTGTTCGGAAGATATGCCCCACTGAAAGGGGCGAGCCCGGAGAAATATTTGTAGAGCTCATACAGCCCGGCTGATTCGTCCTTGTGGGCCATGCCACCCACTTTCTCGGTGGACGAGGTTACGTTATTTCCGATATACGTCAGAATGCTCTGAAAAGCAGTTCGATTTGTCGCATTAGACATATCACGCGCACCGAACCGGACATATCCGCCGCCGGCAATGCTTGTCGTGCCGTTCGTCGTAGCTCCCACATTATCCGTGAGCAATGCCAATCCGATATTCGCCGGATTCGTCGCAGTGACTGTGTTCAGTGCATTGCTCAGTGCCTTAACTTCGGACTGCCCCTGGCGCTGGCTGTTATCCCACCCCTGAGAATTGCGACTCCAGTTGGGACCGTTGTCAAGGAGCACCATGATGTTGGGCGCGTCAGCCCTGCCGGCTGCGCCGATAAAAATGTCGATATCGTCGGCCATACCGCGCAGCGGCATAGCCGCAAGGGTGCAGGTAACAAGCAGCGCAATACATCTTGAGATTGAAGCAGCAGGATAGGCCACGGCAATTTCCCTCGCGATTTTAAGGACAGACAGTGGTCGCTGGAACCCTGACGGCAGCGCCCTGGTTGATTGTTGCTTGCGCATTGCCCAGGGTATCCGTAGCGACTGCCTGGACATCCCACAAAGTGTTCGCACAAAGCGAATTGTTGGAAGCGCCACCCTCCACGCCAAAATCCTGGCCCGCGCCCAACAGGCATCCGGCATCGTCGGCTTTCGTGAAGTCGAGGGCTGCGGCCGGTATGACTTGGGCTGACACACATTTCGATGTGACGGCCACCGTCACATCGGTAACGCCATCGCCGTTCACATCGACACAGCTTGTATTTGCCACATTGCCGCACGGATTGGGTATGGCATTCGCAGGCGTGCTCGTGAACTGAGTGCTGCTGATAGTCTGCTCAATTGCCCCCTGAGCGGCCGAGATTGCCTGGTCCCTCTGCTGGGCGTTGCCAGCAGCCTGCAGATTGCCCTTGGCCATCTTGAACGAAGTGATGGCCAGCAGCGTGATCAGGAGCAGCATGATCATGCCCACCAGCAAGGTGGCGCCGCGCTGGCGGAATGTCATTGATCTCATGGCGTATTCCTGCCGGCGGTGTTATTTACGCGGACAAGGGAGGTGTAGACATGACGCCTGTAGGCATCGTTGAAGGGGCCGATCGTGTTGGCGGTGCCATCGGCGTTCAGGCCCATGGCGAAGGTCTTGACCTTGCCGTCGGTGTAGCCCATGGTCTGCTTCTTGTTGCGCGCCAGCAGATGGATCTTCGCCGAGACGATATTGCGCCAGTAACCGACGCAGACTGCTCCCGCGCAACCGCCATAGCTGGCCGGATCGGCCGTAAAGACGCTCGCCACGCCCGTGGTCGGAGTCGCAGTCTCGATGCCATACTCAATCTGCATGTTCTCGATACCCTCGACCAGCGGTACGGTGGTAAAACCGGAGGCCCCAAGTTCTGCACGCTTCAGCGTGGGAATGCCATCGCCATTCTGGTCATTGTTGGCGATGAAATAGATGTGCGTGCGGTACTGATGCAAGGGAGCCAGGGTTCCCGGCGTTGTCGGCGGATTGCAGTTCTTCTGGTGCAACGTCAGCTTTGTGGTATCGACATCGAGCCCATAGTAGTTGGCTACATTAGGGGACGAGAGTTCTGCCGGACTGGTGCAACCCGATGCCTGGAAATATGGAGCACCGGTGATCAAGGGATCGCAGTCGGTGGCACCGACCGCGCAGGCACTGGCGCGGCGGACCACAACGATATCCGTCCCCGCCTTAACGTCGCTCAGGCAAGTTGGGATGCTTGCAGCATTGTCATTGCCTTGAACGGCGATCGGCAAAGCCGTTTTCAGATCGGTCAGTGCAGTGGCGCAGGGATCTGGGGTTGTGGCCGGCAGCGACAACAAGGCCGGATTGAACTCCGCAAGGTAGCCGGCATTGCGCAGTTCGTCGGTGAGCAATTGGATGGCGTAGCGACCATTCTCGGTCTGCTCATTGGCGCGCTCGATTTCGTCGCGTGTCTGGCTGTTGTTGACAAAGATCGTTGTTAGTGCGGCGATGATCAGCAGGCCAAGTGTGATCGCCACCATCAATTCGATGATCGTATAGCCGCCCTGCGCGGTTCTGCGGTCGACTTTCATATTGACATCAATCCGGAATCATGACGATAACGCCAGGAGATCAGAAACAAGCAGGCTGCCCAATGAATACCTGCGCGGCGATGACGCGGCGATAGGCGTCATCGGTACCATACTTTCCTTGGGCACAGCTGATGGCAGGCGCCGCGGTATGGTGAACTCCCTGCCAGGCAACTGCGACTTGATAAATCCCCGGCGTACAGGTCCCCGGGGTGGGATCGGGCGCCTGTAGCTGCGTGATACAGCCGCGCGCACCCAGCATTGCACCCACATTCACTGCAGATGCATTCGGTGCAGATTTTTGCTCAGCCGCCCCCTTCAGCGTATTGCTCCATTCGCAAATATCGCGAGCGGATCCGGCCGCAAGGGCGGCACAGGAAATAGGTTGGTTATCCCCCGTGCCAATCGCACTGGCAGTAACGTAAGTCGAAGCCAGCGTGCGGTTGGCGCTGATTCGCTCGGCCATGTCCTGTAGCAGCAACGTCGCCTGCGTTCGCTGGTAGGACTCAATTTCTGCGAGGTAGACCTTGGCCAGCAAGGCTGCAGTGCCCAGCAAGCCGAAGGTCAGGATAACGATGGCTACCAGTACCTCCAGCAGGGAAAATCCGCGCCGGTGCCGATGTATACGCCGCGCGGAAGTCAGCATGATGAGGCTGCCAGCATATAAGGACGACCGCTCAGATCGACCGACACGCACTGATACGTAGTGGTCGAACCGGAGGTCGCAGTAACGAGAAACGATGGCGCAGCGCCTGCCTGGAGTCGTCCCGACGGCCGGTAGACAACATTCGCGGGACCGCTAATGCCAGCACCAGTCGTGCTGCCGCGATCATCCAGTGCATTGGCCGCATTGGCCGGATCAAGGATCTGCCAGCCGTTTTTCCAGTCCCCGGCTTTAGGTGACAAGGTGACTGCCGCATTGCGCGCGATTGCCTCGCTGCGCGCCCTTGTCAACGTTGCAAAGAGTTCCGAAGCTACCGCCTTGGCGCGCTGCGACGCAATCAAGCTGGCAAACGAGGGGGCGGCCATCGCAGCCAGGATGCCGGTGATGGTAATGGCGACCAGCAATTCCGGCAGAGTAAATCCCGCTCTGCTCCTCTGTGGCCGCATCTCAGCGAGGTACGCCGATCGATTCTGCAGATGACCAGTAGACATGGCTGCACCTACCAGGTGTTCACAGGCGCTTTGGCACCTGTGTTGTCGATACTCAGGGTGACGTCGTTTGCCTGGGAGGTGCCCGCTATGGGCGTTGCAGTAACTGTAAAGGTTGGCGGGGATCCCGCAGGTGCGGCGATGCTGATGGTGTAGTAGGCCGTAACATCAGCTGACGGTGTCACGTTAAGTGTCGCCAGACTGGTGGTATAGCTTCTGGAATCTAGCAGGTACTGCTGCTGGCGCTGGGCGATGTCCAACAGGCTGGCTTGCGCCGCGGCGCGCCTGCCCTTGATGATTTGATTGATGTACGAGGGATAGGCAATCGCTGCAAGGATTGCCACGATGGCCACGGTGATCATCAATTCGATCAGCGTGAAGCCAAGCACCGCCCTGACGCCGCGCAGGCGCCTACGTCGGCATGGCATGCCGCCGGCCTCAACTTCCCCAAAGACCCGAAACGACAGCTTGACCCGTCTGCCGTGTCGCACCGCAGGGCTTCTATGTCCCATGCTCGCGCTCCGATACTAATTATGTTCCGGACGACCCAGTTCCGGTGTTATGGCGCCGAGTGTAAGTCACGATCTTTCAAATGGGTAAGGAAAATATGATGTCGGGCCGCCGGAGTTGTGGCGATCAGACAGTGGCATGGCGATCCGGGCACGGAATACAGCTCGGCATAGGGTGGACGTTAACGCAAATTAAGTGGCAACCCGGCCGCCCGCTCCGACCTGCATCGATGCGCATCCGGACGCCCTGTGCAACAATCGTTACAACCACCGAATCCGGAGTGCCCATGCCGACCGACAGCCCCGCGCAAGCGCTGCCCCCTCCACAAGCGCTGCCGCAAGACCTGGAGGCCCTGCTCGCGCTGCTGCGCAGCAGCTTTCCTTCCCTCAGCACGCAGTTCCAGGGCGGCGCGCGCTACCTGCTCGACCATCCGCAGGACGTGCCGGTGCTGTCGATGCGCAAGATCGCTGCCAGCGCCGGGGTACAGCCGGCCACCCTGGTGCGGCTGTCGCAGCATCTGGGCTTCGAGGGCTGGCAGGGACTGCGCGAACTGTTTGTCGACGCGCTGCGCGGCGGCACCCAGCCGTACGCGCGCCGCGCGCGCAAGGTGGTGCGTGAAAGCAGCGCCAGCCGCATGCTGGGCGAGATGCTGGACGCGCAGCACCACAACCTCGACCTGATCGCCGCCAGCAACGAAAAGACGCTGCCGCAGGCCGCCGAGCTGCTGTCGCAAGCGGCCTGCGTGCATGTGGCGGGCTTCCGTTCCTGCTTTCCGATCGCGTTCACCTTCCACTATGTCTACCGGCTGTTCCGCAGTTCCGTGCACCTGATCCGCGCCGATGCCGGCACACTGGAAATGGAGCTGCGCGGCCTCGCGCCCAAGGACGCGGTGGTGGTGGTCAGCTTCGCCCCGTATTCGCAGGAGAGCATCCGCGTGGCCGCGGCCGCGCGCGAGTGCGGCTGCAAGGTGATCGCGCTGACCGACAGCACGGTGGCGCCGATCGCGCTGGCGGCGGACTGCACGCTGCTGTTCTCGGTGGAAAGCCCGTCGTTCTTCCCGTCGATCACCGCCGGCGTGGCCATGGTCGAGGCGCTGGTCGAACAGTTGCTCGCGCGCAAGGGCAAGGGCGCGATCCGCGCACTGGAGCAGGCCGAGGGCGAGCTGCACCGCACCGGCGCCTACGTGGCGGCCGGGCGCGCTTAATCGAAAGCCTCGTCGTTGGGGTTGGCGTAGGCCTTCTTCAACGGCTCGCTCATCGGCAGCCCGAAGTTCACCTGCTTGGGCGGCACCGGCGCTGCAAACCATCTGGCATAAAGCTTGTTGATCTCGCCGCTGCGGATCAGCCCGGTGATGGCGCCGTCGACCACCTGCTTGAAGCCGGGGTCGTCCTTGCGCATCATGAACGCGTAGGCCTCGAACGACTGCGGCGTGCCCACCACCGTCCATTCCGCGGGATCGGGCGCCAGCGTGCGCGCGCCCGACAGCAGCACGTCATCCATCATGAATGCCGCTACCCGGCCCGACTGCAGGATCAGGAACGACTCACCATAGTCCTTGGCGCTCTGGATGGTGATGTTGGCCTGCTTCTCGTCGTTGAGCCGGCGCAGGATGCGCTCGGACGTGGTGCCGGCGTTGGTCACCACCGCCTTGCCTGACAGGTCGCCAAAGTCGCGCACCGGGCTGCCCTTCTTCACCAGCAAGCGCGTGCCCGCCACAAAGAAGGTGGTCGAGAACGCCACCTGTTGCTGACGCGACTTCAGGTTGGTGGTGACACCGCATTCCAGGTCCACGGTGCCGTTCTGCACCAGCGAGATCCGGTTCTGCGAGGTCACCGGCACCATGCGCACCTGCAGGCCGGCTACGCCGGCCTCGCGCTTCACCGCATCGACTACGCGGTCGCAGATGTCCTGCGAGAAGCCGATCACCTTCTGGTTGGCGTCGTAATACGAAAACGGGATCGACGAGGTGCGATGGCCGATGGCGATCGTGCCTGAGGACTTGATCTTGCTGAGCGTCGGGCTGGCCGCGACGTCGGCGGCACCCGCCGTCCGGGAAAGCAGGGCCAGCATGGCGACGGCAAGCGGCACCGCGAGGGGCCGGCGGCGCCGGGAACTACGCGGACAGGTGACTTGTGCTGCTTTCATACCAGGCTCTCCTTGGGTGGCGTGCGCGCGATGCGCCTTCGCATCGGAATGCTAGGCAAACAGCAACAATTGTTCCATCATGGATAACCATGAAACATATGTGTTTTTCCCCGGCATGGTGAAACAGCCATGCCTGGCGGCATGCGGATGCGTCGCCATGGGGCAGCCATGCGCCGGACGGGTGCCTGGCGATCGGTTTGCGCCGGGAAAAGTCGGGACGGAGCGGCCGGGGGAAGGGAAGGCAGAAAAGGCAACGGGCGGCTGTTGTGCCGCCCGCCATGCAATGCCAGTTGAGGCCGAGTGACCGGCCGCGCGCAGCTTATTGCGCGCACTTCTCCCGGTACGCCTGCTGCAGCGATTTCTTCGGCCGGTCACGCTCCAGTTCCGGGACCTTGCGGCCCTGCGCGGTCTCGATGGCTGGCTGGGTGGCGCGGTATTCGCGCTTGGGCGCCTCGGCGATCTGGGCCGCCAGGGCGCGGCATTCGTCCGACTGGATGCTGCCCGGCGTCGCGGCCGGGTCGGGGCGGTAGGGGGTGGTGCCCTGCTGCACCGCTTCGTTGATGGCGGCGGCTGCAGCATTGTCCCCGTCCGGCTTCTGCGCATGGGCGCTGCACGCCAGCGCCAGGGCGGCAATGGCGGCGATGCGGGTCAGGGTTCTCTGGCGGCTCGGCATGATTGACTTCTCTCCTGTGGCTCGATGAATTTATGCAAAGGCTGCCAGCTTAATCGTTCACGGCCTGCCTGACACTACCGGCACTATCGGTATTTCCGGCATTTGCGGTGTCGGTGCCGCCTGCGACGGGCCTGGATGGCGTTGTCCAGCGCATCGGGGCCGCTAGCCGCGGCGGCGGTCGCTTCCCTCGTCCCGCTCCAGCTCCCAGTCGCGGCGCATCATGACGTAGGTGAACGAGGTGGACCAGCCGATCAGGATCAGGCCGACCAGCGGCTCGATACTGGCGATCAGGCGGGTGGCGCCCACCGGGACGATATCGCCCAGGCTCTGCGTGGTAAATGTTTCCAGCGCAAAGTAGGCATAGACCAGCGCGCCTGGCTGCGCGTGCACACCCGATGTCTTGCCGCCCGGCGCGGCAACGCCTGCCAGCCCGCCCAGGCCCAGCACCTGGTCGGCAAACCAGAAACCCAATGCGAACAGCAGCGCCTCAAGGCAATGAACCACGATGATGCAGACGATCAGCACGCCGATATTGACGCGCCCGCTCCAGCGCCGGGGGTGCATCGCGGACAGCAGCCGCAGCGCCTCGTAGTGGATGCCGACCACTGTCACGGTCAGCACGGCGGCGCACAGCAGGGCCAGCGAATAGTGTTCGGCGGAGGTTTCCATGCGCAGCGGCAGGTCCGGTAAGGCGTTGGGGCGAGCGGGATGGTACGGGACGGCGCGGACAAAAAGCGACGCCCTCCAAAATAACACTGGAGGGCGTGCTGGAAAACCACGGCGCAGTCAGTGGCTGGAGCGCTGCTGTGCTGGCAGCCCTGGCAGAGGGCTATGGCTGGCGGCGGCATTGCGGCCGCCAGCTGGCGCGGTTTCAGGGCTTGCAATACAGGTTGACATACAGCCCGCCGTTCCAGTTGAAGCTGTTGTTGCCACTGACCTGTACCTGGACGATGTCGTTGGCCGCCACCGGTGTTGTGGCCGGCGCCGAGCAGGTCCGGTCGGCGTTGTCGAGCCCGCATTGGGACGCATCGGTGAGCGGCGACGAATCGAGCTTGTCCAGCGCCGTGCCGCTGGCGACACGGTATGCCGTCACCGTGTATGCCGCGTTGGCCGGCACTGCGCCCGCCAGGATTGCCGTCAGGGTAAAGCCGCCGGCGCAGGCCACGGGCATCACCGCGCCGAAATAGGGATCGGAACTCTGCTGCGTCAGCCCCGAGCCGGTCATGACGTAGGTCCCCTTGCCGCCGGGCGGGGAGGTGACAGCGAAATTGGCGGTGTAGACGGCTCCGCCCGTGCCGGGATCTCCCTTGTCGCCCTTTTCTCCCGTAGCACCGGTTGCACCCGTCGCGCCTGTTGCGCCTGTTGCGCCTGTTGCGCCTGTTGCGCCTGTTGCGCCTGTTGCGCCTGTTGCGCCTGTTGCGCCCGTTGCGCCCGTTGCGCCCGTTGCGCCCGTTGCACCCGTTGCACCCGTTGCACCCGTTGCACCCGTTGCACCCGTTGCGCCCGTCGCGCCCGTCGCGCCCGTCGCGCCCGTCGCGCCGGTATCGCCCTTTTCCCCCTTCTCCCCTGCCGGCCCTGGCACCCCGTCAGCCCCCGCGGGACCCGCGGGGCCGACCGGCCCCGTCAGTCCGACCACGGATATCCCGGCCGGCCAGCCGTCCGCCGTCTTCGGGCCGAACAGCATGCTGGTGGTCGTATTCAGGTAGAAGCTGCCGACCCCGCCGTCCGCCGCAGCGGGATCGGCGGCGCCGTGCAGCAGCACGGCGCCAGGCGCACCGGCCACGCCCTGCGGGCCGATCAGCGACACGCCGGCAGGCCAGGCCCCGCCAGCCTTGGGGCCATAGAGCGTCGAGCTCGAGACATTGATGTAGAAGTCGCCATCTGTGCCGACGTCAGCGGTCGGTGCATTGGTGCCGGACAGGATGGTCTTGCCGTTGGCGCCAGCAGGGCCGGGCACGCTGGCCGACGGCCCGGCGCTGGCCGGCGCGGCATCGCCGCCGCCGCCTCCGCAACCGCCGAGCAGGATGGCGAAGCAGGCGAGCGGAATCGCTGCGCGTTTCAGGTCGATATGTTGCATGATGAAAGCCCCCCGGATTCTTTTTTGAACTGGATCCCCGGATCGATGCCGGGCAGACCCAATCTAAAGATCGCGTCGCCTTCGATAAATCGTGCATTCGCATGGGCTGTTTCATTATTGAAGCGCACCGAAAAAAACCGGGAAATTCCGCGCCAGGCCAAATGATTCACACACCCGTTTAAATGCAGAAAAGCCGTGCAAAATGCTTATGGAAAAACCCGGACTGCCGCGCCAGGCCGCGCGAATGCCGGCAGGCGACGCCGGCAGGGACCAGTTGCCGTCAGCGTTCGTGGCGCCGCTGCGAGAGGCGCCGGCGCAGCCATCAAAGCCCGGGCATGGTCTCGCCCAGATGGTTGAATAATGGTTGGACTCCGGATGAGACGGCCTGGCGATGTCCCGCGATGGCCCGTTCAAAAGAGAAACAAATAATCGCCATTTACCCCTTTATGGGGGAATATTTACGGTGCAGCCGCAACCAGCCATTTATTCGCCTCCCGGCCAGGCTTCGGCGCGGAGGCGATGCACTATGCTGAATACTCCAACTGCTCCAGGTGGAGGCCAACGTGCGCAAACTCTTTCCGATCCTTACGGCAGTGCTGCTGTGCGGCGCCACCGGCATGGCGTTCGCCCACAACTGCCCCAATGAGATGAAGGCCATCGACGCCAAGCTGTCGACCAGGCCAGCCCTGTCGCCAGAAGACGCTGCCAAGGTCGCCAGGCTGCGCGCGGACGGCGAGGCCTATCACAAGGCCGGCAATCATGACGAAGCGATGAAATCGCTGCTCGAAGCGAAAAAGATCCTGGGTATCTGAAACCTGCACAAAAAAACCGCCAGGCGCCCAGGCGTGGCGGTTTTTCTTGTTTTCCTGCGGACCACGCCGCGGCCGGCTGGCTCAGGAGCCTGATCCCACCTGCTGGATCACGCCGTTGGGCGCCACCAGGTAATACTCGGCGCCAATCCCGACCCAGCGCGTGCCTTTGCGCGGCGCGGGCAGGCTGTACTGCTGGTAGTCGTCGATCACATACTGGCGATCCCGGAACTCGGTGGGCAGCCGGTCGCCCTTCTTCCATTGCTGCACCTGCATATAGGGCGAGTTCTGCGCCGCCGGCTCAGAGGCGGCCATGGAATCCTTCATCGGCCTGGACCTGGCACCGCCCTGCGCCATCGCGAACGGCGCCGCCAGCACGCTTGCCACCAGCAACAGCACCGGCATCGCTTTCTTGGTATTCATCGTGATCTCCTTGCGTACGGGAAAACCGAACTGCCGGAGGATCCGGCAGCATCTACCAGATTAGTCACAAATACTGAAGATCTGGCCTCCGCCAGGTCTTGCGGTTTTGATGAATGCGGCAGTCAAGGCACGCGGCGGCGGCCAGGCTGTTCACAATTGTTTGCCAGATGGCACCCATCGGGGGGGAGCCTCTGACGGCACCCATGACTACAATGGGACCGGACAGAAACACTTTGTTACGAGCGTGCGCCGCGCAGTCTCTGAGCGGGCCGCGACCTGCGGGCTTTGTCGCCAGCGGGATCCAGCGCCCACGCCGACGCAAACCGCTCGCCATGTTCCCTGGCTCACGCGCTGCTCACGGCGCTTCGCATGCGGGCTCCATCCCCGCCAGAGAACCACAACGACAGGGGACTCTCCGTGTTGCACGATGCCGGTCATTTCCTGGCCCTGGTCAATCCCGCCATCGCCTTGCTGCTTTCGCTCTGCTTCCTGATGGCGTGGAACCATGAGCGCGCGCGGCACTACCTGCTGCAGGTCGGTGCCTGCTACCTGCTGTACGCCATCGCGATCGGCCTGCAGACCATCTGGCCGCCGCGCCATGGCGGCGGCAACGCCACCGTCACCGGTGCGTTCTACCTGGGCAGCGGCGTGCTGTTGCTGCGCGGCATGCTGGCACGCATCGGCGCGCGCCCCGATCGCTGCGCGGTGGTGGGGCTGCCGCTCATCCTGTTCGGCATGCTGGCGTGGTTCGACCTGGTACAGCCGAACCTGGTTGCCCGCATCTACATCCTGAATGTCGGCATCGCACTGATCCTGCTGCTGGGCATTGCGCCGCTTGCCCGCCTGCGCACGGGACGCACCGTGGACCGGGTCCTGTTCTGGGTGTTCCTGGTGTTCGCGCTGCAGTTCCTGCCGCGCACGGTGCTGACCCTTGTCCCGGTAGGGACACATGATGCTGACGTGCTGACCCGCACGGCCTACTGGCTGTGGCTGCAGGCCACACTGGCCTTGCTGCTGCTCACGCTGGCGCTGGCACTGCTGGCCGCCACCGCGCAGGACGTGATCGACGGGCTGCGGCATGAGCGCGATACCGACCCGCTGACCCAGCTGCACACGCGCCGCAGCCTCGAGGCGCTGGCCGCGCACCAGATTCCGCCGCGCGCCGGCGAGAAGCTGAGCGTGCTGCTGTGCGACCTGGATTTCTTCAAGTTCATCAACGACAACTACGGCCATAGTGCCGGCGACGCGGTGCTGGCGCAGGTCGGCCGCGTCGTTGCCGCGGGCATCCGCCGCCGCGATATCGCCGCGCGCCTGGGCGGCGAAGAATTTGTCGTGCTGTTGCCCGACACCCCGCACGACGCGGCACTGCAGCTGGCAGAGCGGCTGCGCCAGACGCTGGAGCAGACCAGCATGGACGTCCTGCCGGGCATGCACACCGTGACCGCAAGCTTTGGCGTGGCCACGCTGCGGCCCGGCGAAGACCTCGAAGCGCTGCTGATACGCGCGGACAACGTGCTGTACGTGGCCAAGAACAACGGCAGAAATTGCGTCGAGTGGGAGCGCGAGGCCGGGTTTCCGGTGCTTGCCTGAGGGATAGTCGCCCTGCCCGCCGTGCGCGACGATCAGCGCCGAGGCGGTCTCGCACAGCGGCGGCATGCCCGGCCTCGTTGCGGCTGTGCGGCCACCCGATGCGAATGTGTTCGCATCGGGTCATGCCGTTTTGCGCGGAAGGCGCCTGGCCTGGGCGCGTAGAATCTGCCGGTTTCAGGAAGTCAGACGGGTAAGACCATGGACTGGACGGGATTCGCGCGAACTTTTGCATTGTTCTTCGCTACGGCGGTCGCTGAGCTTGTCGGATGCTACCTGCCGCTACTCTGGCTCACGGGCAAGGGAAGCGGCTGGCTGCTCCTGCCGGCAGCGCTGAGCCTGGCCGTTTTCGTCTGGCTGCTGACGCTGCATCCGACGGCCAGCGGCCGGGTCTATGCCACTTACGGAGCGGTCTATATCGCGACCGCGCTCGGCTGGCTGTGGACAGTCGACAAGGTGTCCCCGACGTGGAATGACGTCGTCGGCGTCGGGTTGGCGTTGTGCGGAGCAGGCGTAATCGCCATGGGACAACGGCCGGGCTAGTCTTGCAGCGGTCGCCGCGTGCCGGCAAGGTCACGGGGTGCAGATCGTTGCGATCTTTCCATATTTCGAATATATTCGAAATATGGAAACTAACACTGCGCTCGACGCGCTCGCCGCCCTGGCCCATGCGATTCGTCTGGCCGTTTTTCGCCTGCTTGTGCAAGCCGGCCCCGACGGCCTGCCCGCCGGCCGTATCGCTGAACTGATGGAAATGCCAGCCTCGTCGCTGTCCTTTCACCTCAAGGAACTGCATCGCGCCGGGCTGCTCACAAGCCGCCAGGATGGGCGGTCGATCCTCTACTCGGCCCGCTACGAGACCATGAACGATCTGCTCGGTTATCTCACGGAGAACTGCTGCGGCGGGAATCCGTGCTCCCCTGTGACCCGCTGCAGCATCGGCGAAGCGCCTGCGGGGCTGAAGCAATGAGCACGGCACAGCAAGCCGCCGTTGCAGCACCAGGCAGCGCCATCGGGTTTTTCGAACGCTACCTGACTGTCTGGGTCGCGCTCTGCATCGTCGCCGGCATCCTGCTCGGACAGGCGTTGCCCGGCGTGTTTCACGCCATCGGCGCCATGGAGGTGGCACGGGTGAACATCCCGGTCGGCCTGCTGATCTGGGTCATGATCATCCCGATGCTGATCAAGATCGATTTCGGGGCGATGGGCCAGGTCACCGGCCACTGGCGCGGCATCGGCGTGACGCTGTTCGTGAACTGGCTCGTGAAGCCGTTCTCGATGGCACTGCTCGGCTGGATCTTCGTGCGGCACGTCTTCGCGGCGTGGCTGCCGGCCGGCCAGCTCGACAGCTATGTCGCCGGCCTGATCCTGCTGGCAGCGGCGCCATGCACCGCGATGGTCTTCGTCTGGTCGCAGCTCTGCAAGGGCGATCCGTATTTCACGCTGTCGCAAGTGGCGCTCAACGACGCCATCATGGTCGTGGCCTTTGCACCCGTGGTCGGACTCCTGCTGGGGCTATCGTCGATCACCGTGCCGTGGGATACCCTCATCACGTCTGTCGCGCTCTATATCGTCATTCCGGTGTTGATTGCCCAGATCATCCGCCGGGCATTGCTTGCGCACGGCGAGGCAACGTATCGGCGCGTGGTGGGTGCACTCGGCCCTTATTCGATCACGGCACTTCTTGCCACGCTGGTCTTGCTCTTTGGCTTCCAGGGCAATGCCATTGTCGAGCAACCGCTGATCATTCTGCTGCTGGCCGTCCCGATCCTGATTCAGGTGATATTGAATTCCGGCCTCGCCTATTACCTCAATCGCCGCTTCGGCGTTGCCCACTGCGTGGCTGGCCCCTCGGCGCTGATTGGTGCCAGCAACTTCTTCGAGCTGGCGGTCGCCACCGCCATCAGCCTGTTCGGCTTTCAATCCGGCGCCGCGCTGGCCACGGTGGTCGGCGTACTGATCGAGGTGCCCGTCATGCTGCTGGTTGTCGGCGTGGTGAACCGATCCCGCCATTGGTACGAAGCCAGGACGAACTGAGAACCCGAACCATGTCTGTCACGATCTACCACAACCCCGCTTGCGGCACTTCCCGCAACACGCTGGCCATGATTCGCAACGCGGGCATCGAGCCACAGATCATCGAGTACCTGAGCGCCCCACCGGATCGTGCCGCCCTGCAGGACATGATCCGGCAAGCCGGCCTGACGGTGCGCCAGGCCACCCGCGAGAAGGGCACCCCCTATGCGGAACTCGGCCTGGGCGATCCGGCCCTGACGGATGACCAGTTGCTCGACGCCATGCTGGCCCACCCCATCCTGATCAATCGTCCGTTCGTCGTGACGGAGCTTGGCGTGCGTCTGTGCCGCCCGTCGGAACTGGTGCTCGACATCCTGCCGTCGCCCCAGCAAGGCCCGTTCACCAAGGAGGACGGCGAGGTGGTCATCGACGGCAAGGTCGAATGATCACAGGCCGCGAGGCCTGGGCATCGCGGTCAGGCGCATCATCGCCCTGAACGGGATGCCCTCGGAAGCTCTCATGCTGTTCAGTTAAGGTATCAAACGCTACTGTCATTCCCGCGCAGGCGGGAACGACGGTGGTCAACTGAACGGCATGACCTCGGAAGCCCCCGACTTTCCGGCGCTTCTAATCCAAAAAAATCCCCGCACAAAGGCGGGGTTCTTCTTCGCGGAATTCCGTTACAACATCTCAGAACGGAATATCGTCGTCCATATCCTCGAAACCATTCGATGCCGGCTGCTGCGGACGGCGCGCAGCGCCACCGCCCTGGCCGCCACCCTGGACGCCCGCCTGACCACCGCGGCCGCCGCCGTAGCCACCGCCGCCCGATGCTTCGCGGCTGTAGCCACCGCCACCGCCCGCGCCGCCACCGTAGCCGCCTTCGTCACCGCCACCGCCGCCACCTTGGCGCCCGCCCAGCATTTGCATCTGGTCGGCAACGATTTCGGTCGAGTACTTGTCCTGGCCGGACTGGTCCTGCCACTTGCGGGTGCGGATGCGGCCTTCGATATAGACCGACGAACCCTTCTTCAGGTACTGCGCGGCGATCTCGGCAAGCTTGCCGAACATCGAGACGCGGTGCCATTCGGTGGCTTCCTTCATCTCGCCGCTCTGCTTGTCCTTGTAGCGGTCGGTGGTCGCCAGGCGAAGGTTGGTCACGGCGTCGCCGCTGGGCATGTAGCGGGTTTCCGGATCTGCGCCGAGGTTGCCGACGAGAATGACTTTGTTGACCGATGCCATGTGAATATTCTCCAAAAGCCACGCGCTGTGTTGAAAAGCGTGGCAATACGATGACGGTAAAGCGGACTGTAGTGTGACGCGATACGGCGATGACGTAAACGAACATCGCGCCCCCGGCCAGACGTCGGGTGGCGCGATCATGCTAGGCCCTTTCCAGGCCAGATTCTTTACGAAGTGATGCGGACTCAGTTGCGGATTCAGGCGGCCGTAGCGGGTGCAGCTTCCTGCCCGCGCGCCGGCGGCGCCTTCATGCTCCAGGCGATTATAAGCCACAGCAGCAACACCGCCGCGCAACCGACGAACACTGCGCTGCGGCCCTCGTGCTTGAGCAGCCAGCCGCCCACGGCCCCGCCCAGGAACAGGCCCAGGGCCTGCGTCGTGTTGTACACGCCCAGCGCCGCGCCGCGCGCGGCCGCGGCATAGCGCGACACCAGCGAAGGCTGCATCGCCTCCAGCACATTGAAGGCCACAAAGAAGAGCAGCAATACGCCGACGATGGTCCACAGCCCGTGCACGGTGGCAAACAGCAGCTGCACCGCGGTCATCAGCGCGACCGCGCCCAGCAGCACCGGGCGCACGCGGCCGTAGCGCTCGGCCGCCATCATCGGGCCCAGCATCAGCACAAAGGACACCAGCACCACCGGCAGGTAGACCTTCCAGTGCTGGTCCAGCGGCATGCCGGCATCGGCCAGCATGGCCGGCACCACCATGAACATGGCCACCTGCGATGCGTGCAGCGCCAGCACACCCACGTTGAGGCGCACCAGGTCGGGGTTGAGCAGCACCTTGCGGAACGGCAGGCGCACCGGATGCGGCGGCGGCGGGGTCGGCACCAGGAACAGCGTCACGCCGATCGCCACCACCCCCAGCACCGACATCAGCCCGAAAATGCCGGACATGCCAATGCTGTGCAGCAGCGGCGAGGCGATCACCAGCGACAGCGCAAAGGTCAGGCCGATGCTGCCGCCCACCATCGCCATCGCCTTGGTGCGATGGCGTTCGCGCGTCAGGTCGGCGATGCAGGCGGTGATGGCCGCGGAGATCGCACCCATGCCCTGCAGCGCGCGGCCGGCGATGATGCCGCTGAGCGTGTCGGAAAAAGCCGCCACCAGGCCGCCGGCGATGAACAGCAGCAGGCCCGCCACCATCACCGGCTTGCGCCCGATCCGGTCGGACAGCCAGCCCAGCGGGATGTGCAGGAAGGCCTGCATCAGGCCGTAGATGCCCATGGCCAGGCCCACGCGCTGGGCGTCGTGCCCGTCGGGCAGGCCGCGCGCGTATTCGGCAAAGACGGGCAGGATCAGGAACAGGCCGAGCATGCGCAGGGCGAAGATGCTGGCCAGCGACACGGCGGCGCGCAACTCGGCGCGGCTCATGCGCTCGCGGGCGGGGGCCTGGGATGCGTCGGCGGCACCCGCACCCGGAGAAGAAGACTGGATCGACGGCATTGCGATCGTGGGATCGTGGAATCTTTCAGGCTGGCTGCCCGAGCCCGGTAATGCGGCACGCGGCAACGGCAGTTTTGATCGGGATCGCGGGGAGAAGTTGCCGCCCGGAACCCGGGGCCTGCGGCGGCTTCGCCGGGCACCTGCATGGCGCGGGCCACCCCGGAAACCGAAGTTGGGTATATTAACAGGTTTGCTCCTTCGCGCTTTCCGGGTCACCTGGCCATGCCAGAGGGTCCCCGGGCGTGTGCCCGGGCGCGCATTCCGGCCGTCGCCAGCGGTCGGAAGTGCCAATTTCGGTACTTGTTTCGGGTTCTGCGATTCCTTCAGACAGCCCTGCCAGCCTGGCGGGGCGGCCTGTCTGGCGACGACTTTTCGGCATATGGAAGAAATCAAGATCCGTGGGGCGCGTACCCACAACCTGAAGAACATCAATCTCGACCTGCCGCGCAACCGGCTGATCGTGATCACCGGCCTGTCGGGTTCGGGCAAGTCCTCGCTCGCCTTCGACACGCTCTATGCCGAGGGCCAGCGCCGCTACGTGGAGTCGCTGTCCGCCTATGCCCGCCAGTTCCTGCAGCTGATGGAAAAGCCGGACGTGGACCTGATCGAGGGGCTGTCGCCGGCGATCTCGATCGAGCAGAAGGCCACCAGCCACAACCCGCGCTCGACGGTGGGCACCGTCACCGAGATCCACGACTACCTGCGCCTGCTGTACGCCCGCGCCGGCACGCCCTACTGCCCGGACCACAACCTGGCGCTGCAGGCGCAGAGCGTGTCGCAAATGGTGGACGCCGCGCTGGCGCTGCCCGAGGACACCAAGCTGATGATCCTGGCGCCGGTGGTGGCCGACCGCAAGGGCGAGCACATGGACCTGTTCGACAGCATGCAGGCGCAGGGCTTCGTGCGCTTTCGCATCCGCTCGGGCGGCGGCGCCGCGCACGAGGCCGAGGCCAAGGTCTATGAGGTCGACGCGCTGCCGAAACTGAAGAAGACCGAGAAGCACACCATCGAAGTGGTGGTGGACCGCGTCAAGGTGCGCGCCGACATCAAGCAGCGCCTGGCCGAGTCGTTCGAGACCGCCTTGCGCCTGGCCGATGGCCGCGCGCTTGCGCTGGAACTCGACAGCGGCAAGGAGCATATGTTCAGCTCCAAGTTTGCCTGCCCGATCTGCTCGTATTCGCTGCAGGAGCTGGAGCCGCGGCTGTTCTCGTTCAACAACCCGATGGGCGCCTGCCCCAGCTGCGACGGGCTTGGCCAGATCACCTTCTTCGACCCGAAGCGCGTGGTGGCCTTCCCCAACCTGTCGCTGGCCTCGGGCGCGATCAAGGGCTGGGACCGCCGCAACCAGTTCTATTTCCAGATGCTGCAGAGCCTGGCGGCGTTCTACGATTTCGACACCGAGACCGCGTTCGAAGACCTGCCCGAAAACGTGCAGCAGGTGGTGCTGCACGGCTCCGGCGAACAGGAAATCCCGTTCACCTATATGAACGAGCGCGGCCGCACCACGGTGCGCGAGCATGTGTTCGAAGGGATCATTCCCAACCTGGAGCGCCGCTACCGCGAGACCGATTCGGTCGCGGTGCGCGAGGAGCTGGCCAAGTACCAGAACAACCAGCCCTGCCCCGCCTGCCACGGCACCCGCCTGCGCACCGAGGCGCGCCACGTCAAGCTGGGCGAGGGCGAACAGGCGCGCGCGATCTTCGAGATCAACGGCTTGCCGCTGCGCGACGCGCTGACGTACTTCCTGACGCTGGACATGCACGGCGCCAAGCGCGAGATCGGCGACAAGATCATCAAGGAGATCTCCGCGCGGCTGAATTTCCTGAACAATGTCGGGCTGGACTACCTGTCGCTGGAGCGCAGCGCCGATACGCTGTCGGGCGGGGAGGCCCAGCGCATCCGGCTGGCGTCGCAGATCGGCTCGGGCCTGACCGGCGTGATGTACGTGCTGGACGAGCCCTCGATCGGCCTGCACCAGCGCGACAACGACCGCCTGATCGGCACGCTCAAGCACCTGCGCGACATCGGCAACTCGGTGCTGGTGGTCGAGCACGACGAGGACATGATCCGCGCCTGCGACTACGTGGTCGACATCGGCCCGGGTGCCGGCGTGCACGGCGGCATGATCGTGGCCGAGGGCACGCCGCGGCAGATCGAGGAATCGCCGGCGTCGCTGACCGGGCAATACCTGTCAGGCCAGCGCCGCATCGAAGTGCCGAAGGAGCGCGCCGCGCCGGACAACGAGCGCCTGCTGCGCATCGTCAACGCCAGCGGCAACAACCTGCGCAATGTCACCGCCGAGGTGCCGGTGGGCCTGCTGACCTGCATCACCGGCGTGTCCGGCTCGGGCAAGTCGACGCTGATCAACGACACGCTCTACCACGCGGTGGCGCGCCACCTGTACGGCTCCACGCCGGAGCCGGCCGCGCACGACCGCATCGAAGGGCTGGAGCATTTCGACAAGGTCATCAACGTCGACCAGAGCCCGATCGGCCGCACGCCGCGTTCCAACCCGGCCACCTACACCGGCCTGTTCACGCCGATCCGCGAGCTGTTCGCCGGCGTGCCGTCGGCCAAGGAGCGCGGCTATGACCCGGGCCGCTTCTCGTTCAACGTCAAGGGCGGGCGCTGCGAGTCCTGCCAGGGCGACGGCGTGCTCAAGGTCGAGATGCATTTCCTGCCCGATGTCTACGTGCCGTGCGACGTCTGCCACGGCAAGCGCTACAACCGCGAGACCCTGGAAGTCCTCTACAAGGGCAAGAACATCTCCGAGGTGCTGGACCTGACCGTCGAGCAGGCGCACGAGTTCTTCAGCGCCGTGCCGGTGGTGCGGCGCAAGCTGCAGACGCTGCTGGACGTGGGCCTGGGCTATATCCGGCTGGGCCAGTCGGCGACCACGCTGTCGGGCGGCGAGGCGCAGCGCGTCAAGCTGTCGCTGGAGCTATCCAAGCGCGATACCGGGCGCACGCTCTATATCCTGGACGAACCCACCACCGGGCTGCACTTCCACGATATCGAGCTGCTGCTCAAGGTCATCCACAAGCTGCGCGACCAGGGCAATACCGTGGTCATCATCGAGCACAACCTGGACGTCATCAAGACCGCCGACTGGCTCATCGACATGGGCCCCGAGGGCGGCGCCGGCGGCGGCCAGGTGATCGCGCGCGGCACGCCGGAGGATGTCGCCAGGAGCAAGGCGAGCTTTACCGGCAAGTACCTGGCGCCGCTGCTCAAGCGGGCCTGAGCAGGTGTGGCCGCTCCGCGCGGCTTGCATTCGCCGACCCGCGCCCTACCATGAACCCGATGGCGGCAGACCCCTGCCGCCATGCGGGAGCCAGCCATGGAACTGTCGGTCGTGCCGGTCACCAAGCCGGAAGCCACCAACTTCATCTTGGGGCAGTCGCATTTCATCAAGACCGTGGAGGACCTGCACGAGGCGCTGGTGAGCACCGTGCCGGGCATCCGCTTCGGGCTGGCGTTCTGCGAGGCCTCGGGCAAGCGGCTGGTGCGCTGGTCGGGCACCGACGAGAGCCTGATCGACCTCGCCTGCGAGAATGCGCGCGCCATCGGCGCCGGGCATAGCTTCCTGATCTTCCTTGGCGACGGCTTCTTCCCGGTGAACGTGCTGCCCGCGGTGCGGGCGGTGCCCGAGGTGTGCCGCATCTTCTGCGCGACGGCCAATCCGACCCAGGTACTGGTCGCGCAGACCGACGCCGGGCGCGGCGTGGTGGGCGTGATTGACGGGGCCTCGCCGCTGGGGATCGAGACCGATGCGGATGTGGCGGAACGGAAGGCGTTGCTGCGGAAGTTTGGGTACAAGCTTTGAAAGCGCCCCCAACAGACGCGGAATAGGAGCGCGGTTTTAGGTGCGCCAAAGCCGCCCGAGCTTGCCTAAGCAAGGTGTTCTCCCTCTCCCCTCATGGCTTGCCTTTACCCACAACTTCCGGCGGCTTACTCGTTTTTCTGGAAGATCCGATACATTTCGGTGATTTCGTGCAAAACGAGGAAGCCGCGCCAGAGGACAGTAGCACCGGGGGGATCGTCGTTTTTGCGACCCAGGTAGCCACCGAGCTTGGCGATCCAAAGGACCGCTTCGCTGAGTTTGGGTGCCTGCTCCGGTGGCTTGGTTGTGCCGTGCGTGCGGCAGTACAAGGCCTGCCATTCGAGCGACTGCAATAGCACCGAGCAAGGGATATCGGCTTCAAGCCGGCCGAGCATGGTCGCGTACATGATGCGCCAGCCGATCACGGCGAACAGCGCCGTGGCGCGCAGGAACCGCTCCAGCGTCCCGAACTGCCGAGCCTCGATCTGGCAGCCACTTTTCAGGACACGATGCCAGGATTCAATGGTCCAGCGCCGGGCATACCAGCTCAGCCGTTCCAGCACATCTTCCAGCGTTTGGGTGGGCATCGAACTGAGCAACATCCATTCGAGCGGCTCAACACCTTCGGGCGGATCGATTTCCAGTGCGTGAATGGCAAACACTTCGAGGCTTGGTAGGGCCTCTGCGCCGCGGCTGCGCGGCGGTCGCAGTTGGACGGGCACACAGCGCAAAGCCAGTCGGGCGCTACGCGCTTGCCTGGCGCCACTCCTGGGCACGTGCAGGACGGTCTCCCCGAGTACGGGGGCCGCAGCAACCGTCTCCCACAGATACTTCTCTGGGTGATCCACGCCCCGATTCCAGGCGGCCCGCACCAACCAGTCCACCCCCGCTGGGCGCTGCGCCAGGAACACGTCGTACACATCGCCCTCGCGATCGCTGACGGCAACAAGGTGCGTGTCCGGACACTGCATCTTGAGCGGCTCAAGGCATTCCAGCCCCTCCAGCCACTTCACGCTTTCCTTGTCACGAATGGACAGCGCCCGGCGCTGCCTGGCCTTGCCCGATGCTTGCGGCGCACGCACCCACGTCTTCATGCTCAACACGCCCAGTGGCAGGCCCTCAGGCGTCACCGCCAGCACGCTGTGCAACATGAATCCGCGCAAATTGCCGCCCGTGCCGTGACCAAGTCCCTCAGTCGCGGGCAAATTTGCCAGATTGAATTCCGTGGTGTCCTGCACCGCCAATACGACAGGTACCTGCTGCATGCGACCCACGGTTTGAACGACGTGGCTCGCCAGTATTCCGTCCGGGTCGACCGCCTCATTATCAAAGAAGCGATATGCCGCCTTGAGTTGGGCACCACTCAAGGCCTGCGGGAACGAAACATGGGCTTTTTGCGCTAGTCCGCGCGCCAATGCCACAAGGCGCTGCGTGCGACGTGCATCGCCCAACTGAGCGCCACCGAATTCGTCGCTGGCCCAGTCTTCCAGATCTTCCGTATCAGACAAAATTGCCACCACTGATTGTCAACTTCCCCGAAGTTAACACCGTCCAATCCCGTTTACAACCTTTCCTATCGAGATGTGGGTAAAGACAAGCCTCATGGGGAGAGGGCCGGGGTGAGGGGTGGTCTAGCTAGGAACCACATCAAGCAGGGCCAACGGTTCTAACCCACCGGCCTCAGCCATTGACGCCCCCGCCCTCACCCCCTGCCCCTTTCCCGCAAGCGGGAGAGGGGAGCAAACAAGCGCTTGCTCAAACCCCTGCAGGTCAGTGCTGCGCCGCCGGCACCCGCGGCACCGGCGGCAGGTCGTCTTCCTTCATGCGGCTGCGGTTAAGCGCGCCGGCCTGTTCCAGCACCGGGTAGGCGGTGGCGCAGAACAGCGAATTCAGGCGCTTCAGTTCGCTGATCACGTCCAGGTGCAGCGAGCTGGTTTCGATGCTCTCGGCGGTCTGCACTGCCACGCGCTGCAGGTGGGTACGCGCGTACTTGCGCTCCAGCTCGCGGAAGTTGGCTTTCTCCGCCATCAGTGCCTGCGCGCTCCTGAGGTCGCCGTTGAGAAACACCGACAAGCCCAGCCTCAGGTTGGCGACCAGGCGCGCGTGCATCTCGGCGATCTCCTGCATGCCGGCCTCGGAGAACATCAGGTTGTGGGCGATCTTCTTGTCCTTGGTATCGAGCAGGATGCGCTCGATGATATCGCCCGCGTGTTCCAGGTTGATGGTGAGCGAGATGATTTCAGTCCAGCGCTGGCCGTCGCGTTCGTCCAGCGCTTCCAGGCTGATGCGGGTCAGGTAGAGCTTGATCGCGGTGTAGAGGTCGTCGACCTCGTTGTCGATGCGGCAGGTGGCGGTGGCCAGCTTGGCGTCGTTGGTGCGCAGCACGCGCAGCATATTGTCCAGCATCTGCTCGATGCGGTCGCCGATGCGCAGCACCTCGCGCGCGGCATTGGACAGCGCCAGCGTGGGCGTGGTCAGCGCGGCGGTATCGAGATGGCGCGGCGTGACCTGGCTGTCGCCGGTATTGCGCCCGGGCAGCACCTTCTCGCACAGCCGCGCCAGCGGCGCGGTGGCGCCCAGCAGCAGCACCGCCAGCGTGACGTTGAACAGCAGGTGGAAATTGACGATCAGCCGCTGCGGGTCATGATCGACCAGCGCCAGCAGTTCCTCGGCCTGGTTCAGCAGCGGCAGCGCGATCAGGCAGCCCAGCAGGCGCGACAGCAGGTTGCCCAGCGTCACGCGCTTGCCCGGCTGGTTGTTGCCCGAGGTGGTCAGCAGCGCCGAGATGCCCGAGCCCAGGTTGGCGCCCAGCACCAGCGCCAGCGCCACGTGGATCGACACCACGCCGGCCGAGGCCAGCGCGCCGCAGAACAGCACCACGGCCAGGCTGGAATAGCACAGGATGGTCAGGAAGGCGCCGACCAGCATGTCCAGCCCCGAGTCGCCGGTCAGCGAGGCGAACAGCACCTTGACGCCGGCGGCCTGCACCACGGGACGGGTCGCGATCGAGATCAGTTCCAGTGCCAGGGTAATCAGGCCCAGGCCGATCAGCACGCGGCCGACGTGGCCGGGCCTGCTGCCCTTCCAGGTCAGGTGGCAGATCACGCCGATGAAGATCAACAGCGGCGACAGCCAGGACAGGTCCAGCGAGAACACCTGCACCATCAGCGCGGTGCCGACGTTGGCGCCGAGCATGATGGCCAGCGCCGGCGCCACGGCGATCAGGCCCTGGCCGACGAAGGAACTGACGATGACCGCGGTGGCGTTGCTGCTCTGGACCAGCCCGGTGACGCCGAGCCCGGCGAGGAAGGCGGTGAAGCGGTTGGAGACGCTGGTCGACAGGACATGGCGCAGGTTCGCACCGTAGACGCGCAGGATGCCGACCTTGACGATATTGGTGCCCCAGACGAGCAGGGCAACGCCTGATAACAGGTGAAGGAGTACGCCCATGGTGCGCCTTTGTGTGACCAGTGCCGACAAAACCCTGGAGGCTCGGCCCGGTCATCGTGTAGTTGTCAATGGGGCATTATGCGCCCGTCACCCGACAGCGGCAACGGCATGGGTGCGGCGTGCGGGCAACAGGCAACACCCGCGGCGCAGCACCCGCGGACAAGCCCTCACACGCGCAAGCGGGGGCGCTCAGGGCAGCGCGACCTTGATCCCCAGCCCGACAAAGATCGCCCCCGCGGCGCGGTCCAGCCAGCGGCCGGTGGCCGGGCGGCGGCGCAGCCAGGCGCCCAGCCAGCCCGCGCACAGCCCGAACAGCGAGAACACCACCGCGGTCTGCAGCATGAAGACCACGCCCAGCAGCAGGAACTGCAGCCCCGGGTGCGCGGCATCGGCGCGCACGAACTGCGGCAGGAACACCAGGAAGAACAGCGTCACCTTGGGGTTCATCATGTTGCCCAGCACGCTCTGGCGGAACACGCGCGCGAGCGGCACGGCATCGACCTCGCCGCCCTGCGCCAGCCCGCCCTTCGCGCGCAGCGCCTGGATGCCGATCCAGATCAGGTAGGCCGCGCCGGCGTACTTGATCAGCTGGAACGCCAGCGGCGACGAGCGCAGCACCGCCGCCAGCCCCACCGCGGCGATCATGGTATGGAACAGGCATCCGACCGAAAAGCCCAGCGCCGCCACCAGCCCGGCGCGCCGTCCCTGCGCCATGCCGCGCGCCAGCACCTGCAGGTTGTCGGGCCCGGGGGCCACGGTGACGGCAATTGAAGTCAGCAGGAACAGCAGCAGGTCAGGCATGGGGTCTCCTTGCGTGGAAATCTTGCGGGTCTGTCAACGCGGCTCAGTGCCCCTCGAACTTGCACACGGTGAACAGCGGCAGGCCGCCATCCTGCAGCAGCCTGGAGCCGCCCAGTTCGGGCAGGTCGACGATGGCGGCGCCCTCCACCACCGTGGCGCCCAGGCGTTCCAGCAGCTTGCGCCCGGCCATCATGGTGCCGCCGGTGGCGATCAGGTCGTCGACCAGCAGCACGCGGTCGCCGGCCTTGCAGGCATCGGCATGGATCTCGACGGTGGCGCTGCCGTATTCCAGCTCATACTCCTCGGCCACGGTCTGGAACGGCAGCTTGCCCTTCTTGCGGATCGGCACGAACCCCAGGTTCAGTTCATACGCGACGATCGCGCCCAGGATGAAGCCGCGGGCATCGATGCCCGCGACCAGGTCGAGCTGCGCGTCCATGTAGCGGTGCACGAAGACATCGATCAGCACGCGCAGGGTCTTGGGGTTCTGCAGCAGCGGGGTGATGTCGCGGAACATCACGCCCGGCATGGGCCAGTCCGGCACGGTCCGGATGCGCTCGCGCAGGTAGCCGGTGACGTCGCCGAGTTCGGGGGACTGGATGATGGAATCTGCCATAGGGGTCTGCAAACGGTAGGCGCGCGACGTGGCGCGCCAGTAGAAAAGGGGGACGTATCCAGGGTCAGGCGCACGCGGTAACCAGTTACCACCCGCGCCGCCGGGGCCGCCAGCACAATGGCCTTGCCGGCCGCACAGGCTGCCTGGGCCGGCCTGCCGCGTCCGGCACCCGCCGGACACCCGTAACCATACAGGAGACCGCAATGGCAAAGAAGATTCTGATGCTGGTGGGCGACTACGCCGAAGACTATGAAACCATGGTGCCGTTCCAGGCACTGCAGATGGTCGGCCATACCGTCCACGCGGTCTGCCCCGACAAGCAGGCGGGCGGCGCCTGCGCCACCGCGATCCACGACTTTGAGGGCGACCAGACCTACACCGAGAAGCGCGGCCACAACTTCACGCTGAATGCGACCTTTGCCGAGATCGACCCGGCCGGGTACGACGCGCTGGTCATCCCCGGCGGCCGCGCCCCCGAATACCTGCGCCTGAACGCGCACGTGCTGGAGATCGTGCGCCACTTCGCCCAGGCCGACAAGCCGATCGCCGCGGTCTGCCACGGCGCCCAGTTGCTGGCCGCGGCGGGCGTGCTGGAAGGCAAGACCTGCTCCGCCTACCCGGCGTGCGCGCCCGAGGTGAAGCTGGCCGGCGGCACCTATGCCGATATCCCGGTCGACCAGGCCCATACCGACGGCAACCTCGTCACCGCCCCGGCCTGGCCCGCGCATCCGGCCTGGCTGGCGCAGTTCCTTGCCCTGCTGGGCACGCGGATCGTACATTAGAGCTTTCCGCACGCGGCGCCCCCACGCGTGAAGGCACGGCTCGCTCACATGCGGCGAGCCATGCACATGCCTCCGGCAGCGCCGCCCGCACGGGAGCATCCATGTGTGAAATCTTTATCCGCGCCAATCCGGCGTCGTACCAGAGCCAGTCGCGCTCGCTGCGCCTGCACGGGGTGGCCACCAGCATCCGGCTGGAAAGCCTGTTCTGGGAAGTACTGGAAGAACTGGCGCAGCGCGACGGCATGACCGTCAACCAGCTGATCACCCGCCTGTACGATGAGCTGACCGAGCATCGCGGCAGCGAGGCGGTGGCGGGCAATTTCTCGTCCTTCCTGCGCGTGTGCTGCCTGCGCTACCTGATGCTGCAGGGCGAAGGCCGCATCCCGGCCGACACCAGCGTGCCGATCCGCTCGCTGGACGCCCGCGCCGTGCTGGACAACCTGCCGGAATCCTGGGTCGAGGCGCGTCCCCACTGACGCGCCCGCACCGGCCTGGCTCAGCCGTTCAGGATGCGCGTTTCCGCGGCCTCCAGCGCCTCGGAAGGGCCGCGCAGCACCACGATATCGCCTGGTTCCAGCACGGTCTCGGGCTGCGGGTCGAAGGCGCGGATGCCGCGCCGGCGCACGGCGGTGACTTCTACCCCGATGCGCTCCAGCCCCAGCGCGCTCAGGCGCCGCCCCACCGCGGTCGATTGCGGCCCGAGCGACACGGAATGCAGCCGCACCGAATCGCGCTCGACCATGTCCTCGTCATCGTCGCGGCCGTGGAAGTAGCCGCGCAGCAGGCTGTAGCGCGCGTCGCGCGCCTGCTGCACGCCGCGCACCACCCGGCGCATCGGCACGCCCAGCAGCACCAGCGCGTGCGAGGCCAGCATCAGGCTGCCCTCGATGATCTCGGGCACCACTTCGGTGGCGCCGGCCTTCTGCAGCGTGTCGAGTTCTGAATCGTCCACCGTGCGCACGATCACCGGCAGCGCGGGCGCCACTTCCTGGACATGGTGCAGCACCTTGAGCGCCGACGGCGTGTTGGCATAGGTGACGATCAGCGCGGCGGCACGGTGGATGCCGGCGGCGATCAGCGCCTCGCGCCGGCCCGCGTCGCCGTAGACCACGGTATCGCCGGCGGCGGCGGCCTCGCGCACGCGGTCGGGGTCCAGGTCCAGCGCCACATAGTTGATGCCCTCGCGCTCCAGCATATGCGCCAGGTTCTGCCCGCTGCGGCCGAAGCCGCAGATGATGGCGTGCTTCTCGGTCTGCAGGCTCTGCGCGGCGATGCGGGTCATGTTCAGCGACTGCATCAGCCATTCGTTGGCGGCAAAGCGCAGCACGATGGCGTCGCTGTACTGGATCAGAAACGGCGCCGCCAGCATCGACAACAGCATCGACGCCAGGATCACCTGGATCAGCACCGGGTCGACCAGGTTCAGGCCGTCGATCTGGTTGAGCAGCACGAAACCGAATTCGCCCGCCTGCGCCAGCCCCAGCCCGGTGCGGATGGCCACGCCCTGGCGCGAGCCGAAAACCCGCGCCAGCACCGAGATCAGCAACAGCTTGAACAGTATCGGCACTACCAGCAGCGCCAGCACCAGCCACGCGTGGTCCAGCACCACGCGGATATTGAGCAGCATGCCGATGGTGACGAAGAACAGCCCCAGCAGCACGTCGCGGAACGGCTTGATGTCTTCTTCCACCTGGTGGCGGTAGGGCGTCTCGGAGATGAGCATGCCCGCCATGAAGGCGCCCAGCGCCATCGACAGGCCCAGCCGCTCGGTCAGCGCCGCCATGCCCAGCGTCACCAGCAGCAGGTTCAGCATGAACAGTTCCTGCGAGCGGCGCGCCGCCACCACATGGAACCAGCGGCTCATCAGGCGCTGGCCAAGGAAGAAGATGGCGCCCAGGGCCACCACGATCTTGAGCGTGGCCAGGCCCAGCGCCGCCATCAGGTCGCCCGGGTCGCGCGACAGCGCCGGGATCACGATCAGCAGCGGCACCACCGCCAGGTCCTGGAACAGCAGGATGCTGATGATATTGCGGCCGTGCTCACTCTCAAGCTCCATGCGCTCGGACAGCATCTTGGAGACGATCGCGGTGGAAGACATCGCCAGCGCCCCGCCCAGCGCCACCGAGGCCTGCCAGGACATCGGAAACAGCCAGTTGAACGCCCAACTGGCCGGCACCACCGCCAGCATCGACAGCACCACCTGGGAGCCGCCCATGCCGAACACCAGCCGCTTCATCGAGCGCAGCTTGCTCAGGTTGAACTCCAGCCCGATCGAGAACATCAGGAAGACCACGCCGAATTCGGCCAGGTACTTGGTCTGCGCGGTGTCGCTGGCCAGCCCCAGCGCATGCGGGCCGATCAGGATGCCGACGGCCAGGTAGCCCAGCATCGGCGGCAGCTGCAACATGCGGAATGCGACCACGCCGAAAACGGCGGCGGCCAGCAGCACCAGGGTCAGTTCCAGCGGAGAATGCATCAGGCGGTCAGGGTGACCGGCCAGGCGCGCGTCCGACCCGGCACGGGCGCCCTGCCGGCAAGATACGGCGAGCACTGCAAGCACGATGTGCGCCATGGGTCGGGCCAGGCGCCATCGCATTCGTTGGTATACTTCGTCGCCATGATAGCCAATTTCGATGCGGATCGAGCACTCAGGCTCGCCCGCGACACTCTCCAGACGGAAGCCGACGCGGTTTCCGCACTTTCCGCACGCCTGAACGGCGACTTTGCCCGTGCCGTGCAGCTGATCCTGCAATGCACCGGGCGCGTGGTCGTCTCCGGCATCGGCAAATCCGGCCATATCGGGCGCAAGGTCGCGGCCACGCTGGCCTCGACCGGCACGCCGGCGTTCTTCGTGCACCCGGCCGAAGCCAGCCACGGCGACCTGGGCATGGTCACGCGCGACGACGTGCTGATCGCCTTCTCCAATTCGGGCGAGACCGGCGAGCTGCTGTCGATCATCCCGATCGTCAAGCGCATCGGCGCGCGGCTGATCTCGGTCACCGGCAACCCCGACTCCAACCTGGCCAGGCTGGCCGACGTCCACCTGGACGCGGCGGTCGAGAAAGAAGCCTGCCCGCTGAACCTGGCGCCCACGGCCAGCACCACCGCAGCGCTGGCGCTGGGCGATGCGCTGGCGGTGGCGGTGCTGGACGCGCGCGGTTTCGGCGAGGAAGACTTCGCCCGCTCGCACCCCGGCGGCGCGCTCGGGCGCAAGCTGCTGACCCATGTGCGCGACGTGATGCGCACCGGCAACGCCGTGCCCGAGGTGCGTGAGAACACGCCGCTGGCCCAGGCGCTGATGGAAATCACCCGCAAGGGCATGGCCATGACCGCGGTGGTGGACCCGGACGGGCACGCCATCGGCGTGTTCACCGACGGCGACCTGCGCCGCCTGCTGGAAACCCCGCGCGACTGGAAGACCGTGCCCATCGGCGAGGTCATGCACCGCAACCCGCATGCGGTCAATGAGAACCAGCTGGCCGTCGAAGCGGTGCAGGTGATGGAAGCCAACCGCATCAACCAGTTGCTGGTGGTGGATGACAGCGGCCGCCTGACCGGGGCGCTGCATATCCACGACCTGACGCGCGCCAAGGTCATCTGAGCGGGCGCGCCCGGCAACCAGGCACAACGCCAAGGACACCATGCAGGCACTCCTCGCCTCCCTCAGCGGCATCGTCATGCGGCTGCTGCCGCTGCTGCTGATGGCCATCGTGGCGGGCAGCACGTTCTGGCTGGTCCAGATCAACTCCCCCAAGGAAGAGCAAGCCGCGAACAGCGCCAAGAAGCACGAGCCTGACTACTTCATGGACGGCTTCTCGGCCACCGAGCTGGCGCCTGACGGCAGCACCAAGATCCGCTTCACCGGCGATCGCATGGTCCATTTCGAGGACGATCAGACCTACGAGGTCACGCGTCCCGCCATGCGCGCGTATGAGCCGGAGCGCCCGCCGGTGACCGCCCGCGCCGACCTCGGCCGCATGAACGCCGAAGGCTCGGTGATCGACCTGTACGGCAACGGCTTCGTGCTGCGCCAGCAGGGCGCGGACGCGTCCAGGGATCCGCAGCTGACCGCGGCATCGAGCTACTTCCAGCTGCTGGTCAACGACGACATCGTCAAGACCGACAAGCCGGTCAAGCTCACGCGCGGCCCCTCGGTGATGACTGCCAACGGCCTGATCTTCAACAACGTCACCCGCGAAGTACAATTGCTCGGCAATGTACGCGGCACCATCGTCACCGGCCCGTCGCCGGCCCGCGCGCCGGGGTCCTGAACCCTGGCCTTGCCGGGCCGCGCATGCGGCGCCGGAGCGTGCCGGCCGGCACGAACCCGTGCAAACCCGCGTGAAAGCGCGCCACCACGTATCCCGACGCCCTCAAGCAACCCTGCCAACATGACCGCTTCCCTGACGACTTCGTCCCGTCGACGCACCGCCCCGGCCCTGCTCGCGCTGGCCATGGCCTTCGGCCTGCTGGCCCAGCCTGCCCTTGCCGAGCGCGCGGACCGCGACAAGCCGATGGTGCTGGAGGCGGACAACGCCAGCTACGACGACGTCAAGCAGATCTATACCCTGACCGGCAACGTGGTGCTGACCAAGGGCACCATGATTCTGAGGTCCGACGCCGCCGAACTGCGCACCGACCCCGAGGGCTACCAGTTCGCGGTGGCCACCGCCAAGCCGGGCAAGCAGGCCTATATCCGGCAGAAGCGCGAAGGCGTCGACGAATACATCGACGGCTGGGGCGACCGCATCGAATACGACGGCAAGCAGGAATTCTCCAAGCTGATCGGCAATGCCCGCATGGCGCGCCTGCAGGGTGCCAAGCAACTCGACGAGATCCGCGGCGCGGTGCTGACCTACGACAGCCGCAAAGAGTTCTACACGGCTGCCGGCGGCAGCGGCGACGCCGCGGCCGCCAATTCGTCCGGCCGCGTGCGTGCGGTGCTGTCGCCGCGCCAGGACCCGAAAGCCGGCACCCCGGGCAGCGGCGGCTCGCCGCTGGACCTGAAGCCGGCCCCCGCGCCCGCCAACAAACCATGACGCCGGGCGCGGACCTGCCCGCCCGCGCCTGAAACGCCCGAACGCCTGACTGTGCCCATGACCGATACCGCAACCATCGCCGACAAGCCTTCCGTCGAAGCCTCCACCGTCCTTCCCGGCGGCAGCACGCTGGTCGTGCGCCACCTGAAGAAGCGCTATGGCTCGCGCACGGTGGTCAAGGACGTCTCGCTCGACGTGAAAAGCGGTGAAGTGGTCGGGCTGCTCGGCCCCAACGGCGCGGGCAAGACGACGTCGTTCTACATGATCGTGGGCCTGGTGGCGCTGGACGAGGGCGATATCGTGCTCGACGGCGACCATATCAGCGGCCTGCCGATCCACGAGCGCGCGCGCATGGGGCTGTCGTACCTGCCGCAGGAAGCCTCGGTGTTCCGCAAGCTCAACGTCGAAGAGAACATCCGCGCGGTGCTGGAACTGCAGCTGGACAAGGGCAAGCCGCTGGCCAAGGCCGAGATCGAGCGCCGCCTGGATGCGCTGCTCGACGACCTGCAGATCGCGCACCTGCGCAACAACCCGGCGCTGTCGCTGTCGGGCGGCGAGCGCCGCCGCGTGGAAATTGCGCGCGCGCTGGCGTCGTCGCCGCGCTTTATCCTGCTGGACGAGCCCTTCGCCGGCGTGGATCCGATCGCCGTGGGCGAAATCCAGCGCATCGTCAGCTTCCTCAAGGCGCGCAACATCGGCGTGCTGATCACCGACCATAACGTGCGCGAGACGCTCGGCATCTGCGACCACGCCTACATCATCAGTGAAGGCGCGGTGCTGGCCGCAGGCCAGCCCGAGGACATCATCGCCAATGACGCCGTGCGGCGCGTCTACCTGGGCGAGAACTTCCGCATGTGACATGACGGCCTGCCCCTGGCGGGCAGGCATTCCGGCGGGGCGCGCGCGGACGCGCCACAGCCAGCGGCGATCACGACCCATCAGCGATAGCAATTTCCGTTCCAACATCGGAAAGATGCGCATAAAATAGGTCGCATGAAACCGTCGCTACAGCTCCGCCTCTCCCAGCACCTGGCGCTCACCCCACAGCTGCAACAGTCGATCCGGCTGCTGCAGCTTTCCACGCTGGAACTGCAGCAGGAAGTCGAACAGGCCCTGACGGAAAACCCCCTGCTCGAGCGTGAGAACGACTGGATCGAGAGCCCGCTGCGCGTGGCCGCCGATGGCTCGGTCAACGTCCAGAGCGCACCCGCGCCCGCCCCCGCCGAACCGCAGGGCAATGGCGACGCCCGCGCCGACGGCGCGGGTGACGACGACAGCTTTGGCGATAACAACAGCGGCGACGACTACGGCAGCAGTGACTGGAGCCTGGACGACTTCGCCCGCCGCCCGCAAGGCGACGAGGACGAAAAGACGCCGATGCAGCTGCGCGAGGCCGAGCCCACGCTGCGCGAATACCTGATGGAGCAGCTGACGCCGCTGAAGATCTCGGCGCGCGACAAGGGCCTGGCCATCTTCCTGATCGAGTCGCTCGACGACGATGGCTACCTGAGCGCCTCGCTTGAAGAGATCTGCGCGGAGTTGCCCGAAGAACTCGAATTCGAGCTCGACGAAGTCCATGCGATCCTGACGCTCTTGCAGAGCTTCGACCCGCCGGGCGTGGGCGCGCGCAATGCCGCCGAGTGCCTGGTGCTGCAATTGCGCCGCCTGACCCACCCGCAGCGCGACCTGGCGCTGAATATCGTCACCAATCACCTGGAGTTGCTTGCAGTACGCGACTACACGCGGCTGAAGAAGGCGCTGCAGGTCGATGAAGTGGCGCTGAAGGCCGCGCACGACCTGATCCGATCCCTGGCGCCCTACCCGGGCCATGCCTACAGCCGCCCGGAAGCCGATTTCGTGGTGCCGGACGTGTTCGTGCGCAAGAGCGGCGGCGGCTGGATCGCGCAGCTGAACCCGGATGTGATGCCGAGGCTGCGCATCAACGATATGTATGCACAAATCCTGCGTGGCGCAAAAGGGGAAACCGGCACCGCGGGGTTGCAGCAGAAACTGCAGGAGGCACGCTGGCTGATCAAGAACATCCAGCAAAGGTTCGATACGATCCTGCGTGTCTCGCAAGCCATTGTCGAGCGTCAAAAGAACTTTTTCACCCACGGTGAAATCGCCATGCGCCCCTTGGTTTTGCGGGAGATTGCCGATACACTGGGATTACACGAGTCAACCATCTCCCGGGTGACGACCAATAAATACATGGCAACGCCGATGGGTACTTTCGAACTGAAGTACTTCTTCGGCAGCCACGTGTCCACCGAAACCGGTGGCGCGGCTTCATCAACGGCCATCCGCGCCTTGATCAAGCAACTGATAGGAGCCGAAGACCCGAGGAATCCCCTTTCCGACAGTCGCATCGCCGAACTGCTGGGTGAGCAAGGCTTCGTTGTCGCACGACGCACCGTTGCCAAGTATCGCGAGGCCCTGAAGATCCCCGCAGTCAATCTCCGCAAGTCTTTGTAGCCGAGCCCACCGCCTGCCTGGTGAGGCTCTTTCAGAAGGAGAAGCGCTATGAACTTCAAGATCAGTGGACACCACCTGGACATCACGCCCCCTCTGCGTGAGTACGTGGAAACGAAGCTGGAGCGAATCGTCAGGCATTTCGATCAGGTCATTGGCGTTAGCGTGCTGCTCTCTGTCGACAATCACAAGGAAAAGGACCGGCGTCAGTACGCAGAAATCAATCTACATCTCAAGGGCAAGGACATCTTTGTCGAGGCGCATCACGAAGACCTTTATGCAGCGATCGACGCACTCGTCGACAAGCTGGACCGTCAGGTGATCCGCTACAAGGATCGCGTGCAAGGCCACGACCGCGAAGCGGTCAAGTACCAGATGGCCGCAGCGCAGATGCAGCAATGACCGTGCCCGGCGGCCCCGAAGAGGGCTGCTGAATCAGGATTGACCAGGCAAGCCGCGCCACGAAGCGCGGCTTTTTTGCGCCCATGCGTGGCGCCACGGCAGGTTGTGGCGCCGGAGCAAACGCTTTTCACCCGAATGAGCAAGGGTGTTCGCAAGCGCGGCGGCAAGGTGTATGCTGCGCCATACAAAGAGAGGGAATCCTGGCCGCGCCCTGCATCGGTGCGACGGCTCCCGGCCCGGAGGCACGATTGCATCGCCATGTATCGTTCTGCACCAGCTTGCTCCGCTGCACTGCACAATGCGAGGGTGGCCGCTGCTCTATAATGGGCCGAACGCCTCCGGCCAGGCCAGGGGCAGCCCGGAGCCAGCCCCCTGCCCGGCGGAACGATCCGCCCGCTAACTGAAATCCTGCGCATCGCCCATGAATCGTTTGGCCAAACTGCTGCCACCCGGCAACATCAATCTCGACGTCAGCGTCACCAGCAAGAAACGTGTGTTCGAGCAAGCCGGGCTCCTCTTCGAGAACAACCATGGCGTGGCACGCGCCATCGTGACCGACAACCTGTTTGCGCGCGAGTCGCTGGGCTCCACCGGCCTGGGCGCCGGCGTGGCGATCCCGCATGGCCGCATCAAGGGACTGAAGCATCCCCTGGCCGCCTTCATGCGCCTGGCCGAGCCGATTCCGTTCGAGTCGCCCGACGGCAAGCCGGTATCGCTGCTGATCTTCCTGCTGGTGCCCGAACAGGCCACGCAGCAGCATCTGGAAATCCTGTCCGAGATCGCGCAACTGCTTTCGGACCGCGACATGCGCGAAGGGCTGGCGACGCTGCCCACGCCCGATGCCGTGCACGAGTTGCTGATCGCATGGCACCCCTGATCCTCTGATCCCCCAAAGCGGGCCGGCACAGACCGGGCAGGCGCCACGCGCTTCGCACACCGCCCTACCAGTCATCCCGCATGGAACTCACCGGCGTCACCTCCCAGTCCATCTTCGACGACAACGCAGCCGACATCAAACTCTCGTGGGTGGCCGGCCTGGAGGGCGCGGACCGCGCCTTTGACGTGGAGTTCGCCCGCGAAGCCACCTCCGCCGCCGACCTGGTGGGCCACCTGAACCTGATCCACCCGAACCGCATCCAGGTGCTCGGCAAACCCGAGATCACCTACTACCAGCGCCTGGACGACGAGACCCGCAAGCGCCAGATGGGCGAGCTGATCCTGCTGGAGCCGCCTTTCCTGGTGATCGCCGACGGCATGGAGCCGCCACCCGACCTGGAACTGCGCTGCACGCGCTCGTCCACGCCGCTGTTCACCACGCCGGTATCGTCGGCGGCGGTGATCGACCACCTGCGCCTGTACCTGTCGCGCATCTCCGCGCCGCGCGTGACTATGCACGGCGTGTTCCTCGACATCCTGGGCATGGGCGTGCTGATCATGGGGGAATCGGGGCTGGGCAAGAGCGAACTGGGCCTGGAACTGATCTCGCGCGGCCACGGGCTGGTGGCCGACGATGCGGTCGACTTCGTCCGGCTGGGGCCGGATTTCATTGAGGGCCGCTGCCCGCCGCTGCTGCAGAACCTGCTGGAAGTGCGCGGCCTGGGCCTGCTCGATATCAAGACCATCTTCGGCGAGACCGCGGTGCGGCGGAAGATGAAGATCAAGCTCGTGGTGCAGCTGGTGCGGCGCAACGACGGCGAGTTCGAGCGGCTGCCGCTCGATTCGCAGTACCTGGACGTGCTGGGCCTGCCGATCCACATGGTCAAGATCCAGGTGGCGGCCGGCCGCAACCTCGCCGTGCTGGTCGAGGCCGCCGTGCGCAACACCATCCTGCGCCTGCGCGGCATCGACACGCTGCGCGACTTCATGGACCGCCAGCGCGCCGCCATGCAGGCCGACGTCGTGTCGCGCGGCCAGGGCCGCCTGCTGTAAGCCCGGCGTTTTCAATTGCTTACAACGGGACGGACGCAAAACGTCAACTTTTCTCAGGCATGCTCCGTTTTGTGCTGTAATGGGCATCACGCCCGTTACGGAAGCTGCAACGCCGGCAATGGCGCGCGGCCATGGAGTTTTCCACCCCGAGGAGAGCAAGCATGAAGAAACTGATCGCGATGTGCGCGCTGGTCACCCCAATGATCGCGGCCAGCGCTTTTGCGCAGACCGCCGCCACGCCGGCCAAGCCGGCGGCAACGGCCCCGGCAATGCCTGCCGCACCCGCCACGTCCGCCACGCCGGCTACCCCGGACAAGCCCGCGGCCAACGCCCAGCAGGACAAGATGAAGGCCTGCAATACCCAGGCCTCCGGCAAGAAGGGCGACGAACGCAAGGCGTTCATGAAGGAATGCCTGTCCAAGGCCGGGGTACCCAAGACCCAGCAGGAGAAAATGGCCTCCTGCAGCAAGTCGGGCAAGGGCAAGAAGGGCGACGAGTACAAGGCCTACATGAAGGATTGCCTGTCCAAGTCGGCCTGAGCGGCGGCACAAGCTGCAGAAGCAATGGCGAACCGGGAGGTTCGCCATTTTTGCTTGTCAACGCACTGTCATGACGCAGCCGGCACCTGATGCTATGCTTCAGGTGCTATGCGCATCATCCTCATCACCGGCATATCCGGTTCCGGCAAGTCCGTCGCACTGAACGTCCTGGAAGATGCAGGCTACTACTGCGTGGACAACCTGCCGGCCCAGTTCATCCCTGAACTGACCCGCTATCTCGACAGCCAGGGCTATACGCACCTGGGCGTGGCCACTGACATCCGCAGCCGCGAATCCCTGGACCAGCTGCCGGACACCGTGCGCGCACTGGCGGCCGAGCACCAGGTCGAGGTGATCTTCCTGACTGCCAGCACCGATGCCCTGGTGCAGCGCTACTCTGAGACGCGCCGCCGCCATCCGCTGTCGGTGCGCACCGACGGTGTGACGGGCCCGGGGGGCGAACCTGCCTTCAACGACACCGCGCTGATGGAAGCGATCGAGATGGAGCGCGCGCTGCTCAGTCCGCTGGCCGAGGCCGCACACCGTATCGACACCAGCAATGTGCGCACCAATACGCTGCGCAGCTGGATCAAGGAACTGATCCGCGAAGACAGCCAGCGCCTGACGCTGCTGTTCGAGTCGTTCGGCTTCAAGCACGGCGTGCCCAGCGATGCCGACATGGTGTTCGACGTGCGCTCGCTGCCCAACCCCTATTACGACCTGGCACTGCGCCCGCTGACGGGCCGCGACACGCCTGTGATCGACTTCCTGCAGGCCCAGCCAATGGTCCTGGCAATGGCCGAGGATATCCGCGCCTACGTCGAAAAGTGGCTGCCAAGTTTCATTGCCGACAACCGCAGCTACCTGACCGTGGCCATCGGCTGCACCGGCGGCCAGCATCGCTCGGTCTATATTGCGGAAAGGCTCGCCAACTATTTCCGGGCGCATGGTAATGTGCTGGTGAGACACCGAGAGCTCGCACCGGCGGGCTGACGCAGGCGCGACTGCCCACTGGCATCCGCACGCGGCGTCGGCCTGTCGGCCCTTTGCTGCGCGATACCCAAGCTGGCACTGCATGTCCTCGACCGACCTCTACCGTCCCACGGCATCAGAAGCTCCGCCACGGACGCTCGACAACCTGCCGCTGTTCCCCTTGCACACGGTGCTGTTTCCCGGTGGACGGCTGCCATTGCGCGTGTTCGAGGCGCGCTATGTCGACATGGTGCGCAACTGCCTGCGCGACAGCACGCCCTTTGGCGTCTGCCTGATCGAAAGCGGCGAGGAAGTGGCCCGCCCGGACCAGCCCACCGTGCCCGAACTGGTCGGCTGCCTGGCCGAGATCGTCGACTGCAACATGGAGCAGCTCGGCGTGCTGCTGATCCGCGCGCGCGGCCGCGAGCGTTTCCATATCGTCAGCCATGAGACCCGCGACGACGGCCTGCTGGTGGCACGCGCCGAAGTCCTCCCCCCCGACATCATCGACTGCAAGCTGGAACTGCTGGGCGAATGCCTGGATGCGCTGCGGCGCATTGTCACGCGGCTGCATGCCGAGCAACCCGACCGCCTGCCGTTCGACGAGCCCTACCTCTGGGACGACCCGAGCTGGGTGGCCAACCGGCTGTGCGAGTTGCTGCCGGTGCCGCTCAAGGCCAAGCAGATGCTGATGGCGCTGCCCGACGCGGGCATGCGCGTCGAGATCGTGCACCGCTATATGCGCCAGAACCACATGCTCTAGCCGCGGTTTTCCGTCACGGTCAGAACAACCCGCCGCGGGCCTGGTCTTCCAGCAGCCGGCGCACCGGCGCGGGCGTCCCCACGGCATCGAGATCGTCGAGCGAGAGCCAGCGTTGCGCGGCTTCCCCGGCGCTGTCCTGCACCATCAGGCTTGCGCCGTCGGCGCTCACATCGACCCGGATGGCACGGATCAGCAGGCGGAAGTGCGTGAACACATGGGTCAGCTCCCCGGTCAGCGTGGCGCGCGCGGGCTTGCCGAAGGCGCGCGCATAGTCCAGCGCCGCCGCCTCGGCGGCGTCCGCATCGAAGGGCACGGTGTCGACCGGCATCTCCGGCAGGCTCCACAGGCCGCCCCAGATGCCGCTGCCCGGGCGCAGGCGCAGCAGCACTTCGCGCTCGCGCCGCACCAGCAGCATCACCGTGCTGCGCTCGGGGATGGCGGCGCGCGGCTTGGGCGTGGGCAGCACGCCGGTGAGCCCGTCACGGCGCGCCACGCAACCGGCCGACAGCGGGCACGCGCCGGCGTCGGCCAGACAGGCCGGCTTGCCGCGCGAACACACCGTGGCGCCCAGGTCCATCAGCCCCTGCGTATAGGCGATCATGTCCTCGGCCTGGCGCGGGCCGGGCGCCGGCAAGGCCACCTCTGCCAGTTGCCACATGCGCGTTTCCACCGCGCGCTCGCCCGGATGGCCATGGATGCCGAAGCAGCGCGCGAACACTCGCTTGACGTTGCCGTCCAGGATCGGCGAACGCACGCCGGCACTGAACGCGGCGATCGCCGCCGCGGTGGAGCGGCCGATGCCTGGCAGCGTGGCCAGCACCGCGGGATCCGTCGGGAAACAGCCGCCGTGCTCGCTGACCACCTGCATGGCGCAGCGGTGCAGGTTGCGCGCGCGCGAGTAATAGCCCAGGCCCGCCCACAGCGCCATCACCTGGTCGGCAGGCGCCGCGGCCAGGTCCTGCACCGTGGGCAGCTGCGCTACAAAGCGCTGGAAATAATCGATCACCGCGCTCACCTGGGTCTGCTGCAGCATGATCTCCGACAGCCAGATGCGGTACGGGTCGCGCGTGTTCTGCCACGGCAGGTCGTGCCGGCCATGCCGGCGCTGCCAGTCGACCACGCGCGCGCCGAAGTCGGGCGGCACGCGGATGTCGTCGGGCATGGCGGGGACGGTGCGGGGGGCTGGTTTGCGGGGCATGTGGGGAAGACGATGTAGTACGCGGCGCCAGCAATTGCTGCAGACTCTGCAGTCACTGCCTGGGTGCTCCCTCTCCCGCTTGCGGGAGAGGGTTGGGGTGAGGGCGGGCGCGTCAACGAAGTGACGCGTGTCGGTATGCCAGCGCCTGCCCTCACCCCCTGCCCCTCTCCCGCAGGCGGGAGAGGGGAGCAAACCGGCAGCGTGCGAAGTTCGTGAGCAAACTGAAGGCGCCGCTAAGGGTGCGGCGCCACATGATATACCGGCTTCAGGATCGGCCTAGGCTACCGCAAGGCTCGCACTATCGGCGCCGGCAGCCGGCCGCATCAGCCGCTCGGCATAGCCCTCGATGCGCCCGCTGCGCTCATCGAGGCCGTTGAGCACTTCCTCAAGCTCGGCGATGCGGCTTTCCAGCGTGTCGGTGGCCTCGTGGATGCGCTCGATCGAATCGACGCGCCGGCGCAGCTGCTTCTGGTGCTCGCGCACCTGCGCTTCCAGCGGCGTCATCACCGACTTGAGCCAGACCTCGATATCGCGGTTCAGGTCGCGGAAATTCTCCAGCACGCGGCTGGCCATGGTGTTGAATGCGCTCTGCACCAGCTGCGGGCGCGAACGCGTCAGCATGTTGACGGTGCCGAAGTGCGCGTGCACCAGCCGCAGCGTCTCCTGCAGCTCGGCCACGTAGCGCTCGGCGGTGAACTGCATCGGCGCGGGCAGCGTGAAGCCGTGCTCGGCATTGAAGCGCCGGTACATGCTTTCGATCAACTGGTACAGCTGGCCGATCTTGTTGTCGGCATCGGTCACCAGCACCGTCAGTTGCGCGAACAATGCGTCCATGTCCTCGCGCAGGCCGCGCGAGAAGAAGCGTTCCTTCATCTGCTCGCGCGCGGTGCGCATGGTGCGGCGCACGTCGCGCAGCTGCAGGCTCTTGATGATGTCGGCACTATGGCGGCCGAAGACCATGCGCAGTGCCTGGAACTTGCTGATGCTCTGCTCGAACTCGTCCTTCTCGCCGTGCACCCGCATCAGCATGTGCTTGACCATCGCATGGTTCTTGCCGCGCAGGCCGCGCAGCTCGAACAGCTGCTCGACGATATCGCGGCGGCGGATCTGCAGCATCTGCTGCGCGGCGCGCGCCATGTCCTGCACCAGCCGGTGCACCTGGTCCGAGACGATCTCGCGCCGGCGCGGAATCAGCTGCTCGGACAGCACGTGCTCGAATTCGGGCAGCCCGCTGCGCGCCAGCAGCGCGTCGTCATGCGTGACCTTGGCCACCAGGCCCTTCTGCGCCGATACCGGATACACGCGCGACTGCTCGATGCCCAGCACCTGCGCGGTGGTGGACACCTGCCGCGCGATCTCCTGCGCAATCTCGCCCGGCTGGCGCAGCGGATCCCACAGCCCGTCGATCTTGTTGAGCACGGCCAGGCAGCCGCGCCGGTGGCCGGCGCCGACATGGCCGCGCCACAGATCGAGGTCGCTCTTGGTGACGCCGGCGTCGGCGGCCAGCACGAACACCACCACGTGCGCATCCGGGATCAGCCGCAGGGTCAGCTCGGGCTCGGTGCCGATCGCGTTCAGGCCCGGCGTGTCCAGGATCACCAGGCCCTGGCGCAGCAGCGGGTGCGGAAAATTGATGACGGCGTGGCGCCAGCGCGAGATCTCGACCATGCCTTCGGCATCGACCGCATACGCGGCGTCGGGATCGTTCTCGTGGTACAGCCCCAGTGCCTCGGCCTGCTCGGGCGGCACGCGCATGGTCTGCACCACGTGCTGGAACGCCTCCAGCATGCCCTCGGGCGAAGACGGGTCCAGCGGCACCGAATGCCAGTGCGAAGCCGAGGTGCCGGCCTCCAGGAAGTCAGCGGTCGAGGCCTCTTGCAGGCGCGTCTCGATTGGCAGCAGGCGGATGCTGGGCGGCTCGGCCTCGTCGTAGCGCAGCTCGGTCGGGCACATGGTGGTGCGCCCCGCCGACGATGGCAGGATGCGGCGCCCGTAATCGGCAAAGAAGATGGCGTTGATCAGCTCGCTCTTGCCGCGCGAGAACTCGGCAATGAACGCAACCTTGAGGCGGTCGCTGCGCAGCACGCTCTGGATGCGCTGCACGCGGTCGTCGGCCTGGGCATCGTACAGGTCGTGCTGCTGCAGCCAGGACTGGAATTCGGCCAGTGACTGGAGGACCCCGGTTCTCCAGGCGCCGTATTGTTCGAATTGGTGGGCGAGCGTTGTCATGGAGCTGTTCGGCTGACTCGGTTTTACCTCGGGGTTCGCCGCCTGCGCGGTGCGCCCGTGTTCACGCAATGCCGGCCCGCAACTGCGTCTACCCGGCAAGCGGCTGGGCCATTTTGTAACTTTTTATGTCTGCGCACACGATACAGGTTTCCACGGCGGTTTTGTGGAATTCGCGCCCCGTGCGCGGCGGCGGCGCCAGGAGTGTTGCGCCGACCCATCGACAATGGCCTGTGGCGCGCTTTGTGCGCCACACGGCGCCTGCTGCCGGGCTTGCTGGGGGGCCGGCAAGACTCAGTGCTGGCAGTTGGGGCAGTAGAAGGTGGAGCGCTGGCCTTGCACGATCTGGCGCACGGGGGTGGCGCAGACCCGGCACGGCTGGCCGGCGCGATCGTAAACAAAGCAATCGAGCTGGAAGTAGCCGCTGGCGCCATCGCTGCCGACAAAATCGCGCAGCGTGCTGCCGCCGCGCTCGATGGCCTGCGCCAGGGTCTCGCGCACGGCCTGCGCCAAGCGGTCGCAGCGCGCGCGGCTCAGGCGCCCGGCCGGGGTGGTCGGGCGGATGCCGGCGCGGAACAGGCTTTCGGACGCATAGATATTGCCCACCCCCACCACGATGCCGCCGGCCAGCAGCACGGTCTTGATGGCGGCGCTGCGCCCGCGCGTGTGGCGATGCAGCCAGGCGCCGTCGAAGGCGGGATCGAAGGGCTCGATGCCGAGCGTGCGCAGCAGCGGATGCGACGCCAGTTCCGCCTCGGGCAGGGTCGTCCACAGGATGGCGCCGAAGCGGCGGGGATCGCGGAAACGCAGCACGATCGTGCCCTGCCCGGGCTGCGGTGTGGCGTCAGGCGTGGTGCCCGGCTCCGGGGCCAGCACCAGGTCGAGGTGGTCGTGCACACCGGCTGGCGGCGCATCGGGCAGCACCCGCAGGGTTCCGGTCATGCCAAGGTGCACCAGCAGCCAGCCAGCGGGCTCCCCCGCATCGGCACTGACGCACTCGAGCAGCAGGTACTTGCCGCGGCGCTCGATACGGCGCACCAGCCGCCGCGCCAGGCGCTCTTCCAGCTTCGGATCGACCGGCCAGCGCAGGCCGCGGTGGCGCACCGTGACCGCGGCGATGCGCCGTCCCACCACATGCGGCAGCAAGCCGCGCCGGGTCACTTCGACCTCGGGCAATTCTGGCATCGAACCTCTCCGTTGGTTACCGCTCAAAACTTCTGCCGCGCCCGCGGGCACCGTCCCGCGGCGCCAAGCAGCGCATTGTAGCGGCAGGCTACAATGCCCTTATCAATGCGCAATCCCCCATCCTTCGCCAGCGCGCGCCGGAGCACTCAATACATGTCGGACCTCATGCCGGACCTGATGCCGGACTCCACGTTGCAAGCCACCGCGGGCGGCCGCCTGGCCACATTCCCGGGCGCCTGGCCGCGCACAGCCGGTGCTTTTGCCCGCTTGTGCCAGGCGTCACGGCGCCACGCGCGGGCGCTGGCCGCCTTTGCGGTGCTGGCCATGGCCGCTGGCGCAAGCCATGCGGCGCCAGCGGTTGACGCCGGGCCACTGCCAAGGTTGCAGCTGGCCGCGGCGGAAGGCGAAAGCCCTGCCGCCGGCAAGGCGGCGCGCACCCCGCTGCCGTCGCTGGAGCTGACCGAGGATATCGTCTATATGGTGCTGGCCGCGGAGATTTCCATGCAGCGCGGGCTGGTCGGCCCGGCCTACCGCACCTACCTGGAACTGGCGCGCCAGACCCGCGACCCGCGCTTCGCGCAGCGCGCCACCGAGATCGCCTTCAACGCGCGCAACCCGCAGCAGGCGCTTGACGCCGCACGCCTGTGGAAGGACATCACCCCGACCTCGCCCGCGGCAACCCAGGTGCTGTCGACGCTGCTGGTGCTCAACGGCCGCTGGGACGACGCCCGGCCGCTGCTGCAGCAGCAGCTGGCCGCGGTGCCGGCCAACCATCGCGGCGATGCCATCCTGCAGCTGCAGCAGCAGCTGTCGCGCACCAGCGATCCGGCCGGCGCAGCCGCGCTGCTGCAGGACCTGACCCGGAATGAAGCCCGGCTGCCTGAAGCGCAGCTGGCCCTGGCGCGCGCCAGGGAAATCGCCGGCGACGAGCCGGGCGCGCTGGCCGCCCTCGACCAGGCGCTGCTGCTGCGCCCCGGCTATGAAGCGGCCGCGCTGATGTCGGCCGAGATGCGCGCGGAGAAGCAGCCCGACGAAGCCGTCGCGGTGCTCAGGCGCTTCCTCGGGAAGTCGCCCGAATCCGTCAACGGCCATATCACGCTGGCGCGGCTGTACCTGCTGAAGAACGACATGCCGTCGGCCCGCGCGGAATTCGAGACGCTGCGCAAGGTAGCCCCTGCCGACCCGCGCGTGCCGCTGGCACTTGGCCTGACCAGCCTGCAGGCCAAGAACTACGACGAGGCCGAGCAGTACCTCCAGGAATACCTGCGACTGGTCGAGAAGCAGCCCACCGCCAACCCGGACATCGCCTACCAGTACCTGGCGCAGATTGCCGAGGAGCGCAAGGACTATGCGGGTGCGATCCGCTGGCTGGACCGCATCGAGGATGTCCGCCTCGCGCCGGCGGCGACCGCCAAGCGCGCGCAGTTGCTGGCGCGCATGGGCAAGCTCGACGACGCGCAGGCGCTCTTCGGCGAGCTGCTCAGCGATGCCGACGACATCCCCGATCCCGGCCAGCGCACGCAGCGCGTGACCGCCATCCGCCAGGCCGAAGTGGCCACGCTGATGGAGAGCAAGGCCTATGACCGCGCCCGCAAAGTGCTCGACGAACGCGTTAGCGCCGAGCCCGACAACGTCGACTGGATCTACGAGCTGGCCATGCTCGACGAGCGCCAGAAGCGCTACGACAGCATGGAAAAAGGCCTGCGCAAAGTGATCGCGCTGCAGCCGCAGCAGAAGCAGGGCTACAACGCGCTGGGCTACTCGCTGGCCGACCGCAACGAGCGCCTGCCCGAGGCGCTCAAGCTGCTGGAGCGCGCCTCCGAGCTGGGGCCGGACGATCCTTACATCATGGACAGCCTGGCTTGGGTCAAATTCCGCATGGGCGACCTGCGCCCCGCGGCCGACCTGCTGCGCAACGCCTATTCCAAGGCGCCCGAGGCCGAGATCGGCGCGCACCTGGGCGAGGTGCTGTGGGCACTCGGCGAGCGCGACGAGGCGCGCAAGACCTGGACCGAAGCCGTGCGCATCGACCCCGAGAACGAGACCCTGGTCGATACGCTGCGCCGCTACAAGGTCAACGTGCAGCTGTCCAAGTAACCCCGCGCGCCGCACGCCCGAAGCCCGGGCCCGCGGCGCCGGATTCCCGTCAGCCGGCGGCCGCCGCGCCGCTGTCCTCGCGACCATGCCCATGAACCGATCCCGACGCCTGGCGCTGCTTTGCCTGGGCGCGCCCCTGCTGTTGCAGGCGTGTGCCAGCGTGGCGCCGTCGCGCAGCTTTGATGCCGACCCGAGCGCCGCCAGCCGGCAATACACCGGCCGCTTCTCCGCCAACTACGTGCGCTACGGCCGCAACGAGGGCGTGCAGGGCAGCTTCCGCTGGGAAGAGCAGGGCCGCAACGTGCGGCTGGACCTGGTGTCGCCGCTCGGCCAGACCCTGGCCGTGGTCACCGCCACGCCGTCCGGGGCCACGCTGGACCTGCCCAACCAGCCGCCGCGCAACGCGCCCGAAGTCGACACCCTGATGGAGGAAGCGCTCGGCTTTGCGCTGCCGGTGGCCGGCATGCGCGACTGGCTGCACGGGCGCGCCACCCAGGGCACGCCCGCGCGCACCACGCGCGACGAGCAGGGCCGCCTGGCCACGCTGGCGCAGAACGGCTGGACCGTGCGCTACGTCGCCTGGCAAGATGCGCCCGCCGCTGGCGCCGCTGCAACCCAGGTGCCGCGCCGCATCGACCTGGCGCGCGACGCCGGCAGCAATCCGCTCTCGGTGCGCCTCGTGATCGATCCCCAGACACCATGAACCACGCCATGCGCAGCAGCCATCCCCTGCCCCCGCCCGAACTGCGCGACTGCCCCGCGCCGGCCAAGCTCAACCTGTTCCTGCACGTGACCGGACGCCGCGCCGACGGCTACCACACGCTGCAGACCGTGTTCCAGCTGGTCGACTGGTGCGACACGCTGCATTTCCGGCGCCGCGAAGACGGCGTGGTCGCGCGCGTCACCGAGGTGCCCGGCGTGCCGGCCGAGACCGACCTGGTGGTGCGCGCCGCGCGCGCCCTGCAGGCCGCCACCGGCACCGCCTTCGGCGCCGACATCGCCATCGACAAGGTGCTGCCGATGGGTGGCGGCATCGGCGGCGGCTCGTCCGATGCCGCCACCACGCTGCTGGCGCTGAACCACCTGTGGGGACTGGACCTGACGCGCGCCGAGCTGATGCAGATCGGACTGAAGCTGGGCGCCGACGTGCCGGTGTTCGTGTTCGGCGAGAACGCCTTCGCGCAAGGCATCGGCGAGGACCTGACGCCGGTCGAGTTGCCCGACAGCTGGTTCGTGGTTATCCACCCGAAACAGCATGTCCCCACCGCTGAAATTTTTTCGGACGAGTGCTTGACAAGGGATACGCCCCTCTCCATAATTGCGGTCTTCGCTGCTCGCACAAACAAATTCGATTTCGGTCGCAACGATCTGGAACCGATAGCAACAGCGAAGTTCGGCGAAGTCGCCCGAGCCCTGGCATGGCTGAAGCAACACAACCAGCATGCCCGGATGACCGGTTCCGGAGCCTGCGTGTTCGCGCGTTTTCCCGACGCAATAACGGCGCAGAAGGTTCTGGAGAGGTTGCCTCCTGAATGGGATGGCAGGTGTGTGCGCAGTCTGGCACGTCACCCGCTCGCAGCGCTCGCGTAGCAAGTTTTCGTTCGGCGCGGTACCGCAGTCTGGTACCACGATGAACGGCCCGGTTGTGTAGGGGAGTCGCCAAGTTGGTCAAGGCACCGGATTTTGATTCCGGCATTCGAAGGTTCGAATCCTTCTTCCCCTGCCATTACATTCCTATAGTGTCCTTACGGACCCTCAGTATCTGTCACCGGCCTTGCCGGTGACGCCAAGCTCCCCCAGCAGCAAGACAGGTGCCCCGAATGAGCAGCGAAGGCTTGATGGTATTTACCGGCAACGCCAACCCCAAACTCGCGGAGGCTGTCGTACAGCACCTCGGCATTCCGCTGGGTAAGGCACTCGTTGGCCGTTTCTCCGACGGCGAAGTTCAGGTTGACATCCAGGAAAACGTTCGCGGCAAGCACGTCATCGTGCTGCAGTCCACCTGCGCGCCGACCAACGACAACCTGATGGAACTGATGGTGATGGTCGATGCGCTCAAGCGCGCCTCGGCACGCAGCATCACCGCCGCCATGCCCTACTTCGGCTATGCCCGCCAGGACCGCCGCCCGCGTTCGGCGCGCGTGGCGATCTCGGCCAAGGTCGTGGCCAACATGCTGGAAGTCGCCGGCGTCGAGCGCGTGCTGACGATGGACCTGCACGCGGACCAGATCCAGGGCTTCTTCGATATCCCCGTCGACAACATCTACGCTTCGCCGGTTCTGCTGGGCGACCTGCGCGAGAAGAACTACGGCGACCTACTGGTAGTGTCGCCGGACGTCGGCGGCGTGGTCCGTGCCCGCGCGCTGGCCAAGGAACTGAACTGCGACCTGGCGATCATCGACAAGCGTCGTCCCAAGGCCAACGTGGCCGAGGTGATGAACATCATCGGTGAAGTCGACGGCCGCAACTGCGTCATCATGGACGACATGATCGACACCGGCGGCACGCTGTGCAAGGCCGCCCAGGTGCTGAAGGAGCGCGGCGCGCTGAAGGTCTTCGCCTACTGCACGCACCCCGTGCTGTCGGGCGGCGCGGCAGCACGCATCGCGGACTCGGCGCTGGACGAAGTGGTGGTGTGCGACACCATCCCGCTGTCCGAAGAAGCCGCAAAGTGCACCAAGATCCGTCAGCTCTCGACCGCTCCGCTGCTGGCCGAGACCTTCACCCGCATCGTCAAGGGCGACTCGATCATGTCGCTGTTTGCGGGTTCCTGATAAGATCTATAGTTTTACTGCGTTGATCGCCGCTTTTTGGAGGTCAACGTGACTTGATCGGCGCATATCTTTCCATTTGCGCCGCAACGAGGCTGTCTGGTCGCGGACAGCCTTCTTACTTTTGGAGTCATCATGAAAGTTGTCGCTTTCGAGCGTAGCGTACAGGGAACGGGTGCGAGCCGCCGCCTGCGCAATTCGGGCAAGACCCCCGGCATCATCTACGGCGGCACCGCCGAGCCGAAGATGATCGAACTGGATCACAACGCCCTGTGGCACGCCCTGAAGAAGGAAGCGTTCCACTCGTCGATCCTGGACCTGGAAGTTGCCGGCAAGAGCGAACAGGCCCTGCTGCGCGCATTCCAGATGCACCCGTTCAAGCCGCTGGTGCTGCACGTCGATTTCCAGCGCGTGTCGGCCAACGACAAGATCCACGTCAAGGTGCCCCTGCACTTCATGAACCAGGAAACCGCTCCTGGCGTGAAGCTGGGCCACGGTCTGGTCAACCACATCGTGAACGACCTGGAAGTGTCGTGCCTGCCGGCCGACCTGCCCGAGTTCATTGAAGTGGACGTCGGCACCATGGAACTGGGCCAGACCCTGCACCTGAGCGACCTGAAGCTGCCGAAGGGCGTGACCGTCATCACCCACGGTGACGACAACCCGGCCATCGCCAGCATCTCGCAACCGGCTGGTGCCGTGTCGGAAGCTGCCGAAGGCGGCGAAGCCGCCGGCGAAACGCCGGCTGCCTAAGCTGCAGCAGCGGTTGCGGCCCGCGGGCCGCGCCACGAAGAAACCGCCGCTCTTGCGGCGGTTTTTTTTCGCCCGGCAGCCGTCTGCCGGTTTTTCGGTATCCTTGGCGCCTGTGGCGCAGTTCCGCGCGCCAACGACACAGTCAAACGCATGATCAAGCTCATCGTCGGCCTCGGCAATCCCGGTGCGGAGTACGAGGCCACCCGACACAACGCCGGCTTCTGGCTGGTGGACCAGCTGGCCCGCCTGGGCGGCGCCACGATGCGCGTGGAAGGCCGCTTCCACGGCCTGGCCGCGCGCGCGCGGCTGTGGGACCAGGACATCTGGCTGCTCAAGCCGTCGACCTTCATGAACCGCTCCGGACTGGCCGTGGTGTCGCTGGCGCGCTTCTACAAGATCCTGCCCGACGAGATCGTGGTCGCCCATGACGAAATGGACCTGCCCGCGGGCGCCGCCAAGCTCAAGCGCGGTGGCGGCGCGGGCGGCCACAACGGCCTGAAGGACATCTCGGCCCACCTGACCACGCAGGACTACTGGCGCCTGCGCCTGGGCGTGGGCCATCCGCGCAACGCGCCTGGCGGCGCCGGCGCGGGCCGCGAGGACGTGGTCAACTACGTGCTCAAGCCGCCGCGGCGCGAGGAGCAGGAGGCCATCGACACCGCCATCGACCGCTGCATCGACCCGCTCGGCCTGCTGGCGCGCGGCGATGCCGAACGCGCCATGGCGCAGCTGCATACCGCTCGCTGAGCTGCAACCCGGAAAAATCAAGCCCCCGTCACCTTGCGGTGCCGGGGGCTTTTTCGCCAGGCTGAAGCTGCCGGATTCAGGCCGCGTGCTTCGCCGCCGTCAGCAGACGGTAGCGCTGCATCAGCACCTCATGGGTCTCGACGCGGTTCGGATCCTTGGGGATGCAGGCGACCGGGCAGACCTGCTGACATTGCGGCTCGTCGAAGTGCCCGACGCACTCGGTGCACTTGTTGGGGTCGATTTCATAGATCTCGGGCCCCATCGAAATGGCTTCGTTCGGGCACTCGGGTTCACAAACGTCGCAGTTGATGCAGTCGTCAGTGATGATCAGCGCCATGGTGTTTCCTTCCTGCCGACACGCCCGCGCCCGACTGGCCGCGAACTGGCGTGTCTGAAAACGATATTTTATTCCGCTTTGCCGATTTTCTCTTGCAGCCAGCGTTCCACCGACGGAAACACGAACTTGCTGACGTCGCCGCCCAGCACCGCGATCTCGCGCACGAAGGTGCCGGAGATGAACTGGTACTGGTCCGACGGCGTCAGGAACATGGTTTCCACGTCGGGCAGCAGGTAGCGGTTCATGCCTGCCATCTGGAATTCATACTCGAAGTCCGACACCGCGCGCAGGCCGCGCACGATCACGCGCGCATTGTTATTGCGCACAAAGTCCTTGAGCAGGCCGGAAAAGCCTTCGACGCGCACATTGGGATAGTGCCCGAGGACTTCACGGGCGATGCCGATGCGCTCTTCGAGCGAAAAGAACGGGCGCTTGTTGGGGCTCTGCGCCACGCCGACCACCAGTTCGTCGAAGATGTTCGACGCGCGGCGGACAAGATCCTCGTGTCCCCGGGTCATTGGATCGAAGGTGCCGGGATAGACCGCGATGACCATACTTCCTCCTTGATCTGCCCGCTGCCGGCCATGGAAGGGCCGCCTCTTGCGCCGGCCGGGCCGGTGTGGGTGCTGCGTCGCGGGCGTTGTGACAGCGGCGTAGTGTAACCCTAAATGCGCCAGTTGGAAGTCGCCCGGCGCACCGTTTTGCGGCAGTGCAGCTAAGAATCCGTTCCGCAATAAGGAAGGCGGCCTTCCCCATTCTGGAACCGGCGGTGGCCGGGGCCGCGCCCCGGACTGGTGACTCAGGCGGCGCCGTTGCCCGCCACGCGGTGCTGCAGCAAATGGAAATGCACCGCGCCGGCACGCGCGTGCCGCATGATCTCAAGCGATGCCGGCACGGGCGCGTCGGCACCGGTCAGCGCGTGGTCAGTCTCGACATAGACCGCGCCGCCGGGGCGCGACAGCCGTGCCGCGTGTTCCAGCGCGGGTCCGATCCAGTCCTCGGCAAACGGCGGGTCCAGGAAGACCACGTCAAAGCTGGCATCGGGCAGCTGCGCGGCAATGGCGAAGGCATCGCCCTGCATCACGCGCACCTGCGACGCATCGAGCCGGTACTGGTTGTCGCGCAACTGCCTGGCCACGCGCGCATTGGACTCGACCAGCGTCACCGCGGCCGCGCCGCGCGAGGCGGCCTCGAAGCCAAGTGCGCCGGAGCCCGCGAACAGGTCCAGGCATTCCAGCCCGGACAGGTCCTGGCCAAGCCAGTTGAACAACGTCTCGCGCACGCGGTCGGGCGTGGGGCGCAGGCCCTGGGCGTCGGGAACGGGCAGCAGGGTGCGCTTCCAGCGGCCGCCGATGATGCGGACCTGGGAAGGTGCCTGGCGCGGCACTGCGGAGACGGGAGGTCGCCCGCCATTGGCGGGCGAAGGCAATCGGGAGCGCGAATTCATGCCGTGATTGTAGAGCCTGTGGGCCGGTCCGCCGCAGGCGGCGCCGCCATCACTGCCCGGCAGCGGCTGCGGACGCGGCAACCGGGCCGCCGACGATCACCGTCGCCATGCTGTCCGGGTGCACATGGCGCTGGAAAGCCGCCTTGACCTGTTCGCGCGTGACCTTGCCGATCTGCGCGGTCCAGCTGTCCAGGTAATCCAGCGGCAGCCCGTACCAGCCGATATTGGCCACGTTGGTCAGCAGCTTGCGGTTGTTGTCGATGCGCAGCGGGAATCCGTTGACCAGGTTGTCCTTGGCCGCGCGCAGCTCCTTGTCGGTGGGACCCTCGGCGACAAAGCGCGCCAGCACCTGGCGCACCAGCGCCAGCGCTTCATCGGTCTGCGCCTTCTTGGTCTGCAGGCTGATGCCGAACGGGCCCGGCTGCTTGGATGGTGCGAAGTAACTGTCCACGCCATAGGTCAGGCCGCGCTTTTCGCGCACCTCGTCGGTCAGGCGCGAGCTGAAGCCGCCGCCGCCCAGCACGTAGTTGCCCACCAGCAGCGCGAAATAGTCGGGGTCGCCCCGCGCGATGGCCGGCTGGCCGATCGCCACGCTGGATTGCTGCGCCGGGTGCGGCATGCGCTGTTCGCTGGGCGCGATCTTCAGGCGCACCTGCGGCATCGCCGGCGCCGCGCTGCCCGGCGGCAGGCCGCGCGTAAGCTGCTCGGCGATGGCTTCGGCCTGCTTGCGGTCGACCGCGCCGATCAGCGTCACCACCGCGCGCTGCGCGCCGTAGTTGTCGCGCCAGAACTTGACGACGTCATCGCGCCGGATCGACGTCACGCTGTCCGGGGTCGCGGCCACGCCATAGGGATGGTCGGGATACATGGCCCTGGCCAGCGCCTTGTCGGCGATCACGCCGGGCTTGGCGTCGGCTTCGCGGATGGCGGTGATCAGCCGCTGCTTCTCGCGCCCGACCACGGCGTCCGGGTAGGTCGGCGCCTTGATCAGCTGCGCGGCCAGCGCGACCGACTGGTCCAGCTCCGGCTGCGCGGTCAGCGTGCGCAGCCCGATGCCGCCGCGGTCGCCGCCGGCCGCGCCGCCAAAGGCGGCACCGGTATCGGCAAAGGCGTCGGCGATCTTCGCTTCGTCGCGCGCCGGCTGGCCGTCCTGCGCCGCCGCACCCTTGTCCAGCAGCGCGGCCGTCAGCGTAGCCAGCCCGGCCTTGCCCGGCGGGTCATAGCGGCTGCCCGCGTCGAAGTCGATATTGATATCGAGCATCGGGATCGACGGGCTGTGCACGAAGAACACCTGGGCGCCGGTGGAAGCGGTCCAGTGTTCGATCGGGATCGCGGCCTGTGCCAGTTGCGCGGCCAGCAGCATGGCGGCGCCCAGCGCCGCGCCGGCGAACTTGCGCAGCGCACGCTGCGGGGTGTTGACGTATTCAGTCATCGCCTTTCCTCAATGGCGCAGGCCCGCCGGGGCCTGGGACTTGGGCTTGTTCGGATCGATCGGCTGCGGCACCAGCGTGGCCACGGTCAGGTTGTCGTCGTTGAAATACTTCGCGGCGACGGCCTGCACCTGCTCCGGCGTGACGGCCTTGATCTTGTCGAGCATGCGGTCGATCCGGCGCCAGGAGATCTCCGAGATCTCCGAGACGCCGATCTCCATGCCCTGCCCGAATACCGAATCGCGCTTGTAGATCTGGCCGGCCACCACCTGCGCCTTGACGCGCTTGAGCTCCTCCGGCGACACGCCTTCCCTGGCGATGCGCTGGACCTCGGCGCGCAGCGCGCGCTCGATCTCGTCGGTGTTGTGGCCCGCGGCCGGCGTGCCGTCGAGCACGAACAGCGATTCGCCGCGGTTGATGCTGTCGTAGCCGACATTGACGTCGTCGGCCAGGCGCTGCTCGCGCACCAGTTCGCGCGTCAGGCGCGCGTTGTCGTAGCCGTTGAGCACGGCCGACAGCACTTCCAGCGCGTAGGGATCGACGTCTTTCTCGACATCACGCAGGCGCGGCACCTTGTAGGCCATCACCATGTACTGGTTCTCGGCCGGCGCCTTGACCCAGATGCGCTTGATGCCCTTCTGCGCCGGCTCTTCCTGGTCCTTGCGCAGCGGCAGCGTGCGCGGCTTGAGCTTGCCGTAGTAGCGCTCGGCCAGCGCGCGCACTTCCTCGGCCTTGACGTCGCCGGTGACGATCACCATGGCGTTGTTGGGCACATACCATTGGCGGTACCAGTCCTTGACGTCGTCCACGCGCATATTGACCAGGTCGTCCATCCAGCCGATCACCGGGTGGCGGTAGGCGGCGGCGGTGTAGACCGTGGCCAGCAGCTGCTCGTAGACGGTGCCGCGCGCGGAGTCGTCGGTGCGCAGGCGGCGTTCTTCCATCACCACCTTCATCTCGCGCTCGAACTCATCCTTGGTGATGATGAGGTTGGCCATGCGATCGGCCTCCAGCTCCATCATCCTGGGCAGGTACTGCTTGCCGATCTGCTGGTAGTACAGGGTGAAGTCGCGGTTGGTCATGGCGTTCTCACGCCCGCCCAGCGCCGCCACCTGCTTGGAGAACTCGCCCACGCCGACCCTGGGCGTGCCCTTGAACATCATGTGCTCGAGCATGTGGGCCACGCCGGTGGTGCCGCTGACCTCGTCGATGCCGCCCGCGCGGTACCAGATCTGGTGCGCCACCGTAGGAGCCCGGTGGTCTTCCTTGACGATCAGCCGCAGCCCGTTGGACAGGCGGTATTCGGTCGTGCCCTGCTCGGTCGCGCCGGCCAGGGCGGTCTGCGTGCCGGGCCTCGATGAGGCCACGGCTTCCTGCGCCCCTGCCGGCATCGACCAGGGCAGCAAGGCCAGCAGCAGCGCGGGAAGGACTCGCCGCGCAAGGCGCGCGGCGCGGGCAGCGTGCGTGGAAAGAAATGGTTGGGAAGATGGTGCGTGGCGTTGGATGCGCGCTTGGGCCCAGGCTTTGGTGCCTGGTGCGCCCGCCGCGGTCAGGACAGCGCAATGGTTCATGCGACCCCGTCTGCTAGAATTTTGCCGATTGACTCACGTGCGCAAGGCTGCGCGCATGAATCTGCCATGTAGCGAACTATACGCAATCGCCGGCCGGGACCACAACGGTTTCTCCCCAGCCAGCGCGACGCCTGCGTAACCCATTGATTTATAACCGGTTGCCTGCTGGCATTGGCTGCCGCCAGGGTATCGGCCCCGGTATTGACCCCATTCCCCAATGTTTAGTTTCTGGAAGAAGCGCAAGGCCGAGCCCGCGCCCGTCGAGGCGCCCGCCCCGGCCCCCGCTCAGGTCGAGGTCCCCGCACCCGCTCCTGCACCGGCCCTCATGCCTGCGCCAGTCCCGGCGCCGGTGGCGGCTCCGGTCGCTGCACCGGTGCCCACCCCTGAGACGCTCGAACTGGTTCCGCCTCCGGCCCCCACCGCGGAATCGAAGCTGGGCTGGATGCAGCGCCTGCGTACCGGCCTGTCCAAGACCAGCCGCAACATCGGCACGCTGTTCGTCGGCGTCAAGGTCGACGAGGACCTGTTCGAGGAACTGGAAACCGCGCTGCTGATGGCCGATGCCGGCGTCGAAGCCACCGAATACCTGCTGGGCGAACTGCGCAAGCGCGTCAAGGCCGAGCGCATCGAGACCGCCGAAGGTGTCAAGGCGGCGCTGCGCGACCTGCTGATCCAGCTGCTGCGCCCGCTGGAAAGAACCATGGCGCTGGGCCGCGAGCAGCCGCTGGTGATGATGATCGCGGGCGTCAACGGCGCCGGCAAGACCACCAGCATCGGCAAGCTGTGCAAGCACTTCCAGAGTTATGACCAGAAGGTGCTGCTGGCCGCCGGCGACACCTTCCGCGCCGCCGCGCGCGAGCAGCTGACGATCTGGGGCGAGCGCAACAACGTCACCGTGGTGGCGCAGGAAAGCGGCGACCCGGCGGCGGTGATCTTCGACGCCGTCAACGCGGCCAAGGCGCGCGGCATCGACATCGTCATGGCCGACACCGCCGGCCGCCTGCCGACCCAGCTGCACCTGATGGAAGAGCTCAAGAAGGTCAAGCGCGTGATCAGCAAGGCCATGCCCAGCGCCCCGCACGAGGTGCTGCTGGTGATCGACGCCAATACCGGCCAGAACGCCCTGCAGCAAACCCGCGCCTTCGACGATGCGCTGGGCCTGACCGGGCTGATCGTGACCAAGCTCGACGGTACCGCCAAGGGCGGCATCCTGGCGGCGATCGCGCGCCAGCGCCCGGTGCCGGTCTACTTCATCGGCGTGGGCGAGAAAGTGGAAGACCTGCAGCCGTTCAAGGCGGATGAGTTCGCCGAGGCGCTGCTGGGGTAAGGCCCGCTACGCCTGAACGTCCAATTGGGTGCTCCCTCTCCCGCAGGCGTGGAGCAAACCCTCGGCACTGCGATTTGAGAAGTTATTCCGCGTCCGGCTGCGACTTTGGCTGAGCCGTCTGGAACGCCGGCAGTTCCATGCAGGCGTCGTAGACCTTCGCGATCGCCGGGAAGCTGCTCAGGTCGATATTGAAACGCTTCGCATTGAACGCCTGCGGCACCAGGCAGATATCGGCCAGCGTGGGCGTGTCGCCAAAGCAGAAGCGCCCGGCCTTGCCGCCACGCTCCAGGTTGGCCTGCAGCGACGCGAAGCCCAGCTCGATCCAATGGCGGTACCACGCGTCCTTGACCTCGTCGGTCACGCCCACGGTGTGCTTCAGGTACTTCAGCACGCGCAGGTTGTTCAGCGGGTGGATCTCGCACGCGATCTCCTGGGCCAGGCCGCGCACATAGGCGCGGTCCAGCGCCGTGCCGGGCAGCAGCTTCGGCTCGGGGTGGACCTCGTCCAGGTACTCGACGATGGCCAGCGATTGCTGCAGCACGTGCTCGCCATCGGCCAGCGCCGGCACCAGGCCGTCCGGATTGACCGCGCGGAACTCGGCCTTGAGCTGCTGGCCGCCTTCCTTGAGCAGGTGCACCGGCACATAGTCGTAGGTCAGCCCCTTGAGCTCGAGCGCGATGCGCACGCGGAACGAGGCCGAGCTGCGGAAATAGCTGTAAAGCTTGAGCATCGGATCAGACTACCTTGAGGGTGAGGTCGCCCACGCCACCGACGTGGCACTGCATGACGTCGCCCCTGACCACCGGGCCCACGCCCTCGGGCGTGCCGCTGAAGATCAGGTCGCCCGGCTGCAGCGCGAACAGCTTCGACAGGTAGGACACCATCTCCGGCACCGACCAGATCAGGTCGGACAGGTCGCCGCGCTGCTTTTCCACGCCGTTGACCGTCAGCGTCACCTCGCCCTTCTCCGGGTGGCCGATGGCCGATACCGGCACGATCGGGCCGATCGGCGCGGACTGGTCGAAGGCCTTGCCGGTCTCCCAGGGGCGGCCGGTCTTCTTCGATTCGTTCTGCAGGTCGCGGCGGGTCATGTCCAGGCCCACGGCATAGCCGAACACGTGGCCGGCAGCCTGGTCGACCGGGATGTCGCGGCCGCCCTTGCCGATCGCCACCACCAGCTCCACTTCATAGTGGCAGTTGCTGGTGCCCGGCGGGTACGGGAAGGCGCCTTCGGTGCCGTCGGCGACGTAGCTGACCGCATCCGACGGCTTGCAGAAGAAGAACGGCGGCTCGCGGTCGGGGTCCGAGCCCATTTCACGGGCGTGGGCAGCATAGTTGCGGCCGACGCAGTACACGCGCCGGACCGGGAAGCTAGCGTTGCTGCCGCGCACCGGCACGCCAACGGGCGCGGGCGGGGCGAACACGAATTCGGTCATGCATCTCTCCAGATTTGTTCTCATCGGTGCTGCGGCGCGGGGATGCAGGGTTGCCGGAGGCAGCCACCTGCGGCGTCGCCAGCAGACGCGCCCGGCGCAGCAGGGCAACAGGATACACCGCGCGGGTTGGCTCTGCGTACGACCGCATACAATGAAACAGGCATCCTCGCAGCGCCGCCGCACCGGACTGGCGCAGGTGACCCGATACTTACCCGGCGCGAATCTTGCATGGCGCACTGCAACAGAGCCTAGCCATGACACGACGCCATCCGCCCCCTTCGCCCACGACGCCCGCAACGCCCGCCGCCGGAGGCCGGGTGTTGCGCATCCTGCTCGTGCGCGACCCGCTTGACGCGGACCCGCTGAACGTCGAGACCATCCGCGGCGGGCTGGTGAGCGCGGGCTTTACCGAGATCCAGATCGTCGATGCCGACCTGCGCCTGCCGGACGTGATCACGGCCACCCAGCCCGACATGCTGATCATCGCGTCCGAGTCCGCCGCGCGCGACACCATCGAGCATGTCTGCGTCTCGACCCAGCATGCGCCGCGCCCGATCGTGCTGTTCACCGACAACGACGACAGCCAGCGCATCAAGGCGGCGCTGACTGCCGGCATCACCGCCTATATCGTCGACGGCCTGCGCGCCGAGCGCGTCAAGACCGTGCTCGACGTGGCCTACGCGCGCTTCGAGCTGGACCAGGAGCTGCGCGCCGAACTCGACGCCACGCGGCTGAAGCTGGCCGAGCGCAAGGTGGTCGAGCGCGCCAAGGGCCTGCTGATGCAGGCGCGCGGCCTCAGCGAGGAAGAGGCCTACAAGCGCCTGCGCAGCATGGCGATGGAGCGCGGCCTGAAGCTGGTGGACGCCGCCCAGCGCGTGATCGACGTGATGGGCTGAGCCGCTCTCGCCTGGCGCTCGCGGTGCGCCGCCGCACGCGCTTGGTGCACCGCACACTCCTGGCGCTTACCGCCAGAGCCGCCCCGGCGCCCCTGCCACCCGTATGCGGCGGCCTCCTCTCCGCGCGCACCGCGTCCGCCCAATTCGCCCCGATCCGGGACATAGCCGCCCATATTTGTTGCACCGCACAGGCTGGCACACGCCTTGCGTCATGCAGGTATCGGCCAACGGCGGCCGACCGACCATTCAGGCGGACACGGCCAACGCAGGCCGCGCCACGCCTCGGACAACGGCGTCCCTGCACCGCAACGGTCTTCTGGCGAAGCCGGCTGCGCAAGGGGACGCCCTTTTTCTTGGAGCCATGCAATGCCCTCTCGCCTCAGGTTTGCCAAGCCGCTGCACGCAGCCGTCCAGGATTCCGACTCGGCTGCCGACGCCGTGCCGGCCAGCACCGGCCGCCGCCGCGCGCTGGCCACCATTGCCGGCGCCAGCGTGATGACCCTGGTCGACCCGCTGGTGCGCGCCGGCGCGTGGGCAGCGGGCTCTGACGCGCCGGAGAAGGCCGACGTGCGTATCGGCTTTATCCCGCTGACCGACTGTGCCTCGGTGGTGATGGCGGCCACGCTCGGGCTCGACAAGAAATACGGGATCAAGATCACGCCGACCAAGGAAGCCTCGTGGGCCGGCGTGCGCGACAAGCTGGTCAATGGCGAGCTGGACGCGGCTCACGTGCTGTACGGCCTGATCTACGGGGTGCAGTTGGGCATCGGCGGCCCGAAAAAGGATATGGCGGTGCTGATGAGCCTGAACAACAACGGCCAGGCCATCACGCTGTCCTCCAAGCTGGCCGAGAAAGGTGTCAAGGACGGCGCCAGCCTGAAGGCGCTGATGATGAAGGAGAAGCGCGACTACACCTTCGCCCAGACCTTCCCCACCGGCACGCACGCGATGTGGCTGTACTACTGGCTGGCGGCCAACGGCATCAACCCGATGCAGGACGCCAAGGCGATCACGGTGCCGCCGCCGCAGATGGTGGCCAACATGCGCGTGGGCAATATGGATGGCTTCTGCGTGGGCGAGCCCTGGGGCGCGCGCGCCATTGCCGACAAGATCGGCTTTACCGCCGAGACCACGCAGGCGATCTGGAAGAACCACCCCGAGAAGACGCTGGGCACCACCGCCGAGTTCGTGCAGAAGCATCCCAACACCGCGCGCGCGATGGTGGCCGCGGTGCTGGAGGCATCCAAGTTCATCGATGCGTCAGCCTCGAACCGCCGCAAGACCGCCGAGACCATCGCTGCCAAGTCCTACGTCAACACCGACATGGACATCATCCTGGACCGCATGCTGGGCCGCTACACCAACGGCCTGGGCAAGACCTGGGACGACCCCGACGCGATGAAGTTCTACCAGGACGGCAGCGCCAACTACCCGTACCTGTCCGATGGCATGTGGTTCCTGACCCAGCACAAGCGCTGGGGCCTGCTGAAGGAACATCCGGACTATCTCGCCGTGGCGAAGCAGGTCAACCGCATCGACGTCTACAAGCAGGCTGCCACGGCGGCGCAGGTGGCGCTGCCCAAGTCCGACATGCGCAGCGCGAAGCTGATCGACGGTGTGGTCTGGGACGGCAAGGACCCCAAGGCCTACGCCGATGGTTTCAAGATCAAGGCCTGATGCAGGCCCTCCCCCGCTGATTCGCAGTGCCCCTGACAAAAAGGAGCCAGACGTGAATGCCATTGCCCACCCTGCGCCCGATGGTGCAACCGTAGCCGCCAGTGCCGATCCCGACACCAAGGAGCGAACGCGCCGGCGCGAGCAGGAAATCGCTGCGCAGGCCCGGCGCGCGCAACGGCGCGAGGCGGTCGCCGCGCTGGTGCTCAAAGCCGTGCCGCCGGTGCTGGGCTTTGCCCTGTTCGTGCTGGCCTGGCACGGCATCGCCACGATGATCCCGGCCATCCCCACACCGGGGGCGACCTGGAACGCCGCGGTGCCGCTGTTTGCCGACCCGTTCTACCGCAACGGGCCCAATGACCAGGGCATCGGCTGGAACGTGCTGGCGTCGCTGGCGCGCGTGGCGGCGGGCTTCGGCCTGGCCGCGGTGATCGGCATCCCGGCCGGCTTCCTGATCGGGCGCTTTGCCTTCCTGAACGCGATGACCGCGCCGGTGATCAGCCTGCTGCGCCCGGTCTCGCCGCTGGCGTGGCTGCCGATCGGGCTGCTGCTGTTCAAGGCGGCCAACCCGGCCGCGATCTGGGCGATCTTTATCTGCTCGATCTGGCCGATGGTGATCAACACCGCGGTGGGCGTCACGCGCGTGCCGCAGGACTACCTGAACGTGGCGCGCGTGCTCGACCTGTCGGAATGGAAGGTGTTCACGCGGGTGCTGTTTCCCGCGGTGCTGCCCTACATGCTGACCGGCGTGCGGCTGTCGATCGGCACCGCGTGGCTGGTGATCGTCGCCGCCGAGATGCTGACCGGCGGCACCGGCATCGGCTTCTGGCTGTGGGATGAATGGAACAACCTGAAGGTCGAGCACATCGTGATCGCGATCTTCGTGATCGGCATCATCGGCCTGCTGCTGGAGCATGCGCTGCTGGCGCTGGCCCGGCGCTTCAGCTACGGCACCAACTGATACGCGGGGAGCAACGCCATGGACAAGTTCGTCAGCATCGAAAGCGTCGGCCAGACCTTCAAGACCCGCAAGGGCCCGTTCGTCGCCCTGCGCGATATCCACCTGCAGATCGCCGAGGGCGAGTTCATTACGCTGATCGGCCATTCCGGCTGCGGCAAGTCCACGCTGCTGAACCTGGTCGCGGGGCTGGCCACGCCCACCGCCGGCGCGCTGATCTGCGCCGGGCGCGAAATCGCCGGCCCGGGGCCGGAGCGCGCGGTGGTGTTCCAGAACTATTCGCTGCTGCCGTGGCTGACCTGCTTCGAGAACGTCTACCTGGGCGTGGAGCGCGTGTTCGCGGCCGGCGAGAGCAAGGCGCAGCTCAAGGCGCGCACCCACGACACGCTGGCGCTGGTGGGCCTGACGCACGCCGAAAACAAGTACCCGCATGAAATCTCCGGCGGCATGAAGCAGCGCGTAGGCATTGCCCGCGCGCTGGCAATGGCGCCCAAGGTGCTGCTGATGGACGAGCCCTTCGGCGCGCTCGATGCGCTCACGCGCGCGCATCTGCAGGATGAGCTGATCAAGATCGTGGCGCGCACGCGCAGCACCGTGGTGATGGTGACCCACGATGTCGACGAGGCCGTGCTGCTGGCCGACCGCATCGTGATGATGACCAACGGCCCGGCCGCCACCATCGGCGAAATCCTGAAGGTGAACCTTCCACGTCCGCGCGACCGCGTGGCGCTGGCCGACGACAAGGCCTACCACGCCTGCCGCACCGCGGTGCTGGACTTCCTCTACCGCAAGCAGCGCAACCCGGCGCTGCAGGAAGCCGCGTAGTGCTTGCCTGCGGCGATGGGCGCGGCGGCCCTGCTCCGCTATCATGAACCCAGAACAGACTACCCCCACGCCGCCATGACCACATCAGCCGCCCCCTTCCCCGCCGCCCGCTATATCAAGGAAATTGGCCGCGGCGTCAACGGCGCCCGGGCGCTGCCGCGCGAAGACGCGCAGGCCTTGTTCGACGCCATGCTGGCCGGGCGCGTCTCCGACCTGGAGCTTGGCGCCATCCTGATGGCTTACCGCATCAAGGGTGAGGCGCCGCACGAACTGGCCGGCATGCTGGAGGCCGCCCATGCGCACTGCCAGCCGCTGGAAGCACCGCCTGACCGCCAGGTGGTGGTGATCCCCAGCTACAACGGCGCGCGCAAGCAGCCCAACCTGGTGCCGCTGCTGGCGCTGCTGCTGGCACGCGAGGACATCCCCGTGCTGGTGCATGGCACGCGCCTGTTCAACGGCCGCGTGACCAGCATGACGCTGTTCGAGGCGCTGGGCGTGCCCTTGTGCGCGACCACCGCCGAAGCCTCGGCACGGCTGCACGAAGGGAATGGCAGCGACCACGGGCCGCTGGCAGTGCTGCCGGTGGATGTGCTGTCGCCCGGGCTGTCGCAGCTGCTGGAGCGGCGCACCGTGATCGGCCTGCGCAATTCATCGCATACGGTGGCCAAGATGCTGCAGCCGGTCGGCGAGCATTCGCCGGCGGAAGGCTTGCGGCTGTACAGCTACACCCACCCCGAATACCGCGAGACGCTGACCGACTACTTTTCGCACGAACCCGCCAACGTCCTGCTGGCACGCGGCACCGAGGGCGAAGTGGTGTCTGATGCACGCCGCACCAGCCGCATCGACTGGATGCATGAAGGGCACCAGCAGACCCTGGTCGATCCGGCCGTGGGTTCGCTGGCCGAAGTGCCGGAACTGCCGCCCGGCAGTGATGCCGGCCTGACGGTAGCCTGGATCCGGCGCGTGCTGGACGGCGCGGTGCCGGTGCCGGCACCGCTCGCGATCCAGGTGGAGGCCATCCGCGAATGCCTGCGGCAAGGCACCCGCGTGACCTGGGCCAGCCCGGTCTGAGCCGGCCGTCAGGGCTTGCGCGGGGGCAGCGGGATGCGCTCGGTCTCGCCCGGCACGTGCGGGAACTGGTCGCTCTCCCAGCGCTGGGCGGCGGCTTCGATCGCCACCTTGCTGCTGGCCACGAAATTCCAGTAAATAAAGCGGTGCCCGTCGGTCGGGTCGCCGCCCAGCAGCATCACGCGCGACGCCGCCGTGGCCGTCAGCGTCGCGGGCTGGCCCGGGATGAGCACCACCATATGCTCGGCCGGCAGCGGCTCGCCGTCGAGCGCCACCGCGCCGTCGACCGGATAGATGCCGCGCTCGGCATGGGCGGCCGGGATCTCCACGCTGGCGCCCGCGTCCAGTTCAATGGCAACGTAGAGCGTGCGGCTGAAGACCTTGACCGGCGAGGTCTCGCCGAAGGCATCGCCGGCAATCACCACCATGCGCACGCCGGGCCGCTCGATGCGCGGCAGCGTGGCGGCGGGATGGTGGAAGAACGACGGCTCGGCGCCCTCATGCTCCTGCGGCAGCGCCACCCAGGTCTGGATGCCGTGCAGACGGGCGCCCGCGGGGCGCACATGCTCGGGCGAGCGCTCCGAATGCACAATGCCGTGGCCGGCGGTCATCCAGTTGACGTCGCCCGGGCGGATCGCCTGGTCGCTGCCCAGGCTGTCGCGGTGGATGATCTCGCCTTCGAACAGATAGGTGACGGTAGCCAGCCCGATATGCGGATGCGGGCGCACATCCGCACCCTGACCAGGTGGCAGTTGCACCGGGCCCATATGGTCGAAGAAGATAAACGGCCCGACGGTCTGGGTCGCCGCGGCCGGCAACAGCCGGCGCACGGTGAAATCGCCCAGGTCGCGCACATGCGGCTTGAGCAAGTGTTCGATAGCAGACATAACTCCTCCGGTGGAATAAGAGAGGCTTGCAGCACACTGACATGCCAGCGTGACGCCGCTTGGTCGAGTGTAGCCGCTGGTGCAACAACTCATTCCAGCAGCAGCCAGAACCCCCATGCCCCGCGCCGCTCTAATATCCATTACGCCGCACCGCAGGTATCGTTCCCGGCGCTCAATGTGATGAATAGCTATGCCATCAGCAAATGCCATCGACGGGAACTATCGCTGCCATCGAGACTCCAATTAGCACTCACCCGGCCTGAGTGCTAAGATGCGTTGCAGTGCTGCCGACTCCCAGGAGGAGGCACGGCACACCGGCAACCGAACCGCCGGATGCGAAAGGAGCCATTGCGTGAACGCAGTCTTGTCTGCTGATCAAACCCCGACGAACAACCGTCTGCCGACGGCGCCCCGGAACGCGGGCAGCTTTGCGCTGACCTTCCCGGCGACCGTAGGCAACCTCGACAGCTATATCCAGGCTGTCCACCGGATTCCGCTGTTGACCGCGGAGGAAGAGCAACGCCTGGCGCGCGATCTGCGCGACCACGATTCCGTTGATGCGGCCCGCCGCCTGGTGATGTCCCATCTGCGCCTGGTGGTGTCGATCGCCCGCCAGTACCTGGGCTACGGCCTGCCCCACGCCGATCTGATCCAGGAAGGCAATATCGGCCTGATGAAGGCCGTGAAGCGCTTCGATCCCGAACAAGGCGTGCGCCTGGTGTCGTACGCGATGCACTGGATCAAGGCCGAGATCCACGAGTACGTGCTGAAGAACTGGCGCATGGTCAAGGTGGCCACCACCAAGGCCCAGCGCAAGCTGTTCTTCAACCTGCGCAGCCACAAGCAGGGCGCGCACACGTTCACGCCGGAGCAGGTCGAGGCCGTGGCGCGCGAGCTGAACGTCAAGCCCGAAGAAGTGATGGAGATGGAAACCCGCCTGTCGGGCGGGGACCTGGCGCTGGAAGGCCAGGTCGACGACGGCGAGGAAGAATTCGCCCCCATCGCCTATCTGGCGGATAACCACAACGAGCCCACCCGCGTGCTCGAGGCCAAGCGCCAGGACCGCATGCAGGTCGAGGGGCTGGAAGAGGCCCTGGGCAAGCTGGACGAGCGCAGCCGCCGCATCATCGAGGCACGCTGGCTCAATGTCGAGGACGACGGCTCCGGCGGCGCCACGCTGCATGAACTGGCCGACGAGTTCGGCGTGTCGGCCGAGCGCATCCGCCAGATCGAAGCCGCGGCAATGAAGAAGATGAAGGGCGCGCTGCAGGCCTTCGCCTGATCCGCTCCCAGCCATGCAAAAGGCCGGTCCACTGGGCCGGCCTTTTTGTTGCCCGCGACACAGTGGGTGCGACGTTATGCCGCACCCCTTCGCGCCCCCTTATGTCACGACAGCAGCTGTTTCAGGTCGTGGGCAATCGGTTCCGGACCCTGGCCATGGCGGATGAACAGCCGCAGCTTGCCCTCCGGATCGAAGACATAGCTGCCGGCGGAGTGGTCCACCGTGTAGTTGCCGGGCGAGCTGCCCGGCACCTTGGCGTAGAACACCTTGAAGTCCTTGGTCACCTTCTGCAGCGCGGCCTCGTCGGCGGGGCGCAGCCCCACGAAGCGCGCGTCGAAGGCGGGCACGTACTGGGCCAGCAGCGCCTGCGTGTCGCGCTCCGGGTCGACCGTGACGAACAGCACCTGCACACGGTCGGCGTCCGGCCCCAGTTTTTCCATCACGGCCTTCAGTTCGGCCATGGTGGTGGGGCAGACATCCGGGCAGTGGGTGTAGCCGAAGAACATCACCACGGCCTTGCCCTTGTAGTCGGCCAGGGTGCGCACCTTGCCGGTGTGGTCGGTCAGCGAGAAGTCCTTGCCGAAGTCAGCGGCGCCGGTGATATCGACATTGCGGAACGAAGCCTTTTGCTGCCCGCAGGCGGCCACGGCCAGCGCAAGCACGGCCAGCAGGGAGAAGCGGCGGAAGGCGGCGAACAGGCCAGAGGCGGGGCTTGGGCGGGGCATGGGGAGGAAACCGGTCAGCGGTGGGAGGGATACAGCACGCAGTATCGCCGATCGTGCCGCGGCGCCGCGCCGGCCGCGACAAGATGCCGCAGCCGGCCAGGCCCGGTGGCACAGGTCAGACCTGCGGCACGAACTTGAAGTAGTGGTCGACCAGCAGCGCGGCGAACAGCAGCGACAGGTACAGGATCGAGAAACGGAAAGTGCGCTGCGCCAGTTCGTCGGAATAGTTGCGGTACATCTTCCAGGCGTAGGCCAGGAAGCCGGCGCCCAGCGCCAGCGCGGCGGCCAGGTAGATGTAGCCGCTCATGCCGTAGACAAAGGGCAGCAGCGTCGCCGCGATCATGATCAGCGTGTACAGCAGGATATGCAGCAGCGTGTAACGCTCGCCGTGCGTGACCGGCAGCATCGGCAAGCCGGACTTGGCGTAGTCGGCGCGGCGGTACAGCGCCAGCGCCCAGAAGTGCGGCGGGGTCCAGGTGAAGATGATCAGCACCAGGAACCAGGCCTCGGCCGGCACCTCGCCCGCCACCGCGGCCCAGCCCAGCGCCGGCGGCATCGCCCCCGACAGCCCGCCGATGACGATGTTCTGCGGCGTGGCCGGCTTGAGCAGGATGGTGTAGACCACCGCGTAGCCCAGGAAGGTGGCAAAGGTCAGCCACATCGTCAGGTCGTTGGCGTAGGCGTGCAGCAGCCACATGCCGGCGCCGCCCAGGATGGCGGAAAACACCAGCGTCTGCGGCGTGGTGATCTCGCCGGTGGCCGACGGACGCCATGCGGTGCGGCGCATCAGTGCGTCGATCTTCTGCTCGACCAGGCAATTGATGGCGAAGGCCGCGCCGGCCAGCAGCCAGATGCCGGCGGCGCCGCCGATCAGCACGCGCCATGGCACCATGCCCGGCGTGGCCAGGAACATGCCGATGATGGCGCAGAAGACGGCCAGCTGCGTCACGCGCGGCTTGGTCAGGGCGGCATACTGCCGGGCAAGGTGCCGCATTCGGCTCAACTTGCCCAGGGGATGGGGGTGTGTAGCGGTAACCACGGAAGGGGTCTTGTCTTTCATGTGGCGCGGGCGGCGTTCGGCGCGGCGGCTGTGGCGCCGGCGGCCCGCACCGTCAGCCCAGCGAGCCCTATATTGTAGTGGAGGCGGACCAGCAGCAGCAGGAGCACCGCCGCGCCGCCGTTGTGCGCGACCGCGGCCACCAGCGGCCAGTCGAACACGATATTGGACATCCCGGTCGCCAGCTGCAGCGCCAGCACGGCCAGCAGCCAGCCGGCGGCACGCCCCAGCCCTTCCAGCCGGCGCGCGCGCAGGCCGAACCACGCCAGGTAGCCCAGCACGACAAAGGCAAAGCCGCGGTGCACCCAGTGGATCGCCACCAGCGCCGCGTGCGGAATGTAGTCGCCGTCGGCTGTCATGCCCAGCTGGCGCCACAGCGTGAAGCCGTGGCGGAAGTCCATCTCGGGCACCAGCTGGCCGTTGCACAGCGGGAAGTCGGTGCAGGCCAGCACGGCGTAGTTGGTGCTGACCCAGCCGCCCAGGAAGATCTGGATCACCAGCAGCAGCAGGCCGATGCGTACCGGCCAGCGCAGCCGCGCGGCCTGCGCCGCGACCGCGTGCGGCGGATCGTTGCGCGAGCCCAGCTGGATCAGCGCCGCCAGCAGGGCCATGCCCAGCATCAGGTGCGTGACCACGATGACGGGCTGCAGCTTCAGGGTCACGGTGAAGGCGCCGAACGCGCCCTGCACGCACACCAGCAGCAGCACCCCGGTAGCGAACCACGGCGATTGCTTCAGCTCGCGCCGCCTGACCCACGCCAGCACCATCAGCGTGATGATCAGCACGCCCACCGCCATGGCGAAGTACCGGTGGATCATCTCGATCCACGCCTTGGCCAGGGTCACCGGGCCGCTGGGCAGCGCGGTCTCGGCCGCGCGGATCGGCTCCATCGCGGCGTGCGGGTTGGAATGCCCGTAGCAGCCGGGCCAGTCAGGGCAGCCCAGGCCGGAGTCGGTCAGCCGCGTAAAGCTGCCGAACATGATCAGGTCCAGCGTCAGGAACGCCGTGATCCAGGCGAGCTTGCGGTACTTGTTGCGGTCCCCTTTCACCAGCACGTAGGACAGCGGAAACAGCGCGATCAGGATGCCGATGATGGCCAGTTGCAGCAGCATGCCGTCCCCTTCACCCGATGCGCGAGACCTTGAGCAGCTTCTTCAGGTCGCCGCTCAGCTTCTTGGGGTCCGGGTCCTGCGGGAAACGCATCATCAGGTTGCCCAGCGGGTCGACCAGGTACAGCGTGTCCTCGGCGCGCTTGCCGGGCTCGGCCGGCAGCCACTGCCGGGCGGCCTGGCGGTCGATGCGCAGGAAGCGCACGCCGGCATAGGGCTCGTTGTAGGCGGCGACGAGGCGCTCGTCGATCTTGCCGTCGTCCGTGACCAGCCACACCGGCACGATGCGCTCGCGGTCCTGCCCCTGCCCGGCGCGGATCTGGCGGATGGTGAAAAGCTTCTTCGCGCAGGCCTCGTCGCAGCCGGACGGATCGGCGCTCACCAGCAGCCACTTGCCGCGGAACTGCTCCAGCGGCACCGCCTGGCCCTGCTCGTCGGCGACGCGCACCGGCGGCATCGGCCGCTGCGGCTCGACCAGCGCACCGTAGTTGGTGGCACCGCCGCGCGGCTTGATCACGTAGTAGGTGAAGTAGGAGGCAATCACCGGCGAGGCGCATACCAGCAGCAGCATCAGCATCTGCAGGCGGCCGCGGTGCGTGCCCGCGTCGATGCGGGGATCCGGCGGCGAGGCCGCGGCGGCCGGAGTGGAGTCTTGCTGTGCCATGGAGTACGTCTGTCCTTTGTCTTCGGCGAGCGCATGCGCCTGTTCGGGGCGCATGCGGTCATGTCTCATGTCATTCGATTACGGAGCCGCCAGCCGCCGCGCGCGGCGCCAGCCCAGCACGATCACCAGCACCACCGTCAGCGCGGCCAGCCCGAACCACTGGAAGGCATAGCCATAGTGCCGGTCGGCGCCCAGGTCGGCCGGGGCCCAGTCGCGCGCCAGGCCATCGCCGGTATCGCTGCGCTGCTCGAGCACCAGCGGATGCAGCGCGAGGCCGGATTCGGCGGCATAGGCGGCGAGATCCACATTCTGGCGGATCTTGCTGCCGGCGGCGTCGTGGCCCAGGCTATAGACCCGCGGCACGGCCGCCAGTGCCGTGCCTTCGATGGTGACTTCTCCGTCGGGCGTCGGGAACGCCGCAATCCGGGTGCGGTCCTGGGCATCGCGCGGCAGCCAGCCGCGCAGCACCAGCACCGCCTGGATGGCGCCATCGGCACCTGGCGGGGCGGTCGGGGAAGCGGAAATCCGCAACGGCGTCAGTACCAGGAAGCCGGCGCGGCTATCCCCGGGCTGGCTGCCATTGCCGTGGGGGCGATTATCCAGCAATACCGTGCGGGCCGTGTCGAAACGCCCGGTCACGCGGACGGTGCGGTCGGTCACAACTTGTGACAGCGGCGCCGTGCCCAGCACCACCGGCGGCAGCGCCGACAGCGCCTGCAGCCGCGCGGCCCGGGCTTCCTTCTCGTGCGCACGGTTGAGCTGCCAGTTGCCCAGCGCGCAGGTCACGGCGATCACCACCAGCGCGGCGGCCAGCGGCAGCGGGCTGAAGAAGCGGCGCAAGGTCATCGTCCCACCGGCACTGCGAATTTCGGCCCGGTGCGATAATGCCTTTTTCCGCCGCGCTTTCCGCCAACCCGCCCCGCCATGCGCATTGTCATCATCATTGCCTTCATCCTGATCATCGCCAGCCTGGCCTCGGCCTTGTTCTTCATGATGCGCGACCGCGGCAAGACGCCCAACATGATGCGCTCGCTGATGCTGCGCGTGGGCTTCTCGGTGGCGCTGTTCCTGTTCATCCTGTTCTCGAACTGGATGGGCTGGATCCACAGCACGGGTATCCGCGTGGCGCCCTGAGTTCCCGGCCGCGCCGGGCTCGCAAAAGACAAACGCCGCAGGCTGGACAACCTCTGCGGCGTTTCTCTTTTGCGCTGGCGCCGGCGGCCCGGGTCTGTCCCCTGGGCCCGCCGGCGGGTACGGCAGCCTGATTTACAGCCAGTACACCACGACGTAGAGGAACAGCCACACCACGTCAACGAAGTGCCAGTACCAGGCGGCGCCTTCGAACGCAAAGTGATGATCGGGCGTGAAGTGGCCCTTCAGCACGCGGATCAGCACCACCGTCAGCATGATCGCGCCCATGGTCACGTGGAAGCCGTGGAAGCCGGTCAGCAGGAAGAAGGTCGAACCATAAATGCCCGAGGTCAGCTTCAGGTTCAGTTCCGAATAGGCGTGCATGTACTCGTACGCCTGGAAGCACATGAAGATCGCGCCCAGCAGGATGGTCAGCACCAGGCCCTGGATCAGCTGGCTGCGCTTGCCGGCCAGCAGCGCGTGGTGCGCCCAGGTCAGCGTCAGGCCGGACATCAGCAGCAGCGCGGTGTTGATGGTCGGGATCGGCCACGGGCCCATGGTCTGGAAGGTTTCCACCACGCCGGCCGGGCCGTTGTTGGGCCACACGGCGGCAAAGTCGGGCCACAGGATCTTGTTGTTCAGGTCGCCCAGCCACGGCATGGCGATGGTGCGGGCATAGAACAGCGCGCCAAAGAAGGCCGCGAAGAACATCACTTCGGAAAAGATGAACCAGCCCATCGACCAGCGGAACGACAGGTCGATGTTCTTGCCGTACTGGCCCCCTTCCGATTCGCCAATGGCGTCGCCGAACCAGCTCTTGAGCACAAACAGGAACCACAGCAGGCCGAAGCCGCACAGGTACGGCGCCCAGCCTTGCCCGTTCACCCAGCCGGCTGCGCCGGCGCCGGTCATCAGCAGGCCGAAGGCTGCCGTGATCGGGTGACGCGACGGGCCCGGTACGAAGTAGTACGGAGCGTTTGCGCGGTTCGCACTCATTCTTTTATCTCCAGCTCAGAGTCTTTGATTCAGTAATCGTTGTCCCCGCCTTGGCACTGCAGGCCACCCGCCTCCTGTGGGCCGGCCCCGCCGCCGCGGTTGCTTTGTTCTGCGACTGCTTTTGTTGTCTACCCTTCCTGCCCTGCTACGCTGCCGCCTGGCTCACCACCACGCGCACGATCACCACCAGGATCGCGATGAAGACCGCCGCCGCGATCAGGCCGGCGATCACCACGTGCACCGGGTTCAGCCGCGCCATGTCGCGCTCGTGCTCCGCGCCCTTGCGCAGGCCGATGAACGACCACAGCACCGCGCGCATGGTCTGCGCAAACGACATCTTGCGCCTGACCGCGTCCTTCATCTCGTCCATCGCCCGTCCTCCGCATTGCCGGCCTGGCCGGCGGCCCGCTTCAGATGCCCTTGCCCGCCGGTGCCGGCTGCGGTGCCAGCTGGCCTTCGGGCGCCTGCGCCACCGGCGCGCCCACCTCGAAGAAGGTGTACGACAGCGTAATGCTCTTCACATCCTTGGGCAGCGCGGGATCGATCACGAACACCACCGGCATCTCGCGCGCCTCTTTCGCCTTGAGCGTCTGCTGCTTGAAGCAGAAGCACTCCAGCTTCTTGAAGTACTCGGTCGCCTGCTTGGGCGCGTAGCTCGGGATTGCCTGCGCGGAGATATCGCGCGACTGCCCGTTGGCCACCTCGTAGACGATCGTCGTCATCTCGCCCGGGTGCACTTCCATGCTGTTCTTCACCGGCCGGAAGGCAAAAGGCCCGCGCGCGTTCGAGTCGAACTCCACCGTAACGGTGCGGCTCTTGTCGACCTGCGTGTTCTTCAGCGAGCCGCCGTACAGGTCCCGCGTCGTCACCACGTTCAGGCCGGTAATGTCGCAGATCTTCTTGTACAGCGGCACCAGCGCGTAGCCGAAGCCGAACATCAGCGTCACGATCACGATCAGCCGCAGCATCATGCCGCGGTTGAAACGCTGCTCGGCTTCCCGGCTTGCCTGGTCCTGCTGGTCGACGCTCATCTCACTACCCTGCAGCTTCAGCCAAGGAACACCATCTTGGCGAAGAACCCCAAAAAGAAAACCACCACGATGGAAAACAGGATCAGGCCAAGGCGCCGGTTGGCGGCTTTCTGGTCCGGTCGGGATGGGTTTTTGTCTGGAGCCTGCGTCATTGCTGCTACTGCCTTCATCTGCCGGCTCGGGAGGCGGACCGGCGGTCCGCCTCCGAAACCTTGTTGCGTGGCGCGCCGTTTAACGGACTTGCGGCGGCACTTCAAAGGTATGGAACGGTGCCGGCGACGGCACGGTCCACTCCAGGCCCTCGGCGCCATCCCAGGGCTTGTCCGCGGCCTTCTCGCCACCGCGGTACGACGGCAGCACCACGAAGAAGAAGAAATACACTTGCATCAGGCCGAAGCCCAGCGCGCCGATCGACGCGATCGCGTTGAAGTCCGCGAACTGGGTCGGGTAGTCGGCATAGCGGCGCGGCATGCCGGCCAGGCCCAGGAAGTGCATCGGGAAGAAGGTCACGTTGAAGAAGATCAGCGAACCCCAGAAGTGGATCTGGCCGCGGGTTTCGTTGTACATGAAACCGCTCCACTTCGGACCCCAGTAGTAGAAGCCCGCGAACAGCGCAAACAGCGAGCCGGCCACCAGCACATAGTGGAAGTGCGCCACGATGAAGTAGGTGTCCTGCAGCTGGATGTCGATCGGGGCCACGGCCGGCATCAGGCCGGTGAAGCCGCCGATGGTGAACACGAAGATAAAGCCGATCGCGAACAGCATCGGGGTCTCGAAGGTCATCGAGCCGCGCCACATGGTGGCGATCCAGTTGAAGATCTTCACGGCGGTCGGCACCGCGATCAGCATGGTCGCGTACATGAAGAACAGCTGGCCGGTCACCGGCATGCCGGTCGTGAACATGTGGTGGGCCCACACGATGAACGACAGGATGGCGATCGAGGCGGTGGCGTACACCATCGAGCTGTAGCCGAACAGGCGCTTGCGGGCGAACGCCGGCACCACGTGCGAGATGATCCCGAACGCCGGCAAGATCATGATGTAGACCTCGGGGTGGCCGAAGAACCAGAAGATATGCTGGTACATGACCGGGTCGCCGCCGCCGGCAGCCGAGAAGAAGCTCGTGCCGAAGTGGCGGTCGGTCAGCACCATGGTGATGGCGCCGGCCAGCACGGGCATCACGGCGATCAGCAGGTAGGCGGTGATCAGCCAGGTCCAGCAGAACATCGGCATCTTCATCAGCGTCATGCCCGGGGCGCGCATGTTGAGGATGGTCACGATGATGTTGATCGAGCCCATGATCGACGACGCGCCCATGATGTGCATCGCGAAGATGGCCATGTCCATGCCCGGGCCCATCTGCACCGACAGCGGCGCGTACAGGGTCCAGCCGGCGGCGGTGGCGCCGCCCGGGGCGAAGAACGAACCGGCCAGCAGCAGCGCGGCCGGCGGCATCAGCCAGAAGCTGAAGTTGTTCATGCGCGCGAACGCCATGTCGGACGCGCCGATCTGCAGCGGGATCATCCAGTTGGCGAAGCCGACGAAGGCCGGCATGATCGCGCCGAACACCATCACCAGGCCGTGCATGGTGGTGAACTGGTTGAACAGCTCGGGGCGGAAGAACTGCAGGCCCGGCTCGAACAGCTCCAGGCGGATCAGCAGCGCCAGTACGCCGCCCGACAGCAGCATGGTGAACGAGAACAGCAGGTACAGCGTACCGATGTCCTTGTGGTTGGTGGCAAACAGCCAGCGGCGCCAGCCATGCGGATGATCGTGGGCGTGATCATCATGCGCGTGGTCGTGCGGATGGGCGATCGCGTCCGGGGTAGCAGTACTCATCGCAAATGCTCCTCTAATCCTGTTCTTTCTTCAGCGAGTCAGCCTGCGGCGCGGTTGCCCGCGAGGCTGGCCTGCTTGTCCGTTGCCTTGTCTGCGGGCTTGGCGTCTGCCTTCGGGGCAGCATCGCCGCCAGCGCCGCCGCCTTCCGGGAACTTGCCCGCGCGGGCATTGACGAAATCGCTAGGCTGGATCACTTCGCCGGTCTTGTTACCCCAGCTGTTGCGGGTGTAGGTCATGACCGATGCGAGTTCCGTGTCCGACAGATGCTTCCAGATCGGCATCGCGTTCTTGCCTTCCAGCAGGATGTGCATCTGGCCGGCCTTCGGGCCGTTCACGATCTTGGAGCCGTCCAGCGCCGGGAATGCGCCGCCGCCCTTGCCGTTCGGCTGGTGGCAGACCGCGCAGTTGGCGGCGTAGACCTTCTCGCCGCGGACCTTCATTTCGTCCAGGGTCCAGGTCTTGTTGGGATCGTCGGCCTTGGCCGCCAGCTCCTTCTTCTTGCCGTCGACCCACTTGGCGTAGTCGGCGTCGGAAACCACGCGCACCACGATCGGCATGAAGGCGTGTTCCTTGCCGCACAGCTCGGCGCACTGGCCGCGGTACACGCCGGTCTTCTCGGCCTTGAACCAGGTGTCGCGCACAAAGCCGGGGATCGCATCCTGCTTGACACCGAAGGCCGGGATCATCCAGGCGTGGATCACGTCGTTGGCGGTGGTGACGATGCGGATCTTCTTGTTGACGGGCACCACCAGTTCGTTGTCCACCTCCATCAGGTAGGTGTTCGACTTGGGCTGCTCGTTGTTGATCTGCTCGCGCGGCGTGGTCAGGGTCGACACGAAGGAAATGCCTTCGCCTTCGCCCTTCAGGTAGTCATACCCCCACTTCCACTGGTAGCCGGTGGCCTTGATGGTGATGTCGGAATTGGTGGTGTCCTTCATGGCCACCACGGTCTTGGTGGCCGGCAGGGCCATGGCGATCACGATGATGAACGGGACGATGGTCCAGATCACTTCGACCGTGATGCTTTCGTGGAAGGAAGCAGGCTTGGCACCCTTGGCCTTGCGGTGCTTGAAGATGGAATAGAACATCACGCCGAACACCGCGACGAAGATCACGGTGCACATGATCAGCATCATCCAGTTCAGCCAGTGAATCTGTTCGGCGATCTTGGTGACCGGCTCGGTCAGGTTGAGCTGGCGCACGGCGGGGCCGCCCGGCATGTCGCTGACCGCGGACGCCGCCTGGCTGGCAAGCAGGGACGCCCCGGCCAGACAAACTGCGGATGCCTTCTTCCACATTTTCATTTGTTATCTACCCAATTTACAGATTCAAATCTGTCCCCGCCGCCGCTCCCGCCGCCTCTCAGAGGCAGCGCAAGGCCGCTGCGAGCTCCTGCGCGAACTTGCGTCGCCGGTACGGGTCCACGTAACACCCCACCTGTACCGCACGCACGCCCGAGCGCAGCGTCACCAGCGCTCGGAACGATTCACCCAGTTCGATCCGCACCCAGCACGGATTGAATTCCTGGCGCGTCACCCGTCCGGCGCTGGCTGTCTCCACGACCAGCGTGCCGTCGGTGATGCTGACGCGCTCATAGTCTGTCGCATGGCGCGCATACACAAGCAGGGCGATCCCCAGTCCGATCAGCTCGATGCTGGCAAACGGCAGCACGAGCCACGACCCTTGCCACGCAAAAAACAACGCGATGGCAAGCGAAACCGTGAGGATCGAGAGGTAAAACCAGCCGACCTGGCGTGGACTCAGCGAGCAATTCCGCTTCATCAGCCAGTCGTGGGGCGAGGAGGGAGGTCCGTCGAGATTTCCGCCGGAGTCACCACCTGCCGTCTGGAATGCGATACCCAAGTCTTGCATCGCCAACCACTCTGCATCGGATGCACACCCGGGACGATGGCGTCCGGACCGCACAGTGCGTGCAAACCAGGACGTTCTTGTGCCAGGGGACCACTGCGACAAACTGGCGCATTATAGGGCGCTTCCCATACACGGACAAGGGCGCGCCTTGACCGCAAGGCTTGCGCGCCGCTCGATTCTGTGCATTGGCAAGAGCCCGACCATCGCCCTGCCCGCCGCGCCGGCGCTATGTTTGCGGCAATCCCGCTCCGGCGCAAGTTAACTCTGTTTTAACTCGCGCGGCGCGGTCTTGCACGCCCGATCTGGTCCAGCGGCACCACCGCGCGGCCCTGGTCGTCGACTGCCTGGCCGCCGCGCGGCGCCAGCTTCCATGCGTGGCCATAGACGATCTCGAAGGTCAGCGGGATCACGCCGTCGGGGTTGCGCCGCCGCTCCAGCGCCCGGCTCAGCGCCTGATACCAGCCGCGGCCGCGCAGGCCCTGCGGCAGCGCCCCGGCCGGCCCGCGCAGGCCGCCGAAGGCCTGCACCTCGCGCAGCAGCGTGGCAGGCGACTCGTAGGTCACGGTCACGGCCTCCATGTCCATCACCGGGGTGGACCAGCCGCTGTGCACCAGCATGTCGCCGATGTCGTGCATGTCGACAAAGCGCAACGTATGGGGCAGATCGTCGACCTCGGCAAAGGCCGCGCGCAGCTCCTTCAGGGTATCCGGGCCGAACAGCGAGAACAGCACCAGCCCTTCGTCGCGCGCCACGCGGTGCCACTCCGGGAACACGCGGTGCGGCTCCGGATGCCAGTGCAGCGCCAGGTTGGACCACAGCAGGTCGAAGCTCGCGGGCGCAAAAGGCAATGTGGCAAGATCGCCCTGGACCAGGTCGAACAGCGGCCGCTTGCCCAGCATGCGGCCGATCCAGCCGGGCCGGCGCTGCGGGTCGCGCTGGCCGGCCTCGGCCAGCATCGCGCCGGAGATGTCCAGGCCGGCAATCTGCGCATCCGGAAAGCGGGCGCGCAGCCCGGCCAGGCCCTGGCCGTGGCCGCAGCCGATATCCAGCGCGCGCTGCGGCGCCAGGCGGATCACTTCCATGCGCTCCTGCATGCGGCGGCCGATCTCGCCCAGCAGGAACTCCAGCTGGCCGAAGCCGCGGCTGCGCCGGTCGAAGGCGAGCCGGGTCAGGCGCGCGGGCGGCAGGAAGGCATCAGGGCCAGTGGAGGAATCGGCGGCATGCAGGGACACAGGCAGACAGGGCAGCAAGAAGACCAGGAAGCGGCGCGGGGACAGATACACGATCAGGCCCCGGCGCCGGACGAACGCGGCCGCCGCGCCCGATGGGCCGCGGCCGGACGGCAAGTATACGCGCGCGCCGCGCTGGCTGCCGGCGCCGCCGGCCGCGCGCTGGCCGGCGCCAGCGAACTGCTGCTGCCAAGTGCCTGCGCGCTGTGCGGGGCGGTGCAGCGGCAGGTGGTCTGCACAGCCTGCGCCGCCGACCTGCTGCGCCCGGTGCGGCGCTGCCCCGCCTGCGCGCTGGCGCTGGGGCGCCACTTCCACTGCCCGGCCTGCGCCGCGTCGCCGCCAGCCTTCGATCGCGCCTACACGCTGGGCGACTACGCTTCGCCGCAGGACCAGCTGGTGCTGGCGCTCAAGTTCGGCCACGCCCTGCCGCTGGCGGGCTGGCTCGCGGCCAGGCTGGCCGCCGGACTGCCAGGGGCCTGGGCCCGGGAAGGTGCGCCGGACCTGCTCGCGCCGATCCCGCTGTCGCCGCAGCGGCTGGCCGCGCGCGGCTTCAACCAGGCCTGGGAAATCGCGCGGCCGCTGGCGCGCCGCCTGGGCCTGCGCGCCGACCCGGTGCTGCTGCAGCGCCAGCGCGACACCGGCAGCCAGCGCGCGCTGGACCTGGCCGCCCGGCAGGTGAACCTGCGCGGCGCCTTCAGGCTGGCCCGCGCCGAGCGGCTGGACGGCCTGCACGTGGCGCTGGTCGACGATGTGATGACCTCCGGCGCAACCCTGCACGAGGCCGCCAGCGTGCTCAAGGCGCATGGCGCGGCACGGGTCAGCGTGATCGTCGCGCTGCGCACGCCGTAGTGCCCGGATGACAGGGGATGGTGCGCGCGGTAAGCTGCGCACCGTGTTGACGAAGGGCGCCATGCGCCCGCCATCCCCCTGCATCATGTTCAACGTCGTCCTGGTCGAACCGGAAATCCCGCCCAACACCGGCAATGTGATCCGCCTGTGCGCCAACACCGGCGCGCAGCTGCACCTGGTCAAACCCCTGGGTTTTCCGCTGGAAGACGCCCGCATGCGCCGCGCGGGACTGGATTACCACGAATACGCCACCATGCGCGTGCATGAAAGCTGGGACGCGCTGATGGCCAGCGAACAGCCCGACCCGACGCGCATGTTCGCGCTGACCACGCGCGGGTCGACGCCGTTCGGCCAGGTGGCGTTCCGGCCCGGCGACTGGTTCGTGTTCGGCTCCGAAACGCGCGGGCTGTCGCCGGAACGGCGCGAGTGGTTCCCGCCCGCGCAGCGCATCCGCCTGCCGATGCGCCCGGACAACCGCAGCCTGAACCTGTCGAACACCGTCGCCGTGGTGGTGTTCGAGGCGTGGCGCCAGAACGGGTTCGAGGGCGGCAACTGACGTCTACTCCGGCTGCACGCCGGCCGCGCGGATCACCTTGTCCCAGCGCGCTTTCTCGCTCACCATGGTCTGGCGCAGCGATGCCGGCGCGGTGCCGGCCGGCACAAAATATTGCGCGCGCATCTTGTCGCGCACGTCGGCGCTGCCGATGATCGCCACCAGTTCGCGGTAGAGCCGGTTGATCACCGCCTGCGGCGTACCAGCCGGCGCCAGCACCGCCTGCCAGGAAATCGCCTCGAAGCCCGGATAGCCGGACTCCGCCACTGTCGGCACCGACGGCAGCACGGCGGTGCGCCCCGTGGTGGTCACGGCCAGCATGCGCAGCTTGCCCGCGTTGACCTGCGGCATCGCGATCGCCGGCACCATGAAACCCGCCTGCACCTGCCCGCCCACCATCGCCGTGGTGATCTGCGGGAAGCCGGGATACGGCACGTGCTGCAGGTCGATGCCCGCCGCCGCCTTCAGTTGCTCCATCGCCAGGTGCGAGGCGCTGCCGTTGCCGGGGGAGCCATAGTTCAGTTCACCCGGCCTGGACCGTGCCAGCGCGACGAATTCGCGCAGGTTGTGCACCGGCAGCCGCGCATCCACCACCAGCACGTTGGGCGAAGTCGCGACCAGCGTAACCGGCGCCAGCTGGCGGAAGGGGTCGTAGTTCAGGTTGCGCGACAGCGTCGGCGCGGTCACCAGCGGGCCGTTGATGGTGAACAGCAGCGTATAGCCGTCGGGCGCGGCGCGCGCCACCATGCCGGTGCCGATATTGCCGCCGGCGCCCGGGCGATTCTCCACCAGCACCGGCTGGCCCAGCGCGGTGGCCAGCTTCTCGGTCACGATGCGCGCGATCAGGTCGGGCGAAGAGCCCGGCGGAAACGGCACCACCATGCGGATCGGCCGCGCGGGCCAGGGTTGGGCGAAGACACTGCCGGAAGTCCCGGCGGTGCAGGCGGCAGCCAGCGCGATCAGCGCTTGTCGTCGTGTGGGCATGCGGTGCGGAGGATCAGGTAGATAGGGGCGCGGGCGGTCATTCGTCGCGTGCGTCGCGCTGCAGCAGCTGCGCCACTGCATCGGCGGCGCTCAGCCCGTCGAACAGCACGGCGCAGACCGCGCGGGCGATCGGCATCTCGACGCCGTGGGTGGCGGCCAGCTCGGCCACCGCCTGGGCGCAGCGCACGCCCTCGGCGACATGCCCCAGACCGGCCAGGACCTGTTCCAGGCTCTGCCCCGCCGCCAGCTGCTGGCCGACCTTGCGGTTGCGCGACAGGTCGCCGGTGGCGGTCAGGATCAGGTCGCCCACGCCGGCCAGGCCCATGAAGGTCTCGACCCGGCCGCCCAGCGCCAGCCCCAGGCGCGTCATCTCGGCCAGCCCGCGGGTCACCAGCGCGGCGCGCGCGTTCAGGCCCAGGCCCAGCCCGTCGCTGGCGCCGGTGGCGATGGCCAGCACGTTCTTGACCGCCCCGCCGACCTCCACGCCGGTCAGGTCGTCGCTGCCGTAGATGCGCATCGCATGATGGTGGAATGCCGCCTGCACGCGATCGGCCAGCGACGGCTCATTGCCCGCCACGGTCAGCGCGCACGGCAGCCCCAGGGCCACCTCGCGCGCGAAGCTGGGGCCGGTCAGCACACCGTAGGCGAAGCCCTCGGTGCGCCCGGCGGCATCGAGCTCGGCCCGCACCATCTGGTGCGGCAGCAGGTGAGTGCCGGACTCGAAGCCCTTGCACAGCCACAGCATCGACACCGGCCTGCCGCCGCGCGTGGCCAGCCGGCGCGTCATCTCGCGCAGCCCCGCCACCGGCGTGGCCACCACCACGATGCCGTCCGGGTCGTCGGCGGCGTGCGCCACGGCCCGCTCGAAATCCGCCTGCACCGCCAGCCGTTCGGACAGCGTCACGCCGGGCAGGTAGGCGGCGTTCTCGCGCGTGGCCGCGATCGCGGCGAGCTGCGCGGGGTCGCGCCCCCACAGCACCACGTCGTTGGTGGCCGCCGCATGGCTGGCGAGGGCGGTGCCCCAGGCACCGGCGCCGAGGAAGGTCAGTTTCATGGCAGCTCGAACAGAAGATGGCGCAGAGGTTGACGCCACCCATGGTAGTCCAAAGTCAAAACGGGGCCGCAGCCCCGTTTCGATGATGGTTCAGTACGCCGGAATCAGTGGCGGGCCTGGCTGCCGTCGGGCATCACGATGCCGCTGTTGCCGCCTTGGGCACCCTGGGCTTCTTCCATGGCGGCCTGCAGGCGTTGCTCGTACAGCGCCTGGAAGTTGATTTCCGACAGGTGGATGGCCTGGAAGCCGGCGCGCGTGATCACGTCGGCGATATTGCCGCGCAGGTACGGGTACAGGATGGTCGGGCAGGCGATGCCCAGCAGCGGGTCCAGCTGCTCCGCCGGCACGTTGCGGATATCGAAGATGCCGGCCTGGTGCGCTTCCACCAGGAAGGCAACCTTGTCCTGCACCTTGGTCGTCACGGTGCCGGTCACCACCACTTCGAAGATCCCTTCCTGCAGCTGCGAAGCGCCGACGTTGACCTGTACTTCCACCGACGGGGCTTCCGATTCCAGGAAGATGCCGGGCGAGTTGGGCTGCTCCAGCGACATGTCTTTCAGGTAGACGCGCTGGATATTGAAGAACGGTTGATCGTCCTGCTGGGTGTTTTGCTGGTCGCTCATGAAAGGCTTCCGGGAGGATGGGCGTTGGGCGCTTCGGCTGCAGCCAGCAAGGCCGGCCGGTGCCCGGTTGGAAAACGCATATGGTACATGACGCGGGTGGTGAATTCACCCGAGCCGGGGGTGCGCCGGGGCCGGGCCGGCCCGGAATCAGACAATTCCCAGCAAAAGCCGGCGCAAGCGCAAGATCTGGCTCAGGCGGCCAGCAGCGGCACCAGGCCGCCCTGGCGGTCCAGCGCCGACAGGTCGTCGAAGCCGCCCACATGGGTCTCGTCGATGTAGATCTGCGGCACGGTGCGGCGCCCGGTACGGCTCATCATCTCCTCGCGCTTGCCGGGTTCGCGGTCGATCAGGACCTTCTCGATCGTTTCCACGCCCTTCGACTTGAGCAGGCGTTCAGCCATCTGGCAATACGGGCACACCACGGTGCTGTACATGACGACACGGGCCATGCGGGTTCTCCTTGAATGCAATGCGCGCGCCCCGCATGTGCGGGCCGCGCGCTGTGACGGATACGGCAGCGTTGCCGGTGCTTACTTCACCAGCGGCAGGCCTGCCTGCTGCCAGGCGGCGATGCCGCCCTCGAGCGCGTAGATCTCACTGTAACCGGCTTCTTTCAACGCTGCCTGGGCCTTGCCCGAGCGCTGGCCGTTCTGGCACACCACGATGATTGGGGCGGCCTTGTCCTTTGCAAGGCCGGCCGCGCGCGCGGGCAGGTCGGCAAGCGGCGCGCTCTTGGCTTGCGGCAGGTGACCCTTGGCATACTCGGCGGGCTCGCGGATGTCGACCACGACTGCGCCGCGCTTGTTGATCAGCTGGGTCGCGGCGGCCGTATTGACGGACTTGCCGCGGGTGCTGCGCGAGATCGCGGGCCAGGCCAGCAGGCCGCCCGAGACCACGGCAAGGGCGATCAGAGCGAGGTTGTTGTAGTCGGCGAAGAAATTCACGTTGGCATTCCGGTAGGTTGGGTCGGCGGCATTATAAAATACGCGGTTTGGCGTCCAGGCCCTGCCGTCGCATGGCCAGCCACCATTGTCGCCTGTCTGAGACATGAGATGTCCACAAAGGGCCCCTCGGCCCCCTCCAGGTGACGGCGCGGACGCATGCAGGTTACCTACTCTCTGGAAGCAGCAGCATGTACAAGCTTGTCCTCATCCGCCACGGCGAATCCACGTGGAACCTTGAAAACCGCTTTACCGGCTGGGTCGACGTCGACCTGACCGAGACCGGCGCCGGCCAGGCGCGCCAGGCCGGCAAGCTGCTCAAGGAGGCCGGCCTGGGCTTCGACGTGGCCTATACCTCGGTGCTCAAGCGCGCCATCCGCACGCTGTGGCACGTGCAGGATGAAATGGACCTGATGTGGATCCCGGTGCGCAACGAATGGCGCCTGAACGAGCGCCACTACGGCGCCCTCGCCGGCCTGAACAAGGCAGAAACGGCCGCCAGGTTTGGCGACGAGCAGGTGCTGGTGTGGCGCCGCAGCTATGACACGCCGCCGCCGGCGCTGGAGCCGGCCGATCCGCGTGCCTCGTACGACGATCCGCGCTACGCCAATGTGCCGCGCAACGAGATCCCGCTGACCGAATGCCTGAAGGACACGGTGGCCCGCGTGATGCCGCTGTGGAACGAATCCATCGTCCCCGACATCCAATCCGGCAAGCGCGTGGTCATTGCCGCCCATGGCAACAGCATCCGCGCGCTGGTGAAGTACCTGGACCAGATTTCGGATGACGATATCGTCGGACTCAATATCCCCAACGGCACCCCGCTCGTCTATGAGCTGGACGCCGAACTGCGCCCCCTGCGCCACTACTACCTGGGTGACCAGGACGCCATCGCCGCCTCGCTGGCGGCCGTGGCCAGCCAGGGCAAGGCACGCTGAAAGCCGCCGGGGTGGCCGCCCGCAGATGTGCGGCCGCCCACCCTGAGCCGGGACGGGACAGGCCCGTTTCTCCACTCGCACTTATACTGTCGGACAAACCGCTGTCGGACAAACCGCCCGGCGCCGGGCGGCCGCAGCCGGCATAATCCCCATACCGTACACCAGTACTTCCAGTACACGTTCAGGCAGCCCTCATGCGCAAGACGCTCAAGAACATCAGCCTAGTTTCTGTCGGCCTCGTCGCCGGCGTGCTCGCCACGCTGCAGATCTCGGCGACCGCCCAGAATTCATCGGGGCCCCTGCCGCTGGACCAGCTGCGGCTGATGGCCGATATCTTCGGGCAGATCAAGCGCGAGTACGTGGAGCCCGTCGATGACAAAAAGCTGCTGACCGAAGCCATCAAGGGCATGGTCGCCAGCCTCGACCCGCACTCGGCCTACCTCGACGAAAAAGACTTCAAGGAACTGCAGGAAGGCACGCGCGGGCGCTTTGCCGGCCTGGGCATCGAGATCTCGCAGGAAGAAGGCCTGGTCAAGGTGATCAACCCGATCGAGGACACCCCTGCCTTCCGCGCCGGCATCCAGCCGGGCGACCTGATCACCCGCATCGACGACAAGCCCGTGCGCGGCCTGCCGCTGGAGCAGGCGGTCAAGCGCATGCGCGGCGAGCCCGGCACCAAGGTCACGCTGACCATCTACCGCAAGAGCGAGGAACGCACCTTCCCGGTCTCGATCACGCGCGCCGAGATCCGCGTGCAGTCGGTCAAGGCCAAGATGCTGGACAACAATATCGGCTGGGTGCGCCTGACCAGCTTCCAGGAGCGCACCGTCTCCGACCTGGCCCGCAAGCTGGCCGAGCTGGCGCAGAAGAGCCCCAACATGAAGGGCCTGGTGCTGGACCTGCGCAATAACGGCGGCGGCGTGCTGCAGGGCGCGGTCGGCGTGGCCGCGGCGTTCCTGCCGGACGACGCCACCGTGGTGTCCACCAACGGCCAGGTGCCCGATGCCAAGCGCGTCTACAAGGCGTCGTTCAACAACTACCGCCTGTCGTCGCTGGAAGAGGATCCGCTCAAGGACCTGCCCGCGCTCTACAAGAAGATCCCGATGGTGGTGCTGACCAACGCCTACTCGGCCTCGGCCTCGGAGATCGTGGCCGGCGCGCTGCAGGACCACCACCGCGCGCTGCTCATGGGCAAGACCACCTTCGGCAAGGGCTCGGTGCAGACCGTGCGCCCGCTGACCAACGATACCGGCATCAAGCTGACCATCGCGTACTACTACACGCCGAGCGGCAAGTCGATCCAGGCCAAGGGCATCCGCCCGGATATCCCGGTCGACCAGAACCCCGAAGGCGATCCGGACGACGCGCTGATCACGCGCGAGATCGACACCGAGCGCCACCTGCACAACAAGCAGGAATCGGAAGAGCCGGAAATGACCGAGCGCGAGCAGCGCCGGGTGGAAGAACTGCGCCGCCTGGAAGAAGAGAACGCAAAGAAGACGCCGGAAGAGCGCGAGAAGGACCGCCGCAAGAAGCCGGTGGAGTTCGGCACTGCCGACGACTTCATGCTGCAGCAGGCCATCGCCCAGCTCAACGGGCAACCGGTCAAGCGCTCCAAGTCGAAGCTGGAGACCAACCCGCCGGCCGACAACGGCAAGGCGGCGAAGCCGTCCGCCAAGAGCGGTGCCAAGGGCGCCAGCGCACCGGCGGCCAAGCCGGCGGCCCCGGCCAAGCAGCCGCCGGCCAGCGCGCCGATCGGCGAGCCGCTGGGCACGCCGACGGGCAAGGCACCCTGAAGGCCTGAGTCCTGAATCAGGCTGCCGGTTTGCTCCCCTCTCCCGCTTGCGGGAGAGGGGCAGGGGGTGAGGGCAGAGGCGTCAATGGCTGAGGCCTGTGGGTTAAAACCGTTGGCCCCGCTTGATGTGGCTCCTGGCTAAACCACCCCTCACCCCGGCCCTCTCCCCATGAGGGAGAGGGAGAACACCTTGCTTGGGCTAGCTCGGGCGGCTTTGGAGCCTCCGACACCGCCCTCCTCTTCGCGCTCGCAGAAGGATCGACCATGAGTGACGACGGCCTCAACGACGAACAACTGCTGCGCTACTCGCGCCACATCCTGCTCGACGAGCTCGGCATCGAGGGCCAGCGGCGCCTGCTGGCCGGGCATGCGCTGGTGATCGGCGCCGGCGGCCTGGGCGCGGCCGCGCTGCCCTTCCTGGCCTCGGCCGGCGTGGGCCGCATCACCATTGTCGACAACGATGAGGTCGACCTGACCAACCTGCAGCGCCAGATCATCCACACCACCGCCAACGTGGGCCGGCCCAAGGTGGATTCGGCGCGCGAAGGCATGCTGCGCATCAACCCCGGGCTGGAGATCGTCACGGTGCCCGCGCGCGTGGGCGATGCGGAGCTGGACCAGCTCGTCGCCACGGCTGACGTGGTGCTGGACTGCTGCGACAACTTCGCCACGCGCCAGGCGGTCAACCGCGCCTGCGTGCGCCACAAGGTGCCGCTGGTGTCGGGTGCGGCGCTGCGCTTCGACGGGCAGATCAGCGTGTTCGACCGGCGCCGGCCGGACGCGCCCTGCTACGCCTGCCTGTTCCCGCCGGCCGAACCCGCGCCGGAAGTGGCCTGCGCCACCATGGGCGTGTTCGCGCCGCTGGTCGGCATGGTCGGCACGGTGCAGGCGGCCGAGGCGCTCAAGCTGCTCGCCGGCGTCGGCGACAGCCTGGCGGGCCGGCTGCTGATGGTCAATGCGCTGTCGATGGAATGGACCACGATGCGGCTGGCGCGCACACCGGATTGCCCGGTCTGCGGCAGCCACTGAGCCGGCCGGCTAGGCCTGCGCCGTGTGTGTCCGCAGCCAGTCGGTGACGGCGGCGCGGTCGCCGCGGAAAACGATGCGCGCCTCGCGCTTCTCGCGCTGGAAGGCATACATCGGATCGTAGTACTCGCGCAGCAGCACCTCGATCCAGCCGCGATGCAGCGCCAGCTCGCCGTGCTCCGCCTGCCGCGCCAGCGCCTGGTCCAGCAGCGCTGACAGCTTGCCGTAGCGGGCGCCGCCCAGGCGCGGCGCAATCGCGGCCATGGCGTCGCGCAGGCGCGCGGCATAGGCTTCGAAACCTTCGGCACTGCCCGTCTCGGCGATGAACTCGGCCGCCAGCCCCTCCACGTAGTCCCGCAGCACGCGCTCCACGCGTTGCTCGAAGGACGCTTCCAGCCAAACCAGCGGGCTGGCCTGCATGCGCTGCGACAGCACCTGCGGCACGTCGCGGCTGCCGATGAAGCGGCCCTCGTCCTCCACCACCAGCGCGCGCCAGCCTGCGTCAATATGCCGCAGCATGTCGATCGCCAGTGCGTTCTCGAAGCCGATCTGCGGCGGCTGTGCCAGCGCGCGCCGGCCGAAGGCCGAGCCGCGGTGCCGCGCATGGCCTTCCAGGTCGATCGCGGCAGGCACGTCGGCCAGCACATCGGTCTTGCCGGTGCCGGTCAGGCCGCCGAGCACGAACCACTGCTGCTGTGCCGCCGATGTATCGATGGTCTCGATCAGGAAGCCGCGCATGGCCTTGTAGCCGCCGGTCACGCGCGGATAGTCGATACCCGCCGCATGCAGCCACTGTTGCACCAGCTGCGAGCGCAGCCCGCCGCGGAAGCAATACAGGTAGCCGTCCGGATGCGCGCGCGCAAACTCGGCCCAGGCTGCGATCCGCGCCGCCTTGCGCAGCCCCGACACCAGCTGGTGGCCCAGCTCGATCGCCGCCTGCTGGCCCTTCTGCGCATAGCACAGGCCCACCTCATGGCGCTCGGCATCATCCATCAGCGGCAGGTTGACCGCGCCGGGGAACGCCCCGTGCGCGAACTCCAGCGGCGCGCGCACGTCCAGCATGGCCACGCCGCTGAGGAACAGGGTGCGGAAATCCGAGGTGTCAGGACGCATCACTGGATCTCTACGGCCAGGATCATGTGGAGCACGTTCGGGAAAATCTTGCAGCCGCAGCCTGTGCCATGGCTGTACTGCGTCAGGCGGATGGGACCGGTCATGTCATGGGTTCCGCGCGGCGCCCTGGCGGGTCAGGAGCCATTGCCCCGCCAGCGACGCCTGGATGAAGACAGGAATTGGAATGAGAAGGGTTACTGCAAATCGTCAAACGTTGTGGCAGCGCAGGATAGCGCCGCGCGCTGGGGCGGACCGCCCGTCACGGGCGGCCACGCCGGAGACGGCGGCTTATTGCTCGCCGGGCTCCATCTGCGACTGCAGGTAGTTCTGCAGCCCGACCTTGTCGATCAGGTCCAGCTGCGTTTCCAGGTATTCGATATGTTCCTCGGTATCAGTGAGGATATCGACCAGGATTTCGCGGCTCACGTAATCGCCGACCGATTCGCAGTAGGCAATGCCTTCCTTGACGGTCGTGTGCGCGGTCTGTTCCAGCTTCAGGTCGCACTTGAGCATCTCGGGCGTGTCTTCGCCGAGCAGCAGCTTGTGCAGGTCCTGCAGGTTGGGCAGGCCGTCCAGCATCAGGATGCGTTCGATCAGGCGGTCGGCGTGCTTCATCTCGCCGATCGATTCCTTGTACTCCACCTCGCCGAGCTTCTTCAGGCCCCAGTGGCGATACATGCGGGCGTGCAGGAAATACTGGTTGATCGCGGTCAGCTCGTTCTTGAGCTGGGCGTTCAGATGCTGGATGACCTTCTTGTCACCTTTCATTGGCGGCTCCTGTTGCATCGGGCCCGCGCAAAAACACGAAACGGCGCCAAAGGCGCCGTGCAGTCAGTGAAAAAGTGAAAAGCGCAAAAGCGCGCCGTGAACCGGATCTTCAGTTCATGGGCGCGTTCAGGCCACCAGCGCCTTGCGCTGGTCGTTCGCGACTGCCGGGTCCCGAGTGTCCATTATGGTACATGGGCCCGCAGCCGAACAGGAAGAAATCTCCACAACCTGGATATTGGCGAGCGTCGCCACAGTGACGTTACGCACCGCTGCCACGCCTTCCTGCAACACCTGCTGCGCACACTCGCGGCAGCGGCCACAGCACGTGCCGACGCCGAGCGTTTCAGCCAGTTCGTCGAGGGTTTCGACGCCCAGGTGCGCGGCACCGTGAATCTCACGATCGGTGATCTGGTTGCAGATGCAGACGTACACAAGTCCCTCCGTTGGGGCGCGGGACACCGGCATGTCCTCGCGAATGAACGTCAGAATATCAGAGATCAATAATGATAACAATTCCCATTAAGGCACATGGGGCAAGGTCGGGTGAACGTCACAGGACACAAAAAGAAGGCGGCTGGCGCAGCACTTCTCAACCGCAAGAAGTGCCGCGTCAGCCGCCTGCCAGGCTCAGAAAACCCTGATGTCATCAGGGTCGTGCGATCTGCCGCAGGGCTGCGGCCTGCTCCTCGGGATCGTAGGCCTGCAGGACCTGGTCGACCAGCGGCTCGAGCTGCTCGCAGTGGGCGTGCAGGATCTCCTGCTTGACCCGCAGCAGCTGCGCCGGGTGCATCGAGAACTCGCGCAGCCCCATGCCCAGCAACAGCCGGGTCATCGACGGGTCGCCCGCCATCTCGCCGCACACCGCCACCGGCACGCCGGCGCGGTTGGCGTCACGGATGGTGCGCGCCACCAGCTGCAGCACCGCCGGGTGCAGCGGGTCAAACAGGTGCGCCACCGCGTTGTCGGCGCGGTCGATGGCCAGCGTGTACTGGATCAGGTCATTGGTGCCGATGGACAGGAAGTCCATCTTGCGCAGGAACAGCGGCAGCAGCAGCACCGCCGCCGGGATCTCGATCATCGCGCCGACCTTCATGCCGGGGTCGTACGGCTCGCCGCGCTCGTCGAGCTGGCGCTTGGCCTTGGCGATCAGCGCCAGGGTCTGGTCGATCTCGCTGGCATGCGCCAGCATCGGCACCAGCAGCCGCACCGGGCCGAAGGCCGAGGCGCGCAGCAGCGCGCGCAGCTGGGTCAGGAACATGCCCGGCTCGGACAGCGACCAGCGGATCGCGCGCAGGCCCAGCGCCGGGTTCAGCGCGGTCTCGAAATCATCGCCGCGGCCGTCGCCGCGCGCGTCGAGCGGCTTGTCGGCGCCGATATCGATGGTGCGGATGGTGACCGGCAGCCCGTGCATGGCATCGACCGCGCCGCGGTAGGCCAGGAACTGCTCGTCCTCGCCCGGCAGCTCATCGCGCCGGTTCATGAACAGGAACTCCGAGCGGAACAGGCCCACGCCGACCGCGCCGGCGGCCAGCGCCGCGCCGGCGTCCTCGGACATCTCGATATTGGCCAGCAGTTCGATCTCGATCCCGTCCAGCGTCACCGCCGGGGTATGCCGCAAGCGCTGCAGGCGCTTCTTCTCGAGCACGCGCTCGCTCTGCCGGTGACGGTATTCCTCGAGGATGATGGCGGTCGGGTCGACGATCACCAGCCCGGCATCGCCGTCGATGATGATCCAGTCGTCCTGGCGGATCAGCTCGCTCGCGCTCTGGACCCCGACCGCGGCCGGGATGTCCAGGCTGCGCGCGACGATGGCGGTATGCGAGGTGCGCCCGCCCATGTCGGTGACAAAGCCGTGGAAGACCGTGTGGCGGAACTGCAGCATGTCGGCGGGGGCGATGTCGTGGGCCACCACGATCACGCCGGGCGCGGCCTCGCCGTCGGCGGCCAGCGCCGGCACCGGCGCGGGCACCAGCACCGGGGCGCCGGCCAGCGCCTTCAGGATGCGCTCCACCACCTGCCGGATATCGGCCTTGCGCTCGCGCAGGTATTCGTCCTCGATTTCGTCGAACTGGCGCATCAGTTCTTCGAGGCGCGTGGTCAGTGCCCACTCGGCGTTGTAGCGCCGGCCCCGGATCAGGGCCTCGGGCTCGCGCGCGAGCGCCTCGTCGTCGAGGATCATCGCGTGCACGTCCAGGAAGGCGCCCATCTCTTCGGGCGCCTCGCGCGGCAGGTCGCGCTTGAGCGCGGCCAGTTCCGCGCGCACCGCGGCGCGCGCGGCGCGCAGCCGTTCGACCTCGGCGTCGAGCTGGTCTTCATCGACCAGGTAGTGCGACACGTCCAGCGCCGCGGGCGCAAGCAGGTGCGCGCGCCCGATGGCGACGCCGCGCGAGACCGGGATGCCGTGCAGGGCGAAAGGCATGTACCGCTCCGTCAGGAACGTTTAAAAAATTCGGGTCGAGGCCGCCGGCCTCACTCTCCCTCACCAAAGCGATTGGCGATCAGCGCCAGCAGCGCATCCATCGCTTCCTGCTCGTCTGGACCTTCGGTCTCCAGGGTTACGGTCGAGCCGATCCCGGCGGCCAGCATCATCACGCCCATGATGCTCTTGGCATCGACCTGGCGTCCGTTGCGGGACATTTTGACCTGGCTGACGAAGCTGCCGGCGAGCTGGGTCAACTTGGCGGACGCGCGTGCATGCAGTCCGAGTTTATTGATGATGGTGGTGTCCCTCTGCAGCATATTTGTCGGGATGATTGGCGGTTTGGTTCTGGACGGTGGTGGTGCCGACCTGCAGCACGCCCTGCGAGCCGCCGGCCAGTGCCTTGGTGGCAAGCTGGTCCAGCTTTTCGGCCCGGTAGCAGATGGCGCGCACAAGCATGGGAAGGTTGACGCCGGCCAGCACGCGCACGCGGCCCGGCTCAGCCAGGCGCGCGGCGATATTGGCGGGGGTGGCGCCGAAAATGTCGGTGAGGACCAGCGCGCCGTTGTCTTCGCAGATGGCCGCCAGGCGCCGCCTGGCCTCGGCCAGCACGACAGCTGGGTCCGCGTCGGGAAGGACGTCAATGGCTTCCAGCCGCTGCGGCGGGCCGCAGTAGACGTGGGCGGCGCAATCGCGCAAGGCCGAAGCCAGCGGGGTGTGCGCGATGATCAGAATGCCTGCCATGATGGTGAATCCGTTGGATTGCCCCGATTGTAGCAGGCGCCCCCCGTGCTCCCGCTGCCGACCGGGGCCGTCAGGCTCAGCGCCCGGCCGCGTCCACGGCGTGCTCCAGCGCGTCGATGAACATCGCCGCGACATGGAAGCCGGTCTGCTGGGTGATCTCCTGGAAACAGGTCGGACTCGTCACATTGACCTCGGTCAGGTAGTCGCCGATGACATCCAGGCCCACCAGCAGCAGGCCCTGCTCCCACAAGCCCGGCGCCAGCGCCTCGGCGATCTCGCGGTCGCGCGCGCTCAGTTCCTGCGCGCGGCCGGTGCCGCCGGCAGCCAGGTTGCCGCGCACTTCACCGGCCATCGGCACGCGCGCCAGCGCATATGGCACCGGCACGCCGCCGATCAGCAGGATGCGCTTGTCGCCGTCCTTGATCGCCGGGATATAGCGCTGCACCATCAGCGTTCGGGCGCCGTCCTGGCCCAGCGTCTCGACGATCGCGGCCAGGTTCATGCCATCAGCGCCGACGCGGAACACGCCCATGCCGCCCATGCCGTCCAGCGGCTTGACGATGATGTCGCGATGCTCGGCGTGGAAGTCGCGGATGCGCGCCAGGTCGCGCGTGACCAGCGTCGGCGTGATGTATTCCGGATACTGCGCAATCGCCAGCTTCTCGGAATGGTCGCGGATCGCGCGCGGCTTGTTGAACACGCGCGCGCCCTGCGACTCGGCCAGCTCCAGCAGCCAGGTGCTGGTGACGTACTCCATGTCGAAGGGCGGGTCCTTGCGCATCAGCACGGCGTCGAAGGCCGACAGCGGCTCCAGCGCGCTGTTGCCCTCGCGGTACCAGGCGCCGTGGTCGCCATCGCCGGTCTCGCCGGTGAGGTGCAGGCGCGTGGCCACGGTTTCAACCGTGCGCCCGGACAGGGCCAGTTGCGGCTGCAGGCACCAGTACAGCTCGTGGCCGCGCGCCGCGGCCTCGGTCATCATGGCGTAGGTGGAGTCCTTGTAGGTCTTGAAGGTCTCCAGCGGATCGGTGATGAAGAGGATGCGCATGGGGGCTCAGATAATCGGGTTCGGGTCGGTCTTCTCGAGTTCCAGCGACGCCGCCAGCAAGGCCAGCCGGGCCACCACGCCATACATGTAGAAGCGGTTCGGCACCGCCGCGCCAGGCTTGGCGTGGCTGTCCGGAATACCGTTGGGCGCGAACGCCAGCGGCACGAAATGCATGCCCGGGGCGTTCAGGTTCTCGTCGTTGCCGCGGCCGGTGTGCACGCGGTAGAAGCCGCCGACCACGTAGCGGTCGATCATGTACACCACCGGCTCGGCCACCGCTTCGTTGACCTTTTCGAAGGTGTGCACGCCTTCCTGGATGATGACGTCGCTGACCTCCAGGCCTTCCTTGACGACGCTCATCTTGTTGCGCTCCTTCCGGTTCAGGCCCTTGACCTCGGACGGATCGCGCACGGTCATGATGCCCATGCCGTAGGTGCCGGCATCGGCCTTGACCACCACGTACGGGGTTTCCTTGATGCCGTACTCGCGGTACTTCTTGGCCACCTTCTTGAGCACGCCCTCGACCGCATCGGCCAGCTCTTCCTCGCCCACGCGCTCGTGGAAGTCCACGCCGGTGCACCGGGCGAAGTACGGGTTGACCATCCACGGGTCGATGTCGATCAGCTTGGCGAACTTCTTGGCCACCTCGTCGTAGGCGGCAAAGTGGCTGCTCTTGCGGCGCGTGGACCAGCCGGCGTGCAGCGGCGGCAGCAGGTACTGCTCGTTGATGTTTTCCAGGATCGGCGGGATGCCGGCCGAGAGGTCGTTGTTGAGCAGGATCGAACAGGGATCGAAGTCCTTCAGGCCCAGCCGGCGGCCCTTGGTGCCCAGGCGCGCCAGCGGTTCGACCACCAGGGTCTGGCCGTCCGGCAGCTCGATCGGGGTCGGGTCGGTGATTTCCTCCGAGAGCGAGCCCAGGCGCACGTTCAGGCCCGCCTGGCGCATGATCAGCGACAGCCGCGCCACGTTCTGCAGGTAGAACATGTTGCGCGTGTGACGCTCGGGGATCAGCAGGAGGTTCTTGGCGTCGGGACAGATCTTCTCGATCGCCGCCATCGCCGCCTGCACCGCCAGCGGCAGCATTTCCGGGGCCAGGTTGTTGAAGCCGCCCGGGAACAGGTTGGTATCGACCGGCGCCAGCTTGAAGCCGGCGTTGCGCAGGTCCACCGAGCAATAGAACGGCGGCGTATGCTCCTGCCATTCCAGCCTGAACCAGCGCTCGATGGACGGGGTGGCATCCAGGATCTTCTTTTCCAGTTCGAGCAGCGGACCGTTCAGCGCGGTGATGAGATGCGGGACCATATCCATCCTATAGATCGTCTTAATCGTTCGCCCAGATTGTAGAGGAACGGCCAACCAGGCGCTGGCACACCCTTTATAAGGATATGCAGTGCCTGGCATAAGGGATAACGATATGGGGACGGGCGGCGCGAAATAAAGAGCCGTGCAGAGACTCGGGCAGCAGGCAAAAAAGAAGCGCGGCGATGCCGCGCTATCAAATGGCCTGACAGATACGGGGAGCGTTCTGCAGGTGGAGGAAACTGCCTCACTGGCAATGTATGTGCCCCGCACATTAAAGACAACTGAAGCTTTTTAAGATCGGAGTTAAGCACTTTGCGAAAAAACCCGCGCCCGCCGCGGGGTGATCGCCGGCCTGCCCTTGCCGGGACTCGGTTGGCGGGTTTTGCATGGCGCCACCTATGTCCTGCCCAAGGGTTCGCCGCACGCGTGGCCGGCCGCGGGGCGGCATCCCATGTCTGCAATCGCATGCAATGCCGGTATTAAAAAGCCCGGCACGCGGCCGGGCAAAACTCCTGAGAGAAGATTCCCAATCAGCTCTCCAGCACAACACTTTTACGGTCAGACTTCATAGGCGGTCTCGCCGTGCGAGGTGATATCCAGGCCCTCGCGCTCTTCGTCTTCCGGCACCCGCAGGCCGATCAGCATGTCCACCAGCTTGTAGGCCACGAAGGCCACCACGCCGGACCACACCACGGTGGTCAGCACGCCTTCGAACTGGATCCACAGCTGGCCGGCGATCGAGTAGTCGTCCGCCACCTTGTTGGCCACGTAGTCGTAGATGCCCGTGCCGCCCAGGCTGGGCGCGGCGAAGACGCCGGTCAGCAGCGCCCCCAGGATGCCGCCCACACCGTGCACGCCGAACACGTCCAGCGAGTCGTCCATGCCCAGCATCCGCTTCAGGCCCGTCACGCCCCACAGGCACAGCAGGCCGGCGATCAGGCCCATCGCGATCGAGCCCATCGGGCCGACGAAGCCGGCTGCGGGGGTGATCGCCACCAGGCCGGCCACCGCGCCCGAGGCGCCGCCCAGCATCGACGGCTTGCCCTTGCCGATCCACTCGCCGAAGGTCCACGCCAGCACTGCGGCGCAGGTGGCCAGCAGTGTGTTGACGAAGGCCAGGGCGGCCGAGCCGTTGGCTTCCAGCGCCGAGCCGGCGTTGAAGCCGAACCAGCCGAACCACAGCAGCGAGGCGCCCACCATGGTGAAGGTCAGGCTGTGCGGACGGATCGCCTCGCGGCCGAAGCCAATGCGCTTGCCGAACATGAAGGCACCCACCAGGCCGGCCACGGCCGCGTTGATGTGCACCACCGTGCCGCCGGCGAAGTCGAGCGCGCCCTTCTGGAACAGCCAGCCCGCCTTGGCCGTCGCGGCCGCGCCGGCGGCGGCGTCGGTATAGCCGTCAGGACCCGGCCAGAACCAGACCATGTGCGCCATCGGAATGTAGGCGAAGGTGAACCACAGCACCACGAATACCAGCACCGCCGAGAAGCGCGCGCGCTCGGCAAAGGCGCCGATGATCAGGCTGCAGGTAATGCAGGCGAAGGCGCACTGGAAGGCGAAGTAGCCCAGCTCCGGCACCACCACGCCCTTGCTGAAGGTGGCCGCCACAGCGTCTACCGTCAGCCCCTTCATGAAGAGCCGGTCGGTGCCGCCAAAGAAGGCGTTGCCCTCGGTGAAGGCGAAGCTGTAGCCGTAGATCGCCCACAGCAGCGCCACCACCGAGAAGATCATCAGGCACTGCATCAGCACCGACAGCATGTTCTTCGAACGCACCAGGCCGCCGTAGAACAGCGCCAGGCCCGGCAGCGTCATGAGGATGACGAAGGCCGTCGAGACCAGCAGCCAGGCGGTGTCGCCCTTGTTGGGAACCGGCGCCGCCGGAGCGGCGGCCGCCTCTGCGGGCGCGGCGGCGGCGGGAGCTGCGGCGGCGGCCGCAGCCGGGGCTGCCGCCGGGGCCGCGGCAGCGGCCGGGGCCGAGGCCTCTGCCGCCGGCTTGTCCTGCGCGGCGGCCGGGGTGGACAGGCCCATGCCGGCCGTGCCGATGGCCAGCGCCATCGCGCCGGCCGTCAGGAATCGCTTGATCCAGGTTTTCATGTGATTAACCTCTGTCTCTATGCTGTCTTGGGTCACAGGGCATCGCCGCCGGTCTCGCCGGTGCGGATGCGGATGACCTGCTCGATCGGTGCCACGAAGATCTTGCCGTCGCCGATCTTGCCGGTGCGGGCCGATTTCTCGACCGCCTCGATGGCGCGCTCGACCACGTCGTCGGGCACCGCCACCTCGATCTTCACCTTGGGCAGGAAGTCGACGATGTATTCGGCACCGCGGTACAGCTCGGTGTGACCCTTCTGGCGTCCAAAGCCCTTGACTTCGGTCACGGTAATGCCCGAGACACCAACGTCGGAAAGCGCTTCACGCACCTCGTCGAGCTTGAACGGTTTGATGACTGCGATGATCAGTTTCATCGGATTCTCCTGTGGGCAGGCCCACTGCGGCCCACCCGCGCTAACGCTCAGTTAGAAAGTCTTGGTGAGGGAAGCCCACGCCGTGTTATTGCCGACGTTATGGTTGTAACTGTTCGTATAGAACGAGTCCTTGGCGTTGGTGCCAATATAGGCCAGTGCCAGCGAGAAGCCCTTGCCCAGGTCCTTGGTCAGGCCGAGCTTCCAGTCCAGGTACGAAGCGCCGCTGACGTGTTGCACGGTCTGGTAGCCGACATGCGCGTTCAGGGTCAGGTCCCAGATGTTCAGCGGCCAGTTGACGCTCAGGTCGACGTAGTTGCTGTACTTGCTCTGCGGGATGCCGAACAGGTTGGTCAACGCCTGCGAGTACTTCAGGAACACCGGGCCGTAGCCGATGCCGGCATACAGTTCGGTGGTGTACGGGCGCGTGCTGGTGTAGCCACCCGGATAGAAGTACTGCAGCGCGCCGACGTCGTAGTTGAACTCAAGCTCGTTCACCTTGAAGGTGTTCTTGTAGCCGCCATAGAAATCCATTTCGATCGGCGCCGACACCGACTTGTCGGCATCCGAGATCCAGCTGATGCTGGAGTTCCAGTTGCCGATGTAGAAGCCGCTTTCGTGCGCGTAGTCGAAGCCGCCCTGAATGGCAGGACGGCGGTTTCCCTGGCTCAGACCGCGATAGCGGTAGTCCGAGACCACCGACACGTTGGCCGTGAACGTATGCGGCGATGCCGGCTCGGCGGCTGGGGCTGCAGCTGGTGCGGCCGCGGGCGCCGCCGGGTCCGTGCTCTGCGCCAGGGCGCCGCCGGCGGCGCTGGCCAGGACAACCGCACTGACTGCTAGGGCCAACTTCTTCATGGATTTATTCTCCTTTTCTTGGCTCGGATTTCGTTTGTTGGATTTCGGTGATTCTTTGAGGCAGTTCGGCATCACTACTGCAACTGCCGTGCCAACCCCTCGGAAAACGGCGATCCATGCGGGGGCCGTGGCCAGGCCGTGACCAAAGTCAGGCTTGAATCTGTGCTGCAGCGCAGCCAAATCAGGTTAAAAGGTGTGAACGCGGGGGCGCCGGAGCTTTCGCCCACGTGGCTCTGGGGCGATAATCGAGTCCTGACGGTGGTTGCATAGCGCCAACGCAGAGGTGGTTCGCCCGCATTCAGGGCGCCCAATTCCTGTGCGAAAGCGTGCTATACGCCAGATGCCCACCCGGATTGGCACCAGTTAGGTGCGCAAAGGAGAAACCATGAAACCGACCGATCTCTTCAACGACCTGCAGAACAAGGTCAGCGAGGCGCTGCGCAACTCGCCGGCAAGGGACATCGAAAAGAACGTGCGCAGCATGATGACCCAGGGCTTTGCCAGGCTCGACCTGGTCACGCGCGAGGAATTCGACGTGCAGTCGCAGGTGCTGGCCCGCACCCGCGCCCGCCTGGAGGACCTGGAGGGCCGCGTGGCGGAGCTTGAGCGCCGCGCCGGCATCCCGCCCGGGGCCGGCTCGGTGGACTCGACCGGGGGCGCGTGAGCACGCCGGTCCGGCACCATTCCCCCAGCCTGTCTGAAGGCCGCCAGTCCTGGCGGCCTTTTTCGTTAACAGTTCGATGACATGAGCCTTGCCGTCCTCCGCAGCCGGGCACTGACCGGCATCGCCGCCCCGCCGGTGCGGGTCGAGACCCACCTTGCCAACGGCCTGCCGGCCTTCACCATCGTCGGCCTGGCCGACACCGGCGTGCGCGAAAGCCGCGAGCGCGTGCGCGCCGCCATCCTCAACAGCGGCTACGAGTTCCCCAACCGCCGCATCACGGTCAACCTGGCCCCGGCCGACCTGCCCAAGGAGTCCGGCCGCTTCGACCTGGCCATCGCGCTGGGCATCCTGGCCGCCAGCGGCCAGATCCCGTCCGAGGCGCTGGACGCGCATGAATTCGCCGCCGAGCTGTCCCTGTCCGGCGAGCTGCGCCCGGTGCGCGGCGCGCTGGCCATGGCGATGGGGCTGGCGCGCGACAACGCCGCCCGTGCGGCCGCCGGCGATGCGCCACGCGCCTTTCTGGTGGCCGAGGGCAACGGCGCCGAAGCCGCGCTGATCGAAGACCTGGCCGTGCACGCCGCCGCCACACTGCGCCAGGCCTGCGACCACCTCTGCCCCCTGCCCGACGCGCGCCTGCCCCGTGCCATGCCGCCCTTGCTGCCCGCCACCCTGGAGCGCGGCCCCGACATGCGTGACGTGCGCGGCCAGGCCCAGGCGCGCCGGGCCATGGAAGTCGCCGCAGCCGGCCAGCATTCGGCGTTGCTGGTGGGCCCGCCGGGCACCGGCAAGTCGATGCTGGCGCAGCGTCTGCCCGGGCTGCTGCCGCCAATGTCGCTGCAGGAAGCCCTGGAAACCGCCGCCATCATGAGCCTGACACCGGGCGGCTTCCGCACCGCGCTATGGGGCCAGCGCCCCTGCCGCTCGCCGCACCACACTGCCTCGGGCCCGGCCATGGTCGGCGGCGGCGGCAACCCCCGCCCGGGCGAGATCTCGCTGGCGCACCACGGCGTCCTGTTCCTGGACGAGCTGCCCGAGTTCGACCGCCGGGTGCTGGAAGTCCTGCGCGAGCCGCTGGAATCCGGCCGCATCACCATCGCCCGCGCCGCGGGCCACGCCGACTTCCCCGCCTGCTTCCAGTTCGTGGCCGCGATGAACCCCTGCCCGTGCGGCTACCTCGGCCATCCCGACCGCCCCTGCCGCTGCACGCCCGACCAGGTGCGGCGCTACCAGTCCCGCATCTCCGGCCCCATGCTCGACCGCATCGACCTGCAGGTGGAAGTCCCCGCGCAGGACCAGGGAGAGATGCTCGATGGCCCGCCCGGCGAACCCAGCGCCACGGTGCGCGAGCGCGTGCTGGCCGCGCGCGAACGGCAACTGGCCCGGCAGGGCAAGCCCAACAATGAACTGAGCGGACGGGAGATCGAGCAGCACTGCGCGATGGAACCGCAGGCGCAGGCATTGCTGCGCGGCGCGATGACGCGGCTGGCGTGGTCGGCGCGCTCCTATTACCGCGTGCTGAAGGTGGCCCGCACCATCGCGGACCTGGAAGGCGCGGAAGTCTTGACCGCCGCGCATGTGGGCGAGGCGATCCAGTACCGGCGGGCGTTGCGGATGGCGGGCGGGTGAAGGCCTCGCCCTAACCCACCAGCGACGCCAGCGTCGCCGCCGCCACCGGATCCATCTCCTTCGGCACCTCGCGCCGCGCCAGGCATGCCTGCATGTCCGAGGCAATGGTCTTGCCCAGCTCCACGCCCCACTGGTCATACGCGTGGATGCCCCAGATCGCGGCCTGCACGAAGACCTTGTGCTCGTACAGCGCGATCAGCGCGCCCAGTGATGCGGCGTCGAGCGTGACGAGCCAGAGCAGGCTGACCGGCACGTTGCCGGGGAAGGTGCGATGCGGCGCCAGCCGCGCGGCCTCATGCGGCGGCAGGCCGGAGGCCAACAGCGCGGCCAGGGTTTCGTCGTGCGTGCGCCCGCTGGACAGGGCGCTGGCTTGCGCCAGCAGGTTGGCCATCACCAGCTGGTGATGGGTCCGGGCCTGCGGCAGCGGCACGTCGCAGTGGCGGGTGCCGATCAGGTCGGCGGGCACGAGGTGGGTGCCCTGGTGCAGCAGCTGGAAGTAGGCATGCTGGCCGTCCAGGCCCAGGCCACCCCAGACGATGGGGCCGGTGGCATGGTCCACTACCTTGCCGCTCGCGTCCACGCGCTTGCCGCACGATTCCATGTCCTGCTGCTGCAGGTAGGCGGGCAGCCTGGTCAGCGGGGCCGCATAGGGGGCGACCAGTTGCGTGGGAGCGCCCAGGAAATTGCGGTTCCAGATGCCGCACAGTGCCATCGCCACCGGCAGGTTCCGCGCCAGCGGGGCGCTGCGGAAGTGCGTGTCCATGGCGTGCGCGCCGTCCAGCAGTGCGCGGAACTGGCGCGGGCCGGCGGCGATCATCACCGGCAGTCCGATTGCCGACCACAGCGAATAGCGCCCGCCGACCCAGTCCCAGAAGCGGAACACCTGCTGCGGCAGGTAGCCCTCGGCGACGGCACGCGCGGCGTTGGCGGTGATCGCGGCGAACTGTGCCGGCACTTGCTGCGCCGGGCAGCCGTGGTCCAGCAGCCATTGCCGCGCCGAGGCGGCATTGATCAGCGTGTCGTGCGTGGTGAAGGTCTTGGACGAGACCAGGAACAGCGTGGCGGCGGGCTCGGCCTGGCGCAGCACGGCGTATAGCTGCGCCGGGTCCGGGTTGGAGACGAAGTGCAGTTGCACGGCGTCGCTGGCCTGCGCGGCCAGCGCCTCGCAGGCCATGCGCGGCCCCAGGTCGGAGCCGCCGATGCCGAGGCTGACCACATGCCGGATCGGCGCGCCGCCGAAGCCGCGCACGCGGCCTGCGCGCACGGCATCGGCAAAATCACAGGCGCGCGCCAGTTCGGCGTCGATTGCCGCCGCGAGCTGGCCGCCCCAGGGGGGATGCGCGTCGGCGCCACCGCGCAGCGCGACGTGCAGCACCGCACGGCCTTCGGTGGCGTTGACGCGCTCGCCGGCGAACATCGCGTCGCGCTGCGCTTCGATGCCGGCGTCTTGCGCCAGCGCCAGCAGCGCCTGATAAACGGCTCGGTTGATCCGTTGCCGCGTGAAGTCCAGTTCGATGCCGGCTGCCGACAAGCGCGCGTAGTCGCCGCGGCCCGGCTCGTGCACCAGTTCACGCAGATGCGGCAGCGGCTGCGCCGCCAGCGCGGCGAGAGCCAGCCATGCAGGGCGTTCGGTCAGCCGCATCATGCCTCCTCCGACCACTGCACGCCCTCGCGCGCCATGAACGCCGACGATGCCGCCGGGCCCCAGGTGCCGGCGGTATAGGGGCGCGGGCCTTCATCCTGCTGGCGCCACGCTTCCAGGATCGGGTCGACCCAGGTCCAGGCGGCCTGCAGCTCGTCGCGCCGCACGAACAGCGCCAGCCGCCCGCGGATCACGTCGAGCAGCAAGCGTTCGTACGCTTCGGCGCGCCGGGTGGTGAAGGCCGAGTCCAGATTCAGTGCAAGGCTCAGCGGCTTCAACTTCATGCCCTCGCCCGGCTGCTTCACCATCAGCGTCAGCCGCACCGACTCTTCCGGCTGCAGCCGGATCACCATGCGGTTGGGCTGCAGCGTGCTGCCGGCATCGAAGATCGAATGCGGCACCTCGGCGAAGTTGATCACCACCTCGGTCACGCGCTCCTGCATGCGCTTGCCGGTGCGCAGGTAGAACGGCACCTTGTTCCAGCGCCACGTGCCCAGCTCGGCGCGCATGGCGACGAAGGTCTCGGTGCGGCTGTCGGGCGGAATGCCTTCTTCCTGCAGGTAGCCGCGCACCAGTTCGCCGGCGATGGCGCCCGCGGTGTACTGGCCGCGCACGGTATTGCGGCGCACGTCTTCGGGCGACATCGGCCGCAGCGAGCGCAGCACCTTGAGCTTTTCATCGCGCACCGCGTCGGAGGTGAGCGATGCCGGCGGCTCCATCGCCAGGATGCTGACCAGCTGCAGCAGGTGGTTCTGCACCATGTCGCGCATGGCGCCGGCTTCGTCGTAGAAGCCGCCGCGCGTGCCCACCCCCACGGTCTCGGCCACGGTGATCTGCACGCTGCGCACGAACGGCGTGCGCCACAGCGGCTCGAAGATCGAATTGCCGAAGCGCAGCGCCATCAGGTTCTGCACCGTTTCCTTGCCCAGATAGTGGTCGATCCGGTAGGTGCGGTCCTCGCTGAAGTAGCGGCTCACCACTTCGCCGATGCCGATGGCCGAGGCCAGGTCCACGCCCAGCGGTTTTTCCAGCACCAGGCGCGTGTCGTTGGCAATCAGGCCGTGGCTGGCAAGGTTGTCGCAGGTGGCCGCGAACAATCCGGGCGGCATCGCCATGTAATAGATGCGCAGCGCGTCCTGGCGCAGCTGCCCGGCCAGCGCCGGATAATCGCCGGACTGCGCGGCGTCAAGGTGCACGAATTCCAGCCGCTGCAGGAAGGTCTGCCATTTGGCGGGCTCCAGATAACGGGCATCGACAAACGGTTGCGCGCTCTCGTCGGCAAAACTGACAAAGGCCTCGCGGTCCCAGCGGTGCCGGCCCACACCGATGATGCGGGTGCCGTCGGGCAGGTTGCCGTCGCGGTGGCACATATAGAGCGATGGCAGCAGCTTGCGCGCCGACAGGTCGCCGGCGCCGCCGAAGATGACGAGGTCCAGCGGCCGCGCGTCGGCGGCGGCGGAGGAAGAGGCGGTTCGGGTGGTTTGCATGACGGACTCCTTGCTTGCCGAGGGGCGGCGTGGGGCGGTATTGGGGCAGGATGGGCCGGTTCAGCGCGTCTCTGTCACCTTGCGCAGGTACTGAGGCTGGTCGGGATTGCGTCCACGCGCCAGCGCCAGCGCCTGGGCGGCGACATAGAAGCTCTGGATGGCGCAGACCGGATCGAGCAACGGATGGCCGGCCGGCGTAAGCGGCAACTCCAGTGGCTGCCCCGCATCAACCGTGCCAGGGGGCGCCGCCAGCAGCACGCGCGCACCCCGTGCGCGCATCTCGGCGGCCAGCGCCAGCAGCCCGGCCTGCTCCGGTCCGCGCGGCGCGAACACCAGCAGCGGGTAGCCGTCGCCGATGATTTCCATCGGACCGTGCCGCACTTCGGCACCGGAGAAGGCCTCGGCCTGGATGCCGGAGGTCTCCTTGAGCTTGAGCGCCGCTTCCTGCGCGATCGCCAGGCCCGCGCCGCGGCCCAGCACGATCATGCGCTCGGCGCCGCGCAGCGCGGGCGCCAGCGCCGACCAGTCCTGCGCGGCCGCTTCCGTCAGGGCCGCCGGCAAGCCGTTGCAGGCGTCGAGCAGCTCGCGCTCGCCGCTGCGCGCGGCTTCGAGATGCCCCACCAGCAGCGCCGACATCGACAGCATGGCGATATAACTCTTGGTCGCGGCCACGCTCTGCTCGGGGCCGGCGAGCAAGGGCAATTCATGCGCGCACGCCTGCGCCAGCGGCGAATCCGGGGCGTTGACCAGCGCCACGGTAGCGGCGCCGCCATCGCGCAGCGCCTGCATGGTCTCGACCAGGTCCGGGCTGCGGCCCGACTGCGAGAACGCCACCGCCAGCTGCCCGGCCACGCGCAGCGCGCTGTCGTGCAGCGTCACCGTCGACATCGGCAATGAGGCCACCGGCACGCCCAGCCGGCGCGTGACCAGCGTAGCGAAGTAGCTGGCGGCGTGGTCCGAGCTGCCGCGCGCCACAGTCAGCGCCGCGGGCCAGGCCTGCGCCGCGAGTTGCGCGGCCAGCGCTGCCACGCGCGGCGCATTCGCCAGCTGCGCTGACACCACGGCCGGCGCGCTCAGCGCTTCTTCAAGCATTCTCGACACAGCATTCTCCTTCGACATAAACGGTGCGCACCGACAGCGCGCGGTCCAGCACGACCACGTCGGCCCAGCAGCCCTGCGCCAGCATGCCGCGGTCGGCCATGCCCAGGTATTGGGCCGGATACAGCGACACGCGGCGCGACGCATCGGCCAGGTCCAGGCCGATCGAGACAAAGTTGCGCAGCGCCTGGTCCATGGTCAGCACGCTGCCGGCCAGCGTGCCGTCGGCCAGGCGCACGCTGCCGTTGGCCTTGTAGACGGTCTGGCTGCCGAGGTGGTACACGCCGTCCGGCATGCCGGCGGCGGCGGTGGCGTCGGTCACCGCGTACAGCCGCGGGATCGCGCGCAGCGCGGCACGGATGGCGCCGGGGTGCACGTGCAGCAGGTCGGGGATCAGCTCGGCGAACTCGGCATGCGCCAGCGCCGCCGCCACCACGCCGGGCGCGCGGTGCTGCAGCGGCGTCATCGCGTTGAACAGGTGGGTGAAGCCGCTGGCGCCGGCGTCCAGCGCCGCCACCGCGTCCTCATAGGTGCCCAGCGTGTGGCCCAGTTGCACGCGCACACCGCGCGCGGCCAGCATGCGGATGATGTCGAGGTGCCCAGGCAGTTCGGGCGCCAGCGTCACCACCTTCAGCGGCGCCGCGCCCAGGTACTGCTCCAGTTCTTCCCGCGTGGCGATGACCGAGGTGTCCGGCTGCGCGCCGAGCTTGCCGGGGTTGATATACGGCCCTTCCAGGTGCACGCCAAGCATCCGCGCCGCGCCGGCCGGGCGCTGCGCGCAGGCCCGGTCCAGCGCCTGCAGTGCGGGCAGCAGCACGTCGTGCGGCGAGGTCATGGTGCTGCCCAGCAGGCTGGTGGTGCCGAAGCGCACATGCGCGCGCAGGATCACCGGCACCGCAGCCTCGCCATCCATGAAGTCCTTGCCGCTGCCGCCGTGGTTGAGCAGGTCGACAAACCCCGGCAGCACGTACGGGGCATCGTTGCCCGCGGGCGTGACCGGCACGCCCTCGATGCGCGCGATGCGCCCGTCCGGGCCGGCATGGATCTCTCCGAAGATCCAGCCGGCTGGCGTCAGGATGTTTCCTTTCATTGCAATGCTCTCCCATTCATCTGCTTCACCGGCCAGCCACCGTCAGAACAGGTGAATGATGCCGGCATAGGCGCCCTGCTGGTTCGCCCCGGCGCGCGGCATGGTGTCCGGCGACGCCTCCACCGAGAAGGTGGCATTGCGCGAGTTGAACACCGATGCCACCGTGCCATACAGCGAGGTGCGCTTCGACAAGTCATACTTTGCGCCCAGTGTGACAAGCGTGCCATGCCCGCCGCTTTTGTTCAGGGTGGCGTAGTAGACGCCGGACAGCAGCGTCAGCGCCGGCAGCACGCGGTAATTGGCGCCAACCCACGCCATCTGGCTGCGCGTGGCGGCGTAGGGGTTCTCCGGCGTGGCCACGGTATCGCCCGACGACACCGTCAGGTTGTAGCCGGCGAACAGGCGCAGGTTGTTCAGCGCGTAACTGCCGCCCAGCGTGTACTGGCGCGAGTTGACGTACAGGTTGTCCATGCGGCCCTGCGCGTCGCGCAGTTCTTCATAGATGCCGGTCAGGCTCAGGTTGCCCTGCGCGTACTTGATGGCCGCGCTCAGCTGCTTGCCGCTGTTGAAGCTGCCGGGGACGCCGTCGCTGCCGGCCTGCGCGCGCACGCTCAGGCCGCCCCACACCGGCGAGTTGTAGGTCACGGCATTGGGCCGCGAGCCCCAGTTGCGGCCATAGACCAGGGTCGCGACGGAGCTGGCCTGCAGGCCCATCGGGTCGATCGCGCCGCTCTCGTCGTCGGTCAGGCTCATGGCCCGGCCCAGCAGCAGCGTGCCCCAGTCGTTGCTGGCCAGGCCCACTTGCGCGCGGCGGTTGAACAGCGGATCGGAGCGCCCGGTGCCGGAGGTGATCATGCCCTCCAGGTTGAACACCCCGCGCAGGCCGCCGCCCAGGTCTTCGGCGCCGCGCATGCCCCAAAAGCTGACGCCGTACTGGTTGCTGCCGAAGCGGAAGGTATCGACGTCGCCGCCCGGGCGGGCGATGCCGTTGACATAGTCAAGGCCGGCCACGGCGCGGCCGTACAGGGTGATGCCGGTACCGGCGGACTGGGCGCAGGCGCCCCCGGCCGACGCTGCGAGCAGCGCCGTCATTGCAATGCGTTTCACGATCAATGGCTCCTGGATAGGCAAACGGTATCCACCGGCGCGGCTGTCGTCGCGGCCGCCGTGGTGTTCTGGCCGGTGGCTGAGTTCGACCGCAGCCGCGCGCGGCTGCGGCGGCGGGGGTCAGGTGGGCATGGCTTGCAGGGCGCGCTCGAAGGCGGCCGCGTGTCCGTCTGCCGCATGGCCGAAGGCGATATGTGCGGTGTCCTCGCCGATCCACATCAGCTGGCTGCCGGCAAGGTGGTCGGCACGCACCTGGCCGCGCTCGCGCACCACCACGCGCAGCCGCGTCAGTGCCACCACGCCGACCGAGGCGATATTGGCGGCGCCGCCGAGCGCGTCGATCCACCAGGCGGGATCGAAAGCGCCGGCAGCCGGGGCCCGTGCCGCAGCCGCGGGCGCGGCACTTGCGGCAGCGGCGACAGCCGTACCCTGCGGCGCCTGCTGCAGCACCGCGCGGATGTCGCCGGCAATCTGCTCGGCCTGCGGCCCGATCACCACCTGCACCACATTGGGCGGGCGCCTGAGCACGCCGCGCACGCCCAGCGCCTTGAGCTGCGGTTCGGACACGGCGCCGATATCGGCCACGTTCAGCCGCAGCCGCGTGGTGCAGGCATCGACCACGACCAGGTTGGCGGCGCCGCCCAGCGCCTCGACATAGCGTTGCGCGACGCTGCCTGCGGCCGGCTGCGCGGCGCCGCCGGCAGGCGCCACGGGCACGGCTTCGTCGCGGCCGGGGGTCAGCAGGTTGAAGCGGCGGATGAAGAAGCGGAACAGTCCGTAATAGACCAGCGCATAGGCCAGCCCCAGCGGAATCGCCAGCCAGCCGCGGCTGGACAGCCCATAGCCCAGCACGTAGTCGATGGCGCCGGCCGAGAAGGTGAAGCCCAGCCGGATATCGAGCGCATGGCACAGGGCCATCGACAGGCCGGTCATCAGCGCGTGCAGGCCGTACAGCACCGGCGCCAGGAACATGAAGCTGAACTCGATCGGCTCGGTGATGCCGGTCAGGAACGAGGTCAGCGCCATCGAGAACAGCATGCCGCCCACCAGCGCGCGCCGCGCCGGCGGCGTCTCGTGGTACATCGCCAGGCAGGCGGCGGGCAAGCCGAACATCATCACCGGGAAGAAGCCGGTCATGAACAGGCCCGCGCCGGGGTCGCCGGCAAAGTAGCGGTGCAGGTCGCCCGATACCGCAGCGCCGGTGGCCGGGTCGGCATAGCTGCCGAACACGAACCACGCCAGCGTATTGATCAGGTGGTGCAGCCCGGTTACCAGCAGCAGCCGGTTCAGCAGCCCGAACACAAAGGCGCCGGCCGAGCCCGCCGTGGTCAGCCACGTGCCGGCCGCGTTGATGCCGGTCTGCACCGGCGCCCATGCGTAGGCCAGCACGATGCCCAGCAGCAGGCAGCACAGTGCGGTGACGATGGGCACAAAGCGCTTGCCGGCAAAGAAGCCCAGGTAGGAAGGCAGATTGACATTGCGGTAGCGGTTATAGAGCCCACCCGCCACCGCGCCGGCGACGATGCCGGCCAGCACGCCCATGTCGAGCGACTTGTCGATGGTCTTCATCACGGTGGTCAGCACCAGGTAGCCGATGGTGCCGGCCAGCGCCGCGGCGCCGTTGTTATCGCGTGCGAACCCCACCGCCACGCCGATGGCGAACAGCAGCGCCAGGTTGGCAAAGACCGCGTTGCCGGCCTCGGCCATCAGCCTGATATCGAACACATCGGGCTGGCCCAGGCGCAGCAGCAGGCCGGCCACGGGCAGCACCGCAATCGGCAGCATCAGCGTGGCGCCCAGGCGCTGCACCCTGGGTAACAGGTCCATCTTCATTGGCGTTCTCCGAATCTGTGCGCTTGTAGCGCGTATTGGCTTGGGTGGACCGGCGCTCAGGCCGGCCAGTAGCCGCGGCAAGCATCGCGTACCGCGGCAGCCGATGGCAGCCGCAGCAGTTCGCCAGCGCGCTGGCGGCAGTCCTCGTGTGAAAGCGTGCGCACCCGCGCCTTGACGCCCGGCACCAGGCCGGCATCGACGGACAGCTCGGTCACGCCCAGCCCGACCAGCACCGGCACGGCCAGCGGGTCGCCGGCCAGCGCGCCGCACACGCCCACCCAGCGCCCGTGGCGCGCGGCGCCCTGGGTGGTGGCGGCGATCATGCGCAGCACGGCGGGATGCAGGCCATCCATGCGTGCCGCCAGTTCCGGCTGGCAACGGTCCATGGCCAGCGTGTACTGGGTCAGGTCATTGGTGCCGATCGAGAAGAAGTCGGCGTGCTCGGCCAGCTGGTCGGCCAGCAGCGCGGCGGAAGGGACTTCGATCATCACGCCGACCTCGATGGCGGGGTCGGCGCCCGCTTCTGCCGCCAGCGCGCGGATGCGTTCGCGCCAGGCCAGCAGTTCGCCGACCTCGCTGACCATGGGCAGCAGGATGCGCAGCGGCGCCTTCGCGCGCACCGCCAGCAGGCCGCGCAGTTGCTCATCCAGCAACTGCGGGCGCACCTGTGCCAGGCGCACGCCGCGCAGGCCCAGGGCAGGGTTGTCTTCAGGGGGCAGGTGCAGCCAGGCGGCGTCCTTGTCGCCGCCGATATCGAGCGTGCGCACAATTGCACTGTGGCCGTCCAGGGCATCGGCGATGGCCTGGCAGCTGGCGGTGTGGTCGGCCGCCGCGGGCGCGGTGTTGCCATGCAGGAACAGCAGCTCGGTGCGCAGCAGGCCGACCGCGTCGGCGCCATGCGCGACCGCATTGCGGGCATCGTCGACGCTGCCGATATTGGCGGCCACTTCAATGCGCACGCCATCGCGCGTGCTGGCCACGGCGTGCGCGGCGCGCAGGTCGGCCTCGCGCTGCTGCGCGCGCAGTTTGACCGCATCGGCGGCGGCAGCCAGCAGGTGCGGATCGGGGCTGGCGTGCAGGCGCGCGTTGTCGCCGTCGGCGATGACCGGCGTGCCGTCCGGCAAGCGCTCCAGCGCGTTGCCCAGCGCCACCAGGCACGGCATGCCGAGCTGGCGCGCGATGATGGCGGCGTGCGAGGTCGGACCGCCGCGCACCATCGCCAGCGCGGCCACGCCGCTGCGGTCCAGTCCGGTCAGGTCGGAGGGCGTGAATTCTTCGGCGGCCAGCACGACGGGTTGGCCGTCGGCGGCTGCGGGAAGTTTGGCGGGAGCATTGCCCGCCGGGGCCAGCGCGCGCAGCACGCGCTTCTGCAAGTCGAGCAGGTCACCGGCGCGTTCGGCCATGCGGCGGTCGGCCATTGCCGACAGCATCGCGGCCTCGGCACGGGTGGCTTCGCGCCACGCAAAGCCCGCGCTCTTGCCGGCGTCGATCATGGTGCCGGCGGCGGCGTGCAGCGCCGGGTCGTCCAGCAGCGCGCGGTGCATGGCGAGGATGCCGGCCTCGGCGCCGGCACGCCGCACGCTGGCCGCTTCGCTCTCCTGCGCCAGCCGGGCGTCCACCGCCGCCAGCGCGGCGCGCAGGGCCGTGCGCTCGGCGGCCACGCCCTGCCCGACCTCGTCCGGTTCCGGGGCCGCCTCGCGCCACCAGCGCAGCGGGCCGATGGCGATGCCGGGGGCGGCGGCCACGCCGGCCAGGCATCCCGGCGGCAGGTCAGTGCCAGGGCCGGGCTGTGCCGGCGGCGGGGCCACCGCGGCGGCCTGTTCTTCTTCTCCCACGCCGGCGCGCTGCAGTTCATGCGCGACCGCGTCGAGCGCGGCGCCGGCATCGCGCCCGCTGGCTACCAGCTCGACCGTGGCCCCCTCGCCGGCGGCCAGTCCCATCAGCGCCACCAGGCTGGCCAGGCTGGCCTGGCGCCCGCCGTAGTGCAGCGCCACGGTGGCATCCAGGCCGCGCATGGCTTCTCGCGCCCGTGCGGCGGGCCGGGCGTGGAGGCCGCCGGGGCAGGCCAACGTGACCGAGCGCCGCTGTTGGGCCGCGCCGGTGCCGTCTGCTGGCTGTGCCTGCGCCGCCTCGCCCGCGGCACGCACTTGCAGCACCACAGTGCGGCCCGCCTCGGCCCGGGCCGCCTCGGTGCGGCCGGTGACGGTAAAGGCATCGCCGTTGGCGATCGCCATGACCGTCACCAGGCTGGGCGCCCGCTGCGCCACACGGTCGACATCGAAGCGGATCAGCGCCTCGCCCTGACGCACTGCGTCGCCCTGCGCCACGCAAGGCGCAAAGCCCTCGCCGCGCAGCGATACGGTATCGATGCCGACATGCAGCAGCACCTGCGCCCCGCACGGCGCCTGCAGCGTCAGCGCATGGCCGGTCGCGGCCAGGTGCACGACGGTGCCGTCGCAAGGCGCCACCAGCGTATCGCCCAGCGGGTCGATGGCCAGGCCGTCGCCGAACATGCCTTCGGCAAAGACCGGGTCAGGCACCGCCGCAAGGGGAAGCAGCACTCCGCTCACCGGAGCCCGCAGCAACAGGGTTTCGCTCGTCTCAGCCATCTCGCTTCCAGGAATCGGGGCAGCCGGTGCGGAAATGCGACGGCGCCAGGGTCAGGGGAAAGATAGACGGCCATGGACAATAAAAATACCAGTGAAAACCACTACGCCATATTTGTATCTAAGTGGCATCTTTATTGAGCCAAAACAAAGTGGCCCTTGCACTCCTTGTGAAACTGCCCGAATCGTCACATAAATATCAGATAAAGCTAGGATTTTTCTGACCGATCAAGTCATTTTCCCGTCTCATTAGACGCCAATCCAGTTAGATACCAATTGACGGAAAGCAGGCGCATGGCGAGCTCGAAACACGGCTTACACAATTTTGCCCGGACCGTCGACAGATGTCCTAAAGTGGTATCATCCACAGCAAACTTTGGTACCTACGAGGATTCCCATGGATCAACGGCTGCAGACCCTCAGGCCGGACGAGGCGGACGCAACGCCGATCTACCTGCAAGTGGCGCGCAAGCTGGCCGCGGCCATCCAGGCTGGCCAATGGCGCGTGGGCGATGCGCTGCCGTCCGAGCGCACGCTGGTCGATTCGCTGGGGATTTCGCGCGTCACGGCGCGGCGCGCGCTACAGGTCCTGGCAGAGGAAGGCGCGATCACGCGCAGCCGCGGCGCGGGCACCTTTATCGCGCCGCGCGGCGAGCAGAAGCCGGCGCGGCTGGACAACTTCAGCGAGCTGGCGCGCCGGCGCGGCATGACGCCGGCCAGCGAGCTGGTGGCGTTCGAGCGCCGCCGTGCCACGGCGCAGGAAGCCGCGGCGCTGGTACTGCCGGAAGGCGACGAGATTGTCAGGCTGACCCGCCTGCGCAAGGCTGACGGGCAGATCTACTGGATGGACGTGACCACGCTGGCGCTGGCCGTGTTGCCGGACGCCAGCGCCATCGGCGAATCGCTGTACGCCTACCTGGAACGGATCGGCAAGCCGGTGCTGCGCGTGACCGAGACCTTGCGCGCGATCGTGGCGACCGGGGAACTGGCCGCGCGCCTGGGCATCGAGCCGGGCGAGCCGCTGCTGCAGATCCGGCGCATTGGCTACACCCATGGCGACAAGCCGGTCGAGCTGACCGACGCCTACTGCCTGAACGACTTCTACGAGCTCAAGCAGTAGCGCCCGGCGGGGACGGCCACGGGCGGCTCCACCGGCGGCGGGGTCGGGTCTTCCTCTGGCGGCAACGGCAGGTCCGGCGGGATGCCCGGCGGCCCGGGCTCTTCTACCGGGGGCACGGTATGGCGCGGCTGCAGGCGCGCACCGGCGCGGGGGTTCAGCGAGGCGGGCATGCGGGGTCTCCGTGGCCGGGTTTCCTCCTCATTGAAGCAAACCCGGCCAGCACACGCCAGTTGTTGATGAACGACGGTCAGGCGTGTTGCCGCCGCACGAAGAACAGCGCCGCGCCCACGGCCATCAGCACGCTGCCGAAAAAGCGGTTCTGCCAGCGCACCGCGCGCGCATTGCGGAACAGCCCCTGCATGCGCGAAGCCAGCAGCGCGTAGCCATGCATCACGATCAGGTCCACGCAGCACATGGTGGCGGCCAGGATCGCCAGCTGCTGCGCCAGCGGCCGGTTGGGATCGATGAACTGCGGCAGCACCGCGACCATGAAGATGATGCCCTTGGGGTTGGTCACATTGGTCAGCAGCCCGGTGGCGAAGCGCCGGCGCCGGCTCAACCCGGCCACGCGCGCGGGGGCGGCGCTGCTGCCCTGGTCCGCCCCGCTTTCCATCTTTGCGCGCCATTGCTGAATACCCAGGTAAATCAGGTACAGCGCGCCGACCGTCTTGACCACCATGAAGGCCGGCTCCGAGGCCAGCAGCAGCGCGCCGAGGCCGCCGCCGGCCACCAGCAGCACGATCACCAGCCCGGCCTGCAGGCCGAAGATGGTGGTGGTGGTCCTGCGCAGCCCGTACGAGAGCCCGTGGCTCATCGACAGCACCGCGCCCGACCCCGGCGATACCGCGATCACCCAGCACGCGGCGAAATAGGCCAACCAGACTTCCCAACGCATTCCAACTCTCCTTTGACGACAACCATGCCGGGGCTCGCGAGCGCCGCCCCGGCACCTGTGAATCTTTCCAGTCGCGCGGCGCCGCGCGTCAGAGCGGGTGGAAGCCGCCCAGGAACTGCTCCACCTGCTCGGCCTGGCGCGCATCGCGCGCCGCATCGCCGGACTCCAGCACCACGGCCTGGTAGGCATGCACGCCCACGGCCACCAGCCGCGCGCTCAGCCGGCGCGGCGACTGGTCCTGCGGCGACACGCCGCTGGCCTGCAGTTCCACGCCGGCGAGCGGATGGCCCGGCCGGTCCGAGGTCATGACGGTGACGGGCCGCGTGCGCGGCTCGCCCGACAGCTTGCCGAGGTTGGCCAGCAGGCCGGCCTGCATCGCCGCCAGGGCCTCGCGCCGCAGGGCTTCGTCGTCGGCGGGCAGGGTCACCACGCCCACGGCGAACAGGGTGTCGTCGACGCGCGCGGCCTCCATCGTCATCGGCAGCTTGCGCCCGGCAATGGCCACGTCGCGCGCGGCGCTGGTGGGCTTGCCGGGATAGAGCGCGGCGTAACCGCCCTCGCCCGACTGGATGGTGCGCCAGTCATAGCGCGGCGAGCAGGCACACAGGGCAAGTGCCAGCACTGCCGCGCAGCAGAGCAGCGGACGGCGGACAGCGGCGGGAAAGCTCAGCGGGGGCAGCACGGGACGCATCGGGAAACAGGGCGAAAGGCGATACGGGGGACGGCGCGGGCGGGCGCCATCGCCTGCGGGCGGAAACCGGTATTATCCCGGAAGCGGCGCGCCAGTGCTTGCCGCGCCGCCCCCACTGCCCCAACGTCCCCGCCATGCCTGCAGCCCGTCTCGCCATTCCCGTCGTTGCCTTGACCAGCCTGCGCTGGCTGGCCGCGGGCGTGGTGCTGGCGGCGACTGCTATGGCCGCCGCCAGCCCGGCCCGCTTGCCGCCGGCCACCGACCTCGCCGCCCACGGCACCGAGGCCGCGCGCCGCGGCGAGCCGCTGGTGGTGCTGGTGTCGATGCCGGGCTGCGGTTATTGCGACGCCGTGCGCCGCAACTACCTGGGCCCGCAGGCCGCTGCCGGCGAGATTGCCGTGCGCGAGCTCGACATGACCGCCGACACCCCGCTGCGCGATGCCGACGGCAGCCTGACCACGGCGCGCGACTGGGCCCGGGCGCACCAGGTGCGGGTGGCGCCCACGGTACTGTTCCTGGACCGCCAGGGCCGCGCCGCCGCCAGCCCGCTGCCCGGCATGCAGCCGGATTTCTACGGCGCCTACCTGGAACAGGCGCTGGACCAGGCACGCGCCGCGGTCGCCTCCCGGCACTGAAGTGACTGAAGCGCTTGCGACGGATTGCCGCAGCCGGGCCCCGCGCAGCGCGCGAACGCCCGCGGCATTAGAATGTCCCATTGCTGACCGAACCTGCCTGCCCCGGATGCCATGACCACTGCTGCCCCCGCCACCCAAACCTCCCGCAAGCCCTGGCCCATCGTCGCGGCCGTGGTCGTGCTCGCACTGCTGGGCTGGTTCGGCTATCGCGCGCTGTCGCCGGCCAACGCCGTGCCCCCCGCCACGTTCACGCTGCTGTCGGGCGAGAAGGTCAGCACCGCCGACCTCAAGGGCAAGGTCTACCTGATCAACTTCTGGGCCACCAGTTGCGCCACCTGCGTCAAGGAGATGCCGGACATGGTCCGCACCTACGAGCAGTTCAAGGGCAAGGGGCTGGAGTTCGTCGCCGTGGCGATGAACTACGACCCGCCCATGTATGTGATGAACTATGCCAAGACGCGCGGGCTGCCGTTCAAGGTGGCCATGGATTCCGACGGCGCCGCGGCCAAGGCCTTCGGCAATGTGCAGCTGACGCCGACCACCTTCGTCGTCGACAAGGACGGCCGCATCCTGAAGCGCTATGTGGGCGAGCCCGAGTGGGATGCCCTGCACAAGCTGCTGGACGGCGCGCTGGCAAAGTCGGCGTAACGGTCCTGACAGCAAATGCAGCGAAAAGGTGCTCATCGAGCACCTTTTTTTGTTTTTACGTCCGATCGTCAGCGCGGCAGGTTGCGCGCCAACCCTGTATGGATATACAGTTGGCGCCAGCCTTTTTCCGAGCGTTTCCCCTGTGACCCTGGACCTTGCCCCCGCCGCCGACCTCGCGGCCCCAGAAGCCGACGCGGTCCCCGCCTACCTGTCCCGGCTCAACCCGGAGCAGCGCGCCGCGGTGGAGCACGGCAGCGACGCGCCGCTGCTGATCATCGCCGGCGCCGGCTCGGGCAAGACCAATACGCTGGCGCACCGCGTCGCGCACCTGGTGCTGGGCGGGGCCGACCCGCGCCGCATCCTGCTGCTGACCTTCTCGCGCCGCGCCGCGGCGGAGATGGGACGGCGTGTCGAACGCATCGTCGACCAGGCGCTGGGCACCCAGACCGGCGCGGGGCGCGCGGCGCTGCAGTGGTCCGGCACCTTCCACGCCATCGGCGCGCGCCTGCTGCGCGAATACGCCGAGACCCTGGGCCTGTCGCCCGCCTTCACCATCAGCGACCGCGGCGATGCCGCCGACCTGATGCACGTGGTGCGCCACGACCTGGGGCTGTCCGAGACCGCCAGCCGCTTCCCGAAAAAGGAAACCTGCCTGGCGATTTACTCGCGCGTGGTCAACACCCAGGCGCCGCTGGAAGATGTGCTCAAGCAGCAGTTCCCACGCTACGCGATGTGGGCCGATGCGCTGCGCACGCTGTTCGCCGGCTATGTCGAGGCCAAGCAGAAGCAGCATGTGCTGGACTATGACGACCTGCTGCTGTACTGGGCGCAGGCCATGGCCGAACCCAGCATCGCGCAGGACATGGGCGCGCGCTTCGACCATGTGCTGGTCGACGAATACCAGGACACCAATGCGCTGCAGGCGTCGATCCTGCTGGCCATGCGGCCGGATGGGCGCGGCCTGACCGTGGTGGGCGACGACGCGCAGTCGATCTACGCCTTCCGCGGCGCCACCGTGCGCAATATCCTCGACTTCCCCGCACAGTTCACGCCGGCCGCGCAGCAGGTCACGTTGTCACAGAACTACCGCTCGACGCAGCCGATCCTGCAGGCCGCCAACGCGGTGATCGGGCTCGCGGCCGAGCGCTATACCAAGGACCTGTGGTCCGAGCGCGCCTCGGCCGAGAAGCCCGGCGTGATCGTGGTCAACGATGAGGCCGACCAGGCCCGCTACGTGGTCGAGCAGGTGCTGGCGCGGCGCGAGGCGGGCCTGACGCTGATGGCGCAGGCGGTGCTGTTCCGCGCCGCCGACCACAGCGCGCAGGTCGAGATCGAGCTGGCCCGGCGCAATATCCCGTTCGTGAAGTTCGGCGGGCTGAAATTCCTGGAATCGACCCACGTCAAGGACGTGCTGGCGGTGGTGCGCTGGGTGGAAAACCCGCGCGACCGCATGGCGGGCTTCCGCACGCTGCAACTGCTGCCCGGCATCGGCCCCAAGACCGCGGCGCGCGTGCTGGATGCGCTGGCGCTGGCCACGGAGCCGCTGTTCTCTTTGGAGGAATTTGAGCCGCCCCCGGCCGCCGCGCCGGCCTGGGCCGACCTGCTAGGACTGGCTCGCGCGCTGATGGCGCCGACCTCGCCGTGGCCGTCGGAGTTCGAGCAGGTGCTGGCCTGGTACGCGCCGCACCTGGAACGCCTGCACGACGATGCCGCCGCGCGCCAGGCCGACCTGCAGCAGCTGGAGCGCATCGCCGCCACCTATGGCGCGCGCGAGCGCTTCCTGACCGAGCTGACGCTGGACCCGCCCAGCGCCTCCAGCGACGAATCCGGCGTGCCCTCGCGCGACGAGGACTACCTGATCCTGTCGACCATCCACTCGGCCAAGGGCCAGGAGTGGAAGGCGGTGTACGTGCTCAATGCCGTCGACGGCTGCATGCCGAGCGACCTGGCGACCGGCACCACCGAAGAGATCGAGGAAGAACGGCGCCTGCTCTACGTGGCCATGACGCGGGCGAAAGACCACCTGGACATCGTGGTGCCGCAGCGCTTCTACGTGCACCAGCAGGTGGGCTTCGGCGACCGCCATGTGTATGCGTCACGCACACGCTTTCTGCCCAACCGCGTGATGCCCAACTTCTACAGCCGCTCCTGGCCGCCCCCGCCGATGCCGGGCGAGGGGCCGGCCAGGCCCGCGCTGGCGCCGGTGGACCTGGCCAGCCGGATGCGGAATATGTGGCGCTGACCAGCGCCACCGATCCGTTTTACGCCACCTTCTCCAGCAGCAAACCCTTCAGGTACTCGCCTTCCGGGAACGCCGCCAGCATCGGGTGATCCGTGCCGGCGGACAAGCGCCGCAGGATGCGCGCATCGGCGCGCGCGTCGGTGACCGCGCCCGCCACGATCTTCTGGAACAGCTCCATGCTGATCGCGCCCGAGCACGAATAGGTGAACAGCAGCCCGCCCGGGCGCAACAGCTGCGTACCGACCAGGTTGATTTCCTTGTAGGCGCGCGCGGCGCGGTCGATATGCTGCGCCGACGGGGCGAACTTGGGCGGGTCCAGCACGATCAGGTCGAACTGGCGGCCCTCGGCGCGGAATTCACGCAGGGTCTTGAACACGTCGGCATCGAGCCAGGTGGCGCGTTCCGGCTCGAAGCCATTGAGCGTGACATTGCCCGCGGCGATCTTCAGCGCCTCGCCCGACGAATCGATCGACGTGACCGAGGTGGCGCCGCCGCGCAGCGCCGCCAGCGAGAAGCCGCCGGTATAGCAGAAGCAGTTCAGCACCTCGCGGCCCGCGGCGAGGTCGCCCACCAGCTTGCGGTTGTCGCGCTGGTCGACATAGAAGCCGGTCTTGTGGCCGTTGCGCACGTCGACGTAATAGCGCACGCCGTGCTCGGTGACCGACAGTGCCGGATCCGGCTCGGCGCCGGCCAGCACGCCGGTCACCAGCTCCAGGCCCTCGCGCTGGCGCACGGCCGCGTCGGAACGCTCATAGACGTTGGGGCAGCCGGTCTCCTTGACCAGCGCCTGCACGATCGCGGTCTTCCAGTGCTCCACGCCGGCCGAATTGAACTGGCACACCAGCTGGCCCGTTTCACCATTGCCGTAGTAGTCGACAATCAGGCCAGGCAGCCGGTCGGATTCGCCAAAGATCAACCGCACCGCGTTGCTGTCCTTCACCCATTGGCGCCGGTAGGCAATGGCCGCGGCCACACGGCGCTTGAACAGGGCGTGGTCGACCGGCTCGTTCTCGTCGAAGGTCCACGCGCGCGCGCGGATCTGCGACTCGGGGCTGTAGGCGGCCTTGGCCAGGAAGCGGCCGTCGGCGGCGCGCACGATCACGGTCGCGCCCGGCTCGCAGCGCCCTTCGGTCGTGGCAATGCCGGTGGCGTAGATCCACGGGTGGCGGCGCAGCAGGGATTTTTCCTTGCCGGGTTTCAGGGTGATGGTGTTCATGTTGGTATCGGAAAACAGCGGAGCCCGGCCGTTGAAGCCGCGCATGGGCGTGCCGGAGGGCACCCCTCTCCCGCATGCGAGAGGGGTGGGGGTGAGGGCGGGAGCGTCAACGAAGTCCGGCGCGTCGGTATGCCTGCGCCTGCCCTCACCCCCGGCCCCTCTCCCGCAAGCGGGCTTGCCTTTACCCACAACTTCCGGCGGCTTACTCGTTTTTCTGGAAGATCCGATACATTTCGGTGATTTCGTGCAAAACGAGGAAGCCGCGCCAGAGGACAGTAGCACCGGGGGGATCGTCGTTTTTGCGACCCAGGTAGCCACCGAGCTTGGCGATCCAAAGGACCGTTTCGCTGAGTTTGGGTGCCTGCTCCGGTGGCTTGGTTGTGCCGTGCGTGCGGCAGTACAAGGCCTGCCATTCGAGCGACTGCAATAGCACCGAGCAAGGGATATCGGCTTCAAGCCGGCCGAGCATGGTCGCGTACATGATGCGCCAGCCGATCACGGCGAACAGCGCCGTGGCGCGCAGGAACCGCTCCAGCGTCCCGAACTGCCGAGCCTCGATCTGGCAGCCACTTTTCAGGACACGATGCCAGGATTCAATGGTCCAGCGCCGGGCATACCAGCTCAGCCGTTCCAGCACATCTTCCAGCGTTTGGGTGGGCATCGAACTGAGCAACATCCATTCGAGCGGCTCAACACCTTCGGGCGGATCGATTTCCAGTGCGTGAATGGCAAACACTTCGAGGCTTGGTAGGGCCTCTGCACCGCGGCTGCGCGGCGGTCGCAGTTGGACGGGCACACAGCGCAAAGCCAGTCGGGCGCTACGCGCTTGCCTGGCGCCACTCCTGGGCACGTGCAGGACGGTCTCCCCGAGTACGGGGGCCGCAGCAACCGTCTCCCACAGATACTTCTCTGGGTGATCCACGCCCCGATTCCAGGCGGCCCGCACCAACCAGTCCACCCCCGCTGGGCGCTGCGCCAGGAACACGTCGTACACATCGCCCTCGCGATCGCTGACGGCAACAAGGTGCGTGTCCGGACACTGCATCTTGAGCGGCTCAAGGCATTCCAGCCCCTCCAGCCACTTCACGCTTTCCTTGTCACGAATGGACAGCGCCCGGCGCTGCCTGGCCTTGCCCGATGCTTGCGGCGCACGCACCCACGTCTTCATGCTCAACACGCCCAGTGGCAGGCCCTCAGGCGTCACCGCCAGCACGCTGTGCAACATGAATCCGCGCAAATTGCCGCCCGTGCCGTGACCAAGTCCCTCAGTCGCGGGCAAATTTGCCAGATTGAATTCCGTGGTGTCCTGCACCGCCAATACGACAGGTACCTGCTGCATGCGACCCACGGTTTGAACGACGTGGCTCGCCAGTATTCCGTCCGGGTCGACCGCCTCATTATCAAAGAAGCGATATGCCGCCTTGAGTTGGGCACCACTCAAGGCCTGCGGGAACGAAACATGGGCTTTTTGCGCTAGTCCGCGCGCCAATGCCACAAGGCGCTGCGTGCGACGTGCATCGCCCAACTGAGCGCCACCGAATTCGTCGCTGGCCCAGTCTTCCAGATCTTCCGTATCAGACAAAATTGCCACCACTGATTGTCAACTTCCCCGAAGTTAACACCGTCCAATCCCGTTTACAACCTTTCCTATCGAGATGTGGGTAAAGACAAGCGCAAGCGGGAGAGGGGAGCAAACAGAGCGGGAGAGAAAGTCTTACAGGGTTGCGCCTTACAGCACCACCTTCACCATCGGGTGCGAAGTCAGCGCCCGGTACAAATCGTCGAGCTGCTCGCGGCTGGTGATCCAGGCCGTCACGGTCAGCCCCAGGTACTTGCCGCCGCTCGACGGGCGCATCTCCATCTTGCCGGCGTGGAAGTCCGGGTCGAATTCCTGCACCAGCGTGACGATGGCTTCGGCAAAGCCGTCCTGCATCGTGCCCATCACCTTGATGGGGAAGTGGCACGGGTATTCGATCAGCGACTGTTCCGGCGGGATATCGCCCGGCTTGCCGCCACTGCCTTGGTTATCGGTTGTCATGTCGGATGCTCCGGCACGAAACCGGCGCGCCGCGGGGCGCACCGGCTTGCGCGCATTGAGGTCACTTGCGCTTGAACCACAGGCGGATGGTGTCCCACAGGCGGCCGAAGAAGCCGGCCTCGGGCACTTCTTCCAGCGCCACCACCGGGAACTCCGCCACCTTGGTGGCGCCGTCCATCAGCTTGACCATGCCCACCTGCTGGCCCGCCGAGATCGGCGCGATCAGCAGTTCCTGGCGCTCCAGCACCGGCTTCAGGCGCCCGCCGGTGCCCTTGGGCACGGTGACGAAGGTCTCGTTCTGCACGCCGATCTTGACCGTGCCGCTCTTGCCCTTGTAGATGTCCGGCGTGGCCAGCACCTGGCCCTTGTCGTACAGGCGCAGCGTGTCGAAGAACTGGAAGCCGTAGTTGAGGATCTTCAGGCTTTCCTGGGTGCGCACCTGTTCGGTGGTGGTGCCGATCACGACCGAGATCAGGCGGCGCGAGCCGTCCGGCACGTTGGCCAGCGGCCGCTTGGCCGACGAGATCAGGCAGTAGCCGGCGGACTTGGTGTGGCCGGTCTTGACGCCGTCCACGGTCGGGTCGATGTACAGCAGGCGGTTGCGGTTGGGCTGCCTGATCTTGTTATAGGTGAACTCCTTCTGCGAGTACATGCTGTAGTACTCGGGGAAGTCCTTGATCAGGCGCGTGGTCAGCGTCGCCAGGTCCACCGCGGTGGTGTAGTGGTTCGGGTCGGGGATGCCGTCGGTGTTGGTGAAGTGGGTGTTCTTCAGGCCCATGCGCTGGGCCTCTCGGTTCATCATCGCGACAAAGCCCTCTTCCGAGCCGCCCACGGCCTCGGCCAGCGCCAGCGCGGCGTCGTTGCCCGACTGCACGATCAGGCCCAGCAGCAGGTCACGCACGGTGACCGGCTTGTTGGGCTCGATGAACATGCGCGACTCGTCGCTTTTGACCTTGAGCACCAGGTTGGTCGGCACCACGGCCTGGTCCAGCGTCAGCCGCTTTTCCTTGAGTGCCTCGAACGCCAGGTAGGCGGTCATCAGCTTGGTCAGCGAAGCCGGCTCGATGCGCAGGTCTGCGTTCTGCGACGCCAGGGCCTGGCCGCTGGTCACGTCATACAGCATCCACGACTTGGCTGCGACCTGCGGCACCGGCACGCCCTGCGCCACGACGGCGGCGGGCGCGGCGGCCAGCACGACGGCGGCGATGGCAGCGGGAGCAAAAGCGGACGAAAGGCGTGTCGTGGCTCTATTCAGCATGTTTCTGTGTTCCGACAGTAAGAAGGTGGCGCGGGGGTGTTCCGGCGTGGCGGCGTGCCGGCCTTACCGGTCCCACGCATTGACGACGAGCTGCTTGATCAGGTGCAGCTTGCGGTGAAAGAAATGATCGGCGCCGGGGATCACGATCACCGGCAGCTCCTGCGGGCGGGCCCAGTCGAACACGCTGGCCAGCGGCACGGTGTCGTCCTGCTCGCCATGGATCACGATAGTGTCGGCCGGCACCTCGGCCACCTGCCAGCGGCTGGCGGCGGTGCCCACCAGCACCAGGCGCTGCGCGGGCGTGCCGGCCTCGGCCAGGCGGCGCGCCACGTGGGTGGTGACGAAGCTGCCGAACGAGAACCCGCCCATGGCCAGCGGCAGCGTCGCGGCCTGTGCCGACCACGCGGTCTGCTGGCGCATCCAGGCCACCACGGCCAGCAGGTCGTCCTGCTCGGCGATGCCGTTGTCATGCTCGCCGGCGCTGCCGCCCACGCCGCGGAAGTTCGGGCGCACCGTGGCATAGCCCAGCTGCACGAAGCTGCGCGCCAGGGTCTGCGCGACCTTGTTGTCCTTGGTGCCGCCGAACAGCGGATGCGGATGCGCCACCAGCGCCAGGCCGCGCGGCTCGCCTTGCGGCAGGTCTACCGAGAGATCGATCGCACCGGCGGGACCGGTGATGGAAAGTACCTGGGTATGCGCGTTCATGATGGCGGTCAGGATGGCAGTGAAGCGGGCGCCCGGCGCAATGCCCGGGCAAAAATGAAAAAACCGTCCGGCTGGCGGGCGGCGGGCATGACAGACAAAACGTTGAAACAGGTAAAGCAACAAGCCGGCATGCGCCGGCTTCCGTTCGTTCAGCGGTCCACCATCAGCCGCTCGACCGGCTTGCCCTGCATCAGGTGGCTGTCGATGATCTCGTCGATATCGTGCTCATCGACAAAGGTGTACCAGACGGCCTCGGGGTAGACCACCAGCACCGGGCCGAGTTCACAACGGTTCAGGCAGCCCGCTTTGTTGATGCGCACCCGGCCTTCGCCGCCGGCGATGCCCAGTTCCTTGCAACGCTTCTTGGCGTATTCCTGCATCGCGCGGGCGTTGTGGTCGGCGCAGCAGTTCTCGCCGGCCTCGCGCTGGTTCAGGCAGAAGAAGACGTGGTGCTGGTAGTAGCTGCTCATGCGTACGGTGTGATGGCGGCCCCGGACGGCGGAACGGCCCGGACGGCATTGAACGGAAGCTCGGAATTATACGGCGTCGCGACGGCCCGGCCGTGATAACGCCCACGTTTGCGCCGGTAACGGTTTGCTACAGCCACCAGCGGGGTGGCGCCTTGCGCACCTGCGGCGGGTCGGGCATTCCGAATCCCCGGAGGCGTGCCGTCCGGGATTCCGGAATCCCGGAGCCACGGACCTGGCGCGATGCCGGCCTTTCCTTTTGAATCAACCAGTTAGCGATGCACGTTTGACTGGCACGCAGGTTGCGAATACCCCTCCTGAACGCGCCGCAACCGTGACGGTGCGCGCCCGCGCGACACCTTGCCGGGTACGGTCAATACCGAGGACGACATCATGAGAAAACCCTTCTACAAGATCCTGTACGTGCAGGTCCTGTTCGCCATCTTCGTCGGCATCGTGCTGGGCCATTTCTGGCCGGATACGGCCATCGCCATGAAGCCGCTGGGCGATGGCTTCATCAAGCTGATCAAGATGATCATCGGCCCGATCATCTTCTGTACCGTGGTGACCGGCATTGCCGGCATGAGCGACATGAAGAAAGTCGGCCGTGTCGGCGGCAAGGCGCTGCTGTATTTCGAGGTGGTCTCCACCTTTGCATTGCTGATCGGCCTGGGCGCCGCGCACCTGCTCAAGCCTGGCGTGGGCTTCAATATCGACCCGTCCACGCTGGATACCAAGGCCATCGCCCAGTATGTGTCGAAGGCGCACGGCCAGAGCACGGCCGAGTTCCTGATGCATATCATCCCGGACACGATCTTCAGCGCCTTCGCCAACGGTGACATCCTGCAGATCCTGCTGGTCTCGCTGTTCTTCGGCGCAGCGCTGTCGGTAATGGGCGAGCGCGCGCGCATCGTCTTCCAGCTGGTGGAACAGGTCTCCAAGGTCTTCTTCCACATTGTCCACGTCATCACCAGGGTGGCCCCGATCGGCGCCTTCGGCGCCATGGCGTTCACCATCGGCAAGTACGGCCTGGGCTCGCTGGTGCCGCTGCTCAAGCTGATCGGCACCTTCTACTTCACGGCCATCATCTTCGTGGTGTTCGTGCTGGGCACGGTAGCGCGCCTGACCGGCTTCAACATCCTGCGCTTCATCGCATACATCAAGGAAGAACTGCTGATCGTGCTGGGCACCAGCTCGTCGGAAGCGGCGCTGCCGCAACTGATGGAAAAGCTGGAAAAGCTCGGCTGCTCCAACTCGGTGGTGGGCCTGGTGGTGCCCACCGGCTACTCGTTCAACCTGGACGGCACCAACATCTACATGACGATGGCGGTGATCTTTATCGCCCAGGCGACCGGCATCGAACTGACGCTGATGCAGCAGCTGACCATCCTGGCCGTGGCGATGCTCACGTCCAAGGGCGCCAGCGGCGTGACCGGCTCGGGCTTCATCACGCTGGCGGCGACGCTGGCGGTGGTGCCGACCATCCCGGTGGCGGGCATGGTGCTGATCCTGGGCATCGACCGCTTCATGAGCGAGTGCCGCGCGCTGACCAACATCATCGGCAACGGCGTGGCCACGGTGGTGGTCTCGGCCTGGGAGCGCGAGCTTGACCGCAAGAAGCTCAACAGCGTGCTGCTGCACGGTGGCGAAAATGCGGAAGTCCTTGCCGACGCCGGCCAGAACGTCTGACGGCACGCGGGCGGCGCTCCCTGGCGCCCGCCACGGGGTATCATCGGCGCGACATCCCTCGCGCGCGCCGATGCCCCACTCCGACGATTTTCTCGCCGTACATGACCCCGCCGCAGCCCGGGCGGAGATCCACGAGCCGGGCACCGAGAACGGCCGGTGGCTGGGCTTTGCCGTGGTGCTGGCGGCGGGGCTGCTGGTACTGTGCGCGCTGACCTGGCTGGTCTCGGTCCAGCGCGGCATTTCCACGCTGCAGCAAACCACCGCAACGCGTGCCGACCGCTACGCCGCCACGCTCGAAAGCACCCTCGACCGCTACGAATTCCTGCCCGCGCTGGTGTCGCTGCACCCCTTCGTGCGCGGGCTGCTCGAATCCCCAGCCGATCCGGCCCGCGTGGCCGCCGCCAACCACTACCTGGCCGAAGTCAACCGACGGGCCCATGCCTCGGCCACCTATGTGATCGCCGCCAACGGCATCGCCCTGGCCGCCAGCAATCACGGGCAGCCTGGCAGCTTCGTCGGCACCGACTACCGCTTCCGCCCTTATTTCCAGATTGCCGCGCGTGGCGAACTGGGCCGCTTCTACGCCATCGGCATCACCAGCGACGAGCCCGGCTACTACATCGCACAACCGGTGGAGGCGGGCGGCAAGGTGATCGGCGTGACGGTGGTGAAGCTCAACCTGGAGTGGTTCCAGCGCGCCGGCGGCGGCAGCGCCGAACCGCTGATGGTCAGCGACGACCACGGCGTGATCTTCCTGTCTTCCGTGCCGGAATGGCAGTACCGCACGCTGCGTCCGCTGCCGCCACAGCTGCACGCCCAACTCGGCGAGACCCGGCAGTACCATGATCGCGACGTCTCGCCGCTGCCGCTGGAGCCGCTGACCTCGCCCGTCACGCGCTGGCTGGCCTCCACCACGCTCGATGAAGGCGCGCGCCTGGTGCGCGTGCGCAGCAACGAGCCCGCGCCGGATGGCAGCGAGCGCGCCGACCGCTATCTCGAGCTTGGCCGCAAGGTCGGCCCGGCCGGCTGGACCATGCAGGTGATGGCGCCGCTCGACCCCGTGCTGGCCAACGCGCGCAACGCCACGGTGGCGGCAGCGCTGGCCTATGCCTGTATCTGCCTGCTGCTGGTCAACTGGCGCCAGCGCCGCCAGCGTGCGCGCGACATGCTGTACAGCCGCCGCCTGCTGGAAGCCGCGTACGACGAGCTGGAGCGCCGCGTCGAGGCCCGCACCGCCGACCTGATGGCGATCAACGAAAAGCTGGAAGATGAAGTGGCCGAGCGCACCCGCGCCGAAAGCGAACTGCGCGCGGCCCAGGACGAACTGGTGCAGGCCAGCAAGCTGGCGGCGCTGGGGCAGATGGCGGCCGGCATCACCCATGAGCTGAACCAGCCGCTGGCGGCGCTGCGCACGTTCTCGGACAACACCCGCGTGCTGCTGGAGCGCGGCCAGCTGGCCGCGGCCGAAGGCAACCTGACGGCCATCGCCGACCTGACCGAGCGCATGGGCAAGATCACCGGCCAGCTCAAGCTGTTTGCCGGCAAGGCGCGCCCGCTGCGCCGGCCGGTGGCGCTGCGCGCGGCGGTCGACCATGTGCTGGCGCTGCTGGCGCCGCGGCTGGGCACGGTCACGGTCAGCGTCACGGGCCTGGACGCCCTGCCCGGCCTGGCGGTGCGCGCCGACGAGCTCAAGCTGGAACAGGTGCTGCTGAACCTGACCGGCAATGCGCTGGATGCGATTGCCGCGGCCGCGCCGGCGCAGGGACAGATCGACCTGGACGTGCAGGCAGAGGGCCAGGCGGTCACCATCGGCGTGCGCGACAATGGCACCGGCATCGCGCCGGACGCGCTGCCGCGGCTGTTCGAACCCTTCTTCACCACCAAGGAAACCGGGCAAGGCCTGGGGCTGGGGCTGGCGATCTCATCGTCGATCGTGCGCGAGTTCGGCGGCCAGCTGAGCGTGGCCAACGTGCCGGGCGGCGGCGCGCTGTTCACGCTGGTGCTGGCGCGCGCCCCCGCCATCGACCCCGCGCCCACGGTTTCCGCCTCTCAATGAGTATTGCCATGCAAGACGGTCTGCGTGTCCTGTTTGTCGAAGACGAGCCGCTGGTGCGCCAGGCCACCGCGCAGAGCCTGGAGCTGGCCGGCTTCCGGGTGCTGGCGCTGCCCACCGCCGAGGCCGCGATCCCGCACCTGCACGGCGCCTTTGCCGGCGTGGTGGTGACCGACGTGCGCCTGCCCGGCGCCAGCGGCCTGGACCTGCTGCAGCACTGCCGCAACGCAGCGCCGGGCGTGCCGGTGATCCTGGTGACCGGCCATGGCGACATCACCATGGCCGTGCAGGCCATGCGCGAAGGCGCCTACGACTTTATCGAAAAGCCCTTCGGCGCCGACCGCCTCACCGACACCGTGCGCCGCGCGCTGGAACGCCGCGCGCTGGAGCTGGAAAACCAGGCGCTGCGCCGCGAGCTGGCCGGCCCCGCGGCGGGCACGCGCATCATCGGCCGCTCGCCCGCGATCGAGCAGGTGCGCGCGCTGGTGGCCAATGTTGCGCCCACCGATGTGCCGGTGATGATCAACGGCGAGACCGGCACCGGCAAGGAACTGGTCGCGCGCAGCCTGCATGCGCTGTCCGCGCGCGCCGAGGGCCCCTTTATCGCGCTGAACTGCGGCGCCGTGCCCGAGGCCATCTTCGAGAGCGAGATGTTCGGCCACGAAGCCGGCGCCTTCACCGGCGCGGGCAAGCGCCGCATCGGCAAGCTCGAGCACGCCTCGGGCGGCACGCTCTTCCTCGACGAGATCGAGAGCATGCCGCTGGCGCTGCAGGTCAAGCTGCTGCGCGTGCTGCAGGAAGGCTCGCTGGAGCGTCTGGGCTCGAATGCCTCGGTCGGGATCGACGTGCGCATCGTCGCGGCGGCCAAGGGCGACATGGATGCGCTGGTGGCCCAGGGCACCTTCCGCGAAGACCTGTATTACCGGCTGAACGTGGTCACCATCGCGCTGCCGCCGCTGCGCGAGCGGCGCGAGGACATCGTGCCGCTGTTCGAGCATTTCTCGCTGGTGTCCGCGGTGCGCTACCAGCGCCCGGCGCCGATTCTGTCCGAGGCGCAACGCCAGGCGCTGGCCCAGCGGCCCTGGCCGGGCAATGTGCGCGAGCTGCGCAATGCCGCGGACCGCATGGTGCTGGGCGTGCGCGAAGGCGGCCAGGCGGGTGCGCAGGCCGCGGCCCCCGATGACACCGCGCCGCTGCGCGAGCGCATGGAGCACTTCGAGCGCGCCGTGATCGCGGATGCGCTGGCGCGCACTGGCGGTGCGGTCAGCCAGGCGGCGGACCTGCTGCAGGTCGGCAAGGCGACGCTGTACGACAAGATCAAGCGCTACGGCTTGTGATGTCATGCGGCGTTCATTGCGCTGCCACGTCACCGTCACATTGTCGGCATATTCTTCGGTGGCGGCTGCGGCATTGGCAGGTGCCCGCCGTGTGTATCAAACTTCGTGGTAATTGATGGCCCCGCATATGCGGGGCGTTTTTTTTGGGTTGTTCACACGCGCCCCGGCACTTCACACTCCCAACACATTCCCCTCACACCGCTGACCAGACTGGAGCCCTTCCGGCCGGGTAGTTCCACAAGGTGACCGGACCGGCATAGACTGGGGCTTCTAACGTGACCGCGCCGAAACTCCCTATAATCGAACGACCGTTCATTTAGGGGCATCTGCACTGTGCACACACGTAGTTCAGGAGACATCATGCCCGCCGCCAAGCAACTGCCCCAGGCCCTGCAGAACCTGGCCCTGCCCATCATCGCCTCGCCCATGTTCATCGTCAGCTACCCCGAGCTGGTGCTGGCGCAGTGCAAGGCCGGCATCGTCGGCTCGTTCCCGGCGCTCAATGCGCGCCCGGCTGAGCTGCTCGACGAGTGGCTGACCCAGATCGAGGGCGAGCTGGCCGCCTTCAAGGCCGCCAACCCCGCCGCGCCGGTGGGCCCGGTCGCGGTCAACCAGATCGTGCACACCTCCAACGCGCGGCTCGAGCATGACGTGAAGGTGTGCGTGGAGCATAAGGTGCCGATTTTCATCACCTCGCTGCGCGCGCCGGTCAAGGAAATGATCGACGCGGTGCACAGCTACGGCGGCATCGTGCTGCACGACGTGATCAGCATGCGCCATGCCGAAAAGGCAATCGAAGCCGGCGTCGACGGCCTGATCCTGGTCGCAGCAGGCGCCGGTGGCCATGCGGGCATGCTGTCGCCGTTCGCGCTGGTGGGCGAGGTGCGCAAGATCTTCGACGGCCCGATCGCGCTGTCGGGCTCGATCGCCACCGGCGAGGCGGTGCTGGCCGCGCAGGCCATGGGCGCGGACTTTGCCTACGTGGGCACGCGCTTCATCGCCTCGCAGGAGGCGCATGCGGCGGAAACGTACAAGCAGTCGATCACCAGCTCGGCCGCCGCCGATATCGTCTACACCAACCTGTTCACCGGCGTGCACGGCAACTACATCCGCGAAAGCATCAGCAATGCGGGCCTGGATCCGGACAACCTGCCGGTGGCCGACAAGAGCAAGATGGACTTCTCCAGCGGCAGCTCCAAGGCCAAGGCGTGGAAGGACATCTGGGGCGCCGGCCAGGGCGTGGGCCAGATCCACGACATCCCCAGCGCCGGCGAGATCGTCGCGCGCATGAAGGCGGAGTACGATGACGCCAAGGCGCGGCTGGGTATCGCGCGCTAACGCTGTGTGGATGGTTCGGCCGCCGACGCGGCCGGCTGAGGGGGGTAAGCTCTAAGCCGACGCCGGTTTGCTCCCCTCTCCCACTTCGCGGGAGAGGGGAGCGTCTGCCTGGCGTAGTGGCCTATATCAAGCGCTCATCCTTCAATCGTAGCTGCGCGCATCCTCGATCAGCTTCCCATCCTGCGGCAACGACCCCGCCGCGACAAAGGCCACTTCACCGCGCAGCCGCATCACCTCGCGCAGCGACTCCGCCACCGCGCGCTGCAGCGCCTCATCCTCGCGCGTGGCATCGCAATGCAGGGTCATCACGTCGGCGCCGGGTTCGCCGGTCACCACCAGCCGTGCGGCGCGGATCTCCGGATGGCGCCGCAGCACTTCCGCCACCTGCCCCGGATGCACGAACATCCCCTTGACCTTGGTGGCCTGGTCGGCGCGCCCCAGCCAGCCCTTGAGCCGGATATTGGTGCGCCCGCACGGGCTGGGCCGTTGCGCCGACTCCGCCACGATGGCCGACAAGTCGCCCGTACCGAAGCGGATCAGCGGGTAGTCGCCATTGCCCAGCACCGTCACCACCACCTCGCCGGTCTCGCCCTCGGGCATGGGGCGCGAGCCGCCCGGTTCGACGATTTCCACCAGTACGCCCTCATCCACCACCCAGCCGTCGCCGCCCTCGGTCTCATACGCGATCAGGCCGACATCGGCGGTGCCGTACATCTGCTGCACGCGCACGCCGCGCGCCTGGAACCACGCGCGCAGCGACGGCGGCAGCGCCTCGCCCGAGACCAACGCCTTGGCCAGGCTCGTGCAGGGCGTGCCCAGCTCGTCGCCACGCTCCAGCAGCAGCTTCAGGAACGACGGGGTGCCCGCGTAGGCCGATGGCTGCAGGCTGGCCAGCGCCTGCACCTGTGAATCGGTCTGGCCGACGCCGGCCGGGAACACGCAACAGCCCAGCCGGTGCGCGCCCGTTTCCATCATCATGCCGGCGGGCGTGAAGTGATAGGAGAAGGTGTTGTAGACCAGCTCGCCGGCGCGAAAGCCCGCCGCATGCATGGCGCGCGCCACGCGCCACCAGTCGGCGTCGTGGCCGTCGACTTCGTGGATCGGGCCGGGCGACTGGAACACATGGCGCAGCTTGCCCAGCGGCGTCGCGTTGAGCCCGCCCAGCGGCGGCAGCGCGCGCTGGCGCGCGCTCAGGTCCGACTTGCGCGTGACCGGCAGCGCCGCCAGCGCCGCGCGCGAGGTCAGCAGGCGCGGCTCGACGCCGCTCAGCAACTCGGCAAAGTATGGGGCGTGGTCGCGCGCGTGGGCCACCTGGCGTGCCAGGGCGGCAAGGAGCGCCTGCTCGCGGACTGCCGGCGCGCGGGTTTCGAGCGAATCGAAGTGTTCTGGCATGGTGCTGTGCGTCAGGGATTGGGATGCGGCCCGCCACCGCGCCGCTGGGCGCGTAGTGGCGATGCCGGACGGAATCGGGCGCGCGCTACGCCAGCCAGCGCTTCCTGCGCCGGTAGCTCTTCACGTCGCGGAACGACTTGCGGCCGGGGCCGTCGGCGTCGTTGGCGGCCACGCCCAGGTAGAACTCCTTGACATCCTCGTTGGTGCGCAGCGACTCGGCATCGCCGTCCATCACCACGCGGCCGTTCTCAAGGATGTAGCCGTAGTCGGCATAGCGCAGCGCCACCATGGTGTTCTGCTCGGCCAGCAGGAAGCTGACGTTCTCGCGTGAATTCAGCCCGCGCACGATCTCGAATATCTCCTCGACGATCTGCGGCGCCAGGCCCATCGACGGCTCGTCCAGCAGGATCATCGCAGGCTTGGCCATCATGGCCCGGCCGATCGCGCACATCTGCTGCTCGCCGCCGGAGGTGTAGCCGGCCTGTGACTTGCGGCGCGTCTTCAGCCGCGGGAAGTACTCGTAGATCTTTTCCAGCTCGTCGCGCGTCTGCCCGCGCGACAGGCCGCGCGTGTAGGCGCCGGTGAGCAGGTTCTCTTCGATGGTCAGGTGCGCGAAGCAGTGGCGCCCCTCCATCACCTGGATCACGCCGCGGCGCACCAGGTCGTTGGGCGTGAGCTGGTCGACGCGGTCGCCGCGATATTCGATCGAGCCCTTGGTGACATCGCCGCGCTCGGCCTGCAGCAGATTGGAGATGGCCTTGAGCGTGGTGGTCTTGCCCGCGCCGTTGGCGCCGAGCAGCGCCACGATCTTGCCTTCCGGCACTTCGAGCGAAACGCCCTTGAGCACCAGGATCACGTGATCGTAGATGACTTCGATATTGTTGACGGACAGAAGGCTCATGGTGCGGCTCGTGTTGAGTGTTGCGGTTTCCAGCTTGCCGATTGGGTACTCCCTCTCCCTCTGGGAGAGGGTTGGGGTGAGGGCGGGCGCTGCCACGAAGTGAACGCGCTCGCTATGGCCAGCGCCGGCCCTCACCCCCGCCCCTCTCCCGCAAGCGGGAGAGGGGAGAACCCAATTGGGATTCGGCCGGCATCAGGACTTCATGCAGGCCGGCGTAATCCCCTTCTCCTTCGCGTACTGCGCGGCAGTCGCTTTGAACAGCGGGTGGATCAGGTTCTTGTTGCCCTCGATCCAGTCCGAAATCACCACCCACTTGGTGCCGTCCCACTGCTGGATCTTCACCTTGCCCGAGCCTTCGTGGTTGTCGCAGCTGGTCTTGATCTCGGGCAGCAGGCCCGTGGCGCCCAGTTGCTGCAGGCGCGCGTTGGTCAGGTTCAGGTTCTCGAAGGCCCAGCGCATCTGCTCGCCGGTCATGGGCTTGCCCTTGCCGAACTTCGCCTGCGCCACGCGCACCGCCTCCACCGTCACCACCGCCGCCGACACGCCGCGGTTGTACAGCACCGAGCCCACCTTGTTCTTGTCCTGCATATTGCCCTTGCCGGCTCCATAGACCACCTTGTCGATATCGGCGATCAGCGGCACGCCGCGGCCGGCCACGTTCCAGGTCGCGCTCATGTAGCCCTTGGAGGCATCACCGGCCGGCACGGTGTCTTCTTCCGACCCCGCCCACCACGAGCCGATCATCTTGTCGCGCGGGAAGCCCACCTTCTGCGCGGCCTTCAGCGCGGTCTGGTTCATCACGCCCCAGCCCCAGAAGATCACGTAGTCGGGCTTTTCCTGGCGGATCTTCAGCCACTGGGCGCCCTGCTCATTGCCGGGGTGCGCTACCGGAATCTCGACCAGGTCGAACTTGCCGAGCCTGGCTTCGGCCTGCAGCGCCACGATCGGCTCCTTGCCATAGGCCGAGTCGTGATACAGGTAGACGATCTTCTTGCCGGCCAGCGAGCCGCCGTTCTTCGAGGCCAGGTACTTGACGATGGCCGAGACCTGCATCTGGTAGGTGGTCACCAGCGGGAACGCGTACGGGAACACCGAGCCGTCCACCGCGTCGGTGCGGCCATAGCCCATCATCACCAGCGGCACCTTGTCCGCCGCGGTCTTGTCGACCAGCGCGTACGAGATGCCGGTGGACATGGCGTGGTAGGCCGTGCCCTTGGTGGTGGCGTTCTTGGACTTCAGGCGTTCATAGCACTCCACGCCCTTGGCGTTGTTGTACTCGGTCTCGCACTCTTCCCACGACAGCTTGACGCCGTTGACGCCGCCTTCCTTCAGGTTGACGTAGTTGAGGTAGTCGATGAAGCCGCCATACCACGACTGCCCGTTGGCGCCGTACGGCCCCACGCGGTAGCTCGGCAACGCCACGAACTGCTCGTTGCTCTGCGCCATGGCCGGCGCCGCCGGCGCCAGCAGTGCCGCCGCGGCGCTGACCACCAGGGCGGCGCGTTGCACATTGCGAATCAGCTTGGTCATGACAGTCTCCTTCGCCCTCAGGGGAGCGTTTCGTTATGCGTAAGCTTCAGAACTTCACACAGGAACTGCGGTAACACAGGCACCCCGCCCCGTCAGTGCGGGAAAGGCCACAACCTCAGCTTCTCCTTGGCGATCTGCCACAGCCGGGCCAGCCCGTGCGGCTCCACGATCAGGAAGAAGATGATCAGCCCGCCGAACACCATCAGCTGGATGTGCGAAACGGTGGCATTGGTGAACGGCAGGTGCAGCAGCGCGGCCAGCGGCGGCAGCACGTTGTCCAGGAAGATCGGCAGCAGCAGGATGAAGGCCGCGCCCAGGAACGAGCCCAGGATGCTGCCCACCCCGCCGATGATGATCATGAACAGCACGCGGAACGACAGGTCCAGCGAGAAGCCGTCGGGCTCGACCGAGCCCAGGTAGCAGAACGCGTACAGCGCGCCGGCCACGCCGCAGTAGAACGAGCTGACCGCGAACGCCAGCAGCTTGGTGCGCATCAGCGGGATGCCGATCACCTCGGCCGCCACGTCCATGTCGCGCACCGACATCCAGGCGCGCCCGGTGGCCGAGCGCACCATGTTCTTGGCCGCCAGCGCCAGCACCGTGACGATGGCCAGCACGAACAGGTACTTCTTCACCGGGGTGTCGATGGCGACGCCGAACAGGTCCAGCCGCTGCGCCGTGATCACGCCCGACGAACTGTTGTTGGAGAACCAGGGAAACTTGGTCAGCGCCCACACCACGAAGAACTGCGCCGCCAGCGTCGCCACGGCGAGGTAGAAGCCCTTGATGCGCAGCGACGGCAGGCCGAAGGCCACCCCCACCAGCGCCGCCGACAGCCCGGCCAACAGGAATGACAGCAACACCGGGATGCCTTCGATGCGCAACTGGAAGTTGTAGGCCGCGTAGGCACCCACCGCCATGAAGGCCGCGGTCCCGAGCGACAGCTGGCCGGCATAGCCGGTCAGGATATTCAGCCCCAGCGCCGCCAGCGAAAAAATCAAGAACGGGATCAGGATGGCCGAGAACCAGTATTCCGACCCGACGAACGGGATCGCCAGGAAGGCCACGGCCATCAGCACGGCAAAGCCGATGCGGTCCTGGCGAATGGGGAAGATCTGGCTGTCGGCGACGTAGCTGGTCTTGAACTGGCCGGCTTCACGATAAAACATCTTTGTCTCCTTCCTGCTCGTCGCTCCCGCGAAGGCGGGAGCCCAGCGGCTTTGAAGCGATGGCGGATAAAGTCACTGGATTGCTCGCTGCGCTCACCCTGCGGGCCGTCCTGCGGACGTCCAATGCACTAACGTGCATTGTCCCGCCTGCGCGGGAATGACGGGCTTAGACGCGATCGATATGCTTTTCGCCAAACAGCCCCTCCGGGCGCACCAGCAGGAACAGCAACGCGAACACATACGGGAACCACCCTTCGATGCCGCCGAAGTTGCCGCCGAACATCGACTGGAACACCGGCGGGATATAGATCTCGGCCAGCTTCTCCGAGGCGCCGATGATCAGCCCGCCGACAATGGCGCCGGGCACCGAGGTGAAGCCGCCCAGGATCAGCACCGGCAGCGCCTTGAGCGCGGTCAGCGTGAGCGCGAACTGCACGCCATTGCGCGAGCCCCACAGCATGCCCGCCACCAGCGCGACAAAGCCGGCCACGCCCCATACGATGGCCCAGATGTTCTGCAGCGGGATGCCCAGCGACAGCGCCGCCTGGTGGTCGTCGGCCACCGCGCGCAGCGCGCGCCCGACCTTGGTGTACTGGAAGAACAGCGCCAGCGATCCCACCAGGACGCCGGCGATGGCCGCCGCCGCGATGTCGAACTTGGACAGCACGATATTGAAGTTGGTCAGGATCGACTCGATCGGCTCGTCGACAATGCCCAGGTTGATCGGGCGCACTTCATTGCCGAACAGCAGCGGCCCCAGGCCTTCCAGGAAGAACGACAGCCCGATGGTGGCCATGAACAGCGTGATCGGCGGCTGGTTGACCAGCTTGCGCAGCACGAAGCGCTCGGTGCTCATGCCCACCAGGATCATCACCACGAAGGCGCCGATCACCGCGGCCCACATCGGCAGGCCCTTGTCCATCAGCCCCACCACCGCCAGCGCGGCGAAGTAGACCATCGCGCCCTGTGCAAAGTTGAACACGCCCGAGGCCTTGTAGATCAGCACGAAGCCCAGCGCCACCAGCGAGTACATCAGGCCCGACAGCAGGCCGCCGATCAGGATTTCAAAGAAGAACGTCATGGTTCAGACCCTCAGTGCGAAGTGCCCAGGTACGCCTTGATCACGTCAGGGTTGCCCTTGACCTCTTCCGGCGTGCCGTCGCCGATCTTCTTGCCGTAGTCGAGCACCACCACGCGGTCGGAGATATCCATCACCACGCCCATGTCGTGCTCGATCAGCACGATGGTGGTGCCGAACTGCCGGTTCACGTCCAGGATGAAGCGGCACATGTCCTGCTTCTCTTCCACGTTCATGCCGGCCATGGGCTCGTCCAGCAGCAGCATCGAGGGCTCGGCCGCGAGCGCGCGCGCCAGTTCCACGCGCTTTTGCAGGCCGTACGGCAGGCGTCCCACCGGGGTCTTGCGGATCGATTGGATCTCCAGGAAGTCGATCACTTCCTCGACCTTCTGGCGATGCCGCATCTCTTCGTTGCGGGCCGGCCCCCACCACAGCGCGTGCGCGAACAGCCCGGTGCGGAACTGCGTGTTGCGCCCGGTCATGATGTTGTCCAGCACCGTCATGCCCTTGAACAGCGCGATGTTCTGGAAGGTGCGCGCGATGCCCTGGCGCGCCGCGGCGGTCGGGTGCATCTGCTTGCGCTCTTCGCCGCGGAACACGATGCGTCCCTGCTGCGGGTGGTAGACGCCGTTGATCACATTGAGCATGGAACTCTTGCCGGCGCCGTTGGGGCCGATGATGGCGCGCACCTCGTGCTCGCAGACATCGAACGAGATATCGGTCAGCGCCTTGACCCCGCCGAACGACAGCGAGATATGCTGCAGGTCCAGGATCACCTCGCCGCCGGTGCGCGCCTGCTCGCCGGTGCGCTGCGCGCGCTGCGTGCCGGGATGCGCGCCGCTGTCATCGGCCAGCCCCGCCGGAGACATCGGCCCCGCCGGGGCGATCGCGCCGCCGCCGCCGGCACCGCTGGCATCCGTGCGTGCCGTCCCCGCCCATTCGCGCTGCCCCGCGCCTTGCCAGGCTACTTGCGTCATCTTGCTGCCCTCGCTCATGCCGCGCGCGCCGCCACCGGCAGGCGCTTCGCATTGACCAGCTTCAGCGTGGCCGACACGCTGCCCTCGCGCCCGTCTTCAAACTTGACGCGCGTCTCGATGAACTGCTCGGACTTGCCCGCATAGAGCGCCTCGACCAGCACGCCGTATTTCTCGGCGATAAAGCCGCGGCGCACCTTGCGCGTGCGGGTGAGCTCGTCGTCGTCCGGGTCCAGTTCCTTGTGCAGGACCAGGAAGCGCGCCACCTGCGAACCGGCCAGCATCGGGTCGTTGGCCAGGTCGGCATTCACCTGGTTCACGCACTCGCCGATCATCTCCAGCACGTCGGGCTGCGCGGCCAGGTCGACATAGCCTGCGTACGGCAGGTGCCTGCGCTCGGCCCAGTTGCCCACCGCCTCGAAGTCGATATTGATAAAGGCGCAGACCTGGTCGCGGCCGTTGCCGAAGGCCACCGCTTCCTTGATGTACGGGAAGAACTTGAGCTTGTTCTCGATGTACTTGGGCGCGAACATCGAGCCATCGGCCAGCTTGCCCACGTCCTTGGCGCGGTCGATGATCTTCAGGTGGCCGTCGGCGTCGATCACGCCGGCGTCGCCGGTCATGAAGTAGCCCTCGTCGTTGATGGCCTCGCGCGTGGCGTCGTCGCGCTTGTAGTAGGACTTGAGCAGTCCCACGCCGCGCACCAGCACCTCACCGTTGTCGGCAATGCGGATCTCCATGCCGGGCGCGGCCGGGCCCACGGAATCGAACTTGACCTTGCCGTCGGGCTGCAGGCACACATAGGCGCAGGTCTCGGTCTGGCCGTAGAACTGCTTCAGGTTCACGCCGATCGAGCGATAGAAGCGGAACAGGTCCGGGCCGATCGCCTCGCCCGCGGTATAGCCCACGCGGATGCGGCTCATGCCCAGCACATTACGCAGCGGACCGTAGACCAGGACCTCGCCCAGCGCATAGCGCATGCGGTTCGCCAGCGACACGGGCTGGCCGTCGAGGATATCGGTGCCGCAGCGGCGCGCTACGTCCATGGCCCAGTTGAACAGCTTGCGCTTGATCCAGCCGGCGTCGTCCATGCGGATCATCACCTGCGTCAGCAGCCCTTCATAGATGCGCGGCGGCGCAAAGTAATAGGTGGGGCCGATCTCGCGCAGGTCGGTCATCACCGTTTCGCGCGATTCCGGGCAGTTCACCGTGAAGCCCGCCACCATCGCCTGCGCGTATGAGAACAGGTTGTCGCCGACCCATGCCATCGGCAGGTAGGACAGCACGTCATCGTCCGCGCTGAGCTTGTCGAAGGCGCAGCCGTTGCGCGCCGCGCCGATCAGGCCGTAGTGCGAATGGCAAACGCCCTTGGGCTTGCCCGTGGTGCCGGAGGTATAGAGGATGATCGCGGTGTCGTCGGGCTGGCCGGCGGCGATGGCCTCGTCATAGAAGCCGGGATGGGCCTGGTCGAATTCGCGGCCCAGTTCCTGCAGCTGCTCGTAAGACATCAGCGACGGGTGGTCATAGTCCATCAGGCCGCGCGGGTCTTCAAAGATGATGTGGCGCACGGCGCGGCCGGACCCGGCCAGCTGCGCTTCCACCTCAAGCAGCTTGTCGACCTGCTCCTGGTCCTCGACGATGGCGAACTCGATCTCGGCATCGTTGAGCACGTAGACCATCTCGTTGGCAATGGCGTCCTGGTACAGCGGCACCGGCACGCCGCCCAGCGCCTGCGCCGCGGTCATGGCCCAGTACAGCCGCGGACGGTTGTCGCCCACCACCGCCAGGTTCATGCCGCGCCTGAAACCGAGCGCGGCCAGCCCGCAAGCCAGCGCCCTCACCTGCTGCGCCGCCTGGGCCCAGCTGTATGTCTGCCAGATGCCGAGATCCTTCTCGCGATACGCCGGATGATCCGGCCGCTGCTGGGCGTGCGCCAGCAGCCATCGCGGGAAGGTCGTCGCCGACGATTCCTGCATCGCTGTCTCCTGTCCCTCCGGCGTGGGGGTCCACGCCCGGTGTCAAGCGCCGGTCCGGTCGTTATACTTGGCTTGCTTTGCCCGGCGGCACCTGCCGCATCGCATCAAGCCCGTTCGTGCCTGTTTTCAGCGCGCCGGGACAGCGTCTCCGCCTTCCCCGGCGTGCCGCTGGTGGCACCCGCGGTTCCGTTGTGATCGTACGATAGCCCATGCCAACCACCCCGGTTGTCACGCCGGTGACAATTCCGGGTTAATCCCTACCGGAGCTTCCGCAGGCCATGCTGAACGATTTTGTCGACCGCTGCGTGTGGGCAGCAGACCTGAGCCCCGAGCAGCGGGAGCGCGTGCGCCGCGCCATGTTCGTGCACGAGTACAGCCAGGGCGACTACGTCTGCCACAAGGGTGATATCGCCGAGCACTGGATGGGCGTGCTCGAAGGCATCGTCAAGATCACCACGGTGTCGCCCTCGGGCAAGTCGGTCACCTTCACCGGCGTGCCCACCGGCGGCTGGTTCGGCGAAGGCGCGGTGCTCAAGTCGGAGATCCGCAAGTACGACGTGATGGCGCTGCGCCGCTCCACCATCGCCTTCCTGCCGCGCGACACTTTTCAGTGGTTGCTGGATACCAGCCTGCCGTTCACGCGCTTCCTGCTGACGCAGTTCAACGAGCGCCTGGGGCAGTTCATTGCCGCGGTGGAATACGAGCGGCTGCTCGATATCGATTCGCGCGTGGCGCGCGCGGTGTCGTCGCTGTTCAATGAGCACCTGTACCCGGGGATCGGCAAGACGCTGGAGATCTCGCAGGAAGAAATCGGCCTGCTCGCGGGCATCTCGCGCCAGCGTGCCAACCAGGCGCTCAAGGTGCTGGAGCAGCAGGGTCTGGTGCGGGTGGACTATGGCGTGATCGAGGTGCTGGACCTGGATGGGTTGCGGCAGTACGGGGAATGACGTGGCCAGCGCCATCGATGCGGCCACCTTGCAGGCTTATCGCGAAACCCGTTACCGCGTGCTTGGCGAGGTGCCGATGACTTTGCGCATCGACGCTCCCAGTACGCGGCTGGCGGCGCTGCACAGCGCGTTGGGGGTCGCGTGCAGCGCCTTCATTACCGCCGCCAACCCGTTCAGCCAGCGCTGCGATGACAGCGCCAACGCCACGCGCCAGCAGGCGCTGGCGCAGGACCTGGCGCGGCTGGGACTGGGGACGATTGGCGGCGCTGGCGAGCATCCGTCCAACGGCTGGCCGGCGGAGCCGAGCTACCTGGTGCCCGGGCTGTCGCTGGAAGATGCGCGCGCGCTGGGCGAGAAGTACGGGCAGAACGCGGTGGTGTGGTGCGGCGCGGATGCGGTGCCCAGGCTGGTACTGCTGCGCTGAGCAAACCGTCGGCGCATTCGCGCATCCGCATCAGTGACGATGACCGTGGCCATGCCCATGATGGTGATCGCCACGGTACTCGCGATACCCGCGCCGATAGCGCCACGCATCTCGCCCATACCAGCGGCGGCCATCCCAGTAGCGGTCGCCACGCCAGCCGTGGTAACGCGGCGCGTACACCACCGGCGGCGGCGGCGCCACATACACCGGAGCCGGGGCCACATAAACCGGGGCGGGCGTACCGACCTGGACACCGACATCGACATGAGCCATCGCCGAGCGGGCGGCAAGCAGGGACATCGCACCCGCAAGCAGGGCAGCAACGAGAACCGGAGGCAACATTGGAGTTCTTCTTTGTCGTACTCAGGAGGTGTGCACTCTACCGCGCATTCCTGTTACCGGATGCGGCGGAGTGTTTCGGCATATAACGCGGTGTAAGCGGGATTGAAGCGGCCTTGGGCGGGCACAGCCCGTTTCAAAGCAGCGCCTCTTCGAGTCGCGCCTTCCATTTCTGCCAGTCCGGCATACGTTCAGTCAGAAGCGCGAAGAAGCCATTGCTGTGATCCCGATGCACCAGGTGGCAAAGCTCATGCATGACGACGTACTCGATGCAGCGGCGGGGCGCCTGGATCAAGCGGGAATTCAAAGTCATCTGCCCGCCGGGCGAGAGACTCCCCCAACGGCCTCGCATTTCGCGGATGACTATATTCGGACAGGTCAAGCCACGCGTGCCAAAGGCGCAAAATGCCTCACTCACCACTTTGATATACAAATCGCGCGCATGGTCCAGATACCAGCGATGCAGAAGCACGCGCACGCGCTCCGGCGTAAGCGCTGTCGGGCTTGCCACGACTATTTCCCCGCGCGTGAGCTTCACCAATTCCTGAATGGCGACCGGGTCATTCGCCAGCACCCGCAGGCGATACTGCCGCCCCAGATATCGATGCGACTCCCCACTCAGGAACTGCCGCGGGACCCGGGGCGCCGTATAGCGTTCATAGCGCGCGAACATTGCAAGCTGTCGACTGATCCAACTGGCACGCAGGTTGAGCTTTTCCTGGACGGTTGCGTCATCGCAGTCCCGGGGGACCAGTACCCGCACGCTGCCGTCCGGATGCACCTCAATGCCGAGGGTCCGGCGCGCTGGCCGCTCTTCCACGACAAAGGCGATGGCTTCGCTTCCATATGTCAATACGCCGGTCGTCATGCCAATTCCCTGCATCAACCCACCATCCGATGTCTGGCGAGTTGCATCGCGTCGTCCATGATCGCGTCCATCTCATCCGTAGACAGGGGCAGCGCCTTTTCGCCTTTCACGACGTCATACAGGTAGTCATCAAATTCGTTCTGCGTGCGACGTTGCGCATCGTCGTCGGCCCAATACCCCACCTTCCAGTTCCTCTGGAGGATGGACCACATGTCGATGGCGGTCTCGGCTGCGATGGCCGCAGCTCGCTCAGTCTCGGCAATATGGGCTGCGACATACGGCTTGAGCACCCCGTATAAAGCGGTGGCATGCTCATTGCCGGACAGTTGCGCAGGGGCGTCGTCCGAACGGCGGTGGACCACCGCGTCCTTGAGCTCCAAGACCCGGTTCAGGTATTCCAGGTCGGAAATCCGCTGCGCGCGAAAATCGTCGATGGTCTGTTGAATCAGCTTCGAGAACTTCTCATAGAAGGCCGGATCCTGTTCCAGCCGCTCTGAGATCGCCTTCTTGGTGGCATGCGCAATCATGTCTGCCTTGGCGGCAGAGGACTTCGCCTGCCCCTGCTCTGCAAGGGTCTGATTGAACGCCTGTTCGTCAAAGATGTTCACCGGCTCATTCAGCCTGAGCACATCACTGGCTGCGATATGGGTATCAAGCAGCTTCCGGATCTTGGCCTCGAAATCGCGATAGTCGATGGCCTCGGCGTAGCGCAACTTCACCGCGGTCCGCAGATTGGCAAAGCGCCTGAGGTCGTTCTTGTACGCAGCGAGCTTGTTGTCCGGCGTGGAAAGCACGAACCGCTCCGACGACATGGCTATCGATAGCGTCTTGGCGTAGGCATGCAGGCGCTCATAGAACATGTGCCGCAACTTCTCGTCACCCAGCAGCAGCTCGTAACTCTCTTCGTCATTCCGATTGGCAATCGTCTTGAACAAGTCCAACAGATCGGCATGCCGCTGGGGCAGCCTCGCCACTTCCTCGTTGATGCTGCTGAGCGCGCCATTCAGGTCGGCCTCATCGAATTCGGCCAGCGCGTTATAGGTGGTCAGCGCGTGATCCAGTTCGCCCAGCACGCCGGCGTAGTCGACGATGTGACCGAAATCCTTGGGCCGGGCACCGTCTTCATCGTCAAACAGGCGATTCACGCGGGCAATGGCCTGCAGCAGCGTGTGCTCGCGCAGCTTGCGGGTCAGGTAGAGCACGGTATTGCGCGGCGCATCAAAGCCGGTCAGCAGCTTGTCCACCACGATCAGGATCTCCGGCGCCTCGCTGTGCTTGAACTGGTTGATGACCTGCTTGTTGTACTCCTCTTCCGAGCCGTAGCGCTTGATCATCTTTTCCCAGAACGCCACCACCGCATCGGTCGGCGCTTCGTCCGTTTCCTCGTTGCCCTCGCGAATATCCGGCGGCGAGATAATGACCTCGGATGTGACGTGCCCCAGTTCGTTCAGCACCGCCTGATAGGCCAGCGCGGCCGCCTTGCCGGGCGCTACCAGTTGCGCCTTAAAGCCGGTCCCCTGCCAGTTCTGCCGGAAGTCTTCGCTGATATCGAAGGCACGCATGTAAATCACTTGCTCGGCCTTGTTCAGCGTCTCGGCGCGGCTGTACTTGCGTTTCAGGTCCGCCTTTTGCGCGTCGTTCAGGCCTTGGGTGTGCCGCTCAAACCATGTGTCGATGGCCTTGCTATTGGGCTCCATCTCGACGTGCCTGGCCTCATATAGCAGCGGCACCACCGCACCATCCTGTACCGCCTGGCTGATGGTGTACGCATCGATCAAACCGCCGAACTTGCTGAAGTTGTTCTTCTCCTTCTTCAGCAGCGGCGTGCCGGTGAAGCCCAGGTAGCAGGCCATCGGGAACATCTGCCGCATGCGCGCCGCAAAGCTGCCAAAGTTTGTCCGGTGGCTCTCATCCACCAGCACAAAGATATTGGCGGAATCCTCCACGTGCTTCTTGACCGCCAAGGCCTTGTCAAACTTGTGGATCAGCGTGGTCACGATATGCGCCTTGCTCTCCGACACCAGTTCAAGCAGATGCCGGCCGCTGTCCGCCCTGTCAGGGGACAGCCCGCAGGCAGCAAAGGTGTTGCCGAGTTGCTTGTCCAGGTCCACACGATCGGTCACAAGCACGATGCGCGGGTTGCGGATCTCCGGATCCATTGCCAGTGCACGCGCCAGCATCACCATGGTCAGCGACTTGCCGGAGCCCTGCGTATGCCAGACAATGCCGCCCTGACGGCGGCCCAGCTCGTCACGGTGCTTGACCCGCTGAAGAATGCGCTGGATGGCAAAGAACTGCTGGTAGCGGGCAATCTTGCGAATGCCGCCGTCGAACACTGTGAACTGCAGGGCGAGGGCAAGCAAGCGTTCCGGGCGGCACAGGCTGTACAGGGCCCGGTCCTGCGCCGTGATGGCACGTTCCTTTCGGTACGGTGCCCGCTCCTGGCTCACGCCCAATCCTTCAGCCACGAAATCATAGAGTCCGGACTTGGTTTCCGTGCTCAGCGGCTCATCCATGACGGCGCGCAGTTCCGCCTGCGCAATATCCTCTTTCCATACCGCCCAGAATTTCTTCGGGGTGCCGGTGGTGGCATACCGGACTTCATTCTTGTTGGTGGCAACCGTCAACTGCACATAGCTGAACAGCTTTGGGATGTACTCGTCGCGCTGATTGCGAATGCACTGCGAGACTGCCTGCTCCACACCCACCTGCGGCGCCTTGCATTCGATCACTGCGAACGGAATGCCGTTGACGAACAGCACCAGGTCCGGGCGGCAGGCCTCAGTGCTGCGGTTGCGCTCCACCGGGAATTCGGCGCAGATGTGATAGGCATTGGCCGTCCAGTCCCGCCAGTCAATGTAGTTGAGCGTAAAGCTTTTGCTGTCGCCCTCTACCGATTGTTCGAGCGCTACGCCCAACGTCAGCAAGTCGTAGACCGCCTCATTGGTCTTTAGCAGGCCGTCGTACCTGATGTTCTTCAGCCGCTGGATGGCGGTCTGGATGTTTTCCTCCGAGAAGCGGAACGTCTGGCCCTTGTGCTGGATGCGGTTGTTCTGCTTCAGCCGCTCTCGCAGGATGTCTTCCAGCAGCAGGTTGCCGGACTTGCCGCCGCGTGCCGCGGCGGCCTGCTTGGGAGACAGATAGGTGAAGCCCAGGTTGATCAGCAGTTGCAGCGCAGGAAGCTGCGACAGGTATTCCTCGGTGGACTTGTAGCCTTCCATCAGGCGGCCTCCGCTGTTTGTGCTGGCACGCGCCATTTGCCGGTGAGAAGTTTTTGCATGAGGCCGCGCTTTTGCTTCCTGAGCAGATCTGCATAGCGACATAGCATCGTGATCTCGAGAACTGCTGCGTCCAGAATCTCGACAATTCGTCGCTGCTCGCCGATAGGCGGAAGGTCGAAGGCAAACGCCGCGAGATCACCATAGTAAATACGTACTCGTACGCTTCCGCTACCTGCGGCGCCAAAATGGCTAATCCAGTGGTTGGTAAATCGCAGATGGTTAAGATATTGCGGAAGCAATCTCGCCTCGTCGCACTTGAAGACCACGTAGTCTGGGCTTACTAGCACATCATGCTCAAACTCTGACATCGCAATGGAGCCGATATTCAGCCTCATTGGGTTATATGCAAAGGCGTTCGGAGGCACGAGCTTGTAACGCTCAATATTGGCGGCAATGGTTTCTTCGCGCATAGGTCGCATGCCGCTTTCCTTAGTCACGGCCATAATGAGGCTTCGGCTGAAACGGCCGCGATTTCGTTCAGTTGACTCGCGTGTAACTGCGCGCAACTTTTCCCGCATTGTGTTCGTACCATCTCGAAGCAACCGCTCGCGCAATTGCGAAGTTTGCTCGCGGTGTACCTCAATCAGCCGCTCGGCCTTAGCGATGGCGACATCCCATTCAAGAAGGACATCGCGAATGCTGACCTGCTCCTCCAACGATGGAAGTGGAATGTGAAAGTGGTTCTTGAACGTCGTAGGATTGATGTTCGCCTGGCTAACTGCCCGCGTGGCCAGTTGCCTAATATTGCGCTGCCCCCCTTCACTGGCAAGAATTTGGACCAAGTAGTCGGGATCGACCTTATCTCGATCCAATTCCAGACGTACAAGGTAGGAGGCAAAGACCGCCTTCTGCCTCCCGCGATAGATGCCAGTCTTTCCGACCAGATCTGGGCTATTTGTGCGATTTAGGAGAATGTCGCCATCGTTGAGCAGGTAGTCCTTTGCATCCTCGTCAGTGATGCTGACCCTAACGTCAGGGTCGACTCGAACCCGGCCGCTCTGAATATCCTTCATGCCAACGATCGGCGTGCCTTCGGCAGCTCCAGCCGGAAGCGACAACCCGTATTGCGAGGCGCGGATAACGGCTCCGACTGGCACAGTTTTCCAGATCATTTCTTCCTCCGCTCCTTGCCCACCACCCCCTGCATCTTTTTCACCGCCCGATCAAAGTCCGACTCAATCCTCTGCGTCCGGTTGAACTCGGCGTACTCTGCCAGCGCCTTCTTGTCTGCCTGGATCTTGCTGATTGCACCCTTGCCCATCAGCACCTTGTACTCGTTGAAGGTCAGGAATTTGTCGACGCTGGCTGCCATATCCGCCATGCCCATCTGCACCCGGTTCTCAATCACGTTCTCGATGTAGTCGAAGAATCCGGAGATGGTTCGCTCCAGCCGCTTGATCTCCGGCTCGGCAAGATAGTTCTTGGCAACCGTAACGTCCGAAGCCAGCACGCGGCCATGCGGACCATTTTTCCAGCTCAGCAAACCCATGCCTGGGGCACTATGGTCAGCCTTGTCGTGGATGATCTCGGCGGCCGTCTTCCCCGTAATGGCATAGTGGAACTTGTTCTGCACCATGGCATAGAAGCTCTGCGTGATTTCCGACTTCGGGTCGTAATCCACACTGCATTCGGCGAAGATGTCGGTGATCTGCTGATAGATGCGGCGCTCGCTGGTGCGGATGGAGCGAATCCGCTCCAGCAACTCCCGAAAGTAGTCTTCGCCGAAGGCCTGCTTGCCTTGCTTGAGACGATCGTCGTCCAGTACAAAGCCCTTCTTGATGAACTCCGTCAGGACTTGCGTGGCCCAGATGCGGAACTGGGTGGCGCGCCGGGAACTGACGCGGTAGCCCACGGCAATGACGGCGTCCAGGTTGTAGTGCTTGATTGTGCGCCGTACGCCACGTCCGCCCTCATTTTGAACTACCGAGAAATCCTCGGTAGTTGCCACCTCGGTCAATTCCTCGTCGGCATAGATGTTTTTCAGGTGTTGGCTGACATTGTCCGCCGAGGTTTGGAACAACTCCGCCATCTGGCGCTGAGGCAGCCAGAGGGTCTCGGCATGAATCAGCACGCGAACATGCACCCGCTCGTCGTCGGCGGCGTATAGCAGGAAGGAAGATTCCGCTGAGGCCGGCGGCAAGACTGCAGTGGACGGGACATTGGTCTCCTTGTTCATACGCCCTCCAAGCCCAGAAGTTTCAAGTGTTGGCGCATCTTCGCCCGGACTTCCACCAGCTCCGCCTCCAGCTGCTCGATGTCCTTCTGCAGCGCGGCGATATCAATCTCTTCCTCTTCCTCGAACGTATCCACATAGCGCGGAATGTTGAGGTTGAAGTCGTTCCCGGCCAGTTCTTTCGGGGTAGCCACATGGGCATACTTGTCCCGGCGCTTGCGGGCCTGGAAGGTGGCAACGATTTTGTCGAAGTGCGCGTCGGAAAGGGTGTTCTGATTCTTGCCGGGCACAAAATCTGCACTGGCATCGATGATCAATACGTTGCGCACCCCCTCGCGCACGCCGCCTTTCTCCCGCGCGCGGTCAAAGACCAGAATGGCGACCGGAATGGAGGTAGTGGGAAACAGGTTGCCGGGCAGGCCGATGACGGCATCCAGCAGATTGTCTTCAATCAGCTTCTGCCGGATGCGGCCCTCGGCGCCACCCCGGAACAGCACGCCGTGCGGCACCACGACGGCCACACGCCCTTCTTGCGGCAGCGCACGTTCGATCATGTTGGTGATGAACGCCCAGTCGCCCTTGGACTTGGGCGGCACGCCGCGCCAGAAGCGGTTGTACGGGTCGCGCTCGGCATTGTCGAAGCCCCATTTGTCCAGGCTGAACGGGGGATTGGCCACCACCACATTGAACTTCATTAGCCGGTCGGCCTCGATCAGTGCCGGGCTGTTAAGGGTGTCACACCACTCGATACGGGCGGCATCCTTGCTGTGGACGAACATGTTCATCCGCGCCAGGGCCCAGGTAGAGCCGTTGACCTCTTCCCCGAACAGCGCGTAATTGTGGCTGTCTTGGGCCTCCACAACCTGCGCGGCCTCGATCAGGAGGCTCCCCGATCCGCAGGACGGGTCGCAGATGCGGTCGCCCGGCTTGGGCGCCGCCAGCGTCGACAACAGGCGCGACACCATCCGGGGCGTGTAGAACTCGCCCGCCTTCTTGCCGGCATCGGAACCAAAGCGCTCGATCAGGTAGATGTAGGTGTTGCCGATGACATCCTCTGCAACGCGGCTCGGGCGCAGGTCCAGCTTGACGAAGTCTTCCAGCAGATGCTTCAACCGGCGGTTGCGGTCCTTGGCCTTGCCGAGATTGACTTCGCTGTTGAAGTCAATGTTGCGGAACACTCCTTCAAGCTTGGTCTTGTTGGCCTCTTCGATCTGGTCAAGCACGATATTGATCAGCTCGCCAATATTGCTTTCTCCGCGCCGCTCATATAGCGCGGAGAAGTCCGCCAGGAAGCGATCCTGCACCTTGCCGGCCTTGATGTCCTTCAACTCCACCATCGGCAACACAAAGCGCTCGCGGTCCAGCTTGCGGCGGATGCGCTCGTCATTGTTCCCATATTGCTTCTGGTACGCGGCGTAGTGATCGCCCCACAGGTCGCTGATGTACTTGAGGAACAGCATCACCAGAATGTAGTCCTTGTACTGGGCGGGGTCGATCGTGCCGCGGAAGGTATCGCAGGCCGCCCAGGCGGTGGCGTTGATTTCTTGCTGAGTCACCTTGTCGGTCATGCCTTGTTCCTCTTGTGTCATGCGTGGTCGTGGCGGTTGCACACGACCCGGGTTCAGTTAGTGCTGGCGCGGTGGCCGGCGCCTTGCGCGGTTTGCATCAGCAGCTTGTCAGTCAGCGCTTTGCGCCGATCGAGCAGCATGCCGGCTAGTCTGGCTTCAGCTGCCGCAAGGCGCCCGATCTCTACGATCTTTTGCTGGACTGCCAGCGGCGGCACCGCAACTGCGAGTTCTTCCAGCACCGCCTTGCCGATCATCTTCACGGCTGTGCCAGCCGCCTGCGAGGCCAGCACGCTTTGCGTCGCCGGCAGGTTGATGAACCACTGCAGGTAAGCCGGCATGATGCCCGGCGAATAGGGACGGATCAGCATCATGGGGGCGGCAAGAACGGTCCGCCCGAGCGGCGCAGCCACCAGCGCCGCCGAGTTGGAGCCGCCACGCGACCGGAACAACAGGTCGCCTTCCATGACGAAGTGCCGCTCCCTCAGTTCAGGCATTGCAATGCGCGCGAGCCCCTCCGGGTGGAAGAGGTCGGCATCATCAATGTCCTTCATCTGGATGACAGACACGTCCCCAGCGAGCAGTGGCTCCAGCCGACTTCGAAAGGAGTAGCCCATTCTCACTTCCGCGAGATCCGCCAGTTTCTTGATTGGCATGCAGAAAATCGATTCCTGTATTTCACAAAGCCGTGACGTGAATGGATCATATGCGATGTGATCCCCACAGTCAAACGCTGTAAAGTGATTTCTGGATTCAATGATCCAACCGGGAGTTCACCCGGACAACCCTTTGCCGAAGGAGAACCACTGTGGCAGCACAATTCACGAAGCTAACTGAAGAAGTCGCCGAAACTGTTATGGAAGGTTGCGACGCGCTATTGCGCGTCAGCGCCGGGATGCAGTCGATCCTGACCTTGCTCGATCTTGAAGAGGAGTCTGCCGATGCCTTGGGACTGCATTGCCTGCTGGCACCGCTGAAGGCGCGGCTGGACCAGGCGATCAACCTGATTCAGAAATCGTTTTGAGGAGCGCTGCAAACGGAAAAGGCCGGCGCCGGACCCATGTCCAGTCGCCGGCCTCTCACCGACAAACCCTCCCAGCAGAGGGTCAGGTCAACGCACGAATCACTTGCTATACACGTACACGCCACGACCAGTCTTGCGGCCCAGGTAGCCCGCGGCCACCATTTCGCGCATCAGCATCGCAGGCCGGTACTTCGGATCGGCGAACTCGGTGTACAGCACTTCCATCACGGCCAGCATGGTGTCCAGGCCGATCATGTCGGCCAGCGCCAGCGGCCCGATCGGGTGGTTGCAGCCCAGCTTCATGCCTTCGTCGATCTCTTCCGGCGAGGCCAGGCCTTCGCCCAGCACGCAGAAGGCTTCATTGATCATCGGGCACAGGATGCGGTTGACGACGAAGCCCGGGCTGTTCTTGACCGTGATCGGGTACTTGCCGAGCTGCTTGGACAGGCCCTCGACGGCGGCGTGCGTGGCGTCGCTGGTCTGCAGGCCGCGGATCAGTTCCACCAGCGCCATCACCGGCACCGGGTTGAAGAAGTGCATGCCGATAAAGCGGTCGGCGCGCGAGGTCACGGCGGCCAGCTTGGTGATCGAGATCGACGACGTGTTCGACGCGATGATCACGTTCTCGCCGACGATGCCGTCGATCTGCTTGAGGATCTTGACCTTCAGGTCGTAGTTCTCGGTGGCGGCCTCGATCACGATATCGGTGGCCTTGAGATCGTCATACGCCGTGCTGCCCTTGATGCGCGCCAGCGCGGCGGCCTTTTCGGCCTCGGTCAGCTTCTCTTTCTTGATCAGCCGGTCCAGGCTGCCCGCCACGGTGGCGACGCCCTTCTGCACGGCGGCGTCGCTGATGTCGACCATCACCACGTCGAGGCCTGCCACTGCGCAGGCCTGGGCGATGCCATTGCCCATGGTGCCGGCACCGACGATGCCCACTGTCCTGATGCTCATCTTGTCTTCCTCTGCTTGGTTGGATCGTTGATTAATCGGTTCAGGCGCGGTTCAGGCGCGGTTCAGGCGCCCTGCTCGCGCAGCGCGGCGATGATGCGCTCGGCGTGGCCCTTGAGCAGTTCCGGGTCCTGCATCTCGCGCGCGTGGCCGCGCAGCGCGCTGTCGGCATAGCGCGGCACGATATGGAAATGCACGTGCGGCACGGTCTGGCCCGCGGCCGCGCCGTTGAACTGGCCGATGGAGATGCCGTCGGGCGCAAACGCCGCGCGCACCGCGCGCGCCACCCGCTGCGTGGCGACGATGGCGGCCTGCGCGCCGTGCTCGGACAGGTCGAACAGGTTGACCGCGGCTTCCTTGGGCACCACCAGCGTATGGCCGTCGGCCTGCGGCATGATGTCCATGAAGGCGATGGTGTCGTCGTCCTCGTACACCTTGAGGCACGGCATCTCGCCGCGCAGGATCTTCGCGAAGATATTGTTCGGGTTGTACTGGGTGTCCATGATCTCTGGCTTGCTGTGGTCTCGAATGCGATGTGCCGTGGCGCGGCCGCCGGCGCAGCCTTTGAGTGTAACGCAGGGCGGCCCTTCACTGCGGCCGCCCTGCGCGGTAATCGGGCACGGCTTGATGCGCGGTGCCGCCGGGTCTACATATTGCGCCGGTACTGCCCGCCCACCTCGAACAGCGCATGCGTGATCTGCCCCAGCGAGCAGACCCGCACCGCTTCCATCAGCACCGCGAACACGTTCTGGTTGTCGATCACCGCTTGCCGCAGCCGCTGCAGCATGGCCGGCGCCTCGGCCGCATGGGCCTGCTGGAAGGCCTGCAGGCGGTCAAGCTGGCTCTGCTTCTCGGCCTCGCTGGAGCGCGCCAGTTCCAGCTTCTGCGGGATCGGGTCGCCGTTAGGGTTGCGGAAGGTGTTCACGCCGATGATGGGCAGCGTGCCGTCGTGCTTGAGCTGCTCGTAGTAGAGCGACTCTTCCTGGATCTTGCCGCGCTGGTAGCCGGTCTCCATCGCGCCCAGCACGCCGCCGCGCTCGGCAATGCGCTCGAACTCCTGCAGCACCGCCTCTTCCACCAGGTCGGTCAGTTCCTCGATCAGGAAGCTGCCCTGGTTGGGGTTCTCGCACCTGGCCACGCCCCATTCCCGGTTGATGATCAGCTGGATCGCCAGCGCGCGCCGCACCGACTCGCCGGTGGGCGTGGTGATGGCCTCGTCGTAGGCGTTGGTGTGCAGCGAGTTGCAGTTGTCGTAGATCGCGATCAGGGCCTGCAGCGTGGTGCGGATATCGTTGAAGTCGATCTCCTGCGCATGCAGCGAGCGGCCCGAGGTCTGGATGTGGTACTTCAGCTTCTGGCTGCGTTCGTTGGCGCCGTACTTGTCGCGCATGGTCACCGCCCAGATGCGGCGCGCCACGCGGCCCAGCACGCTGTACTCGGGGTCCATGCCGTTGGAGAAGAAGAACGACAGGTTGGGCGCGAAGTCGTCGATATGCATGCCGCGCGCCAGGTACGCCTCCACATAGGTGAAGCCGTTGGACAGCGTGAACGCCAGCTGCGAGATCGGATTCGCCCCGGCCTCGGCGATGTGGTAGCCCGAGATCGACACCGAGTAGAAGTTGCGCACCTGGTGGTGGACAAAGTACTCCTGGATATCGCCCATCACCTTGAGCGAGAACTCGGTGGAGAAGATGCAGGTGTTCTGGCCCTGGTCTTCCTTGAGGATGTCGGCCTGCACCGTGCCGCGCACGTTCTGCAGCACCCAGGCGCGGATCTTGGCTTCCTCGTCGGCGCTGGGCTCGCGCTGGTTGTCGGAGCGGAACCTGTCGAGCTGCTGATCGATGGCGGTGTTCATGAACATCGCCAGGATGGTAGGCGCCGGTCCGTTGATGGTCATCGACACCGAGGTGCTGGGGCTGGTCAGGTCGAAGCCGTCGTACAGCACCTTCATGTCGTCGAGCGTGGCGATCGACACGCCCGAGTTGCCGACCTTGCCGTAGATGTCGGGGCGCACATGCGGGTCTTCGCCGTACAGCGTGACCGAGTCGAACGCGGTCGACAGGCGCTTGGCATCCATCCCTTCGGAAACCAGCTTGAAGCGCCGGTTGGTGCGGAAGGCATCGCCCTCGCCGGCGAACATGCGCGTGGGGTCTTCGTTCTCGCGCTTGAAGGCGAATACGCCGGCGGTGTACGGGAAGCTGCCGGGCACGTTCTCGCGCATCAGCCACTTGAGCACCTCGCCGTCGTCCTCGAAGCGCGGCAGCACCACCTTGCGCACCTTGGTGCCCGACAGCGTGGTGGTGACCAGCCCGGTGCGGATTTCCTTGTCGCGGATCTTCACCACGTATTCATCGCCGCTGTAGGCCTCGCGCATCCGCGGCCACATCGCCAGCAGCTTGCGCTCGACATGGCCCAGCGCGCTGTCGCGTTCGGCGGCCAGCGCGTCCAGCGCGGCGCCGTCGCCTTGCGCGGCCTGCAGCATGCGGCTGGATTCGCGCAATTGCTGGCGCTCGCGCGCGATGCGGCTTTGATCCATCACGCGGCGATGGTAGGCGCGCACGGTATCGGCCAGCTCGGCGAGGTAGCGGCTGCGCGCCGGCGGCACGATCACGTTCTGGCCGGTGGAGATGCGGCCCTGCTGCACAGGCAACACGCCCGGCTTCAGCTTCAGGCCACGCGCGGCCAATGCCTCGCGCAGGCCCTGGTAGAGCATTGTTACGCCATCGTCATTGAAGCGCGACGCCTGCGTGCCGTAGACCGGCATGTCCTCGGCCTTGCCGTGCCACTGCTCGCGGTTGCGCAGCACCTGCTTGGCCACGTCGCGCCAGGCATCCTGCGCGCCCTTGCGGTCGAACTTGTTGATGGCGACAAAGTCGGCAAAGTCCAGCATGTCGATCTTCTCGAGCTGGCTGGCCGCGCCGAACTCAGGCGTCATCACATACAGCGACAGGTCCGCGTGCGGCACGATGGCCGCATCGCCCTGCCCGATCCCTGAGGTCTCGACGATCACCAGGTCGAAGCCCGCCACCTTGCACGCGGCGATCACGTCGGGCAGCGCCTGCGAGATCTCGGAGCCCGCCTCGCGCGTGGCCAGCGAGCGCATGAAGATGTTCGGGTGGTTGATCGCATTCATGCGGATGCGGTCGCCCAGCAGCGCCCCGCCCGACTTGCGCCGCGACGGGTCGATCGAAATCACCGCGATGGAGAGCGCATCCTGCTGGTCCAGCCGGAAGCGGCGGATCAGTTCATCGGTCAGCGACGACTTGCCGGCACCGCCGGTGCCGGTGATGCCGAGCACGGGGATGGTTGCGCTGGCAGCCTGCGCATGCATGGCCTGCACCAGCGCCGGGTCGGCCTTGCCGTTCTCCAGCGCTGTGATCAGCTGCGCCAGCGCGCGGCGGTCACCTGCGGCAACCGGGTCCAGGCTGGCGGGCGCATAGCGCGACAGGTCGATGTCGCAGCGCTGCACCATGTCGGCAATCATGCCGGCCAGGCCCATGCGCTGGCCGTCCTCCGGGCTGTAGATGCGCGCCACGCCATAGGCCTGCAGCTCGCGGATCTCGTCCGGCACGATCACGCCGCCGCCGCCGCCAAACACCTGCACATGCTCGCCGCCCTTTTCGCGCAGCAGGTCGACCATGTACTTGAAGAACTCGACATGGCCGCCCTGGTAGCTGGAAATCGCAATGCCCTGCGCGTCTTCCTGCAGCGCCGCCGTCACCACTTCCTCGACGGAGCGGTTATGCCCCAGGTGGACCACCTCGCAGCCGTGCGACTGCAGGATGCGGCGCATGATGTTGATCGAGGCGTCATGGCCGTCGAACAGCGACGCCGCCGTGACAAAGCGCACCTTGTTGACCGGACCGCGGCCCTGCGCGGCGGGCTTGGGCTGGGGCGCCCCGCGGCGCACATCCTGCACATCGGAAAGGTCGGTCATGGTCTCCACCGTCTCTGGTGTTGGCTGCCACCGCGGCGTGCGCCGCCGGCTTGGCTGCGCGCGCGGGCGGGGCGCCGCGGTTGGGGCCGATCGATTATATGGCGTTGACGTTAACGTCAATCAATGGGGCGGAACCCCGAGGCCGGACGGGTCCTGCCCCTATAGAGTAGGCGCCCCTGAAAGGCAAAAGGCCACCCGCAGGTGTAATGCCGTTCAGTTAAGGTATCAAACGCTACCGTCATTCCCGCGCAGGCGGGAATTCAGCGTCTTTCACGTCCCCTTCGGGGATGAAGTCACTGGGTTCCCGCCTGCGCGGGAACGACAGTGGTTAACTGAACGGCATTACACCCGCAGGTGGCCTTTTCCGGCAAAAAAGTGAGCGGTCGCTCAGGCCCAGATCCTCGGGCACTCGCCGAACGCATCCGTGCTGTGCTCCTCTGCCCGGTGCCGCATCACCCGCAGCCACGCCGCCAGCCGGCGCAGCGACCATGGCGCCGGCACCTGCGCCAGCGTGAAGCGCGCCCCCGCGCCATCGCCCGACAGCCACACCCGGTAGCCCTCCGGCAGTGCAAGCTCGGCACCCGGCGTCAGCCAGATGTCGTTCGGGTTGCCTTCGACCGTCACCCACAGCCTGCCCGCCACCGCGCAGACGGTCTGCCCGTAACCGGCGCGCCAGCTTACCGGGTGCCCAGGCTTGTCCAGTTCGAAAGTCCGTAGTTCGCGCATGTCCTGCTCCTCGTCAGCCCGGCGGTCGCGTCGGGCGCCGGCCCGTGGATGCCATGTCGTCACGGTCGCCGGCGCCCTCCTCCGCCATGCTTCCATTATTCGCATCTGTTACTACAATCCCATGTACAGTTGTGAACAGTTTTCGATGAACTGTTCAGTAGTTTTTCCTGACAGTTGTGTCCCCCGCCAACCCTCCCCCACGAGCCCGCTCATGAAACTCATCCTGGATGCTTCCACCGGCATTCCACTGACCGAGCAGATCGTCGAAGGCGTGAAGTCGTGGATCGGCAACCGCGAGGCCCGCCCCGGCGCGCGGCTGCCGTCGATCCGGCAACTGGCCGCGGAAAACGGCATCAGCCGCTTCCCTGTCATCGAGGCCTACGACCGGCTGGTGTCGCAGGGGCTGCTGGATTCGCGCCAGGGGTCGGGCTTCTATGTGGCGGACAGTCCGCTGGCGGGACGCTCGGCACGCGGCTGGTCAGACCCAAGCCTGGCCGAGGACCTGTCCGACCACATCATTGAGCAGTTCAACCACCCCAGCGGCACGCTCAAGCTGGCCGGCGGCTTCGTTCCCGAGTCCTGGCGCGACGTGGAGGGGCTGACACAGGCTATCCGCGCGATCTCGCGCAACGAGATCGACAGCGTGATCCACTACGCCACGCCGATGGGCCATCCGGAGTTGCGCCGCCAGGTGCTGCTGCGCGTGCGCCAGCTGGGCATCGCCGCCGAACTGCCGCAAGTGCTGATCACCACCGGCGCCAGCCAGGCGCTGGACCTGGTGGTGCGCCACCTGCTCAAGCCCGGCGACACCGTGTTCGTGGAAGACCCCGGCTACTACAACCTGTTCGGCCTGCTGCGGCTGCACGGGGTGCAGCTGGTGGGCGTGCCGCACACGCCCGACGGCCCCGACCCGGACGCCACCGAGGCGCTGCTGCGCCAGCACAAGCCCAAGCTGTTCTTCACCAACAGCGTGCTGCAGAACCCGACCGGATCGACGCTGGCGCCGCCGGTGGCGTTCCGGCTGCTGGAGCTGGCGCGCCGGCATGGCTTCCGCTTTGTCGAGGACGACATCTTCTCGGACTTCCAGACCCACTTCACCGACCGGCTGGCCACGCTGGACCAGCTTGAGCACGTGATCTACATCGGCGGCTTTTCCAAGACGGTGTCGGCCTCGCTGCGCATCGGCTATCTGGTGGCCGACAAGGCGCTGATCAAGGACCTGGTCGATGTGAAGGTGCTGACCAGCGTGGCCGGCTCGCACTTTGCGGAAGCGGTGACAGCGGCGCTGCTGGAGCGCGGCGGCTACCGCAAGTTTGTGGAGCGGCTGCGCCTGCGCGTGCGCGAGGCCTCGGCCAATGCGGTGCGGCAGCTCGCCGGCAACGGCTGGGAGGTGTTCTGCCAGCCCTCGGGCGGCAACTTCCTGTGGGCGCGGCCGCCCGGCATCGCGGATTCGCGCGAGCTGGTGAAGCTGGGCGAGGAATACGGCGTGACGCTGGCGCCGGGCAACTACTTCCGCCCGGGCGGCGAGACCTCGGCATGGATCCGGATCAACGCCGCCTATGCCAACGAGCCGCGCGCGGTGGCCTTCATGAAGGCCGCGGCCGAGCGCGGCAGCTGAGGGCGGCACTGAGGCGGTTCAGCCGCCGTGGTTATGCAGCACGGCGTTGCGCCGCGCGTAGGCAAAGTAGATCACCAGCCCCACCGTCAGCCACACCAGGAAGGCAATCCAGGTCAGCGCCTGCAGGTGCGCCATCAGAAACAGGCAGAAGCCGATCGAGAGCAGCGGCACCACCGGCACGCCCGGGCAGCGGAACGCGCGCGGCAGCTCGGGCAGCAGGCCGTCGCGCGACATCGCAAAGATCACGCGGGTCTGGCCATAGGTCATCACCAGGATCACCGTGGTCATGCCCAGGATCGCGCCCAGGTCGACGAAGCCCGCCACCCAGTTCTGCCCCGCGAACTGCAGCGCCAGCGAGACCGGATGGGCCAGGCGCCAGCGTCACTTGCACCGGGGCACTGCGTCAACGCGTTGCAAGCTGATTGCCATAGCACGATGCCCGTATGAAATGTCGATTGTTTCAGGCGAGTCGTGATACCCAGCAATCCTCCGCAGCCCGCACAGGAATCTGGCTCCAGCCGTATTGAGCGCAGTTTGATCGCGCTCTTTGCCCGCTGGGTCATACCCCACCACTGTCGGGTTCACAAAACAGTCATCCTGCCACTCTAGAGTGGCCACGCCCGAACGCGTCCCCGCACGGGCGCTCGCACCGCCAGGAGATGGATTTTGTCTGTCAGCTACCAAGGAAGCCGCAAGCCGCAATGCCAATGCTGCACAGTGTTCCGGCATGGGCTGCTCGCTGCGTTCGTCGCTCTGGGCTGTGTGGTCGCCAGCGCGTGCAGCGACCGCGAAGCCGCGCCCGCTGCAGCATCTGCGGGAACCGTGCAGGATGCGCGCCTTAGCCCGACCCAAGCGGAACTCGCGGCGCGCGCATCAGCCGATGCGCAGTCCGCGGGCCAAACGCTGCCCTCCGCGATGAACGCGCCGCTTGCCACGCCGGCCGCGCCTGCCTCGGGGGATCTTGTGCCGCCCGTGATGCACGCTGTCGACTGACGCATTATGCGTTTTCCGGGACGCACGCCAGCCACCAACGGGTGCGCGCCCTTCCTCCCCCCAATCTCTTTGCCGACAGAGGGACCATGACCTCCAACAGCCGACGTGACTTTCTGCGCTCCGCCGCCCAGGCGGCCGGAGCCGCCGCAGCGATGGGCGCACTGCCCGAGGGCATTCGCAATGCGCTTGCCATCCCTGCGCACAATGCGACCCGTAGCCTCGAGGACGTAAAGCATATTGTGATCCTGATGCAGGAGAACCGCTCCTTCGACCACTACTTCGGCACGCTCAGGGGCGTGCGCGGATTTGGCGACAAGCAGGCCATCGCATTGCCGGATGGCAAGCCGGTGTGGTACCAGCCGATCGCCGCGGGCGCAGGCCATGTCCTGCCGTTCCGGCCCAGCGCGCCGGACCTCGGCATGCAGTTCCTGCAGGATCTGCCGCACGACTGGAACACCACCCACGCGGCATGGAATGGTGGCCGCTACGACCAATGGGTGCCGAGCAAGGGTACGACGACAATGGCCTACCTGACGCGCCAGGACATTCCGTTCCACTACCGGCTCGCCGATGCCTTCACAGTCTGCGACGCCTACTACTGCTCCGGAATGACACCGACGGATCCGAACCGCTACTACATGTGGACTGGCGGCCTTGGCAATGACGGCACCGGCGGTGGCCCCGTGATTGACAACGCAGAGGCCGGCTATGGCTGGTCGACCTATCCCGAGGTGCTGGAGCGCGCAGGCATCTCCTGGAAGATCTACCAGGACATCGGCACCGGCCTGGATGCCAACGGCTCGTGGGGCTGGACGCAGAACGCCTACATTGGCAACTACGGCGACAACGCGCTGCTCTATTTCAATCAGTACCGCAATGCGCAGCCGGGCAGCCCGCTGTACGAAAAAGCCCGCACCGGCACCAACGTGTCGGCGGGCGGCAGCTATTTCGACATCCTGAAGCGCGACGTGCAGAACAATACGTTGCCGCAGGTGTCGTGGATCGTGGCACCGGAAGCCTACAGCGAGCATCCGAACTGGCCCGCCAACTATGGGGCGTGGTACATCGACCAGGTGCTGCAGGTGCTGACGTCGAATCCCGAGGTGTGGAGCAAGACCGCCCTCATCATTACCTACGACGAGAATGACGGCTTCTTCGACCATGTGGTGCCGCCGTTTGCCCCGGCGTCGAGCGCGAATGGCTTGTCGACCGTGGACACGACCGGCGAGATCTATCCTGGCGATGCGAAGAACGTGGCCGGCCCTTTTGGGCTCGGACCGCGTGTGCCGATGATCGTCGTTTCGCCATGGTCGAAGGGTGGCTGGGTGTGCTCGGAGGTCTTCGACCACACCTCGATCATCCGCTTCATCGAACAGCGGTTCGGGCGGCAGCATAGCCTGGCCGAGTCGAATATCACGCGCTGGCGCCGCGCCATCTGCGGCGATCTCACGGCCGCGTTCGATTTCGCCAGTCCGAACGACGCGTTCCCGGCCTTGCCGGGCACAGGCGCCTATGTGCCGCCTGACCAGAAGCGCCACCCCGACTACGTGCCGTTGCCGCCGGCCGTCCAGGCCGTGCCGAAGCAGGAGCCCGGCACGCGGCCGGCGCGTGCGCTCCCCTATGAGCTCTTCGTTCGCGGGCGGGTGGACGTGTCCCTTGGCAAGTTCCGGGTTGAGTTCATCAATGCCGGCCGCGCCGGCGCGGCGTTCCAGGTTTACGCGGCAAACAGCCTAGAAGCGCCCCGCACCTATACCGTCGAAGCGGGCAAGCGTCTTGCTGACAGCCTGCTGCCCGGCCCCGGCGGCGGCTTCAACTACACCGTGCACGGACCTAACGGATTCGTGCGTCAGTTTGCCGGCCTGCTGCCCCTTGCGAGCGCGCTCACGGGAGGCGAGCTCGCCCTGCCGGAGGTCACGGAGGCCTACGACGTAGCCAACGGCAATATCCAGCTGCGCCTGAAGAATCCCGGCCGCGTGCGTTGCGAGTTCACCGTTGTCAATGCGTATGATCCGCAGAACGTCATCAAGCAGACAGTGCCTGCAGGCGAAAGCGTCGACCTGTACATCGATCTGCGGCGCTTCTATGGCTGGTACGACCTCGCGGTAACGGTCAGTTCCGATGCAGCGTTCCGGCGTCGGCTGGCCGGACATGTGGAAACGGGCCGGGCCAGCATGAGCGACCCGGCGCTGGGAGCCTGACGGCAAGTCGCGCATGGGCTGCCCTTCCCGGCGTCGTTGCGGGGAAGGGCAGCAGGTCCAAAGCCCGTCGCCGCGTCGGTGGCAGCGAGCAGGGATTTTTTTCGATCGCGATTTCCCACGAGCCATGCAGAAGCCAGGAGGTGTAGTGGAGTATCAATCGATGGTGATATTCCATTAAGCTCCCCCGACGCCGCCCGGGCTCCTGTCGTTACTTCGCCACCGGCATGGTGAACTCGGCGCCCTTGGCAATCGAATCCGGCCAGCGCTGCATCACGCTCTTGTAGCGCGTGTAGAAACGCACGCCCTCTTCGCCATAGGCATGGTGGTCGCCGAACAGCGAGCGCTTCCAGCCGCCGAACGAATGCCACGCCATCGGCACCGGGATCGGCACGTTGATGCCGACCATGCCCACCTGGATCTGTCGCGCGAACGCGCGCGCGATGCCGCCGTCGCTGGTGTAGCACGACACGCCGTTGCCGTACTCGTGCGCGTTGATCAGCGACACTGCCTCGGCAAAGTCATGCACGCGCACCACCGACAGCACCGGACCGAAGATCTCTTCCTTGTAGATCGTCATGTCGGGCTTGACGTTGTCGAACAGCGTGCCGCCCACGTAGAAGCCGTTCTCATGGCCTTCGACCTTGTGGCCGCGGCCATCCGTGACCAGCGTTGCCCCCTCTTGCACGCCCTTGGCGATATAGCCTTCGACCTTGGCCTTGTGCGCACCGGTTACCAGCGGGCCCATCTCGGCATCGGACTCCATGCCGTTGCGGATCTTCAGCGAACGCGCGCGCTCGGCCAGTCGCGGCACCAGCTTGTCGGCGACATCGCCCACTGCCACTGCGACCGAGATCGCCATGCAGCGCTCACCAGCGGAACCATACGCGGCACCGATCAGCGCATCCACGGCCTGTTCGAGATCCGCATCGGGCATCACCACCAGGTGGTTCTTGGCGCCGCCCAGTGCCTGCACGCGCTTGCCGTGCCTGGTGCCTTCCGTGTAGATGTATTCGGCAATCGGCGTCGAGCCGACGAAGGACAGCGCCTGCACGTCCGGATGCGCGAGCAGCGCGTCCACCGCTTCCTTGTCGCCCTGCACGACGTTGAACACGCCGTCAGGCAGGCCCGCTTGCCGCAGCAGGTCGGCGATCAGCAGGCTCGGCGACGGATCGCGCTCCGACGGCTTCAGCACGAAGGTATTGCCGCACGCCAGCGCCACCGGGAACATCCACATCGGCACCATCACCGGGAAGTTGAACGGCGTGATGCCGGCCACCACGCCCAGCGGCTGGCGCAGGTTCCAGTTGTCGATGCCGCCGCCGATGTTGTCGGTGAAATCGGTCTTGAGCAGGTTGGGAATGCCGCAGGCAAACTCGACCACTTCGATGCCGCGCGTGACTTCGCCCCTGGCATCCGAGAACACCTTGCCGTGCTCGCGCGTGATCAGCGCGGCGAGGTCGTCGTGGTGCTGGTCGAGCAGTTCCTTGAACTTGAACAGGATGCGCGCGCGGCGCAGCGGCGGGGTGTCGGCCCAGGCCTGGAAGGCAGCCTTGGCGGCGGCGACGGCGTCGGCCACGTCCTGCGTGGTGCCCATGGCCACGCGCGCGGCAACTTCGCCGGTGGCGGGGTTGAACACTTCCGCCAGGCGCTGACCGCCGGCGCGGCGCACGGCGCCGCCGATGAAATGGTGGATTTCGGCCAGTTGCCGGTTTTCTGCGATGCTCACTTGGGAATTCCTTCGGTTGCCGCGGCGCGCACGTCAGCGCGCCGCGGCCTGTGACCAGGGAAGCCGGACCCGCGGGTCCGGCGGCAATGCGATGCGGCGCGTGCCGCTTACTTGATGTCCTGCAGCGCCTTCTTCACGGTATCGAACATTTCGCCGATCTGCGCTTCGGAGATGATCAGCGGCGGCGAGAACGCCAGGATGTCGCCGGTGTAGCGCACCAGCACGCCCAGCTCCAGGCACTTCAGGAAGGCCTCATAGGCGCGTGCGCCAGGCTGACCGGGACGCGGCTCCAGCTCGATGCCGGCGACCAGCCCGTAGTTGCGGATGTCCTTCACGTGCGGCGCGCTGCGTACGCCGTGGACCGCGGCCTCGAATACCGGTGCCAGCTCGGCGGCGCGTCCGAACAAGTTTTCGCGCTGGTACAGGTCCAGCGTGGCGATGGCGGCGGCGGCGGCCAGCGGGTGGCCGGAGTAGGTGTAGCCATGCAGCAGCTCGATCGCGCCCGGCGCAGCCGAATTGACCACGGTGTCATGCACTTCGCGGCGCACGGCGACGGCGCCCATCGGCACCGCGGCGTTGTTGATCGCCTTGGCCATGGTGATCAGGTCCGGCGTCACGTTGAAGCGCTCTGCCGCGGTGGCGGCGCCCAGGCGGCCGAAGGCGGTGATCACCTCGTCGAAGATCAGCAGGATGCCGTGCTTGCTGGTGATCTCGCGCAACTTTTCCAGATAGCCGACCGGCGGCACCAGCACGCCGGCGGAGCCGGCCAGCGGCTCGACGATCACTGCGGCGACGTTGGACGGGTCGTGCAGCGCCAGGATGCGCTCCAGCTCGTCGGCCAGGTGCGCGCCCCATTGCGGCTGGCCCTTGGAGAAGGCCGCTTCGGCAATATTCAGCGTGGCCGGCAGGTGGTCGGTGCCCGGCATCAGGTTGGCCGAGAATGCCTTGCGGTTGGGACCGATGCCGCCCACCGCCATGCCGCCGAAGCCCACGCCGTGGTAGCCGCGCTCGCGGCCGATAAAGCGCGTGCGCTGGCCTTCGCCGCGCGCGCGGTGGTAGGCCAGCGCGATCTTCAGCGCGGTGTCGACCGACTCCGAGCCCGAGTTGGTGAAGAAGATGCGGTCCAGCCCCTGCGGCATGACCGCGGCGACCTTGGTGGCGGCCTCGAACGACAGCGGATGGCCCATCTGGAACGGCGGCGCATAGTCCAGCGTGGCGGCCTGGCGCGCCACCGCATCGGCAATTTCCTTGCGGCAGTGGCCGGCGGCCACGCACCACAGGCCGGCGCAACCGTCCAGGATCTGGCGCCCGTCGTGGGTGGTGTAGTACATGCCGCTGGCCGACGCCAGCAGGCGCGGCGCCGCCTTGTACTGGCGGTTGGCGGTAAAGGGCATCCACAGGGCATCGAGATCGGGAATCACGGTCTTGGCGGCGTCCATATGTCCTCCTTGGGGGGAAATCGGGTCGGATTGGCGGGCGCGCTGCCGGGCAGCGCGATAGCAATGACGGCCACTCTACCGGCGGCTTCTGGCCGACAAAATATACAGTCAGGACAACCCTGCCTTGCCGTACAGTTTGATCACGCCAAAGCGTACAGGCAAGTATCGCTGCGGCGCCCGCTTCATGCACCCTGCCACGACTCGCATCGGCGTGCGGTGCGCCACGCCACGCTGCACTGCGGCAAATTTCACGCTGTGGAATACCGGCACGCGCGCGCTCGCCGGCAGCCGCTAAACTGTACAGGTTCATGCCTGCCCGAGCGCCTGATGCTGACCCTTAGCCTGACCCGCAGCCGCCGTGACGGCGACACCCTGACCGAACAGATCGTCGCCGGCATCGCCGCGCTGGTGGAGCAGCGCGCGCTGCGCGCCGGCACCGCGCTGCCCTCGGTGCGCCGCTTTGCGCAGCACCACCACGTCAGCACCTTCACCGTGGCCGAGGCCTACGGCCGGCTGACCGCGCTGGGCTACCTGGCGGCGCGCCCGGGCTCGGGCTATACCGTGGCCCACCGCCATGCCCCGTCCGGACACGCGCGCGCGCCGCAATGGGAAGCGCCGGGGCTGAATGCGGCATGGCTGCTGTCGGACGTGTTTGCCGACCATTCGGTGCCGATCAAGGCAGGCGCGGGTTGGCTGCCCGGCGACTGGCTCAACGAGGAGGGGCTGCACCAGGCCATGCGTGCCTCGGCGCGCGTGCCGGCGGCGCAGCTGTCGGGCTACGGCCATCCCTACGGCTTTGCGCCGCTGCGCGAGCATATCGCCGCGGGCCTGGGCCAGTATGGCATCCCGCTGCAGGCACAGCAGGTCGTGCTGACGCAGGGCGCGACGCAGGCGCTGGACCTGGTCGTGCGCACGCTGCTGCGCGCCGGCGATACGGTGCTGGTGGAATCGCCCTGCTACTGCAACCTGCTGCAGATCCTGCGGCTGGCGGGACTGCGGGTGGTGGGCGTGCCACGCTCCGCTGCGGGGCTGGACACCGATGCCCTGGACGATGCGATCCGCGCCCACGCCCCGCGCGCGCTGTTTATCAACACCGTGCTGCAGAACCCGACCGGCGCCAGCCTGAGCAGCATGAACGCCTTCCGCGTGCTGCAGCTGGCCGAGCAGCACCGGCTGCTGGTGGTCGAGGACGATATCTACCGCGAACTGGCGCCGGCCAGCTCGCCGATGCTGGCGGCCATGGACGGCCTGTCGCAGGTGGTCTATATCAACGGCTTTTCCAAGACCATCACGCCCTCGCTGCGCGTCGGCTATCTGGCGGCCAGCCCTGACCTGGCCAAGGCCTTCGCGCGCACCAAGATGGCGGTCGGCCTCACTTCATCGGAGGTGACGGAGCGGCTGGTCTATTCCGTGCTGACCAGCGGCCACTACGGCCGCCACGTGGCGGCGCTGGCCGAGCGGCTGCGCGCGCAGCAGGATCGCGTGACGGAGAAGATGGAAGCCCACGGGCTGGAGGTGCTGCTGCGTCCGGAGGGCGGGATGTTCGCGTGGGCACGCCTGAACGAGGCCGTGCTGGCAGCCCGTCGCGGCGTTCCGCTGCACGGCAACCGCCTGGCCACCCTGGCGCTGGAGCATGGCATCTGGCTGGCGCCGGGATCGTACTTCGAGCCGGATGAAACCGACTCGCCGTGGATCCGCTTCAACGTTGCCACCGGCGATGCGCCGCAACTGTGGCAGTTCTTCGACAGCCTGGCGCAGGCGCAGCGCGCGGCTTGATGTGGATGGATTCGGGCCCCGGGGAGGCTGACCGGAAGGTCAGCTCCAGAGGCGCTCGACGAGCCAGCCGGCGGTGGCGCAAACGCCCACCCAGACGGCAAGACAGGTAGCAATAAAGCGATAACTCATCTCGGAATCAGCAACAACGATGCGATGGAAATGTGAATTCTTCGTCGAATCATACATCCATTCATGAATGTATGTAAAGATTAAGTGAAGTCTACGCATGAATTACGGGATTTTTTGCAAAATTTAAAGCACTTTTATCGCTGTCCGGGGGGCGGCGGGCGCAGCAGGCTTGCGCCCCTGCCGCCATCAGGGTCGCCACCGGCGCGCGGCTGGAGCTCTGCTACCCTTGCGCGTGCCGGCCTGATACCAGGCCACCCGCGCGACTTCCGGCGCACCGAAGGATCCAACGATGCATACCCACGATCTGTCCGCCTGGACCCACAGCCACGCCTTCGACGCCGGCAACCGTGCCGCCGAGCGCGGCACGCGCCTGGTCATGGTGATCACCGCCATCACCATGGTGGTGGAGATCGCCGCCGGACTTTGGTTCAACTCGATGGCGCTGCTGGCCGATGGCTGGCACATGAGCTCGCACGCGCTGGCCATCGGCCTGTCCGCCTTTGCCTATGGCGCCGCGCGGCGCTATGCCGGCGACCGTCGCTTTGCCTTCGGCGCCTGGAAGATCGAAGTGCTGGCCGGCTTTGCCAGCGCGGTGTTCCTGCTGGGCATCGCCGCGCTGATGGCGGCGGGCTCGGTCGAGCGGCTGTTCACGCCGCAGGCCATTCACTATCGCGAAGCCATGGCAGTGACCGCGCTCGGCCTGCTGGTCAACCTGGGCTGCGCGCTGATCCTGGGCGGCCATGCGCATGGGCACGACCACGCGCACGAGCATGGCCAACATCACGGCCATGACCACGGCCACCACCACGACATCAACCTGCGCGCCGCCTATGTGCATGTGCTGGCCGATGCCGCGACCTCAGTGCTGGCGATCGTCGCGCTGGCCGGCGGCTGGTGGCTGGGCTGGGCGTGGCTGGATCCGTCGATGGGCCTGGTGGGCGCGGTGCTGGTCGGCAGATGGGCCATCGGCCTGCTGCGCCAGAGCGGCACGGTGCTGCTGGACCGCGAGATGGATCACCCGGTGGTGGAAGAAGTGCGCGAGGTGCTGGCGGGCCTGGACCACGGCGACGAAAGCAGCCGCGTGTCAGACCTGCATGTGTGGCGCGTGGGCCGGCAGCAGTTTGCCTGCATCGTCTGCCTGGTCACGCACGACGCCGCGCTGACGCCTCGGCGCGTGCGCGAAGCGCTGTCCGTGCATGAGGAACTGGTGCACATGACGGTGGAGATCAGCCGCTGCGAGGGGGCGCACTGAGACGGTCAGTGCGCGGTCACTGCGGCGCGCCCCGAGGCGCGCCGTCGGCTTCGCCGGGTTCAGCTCAGCTCGCACCACATGCACAGCGGCGGCGTGTCCGCGCGGCGGTGGAATTCGCTCGATGACATGACTTCTGGCGGCAGCTTAGAGGCCGGCACCAGCGTAAAGCCGTAGCGCGCAAAATAGCTTGGACAGCTCGACGCCAGCAGCACCGCGCGCCGCGCGCCGTTGGCGCGTGCGCGCATCAGCGCGGCGCGCACCACGTGTGTGGCCACGCCCTGGTCACGGTGCTCGGGCAACACCGCGACGGACCGGATCACCACGGTCTCGCCACAGTTCTCGCCGGCGGCGCAGCCAATGATCTGCGCCCCAAGGACAGCCACGTGGAAATGATCCAGCAGGCGTGGCACGTCGTCCACCGGCAGCCCGCATCGTTCCAGCAGCTCTCCCACGGCTGGCCCGTCCGCGGGCATGGCCGCCCGGATCCGCAAGTCTTTGATCATCTGGAGCCTCTCCTTTTTCACCCTACCTCGCAACGGGAACGCCATGGAAGCCCGGACATGGCTTTGCCGCCATCTGGCGGCACGGGTTGCTCGCAGGCCGGCAGGCCTGTCAGGCAACATTACCCGATTCGGTGTCGTTGATCTATTGGGGAAGTAACGGTAAATGCGTGTCCGGAATTGCCTGCGGCGTACCGGTCAGGGCGCGCGCAGCACAGGCCGGCCGCCGGCACGGCGAAGGCCAATGGCAGGCACATGAATATCAGGGCAATTGCACAGACGCGCTGGCACGCCCGGCACCATGAGCCGGGCAAGGAAGTCTGGAGGCGGGGATCCGGAATCGAACCGTCGTACACGGCTTTGCAGGCCGTTGCATAACCACTCTGCCACCCCGCCGCTGACGCCGCGTCTGAGCGACGCTACGTGCTGCGGGCCGCAGTGTAACGGGAAACTGAAATCCTTGCAGGAGACCGCGCCGGGCTAGCCGACGCCGCCCATGGCGGACTGGATGTAATTCTGCAGCCCGACCTTGCCCACCAGTTCCAGCTGCGCTTCCAGCCAGTCGATATGTTCTTCGGTGTCTGCAAGGATATCGACCACCAGCTGGCGCGAAACATAATCGCCAGCCGACTCGAAATATTTGATCGCATCCTTGCAGCTGGCCTGCGACACCTGCTCAAGCTTCAGGTCGCAACCAAGCATTTCCTCGGTGTTCTCACCCACGAGCAGCTTGTCCAGGTCTTGCAGGTTGGGCAAGCCATCGAGCAGCAGGATGCGCTCGATCAGCTTGTCGGCGTGCTTCATTTCCTCGATCGATTCCTCGTATTCATGCTTGCCCAGGGCGGTCAGCCCCCAGTGCCGGTACATGCGGGCATGCAGGAAATACTGGTTGATCGCGGTCAGCTCGTGCCGGAGCTGAGCATTGAGCAACTGGATCACCTTCTTGTCGTTTTTCATGACTGCCCCCAACCACCCTCAAAGCGATTGAACCCACTCTCGTTTTCGAAAACGCGAAAACGCGTAGTGATTATCCCACCGCGATTTTCATGGTAGTCCCGCAAGGGCGGACATCAAGCAAATTCGGCCTCGCTGTCGCATTTTGCCGGGGTTTTCACGTGCCATTGAGGATGCGAATGGCAATGGTTTCCATTCGGTTTTCAAAAGCGCTCGGCACGGCATTATGGAAATATAAAAACGGGCGCACACGGCAATTGCCGTGCTGTCGCGGAGCCTATGCGCCGCACTCAGCCAGCGGCTGCCGCAGGCTGCCCCGCTTCCGCACGCGACGGCAGGTGCCCGGCCAGCCGGCGGCGCGAACGCTCAGGGCTGACCACGTAGAGTCCGGCCAGCGCCGCCACCACCATGATCGCGCCGCAGAGGGCCAGGCCCAGTTCAAAGCCGCGCGCGCCCGGCACGTTCTGCACCAGCACGCCCGTCACCAGCGGCGCCAGCACGCCGGCCAGCGACGACACCGAGGCATCGATGGCCAGCACCGCGCCGCGCTGTCCCGCGGGCACTACCTCGGCCAGGATCGCCGGCCCAAGCGAATAGATCGCCGGCGCGCAGACACAGGCCAACACCAGCAGACCCACCCGCATGGCCGGCGTGGTGCCCGGCCACAGCAACAACAGGAAGAAGCCGCCGGCCAGCAGCAGCATGCCGGCAGACACCCGTCCGCGCGCCGTCCGCGACGATACGCCGCGCGCCAGCAGGCGCTCGGAGAACCACGCGATGGCCAGCGTCAGCGGCAGGTTGGTGCCGATGATCAGTGCGAACAGCTTGCCGCTGACGGCGTGATCAAAGCCCAGCCCGCTCTGCAGGTAGGCCGGGATCCAGGTCAGGCACAGCGCCAGGCCCCAGTATGCCGCCAGCCGCAGCGCGAAGCAGCCAAGCACCGTGGGATCGCTCAGCAGCACGCGGTACGGCAGGCGCTGCGGCGCGCCGCCGGCCGGGACGCCATGCGCGGCCGGAGGTTCGTCAAGTGTCCCTTCGCGCCCGAACGCCAGCCATACCAGCGCCCACACCACGCCCAGCACCGCCAGCAGGTAGAAGTTGCTGCGCCAGCCCCAGTGCGCGGCCACTGCCGGGATCAGCAGGCCCGCCAGCACGATGCCGATGCCAGCGCCCTGCGTCAGCACCGCCACGGGCAGGTTGCGCCGGCTGTTCGGAAACCATTTGTAGCAGGCGTGGATCGCCACCGGCGTGGCCGGCCCTTCCATGAAGCCGAGCAGGATGCGCGAGACGATCAGCACCGCCAGGCTGGACGACAGCGCCAGCGGGATCTGGCACAGCGACCATGCCAGCGCCATCAGGACCAGCAACCGCGAGGTAGGTGAGCGGTTGGCCAGGAAGCCGCCCAGCACGCCGGAGACGGCGAACAGCCAGAAGAAGCAGCTGCCGACCAGGCCGAACTGCGCCGGCGTCAGACCCAGCTCATCCATCATCGGCGCGGCCAGCAGGCCCACCACCATCTTGTCCATGGCGTTGACCACCAGGAAGAAGAACAACAGTACTGCGGTCAGCCACGCGCGGCGCGGCTGGTAGGACGTGGTCATGCGCGGTCTCCCGAAGGGCGCTCATCGGTATCCGGGCGGCACCTGATAGGCAGGGCGCCGCCCAATTCATAATATGGATTACGTTTTCGGGCCAGTATGTTGGCCCGATACCGTTCACAACATCCGTAGAAACACCGACAAGACGGAACGGGCCCGGAGCCACGCCCGCTGGGAGAAAAGGTCGTCATGGAAGACAAGCTGACCGGGCTGGAAGGCCACCCGGGCTATGCCGCGCCGCGCTATTCACGTGGCCTGCGCACCACCGTGGCGCTGTTGGAAGCCGGCCGCCGGCTGCTGCGCGAGCGCACGCTGGAACAGGTCTCGATCCAGGAGATCTGCGCGCACGCCGGCGTCACGACTGGCGCGTTCTACAGCCGCTTCGAGGGCAAGGAGAGCTATTTCAAGGCCCTGCAGGCCCTGGCGCTGGAGATGCTGAGCAAGGGCATGGCGGAGCGACTCGCGCAACTCGACGCACGCCGGCCGCCGCTGGAAGACGCCGTCCACACGCTGGCGCGCGACAGCCGCATCTGGACATATCGCAATGCAGGAGTGCTGCGCGCGTCGCTGGTGGCCCGCGCCACCACAGGCGAGGACCCCGTCCGGCAGCTCAACCGCCAGTACATGGCCGACCTGGCTGCGCGGCTGGCACGGCTGCATCCGGCGGGCGCCTCGCCCGACCTGGAACAGCGCATCCGCTTTGCGCACCAGGCGCTGGCCGGCACGCTGCTGTATGCGCTGATCAACCGCGAGAGCACTTTTTCCCTGTCGGACCGGCGGCTGGACAGGGAGATGGCGCGGGCGTTCCTGTTGTACGTGGCATAACGGCGGACCCTTGCCATGGAGCACGACGCACAAGGGCCTGAGCCGCCACTACTTTGGCCTATCGGCCTCACACAGGTTTGCAATCAACGGGCACGTGACCTCGTCGCGATTGTCGCGGCATTGCCCCACAAGACTTCTCAACTCGGTCCGCAGCATCCGCAAATCGCGCAGCCGTTCCTCGACGACCTGCAGCTTTTGTTCGGCCAGCGCGCGCGCAGTGCCGCATTGGCGGCCGTCGTTCCGTTGCAGCAGCGTACGAACCTCGTCCAGGGTGAACCCAAGTGCCTGGGCCCGGCGAATGAAATGAAGCCGCTGCAAGCTGTCATCGGAATACTGACGAATGGTGCCTTGCGCGCGTTCGGGTATCGGCAGCAATCCGCATCGCTGGTAATAACGAACCGTTTCCACGCCAACGTTGGCCGCCTTGGCCAACTGTCCAATTGTCAGGGTCGACGCCATCACTTGACTCCGTACTCAGGTACGGACCTAGACTACGTGCAAACAGGTCAAAATGGAAGTTCGATGACAGGCCGATGGCGACTGTCTCAGGCAGCGGAAGCAATGAGCACCGTCAAGTTGAAGTCAACCATTACCTGTCCCCGTTGCGGCCACCGCAAGGTTGAGACGATGCCGACCGATGCCTGCCAGTGGTTCTACGAGTGCGAGGGCTGCGCAACGGTGCTTCGGCCCAGGGATGGCGACTGCTGCGTGTTCTGCTCGTACGGCACCAACAAGTGCCCTCCTATGCAACAACAGGGTTCATGCTGCTCGCCGGCCAGCGCGTCCACCGCAAACTGACTCGCCACAACTCCACTGCGCCATCATGCTATGCCCCGCGTGTGACAAGGCTGACTTGACCGCCATCACCCTGAAGTTAGAAGCGCCTGAGCCAGGCAAGACGATTGTGCTGAGGGCGATGCAGTGCCCTGCATGCGGCGAAGGAATCATCGAAGACCACGAACTCCGCCATGCAGTCGGCGAGCCCCGACCTCATGAATTGGCAGGGGAAATTCCCCAGGCATGACAAGCGCGGAGAGAACAGGCTGGCATTCCGGCTAACCTGCGCTCTCCGCAAAGCTCCTGCACTCAGGCTTCATCGCCACGGCCTTCGCCCTGGCAACGGCCCCTCGGTTCGCCCGATGGGAGCAGCTTACTGGTTCTTCGTCTTGTCCATGCTGGTCGCGGCCTTCGCGGCGTCGGGCTTCGCCATGCCGGCCTCGGCATGGGCGGCCTTCGCCTTGCTCGCCTTGTGATGGGTGCCCTTGGCGGCTGACTTGCCGGCATCGGCCTTGACGTCAGCCTTCTCCTTGGTGGCGCTGGCCTGGGCCTTTGCTTCATTGCCCTGCGCGGCCGCGCTCTTCTTGTTCTTGTCGGCCTTTGCCGGCGCGGGGCTCATCTCCTTGGCGACCTTTGCCTGGTCTTTCGCGGCCCCGCCCTGCGGCTGGGTCGCGGAAGCTGGCACAGCAGTCTGCGCGAAAACGGTGCCGACGAGGGCGGCGGAGGCAACTGCAGCGAATAGCTTCTTCATGACGTGGACTCCTGGGAAAGGTTCTGCAGCTCGGCAATGCGCCTTGCTTACCGGAAAAAACGGTACAGTCGGCGCCCGAGTTGACCCACAAGTCGTGACAATCCGTAAGTTCTGCAACCAGCAAACATGAATCACGAGGCCATCAATCTCCACGGGCGATCTGCCGGATGGAAGCCTCAGCCGCTGTCGTCCGACATAAGTTGAGGCTTCCTTTGCCTGATCGCCCAGGGGATGGAACGTGCGTACGACCTACTATTGTTTCGTGGCGTCCTTGCTCATCGCATCCTTCCCCATCGAATCCTTGCTCATGCCTTCCTTCTTTTCGTGGGGTTTCTTGGCGTGACTCTTGCTCATTTTGTCTTTTTTCATGTCCATGTCGTCCTTCGCCATGGAGTCCTTCGCCATGCTGCCGCTGGCACCCATGGCGCCCTTGCCCATGTCGTCCTTCTTCATTGCATCTTGTGCCCATGCATGGCTGGCAAGCAACACTGCGGAGGAAAGCAGCAAAACCAGGCGTTTGTTCATGTTGTGCTCCTTGATTGGATTGATAGGGAGAGGCCGGCAGACTTGCCGCTCAGGTTTCGAGGTCAGGATCCCCCAAACCAGTTGTATCCCTGGTCCTCCCAATAACCGCCGGGATACTTGTTTGTGACGTAGATCGCGACAATGTGCTTCGGGTTCTTGTACCCAAGCTTGGTGGGCATGCGCAGCTTCATCGGGAACCCATACTTGGGCGGCAGGCGCTCGCCGTCGTAGGTGAAGGTGAGCAAGGTCTGTGGATGCAGCGCCGTGGGCATGTCGATGCTGGTGTAGTAGTCATCGGCGCAGACAAAGCCCACGTATTTTGCACTGGTATCGGCACCAACGCGCTTGAGAAAATCAGAGAAGCGCGTGCCACCCCACTTGCCGATGGCACTCCACCCCTCCACACAGATATGGCGGGTCACCTGCGACGTCTGCGGCAACGCGTAGAGTTCTTCCAGGGTCCATGCCGCCTTGCGCGAGACCAGGCCACCGACTTCCAGTTGAAACTCACTGGCATCCACCTCTGGCACGTCAGCAAGGCCGTAGTAGGCATTGAAAGGAAACGGCCGCGTCAGCATTGACTCAGGATAGGCCGGCGCCAGCCGGTCAGGGTTGAACAGCCAGCCCTGCACGCGGTCATTGAAGCGCGAAACCGCCATCAGAAAGGACTCAACCGACGGTTCGTCGGTGATGCTGCAGCCGGTCAGCAGCAGCAAGCCACCAAGCGTCATGGCACGCTTTCCGAACAGCCGGCGCGATGGCATGCCCAGCCCGCGCGTCGCATCGTGCAATATCAGCTTGCGGTCAAGCTTGACGATTCGCTCGGCATTGCTCATGACCATTCTCCCTATCGAGAACTAGCGTCCGCGCAGCATGATGATGAGTGTGCGCGGCACCAGCAACACCATCACCACATGGACGACAAGGAATAGCGCAATCGCGCTCATGCCGATGAAGTGAACCCAACGCGCAGCGTCGTAGCCTCCCATCAACACACGCAGCGTGGGAAATTGAACTGACTTCCAGATTGCCAGGCCAGACAGCACCGTCAGCACGATCACCACCACCACGCCCGCGTAGAAGAGCTTCTGGGCAGCGTTGTATTCGGCCAGATCGGGGTGTGTGAGCTTGCCTCGCACGGCCGCCGCAATGTCACGCAGCGCCGCCGGGACGGAAAGCGGGAAGAAGCGCCGCCGGAAACGGCCCGTGGCGATATTCATCACCAGATAGAACATGCCGTTGGCGACAAGCAGCCACATCGCCGCAAAATGCCACTGCAGGCCCCCGGCAAGCCAGCCGCCCAGGGTGACGGCATTGGGAAAATGGAAGCCGAACAGCGGCGATGCGTTGTAGATGCGCCAGCCGCTAAGCATCATGATGAATACAGCAACGACGTTCAGCCAGTGCGTGATGCGGACCCATGCAGGCTGGATGGGCTGGCCGTGTGGCGCCAGCTTGTGGGGCGGCACCTGGTGGGCATTTTTCACTTGCTTTCTCCGACGCCAGGCGGCACACCGGTGACCGCCTTCTTCACCACGTTCGTCGTCCCAGAGGCCCGGACCTGACAGGGTCATTGCAATCTTGCCCTGTCGTCCTCGTTTCGCCGCTGATGAGTGCGGCAAACGACACTTTATAGTTCAGAAAATCCACACCGTTTCGGTTTTTAAGAAAAGAGCGACGCGCGCATTCACGATAGAAGCAAATTCCGGAAGAGGCAAAGCAGGCCTTCGCTCGCCGGTTGGCCCTGAATGCGATGTATAAACCGTGGACGCGATGCAGGGCGGCCTCAAATCTGAAGTGCAACACCGCCGCGGCTTCGGCCGGCGCGTGGCGCAGGAGCGAGCTTGATGTCTGGGTGCAGCGTGCAGACAAAGGGAAAGTCGCCAGCCGTGTGCGCGGCATATTGCCACTGGCCGCCGGCCGGAATGCTGCGCGAATCGAAGCCGCCAGAAGCGGTGACCGTGTGTGGGTAAGGGTCATGGTTGACCCACACAATGGTTTCGCCTCGATTGACCTCGATGGTGTCGGGCTCGAATTTAGCGCCTTGGATTTGCACCATGTGTCTTGTCGACTTCCCGGCCAGGGTTGAGCCGGGAAGCACAAACGCAAAAGCTAGCGCAGCGGAAAGTGCGACCACGAGTCGATGTCTTCGCTTGCGACTATCATGCCGGGCGCGCTGCGGCAGGCAAGAAGCGGAAAGATGGACGTTACGCCAGCATCGGCCGCCTGGATTACTCAGCCTCCGCATGGAACTGAGCAAGGCCTCGGTTCATTGCAGATGTTGTCCACCGTTGATAGCGATATTTGCGCCAGTCACGAAGGCGGCCTCATTCGAGCAGAGGTACGCAACCAGCGCCGCCACCTCTTCCGGCTGTCCCAATCTGCCCACAGGGATTTGCGGGATGATTTTGGTTTCGAGTATCTCTCGCGGGACGGCGGTCACCATTCTGGTGGCAATGAAGCCAGGCGAAACAGTGTTGACTGTCACACCGCTCTTTGCAACCTCGAGAGCCAAAGACTTCGTGAAGCCATGCATGCCGGCTTTGGCTGCAGCATAGTTGGTTTGGCCGAAGCCGCCCTTGGAGCCGATGACGGATGATATGTTGATGATGCGGCCCCAGCCTCGCTTCACCATGTCCTCGCACGCTGGCTTTGTCATGTTGAATACTGAGTCGAGGTTCGTGCGGATGACCGCATCCCAGTTGACCTTGTCCAGCTTCTTGAAGCTTGCATCCCGTGTGACCCCAGCATTGTTCACCAGAATGTCTATGGCGCCCAGGTCTTCCCGAATGTCTCCCACGGATTGCTGACACGACTCGTAGTCGGCGACGTCAACGGGATATGCGTAGAACTTGCGCCCGCTTTCTTCCATTTTTTTGAGCCAGTTCGCGACGCGGGTATTCTCAGGGGAATAGGTAACGGCCACCGTATGACCGGCGTCTTGAAGCCGGATGCTGATTTCTTCGCCTATCCCGCCCATCCCACCGGTGACCACTGCAAGTTTCCTGGTCATGTCTTCACTCTCCTCAGAAATGGTGTGAGCGCGTGCATGGCGCGCTGCCTGCGAGCCCTTTTGCCAATCCCGCTATGCAAAGTTGCTCGGTCCTCGATACCGCGAAAACGGTAACGAGAAGCGAGTGTCGAACTATTTGGCAGCCGCCTGGGAGACCTTTTCCGCACGGCGCCGCACGCCTTTGGAGGCGGTCTCCGCAGCCGAATCAAAGCTGCTCTCGGCCACCTGCACCGCCTGCTTTGCGGTCGTTTGCATCGACTCGTAAAGCGTAGTGGCCGCTTTGACCGCCTCACGCCAAGCAGTCAAGGGCGCCGGCGGGCCTGCTGGCACACTATTCGTGAAGGTTTCCAGGAAGCTCTGCATTTGCTCCTTGCCTGCCGTGTACTGGGCTTCGGCAACCTTGTCGAAATCAGCGCGTGTGCCGGCCAAGATTTCATACAGTTGCCGGCGATACGCTAATGCCCTTTCGGTTGCGGGCTGAAGCAATTCGACTTGCAAGTCGACAAGCTCTTGCGGGTCCCTGGCCGATAAGACCTTTTCTGCGCCTTCCCGTGCCTCCGACAAGGTCGCTCTCACAGTTCGTAGATTCAATTCCAGCAGCCTTTCATAGGCATCAAATGCCTTGCCGGCTAGTCCGACCAGGGTTTCCACGCCTGCCATCTGCACCTTACTGATTTGCTCCTGCGACCATTGAGTCATCTTGCATCTCCGAAGGGCGACCCGCCACCCAGGCAATCCGAGAAAAGCCCAACATGGCGGAAATCAAGTGAACAACGATTACGGCATCAGACCCCGGCGGGTCCACGCCGGCAGTCAGGCCCGGGGAGCGCGAACGTCAGCAGGCTCTACGGGTTAAAGCAATGCGCTCATTGCAAAGCCGGGCGTGACCAACGATCGCTTGTGCGAACACGGCCGACGGCCTGGAGGAAGGCGTAGCCTTCGCTGGTGACGCGAGGTCGGGAGTGGGTAGGCCCACAACTCTCAAGCCTGACCAACTGATGCGCGAGCAGCGCGTCCACATCTGCGCAATCCAGTTCCGTTGGGTCAGAGTTGTCGTTGACGAGCACAAGCGTGGCAAACTCATGGTGACTCAGCACAGTCGTCTCCTAAGCTTTAGGTCTATTTTGGCTACGGGACTTCACTGCCGTCCGAGACAGCTGGTCTGCCGCAATCAGACCGCTTCTTTCATCTCGGACGTTCTGGCTGGTAAGCGCTTGTACTCGCGCTCCGAAAGAACATCCTAGCTACTTGGCACTGACAGTTCAATACGGCTAGCGGCTGTGTTCGGGATAGTCCCTATTCGGCATTTCCTCGACCAACCGGACGGTTTGAGTTAGGGAATGGACAGGGATTCGCAAGTCGTACTCGGGCGAGAGATGACTGACTGCTGCTGAACGAGAAAGAAGACCGATGCTCTGAGCCCGGCACGCGGAGGGTATGGGCAGCCAACTTCGTGAGGAACCAGCGTAAGCAACCATCAAGGATGGGCAAATCCTGGTGTATGACAAGCAGGGTCAGGGGGCTATGTGCCCTCAACTCACTGACCGCGGCCGAAGCCTGCCCCAGGCAATGGGCCGTTACCACTGAGTCTTGTGAACTATTGTGGCCGCGAGTATCCCATCGTACGGGCTTAATGATACTGACCGAGTCGTGCGGGCTTACCGGCCAGGCGACAAGTCGTCCGCGCAATGTTGGCGGCGATTCGGCGGACTCGCCTTCTTGCTGCCGACATCTGCGCGTCCCTGACCGTTCGTGACCCTGGGGCGCCCCCGCATTTATCCCTTGTGACTCACTTTCGGTAAGCGAGAGCACAGAGAGCAGCCGCAGTACATCTCCACGTAAGGTCGACCCCGATTTTTGCCATAGGCGAATCTGTTTGTAGAGGACAAACTGACAGTTGCGGCCGTGCCTTACTCCACCGTCACGGACTTCGCCAGGTTACGCGGCTTGTCGACGTCCGTGCCACGCGCGCAGGCCGTGTGATAGGCCAGCAGCTGCAACGGCACCACATGCAGGATCGGCGACAGGTCGCCGTAGTGCTCGGGCAGGCGGATCACCTGGATGCCGTCGGACGACTGGATCTGCGTGTCGCTGTCGGCAAACACGTACAGGCGTCCACCGCGGGCGCGCACTTCCTGGATGTTGGACTTGAGCTTTTCCAGCAGCGCGTCGTTGGGCGCGACGGTGACCACCGGCATGGCTTCGGTGACCAGTGCCAGCGGACCGTGCTTGAGCTCGCCGGCCGGATAGGCCTCGGCGTGGATATACGAGATTTCCTTGAGCTTGAGCGCGCCTTCCAGTGCGATCGGGTAATGCAGGCCACGGCCGAGGAACAGGGCGTTCTCGCGGCGGGCGAAGTCTTCCGACCAGGCGATGATCTGCGGTTCCAGCGCCAGCACGCCATGCAGCGCGGCGGGCAGGTGGCGCAGGTTGGTCAGGGCCTTGGCCTCGGCGTCTTCGGTCAGCAGGCCGCGCACCTTGGCCAGCGCCAGGGTCAGCATGTAGAGCGCCGCCAGCTGCGTGGTGAAGGCCTTGGTCGAGGCCACGCCGATTTCGGTGCCTGCGCGGGTCAGGAAGCGCAGTTCGGTCTCGCGCACCATGGCGCTGGTCGCCACATTGCAGACCGCCAGGGTGTGCACGTGGCCCAGCGCGCGCGCATGGCGCAGCGCGGCCATGGTGTCGGCGGTCTCGCCCGACTGCGAGATCACCACCACCAGCGCGCGCGGGTTGGGCACGGTCTCGCGGTAGCGGTATTCGCTGGCGACCTCGACCTGGGTCGGGATCTTCGCAATGCTTTCCAGCCAGTACTTGGCGGTGCAGCCGGAGTAGTAGCTGGTGCCGCAGGCCAGGATCAGCACGCTGTCGATGCCGGCAAAGACCTCGGCGGCGCCGCTGCCGAACAGCGCCGGCGAAATGCTTTCGATGCCTTCCAGCGTGTCGCCCAGCGCGCGCGGCTGCTCGAAAATCTCCTTCTGCATGAAGTGGCGGTACGGGCCCAGTTCGACTGATGCGGCATGGGCTTCGACCACGCGCGCTTCGCGCTCGACCGGATGGTCGTCGGCGTCGTGGATGGTCACGCCGTCCAGCGTGATCTCGACCACATCGCCCTCTTCCAGGTAGATGATGCGGTTGGCGGTGCCGGCCACGGCCAGCGCGTCGGAGGCCAGGAAGGCCTCGTTCTCGCCCAGTGCCACCACCAGCGGCGAGCCGGCGCGCGCGCCGACCACGCGGCCAGGCTGGTCCTTGGCGAACACGGCGATGGCGTAGGCGCCGTGCAGGCGCTTGGTCACCGCGCGCACCGAGGCGAACAGGTCGCCGCGGGTGGCGCTGCTGGGGTAGGTGTAGGCCTGGTGGATCAGGTGGGCAACGACCTCGGTGTCGGTCTGCGATTCAAAGCCGTAGCCGACCGCGCGCAGTTCTTCGCGCAGCGGCTCGTAGTTCTCGATGATGCCGTTATGCACCAGCGCGATGGTCTCGCCCGACAGGTGCGGGTGGGCGTTGACGGTATCGGGCTTGCCATGCGTGGCCCAGCGCGTATGCGCCACGCCGGTGAAGCCGGACAGGCCGGACGCCTGCGTCTGCGCGTCCAGATCAGCCACGCGCGACACGGTGCGCGCGCGCTCGACCACATCGTCGCGCACGACCGCGACGCCGCACGAGTCATAGCCGCGATACTCCAGGCGGCGCAGCCCTTCGATCAGGACCGGAACGATATTGCGCGTGGAAACCGCGCCGACGATGCCACACATGCTGAACCCCCGTTTGCTGGCGCCTGCCCGTGGACCTGTGGCGCCGGTATGAATCCTGTGGCGCCGCCTCGCCGAGGCGGCGCATGCCCTGGCCGCCCCGCGGGCGGCCCCTGACGCTTACTGCTTCGGCTGCTTGACCGGACGCTGCCAGGCGTCGATGGTCATCTGCCTGGCCCGCGACAGCGTCAGCTTGTCCGCGGGTGCTTCCTTGGTCAGCGTGGTGCCGGCGCCGAGCGTGGCGCCGCGTCGCACCGTCACCGGCGCCACCAGCTGCGTGTCGGAGCCGATAAAGACATCGTCCTCGATCACGGTGCGGTGCTTGTTCACCCCGTCATAGTTGCAGGTGATGGTACCCGCGCCAATATTGACGCGCGACCCCACCGTGGCATCGCCCACATAGGCCAGGTGGTTGGCCTTGCTATGTGCCGCCACCTGTGCGTTCTTGATCTCGACAAAGTTGCCGATATGCACATCCTCGCCCAGCTCGGTGCCCGGGCGCAGGCGCGCGTACGGACCGATGCGGCCGGCCGGACCTACCCTGGCCTCATCGATGTGGCAGAACGGGTGCACCTGCGCGCCGGCGCCGATGGTGCTGTTGCGGATCACGCAATGGGCGCCGATGCGCGCGCCGTCCTCCAGGTGCACGCGGCCTTCGAACACGCAGCCGACATCGATGGTGACATCGCGCCCGCAACTCAGCTCGCCGCGCACGTCGATGCGCGCCGGGTCCAGCAGGGTCACGCCAGCCTCAAGCAAGCGCCGGGCCTGGTTGCCCTGGTGGATGCGCTCGACCTCGGCCAGCTGCAGCTTGCTGTTGATGCCAAGCGTCTCCCAGATCGCGGCCGGCTGAGCCGAGACGGTCTCCACGCCGTCGGCGACGGCGCGCTCGACGGTATCGGTCAGGTAGTACTCGCCCTGGGCGTTGTCGTTGCGCAGCGTCGACAGCCACTTGCGCAGGTGGCCGGTGGGGCACACGATAATGCCGGTGTTGATTTCGCGGATGGCCTTCTCGGCCTCGGTGGCATCCTTTTGCTCGACGATGCGGACGATGCTGCCCGCGGCGTCGCGCACGATGCGGCCATAGCCGGTCGGGTCAGGCATTTCCACGGTCAGCACGCCAAAGCGCCGGGGGCCGGCTTCGGCCACCAGTGCCTGGAGCGTCGCAACGCTGGTGAGCGGCACGTCACCGTACAGAACCAACGTGGGCTGGCTGTCGTCCAACATGGGAAGTGCCTGCATCACCGCATGGCCCGTGCCCAGTTGCTGGGCCTGTTCGGCAAAGGCGACATCGTCGGCGGCGACGGCCTCGCGCACGCGCGCGGCGCCATGGCCGACCACGACCACCAGCCGCGACGGCGACAGGGCGCGTGCCGTATCCAGGACGTGCGCGAGCATGGGCTGCCCGGCTACCGGGTGCAGCACCTTGGGCAAATCGGAATACATCCGCTTGCCCATGCCCGCGGCGAGAATGACGATATTCACAAGGAGACCCCTAAGTGAGTGTGTCCGAAAATATTCTGGAAAGCGCCGGCCGGGCGTTTGGCCGGCTGCGCGACCGGGCTTGGCGGAACGCTGCCGCCAAGCCTGCGCATAATCCCGCAAACCCTTGCCAGGACTTGGCTGGCGGTCATCAGGGCGGCCCGGTCGCAATGCGCGCCGATTTTAACATGGCGGTTTCTGCGCAACGGATTGCGGTTTCGGATTTTCACAATTCCCGGGCCCGGCGGATTTTCGCGGTTCTGGCCGCGGCGGCATTGTGCGCCTGCAGCGCGATGAAGCTGGGATACCAGCAGGGTGACCGGCTGGCGTACTGGTGGATCGACAATTATGTCGACGTCACCGCGGCCCAGGAGCCTCTGACGCGCGAAGCGATCACCCGCTTCTTCGCCTGGCACCGCAAGTCCCAGCTGCCCGAAATCGCCAGCCTGCTGCTGCAGGCCAAGGCGGAGGTGCGCCAGCCGGTCACGCCGGCCATGGTCGAGCACTTCCAGGACGCCTCGCAGGCGCTGGCACGCCGGTCGTTCGAACAGGCCATGCCCGATACGGCCGACCTGTTGCTGACGCTCACGCCCGACCAGATCGCGCGCATGGAAACGAAGTTTGCCGAGGGCAACGCCAAGTACCGCAAGACATTCCTGAAGGCCGACCCGGCCGAGCGCGAGCACGCGCGCTTTGACAAGGTGATGGAGTACGCTCGCCTGATCTACGGCAGCTTCTCCAGCGAGCAGGAACAGGCTATCCGCGCCAGGGTGGGACCATTGGTGCAGAATGCCGAGGCGCGCTACGCCGAGCGCGTGGCCCGCCAGCAGGAATGGCTCAGGATGGTGCGTTACGTGCAGGCCACCCAGCCGCCCAGGGCGCAGGTGATCGACCTGCTGCGCCGCTTCCGCGAATACTGGCAGAACCCGCCCGCCAGGCAAGCCGCCAGCCACGGAGCCAGCAAGAATGCCGGCATCGCGCTGACCGTGGCGATCGCCAACATGACCACGCCTCAGCAGAAGGCGCACGCGCAGGACCGCTTCCAGAAGTGGATCGACGATACCCATGCGCTGATGCGCGAGAAGGCGAACGGCCCGGTGCAGTCGGCGGCGGCAAACTGAAGCCCGTCCCAAACGAAAAACGCCCGCGCAAGCGGTAATGCCGTTCAGTTAAGGTCTCAAGCCCTACCGTCATTCCCGCGCAGGCGGGGATCCAGCGTCTTTCACGTCCCCTTCGGGGATGAAGTCACTGGGTTCCCGCCTGCGCGGGAACGACAGTCGCCAACTGAACGGCATTACCGCGCAAGCGGGCGTCTTGCCCTCCAGCCCGCGCTGGCGTTACTGCGCGCCGGCCTGCTGCGCAGCCGGCACAGCGGCGGCCGCGGGCGAGCGCTCGAAACGCACGAACTCCATCCGGTTCTCTTCCACGCTGCCGGCGAATGTCAGCGGCTGCTGCTGGAAGGTGGTCTCGCCGAACAGTGATGCCTCATCCACCTTGGCCAGGCCAGTGGCCAGCCCGGTGAACGGGAACAGGTCGGTATCGGCCAGGTGCGACGGCACCACGTTGCGCAGCGCCGCGAAGATATTGTCGATACGGCCCGGGTTCTGGCGCTCCCAGTCCTGCAGCATCTCGCTGACCTTCTTGCGCTGCAGGTTTTCCTGCGAGCCGCACAGGTTGCACGGGATGATCGGGAACTCCATCGCACGCGCATAAGAGGCGATGTCTTTCTCCGAGCAATACGCCAGCGGCCGGATCACGATGTGCTGGCCGTCGTCGGTCGACAGCTTGGGCGGCATCGCCTTCATCTTGCCGCCGAAGAACATGTTCAGGAAGAAAGTCTGGACGATGTCGTCGCGGTGGTGGCCCAGCGCGATCTTGTTGGCGCCCAGTTCCTTGGCGGTGCGGTAGATCACGCCGCGGCGCAGGCGCGAGCACAGCGAGCAGGTGGTCTTGCCCTCGGGCACCTTCTCTTTGACGATCGAGTAGGTATCCGCCTCGACGATCACATATTCCACGCCGACCGACTTCAGGTACTCGGGCAGGATGTGTTCCGGGAAGCCGGGCTGCTTCTGGTCCAGATTCATCGCGATCAGCTTGAACCGGATCGGGGCGCGCTTCTGCAGCGCCATCAGGACCGACAGCATGGTGTACGAGTCCTTGCCGCCACTCATGCAGACCAGCACGGTGTCGCCGTCCTCGATCATGCCGAAGTCGCCGATGGCCTTGCCGGTTTGCGATTGCAGCCTCGTCTCGAGGCGGTAGAAGTTGTTCGAGTGGCTCATGGAGCATCCTGTTGCGTGGCGCCCGCCGGATGGAATGGCCGGCGCGGCGCGAAGGGGCAACATTTTACTTTAGGCGCCCGCAAGCTGCAGGGGCGCGGGCAGGACCGCTCAGGCCTGCTTGATATGGAATACCTCGACGCCGACCGAATCGCAATCCGGGTACACGTCGGGCTTCTCGGTCGACACGCGCACGGCGCGCACCTTGGGGTGCTTGAGCATGGCGCGCGCCACGTCGTCGCACAGCGTTTCCTGCAGGTGCACGTGGCCCTGCGCCATGCGCTCGGCCACGGTATTGCGCATGAAGTCGTAGTCGACCACTTCGTCGAGCTTGTCGGCCTGCGGGGTGCTCTGCGCCAGCGGCACGAACAGGTCGATATTGATCAGCACCCGCTGCTCGCCCTTCTTCTCGAATTCGTGCACGCCGATATTGATCTGCACTTCGTAGTTGCGCAGGAACATGCGTCGGCAGTCTTGCAGGCTGGGGTGGGAAAGGGCGGCGAGCATGGTCATGAGCGGGCTGCTGTGGGAAAAAGGGAAAGCCGCGCCCGGCGGGCGCGGCACATCTGGGACTACGGTATTCGGTCGCTGGCTTCCAGCTTACTCGGTCAGGAACATCACGTCGCGCGCCAGCGGCATCAGGTGCTGGCCGCCGTCCACGTACAGCGTGGTGCCGGTCACGGCGCGCGCCAGCGCCAGGTAGGCCACCGCCTGGGCGATATCCTCGGGCGTGGACGACTGGCCCAGCGGCGTCACGCGATGCGCGCGGCGGAAGCTCTGCTCGGACTGCTCGCCCGACACCAGCGTGATGCCCGGGGCCACGCCCACCACGCGCAGGCGCGGCGCCAGGGCCTGGGCCAGCTGCACCGTGGCGGTCTGCAGCGCGGCCTTGGACAGCGTGTACGACAGGAAGTCCGGGTTCAGGTTGTCCAGCTTCTGGTCCAGCAGGTTGATCACCACGCCGCGCGGCTCGGCCTTGTCGGCACCACCGGCAGCGGCGCCCAGCGCCTTGTGCAGTTCGCGCGCCAGCAGCAGCGGCGCGGCGACGTTGGTGCGCATATGCGTATCCAGCGACGCATACGAGAAGCTGGTGGCCACGTCGTACTGGAACAGCGACGCGTTGTTGACCAGGCAGGTGGGCACGCCCAGCGCGGCGGTACAGTCCGCCACCAGGCCGCCGGTGGCGGCCTCGTCGGCCAGGTCGGCGCGCAGCACCGCGGCGCGGCGGCCCAGCGCGCGGATCTGGGTGGCCAGGGCCTCGGCTTCATCCACGGAGCGATGGCAGTGCACGGCCACGTCCCAGCCCTGCGCCGCCAGTTCCAGCGCAATGGCGCGGCCCAGGCGGCGCGCGCCGCCGGTCACGAGCGCCACGCCGCGGGCGGTGGCGCGCTGGCCACCGGTTTGATCACGGGTCTGGCTGGCAGGGGTATTCGATGCGGGCATTGCTACAATTGCAGGATGCAGAAAGCCGCTAGTTTACCCCTTCCCCCCGCCGACGCGCAGGCCGCTTCCGATACCCTTACGGCCCGTATTGGCGAATCCGTCGACGCGGCCGGCGGCTGGATCGGTTTTGACCGCTATATGGCGCTGGCGCTGTACGCGCCCGGCCTGGGCTATTACAGCGGCGGTTCGGCCAAGTTCGGGCGCGATGCCCGCGACGGCAGCGACTTCATCACCGCCCCGGAACTGAGCCCCTTTTTCGCCCGTACGCTGGCACGCCAGTTCGCGCCGCTGCTGGCGCAGGGCTTGCCGCGCCTGCTGGAATTCGGCGCCGGCACCGGCCGGCTGGCGGCGGACCTGCTGCTGGGGCTGGAGCAGGAAGGCCAGTTGCCGCAAACATACGCCATCGTCGAACTGTCAGGCGAGCTGCGCGCGCGCCAGCAGGCCACGCTGGCGCAGCGCGCGCCGCACCTGGCGGACCGGGTCACCTGGCTCGATACGCTGCCTGCCGCCTTCGACGGCGTGATCGTCGGCAATGAGGTGCTGGACGCGATGCCGGTGCAGCTCTATGCGCGCAGCGGCGGCCGCTGGCATGAGCGCGGCGTGGTGCGCAGCCATGTCGGCGAGCCCGCCTTCCGCTTCGAGGACCGTCCGCTGGCCGATGCCGACGTGCCCGAGGCGCTGCACGCCATTCCCGGCGACCACGACCTCGTCACCGAGACCCATGCCGAGGCCGAGGGCTTCGCGCGCGCCATCGGCGCCATGCTGGCGCGCGGCGCGGCCTTCTTTATCGACTACGGCTTCCCGGCGGGCGAGTACTACCACCCGCAACGCGCCGGCGGCACGCTGATGTGCCACTACCGCCATCATGCGCACCCGGACCCGTTCCTGTACCCCGGCCTGCAGGACATCACCGCCCACGTGAATTTCAGCGGCATCGCGCATGCCGCCGTGGATGCGGGGCTGACCGTGGCGGGCTTCGCCTCGCAGGCGCGCTTCCTGATGAACGCGGGCATCACCGAGCTGCTGATGGAACTGGACCCGTCCGACGCGCACGCCTTCCTGCCACAGGCCAATGCGGTGCAGAAGCTGCTGTCCGAAGCGGAAATGGGCGAACTGTTCAAGGTCATCGCCCTGACGCGCGGGCTGGATGACAGCGAGCCGCTGGCGGGCTTCGCCCGCGGCGACCGCTGCCACGCGCTGTAGGCCCGCCATGCTGCGCTGGACCTTTACCATTTTCTTCAGCGTGATCGTGCTGTCCGCGGCGTTGCCGTGGCTGCAGAAGATCGGGCTGGGACGTCTGCCGGGCGATGTGCGCTTCCGGCTGTTCGGGCGCGACTTTGTTCTGCCGTTTGCTTCGACGATCCTGCTGTCGATGGTGGCGCTGGTGATCGGCAAACTGCTTTAGCGCCATTTTCCCGATCAATCACTTGATCGCGCCGACGGTAAACCCGGCGACGAAGCGGTCGAGGAAACTGTTGTAAAGCGCAGCCACCGGCACGCTGACGATCAGGCATGCGCCCATCAGGGAACCCCAGAAATAGACATCGCCCCGCACCAGGAAAGTCGGCACGCCGACGCTCACCGTGTACTGCGACGAACTGGTGATGAAGGTCAGTGCATAGACGAACTCCTGCATCGCCAGCGTCGCGCTGAAGATGACCACGGTCAGTATGCCGCTCGACGACAGCGGCACGACCACCTTCAGGAACGCGCCGAAGCGGCTCAGGCCGTCCATCATCGCGGCTTCCTCGATGTCGCGCGGCACCGCCTTGAAGAACCCCATCATCAGCCAGCTGCAGAACGGCACCGTGAAGCTGGGGTACACCAGCACCAGCGACCACAGTGAATCCTGCAGGCCCAGCGCGCCGATGATGCGCGAAAACGGGATGAACAGGATGGTGGGCGGAATCAGGTAGGTCAGGAAGATGCCGATGGCCCACTGCCGGCCCCAGCGGCCCGACAGCCGGGCCAGGCTGTAGCCGGCGGGCACGGCCAGGAGCAGCGTGACCAGCACCACGCCCACGGCCACGACCAGGGTATTGAGCACCCAGCGCAGATAGCGGGTCTCGCCGAACAGGATCCGCAGGTTCTCCATCGTGGGCGGCAGGTTGAACAGGAACGGGTTGTTGGCGGTGTTGATCAGGTCGTGCACATCCTTGAAGGTCGTGATCAGCATCCAGTAGAAGGGGAAGGCGCAGAACGCCGCAAACGCGGCAATGACGCCGAAATGGCCGCCGCGCGCCGCCCAGCGCCGCCAGGCGATGGCTGCGGGGCGCATCTCAGGTCACCTCGGCGCGGCGCGCCACGGTCAGCAGCACGATCACGACCGCGACCAGCACCGGGAACAGGAACAGCGAGATGGCCGCCCCTTCCGCCAGGTCGCCGCCCTGGATGCCGGTAAAAAAGGCCAGGCTGGCCAGCACCTGGGTGGTGTCGTAGGGCCCGCCGCGGGTCAGCACGTAGATGATGATCATGTCGGTGAAGGTGAAGACGATGCCGAACAGCAGCGCCACCAGCATGATGGGCATCACCAGGGGAATGTTGATGAGGAACAGGTGCCGCCAGAAGCCGGCGCCGTCCATGTCGGCGGCGTCGTGGATGTCCTGCGGAATGCCGCTCAGGCCGGCGAGGATGATCACTGTCGCCAGCGGCAGCAGGCGCCAGACGTCCACCATGATGACCGACATCATCGCCAGCTCCGGCTGGCCGAGCCATACCGGCCAGTTGTGCGGCCCCAGCACGCCGACCGCGGCCAGGGTCCAGTTGATGATGCTGTAGACCGGATCGAAGATCCACAGCCAGCCGATGGTGCCCAGCGAGATCGGTGCCACCCAGGGCAGCAGGATCAGCAGGCGCACCAGCCATTTGCCGCGAAAGTCCCGGTACAGGGCCATTGCCAGCATCTTGGCCAGCACCACCACCAGCGCCTGCGACACCAGCGTGAAGACCAGCGCGTTGCGCAACGAGCGCCAGAACGTGCTGCTTTCCAGCACGCGCCTGAAGTTCTCCAGGCCGACGAAGTGCAGCGCCTGGCTGCCCACCGTGGCATCCGAGAGGCTGTAGTAGACCGACAGCAGGAACGGAAAGCCGACCAGCAAGGCGATGTAGACCACCGCCGGGGCAAGCATGGCGCGGCCGAGCCAGCGGTCGTCGTCGCTCAGGCGCTGCGCGGGCGGCAACGCCTGATCCCTTGCCGGCTGCCCGGCGGCGATGCGCAGGGGCTTCACGGCGCGGCTCCCAGGCTGGCCCCGGATTTCGCATCGAAGCGGCGCAGGTCGCGCTCGCGCACCACAAAGCGGTGGCCGGTGCCGGCCTCGATCGGGACCGTCACCGTGCACGGAATGCGCGAAACCACGCTGGCCGGCGGCAGCGGCGCTTCCAGCTTGCCATACACCAGGCGGTCCGAGCCCAGGTTCTCGATACGCGTCACGTCCACGGCAAAGGCGCGCAGCGCATCCTGCGCGGGATAGGCTTCGCGCGGCAGGAAATGCTCGGGCCGGAAGCCGGTCACGACCCCGTCGGCCTCGATCAGGTTCATCGGCGGCGAGCCGATAAAGGTGGCGACGAAGAGATTGGCGGGATGTTCGTAGACCTGCTGCGGCGTGCCGATCTGGTGAATCCTGCCATGGTCGAGGATGGCGATGCGGTCGCCCAGGCCCAGGGCCTCGATCTGGTCATGGGTGACGTAGATGGTGGTGATGGCGAGCCGGCGCTGGAACCGTTGCAGCTCGTCGCGCGCCGAGGTCCGGAGCTTGGCGTCCAGGTTGGACAAGGGCTCGTCGAGCAGGAACGCCACCGGTTCGCGCACCACTGCGCGCGCCAGCGCCACCCGCTGGCGCTCGCCGCCGGAAAGCTGGCGCGGCTTGCGCTGCAGCAGCGGGCGGATGCCGAACAGTTGCGCGGCCCAGTCCACCTGGCGCCCGACCTCTTCGCGCGACCTATGCCGGGCCCGCAGCGGGAAGGCAATGTTGTCGAACACATTGAGGTGCGGGTACAGGGCGTAGCTCTGGAAAACCATCGCCATATTGCGCAGCCTGGGCGGCAGCGCCGTGACGACGCGGCCATCCACCAGCACATCGCCACGGCTGGGCGCCTCGAGCCCGGCAATCAGGCGCAGCAGCGTGGTCTTGCCGGAGCCGGACGGCCCCAGCAGGACCAGGAACTCGGCATCGCGGGCGCCAAGGTCGACATTGTCCACCGCGTTGGCGCCATCGAAATGCTTGCTGAGCGAGCGAACCTCTACGGAAGCCATGTCCAGCCGCGCTACACCATGCCCTTGTCGCGCCACTTGGCGAAGATGCGCTTGCACGCGGCATCGGCAAGGCGGACCGCGTCCTCCGGCGTCTGGTCGCCCGTAGCGGCCTTGGCGAACATGGTGTTCAGGACCCAGGTATTGAAGATCTCGTCGATGGCCGCGTTGGCGTAGCCGGGATAGCCGACATTGGTGGCCTGGTTCATCAGCGCGCCAAGCACCTTGTACTTGTCGTGCGGCATGGCCTTCGGGTCATCGGCGATCAGCTTCTGCAGGTCGGGAACGGTGCTGAGGAAGCAGGGAAAGTTGTAGAACTCGCTGCCCAGGAAGCCCTGCCGGAAGTTGTCGATATAGTCGACCAGGAATTTCTTTGCCCCAGCCTTGTTTTCGGCGAATTTCCAGATCACATAGCAGTCCATCACGTGCTCCAGCCCGATACGGCGCGCCGGCCCCTGCAGGGCCTGCGTGAGCCAGATGTCGGGGGTGACCGGGATGCTCTTGTTCTCGCCCTCGCGGGTGATGGATATGGCGTTCAGGCACAGCGAGATCTTGCCCGCCAGCATGGCGCGGTTGTTGGACGACGGGTCCCATGCCAGCACTTCCGGCGTCATGGTGTCCTGGTACAGCGCCTTGACGAACTTCACCGCTTCCAGCGTGTTCTTCGAGTTCAGCACCACGGTGTGCCGCTCATCCTGGACCGAACCGCCGAAGGCATAGAGGATCGTGCGCATCGCCATGGCAGTGTCCAGTTCCGCGGACAGCCCGATGCCGACCGGGATGCCGTGCTTTGCCTTGATCCTGCGGCCGGCGGCCAGCACGTCCAGCCAGCTGTCGGGCGGCTTCATGCCGACGTCGTCCCAGAGGTCCTTGCGGTAGTTGATCGGGTCCGGCACGAAGCTGTCCGAGAAGCCGAAGTACTTCTTCGTCTTCGGGTTGTACGTGCTCCGGATCGCCAGCTCGACCGGCTTGCCATGCTTGCGCTGGCATTCCTCGTAGAGTTCGCGATGGTCGATCACCTGCTCCTCATAGACCGGCGCAGGCGACAGGAACATGAACAGGTCATGCCCCTTCTGCGCCGAGACTTCGGCGGCGGCGCGCGTGGCCAGTGCGGGGATGCCGACGTGGTCGACCACCACCTCGGTATCGTTCTTCTGGCCCCACTGCTTCACATAGGTGTCGTCGAACCACTTGTCGTAGCCCGGCACGAAGTGGTTCCACTGCAGGATCTTGAGCGTGTGCTTTGCCGCGTGGGCATGCCTGGGGATCAGGAAGGGTCCGAGGCCGGCCGCAAGCCCGACGGCGCCGGTGGTCCGGATGAATCTGCGCCTGCCGGTGTCGGTGTCCGCATAGGTGCTGGTGGCGACGGCCGTATCGGTCCCACCTGGATGCGCTGCCTTGGCCATGGCCATCTCCTTGTACGAGAAAGCGGTCGGCTCCCACCCCGGTTCGGTAGCCTGCTACCTTGTTCTTAAGGGTAGGCTTCATTTCATGAATAGGAAATCCCGATACCTGTCATGAAGTGATGGGATCGTGACATGCCGCCCCTTCCTCTTTCAGAAATGAGGCCTAAGCTGGAAAGAGTGAGGAGGTGCCATGAAATCCGCATCCGCAAACAGCTTTGCGGCTGGTGCCAGGTCCGGGTCCGCTGCCCGGATGCGCGATGCCGCTGTCTGCGCCCTGGCCGGCCTGGGACTGGCGCTGTCCTTGCCCGCCGCCGCCAAGGTGGAAGGCGACACCATCGTGCTCGGCGCAGCGGTCTCGCTCACCGGCAAATACGCCACCAACGGCAAGAACACCCAGGACGGCTACACGCTTGCCGCCAGGCGCGTCAACGAGACCGGCGGCGTCAGGGTTGGCGGCAAGGCCTACCAGCTGAAGATCATCTTCTACGACGACGAATCCACCTCGGCCCGCGGCGCGCAACTGGCCGAGCGGCTGATCAGCCAGGACGGCGTGAAGTTCGTGCTGGGGCCCTACAGCTCCGGGCTCACCAAGGCGATCGCGCCGGTCACGGAAAAGTACCGGATCCCGATGGTCGAGGGCAACGGCGCCGACCGCAACCTGTTCACCCAGGGCTACCGCTATATGTTCGCGGTGCTCAATACCTCCGACTACTACCTGCGTGCCGCCATCAACCTTGCCGCCGAGCAGGCACGGCAGTCAGGCAAGTCGCCGAAGAGCCTCAAGCTGGCCATCGCCATCGAGAACGACAACTTCTCGCAGGACGTGCGCGACGGCGTGGAAGAGGATGCGAAACGCCTTGGCATGCAGGTGGTGATCGACGACAAGCTGCCGCCCGAGCTGAACGACATGTCGGTCACGCTGGCCAAGGTGAAAGCGCTCAGGCCGGACATCCTGGTGGTATCCGGCCATGAAAAAGGCGCGGCGCTGGCGGTGCGGCAGGTGGCGGAGATGCGGATTGATGTGCCGATGCTGGCCCTGACCCACTGCGACTCGGCGCAGATCATCGAGAAGTTCGGCAAGAGCGCCGAATTCGCGGTGTGCGGCTCGCAATGGGACCGCTCGCTGAACTACAGGGACCGCTGGTTCGGCACGGCCGACCAGTATGCGCGGCGCTTCGAGCAGGCGTTTCACTACGAGGCCCCCTACCAGGCGGCCGAATCCAGCGCCGCGGTGCTGGCCTTCGTTGACGCCTTCGAGCGCGCCGGCTCGTTCGATACGGAAAAGGTCCGCGAGGCGCTTGCCGCCACTGACCTGATGACGTTCTACGGCCCGCTCAGGTTCGACCAGAGCGGCAAGAACATCGCCAAGTCCATGGTGCTGTACCAGGTGCAGGACGGCAAGTTCAAGGTGGTCGCGCCGACCAAGTGGGCATCGTCGGATGTCATCTATCCGGCACCTGTGTGGGCGCGGCGCAAATAGGAGGCCGCCGCACGGCGGCCTGATGCCGATGACCGATCTCGCGGTCCTGCTCCAGAGTCCCGAGCTGAACCTGCAGCTGGTGGTGGATGGCCTGCTGGCCGGCGCGATCTTCGCGCTGGCCGCCTACGGCATGGCGCTGGTCTGGGGCGTGATGAACCTCATCAACGTGGCCCAGGGCGAGCTGGTGATGCTGGGCGGCTATATCGTGATCTGGCTGGCCGGCAAGGGCGTGCCCCCGCTGCTGGCCGTTCCGGTTGCCGCGGCGGCGATGTACGGCGTGGGCTTGGGACTCTATCGCATCGTCATTTTCCGGCTCATCGAGCGCGATCTCTTTGTCTCGGTGCTGGCCACCTTCGGTCTGAGCATCGTGCTGCAGCAGCTCGCCAACCTGGCCTTCGGCGCCAACGTGCGCACGGTCGATGCGGGGCTGGGCAGCCTGTTCCTGCCGGGCGGACTGGTGGTGCCGAAGATCAAGCTGGCCGCGTTTGCCGCGGCCCTGGCGCTGGGCGCCGGCCTGATGCTGTTCCTCAGGCATTCCCGCCGCGGCCGGGCGATCCGGGCTACCGCCCAGAACGCGCGCGCCGCCCGTGTGCTGGGGGTGGACGCCGATCGCATCTACGCCGCGACCTTCGCGCTGAATGCCGCCATCTGCGGCGCGGCCGGCGGCCTGGTGGCGATGACCTGGATCATCCACCCCTACCTGGGCCTGCCCTATACCGTGCGCGCCTTCATGATCGTGGTGGTGGCCGGGCTGGGCAGCATGCTGCCGGTGCTCGGCGCCGGTGGCGGGCTGGGCATTGCCGAGAACTACGCCGGCTTCCTGCTCGGCACCGAATACCAGACCGCCTTCCTCTACGCCCTGCTGGTGGCGATCCTGGTGAGCCGCAACCTGATGCTGCGCCGGCGGCGAGGTTACCTGCGATGAACCCGCACCTGCGCGGCGCGCGCCGGCCCGAACCGGATGCCCGGCCCGCCACCGCCACCCGGCTGGCGCTGCTTGCAGGCAGCGTGGCCGCGCTGGCAGCGCCGTGGCTGTTCGCCGGCGTCACCACGCAACTGACCTTTCTCTGGCTGATGGTGCTGTTCGCGCTGACGTGGGACGTGACGGGCGGGCAGATGGGCTACAACTCCTTCGGCAACATCGTTTTCTTCGGCATTGGCGCCTATGTCTGCGCGGTGGCGCAGCGCGACTTCGCGCTGGGCTACTTCGCCGGCCTGGCGGCGGGGACCGGGCTGGCGGCGCTGGCGGCTGTGGCTGCCGCGCTGGCGCTGGGCCCGGCCATGCTGGGCTTGCGCGGGCACTATTTCGCCATCGGCACGCTGGGACTGGGCATCGCCTTTGCCGATGCCGCCGCCGGCTGGGATTTCATCGGCGCGGGATCCGGCATGACATTGCCGCTGTTCCCGGGCGCGGCCGGCAGCCGTGAGCCGTTCTTCTACTACGCGATGCTGGTGCTGGCGGTGGCTACCCTGCTGACGCTGCGCTGGCTCTATGCGCGCCCGTTCGGGCTCGCGCTCAACGCCATCCGCGACGACGAGGACAAGGCCGAGGCGCTCGGCCTGCACACCACGCGCTACAAGATCCTGGCCTGGAGCGTCTGCGCCGTCTTCCTCGGCATGGCGGGCGCCCTGACGGGCAACCTGGTGGGCTTCATCGATCCGCGCGAGCTGGCCTTTGCCAGCGCCACCTTCGGCGTGTGGATGGTGGTGATGGCGATCCTGGGCGGCAGGGGCACGCTGTGGGGGCCGGTGCTCGGCGCCGCGCTGTTCCATCTCACCCAGGAGCTGTTCTGGACTTACCTGCTGAACTGGCAGCGCGTTGCGCTGGGCCTGCTGATCGTGGCGATCGTGGTGCTGTTCCCGACCGGCATCATGGGCTGGCTGCATGAGACCCGCGCAAGGCGCCGCCGCATGACGGGGAGTGCCGCGCCATGACCGAGCTGCTTGCGGTGCGCGGCGTCACCAAGCGCTTCGGCGGCGTCGTCGCCAACCATGAGATCTCCCTGCAGGTGCCGCGCGGCGGCATCGTGGGCCTGATCGGGCCGAACGGCTCGGGCAAGACCACCCTGTTCAATTCGATCGCCGGCTACCACCCGATCGACGGCGGATCGATCGCATTCGACGGGCGCGAGATCTCGCGGCTGCGCGTTCCCGCGATCGCGCGCCTGGGCCTCACGCGCACCTTCCAGCAGACGCGGGTGTTCGGCAAGATGAGCTGCCTGCAAAACCTGCTGGTCAGCGTGCCCCATGTGCATGAAGGACTCGCCGCCATGTGCGCGCGGCAGGCACCTTCGGTGACAGAACGGGCCCGGCGGACTCTGTGCATGGCCGGGCTGCGGGACTGCGCGGACCAGCGCGGCGCGGACCTGTCGTTCGGGCAGCAGAAGCTGCTCGAGATCGCCATGGCCCTGATGAACGAGCCCAGGCTGCTGCTGCTCGACGAGCCGACCGCCGGCGTGAACCCGGTGATGATCGACAGCCTGGTCGCCCTGCTCAGGGACATCAACGCGCGGCTCGGCATTGCGCTGCTGGTGATCGAACACAATATGCGGGTCATGATGCAGCTGGCGGATCACGTCTATTGCCTGGCGCATGGCGAGGTGCTGGCGCAGGGAGCGCCGGCACAGATCACGGCCGACCGCGCCGTGGTCGAGGCCTACCTGGGAGCACAGCCGTGACCAGCGCGCACACCATGCCCGAGCCGGTGACCGGCGCGCCTGCCGCCGCGCCCGGCGCGGCGCTCTCGCGCCCCCGGCCAACCGTGGCGCAGCTTGCGCAGCTGGCCGGCGGCACGCCGATGGTCGCCGTGGACAACCTGGTCGCCGGCTATGGCGGCATGGAGATCCTGCACGGCTTCAGCCTGCGCGTGGCGCGCGGCGGCTCGCTGTGCCTGATCGGCCCGAACGGCGCCGGCAAGTCCACGGTGCTGCGCGCCATCTACGGCCTCGCGCGGGTCATGTCGGGGACCATCGCCGTGGCCGGCGCGCCGGTCACCCACCTGCGTGCCGAGCAAAAGCTGCGGCAGGCACGCATGGCCTATGTGCTGCAGGAGGGTTCGATCTTCCCCGACATGACGGTCGAAGAGAACCTGCTGATGGGCGGGTACCTGATGCCGCACCCGCGAAACGCCGCAGCCGCCGCCGAGCGCATCTTCCAGCGCCATGGCGCGCTCGCGCAACGGCGTGGCCAGCGCGCCAGCGTACTCTCCGGCGGGGAGCGCAGACTGCTGGAAATCACGCGCGCACTGATGATGGATCCCGCCGTGCTGCTCGTGGACGAGCCCTCGATCGGGCTGCAGCCGCGCTATGTCGAGATGGTGTTCGAACTCCTGCGCCAACTGCAGCAAGACGAGGGCAAGACCATCATCCTGGTCGAGCAGAACGCCCGCAAAGGGCTGGCATTCGCCGACCTCGGCTATGTCCTGGTGGCCGGGCAGCTGGCCATGGCCGGCACCGGTGGCGAACTGAGCCGGGACCCGGAGGTCGGCCGGCTGTTTCTCGGTGCCTGAGCGACACCCGCGGTCGGGCACCAGCTTGCAAGGAGATCAAAATGTTCAAGCATCTGCTCGTGGCGGTCGACGGCTCGCCCCTGTCCGATACCGCATACCGCAAAGCCATCGCGCTGGCCCGGCCGCTGCAGGCCAGCATCACCGCCGTCCAGGTGGTTGCGCACTATGACGTGATGCGCCTGCAGACCGCCATGCTGCGCGAAACCCGGGAGCGCTACATGCAGGAAGCCTACCGGCAGGCCGAGGCCTACCTGTCGACGATTGCGCAGGAGGCCGCCGCGGCTGGCGTGAGCTGCGATACCGCCTGCGTCACCGGCGACCACATCTTCCAGGCCATCATCGACGCGGCCGAAAGCCGGCAATGCGACCTGATCGTGATGGCCTCGCACGGGCGGCGCGGCGTGCAGGCACTGCTGATCGGCAGCGAGACGCACAAGGTGCTCACCCACACGAAGATTCCAGTGCTGGTTTATCGCTAGAAACCGAGCGCTAGCAACCGAGCCGCTGCGCCACCGCCGCCACGCGCGCCGCATGGATGCGGTCGCGGATCTGGCTGACATCGTCGGCGCAGGCGCGCGCGATGGCGCCGGCGTCGATGGCCGCCGCTGCGTCCAGCGCCGCCAGCAGGCGCGCCGCCTGGGGGTACGCGTTGGCTTCAAAGCCCTTGCGCCCGCGCAGGTCGGCCTCGCAGGCCTGCAGCGCTTCGGCAAAGCGGGCCGGCTTGCGCAGCGCATCGCAGCGCTCCAGCAGCCGCACCACCGCGGCCGCGCTGAATTCCAGCGAGCGGTGGATATTGCCGTGCTCGCGCGCCACCACCACGGCCAGGTCGCGGCAGTCGTTGGGCACGCGCAGCCGCGCGCAGACGGCTTCAAGCAGCTTGACGCTGCGCATCTCGTGGCCGATATGGCGCGGCAGTACGTCCTCGGGCGTGGTGCCCTTGCCGAGGTCATGCACCAGCGCCGCAAAACGCACCGGCAGCGGTGCGCCAAGCGCGGCGGCGCAGTCGATCACCATCATCACGTGCACGCCGGTATCAACCTCGGGGTGGTAGTCGGCGCGCTGCGGCACGCCCCACAGCCGGTCCAGTTCGGGCAGCAGCCGCGCCAGCGCGCCGCATTCGCGCAGCACCTCGAACATGCGCGACGGGCGCGCCTCCATCAGCCCGCGCGCCAGTTCCTGCCACACGCGCTCGGGCACCAGCGCGTCGACCTCCCCGGCGGCGACCATTTCGCGCATCAGCCGCATGGTTTCGGCGGCGACGTTGAAATCGTGGAAGCGCGCGGCAAAGCGCGCCAGCCGCAGGATGCGCACCGGGTCTTCGGCGAACGCGTCGGAGACATGGCGGAACAGCCGGGCCTGCAGGTCGCGCTGGCCGCCGTGCGGATCGATCACGGGGCCGGCCAGGTTGCCGCCGGCGTCAACGGCGCGCGCCATCGCGTTGATGGTCAGGTCGCGCCGGACCAGGTCCTCCTCGAGCGTGACATCGGGCTCGCAATAGAAGGCAAAGCCCTTGTAGCCCATTGCGGTCTTGCGCTCGGTGCGCGCCAGCGCGTATTCCTCATGGGTCTCGGGATGCAGGAAGACCGGGAAGTCCTTGCCGACCGGGCGATAGCCCGCCGCTTCCATCTCGTGCGGGGTCGCGCCGACGACTACGTAGTCGCGGTCCTGGCTGGGCTTGCCCAGCAATTCGTCGCGGATCGCGCCGCCGACGGCATACACCTGCATCGTTCTGGCCTCGTCATGGGCCGGCGCCGTGCAGAAGTCCGGCGCCGGTGATGTTGCTAGTGGTTGACGATTATCGCATCGGGACGGTCTGGGACCAGCCGGTACGGCTCGTCGTCGGCCAGGAAGTCGCGTTCCTCGCGCGCGCCGGCAATCCATTCCTGCATGGCCGGCAGTGCCAGCATGAAGTCGGCATAGGCCTTGGCGTCCTCGGCGCCGTCCGGCAGATGAATGCCGTAGGTGGCAAAGCGGCTCACCACCGGCGCAAAGAACGCGTCGGCCACCGTGAACTCGCCGAACAGGAACGGCCCGCGCGCGCCATGCTGCTTGCGCAGCCCGTCCCAGATCGCGGCAATGCGCTCCACGTCGCGCTGCACGGCCACGTTCCAGCCGCGCCCGGGCAGCACCGCGGTCACGTTCATCGGCAACTGGTTGCGCAGGTTGCCGAAACCCGAATGCATTTCGGCGCAGACGGCGCGCGCCACCGCGCGCTGGGCGGGGTCGGACGGCCACAGGTGCTTTTCCGCGAAGCGCTCGGCCACGTATTCGGAGATCGCCAGCGAATCCCACACCGTGACCTCGCCGTCGACCAGCACCGGCACCTTGCCCGCCGGCGAATAGCGCGCGATCTCGGCGGCGAAGCTGCCAGTGAACAGGCGCACCTGCACTGCTTCGAAATCAATGCCGGCCTGGCGCAGCAGCAGCCAGGGGCGCAGCGACCAGGAGGAATAGTTCTTGTTGCCGATGACTAGCTTCATCGTGGGTCCTTGGGGAGGAAACGGGGGAGACGGCGCAGGCGCGGCGCCCGCGGCCTGCAGGGCAGCAGGCCGGTGTGACGGCCGCGCGCCGGACTGGTCATTCTGCCAGCGCGGCCGCCCGCGTCAAAGTGAATTGCGCTAGCAACCGATATGAAATCCGGTCACATAGGGCACATCCGAGCGCAGGCCTGTCAGCGGTGCACGCTCGCGCGCATATGCGTCAGCGTGGTATCGCGGCTGCGCCCGGACAGGGCGTCGACCATGACCGACTCCAGGCTGGCCGGATGCAGGTTCAGCTCGGGTGCGACCGGGTGTTCCAGCACATTGTCCAGGCGCATCGAGTCCAGGTTGTCGCGCGACAGCAGCGGTTCGCCCGGCATATGCTCCATGATGCTGGCCTGCACCCGTGCCAGCGCATCGGGCAGCGCGATCACCGGGCGCGGATGGCCGGAAGCGCGGCCGGCAAAGCGCACCAGTTCCTCCAGCGTATAGACCTGCGGGCCGCCCAGTTCATAGCCGTGGCCGATCGTGGCGGGGTTCACCATGGCATTCAGATAGGCCTGCACCACGTCCTGCACGAATACCGGCTGGAAGCGCGCATGCGCGCACGCCAGCGGCACCACCGGCGCCATCTGCTGCATGTGGGCGAACAGGTTCAGGAAATGATCGTCGGGGCCGAACACCACCGAGGGCCGGAAGATGGTCCAGTCCAGCCCGCTGGCGCGCACGATGCGCTCGCCGTCGCCCTTGCTGCGCAGGTACATCGACGGCCCGTTGCTGTCGGCGCCGAGCGCGCTCATATGCAACAGCCGGCGCACCCCGGTGGACAGGCACGACGCCGCGATCTGCCGCACCATTTCCACATGTGCGCTGGCAAAGGCTTCGCCATAGGGGTCGGCACGCTCGCCGTGCAGCACGCCAACCAGGTTGACGACGATGCCGTCTACGCCGAGCGAGCCGATGGCGTCATCGAGGGCGGCATTGTCGGCCAGGCCCAGTTCCACCACCTCGACGCGCGGCAGCAACAACAGGTGCTGCGCATGCTCGACACTGCGCGTGCCGACCACGATGCGCTCAGGGGCAATCGGGGAATCGGGATTGGCGCCGGGTTCCAGCGGCGCGCCCGAGGCCGAGGCGGCCCCGGCCAGGCGCGAGACGAGATGGCTGCCGATGAAACCGGCGCCACCGATAACGAGGACGTTGCTGGTCTGCATGATGCCTCCGTGCCACGAACACTGCACGTCACGGCACCCCGCGCCAGCCCGGGCCCGCCGGATGCTCCCGGCAGGGCCCGTCTTGCCCCTCTGGAAGGGGCGATTTCAGGGCAGGCTGGTGGTGGTCACCGCCGACGGTGCGACCATGCCCAGGCGCGATTTCAGCGACTGCGGCCGGCCACTTACCAATGCAGCATAGTACGTGGCGTTGGAAAGCACATTCTTCACATAGCCGCGCGTTTCATTGAACGGGATGGTCTCTGCAAAGATCGCGCCCTCCACCGGCCGCGACAGGGTGCTGCGCCAGGCCTTGGGCCGGCCCGGGCCGGCGTTGTAAGCCGCCGACGCCAGCGTCGACGAGCTGTCCAGGTCGGTCAGCACCATGCTCAGGTAGTTGGTGCCGAGCACGATGTTGATATTGGGATCGCCCATCATCGACGGCGCAAAGTCGGCCATGCCGATCTTGCGCGCCACGTACTTCGCCGTGGCCGGCATCACCTGCATCAGGCCATGGGCCCCGGCCGACGAACGCGCATTCATGAGAAAGCGCGATTCCTGGCGGATCAGGCCGTACACCCATGCCATGTCCAGGCCGACATCGTCGGTGGCGCGCTGCATGATGTCGCGGTACGGCATCAGGAAGCGCAGCGTGAAATCATGCTCGTTGCGGGTGCGGTCGGCGGAGTTGACGGTGCGGTCCAGCAGCTCCAGGCGGCGTGCATATTCGGCCGCGGCCAGCAGCTCGCGATCGCTCATATTGCGCAGTTCCCAGTTCCACTCGCGGTTGCCCTCGAAGCGCAGGTTCATGGCATAGAACTTCTGCGCCCGCTGAAAACCGGCGCGCGAACGCATGGCCATGGCCTCGGCGTCGCTGACGGTGGTGCGCGCCGGCAGCGTGATGCGGTTGCCAAGCTCCTCGCTGGCCAGCTGGCCGTAGAAATTGAACTGGCCGGCAATCTGCTGGAAGTTCTGCTGGGCCTCGGTATCGCGGCCGTCGACCTTGAGCGCGCGGCCATACCAGTAGAGCCAGGCCGGATCCTTGGCGCGCAGTTCAGGACGCATCAGTTCGACTGCCTGGCGCACCTGCTTCCAGTCGCCCTGGCGCAGCGCGGCGCGCACGCGCCATTCCTGGGTGTCGTCGGACAGCCACTGGTTGCCGCCCAGGTCCATCTGGCGGCGGTAGTAGCCGGCCGCCTCGGGCAGCAGCTTCTTGGCCGCGTACTGGCCGATCACGCCCCAGGCCGCGCCCTGCTCGTCGCGCGACAGCTGGCCCTGGGCCGTGCCGAGGTAGGCCACCGCCTGCGACGGGTCGTTGCGCGCCATCTTGACGACGGTGGCAAGCGTATCGCCGTCCACGCGCGCGTCAGGCAGCAGCGCGGCGATCTTGCCGGCCAGCGTGAGGTAATTCTGCTCCAGCGCCAGGCGCGCCTGGAAGGCAACATCGCTGCGCTGGATCTGCTGGCTTTGCGCCAGGTAGCCGATCAGGTCGACGCAGCCTTCGCCGTAGTACCTGGGGTCGCTCAGCACATTGCGCGCATCGGCGGCCACGTTCTGGCCCTTGAGCGCGCGCGACAGCAGTGCATAGCACTCGACCTGGGTATCGTCCTTGAGCACGAACTGCGGGTATTCGGCATCGAAATTGGCCCAGTCGCGCTTCTTGCCCAGCACCAGCAGCCAGTCATTGCGCATGCGGTCGGCAATGGCGTCGCCCTTGTAGCGCTGCAGGAAGGCGCGCACCTGGTCGTCGGGCGCATCGATGCGCGCCAGGCCGCTGGCGTCGAACAGCTGCGGCTTGATGCGGAAGTACTCGACATAGGACGGCACCGGGTAGTCCACCAGCGTGGCCGAGATCGCGTTGGCACGCTCCACGTCGTTCTTGCGCGCGGCCTCGCGCAACGCGGCGAAGGCCTCGTCGGGATCGCTCGGGATCATCGCCGCCTGCGGGCGCGACACCGCCTGCGGGCGCTTCTGCGCGTGGACAGGCGTGACAAGCAGTGCACATGCCAGCGCCATCCAGGCGGCCCGGCCGGCACGCTGCAGATATACTCCCTTCAGCATTCTTCTTCCTTGTCGATGACGGCGGCGCTGGCGCTTGCAACCTGTGCCCAGCCGCGGCTCCGCCGTCCGTGTTGGTTCGGACGAGGGTCATTATCCCACGCCATGTCTTCTACACCCGCCACCGCACCGCCTGCCCCTGCCGACAACGGCCGCCGCGCACTGCGCACGCAGTTGCTGGCGCAACGCGCCGCCCTGCCCGCGCGTGCCGAAGCCGACGCGCGCATCGCCGCGTCGCTGTCCGAGTTGCTTGCCAGCCTGGCCGTGCGCTGCCTGGGCTTCTACTGGCCGATCCAGCAGGAATTCGACGCGCGCGGCGCGGTGGCGCAATGGCTTGCCGGCGTGCCCGGCCGCCATGCCGCGCTGCCCGCGGTCAGCCGCCCGGGCGCGCCGCTGGATTTCCACCTGTGGACCCCGGACACGCCCATGGCCACCGGCCACTACGGCATCCCGGTGCCCGACGGCACCGAAGCCGCGACGCCCGATGCGCTGCTCATACCCTGTGTCGGTTTCAGCCCGGACAAGTTCCGCCTGGGCTACGGCGGCGGCTTCTATGACCGCACCCTGGCGGCGCTGGCCCAGCGGCCGGTGGCGATCGGCATTGGCTATGAGACCTGCCGCATCGCGCTGGAAGCACAGGCGCACGACATCGCGATGGACTGGATCGTGACGGAGTCGGGGGCGTTCTAGCCGGGCGCCGCCTGCACCAGCTCGTCCACCAGCGCGCGCATGCAGCGCCAGTGCGAGCCTTCCCAGAACACGCGCCGGCACTGGTCGCAGGTGACAAAGCTGCGGTGGCGCTCGAGCACGCCTTCCGGCACGCGCCCCGCCGCGCTCGCCGCATCCAGCGCCCGCAGCGGCGCATTGCAGTCCAGGCATAGCGAAAACGGCCGCGCGCTGCGCGCCAGGTCCAGCCGCGCAAAGATCTCGCGCACCTGCAGTTGCGACTTGATCGCCCGCACATAGCAGCCGTGGGTGATGCCGCGGCGCTTGAGCAGCTCGCGGTCGCGCGTCAGCACGATGCGGCCCTCGTCGACGGCAATGCGCTCGATCTCGCTGTCTTCGAAATGGTTGTCGTAGAGGGTGTCGAAGCCGGTCATGCGCAGCAGGTGCGCCAGCCCGCCCAGGTGGGCGTCGGCGACAAAGTGCATCACCCGCAGCGGCTGCCCGCGTACCCGCAGCAGCGGGGACACGTCGAGCCGTTCGAACTTGGGATAGACCGAGACCCGGTCGCCATCGCGCAGCCGCCGCTCGAAGCCGGACGACTCGCCATTGACCAGGATCAGTTCGACTTCGGTATGCGGCACGCCCAGCGCCTCGATCATGTGCTTGACCGTGGCGGCGCGCGCGCAGGCGCAGGACAGGTCACGCCGGCGCTGGTCCGGCGCGAGGAAGTCGTTCAGTTCCTCGTAGAAGCGGAAGGTGGCGGTGATCATGGTGGCGAGTATGGCACCGAGGCGTGCGCAGCACCACAAAAGCCTGCAGCAGGCTCCCCTCTCCCGCCTGCGGGAGAGGGGTGGGGGTGAGGGCAGGAGTGTCAAAGGCCGAGACCGGTGGGTTAACGCCGTTGGCTCCGCCTGATGGGATTCCTAGCTAAACCACCCCTCACCCCGGCCCTCTCCCCGTGAGGCTTGCCTTTACCCACAACTTCCGGCGGCTTACTCGTTTTTCTGGAAGATCCGATACATTTCGGTGATTTCGTGCAAAACGAGGAAGCCGCGCCAGAGGACAGTAGCACCGGGGGGATCGTCGTTTTTGCGACCCAGGTAGCCACCGAGCTTGGCGATCCAAAGGACCGTTTCGCTGAGTTTGGGTGCCTGCTCCGGTGGCTTGGTTGTGCCGTGCGTGCGGCAGTACAAGGCCTGCCATTCGAGCGACTGCAATAGCACCGAGCAAGGGATATCGGCTTCAAGCCGGCCGAGCATGGTCGCGTACATGATGCGCCAGCCGATCACGGCGAACAGCGCCGTGGCGCGCAGGAACCGCTCCAGCGTCCCGAACTGCCGAGCCTCGATCTGGCAGCCACTTTTCAGGACACGATGCCAGGATTCAATGGTCCAGCGCCGGGCATACCAGCTCAGCCGTTCCAGCACATCTTCCAGCGTTTGGGTGGGCATCGAACTGAGCAACATCCATTCGAGCGGCTCAACACCTTCGGGCGGATCGATTTCCAGTGCGTGAATGGCAAACACTTCGAGGCTTGGTAGGGCCTCTGCACCGCGGCTGCGCGGCGGTCGCAGTTGGACGGGCACACAGCGCAAAGCCAGTCGGGCGCTACGCGCTTGCCTGGCGCCACTCCTGGGCACGTGCAGGACGGTCTCCCCGAGTACGGGGGCCGCAGCAACCGTCTCCCACAGATACTTCTCTGGGTGATCCACGCCCCGATTCCAGGCGGCCCGCACCAACCAGTCCACCCCCGCTGGGCGCTGCGCCAGGAACACGTCGTACACATCGCCCTCGCGATCGCTGACGGCAACAAGGTGCGTGTCCGGACACTGCATCTTGAGCGGCTCAAGGCATTCCAGCCCCTCCAGCCACTTCACGCTTTCCTTGTCACGAATGGACAGCGCCCGGCGCTGCCTGGCCTTGCCCGATGCTTGCGGCGCACGCACCCACGTCTTCATGCTCAACACGCCCAGTGGCAGGCCCTCAGGCGTCACCGCCAGCACGCTGTGCAACATGAATCCGCGCAAATTGCCGCCCGTGCCGTGACCAAGTCCCTCAGTCGCGGGCAAATTTGCCAGATTGAATTCCGTGGTGTCCTGCACCGCCAATACGACAGGTACCTGCTGCATGCGACCCACGGTTTGAACGACGTGGCTCGCCAGTATTCCGTCCGGGTCGACCGCCTCATTATCAAAGAAGCGATATGCCGCCTTGAGTTGGGCACCACTCAAGGCCTGCGGGAACGAAACATGGGCTTTTTGCGCTAGTCCGCGCGCCAATGCCACAAGGCGCTGCGTGCGACGTGCATCGCCCAACTGAGCGCCACCGAATTCGTCGCTGGCCCAGTCTTCCAGATCTTCCGTATCAGACAAAATTGCCACCACTGATTGTCAACTTCCCCGAAGTTAACACCGTCCAATCCCGTTTACAACCTTTCCTATCGAGATGTGGGTAAAGACAAGCCGTGAGGGGAGAGGGAGAACACCTTGCTTTGGCAAGCTCGGGCGGCTTTGGAGCACCCGAAACCGCTCGCCTCTTCAGCGGCGCCTCTTACAGCTTCAGGCGCTGCCAGATCGCCTTGGTGGCGCCGGCGGCGTTGAGCGTGTAGAAATGCAGGCCCGGCACACCCGCGGCGAGCAGGCGCTCGCACAGCGCGGTGACCACGTCCAGGCCAAAGGCGCGGATGGATTCGCGGTCGTCACCGAAGCTCTCCAGCCGCTTGGCCACCCAGCGCGGCACTTCGGCGCCGCACATCTCGGAGAAGCGCATCAGCTGCGAATAGTTGGTGATCGGCATGATGCCCGGCACGATCGGCACCTCCACGCCCAGCGCGCGCACGTCGTCGACAAAGCGGAAGTAGGCGTCGGCGTTGTAGAAGTACTGGGTGATGGCGGAATCGGCGCCGGCCTTGACCTTGCGCACGAAGTTGTCCAGGTCGTGGCGCGGGGACCTGGCCTGCGGGTGGTACTCGGGGTAGGCCGCGACTTCGATATTGAACCAGTCGCCAGTTTCGGCCCGGATGAACTCGACCAGTTCGTTGGCGTAGCGGAACTCGCCGATCTCGCCCATGCCCGAGGGCATGTCGCCACGCAGCGCGACGATATGGCGGATACCGCCGTCGCGGTACTGCTGCAGGACGGCGCGGATGCTCTCGCGCGACGAGCCCACGCACGACAGGTGCGGCGCGGCCTCGATGCCTTCGCGCTGGATTTCCAGCACCGCGTCCAGCGTGCCCTGCTGCGTGGTGCCGCCGGCGCCGAACGTCACCGAGATGTACTTGGGCTTGAGCGGGGCCAGCTGCGCACGCGTGTTGCGCAGTTTCTCCGTGCCCTCCGCCGTCTTGGGCGGGAAGAATTCAAAGCTGAAGTAGCGGTCTTGCATGATGGTGGCGCGCCGCGTTGGCGCGGCGCGCGAGATGGGATCCGTGGTGAAGCGACCGGCTTCAGGCGGTGCGTTCGCCCAGCAGCAGGCTGGCCAGCAGCCACGAGATCACGCTGTACAGGATGGAGCCCAGCAGGGCCGCCCAGAAGCCGACGACGGTAAAGCCCGACAGCAGGTTGCCGACGAACAGGAACAGCAGCGCGTTGATGACGAAGATAAACAGCCCCAGCGTCAGCAGCGTGACCGGCAGCGTCAGGATCACCAGGATCGGACGGATCAGCGTATTGACCAGGCCCAGCACCAGCGCCGCCAGCATCGCCGAGCCGAAGCTCTTGATGTGGATCGACGGGACGAGGTACGGCAGCACGAACAACGCAACGGCGTTGATGACCCAGACGACCAGTAGTCTCATGACGGTTCCTTGAATGTGGTTTCCCCCTCTCCCGCAAGCGGGAGAGGACAGTCCTGCTTTCCCGCGCGGATCAGTAGCGGTAGTGGTCGGCCTTGTACGGGCCTTCCTTCTTCACGCCGATATACGCGGCCTGCTGTTCGGTCAGCTCGGTCAGCTGCGCGTTCAGCTTGCGCAGCTGCAGGCGTGCCACCTTCTCGTCCAGGTGCTTGGGCAGGGTGTAGACGCCGACCGGGTACTTGCCGCTGTCGCGTTCCTGCCAGAGTTCGATCTGGGCGATGGTCTGGTTGGCGAACGAGCTGCTCATCACGTACGACGGGTGGCCGGTGGCGCAGCCCAGGTTCACCAGGCGGCCCTTGGCCAGGATGATCAGCTTCTTGCCATCCGGGAACTTCACATGGTCGACCTGCGGCTTGATCTCGTCCCACTCGTACTTCTCGATCGAGGCGATGTCGATCTCGTTGTCGAAGTGGCCGATATTGCAGACGATGGCCTGGTCCTTCATCTTTGCCATGTGCTCATGGGTGATGACATGGTAGTTGCCGGTGCAGGTGACGAAAATATCGCCATGCTCGGCGGCGTAGTCCATGGTCACCACGCGGTAGCCTTCCATCGCGGCCTGCAGCGCGCAGATCGGGTCGATCTCGGTCACCCACACTTGCGCCGACAGCGCGCGCAGCGCCTGCGCGCTGCCCTTGCCCACGTCGCCGTAGCCCGCCACGATGGCGACCTTGCCGGCGATCATCACGTCGGTGGCGCGCTTGATGCCGTCCACCAGCGACTCGCGGCAGCCGTACAGGTTGTCGAACTTGCTCTTGGTCACCGAGTCGTTGACGTTGATGGCCGGAAAACGGAGCTCACCCTTTTGAGCCATCTGGTACAGGCGGTGCACGCCAGTGGTGGTTTCCTCGGTCACGCCGCGGATGGCTGCCAGGTTGCGGCTGTACCAGCCCGGGTCCTTGGCCAGCTTTTCCTTGATGGCGGCGAACAGGTAGGTTTCTTCCTCGCTGCCCGGCCTGGCGATGAGCGCAGCGTCCTTCTCGGCGCGCGCGCCCAGGTGCAGCAGCAGCGTGGCGTCGCCGCCGTCGTCCAGGATCATGTTGGGGGTGCCGCCGTCCGCCCAGTCGAAGATGCGGTGCGTGAAGTCCCAGTATTCCTTCAGGGATTCGCCCTTGAAGGCGAACACGGGCGTGCCGCCGGCGGCGATCGCGGCGGCAGCGTGGTCCTGGGTCGAGTAGATGTTGCACGAGGCCCAGCGCACGTCGGCGCCCAGTGCCTCCAGCGTCTCGATCAGCACGGCGGTCTGGATCGTCATGTGCAGCGAGCCGGCGATGCGCGCGCCCTTGAGCGGCTGCGCGGCGGCAAATTCGTCGCGGATCGCCATCAGGCCGGGCATTTCGGTCTCGGCAATGGCGATTTCCTTGCGGCCCCAGCCGGCCAGCTTGATGTCGGCGACGAGGTAGTCTTGCTTCAGGTCGGTCACAGCGTTCATGTTTCACTCCCGGTGAAGAGTGGCACGCAGATGACGAGTGCGGGAATCTGGCAGCGGTGGCATGGCCCGGGGGCACATGCAAAGCACGCGGATAGGTCGACTCGCCTCCGTGCGGACCACGGATCAGCGAGCGCCGTTGAAGACAGTCCGAGCCTGGCGGATGGCAGGGGGCGGCTGTGCCGCCGGCCGCGCGATGTGCTTCGCGGGCCTCCATCCGTTGCAACGCTCCTCGGAGTGGCGGTATTGTAGCGTGCCCGGGCGCCTTGCGCACCGGATCGCTCCGATTCCCAAACAGATGAACCCAACGCCACCTCGCACCCTGACCATCGCCGGCTCCGATTCCGGCGGCGGCGCCGGCATCCAGGCCGACCTGAAGACTTTTTCCGCGCTGGGCTGCTTCGGCATGAGCGCCATCACCGCGATCACCGCGCAGAACACGCTGGGCGTGACCGGCGTGCACGCCATTCCGGCCGAGATGGTGACCGCGCAGATCGATGCCGTGGCCGGTGATATCGGCGTGGACGCGGCCAAGACCGGCATGCTGGGCACCGCCGCCATCGTCGAGGCCGTGGCCGCGGCGGCCGACCGGCACGGCATCCGCAAGCTGGTGGTGGACCCGGTGATGATCTCGACCTCGGGTGCGACGCTGTCCGATGACGCCACCTCACAGGCCATGGTGCGGCTGCTGTTCCCGCGCGCGCTGCTGGTCACCCCCAACCTGCCGGAAGCCTCATACCTGCTGGGACGCAGGATCGCGCGCCGCGCCGGGATGGAGCAGGCCGCCGCCGACCTGATCGCCATGGGCTGCCCCGCCGTGCTGCTCAAGGGCGGCCACCTTGAAGACGACACCGGTGCCGGCGGCCTGGACGACCTGCTGATGCTGGCCGACGGCAGCGTGCGCGTGTTCACGCACCCGCGCGTCGACACCCGCAACCTGCACGGCACCGGCTGCACGCTGGCCGCCGCGATTGCCGCGCAGCTGGCGCGCGGCGATACGGTGGAGGCAGCCGTGGGCACCGCGCTGGACTATGTGGCACAGGCCATCGCGGCGGGCGCGGGGCTGCGGCTGGGCGCCGGCAACGGGCCGCTGAACCATTTTTTCGCGCCGCGCGCGCTGGGGTGACGGACATGACGATGCTGGCCGATATCGACCTGCGCGGCGACCCGGCTGCCGCGTTCTACCTCAAGCATGAAATCGTCGACGTGGTGTTCGCCACCGGGCCCGGCGAGCTGATCAGCCGGGAGGGGCCCAACCGCTACCAGCGTGGCGATGCGCTGGTCACCAGCCGCGGCGGCGACCGCTGGTGCGTGTCGCGCGACCGCTTCGACCCCAAGTACGAGGCAGTGCCGCCGCTGGCGCACGGCCAGGACGGCGCCTACCGCAACAAGCCGATCCCGGTACTGGCACGCGAGATGCACGAGACCTTCAGCATCGCGCGCAGCGCCGGCGGCGACGTGCTGCACGGCAAGCCGGGCGACTGGCTGATGCAATACGCGCCCGGCGACTATGGCATCACCGAGCGCGCGCGCTTCGAGCAGGTGTACCGGCCGCTGCAGGACTGAGCGGCCCGGCCAACGCCGGGATCAGTTGCCGCCGGCGGACAGCGGCACCAACTTGAACGCGGCCCGCGCCACGCACACCACGGTGCCGGCCGCATCCTTGACCTCGCCCTCGCAGAATGCAATGCGCGCGCCACGGCGCAGGCAACGCGCCTCCAGCGTCAGCTCGCCGCGCGCGGCCGCCAGGAAATGCGTGGACATGTCGATGGTGATCACGCCCGTTTCCAGCGGCGCATGCGAGCGCGCGGCGCCGCTCAGCGTGAAGTCCAGCGTCGCCATCAGCGTGCCGCCATGCACATCGCCGCGGCTGTTCACCAGCGACGGATGCGCCGGCAAGCGCGTGCGGCACAGTCCTTCCTCGATATGCACCGGCTGCAGGCCAAAATAGCGCATCAGCGGAATGTCGATGCCGAAGTAGGGCTTCTCCGGCGTGCCGGGTGCGGCGGGGATGATTTCGGGGACGGGCTGGAAGGACATGATGGGGGGATGCTGGGTGGATTGGCGGGGAATACTGCCCAACATCATAGCGACGGGGTCCGATTCGGTTCCCGCGGCTGGGCGAATGTCGCACAAATCTTGGCTATGCAAGCCTGCCGCAGCCAACGCCGTGCGAACCAGGCTCCCCTCTCCCGCGAAGTGGGAGAGGGGTGGGGGTGAGGGCGGGAGCCTCGACGAAGTACGGCCTGTCGGTATGCCGGCGCCTGCCCTCACCCCCTGCCCCGCAGGCGGGAGAGGGGAGCAAACCGTCGGGTCGGTTCAGTGAACCTGTCGCATGGCAATCCGCCGCTCAGCCGGCCGGAAACAAACTGACCAGGCGGGCCACCGCGGCTGGCACGTCGCCTGCCTCGGTCACCGCGCGCACCACGGCGGCACTGCCGACGCCGACGGCCAGCACCTCGCGCATATTGGCGGCGTTGACGCCGCCGATGCCCACCAGCGACGGGATCACCGGCTGCATCAGCTTCACATAGGCGCGGAAACGGCCCATGCCCTGCGGCTGGGTCGGCATCACCTTGGTGGTGGTCGGGAAGATCGCGCCCAGCGCCAGGTAGCTGGGGCGGATCGCGGCCACCCGCACCATTTCAGCATAGCCGTGGGTGGAAACACCCAGCCGCAGCCCCGACGCGCGGATCGCATCGAGGTCGGCATCGTCCAGGTCTTCCTGGCCGAGGTGGATGCCGTAGATGCCGCTCTGCTCGCCGCCGGTGGCGGCGCGGTGATCGATCGCGGCCTGCCAGTGGTCGTTGATGAACAGGCGCGAAGACGAGCCCTGCATGGCCTTCGCCGCGCGTGCGATCTCGGCGCGCACCGCGGCCGGGTCGTCGGACTTGAAGCGCAACTGCACGGTCGGCACGTTCAGCGGCGCCAGGCGCTCGATCCATTCGGCGCTCGGCACCACCACATACAGGCCCAGCGCGGGGCACGGCGCGAACGGCGCCGCGGCCTGCTCGGGCGCCACCAGCGCGGCGTGCCGCACGTGCGGGAAGCGCGCGAAGTCGGACGGCCAGTCGGCCGAGCCGGGCTCCCAGGCGCGTGCCAGGCACAGCGCGTCGTGCGCGGGGAAATGCAGCGACAGGCAGGCCAGCAGCACCGCGACAAAGGCGGGCGAATGCGGCTGGTCGGTGTCGGCGGCCACGGAGAAGACCCACGTGCCCATTGGCGAGCGCACGGTGTCGATCCACCGGCCGCCCTCGCGGTCGGTCTCGATCAGCGTGGCGCCCGCGGCGGCAACGCGCGCGATCACGGCTTCGTCGGCTTCGCCGTCGGAAAGCAGTACATCGTGGGCGCCGGGTTGCGCCGGCGCGTCCGCCAGGCGCCAGGCCTGCCACGGCTTGTCATCGACGCCAAAGGTCTCGCCATAATGTTCCAGCACCGCCTGGCGCAGCGGGCCGTCGCTGGCGGCATGCACCGCGCGGCGGGTCATGCGCGCTGCTCCGTGTTGTCGGCGTGCCAGAACGGCATGCCGACGACAGGCGTGCTGGCCTGCGCGACCTCGCGCTCGGGCATCGGCCCGGCCAGGTAGGCGGTGCGGCCGGCTTCCACGGCCTGCGCAAAGGCGCGTGCCATGTTGACCGGGTAAGCAGCCTGCGCCACCGCGGTGTTGAGCAGCACGCCGTCGTAGCCCCACTCCAGCACCTGCGCCGCGTGCGACGGCAGGCCCAGGCCGGCATCAACGATCAGCGGCGTGTCGGGCAGGCGTTCGCGCAGCACGCGCATGGCGTGCGGGTTGACCGCGCCGCGGCCGGTGCCGATCGGGGCGGCCCACGGCATCAGCGCCTGGCAGCCCACGTCGAGCAGGCGGCGGCACAGCACCAGGTCCTCGGTGCAGTACGGCAGCACCTTGAAGCCTTCCTTGATCAGGGTCTCGGCCACGGCCGGGAGGTTCAGCGTATCGGGCTGCAGCGTGTAGTCGTCGCCGATCAGCTCGAGCTTGATCCACGGCGTTTCGAAGACCTCGCGCGCCATCATCGCGGTGGTGATCACCTCCTGCGCGGTAAAGCAGCCGGCGGTATTGGGCAGCACCGGCACGTCCATGGCCCTGAGCATCTGCCAGAAGGCCTGGCCGCCCTCGCCATCGCCGACCGCGCCCTGGCGGCGCAGCGCGACGGTGATCATGGCGGGCTTCGAGGCCTGCACGGCCGCCTCCAGCGTGGCCGGGGACGGGTAGCGCGCGGTGCCCAGCAGCAGGCGCGAGCCGAACGACTCGCCATACAGCACGAACGGGTCGCGCAAGGTTTCGGAGGGTTCGAAGGTCATGGGTCAGCCTCCCGTCACGGGTTGCACGAGGTCGATGCGGTCGCCGGCCGCAAGGGGGGTGTTGGCGTGGGCGCCGCGCGGCACGAACTGGCCGTTGACCGCCGCGGCAAAGGGGGGCGCGATCTGCGCCGCGCTCACCGCGTCCGCCAGCGTGGCGGAATCGGCAAGGGCGAGCGGTCGGCCGTTGAGCAGGATATCCATGTCGTTCATGCGTTAGTGCAGCAGCCCGCCAGGCGCGGCCATGGCTGTGGTGGCGGGCGCATCGGTCACGGCTTCGATCATGCCGGGCCAGCGCAGCGCGGCCGGCACCGCGTGGGCCGCGGGATCGCCCTTGAGCAGCGCGCCCACCACCGCGCAGGCGGCCTCGGTCACCGCCGGCGCGATCAGGAAGCCATGCCGGTACAGCCCGTTGACGCGCACCACGCGCGCACGCTGGTCCACGCGGATCGCGGGCAGGTGGTCGGGGCGCGTCGGACGGCGCTGCACGTTCAGTTCCAGCACGCGCGCCTCGCCAAAGGCGGGATGCAGCGAATGCGCCGCCGACAGCAGCTCCAGCGCGGAGCGCACGCTCATCGGCGACTCGTCCTCGCTTTCCAGCTCGGTGGCGCCGATCACGTACAGGTCGTTGGGCTTGGGCGCGATATAGATCGGATAGCGCGGATGCAGCAGCCGCACCGGCCGGTGCAGCTTGACGTCGGGGGCATGCACACGCACCACTTCGCCGCGCAGGCCACGCAGCCCCGGCTGAGTGCCGCCCGGTTGCGCCGGCCATGCGCTGCGCGCACCCAGGCCGCGGCAGTCCAGCACCACGTCGGCGCGGATGCCCAGCGCGAGCAGCGAGCCGGCATCGACTTCGCCAGCCTCCCAGACGCAATGCACGCCTCCGCTGACCGCGCACGACAGCAGCGCGCGCAGCGCGCCGCGGTTGTCGAGCTGGCCTTCGCCGGCCAGCAGCAGGCCTTGCGGGAACCGGCCCGAGAGCGCGGGCTCGACCTCGCCCACGCCCTTGGCGTCAAGCGGGCGCAGCCGCTGCGCCACCAGTTCCGGCGGCGCCACGGCACGCACCCGGCTGGTGAACAGCGACATCTCTGCCCGGTCGCGCGCATGCCAGACCACCAGCGTGCCGTCTTCCTGGAAGAAGACCGGCTCCGCCAACTCGGCCAGCCACGCGCGCCACAGGTCGACGCTGGCAATGCCCAGGTCGACGATGCGGCGCTCGGCAATGGCCGACTCGGCCAGCGGCGCCAGCATGGCGGCGGCCACATAGGCGGCCGAGCCCGCGCCGTCCGGGCCGGCCCGCTCCACCAGCGCCACGCGGGCGCCGCTGCGGACCAGTTGCCAGGCGGCCAGGCGGCCGGCAAGACCGGCCCCGAGGATGGCGACGTCAAACGACTGCACTGCTGTCATGAGGGGTGTTGTGCCGGACGCGCCATGCGGCCGCGTCCGGCCTCCTATGTCGGTGCCGCCGCGCGGGGCGCTGCGCGGCGGCGGATCATGCGCGGGCATGGGTTGCGAAGCCACGCCCGTACTGCCTGTCACTGCCTTACGAGTAGATCTTGCTGCCCTTCTTCAGGAACTCGATCGACTTCTCTTCCATGCCCTGCTGCGCTTCCTTGGGCAGCGATGCCGCATAGTCGCGCACTTCCTGCGTGATCTTCATCGAGCAGAACTTCGGTCCGCACATCGAGCAGAAGTGGGCGATCTTGGCCCCTTCGGCCGGCAGCGTGGCATCGTGGTACGAACGCGCGCGTTCCGGATCGAGGCCCAGGTTGAACTGGTCTTCCCAGCGGAACTCGAATCGTGCCTTGGACAGCGCATTGTCGCGCAGCTGCGCGCCCGGCCAGCCCTTGGCAAGATCCGCAGCGTGGGCGGCGATCTTGTAGGTGATGATGCCTTCGCGCACGTCTTCCTTGTCCGGCAGTCCCAGGTGCTCCTTGGGCGTGACGTAGCAAAGCATGGCGGTGCCCATCCAGCCGATATTGGCCGCGCCGATGCCGCTGGTGATGTGGTCGTAGCCGGGAGCGATGTCCGTCACCAGCGGTCCGAGCGTGTAGAACGGTGCCTCGTAGCAATGCTTGAGTTCTTCGTCCATGTTGGCCTGGATGCGCTGCAGCGGCACGTGGCCCGGGCCTTCGATCATCACCTGCACGTCGTGCTGCCACGCCTTGGCGGTCAGTTCGCCCAAAGTGCGCAGTTCGCCGAACTGGGCGTCGTCGTTGGAGTCCGCGATGCAGCCCGGACGCAGGCCGTCGCCGAGGCTGAACGACACGTCATAGGCCTTCATGATTTCGCAGATCTCGTCGAAGTGCGTGTACAGGAAGTTTTCCTTGTGGTGCGCCAGGCACCACTTGGCCATGATCGAACCGCCGCGCGAGACGATGCCCGTGACACGGTCGGCGGTCAGCGGAACATAGCGCAGCAGCACGCCGGCGTGGATGGTGAAGTAGTCGACGCCCTGCTCGGCCTGCTCGATCAGCGTGTCGCGGAACATCTCCCAGGTCAGGTCCTCGGCGATGCCGCCGGTCTTGTCCAGCGCCTGGTAGATCGGCACCGTGCCGATGGGCACCGGCGAGTTGCGCAGGATCCATTCGCGGGTTTCGTGGATGTGCTTGCCGGTGGACAGGTCCATGATGGTGTCGGCGCCCCAGCGGATCGACCACACCATCTTTTCCACTTCCTCGGCCAGCGACGAGGTCACCGCCGAGTTGCCCAGGTTGCCGTTGATCTTGACGCGGAAATTGCGCCCGATCGCCATCGGCTCCAGCTCAGTGTGGTTGATGTTGGCGGGGATGATGGCGCGGCCCGAGGCAATCTCCTGGCGCACGAATTCCGGCGTGATGTCTTCCGGACGCAGCGGCAGGCCGGCGCCGAGCGCGTTGCCGGGGTGCTGGCGCAGCAGCGCCTTGTATTCGGGCTTGTCGTACAGCGCCTGCAGGTTCAGCGATTCGCGCAGGGCCACATATTCCATTTCCGGCGTGATGATGCCGCGGCGCGCATAGTGCATCTGCGACACATTGGCGCCGGCCTTGGCGCGGCGCGGGTTGGTCAGCTGGGCAAAGCGCAGGTGCGCGGTGGCGGGGTCGTTGGCACGGTCGCGGCCGTATTCCGACGACAGGCCGGACAGCATTTCAGTATCGCCGCGCTCTTCGATCCACTTGGCGCGCAGCGCCGGCAGGCCGGCCTTCAGGTCGATATGCACGTCCGGGTCGCTGTAAGGACCCGAGGTGTCGTACACCGGGATCGGCGGGTTGGACATCTCGCCCTTGTCGGTACGCGTCGACGTCTGCAGGATGGTGCGCAGCGGTACGCGGATATCCGGGCGGCTGCCGGTCAGGTAGGTCTTGCTGGAAGCCGGATAGGCGAATTTCTGGTCGAGGTCGCTTTCAAGCGATTCGAAGGATGCAGCGGGGGCAGTACGGGCCATGGGTGTCGTCCTCTCTCTTGCGGGGGTGGACGAAACCAGGAGCCTTGTGAGCGCTGCCTGGGGCCTGAAGCCTGGGGCGGCGAGTCCCGGAGGGACTGGAGACTTGGTCTTGTGAAACTTCCCACGCCGGTACTAGCCGGATCGGGTTCGAAGGGACTCTCTCAGCCGCACGGCCCATCCGTACGGCACCCCTGTTTCATCCAACGGGGTGAATTTAAGCACAAGGTGCCGGTGGGCGCCAGTGCCAGTTCCCTGCCGATTGTGGTGCCACAGCTGTGCGGAAAGGTATCGAATCGCCCATGCTGCGCCGCAAAATCGCCCGCAAGGGGACCACCGTGCACTCAAACACCGGCTACGTGATCTACCATGCAAGCAACCGGCAAGCACCGATCCAGGAGACATCATGACCGACGCCGCCACGCACCGCGTCTTCAACCAGGTGCCGGATCTCGCGCACTACAACCTGTTTGGCTGCGACCGCGCCGTGCGCGCCGCGCTGGAACGCCTCGGCGGCGGCTGGCATGCCGACGCGCTCGGACAGTTCGGCGCGCGGCTGGGCGAGCCTGAAGTGCAGCAGTGGGCAGCCGACGCCAACCACTTTACGCCCGAGCTGCACACCCACAGCCGCACCGGCGAGCGCATCGACGTGGTGGACTTTCACCCGAGCTGGCACGCGCTGCTCGGCCTGTTGCGCAGCCAGCAGCTGCAGGCCATGCCCTTCGCGCAGCCGCGCGCGGGCGCATGGGCGGCGCGCACGGCCGGGTATTTCCTGCAGGCACAGGTGGAGTCCGGCTCGCTGTGCCCGCCGACCATGACCTTTGCCAGCATCCCCGTGCTGCGCAAGGAAGCGGCGCTGTTTGCCGAGCTGGAACCGCGCCTGTATGCCACCGAGCATGATGCGCGCGACCTGCCGTGGCGCAGCAAGACCGCGATCATGATCGGCATGGGCATGACCGAGAAGCAGGGCGGATCGGACGTGCGCGCCAACACCACCGTGGCGCGCGCGGTGCGCGGCGAAGGCCGCGGCGCGGAATATGCGCTGACCGGCCACAAGTGGTTCTTCTCCGCGCCGATGTGCGATGCGCACCTGGTGGTCGCGCGCATGGGCGCCGAAGACGGCCCGCTGTCGTGCTTCTTCGTGCCGCGCTTTCGCGACGACGGCAGCAGGAACGCAGTGCAGATCCAGCGCCTGAAGGACAAGCTCGGCAACCGCTCCAACGCCAGCAGCGAGGTCGAGTTCCGCGATGCCACCGGCATCCTGATCGGCGAGGAAGGCCGCGGCATCCCCACCATCATCGAGATGGCCACCAGCACCCGGCTCGACTGCGTGATCGGCAGCGCCGCGATCCTGCGCGCGGCCTTCGTGCAGGCGCTGCACCATACGCGCCACCGCAGCGCCTTCGGGCGCCTGCTGGCCGACCAGCCACTGATGCGCAATGTGCTGGCCGACCTGGCGCTGGAATCCGAAGCGGCCACGCTGCTGATGATGGAACTGGGCCACGCCTTCGAGCATGCCGAGGACGATCCGCTCGCGGCGGCCTGGAAGCGCGTGGTCACGCCCGCGGCCAAGTTCTGGGTCTGCAAGCGCACGCTGGAAGCCACCGGCGAAGCGATGGAAGTCTGGGGCGGCAACGGCTACGTCGAAGAAGGCCCGATGGCGCGGCTGTACCGCGAGGCGCCGGTCAATTCGATCTGGGAAGGCTCGGGCAACATCATGTGCCTGGACGTGCTGCGCGCGATCCAGCGCAATCCGGACGATGCCGCACGCTTGCTGCAGGACCTGTCGCGCCGCGCCGGCGGCCATCCCGCGGTGCGCGCGGAACTGGCCTCGCTGCAGGCATTGCTGCGCGAGCCCCCCGAACTGCTGGAAGCCAACGCGCGCCGCTTTGCGCAGGGACTGGTGCTGACCGCGCAGGCCGCGCTGATGCTGGCGCATGCCGATACCGAGAGTGCGGAGCTGTTCGTCGCCAGCCGGCTGGGGCGGCAGCATGGGCGCGTCTTCGGCACGCTGGATGCGGATGCCGATGTGCTCAAGCGGGTGTTCTCGCGCGGCTTCGAAGGCTAGGGCTCACACCTCCCGTCAAGCCTCCATCGATTCCAGCACCCGCAGCATCACGCGCGGCGCATAGCGGATCAGGTCGTGCGCGCGCTCGCCGATCATGATCGCGGGTGCATTGGTGTTGCCGCCGATCAGGGTTGGCATCACTGACGCGTCGACCACGCGCAAGCCCTCCACGCCGCGCACGCGCAGCTGCGGGTCCACCACCGCCATCGCATCCATGCCCATGCGGCAGGTGCCGACCGGGTCATAGATGGTATCGGCGTGCTCGCGGATCAGCTCGCGCACGGCGGCATCGTCGCTGCCGTCGGCGCGCAGGCCGGCCGAATAGAGCTCGCGCCCGCCAAAGCATGCCAGTTGCGGCTGCGACAGGATGCTGCGCACGATGCGCACACCGGCCACCAGATCGTCCAGGTCGCGGCCATCGCTCAGGTACTTCGGATCGATCAGCGGCACACGCCCGATATCGGCCGAGGCCAGCCGCACCTCGCCACGGCTGCGCGGGCGCAGCAGGCAGACATGGCATCCATAGCCGTGGCCGAAGTTCAGCCGGCGCATGTGGTCGTCTGCCATCCCGACCACAAAATGCAGCTGCAGGTCAGGCTCGGGCAGCTCCGGCCGGCTGCGCAGGAAGCCGCCCGCCTCGGCAAAGTTGCTCGACAGCATACCGGTGCGCTCGCGCCGGTAGCGCAGCATTTCGGACACCAGCCGCGCCAGGCCGCCGAACGACACCCCGAACAGCTCGGGCACGGCGGTGCGCTTGTGCAGCACGATGTCTAGATGGTCCTGCAGGTTGGCGCCCACGCCGGGCAAGTCGTGCACCACGCCGATACCGTGTTCGCGCAACTGCGCGGCGGGGCCGACCCCCGAAACCATCAGCAGCTGCGGCGAGCCGAACGTGCCCGCGCACACGATCACGTCGCGGCGCGCGCGCAGCAGCTGCTGGCGGCCGTCCCGCACCACCAGCACACCGGCGGCGTGGCGGCCTTCGAAGACGATGCGCAGCGCCTGCGTATCGGTCAGCACGTGCAGCCGCGCGCGGCCGCCGTTGCAGGCGCGGTCGCGCGCATTGCCGCCGTGCAGGTAGGCGCGCGCGGCATTCCAGCGCTCGCCCGCGTGCTGCGTGACCTGGTACCAGCCCACGCCCTCCTGCTCTTCGCCGTTGAAGTCTTCGTTGCGCGGAAAGCCCGCCTGGTGCGCGGCCTCGATAAAGCGTTCGGCAAAGGGGTTGGGGGTGCGCAGGCCGCAGACATGGAGCGGACCATTTCCGCCATGCAGCGGATCCTCGTCGCTGCCCGCCAGGCGCTCATTGCATTCCGCGCGGCGGAAATAAGGCAGCACGTCGTCCCACGCCCAGCCGTCGCAGCCGGCGTCGGCCCAGGCGTCGTAGTCGGCGGGCCGGCCGCGGGTGTAGATCATGGCGTTGATCGAAGAACTGCCGCCCAGCCCGCGCCCGCGCGGCTGGTAGCCGCGGCGGCCGTTCAGGCCCGGCTGCGGCACCGTCTGGAAGCCATAGTTGCGGGCCCCGGCACGCGGCAGCATCGCGGCCATCCCGGCGGGTGTGCGTACCAGCACATGGTGATCGTGGTGCCCGGCCTCGACCAGCGCGATGGCGTCGTCGCCGCTGTCGGCAAGCCGCCCCGCCAGCGCACAGCCCGCCGAGCCCGCACCGACGATGACGTAGTCATAGGTGGTTTCCATCTGTCTCCCCGCGAGTCCGCAGGCGGCGCGCATGCGTGAGCCGGGCTGCGCCGGTGCGCCCGCCCTTGTCCGTCCAGCGGATGGCAAGCCGTGAGATTCAGTGTAGACGTTAGCCGCAGGGGTGGAGAAGGACGGCGGCAAGGGACGTGCGCGAGCCGCCGGCCACGGGCAGGCGGGCTTGGATAGCTTCTGCGCTGATCAGGAAACCAGCATCGGCCGCCCGAGCATGCGCGACAGCACTGCCTCGGGCGAGTGGGTGTGGTCGGAAATCGCCTGCGGCGCCAGGTAGATGGTCTGCTCCATCATCGCGCGCCCGCGCATGGCTGCGTGCAGCAGCTGGTCGCTGAAGACGATCCAGGTCGAGCCGGGCGGGAACTGGAATTCCTGCTGCGGCACGTTGGCCTGGTAGTCCAGGTCGGCCTTGGCCAGGTCATGCAGCTGCAGCATGCGGTGGTCGTATTCCGAGCGCTTGCGCTTGGTGATATGCAGCAGCTTCATCAGCGACGCCTGCCCCGGCCACATGCCATGGGTCTTGGGCACGAACTTCCGCGCAAAATCGCCGAACGGCTCGCCCACGCGCCACACGCGCGGCGCGGCCGGGTCGATATTGTGGAACACGCGCAACAGGCGCTTGCCCAGCATCGGGTTGGACGGGAACGAGTCCACGTGCAGGCGGGTGTCGTCCTTGCGCCAGCTGACCGGGCGCCCGGCGATCTCGCTGGGCCGCAGCGACGTGCCGGCGCGCGTCATGTGCGGGGTATATTCCGGGAACAGCGTGCTCACCAGCGCCTCGCTGTTGTCGGCGTAGCGGCGGATCAGCGTGTACAGGTCCGCCAGGTCCTGCGGGCTGCCCTGCGCACCGCGCACCGCGGTGTCGTCGGCGCGCAGGTTGATGTTCTTGGACTTGCCGTCCGAATAGCGACTGTCCAGGAAGCGCTCTTCGCCCGGCTGGAAGCGGAAATTCAGGTTCGGGAAGTACAGCACGGCGCCCTGCTCCAGCTCGCGGCGCAGCGTGGCGCGCTCTTCCGCCGTGACCTGGGGGGCCCACTCGGTATAAGGCTGCGGACGGATCAGGTTGAGCTGACCGGCGGCAGCGTGCGGCTGAATTGAGGTCGACGGGGCAAGGACAGGCGCTTCGGACATGGCATCCTCTGGAAACGGTCACCAGTGTTTGGGGTCGGCCGCCGGCGTGGCGGCTGGGAATGGCGGGATTTTACTCCCTGCCGCCAGCCGTGGCGCCGGCGTCACGCGGCGACTGGACCAGGATCAAACCGGCGTGAAAAAACCCCGCGGGCCCTTGCGGGCCGGCGGGGCTTGCCGTCAGTGCTGCTGGCCCGGGTGGCGCTTACAGGCCGGCCGCGGCACGCAGGGCGGCCGCCTTGTCGGTGGCTTCCCACGAGAACTCCGGCTCTTCGCGGCCGAAATGGCCGTAGGCGGCGGTCTTCTCGTAGATCGGGCGCAGCAGGTCCAGCATCTGCACGATGCCCTTCGGGCGCAGGTCGAAATGCTCCTGCACCAGTTCGGCGATCTTGGCGTCGGGAATCTTGCCGGTGCCTTCGGTGTAGACCGTCACGTTGATCGGGCGGGCCACGCCGATGGCATAGCTGACCTGCACCTGGCACTGGCGCGCCAGGCCCGAAGCCACCACGTTCTTGGCCACGTAGCGCGCGGCGTAGGCGGCCGAGCGGTCGACCTTGGACGGGTCCTTGCCCGAGAACGCGCCGCCGCCGTGGGGCGAGGCGCCGCCGTAGGTGTCGACGATGATCTTGCGCCCGGTCAGGCCGCAGTCGCCCTGCGGGCCGCCGATCACGAAGCGCCCGGTCGGGTTCACCAGGTACTTGGTTTCCTTGAGCATCCCGGCCGGCAGCACCGGTTTGATGATCTCCTCGATCACGGCTTCGCGGATCTGGGCCTGGGTGATGTCGGGCGAATGCTGGGTCGACAGCACCACGGTGTCAACGCTGTGCGGCTTGCCGTCGACATAACGCACCGTAACCTGCGACTTGGCGTCCGGGCGCAGCCAGGGCAGGCGGCCGTCGCGGCGCAGCAGCGACTGGCGCTCGACCAGGCGGTGGGCGTAATAGATCGGGAACGGCATCAGTTCCGGGGTCTCGTCGCAGGCATAGCCGAACATCAGGCCCTGGTCGCCGGCACCCTGGTTCAGGTAGTCGTCTGAGGCGCGGTCCACGCCCTGGGCGATGTCGGGCGACTGCTTGTCATAGGCCACCAGCACGGCGCAGCCCTTGTAGTCGATGCCGTATTCGGTGTTGTCGTATCCGATGCGCTTGATGGTGTCGCGCGCGATCTGGATATAGTCGACATTGGCGGTCGTGGTGATTTCCCCGGCCAGCACCACCAGACCGGTGTTGCAAAGCGTCTCAGCTGCCACACGCGCATACTTGTCCTGCGCCAGGATGGCGTCCAGGACGGCGTCGGAAATCTGGTCGGCGACCTTGTCGGGATGGCCTTCGGAGACGGATTCCGAAGTAAAAAGGAAGTCGTTTGCCACGAACTTATTCTCCAGGTTGGCTATTGCGTGCCAGCCTGTTCGGGTTCATGGCGGCGACGCTTTAGCGGTATTTCAGGCAGCCCGGTTTGAGCCGCATCGCCCCGCAAGTTGTCAGTTAACTCGGCGATACACGCTATTATACGCGCCTGCCGGCTTCGTTGCAGCGCGCCAATGGCGCGGTACAACACTTGCCGGCACGCCGGGGCGCTGTGCCCGTGCTGGTCCCTGTTGACGGCACGCGGCGTGCGGAACTGAATGCCTCCATCGAAAAAAACGCCTCCTTGCGCGTCTGTTCCCGGCACGGACCCGCGACAGACCTGTTTTTCGCGCCTGATGACCTTTTTGTTCTGGCTGATCTCCCGTTTCCCCCTGCGGCTGCTGCAAGCCGTGGGCGGCGCCCTCGGCCTGCTGATCGCACGTCTGCCGGGCCGCTATGGCCAGCGCCTGCGGGACAACTTCCGCCTGGCGTTCCCTGATGCCACGGAGGCGATGATCGACGAAGCCGCCCGCTCGACCGGGCGCATGATCATCGAGATGCCCTACTTCTGGAGCCGCAGCAGGATCGGCGCGAAGCTCTACGGCTTTGACGACTACCTGTGGCCAGAGCTCGGGAAGCTGCAGGCGCGCGGCAAGGGCATCATCATCCTGACCCCGCACCTGGGCTGCTTTGAAGTGCTGCCGCAATCCCACGCACTGCATCGCCCGGTCACCGCGCTGTTCAAGCCGCCGCACCAGCCCTGGCTGCGCGAGTGGATCGAGAAAATGCGCACCCGCCCCAATATGCATATGGCGCCGGCCACGCCGCGCGGCGTGCGCATGCTGGTGAAGGCGCTCAAGCGCGGCCAGGCGGTGGGCATCCTGCCCGACCAGGTGCCCAGCGGCGGCGAAGGCAGCTGGGCGCCGTTCTTCGGCAAGCCCGCCTATACCATGGCGCTGGTGCACCGGCTGCAGCAGCTGACCGGCGCGCCGGTGGTGGCGGTCTTTGCCGAGCGCCTGCCGCGCGGCGCCGGCTATCGCGGCCACCTGCGCGTGATCAACGGCGGCGGCATGCTGCCGGACGATCCTGCCACCGCCGCGGCGGCCATCAACCGGACCATCGAGGAACTGGTAAGCCTGTCCCCCACCCAGTACCTGTGGGGCTACAACCGCTACAAGCAACCCGCCGGAGCAGGCACCCCGGGCAACGATACCGAGCCGGCCACTGATCAATCGATTTCATGAGCCGTATGTTCACGTGGCTCGGCATCGGCCTGCTGACGGTGCTGGGCAAACTGCCGTACCCCTTCGTCGCGCGCTTCGGCGAGGCGCTGGGCGGCCTGCTGTACCGTTTGCCCAGCGAGCGGCGCCGCGTGGTGCAGGCCAACTTGCGCCTGTGCTTCCCGGAGCGCACCGAGGCCGAGATCGACGCGCTGTCGCGCCAGAGCTTCCGCATCCTGTTCCGCAGCTTTGCCGAGCGCGGCATCTTCTGGACCGGCAGCGAGGCACAGATGCGCCGCTGGGTGCAGATCGACGACCAGGCCGACCTGGTGGCACTGGATGGCACCCCGCATATCCTGGTGACGCTGCACCTGTCGGGCGTGGAAGCCGGCGCGATCCGCCTCACCATCCACCTGCGCGAGCATGTCGGCCGCTCCGGCGCCTCGCTCTACACCACACAGAAGAACGCCCTCTTCGACGGCTTCCTCAAGCACGCCCGCGGGCGTTTCGGCGCCAACATGATCTCGCGCAACGACAGCGCGCGCGACATCCTGCGCGGCCTGAAGAAGGGCGAGGCGATGCAGCTGATCGCCGACATGGACTTCGGCGAGCGCGATTCGGAGTTCGTGCCGTTCTTCGGCGCGCAGGCGCTGACGCTGACGTCGGTATCGCGGCTGGCGCGGCTGACCGGGGCCAGGGTGGTGCCGATCTACACCGAAATGCTGCCCGACTACCAGGGCTATGTGCTGCGCGTGCTGCCGGCCTGGGAGCACTACCCGGGCGCGAGCGTGACGGAAGACACGCGCCGCATGAATGCCTTTTTCGAGGACTGCATCCGCCCGCGCGTGCCCGAGTACTACTGGGTGCACAAGCGCTTCAAGAACCGCATGCCGGGCGAGCCCGCGATCTACTGAGCGCGCCAGGCAGGTCCAGCGCGTCCGGCGCGCCGCAGCTACAATCGCCACCATGAAACTCCAGTTCACCAAGATGCACGGCGCGGGCAACGACTTTGTCGTGCTCGACGGCATCCACCAGCAGATCGACCTGACCCCGGCGCAGTGGCGTGCCCTTGCCAGCCGGCATTTCGGCGTGGGCGCAGACCAGATCCTGATCGTCGAGAAACCGAGCCGACCGGACGTCGACTTCCGCTACCGCATCGTCAATGCCGACGGCAGCGAGGTGGAGCACTGCGGCAACGGCGCACGCTGCTTCGTGCGCTTTGTCACGGACAAGGGCATGACCGACAAGCGCTCGGTGCGCGTGGAGGTGATGAACGGCGTGATCACGCTGACGCTGCAGGACGATGGCCAGGTCACGGTGGACATGGGCGCGCCCGAGCTGGAACCGGCGCGCGTGCCGTTCCGCGCGCAGGGCCTGCCGACCCGCACCGAGGGCGCCGACACGCTGTACGGCCTGGAGGTGAACGGCCGCACCGAATGGATCTCGGCGGTGTCGATGGGCAACCCGCACGCGGTGCAGGTGGTGGCCGACGTGGAGAACTTCCCGGTCCTGCAGGACGGCCCGGTGGTGGAATACCACCCCGCCTTCCCGAACCGCGTCAACGCCGGCTTCATGCAGATCGAAGACCGCCACGCCATTCGCCTGCGCGTCTACGAGCGCGGCGCCGGCGAGACCCTGGCCTGCGGCACCGGCGCCTGCGCGGCCGTGGTGGCCGGCATCCGGCGCGGCCTGCTGGACTCTCCGGTGCGGGTCCACACCCATGGCGGCGAGCTGAACATTGCCTGGGACGGCGCCGCTGAACCGGTGCGCATGACCGGCCCGGCCACCACCGTGTTCGAAGGCAGCATTGACCTGGCAGCCCTGCCGGCCTGACCATAGGGGCTGCGCGCCCCTTTCCGCACTCCCCGCCTCCGTTGCAACGGAGCCCTGGCGGGGGCGCCCATTCCCTTGATCCTGCAGGTCAGACCGATTGGAGCGCCCATGCCGCTGGACGATTTCCGCATCACCTCGGGCAAGCAATTCCGCCTTGCCGGCTTCGACCCGGGCAGCAAGCCGCTGTCCTGCGGCAAGAAAGAGGAAGACCTTGCCCGCATCGTCGAGCTGAGCAACGCCCTGGACGCGCAGCAGGACATCTTCTATGCCGAGCACCGCCGCAAGCTGCTGGTGGTGCTGCAGGGCATGGATACCAGCGGCAAGGATGGCACCGTGCGCAGCGTGTTCCGCAGCTTCGATCCGCTGGGCATCCGCGTGGTCGGCTTCAAGGCCCCGTCGCCGGAGGAACTGGCACGCGACTACCTGTGGCGCGTCCACCTGCAGGTGCCGAAGGCGGGCGAGATCGTGGTCTTCAACCGCAGCCACTATGAAGACGTGCTGATCACGCGCGTGCACGACTGGATCGACGCCGCCGAATGCGAGCGGCGCTTGCGCCAGATCCGGGACTTCGAGGCCATGTTGACCGAGACCGGCACCACCATCGTCAAGTGCTTCCTGCACATTTCCCGCGATGAGCAGAAGGCGCGGCTTGAAGCGCGCCTGGCGGACCCGCAGAAGCACTGGAAATTCGACACCACCGACCTGACCGAGCGCAAGCACTGGAAGGCCTACGCGGATGCCTACGAGGCCGCCATCATGGCGACCAGCACGCCCGAATGCCCGTGGTACGTGGTGCCGGCCGATTCCAAGACGCACCGCAACCTGATGGTGGCCGAGATCCTGACCAGGGTCTTCGCGGATCTGAAGCCGGCCTATCCGCCGGCGCGGCCGGAACTGGCCAAGCTCAGGGTCGACTGAGTTCCGCGCGCCTCGGCCGCACTCAGCCGCCCTCAGCCCCCATTGCCGCGGTGCACGTCGTGCGTGACGAAGGGGTGCTCGAGGCTGGGCATGGCCAGCCACTGCGGATGGCGCAGGGTCCGGCGGATATCTTCCAGACCGCTGGTCCAGTGCTCATGCATGGTCAGCGGGCCGAACTGATAGTCCTTGGCCAGGTTCTCGAACGACTTGTCGCGGTAGATCAGCTGGATCACGTTGCGGCGCGCATCGCACGATTGCTCAGCCGCGCGGCGGTACCAGTCGTTGTCGCGCTTTGACGGCGGCACCAGCGCCATCACCTCGTTGAGCATGCGGCGCAGGTTCTGCTGCTCGCGCATGTAGTCGGTGATGGCCCGCGTGCGGCTGGAATACTGGATGTCCTTCTGGCGCTCGGCCACGTCGACCAGGTTGTGCGGCAGCTTGCCGCGCGCGCTCCACAGGTCGACCTGGAAGATCAGCGCATCGCGCCGCGGCTGCGCCGTCAGCACCTCGGCCAGCGGCGTGTTCGACACCAGCCCGCCGTCCCAGTAGTACTCGCCATCGATTTCCACCGCCGCAAACCCCGGCGGCAGCGCGCCCGAGGCCATGAAATGCTCGGGGCAGAGCTTGTCGCGGGTATTGTCGAAGTACGCGAAATTGCCGGTGCGCACATTGACCGCCCCCACCGAGACGCGCATCAGGTCGGGACGGTGGTTGATCAGGTCGAAGTCGGCAAAGCGCTCCAGCGTCGCCTTCAGCGGCGTGGTGTCGTAGAAACTGGCGCGGGTCGGGTCTTCGTGACGCGCCATCAGCTCCAGCCAGCTGCGCGGCTGGAAGAAGCCGCGCTGGCCTTCGAACATCGCGCGCGCCGCATACAGGCCATCGAACCAGATCCGCATTGGCTCGGGCCAGCTTTCGGCATGGTCGGCAAACCAGGTGTACGACGGGCTTGGCAGCCACGGCTGCGCGCAGATGTACTCCCAGAACGCCCGCAGCTGCTCCACCCGGCGTTGCGGCGGATTGCCTGCAATGATGGCCGCGTTCAGCGCGCCGATGGAGATGCCCGCGACCCAGTTCGGGTAGATGCCGCCTTCAGCGAGGCCCTGGTACACGCCGGCCTGGTAGGCGCCAAGTGCGCCCCCGCCCTGCAGCACCAGCGCGCGCACGGCATAGGCCTCGTGCGCCGGCCGGTCCGGGGCCTTGGCGGCCTGGCGCACCGGCTTGCGCGGGTGCGCCTGCGCGCCGCGCTCGGCCAGCGACTCGCCGTTGCCCGCCGATTCCGCGGTTGTGGATGGCGTTGCCGCCTGCCGCCCTGCCCGTTCCTGCCGCTCTTTTTCCGCCACGCCGCGCTTCCTCCCCGTCTGCAACTCAGCCGTCCGTCCGCTGCACGCCGAAATTGTGGAATGGGCGCTGGCCGGCAGCGCCCGCCGTCCTTAACGGTTTCAGACGCCGTAGCGCTGACGATAGGCCGCCACGGCCTCGCGCGAAGCGCCCAGAGCCGGGTCCTGCGAGGCATCGAGGTAGGCCAGCAGGTCCTTCAGGCTGGCGATCGCGATCACCGGGATGCCGAATTCGCGCTGCACGTCCTGCACGGCGGAATGCGTGCCGACCTGCTCGGCGGTGCCGCTCTTTTCCATGCGGTCGAGCGCGATCAGCACCGCGGCCGGCTCGGCGCCGGCGGCGCGGATCATGTTCACCGATTCGCGCACCGAGGTGCCGGCGGAAATCACGTCGTCGATGATGACCACCTTGCCCTGTAGCTTCGCCCCGACCAGGGTGCCGCCTTCGCCGTGATCCTTGGCTTCCTTGCGGTTGTAGGCGAAGCCGACGTCACGTCCCATGCCCGCCAGCGCCACCGCGGTGGCCGACGCCAGCGTGATGCCCTTGTAGGCCGGTCCGAACAGCACGTCGAACTGCACGCCCGAGGCCAGCAGGGTTTTGGCATAGAATTGCGCCACCTGGCCCAGCATCGCACCCTGGTTGAACAGGCCGGCGTTGAAGAAGTACGGCGATTTGCGGCCGGCCTTGGTGACGAACTCGCCAAACGACAGCACGCCGGCATCGAGCGCAAAGCGGATAAAGGTCTGGCTGAGATCGGTACCCGCGGGCGGATTCTGCTGCGTCATCATTTCTCTCTGAATTCAAAATTTCCCCGAATGTTACGGATTATCAGCGCCAACCTCAACGGCATCCGCTCCGCGTCGAAGAAGGGCTTTTTCGACTGGATGGGCAAGCAGGACGCAGACATGGTCTGCGTGCAGGAACTGAAGGCGCAGGCCGCCGACATGACGGAAGCGTTCCTTGCGCCACACGGCTACCACGGCTATTTCCATTACGCCGAGAAGAAGGGCTATAGCGGCGTAGGCCTGTACACGCGCCACAAGCCCGAGCGCGTGGTCACCGGCTTCGGCATCCCCGAGTTCGACAACGAAGGCCGCTATGTGGAAGTGCAGTACCCGCACCTGGCGGTGATCTCGGTGTACGTGCCGTCCGGCTCCAGCGGCGAAGAACGCCAGCAGGCCAAGTTCCGCTTCATGGAGGCCTTCCTGCCGCACCTGCTGCAGCTGAAGGCCTCCGGGCGTGAGATCGTGCTGTGCGGCGACGTCAACATCGCGCACAAGGAAATCGACATCAAGAACTGGAAGGGCAACCTGAAAAACTCGGGCTTCCTGCCGGAAGAGCGCGCCTGGATCGGCGAACTGTTCGACACCCATGGCTATGTCGACGTGTTCCGCAAGCTGGACCCGCGCCCCGACCAGTACACCTGGTGGAGCAATCGCGGCCAGGCCTACGCCAAGAACGTCGGCTGGCGCATCGACTACCACCTGGCCACGCCGAAGATCGCCGGCACCGCGCACCTGTGCTCGATCTACAAGGACGAGAAGTTCAGCGACCACGCGCCGCTGTCGATCGACTACGACTTCCCGCTCTGAGTCCGGCGCCTACGCCGCCCGGACCTCTTCAAGCAGTTCCGGGTGGCGGTCCAGCAGCTTGAGCAGCTTCACCAGCGCCAGCGGCGGCTTGGTCCGCCCGGTCTCGTAGCGCGAGAAGGCATTGACCCCGCCGCCGAAGATCTCGGCGGCCTCGCGCTGATCGAGGCGGAGCTTCTTGCGCACGCCAGTGATGTAGGAAGGCTCGATAAATGCGGCGTTGACCTGGCGGTTGAACGCGTTCATCAGCTTCATGACGCGGTCGCTCTCGTGCCAGTCGGTCACGGATTCTCCACATGCCGGGCAGAACTCGCCGCGCACGGATTCCAGGACCGTGGTTTCGCCACGGTAGGTGTAGGCGACATCGCGCACGTCGGCCACCAGTTCAGCCGCGCCGCACACGGGGCATTTCATTTTGCTCAGCTCCTTTCATCGTGCCTTGAACGACACGACCAGCAGGTCTTCAGTCACGGTCAGTTTCAGGTACACCCCGCCGTACGGTGTCACCGGGCGGTAGACGTCCTGCCACACGGTGTGGTCGGCGTAGGCCGTGATGCTCTTGTAGAAGTCGGCACTGCTCAGGCCCGCGACCACCTGCGCCAGTCCGGCCATGTCAAAGCCGAGTGCCGTGGCGCCGTCGCGCGCGCATCGGGTCACGCGCACCCGCCTGGCTCCAATCAACTCCCTGACCCGCCAGAGCGGGTAATGCGCCGTCCCCTTTTCCATGGAAATTAACCTACTTGGTTATACCCTGCAAGCCCGGAACTGTGCGAAATCGCAATACGCCCATTGGTACAAACCCCTGCGACCCGCCCCCATCCCCGCTACAATGCAGGTTCCCTACCGCGTGCGGCAGGGGACGTTTCGCATTCCCAGCGGCAATTCCCGCACCCCATTGAGTGAGTCAGCCATGGTTTTCAAAGTGTTCGTCGATGGTCAGGAAGGCACCACCGGTCTCCGGCTGCTTGACTATCTTTCCGGTCGTTCCGACGTGGAACTGCTGCGCATTGCCGATGACAAGCGCAAGGATCCGACCGAACGAGCACGATTCCTGAACGCCGCCGACGTCGCCTTCCTGTGCCTGCCCGATGTGGCCTCGCGCGAGGCGGTATCGCTGGTGACCAACCCCAACACCTGCGTGATCGACGCCAGCACGGCGTTCCGCACCAGCGACAGCTGGGCCTACGGCCTGCCCGAGCTGGCGCGCGGCCAGCGCGAGAAGATCCGCGCCAGCAAGCGCATCGCGGTGCCGGGCTGCCACGCCAGCGCCTTCGTGCTGGCGGTGCGCCCGCTGGTGGACGCCGGCGTGCTGCCGGCCGACTACCCGGTTTCGGCGTTCTCCCTGACCGGCTACAGCGGCGGCGGCAAGTCGATGATTGCCGAGTTCGAAGCCGGCGGTAACCCGAAGCTGGACAGCCCGCGCCCGTACGCGCTGGGCCTGGAACACAAGCACCTGCCGGAAATGCGCGTGCAGGCCGGCCTGGCGCAGGCGCCGGTCTTCAACCCGATCGTCGGCAATTTCCTGAAGGGCCTAGCGGTCACGGTGCCCGTGTTCACCGACCGGCTGGCGCGCAAGGTGAGCGCCGAGCAGATCGTCGAGATCTACCGCAAGCACTATGAGGGCGAGCAGTTCGTGCGCGTGATGCCGTACAACAGCGCCGACAACCTCGACGGCGGTTTCTTCGATGTGCAGGCCAACAACGACACCAACCGTGTCGACCTGTTCGTGTTCGGCAATGCCGAGCGCCTGAACCTGGTGGCGCGCCTGGACAACCTGGGCAAGGGCGCGGCCGGCGCGGCGGTGCAGTGCATGAACGTGCATGTGGGCGCCGACGAGGCCACGGGGCTGCGCGCCTGACAGGGCCACTTCCTGAACGCAAAGAAGCCGGCAATGCCGGCTTCTTTCTTTTGCGCCCGCAGGCCGCTCAGCGCTGCAGCGGCTTTTGCCGGTCGTCGTCGCCGCTGTCCACCGGCGCGCCGCCCAGCCCCGCCATATTGGCGCGGTATGGCGGCAGCTTGTCCACCGTGGTGCTGGTCGCGCGCGCATACAGCGGCAGCACCTCGGGCAGGTGCTTTTCCAGGTCGGCGATGCGGCTGCGCCCGGAAGGGTGCGTCGACAGGAACTCGGCGCCGGATTGCGTGACCTGGCCCATCTTCTGCCACAGCGATACCGCGGCGCGCGGATCGTAGCCAGCGCGCGCGGCGATATCCATGCCGATCAGGTCCGCCTCGGACTCATCCGCGCGCGAGAAGCGCAGCGCCAGCAGGTGGGCGCCGGTGCCGAGCGCCATATTGCCAAGGTTGCCAAAGCCGAACAGCTGCGAGATCACATTGGCGCCCAGGTTGGTGATCTCGGACTTGGCGGCGCGCTCGCGCGCATGCTCGCGCAGCGCGTGGGCGATCTCATGGCCCATCGCCATGGCGATCTCTTCGTCGGTCAGCTTGAGCTGGTCGAGCAGCCCGGTGTAGAAGGCGATCTTGCCGCCGGGCATGCAGAAGGCATTGACCTGTTTGGAGCCGATCAGGTTGATCTCCCACTGCCACTGCCGCGCGCGTTCGTTCCAGCGCGCGGTCTGCGGCAGCAGGCGCTTGCCGATGGCGCGCAAGCGCATCAGCTGCGGGTTGTTGTCGGCGGCAAGGGCATGCTTGGCGATGGCTTCCTGCTTGAGTTGCTCGTATTCCTGCGCGGCCTGCTGCTCGATGGCCTCGACCGGCACGATGGTGCGCACCGCCGAACCGCCGGGATTCAGCCGGATGCCGCCGGCATCGCTGTCCTGTGCCTGCGCGGGCAGGCCCCAGCCGAGCGCCAACGCTGCCGCGGCCAGTGCCAGCGCACGGGCCAGCCGGAGACGGGTGGGACGCTGAACACCTTGCAGGCGGCGGAGCATGTGCGATTCCTTGGGCGCAATCGGGGAGCGGGCAAACAGGTGATGCAATAATACACGGCACCCGCGCAGCCGCGCGGCGGCATACGGCTGCCCCATTCATGAATTTCCAGACCTATCTAGACATTTTCCGCAACCGCCGCATCGGCGCCATGCTGGCGCTGGGCTTCGCCTCCGGGCTGCCGCTGGCGCTGACGTCGGGCACCTTGCAGGCATGGATGACGGTCGAGGGCCTGGATATCAAGACCATTGGCTTCTTCTCGCTGGTCGGCCAGGCCTATATTTTCAAGTTCCTGTGGGCGCCGCTGATGGACCGCTACACGCCGCCGCTGATGGGGCGCCGGCGCGGCTGGCTGCTGGTGACGCAGATCGGGCTGGTGCTGGGCATCGCCGGCATGGCCTTCTGCCCGCCGCGCGAGGCGCTGTGGACACTGGCGGCGCTGGCCACGCTGGTGGCCTTCCTGTCGGCCTCGCAGGACATCGTTTTCGACGCCTACAGCACCGACGTGCTGCGCCCGCCCGAGCGCGGCGCCGGCGCGGCGGTCAAGGTGCTGGGCTACCGGCTGGCGATGCTGGTCTCGGGCGGCCTGGCGCTGTGGCTGGCCGACCGCGTGCTGGGCTGGCAGCAGACCTACCTGCTGATGGCCGGGCTGATGGGCGTGGGCATCGTCACGCTACTGTGGGCGCCTGAGCCCGACGTGCCGGCCCGCGTGCCGCGCTCGCTGGAAGAGGCGGTGGTGGGCCCGCTGCGCGACTTCTTTGCACGCCCGGGCGCATGGTGGCTGCTGCTGCTGATCGTGCTGTACAAGCTTGGCGACGCCTTTGCCGGCAGCCTGTCGACCACCTTCCTGATCCGCGGCGTAGGCTTCTCCGCGGGCGAGGTGGGCATCGTCAACAAGACCCTGGGGCTGGTCGCCACCATCATCGGCGCGCTGTTCGGCGGCACGCTGATGGTGCGCCTGGGCCTGTACCGCTCGTTGATGCTGTTCGGCGTGCTGCAGGCGGTGTCGAACCTCGGTTACTGGATCCTGGCGGTGACGCCGCCGCACCTGTGGTCCATGGGGGCGACCATTGCGGTCGAGAACCTGTGTGGCGGCATGGGCACGGCGGCCTTCGTCGCGCTGCTGATGACGCTGTGCAACCGCTCGTTCTCGGCCACGCAGTACGCGCTGCTGTCGGCGCTGGCGTCGGTGGGCCGGGTCTATGTGGGGCCCACTTCGGGCTATATGGTCGAGGCCTGGGGCTGGGCGCCGTTCTACCTGGGCACCGTGGTGGTGGCGCTGCCCGGCGTGATCCTGCTCTGGGCGATGCGCCACACCGTGCACCGCTACGAGGCCCAGGCGCGCGAAGCGACCGCCTGACCCCGGCCAGACTTATTCCTTGTAGTAGACGATCTGGTGCGAGCTGGCGATCAACTCGCCGGCCGCGCTCCACAACTGCGCGCGCTGGTCGAAGAAGCCCTGCCTGAACACCTGCGCCTGCGCGCTGGCCAGCACGTGGCTGTCGCCCAGCGCGGCCAGCGTGGCTGCGTCGGCATGGAAATACGTGGTCATCGACACCGTGCCGGCCGGCACGAAGCCCGCGCGCTTGAGGAAGATGCGCGGGTAGAAGCTGTCGGCCCAGGCCGCCACGGCGGCAAAGTCCGGCGTGCGCGCCGGTGCGTCGCGCAGCCAGAACTGCGTCAGGCTGTCGGGATGCTCGGTGCCGGCCTCGGCGGTCGGCTTGGCGCCGCGCACCGGACGCATGTCGTAGGACTTGAGCCAGCGCACCGATGCAAACCCGCTCATGGCCGGCAGGGTGTGGGCGGCCGGCACTTCGGGCATCACCGCTTCGCCGCAGGTCCAGGTCTCGCGCCGCACCGCAAACATGGCGGTGGCGGTGGTGGCCACGGCATCGCCCTGGCGCAGCTCCAGCGTCCAGTGCTGGGTCGAGCGGTTGGTGCGCACCGGGCGCGCCTCGATCTCGAACGGCCCTTCGGCGATCGGCCCGGCAAAGTTGACGGTCAGCGAAACCGGGTCGCCCAGGCGCTGCGGATGATCCAGCGCCGCCTGCAGCAGCGTGGCGGCGGTGATGCCGCCGAACGGCCCGATCATGTTCCAGTATGCGGGCGTGGTACGGCCCAGGAAACGGTGTTCGCCGGCCCGCTCCAGCGCCAGCGCATCGTCAAAGGGATGGAGCGGGCTGGCGGCAATGGCCGTCTGAGTCTGAGGCGCAATGGACATGGCTGGTGTGGGTTGTTGGCATGCAGTGAATAGCACGATCGTTCGATCTGCTGCCTACACTAACCGTAGTCAGCGTTCGGGTCAATACGGCAAGCCTCCAGCCTCTGGCTCCGTGGCGCCGCATCAGCCTTGCGCCCGCCGCCACAGCGGCAGGCTCCAGCCCAGCTGGTTGGCGACCACGCCCAGCACCATCTGCAGCCCGGCGATCTGGCCCGCCTTATATCGGCACGGTCTTCGCGGTCTATACGCCCACGCGGCACGTTCCGCCCAAGGTGCGCGCTTTTGTCGACCACCTGGCCGGCACCGCCGGCGACTCACCGCGCTGATCAGCCGGGCGCTTTCGCCAGGACCTGGCGCAACAGCCACAGCATCGCGTCGCGCACGCGTGCGGCCTCGGCCCCGGCCTCGATCTCCAGCGCGGCGCGGTCGAACGCCGCAGACAGCAGCGGCGCCACGTCGCCCTGCGGGTCCACGCCCGAGGCTTCCAGCCCCTCGCGCAGGGTGCGGGCGGCATTGGCTTCGTCCAGCGCCAGCATCTCGCGCAAACCCAGCGCGGCCGGCCCTTCCACCAGCAGCAGGCGCGTGCGGCCCGGCACCGTCATCGCCTCCAGGTAGGCCTGCGCCCCGCTGAGCAGCGCATCGGCCGGGTCTCGCCCGGCCGGCGTGGCGGCCTCGATATCGGCGGCCACTGCCGCGGCTTCCTCGGCCAGCACGTGCCGGAACAGGTCGCGCTTGTCGGCGAAATGGTGGTACAGCGCGCCCCGCGTGATGCCGGCGGCGGCGCAGACGTCAGGGGTCGAGGTCTCGCCATAGCCCCGGCTGACAAACAATGCGCGCGCGGCATCGGTCAGCGCCTGGCGGGTTGCCTCGGTACGTTCGCGGTTGGATCGGGCCACGCCTTGCCTCCTTGCATACATACAGCCTGTATCTTAATATTGTTTTACATACAGGCTGTATGTATCTCAATAATAAAGGAGCATCCATGAAGGTCACCAGCTACTACCCCGTCATCATGACCGGCAACGTTGCCGGCACGGCCGCGTTCTACCAGCGGCATTTCGGCTTCATGGCGCTGTTCACCAGCGACTGGTACGTGCACCTGCAACTGGCGGACGAGCCTTCGGTCAACCTGGCCGTGCTGGATGGCAGCCACGAGACCATCCCCGCCCCGGCGCGCGGGCAGTGCGCCAAGGGGTTGCTGCTGAATTTCGAGGTGGAGGACCCGGATGCGGTGCATGACCGTCTGCGGGCGGCCGGGCTGCCGATCCTGCTGCCGCTGCGCGACGAGGCCTTCGGGCAGCGCCATTTCATCACCGCCGACCCGAACGGCGTGCTGATCGACATCATCAAGCCGATCCCGCCGTCGGGAGAATTTGCGGTGCAGTACCAGGCCGGCGCGCTGCCCGGCTAGAAGGCGGCGATTGCGGCCCGGCTCAGGCCGCGCAGACCCGGTACACCGCCAGGCTGCCGCGCCAGTTGCCGCCCCAGTTGACGGTCACGCCTTCGTGCATCACCACGCGGTCGATCACGCGCAGCCCGACCTTGGGCGCCAGCGCCTCGAAGTCGCTGATGGTCAGCACGCGCACGTTGGGCGTGTTGTACCACTGGTAAGGCAGCGATTCCGACACCGGCATGCGGCCGCGGAACACCGACAGCCGGTGCGGCCAGTAGCCGAAGTTCGGGAACGACACGATGCACTCGCGCCCGACCCGCAGCGTGTCGCGCAGCACCTGCGCGGTGTTGTGGATGGTCTGCAGCGTCTGCGACAGGATCACGGTGTCGAAGCTCTTGTCCTCGAACAGCGCGAGGCCGCCTTCCAGGTTCTGCTGGATGACATGCACGCCCTTCTGCGCGCACGCCAGCACGCCTTCGTCGCGGATCTCGATGCCGTAGGCCTGCACGTCGAGCTCGTCCTGCAGCACTCGCAGCAGGCTGCCGTCGCCGCAGCCGAGGTCGAGCACGGTCGAATTGGGTTCGATCCAGCGCGCGATCGCGCGGAAGTCGGGGCGCAGCGCCAGGATATTGGGATTGGCCGGGGCGTTCATGCGCCGATCTCCTCAGCGATGCGGTCGTAGTAGGCGCGCATCAGGTTGTGATAGCGCGGGTCGTCGAGCAGGAAGGCATCGTGGCCGTGCGGCGCGTCGATCTCGGCGTACGAGACCGGGCGCTTGTTGTCCAGCAGCGCCTTGACCAGCTCGCGGCTGCGGCTCGGCGCAAAGCGCCAGTCGGTGCCGAAGCTGGCCACCAGGAAGCTCGCCCGGGTCTGCGCCATCGCACGCGTCAGGTCGCCGCCGTAGGCCAGCGCCGGATCGAAGTAGTCGAGCGCGCGCGTGATCAGCAGGTAGGTATTGGCGTCGAAGTACTCGGCGAACTTGTCGCCCTGGTAGCGCAGGTAGCTTTCCACCTGGAACTCGACATCGAACGAGAAGCGGATGTCCTCGCTCTTCAGTTCGCGGCCGAATTTCTCGGCCATGTCCTCGTCCGACAGGTAGGTGATATGGCCGATCATGCGCGCCACGCGCAGGCCGCGCTTGGGCTTGACGCCATGCGCGTAGTAGTTGCCGCCGTGGAAGTCGGGGTCGGACAGAATGGCGCTGCGCGCGACCTCGTTGAAGGCGATGTTCTGCGCCGACAGCTTGGGCGTGGACGCGACCACGATGCAGTGGCGCAGGCGCTCCGGGTACATCAGGCTCCAGGCCACCGCCTGCATGCCGCCGAGGCTGCCGCCCATGACTGCGGCGAACTGCGTGATGCCGAACGCATCGGCCACGCGCGCCTGCGCATTGACCCAGTCTTCCACCGTCACCACCGGGAACGCAGCGCCATAGGGCGCGCCGGTGGCCGGGTTGGTGCTCATCGGCCCGGTCGAGCCGAAGCACGAGCCCAGGTTGTTCACGCCGATGACAAAGAAGCGGTTGGTATCGAGCGGCTTGCCGGGACCGACCATGTTGTCCCACCAGCCCACATCGCGCGGGTCTTCGGCATAGACGCCCGCCACATGGTGCGAGGCATTGAGCGCGTGGCACACCAGCACCGCGTTGGAGCGGGCCGCATTGAGCGTGCCATAGGTCTCGACCATCAGGTCGTAGCCGGCAATGGACGAGCCGTTGCGCAGCTTGAGCGGCTCGGCAAAGTGCATGCGCTGCGGCGCGACCACGCCGACCGAATCGGGCGGCAGGTCAAACGCGGCAGGCGCGGCGGTCGGCAGGGCGACATCAGTCATGGAATCCGGCCCGTGGCGAACGGGCATAAAAAAACCCGACCGGCATTTGCGTATCAAGCGTCGCAGCCAAGTCGGGATTCGCTGGATTCCTTGCGGGATTCCGCGTGCCGGCGCCATCCACTGCCGTGGTGGCATGGGGCGCCGACCCAACCTCTTTAGCCGCATTTATAGTGGCAAGCCCCCGGACCGTGGTCCCGTGGCTGCCGCGCGCCCGCAAGCCAGTCATCAAATCGGCGCGACCGGGCAATTATAGAGCAATCGGCCCGGCAAGTTGAATTAGAAGCCAAATGGGTTCTTAGCCCAGCAAGACCCGCAGGTGCGTCTCGGCATGGTCCAAAGGCGACTTGCGGAAGCCGCTCTTGGCATAGCGGTGCCACTGGCCCTGCACCGCCGCCATGATCAGCGCGGCACGCGCGGGGATATCGGCATCCGCCGGGAAGGCGGCCTGCGTCACCGCCATCTTCAGGCACTGGCGCAGCGACGCCTCGATGCGGTCCACCAAATGGTTGATGCGCTCCTGCAGGCGTTCATGCTCGCCCACCAGCGCCTCGCCGGTCAGCACGCGCGTCATGCCCGGGTTTTTCTCGGCAAACGACAGCAGCATGCGCACGATCGCGTGGGCCTGGCGCAGGCCGTGCTCTTCCTTGTCGGTGATCTGGTTGATCAGGCCGAACACGGTCTGCTCGATAAAGCCGATCAGGCCCTCGTACATCTGCGCCTTGCTGGCGAAATGCCGGTACAGCGCCGCCTCGGACACGCTCAGGCGCGCGGCCAGCGCGGCGGTGGTGATCTTCTCCCCGCGCGGGTGCTCCAGCATGGTGGCCAGCGTCTGCAGGATCTGCACGCGGCGCTCGCCCGGACGCGGGCGCTTGCGCACCGGCGCGGCCGGCTGCCGGTCAGCGTCCTGCGCCTCCTGCGCACTGCCTGAAATGACCGCCCCTGGCTCGCGCCCGTTGCTTTGCGTCATGACCCGATTCTCCGCATTCGTCGTTGGAGTTGATGCATCGATTGTACTTTTATGTCCACATAGGCCGGGCGGTTCGGCACGCGGGCGCGCACGCGCGGCACGTTGTCGGGCTGTGCCTGCGGCGCCTGGGACTCGGCGGCCACCAGCGTAACCGACTGTTCCTGCGCGGCGTGGCCGACATGGCGCCGGTCCTCCGCGTCCAGCGTCGAGCGTACCGCGGCATCGCGCCGGCTGCCGTCGTCGCGGATCGCGGTGGATCCGGCAGGCACGTCGTGCGGGCGCGATGGCGCGATCGTGCGCAGGTAGCCCGTCACCCAAGCGGTACGGATGCCGGTGCCCGCGTAGCGCTTGAGGTGCGACACCGTGTCTTCCACCAGCACCGCGCGATGCGGCGCGACGCGCGCCTGCGCCAGCAGCCGGCGCAGCATGCGGCGGTCGGGCTTGGGCCGCAGGTGGCCATGCACCCACATCTGCTCGATCGCCACCACGCGCTCGAAGCAACGCCGGATGCCGGCGATCTCCAGCACCGCGCGCGCGTAGTCCTGCGGGGCGTTGGTGACCAGGATCTTGCGCCCGGGCAGGCGCCGCAGGTGCGCGGCAAGCCCGCGCCGCACCCGCACCATGTCGGCCAGCGCCGGGAATTCATGCGCGGCGCGCAGGAAGTCGGCCGGGTCCACGCCGTGGTGCCGGATCATGCCGAGCAGCGTGGCGCCATAGCGCTGCCAGTAGTCCACGCGCACGCGGCTGGCGCTGGCCTCGTCGCAGCCAAGCACGCGCGCCACGTAGGCGGTCATCAGCCGGTTGATCGCCGGGAAGATCGCGTGCGAGGCGTCGTGCAGCGTGTTGTCGAGATCGAACAGCCAGACGGTGCCGCCGGAGGTATTGCCAGCGGGGCGGCGGCAGAGGCGAGCGCGGACACGGCGCGGATGAGCAAGACTGGAAGGCACGCCGGGCAACTCGGAGAATGATGGGATGTGCCGGGGCGGCTGGCCTTGGCCGGCGCCGCCCCGGGGCTCCGCTCAGTGCGAGCGGATCATGGTGCCGAAGGCCTGCTCGGTCAGGATTTCCAGCAGCAGCGAATGCTCGATGCGGCCGTCGACGATGTGCACCGAATGCACGCCGCTCTTGGCCGCGTCCAGCGCCGACGAGATCTTCGGCAGCATGCCGCCCGAGATGGTGCCGTCGGCGAACAGCTCTTCGATCTCGCGCGCGGACAGGTCGGTGAGCAGGTTGCCCTTCTTGTCCATCACGCCCGGGATGTTGGTCATCATCACCAGCTTCTCGGCCTTCAGGATCTCGGCCATCTTGCCGGCGACCACGTCGGCGTTGATGTTGTAGGCCTGGCCGTCGTCGGAGAAGCCGATCGGCGAGATCACCGGGATGAAGGCGTCGTCCTGCAGCGCCTTGACCACCGCCGGGTTGATCGCCTCGATATCGCCGACGTAGCCGATATCGATAAAGGCGCCCGGGTTCTCGCGGTCGGGCATCTGCAGGCGCTTGGCGCGGATCAGGCCGCCGTCCTTGCCGGTCAGGCCCACGGCCTGGCCGCCGTACTGGTTGATCAGCATCACGATGTCCTGCTGGACTTCACCGCCCAGCACCCATTCGACCACTTCCATGGTCTCTTCGTCGGTGACGCGCATGCCCTGCACGAAGGTGCCGACCTTGCCGACTTTCTTCAGCGCCTCGTCGATCTGCGGGCCGCCGCCGTGCACCACCACCGGATTCATGCCGACCAGCTTCAGCAAGATCACGTCGCGCGCGAAGCCGTGCTTGAGCTTCTCTTCGGTCATGGCATTGCCGCCGTACTTGACCACGATGGTCTTGCCGTGGAACTTGCGGATATACGGCAGGGCCTCGGCGAGGATCTCGGCTTTCAGCGCGGGAGCAATGGCGGCCACCGTGGTTGCGGCAGGCCCGGGGTTGTCGGCGTTCATGGGGGACATCCGTGAGAATCAACAGGTATGATGGCTAATCGGCCGCGTAGCTGGCGGTAACCAACGGGGATCGCCCGAAAGTGCGCCATCCGGCCACGGCAGGCGCCGATTTTACAAGAAACCGCGCGGGGCGCGAGTCCGCCGGCCGAACCCGGCGCCGTGAATGGCCCGCGAGCGGCCTGCAAGCGCCCCACGGGGCACCAGGCAGCGGGCCGGCGTTCCGTCCGCGCAACAGCGCTGTCGCCTGAACCGTTTGGCTTGCACCCTGGCGCAGCAGTTCCCCAGTCCTGACCCTCATGCCTGACGCCAACCGCATGCCGCCGGCCCGAACCCCCGCCTTCCCGCCAGCACCCGGGAGCCGCCCATGAGCGACGCCTCGGCCGTGCTGACTGGCCAGGTGCGCCCGGTCGAGCATTGCAGCCACTGCGGCGCGGGCTTTGTCTGCGGCTACGTGGCAGGGCTGCCGGAATGCTGGTGCGCCAGCCAGCAGCTGCTGCCGGCGCGGCAGATCGTGCCGGGCCAGCACTGTCTGTGCCCCGCCTGCCTGGCGGCGCGCCGCCAAGCGGCTCAGGCCCCCGATGCCGCCGCTGGCTGAGGTGCCGCCGGCGCCGTCGCACTGCAGCTCGGTGCCTGACATAGCGCGTTCCATAGGGCAAGATGCGATGCCAACAGTTTGAAATATCGCAATGCGAATTTCCAATTCTGCTTTCGTACGTTTATTATTCGCCGAATGAATAGCCTACGCGGAATCGACCTCAACCTGCTGGTGGTGCTGGAAGCACTGCTGGCCGAGCGCCATATCTCCCGCGCCGCGCTGCGGCTGCACCTGAGCCAGCCGGCGGTCAGCCACGCGCTCGGGCGGCTGCGGCAGCTGCTCGACGATCCCATCCTGGTGCGGGGCAAGGGCGGCCTGGTGCTGAGCGCGCGTGCGCACGAGCTCTCCGGCCCGCTGGCCGAGGCGCTGGCGCAGGTGCGCATCCTGCTGGGGCCCGGCGGCTTCCAGCCGGCCACCGCGCGGCGCAGCTTCCGGCTGGCGATGTCCGACTACGGCGCGCTGGTGGTGCTGCCGCGGCTGCTGCGCGCGGTGCGCAAGGCCGCGCCCAATATCGACCTGGTGGTGTCGCAGGCCAGCCGCGAAGGCATGACCGCGCAGGTGGCCGACGGCGAGATCGACATGGCGCTGGGGGTGTTCACCCAACAGCCGGAAGACGTGAAGTCGGCCGAGCTGTTCCGCGAGGGCTATGCGTGCGCGGTGGATGCCGCCACCGTGCGCGACACCGGCCGGCTCGACCAGGTGGCCTACCTGGCGCGCTCGCACGTGCTGGTCGCCACGCACAGCGAGCGCATGGACGCGATCGACACCGCCGTGGCCAGGCTGGGGGGGCGGCGCAAGATCGCCTGCGTGGTGCCGCACTGGAGCGTGGCGCCGGCACTGATCGCGGGGACCAACCTGGTGCTGACCACGGCGCGGCGCAGCCTGGCCGCGCTGGCAGAAGATCCGCGCTACGCCGTGTTCGCGCCGCCGTTTGCGCTGGACGATTTCACCTTCAGCATGATCTGGCACGAGCGCACCGAGGCCGATCCCGCCCTCACCTGGCTGCGCGAGCGCGTGCTGGCCGCGGCGGCCAGTCAGGAATCGGAAGAACCGATCAGCTTGCGCGGCTGACGGCGCACCGCTGGTTTGGCCGGCGCCGGCGGCCGTGACTCACGCCGCGGCGCGGGGCTGGCAGGTGGCTTGCCGGCCCCCGCCTGGCCGCGAAAGACCAGCTTCTGCCGGGTACCGTGCTGCTTGTTGGCCATGATGTCGGATGGGATCCGCCCCGCGCTGGCGGCCAGACCGGTCAGTGCTTGTGGTCGCCGTGGCTGCCGCTGGCGGCAGCCGGCACCATGTCGCGCACTTCGGCCGTGACCTTCTGCTCGATCACCTTGCCGCCCTGCTCGATCTTCAGCGTGATGGGCACGGTGTCGCCCGCCTTGAGCTGCGACTTCAGGCCCATCAGCATCACGTGGTAGCCGCCCGGCTTCAGTTCGACGTCCTGCATCCCGGGCAGGTCCAGCGACTTGACCTGGCGCATGCGCATCACATTGCCTTCCATCTTCATCTCGTGCAGCTCGGCCGTGGCCACCGGCGACGACACGCCGACCAGCTTCGCGTTCTCGTGCGCATGCAGCACCATGAAGGCGCCGGAAGCGGTCTGGGTCGGCACCGTGCCGCGCACCCAGGCCTTGCTGACATCGACCTGGGCCAATGCGGCGCCGGATGCCAGCGCGGCGGCGAGGGCGATCGACGCGGCCAGCGTGGCCGAGCGGAATTTGGCTTGCATGAAAGGCTCTCCTGAAAGCAGACATTAGACCATGGCATGCCGGCCCGTGCATGCGCCTGGCATGGCTGCCGCGCAGCAGGCAGCCGACTAGTCTGGCAGGCCGAGCGGCGCCGCGCCAATGCGGCAAGGTGTCGCACGCACCGGTGCCCCGCGGCCGCATTGATACACTCGCGCCATGACCACCGCCGCCGCTGTGACCCGCTTGCCCGACCTCCCGTTCCTGTCGCCAATGCCGGCCGCCCCCTCCGCCCGCCATGGCCAGGTGACGCTGCGCCGGCTGTTCTGGCTGCGCTGGGCGCTGCTGGCCGGCCAGGCGCTGACGGTGCTGTGCTGCGAACCCATCGCCGGCATCCGCCTGCCTTACGGGCCGCTTCTGGTGGTGTTCGGGCTGCAGGCGCTGTTCAACCTGCTGACCGGCCTGCGCCTGCGCCAGCACACGCGGCGCAACAGCGCCCCCGCCGAGGCCGAACTGATGGGGCAGCTGCTGGTGGACCTGACGGCGCTCTCGGCCATCCTGTTCTACACCGGCGGCGCAACCAACCCGTTCGTCTCGTTCTACCTGCCGGGGCTCGCCATTGCCGCCGCCATCCTGCCGTGGCGCCAGGTGATTGCGCTGGCGCTGTATGCGCTGGCCTGCTACACGGTGCTGCTGATCGAATATGTGCCGCTGGACCTGCACAACCCGGACAACGCGGTGAACTACCACCTGGCCGGCATGTGGCTGAACTTTGTCGCCAGCGCGGTGATGATCGCGCTGTTCGTGGCGCGCCTGTCCGGCGTGCTGCGCCAGCGCGAGGCGCAGCTGAACCTGGCGCGCGAGCAGTTGTTGCGCGAAGCGCGCGTGGAAGACCTGAACGGCCAGGCGGCCGCGGTCGCGCATGAGATCGGCACGCCGCTGGCCACGCTGGCGGTCATCGCCGGCGAGCTGCGTGCCGATGCGTCCGAGCCAGGCCGCGGCGCCACCGCGATCCACGCCTACCTGCCCGACCTGCAGACCATGGAACAGCAGCTGGCGCTGTGCCGCTCAACGCTGGCGCGGCTGCGCGAAGACCCGGCCACGCTGGCGCCGCAGCGCATCGACGGCTGGCTGCCGGCCTTTGCCGAGCGCTGGCAGCTGCGCCACCCCAATGCCAGCCTGCAGGCCATCGCCACGCCGGGCGCCGGCGCGCAGGCGGTGGAAACCGCGCGCGTAGGCCAGATCCTGACCATCCTGCTGGACAACGCCGCGCGCAGCCAGCAGGCCGCCGGCCGCGGCACGCAGCCGCTGCAGCTGCAGATCGCCATGGCGCCGGGCAATGCCGCGCCGTGGCTGTCATTCCGCGTCGCCGATCTCGGCGACGGCATTCCCGAAGCGCTGCGCGGCCAGCTGGGCGAAACCCCGGTGGCCAGCCAGCACGGCGGCCAGGGCATCGGCCTGTACCTGGCGCAAAGCGCCGCCCGGCAGATGGGCGGCGAACTGGCCTGGCATGACCGCCCCGGCGGCGGCACCATCGCCGAGCTGCGCCTGCCCGCGCTCTCCACCTTTTCCGCATCCGCGGCCACCGCCGCCACCGCGCAATCCACCCCATGACCGACACCCATACCCCGGTACCCGAAGCCACCGCACCGGCTGGCACGCCCTTCCTGGTCATCGACGACGACGAAGTCTTTGCCGGCACGCTGGCGCGCGCGCTCACGCGCCGCGGCTATGCCGTGGAGGTGGCGCACGACTGCCGCAGCGCGCTCGCGCTGGCAGCGCGCACCGAGTTTGCCTACGTCACCCTGGACCTGCACCTGGAGCCGCCGCCGGAAGCCGGCAGCACCGCGCCCGCCGAATCGGGGCTGCAGCTGGTGTCGCCGCTGCGCCAGGCCCTGCCCGACGCGCGCATCCTGATCCTGACCGGCTATGCCAGCATTGCCACCGCGGTGGCGGCGGTCAAGCAAGGCGCGGACGAATACCTGGCCAAGCCGGCCAATGTCGATTCGATCCTGACCGCGCTGATGGCGGGCGTGTCTGAAGATGCGGCGCAGGCCGCGCTGGAAGAACCGGTGCCGCTGTCGGTGGCCCGGCTGGAATGGGAGCATATCCAGCGCGTGCTGGCCGAGCACGGCGGCAATATCTCGGCCACGGCGCGGGCGCTGAACATGCACCGGCGCACCTTGCAGCGCAAGCTGGGCAAGCGGCCGGTGTCGCGCTGAACCTTGCTGCCGGATGGCACCCGGTTACAGGCGCAGCTGCACGTAGTCCCAGTCCAGGCCCTCGGCACCGTCCGGCCCCGTGCCGTCTTCGGCGACGCGCATGGCATCGCCGGCATGGCGGTCCGCCAGCGTGACCAGCGCGCCCGAATCCAGCGCCAGCGCCGCCGCCGCGGCAGCAGCCGCGCCGATGGTGCCCGATTGCGCCGCTTCGGCGGCCGGGATGGCCGGGCGGATGCACAGGAACGCAGTCGCCGCGGCCAGCGCGGCCAGCAGGCCGCCCGTGGTGAGCACAACCCGGCGGGTCTTGTAGATGACCATCTGATTTCTCCTGCCAGTGAGTTGATGGGGATGCGGTGGCTCCCGCACCGGTCAATCGACCGTCAAGGTGCGCAAGGGTCGCATCGCCCGGCAGGGCTGCGCCAGCGCGCTTACCAATGCTTACGAGGGTTACCGGGGTGTGGCAGGTGGAAACGCACTGACATGAAAAAGGCGCACCGTGGTGCGCCCTCCTTCTGCATGCTGCTGGTTTGCGCCCCGCGTGCGGGAGAGGGGCCGGGGGTGAGGGCGGGCATGTGCCGAAGCCGCCGTGCTGGAAAAAACCGTTGGCCCCGCTTCTTGTGGTTCCTAGCTAAACCACCCCTCACCCCGGCCCTCTCCCCATGAGGGAAGAGGGAGAACACCTTGCTTAGGCTAGGTCGGGCGGCTTGGGTCCACCCAAAACCGCTCTGCTCTTCGCGCTGGCTTTACAACACGTAGCGCGACAGGTCCTCATTGCCGGCGAGGTCGCCCAGACGCTCGTCGACATACGCCGCATCGATCGTCACGGTCTCGCCCGACGATCGGGTGGCGTGGAAGGACAGGTCCTCCAGCAGCCGCTCCATCACCGTGTACAGGCGGCGCGCGCCGATGTTCTCGACCTTCTCGTTGACCGAGAAGGCGATCTCGGCCAGCCGGCGGATGCCGTCCGGCGCGAACACCAGGTTGACCGCTTCGGTGCTCAGCAGCGCCTGGTACTGCTTGGTCAGGCTGGCATCGGTCTGCGTCAGGATGGCCTCGAAGTCCTGCACGGACAGCGAATCCAGTTCAACCCGGATCGGGAAGCGGCCCTGCAGCTCGGGAATCAGGTCGCTCGGCTTGGACAGGTGGAACGCGCCCGAGGCAATGAACAGGATGTGGTCGGTCTTGATCATGCCGTACTTGGTGCTCACCGTGGTGCCTTCCACCAGCGGCAGCAGGTCGCGCTGCACGCCCTGGCGCGAGACCTCGCCGCCGCCGATTTCGCTGCGGCTGGCGATCTTGTCGATCTCGTCCAGGAACACGATGCCGTTCTGCTCGACATTGGCGATGGCCTTGTGCTTGAGCTCCTCGTCGTTGACGAGCTTGGCGGCCTCTTCGTCGATCAGCAGCTTGAAGGCTTCCCTGACCTTCATCTTGCGGCGCGCCTTCTTGCCCTGGCCCAGCCCGGCAAACATGGTGCGGATCTGCTCGGTCATGTCTTCCATGCCCGGCGGGCCCATGATGTCCATGCTCGGCATGCCGGCGGAGAGTTCCAGCTCGATGTCCTTGTCGTCGAGCTGGCCTTCGCGCAGCTTCTTGCGGAACACCTGGCGGGTATTGGAATCCTTCTCTTCCGGCTGCGAGAATCCGATATCGCGCGGCGGCGGCAGCAGCACGTCGAGCAGGCGGTCCTCGGCCGCGTCTTCGGCCTTGGTGCGCACCTTCTTCATCTCGGATTCGCGCGTCTGCTTGATCGCCATCTCGGCCAGGTCGCGCACGATGGTGTCGACGTCGCGGCCGACGTAGCCCACCTCGGTGAACTTGGTGGCTTCGATCTTGATGAAGGGCGCGTCGGCCAGCTTGGCCAGGCGGCGCGCGATCTCGGTCTTGCCGACGCCGGTCGGGCCGATCATCAGGATGTTCTTGGGGGTGATTTCCTGGCGCAGGGGCTCGGCCACCTGCTGGCGGCGCCAGCGGTTGCGCAGCGCCACCGCCACGGCTTTCTTGGCCTTGTTCTGGCCGATGATGTGCTTGTCGAGCTCGGAAACGATTTCCGACGGGGTCATGGTGTGCGACATGGTATCCGTTCAGTGGGGGCGGCAGGCTTGCAGGCCGGAGGGCCGGCCTTCGCCTATTCCAGCGTCTCGATGACGAAGTTGGTGTTGGTGTAGATGCAGAGCTCGCCGGCGATGCCCAGCGACTTCTCGACCACGTCCCTGGGCGCCAGGTCGGTGTTCTCGATCAGCGCCTTGGCGGCCGACTGCGCGTATGCGCCGCCCGAGCCAATCGCGGCGATGCCGCCCTCGGGGTCGAGCACGTCGCCGTTGCCGGTGAGGACCAGCGTGGTGTCGCGGTCGGCGATGATCAGCATGGCCTCCAGCCGGCGCAGCGCGCGGTCCGAACGCCAGTCCTTGGCGAGGTCCACCGCGGCGCGGGTGAGATTGCCCTGGTGCTTTTCCAGCTTGGCTTCGAAGCGGTCCAGCAGCGAGAAGGCGTCGGCCGTGCTGCCGGCAAACCCTACCAGCACCTTGCCGTTGTAGATGCGGCGCACCTTGCGCGCGGTGCCCTTCATCACGATATTGCCGAGCGTGACCTGGCCATCACCGCCCAGTGCGACCTGGTTGCCGCGGCGGACGCTGACGATGGTAGTGCCGTGATACTGTTCCATGGTGGCTTCCGTGAATATGTCAGGACCGTAGTTGGCGACGCCCCCGGCCGGTTTCAAGGCCTCTCGCGTGCACCGCGAAGCGCCGCCCGGTCTGACCCAATATAGGACGCCTGCCGGCAGGCTGCCGGACGCCCCGCCGGAAAACAAGAAGGGCCATGCGCTGCCGCATGGCCCTTGTCCGCAACGCGCGGGCCTGCGGCCTGCGCGCCTCATGCATCACCCCAATGGATCAGTCGGCGTACACGCCGGCCTTCTTGATCACCGGGGTCCACTTGTTGATCTCGGCGCTCAGGTAGGTGCGCAGCGAATCCGGCGTGGCGCGCTGCGCCGGCACGGCCTCGGCGCCCAGCTCGGCCATCTTGGCGCGGAAGGTCGGGTCGGCGACGGCCTTCTGCAGCGCGGCGGACAGCTTGTCGATCACCGGCTTGGGCGTGCCCTTGGGCGCGTACATGGCGTGCCAGACCTTGACTTCCACGCCCGGCATGCCCTGCTCAGCCGCGGTCGGGACATCCTTGAACGCTTCCACGCGGCGCGCCTGCATGGCCGCGTACGACTTGACCGAGCTGGCCTTGAGATGGCCGGCGAGGTTGGTGGTCTGGTCACACAACAGGTTGACCTGCCCGCCCAGGATATCGGTCAGTGCCGGCGCGGCACCCTTGTACGGCACGGTGGTCAGCTCGGTCTGGATCGCGCTCTGGAACAGCAGGCCGCACAGGTGCGAGGCCGAGCCGATGCCGGCATTGGCCAGGGACAGCTTGCTGGCGTTGGCCTTGATGTACGGCAGCAGGTCCTTGAAGTTGTTCGGCGGCAGCTGCTTGTTGCCGACCAGGATCATCGGCACGTCGGCGATTTCGCCGACCATCTCGAAGTCCTTGAGCGGATCGAAGCCCAGGTTGCGGTACAGCGCCGGCGCCGTGGCCATGCCGATATGGTGGATCAGGATGGTGTAGCCGTCATTCTTGGACTGAGCCACCTTCTTGGCGCCGATGGTGCCGCCGGCGCCGCCCAGGTTTTCGATCACGATGGTCGTGCCCAGATGCTTGGACATGATCGCGGTCAGTTCGCGCGCGACCTTGTCGGTGGGGCCGCCCGCCGCGAACGGCACCACGGCCGAGACCGGCTTGCCGCCCGGATAGTCCTGGGCATACGCGCCCGCCGCCACGGCCATCGCGCTGACTGCCAGCGCGGCCGCAACCATCTTTGCCACTCGTTTCATGCTTTCTTCTCCTGGTTCCCTGTGATACCCGTCTGCAATGCGTTGCCGCCGGCCCGGCCCCCGCTGGTGCGGGGGCGCTTCTGGCGCGGTCTTTCTGGCCGCGCTCCCGGACCATGCCGGCCGGCTCCGCTTCCCCTGCCGTAAACGGCAAGGAAGGGGGTTGATGTTAGCAATACCAGACAATATGCAGGTATAGGGGCTAACCCGCCTGCAATCAGCCGCATAGGGCGGGAAAGCGTGGAGATATGGCAGAGATCGGCTACAAAGGGATGCGTTTGTGAGCCGCGGCTTAGCGGAAGAAACCGAGCATTTCCTCGAGCAGCGCTTCGGCGGCCTCTTCCGGAATGTAGTGCCCGCAGGGCAGCGCGCGGCCGCTGACCTCGGCGGCCACCTCCTGCCACAGCACCAGCGGCTCGAAGCAGCGCGCCACCACGCCGTGCTCGCCCCACAGCACGCGCAGCGGCAGCGCCAGCCTGCGCCCGGCCTCGCGGTCGGCGCGGTCGTGCTCCAGGTCGATGGTGGCGGCGGCGCGGTAGTCCTCGCACATGGCGTGCACGCGGGCCGGGTCGCGCATCGCCGCCGTGTAGGCCGCCATGGCGTCCGGGGCGAACGGTGTCAGGCCCGCGTGGCGCAGGCCCATCAGTTTCTGAATGTAGAAATCGGGCTCGGCATTGATCAGCGTCTCGGGAAACGGCGCCGGCTGGATCAGGAAGAACCAGTGCCAGTAGGCGGCGGCAAAGGCCATGCTGGTGCGCTCGTACATCGCCAGCGTGGGCGCGATGTCCAGCAGCATGGCGCGGCTGACCGCCTCCGGATGGTCCATGCACAGCCGGTGCGAGACGCGTGCGCCGCGGTCGTGCCCGCACAGCGCGAACTGCTTGAAGCCGAAGGCCGCCATCAGCGCCACCTGGTCCTGTGCCATGGCGCGCTTGCTGTAGTGCTCATGACCGGCATTGCCGGGCGGCGCCGAACTGCTGCCGTAGCCGCGCAGGTCGGTGGCGATCACAGTGAAGTGGTCGGCCAGCACCGGCGCCACCCGGTGCCAGATCAGGTGGCTCTGCGGGTGGCCGTGCAACAGCAGCAGCGGCGGCCCCGAACCGCCGCGCACGCCGGCGATCTCGACCTCGCCGACGTGCTGCCGGAAGGGCTCGAAATTCGGGAACAGCAGCGCGCTGGCGTCGTTCAGCATGGGTAGTCTCCGCTTTTGGGGTGGTCCTGTGCCGATCATAGGCGCAAACTGCCGCCCCGGCTGACGCAACTGAATTGCATCAACCGTAGGCCTATGGTTAAATCCGGCCATGACCCGTCCCAGTCCGGACCGGCCGGCCACGGCGCCGGAACCGGCAATCCCGACCCCGGCGGCCCTGGCGGCCGCCCATGAACGCCTGCGCCATTTGGGCGCGCGCGTGACCCAGCCGCGGCTGTGCATCCTGGCCTGCCTGATCGGCAGCGACGAGGCCCTGACCCACCAGGCCGTGATCGACCGCCTGCCCGAAGCGGGCGAGACCATCGACCGCGTCACCGTCTACCGCGTGCTGGACTGGCTGGTGGACCAGGGCGTGGCGCAGAAGCGCGCCGGCAACGACCGCGTATTCCGCTTCAGCCTGGTCGAGCATGAGGCCGCGCGCGCGCAGGAGCACCGCCAGCACAGCCATTTCCACTGCACGCGCTGCGACCGCACCTTCTGCCTGGACGACGCCAGCGCCCCGGTGCAGCCGGCCGCGCCGCGCGTGCCCAGCGGCTTTGCCATCGAACATGTCGAACTGACCGTGAACGGCGTCTGCGCCGAGTGCGGCCAGCGTACGCCCGCCGCGCCCGGCGGCGCTTCGCACTGAACGGCTCACTGATCAGCTTTCTCTCATACCCGGAGAACAACAATGTCCAAACTGATTCCGGTCACGATCCTGACCGGCTTCCTCGGCAGCGGCAAGACCACCCTGCTCAAGCGCATCCTGAACGAGCAGCACGGCATGAAGATCGCCGTCATCGAAAACGAGTTCGGCGAAGAGAACATCGACAACGAGATCCTGGTGCAGGACGGCCGCGAGCAGATCGTGCAGATGAGCAACGGCTGCATCTGCTGCACCATCCGCGGCGACCTGGTGCAGGCCCTGTCCACGCTGCTGACGCGCCGCGACGCCGGCGAGATCGGTTTTGACCGCGTGGTGATCGAGACCACCGGCGTGGCCAACCCGGGCCCGGTGGCGCAGACCTTCTTCATGGACGAGGAAATCGCCTCGCGCTACCTGCTCGACGCGGTAATCACGCTGGTCGATGCCAAGCACGCGCACCTGCAACTGGACCAGCAGGAAGAGGCGCAGCGCCAGGTGGGCTTTGCCGACGCCATCTTCATCACGAAGTCCGACCTGGTGACCGAAGCCGACGTGGCCGAGTTGCGCCACCGGCTGCTGCACATGAACCCGCGCGCGCCGATCCGCCTGGTCAACTTCGGCGAGGCGCCGATCGACACCATCTTCGACCTGCGCGGCTTCAACCTGAACGCCAAGCTGGAGATCGACCCGGAATTCCTGCGCGTCGACGAGCATGAGCACGATCATGACCATGAGCACGGCGAGCACTGCGGCGATGACTGCGGCCATGACCATGACCACGGCCATGGCCACGCGCACGACCATCACCATCACCACAACCATACCGACCGCATCGCGTCGTTCGTCTTCCGCAGCGACAAGCCCTTCCACTACGGCAAGCTGGAGGAATTCCTGTCCGGCATCCTGGCCGTGTATGGGGAAAAACTGTTGCGCTACAAGGGCGTACTATATATGGAGGGTGTGGACCGCAAAGTGGTGTTCCAGGGGGTCCACCAGCTGATGGGCAGCGATATCGGCGCCAAGTGGGATGACGAGACCCCGGGCACGCGCATGGTGTTCATCGGCGTGGACCTGCCCCGCGACGCCATCCTCAAGGGCCTGGAAAACTGCCTGGCCTGAGTGCGCCAGCCGCCCCATGGGCGGCGCCCCTCCAGACACCGCCTTGCGGCCGTCCCCCGTTCGGGGTACCGGGGAAATACCGAAGCGCCAGCCGGTTTTCCCCATATCTCGGAAAAATTTGTTCAAGTACAATAGGCCGGATTTGATACCGGTGGCGCACCTTTTTCCCGCTGCCAGTATCGCGTCCACTGAGCCAGATGGAATACGCACCCGCTGTGCTGTGCCTCGGGCGCGATTCACCTGGTTCAGTGGACTTGCAGGGCGGCGGTCGTCGTCAGCATGAGGCAGGCCGCCGGCAGGTGCGGTCGCAGTGCTTCGTGCGGAGACCGCCTGTTCCGCTTGGGGTGCCCCGACGCGCGCCGTCAATGACTGACGCGAGAGAGAGGTGTCCCCATGACAGCCGCAACGAAGACGAAAGAAAGCCGCAGCAAGACAGGTAGTGCCGCGGCAGAGACGCTCAAGGCGCAGCCTGTGAAGGCCGCGCCCGCTCCCCGCGGCAGTACGGCGAACGCCGAAGCGGGCGCAGCGAAGGGAGGCCCGCGAAGCAGCAAGACTGCAGCCAGCCAGAGTGAAACAACCGAGGCGCGCAAGCGCGCGGACAGCGCACCCGAGCGGACCCAGACGCCGCCGGCCGCATCAACAAGAGAATCAGCAGCAACCATGAGCAGCAACAAACTTCTGACTGAAGCTGAAATCCTGAAGATGAGCGACAAGGATTACATGAACGAAGCGCAGCTCGCCTTCTTCAAGCTCCGCCTTGAGCAGCTGCGCGACGATATCCTTAAGAACGCTGACCAGACCACGGAACACCTGCGCGAAACGGTCATCGTGCCGGATCCGGCCGACCGCGCCACCATCGAGGAAGAGCATGCGCTGGAACTGCGCACGCGCGACCGCGAGCGCAAGCTGCTGAAGAAGGTGGAGCAGTCGCTGCAGCGCATCGAGTCCGGCGACTACGGCTGGTGCGAGGAAACCGGCGAGCCGATCGGCGTGCCGCGCCTGCTGGCCCGTCCCACGGCCACGCTGTCGCTGGAAGCCCAGCAACGCCGCGAACTGCGCCAGAAGCTGTTCGGCGACTGAAGCGCCGGCGCGGCAGGCGTGACGTGACGGCCCGGGTACCCGGGCCGTTTGCTTTTGTGGGCGGGCGCGCCGCAGCAGGCCGCGCACGCTTTGTCGTGCCGCTGCCACGGCCTACCATTGAGACTCGTCCGGTTGTTGCCGACCCGGCCTTTCTGGTAAATTCGCAACTTTGTTGCAACAACGGGCCGCTGCCCCAGGGCGCGCCGTGCTGTGACCCCCTTAGCGTCTTAACCTTCCTGCTTTCCTGCCATGGCTGATCGCCTGCCCGTCACCGTGTTGTCCGGCTTCCCCGGCGCCGGCAAGACCACGCTGCTGAACCACCTGCTCGCGCATGGCGCCGGCGGCCGTGTCGGCGTGCTGGTCTGCGGCGCGCAGGATGGACAAACGCTGGCGCCGCTGCCGCCCGGCTGCGAGGCCACGGTGCTGCCGTCGGCCGAGGCGCTGCTCGCCGAAACCGCCCGGCTTGCCGCCGAAGGCCGCTTCGACGCCCTGCTGGTGGAAGCCGACGGCCTGGACGAGCCGCTGGCCATTGCCGAAGCTTTCCTGTTCGAGGCCGAGCACGGCGCCGGGCCCGAGGCGGCAGCGCAGGCAGACACACTGGTGACGGTGATCGATGCCGCCACCTTCCTGCACGACCTCAACGAGGCCGAGTTCCTGGCCGACCGCGGCCTGGCGCAGGGCCCGGACGATGACCGCACCGTGGCCGAAGTGCTGGTGGCGCAGGTCGAATGCTGCGACGTGATCGTGCTGAACAAGGCCGACCTCGCCAGCGCCGCCGACCTGGCGCGCCTGCGCGCCGTGCTGCAGGCGCTGAACCCGCGCGCCGATATCGTCGAGGCCAGCTTCGGCAAGGTGCCGCCCGAGCGCGTGCAGGGCACCGGCCGTTTCGACTTTGAAGCCGCTGCTGACGCGCCGGGCTGGCTTGCCGCGTTGCGCGGCGAAGTGCCGGCCGTGAGCGCCGACAGCGCCAGCGGCGTCTCCATGCTGGTCTACCGCCGCCGCCGCCCGTTCCACCCGCAGCGCTTCGCCGACCTGATCCATACCGAATGGCTGCGCGAGCATGGCAGCGTGCTGCGCTCCAGGGGCCTGTTCTGGCTGGCCAGCCGCATGGACACCGCGGGCGACTGGAACCAGTCGGGCGGCGTGTGCCGCCATGGCGGCGCCGGCGCGTGGTGGGCCGCGCTGGATCCGGCCGAATGGCCGGCCGACACCGCCGAGCGCGCCGAAGTGGAAGCCGATATGCAGATCGGCGGTGCCCCCGCGCCCTTCGGCGACCGCCGCCAGGAACTGGTGCTGACCGGCCTGGACCTGAACCAGGCAGCGCTGCAGGCCCGGCTCGACGCCTGCCTGCTGACCGATGCCGAGATGTCCGCGGGCGCGGCAGCCTGGGCCACCTATGCGGACCCCTTCCCCGGCTGGGTCGACGAATTCGACGACGACCACGATCATGCCCATGGCCACGACCATGGCGATGACTGTGGCTGCGGCGACCCCGGGCACGATCATGGCAACCACGGCCGCCATCCGCATGCGCACTGACTGGTTCGCCCGCCTGCGCGCGCACGGCCCGGGCCTCTGGTCCGCGCTGTGGCTGGCGCTGTGCCTGCTGCTGGCGCAGCATGCCGGGCTGACCCACCGCATCGTGCACGGCGGCCTGCTCGCGCCGGTAGCCTCCATGACAACGGCCGACGCCGCCTCGGCCAGCGACACCGACCCGCACCCGCTGGCGCAAAAGCTCAGCGGCCACTCGTGCGTGCTGTTCGACGGCGCCACCATTGCCGACACCCTGTGCGGCAAGCTGCCGTTGCCGCAGCTTGCCTTCGGCAAACCGGTCAAGCCGGCCAACCTGGCCTGGCGCTGGCCCGACCTGCCCGCTACCCACCCCTTCCAGTCGCGCGCGCCGCCGGCGCCGGCCATCGCCCTCGCCTGATCCGGGACGCGGCCCTCGCCGCGCCCCCGGCCTTACCAATTCCGAGCTGAACGCCTGCCCATTCCGGCTGCGCGGCCACGCCCATCGCGGGTGGCCGGCGCCGTGCCAGGCAGTGCCGTGCCAGCCGGGCCGATTGCGATTGCCTCGCTCCGCGCGCCATGTCGAAGAACCAGAAACACCGTTACACCGCACCCACCAGCGCACCGCGCCTGACCCCGCTGGCGGCCCTTGCCGCTTCCCTCACCGCCGCCATGGCGACAGCCTTGGTGGCGCCCGCCGCGCTGGCACAGACCGCCACGGCGCCTGCCACCGATACCGCACCCGCCGCGGCCACCGCCACACCGCCAGCCCCCGCCACGCTGCGCGAAGTCGTCGTCACCGCCAACCCGCTGGGCAGCGATCTCAATGACATGGTGGCGCCGGTATCCACCCTGGGCGGCGACGCCCTGGCCGTGCGCCAGGGCAGCACGCTGGGCGACACGCTCGACAAGCTGCCCGGAGTCTCGTCCAGCTATTTCGGCCCCAATGCCAACCGGCCGGTGATCCGCGGCCTGGACGGCGACCGCATCAAGGTGCTGCAGAACGGCGGCACCACGGTCGACGCCTCCACGCTGTCCTATGACCACGCCGTGCCGGTGGACCCGCTGGTGGCCGAGCGCATCGAGGTGGTGCGCGGCCCGGCGGCGCTGATGTACGGCGGCAACGCCATTGGCGGCGTGGTCAATGTGATCGACAACCGCATTCCCAAGGAGCCGATCGAAGGCATCGGCGGCGCAGTCGATGCCAGCGCCACCGCGGGCGGCGACCAGGCGCGCAACGCCAGCGCGCTGATCGAGGCCGGCAATGGCAGGTTCGCCGTGCATGCCGACGCCTTCGCGCGCAAGACCAGCGACCTGCGCATCCCCGGCTTTGCGCGCAGCGACCGCCTGCGCGCGGCCGAGCCGCTGCCCGCGGGCGAGAGCGAGGCCTATGGCCGCCTGCCCAACACCAGCGCACAGCAGGAAGGCGGCTCGATGGGTGGCTCCTACACCTGGGCCGACGGCTTTGTCGGCGCCAACTACAGCGCCTACCGCAACGAGTACGGCACGCCCGCCGAGGACGACGTGCGGCTGAAGATGCGCCAGGACCGCTTTGCCCTGGAAGGCGAAGCGCGCAACCTCGCCGGCACCACCGGCGGCTGGTTTGAATCGGTCAAGGGCAAGTTCAGCTACACCGACTACGAGCACCGGGAGATCGCGGACGGCGAGACCGGCACGGTCTTCAAGAACCGGGGCTGGGATGCGCGCGTCGAAGCCAGGCACGCGAAGATCGGCAACATGACCGGCGTGATCGGCACGCAGTTCGGCCATACCGACTTCTCGGCGCTGGGCGACGAAGCATTCGTGCCCAGCACCAACACCGACAATGCCGCGCTGTTCGTGTTCGAGGAACTGCCGCTGACGGCCTCGGGCGACCTCAAGCTGAACCTGGGCGGGCGCCTGGACCACAGCAGCGTCAAGGCCAGCGCCAACGGCAACGACCGTTTCACCGACGCCAGCCGCAGCTTCAACGCCACCAGCGCCTCGGCGGGCCTGCTCTACAAGGTCAACCCGCTGTGGTCGCTGACCAGCAACCTGTCGTACACCGAACGCGCGCCGACCTTCTACGAGCTGTATGCCAACGGCCCCCACGTGGCCACCGGCGCCTGGGAGCTGGGCGACCCCAACGCCAACAAGGAACGGGCCACCTCGATCGACCTGGGCATGCGCTTCAAGTCCGGTGCGCACAGCGCCGGCGTGTCGGGCTACTACAGCCGCTTTGCCAATTACCTGGCGCTGAACGCGACCGGCCGCGCGCGCGACGACGCGGGCGACGTGGTCGCCGCGGGCAGCCCGGGTGCGCTGCCGGAATTCCAGTACCTGGGCGTGCCGGCCACGCTGTACGGCTTCGAGGCGGAAGGCAAGACGCGGCTGCTGCAGAAAATGCTGACCACCAGCGACACGCTTGACTTCGAGGCGCGCGCCGATTACGTGCGCGGCGAGAACCGCAATACCGGCGAACCGCTGCCGCGCCTCGCGCCGCTGCGGCTGGGCGGCGCCCTGGTGTATGGTGCCGGCCCGTGGGGCGCGCGCGTCGACGTGACCTACGCCGCGAAACAGACCCGCGTGCCAAGCAACGACACGCCGACCGACGCCTATACGCTGCTGAGCCTGGCGCTGACCTACAAGTTCAAGGTGGCGGGCACGCAGACGCTGGTGTACCTGCGCGGCGACAACCTGACCAACCAGGATGCACGCAATGCAGCGTCGATCCTGCGGGATATCGCGCCGCTGGCCGGACGCAGCGTGAAGGTGGGGTTCAGGACGTCGTTCTGAGGGATACAAAGCGGCAACGCATGATGACCTCTGGCGTCATTTGCCGCCAACTGGGTGCCCCCTCTCCCGCTTGCGGGAGAGGGTTGGGGTGAGGGCGGGCGCGTCGACGAAGTCAGGCTTGTCGGTATGCCACCCCCTGCCCTCACCCCCTGCCCCTCTCCCGCACGCGGGAGAGGGGAGCAAACCGGCGGGGCACTAGCACTCAATCCCGGTTCACCACCCACTCCCCCTCCACCGCCAGCGCCTTCACTCCCGCCAGCGCGCGCACGGTCTGCGCGCAGATCTCGGCCATCGCCTGCCCCGGCATGAAGCGCTCGCGCATGCGCACCATCAGCGGCGCGGCCTCCATCCATGCCACCAGCGCCTCCTGCGTCATGCGCTGCTGTTCCAGCAGCTTGAATTTCACCAGCACCTTGACCGCATGGCTGGCATTGCGTGCGGGATCGGCGCTCAGGTAGCCCAGGCGCCCTCGCGCGCGTTCGAGCGCCGCCGCCACGTCGGTGAACATCCGGCCGTGGCCGGGAATCACCAGCCGCACGTCCAGTTGCGCGATGCGCTCCAGCACCGCCGCCTGCTCGGCAAAGCCGCTTTCGCCGTCGAGCTCGGGGAAGATCACGCCAAAGCCGTTCTCCCACAGCGCGTCGCCGGAAATCAGGATGCGCCCGGCCGGGGCGAACAGCATCACCGCGTGCGGGTCATGGCCGGGGGCGGCCACCACTTGCCAGTCCATGCCGCCCAGGCGCAGCGTGTCGCCGTCGTTCAGCACGCTGTCGAAGGTGAAACGGTCGCACTCCTGGCCGGTGGCCTTGTAGCTGAGCGCCTCCGTATCCCACGCGGCAACGGCTGCGGCCTCGGCCGCGGGGATCGCGGTGCGCGGCTGCCAGCGCGCCTGCAGCGCGGCGTTGCCGCCGCAGTGGTCGGAGTGCAGATGGGTATTGATCACGCGCGCGAGCGGCCGGCCCTGCAGGGCCGCCGCCACCAGCGTTACCGTCTGCGGCGCGTGGGTGACGTAGCCGGTGTCGACCAGCGCCGTATCGTCGCCATCGGCAAACAGGATATTGTTGGCCGACAGCCAGCCGCGCTCGAACACGCGCATGGTGGCCGGCAACCGCGGGACCGGTGGTTCGCTCAAGGGGATGCCTCCTCGCCCGCGAGCCAAGCGGCGCGCTGCGGCAGTTGCGCCCACACGTGGCGCTTGTCTTCGTCGCTGGCCGAGGACCAGCCGGCGATTTCGTCGATCGTGCGCAGGCAACCTGCGCAGTAGCCGCTGAACGGGTCCATGTGGCAAATGTTGCGGCACGGCGAAGGCACAGGCGACGCGCGCAGCGCGAGGTCGGCTTGCGCCGCCAGTTCAGCCGCGGAAGGGACGGGCGTGGGCATGGTGGCCATCGGACAGCGCTCAGCCTGCCGCGCGCGCGGCCTTGGCCGCCACCTTCTCATTGAAGCGGCCGGCGTCGATCAGGTGGCGCTCGTGCACGCCCTCGGAGATCTTGTCCTCGCCGTCCCATGCGCTCAGCTGGAAGCGCAGGCGGCGCCCGTCCACCTCGACCAGTTCGCCCCTGACCGTCACCGTCATGCCCGGCGGCGTCGGCGCGAGGTGCGAAAAGCTGACCAGCGTGCCAAGCGACTGCTCGCGCGGCCAGTCCAGGTGTTCGCGCAGCATCTGCAGGCAGGCGCACTCCATGATGCCGACCAGATAGCCGGTGGCCAGCACGTCGGGCATCTCGGGGCAGCCCGGGATATCGTCGTACAGGCGCGGCACCGTGGCCTTGGGCGGCACCGTGTACTGCCAGCTGAAGGTCAGGCCGGGGCGCAGGTCCGGGCTCATGCTGCCGATCCTGCCGCGACGTCGGCCACTTCCGCGCCGGTCATCTGCTGCAGCTGGTGCGGCGTCAGGTTGAACACGGCATGCGGATGGCCGGCGGCAGCCCACAGGCTCTCGTACTGGAACAGGTCCTGGTCCAGCAGCATCACCGGCGCCACCGCATGGCCGATCGGGCACACGCCGCCGATGGCATAGCCGGTCTTCTCGCGCACGAAGCGCGCATCGGCCTTGCCCAACGCGCCCACGCGCGCGGCCACCTTGGACTCGTCTACACGGTTGCTGCCGCTGGCGATCACCAGCACCGGCGCATCGTCGGCCACGCGCCGGAAGATAATGGACTTGGCGATCTCCGCCACGCTGCAGCCCAGCCCCGCCGCGGCCTCGGCCGAGGTCTTGCCGGTGGCCGGCAGCATCACCACGGGCCGGTCGTGGCCGAGTCCGGCCAGCAGGTCCGCCACGCGCTGCGCGGATTCGGGCAGCGCTTCGTCCTTCACCGTCATGCGTTTTTCTCCTTGTTCCGTGGCCCGCGCCTGGTACGCACTCACGCACAGGCAGGCGCCGCATCGCTGGCGGCCGCCCATTTGGTCAGCAGGGCCTTGCCCACGCGCGAGCTGTTGGCACGGCCAAGCGCCTGCGAGATGTAGTCGCCGGTGCGCACCACCGCCTCCAGGTCGATCCCGGTGTGGATGCCCATGCCGTGCAGCATGTACAGCACGTCTTCGGTCGCCACGTTGCCGGTCGCGCCCTTGGCGTACGGGCAACCGCCCAGCCCCGCCACCGACGCATGGAAGATCGAGACGCCCACTTCCAGGCTGGCCAGGATATTGGACAGCGCCTGCCCGTAGGTATCGTGGAAATGGCCCGACAGGCGGTCCAGCGCAAATTCCGCCGCCGCGGCGCGCATCACTTCCTGCACACGCACGGGGGTGCCCACGCCGATGGTGTCGGCGATATCGATCTCGTCGCAACCCAGCTCGCGCATGCGCCGTACCACGTCGACCACCGCATGCACCGGCACCTCGCCCTGGTACGGGCAGCCCAGCGCGCACGAGATGCTGCCGCGCAGGCGCACACCCTTTTCCCTGGCGGCGGCGGCCACCGGCGCAAAGCGCGCGATCGATTCGGCGATCGAGCAATTGATGTTCTTCTGCGAAAACGCCTCGCTGGCCGCGCCGAAGATCACCACCTCGTCGGCACCAGCGTCGATCGCGCCTTCGAATCCCTTCATGTTCGGCGTCAGCGCCGAGTACAGCGTACCCGCGCGGCGCTGGATGCGCGCCATCACCTCGGCGCCATCGGCCATCTGCGGCACCCACTTGGGCGACACGAACGACGCGGCCTCGATATTGACGAAACCGGCATCGGTGAGCTGGTTGATCAGCGCCACCTTGACCTCGGTCGGCACCATCGCCTTCTCGTTCTGCAGGCCGTCGCGCGGGCCGACTTCAACGATCTTCACGTAGTTCGGCATGGTCATGGCTGTCTCCTGTGTTGGTTCGTTCCGGTCGGGGCGCTCAGTAGCCCCGCTGCACATCGACCACGCCCGCGATCGGCTGGCCCGCGCGCAACGCACGGATCTTGCCGGCGATCTGCGTGATGCTGTCCTCGCGCAGCGTGAGCGCCGAGATATGCGGCGTGATGGTGATGCGCGGCTCCTGCCAGAACGGGTGTTCGGCGGGCAACGGCTCAGTGCGGAATACGTCGAGCGTGGCGCCGCCGACCTGCCCCGACTGCACCGCGGCAAGCAGGTCTTCCTCGACCAGGTGCTGCCCGCGCGCGACATTGATCACATACGCGCCCCGCGCCAGCCGCGCGAACAGCCCGGCGTTGAGGATGTTCTCGGTCTGCGGCGTCAGCGGCAGCACATTGACCAGCACGCGCAGGCCGTCGAGGAACGGCGCCTGCCCGGCATCGCCATAAAAGCCGCTCACGCCCTCGATCACCCGCGCGGTGCGGCTCCAGCCACGCACCGGGAAGCCAAAGCCCGCCAGCGTGCGGGCGATATGCGTGCCGAGCGTGCCCACCCCCATCACGCCGACGGTGAAGTCGGCGCGGCGATGCGGCTTGAGGAACTTCCAGTTGCCCGCGCGCTGCTGGGCCTCGTAGGCATCGAGCTTGCGGAAATAGCGCAGCACCGCATGGGCGACGTACTCCGCCATCTGCGCGGCCATGCCGGCATCGTCCAGCCGCACGATCGGCACGCCTGCAGGCAAGGCATCCGGCGCCTCATCGCGCAGGCGCAGGATGCCGTCGACCCCGGCGCCCAGGTTGAAGACCGCCTTCAGGTCGGACCGGCCACGCAGCATCTCCACGGGCGGGCGCCAGACCACGGCGTAATCGGCCGGTTCGCCACGGCTGTCCTCCCACGTCGCGCACCGGGCTTCGGGCAGTGCCTCGGCGAAGCCTGCGATCCAGGGATCGTAGCGGCCATCGGGGACGTACAACTGCAACTTCATTTTGTCTCCAGGGGAATTCTGGTGGGGTGAAAAGGGTATTTTGGCAGAGCCGCACACCGACCGCATGGCGACAAGCCAAAACCCGCCCCTACTTCCCCTCGAACGCCAGAAGCTGCGCCCCCTCCGCCACCTGCTCCCCAACCCCGAAAAGCACCTCACTCACCACACCATCCACCGGCGCACTGATGGTGTGCTCCATCTTCATCGCCTCCATCACCAGCAACGGCGTCCCGCGCGTGACCGCGCAGCCAGCCTCGACCATCACCGCAATCACCTTCCCGGGCATTGGCGCAGTCAGCTTGCCGCCCTCGCTTTCGGCCTCGCCGGCATGCGCGAGCGGATCGAGCCACGCCAGGCTCACATGCCGCCCGGCATAGAAGACGTGAAAGCTTTCGCCATCCGCATGCACCTGCCCATGCGCGCGCCGCGTGCCGAGGTTGATACGGATATCGTCGGCCTGGCAGGTACAGGCAAAAGGCGTGGCCTGGTCCGCATAGATCAGCGTGCTGCCGCGTTCGTTGGTGTTCAACGTCACGTCGAGCACGTGATCGCCATAGCCGAACCGCAGCGTACGCGACACGCCGCCATTCAGCCGCCACGCCCCGCCATGGGTCCACGGCGAATGCTGGTCGGCGGCGTCGATGCGGCGCTCGCGCGTCTCGCGGTCCAGCAGCGCCGCCACCGCCAGCGCGATGATCTCCATGCCGACCGGCGCCGGCGGCGGGAACAGGACCTTCTCGTTGCGCTCGATCAGGCCGGTGTCAAGATCCGCCGTGCGGAAGGCTTCAGACGACACCAGTCGCTGCAGGAAGGCCACGTTGGTCGACAGCCCAACCACGTGGTAGGCCGCCAATGCCTGACGCATGCGCGCGAGCGCCTCGTCGCGATCCTTGCCCCACACGATCAGCTTGGCGATCATCGGGTCGTAGAACGGGCTGATGGTGTCGCCCTCGCGCACGCCGGCGTCGATGCGGATGCCGGCGGGGCCATGCGCATCGCCGCCACGCATGAACTGCACCGCCGGGGGCGTGCGCAGGAAGCGCAGCGTGCCGGTGGACGGCAGGAACTGCTTGTCGGGGTTCTCGGCGTAGATACGCGCTTCCAGCGCATGGCCGTCGATGCGCAATTGCTCCTGCGCGAGCGGCAGCGCTTCACCGGCGGCGACGCGCAGCTGCCATTCGACCAGGTCCTGCCCGGTGATCATCTCTGTGACCGGATGCTCAACCTGCAGGCGCGTGTTCATCTCCATGAAATAGAACGAACCGTCCTGGTTGGCGATGAACTCGACCGTGCCTGCACCGACATAGCCCACCGCCTTGGCGGCGGCGACGGCCGCTTCGCCCATGGCGCGGCGGCGCTCGTCCGTCATGCCCGGCGCCGGGGCTTCTTCCAGCACCTTCTGGTGGCGCCGCTGCACCGAGCAGTCGCGCTCGAACAGGTAGACGCAGTTGCCGTGGGTATCGGCGAACACCTGGATCTCGATATGGCGCGGGCGCGTCAGGTACTTCTCCACCAGCACCTTGTCGTCGCCGAAGCTGGCCGACGCCTCGCGCTTGACCGAGGCCAGCGCGGCCTCGAAGCCATCGCCCGACTCGACCACGCGCATGCCCTTGCCGCCGCCGCCCGCGCTGGCCTTGAGCAGCACCGGATAGCCAATGCGGTCGGCCTCGCGGCGCAGCAGCGCCGGATCCTGGTCCTCGCCGTGGTAGCCCGGCACCAGCGGCACCGCGGCCTTCTCCATCAACTGCTTGGCCGCGCTCTTGCTGCCCATCGCGTGGATGGCCGACGCGGGCGGGCCGATGAAGACCAGCCCCGCCGCGGCGCAGGCCTCGGCAAAGGCTTCGTTCTCGGACAGGAAGCCGTAGCCCGGGTGGATGGCCTGGGCGCCGGTCTCCTTCGCCATCTCGATGATGTGGTCGGCGCGCAGGTAGCTGTCGCGCGCGGCCGCGCCGCCGATATGCACGGCCTCGTCGCAGAAGGCGACGTGCCGCGCCTCGGCGTCGGCATCCGAATACACCCCGACGGTGCGGATGCCGAGCCGGCGGCAGGTGGCGGCCACGCGGCAGGCGATCTCGCCACGGTTTGCGATCAGGATCTTGCTGAACATCGCTCCCTCCTTGTTATCCCTGTTATCGGGATCTTACGGCGGCGAGCTGTCCAACGGGTCATTTCCGCATCGTTATCCCGCGTAACCCTCTGCGCGGATGTCGAGACGGGCCAGCAGGGCGCGATCGCGGTCGGCCTGCGGGTTGCCGGTGGTCAGCAGCTTTTCGCCGTAGAAAATGGAATTGGCGCCAGCCATGAAGCACAGCGCCTGCAACGCTTCGTCCATGGCCTCGCGGCCGGCGGACAGGCGCACCATGGCGCGCGGCATGGTGATGCGTGCCACGGCGATGGTGCGGACGAACTCGAACGGGTCCAGCGCCTCGGTGCCCGCCAGCGGCGTGCCCTCGACCTGCACCAGGTTGTTGATGGGCACCGACTCCGGATACGGGTCCATATTGGCGAGCTGCGCGATCAGGCCGGCGCGCGCTTCGCGCGATTCGCCCATGCCCACGATGCCGCCGCAACAGACGTTGATGCCGGCGTCGCGCACATGGCCGATGGTGTCCAGCCGGTCCTGGTAGGTGCGCGTGGTGATGATCTTGCCGTAGAACTCGGGCGAGGTATCCAGGTTGTGGTTGTAGTAGTCCAGCCCGGCATCCTTCAACTGTTGCGCCTGCTCGGCCTTGAGCATGCCCAGCGTGACGCAGGTCTCCAGGCCCATGGCCTTCACTTCGCGCACCATGTCCATCACCGGCTCCAGGTGGCGGTCCTTGGGGCTGCGCCAGGCGGCGCCCATGCAGAAGCGCGTGGCGCCGTTGGCCTTGGCCGCGCGCGCGGCGTCCAGCACTTCGTCCAGCGCCATCAGCTTCTCGGCTTTCACGCCGGCGTCGTGGTGCGCGCTCTGCGGGCAGTAGCCGCAATCCTCTTCGCAGCCGCCGGTCTTGATCGACAGCAGCGTGGACAGCTGCACGGTGTTGGCGTCGAAGTTCTCGCGGTGCACCTGCTGCGCGCGGAACAGCAGGTCGTTGAACGGCAGCGCGAACAGCGCGGCGACGTCATCGACGCGCCAGGCGGCATCCTCGGGCAGGGCATGCTGGCGCGCGGTCTGGCGCAGCGATTCGGCGGAGATGGTGGTAACGGTGTGAGCTTGGGTCATGATCAGTGGGATTCTGGTTCAGGCAGCAAGGCCGGCGGCCTCGGCCTGGTATTGGGTGGTGGCGGCGAACAGCGGCGCCAGGTCGAGCCGGTCCGCGGCGGCGGCAGGCGCCAGTTGCCAGGGCAATTCGCCCAGGCAAGGCGCGTCCAGCGACGCGTGCAGCGTGGCGATGTTCTCGTCGGCCAGCAGCATGTCCGGGTCGACCCGGTTGGCGATCCAGCCGGCCAGCGGCAGGCCGCGCGCGCGGATGGCTTCGGCGGTCAGCACGGCGTGGTTCAGGCAGCCAAGCCGGATGCCGACCACCATCACCACCGGCACCGCCAGCATCACCGCGAGGTCGGCGGTGTTCCAGCGCACGGCGCCGGCGTCCAGCGGCACGTTGAAGCCGCCCACGCCCTCCACCACCACGGCATCGGCCTGGCGGCGCAGCGCGTCGAAGGCCATGCGGATCGGCGCGCGCGTGATGCGCACGCCCTCGTGCGCGGCGGCCAGGTGCGGCGAGCACGGCGTGCGCAGCAGGAACGGGCAGGTCTGCCCCAGCGGCACCGCCACCGAGCTGGCGGCGCGCAGCTGCGCCACGTCGTCGTTGTGCCAGTGGCCGTCGCGCCACTCACTGCCGCTGGCCACGGGCTTCATGCCCGCGGTGCGGCAGCCGGCGGCATGGAGCGCGTGCAGCAGCGTGGCGCTGGCGTGGGTCTTGCCGATGCCGGTATCGGTGCCGGTGACAAAGCAGGCGAAAGGCTGGCGCGTGCTCATGCGGCCTCCTGCTGCGCCACCGCGGCGCTCAGTGCATCCAGCAGGCGCCGCACATCCGCCTCGGTGTGCGACGCCGACAGCGTGATGCGCAGCCGCGCGGTGCCCTCGGGCACGGTCGGCGGCCGGATCGCGCCGACGCGGATGCCATCCGCCTCCAGCGCGGCCGACAGCGCCAGCGACGCGCCGTTGTCGCCGACGATCAGCGGCTGGATCGCGGTCTCGCTGTCGCCCAGCGTCCAGCCCGCCGTCGTGGCGAGCCGGGCCAGCCCCTTGCGCAGCATGGCGATGCAGCGCGCCAGTTGCGCGCGGCGCTGCCGGCCCTCCTCGCCTTCGATGATGGCCAGGCTGGCCAGCAGCGCATGCGCGACCGCCGGCGGCGCGGCCGTGGTGTAGATATAGGGCCGCGCAGTGTTGACCAGGTGTTCGATGATGGTCTCGTGCGCGGCAACGAAGGCGCCCGCCACACCCGCGGCCTTGCCGAGCGTGCCGATATAGATGAAGCGCTCGGACGACAGGCCCAGCGCCTCGAGCGCGCCGTGGCCCTGCTCGCCCAGCACGCCGAAGCCGTGCGCATCATCGACGATGATCCACGCGTCATGGCGCTCGGCCAGTTCCAGCAGCTTGCGCAGCGGCGCGACATCGCCGTCCATGCTGAACACGCTGTCGGTCACGATCAGCTTGCGTTCGCTGGTGCTGGACGCCAGCAGCGCTTCCAGCGCGGCGGCATCGCAATGCGGGTAGCGCTGCACGTCGGCGCGCGCCAGCCGGGCGCCATCGATCAGCGAGGCATGGTTGAGCGATTCGCAGAACAGCGTCGCGCCCGCCGTGCCCAGCGCGGTCAGCACCGCCATGTTGGCCATGTAGCCGGTGCAGAAATACAGCGTGCGCGCCTGCGGGATATGGGGCGCGAGCCAGCGCGCCAGCTCGGTCTCCAGCTGCGCGTGCGCGAGCGAATGGCCGCTGACGAGGTGCGAGGCACCGCTGCCCGCGCCGTAGCGCTGCGCGCCTTCCACCAGCGCGGCGATCACGTCCGGGTGGCTGGCCAGCCCCATGTAGTCGTTGCTGCAGAAGGTCAGGAGCGATTCCGGCCCGGACCCGTCCTCGCCGACGGCCTGGTGTGGCGCGCAGGCGGTGTGCGCGATGCGGCGGCGGCGCGTCAGGGCCAGCGCGTGGCGCTGTTCGGCGGCCTGCTTCAGTTGTTCAAGCAGCATGGCGTACCTCCCCGCTCGTGTTCATATCGGTAGTCACATCGTCGAGCGTGGCCAGCAATTGCTCGCCCAGCCAGCGCGCCTGTGCGGCATCGAAGATATAGGGCGGCATCACATACAGCGTATTGCCGATCGGGCGCACCAGCAGCTCGCGCTCGCGCGCGGCGTGGTGGAAGCGCGCGGCAAAGTCGGCGCCGGCAACGTCATCGCGCACATCCGCGGCCCAGATCAGCCCGCGCTGGCGCACCTGCCCCAGGCGCGCGTCAGCGGCCAGCGCTGCCATGCCGTCGGCGAGCCAGTGCGCGCGCTCGCGGTTGCGCGCGAGCACGTCGTCCTGCGCGAACAGGTCCAGCGTGGCCAGCGCGGCGCGGCAGGCCAGCGGGTTGCCGGTGTACGAATGCGAATGCAGGAAGCTGCGCGCCAGTTCGTCGGCGACGAAGGCGCCCTGGATTTCCGGGCGCGACAGCACCAGCGACAGCGGCAGGTAGCCGCCGCTGATGCCCTTGGACAGGCACAGGAAGTCGGGCCACAGGTGCGCAGGCAACGGGGCTTCGTCGCCGCGCGACTGCTCCCACGCGAAGAAGGTGCCGGTGCGCCCGCAACCGACCGCGATCTCGTCGGCGATCAGGTGGACGCGGTAGCGGTCGCACAGTGCGCGCGCGCCGTCGAGATACGACGGGTCATGCATCGCCATGCCGGCGGCGCCCTGCACCAGCGGCTCGACGATCAGCGCGGCGATCTGGCCGGCGCGCTCGCGCAGCAGCGTTTCCAGCTCGGCCAGGGCGCGGGCAGCCACGTCCGCAGCGGATTCGCCGGGCGCGGCCTGGCGTGCGTCCGGCGACATCACCACATGCGCGCGGCGGATCAGCGGATCGTAGGCATCGCGGAAGACTTCCACATCGGTCACCGCCAGCGCGCCCACGGTCTCGCCGTGGTAGCCGTGGCGCAGGCAGACGAACTCGCGCTTGGCCGGCAGGCCGGTGTTGCGCCAGTAATGGAAGCTCATCTTCAGCGCGATCTCGACCGCCGAGGCGCCGTCCGAGGCGTAGAAGACATTGCCGAGCGCGCCGCCGGTCAGCGCCGACAGGCGCTCGGCCAGCTCCACCGCCGGGGCGTGGGTGCAGCCGGCGAGCATCACGTGCTCAAGCGTCTCCAGCTGCTTTGCCAGCGCGGCGTTGATGCGCGGATTGGCATGGCCGAACAGGTTGACCCACCACGAGCTGGTGGCGTCGAAATAGCGGCGGCCGCCGGCATCGTGCAGCCACGGGCCAACGCCTCGCACAATCGCCAGCGGCACCGCATCGTCGTCGGGACGCAGGCGCGTGCAGGGGTGCCAGACGGCGTTGCGGCTGCGTTGGCCAAGTGCCGGCGCGCCGCTGCCTGGGGAAAGGGACAGGTGATCCAAGATAGCCCTCCTTTGTTGACCGTCCGCGCGGGCGCCGCTGCCGGCGAGGCCGGGCAGTGCGATGGTGGCGGACAGGTTTGGGAGGGTCATGTTAGGAAGGTATCTTCCAGGATGGCAATGACGGTGGGATTTCCAGGTTACCGGCGTATTAGCGTAACTTGGCGGACGTTATCGGGATGAAGCCTTGTTCTTGTCGCTAGCGTGCTGCGATCTCCACGCAAAGTCTTTTTTCCGTGCGGTGTGCTGCCCCATGCTGCTGCGGAGCTCCCTCTCCCGCGTGCGGGAGAGGGCTGGGGTGAGGGCCGGAGCATCAACGAAGTGAAGCGTGTCAGTCTGCCAGTGCCTGCCCTCACCCCCGGCCCCTCTCCCGCGCGCGGGAGAGGGGAGAAAACCAGCGGCGAGCCAGAGACATCAAGCCGGCCGCCACGACGGCGAGCGCTTCTCCAGGAACGACTTCACCCCTTCACGCCCCTCGTCCGACGCCCGGATCTTCGCAATCCGGTCCGCGGTATCGGCCAGCAGATCGTTGTCGATCACGCGCCCCGAGATGTCCTGCACCAACCGCTTGCTCTCTCGCACGGCATTCGGGCTGTTGGCCACCAGCGCGGTCGCCAGTTCGGCGACCTTGGCGTCCAGGGCTTCGGCCGGCACCACCGTGTGCACAAAGCCCAGCCGCAGCGCCTCGGCCGCGTCGAAGCGTTCGGCGGTGATGAAGTAGCGGCGCGCGGCCTGCTCGCCCATCGCGCGGATCACATACGGGCTGATGGTGGCGGGCAGCAGGCCCAGGCGCGCTTCCGACAGGCAGAAGTGCGCGTGCTCGGCGGCCACCGCGATATCGCAGGCGGCCACCAGGCCCATGCCGCCGGCGTAGGTGTCGCCCTGGATGCGCGCAATCACCGGGCGCGGGCACGACCAGATGGTGTGCAGCATCTGCGCCAGCGTCAGCGCATCGGCGCGGTTCTGGTCGTCGGAGTAGCCGGCCATCTTCTTCATCCAGTTCAGGTCGGCGCCGGCGCAGAAGGCCGGGCCGTTGCCGGCCAGCACGATGGCGCGCACCTCGTCCATGTCGCCGAGCGCGCGGAAGGCGCCGGTCAGCTCGGCAATCACGGTCTCGTTGAAGGCGTTGCGCACATCGGGCCGGTTCAGCGTGACGGTGGCAACGTGGCTGGCGATATTGACGGTCAGGGCAGTGAAATCCATGGTTCGCTCCGTTGGCGGATAGTTGTGTGGTGCGGTTCAGGTGTCGCTCAGGTGCCAGTGTCGAATGGAAGCCCCAGCGCGCGGAAGAAATTGCCGACCTCCGGCAGCCACACCGGGATGCCTTCGCGCGCGCTGAACAGGCGGTGCGAGTCCGCGCCGAACTCGCCCACGTCGATCAGCCTGGCTTTGGCGGCGGGGCCGGTGGCGCGCGCCTTGAAGGCGTTGAACATGCGGCCCGGCAACGGCACCGGCCAGTAGCTGTCGTTGTCGCCGTAGACCCACAGCGACGGGTAGCGCGCCAGGCTGCCGTAGTTGCCGAAGGCATCGACCAGGCGCTCTTCCCAGTCCGGGCAGTTCAGGTTGCGCAGCCCGCCGGCAAAGTTAACCACGCCCCGTACCCCCGGATAGCCGATGGTGCTGAAGGCCATCGTGGTCAGCCCGCCATGCGACTGGCCGATCACGACAATGCGCTCCATGTCCACATAGGGCAGCGTGGCCATGAAGTCGAGCGTGGCGACGACATCGTCGGCCTGCATCATGCCGTTGGTCTCGATGTCGCAACTGCCGCCCACGTAGGCGCCGCCCGAGCGCGCAAAGCCCTGCCGCATCGGCAGCACCACCACGTAGCCGCGGCGCAGGAATTCCACGCTCTGCGCCGGAAAGCGCGCGCGCCCCTGCATGCCGGGCCGGCCCGGGGCCTTGCCGTGGTTGATCACCACCAGCGGAAACGGCCCTTCGCCGGCCGGCTTGAATACGGTGGCCTCCAGGTCGATGCGCGACGGGATCGCCGCCTTGGGCAGCATCACCACCTGCTCCTGGAAGCGCAAGCGCGGCGCCGCGTGGCCGTTGCCGTTCGCCGTCTGCGCATGCCCGCACAGCGGCGCCAGCATGGCTAGCGCCGTGACCAGGGCGAGGCTGCGAAGCAGGCGGGCGGCGCTGCGCATGGGGTGGAAGGCAGTAATGGCGTGGCCGGGATTACATGCGGAACACGCCGAACTTCATGTCGTCGATCGGCGCATTGAGGCTGGCCGACAAGCCCAGCCCCAGCACCGTGCGCGTCTGGGCCGGGTCGATCACGCCGTCGTCCCACAAGCGCGCGCTGGCGTAGTACGGATGCCCCTGGTGCTCATACTGGTCGCGGATCGGCTGCTTGAAGGCTTCTTCCTCCTCCGCACTCCACTTGCCGCCCTTGCCCTCGATACCATCCCGGCGCACCGTGGCCAGCACGCTCGCGGCCTGCTCGCCGCCCATCACCGAGATGCGCGCGTTCGGCCACATCCACAGAAAGCGCGGCGAATACGCGCGCCCGCACATGCCGTAGTTGCCCGCGCCGAACGAGCCGCCGATGATCACCGTGAACTTGGGCACCTGCGCCGTGGCCACCGCGGTCACCATCTTGGCGCCGTTGCGGGCGATGCCTTCGTTCTCGTACTTGCGGCCCACCATGAAGCCGGTGATGTTCTGCAGGAACACCAGCGGGATCTTGCGCTGGCAGCACAGCTCGATGAAGTGCGCGCCCTTGAGCGCGGACTCCGAGAACAGGATGCCGTTGTTGGCAATGATGCCGACCGGGTAGCCCCAGATGCGCGCGAAGCCGCACACCAGCGTGGTGCCGTAGCGCGCCTTGAACTCGTCGAACTCGGAGCCGTCGACGATGCGCGCGATCACCTCGCGCACGTCGTAGGGCTTGCGCGTGTCGGTGGGGATCACGCCGTACAGCTCCTGCACCGGGTACAGCGGTTCCACCGGCTCGTGCAGGCGGATCTGGTCCGGCTTGCGGCGGTTCAGGTGCTGCACGATATTGCGCGCCAGGCTCAGCGCATGGTGGTCGTTCTGCGCGAAGTAGTCGGCCACGCCGGACAGGCGGGTATGCACGTCGGCGCCGCCCAGGTCCTCGGCGCTGACTTCCTCGCCGGTAGCGGCCTTCACCAGCGGCGGGCCGCCCAGGAAGATGGTGCCCTGGTTCTTGACGATGATGGACTCGTCGCTCATCGCCGGCACATAGGCGCCGCCCGCGGTGCAGGAGCCCATCACCACCGCGATCTGCGGGATGCCCTGCCTGGACAGGTTGGCCTGGTTGTAGAAGATGCGGCCGAAGTGGTCGCGGTCGGGGAACACGTCGTCCTGGTTGGGCAGGTTGGCGCCGCCGGAATCCACCAGGTAGATGCACGGCAGGTTGTTCTGCTCGGCGATCTCCTGCGCGCGCACATGCTTCTTCACCGTCAGCGGGTAGTAGGTGCCGCCCTTGACGGTGGCGTCGTTGCAGACGATCACGCATTCCTGGCCGGCCACGCGGCCGATGCCGGTGATGATGCCGGCGCCGGGCGCGGCATTGTCGTACATGTCGTACGCGGCCAGCTGCGACAGCTCCAGGAACGGCGTGCCCGGATCGAGCAGTTGCTGCACGCGCTCGCGCGGCAGCAGCTTGCCGCGCGACAGGTGCTTGTTGCGCGCGTCTTCGCCGCCGCCTTCGGCCAGCTTCGCGATCCTGGCCTTGAGGTCGGTCACCAGGGCCTGCATCGCCTCGGCGTTGGCCTTGAAGGATTCCGAGCGGGCATTGAGTTTGGTTTCCAGCGTAGGCATCTCGGTCTTCCTGCTAGATTTTGTTGGTGCCGCCTTATGCCGTCCCGCCTGCGGCAGAGCTCAGCCTGCTGCCTTCGGCAACGGATGCCCGGGCATCAGGTCATAGGGATGCTTCCATCCCGGCAATGCGCGCATACGCTCGGTCCAGGCGTGGATATGCGGATACTCCTTGCGCCAGTGCACGCCGATCTCGTCATCGAAAAAGACGTAGCCCGCCAGCGAGAAGTCCGCGATGGTGGTGCGCTCGCCCAGCAGGAAGCCGCGCCCGGCCAGGTGCGTATTGAGCACGTTCCACGCGCCTTCGCAGCGCGCGCGGAAGAACTCCAGCACGGCCGGGTCCGGCGCCTTGGCAAAGTTGCGCATGAAGCGGTAGGTGGCGGTGTACGAGGTGAACTTGTGGTTGTCGAACAGCAGCCAGCGCAGCACCTCGGCGCGCTCGGCCTCGTCGCGCGCGCCGTAGGCATCGAGGCGCGTGGCCAGGGTTTCCAGGATGGCGCCGGACTGCGACAGGCGCTGGCCGGCGAATTCCAGCACCGGCACCTCGCCCATCACATTGATGGCGCGGTACTCGGGCGTGCGGGTCTCGCCGTTGAAGAAATCGACAAAGCGCGGCTGCCACAACTGCTGGCCGCGCTGCACGCCGACGGTTTCCAGCAGCAGCGCCACCTTGTAGGCATTGCCGGACTGGGCAAAGCAATACAGCAGGTATTCAGGCAATTTCCGCTTCTCGACGCTCATGGTGCCTCCCCGATCATGTCACCATCCACATAAAGCCAGCGCGGCGCCTCACCGGGCGCTCGCGCTTCGCAGACAAAGCGGCTGCGCTCATGCAGACGCCAGGCACGCCCGCCCACCTTGTAGCGCGCCACGAATTCCACTTCGGCATGCGTGTCGTCCTGCTGCGCATGCGCCTTGACCGTCAGCCCCAGCCAGCGCGTGGCGGTGTCGGGCACCAGGTCGGCCGGGCAGGTGGACGCATGCCAGGTCTGCCGCAGCCATTCCATGTCGTTCAGCACATAGGCGCTGTAGCGCGAGCGCATCAGCGCCTCGGCGTTGGGCGGCAGCGCCTCGCCGCGGTGAAAGCGGCCGCAGCAGGCAGCATAGTCCGCATTGCCGCAGGGGCACGGCACGGGACCGGCCTTGGGCAGGCGGCGTGCCGCCTTCGCCGTCATCTCACCAGCTCCGGCAGGTCGCGCATATCGGTGAAGATGGTGTGCGCACCGGCCTCGCGCAGCAGCGCGGCATCGTTGCGCTCGGCGTAGCCGAACACGGTCATGCCGGCGGCCACGCCCGCGGTCACGCCGGTCGGGCTGTCCTCCACCACGGCGCAGCGCGCGGGCTCGACGCCCATGGTGCGCGCGGCCAGCAGGTACACATCGGGCGCGGGCTTGCTGCGCGCCACTTCGGTGGCCGAGAAGATATGCTCGCGCTCATCCTGCTGGAACAGTTCCACCAGCCCGGTCTTGGTCAGCTGCAGCTTGACCTTGATACGGTCCGCGCCCGAAGCCACGCACACCGGCATGCCGGTCGCGGCGACCGCGCGGATCGCCTCGCGCACGTGCGCCACCGCCGCGACTTCCTCTTCCAGCACCGCGTTGCGGCGTGCCAGCCAGGTCGACAGCCAGTTCTCGGGCAGCGGCGCGCCGCGCATGCGCGCGATCATGTCCAGCTCCTCGCGCACGGCGCGTCCCAGGAACAGGCGCGTGGAGTCTTCCAGAGAGATCTCGATGCCGAGCTCGTTCAGCATCTGGTTGAGCACGCGGTTGACGATGGGCTCGCTGTCGACGAGCACGCCGTCGCAGTCAAAGATCACGCAATCGAATCGGCCGGAATGGCCACGGGTTACTGCAGTCATGCGGGTTTCTTTTCCTTGGTGTCCGGGTTGGGCACGGCCCGGAGTTCAGTCTGGCGGCGGCCCTTCAGGTGGGCCTCGACCTGGTCGAAGCGGTCGAAGCCCCAGAACGGCTCGCCGTCGACGATGACAAAGGGCGAGCCGAACACGCCCTTGGCCATCGCCACGTCGATCTCGGCCTTGAGCTGGTCCTTGATCTGGTAGCTGGTGGCGCCGGCATCCAGCGCCTGCACGTCGACGCCCAGCGGCTCGGCCAGCTTGATGATCTCGGCCGGCTCGGCAATATTGATGTCGTCGACGAACAGTGCGCGGTACACCGACCTGGCAAAGGCCGCGGCAATGTCGTCGCCATGATGGTTCTGCAGCCACAGCATGGCGCGCGCGGCGTGCGTGGTGGGCAGCGGGAAATGCGTGGGGCGCTTGTATTCGATGCCGTGGAAGCGCGCGGTGCGCTCGAAGTCGCGCCACGAGTAGTCGCCCTTGAGCGGCAGCTGCGGCAGCGGCGAGGCGCCGGTGGTCTTGAACACCACGCCCAGCAGGATGGGATGCCAGGCAACGATGCGCCCGTACTTCTGCGCCAGGTCGTCGATGCGGGTGCTGGCAAAGTAGCCGTACGGCGAAGAGAAATCAAAGTAGAAGTCGATCGCTGCGGTCATGTCGGGGCCCTATTCTTGTGGTTGCAGGTCCGGTTTCAGGAAGGCGTGACGCCTGCGCGGCACGCCCCTCATCGTACGCGTGAATGGCGCTTCCAGGCCAGTAGGCTGACCTAGGCCAGCGCGCGCGCAATCAGGATCTTCTGGATGTCGCTGGTGCCCTCGTAGATCTGGCAGACGCGCACGTCGCGGTAGATGCGCTCCACCGGGAAGTCCCTGACGTAGCCGTAGCCGCCGAACACCTGGATCGCGTCCGAGCACACCCGCTCGGCCATCTCGCTGGCAAAGAGCTTGGCCATCGCCGCTTCCTTCAGGCACGGGCGGCCGGCGTCGCGCAGCGCGGCGGCGTGCCACACCATCTGGCGCGCCACGTCGATGCGGGTGGCCATCTCGGCCAGGCGGAACTGCACCGCCTGGTGCTGGAACAGCGGCTGACCGAAACTCTCGCGTTCCCTGGCATACGCCAGCGCCGCCTCGAACGCGGCGCGCGCCATGCCGATGCTCTGCGAGGCAATGCCGATGCGCCCGCCTTCCAGCCCCGACAGCGCCATCTTGTAGCCGCCGCCCTCGTCGCCCAGCAGGTTGGCCGCCGGCACGCGGCAGTCCTCGAACAGGATCTGCGCGGTGTCCGACGAGTGCTGGCCGAGCTTGTCCTCCAGCCGCGCCACCACGTAGCCGGGGGTCGAGGTCGGCACGATGAAGGCGCTGATGCCGCGCTTGCCGGCGGCCTTGTCGGTCACCGCCAGCACGATCGCCACGTCGGCGTTCTGGCCGCTGGTGATGAACTGCTTGACCCCGTTCAGCACATAGTGGTCGCCGTCGCGTACCGCGCTGGTGCGCAGCGCCGACGCGTCCGAGCCCACGTGCGGCTCGGTCAGGCAGAACGCGCCCAGCATCTCGCCGCGCGCCAGCGGCACCAGCCACTGCTGCTTCTGCGCCTCGCTGGCGAACGACATCAGCATGCTGCACACCGGGCAGTTGTTGACGCTGATGACGGTGGAGGTGCCGCCATCGCCGGCCGCGATCTCTTCCAGGATCAGCGCCAGCGACAGGTAGTCGAGACCTGCGCCGCCGTATTCCTCTGGCACCGCCACGCCATAGGCGCCCAGCCCGGCCAGTTCGCGGTGCACGTCCTTGGGGAAGGTCTTGTCGCGGTCCCACTGCGCAGCCTGCGGCGCGATCACTTCCTGCGCGAACTGGCGCACGGCGTCGCGGATCATTTCCTGTTCGGGAGTCAGCAGCATGTCGGTTCGGTGATGAGGTGTGCGGGCGTGCCCTACCAGGGGATGGGCGTGCCGTCGTAGTTGTGGAAGGTGCCGTTGTCGCGCCGCTTGACGCTGGCCAGCACCTGGCGCATGCCCTTGACGCTCTGCTGCACGGTCAGGTCGGCCTCCTGGCCACCCATGTCGGTCTTGACCCAGCCCGGGTGCAGCGCGATGCAGGTGGCGTGGCGCGCGTCGAGCGAGACCGCGCGCAGCGCCGCGTTGGCGCCGGCCTTGCTGACGCGGTACAGCCAGCTGGCGTTGTGCTCCATCGCGGTGATGCTGCCCATGCGCGAGGACAGCACCGCCAGCACGCCGCCGTGGCCGGACTGGCCGGCTTCGACGTAGGGCAGCAGCAGCGGCAGCGCCATCATCGGGCCCAGCACGTTGACATGCATCACCTGGTCGAACTCCTGCGGCGTGACCGGCTGCGCGCCTTCGGTGCGGGGGCCGAGCACGCCGGCGTTGTAGATCGCCACATCGAGGGCTTCGCCATCGAGCTTCCAGCCCAGGCCCGCGACCGCGCCGGCATCGGACAGGTCGGCCTGGTGGGCTTCCGCGCCCAGTGCCTGCAGCGCGCCCACGCCTTCGGGCGTGCGCGCCGCCGCGATGACGCGCCAGCCGTCGGCACGGTACTGGCGCACGAATTCAAGGCCGATGCCGCGCGAGGCACCGAGGATCAGGACGGTTGGCAAGGCTGTGCTCCTTTGTCTGGCTGGCCGGCGCACGAAACGGCTCGCCCGGCCACGGGTTCAGCAAACTGCCTCTGTCTTGCTCCCTCTCCCGCTTGCGGGAGAGGGTGGGGGTGAGGGTGGGCGTTGGCTCAGAGTGCGGCTTGCGGTATGCCACGGCCTGCCCTCACCCCCTGCCCCTCTCCCGCAAGCGGGAGAGAAGGTCTTACAGGATCTCGATCCCCACCGCAGTCGCCTCGCCACCGCCAATGCACAGGCTGGCCACGCCACGCTTGCCGCCGGTCTTGCGCAGCGCGCCGATCAGCGTGGTCATGATGCGCGCGCCCGAGGCGCCGATCGGGTGGCCCAGCGCGCAGGCGCCGCCGTGGATGTTGACCTTGCCGCGCGGGATCTTGAGGTCGTGCATGGCCGCCATCGGCACCACGGCGAAGGCCTCGTTGATCTCGAACAGGTCGACGCTGTCGGTGGTCCAGTCCAGCTTGCGGTAAAGCTTGGCGATGGCCTCGACCGGCGCGGTGGTGAACCAGCCCGGCGCCTGCGCGTGGGTGGTGTGGCCCAGCATGCGCGCGATCGGCTGCAGGCCCAGCTGCTTTGCGGTAGAGGCGCGCATCATCACCAGCGCCGAGGCGCCATCGTTGATCGACGACGACGAGGCGGCGGTGATGGTGCCGTCCTTGGCGAAGGCGGGCTTGAGCGACGGGATCTTGTCGAGCTTGATGCGGCGCGGGCCTTCGTCCGTGTCGATCACGGTGTCGCCACCCTTGCCGGACACGGTCACCGGCGCGATTTCCCAGCGGAAGTCGCCGTTCTCGGTGGCCTGCTGGGCGCGGCGCACGCTTTCCATCGCGAATGCGTCCTGCTGCTCGCGGGTGAAGCCGTACTTGGCGGCGCAGTCCTCGCCGAAGGTGCCCATGGCGCGGCCCTTGTCATACGCGTCTTCCAGGCCGTCCAGCATCATGTGGTCGTAGACCATGCCGTGGCCGATGCGGTAGCCGCCGCGGCCCTTCGGGATCAGGTACGGCGCGTTGGTCATGCTTTCCATGCCGCCGGCGATAGCGATATCGAACGAGCCTGCGATCAGACCGTCATAAACGGTCATGGCCGCGCGCATGCCCGAGCCGCACATCTTGTTGACGGTGGTGCAGCCCACGCCCAGCGGCAGGCCCGCGCCCAGCGCGGCCTGGCGCGCCGGGGCCTGGCCCTGGCCGGCGGGCAGCACGCAGCCGAACACCACTTCTTCCACCTGCTCGGGCTTCAGGCCGGCGCGCTCGACGGCGGCGCGGATGGCCACTGCGCCCAGCTGCGGCGCGGTGACGCTGGCAAATTCGCCCTGGAACGCAGCCATCGGCGTGCGGGCGGCTGAAACGATGACGATCTCTTCCATGTCGGGTCTCCTGGATCGGTGTATGTGCGATACAGCTTTTTCGCTTCTCGAATCTCTGGTCAATCACAATCCACTACGTCATTCCCGCGAAGGCGGGAATCCAGCGTCTTTTAAGCCGCCGGGTCCCCGCTTTCGCAGGGACGACGAAGCTTTAGCGCCATCTCAGCGGATCGACGCCTGCGGCGGATCGCCGTACTGGCGGTAGGCCGCGGCCAGCTGTTCGTGCAGTTCGTCGTTGTTGCTGGCGGCCATGCCCAGGTCGCGCAGCAGGCCGTCGGACACGCCGTAGATCCAGCCATGCACGGTGACGGCCTGGCCGCGCGACCACGCGTCCTGGAGCACGGTGGTCTGGCAGACATTGCTGACCTGCTCGATCACATTGAGCTCGCACAGCCGGGTATGGGCGTCCTCCTCGCGCAGGATGGTGCCGAGATAGGCCTCATGCTTGTCGGCCACATCGCGCACATGGCGCAGCCAGTTGTCGGCCAGGCCGATACGCTCGCGCTTGAGCGCCACCTTGACGCCGCCGCAGCCGTAGTGGCCCACCACGGTGATATGGCGCACCTTGAGCACCTCCACCGCGAACTGGATCACCGACAGCGCGTTCAGGTCGCTGTGCGCGATCACGTTGGCGATATTGCGGTGGACAAACACCTCGCCCGGCGCCAGCCCCAGGATCTGGTTGGCCGGCACGCGCGAATCGGAGCAGCCGATCCACAGGTACTCCGGCGCCTGCTGGTTGGCCAGGCGGGTGAAGAAGGCGGGATCTTCCGCGTTGACGCGATCCACCCAGTCGCGGTTGTTGCGGAACAGTTGGGCAATGGCGTCATTCATGCGACTCTCCTTGCAGGGCCGGTGTCAGGCAGCTCGGCGGCAGGGCCGTAGCGGTTGATGAATCGCTCTGTAGGGTGATAGGCAAAGAAGTCATGGACATGTCCGGCCAGCAGCCGGTCCTTGTGGCTCTGCCACATGGCAGGGTCGAAAAAATCTGCATGGTGGCGCAGGAACGCCGCGCGCACGCGCGGGTCGCCCAGCAGGAAGGTGCGGTAGGTTTCGGGAAAGATATCGTGCGGACGCACCGTGTACCAGACCTCGCCCGACATCTCCTCTTGCTCGTTGCGCGGCTGCGGCACGTGGCGGATATTGCAGTCGGTCAGGTACTCGATCTCGTCGTAGTCGTAGAACACCACGCGCCCGTGGCGCGTGACGCCGAAGTTCTTGTACAGCATGTCGCCCGGGAAGATGTTCGCGGCAATCAGTTCCTTGATTGCGTTGCCGTATTCCATCACGCCGTGCTCGACCTGCGCGTCGGAGCCCTCGGTCAGGTAGATGTTCAGCGGCGTCATGCGGCGCTCGATATAGACATGGCGCACCACGATCTCTTCGCCGCCATCTTTGCCGCGCTGATATTCGATCATCGATGGCGCGTGCTGCTCGAACTCGCGCACCAGCGCCTCGTCGAAGCGCGACAGCGGGAAGGCCACGTCGGAATACTCCAGCGTATCGGCCATGCGGCCCACGCGGTCGTGCTGCTTGACCAGCTGGTACTTGGACTTGACCAGCTCGCGGGTGGTTTCCTTGGGCGCCGGGAAAACATCGCGGATGACCTTGAACACGTACGGGTACGACGGCAGCGTGAACACCAGCATCACCAGCCCGCGGATGCCGGGCGCGACAATGAACTTGTCCGACGAATGCTGCAGGTGGTGCAGGAAATCGCGGTAGAACAGGTTCTTGCCCTGCTTCTGCAAACCCAGCGAGGTATAGATCTCCGCGCGCGGCTTGCGCGGCATGATGTCGCGCAGGAAAGTCACGTAGGCCGACGGGATCTCCATGTCGACCATGAAGTAGGAGTGCGTGAACGAGAACAGGATCAGCAGCTGTTCCTTCTTCAGCAGCACCGTGTCCAGCGCCAGCTTGCCGCCGGGGCCGTGCAGGATCGGGATGGCCAGCGGGAAGGTGCGGTCGCCGTTCACGATGCGGCCGATGATGAAGGCCGCCTTGTTGCGGAAGAACAGCGACGACAGCGTATGGATCTGGAAATTCGGCGCGATGCGCAGGTCGCCGAAATGCTCGCTGACCGCGCGCACCACATAGCCGATGTCGCGCGGCAGGTCCTCGAACGGGCGCTCCAGCTGGAAGTTGTGCACGATGCGCTCGAAGCACGCTGCCATGCCCTCGCGGCTGCCCGGGTAGTAGGCGCGGAAGGTCGGGCGCGTGGGCGACTCCTCGTTCTCGATGTATTCGGTCGAGATCGCCGGGCGCACGAAGATGAAATCGTTGTTGAAGTACGAGCGGTGCAGGATGCGCGTGCAGACCGAGTTGAAGAAGGTCTCGGCCAGCTCGGGCTGGTGGTGGTTGGTCAGCAGGCCGATGTAATGCAGCTTGATCTGCTGCCAGATCTCGTCCTCGATGTTCTCGGCGTCGTACTCGTCTTCCAGGATCACGCTCGATTCACGCACGCGCTCGTTGTAGAACGCAATGCGGTCGCGCTGGATCTGCTGCAGCCCGTGCCAGTCGCCGGCCTCGAACTTCAGCTTGGCCTGGTGGCTGACCTCGCGGAACAGGCGGTAGTGCTTGTCGAACCCGTCGAGCATCGTTCTCGCCACATCGAAGGCAATCTGCGAGGAGAGCAGTTTGGGGAAGTGGGACATGGGTCGACGGGGGCCGGGGGCAGTGCGAAAGGTTTTGCGACAGGTATTGAGATTGTAATGGGGTTCGGAGGCGCGCTACGGCTGAAGATCCCATCGTCATTCCCGCGAAGGCGGGAATCCAGCGTCTTTGAAGTCGCTGGGTCCCCGCTTTCGCGGGGACGACGGTCTTTTTCGCGACACCCTCCTGCGTGCGGATTACATGGTTTCTGCGAACAGTTCGCGGCCGATCAGCATGCGGCGGATCTCCGAGGTGCCGGCGCCGATTTCATACAGCTTGGCGTCGCGCCACAGGCGGCCGGCCGGGTATTCGTTGATATAGCCGTTGCCGCCCAGGATCTGCACGGTCTCGCCCGCCATCCAGGTGGCCTTCTCGGCGGTGTACAGGATCACTGCGGCGCAGTCCTTGCGCACCTGGCGCACGTGGTCGCTGCCGAGCGCGTCCAGGTTCTTGCCGACCGTGTACAGGTAGCTGCGCGCGGCCTGCAGCGTGGTGTACATATCGGCCACCTTGCCCTGGATCAGCTGGAATTCGCCGATGCTCTGGCCGAACTGCTTGCGGTCGTGGATATACGGGGTGACCACGTCCATGCACGCCTGCATGATGCCGACCGGGCCGCCGGACAGCACCGCGCGCTCATAGTCCAGCCCGCTCATCAGCACCCTGGCGCCGCCGCTCTCGGCGCCCAGGATGTTCTCGGCCGGCACTTCCACGTCCTGGAACACCAGCTCGCCGGTGTGCGAGCCGCGCATGCCCAGCTTGTCCAGCTTCTGCGCCACCGAGAAGCCCTTCATGCCCTTCTCGACGATAAAGGCGGTCATGCCGCGCGCGCCCAGTTCCGGCTCGGTCTTGGCGTAGACCACCAGCACGTCGCAGTCCGGGCCGTTGGTGATCCACATCTTGGTGCCATTGAGCACGTAGCGGTCGCCCTTGAACTCGGCGCGCAGCTTCATGCTGACCACGTCCGAGCCGGCATTGGGCTCGCTCATCGCCAGCGCGCCGATCCATTCGCCCGAGACCAGCTTGGGCAGGTATTTAGCCTTCTGCGCGGCGGTGCCGTTGCGGTGGATCTGGTTCACGCACAGGTTGGAGTGGGCGCCGTAGGACAGGCCGACCGACGCCGACGCGCGGCTGATTTCCTCCATCGCGATCATGTGCGCGAGGTAGCCCATGTTGGCGCCGCCGTATTCCTCGGCCACCGTGATGCCGAGCACGCCCAGGTCGCCCATCTTCTTCCAGGCGTCCATCGGGAACTGGTCGGTGCGGTCGATCTCGCCGGCGCGCGGGGCCAGTTCGGCCTGGGCCCAGTCGCGCACGGCGCCGCGCAGCATCTCGATGTCTTCGCCCAGATCGAATTTCAGGCCTGGCAGTTCGGTCATGATGGTCTCCTGTAGAAATCGGTGTGTGTGTCGGGTTTCCGGACGGATTGCCCGGATCAATCGGTTCAGACGTGGCCCAGAGTCTTGACCACGCACAGCGTCATCAGCATGGTGGCCACCTGCTTGCGGCGGCCGTCCTGCTCGACATAGACATCGCCCTGCGCCACGATCAGCGTGCGCCCGGGCTTGAGCACCCGCCCCACCGCCACCAGGCGTTCGCCCTGGGCGGGCGACAGCAGGTTGATCTTGTACTCGGCGGTCAGGCCCGCCTCATCCTCGCCCACCAGCGTCAGCGCGGCATAGCCGCAGGCGCTGTCGGCCAGCGCGCCCACCACGCCGCCGTGGAAGAAGCCGTGCTGCTGGGTCACGCCCTCGGACCACGGCATCGCCAGTTCGACCTCGCCGCGGTCCACCCGCCGCAGGGTCGCGCCGAAGGTGGTCATCAGCCCCTGGCGCGAGAAACTGGCGGCGATGGCGTCGGCGCGCGCGGCGGACAGCGATTCCGGTTCAGCGGGTACGGCACTGGCGCTGGATGAAGTCATGGCAGGATTCCGGATGAAGTGCTTGGATTACCGGGCAGCGCACAAGCGTGGTGGGCTGTCCGGCTATTCTATTTACGTTTACGTAAACGTCAATCCCGGGCGGCACGGATGCCAGTGGAAGTGGCGCTTCAGGCGGCGGTTGTCCGGGCCGGCGCATCGCCGCCTTCCGAGTCCGCTGGCGGCTTGCCGGTCTGCGCCGCCAGCAGGGCCTTGCACTGGCGCTCATGCTGGTCGATCTCGGCCAGTTGCGCCTGCAGGTCTTCCATTTGCCGTTCGAGCGCGCTCCGGTGCGCCGCCAGCGAGTGCAGGAAGCGCTCCAGTTGCGGGGCGGTGTCGCGCGGCGACTCATAGAGGTCAAGGATCTCGCGGATCTCATTGAGAGTAAGCCCCAACCTCTTGCCGCGCAGCGTCAGCTTCAGGCGGGTCCGCTCGCGGCCGTTGTAGACGCGCTTGCGCCCGCCCGGCCCTTCACGCTCCGGCGACAGCAGGCCCTGGTCCTCATAGAAGCGGATGGCCCGCGGCGTGACGTCGAATTCACGCGCAAGGTCGGTGATGGTGTAAGTGGCGGAAGCCGCCGCTGGCGTCGCTGACATAGCCTGCCCAAAGAAAGTGAACGGTCGTTCGTTGCGAAGTCAAGTTTTCGCTTAAGATGGAAACGAGCCGTATGATTGACGTTTACGTTAGCGTCAACCACGACGGCTGGCAACCGGTGCTTTCACGCTCCTGCTCTTGCAGACCGGCGTGGCGGCAGAATGAGAAAGCCCGCGCTCCGCGCCAGGCTTCGACCACGAGACTCCTCATGAACGCACTCGAACACCAGCTCCAATACCCGTTCGGCGATACCATGCCCGAGCCCGGCGCAAAGCAGGAAGTCGCCCCCGGCGTCTACTGGCTGCGCATGCCGCTGCCGTTCGCGCTCGACCATATCAACCTGTGGCTGCTGCGCGACCGCCTGGACGGCCGCGACGGCTGGACCATCATCGACTGCGGCATCACCAACGATGTCATCAAGGGCCACTGGGAAACCATCTTCGCCAATGAGCTGGAAGGCCTGCCGGTGCTGCGCGTGCTGGTCACGCACAGTCACCCCGACCACGTCGGCCTGGCGCACTGGCTGTGCAAGCGCTTCGGCGTGCGGCTGTGGATGAGCCTGGGCGACTATATGAGCGCGCGCGTGATGGGCAGCGGCACCGGCGCCGGCTCCAGCGCGGGCGGCGAAGCCGCCGCCGCGCACTTCGCGCTGCATGGGCTGACCGATGCCGACAGCCAGGAAAAGCTGCGCGCGCGCAAGACCTATTACCCGTCGCTGGTGCCGGACCTGCCGGCGCAGTATCGCCGCATGATGGAGGGCGACACGGTGCGCATCGGCACCGATGCGGCCACTTCCGGCTGGCGCGTGATCACCGGCTTCGGCCATTCGCCCGAGCACGTGGCGCTGTACAACGAAGCCACCAACGTGCTGATCTCCGGGGACATGGTGCTGCCGCGCATCTCGACCAATGTCAGCGTGTTCGACATGGAGCCCGAGGGCAATTCGCTGCAGCTTTACCTGGATTCGCTTGGCAAGTACGAGCCGCTGCCGCAGGACGTGCTGATCCTGCCCTCGCACGGCCGCCCCTTCCGCAACCTGCATACCCGCATCATGCAGCTGCGCGAGCACCATGTCGACCGCCTCGCCGAAACGCTCGAAGCCTGCCGCGAGAAGGCCTGCAGCGCGCACGACATCGTCAGCGTGATCTTCAGGCGCCAGTTCGACATCCACCAGATGACCTTCGCCATGGGCGAGTCGCTGGCCCACCTGCACTGCCTGTGGCACCGCGGCGAGCTGGTGCGCGAAACCGGCGACGACGGCGTGATCCGCTTCCGCGCGGCCTGAGTGCCAACGTCATTCCCGCGTAGGCGGGAATCCAGCGTCTTTAAAGCCACTGGGTCCCCGCCTACGCGGGGACGACGGTTAGCCAGCGCCGTCGTGAATTTTGCAAACGTCAATAGTGGTGCGCGGCCGCCAGCGCCGCCAGGTAGCGCACCCCGTCGACGGCGCGGCTGCCGTACCACGACAGCATCTCGCCGTCGACCAGCAGCACCGGCTTGCCGAGCTGGCGCTCGAGCGCATCGGCGTGGTCCTCGGTGAAGCGGTAGGGCTCGGTCGACAGCAGCACCAGGTCGAGCTCGCGCACCAGCGCATCGCTCCAGCGGAAGCTGGGATAGCGCTCGCCTGGCGCGTTCCGGCGGCTGCAATCGCCACCTGCGCAGGCCTGCAATGCAGTGCTTCCGTCGGGCCAGGTCTGCCAGTTGGCCAGCGCCAGCATGCGGCTGATATAGGTGTCGCGCGACACCGTCATCCACGGGTCCTGCCAGATCGCATACAGCACGCGGCGTGCCGGCCAGGGCCGCATGCGGATCGCGTCCAGCTGCACCTGCACCGCCGTGCACAGCGCCTCGGCCTCGGCATGGCAGCCGAAGATCCCGCCCAGCAACCGGTACAGCCCGAAATTGTCTTCCGGCGTGCACGGATGGGTGACGATCACATTGGGCACGAAGGCGCGGATTTCCTCCACGGTCTCGCGCCGGTTCTCGTCGATATTGACCACCACGTGCGTGGGCGCGAGTTCGCGCAGCCGCGCCACGTTCACGTCCTTGGTGCCACCCACCTTGGGCAGCGCGCGCACGGCCGGTTCCGGGTGGATGCAGAAGCCGGTGCGCGCGACCATCTGCCGGGCCAGCCCGAGCGCGAACAGCAACTCGGTCACCGACGGCACCAGCGACGCGATCCGCACCACGCCGGTGGCGGCGGCATGCTGCTGGCCGATGGCGTCGCGCCACATGTTCAGTCCCCCTGCGGCGGATCGGCGCGCCGCGGCTTGCGCGGCGCGCCCGCGGCCAGCGCGTCGTACAGCCAGTGCGGCATCACGTGCAGCAGCGCCGCCACCACGCCCATCGGCCACGGGATCACACGGAAGCGCCGGCCGGCCGCGATCACGCGCACGGCCCTGCGCGCGAACACGTCGGCATCGGTCAGGAACGGCATGCGGTACGGGTTGCGGGCGGTCATCGGCGTGCGGATATAGCCCGGCGCGATCGTGACCACGCGGATGCCGTGCCCGCGCTGCTCCAGCCGCAGGCTTTCCAGCAGCTTGATCACCGCCGACTTGGACGCGCTGTAGGCGCCCGCGCCCGGCAGGCCGCGCACGCCGGCGACGCTGGCAATGCCGACCAGCGTGCCGCGGCGCCCGAAGTGGCCGGGCTCGCGCGCCTGCATCGCGTGCATGAAGGGCTGGAACGTGGTCAGCACGCCGAACCAGTTGGTATCCATCACCCGGCGGAAGGCGTCGAGGTCCTCGCGCTCGCTGGCGACGGTGCCGACCGAGACTCCGGCATTGGCGATCACCACGTCCGGGCAGCCGAAATGGCCAAGGAAGTCTTCGGCGGCGCGCGCCATGGCGTCGGCGTCGCGCACATCGGCGCCGTAGACGCGCACCGCGCCCGGGTTGGGCAGCGTGGCAACGAACTCGCGCAGCGCGTCCTCGCGGCGCGCCACCAGGCCGAGGATGGCGCCCTGCGCGGCGTATTCGCGCGCGAGGGCCTGGCCCAGACCGCTGGAGGCGCCGGTGAGGAAGACTTTGAGGGGACGCATGGGGGCTGGGACCTCTGAAAATGAAAAAGGCCGGTACATCGTACCAGCCTCTTGGCTACCCACTGACCTCTGACAATCCCGCCTGGGTGCTCCCTCTCCCGCGTGCGGGAGAGGGTTGGGGTGAGGGCCGGCTTGTCCACGAAGTCATGCTTGCGGTATGCCAGTGCCTACCCTCACCCCCTGCCCATCTCCCGCAAGCGGGAGATGGGAGCAAACCGTCGGCTTGCGAAGGCCCTCAGCAGGTTACATCTTCTTCGCCTTCACCTGCTCAACCAGGTAATCCATGGTCAGGATCGCGCCCTGCTTGTTGCCGGCAATCGACGGCGAGGTCACGTACTTGCCCTGCACCACCACGGTCGGCACGCCGTCGACCTTGTAGGCGTCGGCGATCTTGTTGGCGCGCTGCGAGTTGGTGGTCACGGTAAACGAGTTGTAGGCATCCAGGAAGGCCTTGCGGTCCACGCCGTTCTTGGCCATGAAGTCGGCGATCTCGTTGGGGTCCGTCATGCGCTTGCGGTCCACGTGGATGGCGTTGAAGACCTTGGTGTGCATGGCGTCGAGCTTGCCGATGGCTTCCAGCGCATAGAAGATCTTGGTGTGCGGCAGCAGGTCTTCGCGGAATGCAACCGGCACGCGCTTGAACACGATGTTGCTGCCCTCCTTCTTGACCCAGGCTTCCAGCTCCGGCTCGAAATCGAAGCAGTGCGGGCAGCCGTACCAGAAGAATTCAGTGACCTCGATCTTGCCCGCCGCGACCGGCTGGGGCGTCTTCAGCACCTGGTATTCCTTGCCCTCGGCGGGCGCCGCCTGGGACGGGGCGGACATCAGCAGGCCGCCCACGGCGGCGAACATGGCGAACAGTGCGGCGAGTTTTTTCATCTTGGAACGGCCTTGCGGTTTGGACGATGAGCGTATGACAGCGGCAGCGGCGTCCGGTTCAGCGGAACGCCGGCCCCGTCTGGTGACAACGTGTTGCGGCGGTTACCGGGCATTGATCGGTGCGGCCCGCCCGGGATAAGCGGATAACGCCCGAACCCGCGGTCCGGCTTACTGCTTGGTAAAGCGGATCACCGAGGACTCGAAGCCCGACGACTGCAGCCGGTCGCGCGCCTTGGTCATGTCGTCGATGCGGTTGTACGGACCCAGGCGCACCCGGTACATCTTGACGCCGTTCACGTCGCGCTCGGTGATCTTGGCCTCGAAGCCCTGCATCGCCAGATTGGCCTTCTGGCGGTCGGCGTCGTCCGACGAGCGGAACGCCCCCACCTGCAGCAGGTAGCCCACCTTGTGGGCGTCGGCCTGGGCGATCTCGGCGATCGGGTCGGTCACCGGCTTCTCGGCGGGCTTCTCGGCCGGCTTGCTGGCGACAGGCTTGTCAGCCGGCTTCTCCACGGGCCTTTCCACCGGCTTCTCGGCCGGGCGGGCCACTGCCACCGGGGGCTGGGGCTCGCCGTTCTGCTTCGGTTCCGGCTCCGGCGGCTGCCCCACCGGCTTGGCCGGGGTCTTGCTCCAGAGCGGCTTGTTGGGGTCGCTCGGGCCCTCCTCGGCGCGCTGGGCCGGGGGCGGCAACTGGCTGGCGACGTGGCCCGCCTCGCTCGGGCGCGGGGCATTCTTCTGCTGGAACGGGGTCGGCGACTTGGTGATGTACAGGGCGACCACCACGGCGATGGCCAGCCCGACGATCAGCCCTAGCACCAGGCCCAGGAACGTACCGCCGCGCTGCTGGTTGCGGCGGACCTTGCGCGACTCGCGCTTGCGTTGCTGTTGCATGAAGTCCTCTTCGGTGATGCCGGGATTATAGGGCCAGTGCCGCCAACCGCCGCACTGGCCCCTTGCGCCCCGCGCGTCCTGTGCCGGACGCCGGACGCCTGCTTACATGCGGCGCGGGGCGGACACGCCGATCACCGCCAGGCCGTTGCGCAGCACCTGGCGCGTGGCGGCCAGCAGCGCCAGCCGGGCGCGCTTGACGGCCTCGTCGTCCACCAGCACGCGGTCGGCGTTGTAGAAGGCGTGGAAGTCGCCGGCCAGGTCGCGCAGGTAGAAGGCCACCGCGTGCGGCGCCAGCTCGGCCGCGGCGCCCGACAGCATGTCCGGGAACTCGGCCAGGCGCTGTCCCAGCGCCTGCGCCTGGGCGCTGGCTTCGGGGCCGGTCACGGCGCACAGGTCGGCGCCGGCCAGTTCGGCCAGGCGGGCTTCCCAGTCCGCGCCGCCCCACGACTCGAAGATCGAGCAGATGCGCGCGTGGGCGTACTGCACGTAGTACACCGGGTTCTCGTCGTTCTGCTTGAGCGCCAGGTCGACATCGAACACAAACTCGGTATCGGCCTTGCGCGACAGCAGGAAGAAGCGCACCGCGTCGCGGCCGCGGGTGAAGTGCGCGGGCCAGTCGGCCACGCCGGCGTCCAGGCAGCCGCGGATGGTCTCGCAGGTGTCATCCTGGCCATTGGACCATTCGATCAGGTCGCGCACGGTGACATAGGAGCCGGCGCGCTTGGAGATCTTGACCTCCTCGCCGTTCCTCATCACGGTGACCATCTTGTGCAGCACGTAGTCGGGGTAGCCCTGCGGGATGCCCATGTCCAGGCCCTGCAGGCCGGCGCGCACGCGGGCGATGGTGCCGTGGTGGTCGCTGCCCTGCACGTTGATGACCTTGGTGAAGCCGCGCTCCCACTTGGTGGTGTGGTAGGCCACGTCCGGCACGAAGTACGTATAGGTGCCGTCGCTCTTCTTCATCACGCGGTCCTTGTCGTCGCCGTCGTCGGTGGTGCGCAGCCACAGCGCCCCCTCGCTCTCGTAGGTCTTGCCCTTGCCGATCAGCGACTGCACCGCGGCTTCGACGCGGCCGTCGCTGTACAGCGACGATTCCAGGTAGTAGCGGTCGAACTTGACGCCGAAGGCCTGCAGGTCGATGTCCTGCTCGTTGCGCAGGTAGGTGACGGCAAACTTGCGGATCGAGTCAATGTCTTCGACGTTGCCCGACGCGGTCACGGGCTCGCCGTCCGAGGCGCTGACGGTCTTGCCGGCCAGGAAGTCGGCGGCGATGTCGGCGATGTAGTCGCCGTTGTAGGCGGCCTCGGGCCAGCTGGCGTCGCCCGGCTTCAGGCCGCGCGCGCGCGCCTGCACCGACAGCGCCAGGGTCTGGATCTGCACGCCGGCGTCGTTGTAGTAGAACTCGCGGTGCACGTGCCAGCCCTGCCACGACAGCAGGTTGGCCAGCGCATCGCCCAGCGCCGCCTGGCGGCCGTGGCCGACGTGCAGCGGGCCGGTCGGGTTGGCCGAGACGAATTCCACCAGCACCTGGCCCTGCACGCCGCGCTCGCGCGCGCCATAGTGGTCGCCCTCGGCCAGCACCGCGCGCAGCACGTCGGCCTTGGCGGCCGGGGTCAGGCGCAGGTTGATGAAGCCGGGGCCGGCAATCTCCATGGCCTGGACCAGGCCTTGCGCGCGTGCGTCGGCCTGCACGGCATCGACGATGCGCTGGGCCAGCTCGCGCGGATTGCTCTTGAGCGCGCGCGCGACCTGCATGGCGACATTGCAGGCAAGATCGCCGTGGGCGGCCGCCTTGGGCCGCTCGAAGGTGACGGCGGGCAGGGTGGCATCGGCCGGGGCGAGCGCGCGCACCGCATCAGTGAACGCGGCGGCAAGATTGGAGGTCTGAACAGGCAGCATGGATGTCGGAAGCCCTGTGGGCAAGGTATTCAGGCGCAGCCCCTGGGGCCGCGCCGGCGCCCGGAATACGGCAAGTGACGGCAAATCAACGCCGCGCCGCGTGACAGGCATGGGAATCGGGAACGCGGAATTTTATCAGGTGCTATGCTGACATCATGCGCGAGGATGGCCGCGGACCACAATCCGGGCCGCAAATCCTGGCCAGACCGGCCATCCGTGAAAGGAAAAACCATCATGCTGATCACCTTCAAATCCCACGCTGCGCAGGACCTGATCATGATGAAGGATCTGGCTGTGACGCTGCTGGGCATCATCGGCAAGCGTCTTGGGGAGCGGGGGGTGATCACGGTCGAAGAACTGCCGCACGCGATCCACAAGCTGGAAGCGGCCGTCGCCGATGCCCGGCGCGCCCATCCCGCCGACACCGCGGTCGAAACGCAGCCCGCCACCGACGAGGAAGAAGAGGAACCGCTGCACCTGGGCCAGCGCGCCTACCCGTTCCTGGACATGCTGCGCGCCTCCCAGCGCGAAGGTGCCAACGTCCTCTGGGGTGTCTGACCGGCGCTGACGCCACCTTCCCTCCGCGTGCCGCGCGCAAAAAAACGCCCGGCACCGCAGTAGGCTGCCGGGCTTCCGGACGAGGATTCCGGAAAGGGGAAATCCCTGCGGAACCGGCCTGGCATGCCAGGCGGATCCCGGTATGCGTCTTAACCTCTTCTAGCCAGACTGACTACTCCTCCTCTGTGTGATTCCGGCCATTGGCCAGCAGCAGCCCGATCAGCGCACCCACGGCCGCGGCAAGCGCCACCGCCTTCAGCGGCGACTCCGCCACACGGTGCTGGGCGTGCTCTACCGCACCATCCATGCGCTCCCGGGCGCGCATCATGCTGTCGGTGGTCTGGGCGCGCAGGCGCTGCGCCATCTCGCCGGCGCGTTCGCGCAGGCGGTGACCCGCCTGCAGGCTCTCGGCGGAGCCCTCGCGTGCCAGCACCTGAATGGTGTGCTCGAGCTGGGCGATCAGTGCCTTGACCTCGCTGGATACCGGCGCCGCCGCATCGCGCGTGTCGCGCGCGGCATGCCTGATATGACGGATGGCACTGTCTGCACTATCGGACAGGTGATTCAGTTCCTTCCGGACTTTCGGGTTCTGCGTCAGCATACGGTCTCCTCAGGTTCGGTCGGTGCGAGGCGATGCCGGCTCGCGCCGGCTATCGTCCCCTGCGCACCAGACCCATGACCGCGGCGACCAGCGCCACGACCAGGAAGATGAAGAACAGGATCTTGGCGATTTCCACGGCGCCGGCGGCAATGCCGCCGAAGCCGAAGATTGCGGCGATCAGCGCGATGACAAAAAATACGAGTGCATATTGCAGCATGGCAAGGCTCCCGAAGACTTCGGACGAGGCCAGGCGCACTGGCGGGGCCCATGTGAGGGCTTGCGCCGAGGGGTGCAAGCTCATAGCCTCATCGTAGAAAGCCAGGCCGCGCGCCAATACTGACAGCGAGCCGATTCCGCTGTCAGTCAAGTCCTACAAACGCCCCGCGACGCCTCGCACGGGCGCCGTTGCAAGGTTGACCCATGGCAATCGATGTGCTTCCATGGGCGCTCCCTGGCGCTGCGGCGGGCGAGCGGCGCGCCTTAGGACCCGTTTCATCATGAAACAGGGGACGCGTTCAAGCCAGGCGCGGCGCAGGCTAGGCGCGGGTCGCCGGCCTTGGTCATTCCAAGGTCAAGGCCCGCAACGACGCATGCGCCGCGCCCCTGTTTCATGATGAAACGGGTCCTTACAGGAATTGCCCCATGTTCAAGCAGTCCTTTCTCCCCCACACGCTGCTGCTGGCGGGCGGCATCCTGCTGACCCTGGCGGTGCTGGTGGCGTCGGAAACCGGCAATATCCGCCTGCGCGAAAGCTATACCGATGTGATCCGCTCGCAGCGCCTGCAGACCGAGCTGACCGCGCTCAACGGCGAGCTGGTCAATGCCGAGGCCGGCCAGCGCGGCTTCCTGCTGACCGGCAAGGAAAACTACCTGGAGCCATACTACAAGGCACTCCCCCGTATCGCCGAGCTGATGGCGCAGATCCGCGCGGCCTACGCCGATGACCCCGAGGGCCTGAAGCAGTTCGGCGACACCTCCAAGCTGGTCAACAGCAAGCTCAACGAGATGGCACTGACGCTGGTGTATGGCAAGCGCGACCTGGAAGTGGCGCTGGACCTGATCCGCACCGACTACGGCAAGGAGACCATGGACAACGCGCGCCGCGGGCTGGACCAGCTGCAGGCGCGCGAGGCCGGCGCGGTCTCGCACCGGCTGGAGGGCGCCGACAACGATGTGCAATTGTCGCGCTATGGGATCGCCCTGCTCACCGCCATCAACATCATCCTGATGATGGCGGTGGGATTCGGCCACGCCAAGCGCCTGTCCATGGCCGAGGCGGTGCGCACCCAGCTGGAAGAGGAAGGCGTGCGGCTGGACCGCAAGGTGCGGGCGCGCACGCGCCAGCTGTCGGCGCTGGCGGCCCACCTGCAGCGCGTGACCGAGGACGAAAAGACACGCCTGGCGCGCGAGCTGCACGATGAACTGGGCGCCATCCTCACCGCGATCAAGCTGGACCTGCACTGGGTGCGCCGCAAGGTGCAAGACACCCATCCGGTGGCGGCCGAGCGCCTGACGCGCGTGATGCTGCACGTGGACCAGGGCATCCAGATCAAGCGCCGCCTGATCGAAGACCTGCGCCCCACGGTGCTGCTGAACCTGGGCCTGCGCGCGGCGGTCTGCCAGCTGGTCGAGGAAGTGGGCGCGCGCAATGACTGGGAAACCGAGGTCAGCGTGCCTGAGGACCTGCCGCCGCTGCGCGACGAGGCCGCGATCGCGCTGTACCGGATCGTGCAGGAATCGCTGACCAATGCCAGCAAATACTCTGAAGCCAAGCACATCGATGTCAGCCTGGCCTGCCAGGACAACCTGCTGACGCTGACCGTGCGCGACAACGGCAAGGGGCTGCCGCCCGACTTCGACGCAGGCAGCACCGCCGGCCACCACGGACTGCTGGGCATGGAGCAGCGCGTGACCGCGCTGGGCGGCAGCATGCGGATCGATTCCTCGGCGCAGGCAGGCGTGCGCATCCGCATCGAGGTGCCGCTGACGGACGCGGTGCTGGCGCCGGCAGAGGTGCCGGAAAACCAGGAGCCGGCAGGCGCCTGACGCGCACCGGCCGGCTCAGGGCGCCGGCGCCGCGTGCTCCTCGATCACGCGGAATACCTGCTCGAGCTCGAGCGATTTGTCGAAAAAGTAGTCCGCGCCGGCTTCGGTGCACTGCCTGCGGTACATGCTGACCTGGGCGTGGTTGGTGTAGACGATGCGCACGGCGCCGGTCTTGTTGCGCTGCATCGCGCGCAGCACATTGATGCCGTTGCCCTGGCGCAACTGGATGTCGACGATCACCACATCGTACTTGCCGGCGGCGAGCTGCCGCAGGGCCATGGCTTCGGTGTCGGCCCAGTCCACGTTCTCGATGAACGGGAAATCCTTCAGGTATTCGAGCAACATGCCTCGCAGGACCGCCGAGTCTTCAATCAGCAGTATGCTCAGTGCGCGGTAGGAAGTGTTCGAAGCCTGCTCCGACATATTCAGTATTGCTGGTTCTCGTCCGGTGCGGGCCAACGTGGTCCGTGATGCAGTTCGGTCCCAGTCCGTTTGCGGCCCCTTATTCGACCAGGCCGTTCTTGATCGCGTAGTAGGTCAGGTCAGCGTTGGTCTTCATGCCCATTTTCTCCAGGATCCGGGATCGATAGGTGCTGACGGTCTTGACGCTGAGAAACAGTTCGTCGGCAATCACCGACACCGACTGCCCGCGCGACAGCTTGCAGAAGATCTGGAATTCGCGCTCGGACAGCATCTGGTGCACCGGCTGCTCGGTCGGCTTGTCGAGCCCGCCGATCAGCAGGTCGGCCACCGTGGCGCTCACGTAGCGGCGGCCCTGCGCCACCGTGCGGATCGCCTTGACCAGGTCCTCCGGGGCGCTTTCCTTGGTCAGGTAGCCGGAGGCGCCGGCACGGATCAGGTTGATCGCGTACTGGTCTTCCGGGTAGGTCGACAGGATCAGGACCGGCAACTCGGGCTTGCGCTGGCGAATCAGCTTGAGCACATCGATGCCGTTGCGGTCGGGCATGGAGATGTCCAGCACCAGCACGTCGAACTCGGCATCGCGCAGCTGCGCCATGACCTGGTCGCCGCTGCCGGCCTCGCCCGTCACCTGGATATCGGGCTCTTCGGAAATGAACTGGCGCAGCCCGGCACGCACAATCTCATGGTCGTCGGCGATCAGGACGCGGATCATGGTGGGCTCCACGGTGTTGAACGGCCCGGCACATCTGCCCGGTGCACGTCGGGTGCAGGCGGAACCGCTTGCGATGATGTCATTGTAGTGCCGCGCGCGCGTGCAGGATGTCGGTGTCAGGCTGACAATGCGGGGCGGCGGGAGCGCAGCCGGCGGCGCGTTCTGCGCGCACCAATGCAAAGCGGGACGGAAAAGATCCGTCCCGCTTTGCTGCGGCGCGTCAGGCCCGTGAACATCCCTGGAGGGGGCCCGGCGCGGCCGGCACCGGTTGAGGCTGAGGCTAGTACTGCAAGAGACTATTGGCGCTTACTGCGGTGACTGGCGAGGTTACTGCGCCTTGGCGCCCGCTTCCGCACCAGCGCTGACACCCGCGTCGGCCTTCGACTTCTTGGCCGACTTGGCGGCGTGCTTGCCATGCTTGGCCGCGCTGCCGGCGTCTGCCTTGGCGGCATCGGCGGCGTCGGCGGCGGTGCCCACACTCTTGTCGACGGCCGAGCCGGCGGTGGACAGGCCCTTGTCAGCCGCGCCTGCGGCCCCCGTCGCGGCGCTGCCGGCGGTATTCAGGCCACCGTGCGCCGCGGCGGCTGGCGCGGGGGTACTCACTGATGCGCCGACATCGGCCTTCGTGCCAACAGAGACGCCGGTGCCTTGGGCCATGGCCAGCGAGGAAGCGGCGGCGATCGACAGGACGGACAGGGAGAGCAGCAGTTTCTTCATGGACAGACTCCTTTCAGGGCCCACGGCGAAACATTCGCCGCGGTGATCACGCTGGTGATTGCGTGTATCGAGCCCTCAGTCTAGGGAGCCGGACCGCGCCGGTCTGTGAGCAGTTGAAAGGCTATGTAAGGAGTTGTGAGGCACCGCACACGGTGCCCCGGCATGGCATGGCAGGTCGCCCGCAGCGCTTTTCCCTGCTGCATCAACGGGATGGCGGCGGGGTGCCGCCACCGGCGCCGCCGCCCTGCCGTCGCACCCGGTTACAGGTTGGGTGCGAGCGCGCGCTCCAGCGTGGCGCGGTCTTCGTGGCGGCGCGCCGCCATGTCGTCGAGCTGGTCCTGGCCGATCTTGCCGATGGTGAAGTAGGTCGAGTCGGGATGCGCCAGGTAGAAGCCGCTCACCGACGCGGCTGGCGTCATCGCCAGCGATTCGGTGATGCCCATGCCGATCTCGGCCGCGTCGAGGAATTCGAACATCGGGCCCTTGACGGTGTGCTCCGGGCAGGCCGGATAACCGGGCGCCGGGCGGATGCCGCGGTACGACTCGGCGATCAGCTGCTCGTTGCTGAGCTGCTCGGCGGCGTCGTAGCCCCACAGATCCTTGCGCACGCGTTCGTGCAGGCACTCGGCAAAGCCTTCGGCAAAGCGGTCGGCCAGCGCCTTGAGCATGATCGCGCTGTAGTCGTCATGGTCGGCTTCGAACTGGGCCTCCTTCTTCTCCACGCCCAGGCCCGCGGTCACCGCAAACAGGCCGATATAGTCGGCGATGCCGCTGTCCCTGGGCGCGACAAAGTCCGCCAGGCAGCGGTTGGGCCGGCGCACGCCGTCCACCACCGGGCGCTCGCTCTGCTGGCGCAGGTTGTGCCAGGTCAGCGCAACCTTGCTGCGGGTCTCGTCGGTGTAGATCTCGATATCGTCGTCATTCACCGTGTTGGCCGGCAGCAGCGCGATCACGCCGTTGGCGGTCAGCCAGCGGCCCTGGATCAGGCGCGACAGCATGGCCTTGCCGTCCGAGAACACGCGGCGCGCGGATTCGCCGACGATCTCGTCGTTGAGGATGTCGGGGAATTTGCCGGCAAGGTCCCAGGTCTGGAAGAACGGGCCCCAGTCGATGCAATTGGCCAGCTCCGCCAGGTCATAGTTGCGGAACACGCGCCGGCCGATGAACTTGGGCTTCGGCGGCACGTAGGTGCTCCAGTCGATCGGGGTCTTGTTGGCGCGCGCCTGCGCCAGCGTCACCATCGGCGTGGCCTTCTTGTTGGCGTGCTGGGTGCGGATGCGGTCGTAATCGGACTTCAGATCGTCGAGGTACTTTGCCGCGCCGTCGTCGGACAGCAGGCTCGAGGCCACGCTCACCGAGCGCGAGGCGTCCGGCACGTACACCACCGGGCCTTCGTAGTTGGGCGCGATCTTGACCGCGGTATGCACGCGCGAGGTGGTGGCGCCGCCGATCAGCAGCGGGATCTTCTTCACGCGGAAGTAGTCGTCGCGCTGCATTTCCGACGCGACATACGCCATTTCTTCCAGCGACGGCGTGATCAGCCCCGACAGCCCGACGATATCCGCGCCCTCGACCTTGGCGCGCGCCAGGATCTCGTTGCACGGGACCATCACGCCCATGTTGACCACTTCGAAGTTATTGCACTGGAGCACCACCGACACGATGTTCTTGCCGATGTCGTGCACGTCGCCCTTCACGGTGGCGATCACGATCTTGCCGCGCGCCTTGACGTCGCCGCCGGCCTCGGCCAGCAGGCGCTTTTCTTCCTCGATGTAGGGCAGCAGGTGCGCCACGGCCTGCTTCATCACGCGCGCGCTCTTGACCACCTGCGGCAGGAACATCTTGCCGGCGCCGAACAGGTCGCCGACGATGTTCATGCCGTCCATCAGCGGGCCTTCGATCACCTCGATCGGACGGCCGCCGCGCGCCTCGACCTGCTGGCGGACTTCTTCGGTGTCTTCGACGATGAAGGTGGTGATGCCGTGCACCAGCGCGTGCGCCAGGCGCGCGCCCACCGGCACCGGCTGCTCGGGCGTGCCGCGCCAGGCGAGGTTTTCTTCCTTCCTGGCGCCGCCGCCCTTGAAGCGGTCGGCGATCTCCAGCAGGCGGTCGGTGGAATCCTCGCGGCGGTTCAGCACCACGTCTTCCACGCGCTCGCGCAGCTCGGGGTCAAGCTGGTCGTACACGCCAAGCTGGCCGGCGTTGACGATGCCCATGTCCATGCCCGCGCCGATGGCGTGGTACAGGAACACGGTGTGGATCGCCTCGCGCACCGTGTCATTGCCGCGGAACGAGAACGACACGTTGGACACGCCGCCGCTGACCTTGGCATACGGCAGGTTCTGCTTGATCCAGCGCGTGGCGTCGATAAAGTCCACCGCGTAGTTGTTGTGCTCTTCGATGCCGGTCGCGACCGCGAAGATGTTCGGGTCGAAGATGATGTCTTCCGGCGGGAAGCCGACTTCATTGACCAGGATGTCGTAGCTGCGCTTGCAGATCTCGGTCTTGCGCGCGAAGGTGTCGGCCTGGCCCTTCTCGTCGAAGGCCATCACCACGCTTGCCGCGCCGTAGCGGCGGATCAGCTCGGCGTGGTGGCGGAACTGCTCTTCCCCTTCCTTGAGCGAGATCGAGTTGACCACGGGCTTGCCCTGCACGCACTGCAGGCCGGCCTCGATCACTTCCCACTTGGACGAATCGATCATGATCGGCACGCGCGCGATGTCGGGCTCCGAGGCGATCAGGTTCAGGAAGCGAACCATGGCGGCCTTCGAGTCCAGCATGGCCTCGTCCATGTTGATGTCGATGATCTGCGCGCCGTTCTCGACCTGCTGGCGGGCCACCGCCAGCGCTTCGTCAAACTGGCCGTTCAGGATCATGCGCGCGAAGGCCTTGGAGCCGGTCACGTTGGTGCGCTCGCCGACGTTGACGAACAGCGTGTCGTCGTCGATGGTGAAGGGCTCGAGGCCGGACAGGCGCATCGGGCGCGGGGGCAGTTTGTTGTCGCTCATGTTCAGGGGCTCCGGGCTCAGGCGGCGTCGCGGTACTGGCCGGGCCAGGTGCGGGGGGTCTTGTTGGCCACGCGCTGGGCGATCGCGGCAATATGCTCGGGGGTGGTGCCGCAGCAGCCGCCCACCAGGTTCACCAGCCCGGACGCGGCGAACTCCTCCACCAGCGAGGAGGTGACTTCGGGCGTTTCGTCGAAGCCCGTGTCGCTCATCGGGTTGGGCAAGCCCGCGTTCGGGTAGCACGACACCGCGGCGTCGCAGATCTTGGCCAGCTCGGCGATATACGGGCGCATCAGCGTCGCGCCGAGCGCGCAGTTCAGGCCGAAGGTGACCGGCCGGGCATGGCGCAGGCTGTTCCAGAACGCCTCCACGGTCTGGCCCGACAGGATCCGGCCCGAGGCATCGGTCACGGTGCCGGAGATCATCACCGGCACGCGTTCGCCGGTGTCCTCGAACAGCTGGTCGATGGCGAACAGCGCCGCCTTGGCATTGAGCGTGTCGAAGATGGTCTCGACCAGGAACACGTCGGCGCCGCCCTCCAGCAAGGCTTTGCCCTGTTCGTAGTACGACGCGCGCAGCTCTTCGAAGGACACGTTGCGCGCGCCCGGGTCGTTCACGTCGGGCGAGATGCTGGCGGTCTTGGGGGTCGGGCCGAAGGCGCCGGCGACAAAGCGCGGCTTGTCGGGCGTGCTGTACTTGTCGCAGGCGGCGCGTGCCAGGCGCGCGGCCTCGACATTCATCTCGTACGCCAGGTCGGCCATCTTGTAGTCTTCCTGCGCCACGCGGGTAGCGCCGAAGGTGTTGGTCTCGATCAGGTCGGCGCCGGCGGCCAGGTATTGCTCGTGGATCTCGCTGATGACCTGCGGGCGCGTCAGCAGCAGCAGTTCGTTGTTGCCCTTGACGTCCACCTTGTGTTCCGCGAAACGCTCGCCGCGGTAATCGGCCTCAGACAGCTTGTAGCGCTGGATCATGGTGCCCATGGCGCCATCCAGGATCAGGATGCGTTCTTGCAGCAGCCGGGGCAATTCGGCAGCCCGGGTGTAGGGGCGCGGCGCGGCCGCGGTCGATTCAGGGGCACTCATGGCGGGGAACTCTGGAAAGGCGGGGCCGGCGGAGCTTCGACGGTAGGCCGCGGTGGCCGATGGCGGCCAAGGAAGTGCGATTTTATCAGGTGTATCAAGGCCTTGCGGTCGCCTTCGGTTGCCTGGCGGACGGCCTGGCGCCTACACTGAGAGGCGTAACCATCACCAACGGCGTCGCCGACAGCGCCATCGACAACAAGCGCCCCGGCGCCCTGCTCCCACCCGACCATGCAACACCTTGCCCCTGCCGCCGCCCAGGACCTGCTGGCGCAATCGCCCGAAACCCTCTTCATCGACTGCCGCAGCGAGATGGAATACCTGTTCGTCGGTCATCCCAAGGGGGCGCACAACGTGCCCTGGAACGACGGCCCCGACTGGGAGGTCAACCCGCATTTCGTGCAGATGGTGAAGAAGCTGGCCGGGCAGGCCTCGGCGCGGCCGGTGCTGCTGATCTGCCGCAGCGGCAACCGCTCGTCGGCGGCGGCACGGGCGCTGGAAGGCGCCGGGTTCACCAACGTCCAGTTCGTGCTGCACGGCTTCGAGGGCGACCTCGACGCGCAGCGCCACCGCAATACGCTCAACGGCTGGCGCCATGACGGCCTGCCGTGGGAACAGTATTGAAGACCGTCGTCAGTCACGCCAGCCAACAAAAACGCCCGCCGAAGCGGGCGTGATCGTTCCAGGCAAAGCCGCTCAGTGCATCACCAGCGGGTGCGTCATGACATTGTCGAACTTGCCGAGAAAGTCGTCGACTTCCTCCACGGATGGCTCGCTTTCAATCAGGCGTTTGACGTCGGCGCGGAAGCTCTCGGCAAGATGGCCGCCGAGAAAGATTTCGCGCTTCAGGTTCTTGTCGACGATTTCATAGCCACCGAACTCAAGCGGCGCCTGATCGACATCCGCACCGAATTCCACGATGCAGTAGTTGTCGCTGTTGTAGATCATTTGCATGGCACACCTCCTGGGCGTCATGGATGGGCGGCATGCCCTTGTTGGTTCTCGCCTCAGTTGATGCCTTGAGGGGGCGCCGCGGCTTTACCTCCAAACTTGGGGTGACCGGCGGGAAATCAAGTTATTGGTGCCGGTCACCACGTTGCCACGATTTTCTGCCTTACATAAGTTGGGCATCGGCCAATGCAACAAGTTTCTTGAGCCTTGAACATCAGTGTGTTGCTGGTCACGGAACATCGCACTGGCCCCCACATGCGGCGCTCCCGAGAAAGGCGTCCAGTGCGGCATGGAAGCGTTCGGGCTGCTCCACGTGCACCAGGTGCGCCGCTTGCGGCAGTACTTCGAGCCTGGCGCCGGGGATGGCCGCGGCAATGCTTTGTGCCATTGCCACGGTGGCGCCCTGGTCTTGCTCGCCCGCTACTACCAGCGTAGGACAATGAATGCGGGAAAGCGCGCCGGCGAGGTCAAAAGCCATGATTGCCTCGGCCACCCCCACGTATCCCCGTACCGGCGTGGCAATCAGCGTGTTGCGAATGCGCGACACTTCGTCGCGGTGCGCCGCATGGAAGGCCGGGGTCAGCCAGCGCCCGAGGGTGGCATCGGCCATGCCGGCCATGCCGTGGGCCTCGGCCTGGCCGATGCGGTTGTGCCACATCGGGTGCGCTTCCATCGGCGTCTGGCTGTTGGTGGCCACCAGCGCCAGCGACAACAGCCGCTCGGGATAGCGCAGCCCCATGGTCTGCCCAATCATGCCGCCTACCGAAATGCCGCAGAAATGTGCCTGCGGGATCTCCAGCGCGTCCATCACGGCGACCACATCGTCGGCCAGCCGCGTCATGGTGTAGGGACCGAGCGGGGCGTCGCTGGCGCCGTGGCCGCGCAGGTCCGGGCGCACCACGCGGTAGCGGCCTGCCAGGTGCTGCGCGGTGGCGTCCCACAAGGTGTGGTCGGCGGCCAGGGCATGGGTCAGGATCACCCACGGCCCGTCCGCCCCGTCCACGCGCACGTACAGGTCGGCGCCATCGGCGCGGATGCGCCGGGTTTCGGCGGGTGGCGTGGCAACGGTCATGGCTGGCCTCCTTTTCGGTTAAGCATGCGTCGGTCCTGCGCACCCGGCGGCACTACTGTCCTTCCTTGCCGCGGTACACCAGCTCGATCTGGGTGCCGTCGGGCTCGGTCTGGCGCAGGCGCACCGGCATCCAGCCCAGTGACTGCGCCAGCCAGATCTCGACGCGGCGCCGGTCGCTGGCGCGGCGCGGCAAGCGCACAAAGTGCTTTGCACGCACCGCGCCCTGGCCGGTATCGATCTCGTCCTCTCCAACATACTGCACTTGCATGGGTTCCACATCCCGCGTGTCGGCCACCTGGAAGGTTTCGGTCACACCGGGAGTGGCGTATCGCTGCGGATTGCCGCGCGCCAGCCCCACCAGTTGCAGGAATACGCTGAAGCGGTCCTGCGCCCCGGGCGGGAACGGCGCCTGCGTGCCCGAGGCAAAGACCACCGTGCTGGCCGCTCCGTCAAAGCGCGACGCCTCCGACTTGTTGCGGCGCCGTTCTTCATAGCGCTCCGGCAACAGGCCCTGTTCGGTCATCGCCCCGCTGCTCTGGAAGGCAAAGCGGAACCACAGCACGCGGGTTTCGACGGCCAGCCGGTAGTGGCTGCCGTCCTGCTCCCAGCGGATCAGGCCATCGGGGTTCTGCACCCCGTTGACGTAGCTGGCGTAGTGCATGGTTGCCGACGGGGGGGCGTTGTAGCGCACGCCGTCGACCCCGCCTTGCGGTCCGCCCGAGGGCGCGGGGGTCGGCGCAGGCGCGGCAGGCCTGGCAGCGCTGCCTTCGCCGCCGGTGCCGGCGGCCATCTCGGCCGGGCCTTTGGGGCTGGTGGCGAGCGGGGGTGCGGGCGCAGGGGCGGGCGCCTCCTGCGGTTCGGGCCGGGGTGCCGGCGCGGCCGGCCTGGGCTGCGGACGCGGCCTGGGCATGGGCCGCGGCGCGGGCGCAGCCGGCGGCGCGGGCGGCGGCAGCAGCACCGCTTCCAGCGTGGGCGTGGTGCTGACATCGACCGGGATCAGCGGTCCCGGCATGCGCACGAAGCCCACCACGGCCAGCACGTGGACCAGCAGCACCAGCGCAATGACAAAGATCCAGCGCCGCCGGCGCCGGACGCGGGGATCCGCGCCGGACCGGGCGTGGGAACTAGGATTGGCCGGTTTGTCCGGCCGGCGTGGCGGCACCAAGGTAGCCGAGTTCCGATGAGAGCTGTTGGGCGATGTCACGGATGCGACATTCCATCGTACCGCCCCATTCTGCATCGAATATGCTTTGCGCGCCCAGTACGATCAGTCCCATGGCGAGGTGGCCGTTGGCGTTGAACACCGGCATCGAGAACGCATTGATGCCCGGCAGCACGCCGCCCAGCGTGCGCGCGGCGCCATGCGCGCGCACCTCGGCGCAGATGGCGTCGTACTCGGCCAGCGTGCGCGGCATGTCGGGCACGCCGTCGTTGCCGCGCGCACCCAGTTCGCGCTCGATCAGCGGCAGCGTCTGCTTGCGCGGCAGATAAGCGCCGTAGAGCCGGCCGGTGGCGGAGTTCAGCATCGGCATCACATCGCCCAGGCGCAGGCTGACCGTGACCGGATGGCTGGACTCCTCCCAGTGCACCACGGTGGGACCGTGGTTGCCCCACACCGCGATGCCGGCGGTCAGGTCCAGTTCGTCGCGCAGCTGCGACAGGATCGGGCGCGCCTTCTTGACCGGATCGAGCCGGTTCAGCCCGGCCAGCCCCAGCTGCAGCGCAAACGGCCCCAGGTCATAGCGCCCGCTGACGGGATCCTGCGCCACCGCGCGCAGCCGCATGAAGCTGACCAGGTAGCGGTGGGCCTTGGCCGGGTTCATGTCGGCGGCGGCGGCCAGGTCGCGCAGCATCATCGCGCGCGGCGATGCCGCCAGCGCCTGCAGCAGCCTGAAGCCCACCTCGATGGACTGGATGCCGGAACGCAGCTTGGCGTCTTCTTCTTCGATCTCTGACATGCGGCGATGGACGGGCGATTCCCGGAAGCGTGAGCGAGCAGGTGAATTTACTATACCGAAATCGATTTACCAAAACTGATCAAGGCGGCCGACTGAGTACGCGCGGGCCTTGCACTGGCTTGAAGCGCCAGATTAGGCGCTAGACTAGCGGCCATCGGGCCTGCCCCCAGGGCGCCCCCATCCCTACCGCACTGCATCCATGAAACTCGCAACCCTGAAGGACGGTTCGCGCGACGGCCAGCTGGTGGTCGTGTCGCGCGACCTGAAGACCGCCCACACCGCCAGCGACATCGCCGGCAAGCTGCAGACCGTGCTCGACGACTGGCAGTTCTTCGCGCCGCAGCTGCAGGACCTGTACGACGCACTCAACGCCGGCCGCGCGCGCCACCCCTTCCCGTTTGCGCCAAGGGACTGCATGGCGCCGCTGCCGCGCGCCTACCAGTGGGCCGACGGCTCGGCCTACGTCAATCACGTGGAACTGGTGCGCAAGGCGCGCGGCGCCGAGATGCCGCCGGAATTCTGGACCGACCCGCTGATGTACCAGGGCGGCTCGGACGACTTCGTCGGTCCGCAGGACGATATCGTCAGCGCAAGCGAGGCCTTCGGCATCGACTTCGAGGCCGAAGTGGCCGTGATCACCGGCGACGTGAAGATGGGCGCCACCCCCGAGCAGGCCGGCGAAGCCATCCGGCTGGTGATGCTGGCCAACGATGTCTCGCTGCGCAACCTGATCCCGGCCGAGCTGGGCAAGGGCTTCGGCTTTTTCCAGAGCAAGCCGGCCACGGCGTTCTCGCCGGTGGCGGTGACGCCTGATGAACTCGGCGAAGCCTGGCGCGAGCGCAAGGTGCACCTGCCGATCACCGTGCACTGGAACAGCAAGAAGGTGGGCCAGCCCGACTGCGGCACCGACATGGTGTTTGACTTCGGCCAGCTGATCGCCCATATCTGCAAGACCCGCAATGTGCGCGCCGGCAGCATCGTGGGCTCAGGCACGATCTCCAACGTCGACCGCAAGAAGGGCTACTGCTGTATCGCCGAAAAGCGCATGCTCGAGACCATCGACGAAGGCAAGCCGTCGACCGAGTTCATGAAGTTCGGCGACGCGGTCAAGATTGAAATGTTCGATGCGCTGGGCCATTCGGTGTTCGGCGCGATCGACCAGCTGGTGGCGGCGGCCTGAGGCACGCGGGGGCCACGTGTGTGGCGGCGCGCCGGATATGCATATAATTAACCGACCAATCGGTTGGTAAATTGACGATGCCTCCGGCGCCCCGCTGACCCACGACTTCACAGGCCCCCGATGACTACCCCCACCGCTGACACCCCCCCCCTTTCCCCCCGCTACGAGCGCTATCGCGCCCTGACGCTGCGCCGCCACGGCCCCATCCTGGAAATCATCATGGGCGCGGCCCAGTCGGCCAACCAGAAGCTGGCCACGGCCGATGCCAACATGCACCGCGAACTGGCCGAGATCTGGCGCGACGTCTCCGCCGACCCCGAGGTGCGCGTGGCGCTGATCCGCGGCGAGGGCAAGGGCTTCTCGGCCGGCGGCGACCTGGCCCTGGTCGAGGACATGGCCAACGATTTCGAGACCCGCACCCGCGTCTGGCACGAGGCACGCGACCTGGTCTACAACGTCATCAACTGCGACAAGCCGGTGGTCTCCGCCATGCACGGTCCCGCCGTCGGTGCCGGGCTGGTGGCCGGCCTGCTGGCCGATATCTCGATCGCCGCCAGGACGGCGCGCATCGTCGACGGCCATACCCGGCTGGGCGTGGCCGCGGGCGACCATGCCGCCATCGTGTGGCCGCTGCTGTGCGGAATGGCCAAGGCCAAGTACTATCTGATGCTGTGCGAGTCGGTCAGCGGCGAAGAGGCCGAGCGGATCGGCCTGGTCTCGCTGGCGGTGGAAGAGGATGAACTGGTGGCACGCGCCTTCGAGGTGGCCAACCGGCTGGCAGCGGGGTCGCAGACCGCGATCCGCTGGACCAAGTACGCCCTCAACAACTGGCTGCGCATGGCCGGCCCCGCTTTCGATACCTCGCTGGCGCTTGAATTCATGGGCTTTGCCGGGCCCGACGTGCACGAAGGCATGGCGAGCCTGCGCCAGAAGCGGCCGCCACAGTTCAGATAACGACGACGCAGCCGCCGGCCCGACCGGCCCTCCTGGCCAATCCCGGGGCTGCGCCGCACACGGAGCGCGCAACCATGTTCGGACAGATTCCAGATTTCACCAACGGCTTCGACTTCATGCGCCGGCTGTGGGGCAGCGGCACCGGCATGTCCGCGGGCATGATGCCCGGCCTGCAGGCCATGACCCCGCCGATGGACCTCGACGACCTCGACAAGCGCATCGCCGACCTGAAGGCCGTGGAGAGCTGGCTGCAGCTGAACACCAACCTGCTGCGCACCACCATCCAGGGCCTGGAAGTGCAGCGCGCCACGCTGGTGGCGCTGCAGACCTTCGGCAACGCCCTCTCGCCCGAGGCGATGCAGTCCGCGATGGAAAACGTCGCGCGCGCGGCCAACACGCCCAGCGCCGCGGCACCGGAACGCACCGGCGCGGATACCAGCAGCAGCGCGCAATCAGAGCCGCCTGCCGCCGAGACCCCGCAAGCGGCCGCCAGCGACACCGGGGCAGCCTTGCCGCCCAACGCCGCGCTGTGGTGGGACATGCTGCAGCAGCAATTCAACCAGATCGCCAGCGGTGCCGCGGCGGCCAGCATCGCACCGTTCGGGATGGGCGGTTTCGGCGCACCCGGCGCCGCCAGCGCGGCACAGGCAAGCGCGGCGAAACCGAAGGCCGCCGCGCCAGACCAGGGCGCTGCCACCGGCACGGGCAAGCCCGCCGCCAAGAAGGCGCCTGCGAAGAAGGCACCGGCCAGGAAGCCTGCCAGGGCAAAGCCGGCGAAGGACGCGGGCAACGGCGGCGACGATGCCGGGAACGGTGGCAACAAGGCCACCAACGGCAGCAGCAAGACCTGACAGCCAGAACGTCCGATCCTTCGTCCACACCGACGCAATGCACCGCGAGCCCTTCCCGGCAGCCCGTTCCGCGCCGCAATCCGGCCCCGATCCGGCCGCCACCGCGCTGATCATGATGGGCGGCGGCGCGCGCGCCGCCTACCAGGCGGGCGTGCTGAGCGGGCTGGCCCGCATTGCCGAACGGGTCGGCAAGGGCCGTGGCGCGATGCCGTTCGGCATCATCGCCGGGACTTCGGCAGGCGCGATCAATGGCGCCGGGCTGGCCATCCATGCCGCCGACTTCCAGGCCGCCACGCGGAGCCTGGGCGCACTCTGGCACAGCATCCACGCCGACGACGTCTACCGCACCGATGTGCTGCGCGTGGGCATATCGGGGGCACGCTGGCTGTCGACGCTGGCGCTGGGCTGGGCCACGCAGCGGCACGCACCCCGCGCGCTGTTCGACAACACACCGCTGGGGAGCATGCTGGGCGAGCTGTTCGAGCCCGCGCGCGTGCAGGCCAGCCTCGACAGCGGCGCGCTGCAGGCGTTTGCGGTCACGGCGCTGTCATACAGCACGGGGCGCCATGTGACCTTCTACCAGTCGCACCGCCGCATCCATCCGTGGCACCGCAGCCAGCGCCTTGCGGTGCCGGCGCAGATCACGGTGGACCACCTGCTGGCGTCGTCGTCGATCCCGTTCCTGTTCCAGGCCATGGCGCTGGAGCTGGACGGCCACCATGAGTGGTTCGGCGACGGCACCATGCGGCAGATGTCGCCGCTGTCGCCGGCGATCCACCTGGGCGCGTCGCGCATCCTGGCGATCGGCGCGGCCTCGCGGCAGCGCTCGGGCTGGTTCGACACCATGCCGGCAGGCGGCTATCCGTCGCTGGCGCAGGTGGGCGGCCAGGCGCTGGCCAGCATCTTCCTGGACGGCCTCAATGCCGACCTGGAACGGCTGCTGCATATCAACCGGCTGCTGGCGCGCATGCCCGAAATCGCCGGTGACCGCGAGGGCTGGCGCCCGGTGCAGGTGATGACGGTCGCGCCGAGCGAGCCGATCGAAGCCATCGCCGCCGAACACACGAAGCAGCTGCCGCGCACAGTGCGCGCACTGCTGGCGCCGCTGGGCGGCACCGAGGCGCGCGGCGCCGCCTTCGCCAGCTACCTGCTGTTCGAGCCGGCCTTCACCCAGGCGCTGATGGCGCTGGGCGAGCGCGACGCCGAGGCCCAGGCCGACGAACTGGCGGCCTTCCTGTACGGCATCGTTCCGGGCCCGGCGCCGGCCACGCCGGCCGCCGGCGAGCGCACGGGCGAGCAGGTTGTTTCTCCCTGAGTCCCGGCCGTCACATGGCGTCCAGCCAGGCGCCGCGGCTGGCACATTGGCGCGCCGGCACACCGCTAATCGCCCGCAGAATGTGCGCGCTTGCGCCAGTCTCCGTCAAAAAGCGTTGCATTTGCCCCGATCCGGGCTAAAAAAGAAGAAGAGAATAATTCGCATCTGGTAGAATCTGCCCGGAATTTCAAAGGCTTACCATGCTCTACCCCGAACTGTTCAAATCGTTGGAAGCCGTCCGCTGGCACATGGACAAGGACATCCCCTGGGAGTCCTTCGACGCCAGCATGCTGACGGACGACCAGGCCAAGACCATTCGCATGAATGCGATCACGGAATGGTCCGCCCTGCCCGCGACCGAGATGTTCCTGCGCGACAACCGGCACGACTCTGACTTTTCGGCGTTCATGAGCATCTGGTTCTTCGAGGAACAGAAGCACTCGCTGGTGCTGATGGAGTACCTGCGCCGCTTCCGCCCGGACCTGGTGCCGACCGAGGAAGAGTTGCACGCGGTGCGCTTCGAGTTCGACCCGGCCCCCCCGCTGGAAACGCTGATGCTGCATTTCTGCGGCGAGATCCGCCTGAACCACTGGTACCGCCGCGCTGCCGAATGGCACACGGAGCCGGTGATCAAGCATATCTACCGCACCCTGTCGCAGGACGAAGCGCGCCACGGCGGCGCCTACCTGCGCTACATGAAGAAATACCTGGCGCAGTTCGGCGACAGCGCGCGCGCCGCCTTCGCCAAGATCGGCGTGCTGATGGCATCGGCGCGGCGCACCGAGAAGCCGCTGCACCCGACCAACCTGCACGTCAACAAGGCGCTGTTCCCCAACGACACGGTGCAGTCGCGCCTGCCGGACCCGGACTGGCTCGAGCACTGGCTGGACGAGCAGATCCGCTTTGACGAAGGCTGGGAAAAGAAGGTCATCGAACGGATCCTGCACAACATGTCGCTGCTGTTCGAACGCACCTTCGAGACCGTGCAGGACCTGAACCGCTACCGCAAGGAACTGAACGCCAGCCTGCAAGGCACCGGCGGCGCCCAGCCGGCGCAAGCCTGACGCCAGTCCTGCCGCACGAAAAAAAGCCCCGCCGAAGCGGGGCTTTTTTTCTGCCTTGCTACTACCTTGCGCATTCCCGACAAATGCGACCCGCCGCGGCACACCGGACCGGGCCCGGCTCTGGCGGGTATTCTTGATTGCTGTTTTCCCGATCCCGGAAAATCCAGCGCCTGGCATGCTAAACGAGTTGGCCGCCACGCAGGTAGTAGCCGGTTACTACGTCATTCGAATGCCGTTCCATGCACTGTCGCGGGGCGCCTGCAAACCCACGCCTGACGCCCTTTCGCCGATTTTATTTATATCGGAAAATAAAATAGTTAAATCACGAGGCGATTATCACGACACTTACGCATTCCATGCCAGGTATTACGATTCCATTTAATTCATGGTGTAATACCCAACAATTCCGATAACATCGGAATAACCGCCAGCCACGGCTGGCGATTCTCCGCAGCGCCATTTACCCGGGTGGAATCGCGGCAGCCTTCAGGACCAGATTGCCGCCCCCGGAAATCCGCTCGCCCGCAACGCACGGCGACGCGTGGATTGGACGGCAACGTTGCCGTCAGCAGATATTGATAACCGGCGCGCGATAACGTTCAGGAACGGGAGAAGGAATGCGGCATATCGACTTCAAGGCACTGTCGGTCTTCGTCCAGGTGATGCGCTACGGCAGCATCAGCGTGGCCGCGCAAGCGCTCGGCATCCGCCAGCCCACGGTGGCCTATGCCATTCGCAAGCTGCGCGACGTGACCGGCGACGAACTGTTCTTTGAACGGCGCGGCACGCTGGTGCCGACTGAGTACGGGCTGCGCCTGGAGCGCGCCGCGGCCGGCATCCTGGAACGCTGGCACGGCCTGGTGACGCACGCCGGGGAGCGGCCGCAGCGCAGTGCGCAGTCGCGCCAGGTGCTGCGGATCGGCTTGCCGATGGCGCTGGGCGATCCCGCGCTGGCGCAGGTGCTGGCCAGCCTGGCGGCCGCCTTGCCGGGCGTGCATCTCACCTCCGGCACGATCGACAGTGGCCAGCAGGCCGGCCAGGCCCTGGCCAGGGGCCAGATCGATTGCGCCGTCACGGTCGACGGGCTGCCCGGCGCCGGCGGGGTCATGGCCGAGCATGTCATGATGGCGCAGCGCGCCCTGATCCGGCTGGCGCCGGCGCGAGCCGCCGGCAATTCCGTCGAAAGCGGCGCGCCGGACCCGCGCGAGCACTGGACCCTGCTGACCGACGACGCCGATGCCGAGCACCCGGTGCGGCGCTACCTGACCGGCCGGGCCGATGAGGTCAGGCTGACCGTGGCGCCGTCATGGAACGCGCAAATGGCGTTGTGGCGCTCGCGCGGCGGCGTGACGCCGGTGCTGAAGTACAACGTGCCCTGGATCGACGGCGCCAGCGCGGCCTATGTGACGGACGTGCCCGAGGGCTTTCCGGCGTGGGCCAGCGTGCGCCTGCTCTACCTGGGCGGCAATGCCCAGGCCGCGCAGGTAGACGCCGTCCGGCAGGCGCTGCTGGGCACCTTGCGCGGCATTGCCACCGCCTCGGTGCGGCCACCGGCCCCTGACATTGCCGGCGAGGTCGCCAACGACGCGGCCGTCGCATTGCGCGTGGCGGGCTAGCACGCGGCAAGAACGGGTACCATTCGGGCAAGCAAGCCGGCCCCGCGACGGGGCCGGCCTCCACCTTCAGATGCCGATCCATGTCCGTACCCGCTTTCGAAGCCAAGCTGACCCTGCCCGACAACCCCGCCACGCTGGCCGCGCGCATCGCTGCGTTGCCGCGCCCGCTGGTGTTCACCAACGGCGTGTTCGATATCCTGCACCGCGGCCATGCCACCTACCTGGCACAGGCGCGCGCACTGGGCGCGAGCCTGGTGGTCGGGGTCAACAGCGATGCTTCCGTGAAGATGCTGGGCAAGGGCGACGACCGCCCGCTGAACCATGAATCGGACCGCATGGCGCTGCTGGCCGCACTGGAATCGGTCGACCTGGTGGCGATGTTCCGCGAACAGACGCCGGTGGAGCTGATCCGCCTGGTGCGCCCCGACATCTACGTCAAGGGCGGCGATTACGAGATCGACACGCTGGAAGAAACCCGGCTGGTGCGCAGCTGGGGCGGCCAGGCCTGCGCCATTCCCTTCCTGCACGACCGCTCGACCACCAAGCTGCTGAGCAAAGTGCGCCAGGGCAGCTGAGCCTACGACGCCGGCACGGATCCCGGCGGCTGCAGCTGCATCCGTTCGCCGCGCACCTGCTGCTCCAGCCGCTGCGGTTCGCGCGGCGTTTCAAACCATCCGGACAGCGGGTTCGCACCGAATGCGCCGAGCACCGCCGCCAGCAGCAAGGCATTGGCGCATAGCAGCAACACCAGCGCAATGCGCAGCGAGCGTGGCGGATCGGACTGGCCGGGTGTGGTCATGATTCGGGGCCGGAACGGTGCGTGTGGATGTGCGTGGGTGCGTGGGCAGGCTGATGCGTCTAGGCGCCGGCCAATGCCATCGCATGCAGGCCGAGCAGCACCAGATTATCGTGCATCTCGAACGGCACCGCGAGCGCCCCCGCCAGCGCGCCGCGGGCCCCGCCGGACAGCAGGCAGCGCGCGGGGCGGGCATCCAGGGCGCGCTCACCGAGCGCGCGCCAGGTGCGTTCGATGGCGCCGGCCTGCGCGGCCAGGCAGCCCGCGGCGATGGCGTCGTGCGTGTTGTCGGCCCAGCGCCGCTGCGCGCCGGCCACGCTGCCGGCATCGCCGACGTCCAGCGACGGCAACTGCGCCGTGTTGCGCGCCAGCGTGCCCAGCATCAGCGCCAGGCCGGGCAGGATCAGGCCGCCTTCGAAGCACGCACTGCCGTCGGCGCCCACGGTGACGATATCGAGCGTGGTGGCGGTGCCTGCAGTCACCACCAGCAGCGTGTCGCGCGGCAGCCAGCGGTGCGCGCCGACCGCGCCGACCCAGCGGTCCACGCCCAGCTGGGTGGGCTCGCGATAACCATTGGCCAGGTCGCCGTGCGCGGCGGCGCTGCGCACCCACTGCACCGGCGCGCAGCCACCGCAGGCATCGACCAGCGCGGCATCGACGGCGGCGGCAATGACCGGCCCGGCCACATTGCTGATCCACACCGACGGCATCGGACCGCTTGCGCGCAGCGCGCGCAGCTCAGCCGCCAGCGTCTGCAGCGCGCCCTCGTCCGCATGCGCCACCGCGCCGCCGTGCTGCCATGGCGTGGGCAGCGCGCCCGTGGCGGGCAGCGCGGCACCGGCTTCGCACCAGGCCCACTTGAGGCGGGTATTGCCGATATCGATCAGCAGCAACCGCGGCGCGCTCATGCGGCGTCTCCCTGCCCCGGGGCAGCCCGCAGCGACAGCTCGCCGCTGGCAATGCGCTCAAGCCCCGCGGGCGTCTCCAGCAGCAGGTGGCCGGCTTCGTCGACGCCGCGGGCCATGCCTTCGGCGATCACCTTGCCGTCGTGCAGCAGCCGCACCGGCTGGTCGCGATAGGCATCGGCGGCGGACCAGCGCCGCGCCATCGGCGCAAAGCCGTGCGCGAGGAAGTCCGTGCGCATCGCCGCCAGCCGTTCCAGCAGCGCGGCCAGCAGGCGCGGCGCATCGCGCTGCGCATCGAAGCCGGGCATGGCCTCGGCCACGCCGGCCAGTTCGCGGCCCAGCGCCGCCTCCATCTGTGCATCGCGCACCAGGTTCAGGCCGATGCCGATCACAGCCCAGACTTGCCGCGGCCCGGCCGGCACCGACTCGATCAGGATGCCAGCCAGCTTGCGGCCATCGATCTGCAGGTCATTGGGCCACTTCAGGCCAAGGCGCGCGCCCAGCCCCGCATCGACATCGCCCAGGGCCTCGGCCAGCGCCAGGCCCACGGCCAGGCTCAGGCCGCTCAGCTGCGCTGGCGCCAGCGCCAGCGGCAGCGCCACCGAGAACGTCATGCCCGCCTGCCCCTGCCACGGCCGGCCCTGGCGTCCGCGCCCGGCGGTCTGGCGGTAGGCCAGGCGCAGCCTGCCCGCGTCGGACCACGGTGCCTGGCGGCAGGCCGCGGTGAGATCGGCATTGGTCGAGCCGGTTTCCTCGACCAGCTCCAGCGTCCAGCCGCGCAACGCGGGCGACAGCATGGCCCGCAGCGCGCCGGCATCGATGCGCCATGAAGCGGCGGGAAGATCGGATGGAGTCGGAGGAACGGCGGACATGTGCGGCAAAGGACTTGGATCGATGGCGATCGTGGAAAACACAGGCGCGAACAAGGTGCGGTCCAGGTGCCTGCGGCAGATGCCGCATTGTAGCCGTGCCGCAGCTTCGGCACGGCGCGGTCGCGCCAGCGCGGCGGGTGGCTTAGAATCGAGACTCGGCCATCACATCGCATGCCCTTGGAACGCCAGACGACGCCAGATTTCGATATCACGCGCGGGGACGGAACCGTCAGCGTAGCGCTGCGTGGCGACTGGACCGCGCTCGCCCTGGCCGGCTGCCACCAGGCGCGGCAATTGCGCGCGCAGCTGCACGAGCTGGCGCAGGCGCCGGACAGCGCGCAATGGTCGCTGGCCGGGGTCGAGCGGCTGGACCATATCGGCGGCCAGTTGCTGTGGCAGGCCTGGAACGGCGCGCTGCCGCAACGGCTGGATGCCAGCGAGGGCCAGCGCCGCGTCTTCGAGCGCATCGCGGCGGTGCAGAACGAGGGCTGGAAGAAGCACATGGTGGACCGCTTCAACCCGGTCACGCTGTTCGGGGCCAACGTGCTGTCGTTCGGCGCGCAACTGGGCAGAGGCGTCGCCATGCTGGGCCAGCTGGCCTTCGACCTGATGCGCTTCGCGCGCATGCCGCAGCGCGGCCCCTGGCGCGAGATCTCGGCCAACATCTACAACGTCGGCTACAAGGCACTGGGGATCACGGCGCTGGTGGGCTTCCTGATCGGCATCGTGCTGTCGTACCTGTCGGCCAACCAGCTGCGCATCTTTGGCGCCAGCACTTTCATCGTCAACATCCTCGGCATGGCGGTGATCCGCGAGCTGGGGCCGGTGCTGGCGGCGATCCTGATCGCGGGGCGCTCGGGTTCGGCCATCACCGCGCAGATCGGCGTGATGCGCGTGACCGAGGAGCTGGATGCGATGCGCGTGATGGGCATCTCGCACGGCTTCCGGCTGATCATGCCGCGCGTGATCGCGCTGGCCATCGCCATGCCGCTGCTGGTGGCCTGGACCGACGTGATGGCGCTGGCCGGCGGCATGCTGGCCGCGCGCGCGCAACTGGGCATCAGCGCCACCTTCTTCCTGCGCGAGCTGCCCGATGCGGTGCCAGTGGCCAACCTGTGGCTGGGTCTGGGCAAGGGCGTGGTGTTCGGCATCCTGATCGCGCTGACCGCTTGCCACTTCGGGCTGCGCATCAAGCCCAACACGCAAAGCCTTGGCGAAGGCACCACCGCCTCGGTGGTGACCGCGATCACCATCGTGATCCTGGCCGACGCGGTCTTCGCCATCCTGTTCAAGGACGTGGGCCTGTGAACGCGGCGCAAGCGAACGCTACCCCGGAACGCGCGCCGGACCGCACCCCGGTCATCGAGGTGCGCGACCTGGTCAAGCGCTTCGGCAAGGCGGTGGTGCATGACCATGTGAACCTGGACGTCTACCGCGACGAGGTGCTGTCGGTCGTGGGCGGCTCGGGCAGCGGCAAGACCGTGCTGCTGCGCCAGATCGTGGGGCTGGAGCGGCCCACCTCGGGCACCATCAAGGTGTTCGGCGAAGACCCGACCCGGCTGCGCCCGGCGCAACTGCAAGTGCTGCGCAACCGCTGGGGGCTGCAGTTCCAGCGCGGCGCGCTGTTCTCGGCGCTGTCGGTGATCGACAATATCGCGCTGCCCCTGCGCGAACTGCGCGCGCTGCCCGACAACCTGATCTGCCAGGCGGCCATGCTCAAGCTGCAACTGGTGGGGCTGTCGGCGCGCGATGCCGACAAGATGCCGTCGGACCTGTCCGGCGGCATGATCAAGCGCGTGGCGCTGGCGCGCGCGCTGGCGCTCGAGCCCGAACTGCTGTTCCTGGACGAGCCCACGGCGGGGCTGGACCCGATGGCCTCGGACGACTACGTGGCGCTGATCCGCGAGCTGCGCCGCGAACTGGGCCTGACCGTGGTGATGATCACGCACGACCTGGACACGCTGGTGGCGCTGTCCGACCGGGTCGCGGTGCTGGCCGACCACAAGGTGATCGCCGCCGCGCCGATCCCGGAAGTGGTGAAGGTGGACCACCCCTTCATCCGCGAGTATTTCCTGGGCGATCGCGCCCAGCGCGCCATGCAGGCGCTGCCGCCGAACGGGCAGCCGCAGTCACGGGATATGGCGCCCCCTGGAGAAGCATGATGGAAAACAAGTCACACGCATTCCTTGCCGGCGTGTTCACCATCGGCCTGGCCGTGCTGGTGCTGTTCGCGATCTTCTGGTTCAGCAGCGACCATGCCGTGCGCGTGCCGTATGACCTGATCACGCGTTCCACCGTCAACGGCCTGCAGCCGCAGGGCGACGTGAAATACCGCGGGCTTGCGGTGGGCAAGGTCGAATCGATCAAGTTCGACCCGCAGGTGCCGGGCCAGATCATTGTGCGCGTCACCGTCAACAAGGACACGCCGATCACGCGCACCACCTATGGCACGCTGGGGTTCCAGGGCGTGACCGGGATCGCCTACGTGCAGCTCGACGACGCCGCCGCGCACGATGGCGCCGGGACCTCGCCGCCGCTGCCGACCTCGCCCAAGGCGGTGGCGCGCATCGCCATGCGGCCGGGCTTCTTCGAAGAGCTGGAAAAGCGCGGCGACTCGCTGCTGACGCAGGTCGAGACCATAATGGCCTCGCTCAACGACATGTTCCAGGGCGCCAACCGTGACGAGCTGATGGCGACGATCCGCTCGGTGCACAAGACCGCCGACGACTACTCGCGGCTGTCCGATTCGCTGGCCCCGGCCGCCAACCGGCTGCCCAAGGTGGCCGAGAACCTGAATGCGACGCTGGAATCGACCCGGCGCCTGACGCAGGAAGTGGCCAACCCCAACGGCACGGTGATGCGCACCGTCGACAGCGTCGGGCGCGACATGCAGGGCGCGGCCGCCTCGGTGCAGACCGCCGCCGGCAACTTCAGCCAGGAAACGCTGCCGCAGCTCAATGGCCTCGCGCGCGACGCGCGCCAGACCGCGCGCAGCTTCGAGCGCGCCGCCGGCCGCTTCGATGAAAGCCCGAGCAGCGTGCTGTTCGGCGCGCCCGCGCCCACGCCGGGCCCGGGCGAATCCGGCTTCAACGCGCCATAGCCGTGTGCGCGCCTCCATCAATCGCCACTGCCGAGACATCGCCGTGACCCCTGCGACCAAGATGCCAAGCCTGCGCCGACCCGCTCCCACTTTCCTGTCAGTCCGCCTGGTCGCGTTGCTGGTGACCGCCGCCGCGCTCGCGCTGCCGGGCTGCGCCCTGACACACGGCACGCCCACCGTGACCTACGACCTGGGTCCGGCGGCCGCCGCCGGGAACACCGCGGCAGCAAAACTGCCCAAGCTGCGGGTGGCGCAGACCGATGGCCCGGACTGGCTGGAGGGCAACGCCCTCTACTACCGGCTCCAGTACGCACAGGCGCAGCGGCTGCAGGCCTACGCCACGCAGCGCTGGGTGATGTCGCCCACACGCCTGTTCGACAGCCGGCTGCGCGAAGCCGTGTCGGCGCAGGGCGCGCTGGCCTGGTCCGGCGACACCAGCGTGCCGGCCCTCAAGGTGGACCTGCTGGGGTTCGAGCAGGTATTCGACAGCGCCACCACCAGCCAGGGCGTGGTGCGCCTGCGCGCCACGGTGTACCGCCAGGGCATGATCGGCCAGCAGACCTTCGAGGCGCGCCGGCCCGCGGCCAGCGCCGATGGCGCCGGCGGCGTCAAGGCGCTGGCCGAGGCCAGCGACGCGGTGATCGCGGCGCTGCTCGACTGGACCGGCACGCTGGAGCTAAAGTAAAACCGCAAGGAAAATTGCCATGGAGCCGGCTCCCCCGCCGCCCTCCGCGCCGCCCCCGGCGGCTCAGCCAACGCCTGAACCCTCCGGCCCGCAGCACTCGCCGCTGGCCCGCGTGGGGCTGCTCTGCTTCACGCTGCTGGTGGTGTACGCCAGCCTGTACCCGTTCTCGGGCTGGGTCGACAACGGCGTCTCGCCCTTTGCCTTCCTGACCGCGCCCAAGCCGCGCTACATCACGGAGTTCGACCTGCTGACCAATGTGCTCGGGTACGTCCCGTTCGGCGCGCTGGTGGTGCTGTCGCTGCATCCGCGCATGTCGGGCGGGCGCGCCACGCTGGTGGCGCTGGTGGCCGGGGCGCTGCTGTCCACCTGCATGGAAGCCCTCCAGACCTGGCTGCCAAGCCGCATATCGTCAAATATCGACCTGATCACCAACGCGCTGGGCGCGCTGCTTGGGGGCGCCGTGGTGGCGCCATTCACGCACATGCTGATCGACGACGGCCGGCTGACGCGGCTGCGCCAGGCCTGGTTCGAGCCGCATGCCAGCTTTGCCATCATCCTGCTGATGCTGTGGCCGTTCGCCCAGGTGTTTCCGCAAGAGCACCTGTTCGGCATGGGCAGCATCGTGCGCGAATGGCTGACCGACCCGGAATCGTGGCCGATGCAGGTGCTGCAGATGCTGTTCCCGCAGCTGGAGGCCTGGCAGGGCAATATCGGCCTGCGGCCCGAGGACATGCAGAGCCAGCAGTTGCTGGAATCGCTGGTGACCGCCAGCAGCTGGATCGGCACGGGCCTGTTCGCCTCGATCGCGATGCGGCGCAGCGCGCCGATGCTGCGTATCCTGGCAGGCCTGCTGGCCGCCGCGCTGTTGCTCAAGGCCACCGCGGCCGAGCTGCAGTTTCCCACCGAAAGCGCCTTTGTCTGGCTGTCGGAGGGCGGGCGCTTTGCCCTGCTGACCAGTTCGCTGGTGCTGGCGCTGCTGCTGTACCTGCCGCGCTGGCTGCGCGCGATCCTGGCAATGGTGGCGCTGGTCGTGCTGGTGGCGCTGACCAACGTGCTGCCATCCAACCCCTACGCGTGGATCTCGGAACAAGGCTGGCGCATGGGCCGCTTCATCCACTTCAACAGCCTGGCGCAATGGCTGGGCTGGCTGTGGCCGTTCCTGGCGTTCTGCTATGTGATCTGGCGCTTCGAACAGGTCAGCCTGCGCCGCCATGCCTTGAAAAAGAAGGCCGCGGCACGCCGTGAGGCGGCCGCGGCCGGTACTACGCAGGAATAGCGCGGTGGCTAGTGCAGCTGCCCGCCTTGCTCGCGCACATCGGCGCGGGTCGACAGCGCCGTCGCCACCGCCGCGCGCAACCCCTTCACCAGCGTTTCCTGCGCCAGGCTCGGCTGGCCCGGATGGCGCGCCGCCTGCTCGGGCAGGTAGGGAATGTGGATAAAGCCGCCGCGCACGTCCTCGCCCGGCTGCCGCGCCAGCCGGTGCATCAGTCCGTAGAAGACATGGTTGCAGACGAAGGTGCCGGCAGTCTGCGACACCGAGGCCGGCACGCCCGCCGCGCGCATGTCGCGCACCATCGCCTTGATCGGCAGCGTGGCAAAGTAGGCGGCGGGGCCGTCCGGGGCAATGGCGGTATCGATGGGCTGGGCGCCGGCGTTGTCGGCAATGCGCGCATCGTCGACATTGATCGCCACGCGCTCGACCGAGATCTCGGCGCGCCCGCCGGCCTGGCCCACGGCGATCACCAGCGCGGGGCGCAGCCCATCGACCAGCTCGCCGATGGCGTCGATCGCCGCGCCGAACACGCACGGCAGCTGGCGCGCCACGATCACCGCGTCGCCGACGCGTTCGCCGTCAAGGGCGCGCACCGCCTCCCATGACGGATTGACCGGTTCATTCTCGAACGGCTCGAAGCCGGTCAGCAGCACGGTACGCATGGCAGGGCTCCACGGTTACATCAGGAAGTACAGCAGCGCGATATTGGCCACCAGGATCGCCAGCGCGGTCGGCACCTGCGCGCGGATCACGGCGTTCTTGTCGTCGAGTTCCAGCAGCGCCGCCGGCACGATATTGAAGTTGGCCGCCATCGGCGTCATCAGCGTGCCGCAATAGCCCGAGAACATGCCGATCGCCGCCATCACCGCCGGGTTGCCGCCGAACATGCCGACCAGGATGGGCACGCCCACACCGCCGGTCATCACCGGGAATGCGGCGAAGCCATTGCCCATGATCACCGTGAACAGCGCCATGCCCACGCAATAGACCGCCACCGCCACCAGCTTGTAGTCCATGTTGATATAGGCGGTGGTCAGGTGCGCCACGGCCTTGCCCACGCCCGCGTCGGCAAACACCAGGCCCAGCATCGCCAGCATCTGCGGCAGCACCAGCGCCCAGCCCAGCGACTCGGTCAGCCGGCGCGATTCGCGCAGGCCCTGCGCCACGGTGTCGCGCGTGAGCCAGCACACCACCGCCAGCGAGATCAGGCAGCCGATCCCCAGCGAGACGAAGGTCACGTTCTTGGGATCGAGCAGCGGCAAGCCGGCGACCTTGACGTCCTTGAACAGCATGGTGCCGATCACGGTCACCAGCGGGATCAGCAGCGCCGGAATAAACAGCTTGTTGCCCAGGCGGCGCGCGCTGGCACGGCGTTCTTCCTCGGGCAGGCTCTCATGCTTGCCGTGGCCAACGCCGCCAAAGCCCGCAATCAGCGCCATCACCACCGCGCCGATGCCGACCGCGGCCGGCGGCAGCCGGTCGCCAGCCAGGAACACGATCGCGTACAGCAGCCAGAACAGGCCGGTGCTGAAGCGGCGCGGATGCTCGCGGTCGGCGAAGGTCAACAGCGCGGTGATCGCCAGCACCAGGCCGGCGAGCCAGTAGAGATATTCGATGGAAATGATCATGGCGCGCTCCTTATTCGCCGCTCTTGGGCGTTGCGGCGGCCGCGGCGGATGCGGCAGCCTTGCCGCCCAGCTCGCGCTCGAGCCAGCCGTCCAGGCGCTTCAGGCGCACGGCATGGATCAGGAAGGCGCAGATCGCGGTGGGAATGCCCCACACGGCAATACGCAGCGGCTCCACGTCGATGTTCGACGACAGCAGGAAGGTGTGCATCAGCGCGATCGCGCCGAACGCCACGAAGATATCCTCGCCGAAGAACAGGCCCACGTTGTCGGTAGCGGCGCAGAAGGCCAGCACGCGCTGGCGCACCGGCTCGGGCAGGTGGCCGAAGCGGTTCTCGGCCGCGCCCTCGGCCATCGGCGCCAGCAGCGGGCGCACCATCTGCGGATGGCCGCCCAGGCTGGTCAGTCCGACCGCGGCGGTCAGCTCGCGCACGCCCAGGTAGACGATCAGCAGCCGGCCGACCGTGGCCGAGGCAATGCGCGCGATCCACGCCTGCGCATGCTCGCGCAGCCCGTGCCGCTCCAGCAGGCCGATCACGGTCAGCGGCAGCAGGATGATCAGCGGCAGGTTGCGCGCCTTGACGAAGGCGGTGCCGATTGCAGAGAAGATCTGCATCAGCGGCATCGGCGCGGCCAGCCCCGTGGCCAGCGCGGCGAGCACCACCACCAGCATGGGATTGAAGCGCAGCACGAAGCCGATGATGATGACGCCGACCCCGACAAGGGGCCAGAGATTGACGGCCTGTTCCATGAGAGACACCAAGCGAGTGTGATGGAGGCAACGGACGGCAGCCGTCTTACAGCACGACGGGGCCGCCCGCGGTGAATGCTGGCGATTGACGCATAGCGTTCAGTCGCCGGCGCGGATCGCGATGCCCTCTGCCCCCAGCCGTTCCCGGATGCGGCGCGCAAAGGCCAGCGCGTGGGCGCCGTCGCCGTGCAGGCACACGGTTTCGGCTTGAATCGGTACCCAAGTGCCGTCGATGGCGCGCACGCGCTTTTCGCGCACCATGGTCAGGGTCTGGTTCAGCGCGGCTTCCTCGTCCTCGTGCAGCGCGCCCGGCGTGCCGCGCCTGACCAGCGTGCCGTCGGGGTTGTAGCCGCGGTCGGCAAAGACCTCCTGCCTGACGCGCAGGCCGGCCTCTTTTGCCACGCTGATCATCTGGCTGCCGGCCAGGCCGAAGAAGACCAGGTCGGAGTCGAAGTCGCGCACCGCGCGCACGATGGCGCGGGCCAGCGCCGGATCGCGCGCGGCCTGGTTGTACAGCGCGCCGTGCGGCTTGACGTGGTGCAACTCGCCGCCTTGCGCGCGCACGATCGCGTCGAGCGCGCCGATCTGGTACAGCACGTCGGCATAAACGTGTTCCGGGTCGCGCTGCATCTCGGTGCGGCCGAAGTTCTCGCGGTCGGGGTAGCTCGGGTGCGCCCCGATCGCCACGCCGTGCTCCAGCGCCCACTTCACGGTCTGCGCCATGGTGGCCGCGTCGCCCGCGTGCCAGCCGCATGCGATATTGGCCGAACTGATCAGCGCCAGCAGCGCCTCGTCGTTGTCACAGCCTTCGCCAAGGTCAGCGTTCAAATCGATCTGCATTGCCTTTCTCCTGTGCGGCGCATTGCGTCGCCCGATTGCTGTTGTGCGTGCGCGCTTATGCCGCCACGCGAGTATGTGCGCGCCGCCGCGCGGCGATGGGCATGCCATCGCCCTGCCACTGCAGCGCCTGGTCGATCTGGCGCAGGTAGCGCGCCAGCTCGGCCTGCGCCGCCTCTGCCTGCGCCAGCGTCACCTGCACAAAGCGCACCGGCGCCGCCAGCGGCACCTGCGCCAGCCGCCACAGGTCCGCGCCGATCACCACGCCGATCTTGGGATAGCCGCCGGTGGTCTGCGCATCGGCCATCAGCGCGATCGGCTGGCCGCCCGGCGGCACCTGCATCACGCCTGGCACCACGCCATGCGACAGCAGGTCGGCGCTGCATTCGGCGCGCCGCGCCAGCGCGGGCCCGTTCAGGCGCAGCCCGATGCGGTTGCTGTTGGGCGTGACGGTCCAGTCCGCCTGCCACAGCGCAGCCTGCGATGGCGCGTCAAAGTCCTCGTATTCCGGGCCGGGCAGCATGCGGATCGCCGTGGCCTTGCCCTCGACGGCAGCGGGCAGCGCCCATGCCGGCGCCTGCACGCCGATCCAGTCGGTCTCGGCCGCCAGCCCCGGGCGCCCCGCGGGCAAACGGTCGCCCTCCTGCAGCGCGCGTCCGGCCAGTCCGCCGAAGCCGGATTTCAGGTCGGTGCTGCGCGATCCCATCACCGGGTCGACCGCTATGCCCCCTGCCACGCACAGGTACACGCGCGTGCCGCCGCGCGTCGACGGCAGCGTCAGCGTCTCGCCCTTGTGCACATCGAAGGCATGCCATGACCACACCGGCACGCCGTCCAGGTTGGCGCCGCATTCGGCACCGGCCAGCGCCACGCGCATATCGGCAAGAAAGCGCAGCGCTGCGCGGCCCAGCGTGAATTCAATCACAGCGCAGCCCGGCGCATTGCCGAGCAGGCGGTTGCCCACCTCCACCGCCAGCGCGTCCATCGCCCCGCAGCGGCCGACGCCAAACCGGCGAAAGCCGGTACGGCCCAGGTCCTGCACCGAGGCGAGCGCGCCGGGGCGAATGATCTCAATCACGCGACGATTTCCTCGGCGACAAAGCGCACGGTGTCGCCGGGCGCGAACAGGGACGGCGGATCGCGGTCGGCCACGAAGAGTTCGGCTTCGGTGCGCCCGATCAGTTGCCAGCCGCCCGGCAGCACCGCCGGATACACGCCGGTCTGCTCGCCGCCAATGCCGACCGACCCGGCCGGCACGGCCACCCGGGGCTCACGCCGGCGCGGCGTGGCCAGTTCCGGTGCCAGCCCGCCCATATAGGCAAAGCCGGGCTGGAAGCCCAGGAAGTAGACGACGTACTCGCCCGCCACGTGGCGGCGCACCACTTCCTGCGGCGTGAGGCCAGTATGGGCCGCCACGTCGCCCAGGTCCGGGCCATGTTCGCCGCCGTAGCGCACCGGGATCTCCACCAGCCTGCCGGTGGCATTGCGCGTCTCGCCCGAGGCCCACGCGAGCTTCAGGTTGCGCTCCAGCGCATCCACATCGGCGCTGCCGTCGAAGATCACCGTCAGGTTGTTCATGCCTGGCACCACATCCACCACACCACGCCAGTCCGCGGCCCGGGCCGCCATCGCCCAGATCCGGCGCTGGACTTCCAGCGAGGCGGGAGGAGCCACGCTGTACAGCAGCGCCTGCTCGGCGAGTCGGTGGATGGTGCAGTTCATGGGAGTCCCGGTAGTGCACTTGCTACCAGTTTAGGCAGGCGAGGCGAAAATGTGACGTGTTTGTATTTCATCGATAATTTATCGATGAATTCATCATATCGAAAGGTTGAGTGGGGAAATAGTCAGGGATGACCCTTAGGGCTTGGGCTGTTTTGCTGGGGGTGGCCGGCTGGTCTGCAGCTGGTTGGCTTGGTTTTGTAGGTCGGGTTTGATGTTGTCGTAGGTTGGACGGCCTGGTTCCGCCCTGCTGGGCGGGTCACTTTTGTCCGAGCGACAAAAGATGGAATGAACGCGCCCCGGCCCTCCGATCAAAGGCGCCGGTAGTTCAGTTGTGCATCCGGGGAAACGTGACAGGATAGGCGGGTCCCCCATCACGAAACGGCATCGATGTGCCAGAGTGGGAGTGTCACCAACCACGCGAGGATGGAGGGACCCGAGATGAATACTACGACTTACGGCCTGGATATTGCAAAGACTGTCTTCCAGCTCTATTGGGTCGAGCCTTCCGGCAAGTGTTCCAACCGCCGCTTCAGCCGGCCCAAGCTGCTGGAGTTTCTCGCGAATCGCGAGCCCGGACGTATCGCGCTCGAAGCATGTGGCAGCGCGCACTGGTGGGCCCGCCAACTGCAAGCCTTGGGTCATGAGCCAGTGCTGCTGCACGCCAGGTACGTGCGACCGTTCGTGCAGACGAACAAAACCGATGCGGCCGATGCCAAGGCTATCTGGACCGCGGCGCAGCAGCCCGGGATGCCGTTCGTGGCCCCGAAGACCGAGCCGCAACAGTGCGTGCTCAGCCTGCACGCCATGCGCCAGCTGCGCGTGAAGATGCGCACCATGCTGGTCAACCAATTGCGCGGCACGTTGTTTGAGTTCGGAATCCGGATCCGTCCCGGGCTACGGATTGGCCTGCAGGAAATCGTGCAACGAATGGACGAAATCGAACAGGACGTGCCGCCCTTGCTGTTCGAGTTCGTGCGCGAACAATTGCAAAGCATCGAACGGCTCGATCAAGAGATAGCTCGCCTGGATCAACGCATTGATACCTGGGGTCGGCAAAGTCAGGCCTGCAAAACGATTTTGGCCATTCCCGGCATCGGCATGCTTACCGCCACGGCCATGGTTGCCACCATTGGCGACGCGCACACCTTCAAGTCCGGGCGCCAACTGGCGGCTTATCTTGGCCTAGTGCCCAAACAGACCGGCACCGGCGGCAAGGTCTGGCTGAGCGGCATCAGCAAACGCGGCGACCCCTATCTGCGCACCTTGCTGATTCACGGCGCTCGGGTCGTGCTGAGTCATCTGCGCAGAAAGAACCAGCCCGGCTGGAGCCTGATGCTCGCCCAGCGACGGCCGAAAAACGTCGCGGCTGTTGCCCTGGCTAACAAGACGGTGCGTACCATCTGGGCCCTGTTGGTCCACGACCGCACCTATGACCGAGACTACGTCTCGGTCAGGCCTGCCTAGCGGGCAGGCCTGAGCTAGCAAGCAAGGAACCCGTCCACAGGTTGCGAGGGTAATGTCCACGTGATGGCAAAACAGGTTGGACCGCGGGAGTGCAAGCCCAATTGGTTACTGGTGCTCAAAGCACGGCCAAAAGATAGGGACACTCCCGGCGAAATCCATCAGGGCCTGCAGGCCAGGCCTGCACCGCAAGGCCGGATATAAGTCTGCAGCCAATCCTGTCCAAGCCTGATGTTGGCTTTACCTTGCAAACCGGGGCGCGTTCATATAAGTAACCAAAAACGCGTCGCCGGTACGACTCACCCACATAGGTAACAGAACAGTTCAAGCACATAGGTAACAGTTTTCTACCCTGCATGGGCGACAGCCAAAGGGAGGCGCCCATGCCCTGGAGTGAGCTCAAACCTATGGACCAACGACTTCTGTTCATTGCCGAGCACCTGCGCCGCGCGGACAGCGTCAGCGCGCTGTGCGAGCGCTATGGCATCAGCCGCAAGACTGGCTACAAGTGGATCGATCGTTACGCCAATGAAGGCGCCAGTGGGCTCGCGGACCACAGCCGCAGCCGCCATGCGCAGGAGCGGATCGCCTATCCGATCCGCCAGGCGATCCTGGAACTGCGCGGGCAAGGCGGGATGGAGCTGGGGCCGAAGAAGATCCAGCAGCGCCTGGCCGAACGGTTTGGCGAGGCAGAGATACCCTCGCGCACGACCATCTACAACATCCTGAAGGCAGCGGGCCGGATCGATCCGCAACGCAAGCGCCGACGGGTGATGCGGTATGGCACGCCGCTGCGCTCGCCGCGCGAGCCGAACGCGCTGTGGAGTGCGGACTTCAAGGGACAGTTCCTGACGGCGGACCAGTGCTGGTGCTATCCGCTCACGGTGATGGACCACGCCAGCCGTTACCTGCTGAGTTGCAAGGGCCTGGCCGGCCCGCGGCTGGCGCCGACGAAGTCGGTGTTCAAGCGGCTGTTCCGGCGTTATGGGTTGCCGGACCGGCTGCGCACCGACAACGGCGTGCCGTTCGCGTCCACGGGGTGTGGAGGACTGTCGCAGCTGTCGATCTGGTGGCTGAAGCTGGGGATTGTGCCGGAGCGGATTGCGCCCGGGCATCCGGAGCAGAACGGCAGGCACGAGCGCATGCACCGCACGCTCAAGCGCGCGACGGCGTTGCCGCCAGCGGCGACGCTGGCGGCGCAGCAACGGCGCATGGATGCGTTCCGGCGCTTCTATAACGAACAGCGCCCACACGAAGCGCTGGGCCAGCAGACGCCGCACAGCTGCTACACCTCATCGAATCGGGAGTATCCGAGCCGGCTGCCGGAGATGAGCTATCCAAGCTACATGGAGACGTACCGAGTGAGCACCGCCGGTTTGCTCTACCGCCACAACGTGGTGATGTATGTCGGACACTTGCTGCGAGGAGAACTGGTGGGACTGGAGGCGATCGACGATGGCGTCTGGCATGTTCACTTCGGCCCAATCGTGATTGGAGGAATAGATGAACGCCACAACCGCAAGCGCTATCTAAGTCTCAAAGTGTTACCCATGTGAGTGAACTCGTTTGTTACCCATGTGGTTGTCCCGTACACGCCTCAGGCGGCTGGCCACCCATTCCACGGTGTGGGTGGTTCGGGCGGCGGTGATTTCCGTTCGATGGGGTAGGTGGTTCAGGCCTGCTACGCTCCCGGGATGTGCCTGCTTCCACGGACTATTGGACGAACCCGACTTTAGGCTATTGGCAGCCTTCTAACGAGGTTATCGGTAGGACGCCTACGGCTGCGCTGCGCGCACTCAGTATCGTAGGTCGGGGGCTCGGGCACGGAGTGCGTCGCTGCGCTCGCACGGCGTTGTCGCGGATGATGCCGGGCCAACAGCGGCAATCAGGACGTGGCCGCTGGTTCTGCCACGTTAGGACGTGCGCGCAGCGCAGCCGTAGGCGTCCGACCGACGCCGTAGTTAGCAGGCTGCCAATAGCCTAGAGTCGGGTTCGTCCAATAGTCCCTGGACGCAAGGCACATCCCAGGAGCGTAGCAGGGTTGAACCACCTACCCCACTGAACGGAAATCACCGCCGCCCGACCCACCAACACCGTGGAATTGGTGGCCAGCCGCCAGAGGCGACGCGTTTTTTGGTTACTTTTTGTCGCTCCCCTCCATGTCAGGATAGTTGTCGCCTCGCCGCCTTTCGATGAAGGACAATGGAGGGCGGTAACGGTTGGAAGATGAAGCGTTATCCGGCGGAGTACAAGGAATGGGTGGTTGAGCAGATGATGCCGCCCTTGAATCGGTCGGTTGTGGAGTTGGCCAAGGAGACGGGTGTCACGACGGTGAGCCTGCGTACGTGGCGCAACGAAGCCCGAGAGCAAGGACAGGTTGTGCCAGGCAACGGCAAGCAGAGTGACAAGTGGTCAAGTGCGGACAAGTTCCGGGTGGTGCTGGAGACAGCGCCCCTGAGCGAGGCGGAGCTGTCCGAATACTGCCGCAGGAAGGGCATTCAGCCGGAACAGATCCGGCAGTGGCGCGCCGCCTGTGAGCAGGCTAACGCGAAGACGCTGGCCAAGCCCGGCCTGGCGCAGCGCCGCGAGGAAGAGACTGCCCAGAAACGGATCCGCGATCTGGAGCGCGAACTCAAGCGCAAGAATGCGGCGCTGGCGGAGACAGCGGCGCTGCTGGTGCTGCGAAAAAAAGCCGAGGCGATCTGGGGAAGGGACGAGGAGGACTGATCAACGTCTCGGATCGCCGCGAAGCCATCATGTTGATCGATGAAGCGGTAAAGAGCGGTGCGCGTCAAGCCAGCGCCTGCAGGGAGTTGGGCCTGAACGAGCGCACCTTGCAGCGCTGGCGTCATGTGCCTGCGGATGGCCGCCCGGGCGCGCAGCGCCCAGTGCCGGCCAATAAGCTCAGCGAGGCGGAGCGGCAGGCCGTGCTGGCCGCGGCCAACCAGCGCGGCTACGAGAGCCTGACGCCGCACCAGATCGTGCCGAAGCTGGCCGACGAAGGCCGCTATGTGGCCTCGGAGTCGACGTTCTACCGCGTGCTCAAGGCCGAAGGCCAGGCGCGCCGGCGCGGGCGCAGCCACAATGCCAAGTCCTCGCGCCCGCTGACTACACACCGCGCCGACGGACCGAACCAGGTGTGGTGCTGGGACATCACGTGGATGCCCACGACGGTGAAAGGTCGCTTCTTTTACTGGTACATGATGCAGGACATCTACAGCCGCAAGCTGGTAGTCAACGAGGTGCACGAGAGCGAATCGGCTGAACATGCCAGCCAACTGCTGTCGCTAGGCTGCCTGCGCGAGCAGACCGCCGGGCGGCCGCTGGTGCTGCATTCGGACAATGGCAGCGTCATGAAAGGAGGGACGATGCTGGCGACGATGGGTTACCTGGGCGTGCAGCCCTCATACAGTCGCCCGCGCGTGAGCAATGACAACGCTTACGCAGAAGCGCTGTTCCGCACAGCCAAGTATTGCCCGCTGTGGCCGGATCGGCCATTCGATACGCTGCAGCAAGCGCGCGATTGGGTCCATCGGTTCGTGCACTGGTACAACGAGGAGCACCGCCACAGTGGCCTGAAGTACGTCACGCCGAACCAGCGGCACCGCGAGGAAGCGGTGCCCCTGCTGGCGCGACGCACGATGCTGTATCAGGCAGCCCGCACCCGACATCCGCAGCGCTGGTCGCGGGGAATCCGGAATTGGAAGCTGGAGCCAGTGGTCTACCTGAACCCCGAGCGAGCTGAACAGGAACCCAAGGAATACCGGAAAGCTGCATGACGGCGAACGCGACAACTACCTTGACACACACCGCTCGGACAAAAAGTGACCCGCCCAGCAGGGCGGAACCAGGCCGTAAAACCTACGACAACATCAAACCCGACCTACAAAACCAAGCCAACCAGCAAAAGCCCCACCCACCCCAACAAAACAGCCACCCCTGCCAAGAGCAACAACCGACCACACGGCAGCAAGCCCAAAAACCAATGAAAAACGGCCGGGAATCCCGGCCGTTTTTCATTCCATCAACAGACAACCCCAAAAATCAAGCAAACCCCGCCTGATGCGCCTGCTGATCCGCATGGTACGAACTCCGCACCATCGCGCCCACGGCAGCGTGGGTGAAGCCCATCTTGTAAGCCTCTTCCTCGAACATCTTGAAGGTGTCGGGATGCACGTAGCGCAGCACCGGCAGGTGGTGGTTCGACGGCGCCAGGTACTGGCCGATGGTCAGCATGTCGATATCGTGGGCCCGCATGTCGCGCATGACCTGGAGGATTTCCTCGTCGGTCTCGCCCAGGCCAACCATCAGGCCCGACTTGGTCGGCACGTTCGGGTTGCGGCGCTTGAATTCCTGCAGCAGCTTGAGCGAGTGCTCATAGTCAGCGCCCGGGCGGGCCTGCTTGTACAGGCGCGGCACGGTTTCCATATTGTGGTTCATCACGTCCGGCGGGCATGCCTGCAGGATGTCCAGCGCCTTGTCCAGGCGGCCGCGGAAGTCCGGCACCAGCACTTCGATGCGGGTGATGGGCGACAGCTCGCGCGTCTGCGAGATGCAGTCGACGTAGTGCTGGGCACCGCCGTCGCGCAGGTCGTCGCGGTCGACGCTGGTGATCACCACATAGTTGAGCTTGAGCTGGGCGATGGTGCGGGCCAGGTTGCCCGGCTCATTCACGTCCAGCGGATCGGGGCGGCCGTGGCCCACGTCGCAGAACGGGCAGCGGCGCGTGCACTTGTCGCCCATGATCATGAAGGTGGCGGTGCCCTTGCCGAAGCACTCGCCGATATTGGGGCAGCTGGCTTCCTCGCACACCGTCACCAGGTTGTTGGCGCGCAGGATGTCCTTGATCTCATAGAAACGCGAATTGCCGGTGGCGGCCTTCACGCGGATCCAGTCCGGCTTCTTGAGCTTTTCGGCCGGCACGATCTTGATGGGGATGCGTGCGGTCTTGTCGGCCGACTTCTGCTTGCGGGTCGGGTCGTACTGCTCCGCGGGGGATTGCGGGGCTTCGCTGGAAGTGGCGATCAGGGCGTCGCTCATACATTTCTCCGCACGCGCTCGGCGTGCATTTCGCTTTTTGACTAGGAGGCCAGGGCCGGGGCGGCAGCTTCTTCAGCCGCCAGCACGCGAGCTTCGTGCGCTGCCAGCACCTCGCACAATGCAGCCGCCAGGCGCTGCGCGATTTCGGGTTGTTTTGCCGCGGTCACGGGCAATGGGGCGCCATCGGCATCCGCCACCGGGCAGGCGGCCCCCGCGGTGGCCATGTCGACTGTTTCCAGCCCGGCATAGCCGCAGGGATTGATGCGCAGGAACGGCGCCAGGTCCATCTGCACATTAAGGCTGACGCCGTGGTAGCTGCAGCCGTTGCGGATCTTGAGGCCGAGCGCGGCAATCTTGGCGCCCTGGTGCGGCCCGTCGGACAGGTAGATGCCGGGGGCGCCGGGCTTGCGTTCGGCTGCGAGATTATACGCCGCGAGCGTGTCCAGCACCGCCTGCTCGATGCCATGCACCAGCTCGCGCACCATCAGGCGGCGGCGGCGCAGATCCAGCAGCAGGTAGGCCACGACCTGGCCGGGACCGTGATAAGTGATCTGCCCGCCGCGATCGATCTGCACCACCGGAATCTGTTCGTCCGGGGCCAGCAGATGTGCGGGGTCGCCCGCCTGGCCCAGGGTGTAGACCGGCGGATGCTCGACCAGCCAGATCTGGTCAGACGTCTCGGGCGTGCGTGCGGCGGTGAAGGCGCGCATCGCGTCGAAACACGGCTGATAGTCCTCGCGGCCGCGTTCGATGACTTGAATCGGATGCATGGCGAGAGTGTAACGAAAAGGGCCAGCTTGCGCCGGCCCTGCCTCGGTCACTTCTGTTACCCGCTCAGGGCACTGGCCGGCGGGAATCGTCCGATGCGTCACGCGACCAGACCAGGCGCAGATGCGTGCGGCTGCGGTGTGATGCGGACGATGCCCCGCCGGGCTTTGCCTCAGGATGCGGTGACCTGGTCCTGGTTAGGCGTCCAGTCCGTGCCTCGAATCAGGCGGCGCAGGCTGCGGTACACCAGGTGCGGCACGTCGGCCAGCGCCAGCGCCGGGCGGCGGGCTTCGGCGATCAGGGCCAGCCGCACCGGGTGCTCCGCACGCGGGTCTACGCTCAGCACCACCTCGTCACCCGGGCGCAGCAGCAGGCTACCGCCACAACGCAGCCAGTAGTCCTCCGAATCGTTCTCGCGGGTCAGCCATACGTCGGTGCCGCGAGCCTCTTCGACATGCAGGCGCTGGGCAGCATGCACCGACAGCGTAGTGACTTCGCCAGGATTCAGGGTGAACACAGTCGTTGTGAGCACGGTTTTCATGGTGGTTCTCCGTTCAGCCGGCCTCGGCGAGGATGCGCCAGACGCAGTACGAATTGGCGGCGGGGCACCGGAACTGGCCCGGCAAGGGGACCAGGCCAGTTAAATCCTATGAATATCGCCATGAAGTAAATAACTACTGCGGGGGCCGGTGATGGAATATTAGTGATTGCCCGACCACTATCAAAACGATATATTTTCTTTGTTCTTGTTAGACAAATTCACATACACACGACCGCCTGGAGACCGCCATGGCCTGGAAGAGCGCCTGGGAAAAGGACCTGCCGCGCGGCTGGCACCGCGAATTGCCGCGCCTGCCGGCGCTGACCGCGCTGCGCGCGTTCGAGGCCGCGGCGCGGCACGAGAGCTTTTCGCGCGCGGCCACGGAGCTGTTTGTCACGCACGGCGCGGTCAGCCACCAGATCCGCGCGCTGGAAGACGAGCTGGGCATGCCGCTGTTCGAGCGCCACGGCAAGCGCGTGGCGCTGACGCCGGCCGGGCGCCTCTACGCCGAGCGCGTGCGTGACGCTCTGCTGCAGATCGCCGATGCCACGCGCGCGCTCCAGGCCGGCAACCGCGACAAGCGCCTGACCATCAGCACCATGCCATCGTTCGCCGCGCGCTGGCTGACACCGCGCATCGGCAGCTTTATCGAGCGCCACCCGGAACTGGATGTGGAGCTGCTGTCGTCGAACACGCTGGTCAATTTCGCCCATGAAGAGGTCGATATCGCGCTGCGCATGGGCAGCGGCGATTATCCCGGCCTGTACGTGGAACGGCTGCTGGACGACGTCTTCTTCCCGGTCTGCAGCCCCGGCTTCAATGGCGGGCGCCTGCCCGAACGGCCGCAGGACATGGCCGGGCTGCCGTTGCTGCGCGGCGAGGGCGATCCGTGGAAGCCCTGGTTCGAGGCCGCCGGCCTGGACTGGCCGGAACCGCGCAAGGGGCTGCTGCTGGAAGATTCCTCGCTGCTGCTGCAGGCGGCGTCCGAAGGCCAGGGCATTGCGCTGATCCGCTCGTCGCTGGCCTATAACGACCTCCTGGCCGGGCGCGTGGCGCGGCTGTTCGATGTCAGCATCCCGTGTCCGTGGCTGCTGCATTTCGTGTGCGCACCGGGCTCATTGAACCTGCCCAAGGTGCAGGCGTTCCGCGGCTGGCTGCTGCCCGAAATCGAGCGCTTCCGCGAAGTGCTGGCGCAGTGGGAGTGAGTTAGTCTTCCGGCGTTGCGCCGGGGTCGGCAGCGGCGTCCGGCGCCGGCTTGGCGCGCGCCCGCCCCGCGCGCGGATGGGCCTTGTCGTAGACCTTCGCGAGGTGCTGGAAATCAAGCGCGGTATAGACCTGCGTGGTCGAGATGCTGGCGTGGCCCAGCATCTCCTGCACCGCGCGCAGGTCGCCGGAGGACTGCAGCACGTGGGTGGCGAACGAATGCCGCAGCATATGCGGATGCACATCGGCCGGCACGCCGGCACGCAGCGCCTGCTGCTTGAGCCGCAACTGCACAGTGCGCATCGACAGGCGCCGCCCGCGCGGACCGAGGAACAGTGCGCTGGCGTCTTCCGGCGGGGCGCCGGGGCGCAGCAGTGTTTCGCGCAGCGCCAGCCAGGCATGCAGCGCCTCGATGGCTTTGCTGCCGACCGGCACCGAGCGCTGGCGCGAACCCTTGCCGGTCACGGTGACTTCCGCGCCGGCCAGGTCAAGCCAGCCGCTGGAGCGGTAGCCGTCGGCATCGGTATAGCGCAGGTCCAGCTGCACCAGCTCGGACAGCCGCAGCCCGCTTGAATAGAACAGTTCGTAGACCGCATGGTCGCGCAACGCCTGGGCATCGGTGCCGGCAGGATGCGCGACCAGCGCCACCGCGTGCTCGACCGACAGCGCCTTGGGCAAGGCGTGGCCTGAACGCGGCGCGCGCACGCCGTCGACCGGATTCACCGCGACGCCATGGCCGTGACGCGCCGCCCACTGGAAGAAACCACGCCACGCCGACAAGGTGCGCGCGATGCTGGTGCCGGCCAGGCCGGCGCCATGCAGCCGCGCGGCAAAGTTGCGGATATGGTGGGTCTGCAGTGCCAGCAGGGCCACGCCAGGCGCATAGCGCGCCGCAAGCTCTTGCAGCACGCGCAGGTCGCGGCTGTAGCTGGTCAGCGTGTGCCCGGCGAGCTTGCGGCTGCCGCGCAGCCAGTCGAGGTAGCGCGCGACCAGCGGATCGGGTGCCGGCGGCGGTTCGTCGCCGGCAGGCGCAAGGTCCACCACGGCATGGCGGGGCGGCCGGCGCGCGCTCATGGGGTCAGGCGGAGGGCGTCGCGCCTCAGTCGCGCAGCCGGTGCAGCGCGGCGCCCGCGACTTCACCGATTTGCGACAGGTAGGCGGTGCCCATGCCTTCGTGGAAACGGCGCGGATCGGGCGAGCCCAGCACCAGCAGGCCGAAGGCGGCACCGCGCACGTCGGCAGCGGCCTCGGCATCGCCGGCACGCAAGGGCACGCGCAGCGTCACCATCGCCAGCGAGGTGACGTCGTCGCGCTCCAGCAGCGCCGCGGCCTCGAAGCCGCTGTTGCTGCCGCAGAACGGCGCGCGCAGGCCTTCGGCAAAGATGCGCAGGTCTTCGCTGGCGCCCTGCGTCACTTCCATGTGCGCGTACTGGTCGGCGACATCCCACAGCCTGAGCGCCACCGCCGGCACGTCAAACATCTGCTGCAGGCCGTCCTGCACGGCATAGGGCAGCGCGTGCGAATCGGCTTCGGCCAGCAGGCGCAGCTGCCAGGCATGCATGCGCTGCTGGGTGCGGTCGTTGTCATGGCCGTGGCGGACCAGGTCCGCCAGGCGCAGCTCCAGGCCTTTGTTCTTCTCGCGCAGGATTTCCATCTGGCGCTCCTGCAGCGACACGGCGCGGTGGCTGTGCGGGCTGGTCAGTTGCACCGCGGCCAGCAGATCGGCGTGCTCTTCGAAGAATTCGGGATGGCTCTGCAGGTAGGCGGCAACGTCTTGGGCGTTCATGGGGCGTGGACCGGTAGAGGTAAGGTGGGTGGCAGTTTAGCAAATGCCACCTGCGCAAAGGAGGCACGCGGTTTTGGATGCACCCAAGCCGCCCGAGCTAGCCTGAGCAAGGTGTTCTCCCTCGCCCCTCATGGGGAGAGGGCCGGGGTGAGGGGTGGTCTAGCCAGGAACCACATGAAGCGGGGCCAACGGTTTTTTCCAGCACAGTGGCTCCGGCCAGCACCCGCCCTCACCCCACCCCTCTCCCTCGCAGCCCTCGCAGCCCTCGCAGCGAGAGAGGGGGGAGCCTGCTGCCGGCGTTATCGCAATCGAGGCAGGCTCCCCCCGCTACGTCTGAATCAGCCGCTTCTGCCGCGAAATGCTCATCAGGATGCCGATGCCGGCACCCAGCGTCACCAGCGCGGTGCCGCCATAGCTCATCAACGGCAGCGGCACGCCCACCACGGGCAGGATGCCGCTGACCATGCCCATGTTGACAAAGGCATAGGTGAAGAAGATCAGCGTGATCGACCCCGCCAGCAGCCGCGAGAACAGCGTCGGCGCATTGGCTGCGATAAACAGCCCGCGGAAGATCAGCAGCAGGTACAGCACCAGCAGCACCGCATTGCCGATCAGGCCGAATTCTTCCGAGTACACGGCGAAGATAAAGTCGGTGTGCTTTTCCGGGATGAACTCCAGGTGCGTCTGCGTGCCCTTGAGCCAGCCCTTGCCCTCGACCCCGCCAGAGCCGATGGCGATGATCGACTGGATCGTGTGGAAGCCCTTGCCCAGCGGATCGGTGGTCGGGTCCAGCAGCGTGCACACGCGGTGCTGCTGGTAATCGTGCAGCACCGGCCAGTTCACGCCCGGCGCGCAGATATCGTTCTGGAACGTGATCAGCAGCGCGACCGCCACCACCAGCAGCCCCAGCACCGGCAGGATCAGCTTCCACGTCAGGCCCGCGAAGTAGATCACGTAGACGCCCGCGGCCATCACCAGCAGCGCGGTGCCCAGGTCGGGCTGCTTGGCGATCAGGCCGACCGGGATCAGCAGCAGCAGCAGCGCCACGACAAAGTCGAACCACTTGATCACGCCCTCGCGCTTCTGGAAGTACCAGGCCAGCATCAGCGGCATAGAGATCTTCATGATCTCGGACGGCTGGATCACCATGCCGACATAGAGCCAGCGCCGCGCGCCCTTGCGGATCAGGCCGAACATGGCCACCGCGATCAGCAGCGCCACCCCGACCGTGTAGATGGGCACCGCCACCCGCATCAGCGTCTGCGTGGGCAGGTAGGCAATCACCAGCATTACCACGTAGGACAGCAAGATGTTGCGCAGCTGGTCCTCGACCCGGCCCGGCATGTCGATGGCGGCCGAGTACAGCGCCACGATGCCGGTGGCGAACAACAGGAAAACGATCAGCGAGAGTGGTTTGTCAAAACCGCTCAGCGCGGTCTTGACCAATGACACGACGCGGCGTCGATCCATGCGCGTCTCCTTCAGCGAGTGGCGTCGGCACCGCTGGCTGCCTTGGCAGCCACGGGCCTGACGCGTGGTTTGGGCGCGGGCGCCTTGGCCGGCGCAACCGGCGTGGAAGCCGGTGCCTGCGGCTTGCTGTGGCCGAGCGCCTGCAGCATGCGTTCATCCAGCGTCTGCACGGCCGAGGCCGGCGCGATCGCGGCCGGGTCCAGCACCGCCGCGATCGCGTCGGACGCCCCGGCGTGCGCGCCCGAGGCCGCTGCGACCGCGCTGGCGGCCGCGCCGCTGGCCGGCGCGCCGCCGCCCGACATCACCGTGGCGCTGGCAATGCTGGCAGTCTGGCCGGTGGTGAACACGCTGGGCGTGGCCACCGGCGGGCGGCCCGCCATGCGCTCGGCTTCCGGCGGCGCGATGGCTTCAAGCTCCTCGGGCCATTTGCCGGTCAGGTAGTAATCCATCACCTTGCGCGCGATCGGCGCGGCCACCGCCGCGCCGAAGCCCGCGTTCTCGACGATCAGCGCGATCGCGATCTTTGGGTTGTCCGCGGGCGCGAAGGCCGTGTACAGCGAGTGGTCGCGCTTGCGCTCGTCCAGCGCGTGGTGGTTGTACTTCTCGCCCTTGCCCAGGCTGTAGGTCTGCGCCGTGCCGGTCTTGCCCGCCGATTCATAGGCAGCCCCGGCAAATGCGCGCGCGGCCGTGCCGGAGTGCGTCACCGCCACCATGGCGCGCTTGATCACGTCGATATCGGCCTGCTTGAGCGGAATCCGATAGCTTTCCTTGGGCACCGTCAGCGAACGCTTGCGCGTGACCGCGTCTTCCACCGCCTTGACCAGGTGGGGCTTCATCACGCTGCCGTTGTTGACGATGACCGAGGTGGCCTGCGCCAGCTGCAGGATGGTGAAGCTGTTGTAGCCCTGGCCGATGCCCAGCGAAATGGTCTCGCCGTCGTACCACTTCTGCTGCTCGGGCTTGCGGTATGCGCGGCGTTTCCATTCGGTGGACGGCAGGATGCCGCGGCTTTCGCCCTCGATGTCGATGCCGGTGATCTGGCCGAAGCCCAGCGGCTTCATGAAGTCATGGATGCCGTTGACGCCCATGTCGCGCGCCAGCGCGTAGTAGTAAGTGTCGCACGACTGCACGATCGAGCTGTGCATGTCGACCCAGCCGTGCCCGCCCGGCTTGTCGTCGCGGAAGGTATGGTTGCCCAGCGTGAAGAAGCCGGGATCGTGCATGCCCCAGTTGGCGGTGCGCTTGCCGGTGGTCAGCGCCGCCAGCGCCATGAACGGCTTGTAGGTCGAGCCCGGCGGATAGGTGCCCCTGAGAGGTCGGTTCAGCAGCGGCTTGTCGGGCGAGCTGTTGAGCTCGTTCCAGGTATTGGTATCAATGCCTTCGACGAACAGGTTGGGGTCGTAGGTCGGCTTGGAGACAAAGGCCAGGATGTCGCCGGTGGACGGCTCGATCGCCACCAGCGCGCCGCGGCGGTCGCCGTAGAGGGCCTCGGCCAGCTGCTGCAGGCGGATGTCGAGCGACAGGATCAGGTTGTTGCCGGGCGTGGCGGGCGAGGTGGACAGCGTGCGGATCGGGCGCCCGCCCGCGCTGACTTCCACTTCCTCGAAGCCGGTCAGGCCGTGCAGCTCGCTCTCGTAGCTCTGCTCCAGGCCGATCTTGCCGATGTAGTTGGTGCCCTTGTAGTTGTCGGCATCCTTGCGCGGGTCGTACTTGACGCCCTCGGCGTCGTTGGCCTCGTCCATGGCCTCGATGCGCTCCTGGTCGCGCTGCGAGATGCGGCCCAGGTAGCCGATTACGTGCGAGGCCGACTCGCCCAGCGGGTACTGGCGGAACAGCCGCGCGCGCACGTCCACGCCCGGGAAGCGGAAGCGCTGCGCCGAAAAGCGCGCCACTTCCTCGTCGGTCAGCTGGCTGCGGATCGGCAGGCTTTCAAAGCTGCGCGACTCTTCCATCAGCCGCTTGAAGCGGCGCCGGTCGCGCGGCTGGATGTCGACCAGCCCGGCCAGGCCCTCGATGGTGTTGTCCAGCGTATCGGTCAGCTTGGACGGCGTGACCTCCAGCGTGTACGCCGAATAATTGCGCGCCAGCACGATCCCGTTGCGGTCCATGATGATGCCGCGGTTGGGCTCGATCGGCGCCACCGAGATGCGGTTGTCCTCGGCCTTGGCCGAGTACTGGTCGTGCTTGTACCACTGCAGCCACAGGAAGCGCGAGAACAGCAGGCCAAAGCAGATCACCGTGAACAGGGCAGCAGCCGCCACGCGGATGCGGAAGCGGCCGATTTCCAGTTCGACGTTGCGGATTTCGGTCATGGTACTGCCTGGGCCCGGAGATTAGCGTTTAGGTGCGGCGTCAGATCGGACGGGTCTCGTCGACATCGTTCGAGCGGCGCTGCGGCGCCAGCAGCAGGCTGGTGGCCAGCGGCCACAAAAGCGCCTCGATCGCCGGCGCCAGCAGCAGCGGCCAGCCCGGCAGCGGCGCGCCCATGGCCAGCCGGATCAGCACCGGCACCGCGTGCGCGATAAACAGCAGCGGCAGCACGTGCAGCGCCTGGGTGTAGACGGTGAACCACAGCACGCGGCGGTGGATGGTGATGGCAAAGTAGGCCAGCAGCGTGTAGGCCAGCGCGTGCTCGCCCAGCAGCCGGGCATCGTGCACGTCCATCAGCAGGCCCAGCAGGAAGGCCACGCCCATGCCCACCTTGCGCGGCTGGTGGATGTTCCAGAACACCAGCACCAGCGCCACCATGTCGGGAATCCACAGCGTGGCGCCCCAGGGCATCAGGTTGAACAGGAACGCCAGCACGAAGCTGAAGGCGATAAAGGCGGGATTGACCGGCCGCAGCAGGTATTGGGGATTGGTCACGGTTCCTCCTTGGCGGGCGCGGCCTTGGCTGCCGCCGCGCTGTCGGCGGCAGCGCGCGCCGCGGCGGACCTGGCGCCCCTGAGCGGCGCCTCGGGCTTGGCCTCAACGGTTTCGCGCGCGGGGATGGCCGCGTCGTAGCGCACCACCAGCAACTGGCGGTGCGAGCGCACGCCGGCCACCGGCTCGCAATAGACGCGCGAGAACGCGGTATCGGCCTTGCGCTCGATCTGGACAATCTTCGCCACCGGCAGGCCCGGCGGGTAGGTGCCGTCCAGGCCCGAGGTCACCAGCAGGTCGCCCTGCTGCAGGTCGGCGGCGGCGGCCATGAAGCGCAGGTCCAGCTGGCCCGCGCGCGCGCCGCCGAAGGCCACGCTGCGCAGGCCGTTGCGCACCACCTGCACGGGAATCGCCTGGTCCTTGTCGGTCAGCAGCGTCACCTCGGACTGGAACGGCGACACGCGCGTGACCTGCCCCACCACGCCGCGCTCGTCGATCACCGGGTAGCCGGCGCGCAGGCCGTGCTGGCTGCCCTTGTCGATCACGATGCGCTGGCTGTAGGGATCGCGCGCGTCATAGAGAATCTCGGCCGCCGTGACCGGCGTGGCCGACTGCTGTGCCAGCCCGAGCAGCTTGCGCAACTGGTTGTTCTCGGCCTCGAGCTGCGCCTGGCGCACCGAGGCCTGGGCCTGCTGCACGGCGTTCTGGCGCAGTTCGCGGTTTTCGGTGGCGAGCGTCGCCGACGACTGCGCATAGTCGAACATGGTGCGCAGCGCGTCGCGCGGCGTCAGCACCAGGCGCTCGACCGGCATCAGCACGGTGGCGGCAACCTGCCGGCCCACGCTGAGCGCGTTGAAGCGGGCGTCGACCACCAGCAGCGCCAGCGCGATACCCACGTACAGGACCAGCCTGGCGACAGCCGAGGTGCCTTGCTTGAAGAGCGGCGGAGGGGAGTAATCCATTTACCCGAACAAAAGCCGGAGCCCACGCGGAAACGGCCCGCCGCCCGCCGTGCCGCGCCCACATCCGGTGCAGGGATGGGCGCGGCCCGGCCGGGCGGCGGGGGCTGCCGGGGCCTGGCCCCGGCGGGTGAGGCGCCGCGACGCCGCCCTGATCGATCGATCCGGCAGGCCGCGCATCGCCACGTGAGCGTCCTTCTTACTCGTAGGAGAAGATGCTGCCGAGCTTGTCCATGCGCTCCAGCGCCATGCCGGAGCCGCGCACCACGCAGGTCAGCGGGTCTTCGGCCACCAGCACCGGCAGGCCGGTTTCCTCGGCCAGCAGACGGTCCAGGTCGCGCAGCAGCGCGCCGCCGCCGGTCAGCATCATGCCGCGCTCGGCGATGTCCGCGCCCAGTTCGGGCGGGGTCTGTTCCAGCGCGATCTTCACCGCCGACACGATCTGGTTGAGCGGATCGGTCAGGGCTTCCAGGATTTCATTGGACGACACCGTGAAGGCGCGCGGGATGCCTTCGGACAGGTTGCGGCCCTTGACTTCCATCTCGCGGACTTCGGAGCCCGGGAAGGCCGAGCCGATTTCCTTCTTGATGGCTTCGGCGGTCTGTTCGCCGATCAGCATGCCGTAGTTGCGGCGGATGTAGTTGACGATGGCCTCGTCGAACTTGTCGCCGCCCACGCGCACCGAACCCTTGTAGACCATGCCGCCCAGCGAGATGATGCCCACCTCGGTGGTGCCGCCGCCGATATCCACCACCATCGAGCCCGACGGCTCCGACACCGGCAGGCCGGCGCCGATCGCGGCCGACATCGGCTCCTCGATCAGGTACACCTGGCTGGCGCCGGCGCCCAGCGCCGATTCGCGGATGGCGCGGCGCTCGACCTGGGTCGAGCCGCACGGCACGCAGATGATGATGCGCGGGCTCGGGCGCAGCAGCTTGCTGTCGTGCACCATCTTGATGAACTGCTTGAGCATCTGCTCGGTGACGGTGAAGTCGGCGATCACGCCGTCCTTCATCGGGCGGATCGCCTCGATATTGCCCGGCACCTTGCCCAGCATCTGCTTGGCTTCCTTGCCCACCGCCGTGATGGTCTTCTTGGCATTGGGGCCGCCTTCCTGGCGGATCGCAACCACCGAGGGCTCGTCCAGCACGATGCCCTTGTCGCGCATGTAGATCAGCGTGTTGGCGGTGCCGAGGTCGATCGCCAGGTCGTTGGAGAAATAGCTGCGGAGAAATCCGAACATCAGGAATCCTGTCTGTGATGGTGTTCGCGGGTAGGCGAAGCGACCGGCACCGCGGGCGGTCCGGCCACGAAATACGTTGTGTTGAATACGGAATGGTTCTCGGCATCCCGGTCCGCCCGCCATCCGGCACGGGGGCTGCCCGGGCCGGGGATGGAGTGGGAACGGCACCGCCGGCGCACCGTGCGCGCCGGCCCTACGGGAACCTTTGATTAGACCCCGCGAAAAAGTTCGCGGAAATGTGCAGGCACCGGCGCCTCATGTCGAATGTGATCCAACATGTGCTGGCCGGCGGCAAGGCCTAATCAGAGGACCCAGGTTTGCCCTTCGGGCGCCTTCGGATGCCTGGCGCGGATGCGCCCGCCAGGGACCACGTTGCGGCCCGGCGCGGGAGCCGTTCCGCGGCCATGTGGCGTAGGCGTTGCCAAAGGTCGGTAACACGCAATGATACCTTATAATTCCTGCTGCTTCGGGCGTTTACGGCCTGAAAATACCTGTAATTCCGACGACTCCGGGGCGCCACTCCGGCGCCCCCGGTCAGGCCACGGGCAGTGCGACGCAGCCGCCCCATGAGCCGGCCGCCGGCGCAGCCCGCGCCCTCCGCATCCGAGCATCGAACCACCACGCCATGGCCCTCGACCTATCCGACGTCAAGCGCATCGCCCACCTGGCCCGCATCGAAACCAGCGATGACGAGGCCGCCCAGACGCTTGCGCAGCTGAACAACTTTTTCTCGCTGGTCGAGCAGATGCAGGCGGTCGACACCACCGGCATCGAGCCGCTGGCCCACCCGCTGTCGGCCGTGCGCGACATGGTCCAGCGCCTGCGCGAGGACGTGGTCACCGAAACCGACCGCCGCGCCGACTACCAGCGCCCCGCGCCGGCCACCGAAGACGGCCTGTACCTGGTGCCCAAGGTCATCGAATGACCATCGCCCGGCACGGACGCCACGCACCCGACGCCCGCACTGCCGTCCGCCGCCGGCCGCCCGCCAGTACAACACCCCTGATGCCAACCGACTGTCATGCCCTTTTCCGCTGATTCCGTGACCTCCCTGCGCCAGCTTGCCGACGCCCTGGCCGCGCGCTCCGTCTCCGCCGAGGAACTCGCGCGCGAGTACCTGGCCCGCATCGAGCAGGCCGCCGCGCTCAACGCCTTTATCCACGTCGATGCCGAGCGGACCCTGGCCCAGGCGCGCGCCGCCGACGAACGCCGCGCGCGTGGCGAGGCTGCGCCGCTGACCGGCGTGCCGATCGCGCACAAGGACGTGTTCGTCACGCGCGGCTGGCGCGCCACCGCCGGCTCGAAGATGCTGGGCAACTATGAAAGCCCGTTCGACGCCACCGTGGTCGAGCGCATGGCCGCGGCCGGCATGGTCACGCTGGGCAAGACCAATATGGACGAGTTCGCGATGGGCTCGTCCAACGAGAACTCGCATTTCGGCCCGGTGCGCAATCCCTGGGACACCAGCCGCGTGCCCGGCGGTTCGTCGGGCGGCTCGGCCGCGGCCGTGGCCGCTGGCCTGGCACCGGCCGCCACCGGTACCGACACCGGCGGCTCGATCCGCCAGCCGTCGTCGTTCTCGGGCATCACCGGCATCAAGCCAACCTACGGCCGCGTGTCGCGCTACGGCATGATCGCCTTCGCCTCGTCGCTGGACCAGGGCGGCCCGATGGCCCATAGCGCCGAAGACTGCGCGCTGCTGCTCAACACCATGGCCGGCTTCGACCCCAGGGACTCCACCAGCATCCCGCCCGCGCAGGGCGGCGTGGACGAGGACTACACCCGCCTGCTGGGCCAGCCCCGCGCCGGCGCCAGCGCCGGGTGCCCGCTTGCCGGGCTGCGCATCGGCCTGCCCAAGGAATACTTCGGCAAGGGCCTCGCGGCCGATGTCGAGCAGGCCGTGCGCGCCGCGCTGGCCGAGTATGAAAAGCTGGGCGCCACGCTGGTCGAGGTGACGCTGCCCAAGACCGAGCTGTCGATCCCGGTGTACTACGTGATCGCACCGGCCGAGGCCTCGTCCAACCTGTCGCGCTTTGACGGCGTGCGCTACGGCCACCGCGCGGCCGACTACCGCGACCTGCTCGACATGTACAAGAAGAGCCGCGCCGAAGGCTTCGGCGCCGAGGTCAAGCGCCGCATCATGGTCGGCACCTATGTGCTCTCGCACGGCTACTACGACGCCTACTACCTGCAGGCGCAGAAGATCCGCCGCATCATCGCCGACGACTTCCAGCGCGCCTTCGCCCAGTGCGACGTGATCATGGGGCCGGTGGCGCCGACGGTGGCGTGGAAGCTGGGCGAGAAGACCTCGGACCCGCTGCAGATGTACCTGGCCGACATCTTCACGCTGTCCACCAGCCTGGCCGGCCTGCCCGGCATGAGCGTGCCGTGCGGCTTCGGCGAGGCCGGCATGCCGGTGGGCCTGCAGCTGATCGGCAACTACTTCGACGAAGCGCGCCTGCTGCAGACCGCGCACGCGTTCCAGCAGGCGACCGACTGGCACCTGCGCCGTCCCGCCAAGGCCTGACCATGACCGCGCGCTCCTCGCTGACTCTGCGCCTGATGGCCGCGGCCGCGCTTGCCGCGGCGGTGGCCGGCTGCATCCCGCTGCCGGGCGTGCCGGGGCGGCCCGCGCCCCCGGCGCCGATCGCCAGCCGCGATATCAACCTGGCCGGCGACTGCCGCCGCACCGAAGAAGACGGCTTCCGCGAGGACGCCCAGCTGCGCGTGTCGGGCAACAGCGTGCAGCAGCTGTCGTGGAAGCTGTGGGTGGGCAAGCGCGGCTCGTGCAGCTTCAACCTGGCGGACTTCCGCCAGATCCAGAAGACACCGCATATCGAGCTGCGCGCCAATGACGGCAGCGCCTGCAAGCTGATGGTCTGGCAGGACCCGCGCCGCGTCACGCTGGCACACGCCAACTGCCAGCAGCGCTGCACCCCCGGCATCTACGAAGAAGCCTGGCCCGTGATGTTCGAGCCGGGCACCGGCGCCTGCGCCCGCACGCGCTGAAGCCAACCAAGCCGGTCATGACCCAAGCACCCGCCATCCCGAATCGCTCCCCGCGCGCCGCGCGCCCGGCGCTGGGGGTGCTTCGTGCCGCGGTGGCACTGGGGCTGGGCGCATGGCTGGCCGGCGCGGCCGCGCATACGCCGGACCTGTCCGGCCCCGCGCTGGAGTTGCCGGCGCCGCAGACGCCGGCCGGCGTGCTGGCGCCGAATGCGGTGAACCGGGCGGCGCCAGCATCCGCGGCCGCGGCAGCCGTGCCCGCGCAGCGCGTCCAGCTGCGTGGCGATGCGGCCACGCCCGAACTGACCGCCTACTGGTTCCTGCCACGCGAAGGCGCCACGCCGCGCGCGCTGCCCGTGGTGGTGGCGCTGCACGGCTGCGGCGGCCTGCTGTCCGCGCGCCCCTCGCGCGCGAGCACGGCGGGCGTCGGCGAAACCGACAAGGCCGACGTGTCCGGACTGCTGCAGCAACGCTACCGCGAATACGCGCGCTGGCTGACCGAACGCGGCTATGCTGTGCTGATGCCCGACAGCTTCAGCGCGCGCGGCAGGCCCCACGGCATCTGCTCGGATCCCATCGACGCGCGCGCCGTTGACGACCGCACGCGCCGCGCCGATACGCTGGCCGCGCTGCGCTGGGTGGCGCAGCAGCCCGCGGTCGACACCGCGCGCATCGTGCTGCTGGGCTGGTCCAACGGCGCGCAGGCCGTGCTGGCCACCGTCGATGCCAGCCGCCCGTGGCCGGCCGGCACGCCCCAGGTGGAGCGCGCGGTGGCGTTCTACCCCGGCTGCAAGCGCGCCGTGCAGCAGCACAACTTCCGCCTGCGCGCGCCGCTGCTGCTGCTGATCGGCGGCGCCGACGACTGGACGCCCGCGACCCGCTGCGCCATGCTGCAGAGCGCGGTGCAGGCGCGCCAGCCGGACGCGCGCTTCCGGCTGGAGATTTACCCCGGCGCCTATCACGGCTTTGACGGCACCAGCGAGCTGCATATCCGCCGCGACGTGCCCGCCGGCATGCGCAAGGCCCAGGGCGTCACCGTCGGCGGCGACGCGGTGGCCCGCGTGGCCGCGCTGGCCCAGCTTGATTCCTGGCTTGCCAGCCCCGACCCGTGACGGCAAGGGGCCAGGCCAGACAGAACACCGGAGCGGCGCAGCCGCTCCCTCGCAACAGACAACACCGAAAGAACCGAACAGGAATACCGCCATGCAATGGGAAGTGGTGATCGGCCTCGAAACGCACGCGCAGCTCTCGACGGCCTCCAAGATTTTTTCCGGCACCTCGACCGCCTTCGGGGCCGAGGCCAACACGCAGGCCTCGCCGGTGGACCTGGCGTTGCCCGGCGTGCTGCCGGTGCTCAACAAGGGCGCGGTCGAGCGCGCCATCCAGTTCGGCCTGGCGATCGGCGCCACCATCGCGCCGCGCAGCATCTTTGCGCGCAAGAACTACTTCTACCCCGACCTGCCCAAGGGCTACCAGATCAGCCAGTATGAGATCCCGGTGGTACAGGGCGGCACCATCACCATCCAGGTCGAAGGCAAGCAGGGCGAGTCCTACGAAAAGACCGTCAACCTGACGCGCGCCCACCTGGAAGAAGACGCGGGCAAGTCGCTGCACGAGGACTTTGCCGGCATGACCGGCATCGACCTGAACCGCGCCGGCACCCCGCTGCTGGAAATCGTCACCGAGCCCGACATGCGCAGCGCCGCCGAAGCCGTGGCCTATGCCAAGGCGCTGCACTCGCTGGTGGTGTGGCTGGGCATCTGCGACGGCAACATGCAGGAAGGCAGCTTCCGCTGCGACGCCAACGTGTCGGTGCGCCCGCTCGGCCAGAAGGAATTCGGCACCCGCCGCGAGATCAAGAACCTGAACTCGTTCCGCTTCCTGCAGCAGGCCATCGACTACGAAGTGCAGTGGCAGATCGCCGAGATCGAGGACGGCCGCAAGATCCAGCAGGCCACCGTGCTGTTCGATCCGGATACGGGCGAAACGCGCGCCATGCGCACCAAGGAAGACGCACACGACTACCGCTACTTCCCCGATCCGGACCTGATGCCGCTGGAAATCGAGCCCGGCTGGGTCGAGCGCGTGCGCGGCGAACTGCCGGAGCTGCCGGCCGCGATGCAGGCACGCTTTGTCTCGCAGTACGGCCTGTCGGCGTATGACGCCACCACGCTGACCGCCACCAAGGCCTTCGCCGCGTACTATGAGGCCGTGGTGGCCCGCGCCGGCGCCGCCAACGCCAAGCCCGCGGCCAACTGGCTGATGGGCGACGTGGCCTCGCAGCTGAACCGCGAAGGCATCGCCATCGACGCCGCACCGGTCACGCCGGCGCAACTGGCAAAGCTGCTCACGCGCATCGCCGACGGCACGGTGTCGAACAACACCGCCAAGAAGGATGTGTTCCCGGCGATGTGGGCGGGCGAGCACGGCGGCGACGCCGACGCCATCATCGACGCCAGGGGCCTGAAGCAGATGTCCGACAGCGGCGAGCTGGAGAAGATCATTGACGACGTGCTGGCGGCCAACGCCAAGTCGGTCGAGGAGTTCCGCGCGGGCAAGGAGAAGGCATTCAACGCGCTGGTCGGGCAGGCGATGAAGGCGACCAGGGGCAAGGCCAACCCGGCGCAGGTGAATGAGCTGCTGAAGAAGAAGCTGGGCTGAGCCTGGCAACAGCGACAAACTATACAGACCGCTGGTTTGCTCCCTTCTCCCGCTTTGCGGGAGAAGGGCACGGGGGTGAGGGCAGGCGCAGGCAAACCAACACGCCTCACTTCGTCGATACTCCGGCCCTCACCCCAGCCCTCTCCCGCAAGCGGGAGAGGGCGCACCCAATCGGGAGGCGAAAATCCTGCGTCTTTCCGACTCGCCTTCTCACCTCCCCGCCTTACTCCGCACCGTCTCCTCCAGCAACGACCGCAGCTTCGCCAGCGCCCCCGGATCCCCATGCGCGGCCGAGCGCGCGTACCAGATCTTGGCTTGCTCGATATCCTGGTCCACCACCCCGGGCTCGCCGTGCTCGTAGTAACTGCCGACGATATATTGCGCGCCGCCGTCGCCGGCACTCGCCGCACGGCTGTACCAGGTGAATGCCTGGCCGTAGTCGCGCGGCACGCCGCGGCCGGTGAAATAGTTTGTCGCCAGCGCCATCTGCGCCTGCACATGTCCGCCCTGCGCGGCCAGGGCATACCAGCGGTTGGCCTCCTCCAGCGACTTCGGCACCAGTTCGCCGCGCTCGTAGAGATCGCCCCAGGTGTACTGGGCATGCGTCATCTGGTTGTCGGCCGCTTTCTTCAGCCAGACCAGTGCCTCCTGCGGACGGACGGCGGTGCCCTCGCCGCGCAGCAGCATCATCGCGTAGTTGAATTGCGCCAGGCGGTTGCCTTGCTTCGCGGCATTGGCGAAGCCGCGCAGCGCCTGGTCGAAGTTGCCCGCTTCATAGGCAGCGACCGCATCACGGGTCTGTGCCTGGGCTGGGGCAGGCGGCTGCGGCGCGGAGGCAGCCGGCTGCATGCATTGCAGCCATGCGGCAGCGGCGCCGGCCAGCAAGGCGGCAATCGGGGGACGGGCAATCGACATGGCGGACTCCGGGTGCGGCGCCTTCCTGCTTCCAGTGTAGGAGTCAGGACCGGGCGCAGGTAGGCACGCGCGGAGTCCGAGTTTTATCCACGGGAATAATCGATCACCAATATTCTGGCAATCGATCATTCGTCGCGCGGATGAAAATAGAACCTCAGATCTGCTTGGGGCGTTGGTGCGCGTCGAGAGCGTCTTCCACTCCCCGTGGAATCTCCGCTGACCGGATGGTGCAATCGTAACAAGGCATTGCATTGCGCCCCGGTTCGCCCGCACGCAGTGGCGCAGCGCAAGCCACTCTGGCCACACTTGCCTGGCGCGCTGGCGTGCCATACCGGTGCAGATGGAACCCACGCGCCACCTGCGGTACATATCGATCCAATTGTTACAGTTCGCGACAGATACGACGTTAGAATGTGGCATTTCCACGGTCACCCGGCTATGTCCCAGAAGAAATCGCCACGCTTCGAGCTGCGCAGTGGCAACGTCGACGCCCTCCTTCTCGCCCTCCAGACCGCCGACATGGCTGCGCTGCGGGATGACCTCCTCACCCGCTTTGAAGCCACTCCCGACTTCTTCTCCAATGACGTGATCGCGCTGGACCTGCGCGCGCTGGAAGATGACAGTGAAGTCGCGCTTGGCACCGTGATCGACACGCTGGCAACGCTCAAGGCACGCGCCATCGGCGTGGTGGCCCGCCCCGGCCAGCGCGAGTGGGCCGAGCGCTTTGGCCTGCCGCTGCTCGACAGCCAGGCCCGCCGCGGCAGTGCCGCCGATCGTGCCACCGACCGCGCCGCCGAGGCCAAGGCCGCTGCCGCGGCGGAACAGGCCGCCGCCGAACAGGCCGCGCGCGAGGAATCCGCCCGCGCCGCCGCGCAGGCAGCGACGGACGCCGCCGTGGCCGCCGCCATCCGCCAGACCCAGACCATGCTGATCGACAAGCCGCTGCGCTCGGGCCAGCAGGTCTACGCGCACGGCGACGTGGTGATCCTGGACGTGGTCAGCTACGGCGCCGAAGTGATCGCCGAAGGCAACATCCATATCTATGCCCCGCTGCGCGGCCGTGCGCTGGCGGGCGTCAAGGGCAATACCGGCGCGCGCATCTTCAGCACATGCATGGAGCCCGAGCTGATTTCCATCGCCGGCATCTACCGGACCGCGGAGCAGACGCTTCCGGCCGATGTGCTCGGCAAGACCGCCCAGGTACGCCTGGCCGATGAAAAACTGATCCTCGAAGGGCTGCGGCTCAAGTAGCCGCGGCGCCGCTCGGGACCAAACCGCAGACAGCGCAAGCATCAACTTATTACTGGACCAAAGAGCCATGGCAAAAATCATCGTTGTGACCTCCGGCAAGGGAGGCGTCGGCAAGACCACCACCAGCGCCAGCTTTGCGGCCGGCCTGGCCCTGCGCGGCCACAAGACTGCCGTGATCGACTTCGACGTCGGCCTGCGCAACCTCGACCTGATCATGGGTTGCGAACGCCGCGTGGTGTATGACCTGATCAACGTGGTGCAGGGCGAAGCCAACCTGCGCCAGGCACTGATCAAGGACAAGAAGTGCGAGAACCTGTTCATCCTGCCGGCCTCGCAGACGCGCGACAAGGATGCGCTCACGCGTGAAGGCGTCGAGAAGGTCATCGACGGCCTGATCGAGATGGATTTCGAATTCATCGTCTGCGACTCGCCCGCCGGTATCGAGTCGGGCGCGCTGATGGCCATGTATTTCGCCGACGAGGCGCTGATCGTGACCAACCCGGAAGTGTCGTCGGTGCGCGACTCGGACCGCATCCTGGGCATCCTGGCGTCCAAGACCAAGCGCGCCACGGAAGGCGGCGATCCGATCAAGGAACACCTGCTGATCACCCGCTACAACCCCAAGCGCGTGCATGGCGGCGAGATGCTGTCGCTGACCGACATCCAGGAAATCCTGCGCATCAAGCTGATCGGCGTGGTGCCGGAATCGGAAGCCGTGCTGCACGCCTCCAACCAGGGCACACCCGCCATTCACCTGGAAGGCAGCGACGTGTCGGACGCCTACAGCGACGTGGTGGACCGCTTCCTCGGCAAGGACAAGCCGATGCGTTTCACCGACTATCAGAAGCCGGGCCTGCTCTCGCGCATCTTCGGCAACAAGTAACGGTCAAGGAGGGTTCACCCCATGTCGATCCTTTCCTTCCTGCTGGGAGAGAAGAAAAAATCCGCGTCGGTCGCAAAGGAGCGGCTGCAGATCATCCTGGCGCATGAGCGCACCGGCCATTCCGCGCCCGCCGACTACCTGCCCGCGCTGCAGCGCGAGCTGGTGGCGGTGATCTCCAAGTACGTCAAGATCGGCGACCAGGACCTGCGCGTCAGCCTGGAACGCCAGGACAACCTCGAAGTGCTCGAGGTCAAGATCGAGATCCCGCAGCACTGAGGACGGGCCCCGGCGCCGCCGCCGGGTTCGCCCGCCCTATTGTCCTCCGCTGCCCCCGCCCCCGTGCCGACTGCGCCACTTGCGCGCCTGGGTCGGCCGGTTTCATTTTTCCCCGTCCCGATCCCCTCTGGCCCGGTATAGGCCACACAACTGTGCTACTGCAGCGCACCAACTCGGAATTCTGTAGCGGCCAGACAACGGATTTGCACCAAAGTCCTGCTTGAAAGCACGCCTTCACGGAGTTTTGTGTCTTTGTTCCTTACGTTTTGCTAAATTTTCGCGGCGTTTACACGAAACGTAGACCTCGTCCCCGTCGTGATCCGGCGGTGAGAAAAGTACAAGACAGAAAAGGAGCACCATGAAGAAATCGCTACTCACCCTCGCACTCGGTTCGCTGTTTGCCAGCGGCGCCTACGCGCAATCGTCAGTCACGCTGTACGGCATCGCCGACGCCAGCATCCACTACACCACCAACGCCGACGCCAACAACCACAGCCAAACCGCGATGGACAATGGCGCCGTCACGCAAAGCCGCTGGGGTCTGAAGGGCGCCGAAGCCCTGGGCAACAACCTGAAGGCCATCTTCCAACTGGAAAACGGCTTCAACGTGCCCAACGGCACGATGAGCTCGTCGGGTCAGCTCTTCAATCGTCAAGCCTACGTTGGCCTGGCTGGTGACTTCGGCGCCGTGAAGCTGGGCCGCCAGTACACCGAAGGGTTTAACTTCTTCGGCGACTACGATCCGCTGACCATCGGTAACTACACCGGCAACTCGTGGATGTACTACAGCCTGACGCAGCTGCGCCGCAACAACGTGGTCAGCTACAGCGGCTCGTTCAGCGGCTTTGATTTCGGCGCAAGCTATGGCTTTGGCGAAACTCCGGGCAGCTTCACGAAGGCAAGCGGTTCGGGCGCCGGCACCAATTCGCCGTACTTCGGCGTGCGCGCAGCCTATAGCTACGGCCCGTTCGGCGTGGGTGGCGTGTACCAGGAAATCCGCGACCAGAATGGCAACAAGCAGCAAATGTGGGGCGCCAGCGGCAAGTACACGATCGGACCCGCCAAGATCTTCTTGGGCTACATCGGTGGAAAGGACCGCACCGGCGTGATCGACGGCATCCTGAACAACGCCGCAGTCGTCTCGACAACCCGCTGGACCATCCCGACCACCGCCGGCTCGGCTGCTTCCAACGCCAACCCGCGCAAGGACACTCTGGGCTTCGCCGGCCTGACCTACCAGGCTACCCCGGCCCTGGCGCTGACTGGCGCGTTCTACGGCGATTACGTCGAGAACAAGAACGGCATCGCAAATAACAACGGCCGCCGCTACACGGCTGCGTTCATCGCCGAGTATTCGCTGTCGAAGCGCACGCAAGTCTACGGCGCAGCGGACTGGAACAAGGTGTCGGGCGCTACCGAAATGGAACTGCCGGGTCGCGGCAACCAGACCAGCTTCGGCGCTGGTATCCGCCACATCTTCTGATTGTCGTTTGATCAGTTTGGCGAAAGGCACCTTCGGGTGCCTTTTTTTCATGGCCGCGGCCGGCGCCGCAGCCACAGGTACCAGCCGGCTTGCGGGGTGGCCTCGCCCACCGGCTGCAACGGCACCAGCATGCCGCCATGGCGCGCCACCACGCGCTGGGCGCACAGCAGCGCCGGACCGGGCAGGCCCAGGCGCACGCCGCCCTCATCGTTGGCGGGATCGAACACGATCGACAGCGCCAGGCCGCCGGCATGGCCGCGACACGCGATCCGCAGCGCCGTCCCAGGCGCCGCCGCATCGATGGCACTTGCCAGCAGCCATTCCAGCGTGCCGCCCAGCATGGCCTGGTCCCCCCCAATGCGCGGCAGGCGCCCCGCCGGCCGTTCCAGCCGGACACCGGCCTCGCTGGCCAGGGTCCACACCCGGTCCAGCGCTTCATCGAGCAGGGTTCCCATGACAATCCGTTGCATCCGATAGGCATGGCGCGTTTCGCGCAGCAGCCGGTTCAGGTCATCAATATGGCGCAGGGAACGGCGCGCATGGCCGCCGACCTGCGCCAGCAGCGCCGCATCGGCTTGATCCTGGGTGCGGCGCAGCGCCAGCCAGGCCAGCAGCGAGGCATTGGGCTCGCGCAGGTCGTGGCCGAGCACATGCAGCAGCATGTCCTGCACGGCGACGGGATCTCGTATGTCGCCGCGCCGGCCGGGCGCAGGCGCTGCGGCAACGGGGCCGCGCAAACCCCGCGCCAGCCAGCGGCTGCCGAGCCACAGCGCCGTGGCAAACGCGGCATGACGCAACAGCGGCGTCCTCACGCTGCCGCCCGCTCGGGACACCCGGCGCGGTCCGTGCGCTCCAGCCGGTAGCCATGTGTGTAGACCGGCGTCAGCCGCATGCCATGCGCAGCCTGCAGCCCAAGCTTGCTGCGCACGCGCGACACATGGGTATCGATGGTGCGCGACATGGGCGAGATCTCGCGCCCCCAGACCGCGGCGGTGATGTGGTCGCGCGTGACGATACGGCCCTCGTTGCGGAACAGCAGCACCGCCAGGTCGAACTCCTTGGGCGTCAGGCCGACCGGGTGGCCGTTGCAGGTGACCTTGCGCAGTGCGCAGTCAAAGGCGTAATCGCCCACCCGCAGCGGCGCGTGCGGCGCCACCTGCGCGGGATAGGCGCGGCGCAGCAGGCATTCGATGCGCGCGGCCAGCTCGGCCGGGCGCACGGGCTTGACCATGTAGTCGTCGGCGCCCGCGGCCAGGGCAGAGACGATATCGTGCTCGGCATCGCGGCAGGTCAGGAACATCACCGGGATGCGCCGGTCGAGATGGGTGCGCACCCAGGCCAGCACCTCGCGCCCGGACAGCTCCGGCACCTGCCAGTCCAGCAGCAGCAGGTCGAAGCCACCGTCGCGCAGCGCCAGCAGCAGGCGCCGGCTTTCGCCGAAGCTCACGCATTCATATCCCGCGCCGGCAATGACCTGGCGGATCAGCGCCGCATCCGCGGGCGCGTCTTCAAGCGATGCAATGCGCGATGCCAATTTCTTTCCCATGTCTTGCCTCCGACGGAACAGACCACTAGCGCGACATTTAAGACCGTGTTGCGGGCGGCGCGAATAGGAAAGCGCTCAATCTCGACTTTCAACAATCTTTTACTTCTCGCCTCAACGGGCCGCTCCTACCATGGGCTTCGCTGCGGGCCGAACGTGCCTGCGGCGCCCACACTCTCTCCATCCATCGGCGCATTCCGGTGCGCCCCGCGCAGGAGCCACGCTCGTGAAGATCGCCGCGTTGCAGGCGGACCCCACCCTCGCCGTCAGCATCGAACAGACCCTGCGCCTGAACGGCCACCAGTGCACGCGCTACCTCAGCGGGCGCACCATGATCGGCGCGCTGCGCGGCAGGTCGTTCGATCTGCTGATGCTGGATTGCGATACGGCGGGAATCCCGGCACTGGAAGTGCTGGCGTGGGTGCGCCGCACGCTGGGCAATGAGATGCCGGTGATGCTGACCGGCACGTCGAACGAGGAAGGCTTTGTCGCGGCCTGCCTTGGGCAAGGCGCCGACAGCTACGTGCCCAAGCCGCTGCGCGCGGCGGAGCTTGCCGCGCGCGTGCTGGCACTGCTGCGCCGCGCCCGGCCGGCCAGCCCGGACTGCGACCTGGAACACGGTCCGTTCCGCTTTGCCACCGCCGAACGGCGGGTGTGGGTACAGGGCAAGCCGGTGCTGCTGGCCCCCAAGGAATTCGACCTGGCCGTGCTGCTGTTCCGCAACCTGGGTGCGCTGGTGCTGCGCCAGACCATGGTCGATCAGGTCTGGCGCTATCACATGGACCCGGCCTCGCGCACGGTGGACAGCCACCTGTCGCGCGTGCGCACCAAGCTGGCGCTGTGGCCGCACAACGGAGTGCGGCTGTCGGCGGTATATGGGCTGGGCAGCCGCCTGGATGCGGCTTAGCGCAGCCGCTGCCAGCGTCAGTCGGCCTTGATGCCGGCTTCCTTGACGATGCGGGCGTTCTCCACGGACTCTTCGCGGATGGCCTTGGCGAACTGCGCCGGCGTACCGCCGGTCGGCACCTCGCCGCCCTTGAGCAGGCGCTCACGGACTTCCGGCTCGGCCAGCGCCTTGTTCAGCTCGGCGTTCAGCCGGTTGATGATGGCTGCGGGCGTCTTGCCCGGCGCGAATATGCCGAAGGTCGAGGTCAGGTTGGCCTTGGGGTAGCCCAGCTCAGCCAGCGTCGGCACCGCGGGCAGGCTCTCCAGGCGCCTGGGCGCACCCACCGCCAGCGCGCGCAAGCGGCCGGCCTGCATATGCTGGGTCAGCGCCGGGCTGGCGTTGGTGCTCATCACCTCGAACTGGCCGCCGAGCGCGTCATTCATTTGCTGGCCGGCGCCCTTGTACGGGATCAGCGCAATCTCGGCCTTCGACTTCTGCCTGATCTGTTCCAGCATCACATGGCCGACGGTGCCCAGGCCCGAGGTGGCCCAGCGCACCGAGCCCGGCCTGGCGCTGGCCTGGCCCACCACATCGGCAAAGCCCTTGCCGCTGAAGGCGGAGGTGGCCAGCACCAGCACCGGCGAGTACATCACGCTCATCACCGGCGCCACGTCCCTCTGCGGATCGTAGTTGACGCGGCCCACATGCGGATTGAGCGTCAGCGGGCTGGTGGCGGCGAAGCCCAGCGTATAGCCGTCCGGCGCCGCCTTGGCGACCGCATCGAGCCGATGCCGCCGCCGGCGCCGGCCTTGTTCTCGACCACCACCGAGGTGCCCGTCTGCGCCGACAGGCGCTCGCCGAGCGCGCGCGCCACGGCGTCGCTGATGCCGCCGGTCGGATAGGCGACGATCAGGCGGATCGGGCGGCTGGGATAGGCATCGGCTGCGGCGGCAGGCAGTGCGACGGCGACGCCGCTGGCGACGCAGACTGCGGCCAGCACGGACGAGCGGAGGGGGAAGGCCATGACGGAAAAGCGGGAGAGATTCGACAGGGGCGCGCCCGAGGCGGCAGCAAGGTACCGGACCGGTGCGGAGCAGCCGCTATCTTAGCCGATCGGGATGCGCTCAGCGCTCCAGTGGCCGTTCCGGCACCCACGAGACAAAGAGTTCGTTGGCACGGTCATAGAGCCGCCACCCTGTGCCGCAGTCGCGGCAGGAAAACGACATCATGCTGTATGGCACGCCGGCGGCGCTCTGGCTGACCACCGGCGCGGTGCTGCGCAGCGCCAGGCAGGCCGGCGGCTCGCGCCGGCGCGGGTCGTCGGCCAGCGCCAGGCAGCGCTCGCAGGGCGGCATGGCGGGTGTGGCGGAAGGGGCTGTGGCAGATGGCATCGGCTGGAACTGGGGCACGTCAGACTTCATGCCCGCCATCATGCCGCAAAACGCCGCCCGGCAGCAGCAGCCTTCGCGGATGAAATCAGGCAGGCTGCGCGCGCGTCACCGCGGCCGGGGCCGCCACGCGCTGGCCAAGCCACACGCTGCCCAGGCGCGCGCCGCTGGCTGCGCATTATCGATGCCGCCACCGGGCGGTGGCGGCGAAGACACTGAAAAGGCCTGAGCGTCAGGCCCGTTGCGCGCGCTCGCGCAGGTCCGGCAGGAACACCGTCAGCAGGCCCAGCAGCGGCAGGTAGGCGCAGTACTCGTACACCGCGCGGATGCCGTGCGTATCCGCCATGCCGCCCAGCACCGCGGCGCCGATGCCGCCCATGCCGAAGGCAAAGCCGAAGAACAGGCCCGACACCATGCCCACCTTGCCGGGGATCAGCTCCTGCGCGAACACCAGGATCGCCGAGAACGCCGAGGCCAGGATAAAGCCGATGATGAAGGTCAGCACCGTGGTCCAGAACAGGTCCACGTGCGGCAGCAACAGCGTGAACGGCGCCACGCCCAGGATCGACGCCCAGATCACGCGCTTGCGGCCGATGCGGTCGCCGATCGGGCCGCCCAGGATGGTGCCCGCCGCCACCGCGGCCAGGAACATGAACAGGTGCAGCTGCGCGTCCTGCCGCGCCAGCCCGAAGCGCTCCATCAGGTAGAAGGTGTAGTACGAGGTCAGGCTGGCCATGTAGAAGTACTTGGAGAACACCAGCACCATCAGCACCACCATGGCCCGCACCACCACGCGCGTGGGCACCGGGCTGGCGGCCGCGCCGGCGGCCTTGCGCTTGCGCGCGCCCTGCGCCAGCTGGCGCGAGTACCAGCCGCCGATGCGCCACAGCACCACGATGCCCGCCAGCGCCGCCAGCGAGAACCACGCCAGGCTGGCCTGCTGGTGCACGATCAGCGCGGCCAGCAGCGGCCCCATGGCGCTGCCGCCGTTGCCGCCCACCTGGAAGATCGACTGCGCCAGCCCGTGCTGGCCGCCCGAGGCCATGCGCGCCACGCGCGACGACTCCGGGTGGAAGATCGACGAGCCCGTGCCGACCAGCGCCGCGGCCACCAGCAGCACGCCGTAGGTGGGCGCCACCGACAGCAGGAGCAGACCCGCCAGCGTGAACGCCATGGCGATGGCCAGCGAATGCGGCTTGGGATGCTTGTCGGTGTACAGGCCCACCACCGGCTGCAGCAGCGACGCCGTGACCTGGTAGGTCATGGTCAGCAGGCCAATCTGGGTGAAGCTCAGGTTGAAGCCCCCTTTGAGCATCGGATAGATCGCCAGGATCAACGACTGGATCATGTCGTTGAGGAAGTGGGCGAAGCTGATCGCCGACAGCACGCGAAAACCCGTGCGTTCGGCCTGCGGGGACGGTGAAGCGGAGGCTGCGCCGGTGGGCGCGGAGTCGATGGTTGTGCTCATTGGCGGCTCTCGACAAACGGAAGCCAGCGGGGGCGCCGGCCTGTAGGGATCTGAGCATCGATGCTAGCTGGCGCCGCGGCGCCTGTCCTGCGAGAATAGGTCCGCAACCTTGGAGAAAAGGACATGCCGCGCGCCCCTTGCCCTCTTTCCGCATCCGGCTCGGCCCGCCGCCGGCCCGGCGCACGGCATGCGCCCCCCGCCCCCACGCCGGAAACGCTGGCGCTGGGCGACACCTACGCCGATCCTCCCGCCTACGTCCGCTTTGACCGCAGCCCGCTGCCCGTGACCGCGATGGCCGCCGACTACCTGCCCGGACACGTGACCAATCCGCACCAGCATCCGCACGCGCAGCTGATCCACGCGGTGCATGGCGTGATGGTGGTGGCCACCGCCGAAGGCCAGTGGATCGTGCCGCCCACGCGCGGCATGTGGATGCCCGGCGCCACCACGCACTGGATCCGCATGGTGGGCCGGGTGCAGATGCGCACCGCCTATATCCGCCCCGATGCCGCGCCCGACCTGCCCCGGCGCTGCACCGTGCTGGGCATCTCGCCGCTGCTGCGCGAGCTGATCCTGGCGGCCGTGGACATTCCCTTGCCCTATGCGCCAGACACCCGCGACGCGCGGTTGATGCGGCTATTGCTCGATGAGGTGATGCTGGTGCCGTCGCTGCCGCTGCACCTGCCGCGCCCGGCCGACGACAGCCTGCGGCAGATCTGCGATGTCATCACCAGCGCGCCCGATACGGCGCTGACGCTGGCGGACTGGGGTTCACGGCTGGGCGTGGACCCCAAGACCATCCAGCGCCGCTTTGCGCGCGAAACCGGGATGACCTTCGGGCAATGGCGCCAGCAGGCGCGCCTGCTGGCGGCGCTGGAGAAGCTGGCCGCCGGCAGCAAGGTGGTGGATGTGGCGCTGGACCTGGGCTACGAGAGCCCGAGCGCGTTCGCGACCATGTTCAGGCGGCAGTTCGGCGTGCCGCCGAGCGCGTTCTTCCGCTAAGCCTTGCGCTTAGCTTCTCAGATAGCGCTCCACCAGCCGCGTCCAGTAGGCCGCGCCCACGGTCAGGTTCTCGTCGTTGAAGTCATAGCCGGCGTTGTGCAGCAGCGGCTGGTTGGCACCGTTGCCCAGCCGCACGAAGCAGCCCGGGCGCTGCTGCAGGAAGTAGGCAAAGTCTTCGCTGCCGGCGATGCGCGCGGCCTGGTCCACCACCTTGCCGGCGCCGACCAGTTCCTCGGCCACCTGGCGCGCGAACTCGGTCTCGCGCTCGCTGTTGACCAGCACCGGGTAGCCGCGCACATAGTCGATCTCGGCCACCGCGCCATAGCCTTCGGCGTGCGACGTGGCAAGCTGGCGGATACGGTGTTCCAGCGAGGCGCGCACCTCGGGGCTGAACGAGCGCACGCTGATCTCCATGCGCGCGTTGTCAGGGATCACATTGGGGGCATGGCCGGCGTGCAGCGTGCCGATCGTGACCACCGCGGTCTCGTTCGGGTCGACATAGCGCGATACCACCGACTGCAGCGCCATCACCAGGCTGCCGGCCACCAGGATGGGGTCGACCGACTGGTGCGGACGCGCGGCGTGGCCGCCCTTGCCGCGGATGGTGATGGTGACCGTATCGCACGCCGCCATGAACGGGCCCGAGCGGAACAGGAAATGACCCTGCTCCACGCCCGGGTGGTTGTGCAGCCCGAAGATCGCATCGCACGGGAAGCGCTCGAACAGCCCGTCGGCCAGCATGCGCTCGGCGCCGCCGCCGGCGCCGATTTCCTCGGCCGGCTGGAAGATCAGGTGCACGGTGCCATTGAAGTTGCGCGTGCGCGCCAGCTGCTTTGCCGCGCCGAGCAGGATCGCGGTATGGCCGTCGTGGCCGCAGGCGTGCATGCGGCCGGCATTGACGCTGGCATAGGGCAGTGCGGTGCGCTCATTGATCGGCAAGGCGTCCATGTCGGCGCGGATGCCCACGCTGTGGCCGCTGTCCCCGCAGCGCAAGGTGCCCACCACCCCCGTGCCACCGACGCCGCGCGTGACCATATAGCCCCAAGTCTCCAGCAGGCTGGCGACCAGGCCCGAGGTGCGGACCTCGTCGAAGGCAAGTTCGGGATGCTGGTGGATATTGCGCCGGATGGCTTCGAGTTCGGCGCGGCTGTCCAGGGTGTCGGCCAGCGCGCAGTAGCGGTGCCTGAGTGGCGATGCGGGGGACGCCGCGAGGGCGGTGCCGAGATAAGACTCGATTTCGGGGGCGTGCTCGGACATGATGTTTTGCTCTCTGGCGAAACCTGTATAACCAGTATTTCACGCAGAAAACGCGAGCGAAACGCCAAGTGTGCGATTTCCTGTAAAACCATGTAATCCGGCCCGTTTCGGCGCCGGAACTGTTGCCCTAATCGTACGCTTTGTATGGAAACCCAACGCTTTGTGTGAAAGCGTATCGGTGGGGAACCATCCGAGGCGGCGTTCTTTCCGCCTCCGCATGGACACCGGCCCGCGTCATGGCAAAGGCAACCCGTGCCGGCGCCCTGCCCTCAACGCTCGCCGTATGCCACCACCTGCTGGGTCTGCTCTCCCAGCCCGTCCACGCCCAGGCGCATGGTGTCGCCGGCCTTCAGGAAGCGCGGCGGCTTGAAGCCCATGCCCACCCCCGGCGGCGTGCCGGTCGCGATCAGGTCGCCCGGCAACAGCGTCATGAAGCGGCTGACATAGCTGACCACGGTGGCCACGTCGAAGACCATGGTGGCGGTGCTGCCCTTCTGCACGCGCTCGCCATTGACCTCCAGCCACAGCCCCAGCGCCTGCGGGTCCGGCACTTCGTCGCGTGTCACCAGCCAGGGGCCGGCCGGGCAGAAGGTGTCGCAGCCCTTGCCCTTGTCCCAGGTGCCGCCGCGCTCGATCTGGAACTCGCGCTCCGATACGTCGTTGACCACGCAGTAGCCGGCCACGTGGCCCAGCGCCGCTTCGCGCGAGACATTGCGCGCGGTGGTGCCGATGACCACGCCCAGTTCCACTTCCCAGTCGGTCTTGTGCGAGCCGAACGGCAGCATCACCGCGTCGTTGGGACCGTTCAGCGAACTGTTGGCCTTGAGGAACACGATCGGCTCGGCCGGCAGCGGCATGCCGGCCTCGGCGGCGTGGTCGGCATAGTTCAGGCCGATCGCGACGATCTTGCCGATACCCGTCCAGGGCACGCCAAAACGCGCGCCTTCGACGACAGGCAGCGCCGCCGGGTCCACCTGCGCCAGCGTTTCCAGCGCCGCCGGCGCCAGCTCGGCCGTACCGATATCGGCGATCACGCCGGACAAGTCCCGCACGCGCCCCTGCGCGTCGATCAGGCCCGGGCGCTCCGCGCCGGGCTGGCCCACTCTTACCAGTTTCATGTCTTCCTCAGGCTGCTGTCTTCGAATTGAAGAGGCGGCCGGACTCGGCGAGCGAGCGCTCGACCACACTCAGGACTTCTTTCGCGGTGTTCTCGGAGTGCCAGCGCAGTACCTGCGCCAGGCGTGGGCGGCCGGGCTCGCGCAAGGCGGCCATGATGGCCTCGTGTTCCTCATGCGATTCCTGCCAGCGCAGCATGTCGGCATTGGCGGCGCCGCGCGCACGGTGGACCTTGCTCATCAGCGTGGCGTACACGCTCGCCAGCACCGGGTTGGCGGCGCCGTCGATGATGAGCTGGTGGATCTCCTGGTTGATGCGGAAATACTCGGTGCGCCGCCCCGCAGCATGGGCGTCGATCATGGCCTGGTGGCGGCGCTCCAGCTTCGTCAGGGCGGCATCGGTCAGGCGCTGCGCGGCCAGTTCGCCGGCGGTGGCCTCCAGCCCGTGCAGGGTCTCGAAGGTGGCGCGCAGCTCGTCCAGGTCCAGCGGCGCGACGCGGTAGCCGATGTACTGCCGGTGCAACACCAGGCCTTCGGCCACCAGCACCTTCAGCGCCTCGCGCAGCGGCGTCTTGGAGACATCGAAGGTCTCGCAGAAGGCCCGTTCATCGATCCGCGCGCCGGGCGGCAGTTCGCCCTCTTCGATCATGGTGCGCAGCCGCGCGGCAATTTCAGCCGACATGCCGAGCGTGCGCAGGCGCGTGGTTTGGGAAAGCGTTTGTGTCACAGACGTCACCAGAATGGGGAAATGCACCAGGACAAGGCTACCACACCCTCAAATTGTGCACATTCAATACCGTAAAATCAATGACTTAGATACGTTGTAATTACAGATTACGTATCCTATACTCGGGCCTGTTGCGCAACAGGCCAACAGAACTGCCTCACCCAAGGACTAAAACAGGAGACGCCGTCATGGAGACGACAAGCCGGGCGACAGTGATCACGGAGGCCAAGACCTCCGTACGCTGGAAGATTTTTTTGATGATGCTGTGCCTCGTCGCGATCAATTACATTGACCGCGCATCGCTGTCGGTGGCCATGCCACTGATCGCCAAGGAGTTCGACCTCAGTCCCGCCATGCAGGGGCTGATCCTCAGCTCCTTCTTCTGGACTTACGCATTCATGCAGATCCCGGGCGGCATGCTGGCCGACAAGTACAAGCCGCGCATCGTGATTGCCTGCGCCACTGTGTTCTGGGGCTTCTTCCAGGCGATCGCGGCGGTCTGCACCAACGCCACCTCGCTGCTGCTCACCCGGCTCGGGCTGGGCGCCGCCGAAGCGCCGATCTACCCGGCCGGCGGCAAGCTCAACGCCATCTGGATGACGCAGAACGAACGCGGCCGCGGCGCCACGCTGCTTGACGGCGGCGCGCCGCTGGGCGCAGCGCTCGGTTCTCTCATCATTGCCGGGCTGATCAGTGAACTCGGCTCGTGGCGCATGTCGTTCGTGGTAGCCGGCGTCGGCACCGTGCTCGCCGGCTTCGTGGCCTGGTGGTACATCCGCAATTCGCCGCGCGAACACAGCGGCGTCAATGACCTCGAAGCGCGCCACATCGAGGAAGCGCAAGCGCGCGAGCACAGCGCCGAGCCGGCCAACCTGTCCGGCCGTTCGCTCGACTTCTTCAAGTACCGCTCGGTGTGGTGCATGGCCATCAGCTGGATGTGCTTCAACGCCGTCTTCTACGGCCTGCTCACCTGGATGCCGACCTACCTGAGCAAGGCCCGCGGCTTTGACCTCAAGACGATGGGCGGCGCCAGCTTCATCATCTTCATGAGCGGCTTCGTCGGCGAACTCGTCGGCGGCTGGATCGCCGACAAGTGGAAGGAAGCCGGCGGCCGCCCCAACGTGGTGATGCGCACGCTGTTCGGCATTGCGGCCGTGGTCGCCACCGTGTCGATCTTTTCGGTGGCCTATGTCACCGACGCCGTGGCCGTGGTGGCGCTGCTCTCGTCCACCCTCTTCTTCCTGCGCTGGTGCGGCCTGTTCTGGTCCGTGCCGTCGATGCTGGCCACCCGCAACAAGATTGGCTTCCTGGGCGGCCTGATGAACCTGGGCGGCAATATCGCCGGCATCAGCGTGCCGATCATCGTCGGCCTGATCGTGCAGGCCACGGGCTCGTACTTCCTGGCGCTGATGTTCTTCGCCGCTGCCGGCGTGGGCCTGCTGTTCGCTTCCACGGCCATCGACTACGAGACCAAGATCCCGGTCTGACCCCCCGCAGCGCTGCGCGCCCCCATCCACGCAAACCCGATTTGCACACGCCGCGCTGCCTTCGGCAGCGCGGCGGTGGAGGACACTCCCCATGAAACGCCTGTCCCGTATGTTCGCGGCCGCCCTGCTGGTATTGGGCGCCGCACAAGTCCACGCCGCCCCGGCCGCGTCCGCCAGGGCCACTGCCGAAGGCATCCCCACAGCCCAGCCGGAAGCGGTTGGCGTCGATTCCAGCAAGCTCATCGCCCTGTCCGAATGGATCCGCCGCGACAAGCTCGACGTACGCAGCCTGCTCGTCATCAAGGACGGCAAGCTGGTATTCGAGCGCTACGGCGACGGCCTCTCGCGCGACTACAACCATGAACTCTATTCCGTCACCAAGTTCATCAGCGCCCTGCTGGTCGGCACCCTGGTCGGCGACGGCAAGCTGAGCGCCGAAGAATCGCCCGCGCCGCGCCTGGCGGCCGCGCGACCCGACCTGGCCAGCGCGCTGGCAGACAAGCAGGCGATCCAGCTGCGCCACCTGATGTCGATGTCCAGCGGACTGTCGTACAAGCTGGTGGAAGGCACCGACACGCTCTACTACGGCGTGCCGGACCGCCTGCGCGTGGCGGCCGGCGCCGCGGTGCGCACCAGGGCCGGCACCGAGTTCGACTACATCGACGTCAATCCGGTGCTGGTCGGCGCCGCCATCACGCAAGCCGCCGGGCAGCCCGAAGACCAGTACGCGAAGGCCCGCCTGTTCGGTCCGCTCGGCATGAACCACTACCGCTGGGACGGCGCCGACGGCAAGGGCGCGGTGTCGGGCGGCTGGGGCTTGCGGCTGCGCGCCATCGACATGGCCAAGCTCGGCATGCTGATGCTGAACCAGGGCCGCTGGAATGGCCAGCAGATCGTGCCGGCCTCGTGGGTCGCGCGCATGACCACGCCCGCCGGCCCGGCGAAGGACTACGGCTTCTACTGCTGGGTCAACAACATCGTGCAGGGCGAGCGCGAGTTCAGCGCGATGGGCTACAAGGGCCAGTTCATCACGGTGCTGCCGAAGCAGAATGCGGTGATCGTGATGAACAGCATCATGTCCACGCAAGGCGGCCTGCGTGATGCGGCGTACCTTGACCTGTACCGCCGCATGGTGAATCAATACGTGCTGCCCGCGCTGCAGGCCGGCAACACCGTCAGGCCGGATGCCGCGCGCCAGGCCGCGTTGCAGAAGGAACTGGCGCTGGCGCGCGCCAGCCAGGGCGTGCCCGGCACTGCCCTCGCCTTTAACGACAAACCCGAACAATGAACCCCGCAGGCGCCGCCTTCGCCCTTACCGCAACAGGACGGCGCCGCCCCAACTCCTGAGAACGACTGATATGACCAAGCAAATCCGCCTCGGCATGCTGACCCCATCTTCCAACACCGCGCTCGAACCCATCACCAGCGCGATGGTCAGCGGCCTGCCCAACGTCAGCGCGCATTTCTCGCGCTTCACGGTGACCGAGATCTCGCTGCGCGACCAGGCGCTGGGCCAGTTCAACCTGGACAAGATCCTGGCCGCCGCCAGCCTGCTGGCCGACGCGCGCGTCGATGTCATCGCCTGGAACGGCACGTCGTCCGGCTGGCTCGGCTTCGACAAGGACGAAGCGCTGTGCAGGCAGATCACCGAAGCCACCGGCATCCCGGCCACCACCTCGGTGCTGGCGCTCAACGAGATCCTGGCAAAGACCGGCGCGCGCAACTTCGGCCTGGCCACGCCCTACCTGGACGACGTGCAGCAGCGCATCATCGCCAACTACGAGCGCAGCGGCTTTCACTGCGTGGCCGAGAGCCACCTGGACCTGCACGTGAACTACAGCTTCGCCGAGGTCCAGGAAGACACCATCCGCGACATGGTGCGCGGCCTGGCCCAGCACAAGCCGCAGGCCATCACCACTTTCTGCACCAACCTGCGCGCCGCGCACCTGGCTGAAGAACTGGAAGCCGAGACCGGCATTCCGCTGTACGACACCATCTCCACGGTGGTGTGGAAATCGCTGCGCCTGTGCGGCGTGGACACGCGCGAGCTGCAGGGCTGGGGCCGCCTGTTCCGCGAAGTCGAATAAGGGAACAAGCCGGCGCGATGCGCCGGAACCCCTGTGCAGATTTGCAATGCGCGTCCGCAAGGACGCGCATTGCCGCTTAAAGCGGGGCGATCCTGGACTGCCTGCACGGCCGCCGCGTGGCGTGGCGGACAGGCAACCACTACAGGATTGCGCAGTGCCTGTCGCGCGTTGCCGCGCGGCCGGCAATGCAGGAAGCCATGCGGGCCAAAGGACTGGTGCGCGACTGAACCCGGCCGCGCGCAGAGCATCGCCCTGCTCAGCGCTGCGCGCCGAGCAGCGATTCGATCTTCGCCACCAGTTCCTTGTCGTCCGGCCTGGTGCGGCTGCCATAGCTGGCCACCACCTTGCCGTCGCGATCGATCAGGTACTTGTAGAAATTCCACTTCGGCGTCGTGCCGGTCTGCTTTGCCAGCAGCGCGTACATGGGGTTGGCATCGCTGCCGCGCACATGCGACTTGCCGAGCATCGGGAATTTGACGCCGTAGGTGTTGTAGCAGAAGTCCGCGATCTCTTTCTGCGAGCCGGGCTCCTGCGAGAAGTCATTGGACGGGAAGCCCAGCACCACCAGGCCGCGCGCGCCGTACCGGGCGTACAGCGCCTCCAGCCCTTCGTACTGCGGCGTGAAGCCGCAATAGCTGGCGGTGTTGACCACCAGCACCACCTTGCCGGCGTACTGGCACAGGTTCTGCGGCGCATCGTCCTGCAGGCGCGGGAAGGTGAAGCTGAGCGAGGCAGGGCACGCGCCCGCGGTAGCGGCAGGGGCCGCCGCGGGCTTGTCGGCGGCGCGCACCGGCGCCGGCAACAGGGCGGTGCTGGCCGCCGCAAAGGTCAGGGCGGCAGCCAGGCTGGAAAGCAGGGGATGACGGATCATGGCGACGGGGCTCCGGTGGTCGGCTCGCTGTATCGGGTACGCGCAGGTTACGCGTAGTTTACGCCGATGGCGGCCCGCCGGATGCGGCGCGCCACGTCAGTCCATCGCCAGCGTGGCCGCGTGTTCGGTGACGCTGCTGCGCAGTTCCAGGTCCGGCATGCGGCGCACGATCAGCAGCGCCAGCACGGCCGCTGCCGCGCCCATGGCAAAGATCAGATGGAAGCCCGACTCCACGCCGCCCGCCAGCACCGCTCGCACCGATGGCGACAGTTGCGCAAAGGCCTCGCTGCCATGGCGCAGCGCGCCCAGGTCCAATGTCTGCGTGACGCCCGAAGCCGTCAGCGCGTGGCGGAATTCCAACGTCAGCAGCGTGCCGGCCACTGCCCCGCCCAGCGCGCTGCCGAGCGAGCGCAGCACCAGCAGCGCACCCGTGCCGGCGCCGGTATCGCGGCGCTCCAGCGCGTTCTGCACGCTCATCAGCGTGGCCACGATGGTGATGCCCAGGCCCACGCCGGCCAGCGTCATCGCCACCAGCACCACGGCCAGCGGCACCGTCGGGGTCATCAGTGCCAGGATGATCAGCCCCAGCGCGCCGGCGATATACCCCGCGGTCAGGATGCCGCGCATGCGGCCCACGCGCGGCGCCAGCCACGCCACGATGAAATTGCCAGCCACGTTGGCCAGCAGGAACGGCATCACCAGCAGGCCCGAGGTCGACGCATCGACGCCGCGCACCAGCTGGAAGTACAGGGGCAGGGCGAAGATGCACAGGAAGATATCGAGCGCGGCCAGCGCCGACGCGGCCACGCCCAGCACATAGGCGCGATTGGCGAACAGGCGCGGCGGCAGCATCGGGTCCGCGGCGCGGCGCTCCTGCCAGGCCAGCAGCAGCACCGCGGCCACGGCGGCCAGCAGCAGGGCGCCCAGTTCTGGCGAGAGCCAGTCGTAGACGTCGCCGCCCCAGCTCATTGCCAGCAGGAAGGCGACGATGGCCACCGCCAGCAGCAGCGCCCCGAGCCAGTCCACGCGCGCACGGCCGCCGCGCCTGGGCAGGATCGCCAGGCCGCGGTAGCACATGAACATCGCCAGCAGGCCCAGCGGCACGTTGACCCAGAACAGCCAGCGCCACGACATATGGTCGGAAACCCAGCCGCCCACCAGCGGCCCGGCGATCGACGCCACCGCCCACACCGTGGCCAGGTAGCCCTGGTAGCGCCCGCGCTGGCGCGGCGCCACCACGTCGGCAATCGACGCCTGCGCCAGCGACATCAGCCCGCCGCCGCCCACGCCCTGCAGCGCGCGGAACAGGATCAGCTGGCCCAGCGTCTGCGCCAGCGCGCACGCCACCGACGCGCCGATAAACAGCGTGATCGCCACCATCAGCAGGCGCCGCCGCCCGAAGCTGTCGGAAAGCTTGCCATACAGCGGCGTGGTCACGGTCGACACGATCAGGTACGCCGTCACGATCCACGACAGGTGGCCGAAGCCGTTCAGGTCATTGGCGATGGCCGGCACCGCCGGGATCACCACGGTCTGGTCGAGCGCGGCCAGCAGGATGCACAGCACGATGCCGCCGATCACCCGCATGACGGCGCGATGGTCGTGGGCGGGCAGGGCTGGCGTGGCGTCCGGGGCGATTGCGGCAGAGGAGGGGGAAGACATGGGCAAGCAGGAAACCGCAGCGATGTGCGGCGAAAGCAACGTCAAATGCAGGGAATATCGGCCGGTACCCACGCGAGAGGAGGCGTAAAGCCGTCGCGGCTGGCCAAATTCAGCGAACGCATAAGTATATGCGCTCAGCAAATATCGTGCTGGCAGCGGATAGGGGAAAACCCGGCATGCCGGCGCAGCGGCCGGCTTGCTCCGCTCTCCGCATCGGCAAGGGAGCACACCGTTGGTCAAGGTTGCGGTGGGAGGAATGGCAGGCCGTTGTCCGGCCAGTAGATATCAGGCGCTACACGTCATTCGCGCGCAGGCGGGACAATCGTTGGGCGTCCACAGGACGGCCCGCAGGGTGAGCGATCGCGAGCAATCCAGCGTCGTAAAAGTCACTGGGTTCCCGCCTTCGCGGGAACGACGGTGATGGACTGAACGGCGATAAGGGCCAGTCCGCTGATACGGCCTAATGCCCGCCCCCAGTGATGTAATGCTCAAGCTGCTCGATGATGAACTGCTGCTCGGAGATGATGTCCTTCACCAGGTCGCCGATCGACAGCATGCCGATCAGCGCGTCGCCTTCCATCACTGGCAGGTGGCGCAGCCGGTGCCGGGTCATCAGTGCCATGCATTCATCGGTGGTCTGGGTGGCGCTGACGTAAATCACCGCATTGGTCATGATGTCGCGCACCAGCGTCTCACGCGAAGTGCGCTGCATCAGGATCACCTTGCGCGCGTAGTCGCGCTCGCTCAGGATCCCCTTGATCTCGCCATGCTCGATCACCAGCAGCGCGCCGATGCCTTTCTCCGCCATCAGCTGCAGGGCGGCGTAGACGGTCGCCGTGGGCGGGATGCTGTAAATGGACTGACTCGGCTTGGACTCCAGAACCTGGCGTGCGGTTTTCATCCCCAACTCCTTTTCCGTCGACAATGCAATGCGGCTGGCGGTGCCGGCAATCGGCGCCAATGCAATCAGAGTAGCAAAGGATCGCCCGCCCTTACAGGGTGACTTACGCGAATCTTTGTAAGCAATGCTGTGACGCATGCATGGCAGTCCTGACGTCAGGTCTGCGGACCGGCACCTTTTTCCTCAAGTGCCGCCAGGCATAGTGCCTGCATTTCGGACACCCATTGTGCCGGCCCCAGCGCCGCGCCCTGCAGCAACAGCCTATAGCGGCGCGCCCCCCAGACCGCCAGCACCAGCGCCTGCACCCTGGCGGCATCCGGGACCGCGGGCAAGTCAGGACAGGCACACAGCGCACTGCGCCACGCCTCGCAGAACTCCTCGAACACGCGCCGGTGGTGCTTGGGCTCGGCGATGCGCGGCTCCAGGCCGATGATATCGGCATCGAAGACGATGCCCGTGGCCGCATCGTCCGCGCCGCAGGCGATGGCCACCAGCCGCCGCACGCGCGTGCGCCAGTCGGCATTGGCCGCTTGCGTGACCTCGGCGTCGATGCGCGCCAGCATGGTCTCGACGGTGTGGCGCACATAGCCTGATGCCAGCGCTTCCTTGCTGGGGAAGTACTCGTACAGCGTGCCCACCGAGAACCCCGCCTCCAGCGCCACCGCGCGCGTGGTCAAGGCGTCCCAGCCGTCGCGGCGCCAGATCCGAACAAAGGCGTCGTAGATGGCGTTGACGGTGAAGTGCGCGCGCTGCTGCGACGGGCGCTTGAGCGGCTTGCTGCGCGGCGTGGCGGGCCGTTTCAGGCCGCTGGCGGCGGGCGCTTCGTTTCCGAACCCGGCGGCGGCGCCGCGGCGATAGATTCTTGGCATCGGCCTCACGGAAGTCATGGCGGACATTGCACGCCGGGCGGACGGGCCGCGAACCAGGAGAAGACATGGCAGCAACCGAAACGACCCTTGCCGTCACGCGGCTGTTCAGCCGCAAGGATGCCCTAAACGAAAGCCGTCTGGAAGCCGCGCACGAACCCGCCCGCGCCGCGCCTGGCGAGGTCCTGCTGCGCCTGGACCGCTTCGCGCTGACCACCAACAACATCACCTACGCCGCCTTCGGCGAGGCCATGCAGTACTGGGACTTCTTTCCCACCGGCCAGCCGCAGTGGGGCCACATGCCGGTGTGGGGCTTTGCCGATGTGGTGGACTCCGCAGTCGAAGGCATCGTGCCCGGCGAGCGCTTCTACGGCTACTTCCCCATCGCCAGCCATGTGCGCATGCAGCCCGGGCGCGTCACCGCGCGCGGCTTCTACGATGCGGCAGCGCATCGCGCCAGTCTGACCTCGGCCTACAACCAGTACACCCGCGTACAGAACGACGCCGCCTACGCGCCGGAGCTGGAGCACTACCAGATGCTGTACCGGCCGCTGTTCATCACCTCGTTCATGCTGGCCGATTTCCTGGAAGACAACGGCTTCTTCGGCGCCCGCCGGCTGGTGGTGTCCAGCGCCTCCAGCAAGACCGCCTACGGCACCGCCTTCTGCCTGCGTGACATCGACGGCATCACGCTGACCGCCCTGACCTCGGCCCGCAACCGCGGCTTTGTCGAAGGCCTGGGCTGCTACGACAGCACCGTCACCTACGACAAACTGGAGTCGATGCCCGTCGGCGAGCCCACGCTCTATGTCGACTTTTCCGGCGATGAATCGCTGCGCGCGCGCGTGCATGCGCATTTCGGCGACAGCCTGGTGTATGACTGCTATGCGGGCTCGGCGCAGAACACCGGCTTCCTGCGCGACCTGCGCCTGCCCGGGCCCAGGCCCGAGTTCTATTTCGCCCCGGTGCAGATCCGCAAGCGCAATGCCGACTGGGGACCGCAGGAAGTGAACCGGCGCTTCAACGCCGCGCAGGGCCGCTTTATCGAGCATGCGCGCGATCCGGCCAACGGCTGGCTGGCGCTGGTGGAGGAACGGGGCTTCGAAGCCGCGCAGGCGCGGATCGCGCGGCTGGCGGCGGGGAGCGGGGCGCCGCGGGAGGGGTATGTAGTGATGGTGGGATAAAAGCCGAACGGGCCCCGCATGGGCTAGCCGTTCGGTTAAGGCGTTGATAAGGAGCCGTAGACAGCTCTAGCCAGGCACTCAAAACTCGAGCGGCTTAATCTTCATTCGCTTCGCATTGCGGGCCAGTACGTCATCGAGCGTCGCCATGGTCTTGGCCTGGGCATCCAGCGCAGACGCAAGGTGCAGTGCATCCCCCGCACGGAGCCCCGTGGACGCATCCAGGGTTAGCACGGCAGCGCGATGGAACGTGTACGGTTCGACGGGCAATAACTGCAGGTCGCCAGCACACAGGCGTTCGAATGCCTGCCATGCAGATGCCCCCTGTTCGACTGACAGTTGTCTTGTCCGTTGCTTGATGCCGAGGGCGCTCGCGAATTCGGTCACACACCACGTGGCAGAGGCCATTTCTTCGGTACACGCCGCGTACCACTGCGAAACAGCGGGACTCATCGGCTCATTCACGCAGAGCGCCACCAATACACTCGTGTCAACGTACACCATCAGTAGCGCGCTCCGTGCCGCAGTTCCTCCATGACTGACTGCGTCATCGGCATCGCCTCGCGAGTCGACGCCAGTTCTTGCGCGAAAACCTTCCGGTCCCATTTGGCCGCGCGAATGCTTATTCCCCCATCCACGGTCAGGTTGGCCTGCACCTGGTCGCCCTCCTTGAGACCAGCGTGGCGAACGTAATCAGCGGGGATGCGTAGCGCGAGGCTGTTGCCCCATTTCGCGATTTGCAGGTTCATCACCCCTCCATTGATATACATTGACGTATATACATACTAGTGCATCGCGGATCCCGGATCAACACGTGGCCAGGAGCAGACGTGCGCAGGCGAGCCCGTCCCTATCAACTCTTTAACCAAACGACCAGCCCGCATGGGGCCCGTTTTCTCACTCCGTCAGCATCCGCACCTTCACCTTCTTGCCCTTGACCTTGCCGGCATTGAGCCGCTTCACCGCCTCGCGCCCGATACTGCGCTCCACCGCGATATAGGTCGACATCTCCAGCACGTTGATCTTGCCGATCTGCTCCTTGGTGAAGCCCGCCTCGCCGGTCAGCGCGCCCAGGATATCGCCGGGGCGGATCTTCTCCTTGCGCCCGCCCAGCATCTGCAGGGTCACCATCGGCGGCAGCAGCCGTTCCGTGCTGGCGGCCCGCAGTTCGGCCAGCGCTTGCCATTCGAACTCGCCGCCGTGGTGCTGTTCCAGGTTGCCCACGCGGCCCATCTCGTCCATGCTGACCAGGCTGAAGGCCCAGCCTTCCTCGTCGGCGCGGCCGGTGCGGCCGATGCGGTGCACGTGGACTTCAGGGTCGGGGGTGATCTCGACATTGATCACGGCCTCGAGCTGTGCGATATCCAGCCCGCGCGCGGCCACGTCGGTGGCCACCAGCACCGAGCAGCTGCGGTTGGCAAACTGCACCAGCACCTGGTCGCGCTCGCGCTGCTCCAGTTCGCCATGCAGCGCCAGCGCCTGGTAGCCCTGCGCGCGCAGCAGTTCCACCAGCTCGCGGCAGCGCGCCTTGGTATTGCAGAAGGCGAGCGTGCTGGCCGGCCGGAAGTGGTCCAGCAGGCGCCCCACCGCGTTCAGGCGCTCGCCCTCTTCCACTTCATAGAAGCGCTGGCGGATAGTAGTGTTGTCGTGCGTAGCCTCCAGCTTGAGCGACTGGGGATTGCGCAGGAAGCGGTGGCTGAGCTTGTCGATGCCGGGCGGATACGTGGCCGAGAACAGCAGCGTCTGCCGTTCCTTCGGGCAACGGCTGGCCACATAGGCGATGTCGTCGAAGAAGCCCATGTCGAGCATGCGGTCGGCCTCGTCCAGCACCAGCGTGTTGATGCCGGACAGGTCCAGGCTGCCGCGGTCGATGTGATCCAGGATGCGGCCGGGCGTGCCCACCACGATATGCGCGCCATGGATCAGGCTGTCGACCTGGGGGCGCATCGGCGAGCCGCCGCACAGCGTCAGCACCTTGATGTTCTCTTCCGCGCGCGCCAGGCGGCGGATTTCCTGCGTGACCTGGTCGGCCAGCTCGCGCGTGGGGCACAGCACCATCGCCTGCACGTCGAAGCGGCGCGCATCGAGCCGGTGCAGCAGCGCCAGCCCGAAGGCGGCGGTCTTGCCGCTGCCGGTCTTGGCCTGCGCCACCAGGTCCTGGCCCGCCAATGTGATCGGCAGGCTGGCCGCCTGGATCGGCGTCATTTCGTCATAGCCAAGCTGCGCCAGCGTGGCGAGCATGGTGGGCGAGAGCGGCAGGGCGGAAAAAGCGGTGCCGGCTTGCGGCTGGGCGGGGGTCGAGTTCATGCGCGATTATAGCGATCCGTGATTGTCGATCCGTCACGCATCGGCCGGCTGCCAGCCCAGACGGTCCAGCAACGCCTGCGCCGCGGCGGGCGCGCGTTCCTTGGCGCCGTTGATGAAGAAGACAAAAACCTCGCGCTTGCGCGCGGCGGGCTTGCGGTCTTCCACGGTGGGCAAATCGTCCGGCTGCCTGCCCCCGGCCCACGCACGCGCCCGTTCGGCCCACGCATCGAGCGCCTTGGGCGCATAGCCGGTCTTCAGCTTCTCGCTGCTGGCCATCAGCCGTGCATAGACGAAGTCTGCAGTGAGATCTGCCATCGACGGAAACTTGGGCGAATCGGTAAAGACCGTGGCGGCCTTGTACTTGCGCGCGAGCTTCAGGTAGTCCGGCGACTGGAAGCTGTCGTGCCGCACCTCCAGCACGTGGCGCAGCTTCACGCCTTCCACCGAATCCGGCAGTAGCTGCAGGAAGGCCTCGAAGTCCTCCGCATCGAACGACTTGGTCGGCGCGAACTGCCATACCACCGGCCCCAGCTTGCGGCCCAGTTCGGCAATGCCGCTGTCGATAAAGCGCTCGATCGATTCGCCGGACTCCGCCAGCACGCGCCGGTTGGTGGCAAAGCGCGAGGCCTTCACCGCGAACACGAAGTCATCCGGCGTCTCGTCGCGCCATTTGGCGAACGAGGTGCGCTTCTGCGTGCCGTGATACGTGCTGTTGATCTCGATCGCGCTGAGGTGGCGGCTGGCGTAGGCCAGCTCGCGCGATTGCGGCAGTCTGGCGGGATAGAAGTTGTCGCGCCACGGCGCGAAATTCCAGCCACCGATGCCGACGCGCACCTGATCCGCGGACGCAGAGGCCTTGCGTGACGTGGCCTTGGGCGTGGCCTCGGACCTTGTTGCAGGCGTGGATGCGGCTTTCGCCGCGGTGCGTGCTGCCATGGCGCGATCTCCCGAAACGCGAGACTGGCAGTCTAGCGGGAAACTGCGCCAGGCGGTGGCGGCGTGGCAATGTCTGCCGCACATAAAAAAACCGGAAGAGGGTGATGCCCCCTTCCGGCTCGCTTACCGATCCCCCGGAATCAGAACGAGAAGTTCACCAGGGCGTCCGTGTTGCTCACATCAGCCGGCTGAGTCTGCACCGCACCCGTGGCGCTGGTAGCCTGCACACTGTACTTGCCCGCGGCAGTGCCATTCGGCTGCAGCGGAATCGGCAGCGCAGCCTGGTAGGTGCCGATCATCGGCGCGGCCACCGGCAGCGCGGGTTCGGTCACAAACATGCTGTAAGCACCGGTATCGCTGGCCGCGGCGGTCGCGGCGATCTCGAAAGTACCGCCATTCGCCAGCTGCAGCGCGCGCAGGGTCGCTTCCGCCGAAGCCGGCGCAACCGTACCCGAAACCCGGCGGTAGGTCGACGCCGGCAGCGTCATCGGCGCCGCCGCGGTCGAGATTGCCGTGGGCGTGCCCACCACCACCGGCACGCTGCGCACGATGCCCGTCGCCTTGGCATTGGCTGCGCCCGGCACCACCACCACGTCAACCGGGCCGGCCGTGCTGCTCTGCTCGATCGGCGACAGCTTGAAGTTGCCGTTGGCATCCGCCACCGTTGCCTTCACCACCACGCCGTTGCGCTCGGCATAGACGCGTGCGCCCGGCGCCCCGCTTACCACACCGTTCACTTCACCGCTGACGATCGTCGGGACTGCCGTGACTACCGGCTTCAGGCCAAAGGTGCCATTGCCGCGCCTGACCACCGACTTGCACGCATCAAAGTCGAGCACCAGGTCGGTCAGCGTACCGCCCGCCACGGTGAATGGGCGGATGATCTTGATGCCGGACTGCACGGCGCTCGGCGTGTCCAGCGACTGCTCGGTGCCGCCGGTCGGCACCACGGAGTTCGCCAGCGCATTGGCGCCACCACCACGGTTGGCGTCCAGCACCAGGCGCACCTGCTGGTAGCTGCCGGCGGGCAACGCGGTCTGGCCCAGCGTGGTCAACACGCCATTGGTCAGCGACAACAGGTCGATTTTGCGTGCCGGCACCACGTCGACGTTGACCCAGCCGCTGGCATTGACATCGGCATCGGCGCTGCTGTGCACACGCACCTGGTTGACGGTCACAAAGACATGGTCATAGCCGCAGGATGGCGCATCAGTCATCGAGACCTGCAGCGTACCCTGCCCGCCGGAACCATCGCCGCCGCCTCCGCCTCCGCCACAGGCTGCCAACGCAAGGGCACCGCTCAGGGCAAGAATGCGCACGGGCGCGGATGTGAAAGATAGTGCTGACACGGTAGTGGCTCCATTTGTCGTAATAAGTCGATCAGAGCTTATGCGGCAGGGCGCACCCCGGCTGTAATTCTTTGTAATCCGTTGTGAAAAGGATCCAGAGCCTGTCTGCATGACTGATCAGGCAGAGGTCTGCACCAACCATGCGGTCCTGTGCGTCGCAGGCGACTGCGCGGGCAAAGACCCACGGCACCCCACGTGGTTCGCGGGGTGTCCCGAGGTTCGCCTCGCGAACTATAAAATGCACGATCACGCACAGAATTGAAACGTTACGTCGACAACAATCGCAAAATCAACAGGATATTGCTTAATCGCCTCAAGTCGGCTGTCCCCGCTCCGTTTACAGCGAGGTGGTAATCCCACCGTGCTGGATCTGAATTCAGCAAACGCCCCAAACGATTCCTTACGAAGGAACTTGCCGATGTTCACTACCCTCCGCGCGCGCATCGTGGCCCTTTGCGTGGCCATTGTCGTCATCGCACTCGCCATCAATACGGCGCTGAACCAGTTTGTCGCCAACCGCTATAACGAAGACGCCATCCACAGCAGCCTGGCCGCGGTGCAAAGCGGCCACGCCGGTGCCATTGCCGACTGGGTGGCCGCCCACAGCCAGATGATCCAGTCACTGCAAGACACGGCGCTGCAGCCCGAACCCGACGCCATGCTCAGGCAGATGGCCAGTGCCGGCGGCTTCAGCAATGTCTATGTCGGCTACGCCGACAAGCGCTCGACCTTTTCCAACCCCCAAGGCATTCCGCCCGGCTACGACCCCACCGTCCGCCCCTGGTACAAGCAGGCAGCGGCGGCCGGCAAGCCTGCCGTGACGCCGCCGTATGTCGACATTGCCACCGGAGACCTGGTGGTGGCCTTTGTCGTGCCGGTGGTGCGCGACGGCGCCCTCAAGGCTGTGGTGGCCGGCGATGTGTCCATGGACACGGTGATCGCCAACGTCAAGTCGATCCAGCCCACGCCCGCCAGCTTCGGCATGCTGGTGGCCAGGAGCGGGGAAATCGTGGCGCACGCCGACCACAAGCTCACGCTCAAGCCCGTCACCGAGCTGGTGCCCGCGCTCAATGCCGACAAGCTTGCCGCCCTGGTCAGCGCCAAGGCACCGATGGAGGCCGAGGTCGGCGGCAGCGCCAAGCTGCTCAGCGCGCGCGCCATCCCCGGCACCGACTGGATCGTCATCGTCGCGCTGGACAAGGCCGAGGCCAACGCGGGGATGCGTTCCGTGCTGATCGCCTCGGTGATCGCGCTGGGGCTGATCGCCGCCCTGGCCGCGATCGTGGTGTGGGGCGTGGCGACGCGCTCGCTGCGCGGCCTGGCCACCGTGCGCGACGCCATGGACGCGATCGGCTCCGGCGACGGCGACCTGACCCAGCGCCTGCCCGCCCAGGGCAACGACGAGGTCGCGCAGATCGCGCGCGCCTTCAATACCTTTGCCGACAAGCTCTGCGGCATCATGCGCCAGATCCGCGACGCCAGCGAATCCGTGCGCGCCGCCACCGACGAAATCGCCGCCGGCAACATGGACCTGTCGCGCCGCACCGAATCCGCCGCCGCCAGCCTGCAGCAGACCGCGGCATCGATGGAACAGATCACCGCCACCGTCGGCCAGTCCGCCAGCTCCGCGCAGCAGGCCAATGATTCCGTCACCGCCGCCTCGCGCGTGGCCGCCGACGGCGGCGAGGTGATCGGCGCAGTGATCACCACCATGGGCCAGATCGAACACGCCTCGGTCAAGGTCTCCGACATCATCGGCGTGATCGAAGGCATCGCCTTCCAGACCAACATCCTGGCGCTGAACGCCGCCGTCGAAGCCGCCCGCGCCGGCGACCAGGGCCGCGGCTTCGCCGTGGTGGCCGGCGAAGTGCGCGCCCTGGCCCAGCGCAGCGCCCAGGCCGCCAGGGAGATCAAGACCCTGATCGAATCCACCGTGGGCAGCGTCAGCTCCGGCTCCGACCAGGTCCGCCGCGCCGGAGACACCATGAGCGAGATTGTCCGCAACGTCTCCCGGGTGACAGAAATTATTGCCGGGATCACTAACGCTGCCACAGAACAGACCCGTGGCATTCAAGAGGTGAATATGGCGGTGACCCAGCTGGACCAGATGGTGCAGCAGAATGCGGCGCTGGTTGAGCAATCGACCGCGGCAGCGGCGGCGCTGCAGGCGCAGGCGGGGAGCCTGGCGGGGGCGGTGGGGCAGTTCAGGCTGGGGTGACGATCTCCGGGAAACTATCGCAGTTTCCCGCCCCCCGGTAGCCGCTCCCGCCCCCCACCAATCGCCCTGGATCCAGCCGCCCGCAGAATTCGCTTGAACGTCGGGCATTCCATCTGGCTTGGCGCCGGGCAGACCGCCGCATGCCGCAGCCCGTCACGCATCGCAGTCAGCTTGCGGATGGTCCGATCCAGTTCGTCCGCCTTGGCCGCCAGTCTCTGCCGGTCGATCTGCGGCTGGCCCTGCGGCGAGAACATCTGCGCGATATCGTCCAGCGAGAAACCGGCGGCACGCCCCAGCACGATCAGCGCCAGCCGCTCCAGCACGCCGGCATCGAACACACGCCGCATCCCGCTCCGGCCGATGGACGCGATCAACCCTTTTTCCTCGTAGTACCGCAGCGTCGATGCCGGCACACCAGCCTGCCGGGCCACTTCCGAAATATCCAGGCTTTTCACCGCTTGACCTCAAGTCCACTTGAACTGGCAAAGTGTAGCTTCCAAACCAGGCAAGGAGATACGACCATGGGTGAGCAACAGCAGATCCACATCAACGGCGGCGACCAGGCCGCTCTGTGGAACGGACCGTCCGGCCAGGCCTGGGTCGAGGAGCAGGCGGTGCTCGACGACATGCTCCGGCCGCTGGAAAACCTGCTTGTCGAAGCGGCCGGCAAGATTGCAGCACGGCATGTGCTCGATGTCGGCTGCGGCACCGGCAGCACCACGCTTGCGCTGGCGCAGCGGATCGGTGCGCAGGGCCGATGCACTGGCATCGATATATCCGAGCCGATGCTCGCCACCGCACGGGCCCGCGCGCAACGGGACGGCTCCACTGCGAGCTTTATCCGCGCCGATGCGCAAGACTACGCGTTCGCCCCGGCAAGCTTCGACATGATCGTGTCGCGCCTGGGCGTGATGTTCTTCAGCGATCCGGTCCTGGCCTTTGCCAACCTGCGCCAGGCAGCAGCGCCGGATGCCACGCTGCACTGCATTGCCTGGCGCAGCGCCGCTGAGAATCCGTTCATGACCACCGCCGAGCGAGCGGCCGCACCGCTGCTGCCAAACCTGCCGCCCCGTCAGCCGGGTGCGCCGGGACAGTTCGCCTTCGGCGACCGGGAGCGTGTGTTGTCGATCTTGCAGGCGAGCGGCTGGCGCGACATCGATATCCGTCCGATTGACATCGCATGCACGCTGCCGGAGCCTGCGCTGGTAGCGTACCTGTCCCGGCTTGGCCCGGTCGGCCTGGCCCTGCGCAATGCCGATGCAGGCACGCGTGTGCGCGTCGTCGAAACAGCACGCGCCGCATTCGAGACTTACGTGCATGGCGCAACCGTGCGCTACACGGCAGCTTGCTGGATCATCACTGCGCGGGCAACCGCCGCATCGCAACCGGCTGGGGAGACTGCCTATGCCTGATACCGCGACGGCGCTCCTGTTCAATGCCATCGCAATCGGCACCGCGCCACGCTGGCGATGAGCGGTACAGCGGCAACCTGGTGTGTCCAATCCAGAGCCCGTCAGAGACCACGCACGCCGCGGCATTCGGGGAACGTGGCGCAACCCCAGAACGGCTTGCCCGCATTCGCGCCCTGCCTGGCGATGCGCTGGATCATGGCGCTGCCGCAGCGCGGGCAGCCGGGTGCGGCGGCTGGCGACATGTCGGTTGGCTGCGGCGGCTCCGCGGTGGGTGCAGGCGCGCTCGCGGCCGCAGGTGGCTTTGTGCTCGATCCCGTCGGTGCTGCAGCGCTGGCGCGCTTGATCAGCGCAGTGAGTGCTTGCCCATTGATCAATTTGATGTTCCGCCCGGACGCGAAGGCCCGCGCATCGGCCGTGAACTGTCCCGATGTGACAACGAATCCTTGTGCCGCACCCTGCGCAGCCATCGCGCCATACAGTTCGCGCACCACCGTGACCGGCACTTTGTAGGCTCGCCAATGCTTGCACTGCACCAGCGCCAGTTCGTTGCCCTTCCTGAGCCGCAGGTCGATTCCCTCATCCGCACCGCCGCCACCGGTCTCGGCAACGGCGTAACCGCGCATCCGGAACACCTCCCCTACCAGCCGCTCGAAATCGCGCCAGGTCATCTGGCGCAGGGCATCGCCAGACTGGTTCGCCGCGACGCTGCGTACCAGCCCTTGCCGCTTGCGGCGACCCAGCCATGACGCCAGCGCGCCGGCCAACAGTGCCAGCGGCACAATGTACTGCCCGTATGTCGACAGCGCCTTGACCACCTGCGACACGACCATTTGACCCATCCGCCCCGGTACAGCGGTGGCCTGCGCCTCGGCCATTGCATAGCTGTGCAACACCACGTAGGCAAAAATGGCCAACGCAACGCCCACCCACCATGGCAGTGCGGCGGCAATGCCATACAGATCCTCGAAAACGCTCGATTGCTTCCTGCGACCCATGGCGACCCTTTCCCTTCTTGCTTTTGTCAGTCGGAAGGATGCCGTGCGGGGGCTGGCATGTCGTCCCTGCGCACGCGGGGAGCGAGCGCAGGCAAGAGGGATCAGCGCCCCGGATATGTGACCCTGGATGCGCACCCGAGGCAGCGAGCAAGGCGTGCCGCATCGCTCCGTGGGCTATCGCACCCAGGCTCATGCCGCCGCGCCAGCCCACGCCGGCGCGGCGGCGGTCCTGCACCAGCAAAGCAGCATGCTCGCAGCCACACGCAGGCCGCTGAGCGGATGGATCAGACAATGGCGCACCTGTTCGCTGCGGCTTTCGCCATACAGGCACCACATGCAGAAGTGCTCGCAGTTGTTGGTCAGCAGGCGGTAGCGGTCCTCGCCCAGCCGTGAGCGGGCTCGCCCGACGGATTCGGCGGCACTGTAGCGTGCCATCGGCGTGTTCAGGACCGTAATGCCATGGCCCGCGGCAAAGGCGGCCAGGCTCAGTTCTTCCACCGGGCCGCGCTGCTGCCGGTGGCAATAGCCAGCGTAGTGCACCACCATGCCACGCCCGACGTAGATGCCGTGATGCGCGTAGCCGTGGCGCGGCGTGACAAGGTGGGCGCCGACGGGCGGATCGGCATCGAGGGCGACACGCGCTGCCAGGGCATGCGGGTTGCCCGTGCCCTGCGCCGTTGCCTTCATCGTTTCGCTGTGGGATGCCATCGCCGTCTCCGTTGCAGGCCTCTGCTGGGCCATGCCCGGTAACCGCATAGGGCGTGCCAGTGACGGACGCGATGGGATACGAGTGGCGCGGGCGTTGCGCGAAGGGGAACGATGCGAAGGATGCGGGACACAGCGCGTTGCCGAGCCGCCGCGCATCGCAGAAACAGGGCTCTGCCGGCTTGATCAATTGATCAAATTCCGAACACTGCCAGGATCCATTGATCAAAGGATCAAACCGCTGACAAAGCACCGCGACGATGGCGCTACATCCGCGCCGCGACCGGCTTATTCCGGCAGCGGATACTTCCTGGCGTTCATCTCCATCTTGGCCCGGATCGCCGCGTCCAGGTCCACGTCCAGCGCCGTCACCAGTTGCGCCAGGTAGATGGTGATGTCGGCAAGCTCCTGTTCCACATGTTCGCGCTCGCCGGTGGACATGATGGCGCGTGATTCCGCGTCGGTCTGCCACTGGAAGATCTCGACCAGCTCGGACACCTCCACGCTCAGCGCCATGGCGAGGTTCTTGGGGCTGTGGTACTTGCCCCAGTTACGGGCTTGGCCGAAGTCCTGGGCGGCTTGCTGGAGGTTCTTGATGTCGATCAGCGGCATGATTGTATGGCGATAACACTTCAATGCGCGCCGGCATCCGCTGGCGCAAAACGCAGATTTAAGCACGACCCGGCCACCCTCGACACGCGGGCCGCCTGAGGCTTACCCTTCTCTTGTGCACCCACCGTCGCAACGGAGGCACTCCATGCGGCCGACTCCCGGCCTGGCATTTGCCACTCTGGCCGGCACGCTCGCCTGCCTGGCCATCGCCATTGCGGGTTGGGGCGGCATCGGCCCGTTCTTCGCGCACCCGGCGCGCGTGATGCTGACGCTGGTCCTGTTCGCCTTGTCCATCGTCGCACTCTTCTCTGGCGGCAATATCAGTAGCGGCATGCGAGAAGATCGCGGCAACCGCTGGGTGCTGGCCGCGTTTGGCGTACTCGGCCTGCTGGCGGCTTACCTGCCGCCCTTTACCGACCGCATCGGCTTCTGGACGCTCGACCGCGACACCATGCGCTGGATCGGCGTGGCGCTGTTCGCCGGCGGCGGCGTGCTGCGGCTGTGGCCGGTGTTTGTGCTGGGGCGGCGCTTCAGCGGGCTGGTGGCGATCCAGCCGGGGCATACGCTGGTGACCACCGGCATCTACGGCGTGATCCGGCATCCGAGCTATCTCGGCTTGCTGATCAGTTCGCTGGGATGGGTACTGGCGTTCCGCTCCGGCGTGGGCGTGGTGCTGACGCTGCTGATGGTGCCGGCGCTGCTGGCGCGCATCCGTGCGGAAGAAGCGCTGCTGCGCGACCAGTTTGGCGATGCGTACGCGTCGTATTGCGCCCGGACCTGGCGGATGCTGCCGGGCATCTACTGATCGCGGTGCAGCGGCGCCCCGCGCACTTGGCTGATCGATCTGCCAGACACCAAGGGTTATCCCTAGCCACGCATTCCCATTTTCCGGGACTAGTGGTTTTGATTTTTGGGAATCAGGTCCTATCCTTGGCTCCTATGTTGAATGCCGTCGACCACCCCACCGCCGTGAAGCCCGCGACCTCCGCGCCCGCCGAACCCGGCCAGCCTGCGGGCGGTGCGGATCGCGTGTTGTTCGTGCTGGCGGCGCTGGCGCAACACGGCGCGCCGATCACCGTGCGTGAGCTGGTTGCCAGGACCGGCCTGCCCAAAAGCACGCTCTACCGGCAACTGATGATGCTCAAGCGCTGGGGCTTTGTGCTGGAGTCCGACGGCGAATACGCGCCGGGCCCGATCAGCCTGCAACTGGCGCTGGGCTTTGACATGGCCTCGCACCTGGCGCGCGAAGCCTTGCCCGACATGCGGCTGCTGGCGCAGCAGTCCGATGAAAGCGTAGGCCTGGTCGTCGCCGTCAAGGATCACGCGGTGTGCCTGGAGATGGTGGAGAGCCGCCAGTCGCTGCGCTGCTCGTTCGAAAAGGGCCGCGGCGTGCCGCTGCGCGCCGGGGCGTCGGCCAAGTCGCTGCTGGCGTTCATGCGCGACGAAGCGCGCGAGCGCCTGGTCCGCGCCCAGTGCGAACCAGACGAAGCCGAACGATTGCTGGCCGAGCTTGCCGCCATTCGCGAAACCGGTTACGCCGTCAGCGAGGGTGAAGTGGACCCGGGCGTGTGGGGCATAAGCGCACCGCTCTTCTCCCGGCGCAGCAAGGCCGATGCGCTCGGCTCCATCACGCTGATGGTGCCGGCCACACGGCGGCAAGGGCGTGAGACCGCGCTGATCGACATGACCGTGGCCGCGGCGATGCGGATTTCCGCCCGGCTGCAGTCTTACTGAATACCAGGCTACCAAGCAAACCATTACCGCCGCCGTCGGCAGACCCATGCGACGGCAGATCCCTCGTTCCCGAGAATAGGAGACTTCCATGAACCTTCGCCGCAAATGCCTGATGGCCGGCCTGGCAACCCTGACCGCCCTGACCCTCGGCACCGCCGCGCATGCGCAGGACAATGCCGTACTGCGCGTGGCCACCGACGCCACCTTCCCGCCGATGGAATTTGTCGAGAACGGCAAGCGCACCGGCTTTGACGTGGAGCTGGTCGAGGCCATGGCCAAGACGATGGGCAAGCAGGTCGAATGGACCGACATCGACTTCAAGGGCCTGATCCCCGGGCTGGTCTCGCGCCGCTTCGACATGGCGGTTTCCGGCATCTACATCACGCCCGAGCGCCGCAAGGTGGTCGACTTCACCGAGCCCTACTACATCGGCGGCCTGGTGGCGCTGGTCAAGAGCGGCAACACCACCATCCACACCCCGGCCGACCTGAACGGCAAGAAGGTCAGCGTGCAGGTGGGCACCAAGTCGGTCAACTTCCTGCGCGACACGTATCCGCAGGTGCAGCGCGTGGAAGTGGAGAAGAACCAGGAAATGTTCAACCTCGTCGAGATCGGCCGCGCCGACGCCGCCGTGACCGGCAAGCCGGCCGCGACGCAGTACGTCAAGACCCGCGGCGGCCTGCGCATGGTGGAGCAGCCGCTGACCACCGAGGAATACGGCATGGCCGTGCGCAAGGACACGCCCGAGCTGACCCGCGCCCTCAATGCCGCACTCGCCAAAGTGAAGGCCGATGGCACCTACGCCAGGCTGACCCAGAAATGGTTCGGCGCGGCCGCCAAGTAAGCCGCGCGGATTCTCATCATGGAATTGGATTTTTCTCCTGTTTTTGCCGGCTGGCATGACATCCTCCACGGCGCCGTCGTCACCGTGGAGGTGACGGCCTGCGCGCTGGTGCTGGGCTGCGTCATGGGCCTGCTGGTCGGCATCGGCCGGCTGGACCCGAAGCGCCGCTTCGTCTACGGCCTCTGCACCGCCTACGTGACCTTTATCCGCGGCACGCCGCTGCTGGTGCAGCTGTTCCTGCTGTTCTTCGGGCTGCCGCAGTTCAACATCCTGCTGCCGGCCTTTGTGTGCGGCGTGATCGGGCTGGGCATCTATTCCGGCGCGTACGTGTCGGAAATCGTGCGCGGCGCCATCCAGTCCGTCGACAAGGGCCAGATGGAAGCCGCCCGCTCGATCGGCATGTCTTCCGGCCAGGCCATGCGCGCGGTGATCCTGCCGCAGGCCATCGTGCGGATGATTCCGCCGCTGGGCAACGAGTTCATCGCCCTCATCAAGAACTCGGCGCTGGTGTCGCTGCTGACCATTGCCGACCTGATGCACGAGGGCCAGAAGATCATCAGCGTGTCGTACCGGTCGCTGGAAGTCTATCTGGCGATCGCGCTGGTATATCTGATCCTGACGAGCGCGGCCGGGCTGATCCTGCGGCGCGCCGAACAAAGGCTGCGCATGGGAGGCATGGTGCAATGAGCGATTCCGCAATCATCCGGATCCGGAACCTGGGCAAATCGTTCGGCGGCCATACGGTCTTGCGCGGCATCGACTTCGATGTGGAGCCGTCGCAGGTGGTGGTCGTGATCGGCCCCAGCGGCTCAGGCAAGAGCACCTTCCTGCGCTGCTGCAACGGCCTGGAGCAACCCGAGGCCGGCACCATCGACATCGTCGGCAAGCGGCTGGTGAGCGACGGCCAGCTGATTGGCGAGCACGAGCTGAACCAGCTGCGCACCGAAGTGGGCATGGTGTTCCAGTCGTTCAACCTGTTCCCGCACCTGTCGGTGCTGCACAACGTCACGGTGGGCCCCCGCATGCTGCGCGGCGCCTCGCGCGAGGAAGCCGAGCGCAAGGCGATGAGCCTGCTTGAGAAAGTCGGCCTGGCGCACAAGGCGCACGCCATGCCCGCCAGCCTGTCGGGCGGCCAGAAGCAGCGCGTGGCCATTGCCCGCGCCCTGGCCATGGAGCCGCGCGTGATGCTGTTCGACGAGCCGACCTCGGCGCTCGACCCCGAGCTGGTGGGCGAAGTGCTGCAGGTGATGAAGGTGCTGGCCGCCGAAGGCATGACCATGGTCGTGGTCACCCATGAAATGGGCTTTGCCCGCGAAGTCGCCGACGTGGTGGTCGTCATGGATGGCGGCGGCATCATCGAGGCCGGGCCGCCGTCGGTCATCTTCTCGGCGCCGACGCAGGAACGCACGCGCGGCTTCCTGCAGGCCGTGCTGACGCGGGCGTGAGGATGGCTGTGACGCAGAATATCTGGCAGGGCCGCATCGACAACGGCGAGCGTGGCGACACCACGCGCCTGTTCCGCATCGTGCAAGCGCTGGAAACGGCAGACGTGACGCCTCTCGGCGGCGCCACGGTATTGCTCGGCTTCCGCTGCGACGCCGGCGTGCTGCGCAACCAGGGCCGTCCCGGCGCCGCGCACGGCCCCGACGCCATCCGCCAGGCGCTGGCCAACGTGCCGGCGCACGGGCTGCCCGCGCTATACGACGCCGGCAATGTCAGTTGCGAGGACGGCGACCTGGAGTCGGCCCAGCTGGCGCTGGCGGGCACCGTGCGCGACGTGCTGGCGCGCGGCGGGCTGCCGCTGGTGCTGGGTGGCGGCCACGAAGTCGCCTGGGGCACGTGGCAAGGCCTGCGCGCGCACCTGGATGCGCAGGACGATGGCGGGCGCGTGCTCATCATCAATATCGACGCCCACTTCGACCTGCGCACCAGCCGGCCCGCAAGCTCCGGCACGCCATTCGACCAGATCGCCAACGCCTGCGCCGAGCGCGGGCAGCCGTTCGACTATATCTGCCTGGGCGTGAGTCGCCTCAGCAATACGCCGGCGCTCTTCAGCCGCGCCGACGAGCTGGGCGTCAGCTACGTGGAAGACGTCGACATGCAGGAGCGCCACCTGGCATCGCGTCTGGCGGAACTGGCGGCGCGCATCGATGCCACGGACCACTTGTACCTGACCATCGACCTCGACGCGCTGCCGGCGGCGGTGATGCCGGGCGTGTCGGCGCCTGCCGCCTATGGCGTGCCGTTGCCGGTGGTGGAGGCAGTCGCCTTGCTTGCCCGCCGCAGCGGCAAGCTGCGCGTGGCCGACCTGGCGGAGTACAACCCGCAATACGACCGCGACCACCTGGGCGCGCGCGTGGCGGCGCGCCTGGCTTGGCGCCTGTTCGGCTGACCGGCAGGTCACGCCCTCCCGGCCGGCTGTTTCCAGCGATAACCCGGGGGGCTGGGGCGGTGATGGGGGTGATTTCGTTGGCGGTGGGGGTGGTTAATGCGGCTTGTTTGACTTGAGGCGATCTTGCCCTAAGGTTCACGAAGTTCCATTGCCAATTGCATGACTCGCCCGATGCCGTCTCAGGACGACCTGACCATTCGACTTGCCACCAAAGCCGACGCGGCCGCGATTTCGGCGGTTCTTGCGCTTTGCTGGCATCAGGCATATGGGGAGTTGCTCCCCAGAGATCTGCTTGCGAATGTGACTGCGGAAAGCCGTCTGCCAGCGAGGCATCGCATTCTCGCGGATTCTTCGGTAGCCTGTTTCGTCGCGACCGGTGAGGCTGAAGTTGTCGGCTTTGCCGATTGCGGACCAAGTCGCGGCGCGGAGCAGGAAGGTTGGGGGGAGGTTTACGCCCTCTATGTATTGCAGTCGTTTCACGGCAGGCGAGTTGGTCTGAGGCTGATGTCTTGCTGCGCGGCAGCCTTGGCGAGGCGTGGTTGCAGTTCGATGCGCCTGTGGTCTCTCGAGGAAAATGCGCGGGCACGCAAGTTCTATGAGAGTGCGGGCGGACGACTGGTAGACCGACGTTCGTCGGCCCGCGGCTCAATGGTACTGACCGAGGTGGAGTACCACTGGGACCTAATCGGCATGGAGCGGTTGGCTGCGGTTTTGCCGGTACCGTCCCAGTGACTCGCAGTACCTCCTACTTCGCCGGCGCCTTGACCAGATCGCCGGTGTAGCTCAGCGACGCGAGGTCTGCCGTCGCCTTCTCCGGCGTTTCCAGCTCCAGCACGACGCGGCCCACCATCAGCCCTATCGACGGTGAGCTGCGCACATACTTCGTCTCGCCCGCAGCCAGCACGAAGCTCAGCGTCTTCTCGGTTTCGGTCGCAGCCGAGGCCAAGTACTTGCCGGCCGGGCGGTCCACAAAGAAGAAGCCGCCGGGCTTGGACTCGCCCACTACCTGGTTGTTAAGACGCAGATCCGGCTGGATCGCGGCGCCGAACATTGATGCCGAGCGCAGAAAATAGATCCGACCCTCGCCCGGCTTCAGCGTCGGCATCGACGCTTCCATGTCAGCATGTTTCACACCCGAAGCACATCCAGCCAGCAACGACGATACCGCCAGTCCGGCGATCAGCATGCGTGCAACCCGTTTCATTCCGATTCTCCCAAGTTCAAAGGTACTGCGGTGGATAGCGGGGAATAGTTCTGTTCCCCGGGCAAATAGAAGCCCACCAGGGTCTTGTCGCGGATGACCAGGTAGGCCTCGTGGACCTGACGGCCCTCGATCGTAAAAATGGTGCCGATGGGCCGGTAGACGTCGCCCTGTGGAACGTGGCCAATCCTTGACCAGATGGACTTTTCGGGCAGCGTGCGGGAATAGCCCGTGTCAAGTCGGACGGTTGTGGCTGTCAGGATCTGGATGCGTCGGGCTGCCGTGCTTGGTTGCGTGCCTCCGATAGTCGACGGAGTCGTCGCGATCATCGGGGCACAGGCCGCAAGCGCCAAGCAACATCCGGCGGCAAGTTCAAGGCGCCGAAAATGAAGAAGGAATGACGTTTTCATTCAGGTAACCGTTTGAATCGATATTTTGAGAAGTGCTTCGCAGTACCAGTAGGAATCCCTCCAAGCCGCAGGCTCATGTGAACCTGCATCGAATCTTCCGAAACTAGATCTCCTTGGTCATCTAGATAGAGCATTGCCATCGAATCCGTAGTATTTGGTCCGAATTCTGATCTGCCACCTTTGCTAGCTCCTCCCCATATGATCTTTCCATGGGAGCCGGTGCATACGAATCTGCCCTTGTCTTCAAGCAAGACGGCGCGTGATGCGCTTTTCTCATTCTCATAGTTCACGCTGATCTGAAATGACCGCCCGGCAACCCTCGTTACTTCTCCGTATTTTGGATACGAGGTATGGCCTGCATCGGATCTTGCAGCGCTCATGAATGTCATCGCCTCTGCGTTATTGGCAAATGGGAAGACATAGTCAATGCGCATTGTCTTGGCCCAACCTTGAGCCGTGGCGTCCCATCCAAGAGCTCACCTCTGCCCTCATATCGCCCACTCAGGTCGGGGCAAGCAGCGTTAACGTAGCCAGCCGGATCGATATTGTTGCCGCCGGCCCCTGGGTAGTTCGGGGGTGAATGAAGGCACCCCCGAACTACCCAGGGCTATCACCGCAACTATTGTCCATCCTCTCATTTTCGTTCCTTCGATTGCTGAGTCTGGTTACGAAAAACGGACCAATCGATTCCGTACTGATTGAGCAACGTCACACCGGCAAACGGCGCTGCCAGTGGAATGTCGATATCGGTCTGGATCTCGAACATCATTCGCTGGAAAGCGGTCATTCCTTCCTTCAAATTCCCCAACTGATCATAGGCCGTCAGGCTACCCAGATAGTCATGGGGACCAGCAAAGGATTCGAGCACCTTGTCGGTAAACGTGCCAGGAGGATATGGCGACTTCAGAAGCGTGCCTGACAGGCCTTGGAATCCGCCCGTGATCCCACCTTCCTTGTTAAGCGCCTCATTCAACGTCCATAGCTTGTCCGTATCGGGGTTGATCTCCGTTGCATTGAACGTCAGCGCCCCGTCCGAGCGCTCGACAATGAACCCATACTTTCGCAGATCATCGAAGCTGACTCGTGTCCCAGCAAGCTTGACTCCGTCCCCATCTATCCCCGCACTCGGGCCCGTAGCATTGGAGACCAATTGTGCGTCCCCGCTTTTGTCAGCGCCGTCATAGATTCCCCTGAATTGCTGGGAGGATTCGATCTGATCCTGCCGCATGGCATCTGCCGCCCACGCCACAGCCGCGGTCGCAAAACCTGTCATAGCCCCGACCTTGCAGTCGCCCTCGGACATTGCTGCGGTGCCACAACCAGCAGCACCAGACGCCAACAGACGGTCCACACCATAGCTGGACCCAAAGTATCCCGTCAGTCCCCCGGTCACTGCCCCAGCGATACCCGCAGTCGCCAACTTATCGAGCTTGATCTTGCCAGTCATGCCAAGCTGAATGGTTGCGCTGGAAGCAATGCTGCCTAAGGCGCCGGCGATGGCCAGGTTGGCCATACCTCCGGCTGCAAATACCGAACTCGCCAGAATCCCGCCTGCAGCCGTCGCTTCCGCGATGGATCCAGTAGCAATCAGGGCGGCCATACCTGCCTCGGCCGCGGCCAACTGTGCCGCTGCCAAGGCAGCCGCCGCGGCACCCGCGGTGACCACTGCAAGCGCCACGGCCGCCACAATCGCCACAATCTGGCCAATCGGCCCAAACCCCTTCTCCTCCTTGATGAACTCCTGATCGATGTCATCGCTAACTCTTGTGCAGCGTGACCGGGTCCATCGTCTTGTTGACCAGCGTCGGCGCGGTGATCGAGATGTCGCCGGCGAGAGATTGGATGGCACCAGCCTGGTTGGTTGCGCTGTCGCGGGCCGTGAGCGCGACATCGCCCTGCGCGACCAGGGTGCCGTTCAGGTTCCGGATATTGGCAGCGTTGATGACAAGCGTCTTGCCGGCGGCCACGGTGTTGGCCGTCTGTTGCCACGTCAGGGTGTCAACGTGCGGATCGGCCTCGCGGCATGTCTGGGCACCCGGCAGGCAACCTGCGGTGGTGGTGAGCTTGCTGTCGTAGGTGCCCTGGTTGGTGAAGGTGCCCGGTGTCGTGATCGTGAGATGGCCCACGGCCGCCAGGTCGCCCGCGTTGGTCAGGTCACCGGTCCCGTTCAGGTTCAGGTTGCCGCCTGCCATGATCTGGCCGGCTTTGCCGTGCTGGATGCTCACGGCCGGCGCGGCAGGGGCGACGACCGCACTGCCATCGGCTGCCTTGCCGATCAGCAGCGGTGTCGCGGGCACCTGCGGGCCCGAGCAGTTGTCGCCACAGTCGTTGCCCGGCTGCCCGTAGAACATCTGACCCGCCCATCCGGCATTGGGCGCGTACTGTGCCAGGGCACGCAGTTGGTCGAGGAAGGCGTTCAGGCCGCCCGCGGTGACGACATCGGTCACCCCATTGGCCAGATTCTCCGAGCGGCCATTGTCCAGGGCGCCCACGTTCAGGGTTGCGTCCTGGCCCGCCGCGATCACGCCACCCTTGTTCGAAAGCGTCGTCGCCGTGGGGTCCAGCTTGCCACGCGCGATGATCTGGCCCGCAACGCCATCGGTCTGCTGTTGTACGGTGCGTTCCACCGTGGGCAGGATCAATGTCGGCGGCGTGGGCGGAACAATGCCGAAGCCATGGCTGGCGGCCGCGTCGGTGGCGCTCACGCCGAGGAACCAGGCACCGGCGGTGCCGAGGCTATCGCCGGCCGGCACGGCCGCCATGGCGAACTGCAGCGAGATGGTGCCGTCCGGGTTGCGCAGGAGATCACCCAGCGTCACGTTGACCGGTGCACCCAACTGCGGGGAGCAGCCGTCGCAAGTCGGCATGTGCCACGGCTGGTAGCTGCCGATCACCGTCGAATTGAGCAGCGCGTCATTAGTGACCGTGCCCGTGGTGCTGCCAGCGTCGATGGGCGCCGCACGGTCGTTGATGACGGCGTCGGCGGCGATGTGCACGTTGCCCTGCGCGCCCAGCACGCTGCCGCTGTTATTGAGCGTCCCGCCGAGATCGAACCTCAGATTGGCTCCGGCCTGCGTGGTGCCGCCGCGGTTGTCATAGTCGCCCCCTGTCACAGCCACGTTGCGCAGTGCCTCGACGGTCCCGGAATTGGCGATATTGCCGGCCAGCGCCAGGTCGCCATTGGCGTGGATAACACCGGTGTTGCTCAGGTTGCCCGCCGACAGCGAGACGTTGCTGCCGCCCACGATCTGGCCGCTGTTGTCCAGCGTGCCGCCGGTGGCCAGCGTCAGGTCACCCGCCTTCTGGATCGTGCCGGTGTTGGTGATGTCTTGGGTCGCATTGAGCACGACATTCGTGCCAGGCACATCCCACGTGCCCTGTACTTGATGCACTGACCGTGCTCCCGTCTTGCTGGATGGGCACGGCCTGGACTCCTGGTGGCTACGAACACGTTTCGACGATGCGTCCGCAGCGCGATTCGCCGCGCTGAAATTTAGCGCGACGATAACAAGCGGAATATTGGCTGAATATGGGACATGCCTTAATTAGCCCCATGCTCAATACTCGTTGGAAATGAACGACGAAATTTCTACGAAATTGTGGTCGTCTGCAACGATAGGCACCGACATTGATTCAGATCATTCCCACATTCAGGAAGATTTGCTCCCTCCTTCCGCGCCAAGCACGCCCCCTACTATCACAAAAACTCCGACGCAGGACTAAGTAAAATCCTATTCTTGGTACGCATTTTCTAAATTTCCGACGTATTGGAATAATTCGACCAATCAGATTTCCGGCGTAAGCAAAAGCGTTTACCGTGCGGCGCGAGAAGCTAAGCCTTGGGCGATGCATAGCCCAAGGCAAGAAGATTCGATCTCGCTGACAACGGAGCGCATACCATGCCGGATCCAGGTAAAGAACTGCGGACTTATGGCGATCCCCTGCTCAGGGGACTGACCGGGCGACAGGCATACTTCCTCGAAGTCCCCGGCACCGCCAGCGCCGCCGCGCTGTCGGTGGTGTCATTCGAAGCGGTGGAGCGGCTGGGCGAGCCCTATACCGTCACCATCCAGCTGACACACCCGCTTGATCTCGATCGCGCCGACTATCTGGGCAAGGAAGCCACGTTCCTGATCGATCCCGCCGACGGCACCGAGCCGCGCAAGTTTTCCGGCTGCATCCTGCAGTTCAGCAAGATCCGCCAGACCCCCGACTTCTGCGGCTACCAGATCGTGCTGGAACCACTCATCGCACGACTGCGGCTTACCCGCGCCAGCCGCCTCTACCAGCAGAAGACCGCACCTGAAATCATCGAGGCGATCCTGCGCCGGCACGGGTTGAAGGGTCACCAGTTCGTCTTCAAGATTCGCCGTAAATGTCCACAGCACCGATTCAGATTTCAGTACCAGATGTCCGACTGGGCGTATATCCGGCTGCTGATGGAGCAGGAGGGGCTTTACTGCTATGCCATGCCGGGAAAATTCGGCGAGCTGGTGGTGTTTGGCGACGATATCGACCACTACATCTACCAACCGGAACTGCGGGTGCCGTACCGTGAAACGGCGGGACTTGAATCCGGCACCGAAGCGGTGTTCGACCTGAAGACCCATGCGCAGACTGTGCCGGAGTCGTTCGTGGTTGCGGACTACAACCCCGATCAGTCCTACGAGCGCTTCAGGGCCGAGGCAAACATCGCCCGCAAGGACAAGACGACCTACGGCCAGCCCTATGTCTATGGCACCCACCACCTGGATCAGGACGGCGCCAAATGGGAGGCCCAGCTGCGCCACGAGAGCGCGATTTCAGGGCAGCTGATTATCTCGGGCGCAAGCAACGTCCTGGAACTGCGCCCCGCTCGCATACTGCGGATGGACCAGGCGTTGCCGGATGCGCCAAACGGCGTGGTGGTCACCGAGGTCATCCACAGCGGGGCACGCGACGCAGCCTACCGCAATGCCTTCAAGGCCATCCCATCGGACCGGCGCTTCCGGCTGCCGCTCAACGAAGACAAATGGCCGAAGATCCACGGCACACTGAGTGCCCGCGTCACTTCGCCGGGCCGCTACAAGTATGCCTACCTCACCCAGCAGGGCTACTACACCGTCCGCTTCGACCTGGACTTCGACGAATGGCCCAACGGTGGCGAAAGCGTGCCGCTGCGCCTGGCCAAGCCGTTTGCCGGGGCCAGGCAGACGGGATTCCACTTCCCGGCACTGGACGGCACCGAAGCGGGGATTGCGTTCCTCGACGGCAATCCGAACAAACCGTATATCGCTCATTTCCATCACCACAGCCAGCACCCGGACCTGATCACCAGCCAGGACGGCTGGCTGTCGCGCAATGTCATTCGCACGCAGAGCAACAACAAGATGCGGATGGAGGATAGTGCGGGGCGGGAGAGCATCAAGCTCTCGACTGAATATGGAGGGAAGACCCAACTCAATCTGGGTTATCTCGTTGACCACCAGAAGCAGAAGCGAGGCGATGGTTTTGAGTTGCGTACCTCGGGGTGGGGGGCGATTCGGGGTGGCAAGGGGTTGTTTCTGTCGGCCGATGATCAGCCAGGCGCTGAAGGGAAGCAACTCGACATGCAAGACGCCGAGGCAACGCTCAAGCAGGCCATGGACATGATGCGTTCCCTAAACGATTCGGCCGATGCGGCGCGAGCATGGCTTGCTGAAATCGACCAGCAGCGCGCACTCATCGAACAGAAGCTCATGGGCCTGCAGAAGCCGGTACTCGTCGCGAACGCACCCGAAGGCGTAGGCGTCACGAGTGGAAAGAACATGCTGTTGGCAGCGCGCGCACAGATGTTCGTGACCGCAGGGCGGGGCCTGGATATTGGCGTGTTCAAGCGCGTGACCGTGGCTGCCGGCGAAGCCATCTCACTATTCGCCGCAAGACTCGGGATTCGCATTTTCGCTGCGAAAGGCAAGGTACAGGTTCAGTCGCAAGGGGATGGGTTGGAGTTGCTGGCGCTCAAGGATATCGCCATGAGTTCATCGTCGGGCGAAATAATCATCACCGGCGCAAAAGGCATCACGTTGGGCGATGGCGCCGGTGCGTACGTGAAGATCGCCAACGGAAGAATCGAGATCGCGAGCCCAGCCGGAAAGGTCGATATCAAGGGAAATCTTGATGTGAGTGGACCAGCCGGGGGAAGTTTCACGTTCCCCAACTGGACGAGCGCTCCCCTGAAGGACGGGAAGGGTGACATGAACTTCGGCTTTTCTGAGTGAGCGCAAGCATGGCAACGAAGACACCAGCAAGTTCCCCCAGCACCCCTGTCAAACAACTGCGTTTCGCCTTTCCATTTCGTAAGAAGCCGCAGGATAGCGGAACGGCCAGTGCCAATTTCACCAACGAGCACGAAGTCCACAGACTGCTGAAGCGGGAGCCATCTGGAGGATATGCCGTCAGCAGCAAGGGCATGTGGCATGGCGGCATCCATGTGACCGAGGCCGGTGCCGGGCAGTCACTGGACCTGAAGCATGGGGTGCTCTGTATTGCGGACGGCGAGGTCGTGGCGTGGCGCTTGAACCGCGTCTACCTCGTAAGCGAAATCGCCGCCCAGGATGGCAAGCCCGCCTTCCATGCCCCCTATAGCACTGGATTCGCCCTCGTGCGGCACACCCTCGAGTTCCCCAAAGACACGAAGCTTACGTTCTTCAGCTTGTACATGCATTTGCAGGATTTTGCAGGCTATGAAGCTGACAAGACGCTGCGCAAGCCGGCCTACTGGTCTCCTGACTTCAAGGTCACCGGATACGCGAGAGACAAGCCACGTGCATCCGCGGGCCAAACAGCGCCTGCGCAGCGAACAGGACTAAGGGTCCGGGCCTCGCACCCGCACGGCGCACCGCTGTGCATCCTGCCCCAAGGAGCGCAGATCAGCCTGAGCAGGCGTGAAGGCAACTGGGGAAAGATCAGGGACACGCATGGCGCACAGTTGATTCCCCCAAGAACTGGAGACTATGTCGCCAGGCAACTGGGGAAAGATCAGGGACACGCATGGCGCACAGTTGATTCCCCCAAGAACTGGAGACTATGTCGCCCCATCGGCCGCGATTGACGGTTGGGTCTTCCTGGGCGATGAGAATGGCGGGAGCGTTGTCGAGGAGGTGATGCCGGAATCGTCACTGGATCGCGTGGTCGTGCCGTCAACGCCAGTACCGATCAAGGCTGGTCAGCTGATCGGGCATCTCGGGCGCTATGACTCCCTTACGCAGCAAACGCCTAACCGCATGGTCCACATCGAGGTGTTCTGCGGCGATGAAATCAAGTCGTTCATCGACAAGGGCCGTACGTGGATCAGTGCCAACGGGGCGCAGGCGAGCGCCTGGAAGCAACTGGGATTGCCCGCAGACCCGACGATTCTGCGTATCGATAAGAAGACCACCTTGTACAAGGCGGCCAATCAAGCAGGCCAAGACGCGCCTCAGACCGACGTGATCCAGGTGGCAGCGCTTTCTGAGCTGGGCAAGCAGCGCGAGAACCAGTACACCGAAACCCAAGCAGGAAGCGACGGGCTGAAGGGTCGCTGGTGGAAGGTCGAGGGCGCTGACGTGCTTCGCCGCGACATTACCGGCTGGGTGCGTGAGCAGAACTTCGCAGGTGGGCGAGTAACACGGGAGTTTCCGCAGAAGTGGGTGGATTTTGAGGCTTTCGACGACCCGCACGATCAGACGCATACGATCTTCGCCAATGCCAAGGCATTTGTTGACTACTCGATAGGTGCCGACGTGCCCGAACGGGGGGCGCTGGGCAAGCTTAGCCCGCTGATGGGGAAGGTCTACCGTGCGCTTTATCCGACTGGGGAGCAAAGCAGGGCTGCGGACGAACTCTGTGCTGCCGCGGGGGATCCCCCCCGCGGCAGAATAGATGTCGCCCCTATAGAATTTGAACCCTGGGGGCGATAAGAGAAAGAAGTGGCTCGTTACGGACAAGAATTCAAGGACCGGGCGGTAGCACGGTTGTTACCGCCGGAGAGTGCGGCGGTGGAAGTGGTTTCAAGGGAATTGGGTGTGGCAGTGGCCACGCTTGAGCGCTGGCGTGCGGACGCTATGTCCATGCCCGCTCGCGAGCGAGCATGGACAGCGGCGGCCAGGTTTGAGGCGGTGCTGGCGACGGCTGCGATGGACGAGGCCAGTAAGAACGCCTGGTGCCGTGAGAAAGGTGTGTATCCGCAGGAGTTGGAGCAGTGGCGCACCGCCGCCACGCAGGCGCTGGCTGAGCCCGAGGATGCGCGCGCCACCCATCGTGAGACCAAGGCCGATCGGCGCCGCATCAAGGAACTCGAGCGCGAGCTGCGCCGCAAGGAGAAGGCCCTGGCCGAAGCCGCCGCCCTGTTGATACTCTCAAAAAAGCTCGAGGGCATCTTCCCGAAGGACAAGGACGAGGACGCATGATCGGCCTGGAAGATCGCCACACGATGGTCCGCCATATCGAAACCGCTCACGCAGGCGGTGCTCGCCTGCGCCTGGCCTGCGAGGTAGCTGGCATAACCGTGCGGACGCTGCAACGCTGGAAGGCCCACGATGGCTTGGTGGTCGGCGACCGCCGCCCCGGGGCCGAGCGGCCCACGCCCGCGCATGCGCTGAGCATCGAGGAGCGCGAACGCATTCTGGCCGTTGCCAACGAGCCGCGCTTCGCCGACATGCCGCCGGCGCGCATTGTGCCCATGCTGGCCGATGAGGGTGTCTACCTGGCCAGCGAGTCGAGCTTCGGCCGGGTGCTGCGCGCCCATGGGCAGGCCCGGCACCGAGGACGCGCCAAGGCGCCGCGCCAAAGCCGTCCGCCCACCACGCACGTGGCCACCGGGCCACGCCAACTGTGGTGTTGGGACATGACCTATTTGCCGGCTGAGGTCGCCGGGCGCTGGTTCTATCTGTACCTCATCCTGGACGTGTACAGCCGCAAGATCGTGGGTTTCGAGGTTCACGACCGTGACGACGCCGACCACGCGGCGCATCTGGTCAAGCGCACGGCGCTGGCCGAAGGCATCCATGCCATGGCGGCCAAGCCGGTGCTGCATGGCGATAACGGCGCCACGCTCAAGGCCACCACGGTGCTGGCGATGCTGCACTGGCTGGGGGTCAAGCCTTCGTACTCGCGCCCGCGCGTGAGCGACGACAATGCCTTCGTCGAAAGCCTCTTCCGCACGGCCAAGTACCGGCCGGAGTTCCCGTCTACAGGCTTTGCCGATCTGGCCACGGCGCGTACGTGGGCGGCCCACTTCGTCCACTGGTACAACCATGAGCACCGGCACAGCGGCATCCGCTACGTGAGCCCGGCACAGCGCCACGCCGGTCAAGACGACAAGATTCTCGCCGCGCGCCACGCGCTGTACGTTCAGGCCCGTGAGCGCAACCCGCGTCGCTGGTCATGCAACACTCGAGATTGGTCGCCAATCGACACGGTCACGCTCAATCCGGAGCGCGAGATTGCCGTGCCCACCGGTATCAAGCCAGGCGCCGAAAACCAGCGTTTGGCTGCATGAATGAGGCGACATCTACCTTGACGCGCGCCGGATCCGTGGAGGGCGCTACGGATGTCTCGTTTGATTATCAAGCATGAGAGCGAATGGGCGAATGCTGGGAAGTGGAAGCAGCTGGTCGGCGAAATTGAGAAGCAGACTGGGCCTCGAGCTCTGCACGGGGCGGAGCAAGAGCGAATCGAGAAGCTTGTCTGGTGGGACGATGTGAAGTCCCGTGTGGTCGACTTGCCTGGGTCGAATGCTTTTCATATCCATCCGATTGGCTTGATCGGGAATTTCGCCGTAGCAGGCTGCAAAGCTCAGGAAATTTCCTCGGAAGACCTAAAACGCATAGCCACGGCCGCAGCTGATGAACTAATCCACGAGTACACGGCACCATTGAACCAGGCGTTTTCCGATTATAAATTCGACACCTGCATATCACAAGGGCACTTTCTTGCTCAAATTCTTCACGAAAGTGGAGAATTTAAGTACACACGAGAACTCGGAAAAACCAAGTCGTATGACCCATGGCGCGGCCGCGGGCTTATTCAGATCACATTTGAGAGCAATTACCGATCCTACCAGGATTATTCGAAACACGATTCCACTTCAAATCAGACAGCAATGGAAAGCCTCGAAAGGCCACCTCACGCCCTACTGTCGGCGGCGTGGTTTTATGTTATTCACTCGGACTTACTTGGCCCCAGCAATGCCGATGATTTCATCTGGATCACAAGAATAATTAACGGCGGATTCAATGGGTACGATGATCGTCTCAAGTATTTCAATCGTGCGATACAAGCCCTGAACCTTCAAAACTGCCTGAAACTCAACCGGAACGGTCAGTATCGATTCGAAGAAAGCTCGGCTTACAATGAAAAGAGAGCTTCTTGTGCGTGGGGCATGTGGCACGATCCCGGGCTCGACAAGCCCGGAATATCGAATAAGGATAAAACTGAAGCATTAAAAGGATACAAGCGATATCTCGAACTCGATTCATCCGCAGGAAGCCCGGTCGACAAGAGTGGCCATCCGAAGGATAAGAACTGGTATGGCATAAGAGGTTACGTCAAATCATTCGTGCAAGATAGGCATAACGTTCTAGAAGCGATATGAAAACACTAAAAATCTTCAACTCCCTTCGTCACGCCCTTATCGAGCTGTTCGTCGTCGCGACTAGCCTCCTGCTACCGATTATAGCTCACGCGATGCACGGCGAGCTACAGAGCGATTTCGAAGGCAACAACATGACGGGGCGAATTATTTATCGAGAAACATCCACGGGTCTTTCGGTGGAATACCACTCGCCCTCACTCAATAAAATTCTCCTCTATTCCGTGCAGAAATTTGATGATTGTAGCTCCATGACGATCTACAAAATCCCGAACACCCGACAAATAGCCATTGATGGGAGCTGCTCCAGCCAAGGAGGCCAGATATACCGATTGGTATACGAATGGAAGCGCAATTACTCCAATTGGTGCCTAGTCAGGGAGATCACTGGTGAGCGATCCGATCTTACCGCTGGAAAGTTCCTGCCATCAGAGCAAGTGCTAAGAACCAAAGACTGTTCAGGCATTGGGACGACAGAAGCATATGCCTATGAATCATCCGCAGAAACCGCCAAGGACATCGAGCGCAGCCTGGAAAGCTTTGAATCAGCAAGAAAGGATGCAGACACGCTGGATCGCTATCTTAATTCAATTACAGCCTACGACTCAGCGGAACTAGCTGAGTATGTGAGCACAACGAATGTTCGAGATATCAACGACATTGCGCACTTTCTCGCAGAAAAAGGCAGATCAGATGATGCAATTCCGCTCCTCGAAGCAATCCTCAAAAAATTTCCGAAACGGATCGTTACCAAATTAAACCTTGCGGACGCCTATTGGAATATTGGAATAAAAGTCCTGGCGTCCCAACTATACGACCAGTATTACCATGACATGACATCAAACAACATGAAACCGAAGATACCACCAAGGGTTATTGATCGAATGAAGTAGACGAGCTTGCCACCAACATAGTTTTTCAAAAAAACGTCTATTTGGCGTTACCGTCCAGCACTTCTTTCAATAGAGCCAAGATGATAAAGCGCACGATCGTCGCGCCAATGCTGCTGAAGATAAAAAATTGCCGCCTGATTTGGGATATTGTTAGAAAGCCGACCGGCGGGGATTTTTATGCCCCTAGCAAAGCGGCACTGGATCATGCCAAATAACCCGCCCACATCAGGCTTGGACTGTCAAATTACTATGTCTACGACTCATAAATGGGCTCTGTTGGCATTAATAGCAAAATGGTCCCCTATCGCCTTTCCTTGGTGCGAGGGAAAAGATACTCAATTGGCTGGCTATTGCAACGAGGTTGGTGAGTGCGCAATGTCTCTGAATAACGTGGCCCCGACAAAGGATGATCTGTGCGACTCATCCGATTTTTCAGCATTCTGGACCAAGGGAACTGAGCGATATCTAATTCAATGTCGGAGCGGAAATACCGCTGAAGATAACATCGTGTGGATCGTAGACCGGAAGAGCGGGCTCTTTCGCAGCCTGAATTACGGCCGCTTTTATAGTAAAGGCGCACTCGAGGAAAATCCCAATATGACCATCCCAGATAAATTCGCGTCGCGGGCTCTTTGCAGCCCGATCGACATACCAAAACTCATGGCCAGTGATTTCGTACTGCTCGACAAGAGACCGACCGACGACGACGAAGGACCTTACTGTTATGAGCCGACATATTTGACAATAAAAATGGGAAAGCTCGTCATCCGCACTAATCGTCGTACTGATAAATGCAGTGACTCCGACCACGTCGCACACGAAGTACCCGCTCGCGACCGGGTGCGCCTGATTCATCTTTTGGATGCAGCGCGCAATTGCCGCGCAACGGTCCGATAAATGCCCATCGATTTCGCGCGGGTACCGCCACAGGTCCCGGTACCGGCTCTTCCCCGCCCGTCAAAGCTGATCTGGTCAGCCTTGCTGGTCGGCGTGCTTTGCCTGGGTGCTGCCCTGACGATCCTTCTATGGCCCGCGGGCAGGCCGACGAATACTGTTCGATTTTGGTTCTACGTTGCCGGCTATCCGGTGATGACCTGGGCGCTGATGCTGTCTGGCTATCTCGGATTCTCGTCTATACGGATAAGCCAGGCCCTCGCAATCAATCGCGCCAGCGAAATTATGGAAGAGGCCTGCCATGCAATGGCTGGCAAACCTCGGGTCATGCTGGCGCATGCGTGGTGCTTTTCCTGCGACGATCAGGAAAACAGCGCGCAAGGGATCGTGGACGGCACTTTGCGAATAGCGCCGCGACCAAGCGGGGCCGACCCTGGCGTTGATGTCAACGCTCGCTGGCTGCAGATTCCCGACCGGCCTTTTTACCCGGGCAATGAACTGACCGAACACAGCCGTCACCGGGTGGTATGTGACTGGCTGCTCCAACGGTTGGTAGAGCAAATCGGCAAGGAGCTGGCGCAACTACCAGCGGATACCTTCCTTCACGTCGATCTGTGCATACGGTCGTCTGTGGAGCTGTCGGAATTGCATGCTCGCCTGGAGGCATTGATCCGTGCCAAGGCACCGGCAATCCGGCTGAAGATCGACGCATCGCCAGATCACCTGTCCTTGTTCTCCATCGATACCTGGCATGACCGACTCCAACCTGGCGATGCGCAGCTGCTAGTCTCGATTCAGCTATGCAACGCGATCAGTGAGCGGCTGCCGGACGGCGCTGCGGAAGCGGGCGTGGCGATTCTGTTGGGATCGGCTGGGCGCACACGTAGCCCGGCGACGAATACCCCGAAGCTGCACATACATCGCCCTGCCATTGGCGGACCGGACGCGGCTGTGCAGACGGTCGGCCTTGGCGTGCGCTGGGGACAGGCCTCGGCCTCACAGGTCAAGACTATCTGGAGTCACGTCCCATCAGAGGACTTTGCGCGCCCTATCAAAGCCGCGTTCAGTGACGGCGCCAAATGGGTCCAAGTGGACAAGACAATCGGCGATTGTGCCGGCACCGGAGGCTGGCTTGCCACGGCGCTGGCCGCTGAGCACGCATTGCTTACTGGAGAGCCGCAACTCGTGCTCTCACAACAAGGCAGCGACATGGTCGCGCTCATATGCAGGACGCAAGTATGAATGAGAAGAAGCCTCTGCCGGTTGCGCTCTATATCGGCATCGCCGTATCGATCGTATTTCTGGTCGTAGGCATGACCGTCTGGTTCGAAGGACCCGACCGGGGGCTCTCGAACGACCAACGCACCATCATAGCGCTCAGCCTCGTTGCCGGTCTTCTTGTGGTGCTCTTCCTTGTGAAGTATCTGGAGGCTGTCATTCAATGGATTGCCTCGCGGCGCGCACTGAGGGAGCTGGCGAGCCATGATCGCGAGAGTCAGGCGCTTGATGGTGGGATTACACGCGGGAACGCATTGGCACAGTTGGATGCGCTACGTATCGCAGTTCGCGCACGCTACGGTATGCGTTGGCGCTACCGCCAGCCCTGGCTTCTTCTGACTGGTGACAACAACGCTATCGTAAAGCTCCTTCCCGAATTCGCCGACCAGGGTTGGCTGCTCACGGCAGATGTAGTGTTGCTGTGGTGCAAGACCGGGGCAAACGGCGAGCCGGATGCTGACTGGCTCAAGCGGCTTTACAAACTAAGGCGGCGCAGACCGGTGGATGCCATTGCTCTCGTCGCCGACGGCGAGGCTGCATGGCACGCGCGACGTCCGGGCGCCTTGCCCTACGGTGTCTGCTTGGCGCGAATCGCCGAAGTGCTGCGTTGGTCCGCCCCCGTCTACGTGCTCGACGTAGCGAAGGCGGATCCCGTCGCCAATGGCAATTCGCCGGTAATCGGCTGCGATTTGCCGCCACAAGCGGATGCGGCCGCCATCAAAGACGCCCTGCAGGTGTTGCGCGACCGCCTGGCACAGCGGGGCGTCGAGCGGCTCCTTCACAACCAGAAGGACCGGTATCAGGGCAACCTCTCCGCGCAACTCGATCAGCGCAGCAACGTGCTGGCTGACGCTGTCGCTAACCTGGCTGGCGGCCAGCATCGACGCATCCCGGTTGCCGGCATCGTGTTCGCACCGTATCCACTGACAGATAGCAAGAGCACGGACATGCAGGCCAGCGGCGAACTGCCCCTCTGGCAGTACCTGGGCGATGCGGCTCGTGTCCGACCAGGTCGCCGGGTCGGCTGGCACCCGCTCACGGTGTGTTCCATGCTGGCGATAGGGGCCATCGCCATCTGGACCGCCGGCATGCTGCTATCCGGTCTCCAGAACAGCCACGAGGTCCACACCGCCGAACAAGCAATACACGATATCCAATCCGCCCCCAACCCCGCCGCCCGCCTGCGCGCACTGCTGGCGCTCCAACAGCAGATCGAACGCTACGAGTACCGTACGCAGCATCACGCCCCTCTCAGTACACGCTTCGGCCTCAATCGCGATCCGGCCGTGCTGGAAGCCTTGTGGAAACCCTATGCACAAGCCAGCCGCCGCTTGCTGGCTACGCCGGTGCAGCAAGACCTGGAGGCCACGCTGGTAGATCTGGCGCAATCGCAGACAAGCTCCCTGGACGAGCAGACCGGCAAGTGGGCACTGAGCGGACACGATCAACTCAAGACCTACCTGATGCTGGCCAACCCTCAGCGCGCAGAGCCATCCTTCCTGACAGAGCAACTGGTGCGACATTGGTCCACCGAAGCACGCATCACGCCGGGCGAGCAACAAGACCTAGCCGAACGCCTGCTCACGTTCTACGCCCAGCACCTGAAGGCCAACCCATCCTGGCGCATCGAATCCCGGCCCGAGGTGGTAACGGGCGCGCGCCAGACGCTGCTGGCCGTGATCGGGGAGCGCAATGCCCAGGACACGGTCTATCAGGGCATCCTCACCGCATTCGCCGACAACAGCGGCAACAAGTATCCGGACAAAACCCTGGCGTCGCTCACCGCCGGCACCGATCCCCGGGGGCTGATGCGCGCCACCGCGATCGTGCCTGGCGTCTTCACCCGCGAGGCCTATGAGGGATATATCGCCCCCGCGATCGAGGTGGCAGCCAAGCGGACAGAGATTGCCAGCGACTGGGTGCTCACCGACGGCAGTCCACAATCCACGCAAGCGCCAACGCAGACAGCAAGCCACTCCGCCGAAGCACTACAGGCGGCTCTCACCGAGCAATACTTTGCCGACTACGCCGACCACTGGCAGGGCTTCATGAACAGCCTGCAGTGGGCGGAAGCGCGCACGCTTCCCGCCGCGATCGACCAACTCAAGCTGATGGCCGACGCGCGCCAGTCACCCGTGACCGCGCTGATGAGATCGCTCGCGTACCAGGGTGGCGCCGGTGCCCGCAAGGACTCGTTGTCCGATACGCTGGTTGCCAAGGCGCAGGACCTGCTGGGCAAGAACGCCGCAGCGTCCGGGCAGATCAAGCCAGACGCCTCGGGGCCGCTTGGCGCCGCCTTCGGCCCAGTGCTGCGGCTGGTGGCGCAGACGCAGGCCGGGCGGGACGTCAATGGTGACTTGAGCCTGCAACGCTTTCTCGACCGCGCCACGGCACTGCGCCTGCGCTTGCAGCAGGTCAGCAACAGCGCCGATGCCGACGCGCAGGCCCGCCAGATGGCGCAGGCGCTGTTTCAGGGCAAGGGCTCGGAACTCGCCGATACCCAGGCCTATGCCCAGCTGATGGCCGCCAGCCTTGGCAGCCAATGGGCGGGCATGGGCGAGACGCTGTTCGTGCGCCCGATCACCCAGGCCACACAAACCGTGCTGCAACCGGCGCAGGCAAGCCTGAACGACGCCTGGCGGCAGAGCATCGTAATAGCGTGGGGCCGCTCGTTCGCCGGGCGCTATCCGTTTGCGGATAGTGCCAACGACGCCTCCCTGCCCGAACTGGCGCGCTTCCTGCGCCCACAGACCGGGCTGATCGGCGCGTTCCTCGGCACGCAGCTGGCCGGCGTGCTGGAACTGCAGGGCGATCAATGGGTACCGGCCGCCAGCGGCGGACAGGCACTGGCCTTCGATCCGACTTTCCTCAAGTCGATCAACACCCTGCAGCGCATCGCCGCCCACCTGCTGGCGCAAGGCGAGCCGCAGTACCGCTTCGAGCTCAAGCCAATTCCCACGCCGGGCCTGACCGACACGGTACTGACCGTTGACGGGCAGAAGCTGCACTACTACAACCAGCGCGAGACTTGGCAGGCGATGACGTGGCCCGCCACCAACCTGCAGGACCTGGGGACGCGGCTGCAGTGGCAGAGCGAGAAGGCTAGTACGAACAAGAGTTATGAGTTTGGTGGCCGATGGGGACTGGTACGCATGCTGGAGCGGGCACATGTTGAGCCATTGGACAGTGCCACCTATCAGCTGACCTGGCGTGGGATTCCGGACACCAAGGGGTTAAAGGCCGGTGCTGGTGAGGGCGCGGCCGATGGAAACGGGCAAGCCACTGCTGGTGCCACGGATGGTGATGCCGACAGCCTGGTGGCTCGTGCCGCGAAGGTTCCTGCTTCTGCCGAATTGACCTACCCGATCAGCTATCAACTGCGTACCGAGGTTGGGCAGGGACCGCTGGAGATGCTGATGCTGCGTGGTTTTGTGCTGCCGTCGCGGATCTTCGCGGGGGGTGAGCAGCCGCAGATCGCGGCGCGGGAAATGGCCGGTCCGCGCAAATAGGCGCCTCTGCTCAACATGGTCATGCTCAACAGAGGAGCAGCAAGTGCAGGCATAGACGAAGTTCCGACGGCGTCCTGACTGAGGCAAGTCATACATTCGCCATCATCCCGTCAGGCCCCAACGCCCGGCTCGCGATTCAATCGGCGTGAGGGCTGCGCTCCTCCACAGTGATCCGGTGCAACAGCCGATCATACCCATCGTAACCACCAGTAGCCGCATGGTTCACGCATCGGTTATCCCAAACGACAAGCATCCCCTGCGACCAGCGATGGCGGTACACGAACTCCGGCCGAGCCTGATGCTCGAACAGCGCACGCAGGATCGGTGCAGCCTCCTCGTCGCCCATGCCATCGATGCCGATCGTGTAGCCCATGCTGACGAACAAGGCCGTGCGCCCGGTTTCGGGATGCTTGCGCGCAATGGGGTGTAGCTGCGTTGCCAGCGCACTGTCCGAATAGCGGATCGCCATCGAACGCCCCTTGTCCTTTTCCCCATACGCGCCTTGCCGTGAATAGCCGCGCCGCGCGGAGTGGACGCCTTGCCTGCCGGCCACCAGTGATCTGAGTTCCGCCGGCAGCGCTTCCCAGGCGGCGTACTGGTCGGCGAACAGCGTGTCGCCGCCCTCTGGCGGAATGACGTCGCCGTAAAGCACCGTTGCCGCCGGTGGCTGCGCCAGGAAGCTCCAGTCCGAGTGCCAGGTCTCGGCGAAGATCGGCGTGCGCTCGGCGGCATCGCGCCGGACTTGCGCGACATGGGGGTGGCCAGGAATGGCCGTGAAGTAGGGATCGCTGCCGAGCGGGCCGATCGTGGAAGCGAAGCGTTCGATGTCCTCGATGGCCAGGTCCTGGTCGGTGAAGGCAAGGACCTTGTGCTCAAGCCAGTGCCGGCGTATTTCGGCAACCTGCGTATCGGTCAGTGCCTGCTTCAGGTCCAGGCCTTTGACCAGCGCGCCGCAGGGAGCGCCCTGGGGCAGAACTTGCATTGCCATTGCATCTCCTTAATCAGGGTAAGGAAGCGAGCGGGGAACGCAAGGCGAATAGCGTCACGCGCGCACTGCTCAGCCCTTCCCCCCCGCACGGCCCACCTTCGCAACCCGCTTCACAGGCACCAACGCAGCCGCCGCATCCTCGGCCCTGTCCGCATTGACCAACACCCCCGCCGAGACAATATAGGCCGCCGCGCTCTCGATATCCCCGCGCAGCGCCGCGCATGCAGCCGCACTGTCATGCCTGCGCAGGGCTTCGATCAGATTGTCGTGATGCTTGACCGCGACGCGCTCTTCCACGCGGCGTGATCCGGAGCGGAGGTCATGGTTAAGAATCGGGCCGATGCGCAGCCACTGCGACTCGATCATCTGCAACAGGATCGGCATGCGCGCCGCCGCGTAGACGGCAAAGTGAAAGGCCTGGTTCGCGGCGATGACATCCGCACCGTCCGGACTGCGTTTGGACATCTCGTCGGCAAACCGGCGGTGCAGTGCCTGTACCTGCTTCAGTTCCTCATCGGTGATGCGCTCTGCCGCAGTCGCGGTGGCGAGTCCCTCCAGTTGGATCCGGATCTTGGTGATTTCCTCGAACTGCCTGACGCTCATCCTCGGTACCCGCAGTGCACGGTTTGGCGTGAGTTCAAGTGCCTGTTCGGCAACCAGGCGATGCACCGCTTCCCTCACCGGCATGACGCTGACGCCCAGTGCGGCAGCAATGTTGCGCAGGGAAATCTGCTCGCCCGGCATCATCTGGCCGCTGATCAGCAAGTCTCGTAGCTGCGTGTAGACGTCGCGGCTGAGGGTCTGGCGGACAAGGGGCGTCACAAGGTCATTCAGGGTCATGCCGCAAAGCATAGCACATAGGGTTATTCTCTATATTTGATCTGTGATCACAGTTCTAATCTTCGTCCGGTAGGCAGGCAGACGCCTGTTCCCAGGAGATTGGAATCATGTGGAAGGATGAATCGCTCGCCGGCAAACGCGCACTGGTAACCGCTGGCGCGGACGGAATTGGCCTGGAGATCACACGGGCCCTTGTGGAGGCGGGCGCCCGCGTTGCGGTTTGCGACGTGGCTGGCGGCAGTCTTGAACGTGTCTGTGCCGAGTTGCCCGGCGTGGTGGCAGTCAGGGCCGATGTGTCGAAGGAAAGCGACGTCGAGGCGCTGTTCCAGGCGGTGGATGCCGCCTTCGGCGGTCTGGATGTGCTCGTCAACAATGCCGGGGTTGCCGGCCCGACCGGCGGTGTCGAAACCCTGTCGCTGGCCGACTGGGAGCGCACGCTTGCCGTCAACATCACCGGCCAGTTCCTGTGCGCCCGCGCCGCGGTGCCGCGCCTGCGGCAGGGGCGCTCGCCGTCGATCGTGAACCTGTCCTCCGCTGCCGGGCATCTCGGCATGCCGGGCCGTTCCGCCTACTCCGCATCGAAATGGGCGGTGGTGGGCTTTACCAAATCGCTGGCGCTTGAACTGGGCGCGGATGGCATCCGTGTCAACACGGTGCTGCCCGGTGCGGTCGACGGCCCGCGTATCCGCGCCGTCATTGCCGCAAAGGCAGAGTCGCTCGCCAAACCGCTTGAGGAAGTCACGCGCAACTACACGTCGCAGGCAGCGCTGTGCCGCATGGTGACGATGCGCGACATCGCCAACATGGTGCGCTTTCTCTGCAGCGACCAGGCGGCCAATGTGCACGGCCAGGAAATGGTCGTGGACGGCCTGACCCAGGCGCTCAGCTAGCGCGCCCGGCGCATTCCGGGGCCGCCGGATATCCGCGGTCCGCAATCCGACAACACCCGACAAAGGAATCACCATGGCCAAGCGAGCCAAAGCCATCATCACCTGCGCCCCGACCGGCGCCATCCACACGCCCAGCATGTCGCCCCACCTGCCGGTGACCGCCGACGAGATCGCACAGGCCGCCATCGACGCGGCGCGCGCAGGGGCCGCCATCCTGCACCTGCACGCCCGCGACCCGAAGGACGGACGCCCGTCGCAGGACCCGGGGCTGTTCCGGCCGTTCCTCGCCAGGATCAGCACCGAGACCAACGCCGTGATCAATATCACCACCGGCGGCAGCCCGCACATGACGGTGGAAGAACGCATGTTGCCAGCCACGACCTTCAAGCCGGAGCTGGCCTCGCTGAACATGGGCTCGATGAACTTCGGCCTGTTTCCGATGCTCGACCGCTTCAAGGAATTCCAACACGACTGGGAGCGCGAACACCTGGAGAACAGCCGCAACCTGATCTTCAAGAACACCTACCAGGACATCGAGAACATCCTGCGCATCGGCAATGCCAACGGCACGCGATTCGAATTCGAGTGCTATGACATCAGCCATCTGTACAACCTGCGGCACTTCCTTGACCGTGGCCTGGTCAGCGGCCCGGTCTTCATCCAATCCGTCTTCGGCATCCTGGGCGGCATTGGCCCCGATCCCGAAGACCTGATGCATATGCACCGCACCGCCCGGCGCCTGTTCGGCGATCAGTTCCGCTGGTCTATCCTGGGCGCCGGCCGCAGCCAGATTCCGCTGGCGACCATCGGCGCGGCCATGGGCGCCAACGTGCGCGTTGGCCTTGAGGACTCACTCTGGATCGGTCCGGGCCAGCTGGCGGCATCCAGCGCCGAGCAGGTCACGCGCATCCGGACCGTGCTCGAAGCCCTGAACATCGACGTGGCCACGCCGGACGAAGCCCGCGACATCCTCAACCTCAAGGGCGCGGCAGGCACCGCGTTCTGAACCGGCGGGGCCGCCACGGCCCGGCCCCGCCCAACCATCGAACACTGAAGATATCAACCAGGCAGAACGGCTGACGCGCGGCCCCAGGGCGCGGCACCATATCCGCCGATGGAGACTACGCACATGCAGACCGTACCCGCCTCAGGCGCGCCGCCGCTGGCCGCGCCGACCGACCGCCCGCTGACCGCACTGCTTTTCCGCAAGCTCATGCCCTTGCTGGTGCTGTCCTATGTGATCAGCTTTCTAGATCGCACCAACATTGCCCTCGCCAAGACCCACATCGCTGTCGACCTGAACATCTCGGCCGCGGCCTACGGCCTGGGCGCGGGTCTGTTCTTCCTCAGCTATGCCTTGCTGGAAATCCCGAGCAACCTGATCATGCATCGGGTCGGGGCACGCTTCTGGATCACACGAATCATGGTGACGTGGGGCCTGCTGTCCGCGGCGATGGCCTTGGTCCAGGGCGAGACCTCCTTCTACATCATGCGCGTGCTGCTCGGGGCGGCCGAGGCGGGGCTGTTTCCCGGTGTGATGCTCTATCTCACGTACTGGTTCGGCCGCGAGGATCGCGCGCGGGCGGTGGGCTACTTCCTGCTCGGCGTCTGCATCGCCAACATCGTCAGCGGCCCGCTGGGCGGCGCGCTGCTTGGCATGGACGGCACGTGGGGCTTCAAGGGCTGGCAATGGATGTTCGTGCTGGAAGGCCTGCCCGCGGTGTTCCTTGCCGCGGTGGTCTGGAAGAAGCTGCCCGACGGTCCAGACAACGCGCCATGGCTGACGCCGGCCCAGGCGCAGGAAGTCCGCAGCCGACTGGCCGCGGAAGCCGCCGATGCCAGCGCCGGCCAAGGTGGCCACTCGTTCCTGAGCGCCATGCGTGATCCGCAGGTCTGGCTGGCGATCTTCATCTACTTCTGCCACCAGATCTCGATCTACACGGTGATCTTCTTCCTGCCGGGCATCATCGGCACCTACGGCAAGCTCACGCCCGTGGAAATCGGGCTGCTCAATTCCCTGCCCTGGATTGCCGCCGCCATCGGGGCCGCATGGCTGCCCCGACATGCCAACACCCCACAGCGCGGCCGCCGCCTGCTCTGCCTGGGGCTGGTCGTGATGGCAGGCGGCCTGCTGATTGCCGCCTTCGCAGGCCCGGTGATGGCGCTCGTCGGCTTCTCGCTGACCGCACTGATGTTTTTCGTGGTGCAGTCGATCGTCTTCCTGTTCCCGTCCTCTCGCCTGAAAGGGGTGGCGCTGGCGGGCGGACTGGCCCTCATCAATACCTGCGGGCTGGTGGGCGGATTCATCGGGCCGTCGGTGATGGGCATCATCGAACAGGCGACTGGCAGTACGCGCAATGGGCTGGTCATTATGGCGGCACTGTTGCTTGTCGCCTGCGTCGTCGCACCGTTTCTGCGGCAGGGGCAGGAACGCTGAAGGGCTGTAAAGCGAGAACAGCACCATGGCAGGAAGTGGTGCTGGCTATATTCCAAGTGCGGCACTCGGCAGGCAACGGCCGGCGCCGCAGTGAACGTGGTAGCACTGGTGCGAACGGAAGGGGGCCGAGAGGCTGCCCCCCGTAAAAAGGGTTCCGGAGCGTTTGAGGCGTCGGCGGTGATGCGTCGGGCTTGCTATGCAAGATCGCCAGGCTCCGTACGCTTCCTCTTTGCCGAAAAGCCCTTACAAGCTGCAGGTACCAGGGCCACCGATGCCGCCCATGGGGTCCACGCACTTGTTGCTCACGCAGTCAGCGTTCGTCTGACACTGTCTGCCAGCGGCGCACTTCGGGCAGGTCGGCCCGCCGCAGTCGACATCCGTCTCCTGGCCGTTCTTGATACCGTCCATGCACGACGGGGGCGCCGGGGGCGGCCGTGGCGCCACAACATCGAATGGATGGTTCCCGACAAACACTGTGGCCGTGACGGTATTGGTCGCTGTCGCGATGATCGACACGGAGTGGTCGCCCTCATTTGTCACCCACGCGCTCCCGCCATCCGGCGTCATGGCGATCCTGTTCGGGAAAGCGCCGACCGGCACGGTGGCGACCACCGTCTGCGTGGCCGTATCGATCACGGAAACGGACCTGTCGTGCGTGTTGGCGACGTACGCGTGTTTGCCGTCTGGCGTGATCGTGATACTCACCGGGCTCATGCCCACCTGAACCGTGGCGACCACGGTACTACTGGCCGTGTCGATGACTGACACGGTGTTCGTGCCGCTGTTGGCAACATAGGCCCGCACCCCGTCCGGCGTGACGGCAATGCTGACCGGAAATGGCCCGACCACGATCGTGCCCACAACCGCATCGGTGGTCCTGTCGATGACAGATACCGTGTCGGAACGGGAGTTGGCTACATAAGCGCGTTGTGGCACGGGTTGTGCGGCCGCCTCTTCTGCGGTCGAAAGCACGAATAGCAGCATCAAGGCAGCCAGGACGCGAACGACAGCGCTGAGTTTGAAAACGGTTGGCATGGTGATCCTCCCTGACACGCCACGAACAAAAACGATACACAACAGAAAAAGCGATAGCCACGCAGTGAAGGCGCCTATCGCGCGCTGTCGTCCGGCGCGGGACGCTCTCATCACGTCTTTCTGCTTCCTAAGACCAAACCAGCATCTGCCGCCGGTGAATGAAAGAGGCCAGACACTGGCTCCGTGTCTGGCGGCCGTCAGGCGCAATATTCGTGCCGCGCGCCATACCTGTGCCGCTCCCCGTTTTCGAGTCATCCTGTGGGAAGCGATTTCGTTCACAAGTGCTTCAGGAACGAAGCAGAACGCCGACCGCGCCCACACATTGACGCGTGCCGTTGAGCGCGATGCCACGCCAGGCAGGCGAGATGCGGTATGTTTCATGCCATTGAGTTCAACGCACACGACGATGTTGGTACGAACAACGACGCATGACAGGAAGGCCGGCGCCCCGTGGCGGCGCATCGGACTGGCATTGGCGGGCGCCTTGCTGCTGGGCGATGCCATCGCGCTGATGCTGACGGGGCTGTTCAATTTTGGCGTGGCGCTGCCCGGCGCGATCGGCGCTGCATGCCTTGCGCTGTCATGGTACTGGGAAGCCGTGGCGCAATGGCGTTCAGCCAGCGCACAGCGCCGATGGTTCTGGCGGGCAGGGTGGACGGCATTCGCGGTATGGCTGGCGACGGTGGCGGTGTTCTTCTACTTCATCCACCGCGGCATTGCAGAATCCGCGCCGAAGGCAGCGGCGACAAGGGCCATCATCATCCTTGGCTCCGGTACGCCGCACTGCGTTGCCTCGCCGACGCTGGTGGCCCGGCTGGATGCAGGCATGGCGCTGGCGCGGCAATGGCCTGCGGCGTGGGTGGTGGTGAGTGGCGGGCGGGACTTCTTACGGGAATGCCGCGAGGCGGACATCATGGCGGATTACCTGACCGCGCACGGCCTGTCGCGCAACCGCCTGATCCGGGAGGATCTAAGTACCAGCACGGAGGAAAACCTGCGCTTCAGCCGCCGGTTGCTGGAGCAACGGGGCGTGAGCGCTGGAGACCCGCTGGTACTGGTGACCAGTGACTTTCATCTGATGCGGGCGAAACGGATTGCGCGGAAGGCGGGTTTTCAGCTGGTGTCTGACGCGCCGGCTGCGACTCCGCTTTACTTGCGCTACAACGCCTGGTTGCGGGAGTATTTTGCGTTTATTAGCGGGTGGGTATTGCGTGAGTTCTGAGCCGCTCGGCTTGGGGAAATCCGGCGCTGAGCAGGCAACGGCCGGCACCGCCGTGAACAGCAGCGCCCCGCAGCAGACAATGTCAACAGGCCTACAGGATAGCGAACGGCAGACGAGGGCTAACGTATTGGTGTAAGCAACGCAGGCGCCCCAAACCCAGCCAGCCTCGCGTTGCTTCGCTCAAAAAACCCCTCCCAGAACGTTCTAAGGGCTTCAATGCTCTGTGGCGAACGATACGAGGCAGCAGCGCTCCGCGCCCCCTTCGGTTCCGGAACAATCCCGGCGCCCATCACATAGACGGAAGCTCCACCAAAGTCAGCACGCACATTCGCCTTCTCGACCTTGCGCAACTCTTGCGCGGCGTCGATCTGCCGCATGCGTTCCTGGCTGTAGAAACTGGAGATCGAAGAGTTCTCCAGCATGTCCGACACGATCAGCACCGTCTTCTTCTGCGCTGCTGTGTCTCGTACCGCCTGCGATACTGCAGCAACGCTTGCCAATACATCGGAGCGCGCCAACGCTTCGCTCGTGCCCTGCAGGGCTTCCCGCACCGAATCTGCCACCAGCTTCGTGCCATACGCATATTGCGACTTCAGGCATGCATCGAAGTTCTTCAGCGTCTTGACCGCCGTGGCATCGCGCACCGCCTGGTCGACCAGCGGTGCCTCCAGCATTCCGGCCGCGAGCTGCTGCAGGTAGCGGCCTTGTGCATAGGCCGAAAAGCTGTAAACGCGGAACGTTGTGCCCGGCCGCAGCAAGCCCTGCAGATGCCGGCCCAGTTCCGCAACCAGCTTGTCGTCCAGCACCGTGGTCTGGTCGATCATCAGGAACAGTGCGCGCTGCGCAGCTGCTGGCGAGCCGAGCTGATTGGCAGCGTAGCAGCTGGGCATTTCCGGTGCGGCAAGCGCGGGGCCGCAGAGCATTGTGGTGGCCAGCGCCAGCCACGCTGCGCAGCGCCTGCCGAAACCCGAGGCTCGCCGGTCTGACGCAGGCCAGCCGGCAGGCGTACTTGTCATGTCAGAGCAGGGCTTCCAGGCGCGCACGTTCGGCCTCCTTGTTTTGGTCTTCCTCGGCCTTGCGGGCTTGTTCGGCGGCAAGCCTGGCTGCTTCCTGCGCTGCCTTGCGCTCGGCAAGCTGCGCGGTGACGTCATTGCGCACGCTCTCCGGAAGGCTCTGCAGCAGTGCAACAGCATCGGCCTTCCGGCCGGCAGCCGTCATGGCATCGATGCGCGCAAGCACGCTCGCGGTATCGGTCGCAGGCAGGCTCTCCGCAGCCGTCGCGATGTCTGCGTGAGAGACATTGCGGGCGGCCGCTGCGCGCGTGCGCGACTCCTTCGCCTCAATCAGGTAGTCGTCAAAGGTGTGTTCCAGCCGGAGCCCGTCATTGGCCCGCCGCTCGCTCATCTTTTGCTGCAGGGTCTGCAGCTTCGACTGTGCCACCTGCATCAGCGGCGTAAAGAAGGCCAGGTAGTCGTCATAGGTAGAGAACCCACGCGTACCGCGATAGGCAGCCTTGCTTTCCTTCCCGGCGAACCCCCACTTGTAGCCCCCGGCAATACCGACAAGCTGCGTGATCGCAAAGATGAACGCGAGCATCAGGAATGCCGCGAGGCCTTCATCGGCATAGGCGGCGTGGCCATCGGCCTTGGCCTTGTCGTCTGCCTTCTGCTGCTCCTGGATAAGCTCCGCTGGCAGCGCCTGGCCAAGCTTGTCAAACGGATTGCCGGCACTTGGCCCTTCCGCAACCAGAGCGGTTTGCGCAGTTCGCTCGGCCTCCAGGTGCTTGACGCGCATCACTGTCGAAACGATCGACACAAACACGATAATGACCGCCGCCACCCCTACCATGAAATAGCTGCGGCTGGTTCCGACACGATTCACGCATTGCTTGTACTCGGGCTCAACGTCATCCTTGTCTTGCGAGTCGTTCAGCTTGATGTTGTGGCTGGCAAACTTGCCCGGCTGCCCCTCGCCGCGCCACTCCGAGTCCGCCTTGGCGATCAGATTGCTGCGATACAACTGATGCCCGGCACTGTGCATCACGAACACGAAGATGACACACAGCACGAACACGATTGCCCACATCAGCAACTGGCGCGCGTTTTCGCTGCCGCCTTCGCCTGCCATCCACGTGCCAAGCATGTATGAGAAGCCCAGGCCTTCGGCCAGCACCAGGACGCAAAGCAGACCCATCATCCATCCTGGCGTCGGCGAGCGTCCGAGGTCGTGCGCCTTGGACAGATAGGTCAGACGCTTGTTGAACTCTTCCTCAGTGGTGAAGTGAATGAACTGCTTGTAGGCGTCGCACAGCGTGCGCTCGGACAGCGTCCAGGACTTGTCTTTGGCAAAGCGCGTGGTGTCGCGGGACAGCCGTGCGATCTTGCCGATCAACGGCAGGCTGTACCAAAGGTTCATCAATGCAAAGTCGATCCGAAACTTGTTGCCGAAATACACGATCAGCAACACGGCAAGCGCGAGCGCAGAGTTCAGCGCCGCAAGGTTCTCGTTGATCCAGTGACTCATCGTCTTATTCTTTATCGTTGTTGATCAGATCTTGCCGCCCGCCGCCATGCGCGGGCTGAATGCAGCAGAGTAGCTATTGCCGTCCTTGTCGTAACGCAGCCACGACCCGCGCGCCTGGTCCGGCGAGGCGTGCGGGATCACGATGTCGAGACATTGCAGCGGCGCCTTGTTGACGAAGACGCGGTAGAGCAGGCCCTTGTCGCCACGATAGGTGTTCACCTGTGCCTCGGTGCGCAGGTCAGCGACCTGCCTGGCATCGTGGTAGTCGCGATAAACAAGTACTTCAGGGCGGCGTGCCGGCGCACCGCCATCACGCAACACCGCTACGCCCTTCAGTGCAACGAGATGACCGTTGACGGTATCGGTCCAGATTGTGTTGTACAGGCCAGGCATGTAATCGGCAGTCCGATACGCTTTGTCGTCGCTTAGCGATTTCACGGCACGCGCCTCACGTGGGCGGTCCTGGTCGCACCGGGCCAGCGGCGTGTCCGCCACAGCGGACGAGATCAAAGCAAAGCCGCCGGGCCGATCAAGCTTGCCGAGGTCTGGCACCATCGCGCTGCGTCCCGAAGGCGTGCCACCGAAGTCGATCGATGGGGCGCTTGCGGTACGTGTCTGCATCACGGAGCTTTGCTTCTGTGCCGGGGCAGGCGAGGCAGAAGCGGAGGCAGATATGGCTGGTCGTTCGCCGGCCGGCACCTTCACAGCATCGCTACGCTCGTCGCCTTGGCGCGGTGACTTTGTGGAAGCGGTACGCGCAGACGGTTGAGTCTGGCCCCGGTCACCGGCACGGGCGGTTGTTGCCGATTTCGTCCGCGTGGCGCCGGTCGCCTCACGACTCTCCCTGCCGGGTTGCGGCTGATCAGCGGCAGACTCGCGATAGAACGCCACGTTGGGCCGGCGAGCGGCGAGGTACTTTGCAAAGGCCGCTTCGTCGGTCACATCGACGATCTCGACTCGACGATTCTTCGCCCTCCCCGCCTCGTCGCGGTTGTCCGCCAGGGGCATCGTTTCACCCGCGCCCTGATAGTAGAGCTGCGACTCCGCGACACCCGCATCGCGGAATAGTGCAGCAACGGCACGCGCGCGCTGCTCCGACAGATCAGCGTTCAGCCTGGAACTGCCTGTATCGTCGGTATGCCCGATCAGCAGGATGCGCCGCGACTTCAGTGCCTCAACAGCCTGCCGTTCTTGAGGCGTGGACTGCGGGCCGAGCGTCCTTGCCTGCGCCGCATATGCGTACTGCTGAGCGATCTCCGTGAAGGCGACGCGGGCCTCCGGCGCCAACACGCTGGATCCGGAAGCAAACTGGGAACTGCCGCCAGTGCCAGCGTCTCGTACCGACACGGACATGCCGAGGCCGCCCTGTTCGCGGTCGCGTGTTGCAGGCGCCAACGCACTGCCGTCCGCGGCGATGTCGACCACAGTGACATCCAACCCGTGCTTCTTTGCAATGCGCGACAGCTCGCAACGGCGGCGGTCCATGTCCGCACCGATCAGCCCGCCAAGCGCCGCACCCACACCCGCGCCGAGCAGCGTGCCGACCTTCTTGTTGCTCGAGACGACATTGCCCAGGACCGCGCCGGCGATGACACCCGCTGCGATCCCGATATTGCGGGCATTGTTCGAGCAAGGATCGTCACTGGCGAACGTCTCCTTCAGGTACCCACCTGGTGCCGTGGCGCATCCGGTGACCATCGAACATGCAACCGCAAGGCTGGTCCATCGCCACACGCCGCTTGTAGCAGGCCTCGCTGCATTCCGTATTGCGCGGCGTGACCCGCCGACCGTTGTCTTATTCTCTTTGTTCATCGACCTTTGTTTCCTGAAGCGCCTAGCCATATCCACCGACAGGCGCCATGGCACGCCACACCAGTATCGGCAGCGACTGCGGAAACTTGAGGAGCGAATCCACCCGCGAACGCATCGAGTGCGTTATCAGCGAACATGGGAAGGGCGGTGACCCGGCCGTCGATGGTAGTGATCGGCACGGCATGTGCCAACCCTCCGCGGACCATGCTTCGGAGGGGTTGGGATGAATTCAATGCGGAGCCTATAGGGGATCCGATTTCCGGGCTTACTCGATGCAGGCACGGCTTCGTTCTACTTGGTGACGTATGCGGTGGCCTGCGGTTTCATTCGAACGAGATCAGCCACTCATAGACCGTGATCACCGCCATGGTGAGAAGTGGTGCAACACATCGCCAACGAAGCCTTCTCGGCGCGTGGCGCAACCAGATTCCCATCATCGCAAGGCAAAGGTGAGGTTGTGGTCGTGTGAAACGCCCCCCATAAACCGCGCACACAGTTGCTCGGAAAATTCGACCCCATTTTCAGATTCGCCCGATGTCATTTCGGGGAGCAGCCCGCTATCTTCAGCGTAGCTTAGGCGCAGAGCAGCCTCTTGCAAGCCCATAGCGCTTGCACGCCCTCCTCGACACCAAAGACATGAACAAGAATATCTATCGCCTGGTTTTCAGCGCCGAACGCGGCATGCTGGTGGCCGTACAGGAAAGTGCCGAAGGAGGCGGCAAGGGGCGCCATGGTAGTGCGAAGCGTCAGGACGGCGGCACGGCGTTCGCGCCGGTATTGTGGCTGACGGTGCTGGCAGCATCGATGATGGGCATTCCCGTGGTGCTGGACCAAACAGCCCGCGCACAAACCCTGCCAATCCAGGTGGACAAGAACGCGGCGGGTGCCCGCCCTTATGTCGGCACAGCGGCAAATGGCACGCCCGTCGTAAACATCGCACCGCCCCAGCGCAACGGTGGCACGAGCGTCAATAGCTTCATCCAGTACAACGTCGGGCCGTCCGGTGTCGTGATCAACAATTCGGGCGGCAGCAGCCAGACGCAAATCGCGGGTTGGGTACAGGGAAACCAGCAGCTCGGCAACAACTATGCCGGTACCATCGTGCAGCAAGTCACGACACCCAATCCCTCGCAACTGCTCGGCATGCAGGAAATCGCCGGCAACCGTGCCGCGCTGGTGGTGGCCAATCCGGCGGGGATCACATGCTCGGGTTGCGGCACCATCAACGCCGACCGCTTCACGCTTTCGACGGGCCGCGCACTGTACGGTCCGGACGGCAGCCTCGCGGGCTTCGACGTGAGCCAGGGCAATATGGCCATTGGCGGTCAAGGACTATCCAGCCCACAGGCTCAGGTGGACCTGCTGGCGCGCTCGATATCGGTCAACGCCGACATCTGGGCCAGATACCTGAACGCCATCGCGGGCGCCAACCAGGTCGATTACCAGAACCTGAACGCCACGCCGCAGGCTGGGGCCGGCCCAAGGCCGCAATTTGCGCTAGATGCTTCTGCGCTGGGCTCAATGTTCTCCGGGGCTGTCCGCCTCGTTGGCACCGAGAAAGGCGTTGGCTTCAACCTGGGCGGCAATATCGCCGCCAGCACCGGCGACATCACCGTGGACACCAATGGTGATGTACGCATTTTGCCCAGCGCCCGACTGCAGGCACAGGGGGGAGCGACCGTCTTCGGCAGCAACATTGACAACGCCGGCACCATCACCGCGCGTGGCGCGGTGAACGTCACCTCACCGGGGCAGCTCAGCAACACCGGCACCATGGCGGCGGGCACCGACCTGCAAGCTATGGCCGACAGCATGACGAACCATGGCACCATCGGTGCCGGAGTAGATGCCAACGCGAATGTGACCGGCGCGGGCACCGCCATCCTCGCTGCGCGCACCACCCTCCAGTCAGATGGCAACATCGTGAGCGGTGCGGATGCAAACCTGTCGGCGCCGAACCTGAAGTTGTCCAATGGCAGCATCATCGCGCACGGCACCGCCAACCTGTCCGCCTCGGGCGACATCCAGCACCAGAACGCCCGGCTGGAAGGCAACGCCGTGCAGGTGCAGGCTGGCGGCACGCTGGACAACCGCAACGGCAGCATCGTGGCAGGCACCGGCGGCACCACGCTGCAGGCCGCCACCATACTGAACCATGCCGGCACGACAACCAGTGGCGGCAACCTCGCCATCAATGCCGCGCAATCCGTGGACAACACCGGCGGCACCATCGCGGGCACTGGCGCCACCACCGTGGCGGCGGCCAGCGTCGTGAACCGTGGCGGCACGCTTGGCTCCGCACAGGACAGCGTGACCGTTCAGGGCACGCTCGATAACACCGGTGGCAAGACGCTGGCCACGGACGAGCTGCGCGTGTCGGGGGGTCCCATCACCAACGACCAGGGCCAGATGGCCGGCCAGAATGTGTCGCTGAATGCAGGCAGCCAGGCGCTCTCCAACGCGGGTGGCACCATCCAGGGCGGCACAGGCGCTACCACGCTGACGGCGGCCAGTGTGGACAACGCAGCCGGGTCGATCACCAGCACCGGCACGCTGGCCATGCAAACGCCCGGCGCCGTCAACAACCAGGGCGGTACGCTGGCGGCCAACGGCGCGACCACTGTGTCGGCCAGCCAGATCAGCAACCAGGGCGGTGTCCTGGGATCGGCACAGGCGAGCCTCGCCGCCACAGCGCCGCTGGATAACACTGGCGGCAAGACGCTGGCGGCCACTGACATGACGCTCACCGGCGGGCTGATTACCAACACCAATGGCCAGATCTCGGCGGGCCACAGCCTGACGCTCGACACCGCCACCCAGGCACTGGTCAATACGGCCGGTGTGATCTCCGCCACCGACCTCAACGCCAGCACGGGCGCCTTCGACAACCAGGGCGGCGTGGTGCAGGCGACCGGCGCCGTGGCGGTCGATACCCACGAGCAGACCTACGACAACAGCCAAGGCGGTCTGACGGTAGCTAACGGCGCCGTGACCCTCGACACCGACGCCCTGAACAACGCGGGCGGCGCCGTTTCCGGCAGGCAGGCTGTCACGCTGACGGCCTCCACTGTGGATAACACCGCCGGCAAAATTCGTGGGGGCGGCCCACTCGGCGTCACCGCCGACAGCCTGACCAACGCTGGCGGGCAACTGGCCTCCAAGGGCCACGCGACACTGCGGATTGCCAACACGCTGGACAACACCGCGGGCTTCACCCATTCCGGCGGCACGCTCGATGTGCAGGCCGGCACGGTCATCAACCGCAACACGCTGGGCGGTACGGACACGAACCCGCTCGGCATGGAGGGCAGCACGGTCCAGGTGGCCGCCAACGCCATCGACAACACCCAGGGCGTGCTGCAGGCGGATTCGGCGCTGACCGCCGCGGCGGCGACGCTGGACAACACCCAGGGCCAGATGACGTCGGGTGGCACGGCGCAGCTCAGTGTCGGAGCGACCACCAACACGCAGGGCCTGCTGTCGGCTAACCAGGCGCTCGGCGTCACCGGTACGAGTCTCACCGGTGACGGCACGGTGCAGTCGCAGGGCGACGTGAACCTGAAGCTCGCCAGCGACTTCAATAACACGGGCACCGTGACAGCGGGCCGGAACGCGACGCTCGACACCACGGGTGACGTGAACAACGCCGGCAGCATCAGCGCGGGTCAGGCACTGGACGTGCATGGCCGCAACCTCAGCAACTCTGGCGAGTTGTACGGCCAGGGCTCCAACCACCTGCGTGCGGATCAGGCCATCTACAACAACGGCCTGATCGACGGCGGTGCTGTGCGCATCGATGCCGGGACCACGGTTACCAACGTGGACCGTATCTATGGCGATTCGGTCTCTGTCGGCGCGGGCCAGCAAATCCTTAATGACGCGAATCCGGCCACCGGCAACGGTGGCGTGATCGCCTCGCGCTCGGGTGACGTGAACCTCGGGGCGCCCGATATTGTCAACCGCGAGCATGCGCTGATCTATACGTCGCAGGACCTGAACGTGGGCGGCACGCTGGACGCCGACGGCCGCGCGACCGGTCAGGCCAATTCGTTCACCAATGACTCGGCCACTATCGATGTGACACGCAATGCCAACATCAACGCGGCCAACATCCAGAACCAGAACAGTCACTTTGCGACGACGGTGACCGACACCGGCACGGTCAGCCAACTCACGTACCGCCTCAAAGGTTCTACAAGCGATATCGACCCCACGACGGCAATTATCTTCGACTACAGGTTGGGATCAACCGATTACTACCACCCCGGCACCGACCTGGGCTGGCTCTATCGGGACGGCAATGAGCGGGGTGCGCCACGCTGGCTGGTACTGCCCTCGGATCAGTATCCGTTCTCGACGTTTGGCCCGCCTTTTGACTGGTCACGCCGCATCGACGGTACGCCTGGCCCCATCCTGTACTGGGGCAGCAACGTCGGCACTATGCTGGAGGGGGACAACGTTTTCACGCCTCTGGATCAATGGTCTCCAGTTGGTCTCGCCTTTGCCCAGTACACGCAGCAAGATAACCTTGGCACCGTCCTGGCGGTGACCAACGAGCGGTTCTACTATCAGCCCGGTGACGCCATCTGGGACAAGTTCGGCGTGCCGCGCCCAAGCTCGGCCCCCCCTCCGTTCCAGGGTCCCTGTGCGCAGGATGCGCCGGCATCGTGCCAGGTCGACTACCAGACCTACCAGGCATGGCACGACGCCAATTTTTCGAAGCACCTGGCGCTCAACGACAAGATCAAGGCCTTCAACCAGGACTTCCACGCGCGCTCGGTCTCGGACTTCTACAGCGTCAATGAGCATACCCGTACCCGCGATGAGACCGTGGCCAGCACCGATCCAGCGCGCATCCTTGTAGGCGGCAATGCGGCCCTGAATGGCGTGGTCGTGAACGACAAGAGCCAGATCCTGGTCGGTGGCACCCTGACCGTCCAGGCGCGCGTGGACAATCGCGGCTACACCGGCACCCGGATTGAAACCGTGACAGGTTCGCAGGACTGGAACTACGTCAACTACGGCGTCAATAATCCCGACCGGCGAATGACATCCGGGGCACTGCCGCCGGTGAACATTAACCTGCCCCTGGTCCTGGCGACCGGCTCCACGCTGGATCACCAGGTCATCACGGGCACCGGCACGACCGTGGCGGGGAAGACCGATGTGGGGCCAATCGCCAATGCCCCGACGATGCTCCAGGTCTCGCTGGACGCCGGTGGTGCGGCCTCCGGTCCACAGTTGAGCGCCAATGGCCCGGGCTCCAGTCTGGGTGGCGCCGTCATTCGCGCTGTCACCCCCTCTCTGGCCGTGCCGCGCAACGCGCTCTTCACGGTCAACACGCAACCGGATGCGCGCTACCTGATCGAGACGGACCCGCGCTTCACCGACCAGCGCCAGTGGCTGTCGAGCGATTACATCCTGAAGCAGCTCGGCCAGGACCCGGACAACGTGCTCAAGCGCCTGGGCGACGGCTTCTACGAGGCGCGTCTGGCGGCCGACGCGGTGATGCTCGGCACCGGCCAGCGCTTCGTCGGCAACTACACCGACAACGAGCAGCAGTACATCGGCCTGATGAAGTCAGGCGTCACCTTCGCCCAGCAGTTCCACCTGAACGTGGGCACCGAACTGACAGCGGAGCAGATGGCGGCGCTGACCAGCGATATCGTCTGGCTGGTCAGGAAGACCGTCACACTGCCGGATGGCACAACGCAGGACGTGCTGGTGCCGCAGGTCTACCTGATGACCCGTGTCGGTGACCTGACGGGCGACGGCACGCTGATCGCGGCCAACAACACCGTCATCCGGACCACCGGCGACGTGAAGAACACCGGCACGATTGCCAGCCGCAATCTGACGCTGATCGATGCCGGCAACATCGTCAACGAGCGGGGCACGCTTTCCGCCGGCACCATGGTGCTCAATGCCAGCCAGGATATCGACAACCTGGCCGGCACCATCAGCGCGGGCAAGCTGTCGGCCAGCGCGGGCGGCGATATCAACCTCACCACGACGACGGCCACCGGCAGCAACCAGAGCGGCCAGGCCGCTGCGAGCCACACGGTGGTGAGCGGCGTCTCGACGCTCAACGTGGACAGCGCCACGCTCATGGCGGGGCGGGACATCAACGCACAGGCCGCCAGCATCGCCGCGACGGGCGACCTGGGCATGGGCGCCGGGCGCAACCTCAATCTCGACACGGTGCAGGTGGGTGACCGCCGGGATTCCGTGGCCGATGCGCGCAACAGCACCAGCACCGCGCGCAGCGCGGACATCGGCACGCAGATCTCCGGCCAGAACGTGACGCTCGTCGCCGGTCAGGACGTGAACGCCAGGGCGGCCTACGTCAACGCGGACAGTGCACTGGACGTGAGCGCCGGGCGCGATATCAACGTGACGGCGGGCCAATCCAGCGTGTCCATCCGGGACCAGCAGGGCAGGACGAGCGGTGGGTTCCTGTCCAAGTCCTCCACGCATACGATTGATGCCGCAAGCCAGACGGATGCCATTGGCAGCACCTTCTCCGGCGACTCGGTGACTATGAACGCCGGCCGGGACCTGACCGTCGCGGGGAGTACCGTGGCGGGCACGCACGACGTGAACCTGTCGGCCAAGCGCAACCTGGACATCACGACCACTGAGACGCAATCGTCCGCCTACAGCTTCAAGGAAGAGAAGAAATCCGGCTTCGGCGCGACGGGCGGCGGGATTTCGTATGGCAAGCGCGACCAGAAGGACACCACGCACGACAACGGCACGCAGCAGGTGGGCAGCCTGGTCGGCTCGACCGACGGCAGCGTGCACCTGAACGCTGGCAGTACCCTCACCATCAAGGGCAGCGATCTCATCGCAAGGCAGGACATCACCGGCAAGGGCGCCGACGTGAACATCGAGGCGGCGCAAAACCTGCAGCACCACGATGAGGCCCATGAACTTAAGCAAAGCGGTTTCACGCTGGGCGTGTCGGGTGGCGCCCTCGGCGCCGCCATGAACGCCGGGAACAAGATCAGCTCCGCCAGCAAGAGCCAGGACGGGCGCGCCTCGGCACTGTGGGGCATCGCAGCGGGCCGCGACCTGTATGAAGCCGGCAGCGCGCTGGGCGATGCGGGTGGTACTTCTGGCGCGGCAGGTGCTGACGGCGCCAAGGGCGCGGGCCAAGGTGTCGCAGCCGGCGTCAGCCTGTCCTGGGGCACCAGCCAGAGCAAGCAGACGCTGACGCAGGACTCGACCAGCCACAGAGGCTCGCGCGTGTCGGCGGGAAGCACCGCCGCCTTCCAGGCCACGGGCGTGGATGCGGATGGCAATCAGACCGCTGGCAAGCTGAACCTCGTCGGCTCGGATATCGACGCCAGGAAGGTGGCGCTGCAGGCCAAAAATGATGTGAACATCGTGTCGGCCACGAACACCGACGAGAGCCACAGCACCAATGCGTCCAAGAGCGCCAGCGTTGGTGTCTCGTACAGCTTCGGTCAGGGCATGGCGGGCATTGGCGTCTCGGCATCGGCGTCCAAGGCCAATGGCAATTCGGACAGCACAGGTACCTCACAATCCGACAGCCACGTGCGTGGCAGTGACTCCGTGACCATCGTTTCGGAGAACGACTCCAATATCCTGGGGGGCACGGTCAGGGGCGGCAAGGTCAGCATGGACGTGGGCGGCAACCTGAACCTCGCCAGCCGCCAGGATACGGAGGCAATGCACGCCAGGCAGCAGAGCGCGAGTGGCGGCGTCAGCATCAGCCAGGGCGGCGGGTCGGCCAGCCTGTCTGCCATGCAGGGCAAGGCCAACGGCAGCTATGCCAACGTCAGCGAGCAATCAGGCATCCAGGCCGGCCAGGACGGCTTCGACATCAACGTCAAGGGCAACACCGACCTGAAGGGCGCGGTGATCGCCAGCGATGCGACGAAGGACAAGAACCGTCTGACGACCGGCACGCTCACCTACAGCGACCTCCAGAACCACTCCGACTACAGCGCCACCTCTGTTGGCGTTTCCGTGGGCACCGGCGGCGGGCTGGGCGGGTTCACGCCGATGATTCCGCAGCACGAGAGCCACAGCCAGAACGGCGCGGCACAGTCGGCCATTGCGGACGGCACCATCACGATCAAGGATCAGGCCAGCCAGACGCGGGACCTGGCGGGACTGAAGCGTGACACGGCCGCCACCAACAGCCAGGTCGGCAACAATCCGGACCTGAAGAACGTGCTGGACAAGCAGGCCGACATGATGGCAGCTGCGCAGGCGGCCGGTGCGGCCATCGCCAAGACTGTGGGGGATATCGCGGACAGCCGCCTGAAAGATGCGCAAGGCCGATTTGCGGATGCTGAGAAGGCATACCAGAAGGATGCGAGCCCAGAGAACAAGGCCGCGATGGATGCAGCGCAGGCTGACATCGCTGGCTGGAAAGAGGGCGGTGGCTATCGCGCTGAACTGCACGCCGCAGGCGGAGCGATGGTCGCCGGCCTTGGTGGGGGCAGCGCGCTGGCCGGGGCGGCCGGCGCGGGGCTCTCGTCGCTCGCAACGCCCAAGCTGGGCGACTTGAAGCAAGCAGTCGCCGATGGCCTCAATACCGGCAACGACAAGGCAAATGCTGCACTGGGTAATCTGGTGGCCAACGTCGTCGCGGGCGGCATCGGCGCTGCCGTGGGGGGTGGCTCCGGTGCTGCCATGGCGGCAAATGTCGACGCCTACAACCGGCAACTCCATCCTGAAGAGAAGGCAAAGATTCTGGCTCAAGCGAATGGAGACAAGGCCGAAGAGGAGCGTTTGACGCGTGCGGCCTGTTTCGAGGTGAAGTGCTGGGCTGAATACCCGGTTGGTAGCGACGCCTACAACAAGAACTACGTCAGCGCGGTCGAGGCATCGCAGCTCGGCCCGGAGCTGGATTGGATTCATCGGCAACAGCAAGCCAATCTGTTCGTGTATACCCCCGCACAAAAAATAGGAGATGCAGTCAAGAGCGATCCGCTGGGTGTAGCGAAGGATGCGGCGAAGGTTGTCCTTGGCGGGGTGACCGCCAAGACCGGTGCTGGAATCTGCGCCACAAGTGGGGCGGGTTGCGTCGCTGGTGGCCCGATGATTGCCTTTGGCCTGAGCGATATGGCTGAAGGCGCGGACGGTTTGTACAATCGCTATGCTGGCATAGCATCGCCCGGCGTCAATCCTCTACGATGGGCTGCCAACCAGATCTCACCGACTTGGGGGAATACACTGTATGACGGTGCTAACCTCGCGACGGCCATGGTTGCGCTTACAGTGCCGGTTCCACTGAAAGTCGGCATTGCTGATGGCATGAATCGGCCCGGATCTATATTCGATGTAACCGTTCCGCGCTTTGATAATCAGACTCTAAATCCCATTACCAAGCTGCCGCTACCGTATGGTACAACCCAGGGCATATTGCTGTACGGGGTCGGCTCGAAGGGAGTGACAGTTTTAAACGATCTCCAAAGGTAGAGGAAAAAAAATGAACTGGCGAAGATTGTTGGCAGCTCTGCAAATTTGCGTGGTAGTGGGCGGGGCCGCGATTGTTGGCGCAACCTTCTGGGGGATGCTATTTGCAGCTGCTGCGCAGAAGTTACTCGGGCTAGATGAGATGCAAAGCATGCTGTTTGTTTTCGTACCGTCGGCGAGCCTTATTGCTATCTATTTGCTCCGCTCTCTGCCAGCTCCGTTGCGCAAAGCGGGAATGTTGAGTGATTCTCCTAAGGCATTTGGCTCATGGCGAAAGTAGGATGAGATGTAGACCGCTTCAACAGGCAGCTGCATCCGTATGAGAGGAAGCGGGCGAAGGACAACGCAAAAGGCGTTCGCCGAATTTTATGAGGATAAGACGGGAAAATCGCTTACGGTTGATCAGGCCGAGAAGGAGAAGAAGTGAGTTCCTCCCATGAGCACAGGAAGACTTATAAGCGCCTACTGCTGTGATATCTCGGCGTGGCAATTATTGTCCTCGTGGCCTTGACATTCTCGTTGGCTCAAGGCGCCGGCTGGAAACCAATCATTGCTGGCTCCCCTGTTTATCTAACTTTCTTCGTCGCTGTGACTTATCGCTTCATCAAGGATATCCGCTCGGAGAAGCGGAGAGAGCGCGGTGAGCCAGAGCCCCCAAAAAAGAGAGGTCCATGGGAAGATGAATAGTAGGCCGCTTCAACCGGCAGTTGCATCCGGATGAAAGGCAAAGGGCGCGGCGCAATGCGAAGGACTGTCTGGGCAGGGTGTCGGTGGCAAGGTGATTGCGGGCGCGTACAACGCGGGACTGGCTGGAACAGTGGCCTTTGGGGCCTCATCCATATTCAGTCCGACTCAAAATCCCAGTTTAGCGACTGGAATCGCCGCGTCCGGGGCAACATTCGGAACTGTGATATCTAACACCATGCCCGGTCCGGCTGGGTCCGCAATGAGTCAGCTCATTCAAGTGATGTCCGGCCCTGCCCAAACTGCAATTGAAATCTATGGAAAGCCGAAACACTAGGGAAGGTAGGAAGCCCATCTGGAGACGAGCTGCGGTTGCATACCTTGCTCTTCTTGGGTTGCCAGGTGTGATACTCGCGTTCTCATATGCAAAGGGAGCGGGTTGGAAACCAGTGTTGGCTGGAATGCCTGTGATTCTGATTATTTTTGCAAGTATTACGTACCAGCTAATCAACGAGCTGCGGGCCGCAAGTCGCGGCGATGGAAAACTGAAGCGAGAGGTTTCTCGGGAGGAGGACTGACCGCTTCGACAGGCAGTTGCACCCGGATGAGAAAGCCTTAGCCCGGAAAATGGCGGCCGACAGTAATGGCAAGTACACGGCCGAGCAGATTGAGGCGCAGATGCGTCTGTCGAATCGGCTGGATATGAATGGGAAGGTGCTGGAGTATGGCACACCCGATCAAATCAATGCGGCGACCACGAAGCCCACAGATTCCCTTGTCAGCACGGTTGCCGGTGTAATCGCCGGAGGTTTTAAGCAGTTGGCCAGACCAGATGTCGGGCAGTATTTTGGCGAAGGCGCTATAGGCACGGCCGGCTATTTTCTTGGTGAGCGTTATCCCATGGCCGGACCTGCCATCAATGAATTGAGGGAGCCCACTGGCACCATGGACAATATCAAGGCCTGGATAAACAAGGGTTGGAACATGGTAACGACGTCTGGCAAATGACATGAAGATAATAACGGATGGAAATCTCACGACCTCAGTGCGTGGTCTGTTTATTCTCATCGGTGCTGCGGTTGGAGTGGCAGGATTTGCCGTGGAATGGCTTCCCAGGTGGATGAGCATCGTGATGGTTCTGGGTGGGCCACGCAACGCGGGATCCGCCAAAACCAAGTCGATGGTCCGGACGCGCTTTCACCGGCTGCTGCCAAACCCTCCACAGGACCCGAAATGACAGCTTCAGGCCATGAATTGATCGAGGCTAACTTGCTCTTCATTTTGAGCGAGATGGTCAGTCAACCAGAGGTAGCCGCCTACTACCCCACGACGACATTGTCGTATGAGGAGCAAATGGCCCAAATACGTGAGTTCATTGAAATGGCCGGGGAGTATGGGCTTGCTTATGAATATATCGTCTGTGCGCTTGAATCATTCCCGTTCAAGATTTCGGGAGCTGCCGGTGTCAAGCTGCTAGAAGTTGGCTTACTGATGCGCTTTAAATCTGAGCTTCATTCCGACCAGAGATTTGACCGCCGTTTATAAACTCAACACCGCATGCCACCGAATTGCAAGAGCGCGCGCCTTAACACGCACGGTGCCTCCCCTTTCGTCCCGTTCCTCCTGTCACTGCCCTCTCTGGCCGTTGCGCAGGCCCTGCCGCTCTTCCCGAACATCACACCCAACGACGCCATCGAACAGCGCCAGGAGCAACAGCAGGAGGCCGCCAAACAACGCGCCATGGCGCGCCCGGACGTACTGTCACCGGCTGCCAGCGAACCGGCCACAGGTCCACTGATCCTGCCCACCGAGTCGCCGTGCTTTCCAATCAAGGCCGTGGCGTGGGGCGATGCACAGGCGTTCGGCTGGCTGACCCGAGAGGCCGAAATCCTGGTCGGTCAGTGCACCGGGGCCAAGGGGCTGCAGGCGATCCGCGACTACTTCAGTGCTCGGCTGGTGGCCGAGGGCTTTGTGACCACGCGCGTGCTGATCCCTGCCCAGAATCTGGGTACAGGTCTGCTTCGCCTGCAAATCGTGGCCGGCCGCATCAATGCGGTGAAGTCAGAAGGCACCGCCGGCTGGTGGCGTACGGCCTTGCCGACCGGTCCAGGCGGCCTGGTGAACCAGCGCGACCTGGACCAGAGCATGGAGAACATCCGCCGCCTGCAGGGCCAGGCCGATGCGACCATTGACCTGGTGCCGGGCGACAATCCCGGCGAAGCCGATTTGGTAGTCAAGTCCGGCACCGGCAAGCGCTGGCACGGCCTCATTACGGCGGACAACGCTGGACTTCAGAACACTGGCAAGTACCAGATGGGCGGCACGCTGACGGTAGATTCGCCGCTGTTCCTGTATGACAGCCTGACCATCTCCGGCAACACCAATGCCAACTATGGTAACGGCGCGGCAGGCACGCGCTCGTCGGCCATCAACTACAGCATCCCGTTCGGCTACTGGAACGCATTCTTCAACGCCAACCAGTCCCGTTACAAGCAGACCGTGGCAGGCTTCGATGGCGACATCGCCTATGGTGGGCGGAATACGCAGATTGAGGCCGGGATCGGCTATGTGCCGTTCCGCAACGCCTCGGGCAAGACCAGCCTGTACAGCAAGCTCTTCCGCAAATCAGCCAGCAGCAGCATCGACGGGCTGGACCTGGCGGTGCAACACCGCGATTTCGTTGGTTTCGAGTTGGGTGCCTCGCACCGCCAGTATTTTGGTGCTGCCGTCTTCGACATGGGCGCGGCCTGGCGCCAGTCCCTGCCAGACCACTCCAAGGCCGCGGGCTTCGTGCCGGGCGATCCGAACTGGGACGGCAAGTCGGAGATCCTGCAGGGCAACCTGGGGCTGATGGCGCCCTTCCAGGTCGGCGGTCAGCGTCTGCGCTACCAGGGCAGCGTGCGCATGCAGTACGCGCCCACCCGCATCCTGCCCTCGGACTACTTCGTGATCGGCAACCGCTACTCAGTGCGGGGCTTCGATGAACAACTAACTCTGGCCGCCGAGAACGGCGTCACGATGCGCAATGATTTCGCCTGGCAGATCGGCAATACGGGCCAGGAGGCGTTCGTCGGCTTTGACATGGGCCATGTCAGCGGCCCGTCTGCGGCCTTCCTGGTCGGGCAGACGCTGATGGGCGCAGTGATCGGCGCGCGCGGGCGCTGGCGTCTGGGCAACGTGGTGGCGCTGTCTTACGAGGTCACCCTTGGCGCGCCGGTCAAGAAGCCGGACAACTTCCGGACACACCAGACCAACATTGCCGCACAGGTGGGGCTGGAATTCTAGGACAACCATGCAAACTACCATTTCGGCCTGGCGCAGGCCGTACCTCGGCCTGGCTGCCGTGCTGTTGGCCATCAGTGGCTGCGCCCCCACGTATCCCCTCTATGAGCCTTCGGAGCAGTCCCCCAGCAAGTCCGTGGAGGTGACGTTCCGGAGCGTCCACGAGCGCGGCATGGCACTGCTGGTGTCCGAGGATCTGGACGAATGCGATCCCGCCAAGGTCTTCCGGGTGACGCGTGATGAGCGAAGCTATATCCCGCCCGGCGAACAGCCCGTGGTCAGGGTGTCGCGCGGCAAACCGATCCGCATCCATATGAGCTGGGTTTCCGCTCCGGCGGTGGATGGCAGCCAGGCCATGTGCTCGGTGAACATGGTCTACACCTTCACGGGGCAACAGGCAGTGGTCGATTTCGTCAACGCCGGCCGCCGGGGTTGCGCCACCGCCGTGACGCAGGACGGCGCTCCGTTGCAGGGCAAGGTGTTCTACCGCAATTCCGCTTGCAGCCGTCCCGTGCAGACTGTGCGGCCCTAGTTGTGGGCACGGCATCCCTCTACCTGGTGACATATGCGGTGAGGTAGTGTCCAATGCCGCTCGCTGTCAAACCTTTCTTACACTGAATCGAGCAACTGCAATGCAGGGAATAAAAACGAAGGCGTTCTGGCGCCGCATGGGCCTTGCGCTATGCGGCGCCGTGCTTCTCTCCGACGCCATCGCCTTGATGTCCATGGGCCTCTTCAACTTCGGCATCGTCCTGCCAGGCTGCATCGGCGCGTCATTCCTCCTCCTTGCATGGAGGTGGCCCCGCGTAGCCCACTGGCGAGCAGCGAGCCATAGGCGCCAGCAACTATGGCAAGCAGCGTGGATCGCATTCGCAGTGTGGCTGGCGACAGTGGCCGTCTTCTTCTACAACATCCACCGCAACACCGAAGCCGCCATCCCAGTAAGCTCCCTCGTAAAAGCCATCATCATCCTCGGCTCCGGCACACCAAACTGCGTCGCTTCGCCAACGCTGGTTGCACGGCTTGATCAGGGCTTGAAACAGGCTCGGCAATGGCCGCAGGCGAAGATCGCGGTCAGTGGCGGGCAGGATTTCGGGTTGCGATGCCGGAAGGCCGACATCATGGCTCACTATCTGACTGCCCGCGGTATCGCAGAAGACAGGCTGATCCGGGAAGGCCAAAGCACCAGCACGGAGGAGAACCTGGTGTTCAGCCGGCGCTTGCTTGAAAAGCAGGGCGTCGCCGCCACCGATCCCATTGTGGTGGTGACCAGCGATTTCCATGTACAGCGGGCGCTGCGGATTGCCCGAAAGGCAGGATTCGGGGAGGTCGCCGGGGTCGGGGCTGGAACGCCGCTCTACCTTCGGTATAACGCCTGGCTCCGTGAGTACTTCGCGGCGATCAGTGGATGGGTGTTGAGGGAGTATTGACGCCTGCGCAGCCCGCCATCAAGACAATGTGGCGAGCAACTTGATGAAGTTGCGTTTTGCGCGATAGGTCTCGCGAATCTCCTCCAGTTCGCGGCTGAATTCCGCTCGCTCCTTCAGCTTTGTCCGCAGGCTGCCGATGGCGCGCACGATTTCAAATGCTTCGTCATAGCGCGCATTGCGCGCACCGCTATCGACAGCGACGGGCAGCAGCCGCTGATAGAGGGTAATCGCGTCACGCGGATGCGTCATGCCGCGAACAGCTGCCATCTGGGGCCACAGCAGCGTCGAGACCAGACCACCGGTGAAGGCATCCCAGGCCAGGTCGTTCTTGTTCTCGGAGAGGAAAATCTTGACCAGTTCGCTGCGCGTCGGCGTCTGCCAGGCATCGCGCTTCGATTTTCCGGTCGACTCCTCCTTCTTGATAAGCGCCAAGAGGTGGTTGAGTGCGCGTTCCCGGGTTTCGTCAAGCCGACCGATGGCCGTCGCAACCTTCATTAAAATGGGGAACGCGTCGGCCCTCGGGCGTATCGCGAAACGACGCCATGCCAACGCATCGGCCTGGTCGAACGCTCCGCGATGCAGATAAGCGTCGACGCAGAAGTCGAGCAAGCGCAAGTCAACATTCCCGCCCACCTCCCTGAGGCCGCGCTCCGCCCACGCGAGTCCCTCGTCGAGGCGACCGTACTTCACGCAAACTTCCGCCACCTGCAGAAAGCAGTACTGACTCGACAAGTCCTTGGAGCCAATGCGAATGAGCGCATCAACGTCGCCGTCAAGCTCGGCCAGGGCTTCCATGGCGTGCTCGAGCCTCATACGCCGCGAGTCAAATGACTGGCGAGACTCGTCGCCCGGAGCAAGCGCGGGGAGGGCGTCCCAGGCCTCGCCAACCAGTTGGCGATAGCGGCGCAACCCGCTCTCGCCCAGCGGTTCTGCATACGCTGGCAGGACATCGTAGAAGGTGTCCCATCCTCCCTCTGCCTGCAGCCGGAAGAGTCGCTCCGCGAGCTTCACCGGGTCCGGGCCGGTCTGTTGGCATGCGTCAAGATGGACGGAGGCCAGCTCAAGGATGCCAGGCATCACCCCGCCGCCGGAATCGTCGATCTGCAAGAGACTTTCTTCCGCGCCGGCAATGGCCAGCTCCGACAGTTCGACCACTTGCGCCGCGTGCGGTCCGGCTAGCCGCTGGCGCAACACGTCTGCCAGCGACATCAGGCCATCGCCGTATGCGTCAGCCTCCCTCCAGTCCAGCGGCCGGGAAAGGCGTGTTGCCTGCCGCACCGCAGTTTTCATGCTGGGCAAATCGGATGCCTGTGCCGCACGCGCGGCAAGCAGCAGTTTGTCGCGTAACGTCAGGTCATGCTCGACGGCTTCCAGCAGCAGTTCCTGAAGCGCGTCCTTGTCCAGCGTCGCCACGTATTCGCGAATCACTTCCGCGTAGGTCTTTCGCTTCTTGCGTGGTTTCTCCTGGGTTACCTCTTCGGCATGGAATACCTCTTCGCCAGAGTTCTCGAGCCAGGCGAGTGCAACGGCTACCGCGTGCTTGCAGAAGATACCGTCATCGCCTACGGGACAGTTGCATGCATAGGCGAGTTGGCCATCCACGGTAACGGCCAGTTCGACACGGTAGCTGTGCGTGCCGCGGACACTGGCGCGAAGTACGCCTTCGCGCTCCTCAAGGCGAGACACGGCGCCGTCGTGAAAATAGGCCTTGCCGCGCGCGAACGTCTTGGGGTCGGCCAGCGCCTGGACCTCGGCAAGTGAGAGGGTTTCAGCAAGCTTTGAAGAATCGGACATGGAAAGGAACGTTCCATTGAAACAATGCCGCAACGGGCAGCGGACTGTCACGATGATACCTGCCTGAGCGCGAGGGTCTGGGACAGGCACAGCAATGGCCGCAGCCGAAGGTCGCAGTCAGTGGCGGGCAGGATTTCGGACTGCGGTGCCGAGGGACCGACCTCGTGGCTGACGATTTGATTTCCCGCGGTGTCGCCGCCGACTGGGTGATGCAGTTCAAACAGGCGGTCAGGGTAGAGTCGACCAAGTACATCGATCAGTCGATGGCTGACCTGCGACACGTGTTCAGCATGCTCGCTGTCGAACCTTTCTTACACTGAATCGAGCCACCGCAATGCAAGGAATGAAAACGAAGGCGTTCTGGCGCCGCATGGGCCTTGCGCTATGCGGCGCCGTCCTTCTCTCCGACGCCATCGCCTTGATGACCATGGGCCTGTTCAACTTCGGCATCGTCCTGCCAGGCTGCATCGGCGCGTCATTCCTGCTCCTTGCATGGCAGTGGCCCCTCGTAGCCCACTGGCGAGCAGCCAGCCACAGGCGCCAGCAACTATGGCAAGCAGCATGGATCGCGTTCGCCCTATGGTTGGCGACAGTGGCCGTTTTCTTCTACAACATCCATCACAACACCGAAGTCGCCATCCCAGGAAACTCCCCCGTAAATGCCATCATCATCCTCGGCTCCGGCACGCCAAACTGCGTCGCCTCACCAACGCTGGTTGCGCGGCTTGATCAAGGCTTGAAGCAGGCTCAGCGATGGCCGCAGGTGAAGGTCGCGGTCAGTGGCGGGCAAGATTTTGGGCTGCGGTGCCGGGAAGCCGACATCATGGCTGAGTACCTGATTGCCCACGGTGTCGCAGCAGGCCGGTTAATCCGGGAAGGGCGCAGCACCAGCACGGAAGAAAACCTGGTGTTCAGCCGGCGCTTGCTTGAAGAGCAGGGCGTCGCCGCCACCGATCCCATAGTGGTGGTGACCAGCGATTTCCATGTACAGCGGGCGGTGTGGATTGCCCGGAAGGCTGGGTTCCGGGAGGTCGCCGGGGTCGGGGCTGGAACGCCGCTCTACCTTCGGTATAACGCCTGGCTGCGGGAATACTTCGCGGCGATTAGCGGATGGGTGTTGAGGGAGTATTGACTCCCGTGCGCTCCCCCTCAACGCATTTTCCTGAACGCACGCGTTTCCAGTGCCGGACATCTGCGTACGTTGACACGACCTCCTTCACCACCAGGCGTCCTGACTGCGTTCAGTCTGCGCGGCGATCGGAACCTGGTGCCTGACCCAGATCCGCCATGGTTTGCGCTCCGTTGCCTGCGTGATCGGAACTGAGGGCTTACGGCGAGGCCCTGCTCAAGGGACTGACCGGGCGGCAGGCGTACTTTCTGGAGGTGCCCGGCACCGCAGCACTGCGGCACTGTCGGTGGTGGTCTCCTTCGAAGCGGTAGAGCAAGGGCGAGCCCTACACCGTCACCATCCGGCTGACGCACCCGCTGGCACTGGACCGGGCCGACCATCTGGGCCGCGAAGGGGCCTTCCTGATCGATCCCGTCGACGGCAGTGAGCCGCGCAAGTTTGCCGGCTGCATCACGCACTTCAGCCAAACCAGGCAGACCCGTGCGACTTCTACAGCTACGCGATCGTGGTGGAGCCGCTCATCGCGCAGCTACGGTTAACGCGGGCAGGTAGAGTGCACGCGCTCACAAATGTTGACCCTGATCAAGATTCATTTTTCCGAACTCGTCCCCGAGCGTTTCCTTAAGAAGCTCGCTGTAGGATACTCAACTCAGCTACCCGATCACATACGAAAGTCCTGGAAATCCTAAAAACCCTTTCACCCGGGGATTGCCATGCATTCGTCATTGATGTCTTGTGCGTCCTGTCGACTTAATCTTGTCCTCAATGAACTCGTCGCACATCAGGACATAGAATTAACAAACCTTCAGCTTACGAAGGAGAATCTGAATGAACTGAGGTTAAACCCATTCCGCAACATCCTCAAGAAAAGATATTGCTTGGCATTATCCATACTGGAGCGATCAAGTATAGATGAATTATTCCATATTAATCTTGCATCAAAATATCCGCAGAACGCACCCCATGCTCTCGCAAGAAATCTCCAGCAAACAACGTCTCCCTTACTCCAACTCGCTAACGTGGTGCATTTCAAACAATCCACGGACCGTAGCGCTCAGTATAAAATACGCGTAGATAATCGGGTTGCGTGTGTTTCATATCAACCCGCACCTACTGACATATCACTCGACGATATTGAATACACAACAGCCTGTCTCGTAACCATCATCAAGGAGATGCTCGGCCTAGAGATCGACCATATATGCTTTTGTCATTCTCTCGCAAAGCGCACTCTCTACGAGCAGAGGCTAGGATGTGCCGTTCACCAAACAAGAGGTGCAGCCGCCTCGGTATCAATTTCACTGCCCGAGGATCTAAACGACGAATTCCCCGCCTTCGGCACCGACGGACTCGCCACCGAAGGGATGAGCCCGAGTCCGACTGATGGTACCGAGAATATTGCCTCGTACTCCTTCAAAGCCGCACAACGACATGGATGCAAGGCCACGGAGGTCGCAAAGGAACTCAATATGAGCGTCGGCGGTCTTGCCAAGAGACTGCGACAAAGCGACGTCAATTTTCGCTCCATCTCAAGGATGGCAAAGATGCAAAGGACGCTAGAAATGATGCGTAATGGCAGCCCTAACAAGCTAATAGCAGATGCGCTCGGTTATTCCGACGTTTGCACCTTTAGCCGCGCATTTCGTAGCTGGTTCGGAATGCCACCGGCAGAATACAAGAAGACCATACTTGAGGAGAAAGAGAAATATGGTGGAATTTGATTCGATCTGGCTCAACCAGGCCGACCAGGTTACCGACGAGATCGCCATCGGAATCTCAGACCTATTGAATCAGTTGTCCTCGCGACCAAGAATTATCGACAAGACCGTCATTGATAACCTTCTTTGTTCATCCAATGTTCATATTTTGCTTGCTATATCCCACGGCCAACTCATTGGCATGCTGACGCTGGCCAACCTGATCCTTTTCTCGGGTCAAAAGGCCCTGATTGAAGACGTTGTGGTAACAAAGAACTGGAGGGGGAAAGGGATAGCTGACAGGCTCGTGCGTAGTGCAATCGAGAAAGCCAGGGACTTAGGTGCCACGAAGGTTGACCTGACCTCTCGTCCAGACCGACTCGCCGCAAACCGGCTTTATGAAAGATGTGGCTTTGAGCGTCGCGACACAAACTCGTACAGACTTAACCTGTAAGCCCTGCCCCAACCTATCCAGTTTCGGCTGGATATTCGTGGTCAGGGATCCTATTGAAGGATCTAGTAAATCTGCTGTATGCGCCATCTGACAGTTCCAGCATTCGATAGAGTTCGCCTAGCGGTGATGGATGGTCATCGACGCGTAGGTCAAGGATCGAATAGCCTCTGGGATGCCAGACCTTCAGCGCCGCTGATTGCTCCCCTCTTCTGTCGCCACCAACTCGCTGGCCTGCAGCAATAGCGACTAGCAATCTCTCTTGGAAAGGGAGTCGCGCTGCTTGCGCATATGTTGCTCGGGTGATCTCAATAACGCTTAAGGACGCAAGCATATTCCCAGCGACTGAGATGTTCTCACACGAAATATGCCCTTGCTCCGAGATGCATCCGGACCCGGTCCAGGCAAACGAGAGCCCATTCGCTGCCACGACATGAAATTGCCGGTCCGCTCTATCTGCGAGACTTCCGAGCCCCTTCATGAGTTCGGCGGTCCACTTCTGGCGGGCAAGGGTTGCGAGTATTCGCGAGCCTATGAAGGGGTTGATCTGTGACTGCACGACCGCAACGCCGTAGCGTCCGTCGCCGTAGATTGCCAAGCCGCCGACCGCGAGGAACCTCGATGCCACGCATACACCAAGTTCGCCTGATGCCGGGTCCCGGGCAATGATTGACCAGGTCACTCTAGCTATTCCTCAATATCAGATCGCGGAAGGAGAGCTGATCGTAGTGCCGAGTCAGCACGGCTGAGCCAGCGTGCGCTTCCGCGTGAATGCCGACCGTGAAATGAAGAGAAGGCTCACCAATGGCCTCCACGGAATGCCACAGCCCGGTTGGCACAAAGAGGATGTCGCCTTCGTCAAGCACGTACTCGTAGTCGAGTGCAGGCTGCACTCCATCGATCGAGGGGCCAGTGGATTCTGCTGCGAGAAGCCAACGCTTGCGTCCATGGCCTTGCAACACGATAACATCGTGGGAATCGAAATGCGGGTTGAACCCTGGTCGGTCTCCACAGACAAGGTATGCATTGACTTGAACCGGGGATTCCAACAAGGTAGACATCCGCCCGCAAAGAATACGCGCAGGTCGGTAATACCGCTCGCACTGATTGAGATTCAGAGTGGCCCCTTGCATATATAGTTGTCCCACACGCATTAAATCAAGCTCTGAATGGAGACGCCCGGCTCCATCCTGCACATCACTGCAAAATTCAGCCTTCCGGTGGTAACCGTTCCTATCCATGATACGCAGGAGCGGGAACGGTTCGCCATCCCGGTGCAAAACACGCGCCACGGCACTGACCTCGTCACAGAATGAGGCAAGGTCGAACAGTCCTCGAAGGAGGTCTCGTTTGCCGGGGCAGAACTGCCATCGCCCGGGCTCGGCCTCGGCGGCGCAGACCAACTCGTAGAGCCTGTCGGCCAGCCCCAACACCCTATCATCTAACAACCCTGTCCTGGAGGGACGCTTCCCTCTGCGCATACCGGTGGCTCCTCTAGCTGGTTGTCGAATCTAAAGCATGCGTGCTGTGGCTCGCCGATGGGCGACCAGCGCCGATAGGGGGTCGCATGCTTGTTGGAGCTGCAGAAGTTGCATGCCCACATCCCTCCACTGCCCGAACGCAATAGCCAGATTTGTCAATGACATCGCCAACTGGCCATCTGTAATCGCGCCACGGGACCATAGAAAAAATATAACGAAATAGAAACCCACTTGCCCAGACATGACGAAGGACATTTGTATCGTAGACGCCCTGGTAATGCCGAATAGCCAATGCAAAGTTGAGGCTCTCCATGAACAGACATGCTTTTCGATATCGGCAGCTTCGGTATCGCCTGGACACCCACGCGCAGCGGTCGATTCAAGGCAGCAAAGGAGCACGGCGCTGATGGAAGCGTCCATACCGAGCGCGTGGCCAGCCCTATTCGAAATGTTGCGCCCGCAACAAAAAATGCTCAAAAATAGGAACGCGAGCACCCAAACAGCCAATATCACCCCGATGGGGATTGATATTGCAGAGAATAGAACAATTAGTCCTATGGCCATTACCAGGCTGGGGAGAAGCCTGTTAATTACGATCTGACCCAGAGCCTGTGTGGCCCATGCCGCCCGCAGTATTACTCTCACGGACACGGCACTGGACGTTTCGGGAACGGATAGCACCCCAGCATCAGGTTGCACAGAATCCCGTATAAGCTTGAGCATAACCTGCATGCTAATAGTGTCACAAGCCCTAGTGCAATGGAAACGAAGGCAGAAGATGACAACGAGTAAACATACATTGATCAAGGCGTAAGTAAAAATTACTTCCCAATCCATTGCCCCTCCAGCGCTTCGAGCAGTCTCGACCATTCGCCCTAACAATACTGGAATCAGGAGTTCGAGAATCGAGGCTCCTAGGCGACCCAGGGCAATTATCAATAACAATACTCTTTTTTCTGAAGCGAGCACAAAGGCTTGTGTGTGTTGAAACCATGCGGTCGCAACACTCTCGCTGGAGACTGCTGAGTGGGCATCAGCCACAATCTAATCCTCAGCGAAATAATAGAATCCGACCAATGAGATGCGTGCTTCACTTTTGCGAAGTATGGGTGCCACATAATGAACGCCCATCCTAGGCACGTCGAAGATGATGAACGAGCCTGCGGTTGGCCTTAAGGCAAGGTCCGGTTCGGGGTGGTCCCGCCTATAGATTAAAGCTCCGTCGTCATGACCCTCGCTATAGGAAGGCGCGGCCAGGCAGTAACTGAACGCGATCGCCTTGGCTCCGTCTGCTCCGCTCCTGTCTGCATGCGGCCCGAGGAAGTCACCCTGTTCGTAATGTGTAATACCGACGAAACGAGCCCGACCAAGCCTGTATCCGCTGATAGATTGAAGTATCCCTAGCGTTTCTTGACTCTGCATGACAGACAGGAGGGCCTCAACAGCAGGAAACCTAGAAAATCGGACTATATCTAGACACCGGTAACAGTACGAAAATACGTTCTCGACGATGTATAGGTCGGCTCGCTCCCGCAATTTCTCAAGCTCCGGATCAAAGCGGTCTTTCCTGGCGAACCGGCCGCTGTCTGGGGAGTGAGCGACCCAGACGGCTTGCTCGGCATGGGAGACATAGAACTTCAGAAGTGCGTCCGACAGAGAGGGGCCGAACGGCGCAGCCGCCTGGAGGTACCCGGAAGTGCGAAAAGACTCCACTGCCTCCGCCGTCAAAGTGAAAGTCGGTAACATTGCTGCCTCTATGCTGCAGCAAGTTCACCAATCAATGGCTCACCCATGCAACTAAGCGCCGAGTTAATGATGTCGCGACCATGCCCCGTCAGCTTGCCGTAGCGGCGAATAACGTCAGTCGCATCTTGAAACTGCTTCTGGCGAACCGCACACCGCTCATCAATGAGCCCAGCTAGTCCTACACCGATTGACTTGCACTCCTTCAGTTTTGAAAGGCCATAGTGCATTCTGGCCGTCACGTATGCTGCATGAAAGAGGCCGTCCATTGTGCGGAGGTCGCTCCGCAATGGCGAAACAAAGCGCTCATCCCGCGAGTTCGTGACGACCGGATCATCCTGACAGAGCGCAAACAACAACAGATGGGCTGACTCATGCAAAAGAGCTTCGAGGAAGTACAGTTCGTGAACCGAGCGGCGCATATTAACCAGCACGGAACCCCACAAGGCAAACGAACTTGCAGACTCCGCGCCCATGTCGCTCGAACCCTTGTCGTCGAAAACAACGATCTGCACCACTAAGTGGCCAAGCTCCTGAAATAATGCCAAGTCGGCTTCAGGTAGGATCTCGTTCATTTGAGTAAGTCGCTCACCGACTTCGATGACATGCTTCTCATCTGGGATCTTGAGGATCAATCTCAACTTCTCGTCACAGTCAATATAATAATCATATATGTCCCATACGGAAGATGTCATTCCCTTCTTATATGGCGAAATCATGCTCTCTCGTGAGATAGACGGGGAAATAAAAATGAGAGCGGATGCCAGCCTATGCGCGTCTTCGATCATGCCAGATCTGATCATACAGAGCATGCGGTTAAATACCGCATAAACTGCCGGATTTATTCTATCCGCACGCGCAAGTGCCGCACAATATTCCACCGGATTATAAGAAAACTGGCTCTGAGCGTTGAACTGGTTACCCGCCCTCTTGCATCCGCGAGCGAGCCATGACCACAACGTGCCGCTCTCGGCACACACCGGCCCAGCTCCCCACGCAGTGAGCACGCGACTAGAGTGCGTACTGCTTGTCGCGTTCGCTAACCTCGACTAGCCTGCTATCGATGTCGATTCCTCGCTGCGCTGCGATACCCATTTGATGCCAGAACGCTCGACCACCCGATATGGCAAGGCGCTGCAGCGCCTGCGCCAGGTCTTTTCCCCGTTGAACCTTGGCGCGGCGGCGTGGTTAATTGCAACATGGGCGTTCGCGGCGTTTCAGCTCGTGAGCGAGCGGGACCGCTTGCTGCACGACGCGGCGGAGCGTACCCAGGCGGAGGCCCAGGCGTTCGGCGCGTACTCCAAATCCAGCATCCTGCGGCTGTCCGAGTTCCTCCTTGACCTGCGGGCCAGTTGGCTGGTCGGCCAGGCGGGGTTCATCGAGATGGTGCATGAGCGGGAAAACCTGGTGGTGGACCTGTCGTTCCAGGTGTCGGTGATCGACAAGCACGGCCTGCTCCTCTACTCGTCCATCGCCCCGCCCGCCCCCGGCGAGAAGGTGGACCTGAGCGGGCGCGAGCATTTCCGGGTCCATCAGGTCGCGGGCGGGCGCGACATGCTGTTCATCAGCGACCCGGTAAAGGGCAAGGTCTCGCGCAAATGGTCGATCCAGTTCACGCGCCCCATCCTGCGCGCGGGCAGCTTCGACGGGGTTATCGTGGTGTCGGTCAGTCCGGAGCAGCTCGCCAGCTTTGCGCAGACGTTCACAAACCGCGATGGCGAAGTGGCATCGGTCATCAAGACGTCCGGCCAGGTCATTGCGCGCGTGCCGGCCCTGGAGGGCTCGCTGGCCAGGGCGGTCAGCAACAGGCCGTACCTGGCCAGCGGGTCGCCCCAATCTGGTAGTTATCGGGCGGTGTCGGGTTCCGAAGGCGTGGAGCGGGTCTTCGGCTATTACCGTGTGCCGGAGTTCGGGCTCAATTTCGTGGTGGGCGAGTCCGTCAGCCTGGTGCTGGCGCCCTACGAGGTCTATCGCCGCGTTTCCCTGGCCGGTGCCATGGCTTCCACGCTGCTGCTTGGCCTGTTGTACTACAGCCTGCGCCGCTCCATGGCGGAGCGACGGCGCCATATGGAGGAGATGCGGCTGGCTTCGCTGGTTTATTCGTCCAGCAGCGAGGCCATGGTGGTGACCTCGCTCGATGGCACCATCATCGACGTGAACCCGGCCTTTGCCGCCGCCACCGGCTATACAGTCGCGGAGATCAAGGGCCGCTCGGGCTATAGCGTCAGCGGGGCAGGCAATGCGGCAGGGCTGGTCGAGCGCCTGCGGGCCACCGTGGCAGCCAAGGGCAGATGGAGCGGCGAATTCTCGATTCGCCGCAAGGACGGCAGCGAGTTTCCCGCCTACCTGACCGTGGATACCTACCTGGCCCACGCGTATGGCGAGCGCCGCCGCGTTGCGCTGATCCATGACATGACCGAGAAGCGCCAGGCGGAGGAAGTCATCCGGCACCAGGCGAATTTTGATGCGCTCACGGATCTGCCCAACCGCCGCCTGTTCTTCGACCGGCTGGAACAGGAGATCGGGCGTTCGCGCGGCACGGAGGATGTGCTGGCGCTGCTGTTCATCGACCTGGATCGCTTCAAGGAGGTGAACGATACCCTCGGCCACGACCAGGGCGACCTGTTGCTGCTGGAGGCGGCGCGGCGCATTGCGGCATCGGTGCGCGCGTCGGATACCGTGGCGCGGCTGGCCGGCGACGAGTTCACCGTGATCCTGCCCGCGGTGGGCGATGCCAGCGTTGCCGGGGGCATTGCCCAGGCCATCCTGGAGCGGATTGCCGCGCCTTATCGCTTGGCCGGCGAGCTGGTGGTGGTGTCGGCCAGCATCGGCGTGGCCACCTACCCCAAGGACGCCGACAACGCCGAGGACCTGCTGGTGTGCGCCGACCAGGCGATGTTTGCCGCCAAGGAAGAGGGCCGCAATCGCTGGAAGGTCTTCACCCAGGCGCTGCTGCAGGCGGAGAGGGAGCGCCTGCGCATCACGCAGGACCTGCGCACGGCGCTGGCGTCCGGGCAGTTCGCGCTGCACTACCAGCCCATTGTCAATCTGCAAACGGGCAAGGTCTGCAAGGCCGAGGCCCTGATCCGCTGGGATCATCCGGTACGCGGGCCGATCCACCCGGCCGATTTCATTGCCGTTGCGGAGGAATCCGGCCTCATCATCGACATCGGCCGCTGGGTGCTGACGGAAGCGCTAAACCAGCTAGCGCGCTGGCAGGTGCTGCTGGGCAATGGCTTCCAGATCTCGGTCAACAAATCACCAGTGGAGTTCAGCGCGCCTGCGAGCGGGCCCGAGTCCTGGTCCAGCATGATCGAGCGCAGGAACGTGCCGGTGGGCAGCCTCGTCATCGAGATCACCGAAGGCTCGCTGATGGAGCAGAACGCCGATGTCATGGACCAGCTATCCCGCTTCCAGGCGGCCGGCATCGAGATCGCGCTCGACGACTTCGGCACCGGCTACTCGTCCTTGTCGTACCTGCGGCGCCTGGACATTGACTACATTAAGATCGACCAGTCCTTCATCCGCTCGCTGACGCGGGGCCCGGACGACGTGGCCTTGTGCCGCGCCATCATCAGCATGGCGCATGCGCTGCGCATCCGCGTAATTGCCGAGGGCGTCGAGACCGAGTCGCAGCGCGACATCCTGCTGGCTGCCGGCTGCGACTACGGGCAAGGCCACTTCTTCTGCCCGCCGGTGGAGGCCAGGGCGTTCGAGGCCTATGTGAGTGCGGTGACTTGAATGCCACTGCACCAGAGAGCAAACGGCGCGAGACCAGTTGGCTCGCGCCGTTTGCTTTTCAGCGCTGCTCATCCGTTGGGCGGGTAAGCAGGACGTGCAGGCAATGGCCGACGCCGCCGTGAATGGCAGCAGGACTCGCTTCATCATGGCCGCTATTTCGGCCCTTCATTGAATGCCCTGAACTTCTTCACATCTGCCATCTTGTAGTAGAGCTTCATCGTGGAGCCCTTCGATGCTGGAATTCGCCCCACAAAGGCCGATCTCACGAAAGCGGCGCTGCCGTTTCCATTGCTTTCCATCACACACACATATCGCTGCCCACGCTGGCGCAGCACAGCGTAAGCGGCAAGGCTCGGTTCCTCAACTCTTGACGGTTGAAACCTTCCCACAGCGACCGCTCGCATGATGAATCCGCGACGCGCCCCGACAAAGATGTAGTCGTTGCTTCCGCGCTTGCTGGTTGCGTAGCCTATCCGAAGCTTGTTGCTGTCACTTCCAGGGGAAAACAGCTGGTAGCCGGGCACAGTAATCTCGTCGATCAGATTCGCATCCCCTTCAATTGGGCTGATCGAGATCGAAGCGTCAGTCGATCTGTCGAATAGGAGGCAGCTATCGATGACCGCCTCGGACACCTGTTTCGCGTGAGCGGAAACTGACAGCGTGAGGAGCAAAGGCATGAGAGTAGATCGCATCATTTGTATTCCTTAGCGCGAGTGGCAGTAACCCAGTCTTGGCCGTAGCGCCAAAAGATAGTGCCCCCCGCAGCGGCAGTAGACTCATAGGCCCAGGAGTAGCGACCAACCTCCTCCTTTACAGTCTTGACGTGTCCGTTGACCTTCTTCTTGGCGATCTTATACAGAATCTTTGTTTTCTCTGACCCACTGATTCCGTAGATATTGTGTGCCGGATCCGTGAAGTGAATGCCGGACTTCACCTTCGCATGATTCTTGTAGTTTGACTTGATGTCTGCTCCGTCCCAAAAGTACGCGCCGTTCGAGTAGTCCACACCTCCAGAGAATGCATTTCTCGCGGCCCTAACCGCATCCGACATGGCCGAACTCTTTTCGATAACTTTTTCCACGGACTTCATCAACCTGGCGTAGCGCGCGTTGCCATCTGTTCTCACAAAGGAAAAGTTTTTATCCTTTGTTGTAAAGGCGTCAATTGATGAATAACCGCGCGCCTTCATTTGACGAACCATAACGCTTGCCAGCGCCGCCATCTCTTCATATTGGTCGCGTGTGGAGGATTCGCCGTAGGCAATGGCTGCCAGCAAGCGCTCCTCCGAAGTGAGTTTGGAAGATTCTGTCATGGTCGCGCTTCGATAGTTTTGTCCAGCCACATGACGATGCGCACTGCGACATCGCCGCCCACTGCTGCGGTCGTCCCGCTAAATGCAGCATTCTGGGTAACCCGCTGATCCTCAATGAACAAGTCATATCGATAGCCGGACTCAGGTCCACCCGTGTCGGCATCAACAAGCTCGTAGTACTGCTCAATGATCTGCGTGTCGTGACTAGTCGCAGCTACGTCGGAACTCAACCCTGCCGAGTAAGGCGGCGACGCGTGCTGACTCCCTCGGCTCACTTCAATTCTGAAGTCGGACTGCGAGTGTATGACCAGTGGCCGCGTAGCACACTTGCAATAGACGCGGGCACCGCTTACCAGGATCTGCTTCCCGTGTATGTTGAACGATGGGCAGCAGTCGTTCATCACTGGCCCGCCAGCCTTGCAGGCCGGGCACGTCGCATAGTCACCCTCAACACCGACCGTCAGGCCATGATGAAACATGCTATGGCCGGTGGCAACAAGCGTGCCTCCGGTACTGGTCTTATCCCCGTTTCGAAGCGCGTAGCGAATATCAGGCATTACGACTCCATGTTGTCTGTGTTGGAAGTGAAGACGTCGATTGGGACGAAGTGCCATTGCGCGGCATCGAAATCGTACATTGCCAACTGGTTGATATCGCAGCCTACCGGAACCGTGCCGGGCATTAATTCGATAGCCCGCGCGACATGCTGCATGCGCTGCCGCTCGTCAAGAGCCAATACCCGGTTATGGCATTCGGCGTGCGCAAACAGTCCCGCACTTTCTCGCATCCGGACATAGTGTGCGAGGTCCTTGCTGTTGATATTCAAGTCGACGGCCTTCATGGCTTCAGGTGACACCCTGACTGTATCCATGCCATATAAGCCAACAAGGCCTCCCTTTCGCCGAGTGACCAGTTGCCGGTCACTCGCCCCCCATCCGCAATGCAGGAAGTAATGCAGCCTGCCGCCGTTGTCCTCAATGAGCTCACGCGGGTCAAACTCATAGGCAGGAATGGCGTGGTACTGCTCGCCTGACTTGGAGAGAAACGCGGCAGCGATGTAGGCATCGAATGGCGAGAGGTAGACAGACATGCCATTTCCCTCGCCTCGGTTCTCATGGTCAATGTACTCACATGACACGCGACAGTAGTTCGGCGTATCTGCCTTTGGCTGATAGCGAACGAGGATGTAAAGATCTGGCGAGGTATGGAGGACGTGCCCGCAAGACCGAAGGTGTGAAGGAGAGCTCAACTGTTCACCTCTAACGACTGAAAAGAGTCCGAATCCGCCCCTGTGTGCACAATGCATATGCAGACGCCAAAGGCACCGTTGGCCGCGGTGACTCGCTCTACCTTGGGCTTCAATCCGCTCCCATCGCTAAGACCGCGTTTGCCAATACCAAGATGTACCCAACGTTAGTTCGTGCATCCATAGGCCGCCCCTTAAAGTTGTCCTTCTTTCGAATTCAGAGGCCGTTAGAATTTGCGCCCCATATCTCTGATCGTCTCCTCGCAAAGGATTGCTCCAGACTTGTCCATGCGCCTGGACGCAAGCGGCCAATGTCCCGGCATTGTCTTGGGCCGGTCCGGGAATGCCGAGATCACCTTTCAACAGCTCAATGCCAGCACGGAGGAGAACCTGGTGTTCAGCCGGCGCTTGCTTGAAGAGCAGGGCGTCGCCGCCGCCGATCCCATTGTGGTGGTGACCAGCGATTTCCATGTACAGCGGGCGCTGCGGATTGCCCGGAAGGCAGGATTCGGGGAGGTTGCCGGAGTCGGGGCTGGAACGCCGCTCTACCTTCGGTATAACGCCTGGCTCCGTGAGTATTTCGCGGCGATTAGTGGCTGGGTGTTGAGGGAGTATTGAAGCTCCGGACTTGCGGAATGCCACCATACTCGCTTCATGCAGGTGAACGATACCCTCGGCCACGACCAGGGCGACCTGTTGCTGCTGGAGGCGGCGCGGCGCATTGCGGCATCGGTGCGCGCGTCGGATACCGTGGCGCGGCTGGCCGGCGACGAGTTCACCGTGATCCTGCCCGCGGTGGGCGATGCCAGCGTTGCCGGGGGCATTGCCCAGGCCATCCTGGAGCGGATTGCCGCGCCTTATCGCTTGGCCGGCGAACTGGTGGTGGTGTCGGCCAGCATCGGCGTGGCGACCTGGCCCAAGGACGCCGACAACGCCGAGGACCTGCTGGTGTGCGCCGACCAGGCGATGTTTGCCGCCAAGGAGGAGGGCCGGAATCGCTGGAAGGTCTTCACCCAGGCGCTGCTCCAGGCGGAGAGGGAGCGCCTGCGCATCACGCAGGACCTGCGCACGGCGCTGGCGTCCGGGCAGTTCGCGCTGCACTACCAGCCCATTGTCAATCTGCAAACGGGCAAGGTCTGCAAGGCCGAGGCCCTGATCCGCTGGGATCATCCGGTACGCGGGCCGATCCACCCGGCCGATTTCATTGCCGTTGCGGAGGAATCCGGCCTCATCATCGACATCGGCCGCTGGGTGCTGACGGAAGCGCTGGACCAGCTTGCGCGCTGGCAGGTGCTGCTGGGCAAGGGCTTCCAGATCTCGGTCAACAAATCACCAGTGGAGTTCAGCGCGCCTGCGAGCGGGCCCGAGTCCTGGTCCAGCATGATCGAGCGTAGGAACGTGCCGGTGGGCAGCCTTGTCATCGAGATCACCGAAGGCTCGCTGATGGAGCAGAACGCCGATGTCATGGACCAGCTATCCCGCTTCCAGGCGGCCGGCATCGAGATCGCGCTCGACGACTTCGGCACCGGCTACTCGTCCTTGTCGTACCTGCGGCGCCTGGACATTGACTACATCAAGATCGACCAGTCCTTCATCCGCTCGCTGACGCGGGGCCCGGACGACGTGGCCTTGTGCCGCGCCATCATCAGCATGGCGCATGCGCTGCGCATCCGCGTGATTGCCGAGGGCGTCGAGACCGAGTCGCAGCGCGACATCCTGCTGGCTGCCGGCTGCGACTACGGGCAAGGGCACTTCTTTTGTCCGCCGGTGGAGGCGAGTGCGTTCGAGGCCTATGTGAGTGCCGTGACTTGAATGCCACCGCACCAGAATGCAAACGGCGCGAGACCAGTTGGCTCGCGCCGTTTGCTTTTCAGCGCTGCTCATCCGTTGGGCGGATAAGCAGGCTCTGCCTCGTCAGACCAGCGCCTGCAGGCGGTCGGCGCTCTCGATCAGCTGTTGCCTGAGCGGCAAAAGCAGGGCGTGCAGGCCGATGCTTTGGGGGATGGTGTCGCTCTGCAGCTCCAGCAAGGTCAGGAGGGACTGCATGCCGGCGCTGACGCGCAGGATGTCGTCAGTGGCTTCGAGGATGTGGTCCTCGAGGGTGACGGCTTTGCTGGGCGGGGGTGGGGCGGCTTTGGCCTGGCGGCGGGCCTGGGCGCGGTCGATCTTGGCCAGGTTTTCGGCTAGTTGGGCTTGCTTTTGGGCGAGGGTGGGCTCTTGGGGAGCCGGGGTGGTGCTAGTCATTGCGACCTCCGTACGTGAATGATGGAGGCTCGTCGTCCGCTGTCAATCGGGTGGGCGAGCACGAAGCAGGGTTGACAGACCGGCACGTACCACCGGCGAGCCCGAAGACTCCCCCGCCGCAGCCCGCCCTTTAGGGGCGTACGTAGGCGAAAGACGAGAGGATACCGCTTCGCTGCTCGTCCGGTGTACGTGGGTCAGGCTGTCAAACCTGGTCAGCCATTGCTGTGGTGACACTGCCAGTTTCCAACGGCAATCCGCACGGAACAATGCAGCGAACTCTCAAAGAGGCCTTCCGCCCGTCATGTGTAAAGCCCAAGTACGGTCCTTCACATGCTTGCCAGGAAGCTTCGAACTACCGAGCTCCTTCCGTCATTACAAGGAATTTTGACACCCTTGCCGAGTTTGACGCGGAATCTGACAAGGGAATCTGCAGCAAGGAAATGGATGATTCCTCGGCAGCCAGTAGAAATTTCCGATTCTGCCATCGGATTCCGCTATATTCTTAAGCTTTCTACGATGTCGAAAGAAGGCTGATGCAATCCCTGTCTGTAGTCATGGAGAACTATCTGGCGACTAAGTCCGCTCTTGGCGGTAAAGCTCGAAACGCTAATACGCCGGATCAGATAAGTATCAGCAAGACGCTACCTCAGTTCTTCATTGACGTATTGGAGAGAGTGGAGCGGCGTGAAGCTTTCAAGGTCGAAGGCTCCTATGGTCAAGGGAATATCGCCGGCGTTCCTTGGATTGGCATATTCAACCTCGACATCACAACATCGGCACAGAACGGGTACTACATCGTCCTTCTCTTTTCAGAGGACATGAAGTCGTGTTATCTGAGCCTCAATCAAGGGGTTACAACTCTGAAGAACACCTATGGGCTGGAGGTGGCACTTCACAAGCTTAGGGGGGCGGCTGAGCTAGCCTTAGAGGCCTTTGTACCGGCTGCTGGCACGATTAAGGGGCCAATCGACCTAAAGGCCAGCAGGGCTTTAGGTAAAGGCTACCAGCGAGGGGCAATTGAGAGCTTTCGATACGATTTCTCCGCACTGCCAACGCCCGGCAGCCTAGAATCAGACTTCAGATCACTGCTCGGGCACTACGATACGCTGGCGAACAGGGTCGGTCCGAGTCTGCAGGCATTGGTGCCGGTCAATGAAACCCAGTTTCAGCAAGCAGTGCTTGAAAAAGCAACAGCGACCACAAAAAAAGATAGTCCGCGATTTGTCGAACCTGCAGGAGGTGTACCCGCCTCGCCGAAGCAGGCAAACGGTGGCTCCTGGAAATATCCACGAGATCCATTGGTGGCAGCTGAGGCAGTCAAGAGTGCAGGCTACCGGTGCGAGCTGTTCCCCGAACACCAAACATTCAAATCCAGCTCGAAGAACGTACCGTACGTCGAGGCGCATCACCTTATACCCCTGAGCAGGCAGGGCGATTTTCAATTCTCTCTCGACATTACAGCGAATATCATTGCGCTTTGCCCGACCTGTCATCAACGCTTGCATCACGGGCATGCTTCCGAAAAACGGAGTCCTTTACGGAAGCTACTATCGCAACGAAAGGGGCGCCTTCTGGAGAAAAAAATCTTGATCGAAGAGCAAGCGTTGCTTCGTATGTACAGCAAGGATCTACTCGACAATGAAGCCTGACTGCGAAACTGATTCTGTCGACGGGCTCAGGTGCAGTGTTCGAGCGCAATGCGTACGGCTTGGCCAGTCGGCACGCGGTTCGGGCTCGATGTCGTGCTTGCAGATAAGCAAATAGGCGCCAGCGGATGTGGGACATGCCGGCCCTCTGAGACATAAGACTTTGGGGGGTGACGCGGCTCCGGCGCGCAGCCACCGTGCTGAGTCTGAGGCAGAGACCCAGTCACGCTGTAAGCCGCTCACCGTGTCCACCGTTCACAGGCGTGAGGTGTCCATTCGATTTCCTTAGCAACTTGTCATGCCCTAAGCACAGAATTTCTGACAGTCCCGTGCAACTTCATGAAACAGATGAGGCTGCGAATTGCTTGTTTTCGTCAGGCCCCGGCCCCTCCACTGCGTCGGGGCCTATCCCCTAAGCGGCCGGACTTCATTAGCCAACGCTCGTACGCAATGGGAGCCTGCTGCAATACGCGCAGCTTCGTTTGCTTTCACGCGCTCGTCCCTCGTACTTATGGACGATTTAGACGCACGTTCGTCATATCGACTACGGCAAAGCAGGAGCGTCCCTCCAAAGCTGTATCGTCGATAAGCACTAACAAAAATGCCGTTGCCGCTCGTATTGGTGGGCAAGCCGACGACGGAAATGGCGTCAGCTAGAGTTGGCTGCAAGACCTGAAATGTCTGTGGCTCATTGCTGAACACCCCTGCTAGCCGAAGTATGGTCGAAGAAACTGGCGCGAAGTATATCGCTACCGAAAAAAGCACATACATGGATATCAAAAACCCAACCACTGTAATCTTCAATGGCTGATGAATACCAGCGTGTTTCGTTCTTCCTTGCAGATAAGCAAATCCCGGCAGCAGACTCACTACAGAAGCAGCTGCACATATAAAAAAAGCAAAAATCTTCGCCCAAACACCTACCTCTTCATATTGCGCCAAAAATCTAATTGCGAGAAGCAACGGGACACATGTCCCTAACATAGTAATGCTGGCCATCAGCGAAGCACCGACAATTCTCGCCATCAACCAAATAGTTCGTACTTCCTTCTCACCCTTTAGATGTTCACGCTTGGCAAACGCCAGGGTGAGCGCCACGGAGATGGTCAGCGCTGCAACAGGCCAACCATCGGTGAAATCGAAGGCGATGATCAACGCCAGTCCACCAAGCCATCCCAACAAGGTCCAGAGATACAATGCCATGATTCCTTGAGGAATTGGCTTTTCATATTCATAGAATGACAGGCCCATGAGCATAAAAATGGAAGGGACAATGACCTGAAACGCTACAGCTATAGCTATTAGCGCGGCCGTGGAGAACAGAAAGATTAAGCCACCCCCCGACATAGCAGACTCTTGGAACAGCTCTGTCCAGCCAATAACGTTAAGATGGCTCCATAGCAACAGCGCCGCCGGCATTAATGCAAGCGGAGCAATTTTCCAAGCTACGTCTAACGTATCCTTGGAGAGCCCTATAATCTCTTTATAGGCGTCCTTTATGCGTGCGATGGATGAACTAGGGGAAGCTGCCTGGTCACTACCCGCTGCGCTGAGATTCACCCCAGTTGTTATCTCATTCAAATCCTTGTGCACCGGCCATGCTCCTTAAGAAACCTCGAATGCGCACTCTACGCTCGATCTGAACAACGACATATTTCGGCGTGGACTTGAGCCAGTGAAGCTGCACTAAAGAACCAGCCCTTAGGGCTGGTTTTTTTGTCTGACCTTGAGCGCTCTGTAGATGGACGCATAACTTGAGAAACCTTGCCTTACCAGATAAGGCTTCCCGGCCGCCCCTGACGCACAACGCGAGAAAGCACGATGCGCAAGCTGAGAACCCCTGTTCGTAGCCAGTCCAGGAAGGTTTCCTGAGGCGTCGAAAGAAAAAGCCATCCCATAAGTACACGCAGTCACCGTCTATGACCTCCCTCCCAAAAACTGCCTGCTGGGCAAGGCAATTTTATCCAGTCTCCGGATGCGAGAGGAGTCGATTCGAAGCGGGGAGCCAGCGGCACCTGCACTGCGTGACCTCACACTACGCGGCACATCGGCTGGATGCGCTGGATACACACCATCGCGTACCAGGGCACCCTATCGTGCAGCCTTGGCCATTTGTTTCCTAGTGCGCGTCGACCCGGCCGCATCCCACCAGTCTCTTTGTCGATGAACCGAAATGGCACGTGAAAGCGCGCTCGGCCGCCCGGGTCTTCAAGCGAGTAGCGGGGCGGACCGGCGGCACCCACACCGCTTATGGCAACCAGGGCTCGCGCTCATCGCCGGGCTGCGGGCGCAAGCACACTCAATCGCGCTCCACCCGTCTATTGCCGGCTGCACCCTGGAGAAAATGGCCTGCCTCATCGCCCGCTCCCGCGACATACACTCTCGCAAATAGGGCTTGCCCGCGCGGGCGGGTCACAACTGCGAAGATAGGTTCAGTCTCTAGACTGCACGTCAGCGTTGCACTGGCGCCTGGTTACCGTAGTCAACGTTGGGGCAATTTTCAAGCTGGCCGAGCGAAGCCCTGGGCGCTCCTGTCGGCTTGTACCTTCCCTTACCGAAGCTCCTGTAGTGCTCGAACCAACGCTATCGCAACCGCCCGGTGCCTTTCGGAGCGACCAAGAAGCTTCGCAAACTGCCGGACAACAACTTCGGAATCATCCGGCTCTTTCGTGGTCGGTATTTGCAAAAATTCCGTAACTCTTTGCAAATTCCTGGACACGAGCTTGAACTCTGCCCGCTCGAATCTAGACAGTTGGCCAACGTCAATCTGCAACGCGCATGCCAGGTCATTTAGCGTTAGTCCGAGCTCCTTCCGCCGCTGGCGCAGAGCGCCACCGAGCTTCTCGGCCTCCTCAACTGACTTGCGGTTTCTTTGCATCTTGCATATTATTTTGCAAATCTTTTTGCAAATTGGCAAGCATGACTATCTATGTCGACGATGAGTGCATCCATTGGAGGGGCAAGCAGTGGTGCCACCTGGTTGCGGACTCTCTGCCCGAGCTCCACCAGTTCGCTCAACGGCTCGGTCTACGTCGGTCCTGGTTTCAGGAACGTTCGGTCTATCCTCATTACGACGTCACAGTGAGCGTTCGAGACAAGGCTCTGGCGCTTGGCGCTTCGATGGGTGACCGCAGCACCATCATCACTTGCGCCAAGCAGCTGAAGGCCGAGCTTTGCGAGGAAAGGAAAGCTGTGCCACAGTCCTAGGAAAACAACAGCTAGGAGGGTCACGGTCGTGTTCATTTCGGACGAAGTTGCAAGCAAGCCGGATTTGTCGCTCTTCGAGTACCAGGAGCGCGCATCTGCTTCGAATCAGTTCAGGGGAACCCCTGAGGCGTTCAATCAGCTCCGATACGGCTTCTTCGGCGAGGTTGGCGGAATACTGGCCGCCATCAAGAAATCGAAGCGAGACCTTGGCCCTGCTGAACAAGCTAATGTAACGGAAGAACTTGGCGATGCGCTCTGGTATCTGACAACTGTCGCCATCGAGTGCAATCACAGCTTGAACGAAATCGGCCTTACTGCGCTGAAAGAGCTACAGCGCCGGCTCGAAGTAGAACACACCCGGCCAACAGGCAACGTGACGTTCAACGAGTTTGACGGGTTGATTGCGTTCTGCCGTAGCAAGCTTGCTGCAGATTCGAGGACTGCCACGCTTTGCGGACTTGGTTCGCATTGCGGCCAGCTGATGGCGGTGTCGAGCGTAGAAGACCTCGGAAGCCATTCGAGCCTCGACCTGCTTGGCTCGTTGTTGGCGGACATGGTTCTTGTCTGTGCACAATTCAACCTCGAGTTTGCCCGCGTAGCCGAGGCAAATTTGCAGAAATTCGAATCGCGATGGCCCAGAGAAGGCACCGCCTATCGGCCGTTATTCGATAACACTTATTCGGAGCTCGAGCAGCTTCCGCGAAGGTTCACGATGCGGTTCATCGAGCTGCAAGGACCTGATGGCGTCCCCTATGTCATCCAGCAGATGAAGGGGGTGAACATCGGTGACCGGCTAACTGACAATCGTACTCAACCTGACGGCTATCGGTTTCATGATGTATTCCACTTGGCGTACATCGCCCACTTGGGCTGGTCGCCAGTCATACGTGGACTGTTGAAGCTGAAGCGGAAGAGCAATCCTCAGGTCGACCGCGACGAAGATGGCGCTCGCGCGATGATTATTGAAGAAGGCATTGCCACCTGGATATTCAACCACGCGTATCGCCACAAGTATTTCACCGACACTGCACCCGGCAAACTTGAGTATGGCGTGCTGAAACAGGTGCGGGAAATGGTGAAGGGATATGAAGTCTACGAGTGCCCTCTTTGGCAGTGGGAGAAGGCCATCCTCGAGGGCTTCAAGGTCTTCCGTGAGCTTTGCCAGGCAGAAGGCGGCGACGTTACTGTAGACATGAACGACCGCTCCATCACCTTCTCCGAGATAAAGGATGAAGAGAAGCCAGCACTACTGGTACTCCCGAAGAGGAAGATGGTTGTCGGAGCTGTTCCTCCCCACATGAATAAAGAAGAAGCATGACCCCCCGTTCGTTCGTCGCCGCGCTATCCGAGATTGGAATGGATGGTGTATTTAATCCCTACAGGAACCGCTGCGAGGTCCACGACCTCGCGGACGGCCCCGCTGTCCGCCGAAGAAATCTTCGTACCTATCTCAGTGCTATCGAGCAGCTCGGTGTGGATACGATTTGGATGGGTCGGGACCTAGGTTATCGAGGTGGACGACGCACTGGGCTAGCACTGACTGATGAACGACGACTCAGCGCAGTTGCACAGTCATACCCTGGTGCCGCCGCCAATAAGGCGACCAGAGGACCGGTTGTGGCCGAAAGAACTGCCGCCGAGATTTGGGCAATCTTGGAGCGCTTGGAGCGGCGCCCACTCTTGTGGAACGTCTTTCCGTTCCATCCGCACGAGGCTGACGACCCACTGACGAACCGGAAATTCACCGCGAAAGAGTTGGCCGCCGTTTCCGAACTTAATCACACACTCTTCAAGTGGCTCGGCATCCGGCGAATCATCTGTATCGGCCAGGATGCCGCGAACTATGCGAGGGCGTTTGGCGTCAGCGTTGAATGTGTTCGCCATCCCAGCTACGGGGGCGTTGCTGACTTCCGCAGGGGCATGCAGGAAATATACGGCGACAGCCTTGCTTCTGCTGCCGCCAACTCACAAGCAGCTTTATTTTGACGGAAGGCCCAAGACAGTTCGGGCCTTAGCTACGCCACCCCACTCCGAAACGTCCAGCACCGCGTGCGAGGAAAGGCAGGTAAGCGTGCCGACCTTGAGCTCAGCCTCTTTAGCGACAAACGAGAGGAGCTGCGCCAAGCCTAGTAGATTGCCGAGCGCTCGAGCGCAGTAGTGGTGCGACCGATACATCGCTGTAAGGTGTACCGCGTGGCCATCGTCTTCCTTTACTCGCTTGAAGCTGAGGTGAGAGAGACAAGGCATGCCCAGCCACTCGCGGCCATCAATAGCCGGGTTATACGTCGGGACATCACCTTCAGCCTCGCCCGCCATGACATCGGCCTCAGCCAAATCCACTTCAGGGTCTGGAATGCTGAGTTCATAGGCCGAGGTATAGGAAGCTATAGAACCATTGTCCTTGGCCGGCTGTCCGTCGTCGCGCAACCGTTCGACGAGCATCTCCAGCGGGTTGATAGTTCCTTTCCCATCCTTGGACGGTCTCTCAATCATCCGGTGCGCATAAGTACCCCAGGAGCCCCGCTTCTTCCCACGCTTAAGCATCTCCTTGTACTTATCGTAAAAGGCTGGTCGCTCATGGCGACGGTACATATCCAACGGAAAGATGGTTCCCGCAACGGTTCGCAGTGTGAGGTCGAGCGGCTCCAGTGCGGCATCCACCCGCTGCATCACGCCCCTGTCTTCGTCCGTAATCGCGAGCGGGTCGTCAATTTCGAGAAGAATATTCAGCGCCTTACGTTTTGGCGCTGAATCGAGATACTGGGCTGCAGCGAGCCACGTAGGAACCACCCGTGAATGCGTGTTGAAGAGAACGGCCATATTTTTCTACACCAAGAATCCCTCTTGCATGTGCAGCTGGAGATGTCGCTCCGACACCCAGACATGCCCCTGACTTCCCCATCCATCGCCCCAGGAGTTCCGGAGCAGGAGGTGCGTTTCGCTCGATTGGCGATGCGCCCCTACGCCAACGGCGACCATTGCGTGAAACTGGTCGGGTATGAAATAAGGGTCAAATTCGACAATACCGTCAGTAGGATAGAACAGTGACTTTGTGACCGCCACAACTACGCCTACGGCATGCCCCTGTCGGATATGAGCGACAACCTCGGAAAGCGACAAATCGCGCCTCTTGGGCTGGCTGGCGTACAGGGGCATCAGATCGCTCGGCGGCACCTGGAGCGGCGCGTCGTGCGAGTCCCCACGATAGGGGTAGATGCCCTCCTCTGGCTGTCCTGGACTCGCGACAGCCGCAAGAATCTGCTCCATGGTGAAACCATCACCAGGCTGCCAGTCTTGTCCCAGCTTGGCCGCGTAGTGGCACATGTACTCGACGCTAAGATGCGACGTCGCATTGGCGAAGGCGTTCAGGTCTGACGTTGTGAACGCCAAGCATGTGGGCCGCATACCTTGGTTGCGGGAGGGCCCCAGACGGTCAGAATGATTCACTTCGACTTCAATCATCCTCGACCTCGCACGCTTTCCAGTCTGCGCTGACGCTCGGCTCTCGACAACCCACCGTCGGGGTTTAGGTCATCAAACTCGGCGCTGAAAGACAGGGTGTCATGACTTTCAGCTCCCTTGGACCACGGGGTGGTCTCATGGACAGAAATTTCAGCACGCTTATGGGATTTGGCGAAAGCATCACTGGATTCCGCTACCGGCGCGAGCTCGTACCTCATCGTCCCGCTGCCCAGCCCGCCCACCACGATGGGACTGCTGCTTCGCCTTGTCACAGTCCGCGCATCCTGGACAAACGGCTCGAGCGTGAACCCTTCGCAGCGCAGCTCGTCTACTGTCCACAGATGGCCCGCTACCGCATGGTTTGGCAGGTCAACCACAAAGCGGTCCGACGATGCGGGCTCGATGATGCGGTCCTTGTCGGACTTGTCGAGCACCCAGACGTCACCCGGTACTTTGACGGTGGCGTCCTGGATGTTCAGCGCATCCAGCTTCAAAGCCTTGGGCTTTCGTGCTAGCGTGCGTTGCGCCGAATATTGGCTGATGAACTGCAGGCGAACGAGCGACCAGGTCATCGCTTCGAAGCTCATACCCAAACGCAGGGAGAGTTGGTAGACGACGGAAGGGTCCTCAAGGTGGGATTTGGACCAGCCCTTTAGCTTCATGATGGCCACGACAAGCCACCGGGGTGCAAGCAGCGAATACGCAAATTGGTTTGCCTGCCGCTCGACAAGTTGGGCGCTTATCCCGAAGTCTACCGATTCATCGGTAGTGCTCTCATGGCCGAGAAAGTAGTGCCCAAGCTCGTGAGCACAGGTCATGTGCACAAGCCCGCGGGGCCGCAGCACATTGACCAAGACTCCGGCTTCGCTCCCCTCTCGCAGGAACCCTCCGAGAAGTCTATCCAAAGGCCGGAACATGACCGTGACGTCAGCCTCACTGGCGAGCTGAGTCGGGTCGACGCGCGTGTAGCCTTCCTTGATGCGGTCCCTTGCCGAGAATTCATCCAGGACTTCAGCAGCGCGGCGTGCAGCCTCCAACAGTTCGTCACGTGCCATCAAGAGCCTCGACGTTTGGACTTGCCGGAACTGCGTAGAAAGTCGGCGAAGCGGCCCAACTCTTCCATGTCTTGCTCGCTCAGCCCATGAGTGGCACGCGCCAGGAAGGCTACGCGCGCGTCTGAAGTCGAAGATTCGCCCGTCAGCAGGTATTGCACCGTTTGCCCGTACAGTTGGCTCAACTTGTCCAACTCAACGGCTTCCACTTTCCTGGTTCCGGCTTCGATGTTCGTGACTGCCGGTCTTGATATGCCGAGAGCTATTGCGACTTCCTCCTGAGAGAGGCCGACATACTCGCGCGCCTCTCTAAGCCGCTGGGCCAGGAGCAAACGTTGCTCGTCAGCCGCGTCTGACTTTTCCTGGCTCATTTTTTGGTCGCCAGATGCGAAAGAACCCGGGCCGACAAACGAATGACGAACTCTTCCTTCGTCTTGTACCCCCCGGCCTGAATGACACTGTTTGGCAGCTTTTTACCCACAATCTTGTCGAGAGTGGCCAGCACCTCCACAGCGGTCATGGACTCAATTGGCTCAAGCAATTCGTCGACTGTGCTCGGTCCACCCCCATCCGGTACCAAAGCATGCTCATCCCAGAATTGCGCCAACGCCGTTTTGATTTGGTTTTCAAGACTCGCCATGGTCATCTCACAAGTGCGGGAGTTGGTGTACGAAAATCGTACAAACAACGTTTGATTTTGTCAACCTGAACGAACGTTGCGCACGGAGCTGCATTGGCGCCCAGGGGGCTCTAAGGTGCGTCGTGCTCTCGATGGGACCTTGCCTCAACCCGAACTGGAAGACATCGACGGCCGTATGTGCGTGGAAATTTTTTGAGAGGAACCGGCGATGATTTCATAAATCTTAGCTATGAATAAAAAAGACCCATAAATTTTTCAACTTATGGGTCCAGATTTCTCAGGTTATCCGTCTATCTACAGGTTGGGTTAGACATCAATATTCCTTGCCACCAACGCATTACTCTCAATAAAGTTCCGCCGCGGCTCCACCTCATCCCCCATCAGCGTGGTAAAGATCTGGTCGGCCGCAATAGCATCCTCAATCTGCACCTTCAGCAGTCGCCGCTGCGTAACGTCAAGCGTCGTCTCAAACAGCTGCCCCGGGTTCATCTCACCAAGACCCTTATACCGCTGACGAGAAACCCCACGCTCAGCCTCAGCCAGCAGCCATTGCATAGCCCCGTGGAAGTCGTTGACAGTCTGATCGCGCAGCTTCTCGCCTTCACCCCGCTGCACCTTAGTCCCTTCCGGAGTCAGCCCCTGGAAAGTCTTAGCAGCATTGGAGAGCGCAGCGTAATCCGCCCCATGAACAAAATCCGCATCCAGATGCGACAACCGCACGTTCCCATGATGACGCCGCGCAATCATCAACCGATGCTTATCCGTCTTCTCATCAAACTGAGCGTAGACGTCAGCGGTGCCATCATCATTAACAGCAGCCCCAATCAACGTCTTGGCATGCATCTCAGCCAACTTCGCCTTCAACGCCACAGCAGACGCCTCAGCAGCAGCCGCACTGTCCAGATCCAGCGCCACCCCATCAGCAATAGCACGCAGGGCATCAGTATCAACAACCCGTGACAGCCGAGAAATCACCCCCTCAGTCAACTGATACTGCCGCGCCAACTCCGTCAGCGCATCCCCATTGATCTCCGACCCATCCGGCCGCACCAGCACAGCCTTTTCCATCGCCAGCTTCAGCAGGTAGGCATTGAGCTCAACATCGTCCTTGATATACCGCTCTTCCTTGCCGTGCTTGATCTTGTACAGCGGCGGCTGCGCGATATAGACATAGCCGCGCTCGATGATGTCGGGCATCTGGCGGTAGAAGAACGTCAGCAGCAGGGTGCGGATGTGCGAGCCGTCCACGTCAGCATCGGTCATGATGATGATGCGGTGGTAGCGCAGCTTGTCCAGGTTGTAGTCGTCCTTGCCGATGCCGGTGCCCAGGGCGGTGATCAGGGTCAGCACTTCCTGGCTGGACAGCATCTTGTCAAAGCGGGCGCGCTCTACGTTCAGGATCTTGCCCTTGAGCGGCAGGATGGCCTGGAACTTACGGTCGCGGCCTTGCTTGGCGGAGCCGCCTGCGGAGTCGCCCTCCACCAGGAAGAGTTCTGACAGCGCGGGGTCTTTTTCCTGGCAGTCGGCCAGCTTGCCGGGCAGGCCCATGCCGTCCATCAGGCCCTTGCGGCGGGTCATTTCGCGGGCCTTGCGGGCGGCTTCGCGGGCGCGGGCGGCGTCTACGATCTTGCCGCAGATGATCTTGGCGTCGCCCGGGGTTTCCAGCAGGAAGTCGTTCAGGGCCTTGCCGACGAGTTCTTCCACGGGCAGGCGCACTTCGGACGAGACCAGCTTGTCCTTGGTCTGCGAGCTGAACTTGGGCTCGGGCACCTTGACGGAGAGCACGCAGGACAGGCCTTCGCGCATGTCGTCGCCGGTGGTTTCCACCTTGGCTTTCTTGGCGACTTCGTTTTCTTCAATGTACTTGTTGATGACGCGGGTCATCGCGGCGCGCAGGCCGGTCAGGTGGGTGCCGCCATCCCGCTGCGGGATGTTGTTGGTGAAGCAGAGCACCTGCTCGTTGTAGCCGTCGTTCCACTGCATGGCCACTTCCACGGCGATACCGTCTTTTTCGGTATTGGCGTAGAAGATATTGGGGTGCAGCACGCTCTTGGAGCGGTTGATGTACTCGACAAAGCCTTTCACGCCGCCGGAGAAGGCAAAGTCTTCTTCCTTGCCGGTGCGCTGGTCGACCAGCTTGATATGCACGCCGTTGTTCAGGAACGAGAGCTCGCGGATGCGCTTGGACAGGATCTCGTAGTGGAACTCGACGTTGGTGAAGATCTCTTCGTCGGCCAGGAAGTGGACTTCGGTGCCGCGCTTGTCGGTGGCGCCGATGATCTTCATCGGGGACACTTCAACGGGCTGGCCGTCGGGGCCGGTCACGGTCTCGACGATGCGGTTCTGCACGTCGCCCTTGGCGAATTCGATCAGGTGGACCTGGCCGTCGCGGCGCACGGTCAGGCGCAGCCACTTGGACAGGGCGTTCACACAGGACACGCCCACGCCGTGCAGGCCGCCGGACACCTTGTAGCTGTTCTGGTTGAACTTGCCGCCGGCGTGCAGCTCGGTCATGGCGATTTCGGCCGCGCTGCGCTTGGGTTCGTGCTTGTCGTCAAACTTGACCAGGGGCGGGATGCCGCGGCCGTTGTCGACGATGGAGATCGAGTTGTCGCTGTGGATGGTGACCTGGATCTCGGTGCAGTAGCCGGCCAGCGCTTCGTCGATGGAGTTGTCCAGCACCTCGAAGACAAGGTGGTGCAGGCCGGTGCCGTCGGAGGTATCACCGATATACATGCCCGGGCGCTTGCGTACCGCCTCCAGGCCTTCCAGGATCTGGATCGAAGAGGCTCCGTAGGTGTTTTCCTGCTGCGGGTTCTGCTGTTCGGTCATATCTTTCTACTCACGGCAATGGCGGAATTCGGGCCGGGCCGGCATGGCTGACATGCTGGCGGCGGGGCGCGAAAGGGTCCGCATGGCGGGTTACTAAAAACGGCAAAAGGGGCGGATCGTCGTTTCGATCCTGCCCCCGCTGCGGGATGGTTATCCCCAGGACGTCCCGGCCTGGGCCGGGTGTCGTAGCGTACCGTTTGCTGCTCCGGTTTGAATCCTGATACGGCGTTCCTGCATCGCGACAACATTTGTCCCACCAGTGTCATTCCCGCGCAGGCGGGAATCCAGCGTCTTTAAAGTCGCTGGGTTCCCGCCTGCGCGGGAACGACAACCGTTGGGACATTGTCATGTTGTTGGCCAGACTCAAGATGGTCCTGTCACCGGTCCTCAGATGCGCATCGGCATGACGACGTATTTGAAGTTGTCGTCTTCCGGCACGGTAATCAGCGCACTCGAATTCGAGTCGCCGAGGCTGACCTGCACCTGCTCGCTCTTCAGGTTGGCAAGCACGTCGAGCAGGTAGGTCACGTTGAAGCCGATATCGAGCGCGTCGCCCGAGTAATCGAGTTCCAGCTCTTCCTGCGCCTCTTCCTGGTCGGCGTTGGTGGAGCTGATCTTGAGCATGTGCGTGTCGAGGATGCAGCGCACGCCCTTGAATTTGTCGGTCGTCAGGATTGCGGTGCGTTGCAGCGCCTGCTGCAGCCGCACGCGGTCGATGGCGAAGGCGTTCTTGTAGCCCTTGGGGATCACGCGCTGGAAGTCGGGGAACTTGCCTTCAACCAGCTTGGAGATCAGTTCGATATTGGCGAACGTGAACTTGACCTGGTTGGCGGCCAGCTGCACCTGCACCGGATCGTCGTTGTCTTCCAGCAGGCGCTGCAGTTCCAGGATGGTCTTGCGCGGGATGATGACTTCCTGGCGCGCGCCCACGCCGACGGCTTCGGTCTCAAGCTCAACGCCGCAGTAGGCCAGGCGGTGGCCGTCGGTGGCGACTGCCATCACCTTCTTGCCTTCCACCACCAGCAGCATGCCGTTCAGGTAGTAGCGGATGTCCTGCTGCGCCATGGCAAAGTGGACCATTGCCAGCAGGTGCTTGAAGGTCTTCTGCGGCAGGCTGACGCTGGCGTTGAATTCGCTGGCTTCGGCAACGGTCGGGAATTCCTCTGCAGCCAGCGTCTGCAGTGCGAAGCGGCTCTTGCCGGATTGCACGGTCATGCGCTTGTCGTTGAGCGACAGGGCCACGTCGCCGTCAGGCATGGCGCGCAGGATGTCCAGCAGCTTGCGCGCGGCCACGGTGGTGGCAACGCTGTCGCTGCCAACGCCGCATTCGGCGTGCGTGGTGATCTGGATCTCGATGTCGGTCGAGAGGAAGGAAACGTTGGACCCGGACTTGCGAATCAGCAGATTGGCCAGGATCGGGAGGGTGTGGCGGCGCTCCACGATGCCGCTCACGATTTGCAGCGGACGCAGCAGGTTGTCTCGCGAGGTTTTGACCAATTGCATTGAATTTATCCTTCGTCGTTTGTAATCGGCGACCGCAGAACGCAAACAACTCCGAATTCACTTAGGAATCAAGGAGTTAATGTGCCATTGTACCAAGGATAAGCCGCTGCGGTGAAGCGGGGCGGGACCGGCCGGCGGGCCAGCTGTGCACAAAAAGCCACGCTGGCGCAAACCGTACTTGCCATCCCGTCCCGACTCACCGCAAAGCCTTATCTGTGGCCATTCTCCGGACACTTGCCCCGGCGTCGCTGACGTTAATTCCCCAGGCGCCACGGGATGTCCGTGGCGCACACCCTACAGTATGCCAGCCCCGAGGGGCCGGCCCTTCAAAACTGCCCTACGTCGTTCCCGCGAAGGCGGGAACCCAGCGTCTTTAAAAGTCCCCCTGCGGGGGACAACAAGTCACTGGATCCCCGCCTGCGCGGGGATGACGGTGCTTGTTGCGCTCGCGCCCTGTGCGTTGCCCGGGCGCGGGCCACGCCATCAGCCCTTGAGCGTTTGCTCCAGCACGTGCAGCTCGTGGTTCAGCTGCGCGTCCTTGCTGCGTTCGTCGGCGATCTTGCGCACGGCGTGCAGCACGGTGGTGTGGTCGCGGCCGCCAAAGAGCTCGCCGATCTCGGGCAGGCTCTTCTGCGTCAGCTCCTTGGCCAGGTACATCGCAATCTGGCGCGGCCGTGCAATATTGGCAGGCCGCTTTTTCGAGTACATGTCAGCGACCTTGATGTTGTAGAAATCCGCGCAGGTCTTCTGGATGTTCTCCACCGAGATCTGGCGGTTCTGCACGGTCAGCAGGTCCTTGAGCGCTTCGCGCGTCACCTCGATGGTGATGTCCTTGCCGTGGAAGTTGCTGAACGCCAGGATCTTGCGCAGCGCGCCTTCCAGCTCACGCACGTTGGAGCGCAGGTGCTTGGCGACAAAGAAGGCAACCTCTTCGGGCACGTTGACGCTTTCCGCGGCGGCCTTCTTCATCAGGATGGCCACGCGCATTTCCAGCTCGGGCGGCTCGATGGCCACGGTCAGGCCCGAGTCAAAGCGCGAGATCAGGCGGTCGTCGATGCCGCTGATTTCCTTCGGGTAGGTATCGCTGGTGATGATCACCTGCGCCCGGTTGGCAATCAGGGCCTCGAAGGCGTAAAAGAACTCTTCCTGCGTGCGGTTCTTGCCGGAGAAGAACTGGATATCGTCGATCAGCAGCAGGTCCAGCGAGTGGTAGTAGCGCTTGAACTCGTCGAACGCCTTGCGCTGGTACGCCTTGACCACGTCGGACACATATTGCTCGGCGTGGATGTAGCGGATGCGCGCGCGCGGGTTCTCCAGCAGCATGTAATTGCCGATGGCGTGGATCAAGTGAGTCTTGCCCAGGCCCACGCCGCCATACAGATACAGCGGGTTGTATGACTTGCCCGGGTTGTTGGCCACCTGGATGGCCGCGGCCCTTGCCAACTGGTTGGCCTTGCCAGTGACGAAGTTGTCAAAGGTCAGGATCGGGTTCAGGCGCGAGCGCTCATGCACCGTGTCGCTGGGCTGGTGGCCGGGCATCGGCGTGTTGCCGCCCATCTGCTGGTGAGGCTGCTGCTGGGGTTGCTGCGGCTGCACGCGGTAGGAGCGGGCGCTGGCCTCGGCGGGGTCCATGTGGACCACGTCGATCTCGCCCATGTCGGCGCCGTGCTGCGGATGGTGATGCTGGCCGGGGTGCTGGCCGCCCATGCCGGGGCCCTGGGCGCGTGGGCCCGCCGGGACCGGGGCTGCGGAGGGCATGCCGGCCGGGTTGCCATACTGCGGCTGGCCCATGCCGTACCCGGCAGCGGCGGGGTACTCGCCATAGCCGGGCTGGCCGGGCATGGCATGCTGGCCCATGGGCTGGCCGCCCATCGGCTGGGTGCCGGGATAGCCGGCCATGGCCGTACCCGGTGCTGCGTGGCCGTCCATGCCGCCCGGGCCCATGCCGGGCTGGGCCGGCTGCATATAGGCAGCGGCACGGCCCGACGCGGCCGGGTCCAGCACGAACTGGACGCTGACCTGCGCTTCCCAGTACTCGCAGGCCAGTGCGGTGATGCGCCCCGAAAACTGACTCTTGACCCAGTCCAGCTTGAAACGGTTGGGCGCGGCAATGCGCAGCGCGTGCGTTTCTTCATCGAACGCAACGGGCGCCAGCGGCTTGATCCACGTCTTGAACTGTTGTGGCGTCAGCTCGCGCTCTAATTGCGCGGCTGCCGCCTGCCAGAAATCTTGCAT